>NZ_JPJI01000001.1 GCF_000732625.1 Nonlabens ulvanivorans
CGATATCCATTTGAGTGATCGTATACATTCCTGTGAATGTTCCCATCTCGCCTGGTAATAAAGTATCTGGTGTTGTTGCCTGAGCTACAACTCCTAATAAAGCATCGCTTACTGTTACGCCTGTCAAGGTAGTCGTTCCTGTGTTGGTCGCTGTTAAGGTATATGTGATCATATCACCTACACTAATAACTCCATCACCATTGGTGTCTG
>NZ_JPJI01000002.1 GCF_000732625.1 Nonlabens ulvanivorans
CAAATGGATATCGATAATGGAGAAGTTGAGAATACTGCGACAACAGATGCAACGAGTCCAAACGGACCAGTAAGCGATGTGTCAGATAGTGATAATCCAGCTGATGAGGATAACGATATGGATGGTGATACGACGAATGATCCAACGATTACACCGTTAACACCAAACGATGATATCGAGTTAGTTAAAGGTGGTGTTTATGCAGATACCAATGGTGATGGAGTTATTAGTGTAGGTGATATGATTACCTATACCTTAACGGCGACCAACACAGGAACGACTACCTTGACAGGCGTAACAGTAAGCGATACTTTATTAGGAGTTGTAGCTCAGACAACAACACCAGATACTTTATTACCAGGCGAGATGGGAACATTCACAGGAATGTATACAATCACTCAAATGGATATCG
>NZ_JPJI01000003.1 GCF_000732625.1 Nonlabens ulvanivorans
TCAAACCATTACTGATTTCTCATACGATGATGCTACAAACGTATTGACCATTACTCTCGAAGATGGTAACACTTCTACAGTGAACCTTGAGAACTTAAGCTCTACGGTAACACAGACAGTAACTACTGGAAATACAATTGCTACTCATACAAGTGGAACGTCAACAACAACAATATTAGAAACAATTACTGCTGTTGCACAAGCTACTGGTAATGCGGATGCTGATGTGACTGCTGGTGATGCAAATACTATCGCAACTTATACCGATGAGAATGGTGATGATGTAACTGTTAATGAAACCGTTACTGCATTTTCACAAAACGATACACCAACCTCCAGTGACCCTAATGCTACTGGGGAAATATCTTATACAAATGAAAACGGTACAACCACTACAGCTCAAGTTGTAAGTAGTGATGCTGACAATAATATACAAGTTGGGTCTGATGGAGGAGCATTTTTTGCTGGTCCTACCATTGCAGCAGCAGGAAATGTAGCAGGAGACGGTGGAACCATATCGAGTTTCGGAACTTCAAATATTGTAAGAATTGATACAGGTGATTATCGCATCAATTTTGTAACACCTATAACTGGTGCTTATGTTGTTCAACTTACTGTGTTAGATTGTGATGGAAACTGTCCGCCTGCTGGTGGTTCTAACTATGATGACCCAGGAATATCATACTATGGCATTGATGCAAATGGTTTTAATGTTAACATAGGAGACAGCGACAATGGTACAAGTCCTAAAGTCGATATTGACCTAGAATTTATGTTTACCGTAATTAAACTTCCATAAAATTAAGTTATGAAAAAAGTAATTGTCTTAGTTATCATTGTTTTAAGTTCCGCTTTCGCGAAAGCACAAATTAGTCCCAATTCACTGTTAGGATTACCTAGATATTCCACTGTTGAAATCAATTCAATTACAGGTGTTGAATTGGGAACATTAGTTTATGATAGTGATTTAAACAGAGTATTAGAATATACCAATAACGGTTGGGAAGAAATATTGGTAAGCGGTAGTGTGGAGAGCGTTGGTGTTGTTGAAATTAATGCTGCTGGAGATTATACCATATCAGGATTGAACTTTACACCTACTAGCGTTACCTTTCATGCCTATGCAAATGTCGAAACCACAAATCTAAATTCTGATAATGGCACCAGAGATAATGAAACAGGTATTGGAAATTCTTTCGGTTCGATGACCGGATTTGCAAGGGACGACAATGGGACGATAGTACAACAAGTTATCTATGTAGGTGGTAGTGGAAACTCGATAAATGATATTTCTAGGTTTGCATCAAGTATCCATTGTATAGGAGTACGATACGGAAATCAAAATGGAATTTCTTTAGGGCTGCTTACAGCAAGAGTGACTAGCTTTACTCCTACTGGATTTGTTATTAATGTTGATAATTATATCGACGGTTTAGTTGTAATATATGAAGCTCATAGATAAAAAATATATCGATAATACTATCTTATTGATTGTGTTACTTTTAAACGGATCAATAATATTAGCACAAACAGCACTTACAAATTATGGAAATTTAAAAGTCCATAATAATGGTCAGATCGGTTTTCATATTGATGTCATTAATGATGGTGATTCAGTAGAAAATGAAGGCTTTGCTGGTTTTTATAATCAAAATAATCCTCTCAGCTTTAGTGGGTTGAATCAAATGAACTTTGAAAACTTTGAAGTTGATGTTGAAGATGATCTCAATCTATTTACTTCTATAGGTGTCAACGAAGAAGTATTTTTTACAAATGGAAGGATTAATACACCTAGAATCAATCCTGATGTTAAATTCAAATTTCTTAATGATAATATTTATAGTGGTGAAGGTAATAATGAGCATGTAGATGGATATGCTCAATTTAACGGTGATTTTGAATTCAGCTTCCCTATCGGCGATGATTTTGAAATAAAACCGCTTATCATTGACAATTACAATAATTCTATTACCTATGCTGCTGCTTATTTTAAAGAAGATCCTAATGTACCTACGACATTTACAAACTCTTTTGACACCAGTAGCTTTCAACCTAGTTTAGATGTAATATCTACAGTAGAGTTTTGGTACTTTGATGGTTTTAAAGACCTAGATCTGACACTTACATGGACTAGTTCTAGTAACATTTCCCTAACGGCAAACAATCTAACTGATTTAAGAATTGCGGGATGGGATGATATTCAAAAAATTTGGGTAAACCTAGGTAATACTAGCACTACGGGAGATTTAAACAATGGAACTATTACCTCAAGAATACCTAACACCAATGATTATAAAATATATACTATAGCGTCTATCCTTAAAGCAGGAAATGAAATCGTAGTGTATAACGGTATGACACCAGATGGTGATGGTTTAAATGATACTTTAATTATACGAGGTATTGAAGCCCTACCTGGAAATCAACTTTATATATATAATCGATGGGGACGATTAGTATACCAAAAAGATAACTATGACAATTCTTTTAGTGGTATTGCAAATGAAAATGCAACCATTAAAAGTGATAAAGAATTGGCCGCTGGAACATATTATTATGTTCTAAAATTACCAGAACAAGAAGATTTGGCAGGATATTTTTACATTAATCGTTAATTTAATTTTAAAAATTGTCATTTTAATAACCGCCCTATTCCTTATATTTAGCCAGATTAAATATAAATGGACAACATGCAGGTAAAAAGATTATTTGACTTTCCCCTATATCAGCTTAAAAATTTTCCTAGAGAAGATTCGCTGGTAACAAAATATAACGGTGAATGGAAAAAAACATCCACCCAATCTTTTATAGATCAAGCAAACGAGATATCGAGAGGTTTAATTGAACTAGGTGTACAACCTAATGATAAAGTTGCTATTATCTCTTCTGTTAATAGAAGTGAATGGAATATTGTAGATATAGGCATCATGCAAACCGGCGCACAAGATGTACCAGTTTACCCTACAATTTCTGAAGAAGATTATCAATATGTACTTAATCACAGTGAATCTAAGTATGTATTTGTTTCTGACGATGAAGTAAGAAACAAAGTATTAAGTATTAAAGATCAAGTACCTTCTCTTATTGAAGTTTATAGTTTTGATAGTATTTCAGGTTGCAAAAACTGGGAAGAAGTAAAACAATTGGGTGCTTCTCAAGATCATCAAGCAGAGCTAGAGAAAAGAATGACAGTAATCACAGAAGATGATTTAGCCACTCTAATATACACCTCTGGTACAACAGGAAGACCTAAAGGTGTTATGTTATCTCATAAAAATATATCTAGCAACGCGATTACTAGTGCTTCTAGATTACCTATCGATTTAGGTAGATCAAAGGCGTTAAGCTTTTTACCAGTATGTCATATTTATGAGCGCATGCTTCAATATATGTATACCTATACTGGTACAGGAATTTACTTTGCAGAGTCGATTGAAACGATTTCTGATAATTTAAAAGAAATACAACCAGAAGTAATGAGTGCTGTGCCTCGATTACTTGAAAAAGTGTACGATAAAATAATTGCAAAAGGTACCGATCTAACTGGTATTAAAAAGAAACTATTCTTCTGGGCTGTAGAATTG
Organism: Nonlabens ulvanivorans; assembly: GCF_000732625.1. Taxonomy (GTDB): domain Bacteria; phylum Bacteroidota; class Bacteroidia; order Flavobacteriales; family Flavobacteriaceae; genus Nonlabens; species Nonlabens ulvanivorans. The sequence continues at coordinate 3,585 of NZ_JPJI01000003.1, forward strand.
GGTCTAGAATGGGAACCTTATGGTGCAAACGGTTGGTGGTATGAGAAAAAATTAGGTCTAGCTAAAAAACTGATTTTTTCAAAATGGCAAGAAGCTTTAGGAGGTAATCTTAAAGCTATAGCTAGTGGTAGCGCCGCTTTACAACCACGATTGGCAAGAGTTTTTAATGCTGCAGGTGTTCCTGTAATGGAAGGTTATGGTCTTACAGAAACCTCTCCGGTAATATCGGTAAATGATTTACGAAACGGTGGATTCAAAATAGGTACCGTTGGTAAAATATTACCTAATACTGATGTGCAAATTGCCGAAGATGGAGAGATTATCATCAATGGTCCACAGCGCATGATGGGATATTATAAAGATCCTGAAAAAACGGCACAGGCTATAGATGAAAACGGATACTTTCATACAGGAGACATAGGAGAAATAGATAGCGAAGGCTTCCTTAGAATTACAGACCGTAAAAAAGAGATGTTTAAAACATCTGGTGGTAAATATATTGCTCCACAATTAATAGAAAACACTATGAAGCAAAGTCGTTTCATAGAGCAAATTATGGTTATAGGTGAAGGTGAAAAGATGCCAGCTGCCTTTATACAACCCAACTTTGAATTTCTTGCAGATTGGGCACAACGTAAAGGAATAGTCTATGACGATTGGAAAGACTTATGCTCACAAGAACGTATTATCAATAGATACCAAAAAGAAATCGATATCTATAACGCTAAGTTTGGAAACTGGGAACGTATCAAGAAATTTGAACTGACTCCAGAAGAATGGACTATTGAAGAAGGGCACCTCACTCCTACTTTAAAACTTAAAAGACGTATCATAAAGGCACGTTATAAAGATCTTTATGACCTTATATATGGTAATTCAAAAATCTAATTACTTAACATAAACTATAGAGCTGCGCCACGTGCGCGGCTCTTTTATTTTCAATTCACAAACATTATATCCATTTGTACGCAATAGTAGATGTAGAAACTACAGGAGGAAAATTTAATGAAGAAGGCATTACAGAAATTGCCATCTATAAATTTGACGGACATGAAATTGTAGATCAATTTGCTAGTCTTGTAAATCCAGAAAAAGAAATTCAACCTTTTGTTGTTAAACTAACAGGTATTAATAACAAAATGTTAGTACGTGCTCCTAAATTTTATGAAGTTGCAAAACGTGTGATTGAAATAATGGATGGAGCCGTGTTAGTCGCACACAATGCAAACTTTGACTACCGTATGCTACGCATAGAGTTTGAACGACTAGGTTATGAATTTCAAACACAAACGTTATGTACGGTAGAACTAGCACAAAAATTAATGCCCGAGGAAGACAGCTATAGTCTCGGTAAATTAACGCGCTCTCTAGGCATACCTATAATAGACAGACATAGAGCTACTGGTGACGCACTTGCTACAGTTAAGTTATTTAAAATGTTAATGGCAAAGGATACTGATAAAACAATTATCTCTACAAGCCTTAAGTCAGAAACTCGTAGAAAAGTAGAGCCTAACCTTAAAAAATTAATAGAGAAATCTGAATCAACAACAGGTGTCTATTACTTTTATAATCAGGATAATGAATTAATATATTTAGGCAAAAGTAAAAATATTAAGAAAAGAATCACGCAACTTTTTACCAGCTCGCAACCAAAACAGAAAAAGATCAAGAAACTTGTTACCGATATCTCATTTGAAAAAACTGGTAACGAACTTATCGCATTACTTAAAGAGAATGTTGAAGTTAAAAAGAACAAGCCTAAGTTTAATAAACCATTAAAAAGAAAAAACTTTTCTCACGGCCTATATTCCTTTATCGATGATCATGGCTACATAAATCTGGCGGTAAAAAATATAGGAAAAGATATGAGCTACATTACCAGCTTCAGCTCTTTGAAATCTGGTAAGAACTTTCTAGAAAAAATGGTTTCTGAACATCAACTATGCAAGAAACTGGTGGGACTTGAAAAAACTGATTCAAGTTGTGAAAATTATCCTATTGAAAAATGTTTAGGTGCTTGTATAAGAAAAGAAGATAAAGAATCTTATAACAACAGAGTTCAAGAAATTATTGATCAAAACAGTTTTGTAAATAAGAATATTATTATCGTTGACAATGGTCGCGAGGCTACAGAGCGCAGTGCAATTATGATAGAAGATGGAATCGTTTTAGGCTATGGCTTTGTTGACTTACAATTTCAAGTAACACATCCACAAGTTCTTAAAAAAGTTATTACTCCACTTTCAAATAATCTCGATTCGAGGCATATAGTACAAAGTTATTTAAGACATAAGAAAGTTAAAAGAATTATAGAGTATTAATATTACGCTTTCGCGAAAGCGTATTTGAAAAATATCATCATGGATCATAAAGGAAAATTATACCTTATTCCTGTAACATTAGGAGATATCAATCCTTTTGAAGTACTACCTCTTTCTATTAAAAAAGTGGTAGAAAACATCAACCATTACGTGGTAGAAAATGAAAAAACAGCACGTCGATTTATAAAAAGTGTTGTACCATCAAAACCACAGCCAGAACTCGTTCTATTTTCTATAAATAAATATACGGACCCATCAGAAATCCCGAGTTTTTTAGAACCATGTTTACAAGGCCATGATATGGGCGTGATGAGTGAAGCTGGCGTACCAGGAGTCGCAGATCCTGGAGCTGATGTTATAAAAATAGCACACCAAAAAGGGATTCAGGTCGTACCACTAGTAGGTCCTAGTTCCATATTAATGGCAGTGATGGCTAGTGGACTAAATGGCCAGAATTTTGCATTTTGCGGTTACTTACCCATAGATAATATGGAGCGACGTAAAAGAATAAAAGAACTAGAAAGTCGTTCTTTTAATGAACAACAATCACAATTGTTTATAGAAACGCCATACCGAAATAATAAAATGATGGAAGAATTACTATTACAGCTTCATCCTAGTACTGAAGTTTGTATCGCTTGTGATATTACTTTACCTACAGAATTCATTAAAACGATGTCTGTGAATTTATGGAAAAAACAGGTGCCTGATTTGCACAAAAGGCCTACTATCTTTATGATTCATAAAAAGAACTAAAAAAATAAGATCGATGACGCAACCTTTTAACAATTAATACATCTATCTATCAAATAAAATACTAACTAACTGATTAAAAACGGGAAAATTAAAAATGTTAATAAGGTAGTGACAATACCTTTAAACGATGAATTTATAGGTTCATAGAACTCATAAAATTAACTTAATTTCCCAACCTCAAAACTTACTCTTATGAAAAAGATTTTACTCGCTTTTTTATTTATTCTACCGCTTTTATCAAATGCCCAAGGTGAAGCCTCTTGGTGGTTTTTTGGTCATAATGGTGGTGTAGATTTTAATTCTGGTGTGCCGCTAGGTAACGGATCAGGTGCTTTATTCACATTTGAAGGTTGTTCAACAATATCTGATGAGTGTGGTAATCTTTTGATGTACTCTGATGGTTCTACAGTTTGGAATAGAAATCACGTTTCTATGCCTAATGGTACTGGACTATCTGGAAATTCCAGTAGTGCACAGTCTGCTATTATCATTCCTGATTTACAAGTTAGCAATGTTTATTTTGTAGTTACAATTAGTGCCGGTGCAGGTTTACAATATAGTATCGTAAATATGAATTTAGATGCTGGTCTTGGAGATGTTGTCCCAGGTCGTAAAAACATCCAGATTCAACAAAATACACAAGAAAAAGTAACTGCGTCACTTAATGCCAATGGCGATCGATACTGGATTGTAACATTTGATGATCCGACTTACACTGCTTATCAAGCTGGTGGTGGTCTAATTGATACCAATCCAGCTCGTGTAGTAAGTTCTACTATTCCTGTAACAAGTGCTTTAACAGATGCCCGAGGTTATATTAGATTATCACCTGATGGATCTAAAATCGCAAATACTTCTATAGGTAGTGCTGGTAGTGCTTTCTTATGTGATTTTGACAATTCTACTGGTGTAGTTAGTAACCCAGTAACTTTATCTAATGGCTCGAGTGCTTCAAATAGATTTTATGGTGCTGAATTTTCTCCTAATTCACAACTATTATATTTAAATGCAAATAGTCAAGATTCAGGTAATGGTTGTGGAACTTCTAATGTTAGAGAGGTCATCCAATTTAATATAAATGGTCCAGCAGGATGGCAATCTTCTCCAGTTGCTTTAGGTAACGTAACAGGTACAGCATCTGGTCGTGGTGCTTTGCAATTAGGAATAGATGGTAAAATTTATCAAGCAAGAACTTGTTTACCTTGGTTAGGAGTTATAAGAGATCCTAACTCTTTAGGTACTGGTGCTAATTATGTGGATGATGGTGTTGCCCTTGCAGCAGGAACAACATCTAGAGAAGGTTTACCTCCATTTATTACTTCCTTCTTTGAACCATCTTTCTTAGCTACTGATGCTAACATGGGATCTGGTGGTGGAAACAATAATCCAGAAACAGATTTCTGTGATGGGACTCCTATTCAGTTTGACTCTAGTGGTAGTGGTCTTTGTGCTACAGCGACGGTAAATTGGGATTTTGGTGATGGTACTACAGATAATACCTTTAATCCTGTTCACACATTCCCAGCTCCTGGTGATTATACGGTAACACTTACTGTAACTAGTGGCTTCTATTCTAATACAGCTGTTGATGTTATCAGTATTTATGAGATCCCAGTGGCTAATCCAGTAAATAATGTTTTCTTATGTGATTCTGACATGGACGGTACTGAAGATAGAGATTTATCTACATCAGAAACTGCACAAGTGATAGGTGCTCAAACTAATCCTAACTTTGCTGTTACCTATTATCTCACTCAAAACAACGCAGATAACAATACAGGTGCCATTGCTCTACCTTACACATTCAACGTAGGTACAACAACAATTTATGCTAGAATTACAAATGATCTTAATGCAGCTTCTAGAGAGTGTTATGAAACGACTTCTTTTGACGTTATTGTAGCAAATGGATCTGGTGCAACTGCACCGGCAGATTTAGTAGTCTGTGATGATGATAATGATGGCTTCTTTACTTTTGATTTAACATCTGTAGAAACTGAAGTATTGAACGGTCTGCCAGCAGCGCAATTCACCATTACTTACCATACTACTTTAACAGATGCCCAGAATGGTACGGCTGACATCCCTAATCCTGCTAGTTATGTGAATACGATAGCAAATGGACCAGAAACAATCTTTGTAAGATTAGAAGACATGAATCCAGGTGGATGTAATTCTACTACCGATTTTGATATTTCAGTATTTGATACTCCTACAGCAAACGTTGTTCCTGATTCATCTCTTTGTGATACTGGAAATGATAACACTGAAGATGTTACTTTAACCTCTTTTGATGCTGACGTTTTATTAGCACAAACTAATACAAACTATGTAATCACTTACCATTTAACACAAGCAGATGCTGATGCAGATACTGGAGCTCTTACTTCTCCACATAGTATGGTAGGAACAACTACATTTTATGTACGTATAGATAACTCAAGTAATGAGCCTTGTTATGATACTTCATCATTCACGATTACCTTGGACGCACAACCAGTTGCCAATACGGTAACCGAATATCGTTTATGTGATGATGTTTCCAATAATGGTTCAGAGGTATTTGATTTATCTACAAAAGATATTGAAGTATTAGGTGCTCAAAACCCAGCAGATTTTAATGTCTTATATTTTGTATCACAAGCCGATGCTGATGCTGGTATCGCTGGTGGAGCTTCACCGGTAATGCCTAGTTATAGTAGTGCAGGACAAACCATGTATGTACGTATTGAGAATGCAACTAATGCTTCTTGTTATGAAACAACAACATTTGATTTAGTAGTAGATGATATCCCAGTTGCCGCAGCACCGATGACTTTAGTCGTATGTGACGATACTACCAATGACGGAATAGAAGATATCACCTTATCTCAATTTGATGCAGATGTGTTAAATGGTCAGACACAAACTACTTTTGTAATTAGCTATCACGCTTCTCAAGCAGATGCTGATAATGACGCGAGTCCACTACCAGCTGTTTATCAAGTAAGCTTAGGTACTACAACCGTTTATGCCCGTATTGACAACTCAGACAATGAGACTTGTGCATCAGTAGTGTCCTTTGATATAATCTTGAATGAACAAGCGATTGCAAATACAGTAACTGAATATAGAATCTGTGATGACGCTTCAAATGATGGGTTAGAAGACTTTGATCTTTCTACTAAAGATGTAGAAGTTCTAGGAGCTCAAACAGCAGCTAACTTTAATATAGAATACTTCACCTCTCAAGCAGATGCTGACTTAGGTTCTGTAGGTGGTGCGACACCATTGACAATTCCTTATAATAGTGGTGACGATACCATCTTTGTAAGAATTGAAACTATTGCAAATGCAGACTGTTACAACACCACAAGCTTTGACATCTTTGTAGATGAATTACCTATAGCTGGTACACCAGCAAATGTGATTGTTTGTGACGATCCATCTAATGATGGTGTTGAAGATGTGAACCTTGCACAGTTTGATGCTGAAATTCTAAATGGACAGACTAATCCTAGTTTTGTAGTTTCTTATCACGCATCACAAGCAGATGCTGATAATGATACCGCTGCACTAGCAAGTCCGTTTACCGTAAGTACAACGACACCTAACCTATTTGCTAGAATAGATAATGGAGATAACAACAGCTGTTATACTACCACTAGCTTCCAGTTTGTAATCAGCCCTACACCTACAGCAAATACTGTTCAAAACATGATTGCCTGTGATGATGCTGGTAACGATGGTTCTGAAATTTTTGATCTATCTAATGCAGATGCTCAAGTACTCAACGGACAAAATGCTGCTAGCTTTAATATTACTTATCACCCATCTCAAGCAGATGCTGATGCTAATACCGCAGCACTACCTACATCTTACCCAAGTAGTACGACGACACCAGAAACTGTTTATGTAAGAATAGAAAGTAATACTAATACGCAATGTTATGATACCACTAGCTTTACTCTTACAGTAAGTGAGCAACCTACCGCTGGAGTAGCATTAGATCAACGTGGTTGTGATGATGTAAGCAGTGATGGAATTGAGGAATTTGATTTCAGTAATGTAGATGTAGATATTTTAAATGGACAGTCTGCGGCAGACTTTACAGTTACTTATCACACCTCTCAAGCAAATGCAGACAGTGGTGCAAATGCACTTACTTTCCCATACACTAATGTATCTCAATCGCAAACTATTTATGCAAGAATTGAGAACAATGTGAATACTGATTGTTATGATACTTCTACTTTTGGAATTGAAGTATTTGCTAGACCAGTCATCGCAAATCAAGGACCTATCACTATATGTGCAGGAATTGATGAAGTGCTAGATGCAGGTGCAGGATACAGCAGCTACTTATGGTCTACAGGAGAAATGACACAAACCATTACCGTTAATCAAGGTGGTGATTATGACGTGACTGTTTTCAATGCAGACGGTTGTGATTCTACAGCAACGATCACGGTAATCGAATCTGATGTAGCCGTGATAGAACGTATCGACATCGGACAGTTTGAAGTAAATACAAATCAACTTACAGCTATCGTAACAGGTAGCGGTGATTATGAATATTCACTAGACGATTTTGTATACCAAGACAGTCCTAGATTCAACAATCTGTATCCTGGATACTACACGATTTATGTAAAAGATAAAAACGGTTGTGGAACCGTATCTATGGATGCTGTAATTATAGGTGGACCACCATACTTTACTCCTAACCAAGATGGTTACCACGACACATGGCAAGTAATTGCCATAGAAACCGTCCCAGATGCTAATATTTACATCTTTGACCGTTATGGAAAACTGATCAAGCAAATCGATGCACAAGGAATCGGTTGGGATGGAACATATAATGGTAACCCAATGCCATCAAGTGACTACTGGTATTTAGTAGAACTAAGCGATGGACGTAGCTTTAAAGGACACTTTGCCCTGAAGAGATAACCCAATAATCTATATATATAAAAGCGAGCTTAGGCTCGCTTTTTTTATGAGTCTAATTTTTAATAACGCTTTCGCGAAAGCGATAAAAATCATAACTAACAATTCCATATTTTTATAGATGTGAAAAAGAATCTTCTCTATATCTGTTTTCTTATACTATCTATAAGTTCCTATAGCCAGAATCAAGCAAACTGGTGGTTTTTTGGGAATAATGCAGGATTAGACTTTAATACCGGCACACCTATTCCTAATAATCTCGGGCAATTGAGCACCAATGAAGGATGTGCATCCATTGCAGATGCTTGTGGTTCCCTACTCTTTTATACCGATGGTATTACCGTATGGAATCAAAATCATATGGTCATGCCTAATGGTATGAACTTATTAGGAGATCCATCTAGTTCACAATCTGCATTAATAATACCACAGCCAGATACACCAGATTTGTATTACATCTTTACGGTAGGTGATTTTAACCCTAGAAATGGACTTAATTATAGTGTGGTGGATATGACTCTTAACGGTGGACTAGGTGATATAATTCCTTCTCAAAAAAACGTTAATTTGATTGCAGATAGCACTGAAAAAGTAGCTGCAGCAGTTACAGATAATGGTGATGCTTGGATTGTTACTTATGCAGAAGATGTTATAGGTTCTGGCTTATTTGATACCTTTTACGCCTTTAAATTAACATCTAGCGGTATGGATTTAAGTGCTACCGTTACCTCTACATTCAATAATGTTCAAGCAGACGATCGTCGAGGTTATCTAAGAATATCACCAGATGGATCAAAAATAGCAATCATGACTCAATTACCGGTAACTCCAGGAATAGTAGGACAGACTGGTCGTGGTGCTTGGTTATTTGACTTTGACAATAGTACTGGATTGGTTAGTAATTCAGTAAGACTCAATTTTCCCTTAACACATCAGGCTTACGGTGCTGAATTTTCTCCTGACTCTAGAAAAATTTATGTGGATATCAATACTCAAAGCAATGGAAATGATGGAGATCGTATTTTACTGCAATACAATTTGGACGCTCCTAATTTTGAAGACAACCCTTTAACAATTTATAGCACAGATCCTACAGATTTTACAGATGATGTCGCACGCGGCGCTTTACAAATAGGCCCAGATAATAAAATATACTATTCCCGGAAATCTACACAATGGTTAAGCGTTATTAATGATCCTGATCAATTAGGCGCTGCCAGTAATTTTATGTTTGATGGTGTACAAGTTGCTACAGGAACACAAGTGAATGAAGGATTGCCTCCATTCTATAATGCCTTTTTTAACCCGTCTTTCTCTTTTATAGAAGCTTGTGAAACAGACGCTAGTCAGTTTTTTGCAGATGATATTGCAAACTGTCCTGGCAGCAGCGTTATTTGGGATTTTGGAGATCCTTCTAGCGGTTTAAATAACACATCAACATTACCAGACCCAACACATATTTACAATAGTGCTGGTACTTTTAACGTGACACTGAGTATTGATACAATTAGAGGCAATTATACGACCAGTAAAGAAATCACTATAGTACCACAACCTGTAACAAATACAGTCAGTGATATTATAATTTGCGATGATATGAGCAACGATGGAATAGCAACGTTAGATTTAGTACCAATTAGATCTACTGTTTTAGGCTCTCAATCCATTACAGATTTTCAAGTGACCATACATGAAACACTTACAGATGCACAAAATGATTTTAATGCTTTACCAGATAGTTATGATGCTGTAACTGGTACATATTATGCCAGATTAGATAGTAGTGTCTCAAACGGCTGCTATGCTATTACAGCATTCGATATTATTATCAATCCTCTACCTATAATTAATAATATAGATGATTTGTACTTGTGCGATATAGATAATGATAATGTAGAAAATTTTGATCTTAATATTGCAGGTTTACAAGCTCTAGGAACTCAAGACCCTATAGTATTTGATATTTCATATCACAATAGTATGGGCGACGCAATGAGTAATTCAAATTCGATTAGCTCATTTTATGATAACAATACAATAAACGAATCAATATGGTTAAGAATTGAAAATGTAAATAATACGAACTGCTATGCCATAGATAACTTTACCATTAACCTGATACAACAGCCAGAAATTAATCTTTTAAATGATTATGAATTGTGTGATGATGAGAGTAACGACGGAATCGAAAATTTTGATTTATCAACAATGGATGCTCAAGTGTTAGGCAATCAACCATCAACATTTGTTATTAGCTATCACAATAGTATGATGGAGGCAGAACAAAATATTAATGCGCTACCTAATAATATCGATTCTGGGACAACCATGATATGGGCACGATTAGAAAATAATCAACAGCAAGTTTGTTACACAATTGAACCATTACAACTTACTGTTTTTCCGCATCCTGTGGTTGATTTACCTGAAGATATAACTAAATGTTTAGATGATGTGGTCACTATAGCAGCATCTCCTGGATTTGACCAGTATAGTTGGGATAGTGGAGAAACAACACGCAGTATAAATGTTCAAGCGGCAGGCAATTATACGGTAACCGTTACAGATGATAATGGATGTACGGATACAGAAACCATCACAGTCTCAAATTATGAAACTACAATCATTACTAATATTGAGGTGAGACAATTTACTTTAAGAGACAATCGATTAGAAGTGAGTGTTACCGGTAGTGGCCCATGGGAATATAGCATCGATAACTTCTTTTATCAATCGTCACCAGTTTTCGCTAATTTATTACCAGGTTATTATGATGTTTATGTACGTTCTTTAAATGGCTGTGATCAAGTAACTGCTCCAGCAACAATAATTGCAGCACCTAACTTTTTTACACCTAATCAAGATGGATTTCATGATTACTGGCAAGTAATTGCCATAGAAACCGAACCCGATGCACAAATATTTATATTTGATAGATTTGGTAAATTATTAAAACAGCTCTCTCCTACTGGTATCGGTTGGGATGGTACATACAATGGAAACCCGATGCCTAGTACCGATTATTGGTTTAAGGTGGTGCTAAATGATGGTCAATCTTTTAGAGGACATTTTAGTTTAAAAAGGTAAGTTTTTAACTTCGCTTTCGCGAAAGCGGAATTCAAAAAATCTTATTTTTACAATACATGAAATTTAAGATACAGTCAGAATTTAAGCCCACAGGTGATCAACCTAAAGCGATTAAATCATTAGTCGAAGGAATCAATAATGGAGATCAATATCAAACACTTTTAGGTGTTACAGGTAGTGGTAAAACATTTACTGCGGCAAATGTGATTCAACAAACACAGCGTCCTACATTAATCCTTTCACATAATAAAACACTAGCCGCACAACTCTATTCTGAAATGAAAGCTTTCTTTCCAGATAATGCTGTAGAATATTTTGTGTCTTATTATGATTATTACCAGCCAGAAGCATTTATACCTAGTAGCGGTACTTATATTGAGAAAGATCTCTCTATAAACGAGGATATTGAAAAGATGCGATTGAGCACTACATCTGCCCTATTATCAGGTCGTCGTGATGTTATTGTAGTGGCTTCTGTATCTTGTTTATATGGTATAGGGAATCCTGTTGAGTTTCAGAAAAACGTTATTAGACTAAAGCGCGATGAAGTTATCGCTCGCACACAATTATTACATAAACTAGTTCAAAGCCTTTATTCTAGAACCACTGCAGATTTTAATCGAGGTAATTTTAGAATCAATGGTGATACCATTGACGTGTTCCCGAGTTATGCAGATTATGCCTTTAAAATTCATTTTTTTGGCGATGAAATTGAGTTAATAGAAACTTTTAATCCTGTCGATGGACGATTGATGGAACAATGGCAAGAAATCACCATATATCCTGCAAATATGTTTGTTACATCACCAGATGTATTGCAGAATGCTATACACAGCATACAAGAAGACTTGGTAAAGCAGGTTGATTATTTTAAAGAAATAGGAAAACCACTTGAGGCTAAACGACTTCAGGAACGTACAGAATTTGATTTAGAAATGATAAGAGAATTGGGTTACTGTTCTGGTATTGAAAACTATAGTCGCTATTTAGATGGACGATTGCCAGGCACACGACCTTTTTGTCTTCTTGATTATTTCCCTGAAGATTTTTTAATGGTTATTGATGAGAGTCATGTTACCGTACCTCAGGTAAGCGCTATGTACGGTGGTGATCGCTCTCGTAAAGAAAATTTAGTCGATTATGGTTTCCGTTTGCCTGCAGCAATGGATAACAGACCTTTAAAATTTGAAGAATTTGAGATGTTGCAAAACCAAGTCTTATATGTGAGTGCAACACCAGCAGATTATGAGCTTGCAAAAACTGAAGGTGTATATACGGAGCAAATTATAAGACCTACAGGACTGTTAGACCCGATTATTGAAGTGAGACCTAGTCAAAATCAAATTGATGATCTAGTAGAAGAAATTCAAAAGCGTGTTGATCTTGATGAACGTGTTTTAGTAACTACACTTACTAAAAGAATGGCTGAAGAATTAACGAAATACATGTCGCGTATTTCTATAAGATGTCGATATATCCATAGTGACGTAGACACTTTAGAACGTGTTGCTATAATGCACGACTTACGTAGTGGTATTTTTGACGTACTAATCGGAGTTAATTTATTGAGAGAAGGATTAGATCTACCAGAGGTGTCATTAGTAGCCATCTTAGATGCAGATAAAGAAGGTTTTTTAAGAAATAATAGATCCTTAACGCAAACTATAGGACGTGCCGCACGTAACGTCAACGGACTAGCAATTCTTTATGCAGATAAGATTACAAACAGCATGCAACAGACCATAGACCAGACTGAATATAGAAGATCCAAACAAATTGCTTACAATAAAGATCATGGTTTAAAACCTATGGCGATCAAGAAAAGTTTAGAAACAGCTCTTACTAAAAAGCGGGAAGCGACATATACCATCGAAAAATCTCTTAATCTAGCTGCTGCTGAAGAAGAAGCTACTTATTTAAGTAAGGATAAACTAGAGCAAAAAATAAGGGATACACGCAAACAAATGGAAAAAGCAGCAAAGGAATTAGATTTTATGGAGGCTGCGAGACTGCGAGATCAGATTAAAATGCTACAAGAAAAAGTAAAAGAAGCTTAATACTTACTTATTCATTAAAAAAACAATCTTTTTCAACGATTTTAATCGGTTTTTAACGTTTTTATTCGATATATCGATATAAATAACGATTAAGAACATAAAACCTTAGAAGCAAGACCGTTGAGCCTATGTAAACCGATAGTTTTCAAGTATATTGAGATACTTTAAAACGTTCACCATGCTCAAACCAAATATATTATTATTCGCACTTTTACTTTCCTTTATAGGATTTTCACAAGTCGGTATAGGAACCGTTGCTCCAACTGCTGATTTGGAGATTATGGCTAGAACTAGTTTATCTGCAGGTGAACATAATGGTATTATAATTCCGAAAGTAACGGCATTACCAGCAACAGTAGCACCATCTGGTACTATATTATATCTTGAAGGTGGCGCAAATGCTGGGTTTTATTTTAGTAATGGAAGCTCTTTTCAAAATGTAACTGATATATTGAGTGCTAGTGGTACGGGAGCCTTTTATGATCGAGGTACCACAACTGATGTTACTGTTGATACATCTTCTGATTCTTACAGAATCGGACGCACAGCTTTTGGGCAAGACTCATCCAATGCTGCAATTGTAAGTATAGAAAACGAAACACCTGCTGGAGGAGATAAAAGGTTATTGGATCTTGAAAACAGAAATTCAAGTACAGCAATGGGGACAAACACATCTTTAATCAACGGGAGCAATACTAGTACACCAGGCGGACAGAAAGCCGGTGCTCTTTTAAATATCAGTAGTACCGGAACAGGTAGCCATGTAGGTATCGAAAATACGGTATTAGTTAATAACAGCAGTGTCGTAGAAAATTATGGAATTCATAATATCGTTGATGGAAACTCTACGGCAACAGGAACTGCCTATGGAATTAAGTCTGTAACAGGAAATACAAACAGTTCAGGAATAAGATATGGCGTACATAGTACAGTTATTAATGATGGCTCACAAAACTCATACTCGGGTTGGTTTCAAGGTAGAAGTTTTGCCATAAGAAATCAGGATGCTACCGACGGATATGACATGCCTACTATTTCTGGAAATGCCGGTCAAGTATTAACCACAGACGGATCTGGAACAGCAAGTTGGAGTGATGCAAATTCTGCTGCTCCTGTTCAATACAGTTTATGGCAAGCTGGATCTGAATATGTTATTCCTCAAGGAAACACTGGTGATTTCAATTTATCAAATTGCGAAACAGTACTTAACCCTACATTAATCAATCCATCAGCAAATCTTCAAATAAAAGTTATAATTCGTGTAACATCTGGACAAGGAAATGCCAATTTTCAACTGACTACAAATAATGTAACAGATGGAACTAATTATACTATAACTAATACAAGTTTTGTTTCAACTCCTCTTCCTTTTGGAGCTTTATTTGAAAGTAATTGGATTAACTGGAATCCAAGCACAGACCCTAGTTTAATTCAATTAACAGGATTTACATCAAGCAATACAGGAGGAGATGTTAGATTTAATAGTGCTTATATTTTAGTTAAATCTCAATAAGAGATAACTAATGGAAAAATTCAATCAACAAAAAATCCCAGCCTATCGGCTGGGATTTTTTTTGCCTTACGTTAAGTATAAGGACTTGTAACTAACCAAAAAAACCTCTTAACTTTCAATTGTGCAGCATTTGTAATTTCACAATCTCTATCCGCTATTACTTCAATGTAATCATACGCTTAGGCTGTGGTAATGCTTCTTCCTTTTTAGGAAGTACAATATTTAAGATACCATCATTATAATCTGCTGCTATATCTTCTTTATTTACCGTATCTGGCAAATTGAAGCTACGACTGAAAGATTTTAATGTAAACTCCTTGCGTGTAAATTGCTCTGTTTTCTCTTCTTTATCGTTAATTACTTCAGAAGAGATGGTTAATACATCTTGATCAACCTCGATAGTAATATTCTCTTTTTTAAAACCTGGAATGATCATATCTAATTCAAATTTGTCATCTGCCTCAGATATATTAACCGCAGGATTCCATGATTTAATCGGCGCAGTACCACCCATATAGTCATTAGTAAACATTTCATCAATTAATGATGGTAACCAGTTGTTTGTTGTTGTTCTATGTGCAAGTTTCATAATTATTATTTTTAAAGTTGAACTTGCTTTCTATTAGACAAAACTAATACCAACACAAAAAACACGACATAATGTCGTTCTTTTTCAATTAAATAATGACGTTATGTCAATTAATTATGATTTCGTTGATGAATGGACATCAATTCAGAAGGTGGAATCTCTCCATGTGGATACTTTTCCATGGTATTGAGTAAGGTATCTACAGTCGATTTACGAATCCCATATCTTAAAGCAGTCTGATATAATAACTGTAATTCAGCAGCATCTACATGGCCATCGATGTGCATCATCAACATAAGTCTATGAAAATGCACTACTCTTTTTACAAATTGTTTGGGTATCATAGTTTCTAACTCCTCAGGATGTTCCAACATGTGTGATAACTCCTTCTCGTCTAACTCTAGTCGTTTACCTATTGCATGAATAAAAGCTATTTCCTCTTTTTTAATGTGCTGATCGGCATGTGCCATCATAATAAGTTCACTCAATATGGCTTTCTTTTCTTCTAGAGTATAAGTCATTCTTCTAATTTTCAGTTAGCAATTTAATAGATTTATTTGAGTCTATATTTGTAACTGTCTATAATTAATCTGATTAATCTATGAAATTTCTATACATTCTTTGCTTGCTTATGTCTCATATTATATCTGCTCAGCAAATAATCATTGATTCTATCCAGTATAAAGAAGACTATCGTAAGGTTAGATTATATCTTCCAGATAATTATCAAACAAATCAACTACCGCTATTAGTAATGTTAGATGGGCAAAACCTGTTTGATGAACACACGAGCTATTCTGGTGAGTGGAATGTAGACGAAAGTATTGCTTCTTTTCCAGAGAATAAGCAATCTATTGTGATTGCCATAGATCATGGCAACGAGTTGCGTATGGCAGAATTAACTCCTTTTGAAAATGAAAAATATGGTGGTGGCGATGCAGAAAACTTTCTGCTATGGATTATGGAAAAGGCGCTTCCAGAGACCATAACAAAATTTGAATTAAAAATCAATAGGAATAAAATTGCCATAGCTGGTAGTTCTTTAGGAGGTTTATTTGCATATTATGCAGCGATTCAACATCCTAATTTTTTCCAATCAGCAGGTATATTTTCTCCATCATTTTGGTGGAGCAAAAAATCCTTTCAACTCATAGACCAAATTGAAGGAATAAAAAATCAACATTATTTTTTTGCAGCAGGAACAGAAGAAGGAAAAGATATGTTAATAGACATGAAGAGTATGCATGATTTGACACTTCGCAAAGGCGCCACAGTTACTTATCTTGAAGAAAAAGGAGCACAACACAATGAGGCTCAATGGCGAGCCACCTTTCTTACATTTTATCATGTATGGATTAATGACCTATAATTTCAAATTAGGATAGTTGTGATTATTTTAACCAGCTATTATATTATCTAGCCTTAAATTGAGGTAATGAAATTCATTTATCTAAGAATAAAATCATTTTTTAATTCTATTACGGGAAGTATTGCCTTCTACCCTACTTTATATGCTGTCCTAGCATTAGGATTTGCATTTCTTATGAAATGGTTAGAATCCATCGGTATATCGAGATATTTACAAAATTCATTTTCCCCATTAGTAGTTAATGATATTGAAACGGCAAGAAATATATTAACCACGCTTATCGCTGGTGGCATTAGTATATTAGTTTTTTCATTTTCAATGGTAATGCTTTTATTGAGTCAAGCAGCAACAAATTATTCTCCTAGAGTTCTACCTAGTCTGATTTCTAACAAAACTCATCAGGTAATTTTAGGGGCATTTTTATCTAGTATAATATACAATATCATAACCATTATAGGTATAGAACCATCTGGAAAAGATTATCAGATACCTGGTTTTTCAGTACTCATCGGTATCATAACAGCATTAATTGCACTAGCAGCATTTGTTTACTTTATACATAGTATTTCTACCAGCATACAAATCAATAATATTCTTAATAATATATACCAAAACTCAAAAAGTCAATTAGAAACGGAAATTGAACATGATAATGGTAAAAAGGAATTTCCTGATAGTAAAAACTGGAAAACTTACAACTCTATACAGTCCGGAACTATTCAAAACATAAGCTCTACAAGTTTAAAAAGTTATTGTGCCGATAATGATATCCAACTAGAAGTATTATTTCATAAAGGTGAATACCTTATCATGGATAGTCCTTTATTTAAATGCAATAAAGAACTAGACAAAGAGGAAATTGACGAAATACTTAAAAACTTTTTATATCAAGAATCAGAAATTGTAAAAGACAACTACGTATTAGGCTTTAAACAAATTACAGAAATAGGTATTAAAGCAATGTCTCCGGGAATTAATGATCCTGGAACCGCTATTAATACCATTAACTTTCTTACAGATCTATTTGCTATACGATTAAAAAAATCTGATCATTCCATTATCATGAATGACAACAAACCCATTTTAAAACTATCTATTATTCCATTTGATCATTTCATGCATAATATCGTTGCGTCATATAGGAATTACTGCAGCCATGATTTCACGGTAATGATGTCGTTAATTCAAATGATGAATCGTTTGAAAAAATGTAAAAACCTTAGTAATGATAACAAAGCTGCATTAGACCATCAATTAAAATTGATGATGCATGATGCAGAAAATGGAATTAAAAATCCAGCAGATTTAAAGATTTTAAAAAGCACTATTGATAGTTAATATTGCTCTTTATCGTTAGGGAAATCAACATCCTTCACATCTTTTACATATTGACCTACAGCATTACCCATTTCTTCATAAAGATTTAAATAACGTCTTAAAAAGCGAGGATTAAACTCATGAGTCATACCAAACATATCATGAGAAACCAGCACCTGACCATCCACACCACTACCAGCTCCTATTCCTATCACAGGAATGGTAAGACTGTCTGCTACCTCTTGTGCTAATGCAGCGGGAACTTTTTCCAGAACAATGGCAAAACAACCCCAACGTTGCAAAGCCAGAGCATCTTCTTTAAGTTTTTCGGCCTCTGCTTTTTCTTTTGCTCTGACAGTATAGGTTCCAAATTTATAAATCGATTGCGGTGTCAAGCCTAAGTGTCCCATCACTGGTATACCTGCATGCAATATGCGCTTAATGGAATCTTTAACCTCACTACCACCTTCTAGTTTTACAGAATGCCCACCACTTTCTTTCATGATTCTAATAGCACTACGCAACGCCTCTTTGGGATCACTCTGATAACTACCAAAAGGTAAATCGACAACAACCAGCGATCGCTCTACAGCTCTCAGCACACTACTTGCATGATAAATCATTTGATCTAGCGTTATAGGTAAAGTCGTCTCATGACCTGCCATTACATTACTAGCACTATCGCCTACAAGAATAACGTCTACACCAGCATTATCTATAATGCGCGCCATTGTATAATCGTAAGCGGTAAGCATCGATATTTTCTCATTATTACGTTTCATCTCAGTAAGGGATTTTACTGTGATTCTTTTGTACTCTTTTTTTGCAGTTGACATAATTTTGGCAATATATATTTAGTAAAAATACTAATATTACCACACTAAATAGGACAACATGAGAAGCTCTTTATTATTGATAGGTTTTATGATACTCGCTTTCGCGAAAGCGTTTGCTCAACAACCTACTGTTACAGACAGCGTTACTACTACAGTAAGCATAGTAGAAAAGGTTAAACCTGCAGATGCTGTTATAAAATTTTTTGAATATTTTCATCAAAAAGATACACTAGCAATGAGAGAAATGATGGCCGATAAGGTAACAATTAATTCACTGATCATATCTGAGAGTAATGGAAGAAGAGTGATAGATACTACTGTCGATGATTTTCTTAAAGGTATTGCTCAAATTCCTGACAGTGTAAGTTTTGAAGAACGGTTAATTCAAATAAAAACCACAAATAGTGTTGATATTGCTACGGTAAGTGCTAGTTATGAGTTTTATATGAATAAAGGATTCACACATAACGGGACTAACGTTTTTACATTAATTTACATAGATGATAAATGGATGGTTGCTGGTATTACAGACACTAGACAGTACCCATAAGGACTACATCCAGCTTTTGTTAGATTGGATGACTTGATTATTAATATCGTTTTGCATCGCGTTAATATCTTCATCTTTCAGATATTTAAGTTGTCTAGAGCCACCAGCAGTATGTACTTTAAGATGAGCTTCTCCTCTACGTTTAATAAAAATACTGCGCCATTTCTCAACCGCTTGTGTTTTATAAACTGGTGAGATTATGATGGAATTAAATAACCATCCTTTATAAAAGACTATAAAATCATCATCTCTGGTAAGTTTACTATACTTACCGTACTGGTAAGCCATGACTCCTACTATACCAACAAATACAACTGGTATAAAAATAGCCCAGTAAAACTCAAAAAATATAGCTATACCAATCAACGGCAAACCAAAAATACTAGCGATGTACATATCTAATCTCGCATGAGACCATGGGTTTGCTAACAATTCTTTCTTTGGCTGTTCTAATGTATCTTCAAAAATGAGGTGTTGTAATTGAGATTGTAAAACTGATTGACATGCCGGGACTTCTACACTAGATATTTGATTGTTTTGCGATTGCGCTTGATAAATGCGAGCCGTTTTAAAATCAAGAAGCTTGCGTAATGGGTTGGAATGAAATTCTAAAAGTTGAATCTTAGATAATGGAATCTTAATTTCTTTTTTACTCAGTAAGCCCATTCTTACTTCTAGATAATCATCTTTTAATTCCATTTTATAATCATAAAACTTATTAATCGACATTACTAAACTCACCACTACTGAGGCTATTATAAATATAATAATAGCTCCTATTCCTATTAATAAAATTGATGAACCGAAAGCTTCTGGTTGTTTTACGGCTTGTTCAATATCAACATCTACAGATTCAAAAATATCACCAAAAAAATTCTCTACAACATCTTTAATTTTATACCAAAAACCTACAACCACTCCTATAGCAAGTCCACCACTGCGCAAATGATTTTGAGTTATACCAACTTTTAATAGGTCTATAAAACTCAATTGCAAAATAATTTTGGAATCATTTTTTACAGAAGGGATGTCTTCTGTATCAGACGTTTCGACATAAGTGATAGGACTAGCTTCTACAGCTTTTTTTTGTTTTTCTCGTCCTAATAATGCCTTAAGCTGCTCAGCAAAATGTCGATCTAGCGCAGGTATTTCTAATTCTTTGGCTTTAGATCCTGCTGTATCAATTTCTACAGCAACCAGACCTAGAACGCGCTGCGCAATATTTTGTGTGATATTAATGGATTGTATACGCTCTACAGGAATTGCTTTACGCTTTTTAAAAATCCATCCTTTTTGGATAATTAGCTCATCGTTTTCAACATGAAATTTAAAAAACCAATACTGTACAATTGGCCCCACTAAAGTTGCCATTATAACTAGTAAAGAGACTGCCGCTATCCCCATAAAACTATTCCATGAACGCATAGAAAATGCAGCAAAAAAAACGAATGCAATCAGACCTTTTATACCTTTAAAAAGATAAAATAATATGGAAAGTTTACTTTGTCTAGTTGGCTTTGAAATATCAAGCATGCTGTGCCGTCTTTTCAGAAATGTATTCTTTTATAGCGACCGCTTTATCTGGATCTAATCCTGATATGCTAAGATCACTACTAGATCCACCTGCCGTATAAATATCTAATTCACATAACTTAAAATATCTATCGATAGGTCCGTGATTAATCTCTGTATGTTGAATGCGATTAAATGGTATCGTTATCTGATGATGGAATAACCATCCATGCCTGTAAGTAATATCATGTTCACGTAGAACGTATCCACGAACAAAGAATTCCTTATAAGAAATAAAAACACTGAGTATTAAAAATACGAACCAAGCAACACCTGCAGCTTTCCAAATCCAAGGATATTCCTCTACCATAAAGAATAGAATAATTACTCCAGCAAGTACAGGAATAAAAAAGAATAATTTTGCTACTAACTTTTTATTTAAAAAACGTCTAGGATGTTTTTCAAAATTGCTATGTTCTACTACAGGAAGTTGATGAGATAATAATTGTTCATTAGTCATATTAATTCATGAGTCTAATAAGATTAAGAAATGTTACATAATCGCATTTATCTTCATAAAAATAACACATTCATTAATATCAAAGAAAGACAATTCTAACAATCAGATAATGCAACATTAACAGCAAGTCCGCCTTCACTAGTTTCTTTATATTTTGTATTCATGTCTTGTGCAGTTTGCCACATCGTCTCGATCACTTTATCTAGAGGCACTTTAGCATTTGCAGCGTCTGCATCTAGTGCCATTTCACAAGCATTAATAGCCTTTATCGCTCCCATAGCATTACGTTCTATACATGGTACTTGTACAAGTCCACCTATAGGATCACATGTCATACCTAGATGGTGTTCCATCGCTATCTCACTAGCCATAAGAACTTGAGCTGGTGTTCCTCCCATTAATTCAGTAAGAGCACCAGCAGCCATAGCACTACTCACTCCTATTTCTGCCTGGCAACCACCCATTGCTGCACTAATGGTTGCTCCTTTTTTAAATAAAGAACCTATCGCACCGGCAACTAGTAAATATTTTTTTATATCCTCAAAATCTGCATCATGATTTTCTATTACCATGTAGTACATCATAACTGCAGGAATAACTCCTGCGCTACCATTAGTAGGTGCGGTCACTACACGACCTAAAGAAGCATTTACCTCATTTACGGCTAGCGCAAAACAAGAAACCCATTTTAAAATTTCCCTAAATTTTACTTCAGTAGCTCTGATGGCATCAATCCATTCATATTTGTCAGAGTATTCAGCTCCTTTTTTGAGTTTAAAATGTGTATCATAAGCACGACGTCTTACATTTAATCCTCCTGGTAGGGTACCTTCAGTATGACAACCTATGTACATAGAATCTAGCATTACGTCCCATATTTCTTTAAAACGCTTATCTATTTCCTCTTCAGTATGAAGATATAGTTCATTCTCTAAAACGATATCAGAAACACGACGACCTTCTCGATCACAATAATCTTGTAGATCTTTTGCTTTCTCTATAGGTCTTGGAAAACATTCAAAATCTAGTCTTTTTTGCTTTGCTCTTTTACGTTCTTCTTGAACGACAAAACCACCACCTATAGAATAATATTTTTCTGATACAATTTTTCCATTTTCTAAAAACGCTCTAAAACGCATACCGTTAGGATGATAAGGTAAAAACTTCTTGTGAAAATGGATATGAGTATTGGGATCAAAATCAACAAGATGAACACCATCTATTTGTAGTTTCTTATGCTCTTTCAGATAATCAACTTCTACAGGTATTTGATCAATCTCACAGGTCTCAGGATCTGCATCTAATAATCCCATGATAACTGCAATGTCTGTAGCATGACCTATACCTGTTAATGATAGAGATCCATATAAATCAACCTCAATACCTTTAACAAGTGCAATTTTATTAGTGTCTTGCAATTTTTTAATAAAACGTCTTGCAGCACGCCATGGTCCTAGAGTATGAGAACTCGAAGGTCCTACACCTATTTTGAGCATGTCAAATACACTTATGGATTCTATCTTTTTAGCGGTCTCTATCATATCTTAAAACATTGCTATTTTATTAGTACTACAACGTTATTTCAGGCATCAAATATAGAAGATATTATATGATAAAGAATGATGAATTTGATTAAGAAATTCATCTAATTATCAGTTTTAAAAGACATGCTTATTTTATTTCACAAATGGTAATTTTCTAACCACCAAAACGACTTCCTTTCTAGAATTATATTATATAGATTTGTGTTATGAGAATTGAAATAATAAGGCTTGCAATAGATTTTGGTTTGGTTGTACTAATTTGGATGGTACAACTATTAATATATCCTGGTTTTAAATATTTTGGCAATAAAGGACTATCCAGCTGGCATCGTATTTATACCCGTAATATGACATTTATTGTAGCTCCTATGATGATAATACAGCTAGCTATCATGGTGTATTTCTGGATATATTATCCAGCGATGCATGCCCCTAATATCCTATATACCATTTTAGTTTCTTTAACATGGCTAACAACTATGATATTATTTATCCCAATGCACGCCAATATAGATAAAAACGCAACCGATTTAAAACTATTGAATAAGTTAACAAACTGGAACTGGATGCGTGTACTATTATGGAATGCTATTTTAGTTCTTGATCTATTCTTGTTGTATTAAATATTTTGAAATACACTCAACACTAATTGACCTTTTTTAATCGATGGAGATAATTCATGCATATAGCCTGCCTGAAACTTAAAGTCATCATTAAGCTTATAACCTATTCCTGCAAAAGTCCAGTTTCTATCAAAATACTGTACACTTCCTAAACCTGTGCTGGTCTGACCATTAATAAAGGTCTCATTCCACAGAGCGAGATAATAGGTATCGTCGACAATTTGTTTATTATTAAAAGGCACATTTACAAAAAGCATGTATCTAAAACGAGTACGGAAATCTTGATTCTCTACAAATCTTTCTTCAATTCTTATACGATGCTTGATTTCAAAAAAATCCGATACCTCACTATCCCACCAAATGTCTTGATGTAAACGGTGCTCGTAACTAGTAGCGTCACTACTACCAAAAGAACCGCTATTAAAATAGCCATATCCAGTATATAATTTAATTTGAGTTCTTTTAGGTTGATAGCCTATAGATACACGACCTATAAATTGTTGAAAATCATCAGGAATTTCATAAGTTCGATATTGAAAATCAACTGCAACTTTTAATCGAGCACCTATATTGCTATTTACAAAGTATTGAGTCCACAGACCTGTTTTGTCTATAGACTCTTGCCCTGACAGAAATAAACATGACATCAACAATATAATAAGGAGTGTAACCTGTTTCATAATTTAAAAATAACTAACAAATAAAGTACTCTGAAATCACAAAAAAGGTATTCTTAACCCAATTCTAACAATAAAATAAAAATTATTTATCAATTGTAAAGTCTTTGTAGTACTAGCGCTGTTGATGTATACGCTTTCGCGAAAGCAGAATTATCAAACAATATATGTAACAAAAACTGCGTTATTACGACTAATGAATTGTAGCGTATCTCGCACTATTACTGGTCTGAATAAGTGTCAGAGAAAGTTGTTTTGGTATGATTATTGCTACTATTACTTTGTATGACAAAAGCTGTCATGCGACTATTAACTTTTTAATCTTTATACATTAAATGAGACAACTCAAAATCACCAAGCAGGTTACTAACCGTGAGTCTAAATCGCTAGATAAGTACCTACAAGACATCTCTAAAATTGATCTAATCACAGCAGAGGAAGAAGTGGAACTTGCACAGCTTATTAAAAAAGGTGATCAGAGAGCTCTTGAGAAATTAACTACAGCAAACTTACGTTTTGTGGTTTCTGTGGCTAAGCAGTATCAAAATCAAGGGCTTAAACTTCCAGATCTTATTAATGAAGGTAATGCAGGTCTTGTAAAGGCTGCCAAAAGATTTGATGAAACTCGTGGATTTAAATTCATCTCATACGCAGTATGGTGGATCCGTCAGTCGATTCTTCAGGCACTAGCAGAGCAGTCACGTATCGTGCGTTTACCTTTGAACAAAATTGGATCTATTAACAAGATTAATAAGGCATTTTCACATCTTGAGCAATTGCACGAGCGTCCACCTTCACCAGAAGAACTAGCAAAAGAGCTAGACATGACGGTAAGTGACGTGAAGCAATCTCTTAAAAACGCAGGTCGTCACGTATCGATGGATGCACCTCTTAAAGAAGGAGAAACTTCTAACCTTTACGACGTAGTACGTAGTGGTGAGTCGCCTAATCCTGATAGAGAGTTGATGCATGAATCTCTTACACTTGAGATTACTCGCGCACTAGAGACACTATCGCAAAAAGAGGCAGATGTTATTTCTCTATACTTCGGTATAGGAAATCAGCAGCCTATGAGCTTAGAAGAAATCGGTGAGACTTTTGATTTAACTCGTGAGCGCGTGCGCCAGATTAAAGAAAAAGGAATCAAAAGATTGCGTCAAAACTCAAGAAGTAAAATCCTTAAGTCATATTTAGGGTAGTCAGTCCCTACATAATTTACTAAAAGCGCCTCTTGGGCGCTTTTTTTATGAGCTATTTTTAAATGCATTTGAATAAGGTCACTATCAAGGTTGACACTTAAAAAAGTAATACCAGAAACATAATTAAATTGTAGATTTATAATCTATGTCAATCACCACTAATTCAATCGAAGAACGTTTATTCAATGTATGGATGAATAAATCGTTGATAGTAGAATTTGAACAATGGGTTTATCAATCCGAGGAACTAAAGGAGTATTTATCTGCAGATGCTTATTTTGATTTTTTAGACTTGAATTATAAAAGTGAAACAGCTTATCATGATTTAAAAAGTCTCATTTCTAAAGAAATATCAATAAGTCAACTTGAAACTTGGTCATTATTACATCAATTAGACTGTGTAAAACAGCGACGAGGTGATTATTATAATATAATTGAAAATTTATATAATCTAGGTTATTATGGATACACGTTTATGGATAAATTTTCCTACGATTATTGTTTAAATTTGAGATATCCACACAATAGGTATAGTAATAACAACGAATTCATAGATAGCTTTTATCCAAGTATTCTCAAAGACATCGATGAAGTAGAGCAATGGATTCTAAATAAACTTGTAATACCCTTAGGTGGCAAAATGGAATTTGAAGGTTTAAAATTTATTGACAACAGAGTACTTTGAGAAACTATTAATAATCATACTGAAAAAGTAGAAAGAAGTGATGGAGATTTTGGGAATGAAAAAGTTTGTATTGAAATAAAGCTTTATGTTTATAGGTGGTGTAATAATGTTTATTCTCAATTACAGCTGGCTGAACAATGTCCTCATTCCAGATCCGTGTTATTATCATTTCCATAATCCTAATGTCGTGATGGAATTGTTTTATGATTTTGGTTCTAGCTCAAACAATCATCCCGAGCCTAACCTCATTAATTTACTATTCACGATATCATTTGGGCTAATTATAGGTTATTATACTTTTAAATTTTTAAACGTTCGTTAATGGTTTAATGATTATAATCTAATCATCTCAAATAATTAATCAAGCTATTACACTTCTCATTTTTGTATCTTTAAATATTCTCTGCAACTAAAGCCTTTACATTATGAAACATCTTATTATCATAGCATTTACCTTATTAAGCATTACGTGTCATGGTCAGAAGAAAAAGATGTGGGCAAAATCATTTCTTCATAAACCTGCTCCGCAATTGGTAGTAGAAGAATGGGTTTCTAACCAACCAGAAACTGAAAGTAAATTTATATTAGTTGATTTTTGGGCTACTTGGTGTGCACCATGTAAAAGAGCGATACCAGATTTAAATGAATTTCAAACAGAATTTAAGGATGACTTGGTAGTTATTGGCATTAGTGATGAATCAAAAGAAAAAGTACTGAGACAGCGCAACCCTAAAATAGAATACTACAGCGCACTCGATTCTCAACAACGCATGAAAACAGCTCTAGAAGTAAAAGCGATCCCTCATGCTATATTGATTGACCCAGATGGTATAGTAGTATGGGAAGGTTATCCATTATTAGCAGGAAACGAGCTTACCTCTGAGGTTATCGCAAAGCATATAGCAAATTATAAAAAGAAGAAAAAGAATTAATGATACATCTTATTGTAGGCAATACTGGATCTGGTAAAACGACTTATTCCTATCAATTAAAAAAGAAACATAAAGCGATTATATTTTCAATTGATAAATGGAACAAAGAATTATTCTTAGCAGATAGAAAAACTCAGGATGGCCTAGATTGGTTTCTAGAACGAATCGATAGATCCGAAGTAATTATCCTGGATTTTATTGAGCAATTAGAATCATGTAACGTTGATTCTATATTGGATTTAGGGTTATCAAAATTAGAACATCGTAATAAATTTAGAGATTTTGCCTTATCTCAAGGTTATGAAATTAAAACACATTTTTTAGATATACCTAAGGAAATCCGATGGTCTCGAGTGTCTAAACGAAATATCGAAAAAGGAAATACCTATGAATTTGAAGTTACTAAAGATAACTTTGAATTTATGGAAGAATGGTTTGAAGCGCCCAGTACGATTGAAATGTCAGATGGAATACTGATTAAGCATTAGCTTTTACTAATTATCAATACCAATTAAAATTCAGAATAACCTTGCGAAACAGTATTTCCCCAATCTGCGATAGATTTAATTAAAGGTATGAGAGTTTTACCAAATTCGGTTAGCGAATACTCTACCTTTAATGGTGGTTTAGTAGTATAAACTTTACGTTCTACGATACCATCTTCTTCAAGAGTTTTAAGCTGCAGACTTAGTGTTCTCTCGGTTACCGTAGGCATTTCTTTTCTTAATTCATTATATCGCAATGGACCTTCAATAAGATGATATATAATAACAGTTTTCCATTTTCCTCCTATAATCCCCATTGTAAGGCTAGCACAACATGGATATTCTTTCCCTTTAAATGAATACATAAACTTTTCTAAAAATTAAACAATCTTGTTTCATCATCATTGCAAAGATATAATACTATACATACTTTTGTAGCTATAATAATTATAGTTTAAAAATAGCATAATGAGTTTTATAAATGCAATGCAAGAACGTTATACGACCAAGCAGTATGATAGTTCAAAAAAAATAGATGGAGATACAATAAATCAGTTAAAAGAAATTTTAAGATTAAGTCCGTCTTCTATTAATAGTCAACCATGGAAATTCACATTTGTTTCTGATCAAGATACTAAGGAACAACTATCTAAAGTATCCTGGATCAATACTAGCAAAGTTGTTGATTGTGATACGCTTGTCATTTTTAGTAGAATTGATAATCTAGATCTATTCGAAAGGCAAATCGAATCAGAACTGCCTAAAGGTGCAGTAGATTACTATAAAGAAAACGTAAAGCCGCAACCGGTAGAACAAACTAAGGCTTGGTTTGATAAGCAAGTATATCTGGCGTTAGGTGTTTTTCTTAGTGCTTGTGCAGACATGGGAATAGACGCTACACCTATGGAAGGGCTTGAACCTAAAAATTATGATAAGATTTTAGGACAAAGTGACTACGCAACTTTAGTTGCTGTTGCTATAGGTTATAGAGATCAAGATGATTTCAATCAACCTAGTAAAAATCCTAAATCTAGAATTGCTCTAGATCAAGTTATCGAGAGTATTTAAGATTATTCAATAAGTTTAAATGATAGCCCAAATTATCTGTATAGATAGTTTGGGCTTTTTAATAACTTCTTCTTCTTTCATTTTTAAGCTCTAGACTTCCTTTTTACCTTTACATAAATTCATTATTTATGTCTTCAGAGCTTTCTGTTTTGTTATTTGTTTTGCTAGGTGTCATCTTAGGTGCTGTAGTAACCTGGTTATTTATGAAAACGCGTTTCTCGGGTTCTTTAAATCTTCTTGAATCTGAAAAATCTCAGTTATCGTCTCAGCTTCAACATCAAAAAGAAGCTCTTATTGAACGTGACCAATTAAGATTAGAATCTAGTAATCTTAAAGCTCAAATCGCTTCTAAGCTTGAAACACAGCAAGACTTGAATCAAAGGCTTGATAAGCTTGAAAAACAATATATAGAAGTTAATCGTGAAAAAAACAACTTAGAAATACTTCTTGCAGAACAGCGTACGTCGTTTGAAAAAGCAAATGAGAAACACGCCGAAGCGCAACAAGAAATCGAAAAGCTGAATGAAAAATTCACCAAAGAATTTGAAAATTTAGCTAATAAAATTTTAGATGAAAAAAGTTCAAAGTTCACTGATCAGAATAAGAAAAACATCGAGCAAATATTAAATCCTTTACAAGAGAAAATATTAATGTTTGAAAAACGGGTTGAAGACACTCATAAAGACACGATTGAAAGACAAAGTATTCTTAAACAACAAATCATAGGACTTAAAGAGCTTAATGAACAAATGAGTAAGGAAACAACTAACCTTACTAAAGCCTTAAAAGGAGATGCTAAAATGCGTGGTAATTGGGGTGAGCTGGTATTAGAAAGAGTTCTTGAGAAATCTGGACTTGAAAAAGGTTCTGAATATGAAGTGCAGCAAAGTTTTAAAACAGAAGAAGGAAAGACTGTTTTCCCAGATGTAGTTATTAATCTTCCTGGTGGTAAAAAAATGATTATAGATTCAAAAGTATCACTAAATGCTTATGAACGTTTTGTAAATGAAGAAAATGAAGAAATTCAAGATCGTCATTTAAAAGAACATGTTAACGCTCTTAAAAAACACGTAAATGATCTATCTGGTAAAAATTATCACGAGTTATATCAGATTGAAAGTCCAGACTTTGTATTACTCTTTGTACCTATAGAACCAGCATTTGCCATGGCGCTCAACGCAGATAGTAATTTATATAGCGAGGCATTTGATAAGAATATCGTTATTGTAACACCTACTACTCTACTGGCCACATTACGTACCATTGATACAATGTGGCAAAATGAAAAACAACAAAAGAACGCATTAGACATTGCAAACGCAGCAGGTGGATTGTATGATAAATTTGTACTTCTTACAGAAGACCTTATTAAAGTAGGTAGTCAATTAGATACCGTTAAGAAAAGTTATTCTTCAAGTATGAATAAACTAACAGAAGGTTCTGGTAATTTGATAGGTCGTGTAGAACGTTTAAAAAAGTTAGGAGCAAAAGCAAATAAAAGCCTAAATGAAAAATTACTAAATCGCGCTATCGATAATGATCCTGACTTTCTAGAAGGCAGTGATGAAGAACCACGCTTAAATTAATTTTTATTACTCATTTATGTAATACTACTACATTATTACACTTTTACGTAATAATTAATAATATTACACAATAATGTAATATATTTGAATTATTACATCATCAGGTAATAATTTTAATGAAACGATATGGAAGTAGTAATTGCAGGTGATATTATAGGATCAAAGAAAAATATCCCAGATGATTATCTCAGCGTTATAGAACCTATTCTTAAGCATTATTGTAAAGAAGGTATGTATCAAATATATAGAGGTGATAGTTTTCAAGGATGGATTAATACACCAGAACTAGCCCTATATGCTAGCCTACAAATAAAGGCGGCGCTTAAAGTAAAAGAAACACTAGACGTACGTATTGCCATAGGTTTAGGTCATATCAATCTTATAGAGCAAAACATAGCATTATCTACAGGTAGTGCATTAACCCGATCTGGAGAACTGCTAGATTCCTTAAAAGAGAAAGATCAAAACTTAATGGTCAACAGTGGTAATCCATTAGATTTCTATATGAATACCGCCTTAAAAATGGCTCTTTTATCATTAAACCATTGGACAACAAATGGAGCCGCAGTGATTAACTTAATCATGAGCAGACCTAACATCACACAAGAAGAGCTAGGCCAGCAATTAGGTATTAAGCAAGCTACAGCCAGTAGAAGACTAGATCGAGCACACTGGAAAGAAACTCAAGAACTACTACACCTATTTCATCAATACTATAAAGACGTCCACGATGCTACTACTCATTAAACTACTTATTGCTCATTTTCTAGGTGATTTTATATTACAGACCAATTCCTTTACTAAGAAAAAAGAAAAACATCAACTCAAATCTCCACATTTATACATTCATGCCATCATACACGGGCTATTAGCACTACTGTTTTTAAATGAAATAGAATTGTGGTGGGCTGCATTAATCATAACTATTACACATCTTATCATTGATGCTGGAAAGTTGAAGCTAACTACAAAAAAAAATAGTAGATCGTTATTTCTTATCGATCAGTTATTACACATCCTAGTCATTTTTGGACTTTACTTATTAATAGAACAGGTCGACTTAATAAACACGTTTCAACTATCAGAGCACACTTGGTTATTTATATTATGTTCCATATTCCTTACTAATCCCGTAGGGATCATGCTCAAAGTGTTTTTTACAAGATGGAAACTAGATGAGAAAGATACTGGTATTGACTCTTTAAAAAATGCTGGTAAATGGATAGGAATGATTGAAAGACTACTAGTATTTATATTTATCATCTCGGGCAATTTTAGCGCGGTAGGCTTTTTACTTACCGCAAAATCCGTATTTAGATTTGGCGATTTAAGTAAAGCAAAAAATATGAAGCTAACAGAGTACGTTTTAATAGGCACATTGCTTAGTTTTGGTATCGCAATCCTCGTAGGTTTGCTCTTTAATAGTTTAATGATATGAAAAAGATTTTAGGTGTAATACTCGCAACCATTCTTATAATGGCCGTTTTATGGTACAGCTTTCTATATTTTGCTAGTTATTCTGATGGGTACAGGTCTGGCGAATTAATTAAATTTTCTAGTAAAGGTTATCTCGTTAAAACTTGGGAAGGCGAAATTTCTCAAGGTATCAGCGGTGCTCAAATCTTTTCGTTTTCTGTAATGGACAGTGAACCTGAAGTGATTGAAAAATTACAAGAGTATCAAGGTAAATATGTGAAATTAAAATACGAAGAGAAATTCGGAACCTTTTTCTTTTGGGGTGATACTAAGTACTTTATCACTGAGGCTACCTTAGAAAACTCTCCTCATTTTAATAAATAAAACTTTTTAGATTCCGCTTTCGCGAAAGCGTGAACAGTAAACATATCTACTATGAAAGACCTTTTCAAATCGCCTGAGCAATCTAGAGTGATGCTTTCTTTATTGATGTTACCATCGCATGCCAACTTTTCAGGAAAGATTCATGGTGGTTATGTCCTATCATTAATTGACCAGATTGCGTTTGCATGTGCCTCTAAACACAGTGGTGTATATTGTGTAACAGCTAGTGTGGATGTGGTGGATTTTAAGGCGCCTATAGAAGTAGGAGAA
Source organism: Nonlabens ulvanivorans (assembly GCF_000732625.1). Lineage (GTDB taxonomy): Bacteria > Bacteroidota > Bacteroidia > Flavobacteriales > Flavobacteriaceae > Nonlabens > Nonlabens ulvanivorans. The sequence continues at coordinate 35,816 of NZ_JPJI01000003.1, forward strand.
ATGGTGACGTTGAAAGCGTCAGTAAATTATGTAGGTAAATCATCTATGGTCGTAGGGATACGAGTAGATGCAGAAAATATTCAAACTGGTGAATCTAAACATTGTAATTCTTCTTTTCTAACTATGGTTGCAAAAGATGAAGAAGGGAATACAGTCGCCGTTCCTGGTCTTAAAATAAGCAATGAAACTCATGTACGTCGATTTGCAAGAGCGATTAAAAGAAAACAAATTAAAAAGAAAAGCGCCCTTGAAATTGCACAGGCAAATTTCTCAGACGCTAGTTATAAGGAAGAATTAAAGAATTATAATGTTCAAATATCTCTTTAAAAGAATAGCTACTTAATTACTATTTTTCACGTATTCTTCTTTTAAATAATTAATAAGCAACAGCTTTTTCCTGTTGGAATTCAAATACATAGCCCTGTAACTTTTGTAAAGTATTTAATTTTTGATCTGTATTGATCAATAATGATATATTATTATTACTACCTCCATAAGAGATCATGCGCACAGGTACATCTTGTAATACTTGAAATAAATGTGGAGTGTCTTGATGATAAATAATATTATTACCTACCAGACATACGATACTCATACCTTGATCTACATCTACACTAGCTACCTTCTCTAGTTCTTCTACTATAGCATCTAGATGTAATGGGTTATCTATGGTAAGAGAAACAGCTATTTCTGAAGTGGTGATCATATCTATAGAAGTCTCGTATTTCTCAAAAATTTCAAATACTTTTTTAAGAAATCCATGCGCCTGTAACATTCTTGCAGATTTTATCTTAATAGCATAAATACCGTCTTTTGCCGCGATAGCCTTGATTCCTTCTCCATGGACATGATGTGTTATTAAAGTACCATAAGAATCTGGAGACATGGTATTTTTTAAACGTACAGGAATATTGAGATCTTTTACAGGTATAACCGTTTGAGGATGTAAAATTTTAGCACCGAAATAAGCAAGCTCTGCCGCTTCATCAAAAGATATATTTGAAATAGCGGTCGTGTTTTCTACAAAACGAGGATCATTATTATGAAAGCCATCAATGTCTGTCCATATTTGAACTTCGTCTACCTCTATGGCTGCTCCCACTATAGAAGCTGTATAATCACTACCGCCACGTTGTAGGTTAGATACATTTCCCTGAACATCTAGACATATAAAACCTTGAGTAATATAAATATCTGCCTCACTATTTTCATTTAAAATTCTATTCAGGTTTTGTTTTATGTAAAAAGAATCTGGCTCGTCATTATTATCGATACGCATAAAATCTAAAGCAGGTAATAATGCAGCGTTTATACCTTCTTGCTTTAAAAATCTACTGAATAGAAAGGTAGACAATAGTTCTCCTTGAGCAACAATTTGATTATAAATCAATGTGGTATGATCTAAATCTACAAGCTCTATTAAGCCTGTAAAAACCTTATTGACGTATTCTTGAGATTCGTTAATAAGCGCACTATCGTTTAACAATTGCTCTATAGTGTTTTGATAACTACTAGCCAGTCGTTTTATAAGTACAAATGCAGAATCCCTTTCTTTTAAACGTATTTGTTCAGATATTTCAACCAAAGCATTTGTAGTACCAGACATGGCAGATAGCACCACCACTTTCTTAGTACCATCATTAATGATATTTTTCACATGAGTCATGTTTTCTACAGAACCTACAGAAGTACCACCAAATTTTAGAACTAGCATTTTATTTAATTTTAGGCAAAAATACATCTAGTCCTAACCTAATATAAAAAATATAACAAAATTAGTTTAATTTTACACAAGCTGTTAAATAATTAACAATATGAAAACTGTAGCAGATTGTGTAGAAGAAATTTTAGTCACTCAACCATTTCTAGAAGAAGCATTATCTAGACGCATCATTAATTTCTCTGCCCTAGCAGAAGAGTTACAAGAACCTATAAGTGGTATGCTTAGAAAACCAGTGAAAACTGGTGCCATTATGATGGCATTGAGACGTTACAATCCGCCCAAAGATTTGAGGCATTCTATTAACTTAAAGTCTATTTTAAAAAATCTAGGTGATATAACGGTACGATCTAATCTTGTGAATTTTACTTTTAAAAATTCGAGCACTTTATTCTTAAGTCATAGTAAGATTTTAGAATCGATTAACACAACTATTTTTTATGGATTTTCTAAAGGGATTCATGAAAGTAACCTAGTTATATCCATGAGTGAGAAAGAAAAAATACAAACTCAATTTGCCAATGAAATTATGACCAGCACACAAGACAATTTAAGCGCCATAAGTATCGCATTACCAGAAAACAATACCCAAGTCCCAGGATTATATTATCAAATATTTAAACGTTTTGCTTGGGAAGGCATCTCGTTGCATGAGGTTATTTCTACCACAAACGAGTTCAGTGTACTTGTAGAAAACGATACGGTAGATAAGGCTTTTTCGGCAATTAAAAAGTTAGGACATTAATGATTTAATCATATTAAAATAATTCACCATGTTATAATATTTTGATGACTATTAAGCTTTGGGAAAAGTGAAAAACAACAACAATTACTTTTTTTTAAAATACACGTACGAGATTAAAGCCAAAGAAAAACCTACCATCAGTCCAATCTCCAGTTCCCTGACTTAAAAAGCCATTAGTTAACATAGGTTGAGAATTTGTAAAATGTAATTGGAAAACATGGCCACCAGTCTCTAGATCAAACCCAATACTCAATGGGTTCACAAAAGGACTACCATCTGCCCTATTTAAATGATATCCATAGTCTGCATTAATAGACCATCGATTAGTCAATTTATAGCGTCCACCTAATCCTAGAGCATATTGCGTATTGTCTTGAGGATCATAACTCACAAAGTTTTCATGAAAAAGTGTTGGGCTAATTTGAGCAGATAATTTCTTAGATATCTTACGAGCAATAATCACTTGCGCTGTATAGCCCAGTCTATTTTCAAATTCAATTTTAGGCAACACTTCTTTATCTAATCCCGTATTAATATCAACAGCTGTAAAAGCAGATATACTGAAAGGAAAACCCGTTGTTTCTTGTTCTTTGAGTTTAAATTTACTGGCTAATTGATATGTTTTATTAAAAGAACTACGGCTGGCTTCCATATGCATCCAGTCTGTTATGCCATATACAAATTGAAAACGAGTCACCGCTTGGTCCAATCCAAATAGATCATCAAAACCATTCTCTACACTACCAAAACGATGTGAAATGATTAATTGAAATTCATTTTTTGCAACCAGTTTTGTCGTTTCAAAATTGACCACTTTAAGAGATTTCCAGGTAGATGTGACGGTAGTACTTTGATCTGGCTCAAGTCCATCTAGTAAATCATCCTGAGCATAGAAAAGAATAGGTAGTAAATAGAAAAGGTAGGTTAGGTTTTTCATAACGGTAAAAAGCCGCTTTTTATCAACTAAAAAGCGGCTCGGATTAAAGGGGAAGAATTATTTTTTTATAAATCGCTCTGTTGTAACAGCGCCATTTACAGTAACATTTGCTAGATAAATACCAGATTTTAAATTAGAAACATCCAGCTGATTTTCTTGAAATAAATTCACTTGCTTAATAAGTGAACCATTCATATTATATATTTCTAGCTGACCTTGCTCTAATTGGTTAAGATCGATATTTAAAACATCATCAGCTTCGGTAGGATACATGTTAAAACTAGTAATCGATAAATCTATATCATTAGAAAGAACTTGCATAGAATTACCTGAAACCATTTGATCTCCACTATTTCCAGAAGCATTATTAGCTTGTATGGTAGCATAATAAAATGTTACTGGTCCAACGCTCATATTAGGTGCTCTCCATGAAAAAGTCCATGTAGGACTATTAGTGGCTGAATGGGTTAATCCATCTGTAGTACCACCATTGCGCAATTGACTACCAGTACCAGCAGTCCAGTTCCCTACTTTCACACCATTTTGATCTTCGGCGGTGATGTTAAAACCAAATTTATTAACGGATGATCCATTTATAGCTAAGGTTAAATTATAGGTAGTACCTGCAGTATAACTCGTGGGCACACCAGTTAATACAGGTGTTCCACCATGGTTTGCGCCTGGTGCATGACAAGAGGTACAGTTTGCGTTTGAATCTCCTGGTGATCCAGAAAAGTTACCACCTTGACCACTTGTGAATCCTACTAAAACCAGCAGCGCGATTGGTAGTGCAGTTAATAGACTGTAAAAAGAGTAATTTTTTTTCATAGCTTTTTAATTTAGTTCGTCAGTATTGCTTGATCGATTTTTACTTCTTCAAGAAGTTCATCATAACCTAAGCATCTACCTTTAATTATTATTAATTGGTTTTCTTTTAGTTTTTGATCAGCAACCATTTCAATAAAAATTTGCTCATCTAGTATAATAGTATTCTTTTCTACATTAGTTACTTTACCTTTTACTTCTATAATTTGATCTAAAGCTCTTTGATCATTTTGTAAATCTTGATCTGTAAATAACTCTATTAATACTTGAGATGTAAAAGAGGCTGATGATTTACTTTGCTCAACATCAACATGATCTTGATACAAATAATTATATCCGATAATGGCGATAAAACCAATTAATAAAAACCCAAAAAGTATTTTTTTAATCATTTGTTGAAACAAATATTGTTTAAATTTATAACAATTAAATCACAAGAGTATATATTTAGCTCAAAATTTAACTGCATGAAATACAATCTGTTATACATTATTCCCGCTTTTATCCTTATTTCTTGTACAAATACAAGCACAGATGATCTTACAGATAATGAGCCTATTACAGAGCTAGTAACCTACAATATGGATATAGCACCTATCATACAAAATCAATGTACTCAGTGCCATAATACAACAAGTCCTTCTGGTGGATTAGTATTAGAAAACTATGACGATGTACGTATGAGTACAGAGACTGGCTCATTAATTGATAGAATTACAAGAAACATAGGTGATCCATTGATCATGCCTCAGAATGGTCAGTTACCACCTACTAGTATAAACCTGATCACGCAGTGGCAAACTGATGGTTATTTAGAAAATTAATATGAAAATTATATGTCTTGCATTTTTAGCCTTAGTTAGTATATCATCTATAAGCTCAACACAAACCGATCGATATCAAACTAGAACCGGATCCATAAGCTTTGAAGCATCTGTACCTACATTTGAGCCTATACGAGCAGTAAATAAGAGTACCACAGTCGTATTAGATATGAAAACGGGTAATATCGCTGCACTTGCTCTAGTAAAAGGATTTAGATTTCCTATTGCCTTAATGCAAGAACATTTTAATGAAAATTATATAGAAAGTGATGATTACCCTAAAGCCGTTCTTAAAGGAACTCTTTCAAACTTTGACGCTAATGGATTTTCACAAAACACTTCAACAACATTTATTCTTAACGGAACTCTTGAATTACATGGACAGAAAAAAATGATTTCTATTCCCGTTCTTCTAAGTCAATCTGGTGAAAACATACAGTTAGAATCTAATTTTAATTTGAAACCAGCTGATTTCAATATTGAAATCCCATCTGTGGTTTCTAATAAAATAGCACAAGAGGTTCAGATATCAGTAAAGGCGATTTTAAACAAAAAGTAAATACTATCGGTTTAAAAAAAGGACGAGCAAACATTTGATGGCAAGTCCTTTTTAAATTCTAATTTAATGATGATTACTCTACTTTTTTAGCATTCATTTCATAAAAGAAAAAGTCATCGTTAGGTACATCAAATGAAATTCCTGTAACGGTACCATAGGCGTCCTTCTCAAAGGTTACAGTCCCAAAAGAATACCAAGCTTGCGGCTCGTCCCAATTGATTTCATAAGAATCATAATTAAAATGAGTTAGACGGCTATTCAATAGCGGCGTGTGTTCCCATTCTAATACAAGATCTTTTCCCTGTTGCTTTACATAAAAGTTTCCATAAATATCAGCATGATAAGTTCCTACTATTTCAGATATTTCTAAAGTAGGCTGCGTTCCTTTTATTTGTTTTTCTTTACGATCTGCAATTCGAGTATCTGATTTTTTCCAGTTGTCATAACCTTCTAGCATCTCAGTACTCCAGTCTTTCTTATCTCTACTTAAAAAACGATCAAAAACAGCATATGCAATAGCATTAGTAGGCGCTTTAGGACCATTAGTTAATACTACTACTCCTAGCTTTTCATCAGGCAACATTTGTACTGTAGAAATCATTCCATCATATCCACCACCATGTCGTACTCTGAAATGACCATGATAATCTCCCAGAAACCATCCTAGACCATATCCTGCATACTGAGAACCAGTACTGTTTCTCTTAACCTGATTAACACCAAAACTGTTATGCAAGTTCCACATATTATTTCTGTTTTGAACACTAAATAAAGTATCATTTGATGCAGTGACGCCATGATTCATATTAGTAATCATCCATTTACTCATGTCGTGAACACTAGAAATAATTCCACCAGTAGATTGAACATTGTCCCAGGCTACCCATGGAATGACATAATTCTCATTTTTATCATTCATTGCGTGTGGAGTGGCTACGTTTTTATTATTACCAAAATCTTGAACACTAACCACCGTATCATCCATACCTACAGGATTTAATAAGCGTTCGGTCACATTTTCTTTAAAAGACTTTCCAGTAATTTTTTCTATTAAATCACCGGCAGTGATAAACATTAAATTGGAATAACCATATCCGTCTCTGAATTCATAAGCCTGTGGTACAAACTTAATACGACGTACCACTTCTTCTGTACTTAGCTCAGACTTATACCATATTCCATCACCAGAAAAAGTTCCCAATCCAACGTTATGACTTAATAAATCTTCAACTGTTATCATACCACTTATAGTAGGATCATAAACTTCAAAATATGGTAAATGACGCTGCACTTTATCATCCCAATTCAACTTTCCTTCTTCTACTAATTGAGCGATGATAGCCGCTGTAAATGCTTTTGTGTTACTAGCTATAGCATATAAGGTATGCTCGTCCGGTGATTTGCGCTTGCCTACTTCCATAACTCCATATCCTTTCTCAAAAACAATCTCACCATCTTTGACAATACCTACGCTCACACCAGGAATTCCCCAATCTTTAACTGTTTTTGATATGTAGGTATCAAGTTCTTGTAAGTCTACATCTTGCGCAATAGACGTGGATACTGCAAATAAAAACAGTAGAATGAATAGTTTTTTCATTTCAATAATTTTAATGTGATAGAAAGATAGTGGTTGTTATGCTTTCGCGAAAGCGTAACCTAAAAAAGCCTCCTAAATATAGAAAGCCACATGTTAAGATTTTAAACTAAACATAGAGTTATTAGCTTTAAGTCTATTGATGAGTCTCTTTTTACGAGGATAAGTCATCCACATACCGATAACGCCAAAAAACAATAATCCTAATACATTATTTGTTTTGTTTTGTTCTCTGTTGGGCGCCATATTGAGGACATACCATATGGCATATGCTTTAATAGGTAGGCCTAAAACCAATATATGATAAATTTTCAATTCGAAATTAGTAGAAAAAAAGTCTTTTAAATATATGTCCCAAACGGCAAACACCAAGTACACTAAACTGTAAAGAATAATTAAAATTCTCAGGTTTCTAGCGTGCTTTAAAACTTTATGTATATTTTCTTTTTCCATAATCTCTAACAATTATTCTAAAATAAAAAACCTTGCTTCATGAAGCAAGGTTTTTAAAATTGTTTAAGAATCTAGTATTTATTTACTCAAGTACATTCTTCTACGAGCATACAGTTCATAAAAGTCATCATCCTTTAAACTGTCTATAAATAAGATACTTTCACCTGTAGACTTCATCTCTGGTCCTAAACGTTTATCAACATTAGGGAACTTATTAAAAGAGAAAACAGGTTGTTTAATTGCATATCCATCTAGTTGAGGATTGAAATCAAAATCTGTTACTTTATTGTGTCCTAACATGACCTTAGTAGCATAATTTACATAAGGCTCACCATAAGCTTTTGCGATAAAAGGAACCGTACGTGATGCACGTGGATTAGCCTCAATGATGTAAACTTTATCATCTTTAATAGCAAACTGTATATTGATTAAACCTACAGTGTCCAGTGCTAGTGCAATCTTCTTAGTATGATCTTTAATTTGTTGCATGACCAGGTCACCTAGAGTAAATGGTGGTAGCAATGCGTTTGAATCTCCAGAATGCACTCCACAAGGTTCTATATGCTCCATGATACCTATGATGTAAACATTCTCACCATCACAAATCGCATCAGCCTCTGCCTCTATGGCACCATCTAGATAGTGATCTAGTAATAATACGTTATTTGGAATCTTGCGAAGAATATCTACAACATGCTCTTCTAGTTCTTCTTTATTAATAACGATTTTCATTCCTTGGCCACCTAATACATAGGATGGTCTTACTAATATAGGAAAGTCTAATTGCTCTGCAGCTTGAAGTGCTTCAGCAGGTGTCGTCGCCGTTGCAAACTCTGGATAAGGAATATCGTTTTCTTGTAACATTTTTGAGAACAGACCACGATCCTCTGCTAGATCCAGTGCTTTATAACTCGTTCCCATAATTTTAATACCGTAACGCTCTAACTTTTCTGCAAGCTTTAAGGCTGTCTGACCACCTAATTGAACAATAACACCTTCAGGCTTTTCATGACGTATAATATCATAAATATGCTCCCAGAATACTGGTTCAAAATACAACTTATCTGCAGTATCAAAATCTGTAGAAACCGTCTCAGGATTACAGTTAATCATAATGGTTTCATAACCGCATTCTTGTGCGGCATAAACACCATGCACACAACAGTAATCAAATTCAATACCTTGCCCTATACGGTTAGGTCCTGAACCTAGTACGATTACTTTTTTCTTATCTGATACGATACTTTCATTTTCTGCATATCGTTTTCCATCTGCGGTTTCCATTTCTGCCTCAAAAGTCGAGTAATAATATGGTGTTTGCGCAGGAAACTCTGCCGCACAGGTATCAACTAGTTTATAAACACGGTTGATGTTTAATTCGTCACGCTTAGTGTATACTTCACTTTCTAAACAGCCCAGCATGTGTGCTATCTGGCGATCTGCAAATCCTTTTTGTTTTGCTTCTAGAAGTAGCTTTCGAGAAAGCGTGTTGATATCAAACTTAGAGATTTCAATTTCTAGTGAGTGTAATTCTTCAAACTGCTTGAGGTACCACATATCGATTTTTGTGATCTCATGAATGCGCTCTAAAGAAATTCCCATCGCAATGGCATCGTATAGAGCAAATACTCTATCCCAGCTAGCGTGTGTTAGTTTGTCAATTACCTGGTTGTAATCTTTATAACCTTTACCATCTGCTCCTAGACCATTACGCTTAATTTCAAGCGATTGTGTTGCTTTGTGCAATGCTTCTTGAAAAGAACGTCCTATTCCCATCACTTCTCCTACAGACTTCATTTGTAAGCCTAAAGTGCGGTCAGAGCCTTCAAATTTGTCAAAATTCCATCGTGGTATTTTTACAATGACATAATCTAATGTAGGCTCAAAAAGAGCGCTAGTAGATTTTGTAATCTGGTTATCTAGTTCATCTAGTGTATAACCTATCGCTAGTTTTGCTGCTATTTTTGCAATAGGATAACCTGTTGCTTTTGATGCTAGTGCACTAGAACGACTTACACGCGGATTGATCTCAATAGCGATGATTTCTTCTTTTTCATCTGGACTAACCGCAAATTGCACGTTACATCCACCAGCAAACGCACCGATACTGCGCATCATATGAATAGCCATATCACGCATTTTTTGATACGTGCGGTCTGATAGTGTCATGGCTGGTGCTACTGTAATAGAATCACCAGTATGGATTCCCATAGGATCCATATTTTCTATACTACAAATAATAACGACGTTATCATTATCATCACGTAATAACTCTAGTTCATATTCTTTCCAACCTAGTAATGCTTTATCAATCATTACTTCATGAATAGGAGAAGCTTCTAAACCACGAGTTAATAACTCATCATAATCTTCTTCTTTATAAACGATGGCTGCACCAGCACCACCTAATGTAAATGAAGAACGTATACATAATGGGAAACCGAACTCTTGTGCAATCTCTTTACCTTTTAAGAATGAAGTAGCAGTAGCTTGTGGAGCCATCCCTACGCCTATCTTACCCATCAGGTTTCTAAATTGTTCACGATCTTCTGTAACATTAATAGCGTCTATATTAACACCTATTAAATCTACATTATGATCTTCCCAGATTCCTTTTTCTTGAGCTTCAATACACAAGTTAAGAGCGGTCTGTCCACCCATAGTAGGTAATACCGCGTCTATTTGTGGATGTTCTTTTAAAATCTTGCGTATGGAATTAGTGTTTAATGGTAATAGATAAACATGATCTGCCATGCTAGGATCTGTCATGATCGTAGCTGGATTTGAATTGATCAAAATTGTTTCTATTCCGTCTTCTCTTAAGGAACGTAGGGCTTGTGTTCCAGAATAATCAAACTCACAGGCTTGACCTATAACAATAGGTCCACTTCCTATGATAAGTATGGATTTGAGATCGGTTCTTTTAGGCATGATAAAGGTGCTTTTTTAGGTGGCTTAAATATCGTTGATAAAAATCAGTTTTACTTATGGTTATGCTGTAAGATATGAGAAGTAATAAACAGGTTTTCTACTAATTACTAAGGTGTTACTCATTTCCCGACGAGACATAAAAAAAGGCGTTACTTCTATAAAAAGTAACGCCTTATATATATTAATTAGAGAATCATTATCTCTTGTGTCTTAATTCAGTAGATACAGATAGTTTCTTACGTCCTTTAGCTCTACGACGCGCAAGAACCTTACGACCGTTTGCAGAAGCCATACGCTCTCTGAAACCATGTTTGTTTCTTCTTTTTCTCTTTGACGGTTGGTATGTTCTTTTTTGTGCCATAGCTTATATTCTGTATGCTCTATATAGTAATGAGGTTTTAACCTCCATTTTTAATCGGGTGCAAATATAAGAAGTCTTTTTACTCGGACAATAGGTGATGTGATTTTTTTTGAAATAATTTTTAATAATTACCTCTAATATAAAATTAACTCTAGTTGCGGTATATCTGAGCCAGTAAAAAGCTTAAAAACAGGTCCTTCTTTATTTTTTAAGTTACGTTGGGAAGCTGATGTAAATTGAGGATTAGATTTTCTTTTGTAACACATTAAATTCAAACTACCTTTTACACACTTTATAACAACCACAATATATCCTGTTTCGGGAATATAAATATCCTTATCTATGGTATTAACTGAAACAAAATGTTTGCCTCTTATATCCACTTTATGCAATTCATTCTCTTCCTTGTACAATATAGCTGGATCTGTTAAATTAACAGAATCTTTATAATGATAAACTTCTACTTTAAATTCAGTACCATAACTTCGATCAGGAATAAAGAGACCTTTTCCTCTTACTTTAAAAGAAATGGTTCTAAGACTTTTACCAGCAATAGTGCTATCTATGGCAAAACCAATTCCTTTCTGCTGTTTAGAATATATTGTGGTCGGAATACTTCTATTTTTATGAGGTCCAAATTTTCTCTCTTTTTTTGCGGATAACGAAATTACATCTAATTCATTACTAGTAGAAAGATATATAGGTAAAGAAAATAAGTTGTTCTTATCTAGTCTGTCTGAAGTAAAGTTATGTTTCACTATTATGGAGTCTACCCTAGGAAGATTAATTTCTTCTTCATTGAAACATATTTCACCTTTATAATCGTGTAAGATTAAAGCTTTTTTAGATTTATAAATATATAGCTCAACGTTTTCTATTTTTTTTCCTGTTTCTGAGGAAAGAAAATTGATGCAATTATTGACTTGTGATTGCACCGTAAATGGCAACATTACTATAAATATGTAGAACTTATTTCTCATAACTCTATAAGATAAGTCCTATCATTCATCAATTTCCTCCTTATCATTATATATCAAATCAATTCTATAATTTGTTGGAGACCTGTAGCTAATTGGATAAGCATCAATATGACTCCAATAGCCTATCGGTATTATTTTACTATCAATGTCACGTTTCACATGTCCTACAATCAAATTTACATCTAGCGGTTTAAAAAGAATTGCAAAATATGGGTACTTCAAAACTTCATCCCAAATCTTATCATCAACTTTCACTTGAAACCAATGTCGCTTTTTTTGCGAAACTTTATATATATTTTCAACTTCATATCTATAAACTGGCTTACCATATTTACCAATACTATCAAATGCAACAATTTCAAATTGATATCGAACTCCGTAAGAAGGTTTAGATGATAAGAAATTCCTATTATGTAAAAAGATTCTAAAACCTCTCAAATCAAAATTACGAACAGTGTCTGTAGGAAAGAGAATCCCAGATCTATTACCTGCTAAAAAGGTGGTTGTGCTAGCTTTTTCTTTCTCTGGCCCAAAGAATTTAGGTTTCTTTGCAATCAGAACAATCTCCTCACTTTCAATAACTTCTGGTAAATTGATGATTTTCTTTTCAAAATCGGCGTTGAAAAGTCTCTTAGTATAAAATGAGTAATAAACTACTAGGGAATCTAACCTACTTAATTGATCTTTATCAAATCGGAATTGGAATTTGTCGTCAACTTTCTGGTTGTTGACTTGAGTTCCGTTTTTGAATGAGATAATAGATATTTCATTGGACTGTACGGTTGTAGTTTTAAAGGAGTATAATGACTGTGCATTTGACAATAACTGTAACTGTAATAAAATTATTATAATTAATTTTCTCATATAAGTTTTTAAGATAAATAAATCGCCCAAAATCAAGCATTCGAAATGAAATAATAAAAATTATTAGGAGTGTTAAAAAACACTCCTAATAACTTATTAAGTTAAATAATTATTGATAAGACACAGGACTTCCAGACGCTGACCAAGCGGCTTCGTCGCAATTTCGATTTACACTAAAAGTACGACTACCATGGCGAAAAAACAACCTACTTCGATAAGCTAGAACTGTTGTTTGATAACCCACTAAGTCACCATCACTATTCAGAATGGCGGTACAAGGAGATATAGGGTCAGCTCCAGGAACTTCTTGCCAACACCAAAAACAACCTGTAGTTTGATAATCATTACCGTAACCTGGTGCATTAATATCTCCTGCCCCATTTTCTAAACTTAAAAACAAAAAGTTTTTAGTGTCTTCATTTAGAAATGCAGATAATAATTCATCCTCAAGAGCATCTAATTCTGTATCATTAGGTTCCCCTGAAAAATCTAAAACACTTACATAGTCTTTTGCGCTATTAACGGCATCTATTTGACTTGCTGATAACGTATTGTCAGCTAGAAAGCGATCATACTTAAACACCCATACAGCTTGTTTTTGCTCATTAGTAAGAGCATCAAACTGGTCCATTCCACTTTCAGTATTCCCTAGAATACTCCAGTAGATTGTCTCTGCATCAAAAGTTGTTGACTTTTGAAAATCATTATTTTCTTGAACAGATGTTTCTGTCTCACAAGATGTGATAAACATGGTGAAAAATAACATGCTTAAAATTAGGCTTATTTTTTTCATTTGTAAAGTTTTTTTGTTCCTTTAGAAGGAACATGGTTAATTTTAATAACCTTTATATTACTGCAGCTTATATGATTATGAGTCACAAATTTGAAGAAAAAAAAAAAAACGAAAAATGAAAGTAAATTGTACTAATAATGATTTGATAACCTAATGATATCATAGAAATATTATTTTCTTGGGTAACACAAGATGGCTTCAATCCGTTGCCTGTAATTCAATCTCAAAAATCAATATGACCTTGAAGATATTAGTCTAGCTTAAATCTATATCTTTGCATTCTTAAATTTAAACCTACCATGTTTAACAAAAACATTAAAATCGTCATCGCTGTATTAATCGTAGCGTTTGCCGTATATCAATTTACTTTAAACGAAATCATGAATGGTATCTTCTTGATACTACTTGCTGGAATATTCATCTTCTTATATTTTAAAAATGAGATGATCTTACTAGCTTTTTTAAAGCTTAGAAAACAAGATTTTCCTGGCGCTATGAAATGGCTAGAGAAGATTAAAGATCCTGAAGCAGCACTAGTTACTAAGCAACAAGGTTACTATAACTATTTGCAGGGCTTAATGATCTCACAAACAAACATGACCAAAGCAGAGAAATATTTTAAGAAAGCTATAAGTCTAGGACTTAGTATGGATCAAGATCTTGCTGTAGCAAAACTTAATCTGGCAGGTATCGCTATGACCAAGCGTAGAAAACGTGAAGCTACTACCCTACTTACTGAGGCTAAAAAATTAGATAAGCACAACATGCTGGGTGATCAAATCAAAATGATGAAACAGCAAATGAAGAAAATTTAAGTTTATAACCTTAAATTTATAACAAAGCCTAATCTTGAGATTGGGCTTTGTTGTTTGGTCAAATTAATAGCAATGCATTTAACATCAATTTATTTCAGCTTCTTCTTATCTAAAATTGATCGAATTTCATAATGATCAGATTCCGAAATAAATTCGGAATGACAATTAATCATAAGCATTTAAAACTCAAATACCTTACCATCTGCTGCGAGTTCTACAGTTGGGAAAATTTCTTGCGCTTCTTTTCTAAACAACTCATAGTCGCCATAGCGTGTAGAATAGTGACCTAGTATAAGTGTTCCTACGTTTGCTTGTTTTGCTATATCTGCTGCTTGTGCTGCTGTACTGTGTTTAGTACGTTCACAAAGATCTTCATGTGATTTTAAAAAAGTAGATTCGTGATATAACACTGTCGCATTTTTAATAATCGGTACAATATCTGGCTTGTACATCGTATCACTACAAAAAGCATAACTCTTTGCCGCTACAGGATTAAAAGTTAATAGATCGTTAGATATTACCTCACCACTCGCTAATTCAATATCGTGACCTTGTTTAACCTTGCGATAATAGGCTTGATCCACACCATATTCTTCACATGCTACAACATCTAATTTACGATCTAACGGTTTCTCTTCAAACAGATAACCATTGGTATATACACGATGATCCAGCGGTATGGTGGTCACCGTTACCTTATCATCTTCATAGATGAGTTGAGAATCTTTGGACTCGCTTTCGCGAAAGCGTAAATCAAAAGTAGTATAGCTCTTAGTAAGCTTAAGTTGTAATAAGATGATTTCTCTGATTCCTTTAGGACCATAAATCGTCAATGGCGTATCTCTTCCCAATAAGCAAAAGGTGGATATCATACCAATCAATCCAAAGAAATGATCACCATGCAGGTGAGATATAAAGATGTTTTTAATGCGTGAAAACTTTACCCGACTAGTGCGCATTGCCATTTGCGTACCTTCACCACAATCTATTAAGAATAGATTACCTCTTATCTCAAGAACTTGAGATGTAGGTCGGGTTGATGCGGTAGGTGTTGCACTATGACAACCTAGAATGGTTAACTTCAATAGATAAGGTTATTTATAGACTTAGATGCTTAAAATCCTAAATCGCGTTCAATTTCTTCCATCT
The DNA here is from genome assembly GCF_000732625.1 of Nonlabens ulvanivorans. GTDB lineage: Bacteria > Bacteroidota > Bacteroidia > Flavobacteriales > Flavobacteriaceae > Nonlabens > Nonlabens ulvanivorans. Next base: position 51,369 of record NZ_JPJI01000003.1, read on the forward strand.
CAATCACGTCTTGGGCTTCTTGCAAAGTAGGCACCACCATTAATTCTTCAGGAATCTCGTCGATTGATAACGCGGCATTCACCATCACAAACGATTGTTTTGTAGATCTATGTTGATTACTTAAAGCAAGAAATAGTAGTAAGTCTGTTAAAGTAGCGTCCGTATATTGTATTAAATCTACGATTACATTCTTTCCCTCAAACTGATTAAATATTGTTGGTAAAAACTGAGCAAATCCACTGATGTCATCATACTCATCTCTCAGTAATATATAATTATCGTGCGTTTCACTAATCATTGCGTTGAATTTTTGAAGCAATTAAGTACAGTACAGCCATACGCACGGCTACACCATTTTCTACTTGATTTAATATTATAGCCTGGTCAGAATCTGCTACATCACTGGTAATCTCTACACCTCTATTTATAGGGCCTGGATGCATGATGACGATCTTCTTTTTAAGACTATCCAGCAACTCTTTATTCACTCCATATTGTTGTACATACTCACGTACACTAGGGAAATAAGATATATCCATACGCTCGTTTTGAACACGTAACATGTTTGCCACATCACACCATTCTAGTGCCTTGCGTAGATTATACTCTACCTTAACACCTAGCGAGGCTATATGAGTAGGGATCAAAGTGGCCGGACCACATACCATGACTTCGGCACCTAGTTTTTGAAGACAGTAAATATTTGAAAGTGCGACACGACTGTGTAAAATATCACCTACGATTACAACCTTCTTACCTTCTAACGTGCCTAGTTTTTCTCTTATACTATAAGAATCGAGTAAAGCCTGTGTAGGATGCTCATGGGCACCATCACCAGCGTTTACTATACGTGCATCGACATGTTTAGATAAAAACACACCTGCACCAGGATTAGGATGACGCATTACCACGATATCCACCTTCATGGCTAGAATATTATTAACAGTGTCGACCAGCGTTTCTCCTTTTTTTACAGAGCTTTGCGCTGCGCTAAAGTTGATGACATCTGCACTGAGACGTTTTTCTGCAAGTTCAAAGGATAGTTTAGTTCTGGTAGAGTTTTCAAAAAACAAATTAGCAATGGTGATGTCTCTAAGCGACGGCACCTTTTTAATAGGCCTATTAATCACTTCTTTAAACTGATCTGCAGTGGTATGAATAAGTTGGATATCCTCTTTAGTGAGGTCTTTTATTCCTAATAAATGGTCCACACTTAATTCACTCATTAGTTTTCATTTTTTAATAGGTAAACGGCATCTTCACCAGCATTTTCTGTCCACATTACTTTTACCTTTTGATCACCTATCGCATCTACTTGTCGACCATTATAATCTGGTTGAATAGGTAAATGCCTTGAGAACCTGCGATCGATAAGAGTTAATAACTCAATAGAAGCTGGTCTACCAAAGGACTGTAATGCAGTAAGTGCAGCTCTTATACTGCGACCAGTATAAAGTACATCATCTACTATAACGACCTTTTTACCTTCTACTAAAAATTGTATGTCTGTAGAATTTGCCTTGAGTGGCTCTTCACCACGACGGAAATCATCTCTATAGAACGTAATATCTAGTAAACCTGTGTTTAACTCCTTAATACCATAATGCTCTTGTAGCATAACGGATAATCTATTTAATAAAAATCTACCTCTAGGTTGTAGACCTATAAGTGCTGTATTTTCAAAACGATTATGATTTTCAATTAATTGGCAAGCCAGTCTGTGAAGAATAATATCCAGTTCTTGCGCGTTGAGAAGTAATTTTTGACTCATTAATTGCTGCTGCTTAAAAGCAAAGATACACTTAAAAAGAAAAACTAGGAACATAAAATGGTCCTATTGATTGTATCCTGAAAACAGACTCCTATCCTCGCATCTTGAGCATAAAAAAATCCCTTGTCTAACAGACAAGGGATTTATTAAATATACTAGAAGTAAAAGATTACTCTTCTTCAGTAGACGCTGCTGGAGCTGCTACTTTACCTTCCATACGATCTTTAAGAGCTTGAAGCTTAGAGTTTGCATCACCTAATGTAGGCTTATCAGTTGACTCTTGAGATTTTGCAGCTGCCTGCTTAACAATCTTAGCTTCTTCTTCTTTATGGATAACCATGTGAGAAGCAACTACTCTCTTAAATTCTTTATTGAATTCGATGATCTGGATTTGAGCAGACTCACCTTTCTTCAATTTAGTACCATCTTCTTTTTCTAAGTGACGAGTTGGAATGAAAGCAGTGATGTCTTCATTAAATTCAACTACTGCACCTTTATCAACCATATCAGTAATAGTAACGTCGTGAGTTGTTCCTATTCCAAATTCAGCCTCATACTTATCCCATGGGTTATCCATAGTTTGTTTGTGACCTAGTGATAATTTACGTCCTTCTACATCTAATTCAAGAACAACTATATCTAGTTTATCTCCAACTGCGCAGAATTCGCTTGGATGCTTGATCTTCTTAGTCCATGATAAGTCAGAGATGTAGATTAATCCATCTACTCCTTCTTCTAACTCAACAAATACACCAAAGTTTGTGAAGTTTCTTACCACACCAGTGTGACGAGAACCTACAGGATACTTAGTAGTAATGTCTGTCCATGGATCTGGGTGAAGTTGCTTCATACCTAGAGACATCTTACGATCTTCTCTATCAATAGTAAGAACTTGTGCATCAACCGTATCTCCTACTTTTACAAAGTCACCAGCACTTCTTAAGTGTGTAGACCATGACATTTCAGAAACGTGGATCAATCCTTCAACACCTTCTTCGATTTCAACAAAAGCACCATAGTCAGCAATAACGACTACTTTACCTTTTACGTTGTCACCTGGCTTGATCTTGTCAGATAGAGCTTCCCATGGGTGTGGCTCTAATTGCTTAAGACCTAACTGGATACGAGACTTATCTTCATCAAAGTCTAGGATTACTACGTTAAGTGTTTGATCTAGTTCTACAACCTCATTAGGGTGGTTGATACGTGACCAAGAAAGGTCTGTAATGTGAACTAATCCATCTACACCACCTAGATCTACAAATACACCATAAGAAGTAATGTTTTTCACAACACCTTCTAGTACTTGTCCTTTTTCTAGACGAGAGATAATTTCTTTTTTCTGCTCTTCAATATCTGCTTCAATAAGAGCTTTGTGAGATACTACTACGTTTTTAAATTCGTGGTTGATTTTCACAACCTTAAATTCCATAGTCTTATCAACATAAGCGTCATAATCACGGATAGGCTTCACATCAATTTGTGAACCTGGTAAGAATGCCTCAATACCGAATACGTCTACAATCATACCACCTTTAGTACGACATTTTACGTAACCGTTAACGATTTCTCCTGTATCGTGTGCATTGTTAACGCGTTCCCAAGCCTTGATAAGACGTGCCTTACGGTGAGAAAGAACTAATTGTCCTGTCGCATCTTCACGTACATCTACAAGAACCTCAACTTTATCACCTTCTTTAAGGTTTGGGTTGTAACGGAACTCATTTAAAGAGATAACACCTTCAGACTTTGCGTTAATGTCTATAATTGCATCGCGATCTGTGATCTTGATAACAACACCAGTCATTACATCATTATCGATAGTGTCTACAAAGTTATCTTCTACAAGCTTTTCAAAAGCTTTCAATTGATCTTCATCAACTTTTTCGATTCCTTCGCTGTAACGTTCCCAATCAAACGTATCTAAAAATTCAGTTGGGTTAGTTTGTTGTGCTGTAGCGGTTGGTGCAGTGTGCGCCTGTGTTTCTTCAGTAGAAACTTCTGCTACTTTTTTGTTGTCTTCAGCCATGTTTGTTTGCTGATTAAAATTTGTATTCTAAAAAGGCGTGGAAACTAATAGAACTTTTTTAGAAGAATTATTTATAAAGTTTTGATTCCCAATCGGTTTCCTTATTCTCGATTTGGGTTTGCAAAAGTACAATACTTTTTAATAAAATCATAGCCCTTTTTAGATCTAATTATCTGTGTGTGATGCTTGTTGTTCTAGCTTTCGCGAAAGCGTAATGTATATCTGTAGTCTAGACAGTTACCTATCATAGGCTCAATCAATAGTATCTTTTACTCATTCCTATTTGAATTTACAGAAATTCAACCTTACATTCGCCCACCCAAATATTGAAAAATATAAATCATCGTGTTATTAAATGAAAATTTAACGACAGATGCTCAGTAACCTCGCAGATTGGACCATGAGAAGACTTATAAGCCAAAAGTACTTTTCATTATCTGCGAGGTTTTTTTAATACTCTTAAATAATCGTATTATTGATAAAACCATTGATACTGATTATGACCTCAAAAGCCACTACTACACAAGAATATATCGATCAGCTTCCTGAAGACCGTAAAAAGCCTATTTCTGACTTGAGAAGTGTTATTCTTAAAAATATGCCGGCAGAATTAGAAGAAGGTATGTTATATGGTATGTTAGGTTATTATGTACCTCAATCGGTTTATGAACCAGGATATCATGTAGGTAAGGACTATTCACCATTACCATTTATTAATGTTGCTTCACAAAAGAATTTTATAGCACTGTATCACTCTGGAATTTATGCTCATCCACCTCTAATGGAATGGTTCAAAGAGCAATACCCAAAACACTCTAAGTATAAACTAGATATGGGAAAAAGCTGTATCCGTTTTAAAAAGGTGAATGATATTCCGCTAGAGTTGATTGCAGAGTTGTGTACTAAAATGAGTGTTGATCAATGGATTGGGATTTATGAAGAGAACATCAAGAAGTAAATAATGAAAAAAGGGAAAGAAGATAAAATTCCTAAACCATTACTTGTTATTAATAACTTCATACTAGTTATTGGTAGTATCGCTGTTATAGTTGGGCTTTTACTTTTTGTTAAATACATGATTGAATTAGATGATAAATACAACTCTAATGCGACCGCATTAATTCATAAAAACATCAATAATGAAGTAATTTCATGCGAAATACCTAATGGGACCTATAAAACCATTTATGATAAACAATTTTCTGATTATCCAGAATTTATCTTTGAAATAACTGATGATAGTTTGTTTACTGAAGAGCAACGTTTTAAAATAGAGCGTTCTGAGTATGGTACTTTTAGCATCGAATATCCAGAAATCAATCAAGATTCACTAACAGATTTTCAAAAAACATTACACAACTATAGCAAAGACAATTTCTATAGAATTACAACTTGTAATGGAAACTATTATAAATTTGAAAACATGGTAAATTTACATATAACTATTTCTACTGGCACTTTTATAAAGTTGAATTAAATATTATTGAGGATTCATGTGCAGATTCCGCATCAAGTGCGGAATAACATGGTTTTAATAATCTAATCGGTTAAACAAAGCAGATTCCTTCGTTGCTCTCGGAATGACATTATTTAACTATCGCTTCGCCTCTTCAGCCCATTGAACCAGTTGTTCAAACTGCTGTTCTCTGTTCATCTCGCTAGTGTCTAATAATTTTGCGTCTGCTGTTTGTGTTAGCGGACTATCTTCCCTTGTAGAATCGATATGATCACGTTCTATGACATTCTTAAGAACTTCTTCATAAACAACCTCATCACCACGACCTATAAGTTCATCATAACGTCGCTGCGCACGCACTTCTGGTGCTGCGGTCATAAATACTTTAAGTTCTGCATCTGGGAAAACAACGGTTCCTATATCACGACCATCCATGACCACACCTTTTTCTTTTCCCATTTCTTGTTGTTGTGCAACCAGTTTAGCACGAACTTCAGATACCGATGCTACTAAACTTACTATAGAGCTTACCTCGAGTGTGCGTATTTGCTTTTCAATGTTTTTACCATTTAAATAAACATCTGCGCGATCTGTTTCTTCATTGCGTTGGAATGATACCTTAATTTTATCTAAGGAATCGATAAGTTCTTGTGCATGCAGTTGATTATCTCGGTAGATGTTTTCGCTTAAAGCGTAATAAGAAATAGCTCTATACATGGCACCTGTATCTACATAAATGTACTTTAATCGCTGCGCAAGTTGTTTTGCAGCAGTACTCTTACCGGTACTAGAATGTCCATCAATCGCTATCGTAATCTTATCACTCATTATTGTAAATTTATATTAACCCCAAAAAGGCTGGTATGTGACGCCAGTGTATATCGTGCATGTGTATAACTGAATCGCATTTTATTAATTTTTAAAGAGAATCCTGCACTTACACCAGAAAATGCTCTGGTGTCTTGAATACTCAACTCTTGTGCCCTGCGAAAATTATACCCAAGTCGCACTTGAAAGGCTTGTTCTGGAAAAATTTCTACTCCAAATACAGTATGACGCAATGCATTATTGAAAAATCCTGGTTTATCTTCAATGACATTACCGTCTAGATCAGTTTGAGCATTGGCATCATTTGAGAAAGCAATATTCCATTGCTGTAAATTTTCTAAAGTCACGTGTAGACGTAGTGGTAGGTTTCTCATGTTATTTGAAAAACCTAATGCAACCTCTAATGGTAGTTTTTCATAAACCTCATTATAAGGTGTAAACTGCGTACCGATGTTGCGCACGACTAAAGCTACTCTGATATCTTTATCTTCATTGTAGTACAGTGCACCAAAGTCAATCGCGCCACCTAATGAGGTATATTGCTCTAGCTTTGAAGAGATGACTTTTACATTTGCGCCTAGATAAATATCTGAAAACGGAATATTATAAGCATATCCAGCAGATATCGCTACTTCATTACCGCCAAATTCACCTGTCGAAACTCCTTGCTCGTTGTAGCCATCAAAGGTTCCATAATCTAAATAAGTTACACCTACATGAAAAGTCTGTACATGTCGATCCCATGTGTAAGCATATGCTGCAGTACCATAATTAACATCACCTAGATAGTTAGCATAATTTACTTGTAACTGATTATCCATTTTAGGATTAATCGTCGCAGGATTAAATATTCCAGAGGTAGGATCATAATCCACACCAGTGAGTACACGACCACCTAAAGCGGCCTGTTTTGTTCCTGCTGGTAGGTTGAGAAATTGGTACGTAGTTCTTCCTCCTATTTGCGCTTGCGCGAAAGCAGCAGACAAAATCAGCACCAATAAAATCGATAAATGGGATTGAGATCTTTTCACTTCTATTCTAACGACTGCAAGTTTAATTTATTTTTAAGCGTGTTGCTAGTTATTGAATAAGGAATTTTAGGAATAGTGGTCTTTTTAAATAGGTCGAGTTCTAATGGTATTGAACAGATTTACTGAATTTTAACCTTTCCGACCATTGATCGCTGTCAATCGCTTTGCACACCTTTCCTATTCCTAGGAAAAGTGCTTGTCTTATTTTTTATAAAAGCTCGAATGTCAGGCTGAGCTTGTCGAAGTCGTTTTCCATAGCGTAAAGCCAACTACGACAAAATCTGATTGACAATTCAAAACAAAAAATCCCCAGCGCAAACTGAGGATTTTTAAATTTAAAATACTAAAACAAATTAACTCAACTTCTTAGCATTTTTTACTTTTTGCTTAGTAAGCGCAAGTTCCAGCACGTCACTCATATCACTAACGTAATGGAATGTCAGACCTTTCAAGTATTCTGGTTTGATCTCTTCGATATCACGTCTGTTTTGTTCACACAGTAAAATTTCCTTAATACGTGCACGCTTAGCCGCAAGAATCTTTTCTTTGATTCCGCCTACAGGTAGTACTTTACCACGTAGGGTAATTTCTCCAGTCATAGCGATGCTTTTCTTTACTTTGCGTTGTGTAAATAAAGAAACAAGCGAAGTTAACATGGTAATACCAGCACTAGGACCATCTTTAGGTGTTGCTCCTTCTGGCACGTGAATGTGTACGTTATATTGATCAAATATATCTGTAGATATACCTAACTCTTCTGCATTTGCCTTAATGTACTGCATGGCTATAGTGGCGCTTTCTTTCATCACTTTACCTAGGTTACCTGTGATGGTTAAGTTTCCTTTACCTTTAGAAAGAATGGATTCTATAAAAAGAATATCACCACCTACACGAGTCCATGCTAGTCCGGTTACTACACCAGCCACATCATTATTCTCATACTTATCACGTTCCATACGTGGTGCGCCTAAAACTTCTACAACTGTTTCATTAGTCACTTTAAGATCATAAGGTTCTTCCATGGCTATACTTTTTGCTGCATAACGCACCATTTTTGCCATTTGCTTATCTAGCGAACGCACACCACTCTCGCGAGTATAACCTTCTACTATTTTTTCAATCTGTGGCTTAGCTATTTTTAAATGCTCTTTAGTAAGACCGTGCTCTTTTAACTGCTTAGGCAACAAATGTTGTTTCCCTATCTCTACTTTTTCTTCTATGGTATAACCAGTCACATTAATAATCTCCATACGATCACGCAGTGCTGGCTGAATCGTATTTAAAGAGTTACAGGTCGCGACAAACATGACTTTACTTAAGTCAAAGCCCATTTCTAGGAAGTTATCATAGAACGCATTATTCTGCTCTGGATCCAGTACTTCTAGCATCGCACTTGATGGGTCACCGTTATGTGATGAACTGAGCTTATCAATCTCATCCAGTACAAAAACCGGATTAGATGTTTTTGCCTTTTTAATACTTTGTATAATACGACCTGGCATCGCACCTATATAGGTTTTACGATGTCCACGAATCTCTGCCTCATCACGCAATCCACCTAGCGAGATACGTACATACTCACGTCCTAGTGCCTCGGCCATAGATTTTCCTAGAGAGGTCTTCCCTACTCCAGGTGGTCCATAAAGACATAGAATAGGTGATTTCATATCATTACGCAGTTTTAAAACCGCTAGATATTCTATAATACGTTTCTTAACTTCATCTAGACCGTAGTGATCACGATCTAAGATCTTTTTAGCACGTTTAAGGTCAAAGTTATCTTTTGAAAACACATTCCACGGTAGATCTAGGAATAAATCTAGATAGTTGCGTTGTATAGAATACTCTGCCACCTGCGGATTCATGCGTTGCATCTTGGCAAGCTCTTTCTCAAAGTGTTCTTTTACCTTATCATCCCATTTCTTAGACTTAGCACGAGTGCGCATTTCATCCAGCTCTTGATGAGAAGACACGCCACCACCTAGCTCATCCTGTATGGTTTTCATTTGCTGGTGTAAGAAATACTCACGCTGCTGCTTATTAATGTCTGAGTGCACCTTAGACTGAATATCATTTTTAAGCTCCAGTTTTTGTTGCTCGATATTCATAAAACGCAAGGTCTCTAATGCGCGATCTTTAAGGTCATTCATTTCTAGCAACTGTTGCTTTTCTGACACCTTAAGGTTCATGTTAGACGACACAAAGTTTACTAAGAAAGAGTTGGACTCTATATTTTTAATCGCAAAACTCGCCTCACTTGGAATATTAGGACTTTGCTTAATAATCTCTAGAGACAGTTCTTTAATAGAATCTATGATGGCATTAAACTCTGTATTATCTGGCAGTGGTCTTGCCTCTGGTATGTCTGTGGTTTTAGCGGTGATATAAGGCTGCTCGGTCAGGATTTCGCCCATCTGGAAACGCTTCTTACCTTGTATAATCACTGTCGTATTTCCATCAGGCATTTTTAAAATACGTAAGATGCGAGCTACCACTCCTATTTTGTGCAAGTCGTCTGCACCAGGCTCTTCAATAGATTCATCCTTTTGAGCGACGATACCTATAACCTTATTGGCTGCATTTGCCTCTTGTAATAATTTAATAGAGCGATCTCTACCAGCAGTGATAGGAATAACCACACCTGGGAAAAGTACCATGTTGCGCAATGGTAATATGGGCAACTCTTCAGGAACAGACTCATTATTCATCTCTTCCTCATCTTCTGTACTTAATAATGGAATCAACTCTGCCTCGTGATCTAGATCACCTAGTGACAAGTTGTCTATTTTAATCTTCTTTGGATTGAACATATGCTTTCTTCTCGCCACTATGTCACAAAACACAGCAGCTTTTCAATTATTTTATTTTTATTTTATAGCAATAGATGGTTGTTGTTACGCTTTCGCGAAAGCGGAATAACCAGCATTAAAACACTTTAAATCAATATTTTAAACACCTTACAACACAAGGCTATTGTACTGGTCTACTTTAAACAAAGTATATTGCTATCATTAGTTTTTCAAATTCAGTGCCAGTCCACTGTAACAAGTTGAAAAAAGCTGCATCTTTAAGACGTAACACTAACCAAGTGACATTAACAGAAACTGAAATATCCGTATACGACTTGTGCGAGCAAGGCGATCAAAGGGCACAAATGAAAGTGTATGACAGCTACTCACGTGGCATGTATCACGTGGCATTGCGCATCCTTAAAGACAGTGGCGAGGCAGAAGACGTCATGCAAGAAAGCATGATTGCGGCTTTTCATAAAATGAGCCAGTGGAATAGAGAGGCAACCTTTGGCAGCTGGTTAAAACGCATTGTGATTAATAACAGTCTATCGCGATTGCGCAAGACTAAAAAAATGGAAACCGTATCCTATGATGATGTAGCATATCATCTAGAATCGCAAGCAGATGACCAACAAATCGATATGGAAAATGCTGGAATGACGGCAAAAAAAGTACTGCTGGTCATGAACAAATTAAAAGATAATTACAAGCAGATTTTAACGCTGCATCTTATAGAAGGTATGGATAATGAAGAAATATGTGAGATCATGAAGATATCAAATGCGATGTGTCGCACGACAATCTCACGTGCCAAGGAAAGTTTAAGAACTAAAATTAAAGCTCATGAGTAAATCAATGGAAGACTGGTTTAAAGAGCAAGACTTTAATACCACAGAGTTACCTAGTGGTCACCGCAATAGATTTCTAGAACGCTTACAAGCGGCTCAAGAAGATGAAAAAGTGATCTCTATAGATCGAGATGGCCAGGCCGAAGGCCATGCAGATGCAAGGAAAAACCCATGGTTTAAATGGTCACTGGTCGCAGGACTAGCGCTATTAATGGGACTGGCTGGTTTTAACCTAGGATCTAGTAATGATACAGACCTGGCTAGTGTATCACCAGAAATGGCAAATGCTCAAGACTTTTTCTCGAGCACCATTGCCGAAGAGTTGAAACAACTAGAGTCTGAAAGCAGTCCAGAGACGGAACGATTAATCGCTGACACTAAAGTACAGTTACTAGAACTAGAAAATGATTACCAACAATTGAAACTAGACCTAGATAATAGCGGTAACAGTCGCAAGGTAATTGCAGCGATGATACAGAATTTTCAAAACAGAATAGCATTGCTGGAAGCAGCACTAGAACATATAGAATCTCTTAAACAACTTAAACTGAATACAGATGCAACCATATTATAAAATACTATTACTAGCTTTTTTATTGCCACTGGCAGTAGTCGCTGGTCCTGTAAAAGGTAAATACACTAAAAAGAAAAGTCTCAAAAAGTCCTACACGGTCAATAAAGACGCCATGCTTTTACTAGACAATAAATATGGTAGCATGACCATTACCACATGGGATCAACCTACGGTATCTATTGAGGTTTATGTAGAGGTTACTGGTGATGATCAAGAAGATGTAGAAGAAAAGCTGCGTGAGATCGATATTAACTTTGAATCTAGCGCTAGTCGTGTGAGTGCAAAAACGATGGTGGATGCTAGACGCAAAAACTGGAGCTGGAGCAGCTGGTTTGGCTCTAGTAATAACGTGAGTGTAGAAATTAACTATGTGGTTAAAATGCCCGTGACTAACGACCTCGATGCTCGTAATGATTATGGTACACTATCCCTAGATAAATTACTAGGTCATGCACGATTGAATTGCGATTATGGTAGAATGGATATCGGTGAGTTATGGCATGCAGATAACTACATTAAAATGGATTATACTAATAAGTCTACCATAGACTATGTAAAATCTGCCAGTATCAATGCAGATTACAGCAGCTTTACACTGGGCGAATCTGAAAAGATTGAGTTAAAAGCAGACTATACACACAGCGAATTTAAGAAAGTTACAGATCTTAATATCAATACAGACTATGGTAGCATTACCATAGGTGAAGCGGCAGACTTTGTAGGTCGTGGTGATTATGTAAGCTTTAAAATAGGTACCATTACCCATATGCTAGATTTAAACACGGATTATGGATCTATAAGTGTCGCACGTCTACAGGCAGGATTTAAAGAAGTCACGATACGTAGTGATTTTACAGGAGTGAATCTTAGGTATGATGCTAGTGCCCGTTTTGACTTTACCATAGACACAGAGTTTGCAGGTATCTCTATAAGTGATGCGGCGACTATAACCAGATCAGACAGTGATTATACTGACAAATTAAAGTCTGGATATAACGGTACAGAAAACAGTGGTAATACCATCAACATACGCACCTCTTATGGTGGTGTAAAGTTGAGAGCAATAGATTAAACAATCAACAAGATCATCGTTGTAGTCATCTAAGACGCTAGAAACAGTATTGATTACAAACAACTGAATCATAGAAAACGACAACTCAGTCACACCATATTTTATAAAAATCAATAATCGGTCATATTTGAACCATCAAGAAACAAGCTAAAACAAAAATTATGAAAAAGATACTTCTATTATGCATTGTGATATGCAGCACACAAATGGCCACAGCACAATGGTTTGGCAATAAATCTGTAAAAGGTAACGGTGATTTAACTACAAAGACTTTTAACACCAGCGACTATGATGGTGTTGCAGTTGCAGGCTCTATGGATGTGGTATTAGTCCCAGGAACTGAAGGTAAGATAAAAGTTGAGGCAGAATCTAACATCATGGAACATCTTAAGGTTGAAGTAAGTGGTGGCAAACTAATCATAGGTACTAAAAATAATACCAACATCAACCCTAGAAAACCTATAACCGTGACTGTACCGATAAAGTCCATAGACTATGCTAGTGTGTCTGGTAGTGGTGAGATTAAAAGCGACATGACACTTAAAGCACGCAACATGCGCTTAAAAGTATCTGGATCTGGAGATATGAATTTAACCATCGAGGCCGAAAATCTAAAAGCCTCTGTCACAGGTAGCGGCGATATGAACATCGCTGGTCGTGCCGAAAATCTAGACGCAAGCGTTACAGGTAGTGGTGATTTAAATACTTATAAATTAAAGGCTAACCATGTAGAAGCGTCAGTAACCGGTAGTGGCGATCTAGCCGTTTATATTAACGGTGGTGATCTTAAAGCACGTGTAACCGGTAGCGGCGACATACGTTATAAGGGAACTACTAGAAATGTTGATAAAAAAGTAACCGGTAGCGGCGACATTGATAAAATGTAAACACCTACTCTATTTTAAAAGAACAAGCCTTGATATGTATCAGGGCTTTTTTTATACGCTTCCGCGAAAGCGAATGCACGACTAACCCTACTCATATAGAAAGTCTAAGAGTTATGAGACGTTTTACATGTTGCATTTATCCATAACAACTAGCCATTTTAGTAATTATAAATAACAAGTCTCCCAACCTACTCAACTGTCTTCCTCTCGCTGCGCTCGTCGGAGACAATAATTTGGATGTGATTCGAAATTGATGTATAATTACACCAAGCAATTAAATTATGTCAAGACAAAGTATATCATTTACAGAACCTAACGACGAATGGCTTAAAGCCCAAGTCAATGGAAAAGAATATTCAAGCAAAAGCGAATTAGTAAACGATCTAATTAGACAAGCTAGAAAACAACAAGTCGAAATTGATTGGGTACGAACTAAATTGGAAAAAGCTGAAAATAGCGGATTTACAAGCGAATCAAAAAATGAAATTTTAGCCCAATCAAAAACTCTACTGAATGGCTAAATATCGGTTAAGTAATGAAGCTAAAAATGACTTAATCCGAATTCATCACTATGGAGTTAAAAAATTTGGAATGACTCAAGCGGATAAATATTTTGAATCATTCTTTGAATATTTTGAAATTATTACCCAAAGACCTTTTTCATTTGAGTCAGTTGATTATATAAAAAAGGACTACAGAAGATGTGTTTGCGGAATAGATAGTATTTACTACAAAATAAATAACGACGTCGTCGAAATAATGGCAATTGTCGGAAGACAAGATTTAAACCACATACTGTAACCTGAATAATTAAAACTGTTGCTAACAGCATGTATAATTCATTGCTTGGGCAAGTACTTATTTGCTTTTGTAATTTATAATTACACTCTTGGGATTAGAAACTATAGAACTGCAATAGCTCTCTGAAAGATCAACCAGACTTAGTAATTACAGAAAATCTAATGGTGACGCCACGTTTTGCATGGTGCGAGTGGTTACATGTGTATAAATTAATGTGGTTTTAAGACTGGTGTGACCTAGTAATTCTTTAATGATGCGCACGTCTGTACCACAATCCATTAAATGCGTTGCATAAGCATGTCTTAAACTATGTAGGGTAACGTACTTTTTAATATTGGCTTTCTTGCATGCGATATGAAAAACTTTACGCAAACTTTGAGGACTATACTGTGGTTTATTTTGCCCTTCAAATAAATATTCTTTGGGTTTGTATTCCAGATAGTAAGCTTTCAAGACTGGCTTAAGTGATGCTGGTAAAGGCAGTATTCTATCTTTACCATTTTTGGAGTTTTTAATATGGACTTGCTGTCTTTGTTTATCTATATCTGTAATTTTAAGAGCGATTAACTCACCACTGCGCAAACCTAATCCATATATAAAGGTAAGCATTGCTTTATGCTTTTTATTCACACAACTGTTTAATATTGCTTTTACCTCTACGGTAGACAAAACAGTGGGCAATGGTTGCGGTTTTGAACGTGGATATACTTTTGAGAAATCATATTCTCGATTGTGCATTTCTTTAAAATATAATTTAATAGCACCTATCAATTGTTTTTGAGTCCCTAAAGCAAGGTTTTTGTGAGGTACTACTTTACTAATTGCATCATTAACCTGATAGTTATCTAGACCATCTAATGGTCTGTCCATCCCTAAAAATTTTTGAAATGCAATAAGATGTCCTGCATAAGATTCTATGGTATTATGAGCATACCTTTTAATGGTCAATAATTTCTTAAAATCATAAAAGGTTTGCATTTACTGCCATTTTTGAGTTATGTACAAAAGTAGTAAAAGGTTTGCATTAGGTCCATATATGGTATTGTAATGTAGTAAGATTTTGCTTAGGTTTGTATTTACTAACGTTCTAGTCCATTGCCTGCGGCCGTAGGTTTTCGCTTTTGTAATTTATAATTACACTCTTGGGATTAGAAACTATA
>NZ_JPJI01000004.1 GCF_000732625.1 Nonlabens ulvanivorans
TATAAGCCTTTAAAACGTCTCAATCGCCATTATACAACGTTCTTGTTTGTTTCCTAGCGGCTGGCGATAATTGGGTAAGTACAAGCTGACTATAGCTCAAGAGGTTTTACAGCTTTGCCATTATTGTCTCCGACGAGCGCAGCGAGAGGAAGACAGTTGAGTAGGTTGGGAGACTTGTGATTTATAATTACTAAAGCTGGTTGATCTTTTGCAGCGTTATTGCAGTTCTAAAGTTTCTAATCCGAAGAGTGTAATTATAAATTACAAAAGCGAAAACCTACGGCCGCAGGCAATGGACTAGAACGGTCTGATATAAGAATAGTAGGGCTGAAAATAGACAGTTACTATTCGGTTAAACACAAGCCGAATTTTTTAATTTTTCTTATTATCTTTTTTTCTCGACAAGCCAAATTTAAAAATTTGGCGATCTTGCAAATATGCCAATATCATTGGGTTAAGCACTCATTGCCCTATTATTTTTATACGTTGTTATGTAGCGTTTGTTCTCAATTTCTCTAATAATGATGGTACTTCTTTATGATCTTCATACCATATAACATTTAATCCAATTTTATTGAAGGTGTCTTCTTGAATTTTATGATGTAGTTTTGAAAATTCTTGATACTTTTTAGATTTACTAATTATCGTGGATTTAATTTCTCTTTCTAATAAAATATAATGCTTACATCCATCGTATTTTTCAGAATGAATACTGAATAGTCGTCTTAAGTTTGGGTCTATTCCAGATAAACCAATCAAAACGCACGTTTTTTCACGAAGTGCTTTGATTTGTACAATATTAGACCAAGAATATGGATCTGATTGCATTTGTAAATACCCATCTTCACTAAACACCAAAACAGATTGATCAAGATTAGTATAAAGTTTTTCATCCCTTGGAATGAACCCGTGAACGTGATAGATGGGTAACTTTGTCATTTCCTCTTGATCAGCTTCACGATACATACTTTTAAATTCTACGCCATTTTTTTTAAGGTGCTTTTCAAGTAGATCATCAAAATTATATGTAATAATTGACTCAATTCCTACTTTTCTTCTTCGTGGCTGAGCAAGTTTGGATATTGTTTCTAGCAATGGTTGATCTTTAATTGGCTTTACTGTTCTGTACAAAGCCTTTTTAATTTCATTCTTGAAATTTTCTCCTAAAGCACTTCTAATATAAGAAGCACTTACAATTGGAGCACCATTTTGTATGCTTACCAGTTCATCTGCTATTTCATCTTTCTCCGCAATAGTAAGCTTATCTGAAATTTTTTCATTTATTATCGAAAGATTCAGTTTTTTGAGAAGCTCGTTCCAACTTGGTACACCAGCATCCTTTGACGCACCTGCTCCTAACATTAGTATTATTTCATCGTTTTCGTAGGCTTTTTTTAATTTGACTAGCTTTTGATCTCTTTCTAGTATCCAGTCATCAGACGATTTTTTCGCATATTCAATAGTTTGATTAAAAACTTCTTTACCAATATTGCTAAGTATCTTGAGACTGAGGTCTTCGTTACTCTTAATTAGCTTTAATACTTCATTATTATCCCAAATAATTAAACTTAATCCTCTTCTTTTTGCAATTCCAATAGCTCGATCTTTATCATCTAAACTAATCTCATCAGCAAAAATTAAAAGAACTGATTTATATCCTGAATTTGTTTGAACTATTCTATTTAAAATTGTTGATAATAGTAATTTTGAAAATCTAGATTTGATTTCTACAAGAGTGTTGTCTGGAATATTCAAAAATCCATCTTCGATTATTGCATCCAATTCAATTTTACGAGCAATTTGATCTTTAGTGATAAATTCAAACTTAGGATATCTATGAAGTCTTTTCTTTCCTTCTTGTTTTGCGAGGTCGTCCAATAACCCTAATAGTAGTACTTCAAATTCTCTTCTATATTCTTTGTCGAATATATTTACGTAATTCCTAGATTTTTCATCATTTAGATGTGTAAAAAAGAACATATTTTTTTGATTGGTTTATTTAAATTTTAAACCATATGCTTGTTAAAATGCTACATAACGTGTTTGTATATGGTTTGTTGCGTCGTTTAAGCACCTAATTTAGCAAATAAAAACCGAATAGAAAGTCCGCGAGGATTTTCGTAAGTAGGCGAGTACTAGCAATGAATTATACACGGTGTTACCTGCTGGTTTTTATCTTATGATTGTATTTATATTAAAATTTTCAGCTTCTTGTTCATTCAGTATAAAGTGTCTGAACGTGCCAACACTAAATTGGCTTAAGTATTCAACAACTCCATTTTTGAATCTACGAATCTCATCAGCATTTCCTATGTCAGAACGATAGACCATTATTAAAATTAAAGTAGGACTTCTTTTACTTGAATTAAAAATGTGATTTCGCATTCTTACCAAAGCGCTAAAAGACTTTTTTACAATGTCCATATTTAATTTTGTTTGTAAATATTTAACCTCAATAATTATATCTGGATTTTTCCTTTTATTATTTGGTGTTAAAACAATATCAGCCTCAAATTTATCGTCAATTTTTACATTTGCTTTTGGCTCATAAGCAAATGAATTAAACTCAATTATTTTATCATAAAAGAGTTTTTCCATTCCGATTAAGTTAGTTTTTAGTTTTTCAATTTCTTCTTTGCTTTTTGCTTTTGGTTTCTCATCTTTTATTTTTTCACTCGAAGTGCTTTCTTGAATTTCTTCTTGTACTTCCATTTCCGCTTTTTCATCAATTTCTTCTGAATCCAATTGCTTTGTAGCTCGAAGTAACTCTAACTTAATTCCGTCTGTTTCATCAATGCCATCTTGTTTTTTCTTCCATTTTTTAAAACCTATGAAAATTAATAAACATCCAAATAAGAATAAACCAATAGAGATAAATGGAAGTGCTTTAATTACGATTAAATTCAAACTAATTCTATTGTCAACAAGGTCTTTCGATGATTGAATTAATCCATTATAGTCTGTTGAGGATATTACACCCAATTCCTGTTTCATAAATAACCAAGGAATTATGAATGAAGAGGCTATAAAAATTAGCCCTATAGATGTTAGGAATCTGTATAAATCTGAAAATTCAATTTTGTTTAGCATAATGTTTTTTCAACTTGCAGGTAACGGTCTTGTATATGGCTCGTAGCGTGTAAATTAGAAAATTATTTTCGAATTAAGCACAAGCCAGATTTTTAAATTTTACTATTTATCTTATTTATCGGAAATCGTCAAATTTAAAAATTTGGCGATTTCCCAAATATGTCTTAACTTCGATTAGGCAACTAATTAGCTATGAGCTATATACGTTGTTGTGCATAGTTATTTTCTAGTACGCACAGTCTCTCAATAACTTCTCACATTCATCAATTATATTGTCATAATGTAATATTATTATTCCATTTTTTCGGCTTTCTCTAGCAAGTCGATAAGTCTTTTCATTAAAATCATCTCTTTTTCCTGCTACTACAACATAATTCATTCTTGTATTGTCATATTCTAAAAATTCTCGAGGAATATTTTTTGAAGGATTTTTATGTTTGTCAAAGACATTTCTCAGAGTTCCAAAGTTTTTATCATTCCAATGCTTCCAATCTGCAATTTGTTCAATTCCTTTTCGAAAGGTTTGTCCAAAGCTTCCATTTCCGATAGTTATATTTTTAGATGGGTTTTCTAATTCCACAAAGACGAAGTGATATCCATTCGAATTTTTGCCAACAATTAGAAAATCAACCTGAAAATTTGGTGGTAATTGAAATTCAGGAAAAATATATCTATCGTGATGACCAAAAACAGTATAGTTTTTCAGAATAGAACCGATAATAAAGTGAGCTTCGTTATCTTTTATAAAGTTCAAAATATTCCTTTCTGTCGTATCTGCATTATTTAGCAATAATTTGAAATCAGCTAGTTTTTGTTCGTAGTCTTTTTTTCTAATTGCTAAGTCAGCTTCGTTTAGAAAATTATTTGGAAAATAAGATGCAACATTTAAAAGAAAAGGATGTTTTCCAACTAATTCTAAAAGTTCAAAAGGATTTTTCATTTCTTTTGAATTCTGTATCATTTTTTCAATCGATTCAGTTGCGTTTAATCTGTCATATTCTTTAGTTAACTTAATTTCATCTTCGTTTAACTTAAAAAAATCTCTTGAAAATATGCTCATTTATTGGTTTCGGTTTTTAATTATGCACAACGTTAGTACATACAAACCTAAGCAAAATCTTACAACATTATGGTACTCTATTTGACTTAAAGCAAACCTTTTAGCAGTGTCGATCATAACTCAAAAAAGGTAGTAAATGCAAACCTTTTCGTTTTAAACGTTTCATATCGGCTTTTTCAACACTCTAAAATTTCACGTTTCGTTTTGGTATAAAGTCATAAGTTGATTAGTGCAATAGGATGATGCTTTTTACACTTTCGCGCAAGCGGTATTTAAAAATATAATGTAGTGAGATGCTGCAGTGTGTGCATAGATTTATTTTCTATAGCTCATTTTTATCGCATAAAAAAAAGCCCAACCTTGCGGTTGGACTTCTCTATGATATAACTGCAATGGCAGTATTCCCGATTTTAAACCAGTTCTTCTAGTGCTAGTTCTACAGGTACCTGATGTTTTAAAATGTCTTCCATGGTCTCGCGTTCTCTGATTAAATGCGCCTCGCCGTTGTACCACAGCACCTCTGCCGGACGGTATCTACTGTTATAGTTACTGGTCATAGAGTAGCAGTAGGCACCAGCGTTTGCAAATGCGAGTATGTCACCTTCTGTGATCTCGCTGATCTGGCGGTTTTGTGCAAAGGTATCGGTCTCACAGATATAACCTACCACGCTGTAAAAACGATTGCGGCCAGTCTCATTAGAGATATTTTTAATACCGTGGTACGATCCATATAACATAGGACGTATCAGGTGATTAAATCCACTATCGATACCAGCAAAAACGGTAGACGTGGTTTGTTTTACGACATTCACTTTGGCAAGAAAATATCCTGCCTCACTTACTAGAAACTTTCCAGGTTCAAAGGCTAGTGTGATATCACGTCCATAATCTTTACAAAATTTATTGAAACGCTCGCTTAACTGCTCACCTAAATCCTCAATGTCTGTAGAAACGTCTCCTTCTTTATAAGGTACTTTAAATCCACTACCAAAATCGATAAACTCCAGGTCCTTAAACTTTGCTGCGGTCTCAAAAAGGATTTCTGTCGCATATAAAAACACGCCTATGTCTAGAATGTCACTACCCGTATGCATGTGCACACCGTTAACGGTCATTTTAGTATTTTCTACAATGCGCAGTAAATGCGGTATCTGGTGGATAGAGATCCCAAATTTTGAATCGATGTGTCCTACAGATATGTTTGCATTACCACCAGCCATAACGTGTGGATTAATACGCACACATACCGGTATGGTAGGATGCTTAGAGCCAAATTGTTCAAGGATCGATAAATTATCAATATTGATTTGCACGCCCATGGCAGCGACTTGTTCAATCTCTTCTAGCGACACACCATTAGGCGTGTAAATGATCTTGTGCGGCTCTACACCAGTAGCAAGACCCAACTGTACTTCTTGTAGACTCACGGTATCGAGTCCAGCGCCTAACTGTTTAAACAGCTTCAAGATGGATAAGTTTGATAATGCTTTAACGGCATAATGTATTCTCAGTGATTTCGCTTGCGCGAAAGCCGAGGTCAAACGTTCATACTGCGACACGATACGATGCGCGTCGTACACATAGACAGGACTACCGTGTTCCTGTGCAATGTTCAATAAATCTTGTGATTGCATGCTTAAAAATTAAGCCTACAAAATTACTAGGTTAGGACTAATATTTATTAATAAAATGATAAATCTTTCTTATGAGCTGGTATAATGATGGCGCCATCGGTTTATGGGTAGCATCCATTTATAGAAATAGGGATACAAATTACCTTTCTGTATCATAGAAAGGGCATGCCTGTAATGCAGCGTTAATTATCTGTCTATGGCTTTTAAACACAACGGTTGTTATAGAATGATGTTCATAAAATCAATTCTGATTCTGTATAAGTGGGAACTATAAATTCATCACTTAAAGTCTAAATTTTTGGCTTACTCATAACCTGTTCTTAAAAAATATATTTTTATTTCAAATTCAAGGTTCACTTTCTTATTTTTGCTGTACTTAAAATTGAACCTTAAAGAACATTTATGAATCTTCACGAATATCAAGGAAAAGAAATATTAGCTAGTTATGGTGTAACTATACAGCGAGGTAAAGTAGCAACTACTGCTGCAGAAGCTGTAGCGGCTGCAAAAGAATTAACTGAAGAAACTGGTACTGGATGGCACGTTATAAAAGCCCAAGTACACGCCGGTGGACGTGGTAAAGGTGGTGGAGTAAAACTTGCCAAAAATCTTGAACAAGTTGAAGAAATAGCTGGACAGATCATAGGTATGGACCTAGTAACACCACAGACTAGTGCTGAGGGAAAACGTGTTCACCAAGTTCTAGTGGCAGAAGATGTATATGAGCCAGGTGAAGTAGAGGTAGAAGAATTCTACATGTCTGTACTTCTAGACCGTGCACAAGGAAAAAACATGATCATGTATTCTACAGAAGGTGGAATGGATATCGAGACCGTTGCAGAGGAGACGCCACATTTAATCTTTACAGAGACGATAGACGCATCACATGGTTTACAAGGTTTTCAAGCAAGACGTATCGCGTTTAACTTAGGTTTAAGCGGTAAGGCATTTAAAGAAATGACAAAGTTTGTTGCTGCTTTATACAATGCATATGTAGGATCTGATTCTGCTTTATTTGAAATCAATCCAGTATTAAAAGCTAGTGATAACCGTATCATCGCAGTAGATTGTAAAATCACACTAGATGAAAACGCATTATTCCGTCACAAAGATCTTGAAGCAATGAGAGATACACGTGAGGAAAACGCTACTGAGGTAGAAGCAAAAGCGGTAGGATTAAACTATGTAGATCTAGATGGTAATGTAGGTTGTATGGTAAACGGTGCAGGACTTGCAATGGCAACGATGGACCTTATCAAACAAGCTGGTGGAGAACCTGCTAACTTCCTAGATGTAGGTGGTACTGCAGATGCAAAACGTGTTGAAGAAGCTTTTAAAATTATCCTTAAAGATAAAGGTGTGAAAGCAATTCTTGTAAACATCTTTGGTGGTATCGTACGTTGTGATCGTGTAGCACAAGGTATTATAGATGCAAAGAAAAGTATGGGTGATGCGATGAATGTACCATTGATTGTAAGACTACAAGGAACTAATGCAGAGATTGCAAAGGATCTTATCGACAACTCTGGAATGGATGTTCAAAGTGCTACAGAATTTCAAGAAGCTGCAGATAAAGTACAAGCGGTAATCGCTTAATACTGATTTAGAGAATAAATTCTCGATTAAATATATAAAACCACGTTGAAGTTTATCAACGTGGTTTTTTTATGTGTTGAAAGTTTTAAATCAAATCAGTTTATTAAATTTGAGTATAAACCAACACATTATGAAACACTTATACTCTTTTTTAATTTTTGCCATTTTTACGATAACAGCCCAAGCTCAATATATCGAGTTTGATTTTGATAATGCAACCATTAATGGGAATACGGTGACACAAGATGTTACTGTTAATGGGATAGGATACCGTTTAACAGCTGTACATGGTTCTAATAGTACAGCAGCGTTATTTGATGATGGAACAGGTGATTTGTCTTTAAGAGGTACCGGTGGCTCTAGACCAGAACAAAACTGGACCATTTCATTAATAAAAGCTGGATCTGCAGAGAATTTTGATTTTGTAAGTGTGGACTATTTTAATAATAGTGGTTCAACACATACCTTTATTGTAGGTGATAGTAATAATAATGCCATATCTGCACAGACTAACATTCCGCCTAGCGATGCAGGAACGATACTAGTAGCCACACCAGCAAATGCGACTAACTTACCATCGTGTTTGATCTTTGGTTTGACATTTTTTGCGACTACAGACACTTATTTTGATAACTTAAGTATCAGACCGGTTTCTTTATTATCTAATGAAGATGAAACACTAGAAAGTGTGCAGTATTTTCAAAACAGTCAACAAAACTTAGTTTTATCACATCGCGAGTTAGAAGGAGCAACGATAGAAATCATGAATCTTAACGGACAGCTGTTAACCAGTACAACGGCAGATGCGATAGATTATGTAGTGGATGTTGCAAATCTAGCGAGTGGATTGTATGTCGCGCGTGTGACCATGGATGATCAGGTAGAAACGATTAAATTTATAAGATAGCCCTTAATTATAATTATAATAAAAAAGCCTCTTTTCATAAGAGGCTTTTTTATTAATTAAAAGGTCTAATCTTCTTTGGATTCATCAGACTCTTCATCTTTAGGTTGTTCTAGATCCATGTCTGGTAAAGCATCTGGATCATTCATTTCCTTCTCATCATAGTCGTCTTCATCAAAGGCTTCCATTTGCATCGATAAGCGCTTAGATATCTTAACGAGGTACTTGGTGTCTTCGGTTTTTACTTCTACCGCTTCAATTAATTCATTTTTATGGTTTTTAAATGATATGATATCATCGTCACCATAACCATCTGGATATCTTTCTACTAAAAGTGATAACACATCTGGTGTAAGTTTCTTATAATCTACAATTACATTTTTCATAATAACATTTAGAGATAAACTAAAGTATATAAAAAACTGAAATCACCCAATGGGTTTGTGTAAACTGTAGATTATTTTTTTAGCTCTTTAAAAGCTGTTATAATGTCTTCATTAGCAACGACTTGATTGGTCACAAAAGAGCCTATGCTTTCTAGTAAGACAAATTTAATCTCGCCGTTACTATTCTTTTTATCGTATTTCATAAGGTCAATCATCTCCATCACTTCATCATCAGTAAATGAAAATGTGAAATTTAAAGAAGTGTACCAGTCTTTAATCTCTTGATAAGCATCCATCGATAAACTAGCATATTGAACACTTAAAAAAGATTCAACAACGATACCTGCTGCGATAGCTTCACCATGTAGAACAGCTTCACGTTCCTCATGATCCATTAAAAAAGATTCTATAGCGTGACCTGCTGTATGTCCATAGTTAAGAGCCTTGCGTGCTCCTTTCTCAAATGGGTCCATGGTAACAATATCACTTTTAATAATCGCACTTTGATAGATTAGGGAATTAAAGGTTTCATTTAAATAGTCAGTCACCTTAAGCATGTCTTTCCAGTACACACGATCACTAATTAAACCATGTTTAAACATTTCAATACTACCATTAACTAAATGTTGCTGTGGTAATGTTTTTAAAAATGCAGGATCTATTATGGTCATGATAGGTGGATTGATCACACCTATTTGATTTTTAAGATGGCCTAGGTCTACACCATTTTTACCACCTATAGCAGCATCTACCATACCTAATAAACTAGTAGGAATGTGTATAAACGGAATACCTCTCTTAATAGTAGAAGCTATAAAACCACCTAGATCAGTAATCACGCCACCACCTAGATTAATCATCAAGCTGTTGCGGTCACATCCCAATTCAACTAGTGCACTCCATACACCAGCACAGGTATCGATGTTTTTGAATTCCTCGCCATGATCGATTTCTATCACTTCTATAATTGCCGTTGTTTCAATCTGTGGCATTAAGTAAGGATAGCAGTTTTCCATCGTCTTATCGTCTACAAGAATAAAAATAGTAGATGGTTTATTTTCTTTAATCCATTTGTTGATGGCCTCAAAGCCTTGGTTTTCAAAGTAAATGGTAAAGTCTTTAATAGTAATAGGGTTCATGTTTTGTAAGCTTTCGCGGAAGCGTTAAAAGTACAATCTATGTAGCTATTATTTAACTCCTTTGCTACTATATTTGCGACATGAATATGGAAAATCCTTTTAACAACACAGAGATTGCTTTTTCATTAAAGAGTAATCGAGAGCTACGCAAAGCTCATTTTCTATTTAAGATGATGGGTTACCCGTCATTGATCAATTTTGGGTCTGCTGTGATGATGAAATCGTTGCAGTGGAGACTGCCAGTTAAAGGGTTGATTAAACACACCGTTTTTGAACATTTTTGCGGTGGTACCACAGAAGAAGAGTGCAAGTCTGTAGTGGATAATATGTACTTAAAAGGTGTGAGTAGTATCCTAGACTACTCTGTAGAAGGAAAAGAAGATGAGGCAGATTTTAATGCTGTGGTGGATAAGAAATTGAAACTTATTAAACATGCTGCTCATTCTGATGCCTTACCATTTGAAGTAGTGAAACCTACTGGTATCGGTAGATTTTATATCTGGCAAAAAGTTACCGAGAAAAAAGAACTGACTGCTGCAGAACAAGCAGAATGGCAACGTATTAAAGATAGAGTATTGCTACTATCTCAAACGGCATATGATAATGATATCGCTTTACTTTTTGATGGTGAAGAAAGCTGGATGCAGGATGCGGCAGATGAATTGATACGTGACATGATGTTACAATTCAATAAAGAAAAAGCCATTATTTATAACACATTGCAATGTTATAGGCATGACAGACTGGATTACATTAAAGAGCTTTATAATGACGCTATAGAAAATAACTTTATAGTAGGAGTAAAGATTGTGCGCGGTGCATATATGGAAAAAGAGCGCGCTCGTGCTGAAGAGATGAATTATGAGTCACCTATCTGTGCTAATAAAATGGCGACGGATGAGATGTTTAATAGCGCCATGTATTTTATTCTAGATCATCTAGACGTCATTAAGTTATGTATAGGAACGCATAATGAGTCTAGTACATTGCAAGCAATGGAAATTCTTACAAAGAAAGGTATTGCTGCAAATAATAAAGATGTATGGTTTGGACAGCTATATGGTATGAGTGATAATCTTACTTTTAACCTAGCGCAAATGAATTATAATACGTTTAAGATTTTGCCCTTTGGTCCTATAAGAGATGTGATGCCTTATTTAATACGTAGAGCTCAAGAAAACACCTCTGTCGCTGGACAAACTGGACGTGAATTGATATTGATCAGGCAAGAAATGAAAAGGCGTGGTCTTTAATCGTTATCGTTATAAATAATTTTTTCTACCGTTGCATAGCGTTCACAATTCTTTACCCATAAAGTAGTATTAGCTAATTCTTCACGACCAGAAATGTGGTAAAATTTACATGGTGTTGCGTCTCGATCTGATTTTGAAAAATTGACATCTCCATACTTTAAGATCAGTTGAATACTTAAGGTATCGATATCATTTTGAGCTAGATTTTCTCTTAATTCTGGAGAAAGTCTAATGGATTTCTTACCGATGTCTGCAAGTACTCTAGATTCTGGAAACCAGGTACATTGTGTTCTTTTACCAGTAAGAAAGAAAACTAAAAATATTAAACCTATGGAAACGCCACCTAGGTAAAAACTCAATCGTTGAATAAATTTCATTGCTGCTCTTTAAAAGATGAGCAAATTTACGTCGCTATAAGGTAAGTTATACCATGAACCTACAGATTTGTTTGTGATGATACCATGATACATATAGATACCACATTTAAGACCTTTATCCATTCTTATGGCATGTTCAATTCCGCCATCTTCAGCAATGTTTAATAAATAAGGCGTAAAAATGTTACTTAAAGAAATAGATGCGGTTTTTGAGTAACGCGACGGTATGTTAGGAACACAATAGTGAGTAACTCCATATTTTTCAAAAGTAGGTTTATCATGTGTGGTGACTTCACTCGTTTCAAAACAACCACCCATATCGATACTTATGTCCATAATTACAGATCCTTGCTTCATATTTTCTACCATCGTCTTAGTCACTACTACAGGAGCTCTATTGCTTCCAGATAAAGCACCTACCACAACATCACATCTTCTCAAGGCTTTAAGTAGATATTTGGGTTGTAGGGTAGAGGTATATAACTGCTGACTTACCTTATCTTGAAGGTTGCGCAATTTTGTAATAGAGTTGTCAAAGACTTTCACATTTGCACCTAATCCTAAGGCCGTACGAGCCGCAAATTCACCTACAACTCCAGCACCCATAATGACAACATCGACAGGTGGAACGCCAGTGATGTTACCAAACAATTGTCCGGTACGATTTGCGCCACTGCTTAATAATTCACTTGCAATAAGAATGGAAGCAATTCCTGAAATTTCGCTTAATGCGCTGACTGCAGGATAATTACCACTGTCATCTTGAATAAATTCAAAAGCAAGTGCGGTTACTTTTTTTGCAGCTAATTTTTCAAAATAAATTTTGTTCCTTGTTTTTATCTGTAGTGCAGATATTAAAACGCTTTGTGGTTTAATAAGCTCTATCTCTTCTAATGATGGTGGAGCAACTTTTAATATAGTAGGACAAGAGAATACTTTACTGCGGTCGGAAGTAAGTTCTGCTCCAGCCTCATTATATTGAGAGTCTGTAAAGTTAGATCCGTTTCCAGCTCCTTTCTCCATTAAGATACGATGGCCATGTGCTGTAAGTGCAGCCACAGCATCTGGAGTTAAAACAATACGTTTTTCTTGATGTTGTGTTTCTTTAGGAATCCCTAAAAGTAATTCTTGCTTAGAGCGTTGTATCTCTAGGCGTTCCTCTTGTGGTAAGAGTTGATCTTTAGTAAATGGAGATAATTGTTGACTCATAAGAACTAGTATAATCCCTAAAATTAGTCAATTTAACTGAAGAATCGATCACTAGGTTTTTTAATACCATCTTCAATTTCAGAGATGTCTATTCCATGAATTTTATCAAATACTTTAATACGAGCTAGATAACTAGCAGAAAGCGACCCGATAACTACTGGAATAATAAAATAGATTTCATGATGGTCTATATATTCTAAGTTTGGTAAGAACACCGATATTAATTGGAAAAAATACATAGAAAAAGGTATAATGATAACATGATACCACCAATGTTTGCAGGTTAAAAACCATAAAAAGAATAGAAGAGCTGGAAGTAGTTTTATCATTATTAACCAAGTAGTTACATAAGGATCTCCACCAAAACTTTCATTAACAGCTTTCAAAGCTTCTATTTCCCATAAGCTTTCAGGAACAGCCTCGTAACTATAAAATAAATAAGGTATAACAGCTAGGATGACAGCAACTACGGTACCGTATATCAGTGAACTTGAACTATTATTTGGCATTTATTTATTTAATCTATTATGTAACAAAAAAAATCTTCGTTTTCACGAAGATTTTTAAAGATAATAAAAACAATGGATTAACCTAATAGTCCGTTTGCTTTTGCAACTGCTAATTTCTTAGCTAGTGTTTTTTTCTCAATTTTCTTCGATGTTGGCGCTTGTGGCGCAAATTGTACTGCAGCTCCTGCTATCGATACACTGAATATCGCTAACAAAGCCATTGCTTTGAGGGACTTGTTGTTCATAATAATTTGGTTTAAGTAAATAAGTGATACTAATGTATAGTGTTTATTCCTGTAAACCAATAAAAAAATAAAGAAAAAGATTAAGGAATTCGATAATCGGGCAAAACGTCAGTTATGTTAAAATGATTAACAATGTTTTTAACAACTGTTAAAATTACATTTATTTAGCAATTATGGAAGTATTACTTTTCTTTGATTCACGCTTAAATTCTCAATCGTTATTGTTGTAAAGCTCTCTAAATAAGGCGTTAACAGTTCTGGCCATTCTACAAATAAATAGGCTTCAGAATCAAGATATTCTTCTATTCCGATGTTTAAAAGCTCTTCTTTATCTTGTAATCTATAAAGATCAAAGTGATAAACGGTTACTTTATCGGATTTATACTCGTTAACTATAGAAAAAGTAGGAGAAGAGGTTACTTCATTTATTCCCAATTGTTTACACATCGCATTTATAAGCGTTGTTTTACCAGCACCCATAGGTGCATTGAATAAAATCACCTTCTCTGTGGTATGTGCTAATATTTGACGCGCTACTTGTTCAATATCGTCTATATGATATGTAATATTCATCTATCTCGGATTAAAAACGGCAAATGGTATGAGCATTTCTTCTAGAGAAACACCACCATGTTGATAGGTGTTTCTGTAATAGCTTACATAATGGTTGTAATTATTAGGATAAGCAAAAAATAAATCACCTTTTGCAAATATGAAGCTACTGCTCATATTGATTTTAGGTAGTTTTATAGTGCTTGGGTCTTTGGCCGCTAAAACATCTTTATCCTCATAACTTAAACTACGACCTGTTTTGTATCTTAAATTAAGGCTAGTATCTCTATCGCCTACAACTTTACTTGGGTTGGTCACGTTAATGGTTCCGTGATCAGTGGTTAATATTAATTTGAAACCTAAATCTTGTGCTCGTTGAATAATCTCTAATAAAGGAGAGTTTTTAAACCAGCTCAACGTTAATGAACGATAAGATTTATCATTACTCGCTAGATCTTTGATGACCTTCATTTCAGTTTTGGAATGAGAAAGCATATCCACAAAATTGTAAACGACAACAGTTAAATCATTATCCTTTTGAGATTTAAAATTTTCTGCAAGTTTTCTTCCTTGTTGTTCACTTGTTATTTTATGATATTGATGTGTTAATCCTAAGCCCAATCTTTTAAGTTGTGCAGTAAGAAAAGCATCTTCATGCATATTTTTTCCTCCTTCATCTGTGTCATTTAACCATAAGTCAGGATGCCTTTTGGCCATATCTTCTGGCATCAGACCAGAGAACAATGCATTTCTAGCATACTGTGTTGCTGTAGGTAGTATAGAGCAGTACGTTTCTTCGGTTTCTTTTTTATAATGACCATTTATAATGTTTTCAAACACTTTAAATTGATCATAACGTAAATTGTCTACAACCACTAATAGAACAGGTTTGTCTTTCTTTAAATGTGGTGCAATTCTTTTCTTAAACAAATTATGAGACATAATAGGTGCCTCGTCGTCCTCGTCAAACCACTCAGGATAGTTGCGATCTATAAATTTGCAAAACTGATTATTAGCTTCATTTTTTTGAGTCGTTAAAATTTCAAGCATTCCGCTATCATCAATATCTTCTAGCTCTAATTCCCAATAAATCAACTTTTGATATAATTGAACCCATTCTTCATATGAATTAATCATCGATAGGTCCATAGAGATTTTTCTAAATTCTCTTTGATAGTCAGAAGTAGTTTTATTAGATACTAATCTCGAGTGATCTAGATTCTTTTTTAAAGAAAGTAAAATCTGATTAGGGTTTACAGGTTTAATTAAGTAATCAGCGATTTTAGAACCTATCGCTTCTTCCATAATATACTCTTCTTCACTCTTAGTAATCATGATTACAGGTAGTTGAGCCTGTTTTTCTTTAATTTCATGTAATGTTTCAAGACCCGTAAGGCCAGGCATATTTTCATCTAGTAATACGATATCATAATTGACTTCTTCAATGGCTTCTAAAGCTTCTGTACCACTTACTCGAGTATCGATACTGTACCCTTTATTTTCTAAAAATATAATGTGTGGCTTTAATAAATCCACTTCATCATCTACCCAAAGGATTTTTATGTCTGTCATATCAGTATCTTTGTAATTAAATCGCTGTTCCTTTTGAATCAACAGAACAAACTTAAAATATTAAACGATCCCATTTATGGTTTTATTACCATTCCTAATGAGGACTTATTTACAATAATAGAACATCCTTTTTTTCAAAGGTTGCGTCGCATCACTCAAATGGGATTGAGCTACCTGGTTTATCCAGGTGCACATCACACTCGATTTCATCATGCATTAGGTTGCTTGCACTTAATGCAAAAAGCTGTCCAAGTACTTCGTTCTAAAGATGTTGAAATATCTATAGAAGAAGAAGATGCTCTTTATAAGGCAATATTATTACATGATATTGGACATGGTCCATTCTCACATGCTATGGAACACAGCTTTGTAAATAATGTTAGTCACGAAGATATTTCTATCCTTTTTATGGAGGCTCTTAATAAAGAGTTTAACGGTAGTTTAACGCTAGCCATTAAAATATTTAAGGGAGAATATCATCGTCCCTTTATGATGCAGCTTATATCTAGCCAGCTTGACATGGATCGATTAGACTATTTAAAGAGAGATAGTTTTTACACAGGTGTCGCAGAAGGTAATATTAATAGTCAGCGTTTAATTGCGATGCTTAATGTAAAAGAAGATGAATTAGTTGTTGAACAAAAAGGGATATATTCTGTCGAGCATTTTTTAAGCAGTCGTAGATTGATGTACTGGCAGGTCTACCTTCATAAAACAGGAATAGGAGCAGAGCATTTATTACAATCCGTTTTTGTACGTATTAAAGAGTTGATTAAATCTGGTGAAACAATGGAAATCCCAGCAGATTTATTCTTTTTTCTTAAAAATGAGGTCTCTTTAAGCGATTTTGATCTCGATACTTTAAGCAGATTCTCAAGATTAGATGATACCGATTTGATAAGCACCTTGAAATTTGGTTCTCAACACAACGATTTTGTGCTTAAAGAATTATGTCAAATGATTCTTAACCGACAATTGCTCAAAATCAAGTTTACAAAACAGCCTGTTACCGCTTCAAAACTTGATAAGAAAATCAAAACTTTAAAGACCGTATATGACCTTTCTGACCACGAGGCAAGATATTTTGTTTTCTCAGGTGCTGTTCATAATCTCGCTTACGCGAAAGCAAAACCTATAAAAATCCTTTTCAAAAATGGGAAATTAGTAGAGCTCATAAAGGCTGGCGAGGAAGCAAGCTTTAAAGCACTCACTAAACAAGTGACTAAATATTACTACTGCTATCCTAAGATTCAGGATTAACTAAAATTACTATTTTTGCGATAATGAAATTTACCGTACAACAAATTGCAGATATACTAGAAGGAACTATTGTAGGTGACTCTGAAACACAAGTTTCTAAGCTCTCTAAAATAGAAGAAGGTGAGGCTGGTAGTATCAGCTTTTTATCAAATACTAAGTATACTCCATTTATATATACCACAAAGGCAAGCGCAGTCATCGTAAACGCTGATTTTGTTCCAGATCAAAGTGTATCTACAACGTTAATTCAAGTAGAAGACTCTTATAGTGCTTTTACTAAATTGCTTGAATACTATCAAATGATCAAGCTTAATAAAAGTGGCATAGAACAACCTAGTTTTATACATGAATCAGTGGTTAAAGGCGACGGTTTTTACCTAGCCGCATTTGCATATGTTTCTCAAAATGTCAAACTAGGTGATAACGTGAAAATATTTTCACAAGTTCATATTTCAGATAATGTTACCATAGGAGATAACTGTGTCATACATGCTGGCGCAAAAATTATGTCGGACACGATAATAGGTAATAATGTAACTATTCATGCGGGAGCTGTTGTAGGAGCAGATGGGTTTGGTTTTTCACCTAATCCGGATGGGACGTATAATAAAATCCCTCAAACAGGTATCGTTATTATAGAAGACAATGTTGATATAGGAGCGTTAACCACTATAGATAGAGCAACCTTGGGTGCTACCATTATTAAAAAAGGAGCTAAACTTGATAATCAGATACAAATCGGGCATAATGTAGAAATAGGTGAAAACACCGTTATTGCTGCTCAGACAGGTGTTGCTGGTTCATCAAAAGTAGGCAGAAACTGTCGTATAGGTGGTCAAGTAGGTATCGCAGGACATATAACTATAGGTGATAATGTTGGAATACAAGCACAAAGTGGTGTAGGTAAAAACATTAAAAATGATATGGTGATACAAGGTTCTCCAGCATTTGATTATGGTGATTGGAGCCGATCTTATGTATATTTTAAAAATTTAAAAAAGCTAGACAGCAGGATTGCTGATCTTGAGAAAAAGAATTCATAGATGACAACTACAGATTTTAAACAAACGACTATATCTAAAGATATTTCCTTAACAGGTGTAGGATTGCACACAGGAAACAATGTTACTTTAGTCTTTAAACCGGCACCAGCAAATCATGGCTATAAATTTCAGCGTGTTGATTTAGAAGGTCAACCAGTAATTGAAGCAGATGCTAACTATGTAACAGATACCAAACGCGGTACCACGTTAGATAAAAATGGTGTTCACATTAATACTTGTGAGCATGTCCTAGCAGCCCTAGTAGGTTTAGAAATAGATAATTGTCTTATTGAAATAGATAATAGTGAACCACCTATCATGGATGGGTCATCAAAATTCTTTATCGAGGCTTTAGAGAAAGCAGGTATTGATGATTTAGATGCAAACCGTAAAGAATATGTCGTTAAAGACGTTATATCTTATCGTGATGAAGAGACTGGTAGTGAAATTATTCTTATGCCTTCAGACTCTTACCAAGTAACAACGATGGTAGATTTTGGAACTAAGGTTTTAGGAACTCAAAATGCTACCTTAGAAAAATTATCTGACTTTAAATCGGAAATATCAGATTCTAGAACTTTTAGTTTCTTACATGAAATTGAAATGTTATTAGAACATGGGTTAATAAAAGGTGGAGATTTAAATAACGCTATAGTTTATGTAGATAAAGAGTTGTCTACTAAAACGATGGAAAACCTTAAGAAGGCTTTTAATAAAGATAATGTCTCTGTAAAGCCTAATGGGATTCTAGATAATCTAACATTACACTATCCTAATGAAGCTGCACGTCACAAATTACTAGATGTAATTGGTGATCTAGCCTTAGTCGGCACTAGAATCAGAGGTAAAGTTATTGCAAATAAGCCTGGGCATTATGTAAATACTCAATTTGCAAAAAAACTATCTAAACTTATCAAGTTAGAAGCTCGTAATAATGTGCCTAAAGTAGATTTTAATAAAGAGCCTTTAATGGATGTGGTGAAAATTATGGAAGTTTTACCGCACAGGCCACCATTTCTTTTAATTGATAAGATTTTTGAACTATCAGATAGTCATGTCATAGGATTAAAAAATGTGACGATGAATGAGCAGTTCTTCAATGGTCACTTTCCAGGTGCTCCTGTGATGCCTGGTGTTCTTATCGTAGAAGCAATGGCGCAAACTGGTGGTATACTAGTCTTAAGTACGGTACCAGATCCAGAAAATTATTTAACATTCTTCATGAAGATGGATAATGTAAAGTTCAAGCGTAAAGTTTCTCCAGGAGACACGCTTATATTTAAATGTGATTTAATAACTCCTATTAGAAGAGGTATATGTCACATGCAAGCTTATGCTTATGCAAACGGTGTACTATGTGCCGAGGCTGAGTTAATGGCACAAATCTCAAAAGTAAAATAATGAATCAACCATTAGCATACGTACATCCAGGAGCAAAAATAGCCAAGAATGTAGTTATAGAACCCTTTACAACAATTCACAATGACGTCATTATAGGTGAAGGGACATGGATAGGATCAAATGTTACTATCATGGAAGGTGCTCGCATCGGTAAGAACGTAAGTATTTTTCCAGGAGCGGTAATAAGCGCCATTCCACAAGATAAAAAGTTTGAGGATGAAGACACCACCACAGTAATAGGTGATAACACAACGATTAGAGAATGTGTAACTATCAATCGAGGAACGTCTGATCGAATGAAAACCGTAATAGGTAAGAATTGCTGGATTATGGCTTACTGTCATATCGCACATGATTGCGTAGTTGGAGATAACTGTATTTTTTCAAACAACAGTACTCTTGCAGGACACATAACCGTAGGAGATCACGTTGTACTAGCTGGTATGGCTGCTGTTCAACAGTTTTGTCAGATAGGTAGTCATGCGTTTGTAACCGGTGGATCATTGGTAAGAAAAGATGTGCCACCATTTGTAAAAGCAGGACGTGAACCATTAAGTTATGTAGGTATCAATTCTGTAGGTTTAAGAAGAAGAGGTTTTGAATTAGAGAAAATCAGAGAAATTCAAGATATTTACCGCATTCTTTATCAAAAAAATTATAACGTATCTCAAGCTGTTCAAATAATAGAAGCAGAAATGAGTGCGACTAATGAAAGAGATGAAATAATAGAATTTATAAAAAACTCAAAGCGAGGTATCATGAGAGGATACGTAGCTAGTAATTAATAAGATATGGCAAGTACAAGCGACATTAGAAAAGGATTGTGTATTAGATACAATCACGATATTTATAAAATAGTTGAATTTTTACACGTTAAACCAGGTAAAGGACCAGCATTTGTAAGAACAAAATTAAAAAGTGTTACTAATGGTAAAGTGATTGATAATACTTTTTCTGCAGGACATAAAATTGAAGATATTAGAGTAGAAACTCAATCATTTCAATTTTTATATCAAGATCCTGAAGGTTATCATTTCATGAATACCGATACTTATGAGCAAATTCAATTACAAGAATCAGTATTAGATGCTCCAGGTCTATTAAAAGAAGGTGAAGTAGTAAAAATTCAAATTAATACTGAAGATGATTCTCCACTTTCTGTAGATATGCCACAATATGTAGTTTTAGAAGTTACAGCAACAGAACCTGGCCTTAAAGGTAATACAGCTACAAACGCTACTAAGCCAGCAACAGTAGAAACAGGTGCAGAGGTTAATGTACCTCTTTTCATCAATGAAGGAGATAAAATACGTATTGATACAGATAAAGGTGCTTATCACGAGCGCATGAAGTAATACATGAAGTTCTCACAAACACATCGTTTAAAGGATATCGCTGCACTCATAGATTGTGAGTATGTAGGTGATGATCAATTTCCGGTTACTGGTATGAATGAGATTCATGTAGTGACACCAGGAGATATTGTGTTTGTGGATCATCCCAAATATTATGATAAGGCCTTGCAAAGTGATGCGACTATTGTTTTAATTAATAAAAAAGTAGAAGCACCTTCTGGTAAAGCTCTTTTAATATCAGATGATCCTTTCAGAGACTTTAATAAACTAACACAACACTTTGCTCCGTTTCACGCTTTCGCGGAAGCGAATACCAAAGCGCCTATAGTAGGTGAAGGATCCATAATACAACCTAATGTCTTTTTAGGTAATGATGTTGTCATCGGAACAAATTGTGTCATACACAGTAATGTTTCAATTAATGATCGATGTATCGTTGGTGATAATGTCACTATTCATTCGGGAACTGTGTTAGGGGCAGACGCTTTCTACTACAAACGTAGACCAGAAGGTTATGATAAATTACTAAGTAATGGACGCGTTGTCATTGATAACGATGTAGAGATTGGTAGTTTATGTACGATTGATCGTGGTGTGAGTGGTGATACAACGATAGGTAGCGGTAGTAAATTAGATAATCAAGTCCATATAGGACATGACACAGTAATTGGTCAACATGTTCTTATCGCTAGTCAAACTGGTATTTCAGGCTGTGTAATCATTGAAGATGAGGTGAAGATTTGGGGTCAAGTAGGGATACGTAGTGATATAAGACTAGGAAAGGGATGTGAAATAATGGCACAAAGTGGTGTCTCAAAAGATGTTAAACCAGGTGATGTATTATTCGGTTCACCAGCCTCAAATGCTAAAGAAAAGTTTAGAGAGCTGGCAGCTATAAGAATGTTACCTAACTTTATCAAAAATAAATAAATGTCAGCAGCAGCTAAAAAAATTATAAGATCATTCTTAGAATCAGATATGTTTATCAATCCTGATCTATTTAAAGATTTCATACATCCAGATTTTAGAACACACTGGCATGCTAGTTCTGGTTATAGAGAATACAATTATAATGAATATTATAGACTGACTGAGTCAACTGCGTCGTCATATGAAAGTATGAGAACAGAAATCACGCACATGATCAGTGAAAAGGATGAAGTAGCAGCACGATTTACTGTGTTTGTAAAAACCGTAGAAAATCCTCGAGAAGAAATTCCTATAGGGTATTTTATTTCTATCTTTAAAGTCTCAGAAAATAAAATCATAGAGATTCATCAAACGAGTCACCCAAGCGAAAAGTAAAAAAAAATAAAACTCAACTTAAATATATATAAATGAGCGTTTTAGTAAACAAAGATTCTAATATTATAGTACAAGGTTTCACTGGTAGTGAAGGAACATTCCACGCTGGCCAGATGATTGAATATGGTACAAACGTAGTAGGTGGAGTAACACCAGGTAAAGGTGGACAGACTCACTTAGATAAGCCTGTTTTCAACACTGTTTCTGAAGCGGTTGAGAAAGTTGGAGCAAACGTAACTATCATTTTTGTGCCACCAGCATTTGCTGCAGATGCAATTATGGAAGCTGCAGACGCAGGAATTGAAGTAATTATCACAATTACTGAAGGGATTCCAGTAGCTGATATGGTAAAGGCTGCAGACTATATTAAAGATAAAAACTGTCGATTAGTAGGTCCTAACTGTCCAGGTGTTATCACTCCAGGAGAAGCAAAAGTAGGTATCATGCCAGGTTTTGTATTTAAAAAAGGAAAAGTAGGTATTGTTTCAAAATCAGGAACACTTACTTATGAAGCATCTGACCAAGTTGTAAAACAAGGTTATGGAATATCAACAGCTATCGGAATAGGTGGAGATCCTATCATAGGAACTACAACAAAAGAAGCTGTAGAATTATTTATGAACGATCCAGAAACTGAAGCTATCGTTATGATAGGAGAGATAGGTGGCCAATTAGAGGCTGATGCAGCACAATGGATTAAAGCAACTGGTAACAAGAAACCGGTCATAGGCTTTATAGCAGGAGAAACTGCTCCAGCTGGTCGTACTATGGGGCACGCAGGTGCTATTGTAGGTGGATCTGAAGATACTGCACAAGCTAAAAAAGCGATCATGAGAGAATGTGGAATTCACGTTGTAGATTCTCCAGCAGAAATAGGTAAAAAAGTAGCTGAAGTAATAGGCTAATTTTTAAATCATATGGTCTAGACTTTTCTTTTATGAAGAGAAGTCTAGACTTTTTTAATTGAACCAACTATGAAATTACTTGAAGGTAAAACGGCTCTTATTACAGGAGCTAGTAGAGGTATAGGTAAAGGAATTGCACAAGTCTATGCACAGCACGGAGCAAATGTTGCATTTACATACAGCAGCTCTGAAGCACCTGCCTTAGAATTAGAAAAAGAACTCATCGCACTAGGCGTTAAAGCCAAAGCTTATAAAAGTAATGCTGCTAGTTTTCAAGAATCACAAGACCTAGTTGTACAGGTTGTTGAAGATTTTGGGACTGTTGATATATTAATCAATAATGCAGGTATTACAAAGGATAATCTTTTAATGCGTATTAGTGAAGAAGACTTTGATCAGGTAATAGAAGTGAATCTAAAGTCTGTGTTTAATATGACTAAAGCTGTTCAACGTACGATGTTGAAAAAGCGCTCAGGTAGTATTATAAACATGAGTAGTGTCGTAGGAGTAAAAGGTAATGCTGGACAGACTAACTATGCCGCTAGTAAAGCAGGAATTATAGGTTTCTCAAAATCTGTAGCGTTAGAACTAGGATCTAGAAATATTAGATGTAACTCTATTGCTCCAGGATTTATTGAGACAGAAATGACTGGTAAATTAAATGAAGATGTCGTTCAAGGATGGAGAGATGCTATTCCATTAAAACGTGGTGGCTCTCCAGTAGATGTTGCAAATGCGTGTGTATTTTTAGGTAGTGATCTTTCAACTTATGTGACTGGTCAGACTCTTAACGTGGATGGTGGTATGCTTACCTAGTAAATAGATTGATTATATGACAATATTTTGGATTATTCTTGCGGCTATTGTTGCAGCCCTTGTAGCCTTATTCCAGTATGGTTATATATTTTCTAATAAAAAAAATAATAAAAGAAAACCGTGGTTTGCCTTATTAAGGTTTCTCACGGTTTTTACTATTTTAATTCTTTTTTTAGACCTTAAGTTTGATAAAACAACTTATCAAACTATTAAACCATTATTATTATTAGAACTTGATAATTCTAGTTCTATAGTCCAATTAAAAGCTGATGAAGAATTAAAAGCAGATTACAATTCTTTAATCAATCATCCATCTATAAAGGAAAATTTTGAAGTTCAAGAATTTCTATTTTCTGATGTTATTAAACCATTAGATAGTTTAAAATTCGCTGGTGTTGAAACTAATATCTTTAACGCTATTGAACAGCCACAAAAATTATTCAAGGATCGTAATAAAGCCATTATAATCCTTACCGACGGTAATCAAACTAGTGGTAATAGTTATAGCTATGCTTCTATTGATGCAAAATCTGCTGTTTTCCCTGTGATTTATGGGGATACTACAAATTATCCTGATCTTAAGATCACTCAGCTCAATGTTAATCGGTACTCTTATTTAAATAATGAATTTCCTGTAGAAATTTTCACAACTTATAGTGGATCAGATGCTATCACTACTCAGTTTAAAATAACGAGTGGAAATATGACTTTGCATCAAGAACAAATACGTTTCTCTAAAGACAACCCTTCTCAGATTGTTAACCTTAATCTAACGAGTAAAAAAGTAGGTACCCAATCTTTAAAGGCATCGCTCACACCACTAACGTTAGAGAAAAACATAAGCAATAATAATCGCAATTTTGCTGTAGAAGTAATTGATCAACAGACTAAAGTATTGATTTTAAGTAACGTCTTACATCCAGATATTGCAGCCCTCAAAAAAGCGATAGCTTCAAACCAGCAGCGTGACGTTAGTATTCAAAATACAGACGATAATCCAGATTTAAATGACTATAACATGGTCATTTTTTATAGTCCTGATAACGCTTTCGCGAAAGCGTATAACCAAGCCAAACAGCTTAATAAAAATACATGGACTATTACAGGACCTAGTACGGATTATGAATTTTTAAATAGTCAGATGACCGCTTATAGTATTGAAGTGGATGAAGAAGTCGATGAGGTACAACCCATTTTAAATACATCGTACACAACTTTTAATTTAGAAGACTACAGTTATGACGATTATCCGCCGGTACAAGTTCCCTTTGGAGCAGTAAAGATGAATACAGCACCTGATGTTTTAATTTACAAATCTATAGGTGATGTAGAGACACAACAGCCGTTGTGGTTTACTTATGAAGAAAATGAGACAAGACACGCAGTGTTTCTTGCTGAAGGATTCTGGAGATGGCGAGCACAAAGCTATCTGGACGAAAAAGATTTTAAAAATTGGGATGAGTTAGTAGGTAGTCAGATACAATACCTTGCTTCAAATAAAAGGCGTAATCGATTAGAACTTGATTACAAGACTTTTTATTATCAAAACCAAAAAATCATTATTAATGCTCAATACTTAGATAAGAATTATGAGTTTGAAGATAATGGTATACTCAATATAACATTAATTCATAAAAAATCTAACAATCGTACGGTAAGACCTTTTATTTTAGATGGGAATAGCTATACAGTGGATTTAAGTGGATTAGAAGCTGGTGATTATAAATTCACCGTTAAGGTAGAAAATGATCAATTGAGTCAAAGCGGTGCGTTAAGTATTTTAGAATTTGACGTAGAAAAACAATTTATCAGCGCACATGATCAAGGTATGAAAAAATTAGTGGGCATTGATGGAGTTTATTATCAAGGTCAGATAGAAGATGTTATTACTCAATTATTAAATAATCCTCTTTTAAAACCTGTGGAACGTTCTAGTACGAGCTATGCTAGTTTAGTAGATTGGCAGTATTTACTAGGTTTCATTCTTTTGTTATTAGGTCTAGAATGGTTCTTAAGAAAATACAGTGGTCTTATATAAAAAGGTATTAAACACCTACAATTCTAGATTTTAGTTATACAGCTTTTTAACTAGACATTGCCATCAATTCATTTGTTGTGTTGTATTTTAACACTTCAAAACTAAATTTAGATTATAATGGAAAAATTACCCAAGGCAGGATTAGTTGCCATCATAGCAGTTGTTTTATTAATCATTGTTATTCTTAAAAGTTCTGTGGTAATAGGAGCAGGACAAGCAGGTGTTTTATTTAAGACTTTAGGAAATGGTGTAGATCTTGAAAATACATATGGAGAAGGTTTTCACATCATCGCGCCGTGGAATGATATGATTATATATCCAACTAGACAGCAATCAGTGTCTGATAAAATGCAGGTTCTATCAGTAAATGGACTGGAAGTAAAAGTAGATGCTACTGTATGGTTTCAGCCTGAATATGATAAATTACCATTTTTACATCAAGAAAAAGGTACTCAATATGAGTCTGAAATTCTTGCTCCAGCTATTAGTGCAGCAGCGCGTAGTGTTGTCGGTCGTTATACACCAGAGCAATTATATTCTAGTAAAAGAGATGTCATCCAACAAGAGATTCTTGAAGAAGTGCAAAAAGAGCTTAAAACTCAATATGTCATTGTGAATAGAGTTTTAGTAAAGGATGTTACTTTGCCTATTAAAATTAAAGAAGCTATCGAGCGTAAGTTAAAGCAAGAGCAGGAATCATTAGAATATGAATTCCGATTAACTAAGGCAACTAAGGAAGCAGAACGTCAAAAAATTGATGCCGAAGGTAAAGCGGTTGCAAACCGTATTTTAAGTGCCTCACTTACAGATAAGATTTTAACTGAAAAAGGTATAGAGGCAACACTGATGCTTTCTCAATCTCCTAATTCAAAAGTTATCGTAATAGGTGGTAGCGAGAGCGGTGGTTTACCTATTATACTGGGAAATCAATAAGTAAATAAGCAAGTAAAATAAAAAAAGCGCAAATCGTCAGATTTGCGCTTTTCTATTTTATGACTTTTAAAGTTTGAGAATTATTTCTCTTTATTTTTAAGCTTTAATAGTGCAGCAGCTTGACCTTTCCAATCATCTCTATGTATACGTCCTGGAAAAAACTCAATAAGTGTGGTTATTGCTTCGGTATCCTGATCGCGTAGTTTTGAGAGTTGTTCATAACTGTTTATCCCTATACTTTTAAGTTTTTCTTCTACGAAAGGACCGATTCCAACAATCTTTTGGAAATCATCGGAACGTGAAGGATTGCCTTTACCTATGAATTCTAGGTCTAGAACACTTTCAACAATCTCAGTTTTAGCATCATCAGACAATTTACCAGTTCGATCTCTAGTCTTCATAGCACGCACTTGACCAGGTTCACTTAAATCTGATATTTCGACACGTTTTTCTACACGGTCTAACTTGCGTTCTACTTCTCGCACTTGTGCAACAACCTGTTTAACTTTATCATTAACAACTTGTTTTTCATCCTTTTGATTACCAAAAAGATATCCAATTAAAAACGCACCTAGTAACATCAAAAAGAGAACTAAGTATATACCCCATTGGGAATTTAAAAATGACTCCATATCTCTATTTTACGATAACTACTATACTGCGATTATTGCCAGTGGCACCAGAAGATTCTTCTCCTTTTGATATAGAAACAATACGATTAGACGTAATTCCATTTTGTATCATTAGACGTCTTGCTGTGTTAACATTATCCTTTCCTATGTTAAAGTTGTCTGTTGCATTACCTACAGTATCCGTATATGCATATACATAAACTTTTTTACTAGGATTTTCACTTAAATAGTTCTCTATATCTTTTATATAGGCTGTAAAAGCTCTATTGCCATAAAAGAAATCACCTTGATATCCTTTAGTAAATCTCTGATAAGCATATGGTCCTGATCCTGCGGTAACAGATGGTTTTGCTGCCGTTACTATAGTAGATTTTGTAGAATTACTGATTGAAGAATTCTCATTTATGTTTAGTACTTGAATATCTATTCCACCTTGTGCAATACCTGATTTAAATGGGATATCTTTTATGGCACTTTTAAGTGTAATTTGATTGTCGTTCACACCTATGTTAGTTAATAGTCTCTTTACATATTGTGCTCTTCTCATTCCCATATCTGCATCTTCTGTAGATGAGGCATAACCATTGATTATAATTTGAGCTTTAGGATTAGTATTGATAATTTCCTTCAATTCATTACCATATGCTCTACAAGGATATGGTATTTTGACTTTAGGGTTGTTTTTATAAATAGTGGTAAAGGTGGTACAATTAGTTAATTGATTTCCATGTTGATCGGTGATTATAAAAGTATTGGCTTCATAAACTGTTGTTTCTTTATTGTTTAAAGCCATGTTTGATTCATCATTCAAATCATGCTGTACCGTATCTGTATCTATAATATTGTTTTCTATTGGGATAAGAGAATCTTCACTGGTCAAAATAGAATTAGTCATGGCTTTTGCAGCAGCTATTGAATCTAATTGTTGATCTAGGGTAGTATTGGTTGAAGGAGTGGAATCGATTTCAATTGCGATTAATTCATCGATAATCGGTTCTTCTTCAATAATATTATGGTCTACTAAGTTCGTATCATCAACAGATAGTCGACCTATAAAAAAATAGCCGAAAACAGCTAAGCATAAGCCTGCGTAGACTATAAAGGCTAATGTGCCTGTAAAAAAGTTCTTCACTAA
This sequence comes from Nonlabens ulvanivorans, assembly GCF_000732625.1. Taxonomy (GTDB): domain Bacteria; phylum Bacteroidota; class Bacteroidia; order Flavobacteriales; family Flavobacteriaceae; genus Nonlabens; species Nonlabens ulvanivorans. The sequence goes on from NZ_JPJI01000004.1 coordinate 28,350, forward strand.
ATTAAATTTAACGCTAAATATAAGAAACCTAGACCTTTGATAAACAAATGATTCATTCTACTTATGTAGGAATTTATCACGTAACTCTTCCGTAGGGATCATACAGCTCTCTTGCTTTCCAAACCATTTATATCTATTTCTGGCTATATAATCATAGATAGCATTAGAGATAAACTTTGGAATTATGATTAAAATATAAAGTAGAGGCCACAATCCACTCAATTTCTGAGCAATGTGCAAGGCAGCACTTGCTTTAACATAAGCACGTTCACCACGTATTAAAACTATACTATCGACCTCTTCAGGATCGATATTATGTTTTTTTAAATATAGGACACCTATATCGCTTTCTAAAGCAGCAAACCTGAAATGATTTTTACGGTCTCTTTTAATAATAAAAGTTACGGCGCCATTGCATAAGTTGCAAACACCATCAAAGAGAATCACATCATTTTGCTTATTCTTCATTATACCTTTTCTAATTGTTCTACAGAAACAATGGTAGTAAACATGCCATAATTAACTGTAGCCTTTCCTTTTTCAATCTGATCTATTGTTCCTACAGATTTTGAGTCCAGTAAGCGTACGCGATCATTCTTTTTAAGTGTTACCTTAGGTTTAGGAGCAACAACAGGCTTTGGGTTTTTCTTTTTCTGTTCCCTAATTTTTGCAACCTTTTGGATAACCTCATTTTCTAGTTGCTTCTTTTTACCTTGTTCTTGCTTGTGCTTTTTTGCCTCAGTTTTTTTAGGTGCTGGCTGGCGTTTTACGTTTTCAGTGATGACCATCTTCATAAGCTCATCAACTAATAATTTTTTCTTTTTGTTATTTGAAAAATCCTTAGCCAGTCCGTCAAATTTCTTCCCTAACTGTATATAGCGTTGATAGCTATCATACATTTCTTGGAAGTCCAGTAATTTTTGCTGCACACGATCTTGAGTATCGTCTAACTTATTAACTTTTTGAGTGGCTTTAATCTCACGTTCTCTAAGAGCCTCATTGTTTTTACGCAAATTAGAGCGCTCTTTTTGTAATGCAGCGATAGATTTATCAAATCTTATTTTACCGCGCTCTACTTTCTTTTTTGCTTTATTGATAAGCGAGTAGGGTATACCATTCTTTTGCGCTACTTCAAATGTAAATGAACTACCAGCTTCCCCTAGTTGTAATTTATAAATAGGCTCTAGTGATTGCGCATCAAAAAGCATATTTGCATTAGTCATCTCTGGCAATTCATTTGCCAGCATCTTTAAGTTCGTATAATGTGTGGTGATGATACCAAAACTTTTACGGCTATAGAGTTCTTCTAGCATACTTTCTGCCAGTGCGCCACCTAGTTCTGGATCTGATCCTGTACCAAATTCGTCAATAAGAAACAGCGTTTTATCATCGGCCTTTTTAAGAAAACCTCGCATATTTTTCAAACGATAGCTATAAGTACTCAAGTGATTATCGATACTTTGATTATCACCTATATCAGTAAGAACATGCTTAAATATGCTCATTCTACTTTTCTCATGAACTGGAATTAAAAATCCAGCTTGTATCATCAATTGTAATAAACCTATTGTTTTAAGAGTAATGGATTTTCCACCAGCATTAGGTCCTGATATCACAATGATGCGATTGTCTGCTTTAAGACCTATGGTTTGTGGATAGGTTTTTTCATTTCGCGCTCTATTAGATACTAGCAATAACGGGTGATAAGCATCAACTAATTCTAGTTCTCGATGTTCTACCATAATAGGTAAAAGAGCATTGATGGATTGTGCATATCGAGACTTTGCCGCGATAATGTCTGTGTGAGTTAAATAATCTCTATAAATCTTAAATTCTTCTAGAAACGGACGTAATGTCTCTGTTAGAGCTTTAAGAATACGGTGGATTTCTTCTGCCTCTTCAATTTCTAGTTCAGCAAGCTTTCGCGAAAGCGTTAACACACGTTCTGGTTCGATATAAGAAATGCTTCCCGTTTTAGAACTTCCCATTACCTTACCTTTTACTTTACGGCGGTACATGGCTTTAACGGCTAAAACGCGACGGTTTTCAATCACCGTTTCACGGATTTCATCGAGATAATCCATTTGAGAGTAATGACTGAGTGCTGCGCCAAAGCTACCATTGAGCTGGCCTTTAACACTATTCATTTCTCTTCTTAAGTTTTTAAGATCAGGTGATGCGTCATCTTTAACCTCACCAAAACGATCTAGAACAGCGTCTACTGCTTGTGGGACATATTCATTCTTTTCTATCTTCTCCAGTCTAGAAAATAGTTTAGGAAATAAAAGCTGCTGCTTTTTAAAGAAGGTAAGATGTTCATTTACAGTACGTGGCAGTACTGCTAGTTTACGAATACTGTCTTTTTCTAATGTCGAATTTTCTATACCTAGTAATTGCAATTCCTTCTCTATAGGGTCAAACCCATGATTAGGTATGCGGTACTCACTAGCATACGATTGTAAATACTCATTTGTATGTTGTAAAGAGTCTTTAACCGCATTGCGATAGGTAAGTGGCTCAAGTAAAAGCATGTTTTTCTTACCATCTGTTGTGGTGCAAAAAGAAGATGCCTGATCCAACACTACGTTGAATTCTAAATCTTGAATGGTTTTATTGGAAATTTTACTCATAATTGTTATACAAAAATACACTAGCACAGTGTAGTAGTCGCAGGTTTTAGAATTAATTATAAGTAAGTTTTATAATTATAACTTAAGGATCTATTTTGATCTGCGATTTACAAATTGTTTTGTATGCCTTTATTACAACAGCTATTTTTTTAAATTTGAAACTATGGAAGTATCAATAGAAAGCAGCTGGCAAAAAGTACTACAAGATGAATTTAATAGTGATTACTTTAAAGAATTATCTGAGTTTGTAAAAGCAGAGTATTCAAATCAAATCGTTTATCCACCAGCTAGTAAAATCTTTGCGTCTTTTGATGCGGCACCTTTAGATCAAGTTAAAGTGGTCATCATAGGTCAGGATCCTTATCATGGTGACGGACAGGCAAACGGTTTGTGTTTTTCAGTTGCTGATGGAATCGCACATCCTCCATCACTAAAGAATATATTTAAAGTGATAGAATCTGATCTTTCCTTACCTATTCCTGAAAGCGGAAATCTAGAACGATGGGCAAAGCAAGGTGTACTATTATTAAACGCAGTTCTTACAGTACGAAAATCTGATGCTGGATCTCATGCAAAAAAAGGTTGGGAACGTTTTACAGATGCCGTTATTAAAACTATTTCTCAAGAAAGAGAAGATGTTATATTTCTTCTTTGGGGTGGATTTGCAAAAGGAAAAGCAAAGCTTATCGATAAGAAAAAACATCACATCCTTACTAGCGGTCATCCATCACCATTAAGTGCAAATCGTGGATACTGGTTTGGGAATAAACATTTTTCTCAGGTGAATGAGATACTTCTAAAGATGGGTAAAGAGACTATCCAATGGTAAATGAAGTCATTTAATTATTCTTCTTCATCCGTTTTGGGAATATCATAGATCAGCTCATCTAAAGCGACTTTTCTATCGATAATACCTACAGCACTAAATTCCTCATTAATTTTATCGACTGTAGAGTTCCATAATTGGTCATCACTAAATTCTGTGCGTAACAACCATTGTTGTACATCACCAACCTGTAAATCATAATGCGATGCTATAGTCCGGTCTATGGAAGGTATTTGCTTAAAATCTGCTGTATAACGATTTATGATTGCTAGCATTTTTCCTAGGACTTCTTCTTTTTCTGAAATACAATCTTGCGTTGCAGCAATAACAAAACTAGGCCATGGTGTAGCGATGGTCTCTAACCTTTTAAATATACCTTGATCGACTATAGGTTGTGTCATGTAACGTTCCCATAAGAAAAGTTGTGCTTTGTTTTGAGAGAGAGCATCAACAGCACCATCTAATGTGTTTACTAATTCAAAGCTTAGGTCTTCAATATCCCAACCATGTCTTTTGGCCAATAAATAGCTCATCAAATGAGAACCACTACCATATCTACTAATTGCAAACTTACCGTCTTCTAGTTGTTGTGTCTTTTCTGCTTCAATAGTTCCTGGCGCATGAACGCCCCATAATAGAGGAGATGCTACATACACTTGTAAAATACGAGTTGGGTTTCCTGCAATAATATCTTTAACGATTCCGTCTGTAAGAATACACGCCACATCCAGTTCTTGAGTGCGCAGTAATTTACTCATGCGTCCAGTACCTTCTGGAACATCTTGCCACTGTAAATCAATTCCTTCTTTTTCAAAGGCTCCATCTTCTATAGCAAAATGCCATGGTAGATTAAAATGCTCTGGTACGCCGCCTATCTTTATTGTAGTCATAATGAGTAAAAGTCTAACAAAGATAGATTACTTCATCCTAATGTTTACTTAATAATTTGTTGGTACTTGTAATAAATAATCACATAATGTGAATAAATAGGTGCCTTGTTCTGTTCGTGTTTCGGTAAGTATGGTATGTTTGTTGAAGGTAATTACTTATAAATACTTTGAAAAATTAATCTTATGAAATCAATATTTATACTATTGACCATATGTTTTATCACTATTTCATGCACACCAGACGATAATTTTGAAACCTTAAGTGGAGAAGCTAATGTCACATTAAATATAGATGAGGAGTTTAAAACCTTACTTAATGGAGCTGCTTACCATGAGATATATGAAATTACACGACAAGCAAATATTTATAATACGAGTGAAATAACACTTGATAATAGTACAGGAACAGACCTATATTTTTATACGTTTAAACCAGCGATGTCGTATGAAGGATCACAGTCGGTGATTATCGTAACAAAGGAATTATCAGAAAACTCATCCAACGTGAGAAGAGTTTTAACGACCACCTATAATTTTACGATCCGATAACCATCAGCTTGTCAATCCTATCTAATGATGTTTTTTTAAAAGATAAGAGTATATTTCAAATTGTGATCTAATCTCTTTTTCTTGATTATGAACCATTGTATTATCCTCATTTATAGTATGAACACGCGCTTTTACGTTGTCTGATAATTGAATGTTTAAAATATCGTCTAGTTCATTAAAGATATCTTCATCATAAATAGGTGTCAGAACTTCAATTCTTCTATCTAGGTTGCGCGTCATCCAGTCCGCACTACCTGTATAAATAAGAGGAGCTCCATTATTATGAAATTTATAAATACGACCATGTTCTAAAAATTGGTCTACAATACTGGTCATGTATATGTGTTCGCTTATTTTATCTAGACCTGGGATAAGTCTGGAAAATCCTCTAACAATTAACCTAATAGGTACACCAGATTGACTTGCTTTATAGAGTAGTTTGATCATCTTCTCATCCTCGAGCTGATTCATTTTTGCGGTGATACCACACGGTTTTCCTGCAATGGCAGCATCTATTTCATTTCTTATAAGTTCTTCAAAGGTAGAGCGAGTGGTAAAAGGTGATATCAATAGATTTTTTGCTCTAGGAATAATCATATCTCCTTGTAGCACTTTAAAAACTCTATGTAACTCTTTGGTAATTTTATTGTGAGCTGTAAATAGTCCGTGATCACAGTAAAACTTTGAAGTCTGTGCATTAAAATTACCAGTACCTATATATGCATATCGTTGTACTTTACCTTTCTCTTCTCGCAGGATTAGTAACACCTTACTATGTACCTTGATTTTAGGATAACTATAAATGACTTGAGCACCTTTTTCTTCAAAGATGCGTCCCCATTTAATATTGTTCTCTTCGTCAAATCTAGCTTTAGCTTCAATAAAAACAGTTAGTTTTTTACCATTTTCTAATGCCAGAAGTAGAGCATCTGTTAAGGCAGAATGATCTGCAACACGATATAAGGATATCTTAATTTCTAAAACATCTTGATCTGTTGCAGCCTGGTTGATTAAATTTTGCACATAGTCAAAGGACATATATGGAAAATGTACTAGTTGATCTTTTTCTTTAATAACTTTAAAATAATCCTTAGTTCCATGTAAAGACCTATGCTTAATAGGATCCAGTTTTTTAGCTTTCAAGGATTTGTTATTTGTTAAATCCGGAAATTTAATGAAATCATCAAAGTTGTGATAATTACCACCGGCAACCATGTCTATTTTTCCTAAACCAAGACTTTTCCTTAAGTTTTTACGAACTTCTTTAGGAAGAGTACTGTCATATAGTAATCTAGTAGGTTGACCATTTAATCGCTGACTTAACGACTCATAAATTTGATCTGCTAGCGTTTGATCTACATCCACCTCTTGTTCTAGATACAACTCTGCATCGCGTGATAATTTGATTGCATAAGCTCTTAAAACATCTTGTTTTTGAAACAATGTTTGTAACTGAGACTTTACAATATCATCTATAAAAGCAATCACATGCGTGCCGTCTTTTACCTTTAATGGGATAAATCTTTTTAACTTATCTGACGGTATATTTACGATGCCATAGTGATGTTCTGACATAAAAGTGACTAGAAAATACAGCTCGCTATTTTCAAGAAACACGCCTGAATCGGTAGTAGCTTTAATCGTTATTGGTTCTATTAACTCTTCTATGTGTTCTTTAAAATAACTCTGTGCTTCTTCATTATAATTCTCTATGAGCTCTTCATAAGATAGCAATTGAATACCATTTTCCTTTAATTCTGGTACAATAGACTCATAAAAGATAGCGCCCAATTCTTCTTGCTGCTCATTTACTTTTAATAATATCTCTTTGAGAATTTTATTGGGTCTTAGGGCAAGCTTCTTTCGCAGTTTCTTTTTTACCTTTTTAATCTGGCGCAACTGAGAAACACGCACTCTAAAAAACTCATCAAGATTTGAAGAAAATATACTGATAAATTTTAATCGCTCGTATAGTGGATTTGAAGAATCATTTGCTTCTTGAAGTACACGGTCGTTAAAGCTTAACCAGTTAAGGTCTCTATGTCTTATGGGATATTTAGTTTGTTTTTTCACATTTGAAAAATACAAACTCTGTTAAAGGATTTGCGTAAAAGCCTTGTTAATTATCAACGATTTGTTGTAAGGTAAATGTTATCAATTTTTCTACAATCGACTTAGGGTTTTTAGAAAATTCTCCAGTCGCTCTATTGGCTAGAATAGCATTTAAAGATACGGCACGATGTCCTAACAGACTGGACATAGCATAGATTCCCGCAGTTTCCATCTCGAGATTTGTTAATTTTTCTCCATCATAGTTAAATGATTCAATACTCGAATTTAAATGAAGATGAGCAGGCTTCAATCGCAACTGTCTACTTTGCGGACCATAAAATCCTACGTTAGTAATCGTATTTCCTATTAATACTTCATCGCTTTTAAAAATTTCAGCAAGTTGTAGATCGCAATTCACAGTATAAGGTCTTGCTGCTAGTTCTGATAGGTATAATTGTTCTGCCACCGCTTTCGCGAAAGCGGAATCACCACCATCATTGTCATACCAGTGAAATAAAGTATCAAAACCAATTCCTCGCTGTGATAATAGGAAAGAATCCACTGGAATATCAGATTGTACAGCTCCAGAAGTTCCAACTCGAATAATATCTAATTGTGTCAATTGCGATTTAATGGTGCGTGTTTCAAAATCAATATTAACTAACGCGTCTAGTTCATTAAACACAATATCTATGTTATCAGTACCAATACCAGTGGATACGACACTAATACGTTTACCTTTTAAAGTACCTGTATGCGTGTGAAACTCGCGTTTCCCTACACGGTGCTCAATGGTGTCAAAGTGTTTTGAAACTTCACCTACACGATCAGGATCACCTACCGTTATAATGGTGTGTGCTAGTTGATGCGGCTGTAAGTTGAGATGATAGATGCTTCCATCATCGTTTAATATAAGTTCTGATGCTTCTAGAGACATAATTAAAAAGTCATTGCGATTACTGAAATTTCAACGTTTACATACTTAGGTAGATTAGCTACTTCTACCGTTTCTCTGGCAGGTGCAGTAGCTTCATTAAAATAACTGCCGTATACTTCATTAACTATCGCAAAATTGCTCATATCACTCAAAAAAATGGATGTCTTTATCACATTTTCAAAGGTCATATCAACTTGTTTTAATAAACTTTCTAGGTGTTTCATCACTAGATGAGTTTCTTCTTTAAGGTCATCTATTTTTAATTCTCCAGTTGCTGGATCGATAGCGATCTGTCCACTAGTATATAAAGTTTTTTGATGTGGTGTGTCTACGAGTACAGCTTGATTATAAGGTCCTATAGGACTAGGAGCAAGGTCTGTGTATATGATTTTTTTCATTAGATAAATATAGTTAAAAATAGGAGTAGAGGCGCGTTCTAGAACTGCGGATCTGGTTGCTTACGTTGATCCCACTTAATGTCACTTAATGCACCAGATTTAATACCGATAAAGAAGAACCAGCTGTTTTGCGGTCCTATAGGAGTCCAGTTAAAACTTAATCTCCAGCTTTCTAGGTCTCGGTTAAAACGCAATGTGGTAAAGGATACACCTTTATTTGCAAAATCATATCCTGTATTACCACCGACACTCCATCGTGGAGATAGTTCTATATCACCAGATACCATTAAAGACTGATTGTTGATTTCATTTTGTCTTTGCGCATTATTATAGGTCATCGTGTAAGCAAAGTTCAAATTCCATGGTATTTTGAAACGATATCTAGTTTTGTCTATATCAACGTTTTCTTTTTCAGGTTCTCGTTGATCATAGGTAGTACCGTCGGCATAGTCTATGGATGCTCCAAAGAGATCATCTTCACGTCCACCATTTTGTAAATTTCTATTTTGTAAAGGATCGTCTGGTTTGTCATCCTTTTTATCGGTCTGTTTTTCAAAGTCTGTATTACTCAATCTAAAATTAAATCGAGCACCGGCACGCGTTAAACGGAATAAACTACCACCATTATTGATGTTGAATCGATCGATGCGTTGATTTGTATTATCTAATGCATATGGATCTAAATTTGCATCCAGATTTAAATCAATATTTTTATAAATAGGGATAACACCTCTCAATTGTAAAGGACTCCAGTTTAAAGAATCTCCTGCGAGATTGTAGGATGTGTTAACGTTAAATGATTTGATTAAAGATATCTTTTTGAGTTCGGTTTTAGTAGAATCTCTGTCTCTTACCTTTGCCTCAAGTGTATTTTGAAGACCTATACCTAAACTACTAGAATATACCCTACCAGGCGCATTATAAAGCGTACCTTCAAAACGACTATAGAAACGTTCTTCTTCAGACACGTCTAGCCCTTGCTCATCCAATAATCGATCATAATACTGTTCAAAACTAGGATTTGCACTATAGGTTACACTAGGTCTCATCACGTGTCTTATGGCCTGTATCTTAGACTCTTTATCAGTCGATTTCCAGTTACCATAAACTGTAGTTCCTATACTAGCACCATAGTTATAAGTACGATATGCGTCAAAACCGCTTACCGTATCACGTACTGTATTAAATCCTCCAGATCCGTTGTCTTCGAGAAACTGTCTATAGGTTTCAAAAACCCATGATTCATCATAACTCGCATTTAAACCAACAGAGAAGTAATTTGCTATTTTAAAATTTGTAGAAATAGGAATCGTGTGACGTAAACCACTTATGGCACCATCAAACATTTTACTGGTTAAAAAATCATCATCAGTAGTAGCAATACGATTTTCTCCTCTCAAATTGTATTGAAGGTTAATGTTATGGATTAACCCTTTTTTTGCACCTTCCTTAGGTGCAAATGGGAAAACTCTAGACACACTAGCCTGTAAAGTTGGTAAGGTCAGGTTGACTACATCTGTATTGGTGTTCTGGTTATGAGAAACTGTGGTGGTAACATTTACTTGAGGTTCACCAGGAAAAGTTTTTGAATATGAAATAGAGGAACTCAAGTTGTTTACCAGTGTGGCACTTTGATTAACTTGATTAAATGATTGTCTAAAAAATTGACTACTTCCTAGGTTTACACTAGCGCTGAAACGGCTATTAGGATTACTTTTTGCGTCCTGACTGTGTTGCCAGTTGATGTTATAACGATTGGTTTGCTGGAAGTCAGAAAAGCCTCGTTCACTTTGAATTTGATTTTCATATAAAAAACGGAAACTACCATTAAATGCATACCGTTTTCTATAGCTACTCTCGATTCTAGAACCCCAACTACCATTTGTAAAATAATCACCTAATACAGTAAGGTCAACATAATCATTGATGGCAAAATAATAACCACCATTTTGTAAAAAGTATCCTTGATTATTGTTGTTACCAAAAGAAGGAATAATTACACCACTTTTACGATCTGTAGTCATCGGGAAATATGCAAAGGGTAATCCTATAGGTGTAGGAACATCTGCTATATACATATTGACCAGTCCAGTAACGATCTTCTCTCCTGGAACAAATTTTATTTTACGGGCAAGAAAGTAATAATCAGGATTATTCGGGTCCTTAGAAGTCGTGAAAATGGCTCTTTTCATATAGTAAACAGAGTCATTCACTCGCTTTGTTACTTCGGCTTTAACATTAAACTCGCCTTGTGCTGTAATAGAGTTATAAGTAAGAGCCTTGCGTGTGTCTTTATTAAAGATAATAGAGTCTGGTTTAACGACATTTTGTCCTTGAGTAAATATCGGTTTTTGAACATAAACACCTGCTGTGTCAATTACACCGTAGGCAAAAATATCACCGGTATTCATATTCATAATAATCTTACCAGCCTCTAGAGTAATGTCACCGTATATAATTTTTGCCTCATTATAGAGCGTGATGGTATTGTTAATACGGTCAATTTCTTTATAATCTGTTGCACTAGAGATAAGCTTGTGCTCTAGGATAGGTTTACGCTTAGTAGAATCTTTAGGTTTATTAAGTTGTAAAGTGTCTAAATCTATTTCTATAGTTTCTGCAACAGGTTGTTGTGGTTTTTTATCCTCATTCTCAACTGGTTTTTCAGCAGGAATTGGGGTACTGTTATTAGGCAGCTCTTGAGCATGACAGATCAGGCTCGCTGTTAAAAAAACTATTGATAAAATAATGTACCTCTTCAAATAATGCAATCTTCAGTAAACTATATTCGTTAATAGAAATGGTCTGGTTTTTGAAACCTCAAAACTACGTATAATTTTTATGCGTTTTATTGTAATTACGCTTTCGCGAAAGCGTAGTTATCAAAAGCACCTTAACACCTATGAACACTATAATGAAAACGTATATACTTTTAATTATTGCATTAATCACTTTTCCTGTTGTAATTCAGGCAAATACGCCTTTAGATTCTACCATTGTAAGTAGTAAAAAGTTCACTATAGTACTAGATGCTGGTCATGGTGGAAATGATCCAGGAAAGAAAGTAGGAAGCGTAAATGAAAAGGATATCGCTCTCAAAGTGGTTAAGAAAATAGGCGCTTTACTAAATAAAAACCCTGATATTAAAGTTGTTTATACACGTACTACAGATAAGTTTTTAGAATTACATGAACGTGCATCTATTGCAAATAAGGCAAAAGCCGATCTTTTTGTGTCTGTACATTGTAATGCTGCGGCAAATAAAAGTGCCAAAGGAAACGAAACATGGGTGCTAGGCCTGCATCGCAGTGATGATAATCTAGAAGTAGTTCAAAGAGAGAACTCTGTAATTCTATTAGAAGATAATTATGAAGAGAAGTATGCAGGATTTGATCCTAATGACCCTTCGTCATTTGCAGCAAGCCTTTTAACACAAGAAGATTTTTTAGATAACAGTATAGAAATGGCTGCAAATGTGCAGACCAAATTTGAAGAAGCTTTAAAAAGAAAAAATCGTGGTGTAAAACAAGCTGGATTTGCAGTGTTACGATTATCCTACATGCCTAGTGTTTTAATTGAAACTGGGTTTATAACAAATACCGAAGAGCGTAATTTCTTAAATAGTAATGCGGGACAAGATAAAGTAGCACAGTCTATTTTTAAGGCTATTCTTAATTATCAAAAAAATAGGGACATCAATAACTTTGAGGTAGAGCCTGTTGATATTGAAGAAGGTAACGGGTCTCAAATTATTGCTCCTAAGGAAAGCGTTGAAAAGGCATCTATCGTTTACATGGTTCAAATTGCTGCAAGTTCTAATGAAGTAGCTGCAAAATCTTATAATTTTAAAAAGCTTCCTGAAATCTCTAGAGAGAAATCAGGCGGTATTTATCGATATTATACTGGTAAATTAAGCAATCTTGAAGCTGCAGTCGAGCTTAAAAAACGCGCCAATAACGCAGGATATGATGGCGCTTTTATAGTCGTTGTAGAGAATGGTGTGACCAGACGTTTATAATGTATTGCTAAATATGTTGAGAATAGGCTACAAAATAGGTAGCTTTATTTAAATTTGTCAAAAACACCGTATCTGTGAAATTATCCAAAGAAGTTAAAGTAGGTATTCTTACCGTAGTAGCGATAGCGCTGTTTATTTTTGGTTACTCGTATTTGAAAGGTAGTAATCTTTTAGAGGATAATAGAGTCTATTATGCTGTATACGATAATGTTGAAGGACTTACTAAGTCTGCTCCTGTAACTATTAATGGTTTAAGAGTAGGTAATATAGACGATATTAAATTTTTAGATGATAGTGGTAGGCTTATTGTAAAATTTCATGTGAATGGAGAATTCTCTTTTTCATCTGAAAGTACAGCTAGTGTTTACAGTACTAGTCTTATAGGAGGGAAAGCTCTGGCTATCGTTCCTAATTTTGAATCTACCGCCATTGTCGCAAAATCTGGAGACACCTTAAAGTCTAAACTAGATAAAGGTTTACAAGGTGAAGTTATGGATCAATTTATTCCTTTAAAAGATAAGATTGAACATATGGTAGTAAGTGCAGATAGTGTGCTAGTTGCGGTTAATAAAACTCTTAATCCTGATGCTAGAGCTGCGATTACTTCCTCATTAGAAGAGCTTAATAAGACACTTGTAGAATTTAAGGCTTTATCTCGCAATGCAAATACATTGTTAGCAGATAATAAAGAAAGTCTAGGGAGAACTATTAAGAACCTAGATGTCACAACAGAGAATTTTGCTAAAATATCTGATACTCTTGCACAAGTAGAAATAGCTGGTACAGTAAAACAGTTAGAGGAAACGATAGGGAAATTTAATACTGTACTTGATAAAGTAAGTAATGGAGAAGGCTCGTTAGGGAAGTTAATGACCGACGACAAACTTTATACAAATTTGGAAAGAGCAACAGAACAAGCAGCAGACTTGTTGCAGGATATGAAGCTTAATCCTAAACGTTATGTCCATTTCTCTGTCTTTGGAAAGAGACCAGGACCATACGAAGAACCAGAAGACCCAACTAAATAATTTTTATACATGGAATACATTCCACAAATCATTTTTGCCCTTTTATTAATCGCTGGTGTAGGTTACTTTACAAGTAACATTCGCAAGATGATACGCAATATCAAGCTAGGTAGAGAAGTTGATCGCTCAGATAACAAAAAAGAACGATGGGCCCAAATGGCACGTATCGCTTTAGGGCAATCCAAAATGGTACGCAGGCCTATTGCTGGTTTCTTACATGTTGTTGTATATGTAGGTTTTGTGATTATCAATATAGAAGTCCTAGAAATTATTATTGATGGACTTTTTGGTACACACCGCATATTTGCACCTTACCTAGGTGGTGTTTATGATTTTCTGATCGGTACGTTTGAAATACTAGCTTTATTAGTATTAGTAACTGTTGTCGTTTTTTGGATAAGAAGAAATGCAATGAACATCAAACGATTCACTATGGGTGAGTTAAAAGGATGGCCTAAAAATGATGCCAACTACATTCTATATTTTGAAGTTGTATTAATGAGTTTATTTTTAATAATGAACGCAACAGATTTTATCCTTCAAACTAGAGGCGTGGAAGGTTATGCTCATGCAGGCGAGATATTTGGATCGTTTCCAGTTTCTCAATTTGTAGCAGTGTTTTTTGAAAACATGGCTGATACTACTCTTATCGTTATAGAAAGAGCGGCATGGTGGATTCACATCGTTGGGATTCTTATTTTTTTAAACTATTTATATTGGTCTAAGCATTTACACATCATGCTTGCTTTCCCTAATGTTTATTTTGCAAAATTAACTCCTAAAGGAAAGTTTACAAATATGGAAGCTGTGACTGCTGAGGTGAAACTGATGATGGATCCAGATGCTGATCCATTTGCTGCGCCAGATCCTGCCGCGATGGATGAAGATCCAGCCTCATTAGGAGCTAGCGATATTTTTGACCTTGATCAAGTCCAGCTATTAAACGCATACACTTGTACAGAATGTGGTCGTTGTACCTCAGAATGTCCGGCAAATATTACTGGTAAAAAATTAAGTCCACGTGCCATAATGATGAAGACACGTGATCGACTAGAGGAAGTAGGATCTGTTATTAATAAAGAAGGTGAATGGAAAGATGATGGGAAAAAGCTATTAAATGATCATATCACAACAGAAGAGTTATGGGCATGTACAACATGTAATGCTTGTGTTGAAGCTTGTCCTATTGGTATTGATCCATTAAGTATCATCATGGATATGAGAAGATATCTAGTACTAGAAAATAGTGCTGCACCTACAGATTTAAATAATGCTTTAACAAATATTGAAAATAACGGTGCACCATGGCCATATAACCAAATGGATCGATTAAACTGGGCAGACGAATTATAGTATGAAAGAAAAAAACGAATACCTAGAAGCAAAAAATGATGATGGTTCTTTAGCGAGTCCTGTATTACCAGAAGGCGTTAAGAATTATTTAATCGATATTGATGGAACTATTACTGATGATGTGCCTAATGAAGAACCTGAACGCATGGCAACTTGCGCTCCTTTTCCAGACGCATTAAAAACGCTTAATGAGTGGTTTGATGCAGGTCACGTGATTTGTTTTTTCACCTCTAGAACAGAAGAACATAGAGAGGTAACAGAAGTATGGTTAAAAAAGCATGGTTTTAAATACCATAGTTTATTGATGGGTAAACCTAGAGGTGGTAACTATCATTGGATCGATAATCATATGGTACGTGCGACTAGATATAAAGGTAAATTTACGCATCTAGTAGAGCAAGAAGTAACAATAGAAGTGTTTAAAAAATAGAAAGATGATGATTTTGCTTTTGCGAAAGCATAGTAAAGATATCTCAACATAACAATTATGAGTGAATTGATAAAAGTACCTACAGCAGCAGAGTTTATAGCTCAAGGAAAAACTCCAGAAGTTTTATTTTGGGTAGGATGTAGTGGAAGTTTTGATGACCGTTCAAAGAAGATTACAAAAGCGTTTGTAAAGTTATTGAATAAAGCTGGTGTTGAATTTGCCGTTTTAGGAGCAGAAGAAAGCTGTACAGGTGATCCAGCAAAAAGAGCTGGAAATGAATTCCTATTTCAAATGCAGGCCATGATGAACATTGAGGTTCTTAATGGTTATGAAATTAAAAAAATAGTGACGGCATGTCCTCATTGCTTTAATACACTTAAAAATGAATATCCTGAATTAGGTGGTAATTATGAAGTTATCCACCATACCTCATTCTTAAAAGATCTTATAGCAAACGGTAAATTAACTATATCTGGCGGGAAATTTAAAGGCAAAAAAATCACTTATCACGATCCGTGTTATTTAGGACGTGCAAACGAGATTTATGAAGCACCAAGAGAACTTATAGAAAAATTAGACGCAGCACTAGTAGAAATGAAGCGCAGTAAGCGCAACGGTTTGTGTTGTGGAGCTGGTGGAGCCCAAATGTTTAAAGAACCAGAACCAGGTAATAAAGATATTAATATTGAGCGCACAGATGAAGCACTAGATACAGGTGCAGATATTATAGCAGCTGCCTGCCCTTTCTGTAACACAATGATGAGCGATGGAATCAAAGCGGCAGAGAAAGAAGGTAATGTGGAGGTTTTAGACATTGCAGAGATGATTGCAAGTGCCGAAGATCTTTAAAATGAACAATAACGAGCCCGATAAAATTCCATGGAAAAATCGAATAGTTCTAGGCTTATTTTCTGGTTTAGTCTATGCAGGAATCATGGCGGCATTTGATTATGCCAGTGATTTACCTTTTCATGAAGTAAAGTTCGTTTTTAGTACATTAATTTTTGGAACATTTATGGCCATTGCTACTCGGTGGATGGTGAAAAAAAAGAAAAAGTAAAACCTGATGAAATTTAAAATTACACTCGTACTATTTTTGGTTACTTTAGTTTCTAATGCACAAAAGTTAGAAGAAGAAGTGCTAGATAAATTATCTAACAGTATATGTTCACATCTAAAAGAACAAGGTGATATAGATAACTTAACCAGTGTTGAAGCCTTGAAGGTCTTCACAGAGAGTATGTTTAAAGCATATGCTACTGATCCAGAGTATTATAAAGAAAATGGATTGGACTTTACTGCTGGTGATGAGGTGCTCGAGGCATATGGAGAACAATTAGGGATGCATATGGTAGTTAATTGCCCGTCATCTATATCATTATTCCTGTCCATGGCAGGTGATGAAGATTTTGAAGAAATGGGTTATACCTCAGAAAGTGTTCCAATGACTTTTACCTTGACAGGTAAGGTTGTAGATTTTTCTAATGAACAATTTTATACCATTAATATAAAAGATGAGACCGGAAGAGTACGTAAGTTCCTCTGGTTAGAATATGTAGAAAATGATCACTTGTTAGAAATAGCAATGAAAAAAAAGAAGAAGTACACCTTTACTTATGTAGAAAAAAACATGTATGATCTTAGGATACAGGAATATAGAAACATGTTAGTACTCACTAAAATAGAAGAATAACTATGCACGCAAATTTTAAAGATTTACCAGAAGAAGCTAGAGTGTGGATCTATCAAGCAAATAGACCATTTACAACAGATGAGCTTAATGAATTAAAGCCTCAAATGGATAACTTTTTACAGCAATGGACAGCTCATGGTAAGGATTTAAAAGCTGGTGTAGAGTATCCATATAATAGGTTTATTGTAATAGGATTAGATCAAACTACAGCTGGGGCAACTGGTTGTTCTATAGATGCTAGTGTACGTTTTATACAATCGATAGAAAAATCTTTTAGGATTGATCTTATGGATAAAATGAATGTCACTTTTAAAAATGGTCAATATGTGGCGCATAAAGAATTAAGCGACTTTAAAAAAATGGCCAAAGCAAAGTCTGTTTCTCCTAACACAATCGTTTTTAACAACCTTGTGACTAATGTAGGTGAGTACCGTGAGCATTGGGAAGTTCCTGCAAGTGAGAGCTGGCATTCACGCTTTTTCTAGTTGATAAGCTAGTTTAAAAGTCCGCTATTATTTTCTCTTTATTAACTTAAGATGAAGCGTTAAGTCTTTATCTTGTTGCTTTAGGAACGGTTCTTGAAACCTTTTCCTTAAATGCTATTGTACATTATGAATAGGACACTTTTACAAAGTTTGATTTTGATATTCGCTTTCGCGAAAGCGTATACCTCACAAGCTCAATTCTCTTCTCATGACCCTTTAATTACCAATGATTCTATTGCCCAAATAAAATGGGTTGATAGTGTTTATAACAGTTTGAATCAACGTGAAAAAGTTGGTCAATTGTTTATGGTTGATCTTTTTTCAAATAAAGGAAAAGCCCATGTTGCTGCGGTTAGAAAATTAGTTAAAGAACAAAAAATAGGAGGAATTATTTTTTCTAAAGGTGGACCTCTTCAACAAGCTCATTTAACAAATGAGCTACAAGCCAAGTCTAAAACACCAATGCTTATTGCAATGGATGCAGAATGGGGCTTGAGTATGCGATTAGACAGTACATATGCTTTTCCGTGGAATATGACACTAGGAGCAACACCTAGCACACGATCTAGTTATGATGTAGGTAGACGTATAGGGCAACATTGCAAGAGATTAGGAGTACATATCAATTTTGCACCGGATGTTGATATAAATACAAATCCAGATAACCCGATTATAGGTAATCGTAGCTTTGGTGAGGATATGTATAACGTGACAGATAAATCACAAGCATTTATGAAAGGTATGCAGAGTACAGGAACTTTGGCCTGTGCTAAGCATTTTCCTGGACATGGAGATACAGATCAAGATAGCCATAAAACATTGCCTACTGTGGATTTCAGTGCAGAGCGTATCGATAGTGTAGAGCTGTATCCATATCGTAAACTTTTTAAAGAAGGAATGGCCAGCGTTATGGTTGCGCATTTAAATATACCTAGTTTAGAACCTAGACCAGGTTACCCAACCAGTATAAGTGAGAAAGTAGTTACAGATTTATTAAAAAATAGAATGGGTTTTAAAGGTCTTATTTTTACAGATGCTTTAAATATGAAAGGAGCGTCTAATTTTAGTGAGCCTGGACAGATAGATTTACAAGCTTTTAAGGCAGGTAATGATGTGCTGCTTATTTCTGAAAATGTCCCTAAGGCAATTGATAAAATTATTGCATCATGGAATAGTGGAGAAATTACTGATAAGCGCATAGAGCATTCAGTTAAAAAGATTTTAAAGGCTAAATATGTATCTGGTTTACACAAATATCGTCCTATAAGTACTTTTAATCTTATTAATGATTTAAATACAGAGAGTGATGACGTAGTGTATGAAAGAGCTATTTCTGAAGCGGTAACTGTCTTGCGTAATAAAGATTCCATTTTACCACTAAAAAATCTAGAACTTAAAAAAATTGCATATGTTGAATTAGGCGATGATAGTGGAGCTATTTTTCTTAAGGAATTAAATAAATACTCAAAAGTTACACAAGTAAAAGCAACTCAACTAAATGAGTTACTTAGAAAACTAGAATCCTACAATACAGTTATTGTTGGTTTGCATCGCAGCAATGAAAGCCCTTGGAAAGGTTATCAATTGAAATCCACACAATTGACATGGTTGTATGAAATAGCAAGAACGCATGAAGTTATTTTTGATGCATTTGTTAGACCTTATATGCTTGCACAGCTCAATACCATTGAAAATTTTGAGGGTATCTTAATGAGTTATCAAAACAGTGAATGGAGTCAGAAGGTTAGTGCTCAAATTATCTTTGGAGCTAGACCAGCGGTAGGAAGATTGCCTGTGACCGCAGGTAGCCAGTTTCAAGTAGGTGATGGTGTAGATACACCTTACCTGCGTCGTCTAGCTTATGGCAATACGCCTAGCAGTGTAGGCTTAGATACTTATAAACTTTCTAAGATTGATAGTATTGCAAACCATACCGTTAATAGTTTAGGTGCTCCAGGTATGCAGATATTAGTTGCCCGTCGTGGTAAAGTTGTTTATCAGAAAAATTTTGGATTTCATACTTATTCCAAAGAGCTTGCTGTTAAGGATGAAGATGTTTATGATATAGCCTCGTTAACTAAAATTATGGGGACCTTACCACTAGTCATGGAGCTTGAAGAAAATGGTGTTATAGATTTAGAAGATTCAATTGGTACTTTAATTCCTGCGCTATCTACTACAAATAAAAAGGACATTACAATTAAATCTATGCTGTCACATTATGCAAGATTACAGGCATGGATTCCTTTTTATAGATATACTTTAGATAGTATAACATCTAGACCGATGTCACAATATTATAGTAGTTCAAAGTCATCAGTTTATAATGTAGAGGTAGCACAGAATTTATTTACAAATAGAATTATACAGGATACTATATTCAATAGAATTGCAAATAGTGAACTGAGAAGCCGTCAGGAGTATAAATATAGTGACCTGCCATACTACTTGCTTAAAAAATATATGGAGGATAGGTCTAAAAAAACTTTACATGAATTAACTACTAATCATTTTTATAAAAGAATGGGAATGAATTATATGGGTTATTTACCATTACAACGTTTTTCTAAAGATGAAATAGTGCCTACTGAAAATGATATGGCATATCGAGGTCAGTTAATACATGGTTTTGTACATGACCAAGGCGCAGCAATGCAAGGTGGGATAGGTGGTCACGCTGGATTATTCTCTAATGCAAATGATGTTGCAAAAATGATGCAAATGTATTTGCAAAATGGTAGCTATGGAGATGTTACTTATTTTAAACCAGAAACAATATCTAAATTTAATACCTGCTATTATTGTGATCAAGAAGTGAGACGTGGTGTAGGGTTTGATAAACCACAATTAGATGAAGTTGGTCCTACCTGTGGTTGTGTTAGTATGACTAGCTTTGGTCATAGTGGTTTTACAGGAGCCTATACTTGGGCAGATCCAGACTCGGAAATAGTATATGTGTTTTTGTCAAATCGTATTTTCCCTAGTGCAGAGAATAGATTTCTTCTATCTGAAAATATAAGAACTAATATCCAGCAAATCATTTATGATGCAATAATTGATTAGTTTTAGTAACCAATTATAAAATAAATTTAAATGAAAATTGCAATAGTATGTTATCCTACCTATGGTGGTAGTGGAGTAGTGGCAACCATGTTAGGGACTGCTCTTGCTCAACGAGGACATGAGATTCATTTTGTGACTTATAAACAACCAGTAAGACTAGAACTACTTGCAAAAAATATTTTCTTTCATGAAGTTAATGTAGAAGAATATCCATTATTCCATTATCAACCATACGATCTTGCTTTATCTAGTAAACTCGTTAATGTCGTGCAAGAATATGATATAGAGTTATTGCACGTGCATTATGCCATTCCACATGCATATGCCGGTTATATGGCGCAACAAATGTTGAAGGATTTAGGTATAAAATTACCTATGGTGACTACCTTGCATGGAACAGATATTACATTGGTAGGTAACCATCCTGTCTATAAACCTAGTGTAACCTTTAGTATCAACAACAGTGATGTGGTCACGTCAGTTTCTGACAGTCTTAAAAGAGATACTTTAGATTTATTTGACATAACAAAGCATATTGATGTAGTACCTAACTTCATTGATATGTCTAATTATAAAACAGAGTTTACAGATTGCGACCGAACAGTGATGGCTTTTCCAGAAGAGCGTATTATCACTCATGTAAGTAATATGAGACCTGTAAAACGTATCATGGATGTGGTAAAGATCTTTGAGAAGATTCAAGAAAAAATTCCTGCTATTTTAATTATGGTAGGAGATGGACCAGAACGTTTTGAAGCAGAGGAATATGCCAAATCTAAGAAGTTGCAATTGCAAATTAAATGGGTAGGAAATAGTACTGAGATAGATCGTATTTTATGTTTTACAGATTTATTTTTACTGCCATCTGAGAAAGAAAGTTTTGGGCTAGCGGCTCTAGAAGCAATGGCAAATAAAACTCCTGTTATATCATCAAACACTGGTGGTTTACCAGAGGTTAACGAAGATGGAGTCACAGGTTTTACGAGCAATGTAGGCGATATTGATGAAATGGCACAAAAGGCTATTCATATTTTAGAAGAAGATGAGAGACTATTAAAGTTTAAAAACAACGCTTTCGCGAAAGCAAAAGAATTTGACATTCAGTTAATAATACCACAATATGAAAAATTATATAAAAACGTTCTCTCTGTTGTTTCTAGCAATAAGTAGTTTAACTTTAACTACAGGCTGTGGAGGCAAAAAAATGGATACACCAGAAAAAACATTTGGGCTTACTTCTTACTACGATGTCATGCTAGAAGGCAACAATAGTAATCATGAAAATCAAGAGGCTATTATAGTAGAATCTGAAGAAGCCATGCAAGAGATGATGGCGCAAATCAATAGTACTCGCAAACCAGGTTTAAAAATACCTAGCGTTAATTTTAAAAAAGAGGCCTTAATCTTTGCTTATGGAGGTCAGAAATCAACAGGTGGATTCTCTGTCGAAGTTACTGAGGTGCGCAATGAGAAGAGTTTATTACATTTTAACTTTGAGCTCATTAAAGCAGATGGTGACATGGCCACTATGAGTATAACAACACCATTCAAGATTATAAAGGTGGAACGTGATGATAAAAAAATAACGGCTTCTTTTTAAGAAGCCGTTATCGGTTATTGTTATTTAGATATTTCTTAGAACTGATATCTCAAACCTAATGCGATGTCTAGATCATTACCATCTCTAAAATCTCCAAAATAAAATTCTGGCCTTACATCGAGCGATATCAATAAAGGAATATCAAAATTGTATTCTATCCCAACTTGCGCTGCTCCAAAAAGAAATGTTTCAGAATCATCGTCAAAATTACCTCTTCCCGGAAAATCGTCATCTAGACTTACTGTTCCTAAACCACCACCAGCACCTGCATACCAGTTAAAGCCACCTTCAATATTCCAAATCCACTGGTATAAACCTGTTGCTTTAAATCCGTCAAAGTTGTCTCCATCTTCATAACCTAGGTCGATTTCAAGTCTATTGTTATCACTTAAGGCTCTTTGGTAAGATATTTCAGTACCAAAACCATCACCATCACCAGCTCTTATACCTATTGCGTTTTCAGATACTGTTTGAGCATTTGTCATAAATGCTGTGCTAAATGCAATTCCTAGAATCAAAAGTGTTTTTTTCATAATTATTTATTTTGATTCAAATTTACAATGGTTGCTTTGTTGAATGTTTTATATTTTGTTAATTATTATGAGAATACCTTAAAATTTTAAGATTACCCTTCGAATTCAAAATCATCACCATCACCACCACCATTACTACGACTGTTTTTCTTCTTTTGATTAAATCTATATACAAAACTTAAGTTCACTTGTCTTTCTCTCCATTGAAACTCGCTATCTGTTATAAAATCGTCGGTTATTGTAGTGCTTTGTCTCTTACGACTATTAAATAAATCGCTAACGTTTAAGGATATAGTCGCGTCATCACCCATGATATCTTTACTAGCTGCAAGATTCATAGTGAAAATTCCGTCATTAGTACTTTGTGCGTTCTCTGATGCGCCTCGATAATTTAATCTAGTTTGTAAATCGATACCAGAAGGAATACTAAATTTTTGATTTAATCTAGCAAAGTAAGAAGTATTCTCATTATCAAAATTAGTCCCGTTAAAATCACCATCTGTAGTTGCATGGAATAAATTGAAGTCAGTATTTATAGTCCACCATTTAAAAGGTCTATAGGTAAGTGTTAGTTCATACCCTATACGTTCTTGCGTAGATAGGTTTACTGGTGTACGTCTGATGATAGGGTCTCCATTATCTGTTATCTCACCTGTATCTTCTTGTATGAATTCCCAGTTATCATCACTACGGTTGTAATATATAGAAGTGCTTAAGGTTACTTTTTTCCATCTTCTTAAATATCCTAAATCTAAAGAGTTTGTAAAAGTAGGATCTAAATCTACATTACCTTGAAACACATTAGATTCACTAGATCTACTAGGGAAAGGGTTTAAGAAACGACCACGTGGTCTTCTTACACGTCTATTGTATCCTAAAGTAATATTTTCACCATCTTGGATTTCATAACCTAAGTTAAGAGTAGGGAAGAGGCTGCTATAATCTTTCTTCTCTTCAGTATCAACTGTTTCTTGTCTTATGGTTACGTTGGTTTGCTCAAACCTTAAACCAGCAAGGAATGAGAATTTACCATATTCTTTACCGTATTGACCATAAACAGCATTTACTAATTCTTCATAATCAAAGGTATTATTAAGACCAGCATCTGGCACAAGAGGACCAGTAGGGAAAGTTAATTGTTCTTCTAAGTAAAAGGAGTTACTAATATCGCGGTAATTTCCTCTATAACCAGCCTCAAATTGAGTATCTTCTCCTATAGGTAATACATAGTCAAATTGTGCCGTGGCATTTTGCTCATCTTCCTCACTTAGTGTTCTCTCCACATCATTAATCGTATTTGTGGTTGTTTCAGTCTCTAAGATATTTGCATTTTGATCTTCCACTGACGTTGAGTATTGAATACTAGCTGTAATCTTCTGGCCGTTATCATCAAGATCATTTTTGTAATCTAATGAATACTGTATTCGCGTATCATCTTCTGATTCTGCTTCAGTACGAGAGGTAGCTTCATTTAGGTTACCATTTGCGTCTAAACGGTCAATAATGTTAGTGTTTAAATCATCGTCATTACCTAAACGATAAACAATGTTTGCTACAATACTAGATTGATCATTAATAAAATACTCTGCACCTAAACTGGTAAAAAAGTTTCGACCTAATCGATCAAATACGCGCTCTTCATTCACAAAACTGTTTTGAGCTGTAGGTGATAAATATTCTGTGCTTGTGGTACTATTACCTGGTGTTTCTCTGTATCTAAAACCTGTATTTGTAAATAAGTTCCATTTCTCACTACGTAAGTTACCATTAAATGATAATCCTAACTGTGGATTATAACCGGTGTCTAATTGCATAGAACCATTAAAGCCTAAAAGCTTATTTTTTCTAAGAATAATATTCAATATACCTGCTGTACCTTCTGCATCATAACGTGCGCTTGGAGAAGTAATTACCTCTATCTTCTCAATTGCGTCAGATGGAATTTGTCTTAAAGCTTCGGCTCCATTAAAACCAACGAGCGCACTAGGTCTTCCGTCGATTAAAATAGTTACATTGTCATTTCCTCTTAGGGCTACATTACCTTCTACATCTACAGATACTGATGGTACATTGTCTAATACGTCACTGGCGCTACCACCGCGTACAGTTAAATCTTTACCTATATTATATATTTTTTTATCTAATCGTATATCAACAGTCGTTTTCTCTGCAATAACAATTGCTGCATCTAATTCTGCAACATCAATTTCAAGTTCTATTGTACCATAATCCTTATCGGCAGTTAGAACTTCTGCTTTTTTAATTAAGGTCTTAAATGTGATGTATTCCCACTTCACATCATAAGTTCCAGGAGTTACTTGAATATTGTATTTTCCATCGATGTCAGTTATTCCACCTTGAGGAGTTGATCCTGGTTCAGTGCTTAGTAAAGATACGGTTGCAAATTCTAGAGGGCTTTTAGTAGACTGATCAACTAGAGTACCAGAAATGGTTATCATACCATCGGAATCTGGTTTTTGTGCTATCGCAAGAATAGGAAGGATTAAAATTGCGAGAAATAAGTATTGTAGTTTCATTGTAGTTAATTTAGTTTCTACTAGGACTACAAATCTATCAGACGGTTTAAGCCGTCATTACTAAAGTTAAGTTAACTTAATGTTGGTTTTTTTTACAAATTTAAATTGACTATTTACACTTAACTACCATGTGACTAGGCTTATAACTCATCGGACGGTTTTTCTTGACCACTTTCCATTAAGAAGGCTTTAAGAAACGCATCGATATCACCGTTCATAACGGCATCAACATTACCGGTTTCGTGACCAGTTCTCACATCTTTAACTAACTTATAAGGATGCATTACATAATTACGTATTTGCGAGCCCCATTCTATCTTCATCTTTCCAGATTCTATCTCATCTCTCGCGGCATTACGTTTTTGTAGCTCAATTTCAAAAAGTTGAGATTTCAACATTTGCATTGCTTTTTCACGATTTTCTAATTGAGATCTGGTTTCCGAATTATGAATAACGATACCAGATGGATGGTGCGTCAGTATTGCTTTAGTCTCTACTTTGTTAACGTTTTGTCCACCAGCACCACTTGATCTTGCAAAATCCCATTTAATATCTGCTGGATTGATATCTATTTCTATAGTATCATCTGCAAGAGGATAAACGTAAACAGAGGCAAATGAAGTGTGACGTTTTGCATTAGAATCAAATGGAGATATACGTACTAATCGATGTACACCGTTTTCTCCTTTTAACCACCCAAAACTATAATCGCCCTCAATTTCTAAGGTTACCGTTTTAATACCTGCAACATCACCAGCTTGAAAATTGAGCTCTTTTACTTTATAATTATTTTTTTGCGCCCACATCATGTACATTCTCATCAACATCTCTGCCCAGTCGCAGGATTCTGTTCCACCAGCGCCAGCAGTTATTTGTAAAACAGCACTCATGTCATCACCTTCATTAGAAAGCATATTTTTAAACTCTAACTTTTCTGTGATGTCAATCGCGGCATTATATTTAACCATGACTTCTTCTTCAGTAGCGTCACCTTCTTTAAAGAATTCATAAAGAACTTCTGCATCTTCGGCTAGAGTTGTGGCAGTGTCATAATCTGTAGTCCATTGTTTCTTATTACGCAATTCTTTCATGATCAGTTCTGCGGCCTTTGCGTCATTCCAGAAGTCAGGAGAAAAAGTCTTCTCTTCAAGATTAGTAATCTCGATTTCCTTAGCATCTATTTGTAGATAATCTTTTAAAGCGATAACACGTTCTTGTAACGTTTTGAGCTGATCTGTTGTGATCATATATGGACTATGTTTAATTACAAAAATAGGATTATTATCTGTCTTCTCAGCTATAGCAATAGGTCTATAATATATGAGAACTTACTAGGATGATATGTATGGCAGTTGTTATTTTTATCTCGCTTTCGCGGAAGCGTAATTAATACAGACATGAAAATAGATTTAAGGAGTGATACAGTAACAAAACCTACTGCTGCCATGATGCAGGCTATAATAAATGCTAATGTGGGCGATGACGTTTATAAGGAAGATCCAACAGTGAACCTGCTAGAGCAACGTATTGCAGAAATGTTTGGTATGGAAACAGCTTTATACTTTCCTACAGGTAGTATGGCAAATCAGGCAGCTATAAAGCTACATACGCAACCTGGTGAGCAATTGATATGTGATAAGTATGCTCATGTTTATAATTATGAAGGTGGTGGTGTTTCATTTAATAGCGGTGTTTCTTGTAAATTGGTTGATGGTCATCGCGGTATGATTACCGCCCAGCAGGTAGAGGATCATATTAATCCGCCAGATTTTTATCATAGTCCTTTAACGACATTAGTATGTTTAGAAAACACTACAAATAAAGGTGGAGGCGCTTGTTATTCCCTAGATACTTTTAGAGAGATAAAAGCAGTAACAGATAAACATCAACTGGGACTACATCTAGATGGTGCACGTTTATGGAATGCACTGGTTGCCACCAATCAAGATCCTAAGTCGTATGGTGAGATCTTTGACACGATATCTGTATGCTTATCTAAAGGAATGGGAGCACCTATGGGAACTGTTTTAATAGGGGAAAATGAAATAATGAAAAATGCCATAAGAGTACGTAAGGTTCTAGGTGGTGGAATGAGACAAGTAGGGTTTATGGCAGCGGCAGGATTACATGCATTAGATCATCATTTCCCACTATTAAAAGAAGATCATAATAGGGCAAAGCAGCTAGCGATTGCTTTATCTGAAATGAGTGCTGTTACCAAGGTGGAACCTGTAGAAACCAACATTGTTATTTTTAATGTGAATAATGAAGATGCCTTCACAAAATACCTTGATAAGCATCAAATTATTTATAGTGATATGGGGCATGGAAAATTAAGATTAGTTACCCATTATGATTACACTGCAGAAATGCATGAACAAATGTTGGCTGTTTTAAGAAAATTTTAATATATTTATAGTTGTAGAGTCCTGTTTTTATGTAGTTGGTCGATGATAGTGGTCATTTTAACAAACTGTTGTCATTTAGTAGAGAAAATATTCTAGTAAAACTTCTTATTGACTGACCTTTGCAACTCAAATTAATTATTAAAACAAATTAACACCTCAAAAATGAAAAGACTAATACTTTCTTTAGTAGCTGTAGCTACTGCGACTGTAGGTTTTGCACAAGACTTACCTTCTAATCCAGAGCCAGGAAAATGTTACGTTCGTTGTACTACACCAGATGTGTATGAAAATGAAACTGTATCAATACAATCTACACCTTCTTATAAGAAGTTAAGTGTTGTACCTGCAACTTATGAAACTGTAACTGAAAGAGTTCTTGTAAAAGAAGCTTCTAAGCAATTACGTGTTATACCTGCAACTTATAAGACTGAAACTCGTACTTATGTAAAGAAACAAGCAGGATCTACTATTACTATTTCTCCAGCTTCTTTTGGTAAGTCAACTGAAACTATTGAAATTAAGCCGGCTTATGCACAATGGGAAATGAGTTCTGTACCACCAGCAGAGTGTACTTCTTCTAACCCAGATGACTGTCGTTACTGGTGTTATAAAGGTTACCCAGCTGAGTATACTACAGTTTCTGTAACTACTCTTGCAAATGACGCTAGCTTTAACAGAGTACCTGTAGCTGAGCAATCAGGTACTTATACTGTACGTGTAGTTGATCAACCAGCACGTGTTGAAGAAATTGATATCCCTGCAGAATATGCTAACATCACTCGTACTATCCTTAAGTCTGATGCTGCTACTACAGAGTCTGTAGTTCCTTCAACTCAACAAACTATTACTCGTGAGAAGTTAGTTTCTAAAGGTGGTCTTACTGTATGGTCTGAGGTTGATTGTGCTCTTGTTGAAGAGAACAACCTTCAAATCAACTGGGCAACTGGAAGTTCTACATTAACTTCAGCTGATAAAGCTGAGATCGATGCAAAGTTACTTTCTGTTCTTAACAACACTCCAGGTTCTAAAGTAGAAGTTGCTTCACATACAGATTCTAGAGGTTCTAAGACTTCTAACCAAGCTTTATCTGAAAGACGTGCACAGTCTGTTGCTAACTACTTAATCTCTAAAGGTATCAACAACTCTCGTATCGTTGCAAATGGTTATGGTGAAAACCGTCTTAAAAACCGTTGTGCTGATGGAGTTTCTTGTACTGAGCGTGAGCACAAAGCAAACCGTCGTACTACATTCCGTTTAATCAACAACTAATCATTGATTAGTAGTCGATAGACTATCAAGTATAAAAAAATCCCGTCTAGTAAACTAGACGGGATTTTTGCTTTTACAATGTTTTATAATTCCGCGGCGATGTTACATCGTTTATATTGTGATTAATATTATTTAAACATGTCCATACCAGGGATATTAGGCATTCCGTCCTTTGCAACCGCTGCTACTTCATTTTCATAAATGCCTTCTGCTTTATCTAAAGCTTTATTAAGTATTAAAATCAGATAATCTTCTAACTGTTCTTTATCTTCTAATAACGCATCATCAATATGAATACTTTTAATGATACGACTTGCTGTAACGGTTACATTTAGTAAATCATCAGATGATTTTTCATCGACAAGAACGGTATCCATTCTTTTCTTTGTCTCTTCAACTTTTTGCTGGGTTTCTTTAAGTTTCCCCATCATACCCATCATATCTCCAAACATAATTTATAAGTTTTAATTGTTTGCAACAAAATTATAACATCCGTTAAACCTCACCTAAATAAGAGGTCTGTTTTATATATTGCAACGTTTTTTAATAAGCACGAATGAAAGAGCATCAAGCACCGATTGCAAAAAAAATACCTCACGTACACGAGGCTCATGGACATCAACGAATCGATAATTACCACTGGATGACACAACGAGATGCTCCAGAAGTAATTAATTATCTTAATCAAGAGAACGATTATTATGAAAAGATGACAGCTCATACTAAACAGTTGAAGGTTGATCTATTTGAAGAAATTAAAAGTCGCATTAATGAGGATGATGAATCAGTTCCTTATTTCTGGAATGGTTACTGGTATTACACTAAAATGAAAAAAGGAGAAAGTTATCCTTTTTACTATCGTAAAAAAGAATCTCTTTCTAATAAAGAAGAGCTGCTTTTTAATGTAAACGAGATGGCAATCGGTCATGAGTTTTTTCAATTAACTGGTATGAGTGTATCGCCAGATAATACAATGGTTTCTTATGGTGTAGATACTGTAGGAAGACGTCAATACACCATTTATATTAAAGACCTGCAAACTCATAAAGTTATGCCTCAGGCATTAGAGTTAACTACCGGTGGTGCTGTTTGGGATGCAAATAATAACACACTATTTTTTGTTAGAAAAGATGAACAAACTCTAAGAGCAAATCAGATTTTTAAATATAAATTGGGTGCTCATCCAGATACAGCCACTATTGTCTATCAAGAGGATGATGAGATTTACAATTGTTATGTATATAAATCAAAGTCTAGAGAATACATCATGATTAAATCATCATCAACATTAACTGATGAAGTAAGATTTATAAAAGCAAATCAACCTGATAGTGAATTTAAAGTAGTACAACCTCGTACAGACCAAATTGAATATAGTGTACTACATTACGGTGATCATTTTTATATAATGACTAATAAAGATGATGCGACCAACTTTAAAATAATGAAGACTGAGGTTACTAAACCTGAAATGGAGAATTGGGTAGATGTAATTCCTCATCAGTCAGATGTACTTCTAGAAGATTTTGAAATTTTTAAAAAATACCTTGTAATATCTGATCGTTTTAATGGTCTCAATAGAATCCGTATTAAATCGTGGGATGATACCGTAGATTACTTTCTGCCTTTTGATAATGAAACTTATACCGCATTCACTGGAGGTAATTATGATTTTGATACTGTAAAATTAAGATATCAATATAATTCATTAACCACGCCACCTTCTGTTATTGAATTTGACATGGATAGTAGGGAAGAAGAAGTACTTAAAATTCAAAAGGTACAAGACCCTAAGTTTACACCTGATGATTACACATCAGAACGAGTTTGGGCAACGGCCGCCGATGGTGTTAAAGTTCCAATAAGCCTTGTCTATAAAAAAAGTCTAAAGAGGAGTTCTGGTAACCCTTTACTATTATATGGTTATGGTAGTTATGGATCGACAATAGATCCTTACTTTTCAATCTCTAGATTAAGTTTATTAGATCGTGGTTTTATATATGCTATTGCACACATACGTGGAAGTGAGTATTTAGGTAGGCCATGGTATGAAGACGGTAAAATGTTTGCAAAACGCAATACTTTTACTGATTTTATTGCGTGTAGTGAACACCTTATTAATAACAACTTCACATCGCCATCACATTTATACGCAAGTGGTGGTTCTGCTGGTGGTTTATTAATGGGTGCCATTATGAATATGGCTCCACAATTATATAACGGTATTCTAAGCGCTGTTCCATTTGTAGATGTGGTCACAACGATGCTCGATGACTCCATTCCATTAACTACTGGAGAATATGATGAATGGGGAAATCCCAACCATAAAGATAGCTATGAATACATGTTGAGTTACTCACCATATGATCAAGTGGCTAAACATGATTACCCTAACGTACTTATCACAACCGGTTATCACGATTCACAAGTTCAGTATTGGGAACCTGCAAAATGGGTTGCAAGGTTAAGAGAACTTAAAACAGATAACAATTTATTGTTATTTAAAACAGACATGACTAGCGGTCATAGCGGTGCTTCTGGAAGATATGATGCTTTAAAAGAGGTGGCGATAGACTATGCATTTTTGCTAGATTTAGAACAAATAGAAAGCTAGCAAAATTTTATGTAAATTTGCCAAGTTTTTGGAATGTTCTGAACGTTCAAAAAATTAAACCCTATTTATGAATAAAGACATAAAAGCTTACGATAGTGTGCTAGATCTTATAGGTGATACTCCACTTATTAAACTATCAACTACAACAGCTCATTATACTGGAGAATTTTTTGCAAAAGTAGAAGCATTCAATCCAGGTCACTCCTCAAAGGATCGAATAGCTCTTCATATCATTGAAGAAGCAGAACGTAAAGGAATATTAAAACCAGGCGATACTATAATTGAAACTACCTCTGGTAATACAGGTTTTAGTATAGCCATGGTAAGTCGCATTAAAGGATATGATTGTATTCTTGCTGTAAGTTCTAAATCAAGTGCAGATAAAATTGACATGCTCAAATCAATGGGAGCAAAAGTTTATGTATGTCCTGCACATGTTAGTGCTGATGATCCTCGCAGTTATTACGAGGTCGCTAAGCGTCTACATGAAGAGATTAAAAATAGCATATACATCAATCAATATTTCAATGAACTTAATATAGAAGCTCATTATAGAAGTACAGGTCCTGAAATTTGGGAACAAACTGGCGGACAGATTACGCACCTAGTAGCCTGTAGTGGTACTGGTGGTACGATATCTGGTACCGCACGTTTTCTTAAAGAGCAAAACCCTGATATCGAGATTTTAGGAGTTGATGCTTATGGTAGTGTTCTTAAAAAATACCACGAAACTAAAGAATTTGACTCAGAAGAGATTTATCCATATCGTATTGAAGGTCTAGGTAAAAATTTAATTCCTACCGCAACAGATTTTGACAACATCGATTACTTTGTAAAAGTTAAAGATGAAGATGCAGCACATATGGCTCGTAAAATATCTCAAACCGAAGGCCTTTTTGTTGGGTATACTAGTGGTGCAGCAATGCAGGCAGTAAAACTTCTCAATGACGAAGGGCGATTTGATGAGAACTCTAAAGTAGTCATCATTTTTCCTGATCATGGCTCACGTTATATGAGTAAAATTTATAATGATCAGTGGATGCAGGATCAAGGCTTTTTTGACTCTAAATCGACGGCTACAGAGCAGCATATAGAGTACATTAAGTAATCTTAATATTTTTTTCACATAACATAAGCCACTGTCTTTTAATAAGATAGTGGCTTTTTTTTATGCTTCGCGAAAGCGTAAAAACTAACACATGTTAACTATCTATTTATCAACAGTTTATTGTTATAAACTTATTTCCTATGCATGCATAATGAATGGTCAATTTGCGTTTAGAATTGTATCTTTGCATGTTTAAAATATTCTTATGAAGGATTTATTTGATAAAATATACAAGGATAAAGGACCATTGGGTAAATGGGCTTCTGTGGCCGAAGGTTATTTTGTGTTTCCAAAGCTAGAAGGTCCGATTGCAAATCGTATGCAGTTTAAAGGTAGAGAAGTAATTACCTGGAGTGTGAACGATTACCTAGGGTTAGCAAATCATCCTGAAGTACGTAAAGTAGATGCAGAGGCTGGTGCTCAATTTGGTAGTGCTTATCCTATGGGTGCTCGTATGATGAGTGGTCATACAGATTTACATGAACAATTACAAAATGAGCTAGCTGCATTTGTACAAAAAGAAGCAGCTTATTTATTGAACTTTGGTTACCAAGGTATGGTGTCTACGGTAGATGCATTAGTGTCTAAAGATGATGTTATTGTATATGATGTGGATGCACATGCTTGTATCATAGATGGTGTTAGATTACACCATGGTAAGCGTTTTACCTATAAGCACAATGATATTGAAAGTATAGAAAAGAATTTACAACGTGCTACTAAAATTGCAGAACAAACTGGTGGTGGAATTCTTGTGATTTCTGAAGGTGTATTCGGTATGCGAGGTGAGCAAGGTCGCTTAAAAGAAATTGTTGCCCTTAAGAAAAAGTATAATTTCCGTTTATTTGTTGACGATGCACATGGTTTTGGTACCTTAGGTAAAACTGGTGCTGGAGCAGGAGAAGAGCAAGGAGTACAAGATGAAATTGATGTTTATTTTGCAACTTTTGCAAAGTCTCTAGCGAGTACAGGTGCTTTTATAGCAGCAGATAAAGAGATTATTGATTACTTAAAGTATAATTTAAGATCTCAGATGTTTGCAAAATCATTACAATCACAATTGGTTGTAGGTGCTTTAAAGCGTTTAGATATGTTACGTACCATGCCAGAACTTAAAGAAAAGTTATGGGTAAATGTTAACGCACTACAAAACGGATTAAAAGAAAGAGGTTTTGACATAGGGACAACACAATCTTGTGTGACTCCAGTTTATCTTAAAGGTAGTATTCCAGAGGCTATGGCACTGGTTAAGGATTTAAGGGAAAACTTTGGTGTTTTCTGTTCCATAGTGGTGTATCCTGTAATACCTAAAGGATTGATCTTATTAAGACTGATACCTACGGCATCGCATACGTTAGAAGATGTTAATGAAACACTAGATGCATTCTCTGCTATACGTGATCGATTAGAAGGTGGTATTTATAAAAGGTTAAGTGCTTCAGTAGCTGCTGCATTTGAATAAATAGATAATTTTACGCTTGTGCGAAAAAATATTATAAAAAAAGCTCTAGGAAACTAGAGCTTTTTTTGTTGTTTAAAATGACATTACTTTGATATACATTTTTAATTCATGAATATCAGAAAGGTTAATAAATAATCTTAAACTGCAAAAATTTTTAAGATGTGATTCAACTTACTACTCTTTAAACAATACAGCCTTTTGCATTACAGAAAGAGGATAGTTTTTTACAATGGCACTTTCTTCATTACCTGTCATAGACGTATCTTGAACACGAGCCATGGTAATCATAAATTCCATATAATCATCGTGAAATACTTCTGTACAGTTTAATAGGTTGCCCATTACCTCATAGGTGCTGAACAAAGTTTGATCTGCATATGCCGTTTCTAATACAATTCCATTATTCTCATCAACTAGGTATAGATTAGGATTATGTGTCTTTTTTAAATTATAAGCTCTTTCAGATCGCTCTTCACCATAGAAGATTTTATATTGATAGTTCAAACTGTCAGTCGTTTCTAATAAGTGAAACTCCATAGGTATGGATTCCTTACCTCTACTAGTGGTAATGTTGAGTTTACCTTTATAAGCACCTAGAAAATCTTGCGGAAATATTTTGTCGGTAGATAGTATGTTCTTATTGGCGGTTAATTGCGATTCTACATTATCGTTATAGACAGTGGTGCTAGTCTCTTGCGCTTCTTTACAGCCAACGCTAGAAATTAAAAGTAGTAAAAGGAGTAGTTGTTTCATGCCATAAAAATAGGTATAAATGAGGAAATCCCGAGTTGTCGCAATGACTTCTCAGGATTTCCTACTAACCAACCAAAAAACTTTATGAATGTAAATTACTCTAATAATTACCTTCATCTATTATATGACAAATTGCGTGCCAAACTATTATGCATGCATAGTTAATTTATAAACTGACAAGTCTATAAAAGAAGAATTCTCAAGAGCATAATGCACCTTGAGAATTCTCACTAACCAACCAAAAACTTTATGAAAGAAACTACTCTTACATTTTCTCTTTCAATTATAACAATTCAATTTGTGTGCCATAAATGGTAAAACTGAATTTACATTTTATAATATGTTAGTCTATGACGAGAGCGGTACCTTACAGTATATATAAGAATTTGAGTAGGTGAGATAAATTACATAATAAACTATTATCCATTACATCATCTTGCTAAAACTTGATATTAGATGTTGGATATCTGATAATGTATAATAATAAAAATTACAGCCATTTTTTCCATTTAAAGAAAGTAAGAAGCACTATAAAGATACCACCGCTCATAATCCAGAAATACTGATAACCGTCTTCCCAACTTAATTCTGGTATATGTTCAAAATTCATCCCATAAATACCAGCTAGAAATGTCAGAGGTATAAAAATAGAAGACATGATGGTTAACACCTGCATGATTTGGTTCATCTTATGGCTTACACTAGATAAATACATGTCTTTAAGTCCAGTATTGATTTCTCTATAGGATTCTATTGTCTCTGTGATTTGTATACAATGATCATAAGCATCATGAAAATAAGTCACAATTTTAGGGTCTATTAAATGACTTTGTTCTTTTAGCAATTTACTAATCGATTCTCTTAAAGGATATATAGCACGTCTTAAGGCTAGTAACAATCGTTTATTGCGTTGTACCTTATTAAGAGACTCTTTATCAGGTTCTTCAAAAATTTCGTCTTCTAGGTCATTTAAATATTCACCTATTTGTTCTACAGCAATAAAATAGTGGTCAATTATACTATCAATTAATGCATAAAAGAGATAATCATTTTTGCTGGACCTTATTCTGCCACGGCTAGTTTCTATGCGTTCCCTAATGTTTTCAAATACATCACCCGTTTTTTCTTGAAAGGTGATTACCGCATTATTTTTTAGAACAATAGATACTTGTTCTTCATTAAGTTCATGCTGCTCAGCATCGTAAGATATCATTTTAATACATTGATAGATACAGTTGTCAAAAAATTCGGTCTTAGGACGTTGAGTCGTATTTGCAATGTCTTCTACTAGTAAATGATGTAGGTCAAAGTCTTTCCCTAACTGTTCTAGTAGTTCAATATCGTGCACACCTTCTATATTAAACCAGTTAACCTGTTCACTTTCATCACTTACTAGATGAATGTTCTCGTACTTTTGATAAAAAGTTTCATCATAACATATGGTTTCAGTAGCTACATTTCCCTCTCTTTCTAGTCCTACATACGATATAGTACCAGGTGGTTGAAATACAGAGTTTCTAGATTTGGGTGTAGCTTTACGTTTACGTCTGCGCGCCATAGTTAATGCAATGATGAATAGTAAACTTACTAAAAGTTAATGGGATTATATGATTTAATAATCATGTTTAGAACTATATAAATATTATAGATACGCTTTCGCGAAATCGTATCTATAACATCACATAAACTTTCAAACGTTAAGCGATTTTTTCTGCAATATGCGGTGCCGTAATGCTCTTTTTAATTTTTGCAACTTCTTCTGGCGTACCCGTTGCCGTTAAATAACCACCATTCATACCACCATCTGGACCTAAATCAATAACATAATCGGCACATTTTACTAAATCCATATTATGTTCTATCACAATAACAGAATGTCCTTTCTCAATCAGTGCATTAAAACTATCAAGGAGCTTGTTTACATCGTGAAAATGCAGACCTGTTGTAGGTTCATCAAATATAAAAAGTGTTTTATCTGCTGTTGTTCCTTTTACTAAAAAGCTAGCCAGTTTAATACGTTGTGCCTCGCCACCAGATAGGGTAGAAGAGCTTTGCCCCAAGGTGACATATCCTAATCCTACATCTTGTAAAGGCTTTAATTTTCTGATGATTTTAGAAATTTCAGCTTCTTCAAAAAAGCTGATCGCATCATCAATAGTCATATTTAAAAGATCATCGATATTCTTATCTTTAAACTGAACCTCTAGAACGTCTTTTTTAAATCTTTTACCATTACAAGTCTCACAGGTTAAGGTCACGTCTGCCATAAACTGCATCTCAATAGTAACTTCTCCATCACCTTTACAGGTTTCACATCTTCCTCCTTCAACATTGAAAGAGAAGTGTTTAGGTTTATAGTTTCTTATTTTAGCAACTTTTTGATCTGCATATAGGTTACGGATGTCATCATATGCTTTTATATAAGTTACAGGATTAGATCTTGAGCTGCGTCCGATAGGGTTTTGATCAACAAATTCGACCGTTTTTATGTTTTCAAATTTCCCGTCTATACTGGTGAATTGTCCCGCTTTTTTACCGTAGCCACCTAGTTTTTTGAGAATCGCTGGATATAAAATTTGTTTAACGAGTGTACTTTTTCCACTACCAGAAACTCCAGTAATCATAGTTAGTACACCTAAAGGGAAACGTACATCAATATTTTTAAGATTGTTTTGTCTCGCACCTTTAATGTCTATATAATGTTTGAACTTTCTTCTTTTCTTAGGTAATGGTATTTCTAGATTACCATTTAAATAGCGCGCTGTGAGGCTAGATGATTTTAAAATTTCTTTTAAAGTTCCTGCAGCAACTACCTCACCGCCATGAGTACCAGCCTCTGGACCTATATCTATAATCATGTCGGCTGCCTGCATGATTTCCTCATCATGTTCCACAACGATAACTGTGTTACCCAAATCACGCAGATTTTTAAGAACTTTAATTAATCTCGCAGTATCTCTAGGATGCAATCCTATGCTGGGTTCATCTAGTATATACATACTACCGACTAAACTACTACCTAAAGAGGTAGCGAGATTGATACGTTGCGACTCTCCGCCAGATAATGAATTAGACTTTCTGTTAAGTGTAAGATAATTTAATCCAACATCTGATAAGAAATTGAGTCTACTTTGAATTTCTGCAAGTAGTCTTTTTGCTATATCTAGTTCGTTTTGAGATAATTCAACTTTTTCAAAGAATTCCTTGAGGTCTTTAATAGGTTGATTTACTAAATCTGATATAGAAACACCTGCAACTTTTACATAACTGGCTTCTACACGCAATCTTTTTCCTTTACAAACGCTACACTTCGTTTTTCCTCTATAACGAGAAAGCATAACGCGGTTTTGAATCTTATATGCTTTTGCTTCAAGCTCTGCAAAGAAGTCATTGATACCTTCAAAATGCTTATTTCCTGACCATACAAGATCCTTTTGTGCGTCTGATAATTCAAACCAAGGTCTATGAATAGGGAAGTCAAATTTACTTGCGTTTTTAATAAGTTGGTCTTTATACCAGCTCATATTATCACCACGCCATGGGAAAACAGCGTTTTCATAGATAGAAAGAGCTGTGTTAGGAATTACTAACTCTTCATCAATACCTATTACATCTCCATAACCTTCACAGTTAGGGCAGGCACCATATGGATTATTGAAACTAAACAAATGCGGATTAGGCTCTAAGAATTCCATGCCGTCCAACTCAAACTTATTACTGAACTCTCGGTGAGTGCTGCCGTCCATATGTTCTATCATACAAACTCCTTTGCCTTCAAAAAAAGCCGTGTCAATGGCATCTGCAAGTCGATTGAAAAAATCTTCATCATCTCGTTTAATGATACGATCTATAACTATAGAGACTTTATCTGACTTTTTAAAAGAATATTCTAATCCTTCAATACGTTCTACGGTATCATTAATTTTAATACGTGTGAAACCTTGTTGTAGTAAAACGTCCAGTTGATCCTTTACCTCACGTTTACCTTTTACTATGAGTCTAGTAAGCAGTAAAAGTTTAGTTCCTTCATCTTGTGTTTTTACATAATTAACGACGTCTGTAACGGTATCCTTTTTCACTTCATTACCTGAAATAGGTGAATAGGTGCGACCTACACGAGCAAAAAATAGTTTTAAGTAATCATAAATTTCTGTAGTCGTTCCTACTGTACTACGCGGATTTGTAGAATTTACTTTTTGTTCAATAGCGATTGCAGGAGCAATCCCTTTGATATACTCAACCTTAGGTTTATTGAGACGACCTAAGAATTGTCTGGCATAAGAAGAAAGACTTTCTACGTATCGTCGTTGACCTTCTGCATAAAGAGTATCAAATGCTAGTGATGATTTACCACTACCAGATAATCCTGTAATGACAACTAGCTTATTACGTGGTATTACAGCGTTTAAGTCTTTTAAGTTATGAAGTCCAGCTCCTTTAATAAGTATATTGTCTTTAGGGCTAAGCTCGTCAATGTTTGCAAATAAGGTATCGTGCGTCATATGCACAAAGATAAAACGCTCAACGACCAATAAAAACAATGTATTTCATATAATATGTTAAATTGTTGGGTAGTATTTTGTTGGTTTGGAACAAATGTTGTTATATTTAACCCGTTACTAATTCTAAACAGACTGCGTATAGCTATATAATTACTTTAAATCAGAGATCTTGAACCTTAATTAAGGTCTTAAAGTTTGTTATAGTTATGAAGTTAGAAAACACTACCACAGATGCGGTTCTAGTAACCCAGTACCTTAAAGGTGATGAAAGCGGCCTTGAGGTGCTTATCACAAGACATAAGCAAAGAATTTACAGTTTTATCTATTCCAAAGTATTGGATCGCGATGTGACGGAAGATATTTTTCAAGATACCTTCATAAAAGTAATTCGTACTTTAAAAAGAGGTAAGTATAATGAAGAAGGTAAGTTTCTTCCATGGGTCATGCGTATCGCCCATAACCTAGTTATAGACCATTTCCGTAGAAATAAGCGTATGCCTAAGTTTTCTTCTAGTAACAGCGACTTTGACATTTTTGACGTGATTAGTAATGGTCAAGAAAGTACAGAGAATGAGATGATATCTTTACAGGTGCAACAGGACGTTAAGAAACTTATTGAAGAATTACCTGATGATCAAAAAGAGGTCTTGATCATGCGCATGTATAAGGACATGTCATTTAAAGAAATAGCAGAATGTACTGATGTAAGTATTAATACCGCGTTAGGTAGAATGCGTTATGCATTAATCAACTTGCGCAAAGTGATTGATAAACACAATATCATATTAACAAATTAAAGGCTTGATTTTATAATAAAGTTTAAAATGCCTCGTTTATATTGAAAATAAACGCAACACATGGCAAAACTTTACAATGAATCAATTCCTGAAAGAGTGACTCCACTAGGACCAAAAGATGACACGGTGAAATTCCTGCTCAACTTCTCAAAAGCATTGAGTGTTATGAAGATAAAGAACATGACGTTTGAGACACTTAACAATTAATTTTCGTTTTCAGCTATAAAAACCCATTGAAACTTTAAGGTTTTAATGGGTTTTTTGTTTTAAATGAAGAAATTTTAACATGTGGAGAAATTTAGGTCATAACCGATATTATGAAATTATAACCTATACGTTTCTTCTGATAAGTTCTGTTTAGCGTCTACTTTTTCAACTTCTTATAGTATTCATCTAACACCGTTTTTCTTCCCACAGTTTTAGTAATGATATCCTTTTCTAGATCCCAACCACGCGCAGGACTATATTCACGACCGTACCAAATAATCTGAAGATGTAAATCATTCCATTTTTCTTCTGGGAAAAGGCGTTTTGCATCTTTCTCTGTTTGAACCACGTTTTTACCGTTGGTCAGATTCCAGCGGTACATTAATCTATGAATGTGAGTGTCCACGGGAAATGCTGGTATGCCAAAGGCTTGTGACAACACCACCGCAGCGGTTTTATGTCCTACAGCTGGCATAGCTTCAAGTTCTTCATAAGTCTGTGGCACTTTACCGTCATGCAAATCAATAATCATGTGTGACAGCCCATGAATTCCTTTTGCTTTCATAGGCGATAAGCCTACAGGTTTTATGATTTCTCTGATTTCATCTATTGACATTCTAATCATGTCATATGGATTATCGGCACGTTCAAAAAGTAAAGGTGTAATTTGATTAACGCGCACGTCCGTACTTTGAGCACTCATTAAAACGGCAATCAATAAAGTATAAGGATCTTTATGATCTAGAGGTATTGGAATTTGTGGGTAAAATTCTTCCAATTTATTTATGATAAAATTGACCTTTTCCTCTTTATTCATTTTTTAAATTTATGCTTTCAACAAAAATACAACTATGACGACATTAAAAGCAGGAGATAAAGCTCCAGATTTTTCAGTACTTAATCAAGATGGTAATACCGTTTCATTATCTGATTTCCAAGGTAAAAAGTTAGTGTTGTTCTTTTATCCTAAAGCGAGTACACCTGGTTGTACTGCCGAAGCTTGTAATCTGAGAGATAATGTATTACGCTTTCGCGAAAGCGGATATGAAATCCTAGGTGCCAGTGCAGATAGTCCTAAAAGGCAATTGAATTTTAAAAATAAATATGAATTGCCTTATGACCTTCTAGCAGATGAGGACCATTCCTTATTGAATGCTTTTCAAGTTTGGGGTCCTAAAAAGTTTATGGGTAAAGAATATGACGGAATTCATAGAACCACATTTGTGATTGATGAAAATGGTATTATTGAAGATGTTATTACTAAGGTGAAAACCAAAGATCACGCAGCTCAAATTCTGTAGTTGAGTAGATTTATAACTTCATAAAAAAAGACCGCTATTAAAGCGGTCTTTTTTATTATTATAATCATATGGTTTGTTATGATGTACCTAATAAATCTACGGTATTACATCCAAATAGATTTTGCTCATCAATAAGGTCAGCAATTCCAGGAGGTAACATTTCTCTCCATCCTTCTTCACCATCTGCAATCATGCGCAATACTTCTCTAGAGAATATATGCATGA
The DNA here is from genome assembly GCF_000732625.1 of Nonlabens ulvanivorans. GTDB lineage: Bacteria > Bacteroidota > Bacteroidia > Flavobacteriales > Flavobacteriaceae > Nonlabens > Nonlabens ulvanivorans. The sequence continues at coordinate 70,018 of NZ_JPJI01000004.1, forward strand.
CTTCTTTATTATAGTCTTCTATATCAATAACGCGACCGTTATATTTAAAGAACTTATAAAGCTCTTTCATACGTGGATGAACTTTTATGTTATCGCTGGTCGTTAATTCACCAGTTTCTGCATCAATCATTGGGTATAGATAGACTCTTAAGTCTTTAAAGAATAATTTACCAAAGGCTTCTAATATCCCACCACTTAAATGTGTGTAGTATTTTGTGTCAAAAATATCTACTAGATTGTTGACACCCATAACTAGTCCGATACGCTCTTTGGTATAGTTATTAAAGTACTCAACAAGTCTATAGTATTCTTTAAAATTAGATATCATAACTGTCTGCCCTAGAGAACACAATAGTTCTGCACGGTGCATGAAATCTTCTTCATCAATTTCTCCTTGAGCCTTTAGATTAGAAAGTGTTATCTCAAAGATCGTCTCGAGCTTATCTTCTTTAACTTTACCAGACTTTATGAACATGGCCTTTGCAGTTTCATACATATCCATGTTTACTTTTGTAACAGGTCTAAAGCTACCTCTTAATGCTAGGACATTCTTCTTATATAGAATGCGTGCGCTTAATATATTTTTACCGTCTGGACCGAACATGACAGCCTCAGTCATGTCATTACGTAATAACTGTAGGGACATCAGGCGATTGTCCACTTGTTTAAAACGTGGTCCATCAAAGTTGATCATATCTATTTCAATCTTATCCTTATCGATATGATCATATAGATATTTCAATAATTTTTTAGGTTGATCATGTTTATAGAAAGCACCATAAATAAGATTAACACCTAATATTCCTAAAGTAATTTGCTGCAATCGAGCATCAGTTTCTTTAAAACGAACATGTAAAATAATTTCAGAGTATTCTTCTAAAGGAGCTGCTTGAAATTTAATTCCTACCCAACCATGACCTTTATACTTTTTTGCAAAATCAATAGTAGCTACGGTATTTGCATAAGTAAAAAACATCTTTTCTGGATGTTTATCACGTGCAATACGTTCTTCAATAAGGTCAGATTCGTGTTGAAGCATGCGTTTAAGACGTGCCTCAGTCACATAACGGCCATCATCTTGCACGCCATAAACAGCATCAGAGAAGTCTTTGTCATAGGCACTCATGGCTTTGGCAATAGTTCCAGATGCACCACCAGCCCTGAAAAAATGACGTACCGTTTCTTGTCCAGCACCTATCTCAGCAAATGTTCCGTAAATATTACGATTCAAATTGATTCTAAGCGACTTGTTTTTTATTGATGGAACTGATTCAAAATCATTATCTCCAGGTAAGGTAACTCCCATTATGGTGTTGTTATATCGTTTACACAAAGGTAGCAAACCACAACGTAGAACAAAAAAATATAGCTATTTTTAACCTAAAATAGTTCAAGTGAAAATCACCATTTTAGGAACAGGAACTTCACAAGGAATTCCTGTCATAGGAAGTGACCATCCCGTTTGTAAAAGTACTGACTCTAAAGATAAAAGATTGCGAGTAAGTGCTATGATAGAATATAAAGACAAAAGACTCGTAATTGATTGTGGACCAGATTTTAGACAGCAAATGTTGCGACATGATGTAAGCCATTTAGATGGTGTTCTTTTTACACATGAGCATGCAGATCATACCGCTGGACTCGATGATTTAAGACCCTTCTTTTTTAGACAAGGAGAGATTAATTGTCATATGACATCTCGTGTTCACAAAGCGTTGCAGGAACGTTTCAGTTATATGTTTGCTACCGTTAATAAATATCCAGGTGTGGCAGACCTAACGGTTCACGAATTTGAGAATGATTCTTTTATGGCCTCTGGCATTAAAATCATACCAGTACTAGCAGATCATGGATTTATACCTGTACACGGTTTTAGGATTGAGGATTTTGCTTATATGACAGACGTGAAAACCATTAGTACTAGCGAAAAGCAAAAACTGAAAAATCTAGATGTGCTAGTACTTAATATGTTGCGAGAACAAGAGCATCATACACATCTTAATTTAGAAGAAGCTCTTGAATTAGTAAGGGAATTACAACCACAGCGTACTTACTTTACACATATCAGTCATCATCTAGGATTCCATGAAGAAGTAGAGAAAAACTTACCAGAAGGAGTCTTTTTAGCCTATGATAATTTAGAAATCAATTTATAATATGAAACGTAACCTTTATTTATACCTATTTATTTTTGCCTCTTTAATAGCATTAATTCTATATGTAAATGGTAGAAATATACAAGAGTCACAAGACCGCGCTTATCGTACATTAGAAGAAAAACTAGAAAACACACAACAGCAACTAGAGGCAGCTCAAGCAGCAAAAGCAGATGCTACTGTGTTTTCACTAGATAATAATGAAGAAGCCTATAATTACTTTGAGTCATCAGGTCTAGATCGTAATAAAATAGAAACTGTGTTACAGGATTACCTACTAGAACAAAACCTTACTGATGGAGGCAATCCGCTTGTTGATTACATAGGTGAAGGACGTGGATATCAAATTAATGATTTACAGGTTTTAAATCACAAATGGTTAATTGCAAATTTTACTGATAATACTAATTGGGGTGAAGTATTGATACAATACAACTTTGACGAGAACAATAATTTATCCATGCAGACTTTAAAATCGGTACTTTATAATAAGTATCGATAATTAAAGATCTCTTTCTAACCATTCTTTCATGTCGTAAAAATTATCTCTAGCCACGCCGTGTCCTATAGGATAATCTTTAAACACATGGTCAATGTTTAATTTCTTCAAAAAATCTGGAGCCAGTTTTGCCCATGCATAAGGAACGACCTGATCTACTGTTCCGTGAGAGATAAAGTAAGATGGTTGATTTTCGCTTTCGCGAAAGCGAGATTCAAGATCTTCTGGCTGTTCAATCATTTCTTCATTTAAATAACCACTCATACAAACCACTTTATTGAATAATGCTGGATGAGAAAGGGATAGACCATATGAGAGAATAGCGCCCTGACTAAAACCAAGAATATTGATTTTATCTTTTGAAATAGGGTAGTGAGCTTTTAATTCTTCTATGAATTTAAGTAATAAGGCCATACTTTCTTTTGCCTGATTCACATCGCTAAACTTACCACCGGTTGCGTCAAAGTTAATAGCATACCAAGCTGCACCTTGAGGTACCATATTATATGGAGCTCGTGCAGATACTATAAAAAAGTCTTGAGAAATCTCTGGAGCAAAAGAAAATAAATCTTCTTCATTACTACCATATCCATGCAGGAGTAGAAGTAGAGGTGCATTTTCTTTATTTGCAGGTCTTATGACATGCTTAAGGGATAAATCTGTGAAAGTCTTCATTACTTGATAAAATTAAACCATTTCTGGAATAGTGGACCGACTATAGGTAATTCGTCTTTTTGATTTCGTAAAGCACTAACAAGTCCTAAAACGGCTAAAAGAACAAAGAAGCATATCATTAAAAGAGGTATAATACCCGTAGGGATAATGCTAGAAAAAGTACTTACAATAACTGCAGCAGCTATAATTCCAAACATTTGTCTTAAATGGAAAGCAGCAAATGGTTGATTTTTTCCATTGTTTAATATTATGGCTACACCAAAAATGGCAATACAAACGATTAAATGAAAAAATAGAAATAGCGCACTTGCATATGCTATGATTGCAATTGATTTACCTGCAGGTTCTTTAACCATTCCAAACTATTTTTTTGTTATTAATAATACCAAGAGCTTTACCTTTTAGTTTATTACCTACAATAGCACTGTTTTTAGAAATTGATAAAATATCTTTTTTCTCAAAGGTGTATTTTACGTCTGGTATAAAAAGACTCAAGTTAGCTAGTTCATCTACTTTAATTTGTGGTCTTTGTAATCCAAAAATTAGGTAACCAGATGTTAAGGCCTTAATCGCTGATTCTGTATCAAGCAATGATTGTAATATTCCATAACTACTTTCTAATCCAGTACTACCGTAACTTGCTTGATCAAATTCAACTGCTTTGTGTTCTACGTTCAAAGGTATGTGGTCTGACGTTACTGTGTCGATAACACCGCTCTTTAAACCATTTATTAAAGCGTTTTTTTGTTTCTCATCACGTAAGGGTGGTTGGATTTTGAAATGCGTATTAAAGTCTGATAGATTTTTAGTATCTAACAGTAAATGATTAGTAGATACACTACAGGAGATATTAGAATATTTCTTTTTTGCTTCCTTTATTAGTTGTACGCTTGCGGCAGTCGTTATGGTAGGTATATGCAACCTAGCACCCGTATATGCGGCCACTTGAATATCACGAGCGATTTGAACTTCTTCTGCAATTGCAGGTTTTGTTTTAATCCCTAAATGAATGGTCGTTTCATCTTCATTTACCATTCCCTTACCGGCAAGATAATTGTCTTGTGGAAAGGACTGAATGATGCCACCAAAGGATTTTACATATTGTAAACCTACTTTTAGTAAGTTAGTATTCTGTATGGATTGCTTGAAGTCATAGAAAGATATCGCACCAGCTTGTTGCATGTCATACAACTCTGCAAGGTGTTCTCCTTTTTGTTGCAAAGTGAAACTTCCAACAGGTAAAACGGTAACAGCTTCTCCAGATGTTTTCCCTTTTAAATAATTAATACCCGACTCATCCTGTGGATTAGGTTGATTATTTGGGTTTAACATCACTGTAGTAAAACCACTTTTTGCAGCAGTATCTAATCCATTTTTTATAGTTTGTCGTTCTTCAAAACCAGGTTCTCCAAAACATACACTACTATCGAACCAACCTATAGAAATGTGAAGATTTTCTTTTTCAATGATTCGAGCTTCCTCGCTTTCAATACGTGTCCCTATTTGAGAAATCTTTCCATTCTTAATTAAAAGATCTCTTTTCTTAAGATGTAGATCACTACCAGCATCAACTATAGTAACGTTCTTTAATAATATCATTTCAAAAACTTTAAAATCAATAATTCACATATTAAAAAGAAGAGAGCACCGATAACAAAATACCTCCATAGACTTAATACTCCATCTTCTTCATTCAATTTGTATACTAAATCCTCTACGGAATATGCAATATTATTACTGCCTAATTCTGATGCGGTAAAGTAATTAAGCTTATTTTCTTGACGACTGCTATTAAAGCTCAGTGTAGTAATACTTTCATTGTCTTTTATGACTTTATAGTTTCCTGAGTTATTTAATTCATCCTCAACCTCTATTAATACAAAAGATTCAAATGCACGTTGTTTTGGGATTATCGCATTACTTTCGTTTCTTAATTCCAAGATTTCATCACGGATTATCTTTTCTGGTATTGCAATAGAGTTTTTATCTCCTATGTGATAATATAATTGTTGTACTGGTAAACTATTGCGCCCCATATTATATAAAATAGGAACTATTAAAGGAGAATTCTTAAAATTAGAATTTTGATTATTTAATGGAGCTGTAAAGTTAAATACATTGCCTTTTTGAAATAAAAAGCTACTACCATCTTCAAATTTAAGAATCGGATTTAAAGCACTTATAGTGTTTGTTGTAGCGTTAACTTTAGGGTATTGAAAGTTTGAAATTTGTTTATTAAATACACCTCTTAATAAAGGATGATTATAATTAATTTCAGTGATACGCTTTTCCTTTTCACTAATGTTATCTGTACCTTTAATATTGTTAATAGAGCTATAACCCGATTGATCTAAAGCCGGTATCATTACTAGATAGCCACCATTTCTCAGGTAGGTATTTATTTCTTTAGCGAGATTAACTGATATACTATTTAATTCGTTAAGAATTATTAAGTTTTGTTCCTTTAAAAGATTGAAGTTTAGATCTCTAGATCTAACCGCTGTAAAGTCAAACTCGTCTTCGGTATAAATCCTTTTTAAAAAATCACCATCAACAGTATTTATCGCTAGTACTTTTATCTTACGATCTATATTGTTGCTGATAAAAAGTTCATTGTCAAATGAAAGACTATTGTCTTCAAGGTAAATGCGACCTTGTAAGGGTTGACTAGTTTCAAAATTAAAAATACCTGTATCTTTCAAATTAGTGAGGTCAACACTAGTCTTAGCTACTAGAACATCGTTGTTTTCTAAGCTCAACGTCACTGGATTATTAATGGCTTTATCACTTGTTACTGATACACTAATATCTATTGAGTTTGTTTCTCTTCTACTAATGTATGCCGTATCAATGGATATATTATTAGAGCCTTCGGCTTCAAGAAATACTAATTCTCTTTTTAAACCTTTAATGGTATCGGGAAAAGTTTCATCAATTTTTTGAAAATCTGAAATAATGATTAATTCCTTTCTCTTCTTATTATCGTTTAATAAGGCATTAGCTTTAAGCTGTATTTGCTCATAACTTAAAGGTTTGGATTGATATTCAGAATTTAATAAATCGTTAGCGACCTCTTTTTTAGTGGTGTTGGTGTAGGTATTACTATTTGTAAAAAGAGTGAATTTTTGATCATTAGGCAATCGCTCTAATAAATCTGTGACAGCTGTCTTAAAAAGCTCTCCTTTTGATCCACTAGATTGCATAGAGTAGGAGTTGTCTAAGTATATGGCAGTTTCTTTTTCTTGGGTAGCGACATTACTACCTGGTATAAATGGTTGAGCAAATGCTATTACAATACAAGCAATCACAGCCATACGTGCTAGTAATGTCAGCCATTTTTTAAGTTGTCTACTCTTGCGTGTTTGAGTAATGAGAGGTTTTAAAAAAGCAACATTTGTAAAAGGTACTTTTGTAAAACGCCTTAATTGAAATAAATGAACAATAATAGGGACGATAAGAAATAGAAGTCCGTATAGTATTGAAGGGTTTTTAAATATCATTTAAATCTAGGATTATTCAAAGATAATATCTTATCTCAGATTCACCTACTTTATTTTGATAGAGTAATGACGAATTCTGTTCCCAATCCAAGTTCAGAATTAACGGTAATCATACCGTTTAATTTTTTGACTAACTTTTGAACTGTGCTCAAGCCTATTCCATTACCACGTTTACCATTACGATCTGGCTGATTAAGAGTTTGAAACATTTTAAAAATCTCATCCTTTTTGTCGTCTGCGATACCTATACCATTGTCTGAAACTTTAATAATGTAGTACTCTTCCTTATCAATAATATCTGTTTTAACTTCAATGGTCTTCTTATCATTATACTTTAATGCATTACCAATTAGGTTAATTAAAATTTGCTCCAGAGCACTTTTATTGATTTGTAATTCAATATTGTCCTCTGGTAAAATATAATCGATATCATCTGGTATAGCAAGAATCTCGTGTATATGCTCTAATAATGTATATGCATCAAACGTTTCTTTTTCTTCCACGAGTAACGACTCACTTTCATAGTGTGCTAGTATTTGAGTTACATAATCAGATAAACCAAAGGCAGCATCTTTTATATAATTCAAATAATTTTTCCCAGCTTCATCTATATTACTGCCATATTTTTTTGCAACGATGTCAGTCGTTAAAACCATATTTGCGAGTGGCATTTTCATATCATGAGATACAGTATGGGCAAAACTCTTCAACATCTCATTATTCTCTTCAAGAATAGCGGTCTGTTTTAATAACTCAGTATTTTTTTTATGTAATTCTAATTGTCTTTTTGCTAGATCTGCTACCATTAATAGAGAAGCTCTTTCTTCTTCAGTTAATTTATGAGGTTTATTATCTAAAACACAAAGAGTACCCAGTGGTAGGCCTTGTTCACTTTCTAGTTTAACACCTGCATAAAAAATTAATGGATCAGGCGCATTAACAAACGGATGATCTTTAAATTCTTCTAATTTACGAGCATCTTCAATCAGGTAAATATCCTCTTCAGAATTAATTGCATGACTGCAAAATGATAATTCCCGAGTGCTGGAATTAAGCTCTAAACCTCTTTGAGATTTAAACCATACTTCTTCCTTATCCACTATGCTTATAAGAGATCTAGGAATTGAAGTAAGACGACATACTAATTCTGTTAAATCATCAAATACTTTTTCTCGCTCTTTAGAAATACCATATTCCTTTAAAGCTTTAAGTCTTTGATTTTCATTCTTATGAGCTATTGCGTTCATTCATTTACCGGTTAGTGGTCACAAAGGTAAACGAAACATTTGCGGTTTAAACTATATTCCTACAAATCATTAAAAACTCCTACACCAAATAATGCAAAGTCATACTTCACAGGATCATTGGGATCTAGTTTACGTAGGTAGGTATCTAATTCTGCGACTGCTTTGCCATCGTTTTGCTTTCTCTTAAGCATTTTTAATTTACGAGCAATATTACCGGTATGAACGTCTAGTGGTAAGGAAAGTGCACTCATCGGTATTTGATCCCATATTCCAAAATCTACACCAGCATTATCCTGACGTACCATCCATCTTAAAAACATATTTATACGCTTTGCACTGCTATTTTTCAAAGGATCACTAACATGTTTTTGTGTCCGTGGTAAGTGTTCAATTTCAAAGAATATTTCTTTAAATCTAGAGATAGCATGTTGAAGATGATTTTTTTCTAAATACGCTTTCGCGAAAGCGTTTTCTAAACCATCATATTCTAGTTCTATATTTCTTAAAGATCGTATAAAAGTCTTACAGTCCTCACTATTAAAGGTGCGATGCACAAACCCATCAAACCGATCTAAGTCATCAGGTTCATGATTTATTATAAAATCTGCAGGAGCGTGATCCATTAATTCCATCAATTTATTGGAATTATTAATAATAGACTTGCGATTTCCCCACGAGATTGTTGCAACTAGAAAACCTGCAATTTCAATGTCTTTTTTACTTGTAAAAAGATGTGGTATTTGAATAGGATCGTGTGGTATAAAGTCTGGAACATTGTACTGTTCCACTTTTGCATCTAGATATTCTTTGAGCTGTGCTCTATTCATTTGTTAAAAATCTACCATCCTGCATGACTAACTTTCTATCTGCAAGGTTTGCTAGTTCATCGTTATGCGTTACGATAACAAAAGTTTGGTTCAACTCTGATCGCAGTTTAAATATTAATTCGTGTAAATCATTTGCTGTATTACTGTCTAGATTTCCTGTAGGCTCATCTGCATAAATAACTTTAGGATTATTAATTAAGGCTCTAGCAACAGCTACTCTTTGTTGTTCACCACCACTTAAAGCGCCCGGTTTATGGTCGAAACGATCAGAGAGTTTTAAGTAATCTAGTAATTCTTTGGCCCTTTTTATGGCTACATCTTTAGGTGTTTTCTTAATAAAGGCTGGCAGACACACATTTTCTAAAGCACTAAATTCAGGTAATAACTGATGAAATTGAAATATAAATCCCAAAGATTCATTACGGAAACGACTCAACATTTTTGAATTTAACCTGGTAACATCTGTACCGTCTATTGTTAACGAGGTATTTGTATGAAGATCTGGACGTTCTAAAGTGCCTAGTATGTGCAATAATGTTGTTTTACCTGCACCAGAACTACCTACAACGCTAACAATCTCGCCGGTGTTAATTGTAAGATCTACATCTTTAAGTACTTGTAAATCACCAAAGCTTTTATATATATGTCGTGCTTGTATCATGTAAGACAAATGTAGCGAGTTTTAAGCTTTAAACCACTTTCTTGCAGCATTCACATCTAAAAAATAGGTGATGCGCAAGGACAGATTGTGTCGTACTGGTTCCATAAAAAGATTGTCCAGACTTTCTTCAAATTGGATTGCTCCTTGATTATCAAAATTAGAAATAGAATTACGATACAATAAAGAAGCTTCACTACCTGGTGCAAAACGCCATCTATATGATAAATCTAGATTCCACACATTAAAATTAGCATCTGGATTAAAATCCTCTTCAAGCTCATAATCACTATTTTCCAAAGAACCGTCTGATTGCAGTTCTTTAAAATCACGGCTAAAGGTAGCTCGAGACCAAAAGTTTCTAAATGAAATACTTAAGGCCTGTCGATTATTAAAATTATAAGTCCCAGTTAATCTATTCTCAACACTATGAGTGTCTCGTTCACTGAGTATAGAAGTGGTATCATCATCAGTTAGAGTGACATAGCTCATTCTGTCATTATTCTTATCCCAGTTTAAACTATAGATAAGTAAGAATTGATCAGAAAAACGATAGCGTGGTGCGATTCTAAAATCATAATTATGCTCTTTCTCATTGAGTCTTTTAAATCGACCAGCTCTTATATCAATTGCAAATTTTTTGCGATAATCACTAGAGATAAAACCACCTGTAAAAATTCCTTGTCCATATTTAACGACTAAGTCTTCTATTCTAGATTCAAACTGATCCTTGCGGTCTGTGTAATAATTAAAATCTGCTCCAAACGCAAAACGTTCTTTAGTAATAAAAAACGGATTTAAATTTATTTCAGAACCCGTATGATATCCAGGCGATGCTGCACGTCTATGTCTAGTGCGCAGACTAATTTCATATCTATTAAAAATACCTTTTTGAGTTAACTGCACATAATCCAAATCTGCTGCAAACGTGTGAAAATTAGTTTGAAAGTTTCTTCCTAGATCATTTGGGTTATAATTGCGATCTCTAAAGAAGTGTCCTAATCGAGGACGCCATTTACCGCTGGTTTTTCTCCAATTTGCTTCAGTGGCAAAACCTGTTTCTGTCCCGTCTGGTGTGAAGCGATTGGTCATTTTAACCTCTGCACTTATATTATCAGTTGCGGCCTTATTGTTATGATTAAGAACAATGGCATTTGAATTAGCATCTGTAAAAGAGCCATTGCGCAAGGTGCTAGCATTAACTAGGGCGATAGAAGAGTTGTTTCCATATTGCTGGTCTAGTACTAACATATTATAATTAGTTAGCGGTTCTGTCTCTACCTCGCGTCTTGTGCCGTCGACTCTATTTTGTATGGTTGCGTTTGTCTTTTCTGTAATAGCATTAAGAATTCCTATTCCTAGACCTTTCTCTGTACGACCTGTAACCTTAATAGCGTTTAATAATTGAGCGTTTCTAGGATTATTGATGATATCTTCATCATCGAGAACTTCTAGATTTCTAGATCCGCTAGGTCGTTGTCCTATACGTCTAGAGAAAAACAAATCACCTTTTCTAAAAAGGTCTGTTCCTTCTGTAAAGAAGGCTCTATTCTCATTAAAAGTTTGTTCAAATGGGCCCAAATTAAGTACTACCTGATCAAAAGCTACCTGTCCAAAGTCTGGAATTAAAGTGGCATCTAATGTAAATGCATCACTAATACCGTATTTTAAATCCATACCAGCATTAAAGCTAGTAGATTCTATACCGTCAAAACGATCATGTATGACAGATACATATGGATATAGATTTAATCGCAGTGGCGGATCTATATTTTCTATTCCCGTTAATAAGGCATCATATTGTGTATCAGTACCGGTAGTAACATCTATATAATTATATGTATACTCTTCATTAAGTGATTTAATAACACGCAATATTTGAAAACTCCAGTCTTGCACATCTTGTTCTGGAAAACGTAAGGTTCTATATGGAATCTTCATTTCAACATACCAGCCGCGTTCATCAAAAGAGACCTCAGATAAGAAAACTACATTATAGCTAAAATCTTGACTATTACCTTCGGCTATGGCATCTCCTAGAGCATTTGCACTAGTAGCATAAAAACGAGTTTGATTAATCTGGTTGTTATATGTATTAATAAAAAAGCCAAATAGATCTGCTTGCTCAAATACTTGGTCACGTTGAGAGAACTGTCTTAAAACAGATTCAGGATTCTCGTCATACATATAACCGGCTACATAAATAGCGGCATCATCATAGGCTACTTTGAATTCTGTTCTGTGTGTGTCCCTTTCGGCATCACCATTATTAGGTTGCGCCATTATAAAATTACCACCAGTAGTAACTCGATCCCATATTTTATCAAAAGGTTTACCGTCTATTTTGGGTGATGTGGATATACGAGTAGCTCGGTAAACTTTTCTCGCGATATCGGTTGTGTCTTGTAATGTTGTAGTCGTATTCGCTTTCGCGAAAGCGTAACTAAAAAATAACAATGTGAAAACAATAATTCTGAGCATGACTTTTTATGAATTTCCAAAGCTAAAAGCTAAAAACTATAGATTCATTAAACCCATGTTAATTTAACATATGATTTACAATCTGTAAATTAACTTGCTTAAAAAGCAATCATGAATATAGCAATTCTAGCAGGTGGATGTTTCTGGTGTACAGAAGCCGTATTTCAAAGAGTTAAAGGAGTAGAGGAAGTAAAGTCTGGTTTCTGCGGTGGACATATTAAAAACCCAGCTTATAGAGAAGTCGTAACCCAACGTACCGGTCATGCCGAAGCTGTTAAAATAACCTATGATCCTGAAATTATCAGTTATAAAGAGCTATTGATGGTGTTTATGGCGACTCATGATCCTACCACGCTTAATAGACAAGGACATGATGTGGGAACGCATTATCGTAGTGCCATTTATTACACAAGTGAACGACAACATGAAATCGCTTTGCGTTATATTAAAGAACTCACTGATCAAGGTGTTTTTGAAAATGCAATTGTTACTGAAGTAGCGCCAGCAACACCATTTTATGATGCAGATGACATACACGATGATTATTATAATAATAATCGTTTACAAGGCTATTGCCAGTATGTAATCGATCCTAAAGTGCGCAAATTAATGACGCAATATGCAGATCTTGTAAAATAATTATGATTCTACATCGATGACTTGTTTAGGGTCTTCTTTTTTAATAACATAAGTGTAGATCCACGTGATTGTAAATGTAGGGATTACATCTAGTCCTGGAACTAATTCTTCAATAGTGGTTATGATACCAGCGGTTACACCAGTTTTTCCTGGATAAAGTTTTGTCATTAAATAGCCGGCAACGGGTGCCCAACCTATATCGGTAAACTCACCTATACCAGGAATGATATAAGAGGCCATACCGACTAGGTCAAAGATGATTCCGAAAATAAGTTTAGAGCGTTTTGATTCAAACATGTAATTATAATTTAACTACTTAAAGATAGTCAAATAACGTTCCAAAAATGAATCTAGTGTAGTTTTGCCGTGATCAGTTTTAAGAATTCGTTACGTGTTTCTACTTTTTCAAACTGTCCTCTGAAACCACTTGTGGTAGTGACACTATTCTGTTTTTGCACTCCACGCATCATCATACACATGTGAGAAGCTTCAATAACAACGGCAACACCCAATGGTTTTAATGTATTATGAATACACTCTAATATATCGTGTGTTAACCTTTCTTGAACCTGTAGTCGACGAGCAAATACATCTACGATACGTGGGATTTTTGAAAGTCCTACGATATGTCCATTAGGTATGTAAGCGATATGTGCTTTTCCAAAAAATGGTAGCATGTGGTGTTCACATAAAGAATATAGTTCTATATCCTTAATAATGACCATGTCATTATAGTCTTCTGCAAACATGGCGCCTTTCAGAATCTCTGCAGGGTCCTTATCATAACCTGAGGTTAAGAACTGCATGGCTTTTGCAGCACGTTCTGGAGTTTTAATCAAGCCTTCACGTTCAACGTTTTCACCTATATTTTGAATTACTCCTTTATATTGATTTTTTATATCTTCTGTAACCTCGATATTGTACTCTTCAAAAACTCTGTAGGGCATTATTTAATATTTTTAGTAAAGTTACGTCATATTTGTTTAAGTAAATCAATATTTTGTTAAACATTATTTTGAAGTTTTTATTTTAATAATAAATATTATCAGATGAAAAACCTTGAAATATAGGGTAGTGGAGCACCGATTGTAAAAAGTGATTAAAAACATTTAATTTTTTAAATAAAATAGAGAGAGAGGTTGTAAAATATATATATATTTGCAACCGCTTAGAAATTAAGTGGTATTAGGTCGCGTAGCTCAGCTGGATAGAGCATCTGCCTTCTAAGCAGACGGTCACAGGTTCGAATCCTGTCGCGATCACAGATTCACAGTGTTATTGTGAGCATTCTAAAAAAAGTCCTGATCAATTTATTGATCAGGACTTTTTAGTTTAAATATGTTTTCTAATATTATAAGTTCATTAAAAGAGAATGTATTAATACATAGTATTAGGATTAGGAGCCTTTTTAGGGATCTGTTGAATAGCGTCCCAATGCTCACATATCTTACCTTCCTTATCAAATCTAAAAAAGTCCATGGTCACATATTGATCATCATCAGGCCATATTTGATGTGTGTGTAGTGCTACTAAATCATCTTGTGCAATAGCTCTAACAAACTCAATGGACTTTTGTGGATATTCTATTTGCATTCTTTCAAAATAATCAATAAAACCAGCTGTTCCATCTGCTACATCTGGATTGTGCTGTATATATTGCTTACCTACATACTTTGCTATAGCTTCCTTAGGATTTCCTTCATATGCCATTTTATAAAAAGCGATGGCATTACTCTTGTTAATTTCTAGTGACATAATATTATAATTTCAGTCCAAATCTTGCCAGCATCTTTTTCTCAAAAGCCCAAAAGAATTCAAACTGACCAAAAACCCATCCCATAACTACTAGTAGTACTTGATAAATAGGGAAGATAATTATAAGTCTTAATGGCCAGAAAAACCATCCAGACATAGAGTCTCTATCAATTCCTATAATATCTAGTAATGGAGCAGATAGTCTAGCAGATGCTGATCCAGTGATTGCAAACACAATGAATATAGCAATCATTTCCCAACGGTTTTTAATATTCCATTTATTTATTAATTTAGGAAAAACCCACATACAAAACCGATAAAACGCATATGCTAGTACTAGGGTAATTCCATAAATAAAAATATACTCATACGTTACGTCCTCAAAGGTAGAAGGCATGATGCGTGAAGCTACAAAATAGCCACAGCCCAATAAGCCTATAATACCTAAAAAAGGAAAAATGAGTTGCCAGTTACTGGTAATATCCCAGTTTTTTTTGAATGTTTGCATAGTGCAAAAATACACTACCGCAACTTCTGTCCATATCGTTTTTCAAAGAAAAGAAAATAATTATACAACAGATAATTGACTTCATAACCATAATCTACCTTACGATCATAATCGATACGCCATACGTACAGGTCTGGACTATAGTTGATAGAATTGTTAACTCTTAAGTTATACTCTCTTACATAAAAATCATTACGCAGTTCTAAAGTACTTTGTGAATAAAAACCACGAGGTGGTTGTGTTGCCAGCCAAGAGTTAAAGCCTGGTTCTATAATAATAACCTCATACTCTAAACTATCATTTGCAATACGCAATGTGTCCGTTACTGGTCCGTTAGCATTATTATTGTTCACAGTAGGCTGGTATGAGTTGCAGCTTATTATAATTGTGAGCAGTGCTATAAAAAAAAAGGTTGTTTTCATGTGGTAAAAGTACCTACATAAAAACAACCTTGCATGCCATAACTCGTCTATACTATATATGGATGAGCCTATGACCTGTTTCATTGAGTTAAAAATTATTTTCCAAATAAACCTCCTATAAGTCCACCTAGACCACCTTTCTTTTTATCTCCACCTAGTACCATACCAGCTACATCATCGATGATGCTACCATCACCATCTGCATCAAGAATTTGCTCTATAAAAGATTGATCATGTGAACCAGATTGTCCAAGAACAGATCCTAATAAATCACCTATTCCGTTTTGATCTACATTTGAAGTTTGTTTTTGCTTTCCTATAACACCCATTAAGATAGGAGCAGCTATTTTAATAATCTGGCTTACAGAATCCATATCCATACCACTAGATTTAGAAAGGGCATTTTCTACTTGTGGTTGTTTGGTCCCTAAAACATGACCTAATATACCAGCACCATCTTGTAAAAGATCGTCTGGGCTACCAGCACCATCACCAAAAAGACCACCTAGCATATCTAAAACACCACCACTGTGACGTTGATCGCTCAATGCATTATTTAATGCACTAGCACCTTCAGGTGTCGATGCGTTGCGTTGCATTGCACCTAGTATTAAAGGCATTGCTTGAGAAAGTACGTTTGCTGTTTTATCTGCAGGTTGACCTGTTTTTTGTGCTGCACCATTAATAAGAGTTTGTCCTATATCTGATTGTAATAAGTCTAATATTGAAGCCATTGTTGTTTAAATTAATTTAGGTTAATAATATGTAAATTACGATATAATAAGACTTTTATGCTTGTTTGGAAGACCTATTTAATTTCGCTTTCGCGAAAGCGTAATTAAAAGCCGATGAAAAGCATCTTTTTTATCGATAAAATACAATTGTAGTATTTCTGTAATATGATATCAGACTTATAATCCGACATTAATTAAAGGAGTCGAAATACTATTGCGTGATATTAAAGGGTAAACTAAACTTAAATGTACTTCCTTTATTAACGACACTTTCTACCCATAAGGTGCCATGCATTTTTTCTACAAACTCTTTGCAAAGAATTAGGCCTAATCCAGATCCTTTTTCACCTTCGGTACCTGGCTGTGATTTGTGTGTAGTTAAATTAAAGAGATCTGTCATATGTTCTGTAGACATTCCTACACCGGTATCAATCACGGCAATTTCTAGAAATTTATCTTTTTGTAGTGCAGTGATGTTAATAGATCCATTAGGATTTGTAAACTTGATGGCGTTAGAAATTAAGTTGCGTAGTACGGTCTTTAATAGATTGCTGTCGGTATAAAATTCTATGTCTTGTACAGCATTATATGTTATTGTAATATTTTTTGCTTGAGCGATTGATGTTTTAAAGTCAACGACTTGGGTAATGATGTTGGTAATATTTATGTTTTCTGGTCGATAACTAAGTTTACCAGTCTCAGTATATGCCCAATTTAATAGATTGTCTAATAGATTGAGCGTGTTTTTTGCCGTAGAATTTATAATCTTGATGCAATCACTATCTTGAGAATGATCTTTATTTATACTATTTTCAAGCATTAGTTCAGAAAATCCTATGATATGATTAAAAGGGCTTCTTAAATCATGTGCTATGATTGAAAAGATTTTATCCTTGGTGGCATTAAGGTGTTTTAACTCTAGTTGATTTTCTTTTATAGATTCTTCCGCAATCTTACGATAAGTTATGTCAGTTGATACGCCGCATAAGCCTATAACTTTATTTTGGTGTTTATCGTCATAAATAGGTGTTTTGATTTCCCAATACACCTTGCGATTACCATTTTGGTCAGTAGTATCTACTTCGTTTTCAGAGTCTTTCCCAAAATTAATAACTTCAGATTCAATAATTTTAATTTGATCGCATGTCGTTGGTGGAAAAAAATCTGCATCACTTAAAGATGGTAGTTCATGAGCGCTGCAATTAAATAGTGTGAGGCATTTTTTATTAGCGTATAAATATCTGCCGTTCATATCCTTTATATATACGTAGGTATTTAAATTATCTAAAGCAGTATTTAAATGAGTTAGTTTTAAATCAGCTTTAAGTACTTCGAGTTGAATTTCCTCACATTTTTTTTGATCAGTGGTATTCTCTAATTTAAGTTGTTTCAACTCGTTGGATAGCTCTACATTTTGTTTTAATAACTCTTCATATGTAGGTTTTTTTAACATCTGTTATGTATATATAGCTGAAAAATAAAAAAAAGTAATCAATGTATGATTCATTTTTTACGAAAAATTCAAGAAAATTCTTATCATTTTTATCAATTCTTACATATAAAGTTAGAAATAAATGCCTAGTGGTAAATATCTGTTTTAAGAATTAAGTTTTTGATTGATAATGCTTTATGAATAATACTATTAATTTTTCGTGATGCTATTGTTTTATGACCGTATGATTTAAAAGAATTAATTACTGTCGAGTCAATAAATCTAGAACGATTTTCAAATCCAATTCTTTAGAATATTTGAAGAAATAGTGGAGTTGCCATTTTTGAGTTTTAATGGCTTGTGTGTTGGTGGTCTTATCCCAACTAGGATATACTCTGAAACCTCTTTTTCCATCTTTGTAATTTGTTGAAAAGATTCCTTTTGCAATCAATACCGATTTAGGAAAAATAAATTGTCCATGTTGTTGATCTTTTTTAACATGAACGATTAGATAGTCTATGACATCATCTTGATGATATGGTTCAATAGGACCCAACTTACTACGTTTCCATATGGTAACAAATTGGCCTGTTTTTGTTGGAGTAATTTTGGCCGTTCTAAAAGCAATATGCAGATCGTTTAATTTAAAGGTACAAGCCTCATATTTTATGCTTTCACTATCAACTTGAAATGAGCTTAAATTAAAGCCTAGTTGGGTGTAAATTTTATCGTTGATATAAGCTAGATTAGTATTCATGCAATTTATGGATAAGCTTAAAAATTTCTAATCACTGGTTTTATTAGGTTTTGAAAAAAGGTTTTTAATCATTGATACATTAGAAAATAGTGCAGAAAACCCAAAACTAGTTAGTAAGGCAATGCCTGCTATTGTGCCTAATGCTCCACCGTATCCACTAAAAACATCACCTTTATGAAGATATATCAAACTAAATAAGCATCCTGCTAGTATGAGTTGAAAATAATTCACGTTAGTTTTAGCAGATACCATACCTATAAAAGAAGTTCCTATAAAAACAAACGGTATATGTATCGTGAGATAGCTGTTTAAGATATTAGGGAAGAAGTAAAAAAATACGGCTACTATGAGAGATAATAATGCAGATGCTCTTACTGCGCCTTGCTTTAATGGTGTGCTTATAAAATACGTGAGTACACTACCTATAACTCCTGTCAATACTATTATTAAGTCATTCATGCTACCATCCAATTTAAAAAAGTGATGAATACGACACTTGCAAACGCTATGGTTCCTAATTTTCCGCCTATTCCTAAAAAGAGGTTTTTAGATAACATTAGAAATAGAGCCGCAACTATACCTGCACTAATAACATAGCCTAATGAAGGTATAACAAAAACACTAGACATGCCCACAAATGTACCACAGTAGATAGGTACAGGCAATTGCTTTAAATAATTCGACTTGCTATTGATTGTAGGTAAATAAGATACCGCTGTACCAATAAAACCAGCTGCAATGACCGGTCCTAACTTTAAATGAATACTAATAAGATAACATAGCACAGCACCTATGGGCACCCATATCACAACGATTAGTTTCTCGTATTCATAATCTTCATGATGTAAGTCTAGATATCGATAGCCAAAAAGTAGGAGTAAAGAAATACTAATGATACCAACTAACGCGATGAAATTACTGATTTCATATTTCTCTTTTATAATCCATGCTAGAAATAGGAGCTGCAATAGCATCACCATCATAATCATAAAAAATCTAATCGCTTTATGTCTCTTCATTAAAGAATTTTAGTAATTCGACAAATATAAAGCGATTAAAAAACAATAAGCTTTTAAGCATATCGAGTACTTCAATTACTTGAATATGCGCCAGAAGAATAGGTCAACTCGTAACTATGTGTGTAAATTTCAAAAACAATACCAAATGGGTCTTCAACATAGCACATTTTAAACGGTTTATGGTCTGGTTAATAAGACCTTATAGGCATTCTTTGTTTACCACCATAAGCTACTATTTGCTCAATAAGATTTTCAATTTCAGGATCTTGAACAGAAAAGTGAAATAAACCAGTATGAAATGGTTGAAATGCTGGAGCTTCTTTTACGCCATGAGGAAATGAAAATAATTCTATACCTATACCGTCAGAAGTAGCAAGATGCGCAATTTCAAACTCTTCCCAGTCATCACCAAAGACATCAATACACATTTGACCTATAGCGGTTTCCTTTTCTTTCTTTACAATTGAAGGTTGCATAATAACGTACCATCCCATAACTTCAGAATAGAATTGAACTGCTTTATGAATATCAGGAACCGTTAGTCCTATATGAGAGAACGCTCTGGGATATTTTTTATCTGTTTTCATAGTTTAATAATTTTATCCAAAATTAATTTATATTTGCCTTATAGGCAATAACTTACTTTAAAGTAATATACACTACTAAAAGAGTTAATTGTTTGTTTTCAACACGTTATAATTTTATTTTGAAGAAAGAAATTACATGTCCGTTACATTATACCATGACTTTAATAGGTACTAAATGGAAACCCTTAATTCTATTTCATTTAATAGAAGGACCTTTAAGATCTGGAGTATTACAAAAACAAATTCCCGAGATTTCTAATAAGATGTTTACCCAATCGGTAAGAGAACTTGAGAAAGACGGATTAATTAATCGAAAAATATATCCAGTAGTTCCGCCTAAAGTAGAATATGAATTAACTAAAAAAGGATTATCGTTAAAATCTATTTTAAAAAGCCTCGACCTATGGGGTAGTGAACATTTTAAATTATAGCATAAAAAAACCGCAGCCTAATGTCTTTTGAGCATCGGGCTGCGGTTTATTTAAAATTTTTAAGTAAGAGAATTATATTTTTGGCTCGCCTTTAATCAATCTTACTGTAACTAGTACTCCTATTAATACTGCGATAATAAGACCAGTATAAGGACTTTGATTAGCTTCCCAGCTTAGATCATCAAAGTTCATTCGAGAGACATGAACGCCTATCAGAACAACCACTACGACTAGCAATACATATGCAAAATTCTTTTTCATGATCTTTATTTTTTCTCTTCTCGATTGAAGTATACTAGATAATAATACATCTGTTTTTCTTCATCCCAACCTTTTTCAAGATATTTTTCTGCACTTTCTGGATTGGTAAAGTCCATTTTAATCTGTACTTGAGTATCTAGATTAATAACACTTTTAATTCCTTTACGAGCAGCACTTACAGCGGTATTTGAAATAGGAAAATTAGATACATCTTCAATACTGTATTTAGGTCCTTTCTCAACCTTATAATTCTTAAACTCTGGTATCAATTCTGGATTGTCCAGTGTTTCATTTAAAAAGGTACTTTCTTCAAAATCATCATTCTTTGCAAAATAGTTCATAGAACGATTCATAAACATGACTTCTTCCTTTTTATCTTCGGCGGGTAGAACGACTTCTTTTGCAAAATCCTGGCAGAATTTTAAGTACTTCTTAGTAAAAAAGTTTTCATCTTCAAAGACATCCACACCTAGAAAACTTTCTAACCAGTATTTTGCATCATAGCGATTAGAATCTACAGATAGGATTTTATAACCGGTCTCTTCTTCAGTATTAAAGATAATAGCGCCTTTATCGAGTTTGTTTAAGTTAACACCTTGTTGCAATAGGATTCTTAAATCATCTTCGCCTTCTTCAAACTGCAAGAAATCTTGTTTCAACTCACTTTTAAAGATACCTATAGCGTCTACTTTATTGTTGTCTAACATGACGTTATCAAGATAACAAACGTATAACTCACCACTTCTTATATGTGGATGCACACTTTGCTCATATAACTGTTTTGCAATCTTTTTAGAATTATCTAATAGGGAAGCAGGCGTGTTAAAAATGGACTTTGCAAACGCATACAACTCGTGGAACTCTAGATCTTGCTCGTGCGTGAAGCTGTAATAGGTTTCTTCTTTTGAGCGAAAAGGCTTTAAGAAAAATTCTTTCAATAAGGCATGTAGCTCATCATCTAGTGGAGTGGTCGCAGCAGATGTTAAAAGCAACTCGCCTTTATTTTTATTACCTACACGGTGCAGTGCCAGTTGTTCAATACGTGTGTTGAAAAGGTTGATCATAGTATTTTAGTATAGGTCGTAATCGTCAAAAGTTTGTTCATCATAAAAATCGTCATCACCATCATCAATATCGCCGCGATATTCTTCATCACCATCAGTTTCATCTGCAAATCTTGGATCTGCTTCAAATTCTTTATCTGGCGCACTATCTGGCAGCTCTCCTATAGAGAATATTACCTGTGGATAAACGACGGCATCTTGCGGTCCAGCAACTTCGGCTAGCTCAATTAAGAAAGTCCACATGCTTAAAAAATCGTAGATGTAAACTAGTTGAGGTTGTGACTTGCTCACCACTTCTTCTATGGTAGTAGTTGCCATGGTACGAGAAGCACTACTGCCTTCACTCATGTCAAAAAGGCTGAACTCTTCATTCTGATTCCATTCCTCGTCACTGGCATAAAAACTAGCCATCTCATCTCCTGGTAATTGAAAACTCTGAGTAAGCACATTGTGAAAGTCTTCTAAACTAGCGCTACCTTCAATTTCTATATCACGGAAAACGTCTTGTGTCGCATCTAGAATAGCTCTAAATCTATAAATCATTTTTTACTTTTTAAGGTGGGCAAAGATACGTTTATCCTACTGTATGAGGAAAATGATGTATGGTAAATATAGATGTTTTTTATACGCTTTCGCGAAAGCGAATCCAACAATATTAATCTGTTTCATTCAAAACAAATCATCTATAATTTATGATTTTACAGCATTTTTTAAACGCATCATTAAATAAAACTGAAGTCCTAAAATTATCGAAGCTAGTACTAAGTGCGCTGCTTGAGAACCAAATGGGAAATCAACATAATTCATTAATATACCAGTAAAAACAGTAATAAGTAATAAGGCTATCAACCATGCATAAAAGGGTTGTGGATGCCCTAACACTTTTACAGCTTTGTAGACAAACCAGGCATGTATCGCTAGTAACAAAATAGAAAAAGACCTATGAATTAAAAATACTACTGGCGCGCTTTCTTCTAGCCATATCGATAGAAATGGATATCCCATTTCATCAATCATATGATCTAGATATTGTCTTACTTGGGTACCTAGGGCAACTTGCACTAGCGTTAAGATAATAAGCAGTATAGATATTTTATAGAATGATTTGCTGGATTGATATCTATGATCTGTAGGTTGTACTTCATGTAATAAATAAATCAAAAGACCTACTATCAGCAAGGCAACAATCATGTGAATGGTAATCAATACCGGTGATAATAAAGTGTCTACTACGATTTTACCTATTACCGCTTGGATTAACATGGCTAGTAATGCTACAATACTTAATATGGTTATCTTCTTGCGGTTTTTCCAGTATTTTAGTGAAAAAACGCACATGATAAGAACGACTAATCCACCTAAAGCGCCTATCAGTCTGTTGACATATTCTGTCCAGGTATGATAGACATTAAAAACGGCATAGTTATGTTTAGTATACGGTTTCCAGTCTGCTGGGTTATAAGTGCTTTGTGCCATAAAATTTGTCACAGCAACTCTTAATTCTTCTTCATGTATAATCACCATACCTTTTTTATATGGTGTATCTGGTGAGAACTCTAGTTGGCTTTCCTCAGTAGGTGGAATGTAATAGCCAAAACACTTAGGCCAGTCGGGACATCCCATTCCAGATCCAGTCATGCGCACCACAGCACCAGCAATGATAATAAGATATATAACGGCGATACTCCATCGCAATGCGACGCGGTAATTTCTATCTGAAAAAAAGGTGGTTGTACTCAATTTTATATTATTCTATTATTGTGGTCGCACGGTATTTAAAACCTTGCGTTTTTGTAACTCGATTAAGATGTGCGATATATGGCGACTAATGAATATTAATGCAGTCGATCACCACGTACTTCTAGGTCACCTATAAAGCTCGCTTCATAATCCAGCCAGTAGTTCCATCGTTCCATGACATCATCTTCTGGGAAGTGTGTTTTAGCAAGTTGTAGAAATAGTTTGTAGTGAGAAGCCTCTGCCACCATAAATTTATAATAGAACTCTTGTAGTTCTTCATCATCTAGATTTTGCCATAAGGTTTTAAAACGTTCACAGCTGCGCGCTTCTATCATCGCACAAATAAGGAGTTGATCTAGAAAGTAACCATCACGGCTTTGACCTTTTTTCTTTCCTTTTACGAGTTTTTTTACATATTCATCCTGACGCTGCAAGCCTAGTTCTAGACCACGTTTTTTAAGCATCGCAATAACCATTCTAAAATGTCCCCATTCTTCAGTCACTACAGGAGATAGGTGTTCTACAATCCCTTCACGTTCAGAATATTGCTGGATTAAAGAAATAATATTACTGGTTGCCTTTTGTTCACAAAAAGCATGATCGGTAAGTATATCTTGTAAGCTGATGGTAGAAATGTCTGCCCATCGTGGATCAGTAGGTAGTTTAAGACCTAAAGTAAATTTCTTTTCGGCTGTCATTTTCATATCGCAAAGGTCGTTCATGCGTTCTAGATGAGCAAGAATCCTTTAATGATTTCATAACCTACACGATAGAATTTATTTCATGAAATTTTATAACTTTAAGGAATCAAACAAATAATTAAATTATGACTACAGAGCAAGTTGCAAATCAACTGGTGGCCTATTGCCGCAATAACGAAGAATCTAAGGCTTATCAAGAATTATACAGCCCAGAAATTACCAGCATCGAGATGGTAGAGCCTATGAAAGAAGTTCAAGGTTTTGAAGGTCTGGCAAAAAAAGGTGAGTGGTGGAAAGAGAACTTTGAGGTACACGCAAACAAGGTATCAGAACCACTTATTGCAGATAATCACTTTACGGTTCGTTTCTGGATGGATACGACACATAAACCTAGCGGACAACGCACTCAAATGAATGAGTTAGCCGTTTATGAGGTGAAGGATGGTAAAATATGGAGAGAACAGTTTTTCTATAACACTGGAGAATAAATACAGTATCATATATAGTTCTAGAGTTTTGAAAGAAATTCTAGAACTTGTTTTACTTGATCTTCATCTAAATTGTTGATTAAAGATAGCTCTCTTGCATCTATATCGGCATCTAGATTCTCCAGAACTTGTAAACCTTTTTTAGTGATTTTAAGCTCGATCTGTCTGCGGTCAGATGGACATTGCTTGCGTTCTACATAATCCTTACTAATCAACTTATCGATAACTCTAGTAGTATTACTGTTGGAGTGAATCATCTTGCGGCTTACATCCTGTAGATTTGCCGCTTTCCCTTTGCGACCTCTTAAAATACGTAAAACATTAAACTGCTGTATAGTAAGACCTTCTTTCTTTACGATCTCACTTACAGATTCTGTCATTTCTGTACCTTTTTTTATTAATGTGGTTACTAAACGTCTTGCAATCGGCATCTCAGAATCTTTCATACACGTACAATATTAATATAGGGAATAATTGTCTTAACAAACTTAAGGTTGTAAGACATAAAACTGTGTTAAGGTCTTACAAAAAAGTACACTTTTGTTAACCTTAAATTCAACTGTAACAATGAAGAGAATAAAGTATCTTTATTATGCGTTTTAATAAAAGAGTATGAACTTAAATAGACGAATTATGAAAAAGGTATTTATTGCAATTATGTTTTTAACAGCAGCTATGGTACAGGCTCAAGAAGATGGTGGTTTTGGTATTAAGGCAGGATTAAATTATGGTTCTAATGGTGATTTATCTCAAAACGGTCAGACGATCATTGATAATCCAGATGAGAATTTTGGGTATCACTTTGGTGTTTTCGGTAAAATAGACTTAGGACCTATTTATTTAAGACCAGAGTTATCTTATACGGTACTTAATAGTGATTATGACAGTAGTGCGCTAGAGGTTAAAAAACTAGATGCACCAGTACTTGTTGGTTTTCAAGTGATAGGACCGTTGCATGTGTTTGCTGGTCCATCATTTCAATATATTCTAGACACAGAATTAGAAGATGTCGATTTACAAGACGTGCAAGAAGAATTTAGTATCGGATTGCAAATAGGTGTTGGTGTAAATATTGGTAATTTAGGTATCGATGTGCGTTATGAAAGAGGCCTTTCTGAAAATGAAGCCGAATTCTCTAATCTAGGTCAATTAGGGACTTTAGACACAAGACCACAGCAAATTATTGTAGGCCTGAGTTTAAATTTATAGATAAATTTGATGTCTCATTACGCTTTCGCGAAAGCGTAATGAGAATCATTCATTGAGCCAGAATAACTTTACAGGTACATTATAATATCTTGCTAGATGTTTTGAGAAGCAACTTTAAGCAACCTCTGTACCTAAAGAAGCGGTATAAATATCAAACCATTGCTCTAGACTCAACGTAGTATCTAAAGCGTCTACAGCTGTTTTTAAACGCTCAATCTTACCAGTTCCTAAAACAGGAATAATATGTGAAGGATGCATTAAGGTCCATGCATAGATAACTTTAGATAAATCGGTTTCTTCAATTTGTGATGCTACACGTGCAATCGCATCATGTATGTTTTTAGATTTTTCATCTTTGGGTTGTAGTAAAGATCCACCTGCTAGCGGTGACCATGCCATAGGTGAAACTCTTTTCTCTATTAAATAATCTAGATTACCATTTTCAAAATGCTCGAGCTGCGCTGGCGAGATTTCAATCTGGTTGGTCACTAGTGGTTCATTAAGATAAGATTGAAGTGATTCAAACTGTACTGGTGTAAAATTAGAAACGCCTAAGTGATTTACTTTACCGCTCGTTTTTAATTCATCAAAACCGGCAGCCACTTCAGCTGGATTAAAAAATGGTGATGGTCTATGCAGTAAAAGAACGTCTATATAATCTGTGTTTAAATTTTTAAGAGATTGTTCTGCCTGCTGTATGATATATTCTTTACTATAATCATAGTACTTAACACGACGATCTGGGAATTTTGAGCTTTTCAACTTGATACCACATTTAGTAATCAATTGCATTTGGGAACGCAAAGAAGGTTCTAATTGCAACGCTTTCCCAAAACCGGCCTCACATTCATAATCTCCATAAATATCTGCATGATCAAAGGTGGTCACGCCAGCTTCTATAGATTGTTTTAAGTAAGTCAGCAATTGCTGGTCAGAAATATTCCAATCCAACAATTTCCACATCCCTAAAACGATTCTAGAAATTTCTAACTGAGGTGCTATTTTTACGGTATTCATCAATGATATTTTTTAAGATTTACAAAGATAAGAAGTAGTTCCCGTAGACTACGTAGGATAAGGTCTTATAAAGCCTTGTTAATTACTACTAAACTAGAGTTAAACGAGCTTAAAAGCTTTGTATAGGCTTAAAACAGTAGTAAATTGAAGCATGGAAAATATATTAATAGCAGGTGCACATGGTACCACAGGAAAAAAAATAGTAAACCTTTTAAATCAATCTTCTCAATACAATCCTATTGCAATGGTAAGAAAACAAGAGCAAGTGGATTATTTTAAATCGCAAGGTATCGATACGGTATTAGCAGATTTAGAGAAGGACGTTTCTCCAGCTTTTGATAATTCGATAGATAAAGTATTATTTGCCGCAGGATCTGGCGGAAAAAAAGTTGTTGAAGTAGATCAAGAAGGTGCAAAGAAATTAGTTGACGCTTCAAAAAATAATGGAGTCAAGAAATTTGTCATGCTTAGTTCGCTAGGAGCAGAAAACCCAGAAGAAGCGACAGAACTAAAAGAATATTTAAAAGCAAAACATAATGCAGATGAGTATTTGAAGAGTAGTGGTCTTAACTATACCATTGTAAGACCAGGATCATTGACCAACGACTCATTAACAAATCACATTACATTAGAAAAGAGTCTAAGTAAGAGAGGCGAAATAAGTCGTAACGATGTCGCAATGACATTAACCACTTGTTTAACAGATCATCTAGCCAGCAATCAGACTTTTGAGATTATCAATGGTGATACACTCATTAATGAAGCTCTAGATAATATATCTGCGACACACGCATAGTAAGTCTAGTATATAAATTATTGAAATCCAGTTGTTGATTAAACAGCTGGATTTTTTTATGCTCTATTTTTGTACAATCTGCCGCCTTTTAAAATTGAAAATCTAGCTTAAATCATCGATATTTACATAAGATAAAACGCATAGTAGCGTCTATCGATAAAGTGAGAAATTATGCAAGATCAAGATAGAATAGCCGAGTTTAAAAAATCTGTTCAAAACAAATTCAATATCTATAATAGCCTGTTTTTAAACTTGCCTTATAGCAACATAGAAAATGTAGGGATGTTAATTCCATTACTGATGGAACAATCTCAAAAAGGCCTGAAAGAAGGACTTAATCCCAAAGAGATTATAGAAGCATTCTTTAATGGATTTGCAGACTTGCATACAGAGCAAGACCGCATCGATTTTATGTTTAGAATCATTCAGTATGTAGAGCGACAAGTGGTTTTATATGATAGTGTAGAAGATGCCGCTTTTCCTAAACTACAACAACACAGCAGTTCTTTATCTCTTAAGGACTATTTTCAAATAGTTGAAAAAAATAACTCTTGGGACGCGATAGAAAAGCAGCTCAATAACTTTAGTGCACGTATTGTATTAACCGCACATCCTACACAATTTTATACACCAGCGGTTTTAGATATCATCACTAACCTTAGAACGCTTATCAATGATAATAATATAGATGAGATTGATGTCGCTTTACAACAGCTAGGACTTACATCTTTAGTGAATTCTAAAAAGCCTACACCACTAGACGAGGCAAAAAATATCATTCACACCTTAAGACATGTCTATTATGATGCGATAGGCGAGATGTATACCCATATAAAATCTAGTGTTGGAAATGCACAATTTGATAATCACGACATTGTAAAACTAGGTTTCTGGCCAGGTGGTGATCGTGATGGAAACCCATTTGTCACCGCATCGATTACAAAAGAGGTTATGAATGAGCTGCGCGTGACACTTATGAAATGCTATTATAACGAGCTTAAAGAATTACAACGCAAGCTTAGTTTTAAAGAAATACTAGAACCTATAACCAATTTAAGAAACACGCTCTATGAAGCCATGTTTGATGCAACCGTGCATGTGGCTTATCAAGATATTATAGAACCGTTAATACAAATTAGGCAACTATTAGTAGCAAATTATCACGGACTTTATTTAAAAGATCTAGACCTGTTTATTGATAAAGTAAAGATTTTTAAAACCCATTTTGCCACCATAGACATACGTCAGGATCACAGTATGCATACGGTAGTGATGCAAGCCGTACTTAAAAAGTATGGATACATTAAAGAATCTATAGAAGAACTTACCCAGCAACAGTTGATTGATATCTTACTGCAAGAATCAATTTCGCTAGATCCTAATGATTATGAAGAAGACATTGTAAAAGACACCATTGTCAATATCTCGCAGCTGTCCACCATTCAAGAAAATAATGGCGAACAAGGCTGTAATCGCTATATCATCAGTAATTCTGAAGATGTGTACAGCGTTCTTTATGTATTTGCACTTTTTAGATGGTGTGGATGGGAAAATAGAGACATCACCTTTGACATTATTCCATTATTTGAGACCATGAAAGGAATGGACGACTCTCGAGCAACTATGGAGCAGTTATTTGAACTAGAAGCCTATAGAAAACATGTTGCTTTTAGAAATCATAAACAAACCATCATGTTAGGATTCTCTGATGGTACAAAAGATGGAGGCTATTTAAAAGCAAACTGGTCTATTTTAAAAACTAAAGAAAGCCTATCAGAAGTATGCAGTCAACATGATGTAGCAGCGATATTCTTTGATGGTAGAGGTGGACCACCAGCACGTGGTGGTGGTAAAACACATCGCTTCTATGCCGCACAAACCAGTAAGGTGGCAAATAACGAGATACAGCTTACCATTCAAGGGCAAACCATCACCAGTACCTATGGAACTAAAGAGCAATTTAAACACAACAGTGAGCAACTTTTAACCGCAGGATTGTCTAATTCTATACTCGATAAAGAGATTACCATATCGCAGGATTCTAGATCATTAATAGAAGAGCTATCAGAATTGAGTTTTAAAAAATACGATGCTCTTAAACACCACGATAAGTTCATGCCATATCTAGAAAATATGAGCACGCTTAAATATTATACAAAGGCAAACATAGGCAGTCGACCTGGTAAACGTGGTCACAAGGCAAAACTAGAATTAACAGACCTTAGAGCCATATCATTTGTAGGATCTTGGAGCCAGTTAAAGCAGAACGTGCCAGGATATTTCGGTATCGGTACGGCACTACAGACCATGCAACAGCAAGGTCGTTTTGATGAGGTAAAACAACTCTATAATGACGTGCCATTCTTTAAAGCACTGATGTTAAATAGTATGATGAGTTTATCAAAATGCTATTTTGAACTGACCAGTTATATGAAAGAAAATGAAGAATATGGTGCGTTTTGGCAAATTCTAGAAGATGAATATCTACTGTCTAAACGCATGTTGCTAGAGCTATCTGGTATGGAAATCCTTATGGAAAAAGAGACCATTTCTAGAGAGTCCATTAAAATAAGAGAAAATATTGTCTTGCCACTATTGGTCATTCAACAGTATGCATTACAGATGATTGCACAGCACAACGAGCATCAACCGGAATATGAAAAAATTGTAACACGTTCTCTTTATGGGAATATCAACGCGAGTAGAAACTCTGCTTAATAGGGTAGGATAGATGGTTATGCATACGCTTTCGCGAAAGCGTAATTAAAAAAAACAAGATTGCTCATCATGGAGTAAGTGGTAGATACTATTTAAAAACTATTTGCAAATGCCTGCTAACATGATGAGGTTAAGAACGGTCGAGAATTTAAAAATCAATTCTAGGAGCCTAGAATAATGAGGCCTCAATTTAACCTACAAACGAGTTGTTTTTTACTTCAGTTCTTTGTTGTAACACGTTTTTTCTTTTTTATTCTTTCCCCAGGCAATAACTTTTACTCCTTTTGAATATTGAATTTTGTTTGGTTCGTTTTTAATTAGTTTTTCAAATCTTGGATAAATAATATCTAAATTTTTCAAATCGATTTCATTAATTGCCCATTCCAAATGATGAATTTCAAATTCGTTAATAGACTTTTCTGTATCTTGAAAAAGAGCATATCTTTCAGTTAGCCATTTATCCAATTCTGTTTTCTCCGTAATTTCTTTTCCAATCGTAAACTCAATATTTAATTTATCATTAAATTCCAAGTTATTAGATTCGTATTGGTTTTCAGTCCGTTTAATTTTTGAAAATCTATATGGTAGTTCAGACATTCCTTTAGCAACTTTACAAGACAAATTTTTCCCACCTTCAATGCTCAAAAAATAGACTCCAGTTTTATTATTTGACTTTATATAAGTTCTAATATTAATTTCGTCAAAATCCGAAATTGGTGAAAAAGAAGGAAGATTTTTCGGTCTAATCTTTTCCATCGTAAATGCAACAACAGAAATCCAAGGTTTTCCTTCAAAAAGGTCAATTTCTAATTCTTTCGGTACAAACTTTTTCAGTTCGCTTAATTCCACTTGCCAATGAAGAAAAATTGCGTTATTCCACTCTTGATAAAATTTCCAACTTTCGGTTGGGATTTTCCAAGGTCTGTGTTCAGTTCTATTTAATATTTCTCGGATTTTCATTTTGATAGTAAGTTAGAACTGTTGATTATATAACTATTAATTACTTTTATCAATCTGTTTTTCGTAAACTATACCTTTACATTCATCTCCATCTCCAATTGTTATTAGTATGCCATATTTTCCATCTTTTATAGCAAATGGAACAACTCGTTCCTCCATATCGATAACACAATTATATGATTCATTATAACTAATTCTCCAAGTACCAGTTTTTACTGTTACATCTCCATTTTTATAATTTAAAATCCCGTCTTTGTCTAATTCGAGCATTGTTGTCCATCCACTAAGTTCCATATTCAAGTATTCTTTTGATTTTTCAGAAAGTTTGTAAAGTCCAAGTGTACTTTGAAAATCGGGTTGAGATTCCATTTGAGTATAACCTAATTCCCAAGAGCAAAATAAGGGTTTACAGCTTACTAAAAATAAAATAAGAATAAGGAAAGTTAAATGTTTCATCAAATTGGCTACAACGGTCTAGTGTATGATTTCGTTGCGTGTTTAAGCATTAAAGTTAGCAAACAAATCACAGATAGAAAATTCCAGCGGAATTTTCGTAAGTAGGCTCTAACTAGCAATGAATTATACACATTGTTGGCTACAGTTTTTCTATTTTATTTATTATCACTCTTCCTAATTCAAAGAAAGCATCATTCCAGTTTAATTTATATTTCTTTGCATATAACAATATTTGGTTCGGCCATCCTTGATTTGAGCCATAAATATTGTGTTCAGATTCAAGATAATCTTTGAGTAATGAAGTAAAAGACTTGTTGTCAGTACCAGCTTCAAATCCGTGAATAAAAGAAGTTATTGTGGTTCTATCAATTGGATTTATCCACATTGAAGTTCTATTAATAAATAAATCAAGTGTTTTAAGTTCTTTGTTAGTCATTTAGTTCTTTTTGCTCAATTCATTTGGGTCAAAACCATACATAAATTTATTCAGCAATCCATTTGAGCTTTCCAGTTCGACAATATCCATTAGTTCCTCAATGTATGAACAAACTCTTTCTCGGTCTTCGGTATCCAATTCTAAATAAACGTCCACAAAATTTGAAAGTCCAATTCTGATTTTTTCTTGATATTTTTTGTCCGTTGGTTT
Source organism: Nonlabens ulvanivorans (assembly GCF_000732625.1). Lineage (GTDB taxonomy): Bacteria > Bacteroidota > Bacteroidia > Flavobacteriales > Flavobacteriaceae > Nonlabens > Nonlabens ulvanivorans. The sequence continues at coordinate 102,401 of NZ_JPJI01000004.1, forward strand.
TTTTGATTCCGCAACAGTTTTAAAATCCGATGCGATTTGATTTATTTTTTCCGTAAAAACTGGTTGCATTTGTTCGTCTGCAATTCCAGGATAATGGTTTTCAGCCACGAACTTTTTCTTTGCAATAAATTCCGCAAACTTTTCATTCGCATTTTCTGGTGTTTTCATTTCATTCGCATTTTGTCCGCAAGCAGAAATGGTTAAAAGAATTATTAAAATTTGAACGTATTTCGTCATTTCTCAAATTGTAGCCAATGGCAAAGGTATAAGGCGAGTGAGGCGTTTTAGCCGGTACGCGTAGACCTTTTGTATGTTGGTTATTGGTTGG
>NZ_JPJI01000005.1 GCF_000732625.1 Nonlabens ulvanivorans
AGGAGAATTAGCTGCTAGATCATTGATACATACTGAAAGTGGAGTAGGAACTCCTGTATCTGGTAGTGGATTAATAATAACCGTTACCGTTACATCAACATCAGTACAAGTTCCTATGGCTGGAACATTATAAGTGAAATTAAAGGTTCCGTTTCCTAGTGTTGTTAAGTCAATAGAATTTGTTACTGCTGTTCCTGTTGAAGAATTTCCAGTATACCATGTACCGTTTGTATCTTGAGTTCCATCTAGTAAATTGAATAAATCATATGGCGAGTTAGCCGCTACTTCATCTTCACAAATCTCAAATGGTGTTCCTATATAATTACCAGACTCTGGTGCTGGTAAAATAGTAATAACAATCGATTCTGTATCTGTACAAGAACCGTTATCAATCGTATAAGTATAATTATAAGGACTTCCTGCAACAGTTAAACCAGTTATGTCAATAGGGTTGGTTACTACAGAGTTTGAAGCATCCGTCCATGTTCCTAGGTTGTTATCTTGTGTTCCATCTAATGAACTAAATAAATCATATGGTGAATTAGTTACTAAATCATTCTCACAAAACTCAGTTGCGATTGCGGTTCCTGCATTAGGATCTTGAAGAACCGTAACTTGAACCGTTGTAGATTCTTCTGGGCATGGATTAGGGCTTAGGTTTTGACTATAAGTAAAATCATACGTACCAGGCATTAATCCAGTAAAGTCAAATGGTGTATTGATAACTGGCGAAGCGCTTGTAGAACCTTGTGTCCATGTACCACCAGCATCTTCATTGTCTAATAATAAAAATAAATCATAAGCTGTAGGAGCTTGTGACTCACAAAAATTAAGAGGAACGATTGCAGATGCTATTCCTGATGATAAAACATCATTAATAACTATGACTATCGTTGTGTTTTCATCTGGACATGCACCTGGTCCAGGAACAGTGTAGACATAATTATATGTTCCCGCAATTAGAGTACTAATATTAGTTGTTCCTTGATTACCATTTGTAATAGTAGTAGGACCAGACCACGTACCTGATGTATCTGGCATACCCGTTAATAGAGGAAATAAATCAAAATCTGAAGCTGGTAAACTATCAACACAATACTCTATCGTGTCTCCTATACCAGGATTTGCAGGGTCATCAATTTGAACCATTACCTCAACGACATCACTTTCACAAAAGAAATTATCTGCTTGTATGTAATATGTTTCACCATCTATTAATGGAGTCGTAAGCTGTAATGCTGGCGGAATAGGATTATTTGCTATATCAACATCACTATACCAATTAAAATTATCTGTAGTTCCAGGATTCAAATCGGCAACAGTAGGATTGGTATCACTACAAAATTCTTGAGTTAAAGGTGGAGTAGGAGCATTAGGGGAAGGAAATACAGCAGTACTACCAGATTCTATCTGTCCTTTACAACCTGTAGCATCTACAAAAACTATAAAATAGTTTGCATTTCCAGATAAAGCGCTCGATGGACTAACCATCATTGTCAATGCAAAGTCTGAATAAACTTCAACGCTACCACCAGCAGGTATATTAACCGCAAGAGCAGTGTCTATGTAACTTTGTACGGTAGGCATTTCATTAGAACAAAAAATAGCATCTAGACTTTGTCCACTAGGATCTACAGTAAAATCAATGACTAATGGTGATCTAGTACCACAAGTACCTGTAGTATCACCAGCATAGTATGTTCCTTGTCGAACTAGTTGTGTTTGTGGTATTGCACTACCACCAGTAGGATTTAAGAACCAACGTACAGCATTTGGTCCTGATGTTACAAATGCATCTAAATCATTAAAGGTAAGTTGAGAAGCATCACAAATCACTTGAGGTGAAATCGGTACTGCTGGGCATTGAGCCTGTATGCTTAAAAAAGGTAGACCTAAAAGTGCAATGAACAGCAATTTTCTTTTGGTCCAGCTAGTGAGTAAGTTTTTTTTCATAAAAAATAATCATCTATTATTCAACATGCAAAAATAACTTGTCTGTAAACCCTTCAATAGTAAGAGATGTATAGAGTTATTAAAAGTTCATTAACAATCGTTAAATCACCTGTATATCGGTTAATATGGATTATAGCTATTCATTTGGTCGTCTTTTTCTGAATCAATGAGGCAATTTCCTTAAAGAAAAGATTGTATTTAATTCTGATGCTGTATTTTTATAAGGTAAATTTTATATACGCTTTCGCGAAAGCGTAATTATAAGGTCCATGTTGCAATTACCTTTTAGGGCGTACTATTTTATATCAACTAATTTTAAATGAAGAAAAATCATCTTAAAACATCGTATAAAAACTATGCTCCAGTAAGTTGGCAATTAGAATTCTTAATAGCTGGAGGAATTATCTTTTCTCTTTACACCAGTACCGATTATTTTAAGCATTTATTTCTTTTAAAATATCCAATTTCTAATTTTGATTATGCACAAGTATTGTTGTTTTTTGGCACTTATGTATTAACTAGAGTGTTATTGATTGGTTTTGGTCTTAATCTGGTTTTAAGAACAGTATGGCTAGCTTACTTTGCTATATCTTACTGGCATCCAGATGATGTGAATTATGATAAATTGAAACTCAATTTTTATCAAAAGAAAAATCATAAAGAACAGGCAAATGCAAAGGCTCGATTATTAAACCTAGATAAATGGGCTAACCTTAGTTTTAGCATCACAATCATATTCACTTTTATAGTATTCAGTTCGATAATTGTCCTTTTATCAATTCAATTCATTTTGGCCGAATTGTTTGGAGCATACTGGTTAATCAATAATGCCGTGTTTAATTACACTTCCGCCATATTTGTATTATTACTTCAGTTGGGATTATTTGATTTTCTTTTAAGAAAAAAACATCAACGCGGTACTTTTTTTAAAATAGGGGACATGCTGTATAAGATCTATTATTATGGTAGTGGTCTTTTCTTTTATAGGCGTGAATTACTTGTACTGCGCACTAATGGTAGGACTTGGTTATTACTGACTTTTGGTAGTGGTTATTTACTACTAGCGTTATTTATATCTATCAACCAGATTGGAGAGTTTTATCAAGCAGGAACTTTTAATGTGAATCTATTTGATGATCGAGAAACCTTTGATTCTTCTCAAAACTATATCGTAGATTATAAAATGTACGAAGATCAACTAGCACCCAATGAGGTTTTTTTCAATGGTGGAATACAAAGTCAATATGTAAAGGATAATTATTTAAAAGTATTTATTGTGCATCATCGTAAGTATGACTGGTATTTAAAGTATGTACAAGACAGTTTGAAATTAAATACCTATCAACAACCAAAGTCAAATAGTTTAAGACGACAGTATGTCCAAGAAAGAGGAATATTAGATCAAGTAGCACTCAATAGATTAATTAAAGTAGAGATAGACGACAAATTATATACAGATATCAACTGGGACCGTTATCAACACTATAAAACAAAAGAAGAAGGTTATCTTGCTTATATAAAGGTAGATACACTTGATCCAGGGCGACATGTGATTCGTACATATACTAGAAACAGGTTTACAGGTAAAGTGAGACCGTCCTACTGTTTTGTTGTACCTTTTTATTTAGATTAACAGAATATGATTTGATGATTACGACTAATAATTAAAAATTTAAATGAAACATATAACAGCAGCAATTCTTTTAGTATTAACATTAATAGGTTGTAAGTCAAACCTTAATAGTGCAGAGGTTGCACAACAAAAACAACAACTCGAGCAGATAGCGGTTAAGATAAAACAAGACGATTTTCAAATTGTGATGAATACAGCGTATCCACTAGCAACTAATGCTGTTACTAATGTTCTTAACGGTATTTTAATTCCTAACGGCGATAGTGCAAACCGTATCGATTTATCTGATCGAGATGATTATATCGAGTTAGGAAACAAATCTGTAAAAGGCGAATTGTCTTATTTTGGAGAACGACGCATATCATCAGGTTATGGAAATCAAGATACCGGAATCGAATTTAATGGCATACCGACCAATTATACACAATATATCGATTATAAAAAAGGCTTAGTACGAGTTGAATATCAAATCAGCAATCAGGCAGAATCATTTGACATTACCATTGAAATATTTACAAACCGCAAGGCAAATATAAATGTGAGCAGTTCACATCGTTCTAATATTAGATATACTGGTGTAATGGAGCAGATTAAAGAATTACCATTATAGAATGATACTATATCAGTATGAATTTATTATCCATAATCATATAAAAGATTTGAAAGCTCTTTTAAAAGAGTAGTATCATTTACAAATATTCTATTTGACATAATATAAATTATAGAACAAAAGGATAGTTTAGTTCATAAGAGCACTTGATCCATTTGACAGCTATAATCTAGTATTATGAAAAGTATTCCTAAAGTATTCTCTTTATAAGAATAATTGGAACTTGGGATTCATTACTACTTTAATTAAAAATCGCGTATTCGATAAAATGTACGTGATAAAAAATTTTAGACGATTCTCGTGGATTGTCACAAAATCATTAATTTAAAAAAAAAATAAAATTCTATGTATATGAGGCCGAGCTAAACATCGAAATTCTATTTTACATAATAATCTTAATCTTCAAAAGCACTAAATAATTTTTCTTTAACATTATAAAAGCTTACTAATTTAAATGGCAATTCTTCTTTTTTAAGAAATTCTGTAGCTAATTGTTCTGATGTTAATATTATTGGAATAACATCAAATTCTTTTAAATCAATATTATATTTTGCTCCAAGTAAATCTTTATTAGCTATTATCCATTCATATCGTTCATTGTGTTTTTTTATCCATCCTTTTTTTGATTCACTTCCAAATAAGTTATTTACTTCTTCCACTAATTGTTTAATATTTTTTGCAGCTTCTGTATTTTTACACTCAAGTAAATAGATTTTTTTTGATTCTTTATTAATAACCAAAACGTCTATATCACCAATGTCTTTCGAGTGTTTTAATTGAGATTTGGTGTTTATTTCAACTTCTTTATCGATTATACTATTTTGAATAGTATCATTAAAATAATGATGTACTTCATTAGTAAAGGCCTCTCCTTTTTTATCTAGATTTTTACCAATTAATTTATTTAATTTCCCCTCTGGTTTAGTTCTTAATTTCCCTGAATAAAATAAATAAAGTAAAAATCTTTCTGATTTAATTAATTGTCTAGGTCCTACATAATATTTATTTTCCTTTTTTTCTGTATCAAAAACTTTTACAAGAGGTTTTTGATTAAGGGAAAGTCTTCTATTAAATCTCCAAGGAAATACATCATAGGTTTCCATTCCATCTGGAAGATCCATAATGTGCTTCCTTTTACTGAGCGAAAAATGATTTAATGATGTTATTATTTTTTCTTTACTCAATTCAGGTAACAATTTTTGTATTTCATATATTAAATCATCTTCATATAAAATAGAACAACTAGGATCTTTGAAAAAACAAATTCCACTTAGAACTTGACTAAATTGGATTAATTGAGTCAAGTTAACGCCATATTCGGATATAAATGCTTCTTCTGTTTTTTTAGTAAATATTTCCTTCCCATCATCTTCAGGCAAATCTTTATAATTGTTTTTATAAGTATTTATTGCATCACTTACATTTTCACTTGACTTAGACAACCTAAAAGGTTTAAATACCTGTTCTGATAATTTTTTATCTGTTCCAATTCTTCCAGACTTTAAAACATTTATTTTTATATCATCTAAATCATAATTTATTTGATCGCCAATCATTCCCCAACTAATTATTTGATCCATCTTAGCTAATAAATTATCAATATCTTCTTGACTTGGCAATAAATTCCCATTTCCAGGACATGCTGCAATATGTTCAATTAAGCATCTAATTGATAATGTAGTTCTATCGATATCTTGAAAACTTTCATTTAAATCGTCTATTTGCTTTTCCTTACTTATAAAGCAAGCTATCATTGTAGGTGTGTTTAGTATTTTCCTATTTCTATTATAAATTAGAGATTCATTCAATCTAATGAAATGTTCTAATAAAAAGTGACTGTCATACTTTTCAATTTCGTTTATTAATTCTGGTAGGAATATTTTAGAAGACATTTTTTTTATGAAATTGTTTTTATCTTCAATATCTACCGTTTTATTTGTTATAATTTTATGTTTTATAAGTTTAGGAATAAGTTTATCTAAATTCTTATTTATATTGTATTCTTGAATGTATCGGACTGAAGAAGTTCCTCTTGGGTCAAGCAGTAAATTATTATTAGTATTTAAAAGATATATCTTCTTTTTATGTGGAATATTTACAACATTTTCTATTATTTCATTTATGCTATCTTGAGTTAAGATACCTTTATTTATTTTGTTTTTTGAAAGCATATTAAATCCTTCCAAGATTTTTCTAACCAATATTTGTTCTCCTAAATTATCCTCACCATATAAGTACGGCAAAATTTTATGCGGAATAATTATGGTAATTGTAGTACCTGTAACACTAATCTCAAAATCATTTTCTATTCCCTCTTCCCTATCAAATTTGAATTCAATTTCATGAAACTTTAGTTTTTCTTTAAAATCGAAGTTTATAGTTATCGGTTGATAATCAATATTTTCCAAAGCAATTGACAAATATTCAGTTATTTGCCAAATCCAATAACTAATTGCATCAAGAAATTCAATATAGATACCTTTAGATTCTATTGGTACTTTAGATAAATTATCCAAAGATTCTACCCAAATAGGTTGTTTATAACCTGTTATTACTTTTGTAAGTCTCTTGCCTAAATCAGCTGGAGAATAGTATAGATTTTCCTGTCCTTTTATTCTGATGCATGGTGTCTTATAAACTCTTCCTTTATCATCTCGACGACTGATTGAATGCGCATCTTCATCCTCATATACTTTTTGTATAAATTTCTTAGCATATCCTAATTGTACCCACATCATATCTGGTTGAGCATCATCATTCATATAAAATGAATTATCTAAATCTTTGTACATTGAATACAAATCGATTTCATCTGTAAAGGAAGAAAATCTAGTTTTTTCAACGAATCGTTTCTTTGCTTGAGAATAATACCAAAAATCAAGAGCTTCGTATTCTCTTGTATTCATAATAAGATCAAAATAATAAGCAGGAAAAGCCAAAACTTCTACACTATCATATTTTTTATAAGTTCTATAATACTCTCTTCCCAATCCTGCAAAAATCTGTATTGATAAAATTTTATCATCTGGGAATTGAGTTTGTAAGCTTTCAATAACTTGATCAATATGTTTTTCTATCCTCGATGCATTCTTATTTTTTCCCTGAGAACCAAATGGTTTAGTAATATCATAATTACTACCATCATCATATTGCATACTTACATATACAATTTTATCTCTGTCAATTCTGTAGAACTCTTCATATATATCTAAGCCTGAATTATCAATAGGTTTGTATTTTTCTAGCCTAATATAATCTGAGTAGCCAAGATGAACATTAATGTTATTCCAAATTATTGAGGTATAAATAGTTATTAATTCTTTTAAACAGTTTTGAGAAATAGACATTTCAATTATTGCATGTAATAGCGCAATATGAAAGTTTCCTAATGAAATTATTTTGTAACCACCATTTACTTTTAATATTGGCTTTCCGATAACAGGATTTTTACTTTCTTCAACGGTTGTTAAATCTTCTTCTTGAATACCCAAAAGGATTAGATTAATGATTTCCTTTTCAATTTTATATATCTCACATAATTTCAAAAAATCATCTTCAACAATACTAATTGCATTTATATAATCAATAGCTTCTTCTTTTTTAAAAACACTAATCTCATTATTTACAATATCTGCTTCTAAATATCTTTCGAGACCAACATCTCTAATTGCTTTGTCAGAAATATTTAACATTAATAAACTTAATTGAGTAACTAAGCTTTTGAAAGTGTTTGGTAGCTTGTTTTTAGTGTGAAAAATTGCACCGAGAATATTCGATAATATAAAATCACCTCCTTCAGATATTCCAGGTAAGATTAAATAATCTCCTCCAAAAAAGGTAATTATTTTTGTAAACGGATTAACTGGAGGATCTTCAAAATGATGGTGTGCATAATAAGTGTTTAACACTTTTATCAATTCAATTATATTTGCTGAACCATTATCTTTTTTACCATGTAGCAAGCTTTCTCGCATTAATAATTCGAGGCGAATGTTTTTTCCATGATTGTTTGGAAAAAGAAAACTCGAACTAAATACATCAATTAAAAAATTAATATTAAACTTTGATAAAGGATGTGCATTTGTAGGTCTTGGTATTTTTACAGTGCTAATTTTACCGATACAGCACTTTTTGTATTTCTTACCACTTCCACAAGGGCATTTATCATTTCGTCCAATTTTATTACCCATAATAAATTAATAGAATATTGAAAAGATTATTTAACAAATAGGGAGATTTTAATTTTACAAATTATTATAGGAATAACTTTGAGTGAAACCGTAAATGTTTGAAAATTAGTGAACTTGAAATCATTTCACACACTTAATAGGCTTCTCTCCTAAATCATATGTTTCATTTGTAAGGAAAGAAATCCCAATCATAACTATTCTCGCTATTGTTATGAATTTTTTTAATCTTGTCTAATAATCGAAATCTGTGACCAGCTCCAACAAGGAATACTGCCTTATTAGGTTTATTTATTTTAAAGTTGTTATCAATAAGATTAATCCATTGGTTCTCACGTAGGTCATTCCATCTTAACCACTCAGAGTAGAAGTCTGATAACTCCTGATTATTCACCTTATCTATGAAGTGTTTCTCCATGGAATTTTTATCTCTAAATATCTTATCACTATCTGGGCTGTTTAAAAAAGGTAAACCTTTCACATATGTCTCATTTAATAGCTTATTATTTGCGTTAGAGTATACTTTCATTTTCCGATTAATTAAGGAGAACATAGCTTCTAGACGTTTGTCGAATGGATCTTCATTAACATCAATAGGGACTATTTCAATAGGTTTTTCTTTAATTAATCTTTTAATGACCTCCATTTCTGGAGTAACAATATCAGTTCTCTTCACAAATCGAGATAATTTTTCAGGAGAAATCTCACAAAAAACTACCTGAGGATTGATTTTCTCTATAATTTTATATAATTCTTCAGAAGTACAAACTCCTACTTCCGAATGAGCAGTTCCTAAAATAATTAAAGTACTCATAATTCTATTTATTTGACTTAAAGAAGTCAAACGTTAGACCAATTAATGATTTTTTATTTTTTTAATAAAATTACTGACAGATATCAAATAAATACAACAAAAAGATGTCGCTATGTCATTAAAATATACTTTTCTTATCCATATTACAAATATTAATTTAAGCTTAACTTATTTCTCTCAAAGAAATCCTAATTTAAATAGTCTAATCTTTCAATATTAAAAGATTTATGAATTGCAACAGGAATTAATTCTGCTCCAGTGTGATATGCAGCAATTGTTCTGTGTCGACCATCAGTAATTCTAACTTTTTCATCATTATTCGTTAAATAGATAGTAGGTGGATCAATAAATAAACCATTATCCCATCTTTCAATTATATATACAAATCTAAAATCGTTGATATCATCTGTAATTAGTTCATATGGATTTAGCTCAATAAAATCAGTTGATTCAATCAATTTTGATAAGTTTAGTTCTATTATAGTGTAATCGCTATCAGGCAAAAATTTCGGTTCAGAACATTTGGTGTAATTTTTACCAACAGCCCATTTTGGACTAATTTTCATTAAATCTTCCTCGGTCATTTTTTTGACCTTATTATATCTATTCTGTTCGTCTTGTTCGAAATCATTCAAGTCAATTTTCATGAATTTGGTGTCTTTATTTGCAATATAATAAAATCGCATTTTAATTCCATTCCACACACATTTCATTACTCTCCTATCGTCGTTTCGTATAAAGAGTGTTCCATTAACATCGTATAGAAACATTTGTCAAAAAAAAATGAGGATAAAATGAAGAACAAGAAGTAACAACTCTCGCTTTTAACCAAAGCTCAAGTTACATAACGCGGTACATTATAGAACAAATTGTAACATTGGTTTTAGACATCAGTAATACCACAACTAACTTAACACAGCTTACTTATAAATTTAATATAATGAAGAATATGCCATGATGATGTAAATATTATAGCAACAGGATTCGCACGTGTATAGCATCAAACGGTTACCAAATAAAAAAGCCACAAACTGTGGCTTTTTAAAAGTTTTAAATAAAAAGTAGATTTTATGGCAATCAACTAGTTGACTTTACTTGACTATAAAATTCCCATTATTTCTTATCCAAATAATTGTTTCTTTTTCAATTTAAAGAAAAGAATTTGCATTTTTTTCCGACTCAAATAAAAAAGCGATTTCTACTTTTTCTCATGGTATAAAGAGTAAAATTAAGCATTAATTAAAGCACCGTAAAAATTTCACTTTCAGGTAATCTTGATTTTGGTGTTTTATCTGTAGTATTGAAATCAGATTCGGCTCTATATCCTATAGATACAGCTACTAAAGCGGTAAAACCTTTCTCTCTTAACCCGAATTCTTCATCTAATGCCTTTACATCTATACCTTCCATTGGAGTAGCATCAATACCTAAACTAGCAACACCTAATAAAAAGCTTCCTATGTTTAAGTAAACTTGTTTTTCCATCCAGTGTTGTTGATCTTTTAAATCATACTTGTGAATACCTGCAAAAGCTTTAACAGCTCCTAGAAAACCGTTTTTTATGTCTTCATTTGGAAACCTTCCATTTTTATCTTCAGTGTCTGCAATATGTTGGTAATACTCGTCATCTGCATCCGTTTTAACACAAAATAAAACTACAGCTGAAGCATTAGTAATTTTAGACTCATTAAAATGAAAGAAACCTTGTGCACCTTTTGCCATACGTGTTTTTCCTTCTTCAGTTTCAGCAATTATAAAATGCCAAGGTTGAAGATTTACGCTTGATGGACTCATCCTTAGCAAGTTTTTAACCTCTGACATATCTGATTCAGATATTTTCTTGGTTACATCGTATTCCTTAGTAGTGTATCTCCAGTTTAATATTTCTTTTAAATTCATCTGTTATTTTTTAATTGATTAAAATCATACTATCAAAAGTATAGTGACAAAAGTATGTATAGTATACCTTGCACACAATAACGGTCATAAATGGTAGTACCTCTTTAACAATCATAATACAATACAAAAAACTAATAATCAATGTATTATAATTAAATTAAAATTTTCATAAAAGTCAGATGGCGTATTTTATGTAGTATAAACTAAGGATTTTACCTACCATTTTCTGATAGTTACAAACAATGAATCCAACTTCTTTTAATTAATATAATAGTACTGGTTTATCGATTCTTTGTCTATATTTTGAAGCTATTATCTCTGCTCAACACTTTCTATAATCCCATATTATTGATATACTTTTGAGGATTGATTTTAAATCGATATTAATCGTTATTATAATGATATTTCTTATACTCAGATTCTAAAAATGATACCTAAACTTCATTATATATCGCAAGCAGCAACCGCAGCACTTCACCTAGAAAATATTCAAAAAGCCTGTAGTTCAGGAGCCGAATTAATACAACTGGATCTCGAACACATTTTAGAAAATGAACGATTGACACTAGCCACAGAGGTTCTTAAAATCACCTCTCATTTCCAAACTAGATTAATCATCAGGTCCCATTATAAAATTGCTATAGAACTTAAGTTAGATGGTGTCTATCTATTGCCTAGTGACTCCAGCCCTACTCATGTACGCGAGCAATTGCATAGCTGGCAATCCATTGGTGCCGCAGCACATCATCTGCAAGACTGCGAGGATTTGATAAATAGCGATGTAGATTATATTGTACTAGGTCCATTTAAAAATTCAACAAATGATTCTATAAAAGCTTTAGATCTCACAGCATATTCAGTAGTCATAGAAACATTAAAAACAGAGACACCACTACTCGCTTATGGCGACATCACAACGGCCGATGTAAATAGCTTACTAGATACAGGTATCTCTGGACTTGTTGTATCAGAAGCCATACAACAAGATTTTAATAGCATTAAAACCTTTAATCAACTTCTAGGAGCCTCATCAACCGGTGAGATGCGACATACTTTTTAATGCAATAGCTATAGTTCAATTGATATTATGATTTTATTTAACTTGCGGTAAAACCAAGCTTCATGAAAAAAATTACTTTTATTATAGGAATCATCATACTTTGTGTAGCATGTTCTTCTTCAAAAATGACGACTTCAAAATGGTTAGCAGACGATTTTAATAATCAACCTACAGATAAAGTACTAATTTATGCCAGTACACCAGATATCGTTTTACAAAAAGAATTTGAAAATGAGACAGCACAGGTTTTATCAGATCTAGATATTACTACCTTTAAAATGCATGATACCTTTCCTGACGTGACCTATAAAGAAGAGAGAACACAAGAAGAAATTGCCGCTTTTCTAAAACATTGTAAAGAAAAGCAAATCAACAAAATACTTTTTGCCTCAAAAAAGTCCCAAACTGTAGATACTGTAATGAGTAAATCCTTGCATAATTATATGAACGATTTACATGCCTTAAGTATAGAAGGTTATGATGACGATCTAGAGTATGAGACCGATCAAGTTACGACCTATGTTATTGAGGCAGCAGTTTATGATATCAACAAAACGTCAAAAGATGCGCCCGTAGCTACTACTAGCATCACTGCCATGAATCCAAAGTCTTTAGACGATATAAAAACTCGTTTACTCAAATCAATAAAGCAAATCTTTGAAAAATAATCCTTGATCATTTATAACTGTAAATGCTTTTAGGGCGTTTCCCTATTGGGTCAGGCTTTTCACTATATCTTTTGCTCCATCGCAAAAGGATGCCGTTACAATCCTTAACGCAGCACAAACGTCTTTTTAAACTAACCTATTATCATCATCATTAAAATTAAAAGATGAATTCTTCTATCACATCCATAGACGTTAAAGATCTAGATTTAAATCAAGTAGACTTGATACAACAGCACTCTGGTAAGGTGCAATTATTACTTATTTATAATAATGACTGTCTAGGCTGTACTGGACGTGCCATACCACTCGCCTATGAATTCCAATTACAATATCCAGACATAGAAGTAGCTGCTATACACAGTGACTTTAAAAATCGCGAAGGCACAAAAGAGAATATTAAAGCTATTTTCACCAGTGGTGAGATCCCATTTCCTATTTACATCGACCAGCATCATCAGGTATATGACCAGTTTAAAGCAGAAGGTACACCACAATGGTTACTCATCACCGCAACAGGTGAACTTTACCGCTCTATCTTCGGTTCTCAAGATAATGCCAAAAATCGATTGTTTTATGCGCTAGAAAGTTTAGTAAATGCATAGTTTTAATGTTTTTTATGATTCCCTTTTCGCATAAGCGAGATTATTGCAATCCATTATTTTAAAAAAATAAATCTCCTAAACCTCTAGGATTAAACCACCTAAAAATGACCACTTCAAATTGTGAATATCTATTCGGTTTTTTGAAGATTTGAGTTGTTGTGCTAGGGTATATTTGGCACCCTAAAAACAAAAAAGATGAGCGCAACCTGGTACGAATGTAAAGTGAAATATAGAAAATTTGATGAAGCGTCAGGCACACAAAAAATTAAAACAGAACCGTTTCTAGTAGATGCCATTTCTTATACAGAGGCAGAAAGTAGAATCACTCAAGAAATGGCAGCTTACTTGCCAGAAAGTGAAGAGATTAAAATCACTAATATAAAAGTGGCAAATTTTGCCGAAATCCATCCGTTTGAGAATACTGATCGATGGTTTAAATCACGTGTGTCCCTAATCGCGTTTGATGAAGAAAGTGGTAAAGAACGTAAAACCAACCTGTATCTATTAGTACAGGCAAACGATGTAAAAGAGGCATATGATAATACCGTGAGTACCATGAAGGATACCATGGGAGAATATACCATACCTGCCATTACAGAATCACCGATTATGGATGTATTTCCATATTTTACGGGTGAAGATGAAGATATGGAACGTTTAAAAGCCTTTGTAGCTCTTAAAGATTCAGTACCGGCAAATCACGCTATGGATGAAGATCTAGAAATGGCAGATGTTCTCGCTACTGCAGACGAAGAGGAGTAATATTTTTTATAGTTTTATAAAAGCCCAACAATCATCGATGATTGTTGGGCTTTTAAGTTTTCTAACCATAAGCTCCTACCCTTTTTCTAGGCTAATGGAGTGCTTAAAGATTCCATAATCCACTAGATTTCATAAAGATTGTTAAACAGACTTTTATTGATTTATTGATGGTTAATTTTACAACCTGTTAGCTTGATCAAATCATTGACACACAGTACAAGATTAAAACAGTACAACTATGAGTATGAAACACTTTATATATGATTATCTAGTAGAGACTGGTATGACTGCAGTGTATGCTAAGTATTTAAATATGCTCATTCTTCTTGTAGCTTTACTGGTCATTGCATTTTTAGTGGATTATATCATTAAAAAGATATTTATAAAGCTGTTCACACAGTTTACGGTAAAGACCAAGACTAATTTTGACAATTTTTTAGTTTCTAATAAAGTACCTCAAAACATAGCGCATATCATTCCACTTATTTTTGGACTTGAGTTTATTCCTATTGTTTTTCAGGATTTTCCTTATTTTGAAAATATGGTAGAAAAAGGCTTTAAAGTTTTTGCTATCATATTGACATTATGGATTGTACGCAGTTTATTAAACGCGCTTAAAGATTATTTTAAAACCTTACCTCGATTAAGAGATAAGCCCATAGACAGCTATATACAGGTGTTTATGATCTTTGCTTGGGCACTGGGATTATTATCTGCGTTTGCTATTATAACCAGTGTTGAGTTTATTAAATTCTTTACAACTCTAGGTGCTGCATCTGCTATTATTATTTTAGTCTTTAGAGATACTATTTTAGGATTTGTGGCTAGTATACAAGTCTCTATTAACGATATGGTGCGTATAGGTGACTGGATCACCTTTGAAAAATATGGTGCAGATGGTGACGTGATAGAAATTAACTTATCTACGGTGAAGGTTCAAAACTTTGATAAAACTATTACCACGATACCTACTTATGCGTTAATATCAGACTCTTTTAAAAACTGGCGTGGTATGGAAGTGTCGGATGGTAGACGTATTAAAAGAGCCTTAAACATTAAATTAGATAGCGTTAGTTATTTGACTAAAGATGAAGTAGATACCTTAAAAAATATAAGCTTGATATCGAGTTATCTAGAGACTCGACAATCAGACATAGACAGTTATAATAGTGAGCAAAATATCAATAAAGACATCTTGTTAAATGGCCGCAACCTGACTAATATCGGTGTATTTAGAAAGTACCTTGAAACCTATATTGAACAACACAGTGGTGTAAATAAAGACATGATGATCATGGTACGACAGCTCGCTCCTACTTCTCACGGAATTCCTATAGAAATCTATGCCTTTAGTAGTGATAAGAGATGGAAAAATTATGAATATATCATGGCAGATATATTTGACCACACGATTGCAGCTGTTCCTTATTTCAATCTTGAGATTTTTGAGTATCCTAGTAATTCAAGTTTTAAGGATATTAAGGCATAACTGGACTATGAATTACGCTTTCGCGAAAGCGTAATTATATTATCACACAGCATTATACCGAGCTATCTTATTTGACTCTATTAGTAAATTGTTGTTTTTTCTTAACTATTTTAACAGAAGTAATATATAAATTACAATCTATTGTTAATCATTGTTATGGTATTGTTAATTGAGTCCTAGGTCTTCTATGAGTTCTTTATCTTGAAGTAAAAGGAAAAATTATGAAGACTGAAGAATCAAAAAACAAAGAAAACTTACCTTATAATCCAGACGTGACTCAGGAAGATTTACAAACCTTACGTAATGATAATGCTAACATTCATACGGATGATCAATCAGATCAGCAATTAATCAATCGAGAAGAAAAAGTAGATTTTACTGGAAAAGATCTTGATATACCAGGACGCACAAGTGCACAAAAAAATCATGGCCCTAATGGTCTCAATGATGAGGAAAATAAATTGCATAGTCAGGGATCTGAACGCAAAAACAACCTAGAACGTGACGATGCTGCCCGATAATGGTCACAAAAATAATTCATTCAAAGCTCTCTACATTAGGAGAGCTTTTTTAATGGACTATTCAAAAAAGCATTACTTGATATGAACTATAATTACATAGGCTTAAATGATAATCGTCATAGATTATAAATCTAATGAATTACTATCTTCGAATTCTATTAAAGTCCCTATTCTAGTGAAGCAGATTAAAGCATATCTCGAGCAAATTGCCTCCATATCTAATGAAGATTGGGAGTTTTTTATGTCAAAATTACAGCGCCGTTTTGTTGCCAAAAAAGAGGTTTTTTTAAAAATAAATCAAATAGAGAATCATATTTCATTTATAGAATCTGGTGTGGTACGTTTATACATACCTAAAGAAGATACCGAGAAAGAAATCACTTTTGGTTTTAGTTTTAAAGATCAATTTATAAGTGCTTATGATTCTTTCTTAACACAATCTCCGTCGGCATATCAATTACAAGCTTTAACAGACACCACAATTTTAAGCATTACTTATGCAGATTTACAGTCGGTTTATCAAACCACTCAAATAGGTAATCTTATAGGTCGACTTACTGCAGAACGTCTATTTTTAATAAAATCAAAGAGAGAACAAAATCTTCTTAATCTTACTGCTGAAGAACGTTACATTAAGCTATTTAAAGAGCGTCCAGAGCTTTTAAAAGATATACCGTTAAAGTATATCAGTTCTTATATAGGTGTTACCGCACAAGCTTTAAGTAGGATTAGAAAGCGCATTTAATTGATTTAGGTTCATTGTTTAGCTTGCTGCCTGAAATTACCTTTGTAAAAAAAACATGACTATTATAATTTTTGTTTTGGTGCTGTGGTATGGCGGTTTGTTTTTTCAATCGTTTTTCCTGCATCGATATGCTGCTCATCAAGTATTTACGATGTCTAAAACGATGGAGCGCATTACTTTTATCCTTACTTGGATATTTCAAGGCGCTAGTTATTTAAGTGCTTATGGCTATGGGATCATGCACCGCATGCACCATGCCTATACAGACACTGAAAAAGATCCTCATTCTCCATCACATGACGCAAATTTATTTGCCATGATGTGGAAGACTAAAACCATATATCAAGATATCAATAAGCAACGTATTGAGGTCGATCAACGTTTTACTAAAGACGTGCCACAGTGGAAAGGCTTTGATCAATTTGCTAGTTCTAGATTCTCTAGACTTTTATGGATTACAGGTTATGTATTATTCTTTGCCTTATTTGCAACAGCCTGGTGGCAATGGTTATTATTACCGCTTACTTTTTTGATGGCACCTGTTCATGGTGTGATCATCAACTGGTTCGGTCATATATATGGCTATGTAAACTTTAAAATGAAAAATACGAGTAAAAACTTATTCCGATTTGATTTTTTAATGATGGGAGAAGGTTATCATAACAATCATCATAAACATGCTAGTAGAGCAAATTTTGGTGTGAAATGGTATGAAATAGACATGACCTACTTAGTCATTAAAGTATTGAACTCAATAGGTGTTATTAAATTAAAAAGAGCTTAATTTTATTTTATAAGCAACTCCATTTTTAGAGCTAAAACGTATCCTCTATCCTTCATGGTATTCATGAAGTTTAATGGTTTAAAAAAAGGTTCCTAAGTAATTCTTAGGAACCTTTTTTGTTACCGCTTTATGAGAAGCTGAGCTAATTATGTTATTAAATATCTCACGTAAATTAAATGAAGAGTATAATCCTAATCTTTCTGTAAAAGCTTGTGATATAAATGCAATAAGAGTAAATTACTAACTCATTAATAAAATATGACTTCCTTTACAGTAATAGCCTTATTCTCTGGCGCCTGTTTCCTTTTTTACGGTTTCAGTTGTCTACTTTCTAACCGTATGGCATTAGAGTTTGAGCGATTTGGTATTCCACAATATCGCAATTTGACTGGTATACTTCAAATATTAGGTGGTTTAAGTATCATACTAGGGCTTTATACCATATCGATACTTGGGTTTATGGGTGCTCTAGGCTTATCCTTACTGATGTTTTTAGGATTTGGAGTACGTTTAAAAATCAAGGATAGTTTTGTGCTATCTGCACCAGCATTTCTGTTTGGTTTATTAAATGCTTATTTGGCCTACCGCTTTTTCCTTATGCTTTAACCTTTATATAATAGCAATGATTAAACACATTGCTAAAAATATAGCTGCAGGAATAGATTTAAACATTGGATCCTTAATTCTGATATGCATAGATATAGAACCCGATAACAATAAAGCAAGACCTATTGCAGCAATATTTTCTAAGTTAGGATACCATATAGAAGCTATTAAGAGTAACGATAGAGTTACTTTAAAAAAGCCAACAGCATAGCACATCCATGCTGGTAAACCATAAACCCTAAATTCTTCAATCATATTTTGTGCATTTCCACCGCGCCATTTGGTGGCTTTATTAAATTGTAATAACCATACATTTAATAAACTAATTGCTACTACAGCCTTAAGGGCGATGATAAAATATTCCATGTTTTTTTTATTATGCTTTCGCGAAAGCAGATTTAAATACTCTCTTTATATTTTTAATAAATTTAAAGGAACATGTATGAATTTATGTTAAAATCAATCTAAGAATCAAAACAAACTCTTTTTTTAAGAATATCTATTAATACTGAAGATCCATATTTATAGATGTCGGGAATATGTAGAATTGTAATCTTAATAAAGAATTGATTCCCAAATTTCTTTTGTAAAGAGATCTGATGTTTGGTCTCCATAACATATACTTTATGGGATTTTTCCATCATATCTTTTGTAACTAGGTTCGTTCCTAACTTTTTACAAGTCACATCATTTGTGCCTGCAGATTCAAAGGACATTTGTCTATATTGAGAACTGAAAAAGTCTTCGGTGGTTTTTGATCGATCCTTATTTGCAGAACATATGAATAAATATTGAAGCGCGATAGTGTAATATCTTTTATGAATTACTAATTTATGTAAATCTCATTTATTCATAGCACTTAATAGTATATGATAAGTTTAAAGAATAATTTTGCATACTTAAAATCCTATTGAATATGATTAATGATATACCATGCATAAAATGTGACACACCTATCACTGTAGACACAGAGCTCTATTTAAAAGGTCAAACATTTACTTGTTCAAAATGTGACACTATTCTAGGAATAAATGAGCCTACTGATGTCGATGCTCAAAAGCTTAAAGAATTGAAACTATTTACTAAAAGTAAAAAAGTTAATGAAACAACAATTCCGTGTCCTGACTGCGGTACGATAATAAGCTTTAAAACAAAGGATTTAACAGCAGGAAAAGCTATGACTTGTGCAGCATGTAATGCGAGCGTATCTCTACAAGGTTAAAATTTTGATATAAAAAAAGCCTGTCATGAGACAGGCTTTTTTTATATCAAATAATTTTTACTCACCAGGCATAGCAACCTCTCCAGCACCATCAGGTTGTGCATAGAATGAATCTTCTTTATTAACAAACTGGATATTTTTTATAGTAGCCAGACCTATTTGATTGGTATAACCATCTTGTGTATTCCAATTATGAAAAGACCAATTAGTAGCAAACGGCACACCGTCAACCATAGTTAACTCGTTATATTTTGCAGCATGTGGTTCTTTTTCTGCAGCCTCAACTCCTTTACCATAACTAACGATGTAAGCAACTCCTGCAAGAACATTAGTTTCTGGGTTTTTGTAAACCTCGTACCAGTCCTCAGAGGTATCACCTACTCCATTTTCAAAAGATAATCGAGCTGTCGGAAAAGTTGTATTGCCCCATGTCATTGCTTTTTCATCTTGCCAAATCGTACCGCCATCATTTAATTTATATGGCATAGAAAAGAAATATGGCCAAGTGAAGATGTGAAATCTAGTCATTGGGTTAGTTAAATCAGCTTCATTACTAGCAAATACGTTATCACCATCAAAAACAATTACACTACCATCGTTTTTCACCATATGTATCATTGAACCGTCAGTTTCCTGAGTAATTACACCTTCAAAGATTGTATTACCACCAAATGCTACACTAAAGTCATATTGTACTGCATCCTTATCTAAAAAAGCATCTTTTTTGTGTGCCATTTCAATCGCTGCTGTAAACTCACTAATAGGCTCTAAATCAATTACATCAGTAACTTTGGTCGTTTCTTTTGTTATCTCAATTTCTTTTTGTGCTTCCTTACAACTCGTAATAGCTATGGCTAAGACCCATATCAGTAAGATTTTTTTCATAATTATATTTTATTTTTTTTGGAAATACAAATTTCAATATTAATTATCATTTGAGTTGTGATGTGCTGTTAAACTTATCTCAAGCTTTATCTCTAATTACCGATGATTCTAGAAAATAGATCATAAAAAAGCCCATCACTATGGATGGGCTTTTTCTAAAACTTTAAAAATATATGTCCTATAGAACTTTAACGTTCACGGCATTTAATCCTTTGTTTCCTTCTTTAAGATCAAATTCCACTTCGTCACCTTCACGGATCTCATCGATTAATCCTGAAATGTGTACAAAATGATCTTTGTCTACTCCTTCTTCAGTGATGAATCCAAATCCTTTGGTGTCGTTGAAAAATTTTACTATTCCTTTACTCATTGTAATGTAATTAAATTTATTATACTATTTAGTTAGCAAAGCACGTGCCATCTTTTAAACAAACTATTATATTCAAATCTCTACGCTTATGAATACCACTCATCACCAATTCACAAAAAATAGCGCATAAAAAAGCCCATCATATGGATGGGCTTTTTCTTAAACTTTGAATATATGTCTTAAAGAACTTTTACGTTCACTGCATTTAATCCTTTGTTACCTTCTTTAAGGTCAAATTCAACCTCGTCACCTTCACGGATCTCGTCGATTAATCCTGAAATGTGTACGAAGTGATCTTTGTCTACTCCTTCTTCAGTGATAAAACCAAATCCTTTAGTCTCGTTGAAAAATTTTACTGTTCCTTTACTCATCTTAATGTAATTAAATTATATAATGTAAGTTGCAAAGATAGAGCCATTAAACTGCTAATCGGCTTTATTTTTTGATATATCTTCATTTATTGAGGCTTAACAAGCCTTTCAAGCTTATAAAACTAATATATCACGACTAAAAGCCATTCTTTTTCAAGCAATTAGATTAACTAAAGTTTATAAATGCGCACCTTTTTCTTTTTAAGCCGCGTATTATTAGTCTTTTCAATCACATCATAAAGTTTTTTCTTAGGTACGGCTACAAAAGCACAATCCTGTTTCAACTCTATAACTCCTAACTCATTTTTATTTAATCCACCTTGTTTAAAGAATAACCCAGCGATATCACCTTTAGAAATTTTATCCTTACGACCACCAGAAATAAATACGGTAGCCCATTCTGTTTGTAAAGAACTTTTAATAGCATCTGGTACCAGAACGTCTTCTGTTGTTATAAATTCCGGCACGGTTTCTTTATTCCACTGCAATACATATGCAGTTCCAGAGGCATTCATTCGTGCTGTTCTACCATTTCTATGCGTAAACTCTTCTGCCTTTAGAGGCAATTGATAGTGTATGATATATTTCAATTCTGGAATATCTAATCCACGTGCTGCAAGATCTGTTGCAATGATAATTTGATGAGTACCGTTTCTAAATTTTATCAGCGCACGTTCACGCTCTTGTTGCTCCATACCACCATAGAAAAGTCCATGTTCAATATCGTGAGTACTTAAGTATTCGCTAACAAAATTGATCGTATCCTTAAAATTACAAAATATGATACCTGGTTGGTTTCCTATATGGTGTAATAATTCTACTAACGTTTTTAATTTATCCTTATCTGGAGAGCTCACTTTTTTAATAGCCAACTCTTTAACACCTGTAGCGGTATAATCTATTACCTTAGGATTTTTAACTCTTGCAAAATCTGGTATACGTATGTTTTGAGTAGCACTAGTTAGAATTCGCTTTTTAACATTGACTAGGATACTCATGATATCACTCATTTCACGTTCAAACCCTATTTCTAGAGACTTATCAAATTCATCAAGTACAATTGTTTTAAGATCATCAATTGAGAAACTTTCACGATCTAGATGATCTAGCACACGACCTGGAGTACCTATTAATATAGTTGGTGTATGGGCAAGTTCTATTTTATCTTTTGATATAGGACGTCCACCATATACTGCGTTTGCCTTAAAACCAGTTCCCATATCACGTATCACTTGCTCAATTTGAATAGCTAGTTCTCTCGACGGAACTATGATAAGAAGCTGTACCTCTTTAATTTGTGGTTTTAATAAATCAATGACGGGTAATAGAAAAGCGAGCGTTTTTCCGGTACCTGTAGGTGACAGTAAAATAGTATTAGGATAGGCAGGTATGGTTAGTATGGCCTGTTCTTGCATAGGATTCAGTGTTGTGATTCCTAATTTTGCAAGTATTTGTTCTTGATTCTTTATAGTTGTTGACATAGTGCAAAAGTAGTCGTTTCTTATAATGTGATGCCTTAAGAATGATCATAAGTGAGTTTGATGATATACTTGCTCAGTAAATAGGTATTCCGCTTTCGCGAAAGCGAGGTTAAAGACGGATATTATGCAATGTAATGTTCAATAAATAGAACCTCTACTTCCACCACTGCCCATAAGCTGATGCAGTATCATCGAGATGTATCACATCACCAATTTGAGGTGTGATAACAGGTAGATTTAACAATTCACCAGCAGTAGTAACACGATTCACTGGATCTCGCCAATCATGTAAAGCTAGTTTGAATCCTGCCCAGTGAATAGGCATTATTGCGCGAGCATTAAGATCCTTACCAGCTTGAGCTGTTTCCTCTGGCATCATGTGAATATCAGACCACAACTCGTTGTACTGACCGCATTCCATTAAAGCTAGATCAAATGGACCATATTGATTCCCAATAGCTTTAAAATGATCGCTATAACCACTATCACCACTAAAGAATAACTTTTCAGTCTCATTTTGTATCACCCAACTACTCCATAAAGTACTTTGCTCTGCTCCTATCTTTCTACCAGAAAAATGTTGTGCTGGTGTACACGCTAGTTGTATATCACCTAGTGTCACCTCTTGCCACCAGTCTAGTTCTGTAATAGCACTGGACTCTATTCCCCATGCTTCTAAATGAACGCCTACACCTAATGGGACATAATAATGAGAAACTTTATCTTTTAAAGCTATAATAGAATCATAATCAAGGTGATCGTAATGATCGTGAGATATAATAACGGCATCAATAGACGGTAAATCTTCAATTTCAATAGGTAATTCACTATTAAAACGATTTGCACCTAACCATGGATGTGGAGCTGCCACTTTACCAAACATAGGATCTATGAGAATGCTTTTATCATTCATTTTTAAATAAAAAGCAGAATGACCAAACCATATCAATTGTGTAGAATCCTGCTCTTTTAATATCTTTTTATTGACTTTTTGTACCTGAAGATCATGTGATGGTGATCCATTAGGAACCTTAGTAGTAAGGAACTTATAAGCGATACCTAAAGTTTTACTTAACCCTAAATCAGGTGGTACACTAGCATCAATGTTTCTAAACTTATGATCAGAATAGTTTGATGATGATTGATATAAACGTTGTCTATCTTCATTTACATCACCTCCAAAAGTGGGATAGAAATTGACAAATACAAAATATACTACAACAAGTAAAATAATGATGCTAAGGATGGTCCAAATCATGCGTCGTAGTATTTTTTTAAATGTCTTCAATTCTTTAAATAAATAACAAAACTAAGGCTAGCACTATACCAGCTGCCGTATAATACATTCCTTTTTTGAATATAGAAGTACCAGGCATAAACATCCAGAAACTGGATAATACAAAGAATAATAATCCTAGACCAAATGTGATATTTAAAAAGAATAAAGGTTGACTAGATTTTGCTTTGTGTAAGTGAGTCATTTTATCCAAAACATATGGTAATTCCATTTTTGTATAATTTACAGCACCAGTTGCTTTGTTATAATCTCCATTTTTAAAGGTCAATACATCGCCATTCACTTTTTCTATCTTTAATCGCTTATCACCTATAGCCTGTCCTAAAGCTTTCTCATTGAGTTGTGCATTAATTGTTTTTGTATAGGAAACCTCGCGTTTCATTACATCACTATCACGGAAAATTAAAACAATACCACTTATTGCATAAATAGCCATTATTCCTGCAAGGAAAAACCCTAAATAGCGGTGAAATATTCTCATTTTAAGCGATGTAGCACTTGGTCTTGCCATAATATATAAAGTTTAAATTTATTTAATAACGCCATCTACGGCTTTAATTATTTCATCATAGGTTAAGTCTCCTGTAAATAAGGAAAAACTCTTTCCGTTAAAAGGTTCGTATACGTGACGATTAGTTCTAGAAAACAATCCTACAACAGGTGCTCCAGATGCGCTTGCAAGATGCATGATTCCACAATCGGCACCTATCCACACATCAGTATGAGAAATGAAAGCTGCAATTTCTCTTATATCCTTACTGTAATAAGATGGCGCTGTAAAATTGATTTGTGAAACATTTTCATAAGGCAACACCTCTACAATGTGATAATCTGGATACTCTAATTGTAATCTTTTATAAAACGGTATCCACCACTCTGGTTGATAACATTTATCTCCAGTAGCAAATGTGAAAATTGAAATGACCTTCTTTGAATCATCAACTATTTCTCGTAGTCTTTTTAGTCCACTTTGTAATTCCTTATTACTAAGTTTTAAACTTAGGTTAGGTACTGGTAAATTATCATTAATAAAACCTAATCTTGTCATATAAGCTCTGAAGGCATAGACTTGTTCTTTTGCGATATGACGTCCATCCTCGAACTGTTGAGTAAAGTCTTGTCCTTCTTCTCCAAAGACTTTATACTTAGCTCTAGCCATTTGTGTATATAATCGACCAGAAGAAGAGCCTATCACAGCGTTAATAGCAAAATCATATTTGTATTTGCGAACTGATGTTGCTCCTTCAATATAATCTTTAAGATTCTTAAATGGCTTCTTAGGAAGTCTAGTGATATGATCAACTGCTTCATAATTTTCAAAGATTATAGGTCCTAGAAACCCTTGAACAATTAGGTCAATTTTTACATTAGGAAAAGTACGTATGACTTCTTGTACTAAAGGTGTTATTAAAATAAGATTGCCCAATCTATGATTAGTGCGCACGATTAACACTCTTTTTACTTCTTTAAGGTCTTTTAAATCGCCAGGCATCGGTTCATGATTGCTCCCTAACTTTCTCGTTAGAGATTTCATGATTTTCCTACGATAATTATTGACTTTTTTAGAAGACGCCATTGTTTTATTTCAAACGAATGGCAAAAGTAAGCAACAGCAACCAAAGTGTTTAATTAAATATTTTATTTTAATCTGTGAGGTTTTTAACGATCTCGCTTTCGCGAAAGCGCAATTATCATGATCTATATAACATTAACTATAATAATGATAAGTAATAACATATAGTCTTTAAAAAAGTGATTTTCAGAGTATATATCAATGATAATACTCTTAATTTGCAGTTATAATTTGACAACAATGATAGCTCCACCTATTCCTAAAGATGAGATTCAAAGACAGGCTGCTGTAGAAAAGTATAAATTACTAGATACCATGCCCGAGGAAAACTATGATAATATCACTTCTATTATTTCTAGTATTTGTGAGGCTCCTATTTCATTGATTACTCTAGTGGATAAAGACAGGAATTTTTTAAAATCAAGACAAGGTGTTGATTTAAGTGAATCACCACGAGATATTTCTTTTTGTGGGCATGCTATTGTAAGTGAGGAAGATATAATGATTGTGCCTGATGCTAGAGAAGATGAACGATTTAAAGACAATCCATTAGTAGAAGGTTTAAAGGCTATATTTTATGCAGGTGTACCTCTTGTAGATGTAAACGGTTATAAATTAGGGACTTTATGCGTTTATGATCATAAGCCACGAGTATTAACTGGTCATCAAATTAGTGCTCTTAAAGCAATGGCTAAACAGGTGATGTCTCTCTTTGAAGAACGATTTAAAACTTTTGAATTAGATAGATTAGGCAACATATTAAAGGAGCGAAATGATGAGTTAAAAGATTTTGCAGGTATTGTGTCACACGACTTAAAAGCACCGTTGTCTAATATCCTTATGATATCAGATTTACTTAAAGAAGATTCAACTAGCCTATCCTCACAATCGATAGAGTATCTAGGTATTCTTAAAGATAGTACTAAAAGTATGAGCCGTTATATAGACGGCATGTTGCAATTTTATCGCAGTGAAGAATTGGTTACTGAGAACTATGATAATGTAAGTTACGTGGATTTAATTGAAGATGTTATTTCTATGACTGTAATGGATGATAGTGTAGAGGTTATTTACATACCAGAAACAGACACAACGCTGGTAACTAATGAAATAGCACTTCAACAAATTCTAATTAATTTATTTACTAATGCTGTAAAATATAGCGATAAATCAAAAACAGCTATAGACGTTGTTCTGATAAATCATTCTAATGAATATGAATTACATATTAAAGATAACGGAATGGGTATTGCGCCAGATAGAATACAATCAATTTTTAAGTTATTCTATATAGCCACTCAAGAGGATAAGAACGGTAAACCAGGGACAGGAATTGGTCTGGCTACCGTTGCTAGACTTTTAGAACACATGAATGGTAGAATTGAAGTAAGCTCAGAATTAGGAAAATGGACTGAATTTAAAATTTTTCTTCCTAAAAAAGAGGTATAAAAAAAACGTTGAAATAAAATTTCAACGTTTCTAAATTTTAAATTATAAACTTAGACTTTAGTACCGTCTTTTCGGTACATGACGTCCATATTTTTTCCTTCCTGTTTGAATTCAATATCATAGAATTCACCTTGTGTTGCGCTAATGACGTGTTCTGCCTCAGTGATTTTCTTATCGGGATATTCTTTTTCAATTGCATCTTGAATGGCTTTAGGAATCTCAGATTTCTTAATTGAATTTTCAGTTTCCCTCCATGTACCATCGGCATGAAAATCGGCACGATAACTTTCACCATCTTTTTTAAAATGAGCTTCCCAATAACCATGATCATCTAGTTCAAAATCTGGGTCATTTTCTCCAGGATATTTAGCTTGAAAAGCATTGAGAACCACTTGAGGCACTTTGTCCGACTGCTCCTGACAACTAGCCGTAGTGTAGATAAATAATATTAAAAAAGATAGTATGGTAATTCTCATGTTCTTAATTTTCTAACAATGTACTACACTTAAAGTAATACATGTCTTAAGACTATAATAATTACTGTTACGGATTGTTAAATCAACGTACTTTACGAGAATTTATAAAATATACACCTGTTAACATTATTGCTGCTGCAATCATAGATTGTACTGTAATGCTTTCATTGAGAAAATACCAACCCAGTAACAAAGCGATAATTGGATTAACATAAGATGATGTAGCTACCTTTTCTGTACTCACTACTTTAAGTAAATAGTTAAAAGCGGTAAATGCCGCAATGCTACCAAATAAAATTAAACAGACTATAGCAATTTGTGTATTCAATTGCCAGCTCAATGGTTCTGACCAACTTTCATCAAACGCCCAACTTCCTATGGCTAGTATAACTCCTGCACTCAACATTTGATATCCAGTTGTCATAAAAAAATTAGATGGAGTATCAGCTTTTGCCACAAATAAGCTACCAGCACTCCAACTTATGATACAACTCATAATCATGAGAATTCCTATCCAACTATCTTCTTGCATCTGTAAATCTTTCTGACTTACCAATAAATACATTCCAAAAAGACCAAGAAGAACGCCTATTATAGATTTAATTTTTAATGATTTGCGTTGTACAAATCGCATCATTAATAACAAGACTAACGGTTGTAATGAAGCTAATAAAGAAGCAAAACCACTATCAACATATTTTAACGCCCATACAAAAACACCATTTCCATAGGCTAGAAATAAAAACCCAGCTAAGACAGTATTGAGAAATTGTTTTTTAGTGATGGTAAGTTTTTTACCCGACAAAACTGCAATAACAAATATAATAGCACTTGCTGTGCTAAATCTTATGGAAGCAAGCATAAATGGTGGCAGTTCTGTTACCGCCATTTTATTCCATAAATATGTAGAACCCCAAAAAACGTAAACTGCAAAAAAAGAAAGGATGATTAATACTGGTTTCTTTTCCATTACCAGCTTATAGGTCTGTAATCTTTTAAAAACTTACCACACCAATGCTTTCCAGTATTGATACCGTCAAATAAAGGATCTAAAACTCGTGCCGCACCATCTACAATATCTAATGGTGGCTGAAAATCGTGTAATTCTTGTTTTCGTTTTGAAAGCTCGGCCGGATCTTCATCTGTGACCCATCCGGTATCAACAGCATTCATGTATATGCCATCCTTAGCTAGTGTTCCCGCAGCAGTATGGGTAAGCATATTAAGGGCTGCTTTTGCCATATTAGTATGTGGATGACGATCTTCTTTAAAAAAGGTATGAAACTTACCTTCCATGGCGCTAACATTGATAATATGTTTTTTACCCGTATTTTCTTTTTTCATCAACTCAGCAAGACGATTACAAAGTACAAATGGAGCCACAGAATTTACTAACTGTACCTCAATCATCTCAGTTGTTTCAATTTCCCCTAATTTTAGTCTCCAGCTGTTGGTTTTCCTCAAATCTACCTGTTGTAAATCTGCATCCAGTTCACCTTCGGGAAAAACTTCTGGAGCACTAAGGGCTTTGTCAAAACTATAAGGAATTTGAGAAAGTTGAGCACTAGCTCTTAATCCTATTCCAGGTTCTGGACCATGCCATGTTACAGGCATGTTCTTATTTGATGAAGCTGCTGGTGAAAGTGCTTTAATCTCTGCAAGGCAATCTTGATGATCCTTAAGTAACTCTTGAGCATAAGGTGGTAACTCACTGTAGTCTAAGTTTTCATTTGGCATTAAATGCGCATAAAAACCGGATGGCCTACGTACTGTTTGTGCTGCATTATTAATGAGAATATCTAGCTTTTCATAGCGTTGTTCTATGAAATTACAAAAGATTTCTACACTAGGAATATGTCTTAAATCTAAACCATGAATTTTCAAATTATGTGCCCAATCATTATAATCGGGTTCTTTTGAAAAACGTATAGCACTATCTGCAGGGAAACGTGTTGTAGCAATTACGGTAGCGCCACCACGCAGTAACATTAAGGATATATGATATCCTATTTTCAATCTTGAACCTGTAATTAGAGCTACCTGACCTTTAACGTCTGCAGTTTGAAAGCGCTTTGCGTAATTGAAATCACCACAGTCTGTGCACATCTGGTCATAAAAATGATGCAACTTTGTGAACATCGTTTTACAGACGTAACAGTTTCTAGGAGTACTTAATTCTCCTGGTTCTTGTTGTTCAAGCTGTTGTTGCAGTAAGATTTGTGGAGCAACAAAGACACTAGCTTCACGAGCACTACGTATTCCAGTTTCTTTACGAGCGTGTTTATCTCTAGTTGCTCTTTTGCGTTTTGCAGCTTTTACAGCATCCTTTTTTCTTCTTTTATATTCGTCACGACTAGGTCTAGAGAGCATTCCAGCTTGTTTAATAAGCTCTATACGCGTCTCCATAGGAATTTCAAATATCTCATCAGTATCTGTATTCAATCTATTAAGTATATCAATACACTGTTGTATCTCTTCTGGAGATAAAGATTGTTGAGATGATTTAAATTCTGCCATGGCCCTAACTATTAAAACAAAAATACAAGGATATAATTATGCTTGATCTTGGTCTTGATCTTTTTTAGATTTGCGATAAAGGTAATTACTAAAGATATTACGTTTACCAAATCTATAACGGTTGTCTGCGTTTACTAACTTACGGAAAACAGGCTTTTGAACACCAAAATATTCATAAGTTGATCCATCAGTAAAGGTTACCTCTAGTACTTGACCTTTATGATCAAAGTCTTCAATACCTGTGTTAGTTATTGTTTCTGTATAAGCCTCTAGGTTTGCTTCCTTAGTTTCTGGAGCAATACTTACTAGAAAATGATAACCATCAATAATCTGACGACTCATAACCTCTGCTTCTTCCTTCTTATCATCACCATCCTGAAATTTATCTGGATGCCATTCTTTTACAAGATTGCGATAACTCTTCTTAAGTTCTTTAAGATCAATATTCTTTTCAACACTGAACATCTTCTTGTACTGATTAATACGCTTCATTTTCTACTTTTTTATAGCGCGCAAAAGTAGTCTATTCTTTAACGATATTTACGTTAAATATGCTAGCCTTGATTTTTATTTTCAAGTTCGTTAGGATCTAACTGTAATTTTTTAGGTTTAATCACAAATGGCGTAAACCAATCCCATGTCACACCAACTGTAAAGCGAGGAAAATTATCTACAAAACGGTAATTATAGTTATCTCTTCCAAAAGAGAATTTTGTAAAAAAGCCTAAATCATTATCCCATGGATATAAAATTCCAGTAGTAACTGATCGATACGGGACACTGGAAGGATGAGAACCTATGGTATAATCAAACTGCTGACTTAATGTAAAACGCATTTTTTTAAGATGGGAAGTAAACTCATATCCTAGCTCAAACTTATGTCTACCGTAAATGTCAATATCCTGTGGATTATAACCACCAAAATCAATTAAGCCCATAAATTTATCATGATACAATTGATAGGTAGCCGTCATAGAATGTATTTTTTGGGGAATATTGTCTTCGTTAAACGTATTTAATCTATAATTAAAACTAAAACGAGTCAAGTTAGTAGAGAAATTACCTGTACTCCTATTAAGTAGCGCTGCAAGATCAGTATCATCAGTAATACGATCATAAATTGCAATACTTTCTTCAGAATTATCTTCAAACTCAGTACTGAAAGCACTGCCTGCTTGCCCATTACTGAAATGACCTGACTCTATAGCTGCCGTTAGGAAGTTATCATCATCAGTTTTAATAATACGTTGCCATCCTATAAGAACTTTATAACTAGGTGTTTTAACTGGTTTAGATTCTTCATTATAGATTCTAAAATGAGGCTGAAAAGATAAGTAAACTGCATCACCGCTAGTAATTGTATCTTGATTTAAAGAACGACGCATATCATTATAGAAACCATAGTAAACCACAGGAGTTGCCTCTAAAAGAATTTGTTCATATGGATTATTACCTAATCCTATAGACGCTTCTGGTCTTACTGATATTGGATAATAATCTTTAAATCCTTTTAATTGATCTGTTTGCGCGTTTGAAACACTCACAAATAATAGTAATGATAATAACTTCACAAACTGATTCATGATCAAATAGTAATATTAAAAAACATTTTTATTTAGCAAGCTTGCGCAGTGCAACCCATTGCTTAAGCATCTCTCGAGAGTCCGTTGCTGGATAGCCCAGTACTGTTTTACCAGCAGCTACATTATTCATAACGCCACTACCAGCACCTACCGTTGCTCCTGACTCAATAGTTGTATGATCTTTTATAGATGCACTACCACCTATAATTACGCCATCACCTAAGGTTACAGATCCAGCAAGACCACTATGACCTGCCATGATACAACATCTTCCTAATATACAATTATGTGCAATTTGTACTAGATTATCAATTTTACAACCATCACCTATTATAGTTGAATTAAACTTAGCTCTATCGACACAAGAATTAGCACCTATCTCCACGCCATTACCTATTACAACATTTCCTATGTGAGGTATTTTAATAAGTCCACGACCATCATCTGATGGACGATATCCAAAACCATCTGCACCTATACTCACGTTATTATGAAATATACATTGAGCACCTATTTGAGAACGTTCTCTAATCACCGTTCCAGACCAGGCAACTGTTTGTGGACCAATAGTAGAGTCATCAAACACGCTTACATTATGATATAATTTCACTCCATCGCCCAAGGTTACATTTTTACCTACATAGCAATGCGCACCT
This sequence comes from Nonlabens ulvanivorans, assembly GCF_000732625.1. Taxonomy (GTDB): domain Bacteria; phylum Bacteroidota; class Bacteroidia; order Flavobacteriales; family Flavobacteriaceae; genus Nonlabens; species Nonlabens ulvanivorans. The sequence goes on from NZ_JPJI01000005.1 coordinate 32,214, forward strand.
ATTTGGACACCTTTTCCTATAGTTGCCGTTTCGTGTACCACTGCTGTAGGATGAATATCTGTTTCAAAAACAGGTGTTGGTGGTAAAAAAGCTTCTAACATGTTAGCCATAGCTAGATCTGCGTTTTTTACTTTTATTAAAACGCGATTATCACCTGGCGCTAGTTCAATATTTTCACTAATGATTGCAATTGATGCCTTAGAATCTGCCCAGAATTTTGCATACTTCTTATTTCCTATAAAGGTTAAGTCAGATTTTGTAGCTTTTCTTATTTCTTCTATTCCTGTGATTTCTTGAGTGGTAGATCCTATAAGGGTACCTTCTAAAACGTCACAAATTTGTTGGGCAGTAAATGAATTCATTAAAATATATAAAGATGAATGGTAAAACTAACTCTTAACAGGCATAAAAAAAAACTCAGCACCATAGATGCTGAGTTTTTAAGAGCTTTAATGAATACGCTTTCGCGAAAGCGAGATACTACAACGTCTCCATATCAATTACAAAACGATACTTAACATCGTTTTTCTGAACGCGTTCAAAGGCATTATTAATATCTTGCATGTCAATCATTTCAATATCTGATGTGATATTATGTTCACCACAGAAATCTAACATCTCTTGCGTTTCTTTAATACCACCTATTAATGATCCAGCTAATTTTTTTCTTCTTAAAATAAGATTTGCACCGTGCACATTCTCTAAAGGTTCAATAGCTCCTACTAAACACATGGTACAATCTCTTTTAAGCAAGGCTAGATAAGGATTAACGTCATGGCCTACCGGTATCGTGTTAAGAATAAAATCAAAAGAATCATTGTGTTCTTTCATTTGACTTTCATCTTTTGAAATAATTACTTGATCTGCTCCTAGTCTTTTAGCATCCTTTGCTTTTTCTTCACTAGTGGTAATCATCACTGTTTCTGCTCCCATTGCAGCAGCAAATTTGATTCCCATGTGACCTAGACCACCAAGGCCAATAATACCTACTTTATCACCTTTTTTAACATTCCAGTGTTTTAATGGTGAATAGGTTGTTATACCAGCGCATAAAAGTGGTGCAACTGCTTTAGTATCAAGATTAGTCGGTACTTTAAGAACAAATTCCTCTCTTACCACTATAAGCTTAGAATATCCTCCTAGTGTATGACCTCCTAAATGTGGATCTTTACTATTATAAGTACTGGTAGAACCATTCTCACACCACATTTCTTGATCTTCCTTACAAGCACTACATTCCTGACAAGAGTCAACCATACAGCCTACTCCTACTAAGTCTCCTACTTTATGATTAGAAACATTGCTTCCCACAGCTGTCACTTTACCTATTATCTCATGTCCTGGTACGATAGGATATTTTGCATTTCCCCAATCATTAAGCTTTGCGTGTATATCACTATGACATACACCACAATACATGATGTCTATGGAAACATCGTTATCTAATAAATCACGGCGGTTAATATTAACTTCTTTTAAAGGCGCATCGTTTGCAGATGCTGCATATGCTTTTACTTCTTTCATAGTTATTAATTGTAGATACAAAATTTATAAAAATTATTGATTGATGGTACTAGAGAAATCATAAAGTGTTTAATTTTAAATAGAAATACTTAACGCCATTTTAAATTAGTATTGAAATGACAAACAGTATCTTTACTATAAGATTAAAAACCATGAATAAATTTCTCTACATCGCTATTGCTTTAATTATAACTTCTTGTAATTCTAAAACATCAAGCACCAATACAGATCATAGTACTGATAACAATCGTCTAGAATCACTAGAAGATCTTACCTTAACACAAGACTTTAAAGACTATTGGTACAGTGGTAAGGCAGAAATTTCTAGTTATGAACTCTCACAATCTAGATATGGAGAAATGCGTGATGGTAAATCTGTGATGATTTTTGTTACTGAACCATTCAATACAGTAGATGAAGTTAAGGCTGATAATCCATCAGATGATAATCGTCCTGTTATGAAACTAAATGTAACTAGAAATTTTAATACAGGTATCTATCCTTATTCTATTATGAGTAGCACCTTTTTACCATTAGATAAGAAGGATAATGCGATTAAAATATCTTCTAGTATTCAAGAATGGTGTGGACATACATACATGCAATTAAATCAATACGATAAGGTGTATGATGTAAGTTTGTTTTCTTATTTCCAGTCTGAACAAGAAGATTATTTTGAAGTCGAGCATGTCATGACTGAAAATCAAATTCCTGTGCAATTAAGGATAGACCCTACTTCAATGCCTACAGGCGATTTAAAATTAATTCCTAGTCTTGAGTATTTAAGATTAAAGCATGTCGAGACTAAACCTTATGAAGCAACTGCAAGTTTTAGAGAGATTGAGGATGGTTATTTATACAGTGTTAGGTACAAAGACTTAGATCGTATTATTGCTTTTAAAACTCAAAAAGAGGCTCCTTATAAAATCCTTTCTTGGATGGAGCGTTATAATGATAATGGTCAACCTGCCGTTTCTACAGGTACGTTAATTAAAACATTAAATACACCATACTGGTCGCAAAAAGGTAGTGAGTATCAAGTTTTAAGAGATAGTTTACAATTATGATCGATTTCTTAACCAGGACTGAAGTCATATTCACAATTGTTATCCTAATACTAACAATAGGTGTACACCGATTTGTGACATGGAGTGCTGCAAAACTTTCAAAAGATCTTAATCGATCAAAATTAAGACGTCAGTATATCAATAGATATGTAGGTTACTTACTATGGACGTTATCAACCATTGCAATTATTTTTGTTTGGGGAATTTCTAAAGACGGTTTCTGGACAGCACTGGCATCTACGTTTGCAGTAATAGGTGTTGCGTTGTTTGCAAACTGGAGTATTTTAAGCAACCTAACCTCTAGTTTTATACTATATTTTGCCTTTCCATTTAAAATAGGTGATCGTATTAGAATACATGATAAAGATTTACCGGTAACTGCTGTTATAGAAGATATTAAAGGCTTTTATACCGTACTTAAAACTAATGATGGCGAGACCATCACCTACCCTAATAACCTACTAATGCAAAAAGGTGTTAGCATTCTAGGAAATAAAAAAGAGTCTGTTTTTGATATTAACCATGTAGATGCTGATCCTACAGCAAGATAAACGCACTGTGATGGATTATGTTTTCAACATTGCAGGTACGTAGCAATTGCTAGTGCTTTATTTTATATCATATATAGCAATTTCTTTAAGGATTGTTCTAAAAATCAATGGATTTCAAACGAAACAATAGATACATTTGATTTATTAACTCAAAGAAAAGAATTACAACAATACCTTACTAATCTGTTCTATGAAGACAATAATAAAAACAGAAGTGCTGTAATAGCTTTTGATGATGATTATGTACAATATGCCATCTATTCAAGAAGGGATATCAAGTCACGTCCTATTTATTGCGAGGCTTCAAGTGGTGATTTTAATAAAACAGTTATCAGAACTATAGAACCCAATTATTCTCTATTATTAAAAAACGGTTTCTCAAAAGAGCTAGAATATAAATCTAACTACTCTAAGGAATACGATCGAAATCAAATTACAACCGTCGAAATAACTGAAGAACTATTCAGAATCATGGAAAAAGTATATCATATTGATTTTTCTACATCTAAAATTATAGAAGTCACGCACTTTTAGTCATTATACAAAAATTCCATTCTCGATATTACTAATTACCGCTTGCGCTGCAGCCTTACCATTCAGCATTGCTGCATTTAATGATCCATTGCTTAATTGATCACCAGCTAAGAAGATGTTTTGAGTAAGTTGAGTTTCAGTAGGGCTCATAGCATATTGAATGCTATCAAAAGTTGGCAATGCCTTTTTAATTTCCATCATTTGAATCAAATCGCCAGCTTTAATATGAGCCTGCTCTATAAGTTCTTTACGCACACGTTCTTCTAGTTGATCTTTAGTGAGATCATGTTTTGCCACAACGCTTACACTAATCACCTTTGGATGATTTTCAAAAACATCATTTAGAAAATGAAAGTTATTACTTAAACAATCATCACCAGCAATTAAACCGATGATAGGCTGGTCAAAACCATGATCATCTGTATCAAAATATAAAGTCTGAACACTGTGCCATGGATTATTTGACTTAGGTAAATTGGGCACTAAAACATCTGCAGGAGTAGCTATAATAGTATAATCACTCTTAAGATTGTCGCCGTTAACTAGTTGAATTGTATCTGCAACAACTTCTTTAACGGTGGTGTTTAATCGGATTTGTCCATCTAATTGATGAGCCATTTGTTCAGGTATTGCTTTGATTCCAGCAGCAGGAATAGTTGCGTTTCCTTCACTGAACATTTTAAAGACAAACTCAAACATACGACTACTCGTTTGCAGTTGAGTTTCTAGAAAAATACCGGTATAAAAAGGCTTAAAAAAGCTTTTGATCATCTTTTCAGAAAAACCATAATCTTGAAGATATTGAAGAGTAGTTTTTTCTGGGCTTTTAAAAATATCTATTAGATTCTTCTGTTTTAGCTTTCGCGAAAGCGTGTATACCTTCCATTTATCACTGACACTACCTACTCCAGCAACAATCGTTTTCCACGCATATTTCATATCACGTTGCGCATCACCTATTACGTGCTTTTTACCATCGATATAAATGACAGACGCAGGACTAAATTTTACTAAGTCTAAAGCATCTAAATTAAGGAACTCTTGCGCTGCTGGATAATGATCTAATAATACCTGAAAACCATGATCAAGCTTCATTGCGCCATTGATAGTTGTGTTTACTCGACCACCAATTGTAGCAGCCTGTTCTAATACTTGAGCATTATAACCAGCTTTTTTTAATGTAAGAGCCGCAGCTAGTCCACTTACACCAGCACCTATTATATGAATCTTTACGTCTTTATGAGCCATCAATATTTATTAAGAATACAAAGATAATAGCGCGACATCATCTACTTCCATTTTAACAAATATTTTACCAACAAATACATGCTTTTACAATCATGATAAGCAGTAAAAAAATCGCTAGAGCTTATCTTTGCATTTATAATTCACTGCTATGAACAAGTTTTTCAAATATCTAGCCATTACAGAAGGTTATTCTTTTTTATTAATCCTTTTTGTAACCATGCCGTTGAAGTATCTAGCAGCAATGCCTATGCCTAACAAGATTATAGGAATGGCACATGGTGTCCTTTTTCTTTCTTACATAGTCGTAGCGATATTAGTAGCTCAATTAAACAAATGGAGCTTTAAAACTTTACTTATTGTTTTAGCGATGTCTGTTGTACCATTTGGAACTTTCTGGATGGAAGAAAAATACTTGAACGATAATCAAGTAAAAGCTTAAAAGCCTTTCTTTTTCATTCGATCAGATTGATATTCAACTTCGGTCTTTCCATGTGCGAGAGGTTTACCATCTTCATCAAGATTTACTAAGATGATGTTTTCAATAGTAATGATTGTTTCATAAGTCATCTTATTACGCACCTCGCATTTAAGATCTATAGATGATCTACCGAATTTGTTAACCTCTAGTCCTATTTCAACAATATCTCCAGGTTTTGCACTGGCTCTAAAGTTGATCTCACTCATGTATTTAGTTACCACCTTTTGATTCTCTATTTGGATTATAGCATAAAGCGCTGCTTCCTCATCAATCCATTCTAGCAATCGGCCACCAAACAAGGTGCCATTAGGATTTAAATCTTCGGGTTTGATCCATTTTCTAGTGTGAAAATTCATAATATTTATTTTATTATAAAGATAATAGAATCATGGTTGCGGCCGAGTAAAAGTAGATACTCAAAATCAATAATTAAATAAGAAAAACTGACTATAAACGTAATCTATTATCTATTTAAAAGATTGTATCATCATTTTAAATATCACTCAATTTCCACTTACCTTTGCTTTAATGAAACACATTACCAGTCCACACAACGCCATCATCCGTCATGCAGAATTATTGCAACGCAAGAGTAAAGCACGTAAAAAAGAAGGCCTATTTCTTATTGAAGGACAACGCGAGATCATGCTAGGTGATCATGGTGGTTTTGAGTTACAGCAATTATTAGTCTGTGGATCTATTCTTTTAAATACAGAAGATTTTGAAGCTAGTGATGTCTACCACAAAATAAATATCAATAGTAATCCAGAAGTTATATCAGTTACTCAAGAAGTGTATGAGAAACTTGCATACAGGACAGGAACAGAAGGTGTTATCGCTTTCGCAAAAGCAAAATCTCAACAACTACAAGATTTAAAATTATCTAAGAATCCTTTAATCCTTATAGCAGAATCACCTGAAAAACCTGGGAATTTAGGTGCAATTTTAAGAACTGCAGATGCTGCAAAAGTAGATGCCGTTATCATCGCAAATCCAGTAGCAGATCTTTTTAATCCTAACGTAGTACGTTCTAGCGTAGGTTGTGTGTTTACCGTTCCTACTGCAACAGGTACAACTAGCGAAGTAGTGGATTTCTTAAAGTCCAAAAACATCAACTTATATGCAGCTACATTACAATCTAGTGAACGCTATGATGTCATGGATTATACTACCGGAAGCGCCATTGCACTAGGAACTGAGGCAACCGGATTATCTCAAGAAATACGAGACGCTGCCTTGAAAAACATAATTATCCCCATGAGTGGTGCTATAGATTCTATGAATCTTTCAGTAAGTGCAGCAATATTAATATTTGAGGCAAAAAGGCAACGAGATTTTAAATAATCAAAGCTTCTTATTTACCATTACATTTGTGAAAAATTAACCTATGGACGCTATTTCATTGTTCTATCTTATTATAGGAATACTTGTTTTTGATTTTATATTAGATCAATTATTAGGTTATCTTAATTATACATGGTATTCTAAAGATGTTCCCCAAGAATTGAATGACGTCTATGATGCCGATGAGTATGCTAAATCACAAGAGTATAAAAAGACCAATTATCGATTCAGTCTATTAAGCAGCAGTATTTCCTTTATTGCAATTCTGATTTTTTTATTTTATGATGGATTTGCTATTATCGACACATGGGCACGCACTTTAGTAAATCACGATATACTAGTTGGCTTATTATTTTTTACAGTCATTGCGGCCGCTGGTGAAATCATCTCACTACCTTTTTCCTACTACTCTACTTTTGTAATTGAAGAAAAATTTGGTTTTAATAAAACAACGATAAAGACTTTTATCATCGATAAAATCAAAGGTTGGTTGCTTACCGCAATTCTAGGCGGTGGAATATTGTCTCTCGTAATTGTATGTTATGATTGGGCTGGAGCAAATTTCTGGTGGTATGTATGGATTTTGATTTTTGCGATCTCTCTATTGATGAATATGTTCTATGCGCGCTGGTTTGTTCCACTTTTTAATAAACAAACACCTCTAGAAGAAGGAACTTTAAAAACGTCAATTGGAAATTATGCACAAGGTGTAGGTTTTCAACTCGATAAGATTTTTGTGATAGATGGTAGTAAAAGATCTACTAAGGCTAATGCGTACTTCAGTGGTTTTGGAAGTGAGAAACGTGTAACACTTTATGACACATTAATTTCTAAATTAACTGAAGAAGAAATAGTTGCCGTACTAGCTCACGAGGTTGGGCATTATAAACGTAAACATATCATTTATAACTTGATAGCAAGTACTATTACGACAGGTTTTACACTATGGTTGTTTTCATTATTTGTCGATAGCGCAACACTTTCAGAGGCTCTAGGTGTGGCCATACCTTCTTTCCATGTCGGTTTAGTGGCATTTGGACTGCTTTACTCGCCTATTTCTACGATTACTGGAATAGTGATGAGTTCGCTTTCGCGAAAATTTGAATATGAAGCCGATGCTTTTGCAAAAGATACTTATAAAGGAGAACCGCTCATCGATGCACTTAAAAAATTGAATAAAACCAGTTTAAGCAATCTTACACCGCATCCAGCTTATGTCTTCTTCAACTACTCGCATCCTACACTATATCAAAGAATGATGGCGATGAGAGAAAATTAGACAATTGTATCCATCAATGAAATTCAATTAATTGCCAAGATGCAAAATTTCATTCCAATCAGAAAATTTATTTGAAATAACCATTAATTTCAAATTAAAGTTAGCCCATTAGTTCGAGTTCAAATTCAAGTTCAAATCCCTATTTTTGCACAAATAAAAAAATCAAATGCTTATACTAGGAATAGCTGGTGGAACTGGAAGTGGAAAAACCACAGTCGTAGACCAAATGGTCCATACCTATCCAGATCATGAAGTAAATGTAATCTCTCAAGACTCCTATTATAAAGACACTTCCCATTTGAGTTATGAAGAACGTGTGAAAATCAACTTTGATCATCCAGGAAGTATCGACTTTGAATTATTAGAGAAACACCTGCTTGAACTTAAAGAAGGTAAAACAATTGATCAACCAGTTTATTCTTTTGTCGAGCACAACCGTACTGGTGAAGTGGTTAAAACAGCACCTTCTAAAGTGGTAATCGTTGAAGGGATTTTAATACTTACCCAACCACGCATTAGAGATCTATTTGATATTAAAGTCTACATTGATTGTGATAGTGATGAACGATTGATACGCAGGTTGAAAAGAGATATCGCAGATCGCGGTCGTGATCTCACAGAAGTTCTAGAACGTTACCAAAACACATTAAAACCGATGCATCAGCAATTTATTGAGCCTACTAAGGCCTATGCAGATGTGATTATACCTACTAATCGATTTAATACAGTAGGTGTTCAAATCTTAAGAGGTATAATCGACCAACGATTGGCTGAATTTTCTTAAATTTCACATAATGAAGTGGAATCAGTTAAAACAGAATAAATATTGGAAAGTTTTTACTAATAAGTACGTACTTATCAGTATCATATTTGTGATATGGATTTTGTTCTTAGATGCAAACGCTTGGCTTATTTCCCATAGAGAACTGGACCAACAAATCGTAGAAAAAGAACAAAATGTTGATTTCTATAAACGAGGTATCCAGAAGGATCAAAATAGAATTAAGGCATTAAAAGATAGCGCTGGCATTGAAAAATTTGCTCGTGAACGCTATTTAATGAAAAGAGAAAATGAAGAAGTGTTTATCATACAACACGCAGATTCCCTAAAAAAAGACACAAATGAGTAATCGATTGTTTGAAGGTTTTGAACCTGTCTCAGAAACGGCCTGGAAACAAAAAATCCAGATGGACCTTAAAGGTGCAGATTATAACGAGACACTAGTCACTAAAACAAATACTGGAATCGATATTAAACCGATATATCACAGTGACAGTGCTCCACAATTAAATATTCCTGCTCGTGCCACAGATAACTGGTTTATTTCTCAAAGAATCTATGCTGGTAATGCTACGGCAGCAAACAAGAAAGCAAAAGACGTATTAAATCGTGGTAGTGAAGGTGTACTTTTTGTTATCCCTAATAAAGAAATTGACCCAACGGTTTTACTTAAAGGATTACCAGAATATGGAATTCAAATCCATCCACAATTTATGGACTTGGATTACATAAAACAGGTACATGATATCAATCCTAAAGCTTACGTACATATTGATATTATCAATCAATTAGCAAGTGATGGAAACTGGTTTAATGATTCAAAAAAGGATCATTACAACTATGCTGAGTTCATTAAATCATTCTCAGCATACTTTTCTCAGTTTACAGTAAACACGAGTTTATATCAAAATGCTGGTGCTACTACCACTCAAGAATTAGGCTATTATGCAGCACATTTAAACGAGTATTTAAATCACTATTGCGATACCAGTAAAGAGCATGATGCAGGTGTTTATGAAGCTTTCGCGAAAGCAGAAAAAAGAATCAACATAGACACTTCCATAGGTAATAATTACTTTATGGAAATTGCAAAATATAGAGCATATCGGTTAATAACCAAAGCTATAGGCAATCTCTATAGTATAGACTTAAAATGCTATATCACAGCGAGTCCAAGTCTCCGAAATAAATCTTTACTTGACTATAATGTCAACTTATTACGCACCACGACAGAATGTATGAGTGCCGTCTTAGGAGGCGCAGATACCTTATATAATTTATCTTATGACGCCTTCTTTAATAAAGAAAATGAGTTTGGAGATCGTATAGCTCGCAACCAACTACGCATCTTAAAAGATGAAGCTTATTTAGAAAAAATAAATAATGCAGCAGATGGTTCTTACTATATCGATACACTAACAAAACAACTTACAGAAAAAGCCTTAGATCTTTTTAAAATGATAGAAAATGGCGGTGGTTTTGTACAATCGTTATTTGATGGCACGATACAACGCAAAATAAAAGAAAGTGCGGCACAAGAATTAAGTGACTTAGGCAATGGTAAAAAAATTCTCGTTGGTGTCAATAAATATCCAAATGCAGATTTGCCACTACAAAAGGAGTATGAATTATACCCATTTGTAAAAGCAAATCCTCGTAAGACTCTTATAGCTCCTATTGTTCCTACTCGACTAGCCGAGTCTATTGAAAAAGCACAGTTGTAATGAAAAGAAAAGATATATCTCAAGTAAAAGCCGATTTTAATTTTGCTTCTTCTCAAAAAGCTGATTTACCAGTTTATGAAACATCTGAAGGAATTGATATCAAAAAGTACTATTCTAAAGAAGATACTGAACATTTAGAACATTTAAATTTTGTAGCTGGACTTGCACCTAATTTACGTGGTCCTTATTCTACAATGTATGTGCGTCGTCCATGGACCGTTCGCCAATATGCTGGTTTCTCAAGTGCTACAGAGTCTAATTCCTTTTACAGACGCAATCTCGCTGCTGGACAGAAAGGACTTTCTGTCGCCTTTGACCTTGCAACACATCGTGGTTATGATAGTGATCATGAGCGTGTCGTTGGTGATGTAGGAAAGGCTGGTGTTGCAATCGATAGTGTTGAAGACATGAAAGTGCTTTTTGATGGAATACCATTAGATAAAATGTCTGTTTCTATGACCATGAATGGTGCTGTGTTACCCATCATGGCATTTTACATCGTTGCTGCTATGGAGCAAGGCGTAGATCCTGCTTTATTAAGCGGAACAATACAAAATGACATCTTAAAGGAATTTATGGTGCGCAACACCTATATCTATCCGCCATCGCCTAGTATGCAGATTATATCTGACATTTTTGAATACACGAGCAAAAACATGCCTAAATTCAACTCGATTTCTATATCGGGTTATCACATGTATGAAGCTGGTGCAACTAGTGATATAGAACTTGCCTACACGCTAGCAGATGGATTGGAATACGTACGTAAAGGTCTTGCCGCCGGAATGGATATCGACACCTTTGCTCCTAGACTATCGTTTTTCTGGGCCATAGGAATGAATCACTTTATGGAAATAGCCAAAATGCGTGCTGCACGCATGTTATGGGCTAAAATGATTCAACAGTTTAATCCTAAAAACCCTAAGTCTCTAGCTTTAAGAACACATTGCCAGACATCTGGTTGGTCGCTTACAGAACAAGATCCTTTTAATAACGTGGCACGTACGACTATTGAAGCTGCTGCGGCCGCCTTTGGTGGTACACAAAGTCTACATACCAACGCACTAGATGAAGCTATTGCTTTGCCTACAGACTTCAGCGCACGCATAGCTCGTAATACGCAGTTGTTCTTACAAGAAGAAACTGGAATTACTAAAACGGTAGATCCTTGGGCTGGTTCTTATTACGTCGAGTCTCTAACTAACGATATCGCTCATAAAGCCTGGGAACTTATAGAAGAGGTAGAAGAACTAGGCGGAATGACCAAGGCGATTGAAGCCGGAATTCCTAAAATGCGTATTGAAGAAGCTGCTGCCAAGAAGCAAGCGCGCATAGATAGCGGTATAGACACCATCGTAGGCGTTAATAAATACCCAAGTCCAGATGAAGATCTGATTGATACGCTAGAAGTTGATAATGCTGCCGTGCGCATTGAACAAGTCAATCGTTTAAAAGAGATAAGAGCTTCTCGAAATACCGAAAAGGTTCAGAAAGCGCTTGAAAACCTTACAGATTGTGCAAGAAGCAAGAATGGCAACTTACTAGAACTCGCTGTTATAGCTGCTCAAGAACGTGCTACTCTCGGTGAAATATCAGATGCTTTGGAGAGCGTTTATGGAAGATATCGTGCACAAATAAAAAGTGTTCAAGGTGTTTATAAAAAAGAGATTATGAATGATCCTGCTTTCGCGAAAGCGCAACAACTAGCTGACCAATTTGCTCAAAAAGAAGGTCGCCGCCCTAGAATCATGATTGCCAAAATGGGACAAGATGGACATGATCGTGGAGCAAAAGTAGTCGCTACTGGTTATGCTGATGTAGGCTTTGATGTGGACATAGGTCCACTGTTTCAAACACCAGCCGAAGCTGCAAAACAGGCTGTAGAAAACGATGTGCATGTATTAGGCGTAAGCTCTTTAGCTGCAGGACATAAAACCCTTGTTCCTCAAGTAATGGAAGAGCTCAAAAAATATGGGCGTGAAGACATAATGATCGTCGTTGGTGGTGTGATTCCACGCAAAGATTACCAGTATTTATTTGACGCTGGAGTAGCTGCTGTCTTTGGTCCTGGTACTAAAATCAGTGATGCAGCAATTGATATTTTAGGGTTGTTGATGGAGGATTAAATTGAAAGGACTTGGAACCATTATTACGATATGGGATAAAATAGTAGTGCTTCTTTATCTATTATCTGGTTTGTTACTTTTTGTAACATATTATTATGCTCTTTTGCCTATTGCGGTCATTCACAAATTATTTGTTGCATTTGGTATCGGATGGTCATTTATGCTTTATGGATTATTTTACAAAAAATTAAAACAACCTTTTATTGTAACAAGCTTTATTGTATTTTCTATAATTCAAATTATTATTTATGTAAGTTTCAAAAATGAATCCATCTTTTTTGATAGAATTGGAGGAACATATTTAAGTACACTCTTGTTCTTACCAGCCATGTTAATTTCTTATCATTTGTTTAATCTATTAAATCGATTCATATATAAAGATGATTTAATCATTACTGGACCTGGTAATCGTTTGGGACAGCCTCAAAACGGAAGAAAAATTAGAACTTTAGATTTTGTGTTTTCCTTTGCAGGAGCGTTATTGTTCCTTTTTGGCGTTACTATTTTATTTTAATTCGTTATCACATCAGTCCCTAAGAACTTATCATCTTTATTATAATACCATTGGCGCACTTTAGGCATATTGATTCCGCTGGTTTCATAATTTTCAGTTAGAATAATGTATTCACCACTAGTTCTATCGATATCACCTTTTTGATCACGCTTGAAAAACTGATATATTTCCATTTTATAGGTCGTAGGGTCAAAATAAAAGTACCACACGTCGCTACCTACATTTTCATCATACATCACCTCAAGGACTAGGTATTCTTTACCTTTAAAGCTTTTACGTTCCACTTGATTTGTTATAAAAGTTCCTGGATCTTCTAGCTTCATAGGTAAGCCGTAGAGATAAGTGTAATAGTTTTGCATAAATAATGCTCGTTCTTCATCTTTAAAAGTGGTTTCTAGTTGAGCCATCGGTTTCTTCTCATCTATCTTGAGTACGGTAGCATCACCTTTTTCTACTACATATGAGGTTGTAATACTATCACGGTTGACCACTAATGCAAATCGCTCAGCTGGTAGGTTTATATCAATATTACTTACACGATCAGGATTCCCAGGAGTAGTCATAGTTACTTGAAAATAATCTTGAAACGTTAGCCAGTTCCCATCAGGATCATGATGTTGAATCGCCTTATCTAGCAATTGTTGTCCTGTTAATTCTTGAGCTTGTAAGATAAACGTGTTTAGAAAAAGAAATAAGTAAAAAAATCGCATAGTCTGAATCATTTTAGAAAGCCTAAATTAGAATATTAATTCTATTCAGATATTAAAATATGCTACTCATTCATTCACCCGTTGGTCCACTAGCTATTATAATTGCTAGTATCATCATTTTAGGATCTGCTATAACTCTCTTTACCTTTGGTTATTTAAAGCGTGAATCAAACAAAAATCTTTCTACCATTTGCTATTATCTAGCATCGGGATATTTGTTCATGATACTAATAGCATATTACTTTACCGTGATTTAATTTTTTCTCGCTAATCTTCTAGCGAGACGTTTTTTATAAATCTTTAAACGGATACGCTGTACTCCACCACGTTGATCTTCAGGTATCGCCTCTATTCTATCGATATCTCTTTTTAATCGGTCGATACTTGCTATATTATCACTAATTCTTATTCCTATCGCAACATTAAAGTAATTACCGCTATTAAAAGCATTACTTAAAGCTGGTGCTGTCGCTATTTTATAATCTACCATTTCAAAGCTAGGACTAGCAAATACAGATATCGCTGGAGTAAACTCATATTCAATACTCGTTGTAAACCTGAATAGAGTTCCACTATCTCTAAATTTTGCGCCGCCTTGAGCTGTTGTTTGACGATTCTTATTCTGGCTGTATCCTATACCGATATCTCCAGTAACATGCCATAAATCTGTAAAGCGGTAATCATATCCTGCAAACAGGTATGCGTTAAATTTTGTAGCTCTATCATAATTACCAACGATATCCACATCGTTAACTTTCATAAAATCATTAGATAATGCTGCACCGATATAAAGACCTTTATAAAGATATGCCTGTGTACGAATACCAAAGCCTAAACCACCGCTTAATCCATTGCCTATATAATTATCACCCATAGGCGTACCTCGCTGTATAAAAAGATCAGTCACATTTCTTCTTAACCGACTACTTTCTGGATCAGATATTGAATCTGTTTGTGCAAACATGCTATTAGAAAGCAATAGAGTTATTGCAATAATTAAGAATCTAAAATTGAACGACATAATTCTCTGTTGCATTAGTAACCATAAATTGCTCTGTAATTAAAGAACCTGTAGCATCTTCATATTCAACCGTCATTATAGAAGGATAAACCGTTTCAATATCGATAAATGTATCGCTAGACGACTGATTAAAAGGTAAAAACTCTCGATCTTCACATACAACCTCAGTTGTAATTCCTTCTTCTGTAAACTGGGAACAGTTTAATGATTCAAAAAATATTGAAGCATTAAAAACCTCTGTCACAGCAGTTGTGTTTGTAAAACTTAAGTTGACCACGGCCGACTGTTTCAATGTTTGAGTTGGAATATTATAATCTAACGTACCGGCATAATTTCCATTACTAATACTTATGTTACGTCTAGGATAATCTGTAGATGTAAGACTAAAACTGGTTTGCTCATCTGTATTAACAAGCATTAAAAAAGAAACATCACCATTAGAATCAGTAATACCAGAACCTAGAATAAAATCCTCATCTGCAGGACTAAATTTAGTAAAGCCGCTGGATTGAAAATCATAAGAATAAAATCCGCTATACACAACGACTTCTACATTCTCAACAGGATTATTAGCACCATCTACAACAGTTGTAGAAAATAATGCTCTTTTATTATTATCAATTCTGGCTTCGCAAGAAATTAATAATACTATAAGGCTTAAGCATATTAAATATTTCATATTTCCTATTTTACAATAGATGCAAAGTAATTATAATAGTTGCGTAACAGCTATAAAAAAAGGCCACAAATTCTAGTTTATAGAACTTGTGGCCTTAATTATATCAAATAATAAATTTATTCTTTGTGCATAAACGCCTGTTTTGCTCTAAGAGTTGTTTCATCTTCCACATGGTTATCATCTGGTACACAACAATCTACGGGACATACTGCCGCACATTGTGGCTCCTCATGAAAACCTACACACTCTGTACATTTATCTGGTACGATATAATAAAACTCGTCACTTACAGGTTCCTGAGTCTGATTAGAATCTACTTCTTTTCCATTAGGAAGAACTACATTTCCATCTAGATCTGTACCATCTGCATAGCGCCAGTCGTCTGCTGCTTCATAGATTGCGGTATTAGGACACTCAGGTTCACAAGCACCGCAGTTAATACATTCGTCTGTTATGATGATTGCCATAGCTGTTTTATTTACTTTTGTGCAAAAATAATGCCCATTGAACTCACTGGCAATTAATACCACGTTAAATGATAGAATTTCCGCTTTCGCGAAAGCGGGATCTCTACTTACCTCCTATTTAAAAAAGGAGCCTACAGACGCAACGACTACAATTGAAGCTGCTTTTTATAAAGCACAGGCTAAAAACTCATGGTTTACAGATGAAAATCTAAATCATGCCTTTGAGCAATGGTCTCTAGCTCTCACTGAAGATGCTCTTAAAATATGGACTGCACCATACCATCTTAAAAATATTTCACCGAGAACGGTTGCCATTATTACAGCAGGTAATTTACCATTAGTAGGATTTCATGATGTGTTATCTGTAATTATTACAGGTCACCATGCCATGATTAAAAATAGTAGTAATGATGATGTGTTAACTCCTATGTTATTGCAACTTGCGACAGATCATTTACCAGAATTATCACAATCTTACAGCTATAATGATGGTCGACTTACGGGCTATGATGCTGTAATTGCTACTGGAAGCGACAATACGGCTCGTTATTTTGAGTATTATTTTGGTTCTAAACCTAATATTATACGTAAAAACAGAAATAGTATTGCTGTGCTTACCGGTTCTGAAACTATTAATCACATGGAGGCTTTAAGTGAAGATGTGTTCAATTACTTTGGTTTAGGATGTCGTAGCGTTAGTCATTTAATGGTGCCACGTGGATACAACTTTGATTTATTCTTTAACGGTATGTTTAAACAGCAACACTTGATAAAGAACGAAAAGTATGTCAACAACTATGACTATAACAAGGCTGTTTATCTAATGAGTGAATTTGATTTATTGGACAATGAATTCTTATTAATTAAGGAAGAAAATGAGAGTTATAGTTCGCCAATAGCCTCTTTAGGGTACAGTTTTTATGATGATATCAGTGATGTGGCAGACCAAATCAAAAACGACGCTGATAAGCTACAATGTGTAGTTGCTCAAGGAAAAGCTGCACAAACAATTAAAGCAAATCTTGGAAATTTAACGGCACCAGCTGTGGTAGATTTTGGCACAACACAATGTCCTATGTTAAACGATTATGCAGATGGTGTGGATACGGTTGATTTCTTGTTGACATTATCTTAATCATTTATTGATTTTCTAACGTGCTTTGGGTTGATAATTTGCATTTTTGTAAATATCGTAAACTCTCAATTATGAAAATCCATAATTTTTCGGCAGGACCATGTATTCTACCACAAGACGTATTTCAACAAGCTTCAAAAGCGGTTTTAGACTTTAACGGCCTTAGTATTCTTGAGATATCGCATCGTAGTAAAGACTTTGTTGCTGTTATGGAAAAGGCTCAATCACTGGCATTAGAGCACTTAGGCCTTACTAATAAAGGCTATAAAGCACTCTTTTTAGGTGGTGGAGCAAGTATGCAGTTTTTAATGACTGCTTATAACTTATTAGAGAAAAAGGCAGCTTATTTAAATACAGGAACTTGGTCAGATAAAGCTATTAAAGAAGCTAAAGCTTTTGGTGATATTATAGAAGTAGCTTCTTCTAAAGATGCTAATTATAATTTTATACCTAAGGATTATCAGGTGCCAACTGATGCAGATTATTTTCATATCACTAGCAATAATACCATCTTTGGCACACAATTAAAAACAGTTCCTCAAGTTAATATTCCGCTAGTTTGTGATATGAGTAGTGACATCTTCTCTCGTCAGTTGGATTTTACGAAATTTGATTTGATTTATGCAGGAGCTCAAAAGAATATGGGACCAGCTGGTGCTACATTAGTAATAGTTAAAGAGGATCTTTTAGGAAAAGTGACACGTCACATTCCTTCTATGTTAAACTATCAAACACATATCAGTAAAGATTCTATGTTTAACACGCCACCTGTATTTCCTATTTATGTAAGCATGTTAACCTTAGAATGGTTGAAAAATAATGGAGGAATTGATGCCATAGAAAAAGCTAACAATGAAAAAGCAGCATTAATTTATGGTGAAATAGATCGTAATGAACTATTCCAAGGATTTGCAGCTGTAGAAGATCGTTCTAATATGAATGCTACTTTCTCTCTAAAAGATGAGGCTCATAAAGAAGCATTTGATAACTTATGGAATGCAGCAAACATAAGCGGCCTTAACGGTCATAGATCTGTAGGCGGTTATAGAGCGAGTATGTACAATGCATTACCTTTAGAAAGTGTTCAAGTGCTAGTAGATGTAATGAAAGAATTAGAAAAAAAGGCATAAGCAGTACAGATTTTATAGATGCGTAAAGGGAGATTTACTGATAAATTTTTATCACGAATCTCATAGAAATAAAGAGTAGTATAAAACCTAATTAAAAACTACAGTTATTGATTAACTGACAATAGACAATACAATTAAGATGAGCAAAAAAGTATTAGCAAACGATGGAGTTTCACAAAGCGGAATAGACAAGTTAACAGCAGCTGGTTATGAGGTAATTACTACTAACGTAGCACAAGATCAACTAGAAAGTTATATCAATAAACATGAAATTGCAGTATTGTTAGTGCGATCAGCAACGACAGCTCGCAAAGAACTTATAGATAACTGCCCTAACCTTAAGATTATAGGTCGTGGCGGTGTAGGAATGGATAACATCGATGTAGAATATGCACGTGAGAAAGGCTTAAAGGTTATCAATACACCAGCTGCAAGTAGCGCCAGTGTGGCTGAGTTAGTTTTTGCTCACCTTTATGGTGGTGTCCGTTTCCTTTACGACAGTAACCGCAATATGCCTCTAGAAGGAGATACGAATTTTAAAGGATTGAAAAAACAATATGCAAAAGGTTCTGAACTACGTGGTAGAACTCTCGGTATTATAGGAATAGGTCGTATAGGTCAAGAAGTTGCTAAAATTGCTGCTGGTGTAGGAATGAAAGTTGTGGCTCATGATTCTTATGCAGACACTGCTCCTACCGTTTCTTGGGAATTATTTGACGGACAAACCGTTTCTGTAGAGATTCCATTAGTTAGTAAAGAAGAATTGCTAGCACAATCAGACTTTGTCACTTTACATGTTCCTGCTCAAAAAGATTACGTAATTAGCGAGCTAGAATTTAATCAAATGAAAAAAGGCGCTGCTATTATAAATGCAGCTCGTGGTGGTGTTATAGATGAGGTGGCACTTGTAAACGCATTGGAATCTGAGCATATTTCATTTGCCGCTCTAGATACTTTTGAAAAAGAACCACAACCAGAAATGGTCTTACTTATGAATTCTAATCTATCTTTAAGTCCGCACATCGGTGCTGCGACTAATGAAGCTCAAGACCGTATAGGAACTGAACTTGCAGATCAGATTATTGAGATATTAGGATAAATAATTTCAAAACTGTGAAAAGTCGTGAATTGTTTCTCGGCTTTTTTATGGTATATAATTACGCTTTCGCGAAAGCGTAACAACAACACACTATTGCTATCTTTACAATCCAATAACGATACATGGACAATAATGACATTTTAAGACGCTTGCGATTTATACTCAATTTGAGTGACGATGCAATGATCGATACCTATGCTAAAGGTGGCGCACCAGTAACACGTGCTGAAGTAAGCGACTGGCTTAAAAAGGAAGAAGATGTAGATTTTAAAGAAGTTGTAGACGTTAATTTAGCGACCTTTCTTAATGGTGTGATTGTTAATTATCGTGGTAAAAAAGATGGCGTTACTCCTGAAGCAGAAATGGTTCTGGACAACAATACGATTCTGCGTAAACTTAAAATTGCTTTTAACTTTAAGTCTGATGAATTAATTTATATCTGGAAAAAGGCAGATGTCGAAATAAGTGAAACAGAATTAAGTGCTTTCTTTAGAAAAAAAACACATGCTAAGTATAAATACTTAAATGATCAATACTTACGTAAGTTTTTAAAAGGCTTTCAAATTCAGCGTAAAACACAACGTGAAAAAGAGGAGAAACGGAACTCTTACAAAAAGTAATATATAAAAAAAGCCTCATCGTTAATGATGAGGCTTTTTTTATGCATAGTTTCATTCAAGGATTATTCTTCTCGATCCTTCTTTTTAAAGACTTTCTTTTCTTTTATATAAGCTGGTATACCGATGGCAGCAACAAATATTAAGAAGTATCCAACATATTTTAAAGACAAGACTTGATCTCCACTAGCATAACTATGTAAGCCAGATAAGTAGAAATTCACACCGAAATAAGTCATTAAAATCGATAGAAAAGCAAGGATAGACCACAAATTAAATGTCCACCTACTTTTTAGTCCTGGTACTAATCTTAAGTGGAGTACAATGGCATAAACAAAGATGCTAATAAGCGCCCAAGTCTCTTTAGGATCCCAGCCCCAGTAACGTCCCCAACTTTCATTTGCCCACATACCACCTAAAAAGTTACCTATGGTGAGCATTATTAATCCTATGGTAATGGCTGCTTCATTGATATAAGTAAGTTGCTTAATATTTAAATCCATGCGCTTTTTATTCTTATCATTTGAAAAAATCATAAGTATAAAAGTGATAATTCCTAAAATCATTCCTAAAGCAAATGGTCCATAACTAGCCACAATAACAGCAACATGTATCATCAACCAATAACTATCTAGGACTGGTTGTATGTTTGCCACATCTGGATCTAACCAGTTTAAATGTGCAACCCATAATACTATAGCTACCACAAAAGCTGCCGCCGCCATCGTTAATTCGCTCTTACGACCTAGTAGCAAACCGAATAGCATGATTGCCCAAGCTACATACAGCAAAGACTCATATGCATCAGACCATGGTGCGTGACCACTGATATACCATCTAGTAATTAAACCTGCCATGTGAACGACAAACAATCCAATAATCACTACTTTATGAAATTGAATAGCGTATCGTAATTCTTTCAACGGTTTCTTCATTAAAATTTCAGAAACCAGTAGAATGATTAAGAAAACGCCAAACCATGCATACCACATGTAAAGGTTTCTAAAAACATCATATTTGTTATAGAGGATTTCAGCTTTAATTTTATTCTCGCTAGGCATCACCTCGCCTCCATATGCTTTTTGAAAACGATTAAGACTTGCTAATACTTGATCTGCCTCGGTATAATCTCCTTTTACCTTTCCATATCTCAATGTTTGAAGATATGCTGGTATAAACTGTTTAGTTAGTACAGAGTCAGTAGATTTAAATCCTGCATCATTCAATTCTGGATAAGAATACCATTTATTAATAGGATCATTAGGTTTAGGGAATATTCTAATCATAGAACTAGAAACCACCTGATCTAGTATTCCTAGGTTTGAGTTAACATCGATAAAATCTTTTTGAAAAGCATTTTTGCGATCCGACTGATTTGCTTCATCTAGATATGGTGCAAGTTTGAAAGCTATAAACTCACCGTCTGGAGATCTAAAAAAGTCCATCCCAGCAGCATATTTTCTAGAACGATCTATACCTAAAATATCTCTGATAGAATCATTTCCTCTTTTTAATCTAATCAATGGAACCTCATACCATAGGTTACCAAACTGCATCATACTTAACAAAGTCTGTTCTGGCGAAAGACGTACAACACTATCTCCTACCGTTGCTTCATAATAATCACGCTCTGATATCTTACGCAATAATTCAGAAGCTAGTGTACTAATAGGCTTCATACGACCATTATCCTGTATAATCACTTCACCAAACTTATCTGCCTGTTCTTGCGGTATCATATTAGCAACAATGATGCTATCCAACCTAGATACTGGCGTTTGTCTTAATTTAGTGTTTGTAGCCGTTACCTCTTGATGTTCTCCAGGAGCGTGATCGTGACCTTCATGTCCATCTTGGGCAAAGCTAAAAGTAGACATCAATAAGATGAGAACAGCGGTGATATTCAATTTGGCTTTTCTTTTATTAACACGTTTTATCAATCGTCCTAATTCACCAAATCGAGTATTAGGATCAAATAATAGGGCTAGTAATCCTAGATATAAAAGATAATAACCAGCATAAGTCACGGTCTTACCCCAAAAATCATAATTAACAGATAAGTGAGTTCCTAGTTCGTCAGGATCAAATCCTGCTTGAAAAAATCGATATCCTTCTTTATCTAAAACGTTGTTCATATAAATACGTTGTGAGGTACTCCCATTATCGTCGTTTACTAAAACTTTACTCTCAAAAGCGGCATATGCCTTCTCGGTACCAGGATGCTTATCTGCTATAAAATCCTCAAGAGTGATAGAAAATGGAAGTTCACGCATGATAGAACCATACTTAATGTAAAGATTCACTCCATTAACTTCAACATCTACATAATCAGACACTATACCTTTTCCACCTAGCATTTCTATTCTCTTACTATCACCACCAGATGTTACCGTTGCCTTTATCCCATAAGCCTTTGCCGCAGTAGGCTCAGGTGATTTAATAATACCAACGTTACCAGCTGTAATCGGTTCTGGAATCACAAACTGCATATTCCCTAAAGTATATAGAGATCTTAAATTTAAAGTCTGAATACTATCTTTAAAAACTTCGCCTTGCATCTGATCTGCCATACGCATGAACTGACCTTCAAAAGGTGTTTGAATAGTATAACCATTCCAGTTTTCTACAATATTGACAATGTCCTCTGCTGCTGCTAGTTCTGGATCTAAATTAACTCCAAAAAGTGTATTGTGTATTAAAGCCTTTTCACCATCTTTCAATAGGTGATCATGACGTGTTCCTTGTCCGGCTTCTACGATTTTAAGATAACGTTCTTTTCCATCTTCACTAGGTATTAAACCTTCTACAGCATCAAAAATCAATGTGTCGATTGTTATGGAAATGTCTTTATCATAAAACTCTTCATTTAAAGAGTAATCATAATCGTATGGTGTGATTAACATCTTATCCTTTATCTCACGCTGCATTTCTTGCCCATCTGGACTCATTCCTTGCATGATCACACTCATATAAGTTTCATCAGAATAAAAAGCCTCTTCTGTATTTCCTTCACGTATCAACATCATTCCTTCAAAAGAAATATAACGAGTAATACCAGCTCCTATAATGATAAGTATCCATGATAAATGTAAAGTTAGCGTCGCCCACTTTTTCCACTGTAATAATTGATAACGCTTTATATTCCCTATAAAATTGAGTACCAATAAGAACATCATTGCACTAAACCACCATGCGTTATAAATCCACTTTTTTGAAGTAGGTGTGTCATAAATATGTTCTATCCATGTACCTACCGCCATGCTCAACGCAAATGCAAATAATAAAAAAGTCATGGTTCTAGTAGAGAAGAGTAACTTGACAATCCAGTGGTCTTTCATAGCGCTGTTTTACAGTTTGCAAAGATACTTTACAAAACCCGTTTCACCTAGCTTGTAGGTCGTTCCACAGTTTGTATTTTTACAACATGATGGAGATAATTGTAATCGGTACTGGTAACCTAGGTTTAAATCTATGTAAGGCTATTGAAAATCAATATGTTAATAATGATTCCGCTTTCGCGAAAGCAAAAAACACGAACGTTAAAAATACCCTAAAATTAGTAGGTTACTACAACACGAGCGCTACGTGTATAGATACTCTAAAGGCACCACTACTCTACTCTATCAAGGCTCTTCCTAAAGCAGATCTGGTTATTATCGCAACACCAGATGATCACATCGTTAATGTAAGTACTACCATTAACAGTAACGCCATTATAGCTCACACCAGTGGTAGCGTTGCAATGCAGGCTGTATCTAACCATGTTAATCACGGTGTTTTTTATATACCACAAAGTTTCAGTAAGTCTAGAGAAATGAACTTTAAAGAATTGCCTATCTGTGTCGAGTTTAATAACAATATTGCTCAAGAAGGATTGGAGAAATTAGGCAATCAGTTGTCTAGCAAGCTTACATATCTTAATTCACAACAACGTGGACGTTTACACATCGCTGCCGTTTATATGAATAACTTTGTCAACCACTGTTATACAAAAGCCGATGAAATTTTAAATGAAGCTAATATTGATGCTTCTTTACTATATCCTTTAATGAATGAAACGCTTGCAAAAGCACAAGAAATAAGCCCATATGAGGCGCAAACAGGTCCTGCAAGGCGTAACGATGTGCAAACCATTGCGAGACATCTTGAGGCTATAAAATCTAATGATCGCAATATGTATGACGCGATTACACAATCAATTAAAAACACCTATGGCAATTAGTTATAAAGAATTATTACACGAGATTACAACCTTCTTCTTTGATGTAGATGGCGTACTTACCGATGGTAGAATGTTAATATCAGAAAGTGGCGAGTTATTAAGAACGATGAATGCCAAAGATGGTTATGCTATTAAAACTGCACTACAGCAAGGTTTTAATGTTTGTATTATTACTGGTGGTCGTAATAATGGAGTAAAGTCTAGGTTAGAAGGTCTAGGCGTTAAAGATGTATTTCTAGATGCGCATGATAAAATGAAATACCTTCATCAATATGCTGCTGCACATGATTTAAAACCCGAACAAATGCTTTACATGGGTGATGATATGCCAGATGTCGAGGCTATCGAGTTTGTAGGCCTAGGAACTTGCCCACAAGATGCTATAGCCGAAGTTAAAGCTGTAAGCGATTATATCTCACACAAGCATGGTGGTGATGGTTGTGTGCGTGATGTCATAGAGCAGGTTCTCAAAGTACAAGGAAAATGGCATGTGGCTGGTGGAAAGAATATTCAATCATCTTAAATAGATTATACATTTTCTACTATTATAATGACAATGCTTACATTTCTTAAATTAATTCGCTGGCCTAATGTTTTGATGACCATACTTGCACAATTGGTCATCGTTTATGCAATTTTAAATCCGTCTGGTGTTGATCTCGCTTTAAACTGGTGGCAACTTACATTACTTATTCTATCGACCGCATTATTAACCGCTGGTGGTAATGTTATTAATGATATACAAGATGTTGAAATCGACAAAGTCAATAAACCTGAAAAAGTTCTAGTAGGCAAAGTAATTAGCGAGAATAATGCGTTTACCATCTATGGTGTTTTAACGATTATAGCGGTTATTGCTGGTTTTGTTCTTTCAAACAGTCTTGACAAACCTATCATGGCCACTGTTTTTGTTTTTATAGCCTTTGTACTTTATATCTATGCTACCACCTTAAAAGGTATGTTGCTGATAGGGAATCTATTGATTTCATTATTAGTAGGGTTAGTAATTATGATTACTGGAATCTTTGAATTATATCCAGTGATAACACCGGTAAATCAAGGTGCGCAACAAGTCATGTTAAAGATATTATTTGATTTTGCCACTGGTGCATTTTTAATAAATCTAGCTCGTGAATGGGTAAAAGATTGCGAAGACATTAATGGAGATCATTCTGGTGGAAGAAATACGCTAGCCATTGCTATAGGCAGAATAAGAGCTGCACGAGTTGTAAGTATTTTTCTATTAGGCGTGATAGCCTTATTTGTGTGGTACATCTATAATTACCTTTATCAAAATCAAATAGCACTATTCTACTTTGTATTTATCATTATTGCACCACTTATGTATGTGATGTTAAGGCTATGGAGTTCTGAAAAAACAGCTCAATTCACATTGTTGAGTATGATTCTTAAAATCGTATTATTTGCCGGAATATGCTCTATGGCAGTCATCTCCCTAACTGTATAACTATGCTTCAAGAAAAATTTAAGAATACCGAAATCATTCTAGCGTCGCAATCACCTAGAAGACAAGAGCTTTTAAAAGGACTTGACATTAATTTCAAGATTGAAACCAGACCAGTAAATGAAGTATATTCTAATGATTTAAAAGGTGCACAAATCACTGATTACCTATCAGTTCTTAAAGCTGATGCCTTCATAAATGATTTAAAGGATGATCAACTATTAATTACAAGTGATACTATCGTTTGGTTCAATGATGCACCGCTGGAAAAACCTAAAAATGATCAGCATGCTATCGACATGATTACTTCAATGAGTGGTCAAGTTCATGAAGTTTATACCTCAGTTTGTTTTACCTCTACTACTCAACAAACCGTAATTAACGATTGTACTAAAGTGCATTTTGCAAATTTAACTGCTGCAGAGATTGAATATTACGTAAAAACATACCGACCAATGGATAAAGCCGGTGCATACGGTATTCAGGACTGGTTAGGCTATGCAGCGGTTACCAGGCTTGAAGGCTGCTATTACAATGTAATGGGATTACCATTGCCTAAGGTATATGGGTTTTTAAAGAGTTTATAAAATGAAAAAAGTCATTCTATTAATCATCATTCTATCCATTGCGTTGGGCACACTTTTTTACTTCTCACGTATTTCCTTTCAAATAGATGCCTTTAAATTAAAATTATGGGCCAGTGAGGTATTATTTTTTCTAGTAGTAGGAGCTATTAGTGGCTTTATCTCGTTAAGGCATGGCAAACGATGGAGCCGGAAAAAAGATGAAAGTCAATAATTATTTACACAAACTTGATGTGATTACGCTTTCGCGAAAGCAAACTTAAACTTTCTAAAAAGTTAAAATGCTATACGATTACTAAACGATTGTTTAGTTTTATAGTTCATAAATACAAGAATTATGAAACTAAAAAACAAATCCATTATTGTAACAGGCTCCTCCAAAGGAATAGGAAAGGAAATTGCTCTTCTACTCGCTCAAAACGGTGCAGAATTAGTCGTGAACTATCATTCAAATAAGGATGCCGCGGATCGGACAATTACAGAAATCCTTAACTTAGGTGGTGAAGCCATTGCTGTTCAAGCAGATGTAAGTGTTAAAGAAGATTTTACTAGATTATTTGACACTGCGATAAAGGCTTATGGTAAAGTAGACGTTCTTATTAATAATGCTGGTATTATGATTAACAAGCATGTTAAAGATTATACAGATGATGATTTTCAAGCTATTATAAATGTCAACCTTAAAGGTGTTTTTAACGGGCTAAAAGAAGCTGATGAAAAGTTAGCAGATCACGGAAACATCATTAATTTCTCTTCGAGCACTGTAAAAATGATGTTGCCTACTTATGGGTTATACTCTGCCTCTAAAGCAGCTGTAGAGCAACTAACTAGAGTGTTTTCAAAAGAAATAGGTCGTGGAATTTCAGTAAACTCCATTGCGCCAGGTCCTACAGAAACGGAACTTTTTTTAGAGGGAAAATCAGAAGAATTTATAGAAAAACTAAAAGGTATGTCTGCATTTGACAGAATCGCAGACCCTATAGACATCGCAAAGGTGGTATTATTTCTCGCTAGTGATGATTCAAAATGGATATCTGGACAGGTCATACTAGCAAACGGAGCTGTCGTTTAATAATCAATAAAATTATAATTATGAAAGATAAAACCTTACCTATCTATTAATACGTCTTATTATAGGTATAAGTATGCTGGGTCATGGATTAGTACGTTTACCTAAGATTGTAGCATTTAGCAACGGTATGGTGGCAAAATTCAGTGAATCTATGATCCCATCCTTTTTAGTAGAACCCTTTGGTTATGTTCTGACAATAGCAGAATTTTTACTAGGTGTTTTATTAGTGCTCGGATTGTTTACTAGACAAGCACTAACCGGTAGCATCATTACGATGATGTTATTAGTCTTAGGAAGCACGATGGTTGAAAACTGGACTGTGATTAACTCACAACTTATTCATGCAGCCGTTTTTGCATTTCTTTTATGGCACACCAATTATAATAATTGGTCGCTAGACACCATAATTAAAAATAAAAAGTAAACTTCTCTAACTTATATTAAGAATAAAATGAAAAAACTATTAGCCATAGCTTTTATCGCCAGTTTGATAACTACCAGCTGCAAAGAACAGATGGAAACTAATGTTTCTACAAACGATCAGAAACCTGACTTAGAAACAGATGCTCAATTTGCAAATCAAGCTCATCAATTAGTTTATGATATGGTGCAAAATGTGGGCAACTATAATCAACTGTTAGAAAAACAAAACGTTATTTACACTTATACTTACCAAACGCCTGATGGTAAGACAGACCAGTCAACAGAAATGTATCAATTTGAAGGCGAGCTTTCTTATGGTGCCTATCAAAAACATGAACGTACTTTCCCTGATTTAACTGGAACTATTGTACAAGGATATGATGGAACCAACTACTGGCTCAATCATAACAACCATAACATTCTAGATGAACAAAAATTAAAAAGAGTTGCTTTTAATAGGCCTACAAATTATTACTGGTTCACCATGATGCCTAAATTATTAGATCCTGGTGTAAATTATGATTATATAAAGGAAGAGTCTATAGGTGATAATACCTATGATATCATAAAAGTATCATTTGAATCAACAGATAATTCACCTAAGGATATTTATCAATTGTATATCAATCGCGATACAAAATTAGTTGACCAATTTTTGTTTACCGTTGCAGACTTCAATAAAATGGAACCTTCATTAATGCAAATGGAATATGAAAATATTGATGGATTATTAATACCTACAAAACGAAAATATAAAGCATCCGACTGGCAAGCAACGGTAACAGATGCTCCTTGGATATATGTTAATTGGACAGATATAAAATTCAATAATGATATAAACAACCAAGACTTTCAGAACAAAGCCATCTAGTTCAAATCTTTATAAACAAAAAAATCCACCTATCGGTGGATTTTTTTTCTAGAGACCAGCCCTAGATAATATGATAAATGTCTTCTAATTAAAACATCTCACGACCAGAGAAATGGAACGCGCCTTCTATAGCAGCATTCTCATCGCTATCACTACCGTGAACAGCATTTTCTCCCATACTAGTTGCATATAACTGACGGATTGTACCTTCTGCAGCATCTGCTGGGTTAGTAGCACCTATAAGCGTACGGAAATCTGCAACTGCGTTTTCTTTTTCAAGAATAGCAGCAACGATAGGTCCGCGAGTCATAAATTCAACTAACTCACCAAAGAACGGACGCTCGTTATGCACAGCATAAAAAGACTCAGCATCTGCCTTAGTCATTTGAGTTTTCTTCAACGCTACGATTCTAAAACCGCTTGCTGTGATTTTTTCAAGTATAGCACCGATGTGTCCGTTTTCAACGCCATCAGGCTTAATCATTGTAAATGTTCTATTAGTTGCCATCTTTATTTTTTTAAATAGGCTGCAAAAGTACTGATTTTTAATGGTTGCACATAAAATTAAAATAGTTAATTAAAACAGTTCTTTTTTGTTGTAATCAAGGTGGTTAAGAGGAACGGTCAATGATAATTATCATTAACCATTGCTAACAAAACAGAAAAGCACAAATCTCTAAATTTGTGTTTTTCAAATACTATGTAAAAAGCAAACTACTGTACCACCAATTTCTCTACCTTTTGCCCTACTTCACTTTTAATAGTCACAAAATATATTCCTGAGTTTAGATTTTCTAAAGAAATGCGCTGCGAGCTTTCATTACCAGTAAAGTTTGTCTGTGATATCGTTCTACCATTTAAGTCAACGATGGTAGCGCTTTTGATTCCTAAATCTGCTGTGATATTTACAAAACTGTTAGCAGGATTAGGATATAGCTGTATGCTAGAATCTGTTACTTCTACTATACTCGCCGTACTCATAACCGTTACGGTTTCTGTATTTGTAACAATCGGAGCGTTAAAATCAAAGAATATTTCGGCCGTATTATCAAAAGTATCTCCTACAGTTAATGTGTTCAAGGTTTTAATTTTAAATAACACATAACCATCATTAGTCGCATTATTAAAGTCAAGGTTGATGTCTTCATGGATGAACTCCACCACATTTCCTTCTCTGATTCTTGTGTAATAATCATGACTGCCACCTAGCGGAATCAATGTCGTGATATCAAATTGATTTAAATTGATTTCATCTTTTACAACAACGTTAATCGCGCTAGCTGTTCCTGTATTTTCAAAACGAATTATATAATGTACATACTCACCTACGTCTACTGGATCTATCGTTTCTCCTTCCAGACAGGTTTTATCATTAGGGTCATAACTATTGACTACCGTTTGGTCAAAAACCATCACATTATCTGCTGGCATTGCGTCTGTTCCTGTTCCTGTAACTGTTCCTGTATAGGTTATAATATCGCCACCATTTAATGGATTTACCGTTGCGGTTGGAGTATTTAAGGTCATTGTAAATTCATACTCTTCCATTTGGAATGGCTGTAGATTACTAAACGACCAACTCAATTGATTGCTTGGTGTATTTCCAGCGTTAGGATTAGTAGACAGCAAAGTCATAAAATCTTCTTCATAGTCTAGCGTTACCGTTCCACTAGAAGTCACATTTCCTTTATTCTTTATTACCACTTTGTAATCTGTATCAAAACCTGGTCTTGCTTGTTCTAATGGAACTACTATAACTTCTAGATCTTCTATTGTTCCGTTTGCGGTAACACAAAAGTCTTGTGTAAATGGACTAGCTTGGGTTGGGAAATCTACGACTACGTTAGGTGGTGAGAAGTTCCAGTAGGTTGGATTTTCTGGGTTTGGAGTGATGGTATGTTGACCATCTGAGACAGGAATTATATAATCACCATCTGCATTAGTGGAAATAAAACCTGAAACATTGCCATCTGTAGCATTTAAAACCAAGTTTGTAAATGACGGGTCCATAAGATCGCATCCATCGTTGTTCTCATCAAATATTAATGCACCACTAATTTCACTTGTTACTCCACCGGCTCCAAATGAACAATAACTATTAACCACGACATTGTTTAAGTTTTGACTTTGCAATTCATTAATCACTTTATTGTAATCAGAGATATTATCTCTAACACATATATATAATAATGTTGTATTATTATTAATTTCAAAATCATCCAATCTAGTGTTTTGCATATATAGTCTTTGTAATTGACCATTTATTGTTACATCCACACCTGCAAAAATATCTAAATTTTGAATAGAGAGTTCTCTCAAACCAAAACTACCGTTTATTTCAATATCATATAATCCACTAATTTGATCAAAATTCAAAGAAAAGAAATTATTCTCTTTAACCTTTAGTATATTAACTTCACTATTTGAATTCATCAAATTATTTAACGACGTATTATTTTCAATAATTAATCTAGAAATTCTATAATTGGAAATATCCAAGGTTGTTAAACCTGTATTAGAAAGAATATTCAAATCGCCATAATTACCTTCAACATCAATATTCGTGAGATTTGAATTCCCCATAATAGTAACATCAGGATATGCAGTCGATGCCACGGGATCTAATGTTAAACTGGTTAATGAAGTGTTTTGTAATGTCAATTCTCCAATATATTTATTGCTTAATGATGATATAGAAGTGATTGGGCAATCAGTTATATTTAGTTGACTAATAACAGAGGTTGGTCCAGTAAAATTAAGTGTTGATAATGGGCAATTTCGAATATTGATACCGAAAATTGTAGCCGTTTGAGGGAAATTAATTGAGGTAAATTGAGGTTCATCTTGTATAGTGATATACCTCAAATCTGTAAGGTTTCCTGCATCTAAACTTATTATTTGATTTCTAATCAAATCAATTCGATACAAATCTGATAAAGTTGAAACTGGTATTGTAGTTATTACTGTATCTGTTAGCTGGATTCCGGTCAGCCTAACAAATGACTCGATCCCTTGTAAATTAGTAATTCCATGAGTATTATTAATATTTAAAGCTTTCACTTGCCACGCCTCACTAAGTTCAATTTCGCCATCATTATTCAAATCGACATCTTGATCTAGTGTTCCGTTAAAATCTGTATCAATTAATAATTCTGTTCTTAAAAAGTTTTTAAATGCTGGGTCTGGAATATTTATAATTTGTCCAAAACAATTTATTGAACTAAGTAGAAGAACAGCAAGTATCAATTTTCTCATAATCAAATATTTCCTACAAATGAAAAAAAAAAAAAAATAGAACTAACTAATAATGAGAGATAAGTTTTCAAAGATTTACTGATTTCAATATTTTATCAAACACGATATCTCCGAATTCAGCAAAACAGAAAATTTGTATCTAACAAAACCATCATTCCAAAACCACGATTCCCTATTTTTGCACTTATGAATACAGCACAAATTGCAGAGCTCAAAAAAGAACTGAGCACACCTCAAAATATAGTTATTGTACCACATCGCAATCCTGATGGTGATGCTATAGGTTCTACCACAGCTCTTTATGGATACTTAAATCAATTGGATCACGATTGTACTATTATCTCACCTAATGATTATCCAGACTTTTTAAAATGGATGCCATTTACAAATGAAATAATGATTTATGAAAGAGAAAAAAATAAAGCAGACTCCTTAATTAAAGAGGCTGACTTCATCTTTATACTAGATCAAAATGCTTTTCATAGAGCTGGTGAAATGGAAACCATACTTACTGCCACTGACACGACTTATGTAATGATTGATCATCACCAGCAACCAGATGATTTTGCAACATATTTGTATAGCGACACATCTATGAGTTCTACTTGTGAGATGATTTATCATTTCATAGATATGATGGGACATACAGACCTCATTACGGCAGACATGGCTTCTTCAATGTACACCGGTATTATCACAGATACTGGTAATTTTAAATACCGATCCACTACCAGTGCAACATTAAGAGTCGCAGCTCATTTAAAAGATAAAGGTGCAGACAGCGAGGCGATTAATCGTAATATATATGATGTAAATACGCCATCGCGTATGAAATTACTAGGTGTAGCGCTTAATAATTTACAGATATTACCAGAGTTTAAAACAGCCTACATCACCCTAACACAGCAAGAGCTTAACGATAATAATTTTAAAAAAGGTGACACAGAAGGTTTTGTAAACTATGGACTAAGTTTAAAAGGTATCGTGTTTGCTCTTATTTTTATAGAGAATAAAGACGACGGAATTATAAAAATTTCTTTACGATCTAAAGGTGATTTTGACGTTAATCTATTAGCAAGAGAACACTTTCACGGTGGTGGTCATAAAAATGCTGCTGGTGGGCGTTCAGACCTAGATATGAAAGCTACAGAGCAAAAATTAATTAGTATATTGCCTTCTTATGAAAAAGCACTTAGCGACACCATTATTTAAAGCTATACTATTACTATTTGTACTAGTTACCTATAGTTGTAAAACACCAGAACCTCGTAAACCTATAAGTCGTACTACCAGTTCTACTACAGAATTATCTATCGAAAACAATAAACAAATATATGCTGCCGAAGAAGCCGCCATTGAAAAAGTTATTGCAGGATTAGATCAAAAGTTTGAGCGCTCAACTTATGGATTCTATTACTCCTTTACTCAAAAGGATAGTCTAAAAGGAAAAACTCCTGCTTTTGGTGATCGTGTTACTTTTGAATACAATGTTATAGCGCTTAATGGTGATACGATTTATAGTAAAGATGAACTTTCACCTATTACTAAAAGTATGGAGCAAGAATATGGGATCTTCCGCGGTATGCGTGATGCTTTAAAATTGATGCAAACCGGTGAAGAAGCTACCTTTTATTTTCCATCATACACAGGTTACGGATATTATGGTGATCAAGACCGTATAGGAACTAATGTACCTTTTAAAAGTGATGTCAAATTACTAGGTATTAATATAGAAGAATAATTCTTATCATTGTGATTGGTATATGATATTCGCTTTCGCGAAAGCGTAATTATCAATAACAAAACAAGTTTCAAACTAGAATTTAAAATAACAACCCAATTATTAAAAATTAGAATAATGAAAAAAGTACACGGATTACTTTTATTACTAGCTGTCATTCTTACAGCAGCATCTTGCGAGGATAAATATGCAGATGCTCCAGATGGAATTTATGCCGAAATAGTTACCGATAAAGGAACTATGCTTGCTGAATTATATTATGAGGCTGCACCGTTAACTGTTGCTAATTATGTAGCCCTTGCAGAAGGAAACCATCCACAATTAGGCGTGGATAGCCTTAAAGGAAAACCTTATTATGACGGATTATTGTTTCATAGGGTAATGAAGGATTTTATGATTCAAGGTGGTGATTATACAGGCACTGGATCAGGGAACGTAGGTTATAAATTTGATCAAGAAATTGTTGACACCTTAAACCATAATGCAAAAGGTATTCTTTCTATGGCAAATGCTGGTCCTAATACTAATGGAACTCAATTCTTTATCATGCATAAGGAAACACCATTCTTAAACGGTAAGTATAATGTTTTTGGAAAAGTGGTAGAAGGCCTTGCTGTTATCGATTCTATTGCTGCAGTACCAGTGAATGCTCAAGCAAATAACAGACCTATTGACGATGTTAAAATGCAAACTATTCGCATTATTAGAAAAGGTAAAGCTGCAAAAAAATGGGATGCTGTTGAAGTTTTCAAAACAGTTCAAGAAGACAAAGCTATGGCTGCACAAGAGGCCGCAGAACTTTTACAAAAAAGAATGGCACAAGCGCCAGAGATGCAAGCTAAAAAAGCTGCACAATTAAAAGAATGGAAGGCTAAAGCAACTAAACTTAAAGATAGTGATGTATTAGTTTATAAAATTTCTGAAGGTAGTGGCGTTCAACCAGCGATGGGATCTGAAGTTTTCATAGATTATAGCGGCTTCTTTATGGATGGTAAACTTTTTGACACTAGTGATGTAGAAATTGCTCAGACTTATGGAAACTATAATGAGCGTAAAGATCAAGCTGGAGCTTATCAAGAAATACCTGTTAAATATGATCCTGCAACACCTATGGGTGCTGTAGGTTTTAAATATGCTTATTTAACGATGAACTATGGTGATAAGATTGTGGCTTTTGTACCATCTGATCTAGGATATGGTGAGCGTGGTGCTGGAAATGTAATTCCACCTAATACTGAGCTTATTTTTGAAATGGAAATCTTACCACAAGATTAATTTCCTAAGTTAAATGAAAATAAAAAAGCGCCCGATGGGCGCTTTTTTTATACGTTTATTTTTAAATTATTTAAACTTTTCAATAACGGCTTCTGGTTGTAACAATTCTTGCTCACCAGTTTCCATATTTTTTAAAAGTAAAGCTCCTGCAGCCATTTCATCTTCACCTAGTAATATGACATAAGGAATCTGGTTGCGATCAGCATACTTCATTTGTTTATTAGTTTTGGTAGCTTCAGGATATAACTCTGTTTTGATACCGTTATCACGGAAACGGAATACTAAATCCATAGCATGTGCTGCTTCTTTATCTCCAAAATTTATGAATAACACGTCAACTCCTGCTCTTACAGAATCTGGGAATAACCCTAACTCTTCAATCACTAGATAAATACGATCTAGTCCAAAACTAATCCCAACACCGCTCACATTCTTTAAGCCAAACATACTAGTAAGATCATCATATCGACCACCACCACCTATACTACCCATCTTCACACCTTCTGGAGCAGCTACTTCAAAAATACAACCTGTATAATAATTAAGTCCACGAGCAAGAGTGATATCTAGATCTAAGGTTGCCGATTTTAAGCCTAATTTCACAACTTTATGATTAATAAATTCAAGCTCTTCAATACCCTTTAATCCTATTTCAGATTCTGATAATAGAGATCTCATTACCTGAAGTTTTGTCGCAAAGTCACCTTGAAGACTAAAAACAGGATTAAGCTTTTCAATGGCTGTTTCAGAAATACCTTTTTGTACCATTTCTTCTTTAACCTTATCTGCCCCTATTTTATCTAGTTTATCCAGTGCTACGGTAAAATCGATCAGTTGATCTTCTGCACCTATCATTTGAGCAATACCTGCCAGTATTTTTCTATTATTAATCTTTATAGTGCAGCCATCTAATTTTAAATCTGAAAATACAGCGTCATATAATTTGACAAGCTCAACTTCTTGCAATAAAGAATCGCTTCCTACAACATCTGCATCACATTGATAAAATTCCTGAAAACGACCATGCTGTGGTCGATCTGCTCGCCATACCGGTTGGATTTGATAACGCTTAAATGGGAAAGCAATATCATTTTGATGTTGTACGACATATCTAGCAAATGGTACCGTTAAATCATAACGTAAAGCACGTTTACTGATTTGTGGTGAAACTTTATATTCATTTTTAGATTGTAGGTCTTGATCATTTACTTTACTCAAGTACTGACCATTATTCAAAATTTTAAAAATGAGACGATCACCTTCTTCACCATATTTACCTAGTAGAGTATCACTATTCTCAAAACTAGGTGTTTCAATAGGCATAAAACCATAATGCTCAAAATGATGCTTAATGGTATTCATAACATATTGACGTCGCTGTACTTCAACAGGACTGAAATCTCTAGTTCCTTTAGGTATAGAAGGTTTTTGTGCCATAACTTTATTTAAAGATGCAAATATAAACACATCAATCAGGCTAGACTTCATAATTATATTTTAAAGTAATGGGATTTACTTTCTAGAACTTGTAACATTGTGTAGAAAAATGAGTCTAACAACGTATGGCAGGATTATTAAGGCAAAATATCAATATTGCACAGCAAAGTATTAAGGGACAATTCTTGAGAACTGCTCTTACAGTTATAATTATAGCTATAGGAATTACGGCACTAGTTGGTATTTTAAGCTCGGTACGTGCTTTAGAAAGCACTATCGGTGGTGGCTTTTCTGGTATAGGTGCTAATACCTTTAGCATGCAACGCTATCCTTTCACCATGCAGCGTCGTGGTGGTGGTGAACGTGTAAAAGTAAATCCAATCATTAGTTACCGCGAGGTGAAAGATTTTGAAAATCAATGGGACTACCCATTTTCTCAAGTAGGAGTATCTTTTCAGGCCACGTCACAAGCCGAAGTTAAAAGTGAAGATCGCAAAACAAAACCTAAGGTTATCATCTCTGGTGTTAATGCAAACTATGTTGAGAATGCGGGATTAACAATTAATGAAGGCCGTGGATTTTCAAGTTTTGACATAAAGAATAATGCCCGTGTTTGTATTATAGGAAGTGATATGGAAGATGAACTCTTTCAAGGTCTTAATCCTATAGGACAGGTTTTAAGTATAAGAGGTAATAAGTTTACCGTTGTAGGTTTACTTGAGGAAAAAGGTTCCACGTTTGGAAACAATATAGATTTGAGAGTATTAATTCCCATAGATGTTGCACGTAGTATATACACTAGTCCTAATATCAATTATGATTTAAGTGTGAAAGTTAAAGATGATCAATTTATGGAAGGAGCTAAAGATCGTGCTGTTGTCCTTTTCCGTAATATTAGAGGTCTTGCACCAGTAGAGGAGAACAACTTTGGTGTGATTCAAAGTGATCAATTACTAGGTGCCGCAAATGAGATAAAAGTAGCCCTTTATGCGGCAGGATTTATTATTAGTATCATTACAATCTTTGGAAGCTCTATAGCGTTGATGAATATCATGCTTGTATCAGTTACAGAACGTACCCGAGAAATAGGTGTACGAAAAGCTTTGGGCGCAAAGCGTTCTACTATATCGTGGCAATTTTTTATAGAAACCATGCTCATCAGTCAGTATGGAAGTATTTTGGGTATATTATTCGGTATCCTTATAGGATATGCCGTTTCAAATTATCTGGAAGTTGAATTTATGATGCCATGGACGCCAGTGATTTGGGCCACAATTATTTCTATTATTATAGCCATTTTCTCTGGTGTTATCCCTGCAATTAAAGCTGCTCGATTAGATCCTATTGAGGCTTTAAGGCATGAATAAAATATTTATAAAGCCTTACCAATCTCATCTAGGTAATGTATTAATAGGTGTTTATGATCATCAACTTTGCTTATTAGACTGGCAATATCGCAAACAACGCGTGGCTATTGACCACCGAGTTACCAAGTATTTAGATGCTTCTTATATTTTTGAAGATCATCCACTTCATCAAAAGGTTATTGAGCAACTACAAGAATACTTTTGTAAAAAACGTAAACAATTTGAAATTCCTCTACTATTAACCGGAAGCGCATTTCAACAAACAGTCTGGAATGAGTTAATGAAAATTCCATATGGGTACACAATTTCATATTTAACGCTTTCGCGAAAGCTAAACCATGAAAAAGCTATTAGAGCAGTAGCTAGTGCAAATGGTGCAAATGCCTTATCTATACTCATACCATGTCATCGAGTGATTGCGTCTAATGGTGAATTAACAGGTTATGCAGGTGGATTAACTGTAAAGAAAAAGCTCCTACAAATTGAAGGAGCTTTAAATAGAGGACAATTAAATTTATTCTAGAATCCGTTTTTTTCTTTTCCTAGTTCCATTAAATCATCAAAGTAGTTGAAAAGATCACCTTTTGTGATTACCGCTCCTTGTTCAATCAACTTAAATTTATCGCCGTTAGGATCATCACTATATTTTTTTACTGCTGTGAATAACTTTACAGTGTCGTCCATCAAATTCTTTTGTAACCAGGCATAACCTTCCTTGGTAGTTATATCGATCAACTCATCACCTACCATTACAGATATTAAAGAAATTTCTTTTTCTTGTAAATGAAATAAATTCATGGTTTGAGGTGAGATATGTTCCAAGTACTGAGCTTTAGTAAGTACTCCTTCCCATACCAAATCAGAGAAGACATCGAGTTCTTGCTCTGCAACTTCTGGTTTGTTATTTTTTATTTCATCCCATTCTCCAGCTGTGATGGTTTGTGTCGCTAGAAAATTGATGAATTCTGGATGTAATTCTTCTAATTGTTCTTTTGTTAACCTTCTATACTTCATAATATGATGTAAAAAAGCCGCTCCAGTAAAGGAACGGCTTAGTTATTATTCTAAATTGAAATGACTAGTTCTTAGCACCAACTACGTCAAAACTAAAA
The DNA here is from genome assembly GCF_000732625.1 of Nonlabens ulvanivorans. Taxonomy (GTDB): domain Bacteria; phylum Bacteroidota; class Bacteroidia; order Flavobacteriales; family Flavobacteriaceae; genus Nonlabens; species Nonlabens ulvanivorans. The sequence continues at coordinate 71,066 of NZ_JPJI01000005.1, forward strand.
GCAGTTGTTACCTCTCTGTGGAAACGTAAAGTTGCTTCATACTGACCTAGACGCTTGATGTTTCCACCAGCTACAGTAATAAATTTCTTATCTAATTCAACACCTTGCTTAGCAAGTGCATCTGCAAGATCTTGTGTAGTTACAGATCCAAAAAGCTTGTCACCGTCACCAGTTTTGGCAGCGATTTTAACATCAAGACCGTTTAACTTATCAGACTGCTCTTGAGCAAGTTTAATATTGTTTGCTTCTTTATGAGCACGTTGCTTGATAGTTTCAGCTAGTTGTTTCTTAGCACCAGGTGTAGCCATAATAGCCATACCGTTAGGAATTAAGAAGTTACGACCATATCCAGGCTTAACAGTTACTACATCGTCAGTAAAACCTAAATGTTCTACGTCTTTCTTTAATATAAGTTCCATATCGTTAATCTGGTTTTATTTTAATAAATCACCTACGTAAGGCATGATAGCGATGTGACGCGCACGCTTAACAGCTACAGCCACTTTACGTTGATATTTTAATGAAGTACCTGTTAAACGACGTGGTAACAATTTACCTTGTTCGTTAACAAAGCCCATTAAGAAATCAGGATCTTTATAGTCTATGTATTTAATACCGCTACGCTTAAAACGACAGTATTTTTTTCTTTGTTGAGTTTCAATTTTTAAAGGAGATAAGTAACGGATGTCACCATCTTTTTTTCCTTTAGCTTGTTGTTGTAAAGTTGCCATCGGTTACGCTTTAGCTTTGTTAGACATTCTATCTCTTCTTTTACCAGCCCACTCGATAGCATACTTATCAAGTTTTACAGTAAGATAACGCATTACACGTTCATCACGACGGAATTCAACTTCAAAGTCGTTGATTACCTCACCTGGTACTTCAAATTGGAAAAGTGTGTAAAAACCACTCTTCTTGTTTTCGATTGTGTAAGCTAGTTTTTTCAAGCCCCAATCTTCTTTGGCTACCATTTTTGCACCACGTGTAGTAAGGAAATTTTCAAACTTCTTTACTGCTTCCTTTACCTGATCATCAGATAAAACGGGATTCAAAATGAAAACAGTTTCGTATTGATTCATAATATATTGTTTAAAACGGTTGCAAAAATACTCCTTTTCTTTTGTTCTCGCAACACTTTTAAACCATAGAGATAAAATAATTCAGCACAACATATTTGTATATAAATTCGATGAAAAACAAAATAAAATCGTTTAAACAACAGATTTATTTGCATTACATCAGTTAAAGTGTTAACATTGTCACGTTAATATAACACTTAAACGATGAACAACACTATTTTAAACTGTTATGTAGTTGATGACTCAAGTATTCAACGCCTTGCTATAGTGAAGATGATTGAGAATCATCCTAATTTAAAATTAATTGGTGAATTTAGTAATGCTATTGAAACTAAAGCGGCTATTAAGGATCAAAAAGTAGATCTTATCTTCTTAGATGTAGAGATGCCTATCCTTACTGGTTTTGATTTATTAGATGATATTACAGAGAAACCAGGCGTTATTTTTGTAACCGGTCAGACAAAATATGCTTTTAAAGCTTTTGACTATGCCGCGATAGATTATTTACAAAAGCCTATTAAGAAAGATCGTTTTCTTTATGCTGTAGAAAGAGCATTACTTGCGCACAAGTTACGTACAGAAATGATTGAAGATCGTGGAGAATTTATTTTTGTTAAAAGTAATCTGAAGAAACGTAAAGTCTACCTTAAAGAATTAAAATATATTCAAGCGTTAGGTGATTATGTAAAACTAATAACCGAAGATGATAGCCTAGTTGTTTTATCTACAATGAAAAGTTTTGAAAACGAACTTCCCTCAGATGAGTTCTTACGTATTCATAAGTCATACATTGTTAATTTACGTAAAATAGAAAAGTTTAATTCTAAAGCAGTTGAATTGGGTAGTGAAGTGTTACCATTAAGTAGAAATCGTAAATCAGAATTAATCGATGCCTTATCTCAATTTTAAAATAATAGAACCCTAATATCCCCTAATTAAGTAAGGTCACTAGAAATAGTGACCTTTTTTATTTATAATTATCACTTCATATTTAAAGGAGTAACTATAACGATTTCGGTTTTTGGCACGCTGATTGTAATTACATAATCAAGTACGACATTGAAGTCTACTTATAATACCCAGTAATTATGAAAAAGCTATCTACCCTACTATTAGTATTCTTGATGGGAATCGGGATAAGCTATGCAACCACAATTGAAGATGATCGTTATCAAGGATATGATAACAGTTTTATATTCAATGAAGGTGGAATTGAATTTGCAGTTTTTCCTGATGGTCAATTTGACTTTAATTATCTTAATGATGGTCCTCAATTTGGAGCCGTTATCAATACTCCAAACGTAAGTATATCATTTAACACAGGATATGACTATGATGCTTATGTACAATATGACACATATGGAGCTGTTATTCAAATAGAAAACACTCCTATCTATTATGATAGTTATGGTCGCATTATTCAAGCAGGAGACGTTTTTATAAATTATCGCAATGGTTATGTAAACCGTGTTGGAAACCTACGTGTTTATTATAATAGACCTGGAATAATTTTAAGGACCAGCGGATACATCAATAGGTTTAATAGACATTATGTTTATCAACCATGGCATGGTTACTATGGAATCCCATTAGTAAACAATTGTATTGTATGGAATAATCCTTATCGTCTATACTATAATCCTTATAGATATGGATGGAGCTATCACCGTACAAACTGGAACAGACCTAACTATTATAACGGTAGATTTACAAGAGCTAATGTTAGACGTTCTTTCCATAGACCTAACGATAGAGTAACTTATCGTAATTTTGAAAGAGGTCGTAGAAATAACAATGGTCGTGCGATAGCTACTACGGATGCTAGAAGAGATCGTGAGGCAATTACTAGAGGTCGTAGAATTATTACCAGAAGTGATAACCGTGTTGCTAATAATAGTCGTAACAGTCAGGCTAGATCAACCAGGCGTAGTGATAATAATGTAACATCTAGTAGAAGTAATAGAAGTTCAAGAGCGACTACTACAACGACAAGATCACCACAAGTAGCTAGAAATAGTAGAACATCGAGAAGAGCAACTACAGCAACGACAACTCGTAGTAATAGAACGAGCGCACCTGCAATTTCTAATCGCAGTAGTAGATCGACACCAGCAGTCTCTAATTCTAGAACAAGTAGAAGGTCTACGCCTGCAGTAAGTAGTTCATCTAGAACTAACAGAAGCACTGGTACTGTTTCTGGTTCTTCCAGAAGTTCAAGGTCTAATACGGCTACTTCAAGAAATAGTTCAGCGAGAGTAAATACTAGAGCTACCAATTCTAGCAGTCGTAAAGCTACAACTACTAGAAAACGTTCAACTTCAACGAGAAGATCTGGAAGAAGTTAATATTATATTTGATGAAGCCTTAAAAAGCCAACTCTTAATTGAGTTGGCTTTTTTTATCGTAGATATTTAGCAAGCAATCCATTTATTTCATCAGATAATTTTAGTTTCCTGACAATCAAAATATAAGATATGGTAAGTAGAACGCTCTTTAAAAATATATTAGCCACAGGATGCCAATTAAAATCCCAGAAATAAAATATCCCGATAAATATTAAGATTAATAAAATCGAATGGCTAGTTCTAGCAGTCCAAGGATGTATATTTAATTTATGATATACATATAACGCTTTCGCGAAAGCGTAGGAAACATAAGCTATACATGTCGAAATAGCTGCTCCCATCAACCCATAAAGTGGGATCAACCACATATTAAGTACTATAGCCAAAACCGCTAGCAATAAACCTAACCATAAAGTCACACGATATAAATCAGAATTATATAGTATGGCATTATTGCTACCTAAAAGACTTTCTGAAAATTTAACAACAGCAATCAACATTACGACTGGTATTCCCACGCGATATTCTGGGCGCATCAACTCGTAAAATTCATTAACATTACATACAATAATAATTACTAAAAATCCAGCTATAATACTTAGGTTAAGTGAGCTGCGCTTGTAAAGATGCTCTACCTCTACCATCTCACCTCGATTAAAGTGGCCAGCCGTTAAAGGATGCATAATTTGAGCCATACCACGCGCAGGGACGGCAATTACAGTAGCGATAAAAACAGCGACATTGTACCAGGATATATTATCTATTATAAGATAATCATTAATCATAAATTTATCTAGATCTAGCAGTGCTGTACCTACAGAACCTGCGACAATCATTAATAATGAATAATTAACTAAATCCTTACTAGCTTTAATTGTACCTAACTGCCATTGCGGTGTGTATGTTTTCAAAGCGACCATTTTCATTATAAAAGCCCTTAATCCATATATTAAAACAAGACTATATATAAATTGTACCTGCGTAATACTGTCCAGTGCTAGTAATATTAACATTATAGTAGCACCAAACCGATAAAAGACTTCCTTTAAAAAATTCCCGCCTATGGTTTTCATGTGAACCTTAGTCCAAGCATAAAATATTTCAAAATAGGCTTGAAAAACTGCTATGATAGCAATAGACCACACATAATCACTCGTTATTTGATTGCGATTTGCGATATACAATCGGATAGGATCGTAAAAAATATAGATGAGGATAAATACTGGAATAATAACAATAAGTGGCCATAATAACATTTGGGTTAAAAAAGAATCACGTTCTTTCTTATCATCATATCTAGAATAGAATTTCACAATAGTGTTATGAATACCAAAAGACATTAAAGGAAATAATAAAAAAGCTGTCGATAATATATAGCCCCATAACCCATAATATTCATCATCTAGATAAGTCGTTGCTAGTAGCAATACATTAAGCGCACCTAATACAAACCCAGCCGCAGTAATAGCCAGATTCCATCCAGATTGTTTAATAACTATTCCCATGTATAGGCGATCGTTTTAGCTAGTGTCTTTGAAAGGTTTTCTCTTTTATAGCTGGTAATGTTATCATTCAATTGACCTTCATTATTACCATTCTTATATAACTTATATTTTTCAAGAATATAATTTTTAAGATTTTGCTTTTCAAGATAATTAAAATATTGACCAGAGTGCGTGTGTTGAATAAGGTTTTCAATATCGGCATCTTTTGGTCCTATCGCTATAATAGGTCTTGCGCTGGCAAAATACTCAAAAATCTTACCTGGTATAATCGCTTTAGTATCATGGCTATCAATTTCAATTAACAATAAACATTGTGAGTTGAACATGACCTCTACAGCCTCTTGATGAGAAAGGTAACCTAACTGTTTTAAATTCGTGCCTAGACCATATTCCTTAATGGAATCTATAATCTCATCACTTACATTACCAGCTAATTGCAATTGAAAAACAGCCTTAAAACTAGCATCATCATTACACAAATCTGCAAGAACTTCCCATAAAACTAAAGGATTACGGTCTGATAATAATGTACCTACATGTGATAGTGTAAAAGCACCATCAGGTTGACGTGTCGTTGAAGCTGTTGTTATATCAAACCCATTAGTAATTACCTGGATAGGTGTACTAGATTTAGACGCAAATTCTCTTCCAGTATGTGGACTGGTAACAATTATCATATCCGCACTATCTAAAACCTCTTGCTCTAATCTTTCATGTTTTTTTTGAGCTCTCGTTCCTATTTTTAAATGTTTATGATAACCTATTGTTGTCCATGGATCCCTAAAGTCTGCCAGCCATTTAAAACCTGTATATTTTTTCTTAAGTTCTAATCCTACTAAATGAATTGAATGTGGAGGACCAGTCGTAATAATTGTTGGATTTTTATGTGCTAACAGGTAAGGATGTATGCCTTTAAGAACTCTAGACTTCCATCCTACTCGAGCATCTGGCACAAATAAATTACCTCTCATCCATATCATTGCGCGTTGTAAAGGTCCTGCATTCTTAGGTAGTATACCTTTTTGTAGATTTTTAGTTCGCTTTCGCGAAAGCGAACTCGCCAGACGACTAGGCTCATTAATAGGAACTTTAATGATACTAATATGATCAGGTACTTCTGCTATAAGTGATTCATCAACCACTGGATAATCTGCATTATCCGGTACGACTACCGTTACATCAAAATTATGTCGACCTAGGTATGTAGCAAATTTTAACCAACGTTGAACACCAGGACCACCAGCTGGTGGCCAGTAATAAGCTATAATAAGAACAGGATTTTTCATTTAAGAATTTTTCTTAAACGTATAGAATAACCCACCTAAAATGATAAGCAACAACATAATATTACTTCCTAGCATGATATTGCTTCCTGTTTTAACAACCTGAGGCTCAAAACTCATAACAATTTCATGTGATCCCGCAGGTACTTTAATACCACGTAGGGTATAATTAACTCTAGCAATAGGTGTTTCTGCCCCATCAATAGTTGCTTTCCAGCCATAAGGATAAAACATCTCACTAAAAACAGCTAATGCTTCTTGAGTATTACTACTTCTATAGACCAATCGTTGCGTATCATAATCTACTAATTGTATGCTGGCTGTAGAATCTGCATGTGTGGTCGTAAGATCCAGTAATTCTTTTTGACTTTGCTGTATAACCGCAAGTTGATTTCCATTAAGTTCAGAAAGTCCTGTTATCTCTTCATTATCGTTAGATACCGTTTTTAAGGAATCGACGAACCAAGCATTACCCATCGCCATAGGATTTTCTTTAGCAACATAGCCTGTTTCTTCTGTATCGATGACATAACGCACGTTGAACATACTTAAAATTTCAATATTCTCACGACCTATAGGAGCTATTCCATTATCATCAAAAAGATAAAATTCAGATAATTCTTGAATACGTCTAGGCTTTGCTCCATGATAACCACCTATAGATTTATGAAAATAAGGTGCTCTACCTGAGTTAAACGGATTAAGCAATAAGTCATAAACACGATAATGGTCACCAGCTTGTGCGTCTTTCATAGCGATATCATCTGCAGGAGTTTTGCGATGTGCATTGTCATATTCACTTGCTGTTACATAATCATCACTGTTGACATAGTTCATATCAAAGCTCACTAAGTCAAATAAAATAACGACTCCAGCAATTACTAAAACTAGATTTTCTGATAGTTTCTTTTTAAGCAATAAGAATAAAGCACCAGCGATTACACCTACAATTAACAAAGATCGTAATGCATCTGCTCGCATAACTTCAAATCGATCATCTCGTAACGCATCTACAAAACCGATTCCTAATTGATCACTATCCATATAATACTGATCCATAGCACTAGCAAAATCAAATAATTGACCACCTAAAGTGATTAAAATTAATAGAAAACCACCGACAATTATACCAGCATATTTTAGGGCTTTTGCTTTTGTCTCTTCGGTATTCTTTTCATTGAAATACTGCCAAAGTCCTATTACAGCCAATATAGGAACGCACAATTCAATTAAAACCTGAATGGATGTAACGGCACGGAATTTATTATACAACGGTACAACGTCAATGAAAAAACTAGTAATCCAATCTGCGTTTTTACCATAAGATAATAGCAAGGCGAGAATAATCACAGAACTAGTCCACCATCTTAATCTACCCTTAATTAAAAACAATCCTAGCACTGCAAGAAATACTACACCTATTCCTAAGTAAGGTGGTGCTTCAACAATTATCTGATCACCCCAATATAAAGGTACATTGTCGTTTACAAAACGCACCACGTCTGCTTTAGGTAAACCTTGATCTGTGAGATACTTTACCGTATTAGAATCCTCATCTGGTCTTGCACTACTACCACCACCAGAAAATCTAGGGACTAATAAATTTAAGCTCTCGCTAAGTCCATAGCTGTATTGCGTGATATAATCATAATCTAGACCTGATTGTGGAATTACTTCTTCGCCTTGAGCATTGATGGAAAGATCAGATTTACCACGAGTACTTTCTTTTGAATATTCGCTAGTTGCCATAAGGTTTCCAGCATTCGTTCCTAAAGCTAATAGGACCGCAGCCACCATGATACCTATAGACTTAAAATAATGTGGTACCATATTTTTACGAATTGCATCGATTAGATATGCGATACCTAAAATCAAAACAGCTAATAATAAATAGTAAGTCATCTGTGGATGATTAGCCTGTAGTTCTAGTGCCATAGCTAGTGCAGTCACGATAAACCCTAATAAATATCGCTTCTGAAAGACTAATATAATTCCACTGAGTACTAGTGGGAAATAAGCAATGGCATGAGCTTTGGCATTGTGCCCTACACCTAAGATAATTATGAGATAAGTTGAAAAACCAAAGGCTAATGCACCTAACAATCCTATCTTCCAATTCACACGCATGACAAGCATGAGCATATAAAAAGAAAAGAAATACAGAAATAGGTAATCTGCCGGACGAGGTAAAAATCTTAAAGCACGATCTAATCCATCTATAAAATCATAAGGATATCTTGCTCCTAACTGATATGTAGGCATTCCTCCAAAGACGGAATCTGTCCAATACAATTCCTCACCAGTAGCAGCGCGATGCTCTATAAGTTGTCTGGCGTTACCTTTATATTGAACAATATCATTTTGGTATAGTTTTTTACCGCTTAACACTGGATTAAAATAAGCTAATGCAGCAATAACAAATACGGCTAGAACAGCCAGATGTGGTACTAATTTCTTAAAATTAAAAGTCATGAAGTCGTCTAGGTGGATGAAAGTTGAAAATTAATCAATTTCCTCAAAGTCCACATACTCACCTACGGTTTTCTTTTCCTTAGGATTATTAACTTTTTTCTGATTTGTATTAGAGCCTTGTTGTTGATTAAATAAGTCATCTGTAGACATGCCACTGCGTTTTTCAAAGCTGCGAGACATGCGCTGCATTGCCTTTTTACCTAACCACTTTATAATACTAGCGCCATAATATTTAAGTATTAATCGCACAGATACATAGATCACTAAAACAATAAGTATGACTTGAAGAAGTTTCAATAGAAGTAATTTTAAGTAAAATTAAAAAGTCATTTTATTATTACTCTTTAATATATCTTAAATTTGAACTTTTAAGGAATCATTTTATGACTGCTTTTACGCAAAAACTATTATTTGTATCCCTATGCCTATTAAGTGTGATGGCAACGGCGCAATACACAGAAACTATTAATACTAACAATCCTGGTTTATCTCAAGGCGCATTTGCAGTAGGTAAAGGAGTTGCTCAAATTGAGGGAAATCTATTCTATCGAACAGAACAACATGATTTGCAACGATATGAAAGAGATTATACCGGATTAAGTATGCAACTACGTTATGGTGCATTTATGGAACGACTAGAATTTTCTTTTATAGGTAGCTTTGCTTCTGTAAATCAAATGGATAACAGAGGTTTTGGTAATGTCGAGAGCAGCTTTTCTAATTTTTCTAGAAGTACAATAGGAGCAAAATATTTAGTATTTGATCCTTTAAAATTCTTTGGAGAGAAAAAAGTAAATATCATGAGTTGGAAAGCAAACAATAGATTGAACTGGAGAGATTTTGTACCAGCGATATCTGTCTATGCTGGTGCAAATATTGATTTATCAGATAATAATTTATTAACGCCGCCTAATGATCCAACATTCTCACCGCGCTTTGAATTAATAACTCAAAACAATTGGGGACAATGGGTATTTGTGACTAATTTTATTGTAGATCGCATTACCACAGACTATCCTTCTTATGAATGGATACTAACGATGACACATAGTATTAACGGACGATGGGCTGTTTTTGGAGAATATCAAGGATTTAAATCAGACTTTTATAGTGATGATTTAGGCCGTGGTGGATTAGCTTATTTAATCACTAAAGACTGGCAAGTTGACGCTAGTGCTACTTTTAATTTTAAAGACACACCTTCAGTATTTCAAGCAAATGTAGGAATGTCTTATCGTTTTGATTTTCATAAAGATGATGAAACAATAAGCCAGAAAAAGAATTTGAAAGGTACTGGTGACGATAGCGGTAGAAAAGCCAAAAAAGAAAAAAAGAAAAAAATCGATTTCTAGGAATCTATTATGATTGAAATCAAGAGAATTACAGCAAAAGCTGATATCAAAAAATTTGTCAAATTCCAGCAAGAGCTGTATCAAGACAATACTTATTATGTACCGCCTATCGTCAATGACGAAATGTCCAACTTTGATCCTGAAAAGAATCAAGTATTTAAAAATGCAGACTGCTGGCTTTTTCTAGCATATGAAGGTAAAAAGATCGTAGGACGTATTGCCGCTATTATTAACTATGTAGAAATCAATGAACAGAAAAAATCTAAGATGCGTTTTGGATGGCTGGACATGATTGATGATATAGAAGTTACAAAAGCCCTACTCGATAAAGTACACCAAATAGGAAAAGAAAAAGAGCTCGAATTTGTAGAAGGTCCGGTAGGATTTTCTAACATGGATAAAGCTGGCTTGCTAATAAAAGGATTTGAAGAATTAAGCACCATGATCACTTGGTACAATGCTCCTTACTACAAAGAGCATTTAGAGCAGTTAGGTTATGAAAAAGCAGCAGAATGGGTAGAGTTTAAATTTAAACCGCCAAATCCTATACCAGAAAAAATCAACAAGTTTGCTGACATCATAGGTAGACGTTATAAGTTGAAAACCCTTAAATTTAAATCTACTAAAGAGATTCTGCCTTATGTAGATGACATGTTTGATTTACTTAACAAGACTTATAGTCAACTGGTTACTTTTGTACCTATACAACAATATCAGATTGATCTTTATAAAGAAAAATACCTACCATTTATTAATCCTGATTTCCTAGAGTTAGTGGTAGATGAGAAAGGAAAACTAATCGGGTTTGCAATCACAATGCCTTCTTTTTCTAAAGCCTTACAAAAAGCAAATGGTAAACTATTTCCATTAGGCTTTTTACATTTATTGAAAGCCAAAAAGAAAAATGACAGAGCCGCTTTTTATTTGATAGGTATCGATCCAGAATACCAAGGTAAAGGCGTTACTGCTATGATGTTTAGAAATGTTACACAAAATTTCATAGACTACGGTATCACCTTATGTGAGACCAATCCAGAACTAGAGGATAATCTTGCAGTACAAGCATCTTGGAAAAATTATGACCCTATACTGCACAAACGCAGGCGTACTTATAGAAAAGATATTTCATAATTCTAATTGTGTAATGATTCGTCTTACTATCGGACTTACACAAAAAAGATTATGAAACTTACCTTACAATTAGCGGCAATCTATAACCTTATTTGGGGTGCATGGGTAGTCCTTATGCCCAATCATTTTTTTGAACTTGTAGGTATGGAACCATTAAACCATCCCATGGTGTGGCAAGGTATGGGAATGGTTATAGGTGTTTATGGATTGGGATATTGGTGGGCTAGTTATAATCCGATGCGCCACTGGCCTATAGTTGCAGTAGGTTTTTTAGGAAAAATATTTGGCCCATTAGGTTTTATCTTTAATTATTTGCAAGATGTAGTACCATTTGAATTTAGTTATACTCTAATAACTAATGATTTTATCTGGTGGATACCATTCTTCTTAATTTTGAAAAAAGTCCATACGGAATATAAATGGAGACTAACATGATCCATAAACTACTACTCTATTCTTTCATCTTTTTATATGGCATCGCTGGTATTTTACATTTTGTTCAACCAGATTTATATCTAGAAGTCATACCTGAATGGCTGGGTAATAAAGTAATCATTAATTACCTCGCTGGTGCTATGGAACTGCTGGTTGCCATACTTGCTTACTCTAAAAATACTCGTGTAGTTGCCGTTTACATTACAATTGCCATGTTACTAGCCTTTACTATATCACATGTTTATTTTATACAACAAGGTAGTTGTGCAGGTACTTTTTGCATTGCACCATGGATTGCATGGGTGAGATTGTTAATTATCCACCCATTACTTATATGGTGGGCATGGTTTATTAGAAAGATATCCTATTAATCCCGACACAGATTTAGTTATTGTTTACTAGCACGACGTCTTTTGCGCTCTAGTTTTCTGCGTTTCTTCTCGTTTTCTTTAGCCTTTTTTTCAAGATACTCTTTACGTATTCTGGCACGCTCTGCCAATTGTATAGAATCATAGTCTTTGGGTAGATTATCTTCATATTCATTCCATGCAGTACGACCTTTAAAATAATCATAATCTATTGCAGGTGCTTGTTCTTCAAGGGTTTCTTTTTTGAACTCACTGAGCAAGACATCTTCTATATAAAAATCTTCGATATTAGTTTCTGGGCTATACTCTGCTTTTAAATCAATATCAAAGAGACTTGCCGCATTTTTGAACCAAAAAGCACTCCAACCACTACGCAATTGTTTTAAAAGTTCAAAAGTGGTCATACCAGTTTGACGATGCAATAGCTTAATTAATATCTGACCTTCTGTTGTGGTTAATTTTTTAAGCTCGGCTGTAAACTCTTCTTCTACATAGCGTTGGACTATTTTTGTGTACTTCTTTTTATCGCTTTCATACTCTAGCGATGCAAGCCTACGATCTAGCTCGGTTAATCGTTCTGCCGCTAGTTTTGCATAAGGCCACACTTTTTTAACCTTGCGCTTGATGATTTGGTAGCGTATATTTTCATACCGGCTATCAAATTTTAGAGATTGTAATAACATTACTCGATCCAGTTCTATCGCACTCAAAGAATCACCATCTATAAAAAAGTACTGTGGCGTTTGAATCGTATCTGATTCTATAGGCAATGTGGTAGGTGTTGTTTGCGCTTTCGCGAAAGCGGAACCCAACAATACTAGTCCTATAATAATTATCTTATTGATCATAAAATGTTAATTGCCAAAAGCATTCCAAAAATAAGAAAGCTGTCTATTAATAGCGATTTATGAAGGTGTTTATTATCTTCACAAACTAAATTTTATCACATGGCTCAAGAAAGCATTTTAAATAAAAAATCTCTAGATTTTCTAGAAAAATACCTAAACACGGCATCACCGACTGGTTATGAATGGAATGGTCAGAAAGTATGGATGGACTACCTGAAACCGTATGTAGATGAGTTTATTACAGATAATTATGGTACAGCAGTAGGTGTGATAAATCCGGATGCTAAGTTTAAAGTTGTTATTGAAGGACACGCAGACGAGATATCGTGGTACGTCAACTATATTACAGACGATGGACTTATATATGTTGTGCGCAATGGTGGATCAGATCACCAAATTGCACCGTCTAAAAAAGTAAATATTCATACTAAGAATGGAATCGTGACGGGCGTTTTTGGCTGGCCAGCAATTCATACACGATCACGTGCAAAAGAGCAACCGCCTAAACCTGATAATATTTTTATAGATACTGGTTGTGAGACTAAAGAAGAAGTTCTTGCTCTAGGTGTGGATGTAGGTTGTGTAATCACCTATCCAGATGAGTTTTTTGTATTGAACAAAAATAAATTTGTATGTCGTGCATTAGATAACCGCATGGGTGGTTTTATGATTGCAGAGGTAGCTCGTCTATTGAAAGAAAATAAACAAGAATTAGACTTTGGCCTTTATGTAACCAATTCTGTTCAAGAGGAAATAGGATTACGAGGTGCAGAAATGATCACGCAGACTATAAAGCCTAATGTAGCTATCGTTACTGACGTAACCCATGACACGACTACACCAATGATCGATAAAAAATCAAATGGTGAGGCTGCTATAGGAAAAGGTCCTGTACTAGCCTATGCGCCAGCAATACAAAATAACTTGCGCAACCTGATTATGGATGCAGCAGATGCTCATGAAATTCCATACCAGCGACGTGCGACATCTCGTTCTACTGGTACTGACACTGATGCGTTTGCATATTCTAATGGTGGTGTCCCTAGTGCGCTTATCTCACTACCTCTACGTTATATGCATACTACTGTTGAAATGGTACATAGAGATGATGTAGAAAATGTGATTAAAATGATCTATCAGTCTTTATTAAAGATTGAAAACAATCATGATTTTAATTACTTCAACAATAATAATGAAGGTTTATTCTAGTAGTAGCTCACTACTCTAGCATAAAATTTATTTTAAACAATTTAAAACCCTACTGGCATGTGCTGGTAGGGTTTTGTTTTTTTTTAATCATCGCCACTTAACAATAGTTTTAGTAATTTTAAACTAATTCAATATAGCTAAGTCTCAAATAAATAATATCACACTTATGAAGTCTTATATCTACTTATTTTTCTTATTATTTATTTTACTTTCTTGTAAATCAAATCAAGAACAAGGCAGTTCTAACTTATCTAAAGACAACAAACCATCTGCAGCGCAATTGATAACAGAAATGGACCGTAACAACGATGGTCGATTATCTAAGGAAGAGGCTCATGGACCAATCTCTAGTGATTTTAAAAATATAGATACAGATCAAGATGGCTTTTTAACCTTAAAAGAATTAAATACTGCAGAGACAAATCCAGGTAATAGGCCTCCTAGACCATCTAACAACGATAAGGATTTATCAAAAGAGGTTAATCATGAAATTAAGGTTGTTCCTGTAAATACCGATTATTTTATTTCAGAAAATATGATTGATGGCATTCAAGAACAATTGATTAATTTAAATGGAATAGAAACCCTTTGTTATGTATTCAAGACCAACTCACAAGCTACAGAACATCAAATGGGTCCATGGTGCCCAGAATTAATCACTGATACCGATGAAAAAGCTGGAATATGGTTTGATGGTGGTAAGGTTTATGACGTTTCTGGTCATTTTATTGCTAGTTTAGATGATTTCTATAATGATGATAAATGGAAACTTTATCGCGAAGATGGAACTGTGAAATATACAGATACCAAAGAAGGTTGTTTAGCAGCTGCAAAGCCAGATGTTGAAGAAGCCTATCAAAATTATTGTGTAGAATGCTTACCAGAATATTTCAAGGATCAAATCACCACGTATGTTATACCTGTGACACCAGTTTACGTTAATACCTCTCAAAGTTTTGGAAGAGGTGCTATAGGTGTTGCTTTTAATGGAGTTAACTACGATCCACCTGCACCTACGGATGCCATTCTTGCTGCACATACGATAGCTCCATTAGATGATCACGGTGGACATGTAAATCCACATGGAGGTTATCATTATCATGCCGCTACAGGATCTACAAAAGAAGTTTCTCAGTCAGATTTACATTCGGCTATTATTGGGTATGCTATTGATGGATTTGGGATTTATTCTATGCTCGATGAACACGATCATCAACCTACAGATTTAGATGAGTGCGGCGGACATACCGATGACCATAGAGGATATCATTATCACGCAGGTGAACCTGGTAGTAACCAGATAATAAAGTGTCTTCACGGATTAGCAGGATACACAGAGGTTAAAGAGTAATAAAGAAATCAATTAGCTTTAAAAGAATAATATTATTCATGTCAAAATTCTTTATCAATCATATCGCATTATCTGTTAAGGATGTAGACAAATCTATATTGTTTTATCAAAAACTATTTGATCTTAACGAGATTGAGAACACTGCTTCAAATTCAAAAACACGATGGCTGTCTTTAGGCGATGGCAAACAACTACATCTAATACCGCGTCCAGATGCCAGTATTAACACAAATAAAGCAGTTCATTTTGCCTTAACTACTTCTGAATTTGAAAATTTTGTTTTAAGGTTAAAAAAATTAAATATTGAATATTCGGACTGGCTAGGAACAGCTCTCAAAGATTATATACGAAAAGATGGAATTCAACAAGTTTACTTTCAGGATCCAGATGCCTATTGGATAGAAGTTAATAATGACATCTAAAAAATAACGTAAAATTATAATAGAACTAATTTATTTACTTTTCATTTGTTATGTGATTTAAAAGTTCAAAACTGACAAGTTTTATATAACCTAAGGATTTAAATTATAGTGAGAGCGATTCACAACATATTTATTTTTACAGCATTAGCCCTTCTTTTTCTAGGAAAAGCAAGTGCTCATGGACCTTTATTAACTGAATCCTCCATAGTCACATCAATTAATGTAGAATCTACTGTTCAACAAAAATCCAACATCACAAAACTGTTTATTATTGATTCTCAAACAGAATTAGTGGTAAATACGTCCACTACTGATGGTTATTCTTATTCATTAGATTACTTCACTATTACGATAAAAGGTCTTTTAAAAAGAAGTCAGTTATTAACTTCCGTGAGTATAAATCGTCTGTTATTATATACTCACTTATCCTTTCAGAACTCTTATAAAAAAGCTTTAATATTTCCTTTTCATACATTTTGGTAATCTCATAGTTGACCTTACTTCGATTATGGCATCCATCATTATTAGTATAATGAATGGTTGCTAACTATTTATATTATCAAATTATTTCAAATTATGGAAACATCAAAGGTGATTATTTCAATCACACTTATAATTATATGCGTCTTACCTTTTTTAATCATAAATGGTAAAGCCAAAAAGAGAGCTCAATTAATTAAATCAACTCTCGAAACTAAAATTCAAAAGGACAATAAGATTTTAGGGGATTACGAAGTTCATAATAGTTTTGCTATCGGCATAGACAGCAATAACAGTCTCATTTATTTTTATATTAAAAAGAGCGAGATGGAACAATTTAAAAAGATCAAACTAACTCAAATTTCTACCTGTCAGGTTGTGAAAGTTACAAAGCGTATCACAAATGGTAAGTCGAATTATGAATTAATCGAACGAGTTAAATTAGTATTTTACAACTCAAAAAACAGTGAAGAAGAACAATTTGAACTTTATAACGATGAAGATAACTCACAACTCGATGGTGAAATAGCACTGGCTCATAGCTGGAAACAGAAATTAGATGAGATCCTACATACATCAGATACGAGGCCTACAACAATGACTACATTAGAGTCTAATAATATTTTTGTGTAATCCTACAGATTGACCAAAATCATTATTACTAAAGGGTTGACATTAAGTCAACCCTTTAGTTTCTTTTTAAAGAAAAATCAATTATCAATAATGATTTAACATAATACTCACTTAATAACTCTTAAATACTTTTATTTTTATGATATAAACATCAACTATTTACATAAAATATTAATATGGACTGGATTTATCAATCGGACGACCCAATTTTAATCACAATAGCAGGAAGCTTTTTAATATTCTTTGCCATTATCATTATCACACGTCTCGTAGGTTTGAGGTCTTTTGCTAAATTTACTGCATATGATTTTGCTTTTACCATAGCCATAGGTAGTATCATATCTGCGACGCTTACTTCAAGCACAACAGTAGTTCATGGAGTTACCGCGATTGCTACTCTTCTGTTTTTAACGTTTATATTTTCGTATTTACAAAGAGTACTTCCTAGTATCAAAAAACTAACATCTAATAAACCATTACTATTAATGGATGGTAATCAAATTTTAAATGAAAATTTAAAACACGCTCGAATTGAAAAAGAACAGATTATTGCAAAATTAAGAGAGGCTAATGTTATGAGTTTTGATCAAGTAGAAGCTGTTGTATTAGAATCTACTGGTGATATTTCAGTTTTACACCGCACAGAAGGTGAAGATTCTCTACACCAAGATTTATTAGAAGGAGTGCGTAAAACTCCTTAACCTATTAATAACATCCTAAACCTTACTAAACTTTATGATCTAAGATTGCTGTTTTAATCTTAGGCACTCTTAATAAAAGTACCACTCCTATTGCAAAAAATACTACTAAAAATAAAATACTACCACGCATAGAACCGCTCCATTGTGTAACTAAGGTAAAAATAGTCATACCGATTACAATTCCTATTTTCTCGGCAACATCATAAAAACTAAAGTAAGAAGCAGTATCTGGATTACCTTCTGGTATCATTTTAGAAAATGTACTTCGCGAAAGCGATTGAATGGACCCCATTACAAAACCTACCGCTGCTGCTGTTAAATAGAATTCCATTGGTGAATACACAAAATATCCATAAATGCATATAGCTACCCATATCATATTGATACCTATAAGCACTTTTATATTACCATAATAGTTAGATAATTTGCTTGCTATAAAAGCTCCAGCAATAGCAACTATTTGAATGAGTAATATAGATACAATTAATCCCATTGTTGCGCCACCTTCTTCCCATTGTACTTCCTCTGTACCAAAGTAGGTAGCGACCAGCATCACTGTTTGGACTGCCATACTGTAGACAAAAAATGCAGCTAGATAACGTTTCATTTGTATATTATCACCTAGTTGATCCCAGATTTTATGTAGTTCTTTAAAACCATTTGTAAAAATGTTTTTAACCTCACTAGTGTCCTTTTTATTTCCTAGAGGTAAATAGGCATATGTATATTGAGCAAATCCTATCCACCAGACTCCTACTAGAATAAATGACATTTGTACGGCATCAAGTCTTAATAAATAGCCACTTTCCGGATAAAGACCAAATTCATTCATTGCTAGACAAAAAACCAGCAAAATTACACTACCTATATAACCTAAAGAAAAACCCTTGGCACTAGTTGCATCTTGCTGTTCTGGTAAAGCAACATCTGGTAAATAACTATTATAAAAAACCAAGCTACCCCAAAAACCTATCAAAGCAAGAAAATACATAGCAAGACTAAACCACAAATAATCAAAACTAAAAAAGGCTAAACCGATACAGCAAGACGCACCTAAATAGCAGAAGAACTGCATGAATCGCTTTTTTTGCCCAGAATAATCTGCAATACCAGATAAGATAGGAGACAATACACTGACTACTAAAAAGGCGATTGCCGTGGTGACAAATATGATATTCTCATTATTAACATCCTTAAGAAAATCAGGCACATTTCCTTCCTCATAGGCTGTTTTACTAACGGCCGAATAAAATATCGGAAATATAGCACTAGTGATTACTAGTGAATAAACAGAGTTTGCCCAATCATAAAATGCCCAAGCATGTAGTAACTTTTTGTGACCTCTCGGTAAAATATTTTTCATAAAAAAAGGGTTCTATTAAGAACCCTTTAAAAGTATATAAAAACGAGCGTTTATTTGAAACTTGTCACACCATATTTACGAGCTTCAGCTTTTGCTAGCGGTGCTAGTTCTTTCAAAAATGCGATACGACTATCGTTAGATGGGTGCGTACTCATAAATTCAGGTGGTGCTTCTCCACCACTATTAGCTTTCATACGTTCCCATAATTCAGAGCCTGCGTCTGGGTTATAACCAGCAATTGCAGCAAGGTACAATCCTATTTTATCTGCTTCAGTTTCATGAGACCTTGAGAAAGGTAGCATTCCACCTACCTGAGAACCAATACCATAAGCCTGATTTAATATTTGTTGTGTACCTTCATTAAGGCCACCTAGTTGTCCACCTACAGCAACACCTACAGCACCTAGTGCTTGAACTTGACCAGCACTCATGCGTTGTGCACCATGATCAGCAAGTGCATGCGCTACCTCGTGACCCATTACTATAGCAACACCTGTTTCATCTTGACAAATAGGTAAAATACCTGTGTAAAAAACAATTTTCCCACCAGGCATACACCATGCATTTACCGTTGGGTCATCTACTAAATTATATTCCCACGCATAATCTTTTAAATACTGTTCTTCTCCTAATGCATTCAACCAGCGTTGAGAAGCTACCTTTATCTTGCTTCCTACACGATTAATCATTTCAGAGTCTGCCGTACCTGTGACTACCTTATTAGTATTGAGAAATTCTCCATACTGACTAAAAGCCATAGGGAACAACTGACTATTAGACATAAAATTAAGGGTCTTTTTACCAGTAAAAACGTTTGTTTTACAAGAAAACAAGGTCACCGCGATGGTAAGGATCAGTAATTTATTAAACCTCATATTAATTCTCTTTTTTTATTAATTGTTCAACTCTTTTAATATCGATTCCGTGGTGGGAATCTGTGTGTATAATCTCCTCATTATCAATAACAATAATTTGAGGCGATTGATGCATCACATTTAACTTACTAGCTATAGTATTACTTAATTCTCTATGATTTAATAAATCTAATAAGTAAAAACTAGCATCTTCATCTTTTAAAGAATAACCAGCTTCAAAATTCTTAAGTACCATTCTAGAAATACCACATCTGGTACTGTGTTTAAAAATTACCTTAGGAATTCTTTTTGAATTTGAGATCAAGTTATTCAACTGATCTTCAGACTCCAGCATTTGCCATGGTAATCCTTCTTGAATTTCATCTTTTGCAATATCACGTTGTGACTTAAACAACTTATCTAACAATCCCATGTTGTATATTTATTAATTATCTCGCTTTCGCGAAAGCGGAACCTAACTCATTCCACTACTAAATTACAAAGATAAGGGATGTAACAATTAAATCTCGCTAATGATTTACTAACAGACAGTTTGTCGTATTTATTTGCGTTTCATGTGACTTTTTGGCAATTTTTAGAAGAGGTATAACATTTGACTACTAAAAGGAAACAAAGAAAAAGACATGAACATGAATCAACTTACAATAAAGTCGCAAGAAGCGCTCCAGGCAGCGCAACAACTTGCACAAGAGTCAGGTCATCAATTTATAGAAAACCTGCATCTTTTAAAAGGAATGATACAAATAGACGAAAATGTACTTCCTTTTATCTTTAAAAAATTAAATGTAAACTTAGCATTGGTCATACAGCTTATAGACAGTAGTCTTAGCGCTCTTCCTAAAGTAGAAGGCGGTGATATTCAATTATCTAGAGATGCTTCTAAAACCGTTAATGGCGCCATGAGTATTGCTACAAAAATGGATGATGAATATGTAAGCTTAGAACATCTATTACTCTCTTTATTTGATGGTAAATCAACAGCCGCACATATTCTAAAAGATCAAGGAATTACTAAAAGTCAACTAGAAAAGGCTATCGAAGAACTAAGACAAGGCAGTCGTGTAACCAGTGCTACCGCAGAGGAAACATATAATAGTCTTAATAAATATGCTAAAAATTTAAACCAGCTCGCAGATCAGGGAAAACTCGATCCAGTAATAGGCAGAGATGAAGAAATCAGACGTATTTTACAAATCCTTTCCAGACGTACTAAAAATAACCCTATGTTAGTTGGAGAACCTGGTGTAGGTAAAACAGCTATTGCAGAAGGTCTTGCACATAGAATCGTTGCTGGTGATGTGCCTGAAAACCTTAAGGATAAACAAATATTTTCACTTGATATGGGAGCACTGATTGCTGGTGCAAAATATAAAGGGGAATTTGAAGAACGATTAAAAGCAGTTATTAAAGAGGTTACAGAAAGTTCTGGAGATATTGTTTTATTTATAGACGAAATACATACACTAGTAGGTGCTGGTGGTGGACAAGGTGCTATGGATGCTGCTAATATTTTAAAACCAGCGCTAGCACGAGGAGAATTACGTGCTATAGGAGCCACTACTCTAGATGAGTATCAAAAATATTTTGAAAAAGATAAAGCATTAGAAAGACGTTTTCAACGTGTTTTAGTAGATGAGCCAGATACAGAGAGCGCTATATCCATTTTGCGTGGTATTAAAGATAAATACGAGACGCATCACAAAGTACGCATCATGGATGAAGCCATTATAGGTGCTGTTGAATTATCACAACGATACATTACAAATCGCTTTTTACCAGACAAAGCTATTGACTTAATGGATGAGGCTGCTGCAAAGTTGCGTATGGAAATTAACTCAAAGCCAGAAGAACTAGATGTACTGGATCGCAAGATCATGCAATTAGAAATTGAAATTGAGGCCATTAAACGTGAGAATGATGAGACTAAGTTAAAGGCTTTACGCAGTGAACTAGCAAATTTCAAAGAATCTCGTAATGAGATTAATGCTCAATGGGTGAATGAGAAAGACATTGTCGATGCCATTCAAAATGCAAAAAGTGACATAGAAAACTATAAACAACAGGCAGAACGTGCAGAACGTGATGGAGACTATGGTCAAGTAGCAGAACTGCGTTATGGAAAGATAAAAGAAGCTCAAGAAGAGCTAGATAAATTACAAAAAGAAGTAGCGCATAATGATACCGGTAAATCTTTAATACAAGAAGAAGTTACTTATGATGATATTGCCGAAGTCATTGCAAAATGGACTGGTATACCTGTTACAAAAATGTTACAAAGTGAGCGTGACAAATTATTGAAATTAGAAGATGAATTACATAAGCGTGTTGTAGGTCAGCAAGAAGCAATAATTGCAGTCAGTGATGCCGTGCGTCGTAGTCGCGCAGGTTTACAGGATCAGAAAAAACCCGTTGGTTCATTTCTATTCTTAGGTACCACAGGTGTAGGTAAAACAGAACTTGCAAAAGCGTTAGCAGACTACCTCTTTAACGACGAGAATTCTATGACACGTATTGATATGAGTGAATATCAAGAACGTCACAGCGTGAGCAGGCTTGTAGGTGCACCTCCAGGATATGTAGGGTATGATGAAGGAGGACAATTAACAGAAGCTGTTAGAAGAAAACCTTATAGTGTAGTTCTTTTAGATGAGATTGAAAAAGCTCATCCAGACACCTTCAATATTTTATTACAGGTACT
Source organism: Nonlabens ulvanivorans (assembly GCF_000732625.1). Taxonomy (GTDB): domain Bacteria; phylum Bacteroidota; class Bacteroidia; order Flavobacteriales; family Flavobacteriaceae; genus Nonlabens; species Nonlabens ulvanivorans. The sequence continues at coordinate 93,616 of NZ_JPJI01000005.1, forward strand.
AGATGAAGGAAGATTAACAGATAATAAAGGACGAGTAGCAGATTTTAAAAACACTATCATTATAATGACTTCTAACATGGGAGCAGATTTAATACAAGATCGTTTTGAAAACGCAAGTTCTGTGACCGAATCTTTATTAGAGGAAACAAAAAAAGAGGTTTTAGTAGCCTTAAAACAACGTGTTAGACCAGAATTTATAAATCGTATTGATGATATTGTCATGTTTACACCACTCACTAAAAATGAAATTCAGCAAATTGTGAGTTTGCAATTAAAAGGTGTCACTAAAATGTTAGCTCTTCAAGGTATCACTATTGATGCTACACCAGCGGCAATTGAGCTATTAGCAGTGCAGGGATATGATCCACAATATGGAGCTAGACCAGTAAAAAGAGTCATACAGAAAAATGTGCTCAACGAACTTTCAAAACAGATTCTTTCTGGAGAAATTTCTACAGAAAGTATCGTCCTTATCGATGCTTTTGAAAGTCAAATAGTTTTTAGGAATGAAACAGACGCTGTAGAAGTATAATGTAATAGGCACAAAATGATAAAACAGCATATTCTTTATGTAAGAATATGCTGTTTTTTTTATATAATTCCATTTCATATCGCTTTCGCGAAAGTGAAAATAAAAATTTAATATCAATACTTAATAACCAATTTGACTTACCAAGAATATTTTCAAGAAACGTTCAATAATGAACAATTTAACGTATTACAGCGTTAAACTCAGTATTTCATCCAATTATTTACAAATGGATTTTACGCATTGCGTTTTGAGAAAAATATATGTGATTTTTGTTTGAAGTTAATTTTTTATTATGAAATTATTATTGAATTTATTGTGTGTTTTGTTTCTCCTAATGGGTGCAATTACAACCGCACAAGTTAAGATAGGAAACAACCCTAATACAATTGATCCTTTCTCTATTTTAGAGTTAGAAAGTTCTGAAACTGTATTAGTCGTTACTCGTATCACTGATGCAGAGATGGCTGCCATTTTACCACTTAATGGTGCGATTATTTACAACACCTCGCAAAACTGTTTATTTCAATACCGAAATAACAACTGGGAAAGTCTTTGTAACGGTGGTATTCTAGTAGATAACAATGATGGAACATACACTTTTACTAATGATAACGGTGGTATTGTCTCTATTGATACTAACGCCATTGCTAATCCATATAACAATGCAACATCAGGTCTAGCTGCAATGAACATTCAAGATGCTATCGATGAACTAAGTGGACTCGCATCTAATGTCTCTTTAATCGATAATGCAGACGGTACATATACATTTACAGATGCCGCTGGTAATACAGTTACTATAGCAGACACAAGTATATCTACATTAATAGATAACACCGATGGGACTTATACTTATACCGACGAATTAGGTAACCAGACAATAATCGATACATCTTTTATTGAATCACTTACATCATTAGGTTTAAATGCTTCCCAAACTGGGCTAGAATATACCGATGAGGATGGAGTAATCACTACATTAGATTTAACCACCATTGTTCAGAACTTGGAAACCATAACGACTCTAGTGGATAACACCGATGGTACCTTTACGTATACTAATGAAGCTGGAACACCAGTCACTATTGATACGAATGCTGCTGAGACGCTTACGACTTTAGTGCTGAATGCGGATGATACGAATCTAGATTATACCGATGAAGATGGTGTGACAACTCAATTAGATTTTACAGCTTTAGTT
>NZ_JPJI01000006.1 GCF_000732625.1 Nonlabens ulvanivorans
CTTTAGTAATTATAAATCACAAGTCTCCCAACCTACTCAATGGACTAGAATGGCAAAGCTGTAAAACCTCTTGAGCAAATGTATTCTTGTACTTACCTAATAAACGCCAGCCGCTAGGAAACAAACAAGAACGTTGTATAATGGCGATTGAGACGTTTTAAAGGCTTATAGCGAGGCTGTGATCATTCATAAATTCAGTAACTTCACCAACCAATAACCAACATACAAAAGGTCTACGCGTACCGGCTAAAACGCCTCACTCGCCTTATACCTTTGCCATTGTATGCAATTTTGACCTCGAATTTTCCTAAAATGACTGACTAAATTAAATTATCAAAAAGGATGATACCTAAATTTGAACTTACGGAATCTGAAAATCTTGGATACTACACTACATTTGATAAGTTATTTCCAGATTATTTTCCTTACCTAAAGGATAAAGAAAAAAACAGTACTATCGAAGTCAACTTTCGCTTTACTGACGAAGATGACCAACCAAATGAGTCACAACTTACCGCTAATGAATTCCTTTTAGCTAATTCAAATCAAATGCTAGAAAATTTATTAAAATACTTAAAACAAGATGAAGAGTATTTTATGGAATTTTATGGAATTTATAGAGAAACTAGTTATGAAAGAACCAATTTTCAAGGTAAAAAATATACAACCGTGAACAAGAGTGGTTTTCCAAATGTTAAAGAACCACAAGATTTTATAAATTATTTTGATATAAGCCACATTTACATTAGCGACTCGCAAGAAAATGGTGTTTCGTATATAGGTTTTACAGGTGGATGTCCATGGGATGGAGAACATGGTTTTGGAGCATCGTTTCTTAAACAGAAACTGCTTAATGTAGGAGATTGGGATGATGGAAATAACCCAAGCTGGGGAAGTCGTGAGAATAGAGACTTATTGACTGACAATTTTACAAGTTTTCATAAATTAGAGATTTTAGATGAAAGGAAAAAGCGATTAGCTAAAGCAAGTGAACTTATTCAAGTTAAGAATATTCATGGTTATGAACAAATATTCGACTGGTTAGTAAGTAATCAAATGATTTATGGATATAGAAATAATCCAATAGATTTAACATCTAAGGAAAAAGTAGTTGTGTTAAATGAAATTAAAGAACTAACTTTTAATGGTAATTTAATTCAAAAAGTTCCTAACTCAATAAATCTGTTAGAAAATCTATCATCATTATCATTGTCTTTTAATGATTTAGATTCTGTTCCATTGCAATTATTAAATTTAACTAAGCTCGAAAAACTTTCAATTACCAATAATAAAATAAAAGAAATTCCGAAAGAAATATCTTTGTTGATAAATTTGAAATCTCTTAATTTTAGTAGAAATAAGTTAAATTCAATACCTGAAGAAATTGGGCATTTAAAAAATCTTCAACACCTTGATTTGTCTTTCAATTATCTCAATAATATGCCAAAATCTATTTCAGGATTAAAAATTCTCGAGCAGTTAAATATAAATTATAATTCATTTTCGACTATCCCGAATAATATTCTATTTCTGGAAAACTTAAAAGGATTGAATTTGAATAATAACAAATTGACTGAAGTCCAAGAATCCATTTATAAACTTAAAAAATTAGAAAGACTAGATTTAAGATATAATGAATTATCAAAATTTCCTGAAACCTTGATTAATCAATGGCATACTCTAAAATATATCTATTTGGTCGGAAATCAATTTAGCATTGATGCTTTAGAACGAATTTTAAGATTTAATCATAGAAAAATTAGTTCTGATATTGATACAGAACTCAATTATACAAAAGATAGACTAATAAGAAAATTAAGAGATGAGAAGAATAAATTAGAGCAAGAGAAAAGAGAAGCAAAAAAACAAGAAAACTTAAAACGTCAAGAAAATAATAGAATTTCAACCCAACCAAGTAGCTCTAATATCAAAAAAACTAAGGAAAATATTAAAAAATGGTGGGAGTTTTGGAAATAAAAACTGCATACAACATTGTATAAAAATAATAGCGGTTTAATAGCTAAAATGAAAGTAAGTAATTATAAAAAAGGTCTGTGTTTAACCGAAAAGTAAGTGTGTATAAATCCGCTACTATTCTTATACGAGACCGTTCTAGTCCATTGCCTGCGGCCGTAGGTTTTCGCTTTTGTAATTTATAATTACACTCTTGGGATTAGAAA
>NZ_JPJI01000007.1 GCF_000732625.1 Nonlabens ulvanivorans
GCAAGCAGCAGATTGTGATGGAGATGGAGATTCTAACGGAACCGATCCAGACCCAACAGATCCATGTGTGTTTACAGCCGGAAGTACAGCAGATACGAGTAATGCAATCTGGCAAGCTGCCGATTGTGATGGAGATGGAGATTCTAACGGAACTGATCCAGACCCAGCAGATCCATGTGTATTTACAGCAGGAAGTACAGCCGATACGAGTAATCCAATCTGGCAAGCCGCCGATTGTGATGG
>NZ_JPJI01000008.1:0-3434 GCF_000732625.1 Nonlabens ulvanivorans
ACAACCAATAACCAACATACAAAAGGTCTACGCGTACCGGCTAAAACGCCTCACTCGCCTTATACCTTTGCCATTGTAGGTAAGCTAAAACCGAAATAAACCAATAAAATTCGAACTATGAAAAAAGATCCTTATTCTGAACTTTCTTGGATGACAGAGGAAATAAAAAACGAATTAGTTATACGAGATAAAATTGTTGAAAATGAAGACATTGAAAGTTTATTTTCTTTAAAAGACAATTCTGACTTTTCAATTGCTTTATTTGAAATCCTTCAAAAAAGGAATGAAAAAAAACCTAATTCTCTGAATGAAATTGAACTGAATTTGTTTTTATGTATGAATTTGGAAAATGCAGGTCAAGCAGATAGTATTTTGACTTTTTTACAAGAATGGTTTCCTGAACAGAATGAAAAAGTTATTAAATCGTTGAATGAAATTGGAGCGACTAAATCATCTGAAATAATAAAAAAAGCGGTTGAATTACTTCCTGAAAATGGTAGTTGGTTTTTTGAAAGCTCAAACGAAGAATCTGAAAAAATAATGAGTGAATTAGATTCTGAATTTTCTAATTATCCAGATGGTTCAATGAGAAATTTATATCGAAAATATGCTGAAAAACATAGGAATGAATTATAAAAGCCTACCTACAACACCATATATAATTTATTGCTAGTTTTTTGCTTACTTACGAAAATCCTCGCGGATTTTCTTTGTCAGTAATTATTTATTAAATTAGTTGCTTAAACCACGCAACAAACCATATATAAACACGTTGCCCACAATTTAAAGAAACATCGTAAATGACAGAAAAAGAACTGCTAAAATTGGGATATTTCCCGAAAGAACTACCACCACCATTTGAAAGCAAGACTTTTTCAGATAAAATAGACACAATTAAAACAAGTTGGAGTTCTGTGTCAAGTTCTTTTCCAAGACGTGAACGATTAAAATATTCAGATTCTAATTGGGTTGTTTTTTCAATTCCAAAAGTACAATTGTCAAGACGAATTATAAATATTCCTAATCCACTTCACCAATCTAAATTAACTTCAACTATTGCTGACAGATGGACTGAAATTGATAATATATTTAAGAAATCAACAATTTCTTCAAGTTCACCGATTAAAGACCCGAAAAATAATAGAGCATTAATTTCCAAACACAGCTTTAGTGAATTTAAAAGAAGACGTTCAAATGAATCTTTTGCGAATTTATATGAAGTAAGAACTGATGTTTCAAGGTTTTACGGAACTATTTACACACATTCGATTCCTTGGTTAGTTCATACAAAACCAATTGCTAAAGCACATCGAACTGATATGACAATGCTTGGAAATGCTTTAGATAAAGATTTAAGAAATCTTAACTCAGGGCAAACAGTCGGAATTCCAATTGGTCCAGATACTTCATTAGTAATTGCAGAAATAATTACTTGCTTAATGGATGAGCAAATTCAATCAAAATTGAAAAATGTAAAATCCTATAGATTCATAGACGACTATTACCTCTATTGTGATAGTTATGCAGATGCAGAAAAAGCATTCAAATTTATCCAATCACTTCTGACAGAATATCAACTCGATATAAATGAAGAAAAAACGAAAATATCAAAAGCACCATTTGCTTTTGACAGTAAGTGGTCTATAGAATTAGGTTCATTTACATTTAGAAAAAGAGCAAACTCTCAATTAACGGATATTGAAAGATTTGTAAGCCTTTCACTCATTCATTCAAGTGAGAATCCGAAAGATTCTGTATTGCTTTTCTCTATTCAAGTCCTCAAATATTTACAGTTATTTGACGAAAACTGGGACACTTATGAATCGCTAATCTTAAAAATTGGAATAACAGAACCAAGAACTTTACCAGTAGTAACTGAAATTTTAGCTTCAAATATTAGCCGAATTTCAAAAAGAAAAATCAAAAATATCATTGAAAAACTAATTGACATACATTTACCTAAAGGTCATAATTATGAGGTTTCTTGGGCACTTTGGATGTGCGTGGAATTTAATATAAAACTCAAGAATAAAATGGCAGAACGCATTTTTGCTTCAAATGATTACGTGTCAATGTTAATTGCAATGGATTTAAAAAGTAGAGGTCTTATTAATTCAACTGTCAGTACAGACGGACTTTTAACGGAATTGACAGAAGAATCTTTAATGAACGAAAATTGGTTATTTACATACGAATCCATTAAAAAAGGTTGGTTAGTACCTGCCGATAACCCTATTGATGAAAATAAGTATTTCGAAATACTATTAGCAAATGGAATATATTTTTATCGAGAAGATGCGAAAGTAAAAACCTTTACTGTAAAGAAAGCAACAGAACAAATAAGTGAAACTACCAAAAAGCCTGAAACTGAAGAAGCCACAACAATCGTTTCTGGAGGTGGTGGCGGAGGAAGTTCGTATTAAAAACTGTGGGCAACAACGTGTATAAAACATAGCTGGTAAGTGCTAAATCAAGAGGTTTGTGCTTATTTGTAAAGACCGCCAAATTTTTAAATTTGGCTTTTAAAATAAAAAAGTAAAAACAAAATATAAAAATTCGGCTCTGTGTTAATCCGAAAAGTCAGCGTCTTTTTACACGCTACGTTTGATACACAAGACCGTTGTACACAAGCTGAAAACCGAACTAAATGAGAAACTATTTTCTTTTGATTTTAATCTTTATTTCTTTTTCAAGTTGCAAGAAAAAGTCTATTACTGAAAATAAATCACAAGTTGAGAAAACGGACTCTTTGATGGTTGGAGAATTTATATACACTTCAACTGGAAAGTTTTATCCTGACTCTTTAAAAACCAAAACAGCTGACTATTCGAATAAATTTGATTTTAAAGATTATCTGGAATATAAAATGACTGATACTATCCAAATTGACTTAAATGGAAACGGAATTTTAGAAAGTGTATATTTTGACAACAATGATTGTTCAAAAATTCTAATTAAAGAAAAAGGACAGGAACTGATTTCTTTTGGGTGCGGACAAGAAGAATATGATGGATTTCCAAATGCTGTTGGTTGGGTTAATTTGTGGTGTGTAGTAAAAGATAAGAAAGTATGGGAGGTTTTATTTACCGAAGATGGAGATATTGATAAAGACACAATTGTAAACTTGGAAAGACCGAGCATTTATATTGGTAAAGAAGAAGCTGGCGGAGGAATTATATCGTATCGGAATGGAAAATTATATTGGATTCATCAATCCGACTAAAAAAAGCCAGTGTACAACAATGTGTATAATTCATTGCTAGTTATAGCCTACTTACGAAAGTCCTCGCGGACTTTCTATCTGTGATTTATTTGCTAACTTTAGTGCTTAAACACGCAACGAAATCATACACAAAACCGTTCTAGTCCATTGCCTGCGGCCGTAGGTTTTCGCTTTTGTAATTTATAATTACACTCTTGGGATTAGAAACTAT
>NZ_JPJI01000008.1:3444-14236 GCF_000732625.1 Nonlabens ulvanivorans
ACCTGCAAGCGAATCCAACCGCACAGTCAAGCACATTTCATTTTGCTCGTGCCTCACAAAATAAAAAGAGCTTGCCTTTTCCCAACGCTTAATCCGAATAAAAATCAGAATTAAATAGGAATTTTAAAAAATGTCCGTAAATTTGTCCGTGTACGCAAAAACGTCCGTGAATAATTATGGCAACAATTAATTTTTATTTAGACAAGCCAGACAAAAAAGGGTTTGCACCAATTCATCTACGAATAAACTGTAGTGGAAGTCAAGTTAAGATTTCTACGGGACAGAAAATAGAACCGAAAAACTTCAACAAATCCAAACAGAAAGCGACTGGATTAAGTGTCGAATCTCACGAAATCAACCATTATTTAGATTTCTTAAGAGAACGAGCGGACGAACTTCTACACCATTCCAATAAGAAAACATTTGTACAAGACGAAGTTAAAAGCGTATTGAACGAGCACATCAAAAACTACAAAGAAAGTAACAATGTGAATATTGTAAAAGAACAGGTTTCACTTTACGGCAAACCGTTCACTTTTGTTGATTTATTTGCTGGAGCAGGCGGTTTTAGCGAGGGATTTTTACAAGCTGAACATAATAATAAATTCTTTGATTTTGTTGTTGCCAACGATATTAATGAAAATTGTGAATTGACTCACGTTGTTCGTTACAATCATCAATTGGGTTTAGATGCTGAATTCTTAAAACAAGATATTACTGAACCAGACTTTTTAGACAACTTATTAGAGAAAATAAATGGAAGAAAAATAGATGTTGTTTGCGGTGGTCCACCTTGTCAAAGTTTCAGTCTTGCAGGAAAAAGAAAAAAGTTCGACAAAAAAGACGACTTATTCTCTCATTATTTAGAAGTAATAAAGGTTTTACAACCAAAATACTTCGTTATGGAAAATGTCAAGGGAATTTTGACAAAAGAAAAAGGAAAAATAAAAGAACTAATCATTAAAGAGATTAACTCGATAGTTGACACAAAAGAAATTCCATTACTAATCTCTTTCATTAAAAAAATACGTAAAGAATCTAATTCATTTCTTTTTGATAGTATTATCAAGCGTGTAGAACTAGAAAAACTGCTTGAAAAAGACAAAGAAACTGGAAAAGCGGATTTCATCAGCTTTGTGGAAAATAGATTTAGAAAGTTAACACCGAAAATTGCAGACTATAAAACAAGTAAAACGGACGAAAACATCAATACAATTCGACACGGTTTTAATTTGTTAGCAAGAGCGAAAGAGTGGGAAAAACTAAAACGTGATATTATAAAAGAAAAAGACTTTTGCAATATTGATAGTGATAATTTCGCAAATGCATTTACAGATTTCCTCACAGAAATCAGTTCTGAAAATGTTATTTCAAAAATTGATAGTTCTTTTAAAGCATTAAAAGTTCCTACTAATTATAAAAAAGATTGTGAAGACATCATTACCGCTTTAAAAATTTATACAACTTCTTTTGATGAATCAATTGAGATTTTAAAATCTCATTGCAATACATCGCAGAAAAAAGAACTAGAAACTATTCTTGAAAGCATTAGACTATACAAAATAGAAAAGCCTTTTGTTGCAAATGCATCAAACTATGGAGTTCCTCAAAATAGAGAAAGAGTACTTTTTATTGGTTGTCGCAAAGACCAAGAATATATTTCTGAAATTCCAGCAACAGTTTCCGAAGAAGAAAAAGTAACCATTTTTGAAGCTTTGTACGATTTAGATTTTATTGGTAACAACCAAGAAGCTCACCGATACGAATTGGTTGACATTTCAGCTCAATACAATGGAACAGCAAAGAAAATGGCTAAACTTTTAAAGAAACGTAGAATTGACGGAAAGCCAATTTCAAAAGGTGGAAAGTCATTTGCTGAATGGTCAAAAAAAGGTAGATTAATTGAACGATTTAAACCACAAACAAAGCCTTTTTATGTTAGAAATAGTGAAGCACTTGAAAATGGAGAAAAGTATTTCGACCTACTAAACAATCACAAAACAAGCAATCAAAACGAAACCGTTATTGAAAGACTTGGAGTGATTTTAAAAAATGGCAACTATAAAAAAGCTCAACCAGAACTAGAAAAATTAAATCTTTCTACAAACAAGAGAAATTATAATGTTTTAAAACCAGACGAGCAAAGTTCAACAATAATGACCATTGCAGATGACTATATTCATTACAATTCACCAAGGTCATTAACAGTCAGAGAAATGGCTCGTTTACAGTCCTTTGATGACTCTTTTGTATTTCAAGGAAAACGCTCAACAGGTGGAAATAATAGAAAAACAGAAGTGCCACAATACACTTTGGTTGGAAATGCAGTTCCACCTTTATTAGCAAGAGCAGTAGCAAGTGAAATTTTAAAACATATCAAGTGAGAAAACTTACAGACGCAGAACAAGAAAAGATAAAATTACTAACTAAAAACCAAGTCTCTCTTACTTTAATTGAACCAACCGAAACAGGATTAAAAAAATCCATTATGGATGCTACTGGTTCTGTTAGAAGCTATTTAAAAAGTGAAAACATTCACGATTATGAATTGCAGAAGCAAGGTACAGAAAGTAAAGTAATGATTACAGCTGTTATTCATACTGGTTTTAAGATTATAAAATCAAAAGCATCTTTGTATCGTCCTTCAACCAAAAAAGGAGACCCTAGGATTTGGTTTTATGGTTTGACAAAAATTGCTGACCCAAACGATATTATTGCAATCACCTATTACAATGATAGCTTTCAAGTTTTTAACTTGACAAAATTAAATGTGACTGAATTAATAAATTCACCCATTATTAATCCATTCCAAGAGTTAATTTCTTCTATAAATTTCGAAGAAAGTGAAATTTCGATTGAGTTGCTGAACAAACTTAAAATCATATCAAAAAAAGGGTTTGTGAAGTCCGAAGTAAATTCTGATACGGGAATAGGAAGAACCATAGAATCATTACTTGGCATTGAAATGAATTCGTCCAAAGCACCTGACTATAAAGGAATTGAGTTAAAATCTTTTAGAGATAAAAGAAATAACAGAAAAGGTTTATTTGGTAAAACCCCAAATTGGAATTTAAGCAAATTTAAATCAAGAGTTGAAATATTGGATACTTTTGGGTATTGGGAAAGCGGAATTTTTCGTCTCTATAATACTATGAGAGGAACTGGAAGAAATGCTCAAGGTCTTATGTTGAGAATAGAATATAATAAGGACTGGTTATTAGAAAACTCTGATAGACCAGAGATAGGAGATTTTCTAGTATGGGAACTTGAAACACTTCGTAAAGCGTTATTGAAAAAACATAAAGAAACTTTTTGGATAAAAGCGGAAAGTAAAATTGAAAACAATAATGAGTATTTTCATTTTAAAGAAGTTGAACATACTAAAAATCCTATGGTAGATAAATTTGAAATCCTTGTTGAGACTGGTGCTATAACAATGGATTACCCTATTAAAAGAATGCCTGACGGTAAAGTTATTGATAAGGGCTGTAATTTTAAGCTTAATTCGAATTGTTTAGATTTATTATTTCCGCCAAGTGCAAACTATGACTTGACAGCGTAATGGAATTGCCAACGCTAAAAGCCATACACATTTCCAGTCGCGCCATCCACGCTACACCAAAACTGTAAAAGAGTATGTCTTTGCCAACGCTAGCAAGTTTACGGAAAAACGCCAGCCAGGTAACAATGTATATAAAAAATAGGGCGGAAAGTGCTAAATCAAAGACTTGTGCTTATTTGCAAAGTCCGCCACATTTTTAATTTGTATTTTAGTAAAAAGATAAAAATAAAATGAAAAATATGGCTTAGTATAAACACGAAAGTAAGTGCTTATCAACTGCCCTACTTTTCATATACTCGACCGTTGTGCATAATGCGGAAATCGTGCTAAAATTGAACATTTGAACTAAAAACGCCAACGCACAAACAGCACATTTATTTTTTTGCCCACGCGAAATGCCAACGCTAAAAAAAATAAAAGAGCTGTTTCTTGCCAACGCTCGAAACCAAAGAAATGAACACCTTCAATGACATAAAAGAATTAGTAACCGCTTTGAAAAGAGAGGAAAAACTCATATCTGAAATGTTCAGCAAAAGGAAATCCATTGACTACAAATTAAATGATGCTCTAGAACTTGTTGATTATGAAGAGAGTCGTATTGACTTATTAATTCAAAAAGCTGTAATTAGACAAAATGGAGATTTTTTGGAACTTGATGGCCAATTTCTGGAGTTTTTTGAGCAAGTTCTGTATGTGAGTGAAGAAATAAACCTTTCATATATTGATGAAAATATAAAAAACATAAAAGAAAACATTGTTTACTTTTTAAATGAGTCAAGCGAAAACAGAAGATACGCTTACTTACGATTTATTAAAAAAACTTTTCGAAATATGGGACTTATCACACTTAGAAGTGTGGTGGATTTGAGACGAAATATTGAGAATACCTTTAAGAATGAATCGAATTACAAAAACAAACAATTAAAACTAGAAAATCTTGATGAGAAAAGAACAGTAGTAACAAATTTGATACAACAAACACTTTTCCTCATTAATGAGGAAGAACTTACCTTTTTTAATAGAGCTCTAGATGAAGAATTGGGTAGAATCATTATTGAACTAAAAAATCAGTTAGGAGAATGCTCACACAACCTAATTGAAATAGAAAAACAAATAATTGATTATCTAAACCAAATAAAACAACAAGGAAGGTTTTTAGAAAAGCTAAGAAAACTGAAATACTTAAAAGACAATTTTATTATAGAAGCAGAAACTAACATCAAACAGATAGTTTCAAACAAAAATGAAGTCATTTTTGAAACAAAACTTAATGAATCTATAAACTTATCTATTGACTTTCTTAGAGAAGACGAGCGAGCTTTTATTGCAATTAAGAGAATTGCAAAAAATCATAGAGACAGACTACTTTTTAAACCAGAAATGGCAGAGCGTATTTCTAATGATTATCTTGACAATAATATTGAAGAAGAGATAATGGTAAATCTAGAAGAAGTAAGAAACCGTTTCATTGCAACAAGCGATAATTTATTCAATTTTATTTTAAACTATGACTTTTTGAAAGAGGTAGAATTTAATGAAAGAGTCACTATTTTTTGTCAAATTATTTCTCAGTATGAAGAAGAATTACAAATACAAGATAACTACCAAACCACCAATGGCATTGAATATGCTATGGTATTTTCAAGATAAATTCCAATGATTACAAAATATACATCAGAAATTTTTAACGTGCTTCGCAAGGGACAATTTATCTGTTCAAATAGTCCTGATGATGACATTAAAAAACTTTACAAAGTCATAGAAGATGAGGACACTTTTGAAGACTTACACGAATTTTTTCATCAAATTAATTACATCTTAGAGCAAGGCAACGAATATTATTATTTCAGTCGAAAAGAAAATAATACAGACCTAGATAGAAAACTAGAAAAAGCCTTTAATTGGATTGATATTCTGGACTTTTTTAAAACTTTCGATACCTCTTTTGATGTCGGCTTTAGGTTTTCGCCATCAGATATTGTAAATCAATTAAAAAATAATGCTGATTTAAAAACGAAATTGGAAAAGCTTAAAAAAGTAAGTGGAGATAAAAAGACCAATTCTGAACGCATAAAAAAAATAATTGAAAAACTAGAAAAAGATAATTTCATAACCTTAGAAAATGAGATAACTGAAACCTACAAAGTGCTTACATCTTTTAATTATTTGAAAGACATTATAACAACTATTAATATTCCCGAAGAAATAGAAAATGAGATACCTGAATAAAATAGTTTTTATAAATAGTGCATCTGTACAATATGCTGAAATCGAACTAGATGGAAATGTTCACTTAATTGGAACGCAAGGCGTAGGAAAAAGCACACTACTTCGTGCTATATTATTTTTTTACAATGCTAATAAAACCAAGCTTGGAATTCCGAAACAAAAGAAAGGATTTGATGATTATTACTTTCAGTACCAGAACTCTTACATCGTTTATGAAATACTAAAAGACAACATCCCTTTTTGTGTTTTAGCTTATAAAGTAAATGGTAAAGTTGCATTCCGATTTTTTAATTCTGCCTATAACAGAGAATTATTTATTGACAATAACAATAAAGCTTTTGAAAGTTGGGACAGTATCAGAAATGCATTTGGTAAAGAAATTTATTATACCAAACTCATAAAGAGTTATGACGAATATCGCAGAATCATTTATGGGGACAATAGCGGTTTAAAACCTGAATTTAAAAAGTATGCTCTAGCAGAAAGTAAGCAGTACCAAAATATACCAAGAACTATTCAAAATGTACTTCTAAACACCAATCTTGAAGCAAAATTTATTAAAGATACCATCATAAATTCTTTAAATGATGAGGAGTTTATAATAGATATTGAGAATTATGCAAAAAATCATTTGCGTGATTTTGAAACGCAAATCAACGATATCAAAATTTGGTTTAAAGAAAACAGAAAAGGACTGATAGTTGTTAGAAAGCAAGCTGATAAAATAGTTGACCGATATAGAGCATACAATTTTCTCAAAAGAGAAACAAAGGAATTAGCTTATCTGTTAGCTACTAGAATGAATTTTATAGAAAACGAAAAACCTCTTTTAAATTCTAATTATTCCAAAGAAAACAATGAATTAAATGTTATAACAAAAAAAAGAGAAAACTTAGTAAAAACACATCGTAGAAGAGAACAAGATATTGTTTCTGATTTAAAACTAATTACAACAGAATTAGCAAAAGCTAAACAGAAACTAACAGAATACGAAAATCAAAATATTAAAGAAATAATTTCAAAAGTTTCAAAAAAAGACACGCTAACTATTGAGCAAAGGACTTTAGAAGAGGAAAAAAATCTACTCACCTCAAAATTTGCAGAAATTAGCCAAAAATTTGAGGCTCTTATAAAACAAATTCAAAACCAACAGCAGGAATTTACAAACAAACAGAACTCAGATATCATTAAAATAAAAAGTGATTATGGAGAACATAAATCCTCAGTATTTGAAAGGTATCAAAAATTGATAATTCAAATCAATGATGAAAACAAAGACGAAATAGAATCCGTAAATAATGATTTAGAGAATATAAAAGAGAATGAAAACAAGGTAAAAAGACAAAAATCGGAATTAAAATATAAAACCTTTTTCTCGACTGAGATTGAAAAATGTAAAGCGAATAAAAAAACACTTGACGATAAAGTTTCAAGCTCAAAAAACAAGATTGTAAATGCACAGAACGAAACAAAAACAATTCGTAAAGAATGGGAATTAGAAACAAAAGAAGTAGAAAGAAACTTTAATTCTTCCGTTGAGAAAAAAAACGAAGCGAGTAAAAAACTAGCTTTAAAAATTGGGGAAATTGAAAACAAAATTCGGCAAAACAAATCTTCACTTTATGGCTGGTTAAACGATAACATTAACAATTGGCAAAATACAATAGGGAAAGTAATTGACGAAGAAAATGTGCTTTTCAACACAGAGCTAAATCCAAAACTAATTGATAGTAATTCGGCTACTCTATTTGGTGTAGAGTTAAACTTAAACACTTTAAAAAACAGAATTAAATCAGTAAAAGAATACCAACAAGAAATTGAAGAATACAAATTTAAGGTTAATGAAATCCAAAATAGTATTCAACAACTATATACTAATAAAGAAAATAGTTTACAAAAACTGAAGACAAAATTCGGTAAAAAACTAAAGAACTTTAAAGACCTTGTTGCAGAAAATGAATATACCATATCTCAAAGCCAAGAGAAATTAAAAAGCAATAAAATTGATTTAGACGAATGGATTCTAAAAGCAAAATCAGAAAAGGAAAATGTTCTACAAAAACTAGAAAATGATTTAAATGAAATTGCATCAAAGAAATTAAAAGCCGAAGAAGTTTTAAACAACATTAATAAAGGAATAAAGCGAAAAATAAGCCTAAAGGAAAAAGAGCGGCATACAGAAATTAAGGTTTTAGAAGAAACTAAGAATGAGAAAATTTCTGTAATAAACAATTCCATATCAAATACTAATTCAGCATCTGATAAACGGATTCAAGAATTGAAGAAAGAGCAAAGTTCTGAATTAGAAAAAAAAGGAGCTGATACAAAAAGGCTTAACCATATTGAAAGTAGATTAAGCAAAATTAAAACAGACCTAGGATACATAAAAGAGAATGAAACGCTTGTTATAGAATACTATAAAGACAAAAGAGAACTCTTTGACAATGTACCTCAATTAAAAGTTGACAAGGCAAGTTTAGAGAAAAAACAAAGCACGATAATCAATGAGCATAGCGTTGAGCTGAATAAAGTAAACACAAAATGGACTAAACAAGAAGAATTTGTTAAGTCAATACAAATTAAAATAGATGAATTTGATAATGACTTAAAGGATTTTGAAAGTTTTAAGCTCTCAGATGCATTTCTAAATATTAAAAGCTATTACGAAGTTCCTGAACCTATTGCCGATTTTGATGAACAGGAGAAAGCCACAACATTAATCAAGGAAATCATTGATAAGCATTCAAAAAGTCTAAGCGCTTATGAAGAACTAAGACAAGGTGTTAACTTATTTAATGGGAACTTTAATGAAACTAATATTTTTAGCTTCAAAACAAAATTAATTACAAAAGACGACTTTCTAAGCTTTGCATTCGAGCTCAAAGAGTTTATTGAAGAAGATAAAATTAAAGAATATGAAAAACGTGTAAATGATAGGTTTGCACACATTATTCATTTAATTGGCAGAGAAACAACAGAGCTGAACTCTAAACAAGGCGAAATTGAAAAAATAATCAAAAAAATAAATGATGATTTCCTAGGCAAAAACTTTATAGAAGCTATCAAGACAATGGAAATAAGAACGTTAGAAAGTTCAAATCCCATCGTAAAACTATTGATTAAGATAAAAGAGTTTAATGATGAAAATAGTTTAGTTTTAGGAGAATCAAATCTTTTTACTTCTTCAGAAAGTAATACAAAAAATCAAAAAGCAGTTGACCTACTGAAGCAACTTGTAAAAGAGTTAGAGAAATCAAAAAACACAAATTTAACGCTATCCGAATCTTTTGACCTACAATTTAGAATCATAGAAAACGATAACGACTCTGGTTGGGTGGAGAAGCTTTCTAATGTAGGAAGTAATGGTACAGATATTTTAGTTAAAGCAATGATTAATATTTCGTTATTGAATGTTTTTAAAATTGATGCTTCAAAGAAATTTAAAGATTTTAAGCTTCATTGTATGATGGACGAAATAGGAACACTTCATCCTACAAATCAAAAAGGAATTTTGAGATTTGCCAATGAAAGAAATATTTTACTCATCAATGGTTCGCCAACAAGTCAAAATGCAACGGATTATAAATACACTTATAAATTAGCCAAAGAACAGTCTAAAACTAATTCTAAAAAATACATTACTAAAATTAACAGATTGATTAAAAAAGTAAACACTAAAGTTCTTAATTAATGAAGTTAAGCTTAAAAATAGCAAAAGCGTTAGTACAGCTAATCAATGGCGAATCAATACCAAATAGTTTGGCTAAAAGTAGTCTAATAGATGCTTTAGTTGCTGAAAATATTATTCATCGAAAAGGAAAGCATAAAAAGTCGCTGAAGTTAATCAATGAAAAAGGACTGCATACATTTCTTGCAAATCAATTACAGATTACTGATGTATATAGCTATATTTCATTAAAAGAGAATCCAAATGCTACGCGTGCAGAATCAACCAAAATCACAACAGACTCAAAGATTTCAAATGAAAGAGCTTTTAAAGGATTTTTAGTAAATAGTTATACTTCTATAACAGCTGAATTAAACAACAAACAAATAATAATTAATCCTCAAAAAGGAAGTTTTATTTTTATTTATGACTATGAATCATTTAAAATTCCCAAAGAGGTAACAGTTGTTGGAGTTGAGAACACAAAAAATTTTAGTCAAATTAACAAACAGAAATACTTGTTTAATAAAGTCAATCCTTTATTCATATCACGCTATCCACAGAACCAAAGTAAAGACTTTATAAAATGGATGAAATCTATTCCAAATAATTATATGCATTTTGGAGATTTCGATATCGCAGGAATTGGAATTTATATAAATGAATATAAGAAACACTTATCGGAAAAAGCGTCCTTATTTATTCCTAAAAATATTAAAATTGATTTGAAAAAAGGAAATAGAGAACGATATGATAAACAAAGAATAAATTTTAAGGTAGACGATATACAAGAGCCAAAAGTTTTAGATTTAATTGAATTAATAAAAAAAGAAAAAAAAGGTTTAGACCAAGAATATTATATTAACACGAATAGCCAACGCTAAAAGCCATACACATTTACAGTCGCATCATCCAAGCATCACCAAAACTGTAAAAGAGTATGTCTCGCCAACGCTCAATCCGAAGTAAATAACAAACATCGGAAAACCTAGTAGAACGTGAAAGCACTATGCACAACAACGTGTATAAAACATAGCTATTACAGGCTTTACGAAAGGTTTTTGTATATTTACAAAGTACGCCAAATTTTTTATTTGGTTATATTTAGAAAAGAAAATTAAACATAAAAATAAAAAATTCGGCTCGTGCTAAATCCGAAAAGTTAGTGTCTATTTATACGCTACGTTTCATACACAAGACCGTTCTAGTCCATTGCCTGCGGCCGTAGGTTTTCGCTTTTGTAATTTATAATTACGCTCTTGGGATTAGAAACTATAGAACTGCAATAACGCTGCGAAAGATCAACCAACTTTAGTAATTATAAATCACAAGTC
>NZ_JPJI01000009.1 GCF_000732625.1 Nonlabens ulvanivorans
TCAAACCATTACTGATTTCTCATACGATGATGCTACAAACGTATTGACCATTACTCTCGAAGATGGTAACACTTCTACTGTTAACCTTGCTGAGCTTTCTGAAACAGTTGTCGCTGGTACTGGTGCGATTACAGTAACCGATGATGGTAATGGTAACTACACCGTGAACTCTACCGATCCTGATGAATCTATTACTAACGAGGTCAACACGGCTTTTGCTGTTAATGGTGCTAATCTAGAAATCACCGATTCTAATGGTACACTTTCTGTACCTTTAGCTTCAATCGGTTCAGACGATCAAACCATTACTGATTTCTCATAC
>NZ_JPJI01000010.1 GCF_000732625.1 Nonlabens ulvanivorans
TCACAACCAATAACCAACATACAAAAGGTCTACGCGTACCGGCTAAAACGCCTCACTCGCCTTATACCTTTGCCATTGCCAGTAATTTGAAAACCAAGATTATGAAAAAATTAATTTACATATTTACGATACTATCTTTCTTAATTAGCCACAATCTTTTTGCGAAAGACAAATTAATTACGATTTACGATAAAGATTGTGGCTTTTCTCAAGAATTGTTAAATGATACTTATCAAAACGACTTGGTGAAAAAAGAGTTGTCTTCTTATGAGCACTTGATCTTTGAAGCAGATACAGATAATGGAATTAATTATATCAATGAATTTAATATTACAGCTTTTCCTACGCAAATTATTATAAGCGACGATAGCATAATTTCATTTGCAGGTTACTATGATAGTAAAAATCAACTACAAATTTTAAAAGAACCAAAACAATTTAATACTGTTTTGATTGCCTATAATTCTGAATTAAGTGAACAAGATGGTTTTATTCCTGATATGGTAATCAAATACTTATGCACGACTATGAACAACGCCAATGCCTCAAGTCGGAGTTCACTCGAGGCATTTATGACTGCGTTTCAAAGTATGCTTGACAAAATGGAAATAAAAGTTGATGACCTTAATAAATACACATTTGAAAATATTGATAAATTAATTTGTACGAATAAAGACACGGTTAAAATGCGTAAGACAAATACTATTTTAAAACACGCAATTGACACTGCAAATTATAAATTTATTAGAGAAGCAATTTTTATTAAAGTAGATGGAAAAAATGTATGTAATCCATATATAGATTTTAATCGTGTAGAAATTATTGATGGAGAAGAAGAAACTTTAATACAATTTATAGACAAATTACTCAATGAGGATGGAATGGACGCAGCTCACGATTTTAATACTATACGAGATATTGAGAATCAAATTCAAGGTTGTATTAATGCCCAAAACAACAAAAAATTATAGCGTAAAAAACTACTGGCAACAACGTATAAAAATAATAGGGCAATTGTAGCAAAACCGAATGGTTCGGGCACATTTGCAAAGTCGCCAAATTTTTAAATTTGGCTTATTGACAAAAAAAAATAATAAGAAAAATTTAAAAAATCGGCTTGTGTTTCATCCGAATGGTTAGCGCACTTTTTCAGCCCTACTATTCTTATACAAGACCGTTGTAAGCCATATGAAAAAAACTTTCGTCATATTAATTTCACTAACGATTTTCATTTCTTGTGTTGAGAATAAAAAACAACAAGTTGCCGAAATTGAAGATTCCAACTTGGAAAATGAATATGTTGAATTTGACCCAATTAAATATGTTTCAAATCCAGAAAAGACGGATACACTTTGTATATCTGAAATTAATAGAGCTAAAGATGAAATAAGAACAAATGGAATTGCATTCACGCAAGAAGTTGGATTTTTATACGGACATAATAGATATGAAAAAGAACTTGAAGAGCTTTGCAAACAAAATGGCTTAAATTATGAAATTGACTTAATTGGTTGTGTCGTTTTTGAAGGTCAAACTCAAGGATGCTATGGAGCTTATATGGATAAAGTTTTAGCGGATAAGTACGGACTTGATTTTAAACAGCAAATGCACAAGAAAGCGGACAGCCTATTTCTTCAAAATGTAATAAAAAACAATTTGGCTGTTTATTATGGAGATTGTGATGAAAGACCAAAATTACCATCTGAAAAAAATAGAAGTTCAGACTATATTCCTAACGTTAAAGTTGAAAATTTGGACATTGAAGAAGATAAATCAGAATATGGTGGATGGCCATTTCTTGATGTTGGTTTTACAGTAGAAAGAGACAGTACAATTAATAGTTTTTATATCAATTATTTTTTCGAAGGGCTGGAATCCAATAAAAAATATAAGAATGAATTATTTGAGTTAGCCAAAAATCATCTAAAGAAAAATTATCCGACTTGGGTTCCAGGAATTGTAAATGGAACTCAGGTAAGAACTGATAATAATGTGAGAATACATTTAATAAAAGAATAAAAAATACGGCTTACAACAATGGCTATAAGTAATTGCTTGTTCTCGCCTACTTTGGAAATTCCTGCGGAATTTCCAGTTTGGTGTGTACTTGCAAAGTTAAGTGCTAAACCACGCAACTACTCATAGCCGAGACCGTTCTAGTCCATTGCCTGCGGCCGTAGGTTTTCGCTTTTGTAATTTATAATTACACTCTTGGGATTAGAAA
>NZ_JPJI01000011.1 GCF_000732625.1 Nonlabens ulvanivorans
GATGGAGCAGATGAGCCAGATTACTTAGATAATGACAGTGATAATGATGGCGTAAGCGATCGTATCGAAGGAGATGATGTAGATAATGATGGTGTAGCAGATACAACTGAATTAGGTGATACTGATGGCGATGGTATTGATGATGCTTTTGACCCAGCTAATGCGACAGACCCATACAGTGATCCAAGTGGAGCTACAGTAGATACGGATCCAGCAACTGAGTTGAACAATACGGATGGTACCGACGAGCCAGACTATAGAGATACTGATGATGATAACGATTTAATACCAACAGCAGATGAGATTCCAGATGCTGATATGAATGGAACACCAGATTACTTGGAGATTCCAGACAAT
>NZ_JPJI01000012.1:0-56388 GCF_000732625.1 Nonlabens ulvanivorans
AATTATTACTACCTGCCAGTTACAAATGGGAATGACAGAATTGAAAGTAGGAAGTGTATGGAATACCATGCCAGCTCACGTGCACGATCGTAGAATGGAAGTTTATTTCTACCTAGATGTACCACAAGATCAAGCGGTATGTCACTTCATGGGGCAACCACAAGAAACACGTCATATATGGATGCATAATCACCAAGCGGTGATATCACCACCATGGTCTATTCACTCAGGTTCTGGAACTTCTAACTATACCTTTATTTGGGGAATGGCAGGAGAGAATCTAGATTATAACGATATGGACGTGGCAAAAATCACAGATCTTAAATAATCGACTATGAATCTATTTGATATTAAAGGTAAAGTAGCATTAGTTACTGGTAGTACACATGGTCTAGGAATGTCTATGGCACATGGATTAGGACTTGCTGGTGCCACTATAGTAGTCAACGGGAATTCATCTCAGCAAAAAATAGATGATGCCGTTGCTCATTATAAAGAAGCTGGAATAAACGCTGTAGGATACAAATTTGATGTATCAAATGAAGCAGCTGTTGAAACCGCCATTCAACAAATAGAAAGAGAAGTTGGTCCTATAGACATTCTTATCAATAACGCAGGAATCATAAAAAGAGTTCCGCTAGCAGACATGGATGTGGAAGAGTTCAAACAAGTTGTGAATATCGACTTAGTAAGTCCTTTTATAGTTTCTAAGCATGTGGTAAAAGGCATGATGGAACGTAAGGCTGGAAAGATTATTAATATATGTTCTATGATGAGTCAATTAGGTAGAAATACGGTAGGTGCTTATGCCGCTGCAAAAGGTGGACTGGTCATGCTTACTAAAAATATGGCAACAGAATGGGCAAAGCATAACATACAAGTGAATGGTATAGGTCCAGGATATTTTGCCACGACCCAAACTGCTCCCATTAGAGTAGATGGTCATCCTTTTAATGATTTTATTGTGAACCGTACACCAGCAGCAAAATGGGGCGATCCAGATGATCTAGCAGGTGCGGCAATATTCTTATCTTCACAAGCTAGCAATTTTGTAAATGGTCATATATTGTATGTTGATGGCGGTATACTAGCGACTATAGGTAAACCTTCAAATGAAGATTAAAATGCAGAAAAGTATCTTTTTAATTCTTTTGTTGTTATGTATTTCCTGTGCTGATGAATCTGCAGAGATTATATCGGTAACTGTGAGTAATCCATTAGACATCAGTAGATCTTTTGAAACGGTTGAGATTGATATTTCAGATGTTGATTTAAATGAAAACTCTCTAGAGGTAGTAGATGTCGAAACAAAAGAAGTTATCATATCTCAAATCGTAGATTATAGTCCAATCGGTGATGTAAATAAAGTTCTTCTTTTTCAACCTGAAATTGCCGCTAATGGTAAATCTACATTTAAGATTAATTTGATAGAAAAAAAAGAAATCGATTCTAGCTTGATTCGCTGTTACTCGCGCTTTGTACCAGAACGCACTGATGATTATGCGTGGGAAAACAATAGAGTCGCTTTTAGAACCTTTGGTCCTGTTGCGCAAAAAATGGTAGAAGATGGAGTCAAAGGCGGTACCTTAACTAGTGGTATAGATGCATGGTTAAAACGTGTGGAATATCCTATTATCAATAAGTGGTATGAGAGAGGTGTTATTGAAAAAGGTGCTTATCATAAAGATATAGGTGAAGGTTTAGATAATTTTCATGTTGGCGTGAGCCGTGGTGTAGGTGGTATTGCTGTAAAAACAGATTCTTCTTATGCGGTGTCTAAAAATTTCACAACTTGGAAAACGATTACTACAGGTCCTATACGAACCAGTTTTATTTTAGACTATGAAGACTGGGACGCTAAAGGAAATGTAATTAGTGAAAAAAAGCATATTTCTCTAGATTATGGACAGAATCTAACTAGATATTATATTAAATTAAAAGGTACAGATAAGGTTTCTGTCGGTTTAACATCTCATAAAAAAGATGGTGAAGTTAGTACCGATAAAGACGAAGGATGGATGAGTTATTGGGAACCTTTTGATGACTCTGAATTAGGTCAAGGTGTCGTTATGGCTAACCCAGAAGGTATAACAGCTTTTAATAATTATCTCACTGATAAAAAGGATGAAAGCAATTTATATGTCCAATCAAACATTTCTGGCTTTATTGAATACTATGCAGGGTTTGGATGGAAAAAAAGTGGTCAATTTGAATCAAAAGAAGACTGGAATAAATACTTGGCTCTTTTTTCTAAATGTTTAGAAAATCCATTGCAAGTAACGGTCCTACAATCATCAAATTGATATGAATTTAAATAGAATAAAATTACTTTTAATGTTGATACTGTTTTTAGGAATTACCTTTTCCTGTAAACAAACATCAGATACTAAGGTGATGTACTTAGGACATACATTACCTCAATCACATCCAGTACATAAGGGTATCGTAGAATTCCAAAAGGCACTTGAAAAAAAATCAAATGGTTCTTTAATAGTTAAGATTTTTCCTGATGCACAATTAGGTTCAGAGAGAGAAGTGCTAGAATTACTGCAAATAGGATCTGTAGCTGCTACCAAAGTAAGTGCTGCAACACTTTCTAATTTTGTGCCAGAATATAATGTTTTTGGGATGCCATATTTGTTTAGAGATAAACAGCATCAATTTGAAGTTCTAGAAGGTGAAATAGGTAAATCTATTTTAGAAAAAGGAAGTGAGTTTTGGTTACGTGGATTGTGTTATTATGATGCTGGTAGTAGAAGCTTTTATACTAGTGACAAGGCTATAAGAACACCGGACGACTTGAAAGGTCTCAAAATAAGAGTAATGAATAATCAGATGGCCATTAATATGGTCAACTCCATGGGTGGTTCTGCTACACCGCTATCTTATGGAGAGTTATATACCGCGATTCAACAAGGAGTAGTAGATGGTGCTGAAAACAATCCACCTTCATTTGTTTCATCTAATCATTATGAGATTAGTAAATACTACACTTTAGACCAGCATTCAACTTTACCAGATGTATTATTAATAGGCACTAAGTATTGGGATAAGTTATCAGATCAAGAAAAAAACTGGGTTCAAGAAGCGGCTGATGAATCTGCTCAAGCTCAAAAAGTATTCTGGAATGAATCTGTTGAAGCATCTATGAAAACAGCAAAAGCAGCTGGAGTAGAAATTATCATTCCTGAGAAGAACTTATTTGCTGAAAAATCAAAACCTGTCTTGGATAAATTTCTCAAGGAATTTCCTGAATTAGCGCCAATGGTAAATCAAATTAAAAATAAGGACTAATGACTAAATCTGAACTTATCTTTAATAGAGTAAATAAAATCCTTGAATGGACTATAATTATGATTTTTGCGCTTTTAGTTCTGGACGTGCTGTTTCAAGTTTTCTCAAGATATGTTATAGGTGAATCTTTTACATGGACGGAGGAATTTGCAAGATTTTCATTAATATGGATAACTATTCTAGGAGCGGCCTATTTAAATGGAAAAAAAGAGCATTTGTCAATGGATTTTTTATATCAAAAATTCTCACCTTACAATAAAAGAAAAGTTGCGGTACTAATTGAAGTACTGATATTTTTATTTGCCCTAATCGTGATGGTAATCGGTGGCTTGAATTTAGTTTATACCACGTTACATCTAGGACAATTATCAGGAACACTGAGAATTCCACTTGGATATATTTATGCTATAATGCCATTTAGTGGTGTCTTAATTATGTGCTATTCCATATATCATATTTTAAGCATTTATTCCAACATAAACAGGAAGTAGTTATGAGTATAGAAGTTATAAGTATTATCGTGTTGTTTGTGAGCTTTTTTGCGCTATTGTTATTGAAAGTTCCGGTAGCATACAGTATAGGAATAGCAACTACGTTAAGCCTTTTGTTGAATATTGATAAGCTACCTGCTATAACTACAATTGCCCAACGCATGACTACAGGTATAGATAGTTTTGCATTATTAGCAATTCCGTTTTTTATTCTTGCTGGTGATATTATGAAACGAGGAGGCATAGCCACGCGGCTCATAAATTTTGCTAAATCATTGGTTTCAAGTTTACCTGGAGGATTAGCTTATGTTAATATTTTAGCATCAATGTTGTTTGGTGCAATTTCTGGTTCTGCACTTGCAGCGGCGTCTGCCATTGGTAGTATAATGACAGACAGAATGGAAGAAGAAGGTTATCCTAGAACCTTAAGTGCATCGGTAAATATAACGGCTTCTACTACTGGATTACTGATTCCTCCTAGTAATATATTGATTATTTATGCTTTAGCGAGTGGCGGAACAGCTTCAGTAGCGGCTTTATTCATTGCAGGCTATCTTCCTGGTATATTACTAGGGATTGCGATTATGGGTTATGTCACGTTCATTGCGATTAGTAAGAGGTATGCAAAAGGTAAACGAGCAACATTCTTTGAAATTTGGACGTATTTCAGAAAAGCATTTTTTAGTTTGTTGTTATTAGTGATTGTTGTAGGTGGTATTGTCGCAGGTGTTTTTACAGCTACAGAAGCTTCAGTAATTGCTGTGTTATACGCTGCTGTGTTATCGTTAGTGTATGGTGATATGAAAGTTAAAGATTTTTCAGGAGTTCTTTTATCTAGTGCTAAGACTACTGCAACTGTAATGTTTTTAATCTGTACATCAATGGCTATGTCATGGTTGTTTTCTTTTGAAGGTATTCCTGAAATGATTAGTTCATTCTTACTTGAATCTTTAAATAATAAATTTGCCCTTTTTTTAGCTATTAATCTTATCTTACTTTTGGTTGGAACATTTATGGATATGACTCCTGCAGTTCTAATTTTCACACCAATATTTTTACCTGTTGTGACTGCCTTAGGAATGGATCCTGTGCACTTTGGGATCGTAATTGTTTTAAATTTAAGTATCGGAATTTGTACGCCACCGGTGGGAACGCTGCTCTTTGTAGGAAGTGGTGTTGCAAAAGTTTCCGTAACTCAGGTGATAAAACCACTATTACCATTCTTACTTATTATGGTCGTTGTGTTGATGCTTATCAGTTTTATTCCAGAAATATCTATGTTTTTACCACAATTATTTGAATTGTAGTTAGATTTATTTAAACCAAATAATGTTAATTGACATATTTGGAATCCAATGGTAATTCTATATCATTATCTAAGAATTGATATTCCTAATTTAACAAAATGGTCCATTTTATAAAGTAAGACATATCCGATTCTAAAATATCAAGTCCTATTTTATTATTGAAGCTATCAGAAATACCAGTAGTTGGTTCTATTGCTATTGTATTTCTTTTAGACGGTGTATACAATTGTAAAAAGTTGTTTTTAGATGTTGAGGAGATTTCTAGGTTATATTCTGGTGTCAAAAATTCAATTTTATTAGAGTTTAAAATAAAACAGTCATCTAGCTGTTTGTTTTCAATTTGTAATATTTCATTAGCAGGATACTCTTCAATACCAGTAGTAATCATTCGATTGCCTAAAACTACTTTTTTATTACAGTTAAATTTCACCTTACTACTGTATAAATCCTTACTCAAAAAATATGGATGCCAGCCTATTGTGAAAGGAAAATCTTTGAAATCTGTATTTTTTACGCACACATCTAGATGTAATCGATTTTCACTTAGAATGTATGTCAATTGAATTTTATAAGTATAAGGAAAGCCTCTGCTTCTTTCAAATTCTTCGTATTCTAGTGTAATTGAAGCTTCCCATTCCGTAATCTTCTTACTAACAATTTTAAACACTTTATTATAAACAAAACCATGCAATGCATTGTTTTCCTCTTTATGGTTAGTTTTTATTTGATATTGCTTTTCATTAAAGGTGTAGATACCATCTTTGATTCTATTAGCAAACGGAAATAAAATTGATGATGCATAGGTATCCTCATACTTAAGTGGAAACAAATCTTTTATTATCGGTTTGCCCTTGATCGTTAACTCATTCAAGCTTGCTCCTTGATTTAAAGATATAGCGGCATGGGATTTTTGACTTGAATTTATCAATTTTACCTGATGTGATTTATGATCCTTGAGATATTCTATTTTATACATTTTAATTTAATATTTATAACAAAATAAATTCCTAAGCTATATCTGTCTTACTTAGTAACAATATCCATTAATTCCATAACTCTTAATCCTTCATGAGCAGAACATGGATTGTCTCGTTTACCAAGAAAATATTCTACTGTTGCTTCAATCATAGGATATTGAATATTTTCAGGATGTTTAAATTTCAAAACTTCTAAGAAATCGCTTGTATTGATTTCTATTTGATTCCCAAAAATAGAAAGTGTAATCTCACCTGAGCTTCCATATATTTTTAATTCATCTTTTATTGAGATTTTGTTTACATTAAAAGCCCACAAACCTCTGCATTGAATCCCATTTTTAAGTTCAATGATACCATTTACTACATCGTCGATATCATAGGTCTTACTCTGATTCCTAGCAAAACCATGTGCGTGTTTAAAATCACCTAATAAATAGTAAATCAAATCTAATTGATGAGGTGCTAAATCATGAAAAAAACCTCCGCCAGAGATCTTTCTATTAACACGCCAGTTATCTTCAGTGTTCGCTATAATATTTGTTTTTGGATACTGTAATAATTGTATGTCTACACAACGAATCTCTCCTATGACGTCATCAACTAAAAGCTTTTTCAGGTTTAAAAACATGGGTAACTGTCTTCTGTAATGTGCGACAGTTAACTTAGCCGTACTTGTTTGAAGAGCTTCAATAATTTGTAGTGCTTCTATAGAATTAAGTGCCATTGGTTTTTCTATATAGACATTTTTGTTACACTTTAAGGCTTTTAAAGCATATTCTAAATGGCTAGATGGCGGAGTAGCAATATAAATGGCGTTTATAGAATCGTTATTTAGTAATTCGTTAGCATCGGTATACCATAAAGGAACTCGATGTCTCTTTGCATAATCTTTGGCCTTCTCGGCATCTCTGCGCATGACTGCGACCAGTTTTGAACCTTTTATTTTGTTAAAAGCTGGGCCGCTTTTTATTTCAGTAACGTGACCACACCCTATAATTCCCCAGTTTACAGCTTTCATATTATTTAAGTTGAAAGTAATTTATGCAATGTGAAAATATTATTATTCATGATTTTTGTATGTGTATTTTGTTTTTCGAAAACTCATTTTTTCCAAATGTTAGACTATGCTCGTATGAGATTTTGATTATTGAGCTTTGATAAAAGGCTGTTCAACCGATAAATTAACTTATTAATTTTAATTAATCCGTCCTGTGCTTTACTGATTAACTTTATGAATATATGAGAAAAGGTTAAAAGTGAATTTACTCTTAAATAATTGATTTGATCTTAAAAGGCAGTATAGTGCAGGACATAAGTTGTGATGCGATTTTATAATCTTGTAACTATAGTTACAGATTTACATTTGCGACTTTATGGATTCAAAAATTACTCTTAGATGAAGATTCAATATTTTATTAATTGCATAGTTTTTTCACTTCTGTTTTTAGGATGTGAATCTAAAAGATCGATATCATACAATGATGGTGATTTGCCTCAAGGAAACAGAACAAAGTATAATTTTAATCTAGATTGGAAATTTATACAGGAGAATCCAGAAAATGCACAAATAGTAGACTATAATGATGGATCTTGGACAACTGTAAGCTGTCCACATACATTTAATGATGTAGACTCATTTGATGATTATAGTCTAGGCCATCATAATGGAGAAGAAAATCAGTGGAGAGGAACCGTTTGGTATCGTAAGCATTTTAAACTACCAGATTCTGATAAAGGAAAAAAAGTATTTATTGAATTTGAATCCGTAAGGCAAATAGCAGATGTCTACATTAATGGAAAACATATTGGGCAAAACCAAACTGGGTTTATTCCTTTTGGGTTTGACTTAACACCTTATATCAATTTCGGTTCTGAAGACAATATTATTGCAGTAAAAGTTAACAATGATAGAGGTGACCATTTTAGAGACAACTTTCCGTTAGTATGGAATCATGAGCACTGGCATCCTACACATGGTGGCATATACAGAAATGTATTTTTACATACCATGGACCCTTTACATATAACATTACCATTATATGATAATTTGAAAACTGTAGGAACGTATGTGTATGCTGAAAATATAAGTGATAAAAACGCAGATATTTTTGTGAATGCGGAAGTTAAAAATGATTCTGATACTGAAAAAACGATAACCTTAGAAGCTCAAATTATAGATGAAGATGGAATGGTGGTCCAAACGTCAACTTCAGAAAAAACATTTGCTGTTGGTGAAAAATTCACATTTTCAACCCATACAAGTCTTACAAATCCAAAACGTTGGTACACACGTCACCCTTATATGTATAAAGTTTTGACACTTTTAAAAGAAGGTGATGAAATAGTGGATGCTTATGAAACACCATTAGGGATTCGTAGTTTCGAGTTTAATAAGGATACTGGATTTTCTAATAATGGTGAATATGCTAAGCTACATGGATGGGGACAAAAGCCAACGAATACTTGGGCTGGCTTAGGTGCTGCATTGCCAGATTGGTTGCGCGACCATACGTTTCAATTAATGGATGAAGCAGGTGGTAATTTTATTCGTTGGGGACACTGTGCAGGTTCACCAGCTGAAATTGACATGGGAGATAAATATGGTTTTGTAACCTTAATGCCAGGAGTTAGTGGAGAGTCTGAAGATGAAGGTGAAACTTGGGACATTCGTATTGCTGCCTTTAGAGATATGATTGTCTATTATAGAAATCACCCTTCAATTTTTATATGGGAAGGCGGTAATTGGGCTGAAAGTGCAGCACATTATGAAGAGATTCTGGAAATCATTAATACTTATGACCCAAGCGGAAAGCGTTTAATGGGAAATAGAAGAGCTGATGTAAAAACGGATTCTGAGGATTATATATCTATTGAAATAGGTACCGAAGGTTGGGAAAGAGAATATCCAAATTTACCTATTGTAGAAAGTGAATATATGCGAGAAGAAGCACCAAGACGTATTTGGGACAAACATTCACCAGATGATAATTTCTTTAGCCATCCAAATATTCAAAAAAACACGTATAAGATTACTTCAGAACAGTATGCAGTTCGGCAAGTAGAGCATTGGTGGGATAAAATGGGGAAAAAAGCCTATCATGTTGGTGGAGCTAATTGGGTTTTTTCGGATGGAACTCATGGTGGTCGTGGTCAAACCGAAGCGACACGAGCAAGTGGAGAAGTGGATGCTGTACGTTTGCCTAAAGAGGCGTTTTATACTACTAAAGCCATGTGGAGACCAGAACCACAGGTCCATATTGTTGGTCACTGGAATTATAAAGAAGGTACCAAAAAAGACATATTCGTGGTTTCAAACACAGCTAGTGTAAAATTATACATCAACGATAAATTGATATCTGAAAATAAAACACCAGAAAGTGGATACCTCTATACATTTAAAAGTGTTGATTGGACAGCCGGAGAAATTAAGGCAGAAGGTATTATCAATAACGAGGTTAAAGTTACTCAAACTAAGTCAACAGCAGGACAACCTGTGGCTTTAAAATTAACACCAATTACAGGTCCAAAAGGTTGGCAAGCTGATGGTTCTGATATTGCACTTATTGATGTCGAAGTGGTTGATGCCAAAGGTAGAAGATGTCCATTAGCCACAGGACGTGTAGATTTTACTATTTCAGGGCCAGCAATTTGGCGTGGTGGCTATAATAGTGGTAAAGAGCATTCAACAAATAACCTGTATTTAGATATTGAAGCAGGTATCAATCGAGTTGCAGTGCGTTCGATTTTAGAAGCAGGAACCGTTTCAATTATCGCTACTCAAAAGGGCTTGCCTTCCGCTAGTATAGAGTTAACTTCTAATCCTGTAGAAATTAAAAACGGATTAACAACGGTT
The DNA here is from genome assembly GCF_000732625.1 of Nonlabens ulvanivorans. Lineage (GTDB taxonomy): Bacteria > Bacteroidota > Bacteroidia > Flavobacteriales > Flavobacteriaceae > Nonlabens > Nonlabens ulvanivorans. The sequence continues at coordinate 9,923 of NZ_JPJI01000012.1, forward strand.
TTACCTCAGGTATTTGAAGATGTATTGACTGAAGAGCCTATGCCTGTGCATACACCTGAAATTCCTGAGTACATTCCAGGTAAAACGAATAAAAGTAAGTTGTTTACAAAGTTTAGTTATACTGGTGATGGTAAAGCTATGCTTCGTACCAATATGCATTGGGGAAAAAAGGCATATACCGATATGGAGGAGAACTATACTGTTGTGCCAAAGTATTTGAGAGGTGCAGAATATATTAGAACACCAAATTCGGATAACAGGTATTGGGCGCGCGATTTATTACAATTCATAGCAGGCGCAAATATGGATATTTATGTGTTTCACGATGACACAGTGCCACGACCAGAATTTCTTTTAGAGGATTTTAAGGATACTGGAGATGATATCACTGTGGGAAAAGTAAAGATGTCTATTTTTTATAGAAAATCAGTTAAAGGTGAGAGTATTGTTATGGCAGGTAATAGTGATGACGATGCACCAGATGAGAGCAGAATGTATACTGTAGTTGCTAAAAAGAGAAACAATTAAAATAATATTAAGGGTTAGTCGATAAATGAATTATTACTTAGGATTAGATATAGGGAGTTCATCCATAAAAGCGGCTTTAGTAGAAGTTGAATCAGGAAAGAGTTTAGGAGTTGTACAAGAACCAAAAGAAGAAATGGGTATGTATGCTCAAAAAAATGGTTGGGCAGAACAAAACCCGAATGATTGGTGGCAACATATCTGTACAGCAATTAAACGACTTAAAAAAGAACACAACATCAATAGGACGCAAATAAAAGGTATCGGCATATCTTATCAGATGCATGGCCTTGTTTTAATCGATAAAGCAGGTAACCCATTACGCAAAAGCATCATTTGGTGTGATAGTAGAGCTGTTGATATAGGAAATAAAGCCTTTGATGAAATTGGCAATGAGAAATGTTCATCTCATCTATTAAACTCTCCAGCAAACTTCACTGCATCTAAATTAAAATGGGTACAGGAAAATGAGCCAGATATTTATGAGAAAACATATAAATTCATGTTGCCTGGCGATTATATAGCCTATAGGTTTTCAAATACCATAAACACAGCTATTTCTGGATTATCAGAAGGTATCTTTTGGGATTTTAAAAACAATAGTATAGCCGATTTTCTATTAGAATATTATGGTTTCAATAAAGAACTAGTTCCTGAAATTGTTGAAACATTTGGCGTTCAATCTTTAGTAGATGAAAAAGGAGAAGCAGAAAGCGGACTGGCAGCAGGAACACCTATCTTATATAGAGCTGGTGATCAACCTAATAATGCACTTTCTTTAAATGTATTTAATCCAGGAGAAGTTGCTGCCACAGGTGGAACATCTGGCGTCTTTTACGCGGTTACAAAAAGTTTATCTGGAAAAGAAAGCACGCGAGTCAATAATTTTGCACATGTTAATTATTCAGCCGGAAATAAAACAATAGGTAAATTATTAAATATTAATGGAGCAGGAATTCAATATCGATGGTTATTAAATAACCTATCAGTTGATTCTTATGAAGAAATGAATAACTTGTCTTCGCAAATTCCTGTAGGCTCAGACGGTTTATGTATTATTCCCTTTGGAAATGGTGCAGAACGTATGCTTAATAATAAAAGCATAGGAACCCATATAGTAAACATAAATTTAAATAACCATCATAAAGGACATCTCTGTAGAGCTGCTTTAGAAGGTATTGCATTCTCTTTTGTATATGGTATGGAAATTCTGAAATCAGATGGTATAGAACCTAGTGTTATCCGTGCTGGTAACGACAACTTATTCCGTTCAGAAATATTTACAAAAACTGTAGCTACTTTAATAGGTCAGGATATTGAAATTTACAATACCACAGGTGCTATTGGTGCAGCTCGTGCAGCGCATTTGCACAAAGGTGACTTTGAAGCGTTCGGTAAAGTGATTATGAATAATGATTTTGTAATGACATTTAAACCACTAATAGATAAGATACCTTATGAAGATGCATATAAAAATTGGAAAAAAGAATTGAAATTAACTTTGAATAAATAGTTTTTGAGCGTTACCTAAAAGGTCGGGCTTTCCGTTTCAATCTTTTTATTCGTTCCTTGTAAAAAGGATTTTCACTGCAATCCCTAACGCAAATGCAGTGTTATCATAAAAATACGATTATATAAAAAACAAAATTAAATAAACTTATAATGGCGATAATAGGAAATAGAGAATACTACAAAGATATAGATCAAATTAAGTATGAAGGTAAAACCTCAGATAATCCTTTGGCTTTTAAATACTATAATCCAGAGCAAGTTATTGCAGGTAAAACCATGCGCGAGCATTTTAAATTTGCCATAGCCTACTGGCATACATTCTGTGGTCAAGGTAGTGATCCGTTTGGTCCTGGCACACAAAATTTTGCTTGGGATCAATCGTCAGATCCTGTACAAGCCGCAAAAGATAAAGCAGATGCTGCTTTTGAATTCATTAGTAAAATGGGATTTGATTATTTCTGTTTTCACGATTATGATTTAATTCAGGAAGGCGCAACATTTGCAGAGTCTGAAGAAAGATTAGCTACCATTACAGATTATATAAAAGAGAAACAAGCTCAGTCGGGTATCAAATTACTTTGGGGAACGGCAAACTGTTTTTCTAATCCTCGATATATGAATGGCGCATCTACAAATCCAGATTTTGATGTGGTTGCAAGAGCAGGTGGACAGATTAAATTAGCCTTAGACGCTACCATTAAATTAGATGGAGAAAATTACGTTTTTTGGGGAGGAAGAGAAGGTTACATGTCTTTGTTAAATACAGACATGGGACGTGAATTAGATCACATGGGACAATTCCTAGCAATGGCAAGAGATTACGCACGTTCTCAAGGTTTTAAGGGAACGTTCTTTATAGAGCCTAAACCTATGGAACCTATGAAACATCAGTATGATTTTGATTGTGCAACAGCAATAGGCTTTTTAAAAGAATATGGTCTAGATAAAGATTTCAAAATGAATATTGAGGTGAACCATGCTACGCTGGCACAACATACCATGCAGCATGAATTAGCCGTAGCAGCTAAAGCAGGAATGTTGGGAAGCATAGATGCTAATAGAGGAGATTACCAAAACGGCTGGGACACAGATCAATTTCCTAACAATATACAAGAGACAACAGAAGCTATGTTGCTATTTCTTAAGGCTGGAGGCTTGCAAGGTGGAGGAATAAATTTTGATGCAAAAATTAGAAGAAATTCAACTGATATAGAAGATGTGTTCCATGCACACATAGGTGGAGCAGATACATTTGCTAGAGCCTTACTCACAGCAGATAAAATCATCACATCTTCACCTTATGAAAAACTAAGAAAAGAGCGCTATGCTTCATTCGATTCAGGTAAAGGGAAAGATTTTGAAAATGGCAAATTAGCATTACAGGATTTATACAAGATTGCACAGGAAAATGGTGAACTTCAGCTTAAAAGTGGTAAGCAAGAACTATTTGAAAATATTATTAATCAACATATCTAAACGCTTACTAATTAATTTAACTAACCATGGCAACATCTGCAAAATCAGGATACCTTTTAAAACTTACATTAGTAGCAACTTTGGGTGGTTTGTTATTTGGGTATGATACAGGAGTGATCTCGGGAACAGTAGGTTCTTTAGAGAGCTTCTTTGTAATTCCTAAGGGCCTATCAGAAAATGAGGCAAATGCATTTAAAGGCTTTTTAGTTTCCAGTGCACTAATTGGCTGTATAATTGGTGGTTTTTTTGGTGGTCTTGTAAGTAAAAAGCTAGGAAGAAAAAAAGGTCTCATATTAGCTGCAATTCTATTCTTGATTTCTGCTCTCGGTTCAGCAATGCCCGAAATGTTCATTAAACCTATTGGGGAATTAGATCATACGTTTTCAACCATCTTTATAGTATATAGAATTTTAGGAGGTATTGGCGTTGGTTTAGCCTCCATGCTATCACCACTATATATCGCAGAAATTGCTCCGGCAAAAAGCAGAGGGAAGTTGGTGTCTTTTAACCAATTAGCTATTGTAGGAGGTTTTATGGTTGTTTATTTTGTGAACTATTTTATCTCTAAAGGTGGAGGTTCTGATGGATGGTTGAACGAGGTTGGATGGAGATGGATGTTTGCTTCAGAAGTTATACCAGCTGGTTTGTTTTTAGGGCTTTTATTTGTTGTGCCAGACACACCACGATCTTTAATCTTGAGGAATAAACAGGATGAAGCTCTTGATGTTCTTGTAAAAGTGAATGGAGAAAAAGAAGGAAACATTATATTAGAAGAAATAAAAGGCTCGGTAGTTCAAACCTCTGGGAAACTCTTGTCTTTTGGATGGTTCGTGATTCTTATTGGTGTTACGCTTTCAATTTTACAACAATTTGTGGGTATTAATGTCGTCTTATACTATGCACCAGAAATTTTCAAGAAAATAGACCCAAATACAGATGGGGCTTTATTACTTACAATTGTAGTTGGTGTTGTGAACTTCCTTTTTACAATAATAGCGATTAGAACAGTAGATAAATATGGAAGGAGGCCATTAATGATAATCGGTGCTCTAGGTATGGCTGTAGCGATGTTCTTGTTAGGGTTTGTTTTTTATGGTGGCGCAACCGGCTATGTAGCACTCGCATGTATGATGTTGTATGTAGCGAGTTTTGCCATGAGTTGGGGACCTATAACTTGGGTGATGCTTTCAGAAATATTTCCTAATAAAATTAGAGGTAAAGCGATGGCTATAGCGGTCGCAGCACAATGGATATCTAATTACTTGGTGTCATTAACCTTCCCAATGATGGATGATAATACATACTTAACCGAACAATTCAATCATGGCTTTGCATACTGGATTTATGGGATTATGTCATTGTTAGCCATGATTTTTATCTGGAAATTGGTTCCGGAAACTAAAGGCATCACATTGGAAGATATGGGGTTACTATGGGATAAAAAGAATGGCTAAAAGTGTAATTACATTTAGTTTTGATTTTTTATTTAATTGAATTTAGAATTTAGCATATACTTCTTCGATTACCTGTGCCTATTGAATAAAGGGGTGAAGTGCTATCTATATAGCAACTATATGATGCTGTAGGTATCTTACGAAAACGTGGTAGTGGCAGTATAGTACAGGATACCGTTACCTGATATTATTTATAAAATTGTTAAGAATTATTTAATGTATGATTGATCTTGATTTATCAATTTTTCTTAACAACTCTAATTTAACTAAAATTAAACTACAGATGAAACAAATTTTTAAAGTACGGTTGCCTTTATCGATGCTCTCATTGTTTATGGCAATAATGTTTTCCAGTTTCACTACAGCTCTACATGCACAAAACACGATTACTGGTAAAATTATTGGTGAGGATGGAGAGCCACTTCTTGCCGTAAATGTTTTTCAAAAAGGTACTAGTGTAGGTACGACTACTGATATTGATGGGAATTATTCCATAAACATGGTGTCTTCTGGAGAGCCTGTTTTAATATTTTCATTCGTAGGATATGAAACTAAAGAAATATTAGTAGGATTGGAAACTTCAATAAATATTACATTAGTTGAAGAACTCGAAAGTCTTGATACTGTCGTTATCATAGGATATCAGGCTGTGGATAGAGAGAAAGTTCTAGGTGCAGTGTCAACGGTTAAAGCCAAAGAAATTGAAAAGGCTACACCTGTCCAGGCTTTTGATGCTGTTCAAGGTAGAGTAGCAGGTGTACAAATTTTAAATAACAATGGTCCCGGTCAGGGTTTCGATATTCGTGTAAGAGGGGTTTCTACATTTGGTAGTGGTACCTCACCGCTTTACGTTGTAGATGGTCAGCAACTTGATAATATTGATAATTTAGATCCTGGAGATATTGCATCTTTAGAAGTTTTAAAAGATGGAGCTACTGCTGCTATTTATGGTTCTAAAGCGGCTAATGGTGTAGTTATAATCACTACCAAAGGTGGGAAAACCGGTAAAACACGAATTGATGTTACAAATATTACTGGTTTTAATAGTCTTGTAGGTGATTTACGCGTGGTAAATACTGAGGAACGTTTTCTCCTAGAAAGATTAAGATCTGGAAATCCAGACAACTTAACAAGATTAGAAAGGGATAGTCTAAGTTTACTTAGAAGAAATGATTTTGATTTACAGGACTTACTTACTAGAACAGCTGTTAGAAGTCAAACAAATGTCGCGTTTAGCGGTGGAACTGAAAAAGTTAAATATTATTGGAATACTGGATTTTTAAGAGAAGATGGAATTGTAATTAATAGTGGATTTAAAAGAATCAATACGCAATTAAGGCTAGATTTTTCACCTACCAAGAAATTTAAATTTGGTACTAGAAATACGATCACGCATCAAGATAAAGAAGGACTAACTGAGGGTGGTATTTTCACCCATTTAGTTGAAAGATTACCTTATCTACCTTTGAGAAATCCTGATGGGAGCTTTACACCCACCATCGGTGGTCGTAAAAACCCACTTGCCTTCGCAAACCTTCAGAAGAGGGATGATAGAGATTGGAGGATACAAACTTTTAATTACGCGCAATATGAAATCCTTCCAAAGCTAACCTTTAAATCTACCTTGGGAATCAATTTTAGATATAGAAAGCGCGATGATTTTGATACTAGGTTAATAGCTAACAGGTTTGAAACTGGATTTGATCAAGGTCGTGTACGTCAAGATTTAACTTACGATATTCAGCAGGAAAACTTTATGAATTATAATAACAAATGGAACGATCATAGTTTCGGAGCATTTGCTGGTATGCAATTTCAAAGATATGTCATTGAAAATACTGATTTTAGATCTAGAGAGTTTGCTAATGGGTACATTGAAACGTTGAATAATGCTAATCCGGGAACAATTACAGGTGATAATAATTCTAATCAAAGACATAATCTATATTCCTTATTTGGTGGTTTTAATTATGATTATAAGAATAAGTATCTTCTAGGCGCAACTATTAGACGTGACGGTTCGTCAAGATTTGGAGCACAGAATAAGTTCGGTTATTTTCCATCAGCTACACTTGGGTGGAGAGCCAGTAAAGAAAAGTTTCTCGAAGATAGCAGAGTAGTAAATAACTTACTGTTCAAAGCTAGTTGGGGTATTGTAGGTAACGAAAGAATAGGTAACTATTTGTTTACAGGTGTTCTTGAGCCTGGATCTGCATATGCTGGAATATCTGGAATTGCACCTACTAGACTTGGTAACCCTGAATTATCATGGGAACAAACAGAGTCTATAAATTTAGGTGTTGATTTAGGGCTTTTTAAAAATAGACTTCAGCTTAATTTAGATTTTTGGCAAAAAACCACTACGGATCTATTGGCTACAACACCATTGCCAGAAGAATCAGGGTTTACAGGAATAATTAGGAATGCTGGAGCCGTAGATAATCGTGGTGTCGATTTTAATATTACAGGTGATATCATCGATACAGAAGATTTTACTTGGACTAGTAATTTCAATATAGGATACTTACAAAATAAAGTGACAAGTTTAGCAAACGGAACTGAGTTTTTTGCTGGTCCTAATTCTAGTTATGTTATAAGAGAAGGTGAATCAATCGGTAGTATTTTTGGTTATGATAATCTGGGAGTTTATCAATATGATGAATCTAATGCTTATGCTGACAACGGTACGAGATTAACACCAAATTTTGATCAGGACGGTAATTTTGAAAATTATACTTTAAATGGTGAGCTTTACACCGGTAATGTTAATCAGATTAGATTATCAGGTAGAACTCTTCAAGGAGGAGATATTATTTGGAACGACATTAATGGAGATTTTTTAATAACCGCAGATGATAGGAAAATACTAGGAAATGGTTTAGGTACCACTTATGGAGGTTTCTCTAATGATTTCAGGTATAAAAACTTTACGGTAAGTGTGCTTTTTGACTATACATTAAATGTTGATATCTATAGTAGGTGGGATGAATTGAGAAATGACTTTGCTGCTGGTTCAGAAAGTCCAGGCCCAGAGCGTATTTATGGTGCGTGGACTCAACCTGGAGACGATACTGTCTATCCTAGACTTGATAGGGTTCCTCAAAATAGATTGAGACCTAATAGTTTCTTTGTTACTGACGGAAGCTTTATTAAGTGGCGTTACATACGTTTCGAATATAAATTCAATGAAAAGTTATTATCTAAATTACCTTTTGTTCAAGGGGCTTCAGTTAATTTAGCTATTAATAATGTATTAACTTGGACTAATTACAACGGCTATAATCCTGAACTTGGAAATAGAGGTAGTGCGTTAACACCTGGATTGGATGATTTAAGATATCCTAATGATAGAGAAGTTATATTGGGATTAAGGGTTAACTTATAAAAGATGAACATTATGTTAAAATTAAATAAAATGAAACTGTTTAAAACTTTTGCATATACAGGAATTATCTTATTCCTTTTTGCCTCATGTGAAGACTTAGTGGACGAAGACCCTATCAGTGAAATTGGAGAAAATAATTTTTATGCCAATAATGATGATTTATTAGCAGCGGTAATCTCTGGGTATGATGGAATGCAATCCTTTTATAGGGATCAATACTTTTTTTGGGGAGAATTTAGAGCAGATAATCATGCTCCTTCAAGTAACGTGAACGCTAATAACCAAGAGATAGCAGATAATGCAATCACGGAAGGTAATAGCGCAGCGCGCTGGCAAGATCTTTACCGAACAATTAGTCGTGCAAATAATGTTATTAAAAATGCTCCAGATGTCCCTAGTTTTGATGAAAACTTATTAGCTGAAGCATTAGCCATGCGTGCTAAATGTTATTTTGATGCGATTCGTGTGTGGGGTGATGTTCCATTGTTTATTGAGCCTGTTGAGGTAATATCAGAAACGGCAAAACCAGCCACTAATGCTGCCACCATTCTGAACGATGTGATAATCCCAGATATGATACTAGCTCAAGATTTGATGCAAATACCTTCAGACGATTTTAGATTTTCTAAATCTAGTATTTATGCATTACAAGCTGAGGTTTATGTTTACGCTGGTGATTACCCGAATGCGAAAATTGCAATTCAAAATTTAATGAATTTAGGAAGTCACAGTTTAGTGACTACACCGTTAGAATGGAGAGAACTTTTCTTTAATAGTAATGGAGATGCAGCTACTGATGACGCCTTGGACGGAAAAATTCAAGAAGGTTCAGAATTAATAATGTCCATCAGGTACAGTGTAGATGAAGAAGCCGGATCAGGAAATCTTAATAGATCTGCAATTGCTCAACTATTCCGTGGTGGAGTTCCACAATTTTTGATGTCTGAGGAAATTGAAAATAAATGGATCAACAGATTCCCAACTGATTCTGTAGATTGGGAAACAAAATATCCATCTACAGACCCAGCTCTAACAAGAACCGTAATTGAACCAGATGGTATGGGCGGTACAGTTGAGGTGCAAAGATTTAATTATGGAGATTGGAGATATTTTTATTCACGTCAAGGTGGTTATGATGGATTAGGTTCAATCTCGATTGGTCAAGCCAAAACTGGTAAATGGGGAGATTCTGTTTTTCCATCAAATGAAGATATCACTGACGTGGTTGTATATCGTTATGCTGATATGCTATTATTATTAGCTGAAATTGAGCATGAATTAAATCCAACTGATGCTGCTACACCCTTAGGGATTATTAATCAACTTAGAACTGCTAGACAATTACCTCAAGTGACACTGGCGGAGTTTGGAGCAACACCAGATGAAAGATTGGATTATATTTTAGTAGAACGTCAGTTAGAATTATACGGTGAAGCAAAAAGATGGTGGGATTTATTAAGGAATGATAAAGCTATTCAAACAATGACACCTATTCTTCAAGCTAGAGGTGTGACCGTGCCGTTAACTCAAGATCGACTAAAGTGGCCTATCTTTTTTGAGCACCTTATTGAGAATCCACAATTAAATCAAAATTCAGGTTATTAAAAAAAGTAAAAAATGAAAACAGTTGTTAAAATTAAGATTACAGTTCTACTTTTCGCTACTATACTTTTTAGTTCATGCGAATTGGAATTACAAGACAATTATGATTTCCAAAGCAGTGCTGTCTTTGAAGAGCCATTTGGAGAAATTACAGCATATGAATTTCTTCAGCAATTTACCACTCCAGTGACTGAAGATGATAACTACAATCCTGAGCACTTCAATTATATGGAGGCGGCAATAAGAAAAGCGGGAATGGTAGATGAATTCAATCAAACAGCAGATACGTTAAGAACATATTTACTTCTTAATAATAATGCTTTTGTAGGAAATGGAGATGTTATACAAATTGTTACTGGTAGTGCAGCAACACGTGAAACCGTTTTAGATAATGCTGGAAATCCTGTTCTAGATGCAGATGGTAATGAAGTGACAGTACTTTTAACTCCAGATGAAGTTATGGAAAGAGTTGATACACCTGAAGAGTTAGAAAAACTAAGAACCTTGTTAAATTATCACATTACAATGGATTATGTTGACCAAGTTCCCACCCTAGCTGTAACTCAGGCTTGGTATACATTCCAGACTTTGATTCCTGGCGTTGACGGAACCATCTCGTACAAAAGAGATGATGATTGGGACGTACAGATTAATGGTAGTGGTTCACCTATGCCAGCATCAGCAAGAACAGGTGGTTGGACAGAAAATGTCAGAAATCACAATTATGTTTTCAATAATGGTTTAGGTCATATTATAGCTGATCCAGTAAGAAATCAGCCTTATTAATGATGGATTAAGATTTAGCCAATACGATGATTAGGATAAAATCCTTTTACTACACATGATGTAGTGAAGGGATTTTTTTGTGAATATCTCTATTCTTGATAATCATAATCTTCCAATTGGTGTTATAATATCACAAATGAAGAACTCCACAATTTACTAGTAATTTGCGATACTCACTGATGGTAAATTCTCCGCTTTCGCGAAAGCATTATAAATACTAAATTGTCTTTCAAAATGAACTTTTAAAAAATAAAACATTAGGAAGATCTGTATTTTGGATGTAGAAAATTATATAATATTTAATGTTACTAGGAGCTTACATCTAACATGGAAACGATTTAATTTCAGATTCTAAAAATGTTCCCTTCAATTTTGATATTGAGTTTTATTCTTATGCCATATTTTTAACTGCTTTCATCTCAGATTTTTGTGTTTTTATAGAAGTAATCCTCAGGATAGAACAGGATAGAGCTTGTGACATATATTTTTATTTTTATTAATTAAGAGTTTTGGCAGTTCTTGTTTAAGTTTATCTAATAATTAATTCCTCTGACATATGTGTAAACCGTTTTATTTCCTAGTAATATTTTGTTTGTTTTATGTGTCACATACTGCAATAGCACAAGATGATACCGTTGGAGAAAAGCCTAATATTATTTTTATACTTACTGATGACCAGCGTTTTGACGCTATAGGTTATGCTGGTAATAAATATGTTGAAACTCCAGAAATGGATGGTTTAGCACAAGCTGGGACTTATTTTAAAACAGCTATAGTTACTACACCTATTTGTGCTGCAAGTAGAGCTAGTATTTTAACAGGTTTACACGAGCGAGCGCACAATTTTAATTTTCAAACGGGTAATGTACGAGAAGAATACATGGAGAACTCATATCCTAGATTGTTAAAGGATAATGGGTATTACACTGGGTTTTATGGTAAATATGGAGTGCGTTATAACGATCTAGATAAGCAATTTGATGAATACGAATCCTATGATAGAAATAATAGGTTCAAGGATAGAAGAGGATATTATTATAAAACCATAGACAACGACACGGTGCATTTAACACGTTACACCGGACAGAAAGCCTTAGATTTTATCGATAATAATGCTTCTAATGATAAACCGTTCTGTTTATCATTAAGTTTTAGTGCGCCACATGCTCATGATCCTGCAGAGGATCAGTACTTCTGGCAGTCTGAAATGGACGATATGTTAGCGAGTACAAAAATGCCTGATCCAGAGTTAGATGATGATAAATATTTTGATGCGCAACCAGAAATTGTAAAAAAAGGCTTTAATAGATTGCGATGGACATGGAGATACGATACTCCAGAGAAATATCAGCACAGTGTAAAAGGATATTATAGAATGATTTCTGGTGTAGACTTAGAAATTAAAAAAATTAGAGAAAAACTTAAGGCTAATGGTCTAGATAAGAATACGGTTATCATCGTTATGGGAGATAACGGTTATTTCCTAGGAGAACGTCAGATGGCAGGTAAATGGTTAATGTATGATAACTCTATACGTGTACCATTAATTGTTTTTGATCCAAGAGTAGATAAGCATCAGGATATAAATGAAATGGTTCTCAATATAGATGTTCCTCAGACTATTGTTGATTTAGCAGGATTAAGAGCACCAGAGTCATGGCAAGGGAAAAGTTTATTACCTATCGTGCAACAGGAAACCAATACCATTGCTAGAGATACTGTACTTATTGAGCATATTTGGGATTTTGAAAATATTGCTCCTAGTGAAGGTGTACGTACAGAAGAATGGAAGTTTTTTAGATATGTAAACGACAAATCCATTGAGGAACTTTACAATTTAAAGAAAGACCCTAAAGAAACTAAAAATTTAATAGGAAAGAAAAAATACAAAGCTGTTGCAGATAAACTTCGTAAGAAACTAGACGAATTAATAAAGAAAAACAGTAACGAGTATAGAGCAGCGCCAACGGATCTAACAGTAGAGTTAATAAGAGAACCAGCTTCAGATGTAAAAATTTTTGATCTTAAGCCAGAGTTTGGGTGGACTGTTCCATTAGGTTCTAAGTTTCAAGGAGCTTACCAGATATTAGTGGCTTCAAATAAAACTGATATTGATAATAATAATGGCGATGTATGGGATAGTGGGCGAGTAGCCTCTGCAAAATCTACAGATGTGGAATATGCTGGAAACCCTTTACAAATAGGGAAAACATATTACTGGAAAGTTAGAATCTGGGAACAAGAAAATCGTTTAGTTGATTATTCTGAAGCACAAAAGTTTACTACCGGAAAACCAGATGATTATATCATTTCAACAGAAAATAAATATGAGGTTGATAGAGTAAAGCCAGTACTTTTTGAAAACAGAGGTGATTTTTACTTTATGGATTTTGGTAAGGCAGCATTTGCAACGATAGATTTTAATTATGTAGCTCAAGATCCTCACACGCTTACCTTTAGAATAGGAGAAATGGTAGATGATAATGGGAATGTAAATAGAACTCCACCTGCAAAAAGTAATATACGCTATCAACAAATTACGATAGATGTAAAGCCTGGGAAAACGAAATACCAAATCGAAATTAATCCAGTTCCAGACAAACGTATGAAAGGACCTAGTAAAGCGATTCCTTTACCAGAAGGATTTCCAGTGCTACAACCTTTTAGATATGCTGAAGTTGAAGGAGCAAAAGGAGCTTTAAAAGCAGCAGATTTTGAACAGTTAAGACATACCAGTTTTTGGGATGATCATGCAAGTAGTTTTAAAAGTAATAATGATATTCTAAATCAAGTATGGGATTTTTCTAAATACTCTATTAAAGCAACAACTTTTAATGGATTGTATGTAGATGGAGATAGAGAGCGTATTCCCTATGAAGCAGACGCTTATCTAAATCAATTAAGCCACTATACCACCGACAGAGAGTTTGCGATGGCTAGACGCACCATTGAGTATTTTATGGAGCATCCTACATGGCCTACAGAATGGCAACAGCACGTTGCGCTTTTGATTTATGCAGATTACATGTATACAGGAAATACAGAGTTAATTGAGCGTTATTATGAGCGGTTAAAGCATAAAACGCTGTATGAACTTTCTAATGAAGATGGCTTAATTACCTCTACCAAGGTTACTGAAGAATTTATGTATAAACTAGGTTTTAAGCCTGGTTATAAAAAGCCATTAACAGATATTGTAGACTGGCCGTCCAAGAATTTTGCAGGAAGTAAAACTAAAGGTGAACGTGATGGTTTTGTATTTAGACCATATAGCACGGTTATTAATTCATTCTTTTATGAGAATATGAAAATTATGACTGAGTTTGCAACCATACTAGGTAAGACAGAAGAAGCTTTAGATTTTGAATATAGAGCAGCAAAGGCAAAAAAGGCAGTTAATGAACAAATGTTTGACAAAGAACGTGGTATTTATGTAGATGGAATAGGTACAGATCATGCCTCTCTACACGCAAATATGATGCCTCTAGCATTTGGACTTGTTCCAGAAGAACACTATGAATCTGTAGTAGAATTTGTGAAATCCAGAGGAATGGCATGTAGCGTTTATGGGGCACAATTTTTAATGGATGGCTTGTACAATGCAGGAGAAGAAGATTATGCACTAGAATTGCTGGCTAGTAAAGCTAAAAGAAGTTGGTACAATATGATCCGTGTAGGCTCAACAATTAGTTTAGAGGCTTGGGATTATGAGTATAAAGTTAATTTAGATTGGAATCATGCATGGGGCGCTGCACCAGCTAATGTAATCCCTAGAGGCTTATGGGGAATTAAACCTCAAACCGCAGGATTTGGTGTTGCTACCATTAAACCTCAAATGAGTATATTAAAAAATAGCGAGATAGAAGTACCTACTGTAAGAGGTACTATCAAAGCAAAATATACCTATAACGGTAAAAGATTACAAACTTATGAAATCGAAATACCTGGTAATATGGTGGCTGAGTTCTCATTAAATGATTTAGATGGAAAGGACTTAATTCATAATGGGGAGAAAGTGCCGTCTGCTTTTGATTACATTAGACTAGCTCCTGGAAAGCACGTTATTCAACTTAAAATAAATTCCTTTTAAGCAAAAAACATCTATCTGTTTGTATACACCACGTTTTAACTTAAATATGATCTTTAAGGAAAAATTTCTTCTGGAATTCAATAGTGATATTAAGAAGATTAATGGCTCGTATTTATATTTCAATGCAGTGCATGAATGAGATAAACTTATCATAAAAGTAAAGACCAATGAAGAAATTAATTTTTTTAGCAGCACTTTTAATCGTAGTGTCATGTAATACTCAACAATCTAGCTCTAATGATTATAAAGATGGTTCTTTATCAATTGATGAACGAGTAGAAGCATTACTTTCAAAATTATCTATTGAAGAGAAAGTAGCACAAATGAGAATTTTTCATGCCAATATCGGTACTAAACCAGATGAAAACGGCAATTTGAAACTTTCTAAAAAAGTTATTGAAAAACTAAAACTAGGAATTGCAGGAATTAAAAATCCAGGCGAGCATATTGATCCTGTTGCAGCTGCAAAATTAAATAACGAACTTCAAAAATATATTATCGAGAATAATCGATGGGGCATTCCAGCATTGTTTGTGACGGAATCTTACAATGGTGTAGATGCAGAAGGTTGTACCAAATTTGGCCGTCCTATGACATCTGCAGCATCATTTAACCCAGAATTAGTGCAACGTCAGTGGGATGTAGTAGGTAGAGAAGCACGATTGAGAGGTATGCACATGTGTCACTCGCCAGAGGCAGATATTGTACGTGATCCTCGATTTGGTAGAATGAGTGAAGCGTTTGGTGAAGATACTTATCTGACAACACAAATGGTAGTTAGTGCAATTAAAGGTGTGCAAGGTGATTATGAAGGACTGGGAAAAGGAACGCATATCGGTGCGGTTGCAAAACATTTTGCAGGATATGGACAAGTGCTAGGTGGCTCTAACTTTGCTGCGATCGAGATCTCTGAAAGAACACTTATCGATGAAATTTATCCGCCGTTTGAGGCCGCTGTAAAGGAAGCTAATACGTTGGGAATTATGGCTTCACATGGAGATTTAAATGGTGTTGCGAGTCATGGTAATCCAGAATTATTAACCGGTGTGCTTCGCGATCAATGGGGATTTGAAGGTTATGTAGTATCTGATTCTAATGATATTGCACGATTATTTTATTTTATGAAAGTAGCTGAAAGTCCAGAAGCCGCAGCTCAAATGGGTCTAGAAGCTGGAATTGATATCGATTTATATGCAGAGGATTCTTATTCATATTTACCAGAAATGGTAAAGAATAATCCGGATTTAGAAGAGTTAATCGACCGTTCAGTACGTCGTGTATTAAGAACAAAATTCATTTTAGGATTATTTGATAATCCATATATCGATATTGAAGAAACTAAAAAAGGTGTTCGATCTGCTGCATCATTGGAACTGGCAAAAGAGTCGGATTTAGAATCTATTATTTTATTAAAAAATGAAAATAAAACCTTGCCTTTAAGCAAGGAAAAATCAACTAAAGTAGCACTTTTAGGACCTTTATTGAAGGAGAATACGAAAGAGATGTTTGAGTCAGTTTCAGGTCCGAATATTAAGTTTGTTGCAGAAAAAGGTTTTCAGTTAACTAATGAAAAAGGTGGTGCGCCAGAATTGTTAGAAAGAGACCCAAAGGCGATTGCTAAATTAGTAAACACAGCAAAATCTGCTGATGTAATTGTTTTGTTTCTTGGAGGTGACAAGTTTACCGCTAAGGAAGCATATTTTAGTAATAGTACCTTAGGAGATAGAGCTACGATTGATCCAGTTGGTCCACAAAATGAGCTGGTAGAAAAAATCAAAACGTTAGGCAAACCAGTAATTGTAGTCTTAAAACATAGAAGAACACTGTCTATTAATACCATAGCTTCAGAAGCAGATGCGATCCTAGATACTTGGGATTTAAGTGAATTTGGAGATGAATCTACAGCTAAGATTATTTTTGGTGATGTGTCTCCTTCAGGTAAATCTCCAGTGACTATTCCAAGATCCATAGGTCAGTTGCCTTATCACTATAGCATGAAAGAGATTAATTATAAAAAAGAATATTTATTCTTAGGAAAAGGACCATTGTATCCTTTTGGTCATGGTTTAAGCTATGGCGATTTTGAATATTCTAATATCTCAATTTCTAGTGGAGAAATAACTCGAGAAACAGAGCTTACGGTGAGCGTTAAAGTAACTAACAATGGTAACATAAAAGCTAAAGAAGTAGTTCAAATGTATATTAAAGATGAGATAGGTTCTGTTACTAGACCAGATAAAGAACTTAAAGGCTTTGAAAAAATAGAATTAGATGCTGGCGAAAGCAAAACAGTCACATTTACCATCACTCCTAAAATGTTAGAGTTCACAGGGATTTCTATGAAGAAAGTGTTAGAAGCCGGAGATTACACCGTTAAATTGGGGACTTCTTCTCAAGATTATTTGGAAACCACATTCAAATTAAAAAAATAGATTTACAATGAATAAATCAATCTTATTACTGGTTACTTTATTAAGCCTTTATAGTTGTACTGATACTGAAAAAACACCATTAGAGGAGAAGGATGTTTTTAATGAAGATTATATAAAAACTTCTATGATAAAAGCACTAGAGTGGCAAGAAGCACACCCTATTTTTGCTATACATCCTACAGACTGGACTAATGGTGCATACTATACAGGTGTTGCAAGAGCACATCATACGACTAAAAACATGATGTATATGGCTGCGTTAAAAAATCAAGCAGTGGCTAATAATTGGCAACCATACACACGTTTGTATCATGCTGATGATGTCGCTATTTCATATAGCTATTTGTATGTAGCTGAAAACGAAAAACGAAGGAATTTTTCAGATTTAGAGCCTACGAAAAAGTTTTTAGATACACATTTGTATGAGGATAATGCTTGGAAAGCAGGAACTAATAGAAGTAAAGAAGACAAAACCATTTTATGGTGGTGGTGTGATGCTTTATTTATGGCACCACCTGTAATTAATTTGTATGCAAAACAGTCAGAGCAACCTGAGTATCTAGACGAAATGCACAAATATTATATGGAAACCTATAACAGATTGTATGATAAAGAAGAAAAGTTATTTGCAAGAGATTCAAGATTTGTTTGGGACGGTGATGATGAAGACAAAAAAGAACCAAATGGTGAAAAAGTATTTTGGTCTAGAGGAAATGGATGGGTAATCGGCGGTTTAGCATTATTGCTAGAGGATATGCCAGAAGACTACAAGCATAGAGATTTCTACGTGAACTTGTATAAAGAAATGGCTAGTAGAATATTAGAAATTCAACCAGAAGATGGTTTATGGAGAACAAGTTTGTTAAGTCCAGAATCTTACGATCACGGTGAGGTTAGTGGTAGTGCTTTCCATACTTTTGCTTTGGCTTGGGGAATTAATAAAGGTTTAATAGATAAAAAATATACACCTGCCGTTAAGAAAGCGTGGAAAGCTATGGCTAATTGTCAGCATGATGATGGTCGTGTAGGTTGGGTACAAAACATAGGTGCTTTTCCAGAGCCAGCTTCTAAGGATAGTTATCAGAATTTTGGAACTGGAGCTTTTTTGTTAGCTGGAAGTGAAATTCTAAAAATGAGATAATGTTATTCAATCAATTAGACAAATTATAGTGTATTTCCGTTAAAATCAGCATAGTTCAGGATGGTGTTTTTTAAAGATTTATTCATCTTTAAATCTTTAATTAAAGGATCTTTATATTCAGGACACATGAAAAAAAAATTATTGAATTATTTACCATTGTTTGCATTGATGCTATTTACAGTGTCAATGATGGCTCAAACAGCGCCTGATGAGGATACAAATTCTAGTATAGCTTGTCCTAGCTCAGGTGTTTTTCAAAATAATACGACTAGAGATGTAGATATAGCCAATCCTGATAATGTGGGTACTGTTGATGATAGAACCTGTTATGCAGATTATTATGAAACTAGTGTTTATGGAGAAACTTGGGGAGCATATAACATAACCTTTAATTCTAATCATTGGGATGCACCTAACACATTACAACCTAGAATAGAGCGATCATTATCAAGGTCTCAAGAAACTGGTGTGGGAAGTTATGCGCGATTCACTGGGACATTGAGAATTCTTGAAGTTGGTAATACCGGTACTTTCGGTAGTACTGGAAGTTATCTGATGCAGGCCAAAGGTAAGCACACGGGCGGTGGTGGATCAAATGATCCGGCGATCTGTTTGTATTTAGCAAGACCAGTTTATGGACCTGACGCTAATGGTAATCAAGTACAGGTATCATTTGATATTTGGAGGGAACAGATCAATTTTAGAGGTGGATCCGGAGCAGCTGGAAGAACCGAGGTCTTTCTTAGAAATGTTTTAAAAGATGAAATAATTGATATAGAATTAGAAGTAGGATTTAGACAAGATCCTAATGATCCTAATTTAAAAATACACTATTCTGATGCTATCATAGGTGGTCAAGTATTTAATTGGAATATTCCGGAACCAGAACGAGGAAGAGAATCTGGTATCAGATATGGGGTTTACCGTGTAAAAGGAGGAAGAGCACAAATGAGATGGGCAAATACGACTTATCAGAAAGTAGAAGTTGTAGATAATAGTACTATCCCTGCAGCAGATATTTACAGGATAAAAAATGTAGAGACTGGAGAATATTTAACATCATCAGGTTCAAGCATTATCGCAAGTACGTCAGGAACTGGTTCAGATAAAGAATGGGAGATAATCTCAGCTGGATCTGGCTCTAGCTATGTCAATATCGATAGTCAAGTTAGAGGAATAATAAGATTTACTGGTGGATCGTCAAATCCAGGATTAGTAAGTACAAATTTTTCACCGCCAAATACAGATACAGATAAAGTATGGACTGTTATTGATAATAATGATGGAACTGTTAGTTTTGAAACACGTAATCTGGGTAGGTTTTTATATCATGATACCAATAATATGATAACACATTCAGCTAATATAGATGATAGAAGTAAATGGAATCTTGAATCCACTACTTTAAGTGTTGATAGTCAGCAAATTGCTTCTGTAGGTGTGTATCCTAACCCTACGGTTGATGGCTTTACAATATCCTTAGATAATATTAGTGCTGAGAAAGTTCAAATTTTCAACCTTTTAGGAATGTTGGTATACGAACAAAAGACAAATGAGTCAAGTATCCACATAGATAACATGGATAACTTTGATTCAGGTATGTATATCATTAGTGTCACCGCAAATGATAACAAGGTTTATCAAACCAAGCTCATTGTAAATTAGAGATTTCTAAAATTTCGTAAAACTTAAAGTCAAACATTAATTTGTTTGACTTTTGTTTTTTATAATTTCCGCGAGTGAAAGAACCATGATTGTGCTGGACTTGTGGCTTCTTTGTATTACGCTTTCGCGAAAGCGTAATAAACAACAGACCTTATAGTCTTTAACGTCTCTAAGCTTTTCTTTTGCTTAGACTCATAACCACAGGACAAAACAGGATGGGTGTTTTGAATGCTAATCTTAACTTGAATATTGCTTAATGAAACACACATGAAAAGACGAAACTTTATAAAATTTTCTGCAATAGCAGGCGTAGGCTTATCACTTCCTATTTCAGGATTATTACATTCTTGTACGAGCCATCCTGAGCATTCTTTAGAATTTAAAAATTTAATCACAGGTTTGTTGAAGCGCTGGAGTGATGGAATGTTAAACGTACAGATTAATGATCCTTCTAATTTAGAGGTGCATGGTGCATTAGGTTGTCCGTCGTGTTCTCATATCCACGGACGTTGTATGGATGCCGTATATCCGTTTTTATACATGGCAGATAAAACAGGTGATAAAAAGTATATAGAAGGTGCTAAATTAGTAATGACCTGGGCAGAAAATAATGTCTCTCAAGAAAATGGCGCGTGGACGGTAATACGTAACCCAAAATCTTGGAAAGGGATTACCATTTTTGGAGCTATCGCTCTAGCAGAAGCATTGCATTATCATGGACACGTTTTAGATGAAGACACGCGCACGGCTTGGACTAATCGTCTGGATAAAGCAGGTCAGTATATTTACGACACCTTTACCATAGACTTTACTAACATTAATTATCCAGGAACAGCGGTTTATGGATTAAACTTAATAGGTGATGTGTTAAATAGAACTGATTTTAAAGTCAAGAGTAAAACACTAGCTTCTCAAGTAAAAGACTATTTTACACCTAATGAAGGCTTACTTTTTGGAGAATGTAAAAAAAGCTCGAGCAAATTAAGTGAAAAAGGACTGCACGGTGTTGATTTAGGATATAATGTAGAAGAGACGCTGAATAGTTTAGTGATGTATGCGCTCAAAGAGAAGGATGAAGAGCTATTAGAAATCTTAACCAAATCTCTAAATAGTCACTTAGAATTTATGTTGCCAGATGGCGCATGGGATAATAGTTGGGGAAATAGAATGTACAAGTGGAGCTATTGGGGAAGCAGAACCTGTGATGGTAGCCAGCCAGCCTTTGGGATGATGGCGCACATCAATCCTGCATTTGGAACGGCAGCAGTAAAAAATACCGAACTATTACAACGTTGCACTGCAGATGGATTAATCCATGGCGGTCTTGGTTTTATAGAAGCAGGAATTCCACCATGTGTGCATCATACCTTTACACATGCAAAACCATTAGCGGCATTATTAGACCATTGGGATCATTTACCAGAAATAAATGCAAATACTAGTCTACCAAGAGCTACAGCAGATGGTGTTACACATTTTAAAGATTTAGATGTGTTCTTATTTGCTAGAGGAGATTGGAGAGGAACCGTGAGTGCTTATGATGCAGAGTATCATTATAAGGAAGATTATCGTCAGGCATCTGGTGGTGCTTTAGGCGTTTTATATCATGATAAAGTAGGATTGCTATGTGCAGCAAGCATGGCAGAATATGCGCTAGTAGAAAAAAACAATCAACAAGTACAACCTAATAAAGATATCTGTTTAACACCACGTGTTGAGGTGTTTAAAGACGATGTGTGGTACACTAATTTATATGATTTACCAGCAACGGTAGCTTCAGAAGATACAGGTGATATTATTAAAATAATAGCAGATGTAAAACTGAAAAATGTGAATAGAAAAGAAGTAGAAGGAACAGCATCTGCTTTTGATATCACTTACAAATGTGCTGTAGATAAAACAGAAATTAAAGTAACTACAAAACAAGATATTACAGCGCAAACGGCTTTTGTATTGCCTATAGTCTCGCCAAATAACGAAGTCGTTACTCACGTTTCCGATTCAGAAATCACAATTCAGAAACCAGAAGCTGTAGTGACGATTAAAGCTAATGTCCCTTTAAAAATAAAAGAAATGGCTGGAAGTAGAACCTTTAATATGGTGCCAGGTGTGGAAGCTATTCCTATTGAAGCATACTTTGATAAGGAAACAAATGAAGTTTTAGAAATTTCTGTATCAGTAAGTTGATGTTTTATGTAGCCAAAAGCCAATCAAGTAAATCAACATATCTATATGAAGTTATTCAAACTACTACTGCTTACGGTGGTAATATGCCTAACAAGCTGCAGTTCAAATTCAAAAGTCTCAATATCAGACCTTAAATGTGAATACCGTACTAACCCATTAGGTATAGATAATACTGCACCTAGATTAAGTTGGAAACTCACAGAATACCATCAAACCAGAGGACAAAAACAAACTGCTTATCAAATATTAGTAGCGAGTAGTTTAGAGCTGTTAAATGATAATACAGGCGATGTTTGGGATTCTGGTAAGGTAGAATCCAATCAATCTGTAAATAATACCTATCGAGGCACAGTACTAGAATCTGCAAAACAGTATTTCTGGAAAGTAAAGATTTGGGACAAGGATGGTGTCGTTTCAAACTGGAGTGATTACGGCAAATTCTCAATGGGTTTATTACAACAATCGGATTGGAAAGGCGACTGGATTCTAAAGTCCGACCAGAAAAAAACGGACCACAATTGGTACCGAAAAAATGTAACACTTTCAGATGATGCTGAATCGGCATTTGTATTTGTAGGGTCTTTTGGGTATCACGAATTGTATGTGAATGGAGAAAAAATCACTCAGAATGTGATGAATCCAGTGTCAACCTACATGAAAAAAAGGATAGCCTATTTAACCTACGATATTTCTGACCAATTAAAAGAAGGAGATAATGTCATAGCGATTTGGCATGCTGCAGGATGGTCACGTTGGAGACGTATTAGTGAATACAGAAATATCCCTTTTGTATTTAAAGCACAAGCCGAAATTGTAGCAGGAGGCAAGCAAATTACCTTAAAATCTGACACCACTTGGAAAACTAAAAAAAGCCATACTGAATATTATGGCGATTGGGATATCTTACGTTTTGGTGGTGAAACCATCGACGATAGAAACCGAGAGGACGATTGGAATACAGTAGCATATGATGATAGCAACTGGATGAATGCAAGTGTTTACAATCATGAGATTTTAAACGCTCAAATTCCTGAAGGCAATAATATTAGTTTTGCATTGAATAGCAGAAAAAATAGAGAAGTACGTGCGTTATATAAGCCTATCACGGCTCAGTTAAGCGCTCAAATGGTAGAACCTCAGGTAAAATTTAAGGAGCTTAAAGCCATAGCAGTAGATAAAAATCATGATGGTACCTATCGCATTGATATGGGCGAAAACTACACCGGATTTTTTGAAATGGACTTGTATAATGGCATTGAAGGCGATTCTATTCTATTTGAAATTACAGATAGAACAGAAGTGAGGTCTAATTGGAATCAAAAGAGTAAGTACATCTTTGGGAAATCAGGAAAGGGAAAATTCCAAAATCGATTTAATGTTGCTGGTGGGCGATGGATTACAGTTCACGGTTTAAAATATGAGCCTAAACTAGAAGATGCAAAGGGCTACGTTATTACCAATGATAGAGAGCAAATCAGCAAATTCGAATCTTCAAGTGAGCAATTGAATCAAATTTATCAAATCAATCTAAATACTTATTTAGCCAATACTATGGATGGTATTTTGGTCGATTGTCCACATCGAGAACGCCGAGGTTGGGGAGAAGTTACAGTAGCTGCAATGTATGGTGATGCCTTACCTAATTTTGAGAGTGGTGCCTATATGGATCAATATCTACAATTTACCAGAGATGCACAATTTCCTGATGGTAGAACACGAGCTGTCATTAACGAAGAAGACCGTCCATTCTTAATGTGGAAAGCAAATAATCCATTAACCGTTTGGGAAACCTATAGAATGTTAGGTGATAAAAAGGTGTTGGAGGACAATTATGAATCCATGCAGAAATGGATGACATGGTTGCTCGAAAATTCAAATTATGAAACAGGAGGTGCCATAAAAGCAGGAACACAAGGCTTAAGAGAATTCCCAGGATTAGGCGATTGGTGCACACCTCGTGGTAATTTCTGGACCAGCAGTAACTCGCCAGAAGCAGTTCATTTTAATAATTGTCTGTATGCGTTCATGCTAGAAAATGCTATGCATATTTCAGAAACTTTAGGTAAAACAGACGATGCTAAAACATTTAAAGATCGTTTAAAAGTTCAGCGAGAAGCGACTCATAAATTGTCTTACAATTCAGAAACTGGCAAATACATAAAAGGCTATCAGGTAGATCAAGCCTTTGCATTAGTCTCTGGTGTGACACCTGAATCTGAGAAGGAAAAAGTAACTGCAAACCTAGTTGATAATGTGTTGTATAAATTTCCATATTACGATACAGGTAGTTCTGGGCAAGCCTTGTACACACGATATTTCACAGAATCAGGTGAACGCATGGATTTAATTTATGAGTTGTTAAGAGACAAGCATCACCCAAGCTATGGTTACTTTTTAGAGCAAGGCAAAACCGTTTGGCCGGAACGTTGGTCAGCGGTAGGTAATAGTCAAATACACACCTGTTATACCGGAATTGGAGGCTATTTCATAAAAGGTTTTGGTGGCATTCGACCAAACTCTGAACATTTAGGAATGCAACATATGATTATTAAACCTGCACCTGTGGGAGATTTAACCTTTGCAAATACCGAATATGAATCTATGTATGGAAACATAGTCGTGAACTGGAAAAAAGAAGATAATACCGCTACATTTCATATTGAAATCCCTGCAAATACAAGCGCTCAAATATATCTTCCGGCTACGAGTAAGGATGTTATACAGGAAAGTGGTAATCCTGTTGACGCTTTCGCGAAAGCGGAATATATCAAGTTTATAGGAACAGAAAAAAACAAAGCGGTAGGCAATTATGTGATTTTTAACGTGTCATCAGGAATCTATGATTTTAAAGTAGACGAATTACCGGTAATACAATTTCCAGAGCCTTTAAATGATTTAAAGAATTTGGCGAAATTAGGACGAGTAAATGCGTCGTCTATGTTTATTCAATCTGAAAAACTACCCGTTTTTGAGGCGTTTAGAGTTAATGACGACGACGAGGAAACACGCTGGCTAGCTACCGAAACTGCAGATCAATACCTAGAAGTAGAATGGGTGAAACCGCAAACCTTTAATCAAGTGATTATTGATGAATTTGAAAATAACATAACCTCTTACAAACTTCAATATTGGGATAATTCAGAATGGAAAGATATACAGTCAGGAAGTTCTTGTGGTGCCAATAAAACCCATCAATTTGATGCGATTGTAGCTTCAAAATTCAGAATTTTTATTGTGGATGCTAAACAACCACCATCAATTAAAGAGCTTGAAATTTTTAATACAAATACCTTTGAAAACAATTTTTAAAATGACAAAACAAGCTATCTTATTTTTATTACTTGCTTTATGTATTTCATGCGATAAAAACAATGAAGAAAATAACACGCTGATTTTTCAAAAATTATTAGTCAACTTTAAAGAGAATCCATCAACTGTTGAAAGTAAACAGCCATTATTTTCATGGATAGTTGAAGCTGATGGTTATAATAAATCACAATCATCGTATCATATTCTGGTAGCAACCTCTGAAGATAAATTAAATGAGAATGATGCCGATGTATGGAATTCTAAAAAGGTAGAAAGTGACCAATCAACCTTTGTAAAATATCAAGGGGAAGATCTTCAAGCCTTGCATAATTACTTCTGGAAAGTAAAGATTTCAGATAATGAAGGCGTTGCTTCTAATTGGTCCCAAATCCAGAAATTTGAAATGGGAATATTGAATAAAACTAATTGGGGAGATTCTAAATGGATTACTTTAAATAAGGATACTAGAACATCGACGCATCGTTTCAGAGATTACAAAACAGGACGGATGAAAGAACCACTAGCTGTTGATGGTTTTGCGGCAAGTTACTTTAGAAATGAAATTGATATAACTAAGAAAATTAAAAATGCTCAAGCCTATATCTGTGGATTGGGATATTATGAATTTTATTTAAATGGTGAAAAAGTAGGCGATCATGTGTTAGACCCAGCACCATCAAATTATGATAAACAGGCGTATTACGTAAATTATGATATTACCGAAGAACTAAAAACAGGAAAGAATGCAATCGGAATTATTTTAGGTAATGGGTTTTACGGACAAAATATTTCTTGGAAACGCGATCCAGAATCAGACAAAGATTTAGCTTATGGTCCACCTACGGTTAAACTATTAGTGAAGTTAATCTATGAAGACGACTCTGAAGCTGATTTTTATACTGATGAAACCTGGAAAGAAGCGACAGGTCCCATTGTGTTCAATAATATTTATGGAGGTGATACTTACGATGCCAATTTCGAATTAGGTGATTGGTCTAGCGTAGGTTATGATGATAGCTCTTGGGGAAATACAATGGTAACATCCCCAAAATTAAAAACCATAAGTGCACAACAAATACCACCAATAAAAAAACTAAAGGAACTAGAACCAAAAAAGGTTTTTAAAGGTGCTGATGGTGATTGGATTGTAGATTTTGGGCAAAACATTGCAGGTTGGGTGAAAATCAATGTGCAAGAAAAGAAAAACCAGTTGATTGAAATCGTTACTACGGAAGCTTTGTTAACCAATGGAGAAGATATTTTTAAAGGTTCTACAGGTGGTGGTGCTAATGGAATGCCACAGATTTACAAATACATCTGTAAAGGAGATGGCATAGAATCTTGGGAACCAAAATTCAGTTACCACGGATTTAGATATGCAAAAATTAAAGGTGTTTCTAGAAAACCAAATGTAGATATGATTAAGGCAGTATTAGTAGCTACTGATGTAGAAGAAACAGGAAGTTTTACATCATCTGATGCCTTATTCAACAAAATGCATACGATCAGTAAATGGACGATAGTAGATAATTTACACGGGATTCCAGAAGACTGTCCGCATCGCGAAAAATGCGGTTGGTTAGGTGATGCGCACGCTTTTTGTGAATATGCTTTATATAATTATGACATGTACGATTTCTATAAAAAGTATATGGAAGATATCCGTACACAAATGCGAGCGACTAAAGGGCATAATAATCCAGAAACTAATTTTCAAGTACCTACGATGATCGCACCTGGAAAACGAACGTCCACTTATGCTAAAATAGACTGGGGCGTGGCAACCATGTATTTACCATGGTATAATTATTTACATTATGGTGATGATGCGATTGTTAAAGAGTACTATAGCGATATGAAAAACTTAACTGATTTTTACTTGAATTTCAAAGATGACAATGGGATTATGCAAGATGGTATGGGTGACTGGTGCCCACCACTTTGGGATAGAAGAAAAAACCCGAGTGCTATGGAATGCGATCCTATCATTTCTGCTAACGCCTATTTCTATGATGTTTTAGGAATTATGGAACGTTTTGCAAGAATGAATAATGATGGAGTTTATGAAGTAAAAATGAAACAGGAGAAAGAGGCTTTGAAAAAGGCGTTTAACAAGGAGTTTTTAGTTAATATTCCTAATACAAATCACCAGTGGTATCAAAGTCAGACAGCTACTGTCCAAGCTTTACAATTTAATATGGTGCCAGAAGATAAAATTGAAACGGTTGTCAATGGTTTGGTTCACGATATTATTGAAGTAAAAGGTGTGCATCATTCCACCGGAATCCATGGTAACAGATATATCTATACCGTTTTATCCAAATACGGAAAGGCAGATTTAGCTTATCAAATACTAACCACACCAGATTTTCCTAGTCAGACTTATGTGATGAACTCAGGTTTCACAACTTGGCCAGAACGCCAGTTTATATGGGAAGATATGGAAGGTCCAACCAATTCATTAAATCATCCGATGCATAGTGGATTTGCAGCTTATTTTTATGAATCTTTAGGAGGTATTACCACTTCGGAGTCTCAGCCCGGATATAAAATGTTTACTGTTAATCCCGAATTTCCAAGTGAAATAAGCAGTACAACAGTTTCTGTTCCTACACCGTATGGTGCGATAAAAAATGATTGGAAAGTTAACAATGGTCTTTTAACTATGAACCTTTATGTTCCATTTAACACCAAAGCAAAAGTTGATTTAACAGATTCAGAATTTGAATCATTAAAAATAAATGAAGAATCGCTTAAAAATTTTAAAAAGCAAAATACAATGGAAATTATATATGGAGCTGTGATTTTGGGTTCAGGGAAATATGAAATTGAATACCTTAAACAAATTAATGATTAGGTTTCTAGTAGTATTTAATAAATAAAAAAAGGTTGGATTATCCCCAACCTTTTTTTATTTGCACTTTCTCATAAATTAGTTTACCTCATCTTTTGTATAGCTAGTATTAGCCCATCTAAACTGAGCTCTACCACCTTTAACACGGTAGGCACCATATCTAATACCTGATTCTATTCCTCTTTCTGGTTCAGGGATATTCCAGTTAAATTCCTCACCGCCAATTTTTGCATCTGCATAGTGCAATGTTTGACCAGGATTGTTAGGGTCATCTCTAAACCCAACTTCTAACTCAATGTCTATCTGTTCGTTTTTTAATACATTTTTAAGAAAAACTTCAGTTCTTCCAGCAGAACCTGAACCTCCTCTAAAATTGATTTGCTCTCGCCATATATCGAAAGATACTTGTACTTGGTTTCCATTACCGTCGTCACCATATACAGGATGTGCTCTATATAAACAGATCGCAGGATCCGGCGACCCACCACCACCTGTGTGTTTGCCTTTAGCCTGCATAAAGTAGCTCCCAGAACTACTAAAAGTTCCCGTGTCTCCAACTTCTAAAATTCTTAAAACTCCTCTAAATCTAGCATAACTTCCAGCACCAGTAGCTTGTGACCTGCTCAAGGAACGTTCTATCCTAGGCTGTAATGTGTTTGGTGCGTCCATATGATTGGAACCATCTGTAATATTATAGATACCCCAAAACTTCCCGAGTATAGAACTTTCAGAATAGTTGGCATAGCAACTTCTGTCGTCAATATCACCGATGTTTCTTGGGTTAGGTATATCAGTGTCTCTAGTGGGGTTAGTACCTTGGTTAGTACAATCAACTACAGGTCCTGTGTCTTCATCAGTCTGAGCTACTGGGTCTGGATCAGGAATAACTTGTTCTTCCTCGATCATTGCATCTTCTGAAGAACATGCTGAGAGACTTATAAAAGCAATCATTAAAATTACTCTAGTAGTATTATATTTTAATTTTCTCATAATTTTTACTTTTTATCAAATATAATCGCTGTACTAATATGATCTATCCTGAACAATACTGATTGGTTATACTGATATTGTGATTTTATACTTTGAATGCTTATCACCTGTGGTAAGTCAGTACCATATAGTGCAGGGTAATAATGAAATTGACATCATTTATATTGCTTTGGATTTATAATACTTATTCAATGAAACCTTTTTTACTAACTGTATTGTTGTTTTGCATTTTTATAGGATCATCAGCTCAAATTAAACATGGTTTAAGAGATGACGTAGGACGCCATATCATTCCTAGAGGTTTTGTAGTTAATACAAACGATCATAAAGGCGAAGTTTTTTTTAATAATGATGACTATGCCAGAATGGTCAGAATGGGTGCTAATATGCAAGTAATCCGC
The DNA here is from genome assembly GCF_000732625.1 of Nonlabens ulvanivorans. GTDB lineage: Bacteria > Bacteroidota > Bacteroidia > Flavobacteriales > Flavobacteriaceae > Nonlabens > Nonlabens ulvanivorans. The sequence continues at coordinate 39,732 of NZ_JPJI01000012.1, forward strand.
TTAGAATTAGGTAAACTAAGTTACTTTCCGGGAGGTCAACTAGAACTAGATTATCTTAAAAAATTAGACACGCTTGTTGATCTTGGTAGAGTTCATGGGATTAAAACCGTTTTTAAAATGACGGTTTATGGTGTGGATGAGTTTATTTGGGAAGAATTTTGGCTCAATAAAAAAGGAGAATACAATACGTATATCGATGCATGGAAGGTAATTTGGAATCGATTTTCAGATAACGATGCTGTTTTTGGATACGATGTAGTTAATGAACCCAGAAAATTAACGATGGATATTTCGTATGAGGACTTAACTAACAAATATCTTATTCCGTTGTATCAAAACATTATTGACGAAAGTCAAAAAATTAATGCTGAAAAAATGATTTTGTTTCAATCTATCTTTATGAATAAAGGTGAGAAAATAGACAACAATCAGTATTCAGAAATAAAAACACCGATAAATAGGAAAAACATCATTTTTGCACCGCACATATATCAAAACGATATTGACTTCATAAAGCGCAATATGAATCGGTTTGATAAAGAATCTGACATGTTGAAGGTACCTATTTTAATAGGTGAATGGGGCTTTCCAACATTTGCAAGAACAGATACATTGATCGATGGTAAATTAGGACAATTAAAATATCGTGAGTTGTACATTAGAACCGCTGAGGTTTTTGATCGTATGGGTGTAGGTTCCATTAAAGCTTGGTTTCTTGGGAATAGATCGATGCAGAATTTTTTACCTGGTGGTCCATCAACATGGGCTATTTTTAGTGATAGCACTGATGCTGCTACTGTGGAGCGCAAATACATCACTGACGTAATATCTAGACCATTTCCGCAAGCGATGGCTGGAGACATACAATCTTTTTTCTTTAATCATGCAACAAGAACACTCGACTTTAAAATAAAGACAGATAACAGTAAAGGCGCATCTAAAATCTTTATTGGAGCCAATAGGCACTATCCTGATGGGTTTTCAATACTTATAGATTCAGATATTGTGATGTTTTATAATCCGCTAAAAAATGTAGGATTGGAAACTTACAAATCGCCAAGTAATTTTGATCCCTCTAATTACATTTGGGATTCCAACACTCAAAAATTAATAATTCTTACATGGCCAACAGATCAAGCTTTTTTAAATATTAAAATTGTTCCAGGATTACGAAATTTTGACTAATAAACTAAAAAGAGAAAAATGAAGAAATTATTGCTAGCCATATGCGTTGTAATCTCATGTTACGGCTGTAAATCAGAGTCGGGTAATCAGCAAGGGATAAGTGAGAAAGATAAGGAAATCGCTGAAAAAGTAGAGAGCCTTATCAACAAAATGACATTAGATGAAAAGATCGCTGAAATGACTCAAGATGCTCCAGCTAATGATCGCTTAGGTATTCCGTATATGAAGTATGCTGAGGCATTACACGGTATGTGGCTTGTACTGGATTACTATGGTAATACAACAGTTTATCCACAGGCTATTGCTGCTGGATCTACTTGGGAACCTGAACTCGTTAAAAAAATGGCTTCCCAAACAGCAATAGAGGCTCGTGCTTTAGGTGTTACGCATTGTTATTCTCCTAATTTAGATGTGATTTCTGGAGATCCAAGGTATGGTAGAGTAGAAGAATCTTATGGAGAAGATCCTTATTTAGTATCTAGAATGGGCGTTGCTTTTATAGAAGGTTTACAAGGAATAGGTGATGAGCGATTTGATGAGAATCATGTTATTGCAACGGCTAAGCATTTTATAGGCTATCCAGAGAACCGTCGTGGAATCAATGGTGGTTTTAGTGATATGTCAGAGCGTCGTTTACGTGAAGTTTATTTACCACCTTTTGAAGCGGCTATAAAAGAAGCAAAGGTAGGTTCTATTATGCCTGGACATCAAGATTATAACGGAATTCCAAATCATATGAACACCTGGTTACTAAACGATGTTTTACGAGATGAGCTAGATTTTGACGGTTTTATTATTTCTGATAATAATGATATTGCTCGATTAGGAACCATGCATTTCATTGCCGAAACTAGAACTGAGTCAGCTATTTTAGGCTTAAAAGCAGGTGTCGATATGGACTTAGTCATCGGTAAAAATGAGAAGTTAGCAGCATATAATTCCAAAGTGTTGAAGGATACAGTTACTCAGAATCCTAATTTATTAAAGTACATTGATAAAGCAGCATCTCGTATTCTAACTGCAAAATATAAATTAGGTTTATTTGATGAAGAGTCGAAAGAAATTGATACTAAAACGGTTTATACCAGTACAGAGGAACATCAAGAATTCTCTTATGAAATGGCAAAGAAAGCCATGATCTTATTAAAAAATGATAATAATCTTCTACCGTTAGATATCAATAATATTAAATCACTAGCGGTCATAGGTCCTAACGCACATGAGGAACAGCCTAAAAAAGGAACTTATTCTTTACTAGGTGGTTATTCAGGATTACCACCATATTATACTTCTGTATTAGAAGGATTAACGAGTAAAACAGAAGGCAAGGTAAAAATAAATTATGCTCAAGGTTGTGACCTCTTAAGTGATTCTAAAGAAGGGTTTTCAGAAGCTATAACAGCTGCAAAAAAATCAGATGCTGTCGTGCTGGTTGTAGGAGGTTCTCGTAAGACAGGTGGAGAAGGTGTGGACCGTTCAGATCTGGATTTATACGGTGTTCAAAATGAATTAGTTGAAGCGATTCATAAAACGGGAAAACCCGTAATTGTGGTGTTAATAAATGGCCGTCCGTTGACGATTAATTATATCGCAGAGAATATCCCATCTGTATTAGAAACCTGGTATTTAGGTATGCGTTCTGGTGATGCAATTGCAGATGCTATTTTTGGAGATACTAATCCAGGAGGCAAACTTACCGTTTCATTTCCTCGTGATGTGGGGCAGGTTCCTGTGACTTATCTAGAGCGTCCAGATTTTATAGGTTCAGGAAAAGGACTTTATAAAGATGCAGATAAATCACCATTATTTCCATTTGGTTTTGGTATGAGCTATACCACCTTTGCATACAGCACGCCCAAGCTCGAGAATACAACCATTAACGTAGATGGCTCTACTACAGTTTCTATAGATGTTACAAATACTGGAGAAAGAGAAGGAGATGAAGTGGTACAAATGTATGTGAGAGACGATTATGCTTCTGTAGGACGATATCTTAAAATGTTAAAAGGTTTTGAACGTGTTACCTTAAAACCTGGTGAAAAAAGAACGATCACTTTTGACCTAGGATTTGATGAACTGAATATTTTAAATCAGGAGATGAAAAAAGTTGTAGAACCTGGTACGTTTACCATTTTAGTCGGAGCATCGTCTATAGATGAGGATTTAAAGAAAGTGACGCTTAAAGTTGATTGAAAATAGAAATGTTATGGATTCTTTATTTTTCTAAGATAAAGTAACAAATCAATTAGTACCTTAAAGTTATTTAGTTATCAGATTTGAAATAGCTCAATATTGAAATCTATAGACACAGGTACCATACATACGTTTACTGATATGATTTGAATAGTAGTTGTCAAATTGCTTTTTGATTTCAGGTTTGCCATGTCTGAAAATGATTTTACAAAGGTTTCTTACTTGAAGAATACGAGCAATAAATATGTTATCGATCAAACTGTTAATTGTGCAAATCGATGAAATCCTATTAACGCTTTCGCGAAAGCGTAATGAAACGACATGATTTTAATTAATCAAGATTTTGAATAGTGAAAACTAGTAGTCAAAGCAATTTTCATTAAGAACGCTTAATAGAAAAAATTGAAATTGAAATATTCATACTCAAAGCCTAAATAATTTATCCTAAATAAAATACAGGATAGAACAGGATAAGAATGAGCGTTTATCTTTTTAAAATTGTGTGAAACAAATCAATTATTTTAAACTAATTCTTATGAAAACATCTCTACTTAATACATTATGCTCATTAGGGCTTATATTTTTTGGACTGCACATGTCAAGTGCTCAATACTTAGGATTTCCCTTTGGTGGTACAGCGCCTGCTACTAGTACTGTCCCAGGCAACTCTATCATCATAGAATGTGAGAATTTTGATAGTTCTGATGCTGCTGGTACTGATGATGGTGCTAACTATAATGATAATTCTACAACGCCTCCATCTGGAGTAGTAGGAACTTATAACGATAAATCATCTGCAAATCTTGGGACTAGCGCTTATAGAGTGAATACAGAAGTAGATATAAGTGATTATACTGATGCTTCAACTGGTCTTCCTGTGACTGCAATAAGCAATGGTCAAGGACAGGAATATCAAATGTATACGGTACAAATTGCTCAAGATGGAAATTATACAATGAGCCTAAGATATGCTACTGGAGGTTCTGGGAAAAGACAGCAACTATTTTTAAGAAGTGTTACAGATTTATCTACGGTACATCGTTTTGATGATAGTGAGGACTTAATGCCTACTGGTAACTCTTTTACGTTTATGGATTTTACATCTCCAACACAAGGGACTACTGATCTAGTTGCAGGTACTTATGTTATTCAATCAAGAGTTGTTGTAAACGGACCTAATTTTGACTACATCACAATCACTACAAATTCTGTATTAAGCAATGATGAGTTTGATAATAATTCTATAACTTTCAATAACCCAGTGAAAGATATTTTTACTTTGAGTGGTTTAAACGGAGATGTTGAACAAGTTGTTATTTATGATTTAGTAGGAAAGCAAGTCTTAACTAAGGAAGTTGAACAAAATGATGCTGAATTTTCTATGGATTTAAGTACACTTAACAACGGTATGTATATTGTGAAATTACAAGGTGAAAATGTAAGTGATTTTAGCCAAAAAATAGTAAAGGAGTAATTTTAATTATCTTTTGATTTATTTAAAATCCGTCATTTTTAATAAAAAGGCGGATTTTTTTATATCTTAAATTTTGATCAGATGCAACGACTAGCATTTAAAATGAAAATTAAAGAAGGACAGAAGGAAGCTTATAAAAAGCGTCACGATGAACTATGGCCTGAACTCAAAAACCTCTTAAAAGCTAATGGCATCAGCGAGTATTCCATATTTTTTGATGATGAAACAAATACCTTGTTTGCATTTCAAAAAGTATCTGGAAGTGGTGGTTCTCAGGATTTATCTAATGACCCAATTGTCCAAAAGTGGTGGCGATTCATGGCTGATATTATGGAAGTAAATCCAGATTATTCGCCGATTTCCAAACCAATGGAGGAAGTATTCTTCATGGAATAAGGAAGGATTAAAAAATATAATACCATAAAAATATTTATATAGAATACAACTGTGTCGTATCACGATAAAAATAAGGACTATAGAATTATGAAAAACTTTATGCTTTGCTTACATCAGTTCTTTAAAACTTTTGCCGTTTTAATCATTTTGTGTGCTGCACCATTGCTATTTGGTCAGGTAGTACTGGATAGTGAGGTTAAAATCACAGACTTTGGTCTGCATTTTAATGGAGCAAAAGTCCCCAATTCATCGCCTGATAATGGTAGCACTACCACTTATGATTATGTTTTTGGAAATCGTATTTCTGCACATGGAGATTGCATTAAGACTTTTGGCGATTTTGTATTCATGACCTGGTATCATGGAGGTAAAACGAATAGACATGTCATATTAACGAGGTATAATAAAATTACAGGTTCTATGGTAACCATACAATTCCCTCACACACATACTGGTTTTCAGAATAAATGGTGGTTGGGTGAATCGCATAATACTATAGCTATAGGAATTAGTCCTATAGATGGCACCATACATTTGATCTATGACATGCACGCTTATAGTGCGACAAAACCTTCAAATGGAAGCTTAGCCAATGATTATTTTAGATATTCTTATTCTGTGCCTAATGTAGCAACAGTACCAGATGCCCAATTTACCTTAAGTCAATTTGTTCAAAATACGAGCGGTGGCTACAAGCATTTAAGATTAAATGGTAATGAAAGCCAAAGTGAATTTGACGGATTAACCTATCCGAAGTTTTTCCTTAATGATTCTGACGATTTGTTCATGTATATCCGCGAAGGAGGAAATAATAATGGGAAGTATAAGTTTACAAAATATGACGCAAGTACAGGTGTTTGGTCAAATTTCATAGATTTTAATGCGTTAAATGCGCAAAATCAACCAAACGTAAGTTATAATTGGGGACTTTATGGAAGTATGAAATATGTAGACGGTAAAATGCGTATTGGTTTTCAACGTCGATCTGGAAATAACAATGATAAATATCTCTATCAGAATGGCGTTTACTATGCTTACTCAGATGATCAAAGTGGTGCAATGAACTGGAAAAATCATCAAGGACAAAACTTTTCTCTTCCATTATACGATGCTGATTTTATAAAAGTGATGGAGCCAGGCGATTATGTGCAAACCACACAAGCAAATCAAGTTTATGTTGTACAAGGTTTTGACTGGACAGTAACAGATAATGGTGATGTACACATCATAAGCAGAGTAAGAGATGATGAATTTAATGTGACTAAAAACCTTCATACTTACAAACCTGCTGGTGCCACAAGTTTTACAACTTCTGAAAATTTTTCTGGAGCTGAAGCTATTTATACAGCAGGAAGTGATGTGTTTATAATAGGATTAAATGGAGGACGTGTTAGAATCCAGAAAACACTAGGTGGTACTAACAGTTTTACTACGGTGTATCAAGCAACGACTGGAAGAACTTTTAGCCATGGACAAGTATATATAAAAGATGGCAAATTGTATTACTATCTCATGGAAAACGCTACAGGAAGTGCTAGACCGTTATATCTTCAAATTATCGATTTGGATATTATTGTAGATCCATTTAGAGTGTCATTGACAGCTCCTTTTGATGGTGAGACTTTTGATATAGGACTAACGGTTCAGATTTCTGCAGATGCAGTTGATGATAATGGAAGTATTTCAAGAGTTGAGTTTATGGTTGATGGTTCGCTATTGGGCCAAGATACAACTGCTCCTTATTCTATAGATTGGACAGCAACTGTAGAAGCAGCTTATAATGTTCAGGCGGTTGCTTATAATATTTCTAATGCCACGGTATCTTCAAATCCGATAACCATTAACTGGCGTATCGATGATCCTAATGATCTCACTGGAGATATTTATCGCATAAAGAATTTTGTAACTGGTAAGTATTTACATTCTGTAGGTGCAGATGTAATAGAAAGTGATAACGCTAGTAATGTAGCTCCAGGAGACAAAGAATGGGAATTTGTTCAAGCAGGGAATTTCTACAATATTGAAAGTAAGAAGACGGACAGAGGTATCTTAAGAGCTGTCGGTAATCCACCTAATGATGTCATCAATACTGGATTTGGCGCGCCCAGAGAAGATTCTGATAAGCAGTTTACAGTGATTTATAATAGTACTGATAACACCTATCAATTTGAAACTAGAAATGGTGCAAACTATATATACCACAATGTAAATGGAGTAATTGAACACATTAATAATGCTGGTGATAGATCTAAATGGATCGTAGAATCGACTACATTGAGTACGCCAGAAGTTGATAATGAAATTAGTGATATTCGCGTTTTTCCTAACCCTGCAAAGGATGAGTTCACGATTCTCATGAAAGATGAGATCGGTGCACGTATTCAGATATATAATATGCTAGGAAAATTAGTTTATGACAAGACTATGAATTCAAATAGGATAGACATTTTAAATAAAGGTAGATTTAATTCTGGGATCTATTTAATTAGAGTTACTGATGAAAATCAAAGAGTTTTTCATTCAAAACTAGTTATCAACTAATTAATATAAGTTTAAATGTGAAAAGCCAGAGTGTGTCAAACTTCTAGCTTTTTATTTGCGCAGATTTCATCCGACTCTTCAAACACTATATCTAGACAGTACAGGATGGTTCTTTTTGCTAAAAATCGGATTTTTCAATAGTTTGGAAGTTATCAAATGAATCTAATTTAAATGTTCAAAAATTCAATTAGTAATTACGTAATACTGATTCTAAGTGTATTCATATTATTTAATGTGACTGCTTGTGTTCAACAAACTGTGCTACAAAAACCACAAGATTTAACCATTTCTGAAGGTTTTACAAACCCGGTAGGTTTTTATGATGCATCTCCTACATTTTCTTGGAAGTTACCAGTTTCCGAGAATAATAAAAGTCAGTCTGCATATCATATAGTTGTAGCATCTAGTGAAGATCTTCTGCCAAATAATCCTGATTTATGGGATTCTAAGATGCAAGAGTCAGATCAATCTACATGGATTAATTATGCAGGAGAAGAATTAGAATCACGCCAAAAAGTATACTGGCAGATAAAATATTGGAATCAAGATGGTGAAGCTTCAGATTGGAGTGCTATCAATCATTTTGAATTAGGATTATTACAAAATAGTGACTGGAAAGCTAAATGGGTTGGACTTGATACAGCGCAAGACAGTATTCGTGGGAATGAAGAGGTGTTGATTCACAAACCACAGTATTTACGTAAAGAATTTGAAATATCTGAAGATATCGTTGAAGCAAGATTGTACATCACAGCTAAAGGTGTTTTTGATGTATCTGTTAATGGTAAAAATGTAAGTGATGACGTAATGTCTCCTGGATTTACCACTTATGATAAAAGAATTGAGACGCTCACCTATGATGTGACAGATCTATTTAAGTCTGGTCAAAATGCAATAGGTGTTGAAATAGCCTCTGGTTGGTATTCAGGAAGATTACTATGGGGAACAACGCCATGGGATAATTCTATTTCACCAAAAGTCTTAGCGCAACTAGAAATAACACTTGAAGACGGAAGTAAGGAATACATTCTTTCAGATCAATCTTGGAAAGGAACCATTAATGGACCGCTACAGTTTGCCGAAATTTACGATGGAGAAATTTACGATGCTAATCTTGAAATGCCCGATTGGACCATTGCTGATTTTGATGATAAAGATTGGACTAATGTAGAGGTTTCAAATCTTGATAAGGATGTAGCACTAGAGCCTAAACGTCATACCACAGTTAAAAATAAAATAGTGTTAAGTCCAAAAGAGATTACCCAAAAGGACGGCGCGATCATTTTTGACTTAGAACAAAATATGGTAGGTGTACCTCTGGTAAAAGTACCCATGAAAAAAGGAGATACTCTTACTATTAGATTTGCTGAAATGCTGTCTCCAGATGGAACTTTTTATACTAAAAATTATAGAAGTGCACATTCAACAGACTATTACGTTGCTGCAAAAGATGGTGTCATAGAGTACATGCCAAAATTCACATTTCATGGGTTTAGATTTGTGGAATTAAGTGGTTTTGATACCTCAAAAACACCGAAAAATGATTGGGTAACCGGAATGGTTCAATATTCAGATTTTGAGGATAACGGTTCCTTTACATCATCGCATGATAAATTAAATCAATTACAAAGCAATATTGTTTGGGGTTTACGTGGTAACTTTTTAGATATCCCTACAGATTGTCCACAACGTAATGAACGCTTAGGATGGACAGGTGATGCGCAGGTATTTGGACCTACATCTATGTTTAATGCAGACGTTTATAAATTCTGGGCAAGCTGGTTACAAAGTGTGCGCGAAGCGCAATTAGAAGATGGAGCGATTCCATGGACAGTGCCAGATTCACGAGGTAATAAAATTGCGAGTTCTGGATGGGGCGATGTTGGAACCATCATTCCTTGGAAAATTTATATGCGCACAGGAGACGTTGGGTTTTTAGGAGATAATTTTGAGATGATGGAACAATGGGTAGCCTATCATCAGAAGAAATCAAAAAACCATATTTCAAATATGATGTCTTTTTCAGACTGGTTACAACCGTATCCTGAAAGTGGCAAGAATACCGGAGACACCTCTAGAAATTTAATTGGCACTGCATTTTTTGCACACTCGGTTAAATTAACTGCTCAAGCTGCAGCAGCTTTAGGTAAAACAGAAGAACAGGCTAAATACCAAGCGCTTTACAAAACAGTTGCTAGTGCATTTGATGAGCGATTTTTTGACGAAACAGGAAAAGTGAAAGGTGTCACAGAAACTCAAACCTCTTATTTATTAGCCTTAGCATTTGATTTATTACCAGAATCTAAGATTGAAAATGCGCAGGCAAATTTATTACGTAAACTAAAAGAGGCTGACTACCATTTACGAACGGGCTTTTTAGGAACACCATTGTTGTCACGCGTTTTAGATGATATGGGTGAAGTAGATATGGTGTATCAGTTACTGTTTAAAGAAACCTATCCTTCATGGTTTTATTCTATTAATCAAGGTGCTACTACGATCTGGGAACGATGGAATAGTTATAGTAAAACAGAAGGCTACAATCCTATGAGTATGAATAGTCTAAATCACTATGCTTATGGCGCTATAGGTGAATGGATGTATGAACGTATTGCGGGAATCGCGCCCTTAGAACCTGGATATAAAGTCATTAAAATCGCACCACAACCAAGGCAACCGCTCCATTCAGCTGCGGCGTCATTAAACACTCCTTTTGGTGCAGTATCTTCTTCATGGGAGATTGTAGATAATAGTTTTAATTTAGAAGTGGTTGTGCCACCTAATACATCTGCGATAGTTGTCATTCCAGCTAATACCCAAAAAGATCTGTTAGTAGATGGCACTATATTTACTAGCCATAATGATGTTAAACTGCTACAAAAGTCAAATGCCACATTTGAATTAGAAGTACAACCTGGAACTTATACTTTTCAGTCAAAACTAGATAATCAGAGATAATGAGAATTCTATATTTTTTATTGCTACTATCAGTTGTGCAATTAAATGCCCAAAAAGGACTATCAAATATGCCTTTAGTGAGTGATCAGGTAATTTTTCAAGAAAATAATGGTGCTGTTGCAGTCGAAGCAGAATATTTCTACAAGCAGAGCAAATCAGAGATCAGACAATGGTATGTCAAATCAAAAGAAGCCATTTCTTCTGATGATCTTAGTGCTTCTAAGCAAACTCATTTAAAAGCTAGTAACAACGCTTATATTGAAATACTTCCAGATACACGGATCACCCATTCTGATGCCTTTGTTAAAGGTGAAAATTTCTCTAATAAAGGTGGTGAATTAGGGATTCTACATTATAAAGTTAGAATTAATGAGCCAGGAAGATACTACGTTTGGGTACGTGCTTTTAGCACAGGAAGTGAAGATAACGGTATACACGTAGGTTTAAATGGAGAATGGCCAGCGCATGGTCAACGTATGCAATGGTGCAAAGGAAAGAATAAATGGACCTGGGAAAGCAAGCAACGCACTAAAAAAGAGCACTGTGGCGTACCTAAAGAAATCTATTTAGATATTGAAAAATCAGGCATCCACGATATACAGTTCAGTATGCGTGAAGATGGTTTTGAGTTTGATAAGTTCATTCTTACTAAAGACAGCAATTTCACACCAAAAAACGAAGGCTTAAAAGTCACGACGCTTTGGCCTATGAAATCGTATTACAAACAAATTGCGGCTTCTGTGATGGGTAATAAAACCTTGCCCATTGATGACTTTCCAATTAAAAATACAGGATTTTATAAACACGCTGGTGGTTACTGGCTAGGTATAAATCCTAACAAACATAAAGAAGCACAGACTACGACTCCTTTTACATTTAAAAATGGAACCTATGATTTAGTATTTGTAGCTGTTGGTGAAAATGATGGACAGTCAGAATTTACGATACGTATCAACGGTAAAAAACTAGGCACTTTCAAACCACCATTATCTAAAGATCTTTTTGAAGAAGGTGAGCATAACAATGCGCTTTGGGAAAATGTAAAACTTAAAAAGGGAGATAGAATTACAGTTCATGCTAGAATAGGTAGTGCAGATGGTAAAGAATGGGCAAGAGCGCGATGGTCAGGTATCATTTTTACACCAGCAGGTAAAGGTAAAGAGGTCATTAAAACGCCATTTGAAAGTAATATAGAAGTGGTTCAAAACATTGTTCCTGCCATTAATCCACCATCAGGTCGTATTGCTATCGTTGCAGATGGTAACTCACCAGATCCTGATGATTTAGGTGGGACCGCTGTTTCTATTGCTTTGTTAAGAGCTTCTGGTCTTGAGGAACGATTAGTCCATTACTCGCATAGTTGTGATTTAATAAGAAATCAAAGAATTTCTGAAAAGGCAGAAAAAGAACGCCATCACTTAATGCAAAGTGCTTGCGATGTCACCTCAAGACGATGGGAAGGATTTGAATCTCTTACGTTTCTAGATGCAAAATGGAATAAGGATGAAACTGTAAAAGATTTAGCAAAGGCTATTAACGCCTCTACGGCTACTGATCCATTGTGGATCATAGAAGCTGGAGAACCAGATATTATTGGATTTGCATTGCAAGCTTCATCAAAAGAAAAACATCAATTTGTAAAAGTGATTACTCATCATCCAGCAAATGATGACGCTGGTGACTTTTTTGAGTGGCAACAGATACTAGATTTTGGAGTAGAAGAAGTGCGTATTCCAGACCAGAATATTAAATTAAAAGTACCCATTGAAAAATGGAATTGGGCTAGAGATCATAAAGACTCAAGAATTCAACAAGTGTGGACCTTTGGTAAACTGGCTGAGGTTGATGATGTGGTTAAATTCCAAAAAGGAAAATGGGATTGTTCTGACGCTGGTATGATTTTATACTGGATCACTGGAGCAAATGTCAATAACGGACTGGAACAAGGAACGGTAAGTGATGTTAAAAGTATGTTGCTGGATTATATTTCGGCAAATGATTAAAAAAATATCGTAGACATTAATGCCTTGATTGTAATTATTTATGCCGCTTTCGCGAAAGCGTAATAAACACAACTTTGGAGTAAGAATCCATCTTTAAATTTTTAATTGTAGATGACCATAAAACAATGATAAATAGAAATATAATTATCGCATTTTGCCTTTTTTCAATAGTTAGTTGTAAAAACGACCCAAATAATGGCAATCAAGAAGTAAGTAGTAATGAAGGTTCAAAAAAGCCAAATATTATTTACATTCTTACAGATCAATGGCGAGGATCTGCATTAGGTTATGCAGGAAATCCAGATGTAAAAACGCCACATTTAGATGAGCTGGCACAGTCATCTGTAAATTTCACAAATGCCGTTTCAGTAACACCAGTTTGTACACCGCATAGAGCGGCATTACTTACCGGAAAGTTCCCGACTACAACAGGTATGTTTTTAAATGACCTCTATTTTCCTGAAGAAGAAGTCACCATGGCAGAGTTGTTTAAGGAACAAGATTATTCCACAGCTTATTGGGGAAAATGGCACCTAGATGGACACGGAAGAACAAATTTTATTCCTAAAGAACGACGTCAAGGTTTTGAATATTGGAAAGCTGTAGAGTGTTCTCATAACTATACAAAAATGCCTTATTACGATAATGATAATACAGCATTAAAACACTGGGAAGAGTATTCACCATTTGCCATAGTAAACGACGCAAATCAATATCTTACAGACCACGCAAATGATGAAAATCCATTTATAGCAGTCATTTCTATCGCCACGCCTCATTATCCTCATGGTAGTGCGCCTAAGAAATATAAAAACATGTATCCGCCAGAAACTTTGACTTTGAATCCTAATATTTCAGAAGAATTTAAAGAAAGAGCCCGCAAAGAATTGCAAGGTTATTATGCGCATGCAACGGCTACTGATGAGGCAATAGGTAGCTTATTATCTAAAATTGAAGAACTAGAATTAACAGAAAATACGATTGTTGTTTTTTCATCAGACCATGGTGAGATGATGGGAGCACATGGTGTAAAACCTTTTGTTAAACAACTCGCCTGGGATGAAGCGGCAAGAGTGCCGTTTTTAATACGTTATCCTGGTATAGGACAAAACAAAGGAAAAGTGGTAAATGCTCCATTAACTACTCCAGATATTCTACCATCATTATTAGGCCTAGCAAATATTGAAATTCCCGAAGATATAGAAGGAGAGAATCTATCAGAATTGATAAAAAATCCAGATCCTAATGTGGATAGAGCTGCGCTTATTATGAATGTTGCACCTTTTGGGTCAAATTTTAAGGACGCACCATATAGAGCTATCAGAACAAGACAATATACTTATGCGGTCACACCTGATGGTCCTACTATGTTTTATGATAACATAAGCGATCCATTACAACAAAATAACCTGCTCGGTAAGACAGAATTACAAGAAATTCAGAAAGATCTAGACCACAAATTACAGCAACAATTGCAACATATAGGAGATTCAGTAAGACCACGAGATTATTACATGAAGAAGTGGAATTATGTTTTTGATAAAAAACGGAATGCCATTGACTGGTGGAGCTGGAAAGAAGGAACCGGCACAGTACAATCACCTCAATAATTAAAATCAATTTTTTAAGATGAAAAAATTACTATTATTATTTTGTGTTATTCTTTGTTTTTCAAAGGCCTACTGTCAGACTGAGAAACCTAACGTGCTGATTTTTTACGTCGATGATTTAAGAGCAGAATTAGGTTGTTACGGCAGTGAAACAGCGATAACACCGCACATAGATGAGCTAGCCGCAGATGGTGTCATGTTTAATAAAGCTTATGTGCAACAGGCCATTTGCGCACCTTCTAGAATGAGTACCTTAACAGGTTTGCGTCCAGAAAATTTAGGAATTTACAGCATTTTCACACCACTGCGCAAAGTGCATAAAGAAGTGGTTTCAATGCCACAATTGTTTAAAGAAAATGGATACAAAACCGTGAGTATAGGAAAAGTATTCCATCATGGTAGAGACGATAAAGACCAATGGACCACGTACTTTGAAAAAGAACCAAATACGTATGCAAAAACAGAAAATATTCAATTACTGGAACGTTTAAAAGCTGAAGGCGTAAAACGAGTAAAAGGTCCTGCCTTTGAAGATGCAGATGTCGCAGATGAAGTCTATAAAGATGGTCGCGCAGCAAAATATGCTATAGAAACCCTACATAAGGTTAAAGAAGATAATTTCTTGATGATTGTAGGTTTTAGTAAACCACACCTACCTTTTAATGCACCTAAAAAGTATTGGGATCTATATGATAGAGATCAATTTCAGGTTCCATCTAGACAGAAACCAGATGGAGCTTATAGACTCGCATTACCTAAATGGGGCGAGTTAAAAGGCTATCATGGTATACCTAAAGAAGGAGATTTAGATGATGCGTTAACACTAGAGTTAATACATGGTTATCACGCCTCTATCAGCTACGTGGACGAACAGGTAGGTAAAGTCATGAAAACTTTAGAAGAATTGGATTTAAGAAAAAACACTATCGTTATTTTTATGAGTGATCACGGTTATAAAATCGGAGAATATGCGTCATGGTGTAAGCAATCTAACCTAGAAATAGATGTAAGAGTTCCGCTTATTGTTAGTAGAGAAACCAGCTATAAAAAAAGAGTTACTGGTAAAACCTCAGATGCGTTAATTGAGAATGTAGATATATTCCCAACCCTAGTAGAATATTGTGGTCTAGAAGGTCCAGTTTCTGATGGAAAAAGCATTCTTCCTGTAATTAATAAACCTCATAAAAAATGGGATAAAGCCGCTTATAGCGTTTATGCCAGAGGTAAAAAAATAATAGGTTGCACGGTCACAGACGGCAAGTGGAGATATACAGAATGGAGGAATTCAGCAACTAACGAGATCCTGCAGGCAGAGCTTTATGAGCATAAAAATAGCCTATTAGCTTACACAAATTTGTCTGGTGATCCCGCTTTCGCGAAAGCGGAAAAGAAAATGAAAAAACTGCTAGAAATACAATTCCCAAAAGACAAGATACTTCCTCAAAATGATGTGCATAGAAATTAATTAGCGCCTTGAGGTTTAAATTACATTTACCAGATCAGTTTTCAAAAGGTGTGTGAAATAATTTCAATGGGTTTTATAGAAGGGTAAATTATCATTCTCAGTAGAATATTCAATTTATCTATTCTGCTATTTAATTTATAATACATTTAATTTACAAACTAATTAATAAGAAATGAAGCAAAAGGTAGTTACTATAGGAGAAGTCTTGATGAGACTTACGGTTCCAGATTATAAAAGATTATTTCAAACAGTTAATTTTGATGTCACTTTTGGTGGTTCAGAGGCAAATGTTGGAGTTTCTTTAGCCCATTTTGGTTTGGATAGTACACATATAACGGCCTTACCAGATCATAATTTAGGAGAACGTGTAGAGCGTTTTTTAAAACTTAATGGCGTGAGCGATGAAGGCATCGTGCGCAAAGAAGGTCGTCTAGGTGTATACTATCTAGAAACAGGAGCGATGCAGCGTCCATCGCGTATTGTCTATGATCGATTTGATAGCACCTTTGTACATCTTAAAGAAGATGAGGTGAATTGGGAAGTCGTTTTTAAAGACGCATCATGGTTTCATTACAGCGGTATCACACCAGCAATATCTCAAAATGCTGCAGACATCACACTTAGAGCATTAAAAGAGGCTAAGAAAAGAGGTGTTACTACAAGTGGAGATATTAACTATAGGCGTAATTTATGGCAATATGGTAAACAACCACTAGATATTATGCCAGGATTAGTAGAGTTAACAGATGTGATAATAGGTGGAAGAGTGGATTTAGAAAACTGTCTAGGTATACAAGATGAAGACTGGCAAGCTAACTGTGATAAGGTGCTC
>NZ_JPJI01000012.1:56398-57079 GCF_000732625.1 Nonlabens ulvanivorans
CATGCCAGGATTAGTAGAATTAACTGATGTTGTTATAGGTGGAAGAGTGGATTTAGAAAACTGTCTAGGTATACAAGATGAAGACTGGCAAGCTAACTGTGATAAGGTGCTCAAAAAATATCCTCATATTAAAGCTTTCTCAAAAACCGTACGTAATGCTATGACAGCATCTCGTAATGAGTTATCTGGATTGTTATATACAGATGGTAAGTTATACACGTCTAAGAATTATGACATGAAAAACATCGTGGATCGCATAGGTGGTGGAGATGCTTTTATGGCAGGATTAATCTATGGTTTTTTAAATTTAGATCCACAAGAAACGGTAGAATTTGGTGTAGCGGCATCTGTTTTAAAACACAGTACAATAGGAGATGTCAATTTAAGTAGTAAAGAAGAAGTAGAAGAACTAGTAAAAGGCGATAACGTAGGTAGACTTTTAAGATAATGGAAATCACTCAATTTATTAAACAAACAGAATCACATAAAATTGTTCCGGTGTTCTTTCATCAGGATACAAACGTGGTGATCAATACCATTGAATCATCTTATAAAGGTGGAGTACGCATATTTGAATTTGTCAATCGTGGTCTTAATGGTCTCGAGACTTTTAAGACTATAATACCTCATTTTAAAAAGTATGATGATCTAGTGATAGGAGTAGGGACGATTTATGACTCA
>NZ_JPJI01000012.1:57089-57916 GCF_000732625.1 Nonlabens ulvanivorans
GCAAACGTAGTGATCAATACCATTGAATCATCTTATAAAGGTGGAGTACGCATATTTGAATTTGTCAATCGTGGTCTTAATGGTCTTGAGACTTTTAAGACTATAATACCTCATTTTAAAAAGTATGATGATCTAGTGATAGGAGTAGGGACGATTTATGACTCAAAAACAGCGGCTCAATTTGTTGAAGCAGGCGCAGAATTTATAGTCTCACCAGGTTTAGTTTCTGAACTTGGAGCCTATTGTGTACAAAACCATATCGCTTATATACCTGGAATAGCTACCATAACCGAGGCTACTACCGCAATGCATTTGGGTTGTGAGATGATTAAAATATTTCCAGCAAATGTTATAGGTTCCGCTTTCGCGAAAGCGGTTAAATCAGTCCTACCACAACTAGCCATTATGCCTACTGGAGGAATCAACCCTACAGAAGATGGTTTAAAAGAATGGTTCAAGGCAGGAGTAAACTGCGTAGGAATGGGAAGTCAATTATTTGATAAACTTAAAATCAATAATGGAGATTTTGAAGGATTAGAACAAGATATTAAAATAGCTGTTCAGACTGCGTCAGTGCTATAAAATTAAATCTTTTAATTGCTTAATAAGTACTAGTTGACTTTAAAATAATAGGTTTTTAAATTAAGCAGCCGTATTTCTTGGAAATATCTGAGATATCACTTTAATTTGGTTTTTCAGATTGGTAAACCAATTAGTATAAGCACAATTTTATGATAGAGCATGGTCTCAAATTAGTTACAACTGATGATACTGAAAACATCGTTACTCAAGAGAATGATGTGGTTAGTGAAATACGTGCGCTGATT
>NZ_JPJI01000012.1:57926-59246 GCF_000732625.1 Nonlabens ulvanivorans
GCCAATTAGTATAAGCACAATTTTATGATAGAGCATGGTCTAAAATTAGTTACAACTGATGATACTGAAAACATCGTTACTCAAGAGAATGATGTGGTTAGTGAAATACGTGCGCTGATTAAAAAACATAATCTAGAAGCTGGAGATAAATTACCATCAGAGAGAAAACTATCAGAAAAACTAGGTGTAAGTCGTAATCAGATCAGAGCTGGGATTCAAAAACTGGAATTTTATGGTATTATCGAGACACTACCGCAAAGTGGTTCTATAATCACAGGGATAGGTGTACCTTCCATGAATACAATGATGAAGGATGTTCTCGATCTCGATACACCAGATTTTAATGCGTTAGTGGAGACTCGTGTACTTATAGAATCACAGGCAGTTCAAATGGCTGCAACTCGATGTACTGAAGAATCATTGAAGCAATTAGAAATGGCACATCAAAACTTTGTAGACTGTATTACTAACGGATTGCCATCGTTAATAGAAGATATGAAATTTCACTTGGCCATTGTAAAGGCCAGTGAGAATTCTGTTTTATATGGTTTAATGAAAATTATTGTTCCAGATATCATTGGACATTTTAATAAAGAAGATATTTGTGACCGTACACAAGCCATTAAATTAGTAAGTGAACATACGGATATCATTGAAGCCATAAAAAATAAAAAAAGTGATGAAGCTCTAGAAGCATTAAATATTCACTTTGCTGCATTGCGCAAATACACTATTAAATAAGGGATACAGCGCTTGTTTTTAATGGTGCTTATTTCCTGAACTTTTAAAGAATACTTACGGACGATTCCAACCTTGAACAGGTTGGAATTGCTGTTTTTAAGGGTCATATTTGTAGAGTAATTAAGAACTATATGAACTCATTTATTACTGAGGATTTTCTACTTCAAACAGATTTTGCAAAACGTCTCTATCACAACTTTGCAAAAGAATTACCTATTATAGATTATCATAATCACCTGTCTCCAGAAGATATTGCCACTAATCGACAATTTGACAATTGTACACAAGTGTGGCTAGCCGGTGATCATTATAAATGGCGTGCGATGCGTGCGCTGGGAATTAATGAAAAGTACATTACTGGAAATGCAACTGACGAAGAGAAATTCCATAAATGGGCAAGTGCAGTTCCTTACACGCTTAGGAATCCACTATATCACTGGACGCATTTAGAATTAAAGCGTTACTTTGGTGTTAAAGAGCTTCTCACAGAAAATAATGCCACAGCGACTTACGAGAAAACAAATGACTTACTCCAGCAATCTTCTCACAGCACGTTAGGTTTGTTACAGCAACAAAACA
>NZ_JPJI01000012.1:59256-165815 GCF_000732625.1 Nonlabens ulvanivorans
TTGGACGCATTTAGAATTAGAGCGTTACTTTGGTGTTAAAGAGCTTCTCACAGAAAATAATGCTGCAGCGACTTACGAGAAAACAAATGACTTACTCCAGCAATCTTCTCACAGCACGTTAGGTTTGTTACAGCAACAAAACATAGAGTTATTATGTACTACTGACGATCCTATCGATAGTCTAGAATATCACAACAGTATTAAATCTCAAGCATTATCACCTAAAGTCCTGCCTACATTTAGACCAGATAAGGCTTTTGGGGTAGGAGATGCCGTGAGTTATAATGCTTATCTAAGTCAACTAGAAGAAGTAACTGGTAACAGTATTAATGATTACGATGCACTATTAGTCGCACTAGAAAACCGAGTAGACTATTTCCACCAGAATGGTTGCCGTCTTGCAGATTATGGTCTGGAACAAATCTACCACAGCACAACTGCAGATTTTAATCTTGATACGTTGTTTCAAGAAGTAAGAAATGGCAAGCAATTATCAGTTGCACAAGTACAATACTTTGCAGGTAAGGTGATGCTGGAGTTGAGTAAAATGTATCACAAACGCGGCTGGGCGCAACAATTTCATGTAGGCGCGATACGTAATAATAACAAACGTTTATTAACCCAATTAGGTCCTGACACTGGATTTGATTCCATAGGTGATTTTTCTCATGCGGTGTCTATAAGTGGTTATTTGAACGAACTGGACAGCACTGATCAACTGGCTAAAACCATAATCTACAATCTCAATCCTGCAGACAATGAAATGATTGCAACCATGGTCGGCAATTTTAATGATGGTACGATACGAGGTAAAGTGCAATATGGTGCAGCATGGTGGTTTTTAGATCAAAAAGATGGTATGGAAAAACAGCTCAACACACTATCTAGTCTCGGTGTTTTAAGCACTTTTGTAGGTATGTTGACAGACTCACGCAGCTTTTTAAGCTTTCCACGTCATGAGTATTTTCGTCGCATCCTGTGCAATCTATTAGGTAATGATGTTGTCAATGGAGAACTTCCCGCAGATGAGCAGTGGCTAGGGAAAATAGTTAGTGATATATGTTACCACAACGCCGTGAATTATTTTGAGTTTGATAAATAATACGCTTTCGCGAAAGCGTAAATTAACAGTTAGATTCTGTAATGATTAGAGTGTAGATAAGTGATAATTCAATAGAAAATCAACTTACTGTTTATACGTATGATGCTGGTGGAGAACGTGTAGTAAGACATATTCCAGTGCGATTAGATGTTACTAATAATGCAGAGAGTCTTTCTAAAAATGAGACACATAGGGATGTACTATACCCAAGTGCATTACTTACTGCTTGTACGGTTAATTATGAAGAAGGAAGTGGACCTCAAAATGGTAATACCGTTGTGAGACATACCAAACATTATTACCTCGATGCACAACGTATTAATAGTACCATTGGTACAGCAAAAGATTTAGGGTTACATCCTACAGAAAGAGATTGGTTTGCAAGCCTTGAGTAAGAAATTAGAGATAATGGTGCTGATATTATTGCTCAAGAGTAACATACGGCACTATCAGATACCTATGCAAGTTTAGAACAACCATTTACAATGTCTTCACCTGTGAGAGAAGGTGATGTAAATTCTTATACTCACGTAGCTTCATGGATAGATGCCTACTGGTACCATCCAGATCATTTGGGAAGTTCTTCTTATATTAGAAATATGAACGGTGTAGTAACCCAACACATGGAATACCTTTCTTTTGGTGAAACTCTCGTAGAGGAACATCAGAACAGTTATAATGTGCCTTTTAAATTCAATGGTAAGGAATTTGATGGTGAAACTGGGAATTACTACTATGGGGCTAGGTATTATAATCCTAAATTTAGTCAGTGGTTGAGTGTGGATCCACTAGCCGAGAAGTATTATGATTATTCTTCCTATGCATATACACTAAACAACCCGATTAATTATGTAGATCCTGACGGTAGAGAAAATATTCCTGCTTTATTATGGGCTGCAAGAAATATGGCAAATAAAAACATACGATTTAGCGAATGGTATGGATTTAAAGGAGGCTGGAAATATCAAAAAGGTGTGGTTCCTACTGAAACCGTATGTTACGAAAGTTGTTGGACTTCATATATGAATGGAGCAAATTCCTCAACGATGAATGTTCTGAAATCAGGTTTTTCAGCAAATAATGGTGCATTTAAAGGACGATCTCATGATACAGGAGGTATGAACTGGTTTAAAAAAGGAAATGGAAAGGATCGCCAATTTGTATCAAATATTGCGATGGGTGAGTTGGGAGATATTGTATTTATGGGTGAAGTTGGCGATATGGAAGGACATGCAGTTTTATTGGCAAGTGAAGTTGTTCATGGTTGTACAGAGGTAGATGGTAAAGAAGTAAATACAATGTCTTTCAAGGCTTTAACAACCAGTTCGGAATCTGATTCTGAAGGAGGTTATGGAAGTAGACGATTTACTTTTACTCAACAAGAAAATGGTGAATGGCAAACAGATAATCATTCATATACTTTCAAAGGTTATGGCCAAATGACCAATATAGAAAGTACAGAGGCTGAAAGAATTGAGGCTACTAATTTAATTAATCAAATTGAAAATGGTAAATAAAGAATTATATCTTGCACTTGTTTTTTTTATTGGTTTATCATGCGTTAATCAGGGTAAGATTGATGAATGTGACATAATGAATAAAGTTATTGGTGAAACTTTAGAAAATGATTTTTTTAAAAATTATCGTGAAAATGAAAAACTACACATTGTATTTAATCATAAATCCACATTTTTAAGATTTGAAAGTTGTCTTGATAATCGAAATCTTTTATTAGATACGTTAATAATTTCTAAACGTTATATAAGAATTGAAGAATATAGGAATAACGATGGCAAAATTCGAATACAATTAGGTTGTTATGATAAAACAAGAGAACCGTTTAACATAATGTATTCGACATCTTACTTTTTAGAAAATAATAATATAAGGTTGAATGAATTTAGTAGTCCCTATATTGACACTTTACAAATCAAATATAGAAATTAGATAAAGTCTTCAATTTGTTACCTTGTTACCTACATTCCTTTCAAGTTTTTGGTAGTTCTTCGTATATTACAAATATGAATGGAGTAGTTACCCAGCATATGTAGTACCTTCCTTTTGGTGAAACTCTCGTAGAGGAACATCAGAACAGCTATAATGTGCCTTATAAATTTAATGGTAAGGAACTAGATGGAGAAACTGGGAATTATTATTATGGTGCTAGATAATGTCTAGTTTAATTACTTAAAGTGAATAAAATTGTCAACCAAATTGTCACCCAAAAATACAAAAGCCTCATAATCAATTGATTATGAGGCTAATTGTGGAGTCGGAGAGAATCGAACTCTCGTCCAAACGAGCGATTTAACGGCCTTCTACATGTTTAGTTTCCATTTAATTTCAGTCGTTACACCGGTTAGAAACTACCAAAGTAACGCTTGTCTTCAATCGAGTTTCTCCTCAACATCAAAGCCCTGATGAGGATAGATTTACTTTTACGAAATCTCATAATCAGTCGCCGTAAATCAAGGCTGCTGAGAGATTTCCTGCTTGTCTACCTTGTAGACCGAGGCACTATCCTACTGTAATTCGGATTATGCAGCTAGGGCGTAGTTATTCTCGCCGTTTAAAAAAGATGAAAAATGAGATTTAAGAGCTGTTTCCCAGCGCTCTACATGCTTACAATTAACTCGGTCTCGCTGTCAAAACCAGTCGACCCCAAATTGTCTATACTTCTTTTTTAAGTCCAGGACTCAAAACCAAAGCGATTGCAAATATAATTATTAGCCACTGTAACAGTAGTAAAAACTATGCCAAAAGAAATAAAAAAAATCCCAACTCAGCAGCGAGTTGGGATCAAGAGTATACTCTATATCTATGGGGAACTACATAGAGTTACTCAACAATTAATAAATTATCTGTCGCCGTAGGGTTTAATGGGCAAAAATAATAGTAAGAACCTGCGCTCAATGTTGTTGCCTGTGATGATTGCGTCTGACCAGTGGCTACAGCTTGCGTTACATATGCGGTTTGAATATGATTCTTTGGGTTAGAGATATCATCTCCTTTTTTCACAAGTACAAAACCTACATCGTGTCCCACCTCATTATTGGTTACTGTAAATACATAAGTTCCAGGATTTACTTTAATTTCTTTTTGCACAAATTCGCCAGCTACTTGTTCTAATGCAATTGTTTTTACAGGAGCATCCATCATCTTATCTTTCTTCATGCTGTGTTGCGCTTGAGAAGTTGCTGTTAATGCTAGTGCGATGGTTAAAAATGCGATTACTTTTTTCATGATATTGTTTTTTTTATGCCTTATTACTAGGCGGTTATCTTTAATTACATGGCAAAGATGCATCGATGCTACTCTTCAAATTTGTATCATATTTCCCGACTCATTGACTATAATTCCCCATAGAAAGGTTTTACTTGATTTCCTTATATTGCTACATTAAAATACCGCTATGAAATTTGCCATAATTAGAGAGAGAAAGAGTCCGCCAGATAGGAGAGTAGTGTTTACTCCAGAGCAGTTAGGTCGTTTGAATCATGCTTTCGCGAAAGCGGAATTCACAGTAGAGTCTTCTCCCATTAGAATTTTCAGTGACGCACAATATGCTGCTAGTGGTATCACAGTTCAAGAAGATGTGAGCAATGCCGATGTAATGATAGGAGTGAAAGAAGTACCTATGGATGCTTTGATTCCAAATAAAAAATATTTTTTCTTTTCGCACACCATTAAAAAGCAACCCTACAATAGAGAGTTGTTAAGAGCAATCTTAAACAAAAAAATTGAGCTTTATGATCATGAGACGATTGTAAAAAAGAACGGAGCAAGATTAATAGGTTTTGGTAGATATGCCGGCATTGTAGGAGCTTATAATGGTTTCCGTGCACTAGGTTTGCGCGATGGACTGTTTGAATTACCTAAGGTAGAAAACTTGCCAGATTATAAATCGCTTAAAGCAGAGTTGCATCGCATTAAATGTGATTTACCACCTATTAACATTGCAATGACTGGAGTGGGAAAAGTTGCCGGTGGAATTATAGAAGTGCTGGAAGAATTACATATACATGCTTTAAAACCTAAAGAATATTTACAATTAGGGCAGTTTAATAATGTGCAAACTGTGTATACGCAGTTAGACGTAATGGATTATTACACGCGTAAAGATGGTTATAAGCCTACAAAAACAGAGTGCTATAATAATCCAGAATTGTTGAAGAGTGACTTTATGAAATATGCCAAAGTTACCGATATGTTGATTACTGGTCATTTTTATGGTAATGGAGCGCCATACTTTTTTACGAGAGAAGATATGAGGGCTGCTGATTTTAAAATAAATCTTGTTGCAGACGTGAGTTGTGATATTGACGGTCCTATTGCATGTACCATAAGACCTAGCACGATTGCAGATCCCATATATGCCTATGATGCTTCTACCGAAAAAGAGGTGCCATTTAAAACAGCCGGCGCTATAACCGTTATGGCTGTAGATAACCTGCCTTGTGAATTGCCTAAGGATGCGAGTGAAGGTTTTGGTGAGATGTTTGAGAAGCACGTGATTCCTGCATTTTTTAATGGTGATAAGAATGGAATATTAGAACGAGCACAAATGACCACTAGCGAAGGTACTTTAACAGAAAGATTTTCTTATTTACAAGATTTTGTGGACGGCGATGATTAAGGACTAAAAACTGTACATAAAAAAAGCGAGCCTAAGCTCGCTTTTTTTATGAGTCTAATTTTTAATAACGCTTTCGCGAAAGCGTTATTGACTAATTTTCATAATTCTTTTATTCTTCTCAATTAGTAAAATGATTATAAACCCTATGGTGTAACACACCATATCCCACCATGAGAAACTAGTGCCTATGATAATTCTAGCCCATTTGTTGTCACTTAATCCTAGTAGATCAACTACTTGTGCATATTGTGCTAACTCTACCATATAGCTAAAAATTAATGTGCCGATAGCTACTATTACCACTCGATATGATGTAATGGCCATTACTGCGCAATAAATCAATCCAACAACTAGCACATCTCCTAGAAATGGTCGTATGAAAGAATCATTAATATAAAGCGCTATGAAGACTTCTATTAAAAAGATAACTATCGTTAGAATAGCATAATGTCTTTTAGTACTTCGTCTCATGTTGAAGAAATAGTTTATAGAGGACCATTAAAAATAGACTCATAGGTATGATTTGTAACCAAGCTGTCTGGTGTGTTAACGGATGCATAAAAATAGATAAAGTGTCTGTAAAAAGCTTAGCTGGTTGCTGGATGATATCCCAACTATTCCACCTTAAATCACGACCTAAATATATGCCAATGGCGCTTAGAAATAGGATAAGATATGGCAGTACAGTTTTGTGTACCTCTCTTTTAATAATATGCATAGAGCTTAGGCTGTTTATCATTTGATGTAAACTCATAAAGCCAGCCCAGCAACCGGTAATAGCAAAACTAGCGATAAGAATACTATCATATATAAGAAAAGCACCGCTTGCGTTTCTAATGTGTATTAAATCAGTAATGATGTAAGGAGCATTAGGTAAAATGAGCAGCCATATGGTAAAAATAGGTATGGTCAACCATTTATGAGTTCTTTTATAGTACGTACTAGCTATGCTTGTTTCTAACCATAAACTAATAACATAGGGTAGTATTGCTAGAAAAAGATTCCAGACTAGAAATAGCATATAAAAGTCGTGTGTGATTTTTATGCGCATGGCAAGAAGTACGATACTAGTTAAACTAAGCATTAATAAAATGCTTAGCTCTTTAAAGCGATTAATGATTAGTGTTTTCATATTGCAAATTCAACTATTATTATAAAGTAGAGAAAGGCTATAGGTATATTAGCTAGCAATACGCCTATCGTATAAGCAGTTTCTTTAAATGATGTTTTCTGGCTTAAAGCTGCTATCATAATCATTACGAGAACAATGATGTTGCACACCACAGCTATGACGATGTAACCTAGGCCTATCTCTATTAAATCACTTTGTTTAAATATTAAATACGATAGGAATGATAGAGTGCCTAAACAAAAACTGACGATAGCTGTCCAATGTGCAAATCGATTGACAGGAGTTAATTCTTTTAAATAGTTCATGAATAAAAATGTTGGTTTAAAAAGTCGTTGAGAAATATGAGAAGGAACGCCATCGGTATATTAAGTAGTAAAATGTAAATGGTAAATAAAGTTTCAATCGTCCGATTCACATTTCTTAATAGTTGAATTAAAACAGCTATCATCATGATTCCATTGATGATTATACCAATAAATATTCCCAATAAAATAAAAGCGATAAAAAAGTCCAAATGGGTTAATATATAACCAGAACCTATTACCATCATATAAATAAAGGTTAGTAAGGCAGTCTTAATTCCATAAGAGTTTATTCTTTCACATAAGGCTAGCCTATTATGGATTGCTTTGAGCATCTTGATTATTTTCCTTCTTAATTTGATAAGCGATATAATTAAAATCTTGCCATTGACGATTTGTAAAATGTTCTTCCCAGTATCGTGCAGAACTATATCCTAAACTATTATTGAGCTGTTGTGCATCGTCATATAATCCATGCTTTTTAAGGATCAAAGCATTTTGTGGTAATAATCTTTCTAACTGTTTATGATCTACAAAATCATTATTGAGATTGTAATCTGTAACAATAGCAGACCAATTGAATAATGAAAATATGGAGATAATCACAAAACTTACCGCTAGATTACGGCGCCATAAATACACAAAGTTTAGTTGGTGTTGTACCTTTAAAAAAGTAGTAAATAGTCCTATTAAACATAAGGTAAGATACACCACAACACCTATGCGCTTCATGGATAACCCATATTGATCTATGTATAAATAAGTCTTTGTAAATATGCTGGCGATTAATAGGGAATTAAGCCCTATCCATATAAAAGTGAGTGTTTTAAGAGTTCCGTTTTCTCTTATAAAGTTGATGCTTCCGCGAAAAAATATAGCAATAATCACCACGGCTAGAATGATGCTTACAATGCTGGCATAAACACCAGAGTGAACCGCATCGCTTAATTCTGATGCTGCAAAATCCTTGATATTTAAAATAAACATCAGCTCTGTAATCAATACAATGACCAGTAGGATATTAAGCGCACTAATGGAGAACGTACCTAGTTGTAATTCATTTTTAGCTTTTTCAATTTCTGGATTTTCTAGTTCTTTAGATTTTAAAAAGTTGTCAGTTTTGATATCATTTTCAGTTAAAGGATCAATCGCATTAGGCTGTGCAATATTCCCCATGATAAAACCGCCTAGTATAGCTGTGAAAAACCATAATCCATCTATAAAGCTGAGATCTATAAATGCGAGCCACTCTGCAAAAACTGGATTAGCAAGACTATATAGGTAAGAAAATAAAATAATCAATAGAATAGGAATGACGGTGATTTTAATAATCTGACTTACTGCATAAGTAGATGTAGGCTCTTCTTTAATTTTTTGGATATTGAAAATAAAGTCATGGAACATTCCAAAAAACAGATTGTATAATCCATTAAACCAGCTCGTGTAAATACTCGCTTGAGAGCTAGCAACCATTCCTATAAATAAAAACACAGATAAGAAGTAACACATTACAGCCATGCCAGATCCATGCATTATAATAGCAATGGAAGAGGCAATCATTCCAGCCGCACTGGCAATAATGGTAGGCTTAAGAAGTGATCTAGTATTCATTACAGCAAGCGCTATGATAAGAAATAGAGCATAAACTGCTGTATTTAACCCTAGAAAGTGGTTGTAAAATAGAGTGGCAAATGTGATGCCGCCTAAGATAATGACGATGGTCTTTTTCATGATGAGATAATATTATTGTTAGTTTTAAAATTTGATATAGGTGATGATAGATGTTGGCTGAAATCAATATGATGTATAGCTTTAGAATATTGACCTTTTAAATATGCTCTAGTAAAGCTGTCATAACAGTCCAGATAAAGTAGTAGACCAATAAGCATTGCAAGAGCTACAAATGGACTACGCTTACCGTTGCCCCATAACCAAAACTGCATTGCGATTTCCTGTGCAGTGTCTACTTTATAACCCGTTAGAACATGAAAAACGTCATGATCCTCACAACGTGGTTGAGGTTCAAATTTGTGTTTTAATAAAAAGCAACCTAGATGAAATCCTAAACTATTCTTAGGGTAGGACAGTAGTTGCGTTGTCTGAAGATGCCATGATGTTCCCTTTTTAAAAAAGACATACATTTTGCTAGATATGGTAAATCCTAAACTCACTAAAAGTTCTCTTAGGTATTTTAAAGTACTTTGTATTTCAAAGTAAAAAGATAAAAAAATAGATTTCATAATATATAGGCTTAGAGCGAGCAATAAATTGACAGTGTGATTTTCATTTTTTAGTTGTGTTACAGCGTTGATAGGATTTTAGGCAAGTATGTTATCCACCTAATAATTTTTCTAGGGCAGCGATATGCTTTTTAAACTCTAGTTTGCCTACATCTGTAGCGATATATTTAGTATTAGGCTTACGACCTATGAAACTTTTTTCTACTCTTATATATTCTTCTTTTTCAAGAGCTTTGGCATGACTTGCAAGGTTACCATCTGTAACATCTAACAACTCTTTAAGCTCTTTAAAATCGGCATGATCGTTCACCACTAGAACAGACATAATGCCTAGTCTAATGCGATGATCAAATGCTTTATTTAATTTATTAATAAGACTCATTGAGAGAGTTATCGTTTTTTAGTTATTGGTTCTGTTTGAATGCTGGTTCAGTGTCATAACGTATCGCTTGTTTGTCCTCTTTAATCAGGTCCACTACGTAATTAAGGTATTCATCATCAATTTCATACTTTCCATCTCCATTCAAATCTTTTACAGTTTGAAAATAAAGTTTATCGTTTGCGACGAGAAAGGAATAGGATAAATATTCTTCAAAGTCAACACTTAGTTTCTTGAATTTACTTCCATCTAAATTACTAATGAACAAAGCTGAAACGTCACGGTGATTTAATCTTTCATCTTTGTTTGTATCCAGATCGTGACCTTCGTAGAGTACAAATTCTACTCTAGGATTGTATTCTAGCTTGTTGTATATCTTGACGTTAGAAAAGTTAATTTCTTGATCAGTAATTTTAATAATTTCACCTGTTTTTATATTTTCAACTGCAAAACCAGCATACTGACCATTGAATCTATAATGAGAGTATTTACTATTACTATTCCCTGATTCGTAAGAGTTTTTACTTATTGAAAATCTTCGGCTATCATTTTTGGTTCGATTGCTTAATAACTTTGTAGGGTGATAAATGTATTGAGTACTATCGATATAAACGGGAAGACTTAAAACTTTAACCATCGTGGTATCTTCTTGTATCACAAAATCCTCTGCAACGGTATTCTCATCGATAACAACTTGTGGTTTGCTCTCGGTATTACATGAAGTTGCTATTAGCGTTAATGTAACTATTAGTAATGTAATTTTAAAAACTTTTTTCATAATTCTAAATGGAATTATATTTTAATGACTTTATTGTTTTGTAACCTGTTCTCGATTGTGCAGGATTAGACTGCGTTTTTTGCCTACTGCCCACTCAACCTATCGATCATATTTATAATACATCACAGCGCCATAAATGATATGACACAATCCAAATCCAGCAGCCCAAAAGTACAATCCATAACCTATAAACTGTGTATTAATTAGACCCAGAATAGCACAACTTAATCCTAGATATTTGACAGTTCCTAAAGTATATTTTGCTGCATTCATACAGGCTATTCCATAAAAGACTAGCATGGCAGGTGCTACTAAAAATAACAATCCATATTGTAATAACGCCAGAGTAAATAAACCACCTATTGTTAGTGGTGCTAGAAAGTTAACTACCAGTCTTATAGATTGTTTATTCCATATTTTTTGTTTGTATTTGGCTGCTTTAATCTTAGTTAAGAAAAAGGCCGTTACAACAGCCATAAATAAAACAATACCGGCAATAACTAGTATTTGAAGTGATGGGTTACGTTCCCATGGTGTACTCAATAAACTGTCTAACGTATCTGTATAACCACGTTCACGTGCATTTTCTATCACAAAATAACCAACAATACTACCTATCAGCGCATAAAAACCAGCCATGACACCACTCATACCAGAAAGCGATATAAAACGTGTCGACTTGTCCATGATGGATCTGATTTCTTTTAAGTCGTCTAAAACTTTATCTTTAGTCATAATAAAAGTACTTTGAAATACAAAGTAAACGTATTTTACTGAATTAATCATATTTTTTATTGATTATTTTATTAGAGTAGAGAAGTGGTGTTGATTACGCTTTCGCGAAAGCGTAAAAAGAAATAGCTTTATAGCATGAATCCCGCACACGATTATATTAACTGTTCTCCAGAGCCTTATCGCTCGATAATGCTGCATCTACAATTACTGGTAGAGTCGACTATTCCTGAGGCACAACTGAAATATAAATGGCATTTACCATTTTATTATCTTGACGATAAAACGATGTTTTGTTTCTTTAATTTCAGGAAAATATTTGTTGATCTAGGAATGTCCTATGGTAATGAATTGACTAATCAACATGGTAAATTAATCGCCGGTGAAGGAAGAAAAATGTTGCGATCATTGCGATTTGAAACCTTAGAAGAAATCGATGATCAGATGGTTATTGAAACATTATTAGAACTCAAAGAGATACGTATTAACCATAAAAAGAAGAAATGAATTATAAAAAATGGTGGTTCATATTCTTAATAATTGGCATTATATCTATTCTATTATTCCAATATAAAAGGCCTATATATCGCTGGTATTATAATTTGAATAAGTACGATGCCTCAATGGTTTATAAGAGTGATCACATCAAAAAATATGCGATACATGGTATAGATGTTTCTCATCATCAAGGTGCTATTAAATGGAATAATGTTAAACATCCAGATAGTACAAAGCAAATTGATTTTGTTTTTATAAGAGCTGTTGTAGGAACCGAAAAGGATAAAAGGTTTAAAGAAAACTGGACTGGTGCGACAAAATCCCAAATTAAAAAAGGAGCTTATCATTATTACTGGAGTGATGTAAATAGTGCTAAGCAAGCTGCTGTTTTTAAAAATCAAGTGGTGTTAAATAAAGGTGATTTACCACCTGTATTAGATATCGAGGATATGTCTAATGTGCAGAATAAAGCTTCTTTAAGAAAAGGTCTTAAGAACTGGATTGCAATTATCGAGGATCATTATGGTGTGAAACCCATTATATATAGTGGTGAGGCTTTCTACAGGGATATCCTTAAACCAGATTCTTATTTTGAAGAATATCCTAGAGTGTGGATTGCAAATTACAATCGAGTTAATGCACCACGTATCTCGTGGGATTTCTGGCAGTACAGCGATCGTTTTCCAGTAGATGGCATTAAAACCTTAGTGGATGGAAATGTATTTCAAGGTTCACAACATGATTTTGAAGCCTTACTTGTTCCTTAAAATTTAATTTACAAAAGGATCACTCCATTTAGGATTAGTATAAATATCATTTCCAGTCAGCGTTTTAAGAAAATTAATGAGTGCTGTTTTATCGCTTTCTGATAGTTGTAATTGTTGACCTATTGGGCCATTAGGTCCAACGCTATCAAATAAAAGAGGATCTAACAATTGCTGATTAGTCATATCTATTGAGTTGTAATGCTCCACCATTTCTAGTAAGGTATTAAAGGATCCATTATGCATAAGTGGTCCATTGATAAAGCCTTCTGGGTTTTCAAGATCTCTTAAACTGGGCGACCTGGTATTATCGTGATCAAAAACGTTAGGATCTGCAATAGTCGCAATAACACCATTATTGTGAATGTTATTTTTTATTGCAAATTCTGGCGGCACATGGCAACTTACACAACCAGCGCCACCATTAACTGGTGTCGTCGTGAATAGAAATTTACCGCGATTTTCTGACATGTTATAATTAGGGAAAGCTGGTCCTGGATTTCCCGTTGCTAGTAATCCATCATCATATCTAGAATCAAATGATTGTATGCTCAAAACAAACTGGGATAAACACTCCTGTAATCGTTCTTCTGTTATTAACGGATCTCCATAAATATGATTGAATAATACTTGATAGTAATCTGTATCTGATAATTTAAGTAATAAATCGTTAAATGTAGGTGCGCCGTTCTCACCACTAAAACCCATTTCAGCATGGTCTTTTATGGGTTCTGTAACCTGGCTTTCTAGAGAGTTAACTCTTTCATTCCAGAAGAAGTTAGTTCCAGGTTGGAATCCGACATTAACTAATCTCATACTGTGGCGCGATGTCATCCCATTTACACCAGTGCTAGCTACATTAGTATCGCTAAACGCGTGTTCTTGCTGGTGACAGCTGGCACAAGAGATACTATTATTAGTAGATAGTTTTGTATCATAGAAAAGAATTCTACCTAATGTTGCCTTATCATTTTCTATGGCATTTCCTCGATTAGAAAATCTTATATAAGATGGAATGTTATTATTTTGATAGCTTTCCAGGTTATTTAAATCAATTTTACTTCCAAATACGTTAGACAATATTACCTGGTCTGTAGGGATATATTCATCTTTTTCGTTTTGACAAGAAACCATGATTACAAAAACAGAGAGTAGTAAGTAAAATTTGATCTTCATGATTTTTTCTTTATGACTACTAATGTATTACAAAGTTTAAAATAAATCGATTGAAAATAAAAAGCCCTTTCTTTTAAAGAAAGGGCTTTTAGTTAATAATTAGAGCAAATAAATGTTATCCATTTACTACAAGTAAGGATCCGTTGACGCTTTCTTTAACTTCTACTGCATTTTCATGAATGGCTTTACTGTTAGCATCTCTTGATATTATAAAGTTTTTAATCTTAGCATCGCCAGTATCAACCGTATAAGAACCTTTCATGGATAAGTATAAATTATTCATAGAAGCAAACTTTGTTAAGGTTACATTACCGTTTCCATTTACAGCCATACCTTTAAGTTGGTTGGTGTAAATACGTATTTTTAATCCTGCTATAGAAGCTCCATTTTGTTTAATGGTTAAGGAACCATTATCTGATGAGATTGTAAAGTCTTTGAGTAGATCTTCATCCACATTAAACATCACTTGATCTTTTGGTGAGTAAACAATTTCAATTTGTGCGTCAGCTTCAATTTTAATTTTTGAAAAGGATTCTACTTCCATACTGGTCTGTGCAAATCCTATAAATGCCATAAAGAACGTTGCAATAAAAATGTAATTTTTCATAATGTAAAGTTTTAGTTGTTAGATGTATATAAAATAGGACTCCACATTTTTTGCATTGTTACAGAATGGGAAATGTTTAACACTATTGCTTCACAAATGATAATTAATTAAACAAAAAAGCCTGCAAATAATTAATTTGCAGGCTTTTTTTATTATTTAAAATTTTGTTTTAAAAAGAATTAACGGTTTTTCTGATAGCTACCAGTCTAGTTAATAGACCTTCTAAAAATTGAAGATCTAACATGTTGGCTCCATCACTTTTAGCATTTGCAGGATCAAAATGAGTTTCAATGAATAAACCATCTACATGATTTACAATTCCTGCGCGTGCAATAGTTTCTATCATATCTGGACGACCACCAGTGACACCACTTGTTTGATTGGGCTGTTGTAAACTATGTGTCACATCTAATACCGTAGGCGCAAACTCGCGCATGGTCGGTATACCTCTAAAGTCTACAATCATATCTTGATAACCAAACATAGTCCCACGATCTGTAATCCATGCTTTATCGCTACCAGAATCTTTCACCTTTTGAACGGCATGTTTCATAGCTTCTGGTGACATAAATTGTCCCTTCTTAAGATTCACGACTTTACCAGTTTGTGCAGCAGCAACTACTAGGTCTGTTTGCCTTACTAAAAAAGCCGGGATTTGTAGAATGTCTACATATTCTGCAGCCATAGCAGCATCAGAAACCTCATGGATATCTGTAACAGTAGGTACTTTAAAGGTTTCAGAAACCTTGCGCAATATCTTAAGCGCTTTCTCATCACCTATACCAGTAAAGCTATCTATACGGCTGCGATTAGCTTTCTTAAAACTTCCTTTAAATACATAAGGGATATTGAGCTTATCAGTGATTTTGACCACTTTTTCTGCGATGCGCAGTGCCATGTCTTCTCCTTCAATGGCACATGGGCCAGCAAGTAAAAAGAAATTGTCAGCATCTACATGCTTGATTTGTGGAATGTCAGATAATTGCATTTGTTATTCGTTAGTTTTTAAAACGATCTCTCTACCGCTAGTGGTCCATTTACTTAAACCACCATCGAGATCAAAT
Organism: Nonlabens ulvanivorans; assembly: GCF_000732625.1. GTDB lineage: Bacteria > Bacteroidota > Bacteroidia > Flavobacteriales > Flavobacteriaceae > Nonlabens > Nonlabens ulvanivorans. The sequence continues at coordinate 74,667 of NZ_JPJI01000012.1, forward strand.
ATTTTAATAAATCCTTTATCTTCTAAAATCTTAGCACATTGAGCACTTTGTCGTCCACCGTTACAATAAACCAGAACAGGTTCTTTGTCATTAAGTCCGGCGATGATTTCATTTAGATTTTCACTGTCTACAGGAATGTTAATAGCGCCAGCGATATGACCAGCATCATACTCAACCTTACTACGTACATCAACTAATTGTGCTGATTGCGATTTTATGATATCTGCAGCCTCTTCAGAGCTTACTAGTTCAACCGTACCAGCTTTAGCTTCAAAGCAGCTTTGAGTTAAAGCAATTGTACAGATTAAGCTGAATAAAAGAATTAATTTTTTCATTTCATATATAGGTTAAGCAACATCGCCATCCCACTCACTAAAACCGCCTAAAAGATTATAAGTTGTTTCAAAGCCCATTTGATTCATAATTTGACAAGCCTGACCACTGCGTCCACCGCTACGGCAGTAGATATAGTAATTTTTAGACTTATCCATTTCTTCAAGTGCTGCCATGAGTTCTTGTGGTTGGAAAATATCGTGGTGTAATGCATTAGGAATCATACCTTCTGCAACTTCATCTGCAGTTCGTACATCTATAATTACCGCATTATCATCTGATGCAGTAAGTTCCTTCCATTCTTGTTTTGTAATGTCTTTCATATTAAAGTGAACAACTTGTTGGTTCAGTAATTTTTTGAGTTCCTAAATTAGTCTTTTTTATGGCTCCAAAGCCACCTTCTACGTTAACCACATTTTTTATGCCATTTGCGGCCGCAATGCTAGCAAATATCACAGAGCGATATCCACCACCACAATATACATGATATGTTTTATTGGTATCTAGCAAATTAACGTCTGAATGAATATTGTCTAAGGTATATAGTGGGACGCCTTCTACATGAGCAGTATTATATTCTCCTTGCTTACGAGCATCTATAGGATTTGAGATGTCATTAGATAAGCCATCAATAAATTGCTGGGCTGTAATATTTTCGATTTGCTGCGTCTCAAATCCAGCTTCCTTCCATGCATCTAAACCACCATCTAAATAACCTAGGGCATTATCATAACCAACGCGCGCAAGTCTGGTAACAGTTTCTTCTTCTCGTCCTTTAGGTGCAATAAAAATAATTTTCTGATCTATGTCTTCAATTAAAGCACCAATCCATGGGGCAAACTGTCCATCCAAACCTATAAACCAAGATCCTGGAATGCTAGATGCAGTATACTCTTGTGGCGATCTTACATCTAGAACTAAGTATTCATTATCATCGACAAGTGCCTTAAACGACACGGCATTCATAGGTGTATTTCCTCTAGCAATAATCTCATCGATACTAGAATTGACTCCTTTATTCATCCATACATTCTTTGGGAAATATGCTGGTGGTGGAGCAATACCAGTCGTTAATTCTTTAATAAAATCGTCTTTACTTAAATCTTTAGCAAGGGCATAATTTGTTTTCTTTTGATTACCTAGCGTATCAAAAGTTTCTTTACTCATACTTTTACCACAAGCACTTCCTGCACCATGCGCCGGATAAACAATAATATCATCAGGTAGCGGCATGATTTCAGTACGTAAAGAATCATAAAGATGACCAGCTAGATCTTCTGTGCTCAAATCTGATTTTGCAGCAAGATCTGGTCGTCCTACATCACCTATAAATAAGGTGTCACCAGTAAAAATAGCTTTAGCCGTTCCTTCTTCATCCTTTAATAAATAACAAGAAGATTCCATGGTATGTCCAGGAGTGTGTAGAAGAGTAAAAGTAACATCACCTACTTTAAAGACTTCTCCGTGTTCCGCTTTCGCGAAAGCGTAACTAGTCTCGGCATTGGGTCCTAAAACAATCGTTGCACCAGTTTTATCTGCTAAATCTACATGACCAGAAACAAAGTCTGCATGAAAGTGCGTAAGAAACACGTATTTTATGGTCACGTTATCTTTTGCCGCACGATCGATGTATTGTTGTACTTCTCTTAATGGATCTATAATTACAGCCTCGCCAGCTGATGCAATGTAGTAAGCACCTTGAGCTAGACATTTAGTATAATGTTGTTCTAAAATCATGTTGGGTAATCTATTCTTTTTGCAAAAATACAATTTTGACAGTTTACCAAATAAGAAAACCCATGTATAAACACGGGTTCTGTATCAATGAAATTTATGGTGACTAACTTTTAATAGAACAGCCTATAGCCACTGTCTTAGTCATTTTAATTTCTTGACCATTGATTAAATCAGTGACGGCATTGCGCAAATAGTCATTTTTAATAGCCTTTGCATCTTTGTGATTATCGTCGATTGCGCCTATGTATTTTACAATGTTATCGGCACCTTCCTTTTGTAGTAAAAAGACATGAGGTGTTTTAGTTGCCCCATATTGAGGATATATTTTTTGACCAGCATCAAAAAGATACGGGAATGTGAAACCTTTTTCTCTAGCTCTTATTTTCATGTTGTCAAAACTGTCCTCTGGGTATGATTCTGGGTTATTAGGGTTAATAGCGATGACAGGATAGCCTTGTCCTTTAAACTCTTTATCGAGTGCTATAATTCTATCTTCATAAGCTACTGAGTATGGGCAGTGATTGCAAGTGAAAATCACGATAAAACCTTCTGCATCATTGAAGTCTTTAAGTGAGACTATTTTATCATCAACATTTTGTAGGTTAAAATCAGTCGCCTTGTCACCGATGTCATAACCTTTTCTAACTGGTGCCTGATCTATCACATTAGATTTGTTAACAGCACTTTCTATTTCATTATCTTCCATGGATGTGGATCCAAAGTTAAGTACGCCACTAACCAAAATGCCCACTAGTGCCACGATGGCTACAACAGTTAATACTTTAAGTGTTTTCATTTTATTTATTATTTTTCTAATAGAGCAGCGACTTCAAAATCTAATTCTTTGAATTCAAAACTTTGGTTATAAAATTTGTGCTCTTTCTTATATTTTATTAATGTTACAGGTATAGCTCCATCCCAGTGTGGATCTACCATAGGTATATATTCTGCCGCATATGGGTAATCTAGTAATCTTACTTGAGATTGTATATTATGCTTTTCTAGGAATGGATTTACTTTAGATTCTAAATTTTCAACATCATCTAGTGATATTAAGATAACTTCTATTTGATCACCATAGGTAGCTTTTAATTTTTCAAAAGCTGGTAATTCATCAACACATGGCTTGCACCAGGTTGCCCAAAAATTAATGACTTGTATCTTATCAGGATAATTACTTGTTAAAGATGCAATATCTTCAATGCCAATTACTGCGGCTTTCTGTGGTTCGGGCTTGCTGCATGCAGTTATAATAAGCAATAATATAAATGGGAAATATTTTTTCATCATTTCAAATATATATAAGGTGTATGAATTCTCGATTTATTTTAACTATGATTAGCATTTGCTTGTTAAAATCTGCCAACGTAATGTTCTATAGAAAATAATAGCCTCAATTCATTGAAATTGAGGCTTTCATTTTTTCTACTATTTTATATGTGGCGGGACATATAGCAGTATTTTTTACTGTCAGATTACCTATTTGGTATATTTTACGTCGGTCTGTATGTGGATACTCACGACATGCTTTAGGCCGTACATCATAGATAGAACAGTAGTTATCTGCTCCTAGAAAATGGCAAGGCACCTGTTGCAATACGTAATCTTTATCTTCATCAATACGCAAAAATTGGTCGATAAAATCGCTAGGTTTCATTCTAAAATGCTTTGCTATTCTATCAATGTCTTTATGTGTGAATAAAGGGCCGGTTGTTTTACAGCAGTTTGCGCATGATAGACAATCGACTTCTTCAAAAGTTTCATCATGCAGTTCTTGCATGCGATTATCTAAATTTTTGGGAGCCTTTTTTTTAAGCTTTTTGAAATAAGCTTGATTCTCCTTTTTCTTTTGAGCAGCAAGTTGTGGGAGCGATTTTAAAAAATCTTCCATTAATTACAACTTCCCATAGGCATTGAACTAGAATATCCCATTTCCTTTAATTCGCCTGTTACCTGACAAAAAAGCTCACGAGACCAGTAAACACTTGCTGTTTCTTTAGCTTTATTAATGCGGTCCATGCGACCGAATAGTTTAGTACCTGTATTAGATACCCTAAAAGCCTCATATGCAAGTTTGTCCTCTTCACTCATAGCGTTAGGATTAGACTTTAATTGCTTACCAGCTTTAGAAGTATAAAAGTTAATCAAATTGACTAAATCTTGTTTGTCATCAAAAATACTGCGATACTCACTAGCTAGAATTCCTTTAAGCTTTGCTACAGAAGCTGTTTTGTTTGCATCATACTTTTGCCAAACAGATGCAGGCACATCTTGAGTTTGATAAGCATCTTTAAACATTTGCATCATACCATCATAGGCTGCATTGTACTCAGTATCTATACCGCTTACTTCAAAATACTTCATCATTAAGGATTGGTAGGATTCTCCAGATTGCGCTTTCGCGAAAGCGGAAAAAACAAGAAGTGTTAGGAGTAATTTAATAGAATGTTTCATTATTTAATTTTAATTTGGGTGAAAATATACAATATGAAAAAGATATTTCAATTATTATGCCTTTTAATCATCCTTGCCGGTTTAAATGCGTGTAGTTCAGACAAAGATCAGGATAATAATGGAGATAGTAGTCAATTTTCTTACACGCTTTATACAGGTGCAAGTGCAAATGAACTATTAAGTGATACTCGATTTACAAAGATCGTTATTGAAGCAGTGTATGTTGATGGTTTTAGACCAGAACAAGCGTCGCTCAATAATTTATTGTTTTTTTTAAATAATCGCTTACATAAACCTGGTGGAATCTCTATTGTAGAAAGAGAGATTCCTGCACAAAGTTTGGGGACTTATTCGATTGCAGAAGTACGTCAATTAGAAGATGATATAAGAACACAGTTTAGTTTAGATGACACTCTTACTATTTTTGTCTTATTTGCTGATCAATCAAGTGAAAATGACTCAGGTAATAGTGTTATTTTAGGTACAGCATACAGAAATACATCTTTAGTGATGTTTCAAAAAACTATTGAAGAGTTGAGCGGTGGCTTTAATGAGCCTAGTAGAGTCAATGTAGAAACAGCAGTATATGAACATGAGTTTGCCCACATCATGGGGTTAGTGAACATAGGTACTCCATTACAATCTGATCATGAAGACCAATCAAATAGCGCACATTGTGATGTCGATGGTTGTTTAATGAGTGCACAATTAGAAACTTTTAATCCATTAGATATGATGAATATCATGGGATCGGGAATAGCGCAGTTAGATGCTCAATGTATCGCAGACTTGCAAGCAAATGGCGGAAAATAAAAACTATTATTAATTATTAAAAATAAAGTCCTACATATTTACATATGTAGGACTTTTTGATTGGAGCTGGAAGCTTACCTGTTAGCAGCTCTGTGTCTTTCTCTTGCCAGTAATGTGTTTTTAAGTAGCATAGCAATAGTCATGGGTCCCACACCACCAGGTACAGGTGTTATGTGACTTGCTTTTTTAGAGACATTTTCATAGTCCACATCTCCAGTTATGTAATAACCTCGTTCACGAGATTCATCGGGAACACGTGTGATACCTACATCAATAATGACTGCATCATCTTTTACCATTTCTGCTTTTAAAAATCCAGGTACGCCCAATGCGGTAATGATGATATCAGCTTGTGATGTGATTTGAGTAATATTTTTTGTGTGGCTGTGTGTTAATGTTACAGTTGAGTTACCAGGAAAACCTTTTCTTCCCATTAGTATACTCATAGGTCTACCTACAATATGAGAACGGCCTATCACAACAGTGTGTTTTCCCTGTGTATCTACATTGTAACGGTCTAGTAATTCAAGAATTCCAAATGGTGTTGCTGGGATAAAGGTGCTCATGTCCAATGCCATTCTACCAAAGTTTGTAGGGTGGAAGCCATCTACATCCTTATCAGGATCTACAGCCATTAATACTTTTTGAGTATCAATTTGTTTTGGAAGAGGTAACTGAACTATAAAGCCATCAATATCTGGGTTGCTATTAAGTTTTTCTATTTCTTTAAGCAGTTCGGTTTCGCTAGTTGTATTAGGCATACGTACCATTGTGCTTTCAAATCCCACTCGTTCACATGCACGTACTTTAGAACCTACGTAGGTAAGACTGGCTCCATCATTTCCTACGATTACTGCAGCTAGATGAGGTACTTTCTCGCCATTATTCTTCATTTCTTGAACGATTTCTGTAATCTCGTTCTTGATATCATTACTTGTTTTTTTTCCGTCGAGAATAATCATAGTTATGTGTGCTGGTTTATGATGTTGTAAAATTCAATCATAAGAATCGAATTTTAAAATTTTAATCGATACACTTATTATCTACTTGTTAACGATAAGGATTGCGTACGAATATTTGTGTCACAAAAAAAAGTCCTAAGTGTGAACCTAGGACTTTCAAATATCTAAAATATAAAATGGTTATCTCATTTTTCCTAGAGCATTCATCATGGCTTTACCTTTACCGCCTTGCATCATTTTCATCATTTTGCTCATCTGGTCAAACTGCTTAAGCAGTTGGTTGACTTCAGTAACGGTAGTACCACTACCTTTTGCGATTCTTTTTTTACGAGATCCGTTAATCACTTGTGGACGTGTTCTTTCTTCTATAGTCATAGAATGAATTATAGCTTCTATACCTTTAAAAGCATCATCATCTATATCAACATCTTTAAGCATTTTTCCAGCACCTGGAATCATACCCATTAAATCTTTCATGTTACCCATCTTCTTGATTTGCTGTATCTGTGATAAGAAATCATCAAAGCCAAATTGATTTTTAGCAATTTTTTTACTCAATTTACGAGCTTGCTCTTCATCAAACTGTTCTTGAGCGCGCTCTACAAGAGAAACAACATCACCCATTCCCAGAATACGATCAGCCATACGAGATGGGTAGAAAACATCAATAGCTTCCATCTTCTCACCAGTACCTATGAATTTAATAGGTTTATCAACAACAGATTTAATAGATAATGCAGCACCACCACGTGTGTCACCATCTAGTTTAGTAAGTATAACACCATCAAAGTTTAATCGTTCATTAAATGCTTTGGCAGTATTAACAGCATCCTGACCTGTCATAGAGTCAACTACAAAAAGTGTTTCTTGAGGTTTAACTGCAGCATGCACATTTGCAATTTCAGTCATCATTTGTTCATCAACCGCAAGACGACCTGCTGTATCAATTATAACCACATTAAAGCCATTCTGTTTGGCATGAGAAATAGCGGCTTCAGAAATCTTTACAGGATCTTTTTCCTCTCGATTAGAGTATACTTCAACACCGACACTTTCACCGACAACGTGTAATTGATCGATTGCCGCAGGACGATAAATATCACAAGCTACTAAAAGAGGTCTTTTACTCTTTTTAGTTTTTAAGAAGTTGGCAAGTTTACCTGAAAAAGTTGTTTTACCAGAACCTTGTAAACCTGACATTAAAATAACAGTAGGATTACCGGTTAAGTTAAGTCCAGTAACATCACCACCCATTAACTCTGTAAGTTCATCTTTTACAATTTTAGTAAGAAGTTGACCTGGTTTAAGAGTTGTAAGTACGCCTTGACCTAATGCTTTTTCTTTAGCGCGAGAGGTAAATTCTTTGGCTATTTTATAGTTTACATCGGCATCCACAAGGGCGCGACGTATTTCTTTGAGAGTATCTGCAACGTTTACTTCGGTAATGCTTCCATGTCCTTTAAGGACGTGCATGGCTTTATCGAGTTTGTCAGTTAAATTATCAAACATATTATTGACTCATTTTTTGAAGTTTGCAAAGATACCATTTAGGCGCTTTAAGTTCAAGTTATTATAAAGCTTTTGTTATCAATGTTCTACCTTATTAAATATGATTTGTTCATTTTTAATAAAGTATGAAAACTAACCTTGAGTACTCCTAGAAATTTGTTTTAAATTGCACTAAACATAAACTTTACGACATGAATAAAATTTTAAAATCGATTAAATACCTCGCTGTTTTTTTATTTGCTTTATTTTTTATTCAATGTAGTTCTGAAGAGAATGATGATACAGGATCAAATGGTTCTGGAAATACGCCATCATTAACAGCCTCATTGAGTAGTCTGTCTTTTGAAGATACTCAAGTAGGTCAAAATTCACAATTGAAGTCTTTTACTTTAAGCCATACAAATTTAAGTAGTGACATCAATCTTACAACGACTAGTCCATTTGAATTGTCGGTGGATGGTTCTACATTTTCTACTCAACTAAGCTTACCTGTCCTTACTACTTCAAGTTTGATTTTTGTTAGATTCATTCCAGATGCCATAAATACGTTTCAAGAAAATATCGTTATTCAAACTACCGACATAGCAGACGATATCGTAATAACACTTAATGGGTCAGGTACACCAGTGATACATAACTATCTAACCTTTAATAGAACTAGAGTCGCCTTTGGTGGTGGATTTAATCAAACATCTGTTCAGACATTTAATCTCCATAATGACCTAAGTAATATAGAGGCAATAAAAATGTATGTAAAACTTACCTGTCCATCAGGAGGATGTGATGAGTGGGATGTTTTTGCAAATGTAAAAGTAACGGATCCTTTGTCTGGAGAGCGTTATGAAATGGCTAGATTTATAACACCATACTGGAATGATAACAGTCAGTTGCCTAGAGGATTTGAATTTGATGTCACTGATTTTAAATCAATGTTAACCGGTAACGTTGAATTGAGAATAAGAACTGAGTGCTGGAATGCAAAAGGCTATGAAGTTAGTGTGGATTTTGATTATATAGAGGGAACACCAGATTATCAATATTATGGGATCACTAGAGTTCTTAATTATGATAATGGCTCACAAGCAGGTGTACCATACGGTGTCGCACATGCCTTTGATCTTACACGTTCGATTAACATTCCTTCAAATGCCCAAAGCACACATTTGCGTACTATAATATCTGGATGGGGACAAGCAGCGTCTGGTGATCCAGATGGTCGTACTTGTGCTGAATGGTGCTATAGAACGCATAGTGTAAGTATTAACGGCGCAAATATGTTTCAGCATAATCTGGGTCCTCTGGGATGTGCTTCTAATCCAGTTAGCAATCAAGCACCTGGAAACTGGACTCCAGATCGAGCTGGATGGTGTCCGGGAATGGAAGTACCTACGAGAATAGACTCATTTACATCCAGTATGGCAGGTACAACTTTTACCTTTGAATATGGTTTTGAAAACTGGACTAATACGACTACAGATAATTCTTTTTACCCAATATCAACATTTGTTATCGTGAAAAGTGATACTCCTATATCCCGCGCAGTTGTGGTAGATTAAGTATTTCTTTAAATATAATGATAAAAAAAGCCTGTCGATATTTATCGACAGGCTTTTTTAAATGTTGTAGAGAACCTTAGTTGATTCCTACTAATTCTAATTCAAATACAAGGTCCTGACCAGCTAGTGGATGGTTAGCATCAACTACTATGTGATCTTCCTGTACCTCTGCAACGCGCAATTGTCTTTCTGTCCCATCAGGGTTTTGAGAAATCAATCCCATTCCTACTTCAGGTTGTACTTCTTGTGGTAATTGTGTTCTATCTACTTTATGAAAAAGTTCTTCCATTACCTCACCATAAGCTTCTTCCTTAGGGATTTCAATAGTTTTCTTTTCATTTACCTTCATGTCTATAAGGCCGTTTTCAAAACCTGGGATCAACATTCCTTGACCTAGTTGAGCTTCTAATGGCTCTCTGTCTGCAGATGTATCAAAGACCTGTCCTGTTGCTTTTAATTTACCTGTGTAATGCACCTTTACAGTGTCATTTGCTTTAACTTGACTCATAAAAATTGATATTTTTCTATCAGCGGCAAAGGTATGATTTACAAATACCTAACAAAATGAAACGTCACTTTATTACTAATGATTAAGAAAGACTTAACGATTAGGAGTAAAATATATTTATAGGATGGATGAATTAATAAACGGTTATGGTTTTATGATTCGCTTTCGCGAAAGCGAAATATCAATTAGATTTAAGGCTATTGAAAATCAAGTATTTGAAAGAAGCTGTGCAAATATTTCAATAAACCGCTAAAAACCAATAAATAAGCCTATTTTTGCAGCCGCTAACAAGCGTTATTTTTATGAAAGACATTAGAAACATTGCGATTATTGCTCACGTAGACCACGGTAAGACTACGTTAGTAGACAAGATTTTACACCATTGTGAAATTTTCCGTGAGAACGAGACAACAGGAGAGTTAATCCTTGATAACAATGACATTGAACGTGAACGTGGGATTACAATCCTTGCAAAGAACGTTTCTGTTATGTATAAAGGGACTAAGATTAATATCATTGATACACCTGGTCACGCCGATTTTGGTGGTGAAGTAGAACGTGTATTGAATATGGCAGATGGTGTTCTACTTTTAGTGGATGCATTTGAAGGACCAATGCCACAAACTCGTTTTGTATTACAAAAAGCAATAGACCTAGGTCTTAAGCCTTGTGTAGTTGTAAATAAAGTTGATAAAGAGAATTGTACACCAGATGAAGTACATGAATCTGTATTTGATTTAATGTTTGAACTAGGTGCAGAAGAATGGCAGTTAGATTTCCCTACCGTTTATGGTAGTGCAAAAAATAACTGGATGTCTGAGGACTGGCAAAATGAAACAACTAATATTGAACCATTATTAGATATGGTTATCGAGCATGTTCCTGCTCCAAAGGTTGAAGAAGGAACGACTCAACTATTAATTACTTCATTAGATTTCTCTAATTATACAGGTCGTATTGCAATAGGTCGTATTAAAAGAGGTTCTATTAAAGAAGGTCAAAACGTGACGCTATGTAAGCGTGACGGTTCTATGACTAAGACTAAGGTTAAAGAGGTTTATGTCTTTGATGGTATGGGTAAAGCCAAAGCTCAAGAAGTAATGGCTGGTGATATTTGTGCAATTGTAGGTTTAGAAGGTTTTGAAATAGGTGATAGTGTTGCCGATTTTGAAAATCCAGAAGCAATGGAAACGATTGCAATTGATGAACCGACAATGAGTATGTTATTTACTATTAACGATTCTCCTTTCTTTGGTAAAGACGGTAAGTTTGTAACGTCTCGCCACATAAATGATCGTTTAACTAAGGAACTAGAAAAGAATCTTGCTTTACAAGTACATGATACGGGTAGTGCAGATAAGTTTATGGTTTTCGGTCGTGGTGTATTACACCTTTCTGTATTAATTGAAACGATGCGTCGTGAAGGTTATGAATTACAAATAGGTCAACCACAAGTTATCATCAAAGAAATAGACGGTGTTAAATGTGAGCCTATTGAAGAGTTAACTATTGATTTACCAGAAGCGGTAAGTGGTAAAGCTGTTGAGATGGTTACCTTAAGAAAAGGGGAAATGACTAGTATGGCACCAAAAGGTGAGCGTATGGTTTGTGAATTTAAAATCCCTTCTCGTGGTATAATAGGTTTACGTAATCAATTGATTACTGCTACTGCTGGTGAGGCTATTATGAATCACCGTTTTGTAGGTTTTGAACCTTATAAAGGTGAGATAGCAGGTCGTATTAACGGATCTATGATTTCTATGGAGACTGGTACATCTATTCCTTATTCAATGGATAAGTTACAAGATCGTGGTAAATTCTTTATTCATCCAGGTGAAGAGATTTATGGAGGTCAGGTAGTAGGTGAGAACTCTAGACCAGATGATCTAGCTATTAACCTTACTAAAACTAAGAAGCTTTCTAACGTGCGTAGTGCTGGTAACGATGATAAGGTAAAGATTGCGCCGCCAATTAAATTTACTCTTGAAGAAGCGCTTGAATATATCCAAAAGGACGAGTATGTTGAAGTAACTCCTAATCATTTGAGAATACGTAAGATATATCTTGATGAAAATGAGCGTAAACGTAAAGCAAAAGAACTTTCATAATCAATATTGATTAAGAGTAATATTAAAAAAGCAGATTCTTAAGAATCTGCTTTTTTTGTGCCTTGTTATGAAATTTATAAATTTACCGCATTAAAAAAGGCAGGAAAATATTCCTGCCTTCTTTTAAAAAATGGTCTCCCCAATTAATAGTAGAACCTAATAATCACCATCTTCTAATTTTTACTTTTGATTAATCTATCATAAGATTAGTAATCAATTATAATATCTAGGTTTGAATAACCAGTCCTGCTTATAGGGATAGACAGTGTCTTTATTAAAAATTAAATTTTATAAAGAAATTGACTGGTTTATTATTCTTACTCTTTTTATTAATGTTTTAAAACAACAGTTTAACTGTCTTTTCATAGTAGTGTTCCTCATTAGTAGATTTTGTTACCCAACAATTTTAATTTTTTTTCAATTTTTTTTTAATTCATTATTAACGTCTATTTTTTTAAAAAAAAAGCAGAGAATTGATCTCTACTTTCTGCTGTTGAGTTCATATTACATAGAGTAAAATTCTTTTTACTTTATGATTAATTTCTCGACTTTTTTGCCTTTTGAAGTCTGAAAACTCACAAAGTATACTCCTTTTTTTAAGATGTCTTTACCATCCCAGGTTTTTTTATAAATCGATTCTTTATAATCAGGGATATCAATTATCTCTACTTCAATACCGTTTAGGTTGTAAATAATAATCTTATGAAGTTTGATATCACTAGATTCAAATGTGAATGTGGTTACACCATTACTAGGATTTGGTGAGATTTTGGTATTTCCTATATTTTCATTTTTAGGTACTATACCTATACCTCTACAAGTTTGACATACTTTGGCAGTCCAGATTGGTTCTCTGAAATCTGGACATATAGTTCCTACACGATAACTTAAGCAATATGCAGTTGCCGGTATTAATATTTGTAAACTAGTTCCAGTAACGTTAACTCTAGTAGTTGTTGGATGTTGATTGCTAGGACAACATTCTGGATCATTATAAGTGTATTCTACCACTAATATTTGTGCATATAGAAACATAAAGCTACTAATAATTAATAAGGGCATTATTTATTATAGTTTTTTCATGATAATTGATTTGGTTAGTTCCTACTCTGTTAAATGGGTTTTCAGAAAGTCTCCCAGAATGCATTCAATAGGTTGTTCTTTTAAAGAATCCTTTGTTACCCAGAACAGAGATTCTGAATAAATTTATTAGACAAGTGGTCGTGAAATTGTGAAATGAAGTTGTTATTACGCTTTCGCGAAAGCGTAATGTGTAGGAAATAACGTGAATAATATTAATTATCCTTTACGGGACTTTAAAAAGAAGAAAATCAGAAGAATAAGAATAAAAATTGCTGCAATCCAATAATATACATTATAGTTATCTAAAGAAATAGGTTGATTATCTCCCATGGCTTTTAATGAAGCCCAATAATATGGAGAAGCGTCTGACAGACTATGCTCTCTGAGGTATTTAAGTTTTGCATTGTGTAGGGCAGTAGAGACTCCTTGATTTTCTTCAATATTTTTGTAAAAATCCTCCACAATATAGGAAGTTGACTTATCACTGGTCTTCCATAAAGAGGCTACTACAGCTTGAGATCCTGTATAGAAAAAACCTCTTGCCAGTGTCAAAGTGCCTTCACCTTGGATAATTTCTCCGATTGAAGTATCGCAAGCGCTTAAGAAAACAAGTTGAGCATTATTCTGTAAAGAATAAAGTTCTTTCATACCCATTTTACTATCATAAAAAGCTATAAATGGGTTCTCCCCAGAGCTAGCGTGTGTTGCTAAATGGATAATTTTGTATCCATTTATGCGGTTCTTAAATGTGCTCTTAGTTGCTTTATTATTGATATAATTATCTCCTTTTATAAACTGATTTATCGAATTTATTTCTTCATTTGTATTGTAAAGTTTGGGGAGTCCTATGGCATCAAATGTAGTAGGTGAGAAGCTTATCAGATTTTTTTTGGCCGTTCTATTAATAGCGGCATTACTTTTAGAAAAAGATAAGGAGTAAGCATAGTTAATTTGACTTTCATTAATTAGATACGTATGCTTTTTAATATCTGTGATTAATGCGTCGAAGGGTATATTCTGTAATTGGCCATCTGCAATAATTGTCGTTTTCTTAGATTTTATTTGGTCTTGAATTTCTTTTGGGAATAGTCTGTTATATATTGAATTAGCTTTCAGAGCATAATTTTCTATATCACTTTCGGTACTGAATGGCTGAGAGAGGAGTCTTAAGTATTGGGCTATTTCTATGCTTAATTTCCCTGCGTTTTCAAGTTCAAATATCTGAGCATCTGAAGATGTTATTAATAAGCACATGAGGTGATCTTTAAATAGCACTTCCTTATTCCAGACATAAGAAATGACGATTTCGTTACTACTCAAGCTTTTCTGTACGTCTGATAGATTGGTTAATTGGTTAAGATAAGTTTTGCCTACACCTTCAGAATAATTTTTATTTATAGAATCGTCATATTTTTTTATTTCAAGACGTTGATTAAGGATTGCTTTATTATAAAATTTTATCGAGTTAGAGTCCTTTTTTTTCTCAAGTTTTTTTTCATATTCTAATAGCTTGTCGTTCAAAAATCTTTTTCTGTTTTTTACAGATGAAGGTATGTCAATAGAGTTTTGTATTATATTTTCTGTAAGTAGAACGGCTTTATTTTTCTCGCTGTATACAAATGCTAGTGTTGGATTGTCAAGAATAAAGGAACAATAAACTGCATGATGATATACTTTTGAGGCTTCTTTGCGCCAGTACATTTTTGAGCTTTCTTCACTATTTGAATCTTGGATGTAATCTATAAGAGAGTCGGCGGTTTGTAAATTTTTAAAGGCTTCAACTACATAAGTATTCTTTTTAGAGTCTTCATATTGCTGTAATAGTATCTCTGCTTTTCTTGAAAGAGAATTGATAACACCGATTGGGTCTATAGCATCTTTGAAATCAACTAATGAAGGCTCATTAATTTTTATTTTATCATTTATAAAATTTACCTGTATGGCTTTATCTATAAAAATTAATGCATTTTTTCTATTTCCATTTTTCAATTCTAGATCTGCGATGTTTTTAAACACTCGATCCTTAGATTCTATTGATAAAGTATAATCTAAACTTTTATTGAGATAATATTTTGCACTATCGATACCTTGCTTAATGTAAAGGTTACCTAAATTACCATATCCTATACCTATAGATGTTGAATCTATGTTTTTTATGGAGTGATTTAATAATTTTTGATAATATTTTTTAGCTTGATTAAAGTCATATGACTTTTCGTTATTGTAATAATTTGCTAGATTATTGTAGAGGATAGATAATCTTCGGTCGTTCAGTTGATTCTTCCTGTTTATCTCTAGAACTTTATTTAAAATTTTAAGTTCTTTTTCTTGAGACTGATCAGTATTTAAAGTGTGATATACTTTTGCTAGATTGAGATATTGGGATGCTAAAAAACCTGAAGCATTATAGTTTTCTAAATCAGAGATAGCTTTTAGAAAGTAAACTTCTGCTTGATAATAGTCACCTAGTTTGTAATAGCAATCTCCTAGTTTACCATAAGATTGAATAGTTCTATAGGAATTAGGTTCTACCGAAATTATTTTACTATAACACTGTATCGCTATTTCAAGTTGAGCGGTTTGCTCATAGAAATAACCTAGTTGGTAAAGGGCTTTAGTATATTTTTCATTTATAATTTGAGCCTCTTCAAAAGATTTTACCTCTATAAGCGCATATTTAATTGCTGCTTCATAGTCTCTAAGTCTAAAGTATTTTACAGAAAAATCATGAGACATTTCTGAAAATACAGTCTGGTCTGTAGTAATGCTTAATACACTATCTAGTTGAGGTTGTAACGCTTCAACACCTTTGTTTTTTTCAAATGAATCAAATAGATCGTAAAAAGTTTGGCTACTTGCAGTATTGCCTAAGCAAAGTACAAGTAGCCAAAATATGATGCAATTAAAACTAGATTTCAAAATCTTTATATTGTGAAACCTAATTTACACATTTATAATTTAAAAAGGTTCAAAGCTTGCAATGTCTATTACAGTTTCATCTTCTATCCATAAAACAGGATCAGTTGTTTCTGATTCAGATTGTTGTAATGATAGTTCCCATATCTCACCACTGTGAATGTTTTCATCAATAGTGTAGGAGTGTAGTATAAGGTAAGGATTAGAGTATTTTAACTCTTCTCTTAAATGAGTTTGTTGATCTTTTGTTGCGTTTGATTCCCAGCTTACGTATAGTTTTAACTTAGCTGTATTACTTTTTAATTGTAGACTAGAATTCTGTAAAGTTAAATCATCTTCTTCAAGAGAATTAACACTACAAGAAGTGATAGTTAACGAGATAATTGAGCACAAAAGTAATTTTAAAAATAAATTTTTCATAAAAGTAGGGTTTTATAATTTAGGATGTTACCCTACTGTTACAAAGAGTTGTTTTTTGTTACCCTTAAAATTAAACTCTTTATGATTTACTTATATATTTGTTCAAATGGCAGATGATTTAAAATACTTAAGAGCCTTATTAACGAGTGACTCTGCTGTGATTTCAGAACTCTATAAGGATACCTTGCCTAAGGTGAAAAAATTTGTGGTTCAAAATAAAGGTTGCGTTGAAGATGCCGAGGATATTTTCCAAAAGGCATTAGTTCAAATAGCCGTTAGATATAAAAAGAATCCGTTTTCAATTAAATCTAGTTTCAAGGCTTTTTTATTTACTGCATGTAAGAATTTGTGGAGAAGAGAGCTAAATAAATCTTCACATTGGGTAACAAAAGATATAGAGGAGGAACAGTTCTATATAAAAAATGAAGATGCACATGTTTTATTAGAACAAGAACGATTAGAATTATTTCAAGTAGCCTTGGATCTGAGTTCAGATAACTGCAAGTCTATTCTTGAAATGTTTTTTAATGATGTATCCTATGCTGATATGGTAAAAGATTTGGCATATAGTTCTGAAACAGTCGCAAGACAACGTGTCTTTAAATGCAAAAAGAAACTGATAGAGCTTATCAAAGACAGCCCTAGATTTAATGCCCTAAGAGAATTATGATCACGCCAGACAACCTTTTACTTGAAAAGTACTTTAAAAATTCCTTAACTCATGAGGAACATGCTCAATTTGAAATAAGGAAGAAAGATTCAAAATTTGTGGAACAATTAATAATTGAACAACAATTGCATGATACATTCCATAAGGCAGGTTGGAGCTTTGCTAATAATGTAGATAAAACTGTTATATCTGAATATCAAGAATTATTTAATGATGAAGACATTGTTAACCTTAAAGCTACATTAAAGAATATCGATCATTCTAGTGAACCTATAAAGTCGAGGTATGATTTCAGGTGGAAACATCTTATATATGCTGCTGCTGCATCGGTCGTTATCATTATAAGTGTATCTCAATTCAATGGGACTAATTCGACTCCAGATCATGTTTATGCTACCTATTTAGATAAAAACCAGCTTACATATTCTATAGTGAGAGATGGTGATAGTCAGAGTGCGCTTGATGAGGCTACTGCATTATTCATAGATGAAAAATATAAAGAGGCTATGCCTATTATTGAAAATTCAATTATTACATCACAAGAAAACTTACCAGCCTTCTATCTTTTAAAGGGAATATCTTTGATGGAAATGGGGTCTTATGACGATGCCATCATCGCATATGATCAATTGATATCTAGTGATTTCCTTGATGCAGAGAAGGGATATTGGTATAAAGGGCTCCTATATCTTAAAAAAGGCGACGAAAAGAAAGCTCTCATGATATTTAATAAAATAAGAAAGGAACATTTATACAATGCTGGTAAAGCGACTGAAATTATCGAGTTGCTTAATTAACTTTTTTAATATGATACTACCTTTCATATTACTTAAAATGGAATGATTATTCTGCTATCTTAGCGCACTGAATATTTTCCATTGAATATTACCATTCAAAAATACTATCCAAAAAACGCCATTACATGGAATGCTTTCATAAAGCAGTCTTGTAATGGCACTTTTTTATTAGATAGAAATTTCATGGATTATCATCAGGATCGTTTTGAAGATGCAAGCCTGATGGTATACTATAATGAAAAACTGGTGGCTTGTGTACCAGGGAATAGTGTCGGAGACCAATTTTATAGCCATCAAGGTTTAACTTATGGAGGTGTTTTTATGAAGTTAGAAACCTCTAATGAGTTAATGATTGCTATTTTAACTGAGATTATTTTTTATCTCAAAACTCATTACTTATCCGTTGAAATAAGATGGCAACCAGCTATCTATAACAGGCATCATTTGCATACTATAAAACAGTTTGAATTTCTAGATTTTAATACATACCAGGCTTTGCATAACTTGCATCTAAACTTGAGGAATGAATTTAATATTTCTTCAAAAAAAACAAGTGGATATCGTAATGGAAAATTTGATGAGTTGAGATTAGTAATTAATAATGATTTCAAAATATTTTGGGATGATATACTGGAGCCTCAATTAAAAGCTAGACATCAAACTAGTCCAGTTCATAGCCTAGCTGAGATAGAATTATTAGCTTCCAGATTTCCTGATCAGATTAAACAGTTTTTGGTCTATGAAAGTGATAATTTATTAGCAGGTGTAACTTTTTTTATAAAAGGAACTATCGTAAAATCACAATATGCAGCCGCTACTTTAGACGGCATGAAAAAAAGTGCATTGGACTTTTTATATATTGAAGCTAGTAAAAAATTCAAAGACCTAAACTATAACTACATAGATTATGGACATGTGAATGAAAGTGATGGATCTGTAAATAGAGGTTTACAACGATTTAAAGAGGAACTAGGAGCCATTAATCAACCTGTGTTTAGGTCAAGATGGAGTAAAATTTAAGTATGAAATACAGTAAACGTTCCTTGCATTTTGCATGGATTTCAATTGTTCTATTAACTATTTTTTTAATCTTATCTCAATTAGATCGTAACGCCAGTACACAGTTTGATATGGTGATTGCTTACTTAATAACCTTTCAATATATCAGTATCCTAATAGGTTTTACATGTGCCATTTTGAGTTTAAGAGAGGAGAAAACAAAAATGCAAAAGTTGTCTTTTTGGATTAATGTGTTTCTGTTTATTGGCTTAGCGTTTTTTTTTATATTCAACTATTTTACTAATTCGCATTAAGGATTTCATTATCAAATACTTTATTATTTTTAAAAACGTTTAAAAAAAACACCAGTCATAGAAAATTTGAAAATATCTTACTTGCCATTACGAGAGCTTAATGCCCGTTTTCATCATAAAGATCAGCAATCATTTGCGTCTGTTTATGAATCAGGTAGATATATAGGTGGTCCTTACGTAGAACAATTTGAAAGGCAATTTGCGGTTTATTGCGGTGTGGATAAGGTTGTAAGCACAGGAAACGGTCTAGATGCACTAACCTTAATATTATTGGCCGAAAAAGAATTAGGGAATCTTACAGAAAATGCTAAAATTCTTCTTCCAGCTCATACTTACATTGCAACTTTTTTAAGTATCATCCATGCTGGAATGCAGCCTGTTCCTGTAGATGTTTCTGATATATTATTAACTGTCGATGATTTAAAATCACAAATTGATAAAGTGGATGCGATTATTACCGTTGACTTATATGGTAAGTTGGTTAGCGATGAAGTATACGCTTTTGCGGCAGCGCAACAAAAGCCAGTCTATTGTGACAGCGCACAATCGCATGGTGCCATTAATAGCGATGGTAAGCGATCAGGAAGTCTAGCTAGGGCAAGTGCCTTCTCTTTCTATCCCACAAAAAATTTAGGTGCATTAGGTGATGGTGGTGCTATCACTACAGATGATCATGTACTAGCAGCTATGGCTCGTAAACTAGCTAACTATGGTCGTGATAACCGATTTCAGAATTCTGCAAAGGGAATTAATAGTAGGTTAGATCCATTGCAAGCTGCCTTTTTAAGTAATAGATTAACATTGCTTGATCAAGATAATTTGCAACGATCAAAAGTCGCTCAATATTATTTTGATCATTTTACAAATGATCACGTAGTGACTGCTAACGTTAACTTTTTAAAGCATAACTCTTGGCATGTTTTTCCTGTTTTTGTGACAGATCGAGATCACTTTCAAGATTATATGATGGAAAACGGTATTGAAACTAATGTGCATTATCCTTTACCACCACATCAACAAGAGGCCTTTAAAGAGTTGAATGATTTAAGTTTTCCGCAAACAGAAAATTTACACCTGACAGAGGTAAGCCTACCTTGTCATCCATTACTATCTCCATCAGAAATTAAAAAAGTAGTTCAAGTTGTAAATAACTATTAATGAGATCTCTCTTAAGTTTTTTTACTAAAAATGTACTGCTTAAAGTTGCAAGTTTTAATGGTGTATTCATTCTTATTAGAATAGGTATAGGAGCAATAATGTCTCGTATCATTGCAGACTATGCTGGTGCTGCTGGAATGGCGATTATGGGTAATCTTCGCAATTTTACACAAGGTATACAGACTTTTGCCGTTTTGGGGTTTGAACATGGATTAGTATCATATGCAGCGGCTTATCGTAAAGACTTCACTGAATTAAAAAAACATTACAAAACTGCATGGTCTTTATCAATCATATCTAGTTTAATACTAGCGATATTAATTTTTATCGCGGCACCATGGTTAGATGATTATCTAATCGCTACTGATATATCTTTTACAACCGTTTTTAGATTATTTGCTGTTTCCTTGCCGTTTTATGTCGTTTTTATTTTTATTACTTCACTATTACAAGGATTTGAATTTTTTAAAAGGTATATCACTTTACAGATAGTTATAAGTTTAGTGATTTTTATAATATCAGCTTATTTGATTTATACTTTTAATCTGACTGGTGCTTTGTATAGTATTGTGATAGTCCCTTTTATACAATGTGTAGTTGCCTTTTTTTTTCTTAAAAGTACTATTCAACATCAAGTTCCTTTATTTGAATTGATAGGTATTCAATGGAGTCAAGAAATTGCTAAAAAGCTCTTTTCATACAGTGCCATGGCTTTAGTTAGTGCCTTTTTATTGCCTTTGGTTGCCATACTAGTACGTAATGAAGTGCGCACGCAAGTAGGTGATGCAGCGGCTGGATGGTGGGAAGGAATGATTAGAGTATCTAATTACTACATACTTTTTGCGACTAGTTTAATAAGTATGTATGTACTACCTAAACTAAGTAAAAATAAAAGTTCATCCCATTTTAGAACAACGATATCACATTTTTATAAAACTATTTTGCCTTTTCTGCTATTAGGTTTAATAGCAGTATATATTTCTAGGGACTATATCATCCTCTATTTATTTAATGCTGATTTTGAAGGAATGGAGCCACTGTTTAAATGGCAATTAATAGGCGATTTTATTAAAATAGTCACCACTGTACTAGCTTTTCAATTTATTGCGCGCAACGATATAAAAAGATATCTAGTGGCAGAAATAGTAAGCGTTTTAAGCTTTTATATCTTCAGCATGATTTTATTACCACTATATAGTATAGAAGGAATAGTTATGGCACATGTTGCAAATTATATCGTTTACTTTATAGTAATTGTGATACTATTAAAAAAAGAATTATTTAATTCTGCTTCTTAGGATCAATGCGCATTACATCCTTAACAATAGTATCTGTTTTGCGCAATTCAATATTATTTTCCTTTTTTGTCACTACAGCAATATAAGTATGTGTGGTATCCTTACCCTTTAAAGGAATCAATGTTATAAGTGCTTTTTTAGTTTTTGCAGGAATTGTCTCGATCATAGGTCGATCTGCACTACGACGGAAACCCGTGCTATTGACTTTAAAAAATAAATCAAGATCATTGTCGGTTACATTTTCAGCATAATAGGTAATCTTTTTATGACCTTTTTCTATGGTGATGTTTATACCTTCTGGTTGCTGCTGTAAAGGGATCGCTATTATCAATAGAAATAACGCAGTAAGTAATTTAAGTCCGTTCATGTTCTTGTTTTATTACAACTTGATATTTGCTACAAATTGTTTTTATTAAATTCTTTTACAAATTCCATGCCTTGACATAGGTAGCTGCTATCTTTGTAAAAATAATAAAGTTTAAACATATCAATAAATGTTTGGATTCCGCTTTCGCGAAAGCGTGTAACTCACAACATTGATCTTCTAAAATATATCACATGCAACTCAATTTACGTAGACCTATTTGTTTTTTTGATTTAGAAACCACAGGAGTTAATATTTCAAAAGATCGAATTGTTGAGATTGCTATACATAAAGTATTGCCTGATGGTACTGAGAAAACATATTCTTATAGAGTGAACCCGATGGTTCCTATTCCTGCAGCGACCACAGCAGTACATGGAATTACTGACGAGATGGTAAAAGATGAACGTACTTTTAAGGAGTTAGCTCATGAAATTCACAATATTATTAAAGATTCTGACTTAGCTGGTTTTAATTCAAACCGATTTGATATTCCCTTACTGGCAGAAGAGATGCTGCGTGCTGATGTAGATTTTGACATGGGTAATCGTAATGCTATTGATGTGCAAAACATTTTTCATAAAATGGAGCAACGCACACTTGTCGCCGCTTATAAATTTTATTGTGATAAGGATCTTACAAATGCGCATAGTGCAGAGGCTGATACTATCGCTACATATGAAGTGCTCAAAGGTCAATTAGATCGTTATCCAGACCTTGAAAACGACATGAATTCTCTTGCTGATTTTTCTACGCGTCGTAAACCGGTCGATTTTGCAGGAATGCTTGCTTTTAATGATAAAGGAGAAGAGTGTTTCAATTTTGGGAAACACAAAGGGAAGAGAATTGTCGATGTGTTAGAGAAAGAACCAGGTTATTACAGCTGGATTCAGAACGCAGACTTTCCTTTATACACTAAAAAAGTTCTTACCGCTATAAAGTTGAGAGGATTTAATAAGTAGTATTGTATAGGTTGTTTTTTTATTTTTAAACCTTTACTTATTGGTTTAAAGAGTCTTACGTTTTATAGTGTCTGGTAATAGATAATAACGGTGCTGTCGTTGAGTATTGGTATGAAATCGGTGGAGCTGCACCACAAGAAGCTATTGTGTCAGAAGCTTGGACTCATGTTGAAATCCCACTTTCTTTCTTTGAAAACACAGCTCCTAGAAGCACTGGTGGTACTGGAGGATTCTCAAAAGCAAACTTCTTTCAATGGAAGATAGATGCGTCAAGTAATTTACAGTCTGATTTTATTTATGTTGATAATATCTATTTCTCTCAACAAACACTTAGCTCTGACTCTTTTAAACTTAATGTATTCAATGCTTACCCTAATCCTGCTCAAAGTAGTTGGACTATACAGTCAGCAAATACAATTATCGATACGGTAAATATTTATGATCTTACCGGTAAATTAGTATTAACTCAAAAAGAAGGTAGTGCAACATCTATAAATCTTGATGCAACTAGCCTTTCACAAGGAATGTATATTGCAAAAATCTCTTCTGGAGATGGCGTGCAAAATATTAAATTGTCTAAAGAGTAATACTATAGCCAATTATTCTTTTCAAAAAGGTTACTTCTAGAAGTAACCTTTTTTTATGTTTAGGTTTTTGATGTTTCGCTTTCGCGAAAGCGATTTACCAATTAAATTGCATGTCTAAAGCATCTTAAACTTGAGATTACCTTACATTTATTTAATCGTACTATTTTTAACCTTTAATTTTTTAAATGGTCAAGGTGAAGCTAGTAATTGGTATTTTGGAGAAAACGCTGGATTAACTTTTAATAGCGGCATGCCTGTAGCTCTAGTTAACGGCAATTTAAATACTGCCGAAGGTTGCGCTGCTATCTCCGATTCTCAAGGTAATCTTAGATTCTATACAGATGGAAGAAGTGTTTATAATAGGGATCATCTAGTAATGCCTAATGGTTCCCAATTACAAGGTAATTCATCGAGCACTCAATCTGGTCTAATTGTGCCGCATCCTGGGAATCAAAATCTATATTATATTTTTACTCTTCAATCACTTGCTGCGCCAGGTGGCCTCAGATACAGTGTTGTAGATATGTCACTAGATAATGGATTAGGAGAAATTACTACCGATAAGAATATTTTGTTACATGATCCTACAACTGAAAAAATTACAGCGGTAAGTCATTCAAACGGTACGGATGTGTGGGTAATTGCTCATAAATATGGTTCTAATGAGTTTACTTCTTATCTAGTTGATATCAATGGTATTAATATTAACCCTATTATTAGTGCGGTAGGTAATAATGTAAATGTTCTTGCTGACACCATAGGTCAAATGAAGGCATCGCCTGATGGGACCAAGGTAGCTGTTGTTTATAATGAATCAGAGATTTTAGAACTTTTAGATTTTGACGCTACAACAGGAATGCTTAGCAATGCTTTTCAAATCAACTCATTTGGCACCAATATGGGAACAAATTCTTCTAAGATTTATGGTGTAGAGTTCAGTCCACGTAGTAGATTCTTATATATCACAGAAACTTTTGAAGGTGTTTATCAATTTGATTTGATTAATTATAATGCTGTAGATGTTGATAATTCAAAAGTGTTTTTGGGTTCTCAATCCTCAAATACCGTTACAGGATCTAATAATTCCCTTCAACTAGCGCAGGACGGTAAAATATATGTCGCACAAGACGGATATGATAGACTAGGTGTGATTAATAACCCAGACGAATTAGGATCTCTTGCAAATTATTCTTCAAATGGGGTAACCTTAAATAATAAAATATCCCGATTAGGATTGCCGCCATTTGTACAGTCCTATTTTGACATTGGCTTTATTGTAGAAAATGTTTGTGTGGGTGACGCATCACAGTTTACAGCTAATTTGTCTCAAGCATACTCTTCAATTTCTTGGGATTTTGGTGATGGTTCTACTTCTGCCATAGAGAATCCGGTCCATAGTTATACTATTGCAGGTGATTACAATGTCAGTTTAAGTGTTGTAGAGGCTGTAACAGGTCAGCTATTTATAGAAAATCGGGTGATTACAATTTATAATACACCTATAGCAAATTCAGTAAACGACTTAATACAATGCGATACGGATGCAAATGGAGTTGAGACTTTTGATCTTACTAGTCAAAATGCTAGTATACTAAATGGTCAAGGACCTAACGGGTTAAGAGTGGATTATTTTGAATCCACAGCAGATTTAATTGCAGATGTGCCCATTACTAATCCTATAAATTATACCAATACTTCATTAAATCAACTTGTAATTGCGCGTGTGAGTGTTGTAGGTAGTGAAGATTGTTTTGATACCACTACATTCCATCTTCAATTATTAGAAAGTCCTCAGTTATTGTTGCAGCCAGAATATTTTCTTTGTGATGACCAACAACTAACTGTTGATGCTGGTAGCGGATTCGATAATTATCTATGGTCCACCGGAGCAACTTCGTCAGGAATTGTTATAGATACACCAGGTTCTTATAGTGTAACGGTTTCTAGTATTCAAGGTGTAACTAGATGTGATACTAATTATGCCTTTGACGTTATTGCCACTGATGTACAGATTACCGATGTTATTGTTGAAGATTGGACGTTAAATGATAATTCTATTATCGTTGAAGTAAGTGGTGTCGGCAGTTTTGAGTACTCAATTGATGGCGTTAATTATCAAAACTCAAATGTATTTAATCAATTAGCCATTGATGAATATACAATATATGCGCGTGATGTTACTGGTTGTTCTACGGTTAGTCAAAATGTAGTTATGTTATATCATCCTAGGTATTTTACACCTAATGGTGACGGGTTTCACGACTACTGGCAGATAATAAATAGTCGTTTTGAATCTAATAATGAAATCTATATCTATGATAGATATGGTAAGCTTCTCAAGCAAATTAGTGCTGACGGGATAGGTTGGGATGGAACCTATAATGGCGTCCCATTGCCATCAAGTGATTATTGGTTTATTGTGAAACGGGAAAATGGTAAAATGTATAAAGGGCATTTCTCTTTAATTAGATAGTATTTATAATAATCATTAATTAATCGCGCTTTATGACGACCAAATTAGGAATACTAAAATATTTCCGATATTTATAGTTACTAGTACTGTGTTGTTTAGCACAGAATACCTTCATTAAGTTGTTAATCGCTAAATTGTAAGTGTATGTTCCTATTTAAATGGTTTAAAAGTTTAACGATTAGAACTCAAATGTTAGTTTTGAGTTCTTTATTTATAGTTTTTAACATCGTGGTTATTGCTATAGGTGATATTGAATATATTAGGCTGGCTAGAATACTGTCTACACTTGCGGTTTTCCTATATTTTATTGTAGCGATAGGTCATTATAGTAAATGGTTATACTTCATATACTGCTTACAGGTATTATCTAGTATAGGATTCTATTATTATGATTTTAATTTTGGAAAATATCTATTTTTAGCGGCTAGTATATTAGTCTATGGTATTATAGTTTCATGGGTATTGAAAAGTATTCAATGGGATCAAATAAAACGTTATGAATATGCTTCTTTCCTATTCATATTTTTTACGCACATCGCTTTTCATTTTTATAACGTAAATAATTTTGAAGAAATGATAAGTACAGATGTTGAGTATCTTCTATTATTACTTACAGGAATCGCTGGTATGACTACTTGTTTATTAGTAGGTTTTTCAAATGCTACGAGAAGTACCTTTAATTCTGCTTATTTGATGTATGCTACTTTTGCTTTTGTATTTGCAGATTTTGCCGCGATGGTAGCTTACTATTATGAATTATTTCCAATACGATTCTATTTTATAGAGCGAGGTAGCTATTTATTTGGACTCTATATATTAGCGCGATTCTGTTATATAGAAAATAATGAAAGCGTAACACAAAACTACCTCGATTAGAAAATTTTACCAGGATTTAATAATCCTTTAGGATCCATAGTTAACTTCAAAGCCTTCATTAAAACTATTTCTTCTGGTGTACGGCATAGATTGAGATAGTCTTTTTTATGAGTGCCGATACCATGTTCTGCGCTTACAGATCCTCCTATCGCTTTTAATCCGTCATAAATACAATGGTCAATTTTCTTTTTTAAATCGTCATTTAGATTACTCTTGCCTATCATGAAATGAATATTGCCATCGGCAACGTGGCCAAAGGCATATATCTGCTCCACACCATCTATTTGAGCAAGTGATTGATAACGATCAGCGATATAATCACCTATGAAAGGTATAGGTAAGCTAATGTCAAAGTGCTGATCGTGTTTCATAAAGTCCACGAGATTATTTACGTCCTCTCTAATTCTAAAAAACCACTCAATATCGCTAGGTGATTGAGCCATTACAGCATCTAGTATTCTATCTTGTTCAATAGCGTCTTCAAGCAATGATTGAAATTCGGCGTGATCAATTTGTGGATGACTACCTAGAGCTTCAATAAGTACGTAATAATTATAATCATAAGGTAATGGTGGTCTAACAGCATTACTAACGCTAGTCATCTGTTCATAACTATTGCGCCATATAAGTTCAAAACCACTCAGTTTTCCAGCGAGATTACTGTCCATGTATTTTAGAAATGCGACTACATTTTCATAGTTGTTAAACCCA
Organism: Nonlabens ulvanivorans; assembly: GCF_000732625.1. GTDB lineage: Bacteria > Bacteroidota > Bacteroidia > Flavobacteriales > Flavobacteriaceae > Nonlabens > Nonlabens ulvanivorans. The sequence continues at coordinate 102,275 of NZ_JPJI01000012.1, forward strand.
ATATAAGCAGCATTTCTACTACTAGGCGCTTCTTCTAATTTTAAAATTGCTTTTGTCACAATCCCTAAAGTACCTTCAGAACCTATAAAAAGTTGCTTCACATCATAGGCGCTGTTGTCTTTAATGATCTTTTTCATTGATGATATGATGGTCCCATCTACCATCACGGCCTCTAGGCCTAGAATCAGTTGTCTGGTCATACCATATTTAAGAACTCTCAGTCCACCTGCATTTGTAGATATAATGCCGCCTATTTGCGCGCTACCACGAGCGCCAAAGTTAAGAGGGAATAATAAGTCAGTATTTGCAGCAGCTTCATGAATATGTTCTAAAATAACTCCAGACTGTACGGTCATTGTCCTGCTTGAGCCATCAATCTCTTCAATAGAATTTAAGCGCTCTGTTGAAATGACAACCTCGTTCCCATACGTTTCTGTACTACCTACAAGATTAGTTAATCCACCGTGTACGACAACAGGTAAATTGTGCTCATAACAAATCTTCATAATACTACTTACTTCATCAGTACTAGCAGGCGTTAAAAGGCAGATAGCTTTCAATGGTTCATCCATGTGCCATATATGATGATAGCGAGATTCTAGCTCCTGACCACTTACAATTTGTGATGGATCTAGAATTTTTTCAAAAAGACTAAAGCTCATTATTCTAGTAAAGATTTAAGCATATTTAATAAATGCTTTTCCATGGAGTCATATTCACCATCAATTTTAAAAAGAGTTTTCACTTCTTTAAAAGTGTCAGTAAGTTCTTTACTAGATAAGTTGTGATGATTTACATACTCTTGTACCCTTTTAAGACTTTGGTAATCAGTATCATTGTTAAATACTTTATGAATTGTTCTAAAATCTGATTTCTCTACGTGCTCTTTTATGAAATGTAATTCTTCTGCACCTTGAGAAAGATCTGCACTTGCACAGTAAAGTAGTAAATACGTCTGAAACTCGTTTTTATTCCAGTTTAAATGATTCGTTTCCATGGCTGTAATTTAGTACTTAAAATTAAGCAATAAATAGTCATATGTAAAGTAGAATAGCAGCTAGATTAATTATTAAGTATTGATTGTCTTACTGAATACGCTTTCGCGAAAGCGTAATTAACTCATCCACAACTGCCCACGATGTGGTTTAAGCGCATCACGTACTGGTGGCATCGCAGCTTCTTCAATACCCATAAAAGCTATAAAGTGATTTTCATTGATTTTTTCTACTCCAGTGCCTAAAGAAGCAATTTTATCTCTCACGATAAACTCATCTAGATGAATAACGTGATGTTGTGCGGTGCGCTGTGCGTCTGGACCTTTAAAGTCCCAAATCAGTTTAAGTTGTCTTCCCATGGATTTACATTGTGCTTGCAAAGGTCTTAAAATCTTCCATGTGCTGGTGTGTTTGACTAGTAAAAATTTGAGGTCGCCCTTTTGCAATAATACGCATCATGCCTGTAAAAGTAAATGTAGCAGTACTGTCCCAAACCGTTACCTTTTGTGTTTGATCACCTTTTTTAATCACCTTTTCTTGAAAACGATTACTTTGCTTATTGAGGACACCGTTAGTCCTATAAGTAGCTTCCCATAAATGTGGTAAGTCGATTGCGGTTATTTCCTCAATCATTGTTATAGTAGTACCAGCAGCTTTAATTTTCATACTGCGCTTACTGCCTGATTGACCTATGTCAGGTGTAAGGTTTTTAAAACTTATTAATCCTTTTTGCCACTCTTTAAAATAATCTTGATTTTTAAAAAGCTCCATAACCTTTTCTATTGGTTGTGGTATCGTCACTTGATGGGTGCATTCAATCATAAGAATTATGTCGAGGTGATGTTGAAAAACTAACTAGATAACTGCTTTAAAATACCTAGTTAAAATAGAAGTGAAATCAATATACTAGGTTGAAAAGAGAAGCGTTTTGTATAGGGTTAAAATATGGTTATTTTTGCTAGCCTTGAAAGAGAATAAATATGATTTCTACAAAACGTTTTTTTACGATACTATTACTTTTTATAAGTTCGATAGCGGTCGCTCAAGAACTTGAAGATAAAACATTACTTACTATAGACGGTAATCCCTATGATGCTGGGACTTTTATGAGAGTTTATCTCAAAAATCTAGACATTGTACAAGATGATTCTCAAAAAGATATCGATAATTACTTAGACCTTTATATAGACTACAGGTTAAAGTTATTGCAGGCTTATGAAATGAATCTGGATCTTAAAGAGTCTTATAAAAAAGAGCTTAATAATTATAGACAAAGTCTTGCACAAGCCTACTTAACAGACACAGATGTAACAGAATCCTTGATAAGAGAAGCTTATAATCGTAAAAAAAGAGAAGTAAAGGCCAGTCACATATTAGTTAAAGTTGGGCCAGGCGATGCGCCACAGGATACATTAAAAGCGTGGAATAAAATAAACGCAATTAAAAATGAATTAGATAATGGAGCAGATTTTTCTAAACTGGCACGTACTAAAAGCGAAGGTCCGAGCGCTGGTAATGAAGGGAAATTAGGCTGGTTTAGTGTTTTTAGAATGGTTTATCCTTTTGAAAATGCTGCTTTTGACACTGAGGTAGGAAAGCATTCTGAAGTTTTCAGAACAGACTTTGGATATCATATAGTTAAGGTTTTTGAAGATAGACTAGCAAGAGGTGAGGTTACCGTTGCACACATCATGACTTTTGACGCTAGAGATGCTGAAGAAAAAACCGCCGAAAAACGTATCAATGATGTTTATAAACAGTTACAAGAAACGGGTAGATTTGAAGAACTAGCAAGAGAGTTTTCAGACGACATGAACTCTGCATCGCGTGGTGGTAAATTAGATCGTTTTGGAACAGGAGGATTAAATGCCACGACTTTTGAGGATATCGCCTTTGGTTTAAAAGAAAAAGGTGAATACTCTGCGCCTTTTAAATCAAAATTTGGATGGCATATTGTTAAGCTTATAGAAAAACATCCAGTAGGTAGTTATGAGGATCTTGCACCATCACTAAAAGAGAAAATTAGAAAATCACCTAGAGCTCGCAAGATTACAGACTCATTCAATAAAAGTCTTAGAGAAAAGTATCATGTAGAAAGATCAGAGAAGGTTCTTGAAAAATTAAATGAAGTTATTTCAGATTCTATTTTAAGTAATAGCTGGCAATATGATCCTGCTCTCAAGATGGCAGATTTGAAAATGTTTACTATTAAAGATGAAGAAATCTCCTATGCAGATTTCTACAAAGACGTTATGAGCCGTCAGAAAAAGGATTTTACAAATTATAGTAGTAAAGAAGAAAAGGTACAAAAGTTCTATTATGATTTTATCGATAAATCTATTGCAGCTTATTATGATAAAAATTTAGAAAATGAAAATAAAGACTTTGCCTTTATCTATGATGAGTATAAAGAAGGTCTATTACTTTTTGATTTACTAGAAACTAAAATTTGGAATAAGGCAAAAGAAGATTCTACAGGTCAACAGGCTTATTATGACTTACATAAAAGTAAGTATCAATGGAAACGTAGGTTAGATATTGTTTTAACACAAAATACTACAGAAGAAGTAGCTCAAGAAGTGCAGCGATTATTAAAAAACGGCACCTCTAGAGAAGAGATTAAAAAACAATTCAATATCGATGGACGTACTAAGGTAATGATGTCTAATGGGATTGTTGAAGAAACTTATAATCGTATTCCAGACAATTTTGAAGTTAAAGAAGGCGTTTCATCCATTTATTATGATGAGAAAACAGGATTCTATAAAGTAATTCTTGTAAAGGAGGTTTTAGAACCTTCTCAAAAAACACTTGATGAGGCTCGTGGTGCAGTAATTAATGATTACCAGCAACAATTAGAAAAAGATTGGATGTCATCCCTTAGAAATGGTAGAACTATTAAGGTCAATAAAAAGACCTTTAAAAAAGTCAAAAAAGCGATTGCTAAAGATGCATAAACTATTGTATTACATAGCTTTTTTATTGCTACTTAGCTCTTGTGAGTATTTTCAGCAAGCACAGCCTGTGGATGCTGTAGTTATAGCCGGTGATGCTTATCTCTCTCAAGAAGATATTGAAAATCTATTACCAGAACAATATACCAAAGAAGATAGTACCATCATAGTCTCTAGTTATATTAATAACTGGGCAACTGAGCGATTGTTAATGCAAAATGCTCGCAAAAACATTTCCCTATCGCAGCAAGAACAATTAGATAAGCTTATTGAAAAATATCGCTTTGAACTTTATTCACAAGCTTATAAGCAAGAGCTCACCAAGCAAAATTTAGATACGGTTATTAAACTTGCAGCCATAGAAAATTATTTTAAACAACATCAAAAGGATTTTAAACTTAACGAGGATTTAGTGCAATTCCGTTATATACAATTAGATCCATTGTACACAGATGTTGATATGGTCGATAAATTATTCAATAAAGGCTCGATTGATGCGTTTAAAAAGTTAGATAGTCTATGCTTGGGATTCAAAAGTCATTTTTTAAATGATAGTATCTGGGTTCAGAAAAATATTGTTTTTAATAGAGTCACTACAATCACGCCTTCAAATGAAGAGCGTTACATAAAAGATAACAAATATTGGAAATTAGAAGATAGCGTTGGCGTATATTTGGTGCGATTCAATAATGTACTGCGTCGCGGTGATAATGCACCATTATCTTACGTAAAACCTACAATAAAACAAGTGTTGCTCAATAGGCGCAAACTTAATTACATTAAAAAATTAGAAAAAGATTTATTAGATGATGCTATCAAGAGTAAGAAATTTCAAATTAAGTCATAAATACCTTCTGGTTATTTTAGGTCTCGCTTTCGCGAAAGCTTCTATTGCACAAACGGATACAATTCAAATGTCTGATGAGCAGGTAAAAGAAGAAGTACTGTTGGCTATGAGAAAAATAGACTCGGTAAAACCAGTACCTGTGGTACAAGTAAGAGAGCTTATTGATGGAGTGTCTGGTGTTGTAGGTGATTATGTTATCCTTAATTCAGATATTAAAAAACAACTTCTAGAAATTCAAGGAGATCAAGACTTAGGTGAATTGTCAGACTGTCAATTGATTGAGAGTATATTGCGTGAAAAAATGTTTGCTCATCATGCAGTACAAGATAGTATCACGGTCAGTGATCAAGAAGTAGAGGCAGAGACTGATCAACGTATTGCATATTTTAAAGGTATTCTAGGAAGTGAAGATGCCGTGTTGAAGAAATATCAAAAAAGTAGCATGCCAGAATTAAGGTCTGCATTAAATCGTATCACTAGAGATATGAAACTAGCGCAACGTATGCAACAGCGTATTACTGAAGAGGTGGAAATTACGCCAGAAGAGGTAAGAGCATTTTTCTTTAATCTACCAGAAGAAGAACGTCCATTATTTAATACTGAAGTTGAGATTGCTCAAATAGTAGTAAAACCTAAACCTAGTGATGATGCTGTTAAAGATGTGGTAGATAAACTAAACGATTACCGTACTGATGTACTTGAAAACGGAGCTAGTTTTGCAGCAAAAGCTGCATTGTTCTCTGAAGACGTAGCAACAGAGCGTCAAGGTGGTATTATTTCTTTGAAAAGAGGAGATCAATTTGTAAAAGAGTTTAAAGAAGCAGCCTTTTCATTAACCGAAGGAGAAGTAAGTGAACCATTTGAAACTGTTTTTGGTTGGCATATTTTAAAAGTAGAGAAGGTAAAGGGACAAGTAAGAGATGTACGTCATATACTATTATATCCATATATTTCTGTTGCTCAGGTTAATGAGGCAAAACAGAAACTCGATGAGATGAGAGATAGAATAATTTTAAAAGAAATTACTTTTGATCAAGCCGCACGAGAGATTAGTGATGAAAAAGAAACAGCAAAGAATGGTGGGAAATTAATTAATCCCAATACTGGTGAAGCACGATTAGATCTTACCAGACTTTCTGAAGATTTAACTAGACAGATTATTTTTCTTGAAAAAGGAGATATAAGTGGTATTATAGATGAAAAAGATCAGATAGGTCGTGAGACATTTAAAATTATTTATGTCATCAATAAGATAAAAGATCACAAAGCAGACTATGCTTTAGATTATCTTAAAATTAAAGATATTGCTTTAAGAGATAAACAAGTAAAAGCAATTAGGAAATGGCAATCAGAAAAACTCAAAGACACTTATATTAAGATTGGTGCAGAGTTTAAAGGTTGTGATTTTGAAAATGAATGGAATAAATAATAAACAGATCACATGTCAGATGTAACTGCTATCGATAATTTGGTAAAGAAACACCAAGAGCTCAAAAAAGAAATTGCAAAAATTATTATAGGACAAGATGAAGTTATAGACCAGATTCTTATTTCTATTTTTGCCGGTGGGCATGCTTTATTAGTAGGTGTTCCAGGTCTAGCAAAGACTTTAATGGTAAACACCATTTCACAAGCACTAGGTTTGCAATTTAAGCGTATACAGTTTACACCAGATTTAATGCCTAGTGACATCCTAGGTAGTGAAATACTAGATGAAAGTAGAACCTTTAAATTTATTAAAGGTCCTATATTTTCTAATATCATCCTTGCAGATGAGATTAACCGTACACCACCTAAAACTCAAGCAGCTTTACTAGAAGCCATGCAAGAAAAAACGGTTACTGTCGCAGGTCATAATTATAAATTAGACGCACCTTATTTTGTGCTAGCAACACAAAACCCTATAGAACAAGAAGGTACTTATCCATTGCCAGAGGCACAACTGGATCGATTTATGTTTGCTATTAATTTAGAATACCCTTCTTTTGAAGAAGAGGTAAATGTGGTGAAGGCAACTACTAGTAATCACAAAGCGCAAATTAATGCATTGTTCAATGCTCAAGAAATAATAGATTTTCAACAATTAGTACGTCGTATACCTGTAGCAGATAATGTTATTGAATATGCCGTGGCCTTAGTAGGTAAGACAAGACCAAAGTCGGAAGCCGCACCAGCGATTGTTAAGGAATATATTGATTGGGGTGCTGGACCAAGAGCTTCTCAGAATTTAATTCTAGCAGCAAAAACTCACGCAGCTGTAAATGGTAAGTATAGTCCAGACATAGAAGACGTGAAGGCAGTTGCTACTGGAATTCTAAGACATCGTATTATTAAAAACTACAAGGCAGAAGCCGAAGGATATACTGAAGATAGTATTATCGCAAAAATTCTTTAAGATGCGCAAATACGCTGCTAGTTTATATCTCTTTTTAATAGGAGGTATTTTAGTTGGTGCTGGTGCATTATATAGGGATATCTATCCTATTTTTAGCAATAGTTTTATGGTTTTAGGATATGCTGCTGACCTAGCTGCTGTTTATTTTATTTTTAAAGCAGTGAATAGGAAGTAGATTTCATCTTGTCTACAGTCAACCTACTGAAATAAATAATTACTAGTTTGATAATCATTATCGTTAGAATTATGAATTTGACAATTTAAACGGTTTAAATTATTAAATTCATAATTACACATCTACTTAAACATCATTATTTTGAGAACGTCTAAACTACTGTGGTAGCGCGGTTAGACTTTCATTTCACGTGTCATTTTTGTAACTTCGCAATCCTTAAAATGACTAATTAAAATAACATATATGGCTTTTGATATTGATATGATAAAAAAGGTGTATGCTGAGATGCCAGCTCGTGTAAATAAAGCACGTGAAATTACTGGTAAACCTCTTACACTAGCTGAGAAGATATTGTATTCTCACCTTTGGGATGGAACACCTGGTAAACCTTTTACTAGAGGTAAAGACTATGTAGATTTTGCACCAGATCGTATCGCATGTCAAGATGCTACGGCTCAAATGGCTTTGCTACAATTTATGCAAGCTGGTAAAACGGAAGTAGCAGTACCTACAACAGTTCACTGTGATCACTTAATCCAGGCAAAGAACGGTGCTAATGCAGATCTTCAAAATGCTTTAAATACTTCTAATGAAGTTTTTAATTTCCTTGAGTCTGTTTCAGATAAATATGGTATTGGATTTTGGAAGCCAGGAGCTGGTATTATTCATCAAGTAGTACTTGAAAATTATGCGTTCCCAGGTGGTATGATGATTGGAACTGATTCCCACACAGTAAACGCTGGTGGACTAGGAATGGTTGCAATTGGTGTAGGTGGAGCAGATGCCGTTGACGTAATGGCAGGAATGGCTTGGGAATTGAAATTCCCTAAACTTATAGGTGTTAAATTAACAGGTAAATTATCTGGTTGGACAGCTCCTAAAGATGTTATTCTTAAAGTAGCTGAGATTCTTACTGTAAAAGGTGGTACAGGTGCAATTGTAGAATACTTTGGTGAAGGTGCCGCAAACCTTTCTTGTACTGGTAAAGGAACTATTTGTAACATGGGTGCAGAGATAGGTGCAACAACATCTACCTTTGGATACGATGCTTCAATGGAGCGTTACCTGCGTGCGACAGATCGTTCTGATATAGCAGATGCTGCAAACGAAGTGAAAGATTATCTTACTGGTGATGATGAGGTATATGCTAATCCAGAACAGTATTTTGATCAAGTAATTGAAATTAATTTAGATACATTAATGCCTCACATAAATGGACCTTTTACTCCAGATCTAGCGACTGAAGTAGGTTCAATGAATGAAAAGGCAACTAAAAATGAATGGCCTCTTAAGGTAGAATGGGGACTTATAGGTTCTTGTACTAACTCTTCTTATGAAGATTTATCTCGTGCAAGTTCTATAGCTCAACAAGCTATTGATAAAGGTCTTAAGACTAAGGCAGAATTTGGAATTAATCCAGGATCTGAAAAAGTACGTTACACAACAGAGCGCGATGGTATCCTAGGGATCTTTGAAAAGTTAGATGCAAAAATCTTTACAAATGCTTGTGGACCATGTATTGGTCAGTGGGCACGTTATGAGGATCCTAAAAATGCACCTAAAAACTCCATCATTCATTCGTTTAACAGAAACTTTGCTAAACGTGCCGATGGTAACCCTAATACACATGCATTTGTAGCTTCTCCAGAAATGGTTGCTGCCATTGCTATAGCCGGTAGACTAGACTTTAATCCTATCACTGATAAATTAATCAATGAAGATGGAGAAGAAGTAATGTTAGATGAGCCTACAGGATGGGAATTACCACCTAAAGGTTTTGAAGTAAAAGATGATGGTTACTTAGCTCCACAAGAAGATGGAAGCGGTGTAGTTGTAAATGTTGCAGAAGACTCTGAAAGATTGCAATTATTAGAACCATTTACTCCTATAGGTACTAATGTAAATAATGCAAAATTATTAATAAAGGCTTTTGGTAAATGCACAACAGATCACATTTCTATGGCTGGACCATGGTTGCGTTATAGAGGTCACTTAGATAACATCTCAAATAACTGTTTAATAGGAGCGGTTAATGCTTATAATAAGCAAACTAATCTTGTTAAAAACCAGTTAGATGGTGAATATGGAGCAGTTCCTGCAACAGCTAGAGCTTATAAAGCTGCTGGAGTACCTTCTGTAGTGGTTGGAGATCATAACTATGGTGAAGGTTCTTCACGTGAACATGCAGCAATGGAGCCACGTCACTTAGGTGTTGTAGCAGTAATTGTAAAATCATTTGCTCGTATCCATGAAACAAACCTTAAAAAACAAGGTATGTTAGGACTTACGTTTGCAAATGAAGCTGACTATGATCTAATTCAAGAAGATGATACGTTCAACTTTGTTGATCTTGCTAATTTTACACCGGATGTGCCATTGACTATCGAGATCACTCACGCAGATGGTTCTAAGGATACAATCAAAGCAAATCACACTTATAACGCTGCTCAAATCGAGTGGTTCCATAAGGGAAGTGCTTTGAATAAAATTAAAGAAGATAACGCGGCATAATTAAAAGCGTTTTTTGAATTATATTTAAAATGCCTCTTGAGATTTCAAGAGGCATTTTTATATAACTTAAAACAAGTATTCAAATGATATGGTGTTGTTTTTATGATTTTTAAAATACAGAAGCGGCTATCTTTGTAAAACATGTCACAACAAATCACAACACTTACTTTTTTTAAATATCCTGAATTAAAACAAAAATTTTGGGCATTCGGAATGATGCAATTTGCACACAGTCCGTTAAAGAAAGTGAATGGCTTACAATTTTATAAATTGTTGGGTTCAGGGAAGAAAAACTTTGATCCTAAACCAGACTGGAGTGTTTATGGATTATTGCAAGTTTGGGAAAATGAAGAATCTGCAAAAAGCTTTTTTGCAAATTCAAATTTATATAATCGATATCAAAAGCACAGTTCCAACCAGCTTACTTTCTATATGAAATGTATTAAAGCGCATGGACAGTGGTCTAAGAAAAACCCATTTATGGTGAGTGAAAACTTAGATGATAATAACGCCTATATCTCTGTAATAACAAGAGCGACTATTAAAATAAGCATGTTGAAAAGATTTTGGGATTATGTACCTACCTCTCAATTAGACTTAGTTGATAATCCTAATTTATTATTTACTGCTGGAGTAGGAGAGAGACCAGTAACTCAAATGGCGACTTTCAGCCTTTGGAACGATGCTCGTGCTTTAAAGAAGTTTGCCTATCGTAGTCAAAGTCATAGACATGCTGTGCAACAAACTCAAGCCTTGCAATGGTATAAGGAAGAGATGTTTACCAGATTTCAACCTTATCGCATTATTGGTTCTTGGTCTAATTTTGAAATACCGGAAGGTCTATAATAAGCTTTTAAAAAAAGCTTTAATCATGCGCTTTGAAGTCATGCTTTGCATTATAGAAATCTCTTCTGCAAGGTTGGTCTCCTCATCTAGAAATTTAAATAGTCTTTGTATGTTATTGTTATCATATAAACGAAGAAAAAACGCTGGTCCATCATCATTGAAATCATGTAAGACCGACAGCATGCTGCTATCATATATACTAAACCGTTTTGTAAATAAATCTGTCAGTAATGGTAAACCGTTTATATAATTACGTACCAAAGTAGCTGCTTTTTTCTCTGTCATTTTAAAAGAATAACCAGTTGATGGTTTTACCCAGCCACCTGCGGTTCCTATCTTATAGATGTTTTGAGAATGGTGACGGTCAAAATTATAAGTAGTCATAGGGATAATACCTTTTTCTATTTCTACAATTTTATACTCTTTTATGTTTAATTGCTCATTAATATAACGCTTGAGATACTCTTCATAGGTAGTATCCATTACCAGATCAGGCGAAAAATATGTAAATTCTATAAGTGCTTTCTTAGTACTATAGGGCAATATATATGTAAAGCTTGTCGTACCACGATCCCTTAAGCTATAGTCCATCATGGTAAAACATTCTGGATTGAAGTGATCATCGGTAGTCTCGATGGTCCACCCTTTAAAATGCTGTTGTAAAGTGATCGCTTTTTGATCTTTAAAAAACTGATTGTCTATACGACTATCTAATATGACCTTAGCATGGATTATACCATTGGTGTGGTTTATAATTTGTAGTTCTTCATTTTTTTTATCAATGCTGGTTACTGTTGAATTGATAAAGGAGCTGTGATTACTTTGTTGTAGTTTCGCTTTCGCGAAAGCGATAAAATCTACACTGTTGATGGTCTTATAAACATAGGGATTCATATCTAGTTCAATAATACCTTGTGCCGATTTAAAAAGACCATAATTCCATTTTTTAAGAGTCATATGGTCCCATTTTCCAGAATCTTTTTCCCAATAGGACCATTTCTTATGTAAGACGATAGGAGCATTGTCTATAACCACCAATTTTATATCTGGGCATTGTTGTAATAGCTCTAAGGCTATATGACTGCCAGCGCAGCCCAAACCTATAATTGCTATATCGAAATGATGATCCATAATCCTAATGCAAAAATGAGTTGTGCAGTATACAAATGTAAGGAAGTGTTGCGATCACCTTTCAACTTATAATGAGCTAATACGGCATGGAGTATAGAAGCAACGATAAACCAGCATATATAATTCCACCAGCCTGCACCACCATTAAAGTGCCAATAACCTGCATAGTCACAAATATGTTCTAGGAAAAAATCGAGAATGACCATTAATCCTGCTGCACTAAATATTTGGGCTGTTATATTTTTTATATACGATTGTGATATAGAATGACTTATAAAAGCCAGTATGGCCCAGTTGACACCTATTAAGTAGGGTATGCCATCTAATTTAGGACCTAAATTATCACCATAAAAATAATCACCAAAAAGGCTGCCCGTATGTACACCTAACCATTCTACTATCATTCCTACGATAAAGCATAATGCAAATAGGCTTACTTTTTTTATAGATTGGATAGGATAACAAATCCATAAAACTAAAGCAAGATATAGAAGTGTAAAAGGAGATTTAGTAACAAAAAAGTCTTGGTACCCCAATGCTATACCTATAAGTGCTGTAACATGAAGCACCCAAGTAAAAAGTATAAGCGATTTTTTAATCATGACACATCAGGTATTAAGTCTGCTGTTATCTGTGCACTTAATAAACAGAGTGGAATTCCGCCACCTGGATGAACAGATCCACCGACGTGATATAGGTTTTTAAGTCCTTTATTAAAATTAGGGTGTCTTAAAAAGGCCGCAAATTTATCATTACTGGCAGCACCATACAATGCGCCTCGATAGCTACTGGTATTTTTCTCAATACCGCGAGGATCTAACACATGTTCTGTACTGATGTAATTAGAAATATCTGTATGGAGACAATTATTGATTTTTGCTATTATATTTTTTCTGGCTTCTACAATCATTGCTTCCCAGTCCTGTCCATAATCACCAGGTGCATTAATCATAACAAACCAATTTTCACAACCTGCCGGTGCATCTGTTTTAGTTTCCTTACTGGTAATATTAATATATACTGTAGGGTCGTTGAAAAGAGATTTTTTATTGAAAATGTGATCAAACTCTTCTGGATAGTTCTCGCTAAATAAGATATTGTGAAGATCTAGGTTTGGAAATTTATGATTAATACCCCAATAAAAGATTAAGGCGCTACTACTGCGTTCTTGATCAAGTGTTTTTTGAGGTGCAGGATAGTCTGTAAGCAATTTTTTATAAGTAGGATAAATGTCCATGTTTGAAACAATGATATCTGCCTTATAATTATTAATTGGCGTTTTTATACCAGTAGCTTTATTGTCCTTATAATTAATTTTGGTCACGCTTTCGCGGAAGCGGAATTCTATCCCGACCTTAACAGCGAGTTCATAAAGAGATTGAGATATACGGTGCATCCCGTTTTGAGGATAATACGTTCCTATTCCCATCTCTAAATGAGGTATCATGGACATGATTCCTGGAGTTTGATAAGGTGAAGAACCGTTATATGTAGCATAACGATTAAACAGTTGGGTTAATTTAGGGTTTTCAAACACTTCATTTTCTTTGTGTAGTGTATTGAATAGGCCCAGAAAAGGTGCGTTAATGATCGCTTGTATGGTATTTATTGAAAAATACGTGCTCCATTTATGGAGCGACTTTTCTAAAAAAAGAGATTTGGTAAGGTTATAACGTGATTTACTATTATTAAGGTAGTTGTTGATAACGGCTTTGGACTCTGCAAATGTATCACTAGCATGAGAAACAAAATCTGCTTGATCGCTGTATGCCTTAAATGAAGTTCCATCTTCCCAGAAATAATGACAACCAACACTCTTTTTTATGTAGGAAAAAGAATTGCAATGATCAGGAAATAAATCATGAAGTTGATCTACTAAATGAGGTAGAGTAAATAGGGAAGGACCTAGGTCAAATCTATACCCGTCTTTTTCTATAGAATGCAGTTTACCACCAGCATAGTCATTTTGTTCAAATATGGTAACTTGATATCCCTTATGGCGCAGTCTAAGAGCAGTTGCGATTCCTCCTAATCCAGATCCTATTATTATGGCAGTAGCCATTTATTTGAAATATTTGAGAGGAACGACAAGCATTCCAAAGTTTTCACCTTTTTCTTTACCGATGTGTTTGTGGTGTATTTTATGTGCTCTTCTAACTCCACGTGCATAGACATTATTAGCTTTACGCAACCATTTAAAACGTTGATGAATAAATATATCATGTACTATGAAATATGCTACTCCGTATGCAAAAATTCCTGCACTCATAGGTAGTGCCCACCAAAGATCTAATTCGCTATGTGCAATCTTAAGCCCAATGCTTATTACTGCATAAAAAACAAAGAAGAAATCATTTTTCTCAAACCAGCTGTCGTGTTGTTTATGATGATGGTCTTCATGTAAATTCCATAAAAAACCGTGCATCACATATTTATGCATCCACCAGGCATTAAACTCCATAATGCAGAAAGTGGTCAGAAAGATAAGAATCCAAAAAAGTATATCCATTAAATCAAATTTAAGCGATAGCTAACATATCCTTTTGCAAGTAAGCCTAATTTTTCATAATTGGGAACCCTAATACGTGCATTTCTTATTTCTTTAGATGGTGTGCGTTCTAATCTGGTAAGTAGTCTACGGTAATAAACATATGCGGTATAAACACCTAGTTTAGCCTCAACTGGTAAACGTTGAATTCCCTTAAGTCCTGCATCAAAGTCCTCTTTAATTTCTTGTATAAGACGGGCTTTATCATCTTCAGATAAATCCTGAAGATCTGTATTAGGAAAATAACTTCTTTCTAGTACATCAAGATCTGCTTTTAGGTCACGCAGGAAATTAACTTTTTGAAAAGCGCTACCTAGTCTCATAGCGTCATCTTTAAGTTCTTCATATTTTGCTTTATCACCTTTTACAAATACTTTTAAAGACATAAGGCCTACCACATCTGCGCTGCCATAAATGTAATTTTTGTATTCCTCATCAGTTAGATAAACAGACTTATCAAGATCCAGTCTCATACTATTGATAAAGGCTCCATACATATCTGGGGTGATATTGTATTTGTTTACGGTTTCTTGAAATGAATTTAATATTGGATTGAGGCTTATTTTTTCATCAATCGCATGCTTAAGATCCAGTTCAAATCGATCCAGTAAGGTTCTTTTATCATAATCATGAAATGAATCTACAATCTCATCTGCAAATCTTACAAATCCATATATATTATGTATGTCTTGTCTAATCGTGGGACCTAACATTTTACTAGCTAAAGAGAAAGAAGTACTATAATTGTTAGTTACGGCCTTACTACACTGACGGGATACTTTATCGAATAGGCTTTTCATAATTATGAATATTTTTTAATTAGGTCTGCTGCTAATTTTCCAGAAATAAGAGAAGGCGGTACCCCAGGTCCCGGAACGGTAAGTTGACCAGTGAAATATAGATTTTTTACTTTTTTACTTTTAAGATTAGGTCGTAAGAAAGCAGTTTGTAATAAAGTGTTTGCCATACCATAAGCATTTCCTTTATAGCTATTGTATTCTGATTTAAAATCATTTACACAGAACGATTCTTTAAATATAATATGATTTGTGACGTTTTGCTGTGTTCTTTCTTCGAAACGTTTGATAATAATATTGAAATATTTTTCTCTAAGTTCAGGCGTGTCCTCTAAACCAGGTGCTAGCGGTATTAGAAAAAAACCATTTTCACAGCCATCTGGTGCCGTGCTACTATCTGTTACTGATGTAAAGTTTGCATAAAACAATGGGTCTTCAGGCCATTGGGCATCTTCGTAGATTTCGTGCGCGTGTTTTTCAAAATCAGTATCAAAGAATAAATTGTGATGTTCAATATTTTTTAGTTTTTTGTCAAAACCAACATAGAAGATTAATGAGCTGGGTGCAAAAGTCTTCTTTTCCCAATAAGCTTCAGAATATTGCCTGTTTTTTTGAGGTAATAGGGTTTCTGAATGATGATAATCTGCGCCAGAAAGAATGATATCAAATGTTAACCTCTCATCATTTACTTCAATACCTATAGCATGATTCTTATCATCCACTAATATTTTAGAAACAGCTGAGTTGGTGTGAATGGTTACTCCTTGTTCTTTTGCCAGCTGTTCCATTGCTAGTATAACTTCATACATTCCTCCTTTGGGATGCCATGTGCCTAGTCCAAAATCAGCATAATTCATAAAATTATAAAAACTAGGTGTGTTACCTGGAGTAGCGCCTAAAAATAATACCGGGAATTCTAGAATAGATATTAGTTTAGGATTGGTAAATTTTTTACGAACATCTCTTGATACATTACTTACAAATGCTCCTAGCTTTTTTACGGTCTGAGGTGTTACTAACTCTAGTGGAGATTCTCCTGGCCTGTAGACAAGCTTTTTAATGGCTATGTCATAGTTTTCTTTTGCATTATCTATGAAGTCTTGAAGGTAAACAGAACTTCCTCTCTCTATGCGTTCAAATGTATTTTTAATAGTACTTAAGTTATCTCCTATAACAATTGATTCATCTTTAAATACGACTGTATATGCAGGGCTTAATTTATCTAATTCATAATAATCAGAAGGCATTTTACCAAAATCAGCAAAAAAACGTTCAAATATATCTGGCATCCAGTACCAAGAAGGTCCTATGTCAAATGTAAAACCATTTTTAACTAATCTTCTAGCTCGTCCACCAACGGTATTGTTTTTTTCGTATATCGTGACATCATTACCTGCTCGAGCTAAATAGCTAGCAGCAGAAAGAGAAGCGAAACCAGAACCTATTATTGCTATTTTTTTGCTCATGCTTTTATTACTAAATCAGGAATTTTACCTATCACATCAGATATACCTCTAAATACAAGTTGATTAGGTTTAAGGTCTTTGTCTTTTATTTTCTGAGCTAAATGTCCTAAAACCCATAACTCAACGTCGTCACCATTGGAAACTTTCTTGTCAAACTGTTTTAAGAAGGAGGGAAGCTGTTTTTCGGTTGGTTGAACGGTTATGTAGGTTATAAAAGTAGGCTTAGCTTCTTTATTTTTAAAGAATGGTAGAGATTCTAACATCATACTCGCTCCTAGATATATTGTGTTACATCCTTTTTTTAATAACTCATAGTTTAGAAAAAGTAATCCTAAGTCATGCATTTCATTTTCTGGAAGAAACAATATGTAAACTTGTTCTTGATTATGAGGCTTTTGATACTGTAATTTCTCTAGGTTTATTAAAACCTTTTGTTTAATCAAGTGACTAATAAAATGCTCATGTGCTAGATTGATTGTTTTTGATTGCCATAAATAACCTAGTTCCTCTAAAAAAGGTACGAATAGATTATAGAATACGCCTGAAAAACCGAACTCGTCTAAAGAGCTTTGATATATTCTTTGAAACATTTGCTGGTCAAAGTTGACCATAGCTAGTTTTAATTCCTGTATGGCGTGATCATTCTTATTATTACGTTCAGCAAAATTTCTAACCTGAATTTCAATATCTTCTGAACTCAGTTCAGCAATAGCTGATATCTTTATACCAGCATTACGTAAATAGGAGATGTTCAATATTTTCTGTAGAGCTTCTAAGTCATACGTTCTTATATTGGTATCTGTTCTATCTGGCGTTAGTAAGCCATACCTCTTTTCCCAAATTCTTATGGTATGCGCTTTAATGCCACTAAGGTTTTCTAAATCCTTAATACTAAACTTGCTTTTAATCAAAATATCTCTGTTTTACTTTTACATGGGTAAAGTTAAACAAAATTGGAAAGTGTTTGAGTTTTTATAAAAAAAGTTCTACAATTTGGATTTTATTTAACAATTGAGATGTTATTTGCGAGAATTTCGATATAGGATAAAAAAAATCAGGTAAAACCTGATTTTTATAGTACCCGAGATGGGACTTGAACCCACACGTGACTAGCACACACGGCCCTCAACCGTGCCTGTCTACCAATTCCAGCACTCGGGTATAAAAAAAGTCCTTAAAATTTAAGGACTTTTTAGAGATTACTATAATCTTGTGATCTGGCTGGGGCTCGAACCCAGGACCCTCTCCTTAAAAGGGAGATGCTCTGCCAACTGAGCTACCAGATCGGTATTGCTTAATTGCGGGTGCAAATATATAACCTCTTTTTAAATCTCAACAAGTTTTTTTAAATTAATTTCGTTTTTTTTAATCTGTGCTTTTTGAAGGCTAAAAAATGTAATTAAATGATTGTTTTATTAGGTTATATGGGTAGTGGTAAAACTGTTGTAGGACAGGTGATTAGTGGTTTGATAGGGTTCGAGTTCATCGATTTGGATCATTATATTGAATTTAAAGAAGGAAAAAAAATTTCTGAAATATTTGAGAGAAATGGTGCTATTTATTTTAGAAAAATAGAAAATAAATATCTGAAAGAGTTAATAAAAGAAGATCGTAAAGTTATTTTAAGTCTAGGAGGTGGTACTCCATGCTATTACAATAACATGGAATTATTATTAAATAAAAGCTATATCCATACATTTTATCTAAGCGCGGGAATAAAAACACTATTGAATAGATTAAATGATGATAAAATTAATCGTCCCATAATTTCAGGAATTACAGGTGAAGATGAGTTATTAGAATTTATTGGCAAGCATCTTTTTGAACGTCGTCCATATTATCAACGTGCACATCATCAAATTACTGTTGATGATAAAAGTCTTAGTCAAATTTCAAAAGAAATAATAAGTACACTATTTTAAGATAACACTGTATGGTTCGGCTTTAATATGAACCTCTATGTGTTCTTGCATGGTTGTAGATAGAGAAATTCCTTTAAAATCCGCCTTTACTGGATATTTTTTATGATTACGATTAACTAAAACAGCGGTTTTAAGGCGATCTAATGGTACATCTAAAAAATGTTTTACTCCATATATAAGAGTGGTGCCGCTATTAAGCACGTCATCGCATAGAACCACACCTTTATTGGTATATTCTTCGGCTTTTAAAGATGTCTTGATATTGTTTAATGGGTTTGTTTTGTCAATTTCTACTTTACAAAGAATTATGTCACTAGAAACAATTTTAGATAGAGAAGATTTAAGTTTTTTAGCAAATACATAACCACCGTCACTTATGCCAGCTAAAATTATCTCATCGTGGTTTAGATAAACTTCAGCTATTTGATAAGCGATACGTCTAATTTTATTTTTTACTTGATCATGATCTAAAATTCGAGTTTCCATTATATTTTTTTCATTAGTTTAATAAATATCTCTTTATCCTGTCTTTCCTTTACAGAATTGTAACATGACTCCATTATAATAATTTTGAAGTGTGACTCGAAAAGCTTAATATATTCTGTAATAATGCCTCCAAATGGAGGTCCGTTCAATTTGTTTTCAAAGTTAAATAAAACACCAACTAATCTACCGTTGTCTTTTAATAGTTGATGTGTCTTTTTAATGTAGCTTTCGCGAAAGCGTGGTTCTAAAGCACAAAAAAATGTTTGTTCTAATATTAAATCATACTTGCCATTATGATCAAAAAAATCCTGTTGTACAAAATTACAGCAGGGTAGGGCTATCTTTTCTTTGGCATATTTAATAGGTGATGATGCAATATCTAAAATAGTAATGTTCTTAAAACCGCTGTTAAAGAGATATTCTGCTTCATATGCGTTACCAGCACCTGGGATCAAAATAGATATGTCTTTATCTGTTAATTGATCAATGTAATTCTTTAAAGGTGTAGATACTTTTCCTAAATCCCATCCAATTGAGTTGTTGGTATATCTCTCTTGCCAGTATTGTTGATCTAATTTAATCATTCTTCCTCATCTTGTTGGCCTAGTAAATCGTTTAAGTCTCTACGATCTTTTTTAGTGGGTCTTCCTTCACCTTTGCGTCTATAATAATCTTGATTCAGTTCTATCATTTTTCGAGCTTCAAAATTTTCCTGTGGAGTACGATCTAACCTATATAAATTGACTAGTTTATTACCTACTCGACTATCTGGCAGGTCTATTACTTCAATTACATAGTTGATTTGGTCTTTACGTAATTTTATTATATCTCCAGGATATACATCTCTAGATGGTTTGATAATTGAATCGCCAACTCTGATTCGTCCTTTTTTTGCGGCATCGGTAGCCTTGCTTCTAGTTTTGAAGTATCTAGTAGCCCATAAATATTTATCCACTCGCATAACAGAAGCTTTAATTAAGCGTTATCTCAACAAAAGTACTAGAAAATACTATCTTTGAGCGCTTAAAAAAATGAAGATGAGAAACCTTAAATACATTGTGACTAGTTGTCTGTTTATAATTATAGCAATCGCCTGTAGTCCAGATGATGATTCAACAACGGTTGCAATTAGAGATCGACAAGAAGTTGATCTTGAAGATCAATTAGAGCTACAGAATTACTTAGATACCCATTTTTGGAACTATGAAGATTTTGCAACAAATCCTGCAGGTAGTGATTTTGAGATAAAATTTGATTCTTTAGTAGGTGTGAATGCAAATAAAATCCCATTATCTCAACAGGTGACTACTTCTATTTTAAGAAGAGAGGATATTGATTATACGGTTTACACACTAAATGTTAGACAAGGTGGTGGTGCAAAGTCTCCATCATTTGCAGATAGTACTTTAGTGAGTTATAAAGGTTATCAATTAAATAAGGAAATGAATGATGATGGTTCTTATCAACAGATTGTTTTTGATTCTTCAACAAACGCAATTTGGTTTGATTTGCCTCAAGTTGTGAGTGGTTTTATGGAAGGTGTGACTCAATTTAATGAAGCTACCACCATTACACCGCAACCCGATGGTACATTATCATATGATGATGGTGGAATTGGTGCTGTATTCATGCCATCTGGTTTAGGCTATTTTTCTAGTTCGGTATCTGGTATTCCAGCATATTCGCCTTTGGTTTTTACTTTTCAGCTTAGAGCTGTGAAAATCACTGATCACGATGGTGATGGAGTGTTTTCTAAATTTGAAGATTTGGATGGAGATCGTAATTTAAGGTCATCTGATAATGCAGATAATACCGATGAAGATACGATAGGTGCTTTTAACTATATAGATGCTGATGATGATAATGATGGTGTTGATACCATCGATGAAAATGCAGATCCTAATGGGGATGGAGATCCAAGTGATGCTTTAGATACAGATGGTGATGGTGTGCCAGATTACTTAGATGCTGATACGGCTATTGCAGTAACAACCTAGGATCTTTACTCCATATATAGATAATAATATGAGCCTCAATCGAGGCTTTTATTATTAACATCTCTTTGCGATTATTGCAAATAATTGAATGATTATTAGGTAATTACGCAAATAAAATTGTAGTATTCACAATATTATTGTCTTGAATTTAAAAAACAAGATCATGAAATCAATTGTAATTTGTATCATCACTTTAGTCTTATCACTAAATTGTGTAGCACAAAGTAATGGGGCTACATCATCTGCAGAATTAGACATTAACCAAAATATACCTTATGTAAAAATAGGTGCAGGTTATTGGATTCCTACCAGCAAACTATCGTATTTTTTAAATAATGCACCTTTTTTTGAATTAGGAATTGTAATACCAGATGATTCTTATAGTAGGAGTTTTGAGTTAGGAGTTCAACTTGTTATTCCTCAACAAGAAAATTTCTTTCTATTAAGAGATAATAATGAGGATTATGAAATTGAGGCGACTACTATATTAAATGCTTATTTAAAGCTTAATAAATACATATGGGAAAAAGATAGAAATCGCTTAGAACTAACTTTTGGATTAGGGATGTCATCAATATTTCTTGATCCGGTAACTAGGGCAGGAGATGCTGTTTTGGATTATGATAATATAAACTCTTTTCTAGTAGCACCTGGGTTATCATATACCTTTAGTTTTAAGGATAAATCGATAGTTCAAATATCATTTGATATGCAGTATACACCATTTAAAATGGAGCGAGGCACGACTAAAGATTTGAACTCTTTTTCCATGCTTCCTAAGATAGCTTATCGCTTTTAGACGGTTGCTGGACAATTAGAAAACAAAAAAAATCCTTTAAGCTCAGCTTAAAGGATTTTTTAATTTGAATAAGATGAAAGATTACTTTCTGCTTATTACTTTTTCAGCTTTTAATGCAATATTCTCTGCGTTTAAGCCATATTTTTCTAATAATTGAGCTGGTGTTCCACTTTCACCAAAGGTATCCTGGGTAGCAACAAATTCTTGTGCCGTTGGATGGTGCATCGCTAATGTGCGAGCAACACTTTCTCCTAATCCGCCTAGATAATTGTGCTCTTCGGCAGTAACGACACAACCAGTTTTTTTAGCTGATGCGATGATAGCAGCTTCATCAAGAGGCTTAATAGTGTGAATATTAATGACCTCTGCGCTGATTCCTTTTTCATTAAGAGTTTTAGCCGCTTCTAAAGCTTCCCAAACTAAATGACCAGTAGCTATGATAGTAACGTCAGTACCTTCCTGTAGCATCACTGCTTTTCCTATTTCAAACGTTCCATTTTCTGGAGTGAAGTTAGCTACTTTAGGACGACCGAATCTTAAATAAACAGGTCCGTGATGCTCCGCTATAGCTAGTGTAGCTGCTTTAGTTTGATTGTAGTCACACGTGTTGATTACAGTCATGCCAGGCAACATTTTCATTAATCCTATGTCTTCTAAAATTTGGTGTGTTGCACCATCTTCTCCTAGAGTAAGACCTGAGTGAGAAGCACAAATCTTTACATTCTTATCAGAATATGCGATGCTTTGTCTGATCTGGTCATAAACACGACCTGTAGAAAAGTTAGCAAAAGTTCCCGTAAATGGAATTTTACCACCTATAGTCATACCTGCCGCGATTCCCATCATGTTTGCCTCTGCAATACCAACTTGAAAGAAACGCTCTGGATGATTATCTGCAAAAGCATTCATTTTTAGAGAACCCGTTAAATCAGCACATAGCGCTACAACGTTCTCATTCTTTTTTCCTAGTTCCGTAAGTCCGTCACCAAAACCTGATCTCGTATCCTTACTTCCTGTATTTTCGTAAATTTTCATATACTCATGCTGTTAATACAGCGTGTTTTAATTAATAATCACCTAAGGTTTCTGGATTCTGTCTTAATGCTTCAGCAAGTTGCTCATCATTAGGAGCAATACCATGCCATGCATGAGATCCCATCATAAAGTCGATACCATTACCCATTTCAGTATGAAGCAGGATACAAACGGGCTTACCTTTTCTAGTAAGATTCATTGCTTCTTTCATTCCAGTGATAATTGCATCTACATCATTTCCTTTCTGAACCGTAATAACATCCCAGCCAAAAGCTTCAAATTTATTACGTAAATCACCTAATGCAAGTACCTGTTCTGTACTACCGTCAATCTGTTGCCCATTCACATCAATTGTTGATATTAAATTATCAACCTTATTTGCAGACGCATACATAGCAGCTTCCCAGATCTGTCCTTCTTGTAATTCACCATCTCCATGAAGTGTGAAAACCGTTTTATCATCTCCGTTTAACTTTTTAACTTGTGCAGCACCTATAGCAACACTCATTCCTTGACCTAATGAACCACTTGCAATACGCACACCTGGTAAGCCTTCATGAGTTGTTGGGTGACCTTGTAGTCTGGTGTTTAGTTTTCTAAAAGTACTTAACTCAGATACCGGGAAATATCCAGCACGAGCAAGAACACTATAAAAAACAGGTGAGATGTGACCATTAGATAAAAAGAATAAATCTTCATTTATTCCGTCCATGTTAAAGCTAGGATCATGATCCATTACTTCATTATATAAGGTAACAAGAAATTCTGTGCAACCTAGAGAGCCTCCAGGATGTCCACTACTAACCGCGTGTACTTGTCTTACGATATCGCGACGTACTTGCGTTACTAAATCTTTTAAGTGCTGTGTATCAGCCATTTTGGTTTTTTTTGATGATGGTTCAAAGTTAGAACGATTCTCATTTTTTTAAAGGGTCAATTACCTACCACTTATTAACTAAAAACCATGTTTTGTAAACAAATTAAAAAATAGTGGAGAACTAGTTTATTTATAAGTGCCGTTAGAGTTGTCATAATTACGCTTTCGCGAAAGCATAATAACAATGTCTATATTTATAATTATCTACTTCAATTGGTTCCTAATTCATTTTGAGATATTAAAATGAAGTACAAATTCAAGTTCATTAAAGTATCTTTGCGCCGCATGAAATTTGATTTATTACAAACTGATTCACAAAGCCAAGCGAGAGCTGGAGTTGTGCACACGGACCATGGAGCGATTGAGACTCCTATATTTATGCCTGTAGGTACTGTAGGTACTGTTAAAGGCGTTCACCAACGCGAGCTAGAAAACGATGTCAATCCTGACATTATACTAGCAAACACCTATCACCTATACTTACGACCTGGTATAGATGTGCTAGAAAAAGCTGGTGGATTACATAAATTTATGAACTGGGATCGTCCTATTCTTACGGACTCAGGTGGATATCAAGTGTATTCTCTTAGTGCAAATCGTAAGATTAAAGAAGAAGGTGTGAAATTTAAATCACATATAGATGGTTCATACCACTTTTTTACTCCAGAACGTGCTATGGATATACAGCGCAGTATAGGTGCAGATATTATTATGGCATTTGATGAGTGTACTCCATATCCATGTGAATATAATTATGCGCGTCGCAGTATGCACATGACTCACCGATGGTTAAAAAGGTGTATAGAGCACTTTAACAATACTCCTAATAAATATGGTTTTAATCAAACTTTATTTCCGATCATTCAAGGAAGTACATACAAGGATTTAAGAGAACAAAGTGCTGAGTTTATCGCAAATTGTGATATGCCTGCAAATGCGATAGGTGGACTGTCAGTAGGTGAGCCGGCTGAGGAAATGTATGCTATGACAGATGTCGTTACAGCTGTATTGCCTAAGGATAAACCTCGATATCTTATGGGTGTGGGAACGCCTATTAATCTATTAGAAAATGTAGCGTTAGGTGTCGACATGTTTGACTGTGTGATGCCTACACGTAATGGGCGTAATGGGATGATTTTTACAGCTCATGGTACCATGAACATGAAGAATAAGAAATGGGAAACAGATTTCTCACCATTAGATCCGGGAGATTATGCTTGGGTAGATACTGCTTATTCTAAAGCTTATGTACGTCACTTATTTACTGTAAACGAGATGTTGGGTAGACAAATTTGTACCATACACAATTTATCCTTCTATTTATGGTTAATGAGAGAAGCTCGCAAGCATATAATAGCAGGTGACTTTAGAACATGGAAGGATAAGATGGTTAAACAAATGGATAATAGACTTTAGTGCTTAAAATTCTAGATAGATACATATTAAAACAATACTTAGGAGCTTTTCTACTGCTCTTGTGCCTTTTCATACCTATTATGATTACCGTGCATATTGCAGAAAAGATAGGGAAGATCTTAAGTAAAAACATCCCTTTTGCCGAGGTGATGATGTACCTTCTAGACTTTACCATCTATTTTTCAAATTTCTTATTTCCTATTTTTCTCTTTATTTCTACCATGTTTTTCACTTCTAAACTGGCTAATAATACAGAGATTGTCGCCTTTCTAAGTTCTGGAGTGTCTTACAATAGATTTTTGCGTCCTTACATAATAGGTGCGGTATTAGTTTGTGTTACCGCTTTAGTATTTAGTACCGTGTTTGTTCCAGATGCAGCAGCAGGATTTAATGAGTTTCAGTTCAAATACTTTAAGTCAGAAAAAGAACGGCAGACCAATAATGTTTTCCGGCGTATATCGGATGACGATTATGTGTATGTAAGTAATTACAATTCTGGAAGAAAAACAGGATACGATTTTACCTTAGAGCATTTTAACGGCAATGAACTAGAGTATAAATTATACGCAGAACGTATTGCTTTTAAAGACAGCATTTACACACTCAGTCGTTATAAAAAACGTGTACTGCAGGAAAATGGAGAAATATTAACTACTAAAGCAAAATTAGACACCATTCTTAATTTTGATATAGATGAGTTAACTCCATCATCTTATGTGGCAGAGACTTTATCTTATCAAAAGCTTCTTGATTTTATAGAGACGGAAGAAAGTCGTGGTAATGGAAATATGAACGTATATTATGTTGAGAAACATAAGCGTACATCCATACCTGTAAGTGCTTTAATATTTACCATTATAGCTGTTGCAGTATCGTCTGTTAAAAAGCGAGGTGGAATGGGTGTGAATCTTGCGATAGGTCTAGCCATAGCAATGAGTTATATGTTCTTGGATAAAGTATTCGGAACTATTGCAGAGAAAAGCACATCGTTTGAACCATGGATCGCCGTTTGGGCTCCTAATATATTCTTTGGTATAGTAGCTTTATTCCTGATAAGAAATGCGCGACGATAGATTATTTAATTATCTCCATCTTCATTTTATAGTTTTTATTTGGGGTTTTACCGCAGTATTAGGTGCACTTATTTCGATAGAATCTGTGCCTCTAGTCTGGTGGCGCATGGTGCTAGCCGTCATTATGATTGTGATCTACATGAAGGTGAAAAAGATTCCGTTTCAATTTACGGGAGTTCATAAAGTACCGCGCAAGCGTTTGCTATCCATTTGTCTAGCAGGTATGGTCATCGCCTTGCACTGGATTACATTTTTTGGTGCCATTAAAGCGTCTAATGTATCTGTTACTCTTGCGATGATGAGTACAGGAGCTTTTTTTACAGCCTTGCTAGAACCGCTGTTTACGCCTAAAAAATTGGTATGGTATGAACTAGTATTTGGGATGGTGATTATAGGTGCTTTGTATTATATTTTTCAAGTAGAGACAGAGTATATTATGGGAATGGTGCTGGGAATAATAAGTGCTTTTTTGAGCGCTACATTCTCGATTATGAATGTGACTTTTGCAAAAGAGCATCCTCCGTCAATGATATCGTTTTATGAATTATTAAGTGGTGTATTATTGCTATCCTTATTTTTTGCGCTCCCACAATTTGACTTTGTTGGACCACAACAATTGTCTAGTGATGACTGGTTGTGGATGGGAATATTAGCATCTGTATGTACTGCTTATGCGTTTATCGCTAGTGTAAAAGTAATGAAGTATTTAAGTGCTTATACGGTCATGCTTACCACAAACCTCGAGCCAGTTTATGGGATTCTACTAGCGTTTTTCATATTGGGCGATGCAGAGCAAATGACACCACAGTTCTACATTGGTGCCATTGTTATTCTAGTGGTTATTGTCCTCAATGGTTTTATAAAGACACGTTTACAACGCAAATAGTAGAAGCATTAATAGCTCTATAATTATTTTAAAAGTTAAAGAGCTGTTTCATGTCGCTTTCGCGAAAGCGAATAAAATAAAACCTCTTAATATCTTATACTATTGAGGTGCTATCGCTTAAAAGAATCTATTATATTTGTCTTCCTAACAAGAACAACCCTAAGTTTATGGAATATCTTGATTTTGAATTACCTATCAAGGAACTTGAAGAAAAATACCAGCAAACGCTGGCCATAGGAAGTGATAGCGAAGTAGACGTTACCGCAACCTGTAAACAAATAGAGAAAAAATTAAAAGCGACTCGCAAAGAGATTTATGGCAATTTAACGCCATGGCAACGTGTGCAAATGTCACGTCATCCTGCTCGTCCTTATACACTAGATTATATCAAAGCAATTTGTGGTGACACATGGCTAGAGCTGCACGGTGATCGTGGAGTAAAGGATGATAAAGCGATGATAGGTGGACTAGGTAAGATAGGCGACCAGAGCTTTATGTTCATCGGTCAGCAAAAAGGTTTTAATACCAAGACACGTCAGTATCGCAATTTCGGTATGGCAAATCCTGAGGGATATCGTAAGGCCTTACGTCTTATGAAAAGTGCCGAGAAATTTGGTGTTCCTGTAGTATGTCTTATTGACACACCAGGTGCATATCCAGGACTAGAAGCTGAGGAACGTGGACAAGGTGAAGCAATTGCTCGCAATATTCTTGAAATGACTCGTTTAAAAGTACCTATCATTGTAATGATCATAGGTGAAGGAGCAAGTGGTGGAGCGCTAGGTATAGGAGTAGGTGATCGAGTAATAATGCTTGAAAACACTTGGTACTCTGTCATCTCACCAGAGTCTTGTTCTTCCATTTTATGGCGCAGCTGGGAATTTAAAGAGCAAGCTGCAGATGCGTTAAAGCTAACTGCAACTGATATGAAAAAAATGAAACTGGTTGATGAGATCCTCAAAGAACCAGTAGGTGGCGCGCATACTAATAGACCTGATACTTTTAAAGCAGTAAGTGCATGCATATTACGCCATTATGAAGAATTGAAAGTTCTAAAAGCTCCAGAGCTTGTTGAACAACGTATGGATAAATATTGTAATATGGGTGTTTACAAAGAGTAAGCCTATTACCATCTTATATATAAAATCCCTAGACCGATAGGTCTAGGGATTTTTTTATCGTCGATAAAATACCTAGCGATCATTTTGCATCTTGTTTATCCTCAAGCAACAAAGTATTTTCTTTAAAAAGTAGGAGAAATCGTGGTGTAAAACTTATCAACGACCTTATTTTTGTTTCAAATTTAGGCGCGATTTTTGTCGCCTATTGATTTACAATACAATCAAAAAAAAACTGCAGTTATCAACAGGTTGTCATCATAATAAATAGTTAATTTGTTAACTACCGTGTGACATCCCTATACTTAATAAACACCTTTAAAGCACTACTTTTGAACCTATGGAAAAAATTCAATCATTAGCCGTATCTAAAACAGACAATAGTATGGTCGTTCCTCTTGAGAGAGGAAAGATACCACCGCAAGCTGTTGATTTAGAGAAAGTTGTTCTAGGAGCGTTGATGATTGATGGTAAAGGTGTGGATGAGGTTATTGACCTGTTAACACCTGAGGTTTTCTATCAAAAATCCCATCAATACATCTTTGACGCTATTGATAAACTGTTTAAAAGCGGTAGTCCGGTCGACTTATTAACCGTTAGTGCTCAATTGCGTAAAGATGAGAAAAGTGAAGCCGCTGGTGGTGACCATTATCTTGTGCAATTGTCACAGCTAGTAAGTTCAACGGCACACATTGAATTTCACGCTAGAATTATACAGCAAAAGTTTATTCAGCGTAGTTTGATTAAACTATCTACAGAGATTATTTCAGACTCTTATGAAGAGTCTACAGACGTTTTTGACCTACTAGATAAGGCAGAATCTAAACTGTATGAGGTAACTCAAGGTAATATTAGAAAAAGTACAGAGTCTGCAATGGATCTGGTAAAACAGGCAAAGCAGCGTATTGAAGATATCGCAAACCGTGATGGATTAAGTGGTATCCCTACTGGATTTACAGATCTAGATCGTTTAACATCTGGATGGCAGCCTAGTGATTTAATTATTATCGCGGCACGTCCTGGTATGGGAAAAACGGCCTTTACACTTTCTATGGCACGTAACGTGGCGGTAGGATCTAATATACCAGTAGCATTCTTCTCACTAGAGATGAGTTCTGTACAATTGATTACTCGTTTGATATCTTCAGAAACTGGATTAAGCAGTGAAAAGTTAAGAACCGGTAAGCTTGAGCCCTTTGAATGGGAACAGCTTAACGTTAAAGTAAAAGATCTAGAGCGAGCACCTATTTTCATAGATGATACACCATCATTATCCATTTTTGACTTGCGTGCAAAGTGTAGACGTCTGGCCTCACAACATGGTATCAAGTTAATCATGATTGATTACTTACAGTTAATGACCGCACAGACAGGTGCAAAAGGTGGTAACCGTGAACAGGAAATATCAACCATTTCTCGTAATCTTAAAGCACTGGCAAAAGAACTGAGTGTTCCTGTAATAGCACTATCACAGCTATCGCGTGCGGTAGAGACTCGTGGTGGTAGTAAAAGACCTTTACTATCTGACCTGCGTGAATCTGGAGCAATCGAGCAAGATGCAGATATTGTATCCTTTATCTATAGACCAGAGTATTATAACCTTGAAGAATGGGATGATGATGATCGCAGCCCAACCGCAAATCAAGCCGAATTTATCGTTGCAAAACACCGTAATGGTGCGACAGATGCGATACGTCTTAAATTCCTTGGGCAGTTTGGTAAGTTTGATAATCTTGATGATTTCTCGACGCCATATGAATTTGGTTCAAAAATGAATGCGGCAAACGATGATACTAACAGGCCAGATGGACTTGATCCTAGAAGTTTACCTAGCGCTCAAGACGCATTTGGTGATTTCCCTGCGAGTCCAGATGATGAGGTGCCTTTCTAGGTCATCTTTAAAAAGCATATACTTTTTTCTATAACTACTGCGTTCTTTGCTATCTTAGCCATCGAGCCATAGTATGGCATTTTTTATGATGTAGATGATTGGGTTTACGCTTTCGCGAAAGCGTAATGAACCATCTCACAGCTCAAAAGTACACATGTTTATGTTTAAGAAATTTCTATTATACGCCTTTCTAGCACTATGGGCGCCTATGGCAATGGGACAATACTTATTTGTTCCTATGGATGCAGACACGCAAAACGATCACTTAAAAGCCTATGGAGTTTCCTATTGGGTACTCAGTAAAGGGACCAAAGTAAAATGGTTATTGAACTATCGTGGTGGCTCTTTTTTAATGCCCGATGTCGATGAAATAAAGAAGGAATTAATCGTACGCGGCGTGAGTTATGAGGAAATGACAGAAAGTGAAGTGAGCGATATACTTGCTCTTATTGCTAGTCCATCTCAAAACATGCAAGAAGTATTGCTAGAAAAAGCACCTAAAATAGCCGTGTATACACCTACAGGAAAGTTGCCGTGGGACGATGCGGTAACGATGGTACTTACCTATGCAGAGATTCCTTATACTAAGGTCTATGATGAAGAAGTTCTTGCAGACGAGTTATTACTCTATGACTGGCTGCACTTGCACCATGAAGATTTTACAGGTCAATATGGTAAATTTTACAGAAGCTTTAAAACAGCAGCCTGGTACATTCAAGAAAAAAAGGAAGCCGAAGAACGTGCTGCTAAACTAGGATACGATAAAGTAAGTGAGGCAAAACGCGACGTAGCACTTAAAATACGTGATTATGTAGTCGGTGGTGGCTTTATGTTTGCGATGTGTAGCGCTACAGACAGCTTTGACATTGCCCTTGCCGCCGAAGGTGTTGATATCGCTGAGCCTATGTTTGACGGTGATGCTAGTGAAGCTGCCTATCAAACTAAAATTGATTACACAAAGACCTTTGCCTTTACAGATTTTACCTTAGAACGATCACCTAATGTGTATGAATTCAGCTCTATAGACATGACGCAGAAGCGTGGTATTAAAAAAGAATTGGATTACTTTTCTTTAATGGATTTCAGCGCAAAATGGGATCCTATCCCAACAATGTTGAATCAAAATCACACCAGTCTCGTAAAAGGATTTATGGGACAAACGACTAGTTACGATCGTGATGAAGTGAAGAAAAA
Source organism: Nonlabens ulvanivorans (assembly GCF_000732625.1). Taxonomy (GTDB): domain Bacteria; phylum Bacteroidota; class Bacteroidia; order Flavobacteriales; family Flavobacteriaceae; genus Nonlabens; species Nonlabens ulvanivorans. The sequence goes on from NZ_JPJI01000012.1 coordinate 133,634, forward strand.
CGTATTGGTACTAGGGGAAAATAGATCTAACAAGGAAGCAAAATATATTCATGGTATACGTGGTAAAGGATTCTTCACCTTTTACGGAGGACACGATCCAGAAGATTACCAGCATAGAGTAGGAGATCCACCTACAGAATTGAGCCTGCATCCCAACTCGCCAGGATATCGCTTGATATTAAATAACGTATTATTCCCAGCGGCTAGGAAGAAGAAGCAGAAGACTTGATTTTTATGAGGTATGTTGTTTTTATATTTATATGCTCTTCTTTAAAATTGTAAAAAAAAACTTTATGAGGCTTTTTTATCTGTTCTTAATATCTGTGCCTTATACTACTCTAAGTTGTACTTCGGATTACACAAAAGATTTAGGTGATGGATATTTCTATAGGAATGAAGGAGGCAAAATAAAAGATATTCTTTGTGAAAAGAAAGAAGGCGTTGAAGTTCCTGCGGAAATATTAAGCTATAATTACAATAATGATTTAATAATTGCAAAACAAAAACCTAAATTACCTCAGGATGCCATGTATTCTAAAAATTATCTATACAACATCAATCAAACTAATACTTATTATTGGATTCTTTACAAGAAAGAAAATGTATTATTTGGTCCATTAGACAGTTTAGAATACGAAGGTTTAAGATCAAAGTTTAAAATACCTAGTAATTTTCAACTTCCTTAATATTAGATATCGCTCGCATTTACGATGTTAATCTTTTAATAGTGAATCTGTAGTACGCGATATCAGTTTAAATAATTTATTAAATTAGCAGCGCACGCGTTAAAAACGAGCGCCACGTGGTGAATTCCATAATGTTTTTGACTCAAAATGTACGCTAAGTTCTTATATAAAAAAAATGGGCAAGACTATGAAAATATTCATTTTAATTTTTTTAATAATCACCTCTTTTTCATGTTCCATTAAAAATAATAAAACAGGAGCTTCATTGGAAGATAATGTAAAAGCAAAAGTCTTAACTTTTATAAATACCCTAAAAGAATCGGATATTCCCACGTCGCGCGCGTTTGTAACGCGTTCGCTTTAATTTAGCATTTGCAATGCGATAAACATATTTTATATCTTGCATTTATGTCTGAGCGATACAAGGTAAAAGATCAAGAAGAAAATTATTTCATTACAATGACTGTTGTGGATTGGATTGATTTGTTTACAAGAGATCGATATATTCATATTCTGGAAGATTCTATAAACTATTGTGTTAAGGAAAAAGGATTAATCGTATTTGCTTATGTAATAATGCCTAGTCATGTCCATATGATAGTAGGTACTCAAAAGATTGATTTAAATGATATTATTAGAGATTTAAAGAAATTTACTTCAAAAGCTTTTATTGAAGCAATTAATGAAGTTGGAGAAAGTCGATCTGAATGGTTATTGAATAAATTTGCTTTTCATGCAAAGAAATCAAAAAGACATTCAAATTATAAAGTATGGAAGGATGGTTTTCATCCAAAGATTATGGATCGGACTAAAAAGCTAGAAGCAGCATTCAATTATATTCATTATAACCCGATAGCTGCTGGTTATGTTAAAAATGAAGAAGATTGGGTTCATAGTAGTGCAACTGCATATTTAGAAAATGGTAAATGTCCGATAGAAATTTCAAAATGGTATTAAGTGAAGTGTTTGCATTATAAATGCAATTATAGAGCATCACGCGTTATAAACGCGCGCGACATTTGTAATTACATTATCATATTTATTATATCTGGTTTGTTCTTAATTCTATATTTACAAGTGTTTGATTTTATATTGGTTAGTGTTTTTGCTATAGTGGTGTTAACTTTTTTTAAAATTCAAAAACAATAAAACAGTCAAAAGTGTTGAGATTAAGATTTGTGATTATCGTATGTTCAATTTGTTACATTTTTTTTGCTTGTAGTTCTCAAAATTTGTTCCATCATATAAACCGATTTGACGAAAAAGTTGAGATAATTACTAGGTATAATACTGATATTCTCCCGACTGAAGAAAGTGCTAAAAAAATGGCCTTATTAATTTGGGAGATTGGTTATAAATATGATTTGTCTGAATTTGAGAATTTCACAATAAAATCACTAAACGAGAATCGAGTTTGGTTAGTTCAACTTTCAACTTGTAATAAAAACGAAAAACGCGCGCGTTGTAAAACTTACAATGTAGTATTGAACAAGAATACTTCAGAAGTGTTGGAAATTTGGAGAGGAAAAATGTGATAGCACTGGTAAATTACGAACCAAGTTGCTCGCGTTGCAAACGCGCGCGACAATCAGCGACATTCAATAAGAGATTTTTTATTTATAATACTACAACTCCAACAATTCTTTAGATTTCTTCAATTCCTTTTCAAACAATTCTTTAGTAACCTCAGTCTTATAAAAAGGAATCATTTCTTGCAGTTTATTTAAGATTTCAGGATTTTCTATGAGTTCAGGAAAAGCTTTTTCAATCACGTCTAGCATAATCTTTACCGCTGTAGAAGCTCCAGGAGAAGCGCCTAGAAGGCAAGTAATGCTTCCATCTTTACTGGCAATGACTTCAGTACCAAACTGTAACTGTCCGCCTTCAAACTCATCTATTTTAATGATTTGAACGCGCTGTCCAGCAACTAGGTATTCCCAATCTTCGTTTTTGGCATTTTTATAGAACTTGCGCAAGTCATCCATGCGGTCATCAAAGGACATAGTGACTTGATTTACTAAGTATTGTGTTAATGGTAGATTATCCCAAAAGGTCTCCAGCATGGGTTTGATGTTATCGCTCTTTATGGATTTAAAAAGATCGAGGTAAGAACCTTCTTTTAAAAACTTAGGGCTAAAACCGGCAAAAGGACCAAATAGTAATTCGCGTTTCCCATTAATAAATCTCGTATCTAGATGTGGCGTGCTCATCGGTGGATCATTAGGTCCAGCTTTAGAATAAACCTTGCCGTAATGCTGGTTAATGATCTCTTGGTTTTTACAAACCAGCCATGCGCCACTTACTGGAAATCCGCCATAACCTTCTTTTTCGTCTATTTCTACCTTTTGTAATAGTAACAAACTACCGCCACCGGCACCTATAAAAACATGGTGTGCACTTAAAGTTCTAGTATCACCACTGATCTTATTTTTTGTAATGACGTCCCATTCTATATCTTTATCTGGATCTACATCTTGAACCTCTTCATTAAATGAAACGGTGACGTTATATTCTTTTTTTAGGATATGGAATAGCTGTTCTGTTAGAGACCCGAAGTTCATTTCGGCACCACGATTGATTCTAGAGCCAGCCATATGATCGCTCTCATCACGATCTTCCATGATTAACGGAAACCATTCTTTCATTTTCTCTATAGATCTTGTGAATTCTATAGAATCAAACATGAAATGTTCTTTCATAGCGTGAAAGCGTCGCTCTAGATAATCAACATTATCTGCTCCATAAACCCAGCTATTATGAGGCACTGGATTGATAAAAGAGTTAGGTTCTTTGATCAGATTTTGAGCTACCAGGTTCCTCCAGAATTGTTTAGACATTTCAAACTGTGTACAAATGTCTATTGCCTTACTAATATCAACCTGATCATTTTTTTGAGGGCAATAATTAAGTTCACACAAAGCACTATGACCAGTACCAGCATTATTCCATGCAGCACTACTTTCTTGAGCAACTTTATCTAATCGTTCTAAAATTAGAATGCGCATTTCTGGTTGAAGTATTTTAGTAATAAGGGCTAGAGTAGCGGTCATGATTCCAGCGCCAACACATATAAGGTCGTAGTCTTTATTTTCCATTCTCAATTTTAAGGATTATTAAATTAATGAGTAAGAAAAACGAGTTAAATGATATTGCATACATCATTTAATTAAACATAGGATAAAGTAATTAGTCGATAATGAGTCTGTTAAAGTGAGTATTTGTCGGTTATTGCTGCTGTTACGTCGATAAGATGTTTGTTTTTATCTTTAATATGATCATTGACTGGAAATGATAATATCTTTGTAGTCTATGAAGAATTTGTATATTTTAATTATCATACTACTATCAGCTTTAAGTGTACAGGCACAAGTTGGTATCGGAACAGACACTCCTGATCCATCAAGTATTTTAGATATTGAATCTACTGACGGTGGAATTTTAATTCCGCGTATGGAAGAATCTGACAGAACGGCAATAGCAAGTCCTGTTCAAGGCCTTTTAGTTTATCAAACAAATAATGAAGATGGCTTTTATTACTTTAATGGTACCATCTGGATTAGATTAATCTCTAGTAGTGAATTTATCAGTGAAAGCGGTGTTGTACATAATACAACTGATATTGCACGAGACGATTTTGTTTTTGGAAGCACACAATTAAATAATATGAGTGGTGCAAGTGATGATTACAGAATGTTTTTTGATAAAGGAAAAGGAGCTTTTAGAGTTGGATACAATGATAACTCAGATTGGGATAATACTAATTTGGGTTCTTTCAGTATGGCGATGGGTCGAGATAACCTAGCAACCTCTTCTTATGCTATAGCACTAGGATACGATAATCTAGTATCTGGAACTGCAGCAACGGCTTTAGGATATATTAATAATTCTACAGGAGATTATTCTGTTGCTATGGGTAGAGGAACGACTGCAAGTGGAAATCATTCCGTATCTGCTGGTATTGCATCAAAGGCAACGGGTTTAAATAGTATATCCATAGGAAATACAAGTGATGCGATTGCAGAAAATGCTATTGCATTAGGAAGATTAAATGATGCCACAGCAATTAATGCAGCTGCAATAGGTTTTTCAAATGTTGCATCTGGTGAAAATAGCTTTTCATTGGGTAATAATAATTCAAGTACAGGTTTAGGTAGTTTTACATTAGGTAATAACCTTTCTAGTCCATCGGGAAGTGAGATGGTAGTAGGGACTTATAATGAGCGATATACACCTGTTAATGCAGCTGGATTTGATGCAGCAGATAGGTTATTTAGTGTCGGTAATGGATCTAGAGTAAGTGGAACTACAACCTTTAGTAATGCCTTTACGATTCTTAAGAACTCCAATACTGGTATCAACACTTCATCACCAAAATCATCTTTAGACGTAAGGGCAGCCAATCATTTAGGAGCTGTTACAGCTACTGATGGTGTTTTAGTACCTAGAGTTATTGATTTAACGATAAACGGTTCTGAGAATGGACAGTTAGTATTCCTTAATGCTGATTGGGTTAATACATTAGGTACACCAGCTACAACAGATGACATCAGCTATAAAGAAGGTTTTCATTATTGGAATAGTACAGCTAGTGTTTGGTCACCGGTGAACACCGATGAGTCAGAGTGGACGTATGATCCTGTTAATACAAGAACCACCGCTAACAGACCTGCAGATGCTGGTAAAAATGTCGTGGTAACAGATGCTGGTGCTATTTATGCTAATACAGATCAACCGATGATAGCCAATGGTGATGTGTACACCAATGATAAGTTATTTGTAAATGGAGCTACCACTATCAATGAAGGTGCATTACGTGTGGTACGCACTAATGTAAATTCAAGTACCAACACATTTACCATGATAGACTTATCAAAACTAGCTGGTTATGGTCCTAAATTTACGTATCGTATGGCGGTAGAAAATTTTGCAGGTACACGTGAAATGGGTGCAATTGTAGCGCGATTAGTTGATAATGATGATGCGACTAGATCTTCAAAAATGGATTTTGTCACTTATAATTTAGTAGGTCCTAGAGGTGGTTTTCAATCGGGTTTAATGATTAATAACCGTGGTTACTTAGCGCTTTTCAAAGAGAATTCGCAAGACATCGATAACGATGATGCAACCAATAAAGTACACATTAAAGATGTAGATAATGATCCTCTAAGAATAGAAGGATTGCAAGCATCTACATCGAGCACAGATAGAACTTTAATGATAACGGATACTGGAATCGTTAAACTAGCAAATACAGGTGCTGATTTAAATAAAACGAGCTCATTTGAAGAAACAACTTCTGGAGCGTCTTATACTGCTACTTTAGCAGATTATACGATTAGAATAGTAAATGGTACAACTAGTGTTGATTTACCAGCACCAGCAGCAGTAAATAAAGGTAAGATTTTTATACTCATAGGTAAAAACGATATCGTAGGTTCTGTGTCAATTTTAAGTGGTGGATCAGCGCTTAATATTACAGACGACACTATATCAGGAGCTAATACTTTTAATACTCTAACGGCTTCTGATCGATATACTATACAAAGTACAGGAACAGAATATATCGTCATTTCTCACTAATCTAGTATTTATTATATAGTCCTATGAGGCTTATTGATTTACCGTGATTTATATCATAGTTTGCTCTTAATCTAACAATTACATTTGATTAGACTAAAAGCAATCGTCATGAAAAACATTCTATTACTTACCGATTTTACTGATAAATCTGAAAATGCACACGATTATGCACTTCAGCTTTTTACAGGGCAATCATGTGATTTTCATCTTTTGAGCGTGCAGAAGTTTTGGGAGTACACCATGGATGATCTGATGGTTGCAAACCCTAAAGACGACATTGCAAGTGCTTTATTAAATGATAATAAAAGTGATTTACAAAAAACGAAAGAAGCACTGATTTTAAAATCTAAGGATGAAGATTTTAATTTTCACACTATGGTAGATTATGATGTCTTTACTAGTGCTGTAAATGATGCCGTAAAGAAATATCACATAGATTTAATTATCTGTGGTACAGATGGTAAAAGTGGTATCATTGAATACATCTTTAACTCACATACCTTAAGGATTATAAGAAATACAGACTGTCCCGTTCTTGCTGTACCTACAGAATATAGCTATGAAAAGCCAACTGCTGTTCAGTTTATTTTAGATTATGATGACATATTTGACGAGTGTGGCAAAGTTGTTTTTCTTGAATTAGTTTCAAAATTTAGATCTACAATTAATGTCATGCGTTTCAGTCATGGATTTCAAATAGATCCTATAAATTATAGAGAAGAACGAGAAGCTTTTATTAAGTTTTGTTTGCCTAGTCCTGTAATTTATGAGCTTCATAAAGATCAAGAACCATTAATTATTATTAAAAAATCTCTGAGCTCTAGAAATTATCAACTACAAGCAATATCTGTAAAGTCTCAATCTTTCCTAGAGCGCATGATATCAGAATCACATCTTTCTGAGATAGTGAATGCAGCTACTTTACCGCTACTAGTATTAAGAGATTGTAATTCCTAGATGCTTAGTAGATACCTACCTGTCTTTTTAATACTAGCTTTATTAGCAGAAGTACTGGGAACTATCGGTGGTTTCGGTTCGTCTGTATTCTTTGTGCCAGTTGCAAATTTTTATTTTGACTTTCAATCTGTTTTAGGAATTACAGCATTATTCCATTTATCCAGTAATGTGACTAAAATTGCCTTCTTCAGAAAAGGTTTAGATAAAAGACTGTTATTATATCTAGGTATACCGGCTATAATATTTGTTTCTATTGGTGCTTTTTTAAGTAAATACGTTAATCCAGGTATGCTGGGTTTGATATTAGGTGTTTTTTTGATTGTTCTCAGTCTTGTTTTTTTAATTTTTAAAAAGCTAGTGGTTAAGGACAGCAATAAAAATGCTATTGCTGGTGGTGTTTTGTCTGGCCTTAGTGCTGGATTATTAGGAACTGGTGGTGCGATAAGAGGTATTACTATGGCTGCATTTAAGATGGATAAAGCAACCTTTATCGCGACATCTGCAGCTATTGATTTTGGCGTAGATGCCAGTAGAGTTGTTATTTATTACTACAATGGTTACATGCACCAGGATCATCTATATATTGCAGGATTATTGTTAATAGTTGCTATTGTAGGTACATGGATCGGTAAGCGAATACTGGCTTATTTTTCTCAAGAACAATTTAGAACTTTAGTACTCGTATTAATATTGATTATAGGTATAGCTAGTGTTTTTTCTGATTACATTAAAATGTAAATTACTATAACGTGGCTAGTGCTATCTCAATCATTTTTTGAAATGTGGTCTCTCTTTCTTCAGACGTGGTATGTTCTCCAGTAACTAGTGAATCTGATATGGTTAGTATAGAAAGTGCCTTAACATTGTGTTTTGCTGCGATAGTATATAGTCCAGCAGTTTCCATTTCTACACACAATACACCATAGTCTGCCCATTGTTTATAGTTCTCAAAATCATCTTCATAGAACTCATCTGCAGATAGAATGTTACCAGCTTTAATGTCAATGTTATTTTCTCTTGCATAAAGACACGCTTTTAAAAACAAATCAAAATTTGCAGTAGGCGAGTAGTCGGCATTCTTAAATCTTGAATTATTAATTCCAGATGTCGTACTGGCCGCCATTGCAATCACAATATCTCTTATCGCTACATCTTTTTTATAAGAACCAGCAGATCCTACACGTATCAGATTCTTTACTCCATAATCATTAATTAATTCATGACAGTAGATAAGTGCAGATGGTATTCCCATGCCAGTTCCCTGTACAGATACAGGTTTACCTTTATAGTTTCCAGTATAGCCCAGCATTCCTCGTACATCATTATAACAAATTGCGTTATCCAGAAAAGTTTCAGCTATCCATTTTGCTCGCATAGGATCTCCAGGAAGTAGAACGGTGTCTGCAATTTCTCCTTTTTTGGCTTCTATATGTGTACTCATAATATGGGTCTTATTTAATTATGCTTCTACTATTTTAATACCAGATGAAGTTCCGATTCTATAAACACCTAGCGCTATATATTTTAGAGCAGTTTCTTTATCTCTAATGCCTCCAGAAGCTTTAATTTTAATTTGATTTCCTACTGTTTCTTTCATCAATCTTACATTTTCAATGGTTGCGCCTCCAGTCCCAAAACCAGTTGATGTTTTAATAAAATCTACATTTGCCTCTAGGCATATGTCACAGGCATTTTTAATTTGGCTATCATTAAGGTAACAGTTCTCAAAGATGACTTTAAGGACTTTACCTTTTGAAGCTTCTCGCACCGCAAGAATATCTTTTTTCACTGTTTCAAGATCATTATTTATTAAGGCTCCTATTTGAAGCACCATGTCGATTTCATCAGCACCGTGCGCTATAGCTTCTTTAGTTTCAAAAACTTTAGTTTGAGTACTGACAGCGCCTAAAGGAAATCCCACAACGGTTGCTATTTTTATCGAGGTGTTTTTCAATTCCGCTTTCGCGAAAGCGGTATAACAGCCATTAACACATACGGCATAAAAATGGTGCTCCATAGCTTCTTTACATAATAGGGCTATATCGTTTAATGTAGACGTCGCTTTAAGTTGTGTATGGTCTATATAAGTGTTGATGGAAGTCATGTTGTTTAATATATTAATCTTGAGTAGGAGTTGTCACTTGAATGCTAGTGGTTGGCATTTTAATTATTTCAAAAGTAGTAGATGCTAATGAAACCAGTCCATCAGTCTCTAGTATAGCCTGTTGAATTTGCTGTTGTAACTCATGTTTTGTAATGCGTCTTTTTTTATAGTCTACAATATATCTCAAGTTAAGTTGTATCCAGTTATCAGTAAGTGTGATTGCTATAGTAGGTTCTACCATAGCATTTTCAATGTAGTATTTTGAAACTACATTTTGCCAGTGGCTTTTTGAGAGATTGACATAGTCAGATAAGACTTCTTGAGCAATGTCAATGACAATTTTTTTAGTGAGAGCCACATCTGATTTATAATGAATTGGTAAATTAAATTCATCCCAAATAAAAGGGAAATCTTGAGAAAAATTATAAATGGGTCCTTTAAAAACAAAGGCATTACTTAATTTAACAATACGACCACTATAATTATCTGTGCTTACCCATTCGCCTATTTCCATCATTGTAGTGTAGATACTGTCTATATCTATCACATCGCCTTTAATACCATTAATTTCTATACGGTCACCAGGTTTGTAGACCTTCACAAAAAATATATATAATGAACCTGCGATACTCAAAAAAAGCTCTTGAAGAGTGATGGCTACACCAGCAGATAGTAGCCCGATAGCAATTGTAAAGTCTGTTATATTACCGGTAAAGTAAGTAATGGATAAAAAGATGATAAAAATATAACCTATGATTTCAACGCCTTTTTGAGATTTATATCTAGTGACACTATCAGGTAACTTTTTCTTTAATAATTTTCTAAAAACTTGTACAGCAATTAATATAGCTATAACCCAAACTAAATATTTAAAGATACTTGCCGTGATAGGATTTTGCGAGATCCATGTTTGTAATTGATTGATTAGTTCCATCATTTAATTAAATACGGTTCCATATTTAAGTATAATACCTAACTGACCTGCATGATAAGCTGTGTGTGAGATGATACGGCCTAGAGCTTGTGCTTTAGTCTTGACACCAAATTCTTTAGTTTTTATTTCTACTTCCCAGTCGGTGGCATCTTGTTTTTGAATAATATCCATCAATACATCTCTAGAGTTATCAAGCATTAATATCAATTTTTCTAAATCAGTCCATTCACCGGTGTCGTGTTGTGCAATAATGGTTTTTGCAATTATTTTTGTGCCTTTTGCGCCAAAAACATTTTTTGCAAATAATAATTCAACATCAACAATGTGGCGCAACAAAAAACCTAAACTATTAGGTGATGGCGCTAGTTTTTTCTTGAGGTCAAAAGTGGTTATAGAACTTAATTGATTCTCTAATCTCGTGCGAGATTCTTTCCATAAAGAAGTAAGGTGTTCAGTTTGTGTAGCCATTATAAGAATCTTTGTAGTTTGTTTTCTAATTGAATAATCTGTTGTTGCATAGACTCCATACGTTCTAGTAAGTCTATAATCGTATCTACACCTTCTAGATTGATATTTAAATCTTTGTGGAAAACGATTATTTTTTCAAGTTTTTTTATTTGATGCTCGGGTATGAAATATGCTTCTTCGAGTTCTATAATTTCAATGAGACCTTCTTTACCTAATATTTGAACCATCTCTAGTTCAATGTGATGACCAATACAAAAGTCTATCGCAGGTATGAGTTCATAATCTTCCATTAGTCTTCTAATTTTAAAAGTTCTTGATATAGTTCTTTTTGTTTAGGCGACAGTTTTTCAGGTATTACAACTGAGTATGTAACATACAAATCACCATAAGATCCTTCTTTTTTATAGATTGGGAAACCTTTTCCTTTAAGCTTCACTTTAGTTCCGTTTTGAGTACCTTCTTTAATGGTTAATTTCACCTTGCCATCTAAGGTATTAATAAGTTGAGAACCTCCTAAAATTGCGGTTAGTAAAGGGATGTCTTGAGTTATAAATAAATCGCCTTTTTCTCTTTTAAATGGTGTGTCGTTAACAATTGAAAAAGTAATGATTAAATCTCCATTAGGGCCATTACTAGGGCTTATGCCACCATGATTTTTAATCTTAATACTTTGTCCATTTGTTACACCTGCAGGAATAGTGATTCTAATATTTTTACCATTAATAGTCAGCGTTCTCTTATGGGTTTTGTAAATATCCATAAGATTGAGTTGAAGCTCTGCTCTTAAGTCCTGACCTCTATAAGACTGTCGTTGTTGTCTGCCACTGCCGAACATAGATTCAAAGTAATCTGAGAAATCCTCTTGGTTGTAGCTTTGTTGTCTGTAGTATGGGGCTTGTTTATGTTTACTTTGCTGTTTTTTTGCTTGTTCATAAGCTTCTGCGTTTTCCCAGTTTTCACCATATTGATCATATTTTTTACGATTCTCAGGATTGCTTAAAACCTCATTAGCCTCATTTAATTGCTTAAATTTAGTCTCGGCTTTTTTATCATTTGGGTTAAGATCAGGATGATATTTACGAGCCATTTTACGGTATGCCTTTTTAATATCATTTTCACTAGCATTTTTTTCTACACCTAATATTTTGTAGTAATCTATAAATTTCATGTGCGGTAGTCTATAGCTGGTTTAATTCTATTTCTAATTTATGAAGTATAATGAGTTCAGATTTATTGAGTTTTGAATAAGAGTATGCAATTGCTTTTGCAGTTTCTAGAATTAAACGACTCACTTGCTCATTATACAATTGTGGCTGTTCATTTTTATAGCTGACAAAGGATTGATACATATCGTCTGCACTTTCATTAAAGAATTGAACACCTTCAAAAACAATCTCTATAAGATGTGCCGCATCACCACCCAAAATATCTGTCAATTCATCATATTGTAACCAGAATTTTTCGATATAAACTTGTAAAGTTTTAAATTCTTCTGGTGCTATTTTTTTATCACAAAATGCCACGGCATAAAATAGCTTACCTAGATTATGATAAAATGATTCTGTAGTTTTAATATTTGGTTTCATAATCAATTGTTTTCTCAAATTTAAAAGTTGTTCAGGATGATAACTATGATTTATATCATGAGAGTTGATGGATTTTTATATCGTTAATAATGATGAGTTCATTCAATTTATTAGTGCTGTAAAAGCTTTATTAATTTATTAAATAAAACATTTCTTTTAATTGTATTTTTGAGATATGAAGTTTTTTGAAGAGAGTGTAGAAGAGGCTTTTCGTATCTTATTTGAAGGTGCGTCAGAAGGTATTGTTGTAGTAAATTCAGAACAGTTTATAGTGGCAACTAATTCTTCTGCAAGAGCAATTTTTGGATATGATAAGGATGAACTAGAAGGACAGCATCTTCATAAATTAATTCCTTCTTCATACCATAAAGAACATCATTCTCACTTCAATGGTTTTATGAAACACAGTCAGAAGCGAGAAATGGGTAAAGGTCGTGTACTCTACGGTATGCGTAAAGACGGTTCTCAGTTCCCAGTAGAAGCTGGTTTAAATCCTTTTTCTTTACATGATCATCACTACGTAATGGCTTTAGTCACTGATATTACTGTACGTAAAGCTCAAGAAAAACATATTGAAGATCTTAATAACCATTTAGAAGAGAAGATAGAAGAGCGTACCGATTCTTTAAATCAAGCTGTTAAATCGTTACAAGATGAAATTGTTTTAAGAAAAGAAGCAGAGAGAAGCGCAAATGAAGCCTTACAAAAAGAAAAAGAGCTGAATGAACTGAAAACCAAATTTTTATCTCTGGTTTCTCATGAGTTTAAAACACCTATTAGTGGTATTTTAACTTCGGCAACACTTGCATCAAAATATACTAAAGAAGAACATCAAGAAAAAAGAGTTAAACACCTTAATACTATTAAGAGTAAGGTGAAATATCTTAATACAATTATAGATGACTTTTTATCTATTGAAAGATTAGATACTGGTAAGACTAATTATAAGATAACATCATTTCCTTTAAGCAAGGTGCTTAATGAGGTGATCTATGACGCAAACGTCCATTTAAAAGATGAACAAAGTATCAATTATCCCAAAAATGCAGATGCTATAACAATAGAATTTGATGAGAAAATACTAGAACTATCATTAAGTAATCTTATTCATAATGCCGTAAAGTATTCTGGTGAAGGAACTATAGTAGATATAAAAGCTGTAGAAAAAGTAAATTTTATAGAAATATTAATCATAGATCAAGGGATAGGAATACCAGAACATGAACAACGTTTTGTTTTTGATAGATATTTCAGAGCAGAAAATGTATTGCTTAATCCAGGTACCGGTATAGGTCTTAATATTGTAAAAAATCATTTGAAAAACTTAGGTGGCAACATCACTTTTCAAAGTAAAGAAAATGAAGGTTCTACCTTTGCAATAACTATTCCTACAAGTAAATAACATAATAATGAAAAAGATCTTAATTATAGAAGATGATGCCGCATTAAGGGAGAATACAGCCGAATTGCTTGAGCTGTCAGACTTTGAGGTTATTACTGCCGCAAATGGTCGTTTAGGAATAGAACAAGCTCAAAATAACAAACCCGATGTTATCGTTTGTGATATCATGATGCCAGAAGTAGATGGTTATGGTGTTTTAGAGGCTTTATCACTAGACGTGAGTACCAATCAAATCCCTTTTATATTCTTATCAGCTCGCACAGACCATAAAGAGGTACGTAAAGGAATGGATCTAGGAGCAGATGATTATCTAACAAAACCATTTGAAGAAGAAGAATTATTAAACGCTATAGAAACTCGATTAGCCAAAGCTGAAGTTTTTAAATCTTTATTAAATAATTTACCACAACCTTCAAGTGATGAAGGTCAATTGCGTAATCTAAATGAATTGAAAAATTTTTTTGATGATCATGGAGAAGAGCTTAATTTTAAAAAAGGTGATGTAATCTATCAAGAAGGTTCACGTTCATTTAGAATTTACTTGATTACAAAAGGAGTGGTTAAAACATACCAAATCGATAAAAGTGGTAAGGAGTTAATTACTTCCTTATTTAAGGAAGATGAGTTTTTAGGGTTTACCTCTATATTAGATAATGTTGCTTATGAAGAATCTGCAGAGGCTCTTGAAGACGTGACACTAGTTGGTGTCTCTAAATCTGTCCTTAAGGAAATACTAGATCACAGTAATAATTTATCAATGGAGTTGTTACAATTGTTATCTGATAATGTAGCTCATGTAAAAACACAACTTTTACAAATGGCTTATAGTTCAGTACGTAAAAAAACAGCACAGACGATACTACAATTTGCTAGTGCTTTCAATAAACAAGCTCAAGAAGATATTTGTATCACTCGTAACGATCTAGCAAGTGTTGCAGGTATAGCTACAGAAAGTTTAATACGCACTTTATCTGGATTTAAAAAAGATGGACTTATTGAAATAGAAGGACGCAGTATTAGAATTATCGATATTAATGGACTTGAAAAAGTAGAATAAATATCCGAAAACTGATTTTTATCATTATTTCATAGTTTCTAGCCCGATACATTTGTGAGCTCAAAGTAATTTGCAATGAAGCACATTCTTATACCGGTAGATAATACAGATCCATCATGGACCGCTGCACATTGCGCTATATCTATGTATCGTGATGCTGGAATTTGCTTTTATTTGTTGCCAGCTAGCTCTTTAAAGCCTATTGATGATGATGCGTCTAAAACTCTAATAGCTACCAATTATAATTTTAAAGAAAGAGTAGAGGCTTTAGAATTATTAATAGCACCACATCAAAAGATTATTGGTTTATCATTAGAAGGTAGTTTCATAACTCAAGTTAAAGAAGCTGTGCATGACAATGATATAGACCTTATAGTGTGTACAGATGTATTTCATGCAACTCACAATGGACAGATAGATGCTATTCATACTAAAGCTATTATCACACGCATAAAATGTCCTGTGTTGATTGTGCCGCATGATTTTAAATGTAAACCTCTAGAACAAGTCGTCTTACTGTCCGATTTTAATTTTACTCATCGGTCCAAGGCAACCAACACCATTACAGATTTTGTAGATCGTTCACAGACTCATCTCAATATATTACAATTACAGACCAGTAATGCTATTTTAACACAAAGTCAGGTAGAAAATAAGTCATTTCTCAAAACTGCTTTAGAGCAGTTTTCTTGTAGTTTCCATTCTGTGATAAATAAAACAATGGATGATGCATTACAACTTTTTGTAAGTATACACCAAGTGGAATTAGTTATACTATTTGCTAAAAACATCAATTTTCTTGAAAATATACTTTTCTCGTCCGAGCATTACCATGAACTCAATTATCGTAAAAAAGTTCCTTTTTTAATCATTCATGAATAACGGTTAACTGATTAATATCATAGTTTTTAAGTGTTGTAAATCATAGGTTTACGTAAATAAATACCACGATACTATGAAGGTTATAATCGTTCCTACAGATTTTTCAGAAAATGCTTTTAACGCGTTGCAGTGTGCTATACAGTATTTTGATAAGGAAGAAGCTAAGTTTGTAATTGTACATACCTATGATCTGCCTATGCAAGACGTACAGCTGGCGTGTGAAGAAAAGCTGGATCACTTATTAGAGCGAGTAGAGTATTTAACCTATAATCCGCATCACAGTTTTGAGACTCGCGCAATTGCAGGTAATTTTATGACACAACTCAATAATCTGGTAGACTTACTGAATGCAGACTTAGTTGTTATGGGAACGCAAGGGAAAACTGCAGATCGCAAAAGAAATTTCGGTAGTAATACCTTACAGATCATTAAAAATGTTAGCTGTCCTGTTCTAGCCATACCACTCGAGTTAGAGTTTAAGAGTCCAGATAGTATTCTTTTACCATCTGGACTGCAGGTACCTTTTAAAGATAGAGAACTAGACTTAATCAGCATGCTGGCACTATGTCATCGTTCTAAAGTGCATCTTTTACATATAGCACAGTTTGATCAATTATCTCAAAGGCAGATTGAAATTAAAAAAATATGGGAATCACGCTTTCGCGAAAGCGAGATAGAATATACCCGTCATGATTTAGGAGATGGAACCACAGTGATTAATAATTTTATCAGCAAACATGAGATTGATTTATTAGTACTTGTAAATTCTAAACATTCTTTCCTAGAGTCCTTTTTAAAAACACCAACTATCGATGCGTTAGGATTAAATCTTAAAATTCCTTTTTTAATTCTTCAAAATCTATCACGATAATATAATTAATTATGAAAAAGATTCTTTTACCCACAGATTTTTCCAAGGCATCCATTAACGCCATGGAGTATGCTGTGCAGTTGTTTAAAAATGAAAAGTGCACTTTTTATGTTCTTAACACTTATGAGCCGGTAGCGCTTTATACTTCTACTACTTATGGAAATGATCTTGGTTTAGATTTAGAAATAGGAGAGCTATTTAAAAAGAAGTCTAAAAAACAGGTGCAAAAGGTCATCGATGAGGTGAGTTCAAAATATGAGGATGAACATCACCACTATAAAGGGATTTCAACATTTAATATGTTGAGTATTGAAGTTAATCAACTAGTTAAAGATTATGATATCGAACTCATTATTATGGGAACAAATGGAGCTACTGGTCTTAAGGAAGTATTTATAGGCTCGCAAACCATGCATGTTATAAAAAATGCCAAAGTTCCCGTAATAGGTGTGCCGCAAGGTTACTGTTTTAAACAGCCCAAGGAGATATTGTTTACCACGGATTATCAAACAAATGAAAACCACATAGGTATGGAATTGCTTGAAGATATTTGCAATAAAAATATCTCCAGATTAATATTTTTAAATGCCTATGAAGGTAGTAGTTTGACACAGCAACAAGTTGCAAATATGGAGTCGTTAGACGTTTTTTTTAAACGTGATGCACATCTTACTCAAATAGCAAAAGGTATGGATGTATTAGAGGCTATGGAAGATTTTCAATCTAGGCATGGTATCGATCTATTAGTTCTAGTTCACAATAAACACAACTTTTTTGAGAATTTATTGTTCAAACCTGTTGTTAAAAAAGTAGTTCATCATTCAGGTGTGCCTTTCTTTATTTTACCTAACTAGAGCTGATTTTTATCATAGGTAAATATATAAGTAAGGGATAGTTTTATCCACTAAAATAAGGACCATGGCATCTATTATCGTACCGACTGACTTTTCTGAAAATGCGTATAATGCGTTATTTTATGCGACACAATTATTTCCTGATGAAAATTGTACCATATATCTAGTACATTCTTATGAGGCGACCTTAAATGATAGCATTAGTAAAATGGATCCTGTGGCAAATGAAGCAATTACTGCAAAATTAAGATCAACGGTCCAAAGTCAACTAGAGCAATTGTCTCATCGAGTTCAACTAGACTGTGCGGGATACGACTTAAAGGTTGAATTGATGTACGCTGCATTACCTCTTAATGAGATTATGAATGATTTAATTGAGAATCTAGATGTTCAATTAGTAGTTATGGGTACTAAAGGAGCATCAGGATTAAAAGAAATTTTTATAGGAAGTCAAGCGGTAGATACCATTAAGAATATCAGCCCTATTCCGCTTTTCTTAATTCCTGAAAATTCGAACTATATTCATCCTAAAAATATAGCTTATGCTACTGATTTTAAGAAGAATACTCTGCAAAATAACATTGATTTTTTAAAAAAGATAATAAAAGCAAATAACTCAAAATTACAATTAGTTCATTTTCATAATGAGTCAGATGTACAAAGAGAAGTTGAGCCACAATTCAATATTTTAAAAGAGCAATTAAATGATGTTGAGTTTACAACACACTGGGTCTCTAGTAAACAATCTGTTGAGAGTGATCTTAATCAGTTTTGTAAAACACAAAATATTAATTTATTGACATTACTATTTCATAAGTATAGTTTTTTAAAGAGTGTTTTAAAAACCTCAACGGTAGAAAAAATAAGTTTCCATACTGATCTTCCATTACTTATTCTGCCGGAAGAGGTCTGATAATAATCATAGTTATTCTTCTCTCAAATATCTAGATTTATGAAGTAATATAAAGTAATAAGCTATGAAAAAGAAAATCTTAATACCTACCGATTTTTCAAAGAACGCATGGAATGCCATAACCTATGCTTCAGACCTGTTTAAAAATAAAGAGTGCAGTTTTTTCTTGCTCAATGCCTACAATGCTACAATGCATAGTAGAGGACATTTAATGAAGGATAAAGCAGAAATGCTTTCTTTTGAGACAGAAAAAAATAAGTCAGCTAGTGGTCTAGCAAATATATTAGAGATGTTAGATTTTAGAGGTCTTAATGAAAAGCATGAATATCATATAGTATCTGTAAAAGATGATCCATTAAGTGCTATTCAATCAACCATTGAAAAGAAAGATATTGAGTTAGTTGTTATGGGGACAAAAGGTGCTAGTAATTATGAGAATAAACTCTTTGGTAGTAATACTATAAATGTGATGGAAAATTTGCGTAGTTCACCTATTCTTGGAATTCCATTAGACGCCAGATTAGTACATATTAAAGAAATTGTGTTTCCGACTAGTTTTAAAACGCATTACAAAAGAAGAGAACTAGTTCATCTTGTCGAGATAGCGCAGTTGCAAGATGCAAATATTTGCGTTTTACACGTTAATGATCATCCAGAACTAACCGTTGAACAACAAGAGAATAAACAATTGCTAGAAGATTGTTTTGAGGATGCTTCTTTTAGTCTACATCACATCGGCGGTTCAGATGTTAATAGTAGTGTTAAACGATTTGTAGAAAGTCGTGGAAGTGATATGGTGTCTTTTATCAATAGAAAACATTCATTTTTAGATTCTATATTTTCTACACCAATGGTAGAAGAATTAGGGATGTTTAGTAAAGTGCCTTTATTGGTAATGCATGATTCAAAGTACTAAATCGTGGAATAAAATGTATTTGCGAGAGCATTTTTGTATCTATTTAAAAACTAATCATGAGAAATTCAATATATGCTATAGCGATTTTAGTCTTTGGACTTGTGAGTTGTTCTGACTCTGAATTAGTAGAAAACTGGAAAAATCCTGAAGTTGAAACTTTTCAAGCGCAAAAAGTACTTGTACTTGCCATATCCAATGATGTTGAAAACAGACAGTATTTTGAAAACCGTGTGGTTCAACAGCTCATAAATAAAGGAGTAAACGCTATAAATAGCGATAATTTTTTTGACAATAATTTTACCCAAAGACCTCAAACGGAGAATGAAGTAAAGGCTCTGGAAGATTTATTGTTACATGATGGTTATGATGCAATATTAGTTTCTAAAGTTATAGGAGCAGAGGATAAGGTCACGTTGATTAAATCTTATCAGAATTTTAATAAAACGTTTGAGACTTTTAATGAAGATTATTATTCAAACCAAGGCTTATTTGATCAAAACGAGCAATTAGAAAGTTATGTAGTTTATCATGCTGAAAGTGTACTATATTGTATCTGTCCAGAAAAAGAGCGACAAGTGATATGGCGAGCATCTATTGACGTTACAAAACTTGATTCCAAAAAGAAAGCCATTAAAGATTATTGTAAAATGTTGATGTGGTCTCTTGAAGATCAAGAATTGTTAATCACTAATTCAAAATCTTAATCGAGAACTCAATTGTTTTTTTGTTGAACACAATAAGAACTTTGATTAAAAAATAAAACCCCAATAATCAAAGATTATTGGGGTTTTTGCGGAGAAGAAGGGATTCGAACCCCTGGAGGTGTGACCCTCGCTGGTTTTCAAGACCAGTGCATTCGACCACTCTGCCACTTCTCCAGTCGATAAACAAAAATGTTTTTGCTTAAGCGGTTGCAAATATATAATTATTCTTTGTTTAATTATAATTTGGAGTAAAAAAAATCTACTTTTTTTGTAGATTTTTTATGTATTAAGAAGGTGTTTTAATTTCATCTCTAGGTTGATGATGTTCTTTTTTATCTTTTACCTGATGATTAATTTTTTTGCCATGGGTTTGTTCTAGGTTAATGGCTTGTTCTCTTTTGCTTGTTTTTGCTGTCTTCGATGTTTTCATTTTTTATTTTTTATTTTAAGATAAAAAATATTCTAATCGTTGACAAATAACTTAACAAGCTTTAACTGAATCATTTTCCTTTTATTTAATTTTTAAGAAAAATGGTCCGTTAGTTTAATTGTTTGTCATGACTAGGGCTGCTACTTCCTGTTATAGGAATAGATTTCCCACTATAAGTAGGGCTTTTCTCAATGTTTAATTCAATCCAAGCTTTAATATTTGCTAGCCATTCTCTACGGGTGAAATGCGCGTTTCCTGGATACTCTCTATTGTCGGCAATATATCCTTGTAGTTCTAATCCCATTTTTTTACCTACATATATGGCGCGTGGTAAATGAAATTTTTGAGTTATCACAATTGCTTTTTCTACTTGAAATACCTCTCGTGCTCTAAACATGCTGTCGTAAGTGTCAAAACCGGCATGATCCAAAAATATATCCTCATTAGGTACACCTTTATCGTTTAAATAACGTCTCATAGCATTCACCTCATCGTACTCTTTTTGCCCATGATCACCGCTTAATAAAAACTTTTTGATTATACCATTGTGATATAATTCAAATGCTTTGTCAACGCGGTCTTGTAGAATAGGAGAGAGACTTTTATCAGGTCGTACACTAGCGCCTAGTACTAAGCCTACATAAGTAGGCTCTAAATCATTTGCGTTTTCAAAAATCAAATCACGACTAGATCTGTTTACATGAAACTGTAAGATAATTACAAGTAGGACTATCCCTAAAATTGTAAAAACGGTAAGATTTAGAAATTTACGCATTTAGCAAATAGGAGTTGGATTCTTATCATCATCTATGGCGACAAAGGTAAAGTTTCCTGTAACCACTTTTTCACGTTTATAACTATACATATCCTCCATAAACATGCTTACCTCAACAGTACAACTAGTATTACCCACGCGGCTTATACGCGCTACAAGTTCAACAATGGAGCCTTGAGGAATAGGTTTTTTAAAGTCAATTTGATCGGTACTTATGGTAACAACTTTCTTTCTAGAAAAACGAGTAGCACATATAAATGATGCTTCATCCATCATGTGTAAAGCAGTTCCACCAAAAAGAGTGTCGTAGTGATTTGTAGTATTTGGAAAAACGGCTTTGAAAATTCTCGTTTCAGAGTCATTAATACGTTTTTCTGTGTCGGTCATAAATTTCCTTTATTGAATAATTAACGAGCTAAGAGATTGAAGGTCTTACCTTTGTTTATAGTTATTTTGAACTTTGATTTTTCGCTTTCGCGAAAGCGAATATATAATAACTCGACTACCTTACAAAGATAACGTTTCCAACCTATGAAAAGTATAGATAATTTACAATGGCGCTATGCCACAAAGAAGTTTGATTGTCAAAAGACATTAACTACGGATCAGATAGATACATTAGTTCAAGCATTTAACTTAACTGCAACTTCTTATGGTTTACAGCCTTGTAGAATGATTGTAGTACAGAATCAAGAAATAAAAAACGCGATGGTTGAAAAAGCTTTTGGTCAGAAACAAGTTGCTGATTGTAGTGCTGTGTTAGTTTTATGTACTAAACATGTTGATGTTGAATATGTAAATGAATATTTTGAACTTGTAAAAAAGATACGCAGTACACCAGATGAAGTTTTAAAACCGTTTAAGAATCAACTCACCCAATCTTTTTCAGAAAAACAAAAGGTTGAAGTAGAACAGTGGTCTAAAAACCAAGCTTATATAGCATTAGGCAATTTAATGACTGTTTGTGCGCAAGAACGTATAGACTCATGTCCTATGGAAGGTTTTTTACCAGAGCAAATCGATGAATTACTAGATCTTCAAAAACAAGGTCTTAAATCTGTATTACTGCTGCCAGTAGGACACCGTGCAAAGGATGACGTGTTTTCTAAAATGGAAAAAGTAAGACGCCCACAACAAGAAATGGTACAATACGTTTAGATTATGGCAAGATTGTTGACCTAGTGTAAATAATCTTATTATTTTTGATACTATAAACCTAGTTACTATGAAAATGTATTCCTTTTTATTGATTCTTCTTTTTACTGGATTAGTGAATGCTCAAGAGTCTTTTGAAGAAAATGTTCAAGATGTAGAATCTATTGAAGAAGTAGAAATTAACTGGTTTACAGATTTTAAAACAGCTAAAGCTGCTGCAAAAAAGCAAAAAAAGCCTATGCTCGTTTATTTTACTGGTAGCGACTGGTGCAAACCTTGTGTAAAGCTTAAAAAGGATTTTTTTAATACACCCCAATTTGCTGAAGCTTCAGAGGATTATATAGTTGTAATGCTTGATATTCCTTATCGTGATGATATAATCTCGTTAGAGCAAAAGAAAATAAATAAGGAAATGCAAAAAAAGTTGAGAGTTAGTAAATTCCCAACCTTACTTGCTTTAGATCATAATGGACGTGAACGCAATAGAATGGAACGTTATAGCTTCCCAGATCCACAATATTATTGGGAATTTATGGATAATAATGAGAGGCTTTTCGGCCTTTAAGAGATGCCTATTTAAGGATTCTCAACAACAGTATATTCTATTTCAAATTTTTCTGAAACCCTGAAATATCCGTAAGGAAAATTTTCAGGGTTTACTGTATTAATAATATTTCCTCTTACGGTTGCTGGTTGTGTATCAAATGGACCACCGCCACCATCTGCAGTTTGTTGAATAAGCGTGTCGTAAAATGTAAAACCTCTGCGGTCAATACCTTTTATGGTTAAGGTAATTATAGTGCCGGTTGGTAAATCTTCCATGAAAAACGCTGTCAGAGCTTCATTTCCGTCAGAGAATTCATCATCTGATATGTCAACTTCAGTATTATACGCATCGATATATTCAAATAAATAATAGTTTTCTTCACCTGGTGGATCGTTAAAAAAGCCTGTTATCTCAGTAAAATCACCAAAACCTGTAATTTCTGACTGCTCTACTCTAGAATATGGAACGGTGCTAATAAACTCTTGTGTTGCCGTGTAGATGTCATCTCCATCAATAACGGTTAAAACGTAAGATTCACCATCTTGTATATTTAAAGTTACATTTTTATATAATCCTGGATTAGTCAATATGAAAGTATGATCAGTTCCAGAAGGATCAGTAACAATCACACTAGCATCGTCTACAAAAAGAATTTCTTCTTGATAAAATGCGCTACTACGAGTTAGTAGAACAGTAGCTTCAGTAAATCCATCTTCTTGCAATTCAAGAGCTGCATCTATCACTAATCTAGGCGCTGCATTATTGAGATCTAGTTCAATAACATCTTCACAAGAAATTATGCAGATGGAAACTACTAATAAGGTAAATATCTTTTTCATCATCTTAAAATTTGAAATTGTAAGTAATAGCAGGTACTAATCCAAAAATTGATAGTCTCGTTGCTTCATTGCGATTAGTATCTTCATTTTGTGCAAAGCTTATGCTGGCTGCATTTCTTCTATTATAAGCATTATAAATACTGAAAACCCAGCTGCCTTGCCATCCTTTTGTTTTGTCTGGTTTAGGAATGTATGTAGCACTTAAATCTAGTCGATGCACGATAGGCAGTCGACTGCTGTTACGTGCCTCATAGGTAGGTATAAATAATCCATCGAATTCATATTGCCCATTAGGATAAGTGATAGGTTGTCCTGTTTGTAGAGTAAAATTAGCGCCAAAGCTCCACTTGTTATTTAATTCATAGTTACCCGTTATGGTTAAATCATGTGTTTTATCCCAGGCAGCGTTGTACCATTCACCATTATTAATTCCAGTTTCTTCAGGTGTGCGGCCTGGTGTGCGTTGTTCACTACGTGATAAAGTATAAGCAATCCAACCTTGTAATTTACCTTTGTTTTTTCTAAAGAGAAGCTCTAGACCGTAAGCTCTAGCCTCACCTTTTAATAATATTTGTTCTACGGCATCATTAGCTATAAGATCTGCACCATCTATATAATCCAGTCGATTATCAACTGTTTTATAAAAAACTTCTGTCTCTAAAGAATAGTTACCTATGTTCTTAAAAAATCCAGCAGCAATTTGATCTCCTTTTTGCGGTTCAATAAAAGTGCCGCTAGGAGCATAGAGATCAAATGGAGTAGGAGCATTAGTATTAGAAATAAGATGTATATATTGATTAATGCGCTGGTAGCTCGCTTTAAAGCTAGTATTGTTATCTAAAGAGTAGGCAATAGAGAATCGAGGTTCAAGATTTGCAAATGTTTTTAAAGTCGTGCCTCTACTAGCATTTGTAGTTTCTATAGGGTCTACAGATTCATAGATTTGTAATTCTTCATTAAAGACTATAGGTTGATTGTTTTCATATATATTAATATTGTTCTGACCTAGACGATTAAAGGTGCTTAATCTTAAACCAGCATTAATATTGATATTGTCTGTTATTTCAAACTCTCCATCAACATAAACTCCATTTTCCCAAGCATACTTTTTTGTAAGTTGTCTCTCATTTATAGGGCTTGTGGCTGTTGTAGGTGTGATAAGTCCTGGATCAAATTCATAATAGATAGAATTAATCCCATACCTCATTTTAGTTTTATCATTGACATAATGTGTCAAATCATATTTTGCATTAAGATTGGTAATTCCACTACTGAATTCAAATTCTACAAAATCTAATTCAAGGCCATAATTATAATCTGAATAAATCAAAGACGTATTTGCAAACCATTTATTATTAAAGGTATGATTCCATCTCGCGTTAACAAAAGAGTTTCCAAAGGTGTTACCGAACAGATTGTTCACCTTAAATACATCTCTACCAAAGTAAGAGGACACATAAAGTCTATTATTGTCGTTTAATGTGAAGCTTAATTTTGCATTTAAATCATAAAAGTAAGCCACGTTATCTATATCAAATAAAGGTAAGAATAGATGGGCATAACTACTGCGACCACCGATAAGAAACGATGATTTGCCTTTCTCAATAGGACCTTCAAGCAATAATCTACTAGCCACTAGACCTACACCACCAGTGGCACTCAGTTTATTCTTATTACCATCACGTTGATAGATGTCTAGTACACTAGATACACGTCCACCATAGCGTGCAGGTATTCCTCCTTTATATAATTTTAAGTCTTTTATAGCATCTGGATTGAAAACAGAAAAGAAGCCAAACAAGTGATCACTACCATATAATGTTGCCTCATCTAGTAAAACTAAATTTTGATCTGCGGCACCACCACGTACATTAAATCCAGAGGCACCTTCGCCAGCATTAGTCACTCCAGGTAAAAGAACTAATGACTTTACAATATCTGTCTCGCCCAGTACAACAGGTATTTTTTTAATAGTTTCTATAGAAAGTGCATTCGTACTCATTTGTGGCGATTTAGTACTCAATCTTTCTACATCAGCCTTAATAACTATAGCGTCTAGCTGCTCGTCAGAGTCTGCCATCTCAATATTGATTTGTGTATCACTATTTAAAACGACTTCCTTTAAAATATTTTTATAACCTATAAAACTGTAAACTACTTGATAAGTTCCTGCCGGTAGCGTGATAGAATAAAACCCATATTCATTACTCGAGGTTCCTGCGCTCAATTCTGGGATTAATATATTGACACCTATCATGGTCTCGCCGTTGCTTACCTCACTGATGGTACCTGATAGGGTGAATTTTTCTGATTGCGCTTTCGCGAAAGCGAAATTCAATAAAATTATTGCAATTAATAATCGTTTAATCATAAGAAATATTCTAGTCTGTCTAAGTAACGGACAATAGATTAATTTGTTACAAATTTAAATGGAAACCATCTTGTAAGACTTTAATTAACGACATCTTAACTGCAATATTAATTTAAGTTCTTATGCGGTGATTTTGTGCTATAATCGTAAATTTGTGGTAAACCCAAGTAATGAATAATACTGACTTTTCTCAAAATATAAAGCTGCCGGTAGTAGCAGCACCTATGTTCTTAATCTCTGGTCCTGAACTAGTAATAGCCTGTTGTAAAAATGGTATCGTAGGAACTTTTCCCGCACTAAATCAGCGTACGACAGAAGGTTTTGAAGAATGGGTAGTACAAATTAAAACAGAACTCGATCAATGGGAGAAAGAAACAGGTAAGAAAGCGGCTCCTTTTGGAGTTAACCTCATTGTTCATGGCAGTAATCCTCGTGTACAGGCAGATTTAATGGTGTGCATGAAGCATAAGGTACCTTTAATAATTACCTCTTTAGGTGCTGTAAAGGATCTAGTAGATGCGGTGCACTCTTACGGTGGTTTAGTGTTTCACGATGTTATTAAAAAGCGTCATGCAGAAAAAGCTGCAGAGGCTGGTGTGGACGGACTGATATTGGTTTGTGCTGGTGCAGGTGGTCATGCAGGAACTTTAAATCCTATGCCATTTATAAGAGAAGTGCGCAGTTTCTTTAAAGGAACTATCTTACTGTCTGGTGCGATGAGTAGTGGACAAGATGTGGCTAGTGCCTTACAAATGGGTGCAGATTATGCTTACATGGGTACCCGTTTTATTAATACAGATGAGTCAAAAGCAACAGATGAGTATCGAGATATGATCATAGATGCTGGATCAAGTGATATTGTTTATACAGCTGCTATATCTGGTGTAAGTGCTAATTTTTTAGGAGCTAGTTTAAATGCAGCAGGTATTACTGAAGAGCAACTTAAAGCCACTGGTAAAATAGATTTTGGTAAAGAAATGGATACAGAGGCAAAAGCCTGGAAAACTATATGGAGTGCCGGACAAGGATCTGCTACAATTAACGATACCGTACCTGCTACAGATTTGATTAATCGTATGAAGACTGAATTCAAAGATGCCATAGGGATGCAAAAGAAAAATCTAGAACGATACTCTTAATAGAGATTATAATTCTTTTTAAAAGCCTTTTATTGTTAAGATAAGAGGCTTTTTACATCATAAGGATGTTTAAAATTTCGCTTTCGCGAAAGCGTCAACCACATCATCCTACAAGAACGTATAATTAAAGCATATTATTCAAAGACCTATTACCTTTGCCACCTATGAGTACACTGGTTCAGATTCAAGTTTTACCACATCATCTAGAGGATGAAGATCACATACTGGAAAAGGTCTTCCAAAAGGTTGATTTTTCTATGAATGATGTCTCTCAATGGTCCATTAGAAAGCGCAGCATTGATGCTAGACAACGCCGTGTCCTTTATAATCTACAGATTGAATTATGGTTGAATGGAGACGAGAAACCTGTACGCGAGCCATATAAAATAAGTGATATAAGTAATAAGCCTTCGGTAGCCATTATAGGGGCTGGACCTGCTGGATTATATGCCGCATTGCGAGCAATAGAAGGTGGCTTAAAGCCTGTTATTTATGAAAGAGGTAAAGATGTGCGTTCTAGACGTCGAGATCTAGCAGCTATAAATAAAGAGCATATCGTTAATCCAGAGTCTAATTATTGTTTTGGTGAAGGCGGCGCAGGAACTTACAGTGATGGAAAGCTTTATACCCGATCTAAAAAACGTGGTAATGTATTGAAAGCGATGGAGTGGTTTGTTGATTTTGGTGCAACACCAGATATTTTAGTTGATGCTCATCCACATATAGGAACTAATAAGTTGCCACAAATAATTACCGCAATGCGCGAGGCTATTATAGAGGCAGGTGGCGAAGTGAGGTTTAATGAGAAGCTCACAGATATAAAACATGAGAACGGACAGGTTACCTCAATTCAGATAAATGATAGTGTCTGGTATGATTATAATCATGTGATACTAGCAACTGGACATAGTGCTAGAGATATTTTTTACTTATTACATAATCGTGGTATTAAAGTAGAAGCAAAGCCGTTTGCAATAGGTGTGCGTATTGAGCACTCACAATCCTTAATAGATCAGATCCAATATCATGGCGATGATCAAAATCCATATTTGCCGCCAGCCAGTTATAGTTTAGTAGAACAGGTCGATGGATTAGGTGTGTATTCTTTTTGTATGTGTCCTGGTGGTATTATTGCGCCATGTGCTACTGATATTGAAGAGGTTGTTACTAATGGTTGGAGTCCTAGTAAACGCAATAATCCATATTCTAATAGTGGAATTGTTGTTAGTGTATCACCTCAAGATTTACCTAATTATAAAGAGAACGATCCTTTTGTCTGTCTGGAATTTCAAAAGAAAGTAGAATATGATTGCTGGGTCGCTGCTGGTAAAACACAAAAGGTTCCAGCACAACGCATGACCGATTTTATAGTTGGTAAGGTTTCTACTGATTTTCCTAAAACATCTTATCAACCAGGTTTAACGGCTGTCGATTTAAATGAAGTCTTGCCAGATATGCTGGCGAGTAGATTAAGAAAAGCTTTTGTAGCTTTTGGTCATAAGATGAAAGGATATTTAACTACCGAAGCTGTATTGCATGCGCCTGAAAGTAGGACATCATCACCAGTTAAAATACCAAGGGATGATTTTTCCCTTGAGCATATTGAAATTAAAGGCATATATCCATGTGCTGAAGGTGCTGGATATGCCGGCGGTATTATAAGTGCGGCGATCGATGGAATTAACTGTATGGATCGTATCATTGAAAAATACAACTAATAATTATGGGAGGAATGATTTACTTTCCATCCAACTGAAGTGTTTTTTAATAATTTCTATTTTGTTTTCTTTAACATATTGAGCTAAGGCAAGTGCTGCCGGAGACTGTTTTTTTGATGATAACCAGATCAAATTCCAGTTAGTTATTATTGGTAGGTTTTTAATAGGTATAATTTGTACTTCTTTGTTTTTGAGTTCGTTTTTAATTCCTATAATAGGCATTATAGAATAACCTAGTCCTGCTATAACAGCTTGTTTTACAGCTTCGTTAGAAACTAGTTCAATTTTTTTATGATTTGTGAATTTTTGTTGGTCTAAGAAGCTTTCCATAGCCTGTCTGGTGGCAGATCCTTTTTCTCTATAGATAAGTTTCAACTTTTTAAATTCTTGAGTACTCATCTGCATGCCGGACTTACTAGGGTTGTCTTTTCCTAATAAAAAAAGTTCATTACGCATAAGCTCAATACGGCTAATCTTCAAATGATCAGGAAGTACAGATACCATGGCAAAATCAACTGTATTGTCCTCAATACTTTTGATTACTTCACTTTTATTAGTAACATTCATTGTTAAGTCAATCCCTGGATATTTTTTCAAAAAATCTGAGAGAAAATAAGGCATTACATATTTACCTGTAGACACTACTGATATGTTAAGTTTGCCAGCGACTTTACCTTCATAAGCTGCAGATTTATATGTAATCGTAGCTACTTGCTCAAGGATATTCTCTGCGGTATCAGCAATTTCTTTTCCAAATTCGGTAATGTGGATTTTACGACCTAAATATTCTGTAAGCGGTAATGGGAATTGATCTTGAAATTTTTTGAGTTGTATAGAAACTGCAGGTTGAGTAAGGTTTAATTCTTCGGCAGCTTTAGTAATACTTTTTAATTGGGAAATTTTAAAGAATATCTCTAGTTGGTGAAGTGTATAATGCATAAATATTACTTATGTATATGATAAAAATTATAAATATAAATTTATATAAAAGATAATTCAACTTTGCAGCAGCTTTTATTAAAAGTGATTTAACCTTTAAATATTTTATAATGCAAGAATTACAAATTGACTTAATCGACGGAAATTTTACAGCATCAGACGCTATGGAAATTATTACTTCAGTTCTAGACAAGAAGATGAATTTTCACAAATTACAACGACTGGCAAAAACAGAAAGAGATCACGCAGATCCATGCACATTTGAAAACGAGCGTATTGCAGCTTTACAATCAGAAAAGGATAAGGCGATATCTTTTCTTGGACCTATGATTAAAGGAAGTGAAACTTTATCAATCAAAAGTGAGATTAAAATCAATAAAAACTAATTAATTCTCTAAGAATATAATTATGGATTTACATCTATTAATTGATAACCTAAGTAACCCAGCTTTATTATTTTTCTTTTTAGGGATTATAGCGGTTCAACTTAAGAGTGATCTTAAAATTCCCGAGAATTCCTCAAAATTTATTTCTCTTTATTTACTGTTAGCGATAGGATTTAAAGGTGGACAAGAATTGTCACATAGCGAATTTGATATGGAAATTGTCTGGTCTTTATTATTCGGTGTTTTACTTGCTATTGTTGTTCCTATTTATGCTTATTTCATTTTGCGTCGTAAGATGAATGTCTATAATTCTGGAGCAATTGCAGCAGCATATGGATCTGTAAGTGCAGTTACTTTTGTTACGGCTATCTCTTTTTTAGAGATGGAACAAATGGATTTCAGTGGGCATATGGTTGCTGTAATGGCACTTATGGAAGCTCCTTCCATTATGGTAGGCCTTTTATTAATTTCTCTATTTAATAAAGATAAATCAGATAAGGTCTCTACAAAAACGGTGTTGCATCATGCACTCACTAATGGTAGTGTAATCCTAATAATAGGTAGTTTAGTAATAGGCCTGTGTGCAAGTGAGGCTCAAGCCGAAGGAATTAAACCCTTTACAACCGATTTGTTTAAAGGATTTCTTGCAGTATTCTTATTAGATATGGGAATCACCAGTGGAAGAAAATTGTCAACCTTTTTAAAGAAAGGATGGTTTGCGGTTGCTTTTGCAATTATTATACCTATTGTTAATGGGATTATCGTGGCGGTAGTAAGTGGGCTTTTTGTAACAGAAACAGGAGACCGATTATTGTTTTCTATTCTAGCAGCTAGCGCATCGTACATTGCGGTACCAGCCGCTATGAAATTAGCTGCACCTAAAGCTAATCCTAGTCTTTATATACCGATGGCACTTGCTATAACGTTTCCTTTCAACATTACTTTGGGAATGCCATTATACCTTAATGTAATACAGTCATTTTAACCTATCAAAATAAGTAAAGAGATTGAGATTTTTTAATCTCTTTACTTATTTGATTTGTTTTTAAAACACTAGATCTAGTGAGTGTATAGGTTGATGGTTATCAGTCTCAAAAAGTTTGGAATAATCTGATATATCGTCGATACCTTCTAATTTACATAATATGGTAATGGCGGCACACAACCCTTCAAACTGAATCACTTGGCTTTTTGGGTCCTTAGGTTTAAAATGATGATGTCTTAATGGTAATTGATAGCCGCAACCTTGTAAAAAAGCGTGTTCAATACGCAATAGTTCCGAAGGTAAGTAACCATTAAAACGTTTTCCTAGTTTCTCATTGACTAAGCCTACATAATTAAGCTTTACAGAACCGTGATCATCAGATAGATGTTTCCAGAAATCCTTATTATCGCAAATATTACCTACTGCACAATGACATGCACATTCTGGATGCAAGGTTCCATCATGAAAAGCTTTATATAATTTAGTGATGCTGCTTTCAAGTCTGTTTTTAATACTCATAGTTTACTTAGTATATAAATTAAGTAGGATGTTCTTCATTCACCTTACTAATATAATTCATTAGTATTATTTTATTGAAAATTTCAAAAATGCCACTGTTTATGTATGTTTATGGTGGCAATATCATTCTGAAAAGGGTAAACGATAGTTCTATTGTATAGATTATAACTAGTATAGACTTAAGTTTGTCCTCATTAAGTTTATCATTATATTATTATGAAGCAAAAGGTAGTTACTATAGGAGAAGTCTTGATGAGACTTACGGTTCCAGATTATAAAAGATTATTTCAAACAGTTAATTTTGATGTCACTTTTGGTGGTTCAGAGGCAAATGTTGGAGTTTCTTTAGCGCATTTTGGTTTGGATAGTACACATATAACGGCCTTGCCAGATCATAATTTAGGAGAACGTGTAGAGCGTTTTTTAAAACTTAATGGCGTGAGCGATGAAGGCATCGTGCGCAAA
>NZ_JPJI01000013.1 GCF_000732625.1 Nonlabens ulvanivorans
GTGTATTGTGGATCCTGTTGTGCAGTAACCGCTTTCGCGAAAGCGAACAATAATATAATAGTTAATAATTTATTCATCTCTTCTTATGTTTCAATTAAGGTATCCCGAAATGTCAAACAAATCGGGATACTTTTTAATCATTTATCGTATATAAAGGTATCCTGCTATCTGTTGAACACCACCAAAGTCATCGATATACTCAACTACATAATAATAAGTACCTGTAGGTAATTTATCTCCTTGACCTATTGTCGATCTACCTTCAGAAACACCTTCAAAACGTCGAGTAGTATTATTGTAGTTGTCAGTCTTGAATACTTCAATTCCCCATCGATTAAATATACTGACTGTATTATCAAAATTCTCAATTCCTTGAATCAGGAAGAAATCATTCTGGTTATCACCATCAGGTGTCAAAGCGTTCCATACTACAACTCTTCTAGCGTCCTGATCAAGATAATCTGGTATACCATCATTATCTATGTCGCTAATATCACCTGAATTGGGGTCTAAGTCGCCGTCAGGATTTGCTCCTTCATCTATAGTATCGATACCATCACCGTCATCATCAACATCTAAATAATCTGGAATACCGTCTCCGTCAGAATCTTGATTAGTAGGATCGTTATCACCATCATAGTCCTCGTAAATCGTAGCAACACCGTCGCCATCATCATCGATATCGAACACATCTGGTATACCATCACCAT
This sequence comes from Nonlabens ulvanivorans, assembly GCF_000732625.1. Lineage (GTDB taxonomy): Bacteria > Bacteroidota > Bacteroidia > Flavobacteriales > Flavobacteriaceae > Nonlabens > Nonlabens ulvanivorans. The sequence continues at coordinate 711 of NZ_JPJI01000013.1, forward strand.
CAGTATCTCCTTGACCCAGTTCATCTCCATTTGAAACATTATCCATGTCACAATCAGCATCTAACCATGCTTGATCAGGCGTCATACTTTGATTATCAAGATCAACATTACAAGGATCTTGAGGATCTGTAGGAGTTCCTCCATTTGGCGGTAATAGTTCGTCAATATTACTGACTCCATCACCATCACAATCTAGATTATCCCATTCTCCTGTGGCAGCAACCAAGTCTTGAGATATAGCCTCATAACTACATGGGTCCTGAGGATCTGTTCCGTCAATTTCCTCTTGTCTATTAGAAACTCCATCACCATCACAATCTAACTGACCATATTCATCTGATGTATCTACGGTCTGACTAGCTGTCATGAAATCACATGGGTCATTTGGATCCGTTCCATCTATAATTTCATCGCCATTTGTAACACCATCGCCATCACAATCTGCATCATTAAAGTCTCCACCAACTGTTGTTGTTTGACTAGCAACAATAAAGTCACAAGGATCAGTAGGATTAGTTCCATCTGCAACTTCATCTGCATTTGTAACACCATCACCATCACAGTCTAGAAGTTGCCAATCAGCACTTGGAGTTAAGTCTTGACTACTAACGTTCAGGTCACATTGATCTAAAGGATCTGTTCCATCTACAACCTCTATTCCATTACTAACTCCATCACCGTCACAATCTAATGCTTCCCATGCCATTGTCTGAGGAACTGTTACATTTTCAAGCATGAAATCACAAGGATCAATTGGATTTGTTCCATCTATAACTTCATCACCATTTGTAACACCGTCACCATCACAATCGGAGTTAGTCCAAACCGTTGTAGGAATAGTATCTTGACTGGTGTACATTAAATCACAAGGATCTTGCGTATCTGTACCATCGATTATCTCAACACCATTACTTACACCATCACCATCACAATCTAAAGCTTCCCATGCTAATGAAGGTGTTAACGTTTGACTAGCTAACACATAATCACATGGATCTTGTGGATCTGTCATGTCTATCACTTCGTCACCATTGGTTACACCATCACCATCACAATCCAAACTATTCCATGCACTAGTAACATTTGCAATTACTTGACTATTCACATCAAAATCACATGGATCTTGTGGATCTGTACCGTCACCAATTTCAGTTCCATTAGGTACACCATCACCATCACAATCTCCACCTAACCAAAGTGTCGAGACATCATTGATATTCTGTGCTGAAGCATCATAATCACATGGATCATTTGGATCGGTTCCTTGCGCAAGTTCATCTCCATTTGAAATACCATCACCATCACAATCAGCGGCTAAATAATCTCCTGTTTGTGCAACAGTTACACTAGCTGCATTGAAATCACATGGATCTTGTGGATCCGTTCCATCTGTTATTTCATCGGCATCTGTTACTCCATCACCATCACAATCTACTGTGCTTGTTACTGACACACTTATACTACCTACATCATAACTACATGGGTCGTTTGGATTTGTTCCGTCAGGAGTTGTTGGGTCGCCATCTGGACCATTGATTTCATCTGCATCTGTTACACCATCACCATCACAATCTACTACACTCGTTACTGGTGCAGTGATATCACCTACATTATAATCACATGAATCATTTGGATCAGTACCAGCTGCTATTTCATCTGCATCGGTTACTCCATCTCCATCACAATCTACTGTGCTGGTTACCGCTACACTTATGCTTCCAACTGTGTAAGAACATGCGTCGTTTGGATCTGTTCCATCTGCTATTTCATCCGCATCAGTTACTCCATCACCATCACAATCTACTGTGCTTGTTACTTGAACTGTTACATCTGCTACATTATAATCACATGGATCATTTGGATCGGTTCCTGCTGCTATTTCATCTGCATCGGTTACTCCATCACCATCACAATCTACTATACTTGTTACTGATACACTAACGCTTCCCACATTATAAGAACATGGATCGTTTGGATCAGTTCCATCTGCTATTTCATCAGCATCAGTTACTCCATCGCCATCACAATCTACTGTGCTTGTTACAGCTAACGTTACACTTCCTGGATCATATGAACATGGATCATTTGGATCTGTTCCATCTGCTGTAGCTGGATCACCATCTGGTCCATTGATCTCATCGGCATCCGTTACTCCATCGCCATCACAATCTACTGTGCTTGTTACTGGAACTGTAATATCTATTACGTTATAATCACATGGATCGTTTGGATCTGTTCCTGCTGCAATCTCATCGGCATCAGTTACTCCATCACCATCACAATCTACTGTGCTTGTCACTGGCACACTCACGCTTCCTACTGTGTATGAACATGCATCGTTTGGATCAGTTCCATCTGCTATCTCATCAGCATCCGTTACTCCATCTCCATCACAATCTACTGTACTTGTTACTGGTACACTTACACTTCCTACTGTGTATGAACATGCATCGTTTGGATCAGTTCCATCTGCTATCTCATCAGCATCCGTTACTCCATCTCCATCACAATCTACATTACTTGTAACTGTTACTGTTACACTTGATGGATCATAATCACATGGATCGTTTGGATCTGTTCCGTCTGCTGTAGTTGGGTTACCATCTGGTCCGTTGATCTCATCGGCATCCGTTACACCATCGCCATCACAGTCTACTATGCTTGTTACTGGAACTGTAATATCTACTACGTTGTAATCACATGGATCGTTTGGATCTGTTCCTGCTGCAATCTCATCGGCATCGGTTACTCCATCTCCATCACAATCTACTGTACTTGTTACAGTTACCGTCACACTTGCTGGATCGTAATCACAAGCATCATTTGGATCGGTTCCAGCTGCTATTTCATCCGCATCGGTTACTCCATCTCCATCACAATCTACTGTGCTTGTTACTACTACGGTTACATCTGCAACATTGTAACTACATGGATCATTTGGATCGGTTCCTGCTGCTATTTCA
>NZ_JPJI01000014.1 GCF_000732625.1 Nonlabens ulvanivorans
GCAAGCAGCAGATTGTGATGGAGATGGAGATTCTAACGGAACCGATCCAGACCCAACAGATCCATGTGTGTTTACAGCAGGAAGTACAGCAGATACGAGTAATGCAATTTGGCAAGCCGCTGATTGTGATGGCGATGGAGATTCTAACGGAACCGATCCAGACCCAGCAGATCCATGTGTATTTACAGCAGGAAGTACAGCCGATACGAGTAATCCAATTTGGCAAGCCGCCGATTGTGATGGTGATGGTGAGACCAACGGAACAGAAGACATGAATGGATCCGATCCAACCGATCCATGTGATGTAAGTGGAACAGCAACGGTGCCAGATGTAAGTGATGAGAATTATGCCGTATGGGCAGCCGCAGACTGTGATGGTGATGGTGAGACTAACGGAGAAGAA
>NZ_JPJI01000015.1 GCF_000732625.1 Nonlabens ulvanivorans
GTATGAGAAATCAGTAATGGTTTGATCGTCTGAACCGATTGAAGCTAAAGGCACAGAAAGTGTACCATTAGAATCGGTGATTTCTAGATTAGCACCATTAACAGCAAAAGCCGTGTTGACCTCGTTAGTAATAGATTCATCAGGATCGGTAGAGTTCACGGTGTAGTTACCATTACCATCATCGGTTACTGTAATCGCACCAGTACCAGCGACAACTGTTTCAGAAAGCTCAGCAAGGTTAACAGTAGAAGTGTTACCATCTTCGAGAGTAATGGTCAATACGTTTGTAACATCATCGTATGAGAAATCAGTAATGGTTTGATCGTCTGAACCGATTGAAGCTAAAGGTACAGAAAGTGTACCATTAGAATCGGTGATTTCTAGATTAGCACCATTAACAGCAAAAGCCGTGTTGACCTCGTTAGCAGAATCTGAATCAGCATCATCAACATTTAAATTTATTGTTGAACCATTAGATATTGAAATATTACCTGGATTACCATCAGTACTAATATCTTGACTCTCTAAGTTTTGTACTAAAGCAGTAAAATTTAGCTGAGTCGTAACACCATCTTCATCGGTGTAATCCAGGCTAGTGTTGTTAGGATTTAATACTAAAGTCGTAAGTGTCTCAGCCGCATTGGTATCAATCGTTACTGGTGTTCCAGCTTCGTTAGTATAGGTAAAAGTACCATCTGTATTATCAACTAGAGTAGTGATGGTTTCTAAGTTCTGAACCAGAGCTGTAAAATCTAATTGAGTCGTTACACCATCTTCATCCGTATAATCAAGATTCGTATCATCCGCATTCAGCACTAAAGTCGTAAGTGTCTCAGCAGCATTCGTATCAATAGTGACTGGTGTTCCAGCTTCATTAGTATACGTAAACGTACCATCGGTGTTATCCACTAGAGTCGTTATGGTTTCCAAGTTCTGAACTAAAGCTGTAAAATCTAGCTGAGTCGTTACACCATCTTCATCGGTATAATCCAAATTCGTATCATCCGCATTCAGCACTAAAGTCGTAAGCGTCTCAGCAGCATTCGTATCAATCGTAACTGGCGTACCAGCTTCATTAGTATAGGTAAACGTACCATCCGTGTTATCCACTAGGGTAGTGATGGTTTCTAAGTTCTGAACCAGAGCTGTAAAATCTAATTGAGTCGTTACACCATCTTCATCCGTATAATCAAGATTCGTATCATCCGCATTCAGTACTAAAGTTGTTAGCGTCTCAGCAGCATTCGTATCAATCGTAACTGGCGTTCCA
>NZ_JPJI01000016.1 GCF_000732625.1 Nonlabens ulvanivorans
AGAATTTCATAACTATCTGTATATTAGTAATGTCCTTATAAGGAACATATTATTTCAAAATGCTCTCGTAGGTTGCAGGGCAAAACGCCTATGCAGATCATAAATGGAGATTCTATTGATAAGTTCTTAAATACTCAAAAAATAAAACAGGCTCAAATCGCTAGGGTTGAATTCAATCGTAATTTCAATGCCTGTGTGTCTAAACTAGGTTGTAAGGCGTTCTAAAGGACTAAAATCACTTCAAATAATTTCACAACATCATATTCTCAAGTTGAAACATACTTCTTATTTCAAAACACTGATTTTACATCAGCGTTTTATCATTTCAACAAATCAAGGAGCTTAATTTTTGAATTCAAATTGATTAAATTCAAAGCAAGATTACAACCCTAGTATATGCGGGGCTTGTTCCAACTTTGGAACACTTTTATCGCGGTTATTGCGATTTGCACCATGCGACTTGTTCCCAATATTGGAACACTTTTATCGCGGTTCTTGCGGTTTGCACCCCCTTCATTTACATTATATCATTTTTTTTACAAAAGGTAGAAAAAGTATTCTGAAACAATTCTATTGTGTGAATATCGGTTGAAGAGTATAATCTTATTAGTTTATACCATTTCATTTCTTCAGTAATTTGGAATTTATGTTTTAGATAATCAGTGTAATATCCATCCAATAAATCTAAAATGGAATTGTTTTTAGATAAACTATAACCAAGAAATAATAAATAATAATCCTCGACTCTATTTATAAGAAAAATTCCAGGTTTCGATAAAGTTATCTCTAAAATTTCTTTATCTTCTTTATATAATTTTATCATCACTCTATTTCCTTTAGATATTCCCCTCCTTCTTCGAGTAATTTTTCACCTGTAACAACACCTTCTCTCGAAAAACCATTTAATTCGTCAATATAATCCTTTTTGCTAATACCGTTTACATGTAAATTGTCATATATAACTGTTTTGCCATTCTTAGTTACTTCTATAAATTCATGATAACCATTATCTGCGACTCTTTGTGTCTTTGTTCCGAGTAGTCCACCATCACCAATATCTATAGAATATCTTTTAACTGAATATCCAGACGATTTTAAATTCTTAGATAATTTTTTCATAAAATCTTTACTAAAATCAATACACTTGCTATAAAGTCCAGCTCCATTGAGACCGCCTGTTCTTACAAGCGGAAAAACATTTGCTAACTCGGACACATCAGCAATCTCTTGTTGAGTATACCTCGCATCTGGTGCTTGATTATTTCGATTCCAAATCGCTTGCTCAATAAATACTTGGTCTAAAGGAGAAAAATAGCCGTCCCGATAATTTGTGGCAAACTGTGAATCATCCTGTTTCCTAATAGACTCAGTGAAATAATTTGTGTAATCATAACCTGCACTAGCTTTTAGACCTCTAAGCCTTGGGTCATAATCACCATAATCAGCAGGTTCCATTGTAGTATACTCTTGTTGTATTTGACCATTAACAATTGTTCTATGAACGGTCATTGCTAAATTCATATACTTACCACCATATCTACCTTCCAAATGATAATCAGGCCATATTTCAACGCTATTAATTTTTTTAATGTAGGAATCTCCGTTTTGATGGAATCCAATTTCATAGCTTACAATCTTAAGCTCCATTCCTTCCAATTCAACAGCATCTATCACACTGTTCTCGGAAAAAGCGTAAGGACTGTTGTAAGAATATTTAACAGACAACGGATCCACCGCAAAAAACCTCCCAATCCTAGAGTCATGCATCCTATATCTGTAGTTATAACTATTTCCATCACCTTTGACCTCGTCATCGCGCTCCTGTCCTTGGAAACCGTAGCGATAGCTATCAGAATCCACACTTCCATGTCTATTATTTAGGAGCATCCCGTAAGGACTATAAGGTGATTTTTAATTAGGCCTTGTATTTAAAAGAACGACAGTAGTTTTT
>NZ_JPJI01000017.1:0-289 GCF_000732625.1 Nonlabens ulvanivorans
ATTCTCTGGTGTGATTCCTTCTCCACTTCCTGGAGTCGTCTCATAAGCATCATCCAATCCATTCATGTCACTATCTACTCCAGTTGGTGCTGTGTAACCTGGTGTGTCTTGGCCTTCTACGTTATCTGGTATACCATCATTGTCAGCATCTTGATCGAACTGATCGATAATACCATCACCATCACTATCAAAACTGTCTACTACGCCATCACCATTAGCATCATTGGCTGGTGTAACATCTTGGTAGTTTAAAATACCATCATTGTCATCATCGCCTAATGGATCTACT
>NZ_JPJI01000017.1:299-729 GCF_000732625.1 Nonlabens ulvanivorans
AATACCATCATTGTCAGCATCTTGATCGAACTGATCGATAATACCATCACCATCACTATCAAAACTATCTACTACGCCATCGCCATTAGAATCATTGGCTGGTGTAACATCTTGGTAGTTTAAAATACCATCATTGTCATCATCGCCTAATGGATCTACTCCACCATTCTCTACCGTATCTAAGATACCATCGTTATCATCATCGATATCTACTAAGTCATTGATACCATCTCCATCATTGTCTGGAATCTCCAAGTAATCTGGTGTTCCGTTTCCATCTGCATCTGGAATCTCATTTGCCGTTGGTATTAAGTCATTATCATCATCAGTATCTCTGTAATCTGGTTCATCTGTACCATCCGTATTGTTCAACTCAGTTGCTGGATCCGTATCTACTGTAGCTCCACTTGGATCACTGTATGGGTCTGTC
>NZ_JPJI01000017.1:739-957 GCF_000732625.1 Nonlabens ulvanivorans
CGGTGTTCCGTTTCCATCTGCATCTGGAATCTCATTTGCCGTTGGTATTAAGTCATTATCATCATCAGTATCTCTGTAATCTGGCTCGTCGGTACCATCCGTATTGTTCAGCTCATTGGCTGGATCCGTATCTACTGTATCTCCACTTGGATCACTGTATGGGTCTGTCGCATTAGCTGGGTCAAAAGCATCATCAATACCATCGCCATCAGTATCAC
>NZ_JPJI01000018.1 GCF_000732625.1 Nonlabens ulvanivorans
TGGAACGCCAGTTACGATTGATACGAATGCTGCTGAGACGCTAACAACTTTAGTACTGAATGCGGATGATACGAATCTGGATTATACGGATGAAGATGGTGTAACGACTCAATTAGATTTTACAGCTCTGGTTCAGAACTTGGAAACGATCACGACTCTAGTGGATAACACCGATGGTACCTTTACCTATACCAACGAAGCTGGAACGCCAGTTACGATTGATACGAATGCTGCTGAGACACTTACGACTTTAGTGCTGAATGCGGATGATACGAATCTGGATTATACCGATGAAGATGGTGTAACGACTCAATTAGATTTTACCGCTCTAGTTCAGAACTTAGAAACGATCACGACTCTAGTCGATAATACCGATGGTACCTTTACCTATACTAACGAAGCTGGAACGCCAGTTACGATTGATACGAATGCTGCTGAGACGCTTACGACTTTAGTGCTGAATGCGGATGATACGAATCTGGATTATACCGATGAAGATGGTGTGACAACTCAATTAGATTTTACAGCTCTAATTCAGAACTTGGAAACGATCACGACTCTAGTGGATAACACGGATGGTACGTTTACCTATACTAATGAAGCTGGAACGCCAGTTACGATTGATACGAATGCTGCTGAGACACTTACGACTTTAGTGCTGAATGCGGATGATACGAATCTTGATTATACGGATGAAGATGGTGTAACGACTCAATTAGATTTTACCGCTTTAGTTCAGAACTTGGAAACGATCACTACCCTAGTGGATAACACGGATGGTACGTTTACCTATACTAATGAAGCTGGAACGCCAGTTACGATTGATACGAATGCTGCTGAGACGCTTACAACTTTAGTGCTGAATGCGGATGATACGAATCTAGATTATACGGATGAAGATGGTGTAACGACTCAATTAGATTTTACAGCTCTAGTTCAGAACTTGGAAACGATCACGACTCTAGTCGAT
>NZ_JPJI01000019.1 GCF_000732625.1 Nonlabens ulvanivorans
ATTTTGTAAATGGTCATATATTGTATGTTGATGGCGGTATACTAGCGACTATAGGTAAACCTTCAAATGAAGATTAAATGAGATATTGGAACCTCTTACTATTAGCATTTTCTATTCTTTTCATCAATTGTGATGATAAGAATAAAGATGCTTTTTTTATGCTTCATAACGAAATCGATATCGCCAGAACTGAAGTTATTGTGATTTCAAAGAAGCAAATTAAAGAGAAACTGCCAGCTTTTGATGAAAGTCAAATTTTAATATTTAAAGATTCTCTGGGAACTGAATTCCCTTATCAATTGGATGACATGGATCAGGATGGAATCTGGGATGAAGCAGCTCTAGTTGTGAATTTCGAAGCTCTAGAAACTAAAAGGCTTATGATTTATGCTTTCGCGAAAGCGGAATCACCACAATATGAAAAGAAGACAGACGTACATTTTGGTGTAGGAAAAGCTAAGCCAGAAGCAAGTGAAGAGCAACTCTACACTAGAAGTTATGATCCAAGAGATAAAGACTCGTTGTTCTTTCAAATGGAAGGACCAGCTTGGGAAAATGATAAAGTGGGATTCCGTATGTATTTTGATCCTCGAAATGGGATTGATATTTTCGGAAAAACTACTGAAGAGCCTACGTTACACAAACAAGGATTGACTACAAATTATCATGAGAAGGCAGATTGGGGAATGGATATTCTCAAAGTTGGCAATTCATTAGGTGCTGGATCACTCGCTTTTAAACATCAAGATTCTTTGTATAGACTTACTGGCTGGAATGGTACTCGATTTGAAGCCATTACGGAAGGTCCTGCAAGAGCTATTTTTAGAATGACTTACTTAGATGAGTTTATTGGAGATAAATCTTACCATATCGTTCATACCATAACTATAGAAAAAGGCGACTGGTTTTACAAAAGCGATGTTGAATTGCACGGCACCAACGATGGAATAGAACTCTATACCGGAATAGTAAATTTAAAAGAGAATAAATTAAAATTTTATAACTCTGATGAAGGCGTTGATGTGTTGTATTCATTTGGTAGACAGTCAGAAAATGATGATCACCTAGGAATGGCTATCATCACGGTACAGTCACTAACTGCATATTTAGATGCGCCATCAGAAGGTACTGGCATTACCAATACTTATCTATTAAATCTTCAAGAAGGAAAAAATCACAGCTTCTATTTTATGAGCGGTTGGGAAGCAAGTGACACACAATTCAAGACGATTGAAGGTTTTGAAAAACTTTTAGAACAATCTACAAAAATGATCAATTCACCTATTACAATTCAATAAACAACTTATATGAAAATTAAACATATCATATTTTTATTTCTCGCAGCTATCCTTAATAATAGCTGTGCTGAAATACAATCAACAAAAACCCTAAGGCTTGCTCATAGCGTAGACACACAACATCCCGTACATAATGGAATGATTGTACTAGGTGAAAGCTTAGAAAGAATTTCTGAAGGAAAATTAAAAGTTCAAATTTATCCTAATGGTCAGTTGGGCGGTGAGCGAGAAAGCATAGAGTTGCTTCAAATAGGTAGTCTGGATATTGCCAAAGTAAGTGCCGGAGTGCTGGAGAACTTTATTCCAGAATATAAAGTATTCAGTATTCCATATCTATTTAGAGATAAAGATCATATGCATGATATCTATGATGGTAAAGTAGGTAAAGGTATTTTATCACAAGGTAATAAGTTTAACCTAGAAGGATTAACTTTTTATGATGCTGGTAGCCGTAGTTTCTATACAAAATCAACACCCATCAACTCACCAGATGATATTAAAGATATGAAGATACGTGTTATGAAAAGTAACATGGCTATTGCAATGATTAATGATTTGGGTGGTGCTCCTACTCCTATTTCTTATGGAGAACTTTACACAGCACTACAGCAAGGTGTGGTAAGCGGTGCCGAAAATAATATCCCTAGTTATTTTACGTCTAAGCACTACGAAGTTTGTAAGTTTCTAAGTCTGGATGAGCATACTTCTGTACCTGACGTGCTAGTGATAGGAACAGAAACCTTAAAACGATTGAGTGATGAGGAAAAAAAATGGTTGAATCAGGCCGTTGAAGAATCTAAAGTTGCACAACGTAAATTATGGGAAGAATCCGAAAAGGAATGTCTTGAAAAAGCAGTTGAAAGTGGTGTTCAAGTATTTTATCCGGATAAAAAACCATTTCAAGAAGCTACAGTAGAACTGGTAAATGAGTTTAAAAAAGATCCTTTACTAGGTGCATTAATTCAATCGATTCAAAATAACTAATCATGAGAAAAACGATAGATTCTATTTTAGGTAAATTATGCCTATTACTGCTCAGTATTATGTTATTTGCCGTGGTATGGCAGGTAATTGCTAGGTTCATACTACAATCTCCTAGTACAATAACTGATGAAATTTCTAGCTACTCACTCATTTGGGTAGGTTTATTAGGTGCTGCATATGCCACTGGACAGCATTTACACCTAGCCATTGACCTTATACCTGAAAAGTTAGTTGAAAAAAACTCTAGACTGTTTGATGGTTTTGTTCACTTATGTGTTTTCTCATTTGGTTTTTTTGTCATGATTATAGGTGGTTGGAGATTATGTCAACTTAGTTTTCAGTTTGAACAAAAGTCTGCTTCACTAGGTATTCCTCTTGGTTTCGTTTATCTAGTAGTTCCACTAGCTGGTATATTAATTTGTTATTTCAGTATCGATACATTCTTCAAAAAAGTAATCTCTTCTAAAGCCTAAATTATGAACTATACAGAAATTTTAATATTAGTATTGAGCTTTTTAGTGTTTTTATCATTACGAGTTCCTATTGCTTATGCTATAGGTCTTGCCGGTTTTATTACACTGGTTTATTCCATGCCATTTCTTCCATCAGTGACCACTATGGCGCAACGTATGGCGACATCATTAGACAGTTTTACCTTAAGTGCTATACCATTCTTTATCCTCGCAGGTCAAATTATGAATCGCGGTGGTATTGCTGTGCGACTGATCAACTTTGCCAAAGCCATTGTAGGTCCATTACCGGGCGGACTGGCCTTTGTAAATATTATTTCTTGTATGCTTTTTGGGGCAATCTCAGGAAGTGCCGTTGCAGCAGCTAGTGCCATAGGTGGATTTATGAATCCTATGATGGAAAAAGATGGTTACAGTAAACCTTTTAGCGCCGCAGTAAACATTACTAGTGCTACTACAGGTCTGATTATTCCACCTAGTAATGTATTGATTGTTTATTCTCTTGCAAGTGGTGGAGTTTCTATCGCTGCTTTATTTATCGCAGGCTACGTACCTGGATTACTATTAGGACTTGCCTTAATGATTGTGGCGGCTGTGTATTCTATTATCAAAAAATACCCAACTGATAAGTTAGTAAGCGTAAAGGTGTTTATTAAAAGATTTTTTGATGCATTACCTAGTTTAATGTTGCTTGTAGTGGTGATAGGTGGTATTGTAGGCGGAATATTCACAGCTACAGAAGCTAGTGGAGTTGCCGTGATTTACACTCTTGTATTAGGCTTTGTCTATAAAGAAATTAAGTTAAAAGACTTATCTCCTATCTTATTAGAAACTATTAAAACTAGCTCGATTGTATTGTTATTAATTGCAACTTCTATAGCGATGAGTTGGGTCATGTCTTATGAAAACATTCCACAAGAAATTAGTGATGCACTTTTAGGAATCAGTGATAATCCTATCATCATCTTAATCTTAATCAATCTTATTTTATTATTTGTAGGGATCTTTATGGACATGACGCCTGCGGTACTCATCTTCACTCCTATTTTCTTACCTATCGTAACAGCAATGGGAATGGACCCTATCCACTTCGGAGTCATTATGATTATGAACCTGTGTATAGGATTATGTACGCCACCAGTAGGATCTGTACTCTTTGTAGGTTGTAGTGTTGCAGATCTCAAAATACAGAAAGTCATACGTCCTATGCTACCTTTATTTGTAGCAATGATTGCCGTACTAGTAATGGTGACTTATTTTGAAGATATTACCTTATGGTTACCTAGAGCATTTGATTTAATGGACTAGTCGACTATTTCAATATTGAATAAAAAAACCTGCTATTGATTGATAGCAGGTTTTTTTATGATGTTACGCTTTCGCGAAAGCGTATTATTTATCAAACTCAAAATAATTCACGGCGTTGTGGTAACATATATCACTAACTAT
>NZ_JPJI01000020.1 GCF_000732625.1 Nonlabens ulvanivorans
TGTGATGGTGATGGTGAGACTAACGGAGAAGAAGTGATGAATGGTACAGAGCCATTTGACCCATGTAGTGTAACAAATGCTACGATACCAACAAATCCAATGATGGCAGGAACGCCAGCTCAAAATGCATATGATGTATGGGCAGCTGCAGACTGTGATGGCGATGGTGACTCCAATGGAACGGATGCAGATCCAACAGATCCATGTGTGTTTACAGCCGGAAGTGTAGCAGATACAAGTAATCCAATATGGCAAGCAGCAGATTGTGATGGAGATGGAGATTCTAACGGAACCGATCCAGACCCAACAGATCCATGTGTGTTTACAGC
>NZ_JPJI01000021.1 GCF_000732625.1 Nonlabens ulvanivorans
CATTATTGTCTCCGACGAGCGCAGCGAGAGGAAGACAGTTGAGTAGGTTGGGAGACTTGTGATTTATAATTACTAAAGTTGGTTGATCTTTTGCAGCGTTATAGCAGTTCTATAGTTTCTAATCTCAAGAGCGTAATTATAAATTACAAAAGCGAAAACCTACGGCCGCAGGCAATGGACTAGAACGGTCTAGTATAAGAATAGTAGCGGATTTTCACGCACTAACTTTCCGGTTAAACACTGACCTTTTTTATATTTACTTACTTAATTTTTAGCGATTAAATCGCTATTATTTTTATACATTGTTGTAATGCGTTTTTAATATTTCATCAATTGCCTCTACTACAGAATCCGCATTTTCTTTACTAAAACATAAGGCAGGTTTAGTTTTTATAATGTTGTCGAAAGGACCGTCTGTACTTATCAATATGTGTTTCCTGCGTAATTCATTCTTAATATGACTAGCTAGTTCTGTATTTGGGTCTTTAGAATTATCTTTTACTATTTCGCAACCAATAAATAATCCGCTACCTCTAACATCTCCAATACAAGGATATTTGTGCATTAATGCTCTTAAACGTGAATTGTAATGTTTACCTACTAATTTAGCGTTCTCTTGCAATCCTTCCTCTTCTATAACATCCAATACCGCAGTAGCTATAGCACAAGAAACTGGATTGCCTCCAAATGAGCTAAAAAATTCTACACCCTTTTCAAAAGATGCAGCAATTTCTTCAGTACAAACCACAGCTCCCATAGGATGTCCGTTTGCAATTGGTTTCCCAAGTATTACCATATCGGGTATTACATCAGAAGCTTCAAATCCCCAAAAGTGTTTTCCGAGTCGTCCAAAGCCCGTTTGTACTTCATCACTAATACAAACTCCACCTTGTGCCCTTATAGCTGGATACACTTCATTTAAATATCCTTTGGGTAGTGGTACTTGACCTGCACAACCTACAATAGGTTCACTAATGAACGCAGAAATTGACACAGTACTCTCTTTAATTTGTGCTACTGCATCTAATCCATATAACTGCCCAGCATTAGAATTATCTGTTTGATATTTTCCCTTATAAATGTCTGGTATAGTTGTTTTTATTATGTGTTTTTTTTGACCATTTCCTTTAGGATTATTGAATTTATAATCACTTATGTCAATAGATGTTTGTGTGTTACCGTGATAGCCAAGCTCCATTACCATCATATGTTTTGAACCTGTATGATTATTTGCCATTCTAATAGCTAAATCACTAGCTGCACTTCCAGAGTTGACAAAAAATACCTTATTCAACTTAGAGGGGAAATGGCTCAATAGTTTTTCAGCATATATAGCTAGTTCGTCAAAAAGGTACCTTGTGTTGGTATTCAGTTTAGCCATTTGCTTTTTACCAGCTTCTACTACCTTTGGGTGAGAATGTCCTACGTGCGGAATGTTGTTGTAAGCGTCTAAAAACGTATTTCCATCAGCATCATACATATATTGAAACGCTGAACGAACCATATGAATTGGCTCTTTATAACTTAATGATAATATAGGGCTGATGTGCTGATGTCTTCTTTTTAGGACTTCCTGAATATCAATCTGTTTTAGCTTTGGGAAACCTGCCGCTTCTCTGAATTCATTTTCAGCTTTGATTGGATTTAATGCTAGCCAACGGTAAAGCATTTTCCAAGCGGACTTCTCGCTAACAGATGCATAGGTGTTATCTGGGTCTGTTTTGCGTGCGTGAGCAGAATTACACACGCTAGTGCACAGTCTTGCAGCTATGAGGTAATACAAAATTTTGAGCTCTTTCTCTTCTAAAGGAAGCTCTTGATGGTACGACTTAACAAGTATTATTGCCCATTCGAGTGGATTTTCTTTGTCATAGCAACCGTAAGTAATAGCAATCGCCAATTCGTTAATCAAGAAAGTATGTGCAACATCTCCGAAATCAATGATTCCAGAAATTTTACCATCTTGTACGAGTACGTTCCATTCATTAGCATCATTATGAATGACTTGTTTTCTAAGTTCTGGAATGACAGGTCGTACAATCTCTTCGAACTGATTGAAAAAATAAGTAACTACATTTCTATCTTTTGAATTTGGAATGTCATTGATGTACTTTTTGTTTAAATCAAAGTATTGAATATCCCATTCCCATTTTCTGGCTTGAATGTTATAGTTTTTAAAGTCTTTTAATTTGATGTCTAGCTTAGCCAAAAAAATTCCCAAGGATTCAAATAAGGACGGTGTATGTTTTGCTTTGCCAAGAAACTCTCCCTTTAAAAAAGAAAGCATACGCGAAATTACTTTGCCATCATCCGAGTCTACAACTTTTATAAAAGAGTTATCATTAAAAGGAATAGGCTTTGGAAAATAAGAATCAAATTCTTCTTGTAAGTAGAGAAGCGTATCATTCTCTGCATCAACGGTATCCTTTAGTGATTCTGAAAATTTATAAGTCTTGTAGATAAAATCATTTTCTTCTGTCTTGATTTGATAGTTCTTATTATCATAACCATCAAGTATCTTGTTATTTAGTATTTTGATACTAAATTCTTTTTCTAAAAATGTATTCATATTATTTAAATGTCTCGTCATGGTCAGAAAATGATTTAAATTCCAAAGGGTTACCGCTAAAATCAATTACAAACATTGTTAGTTGTTCACCAACTTTTCCTTTGTATCTCGTTTGAGGTTTAACGACAAAATTAATTTTTTCGGATTCTAATTTCTTTTGAATCCTTTCAAATTTATCTTTATCTAATAAACATCCAAAGTGAGGAATTGGAACGCTAATTCCATCCACTTTTCCGCAGTAATCTAATTCGGGAAAATTGTCACTAATGTGAGCTGAAAGCTGATTGTTAAAAAAATCAAAGTCAATCCAAGCTTCTGTAGATCTACCTTCTTTACAACCCAAAATATCTACGTAGAATTTTCGTGTTGATTCTATATCTTTCACTTTAAATGCATAGTGGAATGATGCCATATTGTGTTCTTTTTATGTTTGTGCTCAAATGCATTACAATGGCAAAGGTATAAGGCGAGTGAGGCGTTTTAGCCGGTACGCGTAGACCTTTTGTATGTTGGTTATTGGTTGTGAAGTTACTGAATTTATGAATGATCACAGCCTCGCTATAAGCCTTTAAAACGTCTCAATCGCCATTATACAACGTTCTTGTTTGTTTCCTAGCGGCTGGCGAGTATTGGGTAAGTACAAGCTGACTATTGCTCAAGAAGTTTTACAGCTTTGCCATTATTGTCTCCGACGAGCGCAGCGAGAGGAAGACAGTTGAGTAGGTTGGGAGACTTGTGATTTATAATTACTAAAG
>NZ_JPJI01000022.1 GCF_000732625.1 Nonlabens ulvanivorans
TTTTCCTAAATAGCTTGTAAATTTAGGTTTTCGCACAAGCGAGAAAGTCGTTCTTTTAAATAGAATTTAGTGTAGTCCGTATGGGATGCTCCTAAATAATAGACATGGAGCAGTGGATTCCGACGCATATCGCTATGGCTTTAACGGTAAAGAGAAGGACGATGAAGTAAAAGGAGGTGGTGCTCAATATGATTATGGATTTAGAATCTATGATTCAAGATTAGGTAAATTTTTATCTCAAGACCCTTTATTTAGAGGCTATCCATTCTACACTCCTTATCAATTTGCAGGAAACAGACCTATTCAAGCAATGGATCTTGACGGGCTTGAGGAATATTTTTATTGGATTCCTCTTACTCAAAAAATAGGAACTGTCAAATTGGAATTAGTGTCACATGCAGAACGTGCACCTGATTTGACAGAATATGGTCTTTATAAATCAGCCGAAGAAATTCATAAAATCAATGCCGAAATGGCAAAACAGAACGAACTGGCAGTCCAAAGAGCAAAATACGAAGCTTCTCAACAAGCTAGACTAGATTATGAGATGAGTAAAAACCCACTTTGGGCTATGTACCAACTATCTATGTTAAGTGACGTTATTCCAACGTATAGAAGTCTTGAAAAAGGAGACTATGCTATGGCAGGAGTTGGTCTTGTTGCAGGTATGTTAGAGGTTAAAGGGTTTACTAAAGGACTTCGAAAGGTGATGGCTGTTAGAATTTTAAATGATGTACCTTTAAATAATATCAATCAGATTATAGCAAGAATTGATAAAATGGTACATCAAAGAGCTCAAAGACTTGCTGAAATGGCTAGATGGTTAGATCCTCAGGATCAAACAATGCGATCAGGATATAGGGCACATGAACTAAGTACAGCTGTTGATTTTGAACTAACGAGTGGAATAAGATTATCAGCGCAAAACTTTGGCTGTAAGGGAGATTTTGTAGATTCATTAGGTACAAGTTATGACGCTGTTGGTACTACGTTAAAAGGTGCTGAACAACCTACCTTTTTTGCAGATTTCACCCAATCTATTTCAAAACATGTCGATAGAATGATAAATGGAGATTTTGATAAAATTATTTTGGATTTTAATAATTTAAATCAATCTCAAATAGATGCGGTAAAAAGTTACATCAAATCAAATCATAACACACAAACAAATAATATAATAATGTTAAATGACTTATAATGAATTATGTCTAAAAGTTTTATCAAATACAACAATACTGGTTTTTGGATCTCAGATACAATGATTGAATATGCAATATTTTACATTTGTAAAAATATTGATTCAAGGCAATCAAATGAAGAATGGCTAATTGAGTATAGTTCCTATCTTGAAAAATGTTTTCAGGGATACTTTGCTTCATACCTTAATTTAAGATTAGATGAATATCTTGATGATGATGTTAAAAAAAATAAATTTATTGAAATCATAGATTCTACAATTGGTACTGTAAGAAATAAAGGCAGTTTTATTGACAACAAAGAAATTAAAGAAATTATTTTACTAAAACTTCCAGAAGCTCAAATTAATATTCACGATGATTATCACTTAGACACCGTGAATGTAATTAATATACTACAACATCTTAAGCTTCTTCTTTTAGAGGAATATGGAAGAGAATCTGAATTATAATTTTGAAGACTGACTTGGGAAGCGTTGCATTGCAACCTACGAGTGCATTTTGAAATATAGTGTTCCTTATAAGGACAGTTCTTAAAATGAGTTAGTTACGAGAAGGATTTTTAAAGAGCATTTGAATTTATAAAAGGAAAGTCATCATTGATTTTTCTTTTACTATTTCTTAATTAACGGCATAGATTACAGGCGTTTTTTCTATTTTCTAGTCTCCTTATTATTTTTTGCTTCTCAAGACCAATTGTATATTGAGTTAACTCGATGGGTTTACCTTGATAAGTTTCAATTGGAGTATTACCGCCTAGACTCATTTGAGGTCTTAGGGTGTTATATGAAGTAACGGCATTTTCAAGACATTTAGTGAGCTCTTCTCTAGAATTTATTTCCTTATGAAAAAGGAATTGATGTTTAATTACCTTGTTCAGTGCTTCAATCATAGAGTTAGAAAAGACAACGTCTTTTTGAGCAATAACATGATCTATAGGAAATTCACTTGAGTCGACGAATGTCCTAACCGTTTGATTTACGTTTTCACTTCCACCATCGGTTAAAAACTGTAATTCTTGAGGTTTATACTTTTCAGAAGCATTTTGAATTAAAGATTTAATGGCAAATCCAGAACTGACGTTTTCTATTCTATGACCTAGGATCATCTTAGAATAATGATCGATTATAAAATGAATATGATATTTCTTACTATAAAACGTTTTAAAGATAGTTACATCAGCACACCATACTTGGTTAGGTTTTGATGTAATTAAGGGCTGGTAATAATCTGATTTCCTCTTATGGCATTTGTTCTTAAAACCTAGTAACCTACAATACTTATAAAAAGTAGTTATTCCACATTGTAATTCACCATCACGGACAGCTTTTAAATACACTGAAGACTTAGACCAGAACTTATAATCAGTATGAGTCATATACTTTTTAATGGTCTTCACTTCTGATGACAGCAGTTGATTAGAAAACCTACTTACACACCAGTTAAAATATGATGGTTCACACGTATGAATCACGATAGATTTGTAATTTTCAAAAGTACTTCTAGATAAATTAAAAATCTTTAGTGCCTCATTGATAGATATACTTTCCTTAACCTGTTCAATGGTATTAACAATGAGCTCTTTTTGAGTCTTGATTACCGACTTGATTCCTTTTACCTGAGAGATGATTTGATGAAAAGTGTCAGCTAGTTTAAAATAGCTTTCGTTAATTCTTTTAATTCTAGAAGATTGATTGATACGTTTGATTAACTCAATCTCTTCCTGAACTACTTTATTAATCTCACAGAGTTGATATTTATCATCAGATTCTTGTTTCCATCGAGCGATATTAGATCGTGGAATAGTAGCTATTTGCTCATGAGTTAACAGATCTGTTAATAGTCCATTTCTAGTAAAATGTTTAACTGCTGTGTCCCACGATTTTCTATTTCTATACATAAAGTAAAAATAGAAGAACTTACTATCCTGATGAGAATCTGAAAACAGGTCATAAAGAAAGGATTGAAATCACGCTTTATCCAATAAAACTGATATTTATTTGAAATTTAGTAAAAGTCTTTTCAACTATAAGAATTTCATAACTATCTGTATATTAGTAATGTCCTTATAAGGAACATATTATTTCAAAATGCTCTCGTAGGTTGCAGTGGTATCTAACATTGTTGAAAAGTTTACATCTGCGTATTATCAGACACAAATCTATAAAATCATAAACAACCTAACAACAACTATCAGGTATAATTATATATTTTATTACCATATATTTGGGTTTTATGTATATAATCATACATTTTAGTAAGCTATTATGAGTAAGATAGGTAATAAAATCACACAACTACGCAAGGAAAAAGGCTGGTCGCAATCTGAGCTAGCTAAACAAATAAAGGCTTCTCGTGAAGCGATAGGAAAGTATGAACGTGATGAGGCAATCCCATCTGTAGAGACGGCAAAGAATATTGCTGATGTATTTGATGTTAGTTTAGATTATCTCGTAGGAGACGTTTTAAAACCGTCTTTTGATAAACGCATGGTAAAACGTCTTCAAGATATGGAACTACTCTCAGAAAGGGATAAAGATCATTTATTTGCTTTGTTAGATGCGTTTTTAAGAGATGCTAAGACTAAAAAAGCTTATGCGCCATGAATATTAACGTGAAATATGGAGATATTACAAAGATATCTACTGATGTTATTGTGAATGCTGCAAATACTAGCCTTTTAGGAGGTAGCGGTGTTGATGGTGCTATACATAGAATTGGAGGTAAGCAAATACTTGAAGAGTGTCAAAGAATAAGAAATAGTCAAGGTAAGTGCAAAGTAGGTGATGCAGTTATTACAACTGCAGGAAATCTACCTGCAAAATATGTAATTCATACAGTAGGTCCTGTGTGGAATGGAGGGAATAACAATGAAGAAAAACTACTTTATAATTCTTATAAAAACAGCCTCTTATTAGCAGAAAAAAACAAAATAGAAACTATCACTTTTCCTAATATCAGTACTGGCATTTATCGATTCCCAAAAGAGAAAGCTGCTAAAATTTCAATAAACGCAATATCACTTTTTTTACGAGACTCAACGTATGTGAAAAAAGTGATATTAGTATGTTTTGATAATGAAAATTATAATATTTGTGAAGCGTTGCTCTCTGAGTTTGAATAAGGTAAAATATAATTTTTGTTTTAAAAATGCTAGCTTTTTTAATTCTCAAATTTGGTGTTATCTAAAAAGTCGAAGAGCATTTTAAAATATTTATTTTTCTTATCATTCTCTTCTTGAGTTATTAATTGATCTATGATCTCCTTTTCATTGACATAATCCCACAGAAAAATACCTACTAAACCTGTAGACCAAAAATCGATATTACCTCCTATATTATTTGACTCAAATAAAATTTGGTTTAATGAGCCAAAATCTCCTTCTGAAAAGTACCTTATTTGCATGTTTGGCAAATTCTGAAAACCTTTCATTATACCCGTATTATAAATTATTTGCTTTTCCATTCTTATTTTTTGCTTAATACTTCAGAAATATTTGATACTTCTGGTAACATTTCTCCTCCTTGTTGTGCAAGTTTCTTTTTCATCGCATCACCTGCGCTTGGACCTAATGCCTTTTTCCAATCAGATCTACCACCTTGTATTAAACTGCTTTCTGGAACATCAAATTCTACATAAACGGATCCTTTTTTTGCTTGTTTACGATAACTTTCTGCATCTGTAGTTGAAACAAAAGTTTGACCACCAGCACCTTCTTGTAATCTATTAGTTTTTCGCATCTTTTTAAGTTCATCTTGACTCATCCACCTACCAACTCTAACCGTTTTATTAGCATTGTTGACTGTTCGAGCTGCTCTCATATCTCTGAGCCTCATAGTAAGTCGATTTGTATAAAGATTTACTTGTCTTAAAGCACTTTGAGCCCTCATCATCATACGCATTTCCATTATACCTCCTTTGGAAAGAGCGGCAGCTTCAAGAGCGAATAAGAATAAATCCCAATCTTGTTTGTTTTGTCTGGCTTTTATATGTCTGTCGATTATTAAATCTGCTTTTTTTCCCACAGATATTTCATGTTCGATAGAAACATCCATTCTTTTGAGATATTCTGGATCAGTTGCTTTTAAATAAGCTCTATCTGTTGCAATGCTAACTGTAAGTTGTAATAATGTACTAGCTTCTAAATTACCTTGAATTTCGGTACTGCTAATCTCATACTTTTCGGCTATTGCATCGGTGATATGTTTATAGACCTTGTCAGTAACCTCTTTGTTGTGTGTTATTCCAATAATGTTATCTCCATTTGCTACAACAGCACTTTTGGCAATATTATTAGCCCATATTAAATTAACATCTTCACATTTACCATCTGGACAATCTCCTTTAGGGTCATTAAAGATTAAAGGACTATTTCTTGAAAAAGAATAAGGACTATCCCATGCAACAGATTTTGGATCCAAACTTTTCCATCTACCTAATCTCGGATCATATTGCCTAAAGAAAGTAGTGTAACTATTCCCTTCACCCTTCACTTCATCATCCTTCTCCATACCATTAAAACCGTAGCGATATGAATCAGAATCTACAGATCCATGTCTATTATTTAGGAGCATCCCGTAAGGACTATACTAAAATCTATTTAAAAGAACGGCTTTCTCGCTCGCGCAAAAACATAAATTTACAAGCTATTTAGGAAAA
>NZ_JPJI01000023.1 GCF_000732625.1 Nonlabens ulvanivorans
TGTTCATTAGCCTTTTCTTGTGATATTTACTATTATAAACTTTAGCAGTGCTCATTAGATGGCTTTTGTATATAAGGTCGGGTTATTGAGGTTGGTGACCACAAAAAAAATGTCTAGTAGCTCTTAAGAACTGCTAGACATTTTATCGTTCAGATATCAAACCTGATTAAACCTTGTATAACGGGAAATCTGTAATTAATTAAGAGGTTAGTTTTTAAGAAGATCTCTAGAGATAACTATTTTTTGAATTTCCGAAGTCCCTTCATATATCTGAGTGATTTTAGCATCTCTCATCAATCGTTCTACATGATATTCTTTAACATATCCATTACCACCATGAACTTGAACTGCTTCAACCGTAGTATCCATAGCGGTTTGAGATGCAAAAAGTTTAGCAGTACAGCCAGCTACGTTGTAATCCATTCCCTCATCTTTCATCCATGCAGCGTGCATAATTAAATGACGAGATGCATCAATATTAACTTTCATATCAGCTAATTTAAATGCTATAGCCTGATGATTACATATCTCAGTTCCGAAAGCCTTACGTTGTTTACTATAATCTCTAGCTAATTCATAAGCACCAGCTGCAATACCTAATGCTTGTGCGGCTATTCCTATGCGACCTCCAGCTAATGTTTTCATTGCAAATTTGAATCCAAATCCGTCTTCGCCAATCCTATTTTCTTTAGGTATCTTAACGTCATTAAATATTAAAGAATGGGTATCGCTACCTCTAATACCTAATTTATCTTCTTTTGGTCCTACTTCAAAGCCTTCCCAAGTTTTTTCAACTATAAATGCGTTGATACCTTTGTGAGCTTTGTCTTTATCTGTTTGTGCGATGACAATATAGTAATCGGCACTATTACCGTTAGTAATCCAGTTTTTGGTACCGTTTAAAAGGTAATGGTCACCCATATCAATTGCTGTTGTTCGTTGTGATGTGGCATCACTACCAGCTTCTGGTTCGCTTAGACAAAATGCTCCAATCGATTCTCCGGTTGCTAATTTGGTTAAATACTTTTCTTTTTGCTCTTCACTAGCGTATGCTTCTAAACCATAACATACCAAAGAATTATTTACGGATACAATTACACTAGCGCTAGCATCAATTTTGGAAAGCTCTTCCATAACTAAAACATAACTAGTAGTATCCATTCCACCACCACCATACTTTGGGTCCACCATCATGCCTAGGAAGCCCAGGTCACCCATTTTAGTAATCAATTCTTTAGGGAAATGTTGATCCTTATCTCTTTCAATTACTCCTGGAAGTAACTCGGTGCGAGCAAAATCTCTTGCTGCATCACGTATCATTAAATGCTCCTCTGTTAAACTAAAATCCATGTATTTGTAATATGATTAATACTTCATTTATCTTTGCAAATCTAAGCTTATTTAAGAGTTTATTCAACACTATTTTTCTATGAACCATCAGTGCTATAACGTTATAGGTGTAATGTCTGGAACTTCTTTAGATGCTATCGATTTGGTTTATGTAAAGTTAGTACGTAATGATTCATGGAACTTTCATGTATTGAAAGTAAAATCGATAGAGTATAATCATGTTTGGCAAACTAAATTGGCTAGTGCTATATCGTTGCCAAATATTCATTTGAAGGATTTAAATAATGAATATACTTTATATTTAAGTCAATGTATCAATGATTTTATATATGAAAATCAAATCACCGAACTTTTAGCGATATGTAGTCATGGACATACTATACATCATCAGCCTGGGGATGGGTATACTTTCCAAATAGGTAACCTCCCTATATTAGCTGACTTATTGAGTCAACGGGTTGTTTGTGATTTTAGGTCTCAAGATGTAGATATGGGTGGTCAAGGTGCTCCTTTAGTACCTATTGGAGATCATTTTCTTTTTAATAAGTATGATTATTGCCTCAACCTAGGAGGATTTGCAAACATCTCTTATAGTCTTAATGATATACGTAAAGCTTTTGATATTGTCCCGGTTAACGTAGTGCTGAATTATTTTGCAAATCGCCTAGGGTCAGATTATGATGATAGTGGTGCTTTCGCGAAAGCAGGAAAAATTAATTCTGAGGTTTTAGCTCAACTAAATTCACTACCGTATTATAAGGTTGATGGTCCTAAATCTTTAGGAGTTGAATGGATTGACAATCATGTGTGGGATATTATCAAATCAATCGATAACCCTTTAGATGCTTTAGCTACTTATACTGAACATGTGGCAATGCAAATCTCAAGCGTACTGTTACCTGAATCTACTGTATTAGTTACAGGTGGTGGTGCTTATAATTCATTTTTAATACATCGTATATCTTCTTATTCTAAGGCCGAAATAATTATACCGAATAAGGAGCTTATTGAATATAAAGAAGCACTCATTTTTGCTTTTCTAGGAGTACTTAAATTACGCAATGAGAATAATTGCCTTGCTTCGGTAACAGGAGCCTCTATGGATCATTCAAGTGGTAAGATTTATCTGCCTTAAGAAATTGTAAAAAAGAGTTGAAGTGGTCAGGTGTTTTTTATATTTGTCTGCACTAACCTGAAAATAAAACATGAAGGAACTTTTAAAGCGTTATGAGAACGCTGAACCCGAAATCGTATTCCATTGGAATGATCCAGAAACAGATGCCCAAGGTTGGACCGTAATTAATAGTTTGAGAGGTGGCGCCGCAGGTGGTGGAACACGTATGAGAGTTGGACTTGATAAAAATGAAGTTCTCTCACTAGCAAAAACTATGGAGATTAAATTCACGGTATCGGGTCCTGCAATAGGTGGCGCTAAAAGTGGAATTAACTTTGACCCTAGAGATCCTCGTAAAAAAGGTGTGCTAGAGAGATGGTATAAAGCGGTTTCTCCTTTACTTAAAAGCTATTATGGCACCGGTGGTGATCTTAACGTAGATGAAATACATGAAGTAATCCCTATCACTGAAGATTGTGGAGTTTGGCATCCTCAAGAAGGTGTCTTTGCAGGTCATTTTTCTCCTACTGAGGCTGATAAAATTAACCGCATTGGGCAATTACGTCAAGGTGTGATAAAAGTTATTGAAAATCCTATTTATTCGCCAGATGTTTCTAGAAAATATACGGTAGCAGATATGATTACTGGTTATGGCGTTGCAGAAGCTGTAAAACATTTTTATGATATTTATGGCGGTGATGTTAAAGGTAAACGTGCCGTTGTTCAAGGTTTCGGTAATGTAGGAAGTGCCGCTGCTTATTATCTTTCACAAATGGGTGCGAAAGTTGTAGGAATCATCGATAGAGCTGGTGGATTAATTAATGAAGACGGTTTTTCTTTTGAAGAAATTAAAGAAATGTTCTTAAATAAAGATGGTAATGCTTTAAGATCTTCAAACTTACTTCCATTTGAAAAAGTAAATGAAAAAATATGGTCTCTCAAGACTGAGATTTTTGCGCCTTGTGCTGCCTCTAGATTAGTGAGTCAGGATCAAATAGATCAAATGATTGCCTCTGGATTAGAGGTTATATCTTGTGGCGCTAATGTGCCATTTGCAGATAAAGAAATTTTCTTTGGCTCTATTATGGAGCATACGGATGAAAAAGTAAGCCTTATTCCTGATTTTATTTCAAATTGTGGAATGGCAAGAGTTTTTGCATACTTTATGGAACGTCGCGTTCAAATGACGGATGAAGCTATCTTTAACGATACCAGCATGACAATTAGAAACGCAATTCAAAATACTTATAATAATAATAGTTCGCGTACTCAAATCAGTTCTACTGCTTTTGAAATCGCTTTAAAACAATTGGTTTAATGTTCAAGTCTTTTTTAGGTAATAGCCCTACATGGTTTA
The DNA here is from genome assembly GCF_000732625.1 of Nonlabens ulvanivorans. GTDB lineage: Bacteria > Bacteroidota > Bacteroidia > Flavobacteriales > Flavobacteriaceae > Nonlabens > Nonlabens ulvanivorans. The sequence goes on from NZ_JPJI01000023.1 coordinate 3,822, forward strand.
AGTCAACCATATTAGCATTTTTAGTTTTTAATACTGCCGCATATTTTGTTCTTGATGGAACGGTAATGGGTTGGATTTTTATAGCAGAGTTTATATTCTGTCTTGCGATGGCTTTAAAATGTTATCCTTTACAGTCCGGTGGTTTACTAGCTATTCAAGTTATTGCATTAGGATTAACACATCCTATGTATAAAGTAGATCATGAAACACATATGGTCGTATTAGATGATTTAGGTAATAAAGTATTAGGTGGTGTTTATGCAGAAGTAGCACAAAACCTAGAGGTGATTTTGCTGTTAGTGTTTATGGTAGCGGGAATTTATTTTATGAAACCTCTACTCATGTATATTTTTGTAAAACTGTTTACAAAGGTAAAATCTAAAATAGCTCTTTCTCTATTTTTTGTACTAATCAGTGCTGTGTTATCTGCCTTTTTAGATGCTCTTACAGTTACAGCAGTTCTAATTAGTGTCGGTCTAGGTTTTTATAATGTTTATCATAAAATACATTCTAGTGATCTAGATTTAGATCATGATAATACATTGGATAGAAAGCAGTTAAGTGGTGAAACATTAGAAGATTTCCGTTCATTCTTACGTAGTTTAGTAATGCATGGTGTGGTAGGAACAGCGTTAGGTGGTGTTTGTACAATTGTAGGTGAACCTCAAAATTTACTTATCGGTACAAAGCTTAATACAGCATTACCTTATGAATATGGATTCATAGAATTTTTCCTTCACATGGCACCTATTACGATCCCAGTTTTAATAGCTGGTCTAATTACAACCGTATTGTTAGAAGTTACTAAAACATTTGGTTTTGGTCAGAAAATGCCACCTGTAGTAAGACAGATTATTGAAGGATGGATGGAAAAACGTGATCAAGAACGTACTAGTAAGGAGAAATATGGTCTTTTAGTTCAAGGAGTTTCAGCTATTCTATTAATCATTGGTCTAGCATTGCATATTGCACCAGTTGGATTTATAGGTCTTGCTTTAATAGTGATTCAAACTGCGTTTATGGGGATAACAGATGAACATAGTCTTGGAAAAGCCTTTGAAGAAGCACTTCCATTTACAGGACTATTAGTTGTGTTTTTTGTGATCGTTGCGATGATTCATGACCAGCATTTATTTGCACCTATTATTGAATGGGCATTAAGCCAGGACCCTAGTAGTCAACCGGCAATATTCTATCTTGCAAATGGTGTTCTTAGTATGATTTCTGATAATGTGTTTGTGGCAACAGTCTACATAAATGAAGTGGGTAATGCATATGACGCAGGAAAAATATCTTTAGAGCAATATGAACATTTAGCAGTTGCAATTAACACGGGAACTAACATTCCTAGTGTTGCGACACCTAATGGTCAGGCGGCATTCTTATTTTTATTAACGTCTGCTCTTGCACCAGTAATCAATCTTTCTTACGGTAAGATGGTTAAAATGGCATTTCCATATACTGTAGTTCTTACATTAGTAGGACTTGCATGTGTGATTATGTTCTTATAATAAATCAGTAATATTGTATAGCTTATTGTAATCACGCTTTCGCGAAAGCATAATTACAATAAGCCTTTAGACTGTATACAATCTTTAACATATAAAATGCGTTACTAACCTAACTAAGAAAAATTTAATGAATCTAATTATTCAAGAAACAGGCGAAGTTGTTGAGTCTACTATGCCACTAGTAGAAGAAGAAACTCAAACAGTTTTTGACATCATATTATCAGGTGATCCATCTGGAACAGTGATTATATGTATCTTAATTCTATTATTATTTGTTGCTTTATACATCTATTTTGAAAGATTATTTAAGATAAAAGGCAGTTCAAAAATTGATGACAAATTCATGTTACAAATAAAAGATCATGTTAGTAACGGTCGTATTGATGCAGCCAAGATCTTATGTGCTCAAGAAAATTCTCCTGTTGCACGTTTAACAGAGAAAGGTATTAGTAGGATAGGTTCACCTCTTGAGGATATTAACGGAGCCATCGAGAATGCAGGTAAATTAGAGGTATATAAATTAGAAAAAAATGTTAGCATTCTAGCAACTATTGCAGGAGCTGCACCTATGATTGGATTTTTAGGGACAGTTATAGGAATGGTAATTGCTTTTAGAACCCTAGCAGAAAGTGAAGGTGCTCCAGAAATGGGGACTCTAGCAGAAGGTATTTATACCGCAATGACAACCACTGTTGCAGGACTTATAGTAGGTATTATAGCTTATATAGGATATAACCATTTAGTAGTTAAAACTGACAAAGTAGTGCATCAAATGGAGTCTAACGCTGTTGATTTCTTAGATCTTTTAAACGAACCAGCATAATATGAACTTAAGAAGCAGAAATAAAGTAAGCCCTGATTTCTCGATGTCATCCATGACAGATATCGTGTTTCTGTTGCTTGTATTTTTCTTACTAACCTCACCTAGTATTACTCCACAAGCTTTAGATTTAATATTGCCTAGTGCAAGTGGTCGTAGTGAAAATAAGCAGCAAGCTTCCGTAAGTATTACTAAAGATGGTGCGTTTTTTGTCGATGCGGTAGAGGTAGAAGAAGAGTTATTAGAATCGATGATTATTAAAACAATGGAAGGTCAAGAAAAGCCTACCATTATATTAAGAGCAGACGGCGATATCGCCCTCAATAAAGCTGTTAAAGTTATGGACATAGCAAACCGTAATAAAATCAATATCATCCTTGCTGTAAAACCAGAATAAAATGAGTTTTCTAGACACTAAAGAGAAAAAGAAATCATTCATCATTACAAGTATTTTGATGAGTGTTTTTCTATTGTTATTTGTTTTTGTTTCAGTGCTAGATGAAATACCAGAAGAGGAAGATAGTGGAATAGCAATCAATTTCGGTAATACTGCAGTAGGTTCTGGACCTGTTGAACCTGCAGAGGCAACTAAGGTCACTCCAGAGTCTAATCCATCACCTGTAGATCAGACAACTCCTCAAGTTGATAATGTCGCCACCCAAGACAACACAGATGCTCCAGTTATCAATTCAGATCCTAATACAACTAAGCCTGTTACAAAACCAGTGGCAGAACCTGTTAAAAAACCTGAACCTAAACCGGAACCAAAGCCAGATCAATCGGTAACTGATATGCTTAATAATGTTACGGGTACAACTCCAACAGACGGTGCAGATAATAGCGGGGAAGGTCCTGGAGATGGTCCAGGGAACAAAGGTGATATTAACGGTGATCCTTATGCAAATACCTATTATGGGGCACCAGGATCTGGGCAAAGTGGTCGCGGAGCTGGACTAGGTGGTAGAAAAGCATTGTCTGGAAAAGGAGCTGAGCCTGACTGTTTTGAAACGGGAACTGTTATTGTTGAAATTCATGTGGATAGAACCGGTAAGGTTGTGCAAGCCATACCAGGAAAAAAAGGAACAACTAATAGAGCAAATTGCTTATTAGTTGCCGCAAAAAAAAGTGCTGAGACCTATAAATTCAGTGCAGCTTCTAAGGCTAAAGATATCCAAATAGGTTTCGTCGAGGTTATTTTTAAAGTTGGAGAATAGTTTTGGACTATTCACAGACTCTAAATTGGCTTTTCAATCAACTCCCGATGTATCAACGTGTGGGAAAAGCGGCTTACAAGGCAAATCTCGATAACACTATATTATTAGATAATCATTTAGGAAATCCCCACCTATCGTTTTCAACCATTCATGTAGCTGGCACAAATGGTAAGGGAAGCACTTGTCATATGATAGCAAGTGTACTGCAAGAGGCTGGTTATAATGTAGGGTTGTATACATCACCGCATCTTAAAGACTTCAGGGAACGCATCAAGATTAATGGTGTGATGGTTTCAGAAGATTATGTGATTGCTTTTGTAAATAGAAACAAATTGTTTTTTGAAAGTAATCAACTGTCGTTTTTTGAGATGACTGTAGGTATGGCTTTTCAATACTTTAAAGAGCAAGAAGTAGATATCGCTATTATAGAAACAGGTCTTGGAGGTAGATTAGATTCCACTAACATAATAAAACCATTAGTTTCAGTGATAACAAACATAGATAAAGATCATGTAGCGATGTTAGGTAATACTCTTATTAAAATAGCTGGAGAAAAAGCAGGTATTATAAAAAATAATGTACCTGTAGTTGTAGGTGAGAGACGTGATTCTTTGAGGAATAGCTTTCGCGAAAGCGCAATAAAAAAGCATTCTATTTATCATCAAGTAAACTATCGCTTAAAGCCACTCGCTACAGATTTAAAAGGTGAATATCAAAAGTATAATAGTAGAGTTGCACAAACTGCGTTAAACGTTTTAACGCAGTCTAGCAACTTTGAAATTTCCCTTGCCCAATTAGAAGCCGGGCTGTTGAAAGTTGCTGCAAATACAGGATTGAGAGGTAGGTACGAATTATTGCAAGTTCAACCTAGGGTTATTGCAGATACAGCACATAATAAAGCAGGAATAAAAACATTAGTGAAGCAATTGAAACTAGAGAAGTTTAATAAGCTTCATATAGTTATGGGAATGGTGTCTGATAAAGATGTGGACCAAGTTTTATCATTAATGCCTAAGAATGCTTTTTATTACATCGCAAAGCCAAATGTGATACGTGGAATGGAAATAGATGTTTTATCTAGTTTTTTTAAAAAGCATCAATTTAATTTCAAAAAATTTAATTCTGTTTCTGACGCATTAGATAAAGCTAAGAGTCTGGCACACAGTGATGATTTGATAGTAGTGACTGGTAGTGTTTTTGTAGTAGCAGAAATAATTTAAAATTTATTTCAAAAACACTTGTAAGTTCCAGGAAAGGTTTTATATTTGCATCCGCTTTTAGGGCGCTTAGCTCAGTTGGTTCAGAGCACTTGGTTTACACCCAAGGGGTCAGGGGTTCGAATCCCTTAGCGCCCACAAAAGGTCTTCAGAAATGAAGACCTTTTTTTTATGCCTATGAATTATAGTTCTGTCGCATTATCTTTTTCACTTTCAATTATGCTTAGATTTTAAGATTGCTAAATTCAAAATCATGTACCTTTACTGAAGTCTTGGCTATCCACATATCATAATCCTGTGCAACGCACGAGAGTATTTTGAAATAGAGTGTTCTTTATAAGGACATGTTTGATATTTAAATAGTTATAATTATTTAAAGTGAGTTAAGTATTTTAAAATATTCTTGATAATTTTTCCTAAATAGCTTGTAAATTTATGTTTTTGCGCGAGCGAGAAAGCCGTTCTTTTAAATAGATTTTAGTATAGTCCGTATGGGATGCTCCTAAATAATAGACATGGATCTGTAGACAGCGACGCGTATCGCTACGGTTTTAATGGTATGGAAAGGGATGATGAAGTAAAAGGTGAAGGGAATAGTTACACTACTCTCTTCAGGCAGTATGATCCTAGGTTAGCTAGATGGAAAAGTATTGATCCAAAATCGGTAGCTTGGGATAGTCCATATTCATTTTCAAGAAATAGTGTTTTAGTTTTCAATGACCCGTTAGGTGATTGTCCAGATGGAAATTGTGACGATAAAAAGACTCCTGGCGGCGGAAATATTTCAATTCCTAAAGGATCTGCAACAGTTACAAATCCTTCGGATAATTCAGTTCATGTTTTTAAATATAGGGGTGTTAATTGGTATTATAACAATGACAGTGAAAATTACGAAACTATTTCTGGCTTAAATTATTCTGAAAAGTTTGCATTAGAATTAGATACAAGAAATAGATGGGAAATAGCACTTCAAAATAGATTGTCCGAGTTACTAGCAGCAAATCCACATAGAAAATTCCAAGCCTTACGTGGTAGTGATGGTATATTAATTGAATCCTATCCTAACAACGATCAGTATCCAGATACATTTTATGAGGATACAATATTATTTTCAGATTACCCAGAGGTTGGTACTGGTGAATCTATGATCCCTTTTTGGGGCAGTGGAAAGTCAGCGATGTATAATATAGAAGATGGTGAATATGGTTGGGCAGCAATAAATATTGGAATGGCAGTCTCAGATGTGTTTTTGATAAAGTCAATTGCTAAAGGAGGAATGTCAGGAGGGTTTAAAATAATGACTAAAAACTATAAAAACTGGAGTAGTTATAGATCAATTTTAGGTCAAGAAGGTTTTGCAAATAGTGGACAACACGTTCATCATTGGTTGTTTTACAAAGGTGGTAAAAGCGGTTCTGGAACATGGTGGAAAATGAAAAACCAAATGTGGAATTTAACGCCTATGAGTCCTAGAATATGGAAAGGAAATATTTACTCAGGTAGAGCTATACATATGGCTATACATGGTAAAAGTAATGTTTTAAAATTAACACAATTTGAAAAGAGCTTTATGAAAGTACTTACTGCACCTAATTGGGCAAAAGCTTTTACTGGGTCTGTTGGTTTCAGGGGAATAAATGAATTTAAAGATTAAAAGAGCTTATTATGGCAAATAATTATCCTATTTGGTTGGTTCATGATGATTTATCATTCGTAGAAAAAATAGAATTACCACATCAACTCTATAATGTAACTTTACTATCAGTTAAGAAAAAATCTATGATAGGTTCTTTTATTGTTAAGAATAATTATGAAATTAGTAAAATCGAAGAGTTAATAGATTTAGGAAATAAAAACAGTATCTGGATGTTTGAATTTTTTAATCCCCTTAGAAAAGTGCAGTATAAAACAACCTCAGTAAATAGTGATAACCCAATTTACAATAAGATTATAAACTTGGTAAAGAAGAACCCTGAAGGATCTGATTTGTTATAATGGGTGGTGCAAACCGCAATAACCGCGACAAAAGCGTTCCAAAGTTGGAACAAGTGGCGTAGACACTGGTGTTGTAATTATGTTTTTGATTCATACAGTTTCAATAAAAATAGTAGCTCTTTAATTTATTGAAAGAATAACATAGAAAGTCTTTACAGTGTTGTAAGGACTTTTTTTTGTGGAGTTAAAAACGAGAGTTTTTAACATTTTTCATTTCTACAAGTTGTTTTGGTTCTGTCGCATTAACTGAAGGAAAATATAAATTTGAGTTGACGTTTAAATTATGCAGCCAAGGAACAAAAAGTTTTAAAGGTAGAAGTTTTAGGATTCAAGATTTGATCCTTTCTTATCATATGTATTATTTCTATTCCTGCTAGTGTTCTTTGTGCTGATTCAAACTCTTTAAATCCTGTAGTGATTTTAACTCTCCGTTTTATGCTTCTATGATCTTGTTCTACAATGTTATTCAAGTATTTGACTCGCCGTATTTTCACTTTCTTAACACTGTGACTTCGTTTGTTCCAAGTCCTAATGCCGGCTGTATTAGCGCCACTCTTATCAATATTAATGATTCTAGGCTTACCATTATTCTTAATCGCTTTGTTTAAGAATTTTTGAGCAGATCCCTTCATTCTCCTTTTGGTAAGTAAGAAATCAATGGTATTTCCTTGCTTATCAACTGCTCTGTATAGATACATATCTTTACCTCCTACTTTGATATAGGTCTCATCTAGTCTCCAACTGTCGGTTACCTGACGTTTACGACGGTTCATATTTTCTTCAATTTCTTTTGAAAACTTGAATACCCACCGTTGAACGGTAGAATGATCCACCTTGACTCCTCTGATAGACATTAACTCTTCAACATCTCGATAACTCAAACTAAATCTAAGTTTAAGGTAAACTGCTTGCTGTATTATGATATGAGGATATCTATGACGGTGATACATATGCGTTAATTTTGAATCTCAAAACTAAGTATATTTGAAATGGTAAAAGTTAATGCGACAGAAAAAAACACTTGCTGTATCACTTGATTACCTTGTTTCTGAACAAGATAAATTAGAAGTTGTAGATGTAGATGTAGATGTAGATATGCTTAACCGCATGAAAGAGATACAACGGCTTAATAATGATGGAAAATCGACTATTAATAAGATTATTGATGCTTTTATTAGAGATACTAAAACTAGAAAAGCATACGCTTCTTAAAACACAAAAAAACCACCCATAAAAGGTGGCTTATTTGTTACTATATTATCTATAAATATTACTCACGCGTTGCAAACGCTATGCTTATTTACTCTCGTCACAGACGAGCGCGACGTGGAATTTTTAAAACAATAAAGTCCATACCTGTTGTACAAACTTTATTGTTCTTATTATTTTACTCATGCTCGGTACTAGTTAAAAACTAGCACTAGCGGTCGTTTATACTGGCGCCAGCAGGGGATAAAGTTAGTAATTCATAGTAAAATCACCTTTAATATCTTGATAATCTAAATTGTTAGTTCCTATCCAATTATGATTGGATAAGAGGTATTTAATTTCCACTAATTCAAAGACAGTATCCACAGATGACTTTAGCTTATTAATGACAAAAAACGATTCATAATAATCAAACTCTTTACGAGTTAAAAAATAAGAGCTTTCAAAATCCAACCTATTATTTTTATAAACCCTTAAAGACCTCAATTTGTTCTCATCACTCGTAATAAAAATTGAAGGAAATAGGATTAAATCATGTTTATTAAGAAAACTAGAATCTATATGATTGATATAAGAACGGTTTTTGACTGTAAAGCTCTCAAATGGTTCTGTTTCATTAAAAAAACCTTCTTGATCTATTTTATAATACGAATACGTATTGTTACTAAGCTTAGCTGTTTGTATCTGGTTATTTAATATTCTCGAAGTTAACCCAATAAAAGAACCATTTAAATCATAATCCTGATAAACAGTTTGTTGATTCAAGAAAAGACCTTTTTCATCTGTTAAAATTAAATTTACCTTATTATGCGTTTTATATTGACTAGAGCCTATTGGAAATTTGATTAACACCAGATACCCGCGTAATGATTCCTTAATTTTTATATCATCACTAAGAAGGTGAAATTGAGCAAAACTAGGTTTTTCAAATGCAAGATTAATCTTATCAAATTGGTCGGTAGTAATAGATTTGATAAAATCATAATCCACCTCTTTATATTTATCAATATTTACAAAAGTTAAATCATCTAAAATAACACAGAACTCATCTTGCGGTTGCTCTGGTAAATATTTAGCATTCATACTTAAATCAGTAATACCAATAAAAATTAGTAACAGCATTGGTAAACTAAACAAATTAATACTACTATTCATCTTTTTCTTTTTTTTCGTATCTCTCTTTTCGATCAGCTTTACGCTGTTCTATTATAGCTTCACGATTTTCATTATGTTGATCTGATTCAATTATTGTACCGCTATTAACATGCTCTACAGAGATTAATTTTTTTGTTGATTTTAATATCTCTATTTCTTGATCTGCTAATGATACATTTACATTCACCTCTATACCATTTATATTATTTGGATCATTGACTTGAAGTGGACTCATTAAAAAATCTACTTTATTAAGTATTATTTCATAACCTTTACTTTCAAAGACTTCTTTTAAACCTTGTATAAAAGGTGATTCTATATTTTCTGCACTAATTGAAATTACCGTTTTCAAAGAATACTCACTCAAAACAGAAGTTGTAGTATACTCTTTTGTAGCTTCAAATTCCTCACCTTCAAACGTGTAATTCGATGTAAGTTTATATGAAGTTGTATTTTGTTTATCCGAAATGTTTTTATAGAAATTTTCTTCCTTTTTAACTCGAGTAGAAGCAGCGTTGATTATCATATCTTGGCTTACATTTTCACCATAATATTCTTCTGTCAAAGAACTAGCATCTCCAACAATTAGTTGTGTAAATTTATTAAACGGGCTTACCTGTCGTATTTCAGTCTGTCCACCAAAATTCATAGCATGTGTGTTTCCAACGGACTGTTCTATCACACCCATTTTTATAAAAGGACTATATTCGACTTTAATGTCATATTCTACAGGTCTACCAGCACCTGTTCCTGCACGCTGTTGTTTAGAAACCGTAAACTCAAGACCTTCTAACTCAACTCCATCAATCACTCTATTCTCACTAAAGGCATAAGGGCTGTTATAAGAATACTGCCTGAATAAAGGATCAACTGCAAAGAACCTCCCCAACCTAGGATCATGCATCCTATACTTATAGTTATAGGAGTTCCCTTCACCCTTGACTTCATCATCACGCTCTTGGCCTTGGAAACCGTAGCGATAGCTATCAGAATCCACACTTCCATGTCTATTATTTAGGAGCATCCCATACGGACTACACTAAAATCTATTTAAAAGAACGATTTTCTCGCTTACGCGAAGACATAAAAATACAAGCTATTAAGGAAAAAACAACAAGAATATTTTAAAATATTCAATTCCCTTTAAATATTTCTAACTACCTAAATATCAAAGATGTCCTTATAAGGAACATTCTATTTCAAAATACCCTCGTAGGTTGCAATGCACCCAGTGCGACGTGGATGTTGCGACAGAATCTTAACCTAATGTAACAGATAATAAGGCAATAAAAAGAATCCAAAACACGACCCCAATGAAAAAAGATTTATTTTCATTAACTAAGTTACCCTTATTATCTTTTTTCTTTAACACATCAAGCCACGTTATATTATTTCCTTTCATTTTAAAGTATAAAAATAAAATAAAGCTTCCTGTGTAAACACACAGAATCTGTTTTATAAAGATTTCAAAAATTGTTTGCATTTCGATATTTATTTTTAACCTCCAGAGTTAGATTCTTCAATTTGATCATCCTTAGTAATTGGATTATTCCTTAATTCCTGTGAGATAAATTCTGCAGCCGTACCTGATAATGTAGTAAATGTTTTACTAGTATTTAATCTGTTATCTAAAAACTGGCCTGCCGTATTGTATGCTCTATTAATTGCTCCTCTAGTAGCATGTGGTTGCCTTACTAAAGGTGTTCCTTTAAATCTTTGTAAAAAGTCTATTGCATTTAAACTTTTAAACGAGCCAATTAATTTTGTCTGCCCTGCCAATGGTACTAATGTTGTAGAAAACTCAACTACTGGAGCATGATAATGAGGACTTCGATCTAAATTGGAAAACGCAGGCAATCCAGTAAGCGGATTTTTGTGATTTTGACCTAATAAATCAAAGTCAAATACTTGTGCTGTAAGATAGAAATCGTTTGCGATATTATAAGCAAATTCTCCTAAAACTCCATTATTTTTCATTTTATAAGCCCAATTTTGCTCTGTCTGTGAAAAATTGAAATTTGGTGCTATTGTGGATGAATCAAAAGGCATATCTTCAAAATGAGCTATATTTCTATATGTTGAAGAATTCATGATAAAATTATCAACTGCATCAGGTCCAACAATATAATCATCTTGATAACTACCATCATCAAAGGTAATTCTAGCTCTCCAATAATCTCCTCCATTCTCAGTCGAAGAACTAACATGAATCAATCTATAATCACCTGCCATTTTACGATAATATGACTCTGTAAGTCCTGGAGGCACCACTGCTAATTCTAGTTTGGTTACACCAGAAGGTTTAGCATCGGGATCAAAAATCTCTAAACCTTCTAATTCTATTTTATCAATAGGGCGATTTTCACTAAAGGCATAAGGGCTGTTCCATGGAAAACTATCTTGCAAAGGATCCACCGCAAAAAACCTACCTAATCTAGGATCATGCATCCTATACTTGTAATTATAACTATTCCCTTCACCCTTCACTTCATCATCACGCTCTTGGCCTTGGAAGCCGTAGCGATAGTTATCAGAATCCACACTTCCATGTCTATTATTTAGGAGCATCCCATACGAACTATAAGGTGATTTTTAATTAGGCCTTGTATTTAAAAGAACGACAGTAGTTTTTAACTACACTCAAAAATAGCCTTTTTAACCGAAAAAGCTATTTTTTCTTAACTTTTCAAAACGTCAGTCTTTTAATTCTGCACTAAACAAATGGATTGCCTATTTTTCCCTAAAACTTTAACTGTTGCTTTTGGTATGATTTCTAGGACGAAATTTCCTTTTACCATATCAACTTATTTTTAATGGATCATTCAAGATACTATACCTTTTGATTTTGAAATGATTAGTTCTATGTCTTCTTTCAAAAAGTTCGAAGTCTGTCCCTTAGCGCCCACAAAAGGTCTTCAGAAATGAAGACCTTTTTTTATGCCTTTTTTTAATTTAAAGGGTTTCTACTTTAGGCGTTTTTAAAAAGCTAAAGATGTATTTTTACTGAAGATTTTTTATTCATGAAGATATTAGTTACTGGTGGATTAGGTTTTATAGGCTCACACGTCGTTGTAGAGTTGCTTAATAGAGACTATGAGGTCGTTATAGTTGATAACCTTTCTAATTCATCGATCAGTGTGTTAGAAGGGATTCATACAATTTGTAATAAGAAACCCGAATTTGAAAAACTGGACTTAAGAAATAAACAAGCGTTAAGCGATTTTTTTCTAAATCATCAAGATATAAGTGGAGTGATACATTTTGCCGCTTCTAAAGCTGTTGGTGAAAGTGTTCAGAATCCGTTATTGTATTATGAAAACAATATGAATACGTTAGTGTATCTATTGCAAGAGCTTCAAAAATTATCTAAACCCAATATTATATTTAGTTCTTCATGTACTGTTTATGGACAGGCAGATGTGTTACCTATTACAGAGTCTGCTCCAGTAAAACCTGCTGAATCTCCATATGGTAATACAAAGCAAGTAGGGGAAGAGATTATTGCCGATGTTTGTAAAATCGATTCTTCATTAAGCGCGATTGCTTTGCGTTACTTTAATCCTATTGGGGCGCATCATTCTGGATTAATCGGTGAATTGCCGTTGGGAACGCCTCAAAACCTAGTTCCTTACATCACTCAAACAGCTATTGGTCAAAGAGAACAGCTCTCAATCTTTGGGAATGACTATCCTACAATTGATGGAACAGCTGTTCGTGATTATATTCACGTTATGGACCTAGCTATTGCGCATGTTGTTGCCTTAGAAAGGTTAATCAATAGTGAAGTCCTTACTAACTTTGAAACATTTAATATAGGAACGGGAACTGGGTCTTCTGTGTTAGAAGTGGTTAAGGCATTTGAGAATGTTACTGGACAATCCCTTAATTATAAAATTGTAAATCGCAGAGATGGCGATGTAACTGCTGCTTATGCAGATACTACTAGGGCAAATAATGTGCTAGGTTGGAAATCACAATTTACCTTACAAGAAGCTCTTGCTAGTGCCTGGAAATGGCAGCAAACTGTAATGGGGATTAAAGAATACTAGCTATTTGCTCGTTGATCCATTCAAGAAATAATTCATCTTTATTAGAGAAAGCATTTACCGTGTTACTATCGATATCTATCTGACCTATATTTTTCCCATCTTTAAATAATGGGATGACAACTTCACTTTTTACATGGATGCTACAGGCTATATAGTTATCCTGTGCATTAACATCATCTACTACAAAGTTTTTGTTCGAAACAGCGACTTGGCCACATATTCCTTTCCCAAAAGGAATAACTGTATGGTCTGTAGGTTCTCCCGCCTGAGACCATAGGTGTAATGTAGGTTCGGTGTCATGAGCCATATAAAAACCTACCCAATCATAATAATCTATATTAGACTGCAGTAAATCACATACACCTTGCATTTTAAGCTGGGCTGTTAAGTCTGGATGATTTACGATTTCGGTAACTTTTGGTTTTAATGTGTCTAGTGTCATGATGTATTTTAAAAAGGTAAAATTAAGTCATGCCTTTGATTAAATATTTAACTTTGTCATAAAATAATTAATGATGAGCGCTCTACGTACCTATGTGCCGGTTTTTAAGTTTGTGGCTACTTTTGGCGTTATTTATATCGTTCTATCTTTAATTTACTATCTGTATTTACAACAGGATTATAATTCATCAAACTATCCAGATCCTGTGACTTCTCAAGTGTCGTATCAAACCCAGCAGCTGTTAAACGCTATAGGTTATGATGCCCAGATATCTAATGTGCCGCATCATCCATCGGTTTATATGTATTTAAATAAAACCGTGGTCTATCGAGTGATAGAAGGTTGTAATGCAATAAGTGTAATGATATTATTTGTTGCTTTTATTCTTGCTTTCGCGAAAGCGTGGAAAAAAACAGCTTTCTTCATACTCTTCGGTATTACGTTCATCTATATAGTTAATCTATTCAGATTAGTAGCCCTAGCTATTATTAAAAATAAGTATCCACAGTATGATCATATTTCACATGATATATTGTTTCCAGCGGTGATCTACGGTTCTGTGATTTTACTTTGGTTGATTTGGGTTAAAAAACTAAAACATATATGATTATCTCAAGGTTTTTTTCATCAATTGTGATAATGGTTTTGATTACCTCCTTATTACTCATACGGTTGTATGAGGTGCCTTTATTTAACGATCCTTTATATGATTATTTTCATTCAGATTTTCAATTATACGACCTTCCCAAATTAAACGTGTGGAAATTAATTGCTGGTACTAGCTTAAGATATCTACTGAATATGGTGCTTTCTCTATGGATCATATGGTTTTTGTACAAAAGAGAAAGTTATATCCATGCAGCGTTATGGGTGTATTTGTTTGCTTACATTATATTAATGGTTGCTTTTACTTTACTTATAGATGCAGATTCTAGTTTTATGAAAATGGCATTATTTTATATCCGTCGTTTTTTAATACAGCCCATTTTATTATTCATATTGGTGGCTGGTTTTTACTTCTTAAAGACTAAAGGAAACAAACTTGTCTAGTATGTGCTTAAATATTCTTTTCTATATGTTGAGGCAGGATGATAAAAATATGCAACGAGTAATTCTCTATTCTCATTAAGAGCACATTCTTCCCATTCCTTTTTAATAAGCATTATTCTTATTTTTTTATCAATTTCTTTATTAAAGGGTGATATTACACCTACATAACTGATGGAATTGTCTTCAGTGAATTTTATGTTATAAAGTCCAAAATAGGCATCCGATTCTGCTAGATTTAGTTTGCCAACTTTATTAATTACATCTGTATCATTTTCAAGTGAGGAACAATTAATAGAAGATGCTTCAATTTGTTCATTGAATAAAGAAAGCGTATTAAGTGTGCCTATTAGATTCTTGTTTTCTAGCAAGAATTTAGGATCATCTTTATAAATAAAACTATTTCTATGACATGGTGTAGTGATTATTGCTCCATTAACTAATTGAGCAAAAACGATAAGTTCATCACCTGGTTTTAAGAACAGTCTGCATTTAGAATTATCACTGCTATTCCCCACTTCTTGTTGTATAAATAATGATTTTGATTCTGAACCCTTAAATATTATCGATGTGTCAAATTCAATCAAATCTTCGTTCTCTAGTCTAAAGTCAGATTCCACGTTAGTCACTGTGACTTGTGCTATAAAATCAGCTTCTTTATAATCATTCAAAAAATGATTTTGATAGCAAACACAAGACTGTGCTTGGGATAATAAGCCGGTTAATATTAATAGTAAAACGATAAGCGTTTTACTATAGTTTTTCTGTGACAGGGATTCCATTTTCATCATAATATCTATAAATACCACTTTGTGTGCCACTTTTAATTAATTGATAACTACTATTGTCTAATTTGTTTTTTGATATTGAATCCTGAGAAAGGTAGTTGAACAGATTAGGGAATAGACTGATACTACTTTTAATTTTTTTTTGATGTGATTGAAATTCAGCAGGAGCTTTTATGGTCAGTAAAGCGCCGAATATTGCTTGATGTAACGCTATGTCATCTGTTAAATATGAATAGCTTTCACCGGTGTAATTATATCCTACAAAGCCACCGTGGTCTGCAGCCATTATGATGATGCCTTCTGGATCTTGAGAGGTTATATAGTCTACAATGTCTTGAAGAGTAGTGTTAATGCTTTTTAAATTATCTATATATTGATTACGTTCTTTTATCGCAGAGGTGTTCTTAGCTTTAACTCCAGTGATATGTCCTGGTTCTAGAATTTCAATAAAATAAAACTGAGGTTTGTTATCTGCGGTACTAATAGCAAGTTTTAAATCATTAAAGTAATCTTTGTCTAGTTGGTAATCAGGTAAAATTGACAATTCATTTTCGTTGATATTTATACGGTCATAATAAATGTCTGGATGGTTAAGTAATAAATATCTGTGTTGTAAAATTGCTGTTGTTCTATAGCCATTCTCTTTAAAAGTTTCTAAAACAGGGTTTTTACCCATTATAATTTGTCTCGCATTAAAAAGCTCATTATTGAAATTTTCACTGTCGTAAAAATGATGTTGCCCTGTAAATAGAGTTGCGTTTGAAGTAAGTGTTGATGGATAATTACTGCGGTATTGATGATTAAAATTAAATCCTTTTGAGATCATGTCACTATAAAAGCGACTATTGTCAAAGTGGTAATTATCATTAGTTAAGGAAGGCTTATTAGCGTATCCGTCAGGTTGAATATAGTAGATATTAGGTTTTATCTGAAACTCAATATTCACGAAAGGACTTTCTTTAATCCAATTCTCGTAAGTGTAGATAGATGTGAAAAGATAAAATGAGAGTTGTAAAATCCCTAGTAAACACATCAAGAATAAAATTAATACTCCTTTTTTATAATGTTTACCTAAAAACCAACTCACTATAATAGCAATTATAGCTACTAGAATTAGCGCTTTCCATCTCCATCCTAAATAAATTACCAGAGATAAGGAGATAGCTGTTAAGATAATTAGACTACTTGAATAAAAGACATTCTTAATTCTATCGCTTTTATTCTTTAATACAAAACTCATAAGTATCATCAGTGCGCTAGGTGCAATGATCATACTTAAAACTAGGTACAATAATTGAGTCCAAGAATTGACTAATGTATAATTGTTAGTGTATAAATAGGTGATAGCATACATGCCAGGTAATAAACCTACCGTCCACCAGTAGTGCTTATTATTGTTAAGATAGGAAATGATCTTATCTTTCATTTCTTTTCATTAAAAAGAGTGTGCGATGTGTCCCTTTAATAGCTTCTTTTTTAATTATAGAAAAGTGTTTATTATAAGCTTCTTCAAAATTTACCAAATTGTAATAGTCAAACAAGTCTTTAGCATCTCTTTTGCTATTTAAAATAAACTGCACCCAACTATCTTCTCTTTCAGGAAACTCAATAATTAAATAAGGGCTCAAGGATTTGAAAAATAAAGCACTCATTTCGAATGGTACATTGCCAGATAGAGTCATATGATGTATTAGAGCTAACGCCATACTTAAATCTGAACCGTAGTCTTGTATGCGAGTAATAAAAGAATCTCGTTCCTGATTATGGAATCCTATACTTGCTGCAGGCTGCATTAAATCGGATACAATAGGGATGATATTAAACTCTTTATGTTTAATGCTATTTGTGTAACAGTCATTAATAGCACTCTGATCGATATCGCAAACAATTACCTGATTAGCATTAGTCAACGCCACCTTACTAAAGGTACCGTCATTTCCACCTAGATCCACAACTCTTTTTGCGTTTATATCAGCAGTCCATTTTTGTATAAATTCCTTTTTGAGATTAAAGGCCTGCTCATCATAATTAGTTTGGTCATAATAGGCACTCCATTCTGTGTTTTCTTGTAGGCTCATCTTAGAGATATGCATCTCTAGAGTCTTTAGCATTTTAATTTGTGAAACTTTGTCTAGCCCTTTGCTTTTTGAGTCATTAGACGCTTGACCTATAGTTTCATTTTTCTGTTTACCTAAAAAATGAATATGAGAATAAATCGTCGGACTCAATTTAGATTTCCATGATAATAGTTTAGAGGCCTCATCTAACGGGAAGCCATTGATACGATGCTGTAAAGACTTAAGGTAATAACTGCCGTGTCTTTGAGCGAGTAACAATGGAGCAAAAAAGTGCTCGTTAAATTGTTTTAAACCTTTCCATGGCTCGTTATCGCGGTATCTTTCAATACTTAGAGTGTCTATGAATATAGCTTTTCCTTTATGAAATGTGATGTTGAAAGCACTAGCGTCCTTAAGTGAAAAACCATTTTCAAGTAAGAATAGTTGAATACGCAAGGTAAGTTGTGCGGCATGCTTATATGCAGTAAATGACCACTCATAAGGATAGGTGATGAAATCTAATTGATCCGGTCTTAGAATTATTTTATCTTCAGAAACACTTATCTCCTCATGCTTGATTAACCAGTTTTTATTCCATAATTGTTCGTATATACCACTGTTTTTGATAGTATTATACTCAATAAAATATGGTTGATTGATATGTCTTAAATATTCACCTTCTTGCTTAAAAATATAACCAGAAGGATCACGATATGAAGCCGGATGCCTGAGCATTATTAATCTTTTAAATCTTTTTCATCATACATATCGTCAAAACTTGACTCATCCGTTTTACTAGTGATTCCCAGCCAGCCCTTAATCTTTATAATTAAAGTTTTATAAAAAAGAACAAATCCTGCAAATGCAGCTATTGCTGCTTGAGCAATCATCATTCCTAAACCTGCATCGATGTAGAGTAGAGTATTCATATGTGCAATATAAACTTTTATAAATCATCAATAAAAAAAACTGCCTTCAATTGAGAAGGCAGTTCTTTATAAATGAATATAGTTTTACACGCTTTCGCGAAAGCGTAAATAAAACTTTTACTTAGGGTCTAAAATTAAATCAATACGTTCCACTAAATCTTCTAAATGTATTTTAGAAAGTTGGTCTCTTGTGCGGCCTATGCTTCTTTTTGCATCTGATCTTAACTGCTTTAATTCTGCACGTACAATTGGACGTATATCACTTTGTTCAACATCTATAGAACTACCACCAAAACGACTTCTAGGCTGTTCATTATTCATAATAAATTCTAGACGCTCCACATAAGCACGTTGTAAATTACGACGGTACCTATCAATTGTCTGACCTTTAGAAAGCTCGCTAAAAATTCCTTTTCTTAAATCTTGCATCATTTCCAGAAGCCCATAAGCACTGGTGCCATTAACCTCCTCATTTTCCATTAGACGCGCCATGCGTCCAAAGTCTAGTAAGTTGTTTAAAGTACGAACTTGTGTGCTACGTATACGTTCAATAGCACCATCAGACTCAAATTTATTAAAGATGTCTTGATCTATTAACCATTCAGGTGTGCTGAACAATTCCTTCTGTAAGAACTGCATAGCTCTTGTTTGCTTATCTCTAGAGGCATGCTCGTAAACGGCACCTTCCTGACCATATGCTTTATAGGTTTCTTTTACTCCACCAATATTACCTGTTACATGTCCCATATATCTATTGTACTGTCCTAATACCTGACCATACATAGTCTCTAGGTTATCAAAATTCTCACCTTCTTTACCTGTCCATTTCCCTAAATTAGGAATGATTCTTTGAAGGTTTTTAATTCCATAAGTGCTTGCTCTCATTGAGTCATCACCTAAGTCTTCAGTCTGGCTAGTGTGGTCTACAACACCAAATTGTTGACGTCCAAAACGATATACTGGATCACCTGCTTTTTCTAGAATCCATTGATCTAGGATAGTTTTCTCTTCAAGAGCTGTTTTATCCAATATAGGTTTATAACCCCATGCAATAGAGTATTTATCATAAGGTCCTATATTAGGCATAAGGGCAACGTCACCATCGCCAGGTTGAGCGATGTAATTAAAACGTGCATAATCCATAATAGAAGGAGCTGTACCGAACTTTTTAGTGAATTCTGGGTCTCTTAAGTCTTCTACGTTATAGGCAATTGAACTACCCATATTGTGAGGTAATCCTAATGTGTGTCCTACCTCGTGAGAGCTTACAAATCTAATGAGACGTCCCATAACAGCTTCATCAAATTCTGTAGATTGAGCATCTGGGTTGATAGCTGCTGTTTGTACAAAGAACCAGTTTCTAAGTAAAGTCATAACGTTGTGATACCAATTAATATCTGACTCAAGGATTTCACCACTACGTGGATCTGATACGTGAGGACCATTTGCGTTAGGAATTGGAGAGGCTAGGTATCTTACCACAGAATAACGTACATCTTCTGGACTCCAATCTGGATCTTCCTCTTTAGTAGGAGCGTCTGCAGCGATGATTGCATTTTTAAAGCCAGCAGCTTCAAATGCGACTTGCCAATCTTCAATACCTTGTTTGATATATTTTCTCCATTGTTGTGGCGTTGCAGGGTCGATATAATAAACAATTTGTTTTTTAGGTTCCACAAGTTCGCCCGCTTTAAATTTTGCGATGTCCTCGTCTTTAACTTCTAGTCTCCATCGGTCTAAATAGCGTACTGTTTTAGTTTCTTGAGCATCTAGTCCATAGTCTTGTTGTCCTCTAGCAAACCATCCTACACGCTGGTCAAAGTAACGTCGTTTCATAGGTTCTTTAGGGAGTAATATCATCGAATTACTCATTTCTAAAGAGATTGATCCAGTACTGCTGTTAGACGGTGGAGAGCTAGCTAGATACGTTTTTACATGTCTAGATTCTATATTTAGAGGATATGATCTTAAAGTATCAATATATGAACGTTTCTCGTCTAAACGTGTGGCTTTATATCTAGTACGTGATCTTTTCGGGAACCCTATAGACGGTACATCTTTACTGAAGAAGTCCGTTACATCAATCACAACATTGTTATTAATGCTATCTTTTTTAATAGCCTGTATAGGAAAAGAGTAGAGGATAGGTTCAAAATTTGAATTTTCTACAGCCATACTTACAGGTAAAGAGTCTGCAGCTACTACTTGATGAGATACTACTCTTAAAAGAACGTTGTCATTTTTACGTTGCCATCTTAATGTTTCTGTATTTTGCTTTCCACCACCGAAGCCAAGTCCAGATGCTGTTTTTGCAATACGAGTTACCATTAACATCTCTCTATTAAAAAGACTGTCAGGTATTTCATAGAAGTACTTATCTTCTACTTGGTGAACGGTGAATAGTCCTTCATCACTTTTAGCACCCTTAGTAATTACCTTGGTGTAAGGTTGGATACCACCTTTTTTAGGTTTTTTCTTCTCAGCTCCTGCAGTTGCTGATTTCTTACTTGATTTTTGTGAACCACAACCAGTAGTTATAGTAGCAGCAAAAACGAGTAACGTCAATAGTTTTATTATACGCATCATTATAGATTTTTGGTGGCTACAAGATATTGTCTATCGGTATAATAAAATCTTAATGTAGCGTTAACAACTATTTAAAATAGAAAATAAAAAAAAGCCATCTCAAAAGAGATGGCTTTTTAAATATCTATGAAATGATTTTACATCATTCCACCCATGCCGCCTGGCATACCAGCTGGCATTCCTCCTCCAGCATTTTCTTCTTTAATTTCTACTAGAGCGCACTCAGTAGTAAGAATCATTCCAGACACAGAAGCTGCGTTTTCTAGAGCAACACGTGTTACTTTTTTAGGGTCAATAATTCCTGCTTTTAACATATCAACATAGGTGTCGTTTTTTGCGTCATAACCTTGGCTTCCTTTTGATTCTAGGATCTTAGATATCACAACGCTTCCTTCACCACCAGCATTTTCTACGATTGTTCTTAGTGGAGCTTCAATAGCTCTAGCAACAATAGAAATACCTGTTTCCTCATCAGAATTGTTTGCCTTTATTTTAGTCAGTACAGCTTTAGCACGTACTAAAGCAACACCACCACCAGCAACAATACCTTCTTCTACAGCTGCACGTGTAGCATGTAGAGCATCATCTACGCGATCTTTCTTTTCTTTCATTTCAACTTCACTTGCTGCACCTACGTATAGAACAGCAACTCCACCAGCTAGTTTTGCTAGACGTTCTTGAAGTTTTTCTTTGTCATAATCAGATGTTGTATTCTCTATTTGAGACTTAATTTGTCCTACACGAGATTTAATATCAGCAGCTTTTCCACTACCATTTACAACTGTGGTATTGTCCTTATTGATATCGACCTTTTCAGCAGTACCAAGCATTTCAAGAGTTGTGTTTTCTAGAGTGAATCCTCTTTCTTCAGAGATTACAGTACCGCCAGTTAAAATAGCAATATCCTCTAACATCGCTTTTCTACGGTCTCCAAAACCTGGTGCTTTTACAGCTGCAATTTTAAGTGAACCTCTCAATTTATTTACAACTAATGTTGCTAGAGCTTCTCCGTCTACATCTTCTGCAATGATAAGAAGTGGTTTCCCTGTTTGAGCTACAGGCTCTAGAACAGGCATTAATTCTTTCATCGTTGAAATCTTCTTATCAAACAATAAAATATAAGGGTTGTCTAACTCAGTAGTCATTTTTTCTGAGTTGGTAACAAAGTACGGTGAAAGATAACCACGGTCGAACTGCATACCTTCTACAACATCTACATACGTTTCAGTTCCTTTAGCTTCCTCAACAGTGATAACACCTTCTTTACCTACTTTACCGAAGGCTTTTGCAATTAAATCACCAACGACATCATCGTTATTTGCAGATATCGATGCAACTTGTTTAATCATCTCGCTAGAATCACCTACTTTTTTAGATTGTTTATCTAGATCAGCAGTAATAGCTTCAACAGCTTTGTCGATTCCACGTTTCAGATCCATAGGATTAGCACCAGCAGCAACGTTTTTTAAACCTTCTTTTACAATTGCTTGAGCTAGCACAGTAGCGGTAGTAGTACCATCACCAGCTAGGTCATTTGTTCTAGATGCTACTTCTTTTACCATTTGAGCACCCATGTTCTCTAATTCATCTACAAGCTCAATTTCTTTTGCTACGGATACACCATCTTTAGTTACTACTGGTGCTCCAAAAGATTTCCCTATAATCACGTTACGACCTTTAGGTCCTAATGTTACTTTAACTGCATTTGCTAGAGCATCAACACCTCTTTTAATGCCGTCTCTCGCTTCTAAATCAAATTTTATTTCTTTTGCCATTTTGTGTTGTTTTGTGGAGTGCTCATACAGCACTCTAATTTTTTAATTAGTATTCTAATTTGAAAAATGTAATGAGTTGTGTGTTTCGCTTTCGCGAAAGCGTATTCGATAGATTAAACGATCGCTAAAATATCGTCTTCTCGCATCATCAAATACTCAGCGCCATCTAGTTTAAGCTCTGTACCGCTATACTTACCGTAAAGTACAGTATCTCCTACTTTAACGGTCATGTCATAATCCTTCTTTCCTTTTCCTACTGCTACAACTTTTCCTTGTTGAGGTTTTTCTTTTGCAGTGTCAGGAATGTAAAGGCCAGATGCTGTTTTTTGTTCAGCTGCCATAGGCTCGATGAGCACTCTGTCTGATAAAGGTTGAATTTTTAATGCCATTATATTAGAATTTTAATTGATTTAATTTGAACTGCAACGTTCCATAAGTATGCCATTTAAAATAGCATGACAAAACATCATAAAAAAAAATATCCAACCGGTATGGTTGGATATTTTGTCAGTATTGAAATGTCGTAATGACTATTCTCCATCTAACGGAGTTGCTGTGTCATCTGTAGTTGTCGGAACTGGATTTGCAGCAGGTGTTTCAACATTATTAGTGTCTATAATATCTCTATTTGCAGATGTTTTTTCTGTAATTAATACAGAACTTGCAGCTAGGATTAATACTAATAGTAACGTAGAAAGAACCCAAGTACTTTTATCCAAAAAGTCTCCTGTTTTTTTTACACCACCTAATTGTTGAGTGCCACCACCACCAAAACTTGATGAAAGTCCGCCACCTTTAGGATTTTGAACCATTACTACTACTATGAGTAAAAAGGCTACAACAACGATTAATCCTAAGAAAAGATAAAATAATGTGCTCATTTATATATTGCTTTGTAAATTCTTAATTTCACGAATTCGGTCTGCAAAGAAACCACTTTTTTCTGGATGCTGCAAAACTAAAACCTGATAAGCTTGAATAGCTTTAGGATAGTTGTTTTGCGCAAGATAAACTTGTGCTAGAGTTTCAGTCATCAACTGGTCTGATGGTGTTTGTAAATCTGCAATATTTGTACTAGAAACTTTATCCTTTCTAGGTTTTATTTTAGGTTTCTCTGCTAGGAATTGATCAATGATAGCCATTTTTTTTGCTTTTTCGGCATCCACTACTGGTGCAATCTCGGTATCATCATTTGAGGTTTTATTAGTAACCTCTATTTTTCTGTTAATTGGTTTTAAAGAAGTCAATTTTAACCATTCTGCAAAACTGTATGATTCACTTTGATTAAATTTAAGTGGCTCATCGACGATGCTCGTAGTATTTGTAGGTCTTTCAAATAAATCTTTATCAAGCGTGTTTTTGAAATCTACACTACTATTAAAATCTTCTTCCTTAATATGAATCGACTCTATATCTACAGGTATTTCTTTTAAGTAATCTTGTTGATTTTTAATATGCTCACTGATTCTATTTTGAACAAAAATAGGAGACGTTATAAAATCAAATAACACACCTCTATCTGCGGTGTGTGTGGCTGTGATTTGTAATTCTTTATTATATAATGGACTACTCTCGTTATGTAAACCTTTAAGATGTACACTGCGCGCCGCCTGAAACCATGGAAATTTTTTAATTGTGTTTTCAAGTATAGAAAGGTCATCTACCATCATTTCATGAGGTTTGTTGAGCAATTCATTAATGCGAGAATATTTATCTACCATTGCGCAAGTGTGTCTGCAAAAATATCTTGCGTTATTTGGTCAAAGATAATTTCTAATGCGGTATCTAAAGCAGCTCCTTGAAGTTGTGTTGTCGCTGCATAATCATAGAAAAAGCTGTATTTTTTTTCAAAGCTAGCTTCGTCATCTTTAGTGTTTGTAAATCTTAAATTTACTTCAATGGTAACACGGTTTTGAGATGCTGTATTGCTGGCGGTTGCTGTCATAGGAGCGATGTAGAATCGAGTGATTTCTCCTTGATAAACATAATCTCCATTTTTATTAACTAGATCTAGACTACTCTGGTTTAATATAAGATCCTGTAGTTCTAGTGTAAATGTCCTCTCAATACCAGGTTCTACATATGCTGCTTGATTTTGAAAAAAATCAACTTGATATGTTTTGATATTATCAGGTATTGATACGCCTGATAAACTGTAGCCAAAACCACATGAAGTAATACTTAACAATAGTGTCAAGCTTAATAATGCTCTTAGGGTTTTATAAATCATATTGCTTGATTTTACGATAAAGTGTGCGTTCAGAAATACCTAGGTCATCTGCAGCAGCTTTACGTTTACCTTTATGACGTTCCAGCGATTTTTTTATTAATTCTATTTCTTTATCCATTAAAGATAGAGATTCTTCTTCTTGTACTTCTTGTGCAAAGTCATAACGGTCATTTTGTGCTACCGGCTCTACAAAGTTAGACTGTGGTTGTGCGTCAAACGATGGTGTGTCTACTTGCGTGACTTCATATGCTTGATCAATAACATCTTCATAGTCGTCTCCTTTTGTATCCTCACCGTAAATGCGCTTTATCAGGCTTTTGTTTTCTTCTTGGACATCATTAATGTCACCTTTAACCATTAATTCATTAGTTAATTTTTTTAGGTCATTTAAATCATTTTTCATGTCAAAAAGAACCTTGTAAAGAATCTCGCGCTCATTAGCAAAGTCGCTGTCACTTTTCTTATCAGAACCTATTACTGCAGGTAAGTTTTTCCCAGCGTCTGGTAGATAATTACGTAAAACAGCTGCGTTAATATTGCGTTCTTTTTCTAGAACGCTAATTTGTTCTGCTATGTTGCGTAATTGTCTAATATTACCGCTCCATCGATAACTTTCTAATAGTGAAATTGCGCCTTCGTCTAATCTAAGTGTAGGCATTTTATATTTCATTGCAAAGTCTGATGCAAACTTGCGGAAGAGTAAGTGTATGTCTCCTTTTCTTTCTCTTAATGGTGGCAGGTTAATATCCACTGTACTTAATCTATAAAAAAGATCTTCTCTAAATTTTCCTTTCTCGATAGCATCAGTCATGCGCACATTAGTTGCTGCTACTATACGAACATCTGTTTTTTGAGTCGCTGATGACCCAACCTTTAAAAACTCACCATTCTCAAGAACACGCAGTAAACGTACCTGCGTAGGAAGTGGTAGTTCACCTACCTCGTCTAAAAAGATAGTTCCTCCATCTGCAACTTCAAAATATCCAGATCTAGTAGATGTTGCTCCTGTGAACGCACCTTTTTCATGACCAAAAAGTTCTGAATCAATCGTTCCTTCTGGGATAGCACCACAGTTAACAGCAATATATTTACCGTGTTTACGATGAGATTGAGCGTGTATAATTTTAGGTATACTTTCTTTACCTACACCACTTTCTCCAGTAACTAGTACAGATATGTCTGTAGGAGCTACTTGAATCGCTTTTTCAATCGCACGATTAAATCCTGGATCGTTTCCTATAAGTTCAAAACGCTGTTTAATTGATTGTACACTTTCCATAATTACTCAGTATCAATAGTTAATGGGCCTTTCATATCTGAGTAGCCTATAGCTTCACCTATTAATGTTGCGCTTGTACAATCTGTAATTTTAACGTTGACAAAATCACCTACTTTGTAGTTTTCCTTAGGGAATACGGCAACATAATTTTGAGAATTACGACCTGCCCATTGTGTGTCGGATTTTTTAGACTCCTTTTCAATAAGACATTCTACTGTTTTACCTATAAAGTATTGAGCTCTTTCTAATCCAGTCCTTCTTTGTACTGCGATAATTTCATTTAGGCGTCTGCTTTTTACCTCTTCAGGAACATCATCTTCCATTTTACGAGCAGCCATGGTTCCTGGTCGTTCTGAATATGCAAACATGAATCCGTAATCATACTTTACATATTCCATTAAGCTCAATGTGTCTTGATGATCTTTTTCTGTTTCTGTAGGGAAACCTGTGATCATGTCTTGTGATACAGCGCATTCAGGTATAATAGCATGTACTCTATCTATAAGTCTCATGTATTCTTCACGAGTATGTAGACGATTCATCTCTTTTAAAATACGATCACTTCCAGATTGAACGGGTAAATGAATATAGTTACAAATGTTCCTGTGCTTTGATATAGCATGTAAAACATCGTCACTGATATCTTGTGGATTGCTTGTTGCAAAACGAACTCTTAAATTAGGATATGCGGTCGCTACTTGATTTAATAATTGAGCAAAATCAACAGCTGTAGCTTGAGCCATAGGTGTTGCTTTTGAAAAATCTTTTTTTAATCCGCCTCCATACCATAGGTAAGAATCTACATTTTGTCCTAATAAGGTAACTTCTTTAAAACCATTTTTGATTAAATCGTTAATTTCTTCTAGAATACTTTGTGGATCACGACTGCGTTCTCTACCACGAGTAAACGGGACGACACAAAAAGTACACATATTATCACAACCACGTGTTATAGACACAAATGCAGTCACACCATTGCTGTTAAGTCTAACTGGTGCAATGTCACCATAAGTCTCTTCCTTAGATAGAATTACATTTACGGCATCTCGTCCTTCATCAATTTCAGCGACTAGATTAGGTAAATCTTTATATGCATCAGGTCCTACAACCATATCTACAATCTTTTCTTCCTCTAAGAATTTTGACTTTAGACGTTCTGCCATACAGCCTAGAACACCTACTTTCATATTAGGGTTTTGTCTTTCTTTTACTCGATTGTATTTTTCTAAGCGTTTACGCACTGTTTGCTCTGCCTTATCTCTAATAGAACATGTGTTTACTAGAACTAGGTCAGCTTCTTCAAGTACATTAGTGGTGTTAAAACCTTCTTTTGCAAGAATAGAAGCTACAATCTCAGAATCTGAAAAATTCATTTGACAGCCATAGCTTTCTATATATAGTTTACGACTATTCTTACCATTGTTTTCCAATTGTATCGTCGTACCTTGTTTTTCTTCTTCTATAATCTTTTCCATCTACGTTACCTCATTAATAAGCGTGCAAAGATACTAATTTTACTTGTTTTGTGACATATTGTCATACAATTGCTTTTTAAATTTTGCTTTCGCGAAAGCGTGAACCACTTAGTCAATCACGCTATTCATAATCTGTGTTAGGTTATTAAAATGTATAGTGTATTATCGTCCTTATTATATAACCTACCGATAGTGAACACATTGAGTGTTTGCGATGTGTTTTAAATGATTGGGAATTAGACTTTTGCAGAACTAAAAAAAAATACACATACCTTTGCATTCCAAAAATTCAAATCTGAATGGCAAAGAATCTTGTAATTGTAGAGTCGCCGGCAAAGGCAAAGACCATAGAAAAATTCTTAGGTAAAGACTATAAAGTAGCATCCAGTTTTGGTCACATAGCTGATCTTCCTGCAAAAGAGTTAGGTGTTGATGTAGATGATGATTTTACTCCTAAATATATAGTTAGTTCAGATAAGAAAGATCTGGTCAAGAAACTTAAGAAAATGGCTGCCGAATCAGAAATGGTATGGCTAGCGAGTGATGAGGATCGAGAAGGAGAGGCCATTGCATGGCATCTTGCAGAGCAATTGGATCTTAAAAAAGATAAGACTAAGCGTATTGTTTTTAACGCTATCACAAAAAGTGCGATTCAAAAAGCTATTGAAAATCCTCGTCAAATCGATTATGATTTAGTGAATGCCCAACAAGCACGTAGGATTTTAGACCGTATTGTAGGTTATGAAATATCTCCGATTTTATGGAGGAAAGTAAAAGGTGGAGCTAGTGCTGGTCGTGTACAGTCTGTTGCGGTGCGTCTAATTGTAGAGCGCGAAAACGAAATAATCAATTTTAAAAGTGATAATTTTTTTAGAATCGATGCCGATTTCAATACTAAGGACGGAAGTCTTTTAAAAGCAAAACTACCAGGGAATTTAAATTCTCTTAAAGAAGCTCAAAGCTTTCTTGAATTAAATAAAGGAGCGCAATTTGAGGTTGCAGATTTAATTAAAAAACCTGCTACTAAAAGTCCGGCACCGCCATTTACAACATCCACCTTGCAGCAAGAGGCTTCTCGTAAGTTGTTTTTTAACGTAAGTCGTACAATGCAACTTGCGCAACGATTGTATGAGGCTGGTTTAATTACTTACATGAGAACAGATTCTGTGAATTTAAGTAATGAGGCAAAAAAAGGTGCTCAGGCAGAAATTGAAAGTGCTTATGGTACAAAGTTTCATAAAGAGCGCAACTATAAAGGAAAGTCTAAAGGTGCTCAGGAGGCTCACGAAGCTATTAGACCTACAGATTTTGCAGTTCATAGTGCGGGATTAGATAAAGATCAGACACGACTTTATGAGTTAATATGGAAGCGTGCTATAGCGAGCCAGATGAGCGATGCAAAGCTTGAACGTACTAACGTATCTATAAGTGCAAACACTCATGATAAGAATTTTACTGCTAGTGGTGAGATTGTAAAGTTTGAAGGTTTCTTGAAAGTGTATTTAGAGAGTACAGATGATGAAGACTTAGAACAACAAGGGTTATTGCCTGCACTATCGATAGGGCAAGATTTATTAAATAAAAAAATCACTGCTACAGAGCGCTTCACTAGACCACCATATCGATTTACAGAGGCTTCTTTAGTAAAGCAGTTAGAAGAGTTAGGTATAGGTAGACCTTCTACTTATGCTCCTACTATCACCACTATTCAAAATAGAAAGTATATCGAGAAAGGTGTGTCTTTAGGTGAAGAGCGATCTTATGTTCAATTAACCCTATCTAAAGATGATATTAAGGAAAAAGAACTTACGGAGAAAACAGGATCTGATAAAGGGAAATTAATACCTACAGACGTTGGTCGAGTTGTAAATGATTTTCTTGTTGAGCATTTTAGTAATGTATTAGACTATAATTTCACAGCAAAAGTAGAAGAGTCTTTTGATAACATAGCAGAAGGTAAAGAGGAGTGGACAGATATGATGAATCACTTCTATAAAGATTTTCATCCTACGGTAAAGGATGTTGCGGAAAATGCTGAGCGCGAAGTTGGAGAGCGAGTATTGGGTACAGATGCTAAAACAGGAAAGCCGATTAGTGTGCGTTTAGGACGTTTTGGTGCTATGGCTCAAATAGGAACGGTAGAAGATGAAGAGAAGCCGCAATTTGCAAGTTTGTTACCGTCACAATCATTAAATACCATTACGTTAGAAGAGGTATTGGATTTATTTAAACTGCCTAGGACGGTTGGAGAATATAATGGTTTCCCAGTTGAGGTGAATCAAGGACGTTTTGGTCCTTATGTAAAATTCAATGAGAAAACTTTTGTCTCTCTTGAAGATGGAGATGATCCTATGACACTTACTTTTGAAAGAGCTGCAGAGTTAATACAACAAAAGGAAAAAGCTGATGCGCCTATTTATATGTTTGAAGAACAACCAGTGACAAAAGGTGTTGGTCGTTTTGGACCATTCATTAAATGGGCTGGAATGTTTATATCAGTAAATAAGAAGTACGATTTTGATAACCTTTCAAATGATGATATTGAGCAATTGATCAAAGATAAAATTCAGAAAGAAAAGGATAAACTTATCGTTAATTGGGAAGATGAAGGTATAAGAATTGAAAAGGCTAGATGGGGAAGGCACAACGTTATTAAAGGTAAAATTAAAGTTGAGTTAGCCAAAACTATTGATCCGCTCTCTATTACTTTAGAGAAGGCAATAGAATTAGTGGCAAAGAAAGCTCCTAAGAAAAAAGCGGCCGCAAAGAAAAAGCCAGCAGCAAAAAAGAAGCCAGCAGCAAAGAAAAAAACGACAAAGAAGTAATTTTCAATGGCATTTGAGTTTCTAAAACCAGTTAGTGATGAAGTGCAAGCTCATGCAATGTTGCAACCACAGCATGCAATAGGTAACGTCATTAAAATACATACCGCGCATACTGGGCTACCACAATTAAAAGGTGTTCAGATGGTGCTAGTAGGTGTTTTAGAGAATCGTCGTGATGAAAATGCCTTATTGCAGATTAAAAATGTTGATCAGGCTAGAAAACAATTCTATGAGCTATTTCCAGGTAACTGGCTATTAAATATTGTGGATATGGGTGATGTTCACCCAGGTGATAGAGTAGAGGATACCTATTATGTCTTACAGCAATTAACAGCAGAGTTATTATCAAAGAAAATAATTCCAATTTATTTAGGTGGTAGCCAGGATTTAATGTATCCTATATATAGAGCCTTTGATGATATTAAATACATGATTAATGTGGTTAACGTTGATTGTAGATTTGATATTGGTGATATTGAATTACCTATAAGTTCTAGAAGTTATGTTGGGAAGATGGTAGCAGACCAACCGTATAATTTATTTAATTATAGCAATTTGGGCTTTCAGACATATTTTAACAGTCAAGATGAAATAGAGCTTTTAGAGCGCATGTATTTTGATGCTACTCGATTAGGTGTTCTTGATGAAGATATAAAATTGGCTGAGCCAGTAATGCGCGATGCAGACGTGGTTGGTATAGATATGGCTGTGGTTAAGGCTGGTGATACTGCTTTCGCGAAAGCGAATCCAAACGGGCTTAACGGCAAGCAAATTTGTAGTTTATCGAGATATGCAGGTATAAGCGATAGAACACAAGTGTTTGGGATATTTGAAATTCCAATTGATGCCAGTTTAACAGGCTCGCAACTTATTGCAGAAATGATTTGGTACTTTATAGAAGGTTATAATTATAGAGCAGGAGAGCATCCTGTTAATGTAGAAAATGGTTATTTAAAGTATCGTGTACCCATTGAAGATGAGGTTTTAACATTCTATAAGTCTAATAAAACTGGACGATGGTGGATAGAGTTGCCTTTTCTTTCAAATGTTAATAATAAACTAAAACAACAAACGTTATTACCATGTACTCGCAAGGATTACGAACTGGCTTGTGATCAAAATTTGCCAGAGAGATGGTTAAAAGCGAGAAGAAAGAATGAAGTATAGCGTATTAATGCGTAATTTGTCAAACTAAATTTATTTGGTAAAAAAAAGTTGCCAGATATATATATTTTAGATAGGTTTACGACCTTAATTCATAAAGAAAACATAAAATACCCTTATGAAAAAGTTATTTGTCCTAGCAGCAGTGGTTGCTTTTCTAGCAAGTTGTGGTCGAGGAGACCGCGGAATGGTGGTTGGAGCCAAAGGAAAAGCATGGCATCCTGAGAAGCCCTACGGTATGACGTTAGTACCTGGTGGAGCATTCATCATGGGTAAGAGTGATGATGATTTTGCCGCTACTAACAATGCGCCTACCAAAACAGTGACAGTTCCTTCATTTTACATGGATGAAACTGAAATTACAAATGCAGAGTATCGCCAGTTCGTTTACTGGGTAAGAGATTCTATATTTAGAACTCGTCTAGCGATTATGGCAGATGATAATGGTTCTACTCCTGGTGATGATGGTATCGGTGAGTTTGCATTCTTAGATGCAGACGAGAGTACAGATTTGACTCCATGGGAACAGTATTATCAAGATAATTATGCTGGTATGGGAGAGACTGGATATGAAGGTCGTAAATTAAATCACGATGTTGATTTGATTTGGGATACAGAAGATATTCCAGATGAATTCTATGCAGAGGTTTATGATTCAATGTACATTCCTTTTGAGGAAATGTACAACGGGCAACGTACACTTGATGTGAAGAAATTAGTTTTTACTTATTCAGAAATGGATATTCAAAAAGCTGCTCGTAATCCTAGAGATAAAAGAAGTAAGTATATCACTCAAACTCCAGTAGAGATCTATCCAGATACTACCGTTTGGATTCGTGATTTTAATTATTCTTATAATGAGCCTATGCATAATGATTACTTCTGGCACGAAGCTTACAGCGATTATCCTGTTGTAGGTGTAAACTGGAAGCAAGCGAAGGCATTCTGTCAATGGAGAACTTTATATCATAATGCTTTCAGAAAAGAGCGTGGTCGTCATAATGTAAATGCATACCGCCTACCTACTGAGGCAGAATGGGAATATGCCGCTCGTGGTGGTCTAGAAGGAGCTACTTATCCATGGGGTGGACCTTATGCTAAAAACGATAGAGGTTGTTTCTTAGCTAATTTCAAACCGTTACGTGGTGACTATGCAGCAGATCAAGCATTATATACTGTTGAAGCTCGTTCTTATGAGCCTAATGAATATAACTTATTCAATATGTCAGGTAATGTTGCAGAATGGGTGAATTCATCTTACGACGCAGGTTCTTATGAGTTTATGTCTTCTATGAGTCCTGTTGTGAATGATGAGAACAACATGCGTAAAGGTGTGCGTGGTGGATCTTGGAAAGATATTTCTTATTTCTTACAAGTAGGAACTCGTGATTATGAATATGCAGATTCAGCAAGAAGCTATATTGGTTTCCGTACTGTACAATCTTATATGGGAACTGACGTTACTCTTAACGCAGCTACCAACTAAAATAAAATTTAACTACTAACTTAACTAAACCCTTATTAAAATGGCACAGTCTAAAACAACAAAGAAATTATTTAACATGGCTTACGGTATCGGAGCCTCAGTAGTAATCATTGGAGCATTATTTAAAATTCTTCACTGGGAACTTGATTTAGGATTTACTAAACTTACTGGTGGAACGTTACTTGCTATTGGTTTGATTACAGAAGCATTGATTTTCTTTATCTCGGCATTTGAGCCAGTGGAAGATGATTTGGATTGGTCACTTGTTTATCCAGAATTATCTGGTGGTCAAACTATCGCTAAAAAAGGAAAGAAGGAAGAGCCTCAAGATGCTCAAGGATTACTTTCTAAGAAATTAGATGAAATGCTTAAAGAAGCTAAACTTGATGGTGAATTAATGTCTAGTTTAGGAAACAGCATCCGTTCTTTTGAAGGAGCTGCAAAAGGTATCGCTCCAACAGCTGAAGCAATGTCTTCAACTAAAAAGTATTCTGAAGAAATGGCTCTTGCTGCAGCGCAAATGGAATCATTAAATAGTCTTTATAAAGTACAAGTAGAAAGTTCTACTCGTCAGGCTCAAGCTAACGAAGCAATTGCTGAAAATGCAACAAAACTTCAAGAGCAAATGGCTGGACTTACTAATAACTTGTCTTCCCTAAACGGCGTTTATGGAAACATGTTAGGTGCAATGAAAGGATAATTAGCAATAATTATAAATTAAAACAATTAATAACAGCTAATTAGAATATTATGGCAGGAGGAAAACAGTCCCCAAGGCAGAAGATGATTAACCTGATGTATCTTGTATTTATTGCGATGCTTGCATTGAATATGAGTAAGGAGGTTCTTCAAGCTTTTGGTCTGATAGAGGAAAATTTAAGTTCAAGTAATACTGCACTAGCTGCAGTAAATTCAAATTCATTAATTGATTTGAATCAAAAGGCAAAAGAAAAGCCGGCACAGTATCAAGCTGCTGCTGACCGAGCTCAACAGGTTTCTAAATTAAGTAATGACTATAATACCTATTTAGAAGGTATTAAAGAGATGCTTACATCAACTATAGAGCCTGGATCTGAGAAGGATTACCAAGTTCAGGATAAGACAGATATTCTTGATAATGCTTTCTTTCAAGGTGATAAGTTAAGTCCAGCAGGTGAAGAATTCAAAACTAAGATGGCTAGCTACAAAGCTGATATGGTTGCTGCCTTAGGTGAAGGTTATGATGATGTTAAGGCTGAATTAAATAAGAAGTTCAGTACTGGTGATGTTAAGGATCGTGAGAATATCGATCGTGAATATATGGAGTACAACTATAAAGGTTACCCTTTAATCGCTTCTAAAACTAAATTAACGTTGCTACAAAATGAGATTCGTAATATTGAGTCTGATGTAATGGGGCAGTTAGTTCAAGGTGAGCTTATTAAGATTGCTTCTATGAATAACTATAAGTCAATAGTTAATCTTGATAAAACTGCTTTCTTTAATGGTGAAACAGTTACAGGTACAGTAGTTTTAGGTCGTTATGATGATACAACTGTTCCTAATAAAGTTGTAATCAATGGTCAGGAAATACCTCAAGCAGATATCGTTAATGGTCAAATTCCATTAAAATTAGGTTCTGGTAGTGTAGGTGAAAAGAAAATCACTGGTTATATGGAATTTGTTGAAAATGATTCTATTATTAAGATTGATATTGAATCAGAGTATGCTGTGATCCCTAAGCCTAATTCTGCCACTATTTCTGCAGATAAGATGAACGTTGTTTATCGTGGTGTTGATAACCCAATGACAGTTACTTTTGCTGGTGTACCTAGTAATAAAGTTAATGCATCTGCACCTGGTTTAACTAGAAGTGGAAATGGTTATATCATGAAGCCTACATCTGGTAAAGAGGTTAAGATTACTGTAACAGGTGAATTACCTAGTGGAGAAAGAGTGTCAGATTCTGGGACTTTCCGTATCAAGGATCTTCCAAGACCTATCGGTACCATTAGTAGAGAATACATTGATGTTAAGAAGAATAGATCTAACCTTGCAGTTTCTACTGTTGGAGCAACTTTCGGTGATGATTTTGACTTTGAATTAACACCACGTGTAACAGAGTTTTTATTTAAAGTTCCTGGAGCGCCTTCTGTAAAGGTTTCTGGTACTAAATTAAATAGTGCTGCCCAAGGTAACTTGAGAAAAGCACGTAAAGGAGATATCGTACAGTTTGCTGGTATTAAGGCAACTGTTCCAGGAGTAAAGCTTAAAACAGTTACTCCAGTAGCGGTAGAGTTATTAGATTAATTATTGAAAAAAAGAGATATGAATAAGTTATTTGTTTTTGTATTGGGATTAATGTTGACTTCGTCAGCTTTTGCTCAAAACAATATACTTAATGCAAAGGATCCTAATGAGATAGGTAAGAAAACTGCCTCTCAAACGGAA
Source organism: Nonlabens ulvanivorans (assembly GCF_000732625.1). GTDB lineage: Bacteria > Bacteroidota > Bacteroidia > Flavobacteriales > Flavobacteriaceae > Nonlabens > Nonlabens ulvanivorans. The sequence goes on from NZ_JPJI01000023.1 coordinate 39,505, forward strand.
AACGATAATGATACACCGTTACCTTATGGTTTTATTGGTGATCGTGACGTACTTTGGTCTAGAACTACTTGGGAAAAGATAGATCTTGATGAAAGAGTGAACTTTCCATTGTATTATCCTATTGATACTAATTATGTAGGTAAAGAGCGTCGTGCATTATTTCACGTGATTGCTGCAGCTGCAAGAAATGGGGAAATAGATCTTTATTCAGACTCTTATTTTAATGAAAAAAGAGAATTCGCAGATATTGAAACTTCACTTTCAAGAGTAGATACTTCAGACTATGGTATTGAACAATTCAATGCAGAAGGTCGTGTAGATGCTGAGTATATCACTAAAACTTCTATAGGTGCAGATAATGTATCTGCATACAATGTTAGAGGTCTTTGGTATTTAGATACACGTCAAGGTGAGATGAGATATCGTATATTAGGAATAGCGCCAGTGACTCCAGATGTTAATTTTATGGATGATCCTAAAGGAATTGAGTTGTTTTGGATTTACTATCCAGATGTACGAGAGTTATTGCATAATGCAAAAGCTTTTAATACACTAAATTCTGCTAAGCCTATATCTTTTGATCATATTTTAAACTCGAGAAGATTCAGCGGTGTTATCTATAAAATGGATAACGTACACGGTGATCGTAAAATAGAAGCCTATATAGCAGATAATTCTATGATGCAATTATTAGAATCTGAAAGACTTAAAGATATCGTTAGAAATAAGGAAATTGATATGTGGAACTATTAAGTTCTATATGTAATTGAAAAATATAAACGCCTTGCTTAGCAAGGCGTTTTTTTTGTTTAATAGATTTATTTAGGTAGTACCTTTGATTTATGAAAGATGTGATAATAGTAGGAAGTGGAATTGCAGCTTGTTCTCTTGCATGGCAATTGTATCAACAAGGTAAAAGCTTAACGTTAATTTCGGACCGTAAAAAGGGAAGTAGTTCTGTTGCAGCTGGTGTGTATAACCCAATGGTATTAAAAAGATTTACGGCTGTTTGGAACGCTGGTGTTCAACTTGAAGTTTTGAACAACATGTTTGATTATGTGTTAGAGAATACAGATGTAGATGTTCGTACACCGATTACTGTCGCACGTAGGTTTCATGATGAAAAAGAATCTTTAACATGGATTAAGAAGTCAGTTCGAGAAGATTTAAAGATGTTCATGAACTCAACAGTTCAAAAGATTGATATCAATGGAATAGAAGCTTCTTCCGGATATGGTTTAGTGAATGGAACGGGTTGGGTGGATACTATTAAGTTCATGTCGCTCACGTTATCTTTTTTTGAATCCTTAGACTCTGTTAGTCTTGAAACCTTTGATTATAGTTGTTTAGAGACGGCCCATGACTCTGTAAGTTATAAGTCTTTGAGTGCTGCTCATATTATTTTTGCAGACGGTTATCGCATACTCGATAATCCCTATTTTAATCACTTGCCTATTCAAGGTAATAAAGGAGAAGTACTTTTGATAAAAATCCCGGGCTTAGAATTAGATTATATTCTTAAATCTTCAGTTTTCTTAATGCCTTATAAAGATGATTTGTTTTGGGTAGGTGCTACCTATGATCGCGATGATCTGGTTGACGTAGCTACCTTGGCAGGAAAAGAATTTTTAACTACACGTTTAGAGCGTTTTATGAAATTACCTTACGATATTGTAGAACATAAGCACGGCATTAGACCTACAACCATTGATAGGCGTCCTTTTGTAGGTCATCACTCGATTGATGAGAATGTATGGGTGTTTAATGGTATGGGTAGTAGAGCGGTTCTTATAGCGCCGTGGGCATCGTTACAATTAATCGGTCGCATGTTTAACAATCAGTCATTACACAAAGAGATAGACATTAAAAGATTTGAGAAAGTCAATTTGTAATGTTTTACAAATTTTTTTTAGCTTTTTCTTTATCATAGTCCATAAAAATATTAATCCATATATTTCTTGAAATTCGGATTACAATAGGTAGACTAACAATTGAGATGAACGTAATTACTAGAAATATGTTCCACCTCGATAAGTTCAGTAAGAAGTAACAAATAACAAATGCAGCCATGGCTATCGCAATACCTACACCATAACTCACATACATAGAACCATAAAAAAAGCTAGGTTCTATCTTATATTTTGTATCGCAATGAGAGCATCTCTCGTGCATCTCTTGCGTTTTACTTGGATTATACAAATTTGAACTCGTGTACATCGATTCATTTTGACATACTGGACAGGTTCCTGTGAAAATACTGTATAATTTTGTTCCTTTTAGCATCAGAAAGCTTTAGTGTTTATGCGCAGTTACGCATCTTTGCAAAGATACAAAAACCACTATGCTCAATATTCACGATTTACATGTTAGTTTTGGCGGCGAGCCATTATTTGAAGAGATAACCTTTAGACTCAATGGAGGAAATCGTGTAGGGCTTATTGGAAAAAATGGAGCAGGTAAATCTACCTTATTAAAAGTAATTGCTGGAGATCTAGAATACGATCAAGGTCAACTTGCCATGGAAAAAGGTACGAGCATTGGTTTCTTGCGTCAGGATATTGATTTTGAAAAAGGCCGTACCGTACTAGAGGAAGCATATACCGCTTTCGCGAAAGCGAGAGAAATAGAAGCAGAACTGGATCAAATAAACGTCCAATTAGCAGAAAGAACTGATTATGAATCTGATTCTTACTCAAAGCTTATTGAGGACATGAGTACTTTAACTCATGAATATGAAATTATAGGTGGATATCAATACAAAGGTGAAACAGAAAAGATACTAAAGGGACTTGCTTTTAAACCAGAGCAATTTGGAATGCTTACAGATGAGCTTTCTGGTGGATGGCGCATGCGCATAGAGCTTGCAAAACTCTTACTAGAAAATCACGATATTTTATTACTTGATGAGCCTACAAATCACCTGGACATCGATTCTATTTTATGGTTAGAGCAATTCTTACAGACATATCCTGGTGCAGTGGTAATTGTAAGTCACGATAAAATGTTTCTTGATAATGTGACTAACCGTACTATTGAAATTAGTTTGGGACGTATATATGATTATCCAAAACCATATACAAAATTCCTTGCACTACGTGCTGAAATGCGCGAGCAACAAGAAGCTACATTTAAGAATCAGCAAAAAGAGATTGAACGTACTGAGAAGCTGATTCAAAAGTTTAAAGCTAAAGCAAGTAAGGCTACCATGGCTCAATCACTTGTTAAAAAGTTGAATCGCATGGATGTGGTGGAAATTGAACAAACTGATAATGCAGCGATGAACATCAACTTTGCTAAGTCTATACAGCCCGGTAAAGTGGTTTTAGAGATTGATAAAGTTAGTAAGTCTTATGGTGAAAAAAAGGTACTGAGCGAGGTCGATTTAATGATAGAAAGAGGTGCTCGTGTTGCTTTTGTAGGTCAGAACGGAATGGGGAAATCTACCCTAGCAAAAATCATAGTAGGCGAGATAAAAGATGCTAGAGGTGAAGTCAATCTTGGACACAATGTGCAGTTAGGGTACTTTGCCCAGAATCAAGCTGAATATCTAGATGGAGAAAAGACAGTCCTAGACATTATGATAGATGCTGCAGATGATGGAAATCGTGTGAAAGTGAGAGATATGCTAGGTTCATTTCTGTTCCGCGGTGATGAGGCAGAAAAAAAGGTGAAAGTATTAAGTGGTGGTGAACGCAATCGATTAGCGCTTTGTAAACTGCTATTGCAGCCATTTAATGTTCTTATTATGGATGAGCCTACTAACCACCTAGATATTCAGTCTAAGAATGTTTTGAAGGCGGCTTTGGTTAAATTTGACGGGACACTTATCGTCGTGTCGCACGATAGAGAGTTTTTACAAGGTCTTACTGATGTTGTTTATGAATTCCGTGATCATAAATTAAACCTGCATTTAGGTGATATAGACTATTATCTTCAGCAGCGCAAGGCTCAAGACATGCGTGAGATTGAAAAAGTTACTGAGGTTAAGGTTGATCCGCTTTCGCGAAAGCAAGAAACAGAAAAGAAACAGCTTTCATACGAAGATCAGAAAAAACAAAAGTCTTTAAATAATCGCCTGTCAAAAGCAGAGTCAGAAATCAATAATCTAGAACGAGAGATTAAGAAATTAGATCATGAGCTAGCAGCTAACTATGATGAACTGGCTGCAAAGCCAGGTTTTTTTGATGCTTACCAAGCAAAAAAGAAAGCATTAGACGAATGGATGACAAAATGGGAAGACATCTCTGAACAGCTCGATAAATTCTAAATACCTTTAAGTAAATTTTAACCTCTTAAGAATAGACCTTGAGTAGTTTTACAAGTCTAAGTACCAACTAAAACTATTCTATGCGCAAAATTATATTAGGTATACTTGCATTGCTGATCATTGGCGGAGCAATTTATGCATCAAAAGTCATTGTTGATAGTAAAACAGCACCTAAGCCTCGAGTGAAAAAAGAGGTTAAAATTATTACCACAGATACCATTACAAATTCTACCGTATCGATAGTAATACCAGCAAATGGAAATTTACAGGCAAAACGTCGCGTTGAACTGTTTGCAGAGGTTACAGGTGTTTTTAAGCCTACTGGTATTTTGTTTAAAACAGGTCAAGAGTATCGTGCTGGTCAAAATATGATCATCATAGAAAATTCAGAATTTTATGCACAGGTACAAAGTTCACGTAGTAATCTCAATAATCAGATTACGGCTATAATGCCTGACTTAAGGTTAGACTATCCATCATCATATGCGCAATGGCAGTCTTATCTCGATTCATGGGATATGAATACAACTACACCAGCGTTACCGCAGCCCATTGATGATAAAGAAAAATACTTCATTACTGGCCGCAATATTTATACTACTTACTACAATATCAAGAATCTTGAAAGCAGATTAGGAAAGTATAGAATTAGGGCTCCTTTTAACGGTGTTCTCACCGAAGCAATGGTTACTGAAGGTACTTTGATAAGAAGTGGTCAGCAATTAGGAGAGTTCATTCAAACAGGTACTTACGAACTTCAAGTAGCTATCAGTTCTGAGTTTGCAGGTTTCTTAAAAGTAGGTGAGTCTGTAGAACTTAAGAATATCTCTGATGCTAAAGTCTACACAGGTAAAGTCTCTCGTATTAATGGTAAGGTAGATCAGGCTTCTCAAACCATTACTACTGTTATTGAGGTTAAAGATGATAATCTTAAAGAAGGTATGTATTTAACGGCTAACCTAGATGCTCAGAAAATCGAAAATGCGATTGAGATTAATAGAAGTTTATTACAAAATGAAAATCAATTGTTTGCAGTAGAAGATGGGGAATTAGTTTTGAAAACGATTCAGCCGGTGCACTTTTCTGATAAAAAAGTAGTTGTTAAAGGCCTTGAAAATGGAACTGTAATTATTACCCAATCTGTTCCTGGTGCTTATGAAGGGATGATTGTGAAGACAGAAGAGCAAGCAGCTCAAGAAAAAGCAAATCAGACTGAAACAGATCAATCAGCCATTAAATAAGACACATGAGAAAAGTTATAGCTTACTTTATAAAGCATAGTGTCGCGGTAAATGTGATTGTTGTTGGGTTTGTGATTTTCGGAATTTTTGGGATGCTGTCTCTTAAATCATCTTTCTTTCCACTTACTGATTCAAAAATTATTAATATTAATGCGACGTATCCAGGTGCATCGCCACAAGAGATTGAAGAAGGTGTTGTTCTAAAAATAGAAGATAACCTAAAAGGAATCGAAGGTATTGATCGTGTGACATCTGCGTCTAGAGAAAATTCTGGTTCTATAACTGTTGAGATTCTTAAAGGATATAATATCGATTTTATGCTTCTTGAGGTTAAGAATGCGGTAGATCGTGTGTCTTCTTTCCCAGTAGGAATGGAGCCATTAGTCGTGTCTAAGCAAGAGCAATCCAGGCCTACTATTTCATTTGCGTTGAGTGGTGAAAATGTGCCTCTTTACACGTTAAAGCAACTCGCTAGAGATATTGAAAATGATCTTAGAGGTATTGATGGTATATCACAAATTGCGATATCAGGTTATCCTAATGAAGAGATAGAAATTGCCGTTAATGAAAATACCTTGTTAGGTTATGATATCAGTTTTGAAGAAATATCAAATGCTGTGGCTAGTTCAAACATTCTTACGACTGGTGGAAATATAAAAACGGACCGAGAAGAATATTTGATAAGAGCAAATAGTAGATCATATTATGGTAATGAGTTAAGTTACATTCCAGTTAAAACGCTGGCAGATGGAACAAGCGTGCTTTTAAAAGATGTTGCAATAATTAGAGATCGTTTTTCTGAAACACCTAATGCTACCTATTATGATAATAAACTAGCTGTAAATATTACCGTGACTAGTACAAATTCTGAAGATTTAATTGACGCTGCAGATAAGGTTAAGGCATATATTGAAGATTACAATCAGCGATTTACAAACGTTCAATTAGATGTCGTTAGGGATTTATCGGTTACTTTAAATCAACGTACAGCTTTATTAACAGAGAATGCTGTAGTGGGAATGCTTCTAGTATTAATCTTTCTTTCTATTTTTCTTAATACTCGATTAGCATTTTGGGTAGCTTTTGGGTTGCCAATAGCTTTTTTAGGAATGTTCATTTTTGCTGGTCAATTTGACGTTACTATTAATGTATTATCTCTATTTGGGATGATCATCGTTATCGGGATACTGGTTGATGATGGTATCGTAATAGCAGAAAATATTTATCAACACTATGAAGACGGTAAGTCACCAGTGCAAGCGGCTATTGACGGTACAATGGAGGTAATTCCGCCTATTTTAAGTGCTATTATAACGACATTACTCGCGTTCTCTACATTCCTGTTTCTAGAAGGTAGGATAGGAGACATATTTGGTGAGGTTTCAGTAATCGTAATATTGACATTATTAGTATCACTAATAGAAGCGCTTATTATTTTGCCAGCCCATTTAGCACATTCTAAAGCCTTACAGCCTAAGAACGATCAACCTAAAAAAGGTATCGCTAGAGTATTTCAAAAAATGCGTATTGTTAATGATTATGGTGATAAAGCTATGAACTGGATGCGTGATAAATTGTACGCTCCAGTGCTACGCTTTTCACTCGCAAATAAATTTTTCACTTTTGCACTGTTCATCGCAGCACTAATATTGACTTTTGGGTCTATGAGTGGTGGTATTATTAAAACAGCATTTTTCCCTAGAATTTCTAGTGATCAAGTAAGTATCAATCTATCCATGCCTAATGGGACTTCAGAGTTTATAACAGATTCTATTATCAATTCTATTGAAAAAAAGGCATTAATAGTAAATGAACAATTGACAGAAGAATACTTAAAAGGTGAAGAGTACGGCGATTCTATCATGTTATTTGAAAACATTATAAAGTCACAAACGTCCTCATCTGCCGCTAGTCTTTCTATTAACTTATTACCAGGTGAAAGTAGACCAGAAGAAGTGAATTCTGAAATTGTCGCAAATCGTTTAAGGGAATTAGTTGGTGAGATTCCAGGAGCAGAAACTTTAACTTTTGGGTCCGGTGGTAACTTTGGTGGTAGTCCAGTTGCTGTTTCTTTACTCAGTAATGACATTAAAGAACTTAAAGCAGCTACTGCAGAGTTCAAGCAGATTTTAAGTAATAATCCGTTACTTAAGGATATCGAGGATAATGATCCTGCAGGAATCAAAGAAATAAATTTAGAACTTAAAGAAACTGCTTATTCACTAGGCCTTACAACTAGGACGGTAATGGCGCAGGTTAGGTCTGCGTTTTTTGGTACAGAGGCACAGCGTTTTCAACGTGGTCAGGATGAGATAAGAGTTTGGGTACGTTATGATCGTGATAATCGTAATAGTATTAAAGACCTTGATGAATTTAGAGTTTTAACGCCATCTGGTGATAGAGTGCCGCTTAGAGATATCGCTAGTTATACCATCGAGAGAGGTGATGTGGTCATTAATCACCTAGAAGGTAGAAGAGAAGTCCTTATCAGTGCAGATCTTAAAGATCCATCTGGTAGTGCGACAGATATACTAGCTAATATTAGGTCTGAGATTATTCCAGAATTACAAAAAAAGTATCCTACCATTTCACCTAATTATTTAAGTGGACAGGCGCGCGAGGCAGATAAATTCTCGCAAAGTGCTGCCGTTGCAGGTCCGATAATTTTATTACTTATTTATTTTGTGATTGCCTTTACATTCCGCAGTTGGATACAGCCAGTGATGCTTATATTATTAATTCCATTTAGCTTTGTGGCAGTAGGTTGGGGACACTGGATACATGGTTTTCCAGTAAATATCTTGTCTCTTCTAGGTATTATCGCTTTAATAGGTATTATGGTTAATGATGGTCTCGTACTTATAGGTAAGTTTAATTCTCTCCTTGCTGACGGATTAGGGTTTGATGAAGCTCTTTTTGAAGCAGGTAAAAGCCGTTTCAGAGCTATATTTTTAACTTCTATTACTACAATTGCAGGTTTAGCACCTTTACTATTAGAAAAAAGTAGGCAAGCACAGTTTTTAAAACCTATGGCGATATCCATCTCTTATGGAATCGGTATGGCTACTGTACTAACTTTACTTATGCTGCCATTATTCCTCAGTTTTGGAAATAATGGAAAAGCCGCAATTTATTGGTTGCGTACTGGTAAAAAAGCTGTAAAAAGAGATTTAACAAGTGTTGCAAAAGAACAAGAAGAACAAAAGCATTATGATGAAGCATAAAATATTATATGGTCTTATTGCTTTGGTGTATCTCGCTTTCGCGAAAGCGTATGCACAACAGCCCGATGCATCATTATTAACACGAGAGCAAGCTGTTGAGCTCATGTTAGAAAATAATTACGGAATCCAGATAGCAAGAAATTCAGAAATCATAGCCGAAAATAATACCAGTATCTTGAACTCAGGTTATTTGCCTAGTCTTCAAGGAACCGCAGGCGCCTCTATTGATGAGAATGATTCTAAAACAGACTTTAATGGCGCGCTAGATGTTAACGGCCTACCACGAGATGATATAGAAATCAATAATGCGCAAACTACACAGTATAATGCGGGACTATCTTTAAATTACACTTTATTTGATGGATTGGGTAGGTTGTATAATTATAAACGGCTTAAAGAGCAATATCAATTAAGCCAATTACAAGCTAGGTCTACTATAGAGACTACTACTGTTCAATTGATGAGTGTTTATTTAGAGATTGCAAGATTAACCGAGAATGAAAAGATTTTTCAAGAGAATCTGAAAATCTCAAAACAGCGTGAAAAACGTGCACAATATCAATTTGATTATGGTCAGGTTAATAAATTAGAGGTTCTTAACGCACGAGTAGACATTAACGCAGATAGTATCAACCTTTTAAATTCTAGACAACAATTACGCAATACTAAACGTGATTTAAACCTATTATTAAACCGCGATCTGGATAGTCAATATGTGGTCGATACGACGGTGACTTTTCAAAATATCTTAATGATGGATAGCTTTTTAGAGAAAGTTCAAGAGAATAATGTCAGTCTGCTACAGGCAGAAAGTACGTTACAGATAAGTGATTATGATATTAAAACAACTAAGGCGCTTTTGCTGCCACGTATAGGCCTGACGGGTTCTTATGGGTGGAATCAATCAGAAAACCCACCGACAGCATTTTTTCCTTCTACTACCAGAACTAGTGCGAGTATAGCTGTAGGAGCAAATTTGACTTGGGATATTTTTGACGGTGGTTCCTCTTTAAATAATTTGCGTAATGCAAAGATTGCTTATAAGAATGAGGCTTTATTTAAAAGTCAATTAGAACAAGAAGTAGCGCGTGATATTGCAAATGCAAAAGGGAATTATGAGAATGCGCTTGCCATATATCAAATGCAAGAGCAAAATGTACTTACTAATGAAGATAATTTTAACCGCAGTCAAGAACAATTCAAAATAGGTCAAGTCAGTAGTGTAGAATTTAGACAAGCGCAACTTAACCTATTGAACGCGGTAACAATTAAGAACCTAGCAAAGTATGATGCAAAGCTTGCAGAGTATCAATTATTACAACTAGTAGGGCAAATTTTGAATATGCCTTTATGATAGAACATTTTTTCATGTGTCCACATTGCTGGCAAGAAATATCTATGCTTTTAGATTCTGCATACTCTCAAACTTATGTAGAGGACTGTGAAGTGTGTTGTAATCCTATTGAGTTACAGGTAGGATTTGATGACGGAGAATTAACTTCTTTTGAAGCTAGAGAAATAGGTCAATAAAAAAAAGCGGTTTTACACCGCTTTTTTTTTATTGACTATTCTTTTTGATTACAGATTGTGATCATCTGCAATATCTTCTAATCGTTTAATTGTGTTTACAGTAGATTGTATCTCATCTTTCTGTGCCTCTAGTATAGATACTACGGTAGGTGGTAACTCAGATTTATGTTCTAATACCGTCGTATATTCTTCTATCGCTTTTTTTTCACCAGTGATACATTCTTCTAAAATTGATTCGTCCTTATTTAAACTTAGTGCAGCTTTTAGATTCATCCATCCACGATGCATATCACCTTTAAAACTTCCATCGAGTTCGGGATCTTGGTTCATCGCTTTTAACTCTTTAGTTAAAGACGCAGCATAATGTGTTCTTCTTGCTCCTTGCTCTGCAAACCATCTTTTAAGCTGTACATGCTCCGTAATTTCCGCTGCATTTGCGTATCCGCGTTGGGCATCATAGGTTTTTTCAAGTAAATCGTTTAAATATTTCTCTGTTTGGACTGTAATTTTCATATTGATTTTTTTATTTAAGATACTATATAAGAGCTGCTTAAGTTCTTAATATCACCTCAATTGAGAAGAGCTTAACATGATTTATAAATATCTTAAGGTTTCTACTTGTGAGAACTCTAAATTAGATGTATATTTGCCATCCATAAAAACGGATAGTTTGTCGAGCTTATTACTCGAAGGTTGAGAGCCAAGAACAACGAAACGTTATATCGCGGGATAGAGCAGTAGGTAGCTCGTCGGGCTCATAACCCGAAGGTCACTGGTTCGAGTCCAGTTCCCGCTACTAAGCAAAAGCCGATTCATTTGAATCGGCTTTTTTGTTTCTTTCAAACTACCTTTGTCTCTTTAAAATTATTTCCATGGACATTACTCTTACAGAATTCATAGGCTATGCCGCTAGCGCCGTTTTGTTATTTTCTTTTACTCGCAAGGATTTGAAGAAACTACGTTGGTTCAACTCTTTAGGCTGCTTACTTTTTGTAATCTATGGTTTCATGCTAGATAGTATACCGGTGTTAATTACTAATCTTGCCATCATTGCCATTAATGCTTATTATCTTTTCTTTAAAAAAGAAGATACATCTGTAACAGGCGATATAGATAATTAAAGGTTGATTTCGTTGTGCTACGCTTTCGCGAAAGCGTGATCAAAATCATCATACTTTCTCATTTCTTAACGTTAATTAATAGGAGATTTGATTAACTTCATGGCCTTAAATCAAGAACCATGAATATCAGATATTTTGCGGCTTTATGTATGGTCGCTTTTTTATTATCTTGTAAGAATGACAAGGTAGTTACCCAAGATAATGATGAGGTAACACTAGATGTTGCGTTTGAAAAGATGACGCTTGATAACGGTCTTACCGTTATTCTACATCAAGATCACTCAGATCCTGTTGCAGCGGTTGCTCTTACTGTTCACGTAGGTAGCGCTAGAGAAAAAGAAGGTCGTACAGGATTTGCACACCTTTTTGAACATTTATTATTCTTAGAATCTGAAAACCTAGGTAAAGGTGGACTAGATGCTATGAGTGCCCGTATAGGCGGCTCTGGAGCAAATGGATCTACGAGTCGCGATCGTACTAATTATTACCAAACTGTGCCTAAAGACGCCCTTGAAAAAATGATATGGGCAGAGGCTGATAAACTAGGATGGTTTGTTAACACAGTTACTGATCCAGTTCTTGCTAAGGAAAAGCAAGTCGTTAAAAATGAAAAAAGACAAAGCGTAGACAACAGACCGTATGGTCATGTACGCTATGTAGTTGGTAAGAATTTGTATCCTAAAGATCATCCATATAACTGGCAGGTTATAGGCTCGCTAGAAGATTTACAAAATGCAACATTAGATGACGTGAAAGAATTTTACCGTCGCTGGTACACGCCTAACAATACCGTATTAACGATTGCAGGTGATTTTGATATGGAACAAACTAAAGCATGGGTACATAAATATTTTGATGAAATCCCTGCAGGAGAAGAAGTGTCTCCATTAGCAAAACGACCAGTAACTATTGATACTACAAAAAAGTTGTATTATGAAGACAACTTTGCTCGCGTTCCTCAATTAATGTACACTTGGCCTACAGTTGCAGAGTATGATGAGGATGCTTATGCTTTAGATATACTAACTCAGTATTTATCATCTGGTAAAAAAGCGCCACTCAATAAAGTGCTGGTGGATCAAGAACAATTAACTAGTAATGTAACCATGTATAATTATGGGTCTGAACTAGCTGGTGAGACAACAATTTCCATAAATGCATTTAATGGGACAGCGTTAGATAGTGTCGCTGCAGCATTAGACAAAGGTCTTGCTCTTTTTGAAAAAGATGGAATCTCACAAGCTGATTTAGACCGTATTAAAGCAGGTCAAGAAACCAGTTTTTATAGAGGTTTAAGTAGTGCGTTAGGAAAAGGTTTCCAGCTAGCTCAATATGAAATGTTTGCTGGTGATGCTGGTTTTGTGTCTCAAGATGTGAAAAATATTTTGAATGTGACACGTGAGGATGTTATGCGTGTTTATGAGAAATATATAAAGGGAAAACCTTATATCGCTACTAGCTTTGTGCCTCGTGATCAAAAAGACTTAATCCTTACTGGTTCTACACTTGCTGAGGTCGTTGAAGAGCAGATTATTCCTGGCGCTGAAGAAAGTTTTGACGCAAGTATTAAAGCCACATATGAGAAAACGCCATCAACTTTTGATAGATCTGTAGAACCTTCTTATGGAGAAGCTCCTAGTTTAAAAACTCCTGATGTGTGGCAAGATGAATTGTCATCTGGTATGAAATACTATGGAATCACTAGTAATGAGGTTCCTTTGGTCGAATTTAGTATGGATATTAAAGGAGGAATGCTATTAGAGGATATTGATAAAGTTGGTGTTTCAAATTTACTAGCAGATTTAATGATGCGTGGTACAGCTACTAAAACACCAGAAGAATTAGAAAATGCTATTGAATCATTAGGTGCTAGTATATATTTCTATGCTGGTGACCAGTCTATCACTGTTGCAGGTACAACGCTCGCACGCAACTATGATAAAACAATGGCGCTAGTTCAAGAAATGATTTTAGAACCACGATTTGACGAGACTGAATTTGAATTATTAAAACAAGATGTTCTCAGTCAGATTGAGCAACGTAAAGCAAACCCTAATGCTATCGCGTCAAACGAATTTTCTAAATTACTGTATGGCGAGAATAATATTTTATCTAGAAATGGTGCTGGTACAGAACAAAGTGTACAATCGATTACTATTCAAGATTTAAAAGATTATTATAATAATTATGTAGCTTCAAATTTGGCTACTTTTAAATTTGTGGGTGCTATTGATGAATCTAAAGCGGCGTCAAGCTTAAAATCTTTAAATGAATCTTGGACTACTAAAGATGTAGTCTTCCCAGAATTACCCGAAGTAAACAGACCTGATAAAGCAGCCGTTTATTTTTATGATGTACCAGGTGCAAAACAGTCGGTCATTAACTTTGGATATCCAGCTTTAAAAGCGACAGATAAAGATTTCTATGCTGCGCAGGTAATGAATTATCGTTTAGGTGGTGGTAGTTTTGCTTCTCAATTAACTCAACAATTACGAGAAGGTAAAGGATATACTTATGGGATAGGTTCTAGATTTGGAGGAACTGATCTTGCAGGTTCTTTTAGTGTTTCTAGTAGTGTGCGCACTAATGTGACTTATGAGTCTGCGGCCTTGGTAAAAGAAATTATAGGGCAATATGGTACAGGCTTTACTGCAGAAGATTTAGAGGTGACTAAAAGCTACATGATTAAGAGTAACGCTCGCAGATTAGAGACTGCATCTGCAAAATTGGGTATGTTAGATAACATGAGTACTTATGGTTTTGATAAAGATTATCTCAAGAAGCGTGAGCAAGAAGTAGAAAATATGACTATAGAAGATGTGAAAAGACTCAGTAGTGAGTACCTAAATCCAGATCAAATGATTTATCTTATAGTAGGTGATGCAGCAAGTCAAATGAATCGCATGAAAGACTTAGGCTATGGAGTTCCGATTTTACTTAATCCAGAAACTAATGAACTTAAAAAGTAAGTTGTGATAATATAATTTATAAAAAAAAGGCTCTCTAGAAATAGAGAGCCTTTTTAAATATTTTGATCGAATTGTTATTTATCATTCTCACTTAATAGTTGCTCGTCACTATTTAACATTGCAAAAAACTTATCTAAGTTAGGCATGATAACGATTTGTGTTCTACGGTTTCTAGCCATATTATCTTTACTGTCATTTGCAGCAATAGGGTCATAACTAGCTCTACCGGCAACAATTAATTGTTCTGGTGCTACACCAAACTTTTCTTCCAATCTTCTTACGATAGCAGCACTACGTTCTGTACTTAAATCCCAGTTGTCTTTTATATAACTACCTTGTTTAACCGTACGGCTATCTGTATGTCCTTCAACTAGAATTTCTAATGATGGTTCTGAGGCTACAACTTCAGCTATTTTAGCTAGAATTTCATCAGCATCATTACTTACTTTATAGCTACTGTCTTTAAATAATAAATCATCATCTATATTGATCATTACTACAGTTTCTTCAATAGACACGTTAAGATCTTTGTCACTAGCAGTTGAGCCCATTTTTTTTGCAATATTATGGGCTATGGCTATATTAAGTGAATCTTTTAACGTAGTTGCTCCAGCAAGTTTTGCGGCAGGTACATCTTGCAATGTTTTACGCATTGCCTTTTTGTTATTTTCTGATAGTACTAGTGATCCTCCGTCAGTAGATACCATCATGCCATCTTGATCTGATTTTAATGAAGCGATTTTAGAGTTGTAGCGTTCCACTCGCATCTCTATTTGCTCCATTTTATTTTCAAGATCTTCCTTTTCAACTCTAGTTTTTTGAAGTTCAGATCTAGTATCGTTGTAGTTGGTTTCTAGCTCGACATATTTCTTTTTGGATACACAACTTGCTAGTACTGCAGCGGCTGTTACCGCTATGAATAAATTTGATTTTCTCATAATATACATTTTTGATTTATTTGATTTTTTGACTCATTGTTGGTGATACGAGCAAATCAATAAATTGGATTTATTATGATAAAATAAATAGCCTATTTAAGAGTATTTTGTGTTTTTGAGATAAGAAATCTTAAAGAATTAACGGTTTTGATTAAAAGAGAATTGTGTTAATCTCGCTTTCGCGAAAGCGTATTTAAAATACAATTTCATCACCAAAAAACTATAGGCCTACTTTATACATATTGAATTTCGAATTCTAGTTTTGAAATGTCTCTAGATATTCTTTTGCTATTATGATAGATCTTTTTCTATGGGTAGCTTCATCAAAAAAATCTCTAGCAGGTTGTGTGACCACAATTTTCAATCCTTTATAAAAGACGGTTAGTGCTTTTTGATATACCTCACCACCAGACCAGTATGCCGGATAATTAAACATACTAAGTTTTTCAAAATTCATTTCATTCAGTATTTGAATATCAGTATTTAAATCTTCTAAGGAGCGATAGTCATAAATTTGTATGCTCACATTTGTATTTGTAGAACCTGCATAAAAAGCTGCGCTGCATGAATTTTCAAGACCTTGATTACTCGGTTTTGCCAGCCATACTACTTTTTCCAGATTGTACCATTTTTTAATATTTTCTGCGTTGAGATGATCACAGGCATAAGGAATATCACTGACTTTTAATAATGGACCATCATATCGATCTGTACTCGTTACAGCATTACCTGAATCAAAAGAGACATCATCTGATGTGTTAGTTTGCTTACAACCTATTAATATTAATAGAATGATGCCTAGGTATGATAGATTCTTCATGTTAATTATATAAAAATGATTATTGAAATAGGCGCTATAGTTCCTTTACCACCTATCACGTTTGCTGAGATGCGTACTTCATACTTACCTGGTGGTACTTTACCTGGATAGGCAGATGTCGATAATTTGCTTCCTGTTTTAGAAAGTAAATGAATGATGTCAAAAGATTCTACAGGCTCTAGCATTTCACCAGGGAAAAACGGCATAGGCTTTCTTTTTACAGTCCCAATTTGTTTTCCGTCTTTAAAAAGAGTGGTTTCAAATTCTACTAATGCTACTTGACGGTTTTGTTCATCTAAAGGAAGTCCTTTGCTTTCAAAAATGAATTTCACTTGGTCGGTACCTATTTTGAATTGTTTGAAAAGTTCCACAGCGTTGCCGTCTTTGAGCTTGATTTCAATTTTTGAGGAATTGTTTATGAGTAGTTTTCCATCTACACTTTGTGAGTAACAGAGAGTTGTGAGTAATAATGTAATGGTTATAAATAGTGCTTTCATGATTTGTTGTTTTTTATTTTTATTAGTCTACTAGTTCAATGGTATAGTGATAGCCGAATGCTATTTTCCTTTTATTAACTTCTTTTACGTCTGAGTAACCTCTTGCATATCTTTTATTTCCTACTGTTTCTAACCAAAAGGAATTGTGCGTGTTTGGAATCCTTCGGCGACCATTATGTCCCGATACTATTGGGTAATCAGAAGCGTTTGTTTTACCTGTCAGAAAATCTAAAATTGGAGGTAGATAAATCTCGTTTTCTTCTTTAACATGTTGTATTCCTGGGTATTCCTCTGAGAATCGAAAATCAATATAGCTTTTCTTATAATCACTTTCTTGATATTCAAAAACTAAGTAATTTTGCACATCGGTATTTGCACCTACGGCATATCTATTTGGATCGTTATCTCTATAAAGTTTACAATACCCATTATAACAAGGGTTTGATAATGAGCTTTCATCTGATGTTGCATAGCTCCCATTTTTATTTTGTAAGCTAAAAAAAATATTCATTGAGCCTATTTCTCTATTTCGCAAATTGTCTGATTTATTGCATTTAAAAGTGTTCAAGGTGATTTTAAATTTTATAATATTACTTGAATTGCCAACTGTTGATGAAGCTGCACCTGCTGTAGAGATATTAACTATTTTACGCTGTCCATCCCAGCTACCGTAAGCACGATTATTGAATTTACCTTGGAACGTGGTATTCTTAAAAATGAAAGAACAGGTTTCATTAACAGCACCTAGTTTTCTTCTGTACTTGCCGGTAAAGATCCCTGTAGTATGATTCATTTTGCCCCATACCATACCACCATTGTTTCCATAATGAGCAACCATAATACCTGTCTTGCTATTTATAAAATCTAGCTCACCATATGTCGTAGTCCATTTTCCTTTGATGTAGTTTTGGTCAGCATCGGTAGTTTTTGTTCCGTTCCAGGCGCCTTGTTCGTGGCTTGCAGTCCATCCCCATGTTCCTGTAAAAGAATTACCAGATTTAATCCATTTGAAATAGCCCACGCGTCCATTGTTGTCGAATTCTCCATAAAAAGCTGTTCCCATGGTGGTAAGTGATCTAATGGCGCCTAATTCTCTGTAAGTTCCAACTACATATTGATTTTTTTGGTTTAAAATTACTTGCCCAAAAGATGTATCCCAGGTTCCTGTCCAGTCCGTTACAAGTGTTTCTATACAGGATGAGTTTTTTGTTTCCGCTTTCGCGAAAGCGCAATTGACTATCGTCAATGCTATTAACATTATTATATATTTTAAATTCTTCATTTTGTATAATTTTAATTATTTAAGTTTAAGAGTATAGAAATAGCCCCATTTATCGTCGTTTCCATATTTTATGAAGGCATAACCACGAACCGTACGCTTACCATTTGCCTCCGTAAGCCAGAAAGTATGATCTGAATCAGGAATGATTTTACGACCATCAGGACCGTTGACAAAACTGGAAGCATCTCGCTGAAAATTGAGGTATTCTAGAATAGATTTAAGTGATATAGTAGATAATCTAAGACGGTCTTCTGCATTACTTGCTCTAGTTCTTCTATGTGTAAAAGAAAATCCTAAACGAGGATTACTATAGTATCCTGCTGGACCTACTAGACTGTAAAAAATATCTCCCGAGACGGTTCTATTTACATCATAAGATTGATTTTCTTGATATCTTTTATTGGTTTGATCTGTGTACAAATCTCTTGTAAAAAGAGTTCCTATATCATCATATAAAATCATTGTGATGTTAATTTTTCCCCATTCTTTATCTCTAGGTCTGCCTTTATTGGCATAGTTTTTAATGGTTTGAAATTTTAATTCTAATAGATTTCTAGATTCAGAACCTCTGAAATTTTGTTTAGAAAAACCTGGAACAGTAACGGTACCATAAATCCCATGGTTCCAATCAAATGATAATGTAAATCCAGTATTACATTTTATGGTATTCTCATCTGATGTGATGTAACCTTTAAACTGCTTATTTTTATAATCTCCATAGACATAAAACTCTTTGTTGTTAGTATATAAAAACCCAGCAACTCGACCATTAGAGTTTTGAATCAGTTGCATTGTTCCTAGTTTAGTCTGAAAGGTTTTAGTCAATTCATTATTAGGGAAATTGGTTGATTGTAACGTTCCATTCCAGCCGCCATCCCACTTATTAAATCCTGTGGTAGTTTTCCATTTATAGTTGCCATTCCATCCATTTGTCGAATTGGGTGAAAATGACACCAGTCCATTCTTGCAATTATTTGAGAAGGCGCCTGTATAAACAGTTCCTCTGCCAGTTATGGTAAACGGCGATAATAAAATATGCCCATATTTATTATATAGTCCAACAGCTTTATTACCAGATTTTGAATTTAGAATATGCACCTCTCCATGTGGAGAAGTAAAAACGCCATCCTTTAATTTATCGTTTGCAAGAACCGTGTTGTATAGCAATACGGTCAGTAAAGTGGTGAAGAATATTTTCATGATTTATAATTGCTTAATTTCTACTCTGCGATTTTGAGCTTTAGAAACAGAGTCTTCTCCATAAAAAATTGGTGCATTTTCTCCCTTTCCTGAGGTTGTCAATCGGCTGGCGTCGACGCCGTATTGATTGATCAAAACATATTTTACAGCATTTGCTCGATTTTCTGAGAGTTGCTGATTCATTAATTCATCTCCATCAGTATCTGTGTGACCTATAATTTCATAAGTATTTGATGATTTTGCCATTTCTTGCGATAGCCTTTTCAATACTCCAGCAGACTCAGGTTTTATAATCGTAGTGCCGGTATCAAAAGTGATTCCGTGTGCCTGATAAGAACCATTTTCAAATAAACTTTGTGGGATTTCGACATCACCAGCATACTTGATATTACTAATGTAAAAATGTTGATCATCAGGAGATATATTAGTTCCAAATCTGAGCGTGGAATAAACTGCTGCTGGATCTAAGGCTCTCATCATATCAATCACCTTTTCCTCATTAACATACATTTTGATGCGCAGTCCTTTTTTAACAATAGCGACGTGATGTACTTTATCTATTATGGACTGATTATAGAAAGCATCATAACTAGTTTTTGAAGTAGCGTTAAGACCAGGTGTTTTAGCTTTTTTATTAATTAGGATTCCGTAGCCACTGCCACCGCCAGCACCTATTCTTAGGTAAGTATAGGCTTTACCTTCATAGGCATCAGACAGATAAGAGTTTGCATCTTTAAGGTCTGATAGAATGATATCAAAATGCCTTTTAAATGCAGACTCTTGAGGGAAATCATGAGCGATATCAAATTCAAGAGTAAAATCTTCTTGCCAGTTATCTATGATGTCATTCATAACCAGCGTTTTTGACCCATTACCTATTTGGAGCCATTTTCCAGGTTGCGCATTCATTTCTACTACCTCAGCACTACTATCAGTATTCCATGTAGAAGGAAAATCCCCTATAAAAGTGCTTGTAAAATCCTCCATGACTTTAAGATCAGCTCCAGGTATAAAATCATATTTAGTATACGATTCAAAAAGATTTTCTTGTTGAGAAGGAACATCCATTTGATTTATAGATTGGTCTTGATCCATTCCCATAGGAGCATCTTCCATAGTAGGATATTCGTCATTCCTGATTCTCGTGGAATCAGTGGTAGTTGAGTCGCTTGAGAATAATAAATCATCTACACTTTTATCAACTTTCTGTTCTATTTTTTGTTCGGTTTGTTTAAGTTTTTTGTCCACCTTTTTTTTAAGTTTTTTAAAAAACTGCGCGTTTGCAACTGTGGAGAAGGATAAAGCGATAATGCACATCCATTGTATTGATTTTTTCATAATTCGATCGTAATAGTTTGTTGCCTTTTAATGAGTTGTATCTTTAAAGGTTAACACAGTTGCATAGATATTTGTAATTTTACTGAAGCTCTAGACGTGACTTTTCTATGAAAAACCAACCTATTATTGAATTACTAAAATCTGGAGAGGCTGCTTTTTTTAAGGAACAATACAGTCTGTATCGAGAAGAGTTTATAGGATATGCCTTGAAAAAAGGAGTCGATCCAGAAGCTGCTGTAGATATCTATCAAGACTCCTTTGTAATTTTATTTGAGAATGCAGCCTCTGGAAAATTACAATCACTAACCAGCAGTTTAAAGACCTACATTTTTGGCATTGCAAATAATAAAATCTACGAGGTTCTAAGAAAAGATCAAAACACTGTTAACCTTGATGATCTATCCTACATAAAAGAAGAAATAACACATTTAGATCTGGAAGAGCAAGTCTTAACTTCAAATCAACGAGTCCTACGTGTGGCATTTGATCAACTAGGAGAACGTTGTAAAAATATCATTTCACTATTTTATTTGGACGGTCTGACTATAAAAGAAATAATGACCGTAGAAAATTATACTAGTGAAAATACAGTAAAAGCCCAAAAAAGCCGCTGCATGAAGCAACTTAAAGAACTCACAAAAAACTAATATGGATTCCCTTACCCTTATACAAAACGTGATTCATAATCGAGCTTCTCAAGCTGAGTTTATAGAATTTCAAAATCGTCTGGAAAAAGACCCTGCATTTAAAGCGCTTTATGAAGAGTCTCTAGATATAAGGGCAATTGCATTGGAACAGAAAAAATCAAAACTCAAAAACCTATTACAAGAACAAGAAAGAAAATTAAATCAACCAGCGTCTGAAGGTTCTACAATAACTAAAAAGACTAGTGTTTTTAAATTTTTAATTCCAGCTGTAGCCGCTGCTGCTATCATTATTTTTTCATTGAATCTATTCGGTAATAGTATTACAACATTAGAGCTTTTTGAATCTAATTACGAACCATACAGGAATGTAATGGGTGGTATAGAGCGCGGTGAAGAAATCAAAGAAGACTTAATAAGTAAGGCATTTTATACTTATGAAATAAAAGATTATACCACTGCAGCTATATTGTTTGAACAGTTATATGAAACCGATCAACAAAGCATGTACCTCTTTTATCATGCAAATGCTCAATTAGGAAAGGGAAATACGCAAAAAGCCATTTCTTTATACAAACAACATCAGAATGTACAAGATGATTTTTATGCACGATCCCGATGGTATCTTGCTTTGGCATATTTGAAGAATGATCAAATACAAGAAAGTATTGCTGTTCTAGAGGGAATTTCTAAAGTTAAGTCTTACAACTACGTTAAGGCTAGAGAGCTTTTATTAAGTTTAGAAGATTTGTAGAAGTTTTGCTTTCGCGAAAGCGTGAACTACATAAAAAATATCTACAAACATGTTAACCTTTACAAACGTGTTTGCATTAAGAGGAAAATGACCTCTCATGAAGAACTTTACAACCTATTTACTTTTATTTATTACCATACAATTTTCTAGTGCACAATTCTATGGACCTAATGATTTTAGAATCAGTGATGCTGGCGGTTTTGGCAGTACGGCTACAGAGGTAGACTTTCCAGACCTAGCTTATAATATTACATCTCAAAATTACCTAGTAGTATGGGATAGCGATGATACCGATCAAACTGGAGTTGTAAATAACAATAATCAAATAATAGGTCGTTTTACAGATCTTAATGGTAATATTCAAGGTAACGACATATTGATATCATCATTAAACTTAGGAAATAATCAGCGCCGTAATCTTCATCCTAGAATAACTTTTAATACTACAGACAATAACTATTTGGTTGTATATCAAGGTGATTTTAATAGTAATAAAACTGAAGCTTATGGAGTAATCGTTAACCAAGACGGGACTATAAATACTACCGATTTTAGAATAAGTTTTACGGCTGCAAATGAAGATGGTAGGTCTCCAGCAATAGCTTATAATCCAAATTTGAATGAATATTTGGCCATATTTATTTCTAGGATTTTTTCGACCAGCACAACGCCTGCTCGAGTAGAAATTACGGGTCAGAGAATCTCTAATACAGGTGTATTATTAGGGAGTGCTTTTGATATCACTAATTCAACCACTGCTGGTGCGCAAACTAATGGATCAATTCCAGACATTATATTTAATCCGCTTTCTAATGATTATGTTGTTACCTATGTCGCTTCTCCTATAACAAATGAAGAAGAGGCCTATGCAACAATAGTAAGTCAAACAGGTGTCATAGGTAATACCGTGCGATTGAGTAATAGAGGTGCAATAGGTAATTCAGGTTTTGCTAACAAATCGGTTAGAGCAGCTCATAGTAATATAGACAATTCTTATCTATTTGTTTATGAAGCAGATAATTCTACTCAAGGAGAATATGACGTTTTTGGAGTGATTTACGATGCTACAATGAACCTACTAGTGCCTGAATTTGATATAAGTCAAGTAGGTGGCAGCGATACCAGATTAGATGCAGTGGCTCCTCATGTTGAATGGTTGCCGTCAGACAATATGTTTTATGTTGTTTTTCAAGCTAACCCATTCTTTAGTGATAGAAATGAAAGAGAAATATTCATGCGTTCCGTATCTTCTACTGGAACGGTAGGTGCAAATTTACTTAGAGTATCTGAAGCGCCTGTGGCTGCTGCAGGAAGCGCAACGCAACCTAGAATAGTCAGTAACGGAGATGGTGCTTTACTTACGGTTTATAAAGCCGAAGACACATCTACTCAAAGCATGATGGTAAACGGCGAATTTGAGATCTATGGTCAGTTTTATGGGACAGCCACCTTTAATGAGACTGAACAGGAATTAACAGCTGTAAATGTATATCCCAATCCTGCCTTAAATGAAATTTATATCACGGGTCTTGATCATGTTTTTTCATTATCTATTTATGATGCCGTAGGAAAACAGGTTTTTAAAAAGAAAAATCATAGCAGTGATCAATCCATTTCTATAACTGATTTTTCTAAAGGTTTATATTTTATAGAAATAGAAATGCCTGAAAGAAAAGAAGTTATTAAATTTATAAAGGAATAGTGATTCATTAATGAAATTCAGTCAACTCATAATAAGCATCTTTATCATCACACTAATTTGTAGTTGTGAGAAAAAAGAGGTGGAAAAAGAATTGCCAAAAAGCCAAGTTTCTCAGGAGCTCGAAAAAGCTAAAAAACTTTATAAAGAAACTACTATTGACTTTATAAAATATTCAAATAAACAGATACGTCAAAAATTAGATAGTGCATTAGCAATCACTAATTCTATTAAAAAACATGACACGGCTTTCTTAATTAAACTTTACCGATATGACGCTCAATTCAAAGGATTAAATCTAAAGATGGATGAGTCTCTTAATCAATTAGAAAAAGTTATTTTATTACAACAGTCATATTCACAAACGGATACTTTAAAGCTTCTTTCTGACTATCATTTTATTTCTCGATATTCTTTGGATAATAGTCTTTTGAGAAAAGCTCTTTACGAAGGTGTAAGGCCGCAAAAAGATCTAGCAAGCAAGCAACTAGAGTCTTTTCCTGAAGTAAATAAACAAAGTATAGAATATTTACAGTATTTGCTTAATGCAATGAGTTCTGAATACTCGATATATCAAGAACTAGGCGATTTTGCTGCTATTGAAAAATGGATTACGGAAGCTGAGCCTTTTTTTCTTAGTCAAATGGAGTCTGTATCTAATTATAAAAATAACTCATCGACTCCAAAAAATCCATACTACGATTTTGAAATTAACTATTATTTGTCAAACCTAGCATTTAAACTATCGGAATATTATTTTATTAATAATCAACAGGATAAAGCTATCTTCTATAATAATCATTTCAAAGCCTTCTACCATCCTGTAGATAATTATGCAAATCTAGTTTACTGCCTTAGAAAATTTAGATCTAAGCAAAAATTAGATGAAAAAGAAATAGACAGTATGTATCGTCAAGCTGTATTTCACAATAATTTGGTTCAAAAAAACAGTCATTTTAAGGAGATAGAGAAGAAACATTACATTGAAAATAAATGTTTGGGTATTTTAAGTGAGATAACTTCAAGATATGCGTACCGTAAATTTGGAGATAGTAAAGAAGCAGTTGCATGGTATAAAAAAGCCATTAAATTGGTGGATGATGCACAAACTGATCAACAAACTCATCCTCTATTTAGTATTAATAAACTTCTAATTTATTATGAGAATCAAGAAGACCCAGAAAAACTTAGATTCTATTTAGATCAATTTTTTGTTTACAACGAAAAAATATCTCAAATAAGTCAAGATAGAATTCTGTTAGGTTATGAAATACGATATGCTTTGAATTATGGCACAAAAAAGGAAGCAGATAGAGGTCTAAAAGAATTATTTAAATCTTATAGTATTAACGGCTACGACATAAATACTAGCCGCGATGCTTATTCTAAAGTGAACGGTATACCCCAAAACGTTTCTGACTGTCTAAAAATAGCAAATACCATTAAGCGTTATAATGAACAAAATCCTGAACACACCATTGAGGTATTGCCTTTGTATTTTTTGGCATCTGCTATACTAAAAAGTTATATCGGTAATCAACCAAGTGATCAAGATATTGAAGTTCAAAATGAAATAAAAGAAAACCTATTACGATTAGCATACACAAACAATAAACTGACTAAAAATCATTTAAAAATGGTTTTATTGAGTATACAAGAACTACAACAGCCTTTGCTTCATAAAAAACTAAGTATTAATGATCTTTTAAAAAAACACGACATTTCCCATTTAGGAAAGACTTTAGAGTATTTAAAAAATCAAATTCAAATTGACTTAGAAAGATTAAATAATAAAACACTAGATAGTGACACTGATTTTTGGGAATCTCAATACGCATTGCACCAAAGAGAGTTGCAAAATTTAGTTGATTCTATAAGTGTCAAAGCACCAAGCTTCCATATGGTACAAAATACCAATTTAGATATGGATAGCTTTTTAAAAAACATGGATCAAAGTGATGCTATCATAAAACTAGATAGTGATGAAAAAGATATCTACGCTTTCATTCTTACCAAAAATAATATTGATATATCCTACGTGGCTTCAAAAAAAGACTATGAAAACATATTAAAACATAGCAAGAATTCAGATTTCAATTTTAAAAAACGAAATATTTTATCTAAAAAAGTTGTTTCTAATACAAATGGCAAAAACTTTATAAAAATAATCCCTGATATTACATTAAATCCATTGCCAGTGGAGTACCTAGTTAGTCCTGAACAAGTAGGAAGTTATATTACATCCATAAACGCTGTTAGTAAACACAATGAAAATCAAACTCTTAAAGCAATTGTTTTTAGACCTGATTATAACGAAAAACGTAATCACACAGCAGAAACTCTTGTCAGGTCCGGTAAATTTGAATTGCCCTATGCAAAAGAAGAGACTTCCTATATCAATAAAATATTTAATTCAAGAAATATGGAGGCCGCAAATGCAACTAAACAAAATTTTTTAAAAGAGGCTCCTGATTATAACATGCATCACCTAGCTATGCATGCTGTGGTAAATCCTGAAAATGATAATGAAGGAAAACTACTTTTTCAAGGAGAAACGGATGATGACTATTTAAAACTTAAAGAGGTGTATAACCTGTCTTTAGATTCACAATTGATAACACTAAGTGCATGTAATACTGCTTATGGTAAAGTAGATCCTATAGAAGGTACCTTGAGTCTATCTCGTGCATTTCAATATGCTGGTGCTCGCGCAACCTTAACTAGTTTATGGCGTGTTCCAGATCGAGAGACCTCTATTATTATGAAAAGCTTTTATACTCACCTTAAAGACGGAGATCGTAAAGATGTAGCGCTTAAAAAAGCTAAACAAGATTATCTAAGAAACCAGATAGAGGAAGATTTAAAGCATCCTTATTATTGGGCAGGATTTATAATTACAGGCGACACCAGTCCTATTATTTTTCCCACACCATGGTATTATTATCTAGCCATAGGCTTAATAATTGTGATGGTGTTTGTACTAATCTCGCTTTCGCGAAAGCGTATTAATAAAGGTCTAAAAGTCGTGAGGAAACCCTAATCCCACAGTTTAAAACGAGCTCCAAATACCATATTTACCTGACGGAATAGAAAACTCTGACTTGCAGAATCTGAAGTGTCAGCAGTAGTTCGGATATCATTCATGTTGATATAACCACCTTTTAATTCTGTTTGAACAAAGAAGTGCTCAAAAAACTCAAAATTAATACCTAGCACAGCACTTAAGCCATATCCTGATACGTGAAACTCATCATAACGCTGGCGGCCCAATAATTTAGTATTTGTTTTAGGGATAATGATTCCTCCTTCAAGACCAGTGACCGCTTGAAGGCTAAAGAATTTATAATCCCACAAATGGTCCATGCGACGCAATCCTATATTAACATAGTTAAGCCCATCAGTATGTTCAAACTGTAAAAACGAGCGATCTAGCGATATCTCCTCATTATTATAAACGCCGTTATATAGGGTAGAGGTATCGTCTATGCGACCATTAATACGCACGGTTTGATCTCTTAGCATAACATATTTCATATGATCTGCTCCTATAGAGATATTATACTTGTCGTTTATAAAATATCCTATTCTAAAATTGTATTGAGGTATGGTTATGCTACCAGGATTTAGATATTTTTTAGGATCAAAATCTGATTGACGATCATATGCCACTACATCTTCAAGAGTAAAGTCATAGTTGTCGCCTGTAAATGTAATATCTGATTTACCATAGGCAGATAAGTTCCAACCCCAATAAATGTAAAAATCTCCTTTGCGACCTGATGTATTAACCGGTTCTACTTGTGAAAAGGACTGATTAAAAATAGTAATTACTAGAAAGGTAAATATGTAGTATTTCATACTTATTGTTGTGCAAAACGCAAAAGTAACACTAATAAAATGAGAACTATAAAGGCTACTATAAAAACAATCATAGTAGAATAGATAAATTAATGCTAAATTGATATATTTATGCTAAATTAATATAGGTTATGAGAGTTTGCCCGAGTTGTTCGTCTGAAAATCATATCAAAAGCGGAATTATTAATAACCGTCAACGCTATAAATGTAAGGATTGTAACTATTTCTTTACAGTAGATAAAATAGGTAAAAAGATAGATGATTACTACGTTAATAAGGCCTTGCAACTTTACCTTGAGGGATTGACATATAGAGAGATAGAACGTATTCTTGGGATATCTCACGTAAGTATATTGAATTGGGTGAAAAAGTATAATATTAAAAGACCTAGCAATACAAAATATCATCCTACTTATAAGATTTTAAATGCTGTAGAGTTAGGTGAGTATTTCTCTAATCCACTCAATATTAAAGGTGCAGGCGCTGTCGTTACTGAGCTAGGTGATAAGTTCATGCTTATACAATGGGAACGATTTAGAGATTAAACTATAGTGCTTAACAGATAGCTATATTAAATTTTAATTAACATAAGATTTTGATGAGGTTAGCAGTGCGGTTAGAATTGAATTCTAATGGTTTATACTAATCTTAAAAACAATATCTTATGAAAAATAGATACCCTTTTTTTCTCTCATTTTTTCTTCTTGCAGTAGCTGTTGGATTTGCTCAAGGTTCGAGTGAGTATACAGGCGGAATGAAGGTGAAGCTTAATGAGGATGGATCTAAATATTTCCGCATTATTTCTTGGGCGCAATTCTGGGCTCAACATTCCGATAATGAGTCTTTAAATAGTTTTGGCAACGAGGAAAGTGATTTAAACTTTTCAATGCGCCGTGCTCGTGTATTAATGTATGCACAGGTATCTGACAAGTTTTTAATATTGACGCATTTTGGTCTTAATAGTCAGAACGCAAATAATCTCAATCCAGTTGGGGAAAGTGATAGTTCTCAATTGTTTTTTCATGACGTATGGGGACAATGGTCACTTAGTAATAATCACGCGGTAGGTGGTGGTTTACATTATTGGAATGGTATTTCAAGATTAAATAATCAAAGTACACTCAACATGCTGACGCTAGATAATAATCGTCAGAGCTGGGCTACCATAGGCTTAAGCGATCAGTTTGCTCGACATATGGGAGTTTATTTTAAAGGTAAGTTTGATAGGTTGCAATATCGAGTTGCGATTAATGAGGCTTTAACAAACGGTCTTGATGTTAATGGAATCCCAGCAATTGATGACGCTACTTATAATGGTCGTGAGATACTAGGAAGTAAAGATGCTGGTAAGAATTATGCTGGTTATTTTGACTATCATTTCTTAGATCAAGAAAGTAACTTTTTGCCTTATAAAGTCGGTTCTTACTTAGGTGGTAAGGAAGTTTTCAATATTGGAGCTGGTTTTTTCTATCACCCTAATGGTAGTGTAAGTCTAGATGATAATAATGATTTTCAAGGTGAAGACGTTGCGATTTTTGCGGTGGACGCATTTTATGATGCGCCAGTAGGTGATAAAGGTGCTGCGATAACAGCATATGCTACTTATCAGAATAATGACTACGGTACTAATTTTACTTTAGGACAAACTTATGAAACAGGCTCCATGTTATATGGTCATGTGGGATATGTATTACCTAGGGAAAACACAAATCTTAAAATACAACCATACCTGTCATTGTCATCTCGCAGTATAGATGCCATTGATGATAATGCCACCCGATATGGAATAGGCGGTAATCTTTATCTAAGCGGTCATAATTCTAAAATTTCACTCGAGTACTCTAATCAAAAATATGGAAATCTGGATGCTGTAGGCACACTTACCCTACAAGCAATGATATATCTATAATCTTAAAATCAATCAATTATGTCAGATAAAAAAGCAAACGCAATTGCATACTGGAAAGAAAACATAAAATATCTATCCATTCTATTACTCATTTGGTTTATCGTTTCTTATGGAGCAGGTATCCTATTTAAAGATGCATTAGACACCATACGTTTAGGCGGTTTTAAGCTAGGTTTCTGGTTTGCACAACAAGGTTCTATATATGTTTTTGTCATTCTCATCTTTGTTTACGTGCGCATCATGAATAAGCTTGATAAAAAATATGGTTATGATGAAGAATAGTCAAAAGTAGAATTAAAGTAAATCTAAAAAATATACTGTTGTAGTGGGTGCTGGGTTGGGAACATTACGCTTTCGCGAAAGCGTAATAATAAAATCATCTAGATCTTACACAACAACTAACAAATCAAAATATTAATATTATGGATGTTCAAATGTGGACTTATATACTTGTAGGACTAACCTTTACCCTTTATATAGGGATTGCGATATGGAGTCGCGCAGGTTCTACTAAAGAATTTTATGTTGCCGGTGGTGGAGTATCACCACTTGCAAATGGTATGGCTACTGCAGCAGACTGGATGAGTGCAGCATCGTTTATATCTATGGCAGGTATTATTGCTTTTGCGGGATATGATGGGTCAGTTTATCTCATGGGATGGACAGGTGGATACGTTTTGTTGGCGTTATTGCTAGCGCCTTATCTTAGAAAATTTGGAAAATTTACAGTGCCAGATTTTATAGGTGATCGATATTACTCCAAAACAGCAAGGCTTGTAGCAGTGTTTTGTGCGTTGCTTGTATCATTTACTTATGTCGCTGGACAGATGCGTGGTGTAGGACTGGTTTTCTCTCGATTTCTTGAAGTAGAGATTAATACAGGTGTTATCATAGGAATGATTATCGTTTTATTCTATGCTGTGTTAGGAGGAATGAAAGGGATCACATATACCCAAGTGGCACAATATTGTGTTTTAATATTTGCCTTTACGGTTCCTGCAATCTTCATATCAATTCAAATGACCGGAAATCCTATACCACAATTAGGTATGGGAAGTACCCTAGCTGATGGGTCTGGAACTTATTTACTAGATAAACTAGACGGATTGAGTACTGAACTAGGATTTGCCGCTTATACCGACGGTTCTAAATCGATGATGGATGTGTTTGCTATTACATTAGCATTAATGGTAGGAACGGCCGGATTGCCGCATGTTATTGTACGTTTCTTTACCGTTAAAAGAGTTAAAGATGCTCGTAAAAGTGCTGGATGGGCATTACTACTAATCGCTATTTTATATACAATGGCACCAGCCGTATCAGTATTTGCAAAAACAAATATGATTGATAGTGTTGTAGGTAAGTCATATGCAGATCAACCAGATTGGTTAAAGAATTATGAAGATCTAGGGCTAATCGCTTGGGCCGATAAAAATGGTGATGGGATCGTTCAATATAGTCCAGGTAATGCATTTGAAGGTAATAAATCCAAGCCTATGTTTAATGAAAAAGTACGTACAGCCTTAGGCAACAGAGCTACAACAAATGCGAGTATGACTTCTGCAAATGAGTTGTATGTAGATAGAGATATCATGGTGCTGGCAAATCCTGAAATAGCTAATCTGCCAGGATGGGTGATTGCGTTGGTTGCTGCTGGTGCACTAGCAGCGGCGCTGTCTACTGCTGCTGGATTATTACTGGTGATTTCATCGTCTGTATCGCATGATTTAATTAAGAAGGTAGTGAATCCTAACATATCAGAAAAAGGAGAATTGATCGCCGCGCGTTTAAGTGCAGTAGGAGCCGTATGTGTTGCAGGTTACTTTGGTATTAATCCGCCTGGGTTTGTGGCAGCAGTAGTTGCATTGGCCTTTGGTCTTGCGGCAGCATCCTTTTTCCCAGCAATAATACTTGGAATTTTTTACAAGCGTATGAATAAAGAAGGAGCAATTGCAGGAATGGTAATAGGTATCTTAACGATGTTAATCTATATGATGAAATACAAGTTGGGTTGGTTTGATGAAGTACTACCCGGTAAAGACGAGTGGTGGTTTGGTATATCTCCAGAAGGTTTCGGTAGTGTAGCGATGTTAATCAATTTTGTAGTGAGTCTGGTGGTTTGTCATTTTACATCACCACCACCACAAGATGTGCAAGATATTGTTGAAAACATACGTATACCTAGTGGAGCAGGAGAAGCAACTGGACATTAAATTAAAATATCAGGTAGTGCCATCCCTAAGGTACTGCCTGATATTATTTAGAGTTAGTAATAGAAAAAGTCCATCTCATTTTAACCTAAAAAATATTACCTTAAGAGTTTACTTGTAAACGATACTATGAAAAAACGCCATCAACAAAAACTTGTAATTCTATCGATAGGATTGGTTATTTTCTTAAACCTACCTGTCATTTTCATTTTTAATAATGATATTGATATACTAGGGATTCCTTTGTTGTATGCTTACATTTTTTTTGTGTGGTTATTGAGTGTGATAATAACATTTACAGTTCTTAAAAAGTATGGCTAGTTATGTGATTATATTAGTTATTGTTGGGTATTTATCACTTCTATTTGCGATAGGTATCTGGGCAGATCGCAGGTCAAAATCTAAATGGGTTCATAATCCATGGGTTTATGCCTTGTCACTTGCTGTATACTGCAGTGCATGGACTTATTATGGTAGTGTAGGTATCGCAGCCACTAGTGGTGTTAGTTTCTTGACTACTTATTTAGGACCTATTATAGCTCTGCCTTTATGGATTCTCGTTTTTAAAAGAATTGTGGTTATTTCTAAACAATATCAGGTAGCAAGTATTGCAGACTTTATTTCATTGCGATATGGTAATAAAAGGTCCATCGGTGCGCTAGTAACTATTATTTGCGTGATTGCTGTATTTCCATATATAGCCTTGCAACTAAAAGCTGTTTCTGAAACATTTGATATTCTTTCAGGCAGCTCAAAAAGTGTTTCCGTATTTACAGATAGTACTTTTTATATCGCTGTATTATTAGCGGTTTTTGTGGCTCTTTTTGGTACACAAACAACAGATGCTTCTCGCAGACGCAGTGGTTTAATTTTTACGGTAGCTGTAGAAAGTGTTTTAAAATTAGTGTTCTTTTTAATTATAGGTGTTTATGTCACATTCTACTTGTTTGATGGGACTACAGATATATATAACCAAATATCAGCATTAGATGGATTTGAAAAGTTAGCGACATTTTCAAACATAGAAGCCAGTATTAATTGGTACTTTATGATTGCACTATCCTTTTTTGCAATTTTCTTATTACCACGTCAATTTCAAGTAAGTGTTGTAGAAAATACATCTGTCAGTCATTTAAAAAAAGCCAGTTGGGTTTTTCCACTTTATTTATTATTGTTTAATGTCTTTGTGATTTTTATAGCATGGGCAGGAAAACTA
Source organism: Nonlabens ulvanivorans (assembly GCF_000732625.1). Classification (GTDB taxonomy): domain Bacteria; phylum Bacteroidota; class Bacteroidia; order Flavobacteriales; family Flavobacteriaceae; genus Nonlabens; species Nonlabens ulvanivorans. The sequence continues at coordinate 72,222 of NZ_JPJI01000023.1, forward strand.
TTATTATCCGGTGAATTAAATCCAGATTATTATACGCTTTATTTACCGTTAGCACATGGTCACAAGTTCTTAGGACTTATAGTTTTTTTAGGTGGTCTTTCTTCGGTCATCTCAATGGTTGTCGTTAGTGCATTAGCATTAAGTACAATGATTAGTAATAATTTAATTATTCCTTATGGCTTTATAAAAGCACTTAATGATAGTAATCCTAAACGTAATGCACAGCGTATAAAAAATGTACGTAGAGCTTCTATTTTTATACTAATCATAGGTGCCTATTTCTTTTATGTAAATTTCAATATTGAATTATCATTGTTTAGTATAGGCTTGATTGCTTTTGTAATTATTGCGCAATTAGCACCTGCCTTTTTTATAGGATTGTTTTGGAATCGAGGAAGTGCTATTGCTGCAAAGACAGGTATAATTGTAGGTTCTTTAGTTACTTTTTACACATTAGTGTTGCCGTTTATAACAGAGGTATTTGTAGAAGGTAGCTCTCTTATAACAAACGGTCCAGGAGGTATTGCACTTTTAAAACCATATGAGCTATTTGGTGTTGACTTTATGCCACCAGTAACTCATGCATTTTTCTGGTCTATGGTGTTTAATGTGATGTCCTATTTGGTTTTTTCTGTATTACAAAAAGGTGATTATAGAGAGCGCAATTATGCAGAACTGGTTGTTAATGCATCGAGCTATGGAGAGTTGCAAGAAAATGCTTTCGTTTGGAGAGGTGAAGCCTATGTGTCTGAGATCAGAAAAGCATTAATCAGATTTCTAGGAGAAAAACGTACTACGAGAGCATTAAATTTATTTTATCGCAAATATGATATTGATCCACAAGAAGAAAAGGCAGATGCTAGACTCGTTAATTTTTCAGAAAAATTACTGACCGGTTCAATAGGAGCTGCAAGTGCAAAATTAATGATTAGTAGTGTTGTTAAAGAGCAACCAGTTTCACTACCCGAAGTACTTAAAATTTTAGAAGAAAACAAGGAAACCATTACTATTAATAAGCAATTGCAACAGCAATCACATGATTTAAAACGTTTAAGCGATAGGCTTAAAAATGCAAATCAAGCACTTGTTGAAAAAGATAGACAGAAAGATGAGTTTTTAGATACTGTAGCTCATGAGTTAAAAACGCCTACAGCGTCCATTAGAGCAGCAAGTGAAATTTTATTTGACGATGATGATATGCCTGTCGAATTAAAGAAAAAATTTCTAGATAACATCGTTAATGATTCTGATCGTCTGGCAGCATTAATTACAAATATTTTAGATCTTGAAAAACTATCTAATGGTCGAGAAGTGATGGATAAAAAACAACACTCATTAAAAGATACTCTCCATAAAGCTGTAGATGGTGTTTATCAATTAGCTCTTAAAAAACAAGTTAAGATTGATGTTAATGAAATAGAATCCATAAATCTTTATTATGATGAGGATCGTATTCTGCAAGTATTCACTAATCTCCTTTCTAACAGTATAAAATTTGTTTCAAGTAAAGATGGAGTTATAAAAGTGAAGACTCAATTAACAGATACAACTGTATTAATGATTTTTGAAGATAATGGAAAAGGCATACCTCAAGAAGATATGCAGTTCATTTTTGATAAATTTTATCAGTCCAATAACCAAAACGTAAAAAAGCCCATGGGAAGTGGTATGGGATTAGCAATAAGCCGTCACATTATAGAAAATCATCATGGTAGTATTAGGGTCGATCCTGATTTTATTAATGGTGCTCGATTTATAGTAGAATTTAAAAATTAGGAATATGAAGAAGATTTTAATTGTTGATGATGAACCTAATATCGTGATGTCTCTAGAATATGCATTTAAGAAGCAAGGATATTCAGTTTTTATTGCTCGTGATGGAAGTGAGGCGCTGGTTATTATGGAAAGAGAGATTCCTGATTTAGTTATTCTAGACGTCATGATGCCACAGGTAGATGGTTATGAGACCATTGGGATGATAAAAAATAATCCCGCTTTCGCGAAAGCGAAAGTCATATTCTTATCTGCAAAAAGTAAAGCTGCAGATATAGAAAAAGGTCTTAAGCTAGGTGCTGACGAGTATTTCACGAAGCCTTTTTCTGTTAAAAAATTAATTACAGCAGTTGATCATTTAATACGTGCATAGTTATGAATTACGATAGCCTCTATAAACAAAGTTTAAAATCGCCTGAATTATTTTGGGAAACTCAGAGTAACGAAATTGAGTGGTTTAAGAAGCCTCAAGAAATTTTATCTAAAGACTCAAATGATTATTACCAATGGTTTAAAGATGGAACTACAAATTTGAGTTACTTGTGTATCGATAAGCATATCAATGATGGATATGGCGAGCAACTTGCTGTTGTATATGATAGCCCAGTAACCCACAAAAAGGAATCATTTACATTCAATCAATTATATGATGAGGTATCTAGACTTGCAGGTGGATTAAAATCACTAGGTCTTGAAAAGGGAGATACTTGTTTGCTCTACATGCCCATGATACCACAAGCAGTGTTTGCAATGTTAGCATGTGCTAGATTAGGTGTTATTCACTCAGTTGTTTTTGGTGGTTTTGCACCTCACGAATTAGCGATACGTATTAATGATTGTAAACCCAAAGCTATTATTACAGCTTCACATGGTATAGAAATAAACCGCGTCATTCCATATAAACCGTTTGTGGATATTGCGATTGAAAAAGCAGATTTTAAACCAGAGAAAGTAATCCTGTTTAAAAGAGAAGAGGCGCCGGTAATGGATCAAAAACCTTATGATGTGGATTATCAGCAATTAGTTGCAGATTCTAAGATAACAGCAGCTATTGAATTACCATCTACACATCCTTCATATATATTATATACATCAGGTACTACAGGAACACCTAAAGGGATTATAAGAGATACTGGTGGTTATGCAACAGCTCTTAAGTTTTCTATGAAAAAAATATATGGTGTTGATGAAGGTGAAACTTACTGGGCAGCAAGTGATGTAGGTTGGGTAGTAGGGCACAGTTACATTGTTTACGGACCACTGATCAATCGCAATACGACAATATTATTTGAAGGTAAACCTATAAAAACGCCAGATGCGAGTACGTTTTGGCGTGTGATTAGTGAGCACAATGTCAGTGTCATGTTCACGGCTCCTACTGCTATAAGAGCAATTAAAAAAGAAGATCCTGATGGAGAATATATTAAAAAGTATGATCTCTCATCTTTAAAATTTCAATTTCTAGCTGGAGAACGTTGTGATGCTGCGACGCTATTATGGACTAAAAAACACCTTGGTATACCAGTAATAGACCACTGGTGGCAGACTGAAAGTGGCTGGCCTATGCTAGCCAATATGGTAGGCGTAGAGTTATTAGAAAGTAAAGTAGGTAGCGCAGGAAAACCAGTTTGTGGATATGATATCCAGATTTTAAATGAAAACGGCCTTGAAACAAAACCTGACGAAGAAGGTTATATCGCTATAAAACTTCCTTTGCCACCAGGTACGTTAAAGAATATCTGGGGCAATACAGAGCGATTTAAAAAAGGATATTTAGAAAGATTCCCTGACTTTTATTTTTCTGGCGATGGTGGCTATAAAGATTCGGATGGTTATGTGTTTGTAACAGGTCGTGTGGATGATATTATCAATGTTGCAGGTCACCGACTTTCTACTGCCGAGATGGAAGAAGTCGTCTCTAATCATACCGATGTCGCAGAGTGTGCTGTTTTTGGTATTCATTGTGATTTAAAAGGACAGCAGCCGCTAGGTTTAATCGTGTTGAAAAGCAAAACCTCAAATCAATTAGATCAAATACAAAATCAAATTGTTTTAAATGTACGAGAAGAGATAGGTGCTGTTGCTTCTCTTAGAAATGTTTTAGTTGTTAATCGATTACCTAAAACACGCAGTGGTAAAATTATGCGCAAATTGTTGCGCAACATAGCAGACGTAGATGATTTTAAAGTGCCGTCAACACTAAATGACATTCAAATCATAAGCGAGATTCAAGATATTTATAAGTCGCACAGAATCGGAAAATTTCAATAAAAAACTAACCCATTAATTTATAATTATGAGTAATTATCACATAAAACACCTCGAAGAATACTGGCAAGTTTATAGAAAATCAGTACGTAATCCAGAGAGTTTCTGGGAAGAAATAGCCGAAGAACATTTCCTGTGGCGTAAGAAATGGGATAAGGTCTTAAGTTGGGATTTTTCAAAACCAGAAGTGAAGTGGTTTGAAGGTGCAAAACTTAATATTACAGAGAATTGTCTGGATAGACACTTAGCTACTAGAGCAGATAAAACCGCTATTATATTCGAGCCTAATAATCCAGATGAAGAATCACAGCACATAACTTACCGAGAGTTGCATGAACGTGTTTCTAGATTTGCAAATGTTTTAAAGTCTCAAGGGGTTAATAAAGGCGATCGTGTTTGTGTTTATTTACCTATGATACCAGAACTAGCGGTCGCTATATTAGCTTGTGCAAGAATAGGTGCCATACACTCAGTAGTATTTGCTGGATTCAGTTCTACAGCGCTAGCAACACGTATTAATGATTGTGATTGTGAAACTATTATATGTAGTGATGGTAGCTATCGTGGTAAAAAAACTATTATTCTTAAAAGTATTGTTGATGAAGCTTTAGAGAGCTGTCCAGGTATTAAAAAATCATTTGTTGTAAATAGAATCAATAGTGACGTAGTGATGAAAGAAGGACGTGACATATGGTTGCAACCTTTGTTAGATGAAGCAAGTCCTACCAGTAAAGCTACAGTTATGGATGCCGAAGACCCATTATTCATTTTATATACTTCAGGATCAACAGGTAAGCCTAAGGGAATGGTGCATACCACGGCAGGTTACATGGTTTATACAGCATATACCTTTAAAAATGTATTTCAATATCGAGAAAATGACATCTACTGGTGTACTGCAGATATAGGTTGGATCACTGGCCATAGTTATATTGTTTATGGACCTTTAGCAAATGGTGCCACATCTGTCATGTTTGAAGGCGTGCCGTCATATCCTGACTATGGTAGATTCTGGGAAATAGTAGAAAAACACAAAGTCACACAATTTTATACTGCGCCTACTGCAATTAGAGCGCTCGCTAAAGAAAATATAAGCTTTGTAGAAAATCATGATTTGAGCTCTCTTAAAGTTTTAGGTACCGTTGGTGAGCCTATTAATGAAGAAGCGTGGCACTGGTATAATGATAATGTCGGGAAGAAAAATAGTCCTATAGCAGACACGTGGTTCCAAACAGAAACTGGCGGAATCATGATCTCACCTATACCATACTCTACACCTACCATACCTACATATGCCACCTTACCATTACCAGGTATTCAACTAGCATTAATGGATGAAAAAGGTAAAGAAATAAAGGGAAATCAGGTAGAAGGAAGATTAACCATTAAATATCCATGGCCATCCATGGCACGTTCTATTTATGGCGACCATGAAAGATATAAAAACACCTATTTCAATAGTTTTGAAAACATGTACTTTACTGGTGATGGCGCATTAAGAGATGCTGTAGGATATTATAGAATTACAGGTCGTGTAGACGATGTAATCATTATTAGCGGTCATAATTTAGGAACAGCACCTATAGAAGATGCGATAAATGAGCATCCTGCAGTGGCAGAAAGTGCCATTGTAGGTTTTCCACACGATATTAAAGGAAATGCTTTGTATGGTTACATTACTTTGAAAGAAACAGGAGAAGGAAGAGATCATGATAATCTGCGTAAAGAAATAAATCAATTGATTGCAGATCGTATAGGAGCTATCGCAAAACTGGATAAAATTCAATTTACTCAAGGTCTGCCAAAAACTCGCAGCGGTAAAATTATGCGCCGTATTTTAAGAAAGATTGCATGTAATGACACCTCTAATCTAGGTGATATAAGCACTCTTCTTAATCCCGAAGTTGTTGAAGATATTATAGAAAAAGCGCTTATTTAGTGCTGTAAATAAATTGTATTTCGCTTTCGCGAAAGCGTACTAAATAAAAACCACGTAAATAAATTCAAAATTTGTTCACGTGGTTTTTTTGGGAATAATATATCATTTTAGATGAAAGATGTTCACGTGTTTTACTATCTGTTGGTTTTAAATTTGCACTATAATAATAAGTAATATACATAGTCATGAAAACATTTATAAATATAACAACAGCATTAGTGTTTCTTTTATCCATTCATAGTAATGCACAAGTTTTTCAAGATCAATTAGATGAAATTTATTTAGGATCAGCAAAAGTAGAGTTAAATGATTTTATACTGCTAAATAGTGAAATAAGTAACAGTGATCGATTTAAATTTAGGAAAGCACTGCGTGCCGCTAGAAATGGTCAAGATAGCTTAGTATTTACGAGTGATGAATATCGTCTAGCACTAACAGAAGTAGAGTACTTAAAACTGATTAGAAGAACGGCAAATCAAAGTAGTGATTCAACAGAGTTTGTAACTAAGCTCAGTGCTCAAATGCCATCATTAAAAGATATTATTGAATCAGATGTTTCTTATACTAATCTTTATGAAGCTGTAAGACCTACCACATTTTATGGTAGAATAGAGGCTTTACCAGATGTGCTGTAATTACATTCATATAAATATGAAAAACACCTAACAAATTGACGACGTTGTTAGGTGTTTTCGTATTCATTTTTTGAGGAAGTCTTTAGTATACTTAAATTAAGAACGGTACGTCCTTTCTTTCCAAGCTTGTCCAAAGGGTGATAAATACAGAGTTTTATCAGTTTTACGAGACTCTGCATACCATTTCCTTTGTTGTGGACTTAAATATTGTTGTGCATCATTTCTATTTCCTAAAGCACTATTTATCAATGTGCGCTGTAGAGGAGATAAAGGTAAATACTGGTAGTTACTATGTTTTAAATAATAATCTTCATCTTTAGAACTGATTCTGTAAGATTGATCCTTTTTAATAGGACGCATTTCTTGACTACTTGCATAACTGTTTAAATCACTAATGTTTACCGCAGTGTTGTCATAGGTTACTTTTACTACTTCATAACCATTCATAAATCCTGCCTCGGTATTCAATATACCAGGTTGTGTACCTAATAGCTTCTCGCCACTCCAGAAACAGTACATGCTGTAGTAGGTTTCCTTGTTCCTAGAATTGATATAGCCATAAAGTTCTTTTGCTAAAATTTTCATGTACTGTGGAATCTCTTTTTTGCAAACTTTTAAAGCATTTTCCATTGCGCTATATAGTCCTTGGGCACTGTAATCATTTCCCACGCGATCTACGATATCTACACCATCATAATCTACAATGCGTACCACGGGATTATTCCATGCAGGTTCTTTATAGATTTTTAATACATCTTTATCCTTTCCGCCTTTATTATTATAAATAGCTAATGGAATAAATTCATTTTGAATAGCCTCAGTCATCAATGGGTTACTCAATACATCGTGACCATAATTACGACAAGTAGCGCATCCTGGAACTTCTTGAAATAAAATAAGAACTGGTTTATTGTATTCTTTAGATAATTGTAACGCGGTTGAATAATCTCTATACCAGCTTATAGCACCTAATTCTTTATCTTGATTTTTTGGGTCTGTTCTTTGTGCGCTTGTAGCTATTGAGTATAGTGCTAAGCTTATAGCTATAATAGTGTTTACCGTATTTTTCATAACCTTTTTGTTTGGATTAAAATTAGAGTTAATCCGTATTAAAGATGTCACGATTAAATAACAATATTGTGATTTTTAAATGCTTATGTTTTTTTTGTTTACACTTTCGCAAATGCGTGTTAACTTTAACTCAAATCTATTCTTATGAAAATTATTAAACTACTGACATTATTCTTCTTAATAGTAATCGTGTATGCTTGCTCGACCGCAACAGCCGAAAAACTTCAAGAAACTGATGAAGAAGCCACGATTGCTGTAGAGGAAGTGGTTCAAAACTTATTTGATGAAGTCTGGTCAGATTATGATGAGGCAGCAATAACTAAGTATCAAACAGATGATTTTTTGCTGTTAGAACACGGTGAGGTATGGAATAATGACACCATTGCAAATTGGTGTAAAAGTGCTAAGAAAAGAGAGCTCCAATTTGACCGCATCAACAATTTTAAAAGAATTGCGTCAAAACGTAACGGTGATAAATTATGGCTAGCATATCACAATTACGGTACGTTCAAGTTAGACACTCTTAGTTTTAAAAGTAGCTGGTTAGAAAGTGTTGTAGCAGTTAAAAAAGATTCTGTTTGGAAATTAGAGTTAATGCATTCAACTAGACAATCAAACGATTGATTTACCAGTTTTATAGGCTACTCAAGGCTTTGCCGTGTAAATGTCGGGTTTAAGTTGCTTAAAATATTTTGACCTAGCTTGTCATATCCAGTAATATTGCTGCATGAATTTTAAAACCCATTTGTTATGAACCAGCCAGAATTAGGAGACTACATTGCACAATTAAGAAAAGAAAAAGGACTTACTCAAGAAGAGCTTGTTGAACTGTGCAATATTAATGTACGGACTATACAACGCATTGAGAATGGAGATGTGACTCCTAGAAGTTACACGGTTAAGAATATTTTTGAAGCATTAGGGAAGTCCATTGATGAGGTTTTTAAAAAATCAGAAAAACAACCTGATGTTTTACCAGCTATAAATTATAATAAATCTTTACTAGGTTGGGGAATGATTGCTGGTATCATCTATTTAATATTAGGCACATTAAATGTGTTGGTAAGTATAAACGAAGCTTATAATACTGAGCATATGTCACCTATTATTTATGCAGCAAGTGTAATTATTGAATACTTAACTTTAACTGTTTTACTAATAGCTATCGCGCACTATGGTCGATTAAATGAAAGCTCGTTAATTAAAAATGCTTCTTATGGTGCAATAGCTTTACTCGCAATATTTTATATTATTGACTTCTTGTTTTATTCAAATTTTCTTGATGAAAATGAAGGAATAGGCATGGTGCTATCATACTCTTCTCTTTTCCTCTATGGATTGATATACCTGTTTTTGGCAATAGGATTTTTTACTCATCGCGTACAACTGGGAGAACTTGCAAAATGGGCAGGAATTACAGGTATTATTGGTGGTGTGTCTTTCTGTTTAATCATTCTATTTCCGCTAGGGATTCTAGCAACATTAGCTTTTGAAATTATGCTAATTATACTTCTGTATAAAGCTTGGGATAATTCCAATAAAAAATCCCTAGATCATTAACGATCTAGGGATTCTCAATCTATAAATCTAAACTACTCTAACTTTGTTGTTCAGGAACATTTTGCATTTGCAATTGATTGTCAAACTGTAATGTTCTTATCGGGAATGGTATATTAATTCCTTCTTTGTCAAATGCTTTTTTGATAACAATAATAGCTTCACTAGTATTGATTAACTTTTGTAATCCATTCTCAATATCATAATAGAACCTCAACATGAAGTTAATGCTACTATCACCAAATTCTCTATAATAAAATTCTACGTCGTCTTTAGAATTAATTTGATCAAAATTATCGATAATCGCTTGTTTAGCCACTTCTCTTACGTGATCTAAATCACTCTCATATCCAACACCACAATGTACAATAACACGCATGGTTTTAGTAAGTCCATAATTCTTCATGGGATTATCCATGATTAACTTATTAGGTATAATTACTGTATTATTATCAGCCTCACGCATGATGAATTTGTTCAAATCGATAGAGATAATTTCACCTTCATAGCCATTAGTTTCTACCCAATCGCCAACACTTACCATTTTCCTAAAACTTAAATGTACACCGCTTAAAGTATTTGATAAAGTACCTTGTAAGGCAAGACCTATAACCAGACCTGATACACCAGCACCAGCAATTATGGCTTGTACCGTTTCATTTAAATCCAGCACATTTAAGGCAATAAACAAACCACCTACAATTACTACCGCTGCAGCGACTTTACCTATTAGTTTACGTACAGATACTTGATTAACTTTATGCTGTACTAGTTTTTGTACACCTCTACTAACCCATTTTGATATAAAATAAGTTACTATTAATACGATAAGTGCAACTGCCATGCTAGGCAAGTTGGTGATAAGAGTTTCATACCATGATTCTAATTGATCTAATATCAATTCAGTGGTAGTCATATTAGATTTTGCTTCAGCTTCTGCAGCCTCTGCCGCGGCAGCTGCTACTTCTTTTGTATTTTCCTGTTGGAATATCATAAATAATTAATTGGGTTGATTCTAATTCCTCATAAAAGTAAAGCTATTTAACAGTGTGTATGTTTTATTTAACATGGTTTAACTAGATATCCTTAATAAAAACAAAATTTACTTCAAGTATCCTTAAAAATTAACATTTAAATTAAGATATATCTATTGCTAAGAGATAATCATTTATAAAATAGTACTTTAGGTCAGCCAGTAAGTTCTATTTTAAAAAGCAACGTTATCAATACTTCAAAACATCCTTTAGGAATTTACTTTCTAACCATTATCGATGTCGAAGGTTTCAAAACGGTAAGACAGTTAATTAAGGAATAATAGTATAATTTCGCTTTCGCGAAAGCGGAATAAACAACCAAATCACCATGAAAAAACACTTATACATCCTATTTTCAATAGCATTACTGTTTAGTATAACGGCCTGTAATTTTTTTAATAAGCAAACTACTGAGGCATTTGATGCCATAGAACTTAATGTGGAAGCAGCTTCACTTGATAAGTCAAAGGAAATCGAGTCTTTAATGAAAACGATAACAGATAGCGCCATGGCAAACCCAGCGGTATATGCAAGTGCCTATAACCATATGAATGAGTTTCATACCAAGTCAGAACGATTGCTGACTGAATTACAACATGTAAGAGGTTTAATTAATGATCAAGTAGGTGAATCAGGTGATTTTGAAAAGATGGATGAAGACACAGATCAATTATTGTTTAATGGTGATCAACCATCAGAAAATGGAGCGCGTTTTATAAAAGCCATTCAAGATTATAACCTTACTGCTAGTGACCAACTTTTCTTTTTTCCAGAGGCCGAAAAGATGGCTCAAAATGCCTTCTCTATAGAAGATGTTATAAATCGTGATGGTGAGAATGTAGAGTGGTTAACATATAATTTTAAGGGATTTCCGGCAATTGCTTCTAAGACTAAAATTGCGATGATGGAAAATGATGTGAAAAACGTCGAATCTACATTTTTAAAAGCTTTAATTGAAAAGCCACAATTTTAAAACGGCTACCTTTGTCACATGGAAGAGAAAGTAGAACATAAAGCAGGTTTTGTTAACATAGTAGGGAATCCTAATGTTGGAAAATCTACATTGATGAATGCTCTAGTAGGTGAGCGTTTATCTATTATCACTTCAAAAGCACAGACGACACGTCACCGTATATTAGGTATTGTAAATGGTGAGGATTTTCAAATGGTATTGAGTGATACACCTGGTATTATTAAACCAGCATACAAGCTTCAAGAAAGTATGATGGAGTTTGTAAAAAATGCTTTTGAAGATGCAGATTGTATTCTGTATATGGTAGAACTAGGTGAAAAGGAACTTAAAAATGAAGCGTTTGAAAAACGATTAACCTTTGCAGAGGTTCCTGTTATTGTATTGATTAATAAGATTGATAAAGGACAGGCTTCTCAATTAGAAGAGGCTGTTGAACACTGGAAAGAGAGATTGCCTAATGCAGAGATTTTTGCAATTAGTGCTTTAGAGAATTTTGGTGTCCCACAATTAATGGCTCGTATTGTAGAGATATTGCCTGCCTCACCAGCTTTTTATCCTAAAGATGCTTTAACGGATAAACCAGAACGATTTTTTGTAAATGAAAGCATACGAGAGAAAATCTTAATTCATTACAAAAAAGAAATTCCATACTCTGTAGAGATTGATACAGAAGAGTTTTTTGAAGATGAAGATATCATAAGAATACGATCAGTGATTATGGTAGAGCGCGAGACTCAAAAAGGTATTATAATAGGTCATAAAGGTGCTGCTATTAAACGTGTTGGTACTGAGGCTCGTAAGGATTTACAAAAATTCTTTGGTAAGCAAGTTCATATAGAGTTGTTTGTAAAAGTGAATAAAAACTGGCGTAGTAATGAGAAACAGCTGCGACGTTTTGGTTATAAAGGAGAGAATAAATAAATCTTTTCAATCATATAAAATCATAAAGCCGATGCTGTTCAATCAACATCGGCTTTACTTTTGAAAAGAGTATTTTAAAATCTATAGTAGATTATGGTATTGTATTTAGTGGTATCGATGATACAAGGTTTTCAACACTTGCGTGCTTGCTTCCTCCAGCTTTTTCAATGGTGATATTTAAATCTGATGCTTTTTTTAAAATTTCAGCACTTATCGTTTTAGGTTTCAAATCGTTTAACACAGCAAGGGAAACCATCTCGCCGTCTACATCTGCCCATAATTGGTAGTCCAGTCCTTTTTCTAGTTCAGGTAATGCAGCAATTTCAATTTGAGCTTTACCAGCTGGTTGATTATAATATGCAATAACACGTAACGGTTCTTCTTCTATATAACCTCGCATTAAATATTTCTCAGTATCACCAGCTTCTATAAACGCAAGGCGCATTTCTAATATTCTTTTTTGAGTGTCATTAAGTTCATAATCACGCTCTAGGTTTTCAAATTGAGTAGTTGTTTCTACAATTTCTTGTTTAAGACCAGTGTTTTGTTGATATAGATAACCTAGCCCAGATAATGCTAGCAGAGCAACGATAACAGCTGCAATACTTAACCAGTTTTCATGTTTACTATATTCTGGTTCTAATTCTTTTCTAGGTGTTACTTTATTTAAAACCTGTTCTTTTAAGTAATCTGGTGGTGTAATCGCATTTGTATTTGCATATAAGAAAAGCTCTTCTTGTAACTTATCATAAGCTAGTTGAACCTCACTATGCTGGTTGATCATATCCTCAACCATAGTATTCTCAGTATCAGATGTGTCACCAATGACATAGCGATCTAGTAATCCAGATTGTAAAAACTCTTCGATATGTTGATTCTTTAATTTCATGATAGTAATAAAATCCATAATAGGATGGTGATTCCTTTATTAATCGAGCGCAACTCAATTAAAGCGGCACGCATCCTGGTTTTAAAAGTTCCTAGAGGAATGTCTAAATAGTCTGCAGCCTCCATATGTGTCATTCCTTTATAAAAAACCGCATCTAATACCGAGATGTATTTTGTGTCTAAGGTACTAATTTGCCTTTTAAGACTTTCTTTATCATCTTGATTAATAGTGTCCTCTATAGGATATACGTCTCGATTCTTTAATTGGATTTCTTTAGACTGTTTTTTTTGAACTTTTCTTAAATAATCAATAGTCGTATTGCGAGTGATACCATAACACCAGGTAAAAAACTTTGCTTTGTCTGGATTATAGCTGCTGCTATTGTTCCATATTTTGATAAGAGCATCCTGTAAAATGTCGCTTGAAGCATCTTTATCCTTAGTTAGTTTTAAAGCGCATCCATATAAAGCAGGTCCAAAATTGTCATAGAGTAAACTCATGCCACGCTGGTCGCCTTGCTTTATTAATTCAACGATATGTTGTTCTAAAATAGGAGTCAATGTTGTTTTAACTTTTTTTTAGTACTTGTTAAAAATCCATTTCAAAGTTACGGGCGTATTACCCTTAGATGCATCAAACTTTCAAATAATTAACAAAATAAAACTTGAAAATGAAATTAGCAAACCTCTTTACCGCACTTGTATTCTTAGGATTAGCATTAAGTGTAAATGCACAATCAGACCAGCAACTAGCCTCAGCTAGCCTTACACAGACAGCTGTTCTTCAACCATCAACATCACAAGTCATGTCTGACGATATTATAGGTGTTGCCGCATCAGATAAACGTTTTGCTACATTAGTTGCTGCTGTAAAAGCTGCAGATTTAGTAGAGACCTTACAAGGTGATGGGCCTTTTACCGTTTTTGCTCCTACTAATAGTGCTTTTGATAAATTACCAAAGGGAACAATTGCTACATTATTAAAAGAAGAAAATAAAGATAAGATCGCAAGTATCCTTGCATATCATGTCATCCCTGGCGAATGGACAGCGGCAAAAATTATTGAAAATATAGAAAGTAATGGTGGTGGTTTTATGGCTACTACAGTACAAGGTCAGCCTATTTATGCAAGCCTAGTAGATGGAAAAGTAGTTTTGCAAGATGCAAATGGCGGAAGTTCTACAATAACCGTAACAGATATTGAAGCTACTAATGGTGTGATTCACGCTATTGATACCGTAGTGCTTCCAAAAGAGTAATTTTCCCTAAAAATTGCTCTAAGACCTCTTTTAATCATGTGGATTAAGAGAGGTTTTTTTATGCGCTTCCGCGAAAGCGAAATAAAAATCAAATATTTTTTATAATCTAGACAACCTTTTTAAAAACATCTCGTCTATGTTAATAGAAAGTCTGTAAATTGTGAAAGTGATACAACTCTATACTAACGAAAAAAAGCTTATTGAAAAAGCTGCTGCTGGCGATAGGAAAGCCCAGAAGCATCTTTATGATAAGCATGCATCTAGAATGCTGAGCGTTTGTAGACAATATGTATCACCTGTGGAACTGGCAGAAGAATTGATGCTTAACGGTTTTTTTAAAGTATTTACAAAACTAGATAGTTTTTCACATCAGGGAAGTTTTGAAGGATGGGTAAGACGTATAATGGTTAGAGAGTGTATTGACTATTTACGCAAGAAAGACCCTTTTAAATATTCTTCTAGTATTGATGAAGAAAAAGAGCCTGCCTGTATGGATGAAGATACAGATGACAATATTGATATGAATGTTCTGCAACAGGCCATTGATGGATTGCCGGTAGGGTATAAAACTGTTTTTGTAATGTATGCAATAGATGGTTTTAAACATGGCGAGATTGCTCAAGTACTTCAAATAAGTGAGAGTACCTCAAAAACACAGTTCCGTAAAGCGCGATTGATGCTGCAGGAAGAATTAAAAATGATGAAAAAGAAGCATTATGAAGCTTAATAATATAAAAAACACTTTTGAAAAGAGAGAGATAAAGCCTAGTGCAGGCTCTTGGGACGTGCTGTCTGCTCGATTAGATGAAGATGATAAGAAGAGTAAAAAGCCAGTGATTATTTATTGGTTAAGCGCTATCGCCGCTATTTTTATTGCTGCGTTATTATTGTATCCATCACTATCTAATGAGGCGATTATCAATAGCGATGATAAGATAGTTAACACTTTACCCTTGAATACAGATAATGCTAAAGACGACTTACTAATTGTTGAGCCTAAATTAGAACGTGATAAAAATATTAATGTAGCTAGCACGGTTAATACTGAGGTTCAAAATAATGATGAATCTAATAATAATGCTATAAAAAATCAATCGATTGCTCAAAATAACAAGCAACCTAAGACTGTAAATTCTAAAGTAAAAGATCAAGCAATCAATGTTCAAAATCCCGCATCATCTTTAAATATAGATAAGGCATTATCAAAGGGTAATGAGGATACAGCAATGGCTAGTGTGTCTAATCAGCATATTATAGAAAAACAACTTACTGCCGAGGAAGAAATGGAACTTTTACTTAATAAAGCGATGGGTAAAGTTGAGGTCACAGAAGTGGCTGTAAAGACAATAAATCCCGATAAATTATTGAGAGAAACAGAATGGGATATCGAATCTGATAATAGAAGTAAATTGCAAAACAGCATACAAGGTGGACTTAATTTCTTAAGAGCAGAAGCTGTTGCAATCGTAGATCGTAATAAATAAACAAAACCAATTTAATAACCTTTAAAACAGCTGTTTATGTACAACGGACAGCCATACTTATATCTAAAAATTAAAAATTATGAAAACACATGTACTTATTGCAAGCTTGATTTTATCTCTTTTTTTAGGACTATTTACTCAAGCTCAAGAAACTGAAAAAAAATCTACTAGAAGAGATTCTATTAGAGCTGCAAAAATGCGAGAAAAATATCCTGTTCAAATAGATACAGTAGATGGTAAAGTTATAAAATATGTTAATGGAACTCCTGGCGCTCATGAGAGAAAAATAATGAGTAGTGAATCTGCAATAGCGGCGTTAGAAGAAAGTCATAGCCTTTACGTGTCAGATAAAAAGACTCAATTCAAAACCATGATTGAGCGAGTTAATAAATCTTTAGAGGATAATAAAATTAGTGAAGAACAAGCAGATGAATCCAAAGCAAAGTTTGCCGAAGATCTTGCAGAGATCATTACTCAACATAGAGTGAAAACAGATGCCGAAATTAATTTAATTAAGGTTAACCGTACCTCTGCATTTTATGATTATAGATTAGAGGACCATGCCTCATCAACACTTGAAATTTCTACTAAAAAGGGAATCAGTATTAATATTGAGAATAATAGGCAAAATCAAAAGTTTATCAAGACGACTTCTGGATTTACCCTAGGTTTTGGATACAATTATATGAATGGTGAAAATCTAGGAATCAATGATTTTAGTTACCCTAATAATAACTATTTCTCTCTAGGATATCAGTGGAAAACGACACTTGATAAAAATAACCATGTAAGGTTAATGTATGGTGTAGAGTATCAAACACAAGGTACAGAGCTTAATGGTAATAGGTTTATAACTCAAGGCGATCAAGCGCAAGTAGCGGCTATAGGTTTTGATACTAAAAAAGCAAAATTCCGTCAGGATCAGTTGGTATTTCCTCTTCACTTAGAGTTCGGTGGTAGTGACCGTAAAGAATATGAAGATGGTCGTGTACGTTTTCAAGAATATGATAAATGGAAATTTGGAATCGGTGGATTTGCCGGTTTTAATATGAGTTCACGTTTAAAATTAAAATATGATTTAGATGGACGTGAGATTAAGGAAACTCGAATTAATAATTTCGATAACGAAGTATTGTTATATGGTATTGATGCCTACGTAGGTAAAGATAGTTTTACCTTCTTTGGTCGTATGAATTTCAATAATGTATTTAAAAGCGATTCTGTAGACGCTCAATATGTAACATTCGGTATTAGGATTCAATAAAATAAAGATTTGAATTAGCCAGTGAAACAGCTCTTGTTTAATAACATGAGCTGTTTCTATGGTTAAAAATTAGTTAATGTATAATCGCATTACTATCACTACATTAACTTTAAATAAAAATGTTTTATGAAAACTAATCTACTTTTAATTATTACAGTTATCGGTTTGTTTAATCTAGGTTATGCTCAAGAAGAAAATGAGCTGGAAGATGCGCCTTACGATTTTCTAGACTTGTTTGATGAATCTAGAAGAGATCAAGAAACGGTCATGACTAATACAAAGCTGTATGTCGGTTTTGGATTTAATCAGGCCTTAGGAGATGGCAATGGTATAGGTGATGATTATCGTTTTTGGGGATCAGGTGTATTTGATGTAGGACTGGAATTCTCGACAAGACTTAAAAAAGAAGATGATTTTATGAGGTTCAACTATGGACTTACTATGCGTATTCAAAGTTTAAGGATTAATGATGATAAGGTTTTTAGTACATTTAATAATGTCACGAGACTAGAAGATGCAGGATTTGATTTAGATGGCTCACGATTCACTCAAGTAAGTATATTAACACCAGTACATCTTGAATTTGGGAGACGTGATTTAAAAGATTATGAAGACGGTATCAAGCGCTATGGTGGTGCAAAACCATTTGTAGTAGGTGTAGGTGGATATATAGGGCTGGTTTCAACTTCTTCTCAAGAAATTAAATATGAGCGTGAAGGTCGTGACGTCACTAACACGCTTACTAATGACTTTAAAGTAAATAATTTTCAATACGGCTTAAGTGTTTATGCGGGATGGAATGACTCGCAAATTTTTGCGACTTATGGATTAAACGATATTTTTAAAGACTCACCAGTGCAACAACAGTACGTTACCTTGGGTGTTCGATTCAGATAGAAATCAATAATTGCAATGAAGTAAGCCCTTATAATGATAAGGGCTTTTTTTATACGCTTTCGCGAAAGCGAGACTAATATCGAATCCGTTGAAATTACTGTCAGTTCGATTCATTTACTTATGCTGCTTAATTCTTATTTTTACATTCTGATTCGGAAGCAAAGTAAATAGCAGTCAGCTATTTTTACTGTAGAGTTAAAAGTTACCATAAATTAGAATTTCCATAAATTGATATCACGTACTACTGTAGATAATGTTTTTGAAACCGCTCGAGTTGAAGAGGTAATAGGTGACTTTGTACAACTCAAAAAATCAGGTTCAAACTTTAAAGGTTTAAGCCCGTTCTCTGATGAGCGCTCACCTAGTTTTATGGTATCACCTGTAAAGCAAATTTGGAAAGATTTTAGTTCTGGTAAAGGAGGAAATGCAGTGACATTTTTAATGGAACATGAGCATTTTACATTTCCTGAGGCCATTAAATGGTTAGCAAATAAATACGGTATTGAGATTATAGAAACTCAACAAACCGATGAAGAAAAGCAAACACAAGATCAAAAAGAATCTATGTTTTTGGTTTCTAAATTTGCTGCAGAGTGGATGGAGTCACAGCTCAAAACCGAAATGGGTAAAGCTATAGGCTACAGCTATTTTAAAGAGCGTGGCTTTACTGATGAAACGATTAAGTACTTTCAATTAGGATATTCTCCAGATCAGTGGAGTGCCTTTACTGATGCTGCTATAAAAGCGGGATATCAATTAGAGTTTCTTGATAAAACTGGTTTAACCATCGTTAAGGAAGAAAAACAATTTGACCGGTTTAAAGGTCGAGTGATGTTTCCTATACGTAGTTTGTCAGGTAGAGTATTAGGTTTTGGTGGTAGGATTCTTACTAATGATAAGAAGGCCGCAAAATATCTGAACTCGCCACAAAGTGATATCTATGATAAGTCTAAGGTGCTATATGGTATCTATGAGGCAAAGCAATCCATTGCTAAAGAAGACTTATGTTACCTAGTAGAAGGTTATACAGACGTGATACAGCTTCATCAAGCTGGCGTTAAAAACGTAGTGTCTAGTTCTGGTACCGCTTTAACTAAAGAGCAAATCAGATTAATACAAAGACTTACTAAAAATATTACTGTTCTTTATGATGGTGATGCCGCAGGAATGCGTGCCGCTATACGTGGAATTGATTTAATTCTAGAAGCAGGAATGAATGTCCGTATTTGTACTTTTCCAGAAGGTGAAGATCCAGATAGCTTTGCAAAAGCACATACACAGATAGAAATTGAAGACTTCTTAAAAGCAAACTCAGTAGATTTTATAAGTTTTAAATCTAA
Organism: Nonlabens ulvanivorans; assembly: GCF_000732625.1. Taxonomy (GTDB): domain Bacteria; phylum Bacteroidota; class Bacteroidia; order Flavobacteriales; family Flavobacteriaceae; genus Nonlabens; species Nonlabens ulvanivorans. The sequence goes on from NZ_JPJI01000023.1 coordinate 91,525, forward strand.
TTTACTTAAAAATGAAGCTGCTGGAGATCCTATCAAAAAAGCAGAGATGATTAGAGATATTGTCCAGAGTATTGCAAAGGTGCCTGATGATATTTCTAGAGAGATTTATGTAAGAGAAAGCGCTGCTATACTAGGCATAGGCGAGGATGTATTGTTTTCTTCACTAGCCCAAAATCGTAATGCAGGTTTAAAGGAGCAACGCAAGAAAGATCGTCGTGATCAACAATCCCAACCATTAAAGAAAGTTGAAAACGTAGAGGCTGCCGTAAAAGTGGACAGACGATCTGTACTTGAACACGCTATCATTAAAATCTTATTATTATACGGTGATAAAGTAGAAGATTTTAAAGAAGAGTTTTTACAAGAGTCCGATGATGGTGAGCTAGTCGTTGAACCTGTTAAAGTTACGATGCCAGTTTATGAAAAGGTTTATCTCGACCTTCAAAACGATGAAATAGAGTTTTCCAACTCCATTTTTAAAACTTTGTACCCTAAGATAGTAGATTTATTGCTTATGCAAGGTAAAGTAGATCTTAATCAGGTTATGTCTTCACTTAATGAGCATGAGGCTAGACTAGTTGCAGATCTAGTGATGCAAGAGGATAAATATCAACTGCATAAATGGGATGGTAAAATGATCTTTGTAAAGTCTAAGGATGAAACGGTTTCCACTTATACAATGGATGCCATTTTAAATTTCCGAAGGTTAATGATAGAAGAGAAGATAAAAGCTTTATTTGAAACTATATCTAAAGATCCCGCAGTAGATAATACTGATGTACTATCTACTGTAAGGGACTATAATAAATTGAGTAGATATCTGGGGAGACGCCTAAACCGTGTAGTCTAAGAGGTGATTTGTAGAAGTCGAGACTGGTGTATCAAGTCTGCGATATTATCTACATTAAGTTTTTTAAGTAAGCGAGTTTTGTAAGTACTTACAGTTTTCTCGTTGATACTCAAGATTTGCGATATTTCCTTATTTCTTTTTCCTCTAGAAAGTAAATTAAGAACTTCAATTTCTCTGGCAGATAATTTTTTGTAACGTAGAGTTACAGATTTACCAGTTTTACTTTTTGAGTTCATTACTTCTTTGATAGAATCAGATAAGAATGTTTCTCCACTGATCACAGTTTCGATCGCTTTCTTAATCTCTTTAGAAGATTTAGTTTTTGCGATATATCCATTTGCGCCAGCTTTAATGGCACTTATGGCATATATCTCTTCTGGGTGACAACTTACGATAAGTACTTTCAGGTCTGGGAAGTGAGAGCGTATATCTCTCAATGCGCCAGCACCGTTAGAATTAGGTAAGTCAATTTCTAGGATTAATAAGTCTGGTTTATGCTCCTTGATGCCTGATAAGAGCATCTCTCCATCTTCTACCTTGCCAGTGAAGCGTAAACGCTTACTGTCCTTCATCAGACTTTTAATTCCTCTTCGGAATACAGGGTGATGGTCTGCTAATAAAACGTTCATTTTTAGGGGTATTTGTAAGTACAAATATACAACGATTAATTAGGCTTTACAATCGATAATAATGTAAGTATTTCCTTGCTTATTAGGCTGTTATGTCCTATTTTATAAGGTTTTTAGGGATCATGCAAACAGGTATAGGGTTCATTTTGTGTTGATTCTTTTTGTTTAAAACGCTATAAAGATTAAACACTTCTAGCTTTCTGCCGGTGAAATCACTCACTGTTTTTCCGTCACTAATCTCGTTCATGATATGTTCTAGCTCATCATAACTAGCGCCTATTTGATCTTCGTCAGTACGTTCTGCTCCATATAATCCATCACTAGGTGCTGCTTTCATAATGCTGTCTGGGACTAATACATGTTTCCCTATTTTATACACTTCGCTCTTCATTAAATCTGCAATAGGACTTACGTCTACACCACCATCTCCATATTTAGTGTAAAATCCAACGCCAAAATCCTCAACTTTATTTCCAGTTCCAGCAACCAGCAGTCCATGAACGCCACCATGATAGTATAATGTCGTCATTCTCAATCTCGCACGTGTATTTCCACGAGTTAATTCTACTAGTGCGCTATCTTCTATGTCTGGCATGTTGTCTATAAAGCTATCAAAAACCGGTGTAAGATCACTACGCACATCGTTTACATTATCAAACCTCGATTTTAATTGTTTAATATGTTCTTGAGCTCGGGTTACATGATCTTGATGTTGGTGTATAGGCATCTCAACACATAAGACGTCTAGACCTGTCATGGCACATAGGGTTGAGGTAACGGCACTATCAATTCCGCCGCTTACACCTACAACATATCCATTTACTCCTGCTTTGGTGGCATAGTCTTTAAGCCATGTTACAATGTGATCTGTTACTTTATCTACTTTCATAGTCTTTAATTGATATAGATTAGCTGTATTTTTGCAGCCTTAAAATTAATTAAAAAAAGCGTCGTTATAGGACTATGAAGTATAAGATTTACAGAGGTTTTAAATATCTCGCTTTCGCGAAAGCGTTATTCATACTTTCGTCGTGCAACGATTCATCGAGGTTAGAGCAGGAAATTGCTGCAATACCTATACAATCTGAAATCAAATTGTTTCATGAAGAGTTTGCTCAAGCCACTCCAGACGATTTAAGTAGTTTAAAGCAGGAATATTCAATGTTGTTTCCTCAACGTTTTGCAGATAGTGTGTGGATTGCAAAGTTAACAGGTGCAGACACAATTCAAATGGTGCTAGAGAATGCGGTGATGGATCGCAAATTTGATTATCAAAAAATACATGATGAAGTAGATAATGTTTTCAGGCATGTAGAATATTATTTTCCAGAATTTGAAACTCCAGATATAGTTACTGTTATATCTCAAGTAGATTATAGACGCCAGGTAACGCCTACTGAGGCTCAGCTATTGATTGCGATAGATACCTATCTAGGTAATGACCACGAGCTTTATGCTGGGATTAGTAATTATCAAAAACAAGGTTTGCAAATAGAACATTTGCCAGCAGACGTAGGTCTGGCTTATGCTTATTTATTTGTAAAGCCATCCATGGATAGATCATTACTGGGATCTATGGTGTATCACGGTAAGCTTCATTATGTACAAGAGTTGTTTGCGCCACAATCAACAGGAGCCCAGATATTTAATTATGCGCCCGAAAAATTTGACTTTGTAGTAAATAACGAATCTCAAATGTGGAGTTTCTTTGTGGATGAAAACTTGTTGTATAATACTAATCCAAAATTACAATCACGTTTTATATTACCGGCACCGTTTTCAAAATTTTACTTAGAAGTAGATCAAAATACTCCAGGTGGAGTAGGTCAGTATATAGGCTATCGTATTGTTAAGTCTTACATGGAGAATAATGACACTTCATTAGATGCAATGCTCACTTTGCCAGCAGATGTTATTTTTAATAAATCAGGATATAAACCAAAACAATAATGGCTCAAAATCATAGATCAGAGATTAAAATAGGAATTGAACTAGATGAAAATCGTGTTCCAGAACATATTAGATGGAGTGCGCCAGATGGTGGCGTTACAGGAGCAGAAGCTAAAGCAATGATGGTATCTATGTGGGATTCTATAGAGAAAGAGAGTTTCCGTATAGATTTATGGACTAAAGATATGCCGGTTGACGAGATGAGAGTATTTTTTCATCAGACCTTAGTATCAATGGCAGACTCTTATCATCGAGCGACTAATGATGATAAGATGAGAGATACAATGATTGATTTTTGTGACTACTTTGCAGAAAAGCTAGAGTTAAAAAAGAAGTAATTCCATTACTTACAGAATCATGTTAGCTGTATAAGTAGATCTTAGTAGCTGGGATAATTAATAATCATGTGAAGTCAGAGCGGTGAAAAAAAATCCGTCTCTGACATAATGTTTGTCACCTCACTTTGGAACCATTTTTTGATCATAAACAATTGATAGAGCTGGCATGGTATAAAATGCCATTTGGCCAGCATAAGGGGCGATTCTTAAGTGAGTTGCCAGAGTCATATTATGTTTGGTTCCGTCGGAAAGGTTTTCCAGAAGGTAAGTTAGGTCGTTACATGACAACCGTTTATGATATGAAAGTTAACGGTATTGAAGATATTTTGAGAGAAATACGTCGCAAGACGGTAAATGATCGACCAGTCTTTTAATTATCTAGGTTATCGTTAATCTCACCTATATAGTTCAGTAATTCTTCTTTGCCATTTCCATGACTAGAGCTGGTCACAAAGTATGGAGGGACCTCTTCCCAGACGCCATCTAGCAATTGCTTTTTATATAATTCAACATTGCGTTCTAGTGCATTAGGTTTAAGTTTGTCTGCCTTAGTAAAAACAATTCCAAAAGGGATACCATTCTCACCTAGCCATTCCATAAATTCTGTATCAATAGGCTGCGGCTCATGACGCACATCAACTAGTACAAATGCGCATACTAACTGACGCCTTTGTTTAAAATAATTAGTGATAAACTTTTGAAATTTTGCCTTACTAGTCTTAGAAACACGAGCATAACCATAGCCTGGTAAATCAACAAGATGCCAACTTTTGTTAATCAAAAAGTGATTGATTAACTGTGTTTTTCCTGGTCGTCCTGATGTTTTAGCGAGACTCTTCTTATTGGTCAACATGTTGATTAAAGAAGATTTGCCTACGTTAGATCGTCCTATAAAAGCATACTCTGCTAATTTACTGTCGGGACATCTCTTTACGTCTTGATTTGAAATTACAAATTCTGAACTAGTTATTTTCATTTGGCAAAGATAAGTTAGTCCTTAATTTTTTAGACTACCAGAATAGGTAAATGAGATAGTGGTAAAAGTTTAGGGTAATTAAATCAAAAAACGATAGTGATGATAAGTCGTTTACAGTTCTCTTTTTTCTAGCCAAGCAGCTAGTATTTCATTAAATTGATCAGGATGCTCCATCATGGCAGCATGACCACATTTATCAATCCAGAAAAGTTCGCTATCTGGTAATTTTTCATGGAACTCAGTAGCGACCTCTGGAGGCGTTACGCTGTCTTGTTTTCCCCATATAATACAAACAGGTGTTGGCATTTTAGGAAGGTCTTTGGCCATGTTGTGACGTATAGCGCTTTTTGCAATAGCTAGTGTTTTGATCAATTTATTACGATCATTTACAACACCAAAAACTTCATCGACAATTTCTTTTGTAGCGACAGCTGGATCGTAAAACACACCTTCGGCTTTTTTCTTGATGTACTCATAGTTACCACGTTTAGGGTAGCTTTCTCCCATGGCACTTTCATAAAGGCCAGAGCTACCTGTTATCACTAAGGCTTTTATCTTATCTGGAAATAACTTTGTAGTTACTAAACCTATATGCCCACCTAAAGAATTACCTAAAAGAATCACTTCTTTCCAGCCCATGTGGTCAATAAATTCATTGATGTATTTTGCAAATGTCCCTACACTAGTTTTTAGTAAAGGCATGCTGTATAGCGGTAGAGAAGGCACTACAACTTGATATCCACGAGAAGGGAAATAGTCGATCACGCCTTGAAAATTACTCAATCCGCCCATTAAACCATGTAAAATGATTATGGGTGTTCCTTCGCCAGTGGCATAGTATTCAAATTTTCCTTCGGTAATCAGCTCTTGCGTCATATACTGTATTTAGTACAGTAAGCAAATATAGCTTATTTGCATTATATAATGCATGCATTGTAAATGAGTATAATGGTAATTTTTAGGCTTTCCCACTTCATGACACGATTTATGTTTTTTAGCGTTCATTTATGTGAAAGCAATATTTAAAGTATCTCAAATCTTAAATAGAGGTTATCATTTGAATTGTTCATAAGTCCCGTAGTTATTCAGAATAACGTCGTTTTATTAACAATGTGGTAAAAAGTGGTAAATTGTGGAGTAATAATTTTATATTTGAAATAATAACTCATCAAGCTTGATCAATTTCATAGGAACATACGAGTGTAAAATCGATGCAAAAGGGCGTTTTATGATGCCGGTTTCATTGAAAAAACAGCTAGCGCCAGTCTTGCAAGAAGGCTTTGTGCTTAAGCGTTCCGTATTTCAACCATGCTTAGAGTTGTATCCCATGAAAGAGTGGAATGAAATGATGGTGAGTATGAATAAGCTCAATCGATTTAAGAAAAAAAATAACGACTTCATACGTCGTTTTACTGCTGGTGTAAAAACGGTAGAAATAGATGCAAATGGTAGGTTGTTAATTCCTAAGGATTTAATACACATCGCTAGTATTACTAAAAATCTCACCGTATCGAGTGCGATTAATATAATAGAAATATGGGATAAGGAAAGTTATGAGCAGGCTATTGATGAGGCTGCTGTAGATTTTGCTGATCTCGCAGAAGAAGTAATGGGAGATGACACAACAGAGCTCATATCATAGTCCAGTATTGCTGGAAGAGTCCATTGACGGACTTGCTATTCATCCTTCAGGAGTTTACGTAGATGTGACTTATGGAGGTGGTGGTCATTCACGCGAAATTTTGTCTAGGTTAGGTGAGGATGGTAAGTTGTTTGCCTTTGATCAAGATCTTGATGCTTTAGAAAACGTGATTGATGACCCTAGGTTTGTTTTAATAAATCAAAATTTCCGATTCATGAAGCGTTTTTTACGCATGTATGGTGTGAAAGAGGTTGACGGGATTTTGGCAGATCTGGGTGTGAGTTCTCATCAGTTTGATGAGGCAGATCGTGGTTTTTCTACACGTTTTGATGCTAGACTTGATATGCGTATGAATCAAGAAAGTGAACTAGATGCTGTTAGAGTAGTTAATGATTATGATGAAGATGATCTAAATCGAATTTTTAAAGAATATGGTGAGTTGCGTATTGCGCCTAGATTAACTAGGGCAATCATTGCAAAGCGTGATGAAGGTCTTATTGAGACAGTAGCTCAATTGAAAGAAATATGTGCTCCATTTGTTCCAGAGCGTATACAGCATAAAATGCTAGCTCAAGTTTTTCAAGCAATACGTATTGAGGTGAATCAGGAGATGGACGTGTTAGAGGAATTTCTAGTACAGTCCAAAGAAATATTAAAAACAGGTGGAAGACTTAGTGTGATATCCTATCATTCTTTAGAAGATCGTCCTGTAAAGCGATTTATGCGTAATGGTCTTTTTCATGGTGAACCTGAAAAGGATGTTTTTGGTAGAGCAAGTGTGCCCTTTAAAAAAGTAGGTAAGCTAATAGTCCCGACAGCAGCTCAGATTAAAGAAAATAATCGTGCGCGTAGTGCAAAATTACGCATCGCACAACGGATTGAAGATTAGTTATGGCGTCTAAGGTTTATGACATATTAAAAGGTAGTTTCCTTACAAATGATGATGCGTTCAAAAATTGGCGCTTTATCATTTTTGCGGTATTTCTATCTATAGTCATGATCTACACTGGGCATAGTTTTGAGAAAAAAGTGCATTACATAGGCCAGCTTGCAGAGCAAGAAAATGAATTGCGCAGTCAGTATGTAGATGGTCAACGTGAGTTGATGTTTCTGCAAATGGAATCAACAATAGCAAATAAATTAAAGAAGCGTGGAATTGCACCGGCAAAAAATCCACCACAAAAAATAATTATTAAATCAACAACACCAGATGGCAACAACTGAAAAAAGCATACTGAATAGAATCTACATTGTAGGTGCAGTGCTTTTAATCATTGCCCTAGGAATTGTTGTGAAGATTATCAATATTCAATTTATCGACGGAGATAAATATCGCGCAAAGGCAGAACAGCGAATTTTTAAAAATGATACTATACCTGCAAACCGTGGGAATCTCTATGATGCTAATGGGCAATTACTAGCAACCTCTATATCAAAATATGATATCAGATTTGATGCAGTGGCACCTAGCGAGGCAGATTTTAATGAGTTTATTGGGGCTTTGAGTGACTCGCTTTCGCGAAAGCTAAACCGTCCAAAATCTTATTTTTCTAAAAAACTACGTACCGCTCGCAGTAACCGTAATCGTTATTTGCTAATCACTAAAAACTTAAACTATAGTGATTACATACAGATTAAATCATTTCCTCTATTTAGAAAAGGTCCGTATCGAGGTGGTATCATTGTAGAGCAGCGTGTAGTAAGAGAACATCCTCTAGGTAAAATGGCAGAACGTATAGTAGGTTATGATAAACCTGGTAGTGCACCTGTAGGATTAGAAGGTGCCTTCTCTCAATACTTGAGAGGTAGTAATGGAGTGCGCCAAAAACAAAAAATTTCTCAAAATCAATGGAAACCTATTAGTGGTGCAAATGAGATTGAGCCACAAGATGGATATGATGTTTACACTACTATAGATGTGAACATGCAAGATGTTGCTCATCATGCCTTGCTAGAGCAGTTAGAGTATTTTCAAGCAGAACACGGTACTGCAGTTGTCATGGAAGTTGCAACTGGAGAAATAAAAGCTCTTTCTAATCTAGGTCGTGGAGAAAGTGGTAAATATTTTGAAAAGCGCAATTATGCGGTATGGGAATCGCACGAGCCTGGATCTACATTTAAACTTATGAGTGTAGTTGCGGCTCTTGAAGATAAGGTGGTAGATACAAGTACTGTCTTTGATACTAGAGGTGGGAAAATTTCATATTATGGGCGTGATGTAAAAGATTCTAAATACGGCGGTTATGGAAAGATAAGTGTTGCGAGAGCATTTGAGGTTTCTTCTAACACTGCTTTAGTACAGATGGTTACAGATAATTATAAGGGTAAAGATGAAAGCGCTAGATATGTTGATCGTCTTTATAGTATGGGATTAAATAAAAGATTAGATCTTTCTATTACTGGCGAAGGTATTCCTAGAATTCCGCATCCCGAGGATAATCAATGGAGCGGTACATCTTTACCATGGATGGCTTTCGGTTATGGAGTGCATCTAACACCTTTGCAAACCTTGACTTTTTATAATGCGATTGCTAACAATGGTGTGATGGTTAAGCCTCGCTTAATAAGAGAAGTACGCTCTAAAGATCAGTTAATTGAAAGGTTTGATCGCAGTATTTTAAACCCTTCTATCTGTTCTCAACAAACGGTAAACAAGGTGAAAGTAATGATGGAAAATGTTGTGAAACGTGGTACAGCAGATAATCTTTATTCCCCAAGTTTTTCTATGGCTGGCAAAACAGGTACCTGTCAGACTGGTTACGGAGATAAAACAAAAAAACTGGAATATATCGCTTCTTTTGCTGGTTATTTTCCTGCAGATGAACCTAAGTATAGTTGTATAGTAGTGATACATAAACCGAATACAGCGAAAGGTTACTATGGAAATATCGTTGCTGGTCCAGTGTTTAAAAAAATCGCTCAAAAGATTTATGCAAATAATCCTATGCTGGATGAAGTGCCTATGCCTGAAATAGCGCCAGATGATATCATAAAGTCTCAAGAAGCATTTTATACACAAGCTCAATCCACGTCAAATAAAATACCCAATTTAAAAGGTATGGACGCCATGGATGCTTTGACATTACTTGAAAATCTTGGAGCAAAAGTAGTACTCAAAGGAAAAGGTAAGGTTAAAGAGCAGAGTGCTGCACCTGGAACTCGAGTAAAGACTAATGATCAAATTACACTAACTCTATCATGAGAAATTTAAAAGATTTATTATATAAAGTGAGCCTAGAGTTGGTTATTGGTCCTACAGATATTTCTGTAGAACGAGTACACTTTGATTCTAGAGAGATTAAAGAAGGAGATGTTTTTGTAGCTCTTAAAGGTAGTGCTGTAGACGGTCATCAATTTATTGAAAAGGCTGTAGCTAGTGGTGCTAGGGCTGTCATATTAGAGGATTTACCAGATTACCAATCTGATAATGTTACATATGTACAGGTCAATCATGCTCACAAAGCGCTAGCACTGATAGGAGCAAATTATTATGGTAATCCTTCTAAGGATTTAAAATTAGTTGGTGTTACTGGAACTAACGGTAAGACTACCACAACTAGTTTATTATATCAATTATTTAAAAACCTAGGTTTTAAAACAGGTTTAATTTCTACCGTAGAGATTTTAATTAATGGTAAAGTTATTCCTACTAAACATACTACTCCAGATCCAATAACTATAAATAGTCATCTTGCTGATATGCGCGATGCTGGTGTAGATTATTGTTTTATGGAGGTGAGTAGTCATGGTATTGATCAAGAACGTGTAACCGGTCTATATTTTGTAGGTGGCATGTTTACAAATTTAACCCATGATCATCTAGATTATCACAGCACCTTTGCAGAGTATCGAGATGTGAAGAAACGATTCTTTGATATGTTACCTTCTAAGGCATTTGCATTAACAAATCGCGATGACAAGAACGGTGAATTTATGTTGCAGAATACTAAAGCTCGTAAGCTAGGTTATGCTCTGAAAACATATACAGATTATCGTGCTCAAATTATAGAGAATCAATTTGGTGGTCTACAATTAAAAGTAAATAATCAAGAATTATGGACTAAAATGATCGGTGAATTTAATGCCTATAATGTGCTTGCCATTTATGGTTGTGCTATAGAGTTAGGGTTAGAGGCTACTGAGGTTTTAGAAGCGATTTCAAAGTTAGATGGTGTTTCTGGAAGATTTCAATATTTTACAACTGCCGCACAACATATCACTGCTATTGTAGACTATGCCCACACGCCAGATGCTTTAAAGAATGTATTAGAGACGATTAATGCTATCCGTACACGTAATGAAAAATTAATAACTGTTGTTGGATGTGGCGGTGATCGAGATAAAACTAAAAGACCTGTCATGGCAAATATAGCTGCGTCGTTAAGTGATCAGGTCATATTTACTAGTGATAATCCGCGAACAGAGAATCCAGATAATATCCTAGAAGATATGGAAGCTGGTGTAGAACCTATAGACTTTAAAAAAACACTTACCGTAACCGATCGTAGAAATGCTATTAAAACCGCTGTACAAATGGCACAAGCTAATGACATTATTCTTATCGCGGGAAAAGGACACGAAACATATCAAGAAATTAATGGTGTGCGATCTGATTTTAATGACCGCATGATTGTGGCAGACCTACTTAACCAACTTAATAAATAACCATTCATAAATGTTATACTACTTATTCAAATACCTAGAAGAGCAGTTCCAGTTTCCTGGTGCGTCGTTGTTTGGTTTCATTACATTCAGAGCAGCCATCGCTTTTTTATTGTCACTAGGGATATCTACCGTTTATGGAAAACGTATCATAAAATTTTTACAACGTCAACAGGTTGGTGAAACAGTTAGAGATTTAGGTTTAGAAGGTCAGTCAGAAAAAGCTGGAACACCTACTATGGGTGGCGTCATCATAATTATGGCGACGCTAATACCTGTTTTCTTATTATCACAATTAGATAATATATATGTAGTTCTCTTAATTGTTACTACGATTTGGATGGGATTAATAGGTTTCACTGATGATTATATTAAAGTCTTTAAAAAAGATAAAGACGGATTAAAAGGGAAGTTTAAAGTCTTAGGTCAGGTAGGCTTAGGGGCTATTGTAGGGGCAACTATGTTCTTTCATCCTGGTATTACAATTAAAGAAGAAGTAACGGATCCTGTTGTAGCCCAAGAGATAATGGCACGTACTGAATTACCAGTGGCCTTTGGTGAGGCCATACAGTCTACAAAAACGACTATACCATTTCTTAAAAATAATGAATTTGAATACACATCATTAATTGATTGGATTGATCCTAGTCTGGCATCATGGGCATGGTTAATATTTATTCCTATAGTAATAATAATAGTAACTGCTGTTTCAAATGGCGCAAATCTGACAGATGGTATCGATGGTCTGGCGGCAGGAACAAGTGCTATTGCGGTTATAACATTGGCTCTTTTTGCTTGGATATCGGGTAATATTATTTTTTCAGACTATTTGAACGTCATGTATATTCCTAATTCTGGTGAGATGGTAGTCTTTATAACGGCGTTTACTGGTGCTCTAGTCGGTTTTCTATGGTACAACACCTATCCTGCACAAGTGTTTATGGGAGACACGGGTAGTTTAACTATAGGAGGGATTATTGCTGTGCTAGCTATTGCAACGAGAAAGGAGCTACTAATACCAATACTTTGTGGAGTCTTTTTAATGGAGAATTTATCTGTAATGATGCAGGTGAGTTGGTTTAAATACACTAAGAAAAAATACGGTGAAGGAAGACGTATATTCCTAATGTCACCTCTACATCATCACTACCAGAAAAAGGGAATTCATGAAAGCAAAATCGTTGTCAGATTCTGGATTGTAGGGATTTTACTTGCTATAATCAGTATTGTAACACTTAAAGTAAGGTAATGAGCTGGTTAAAAACAAACAATAAAAAGCGTATTGTCATATTGGGTGGCGGCATGAGTGGCGTAGGTGCTGCCATGCTAGCAACGCAACGAGGATATGATGTTTTTTTAAGCGACGGTGGTGTTTTGAAAGATGCTTTCGCGAAAGCGTTACAAGATCAACATATCCCACATGAGACTGGTGGACACGATATGGAGCAAATCTTAAATGCAGATGTTGTAGTTAAAAGTCCTGGTATACCTGACAACGCTACAATTGTTCAAAAAATTCTAGAGGCTAATATTCCTGTGATTTCTGAAATTGAATTTGCTTCAAGATTTACAGATGAGGTAGAAATAGCTATAACCGGTAGTAATGGTAAAACTACAGTTACTAGTTTAGTAGGTCATATACTTCAAATAGCAGATTTTGACGTCTCCGTAGGTGGGAATATAGGACAAAGCTATGCTGCTCAAGTTGCGGAAGCACCAGCTGAATATAGAGTTCTAGAGGTGAGTAGCTTTCAGCTAGATGGTATAAAAACCTTTAAACCTAAAATAGCTGTTTTATTAAATATTACGCCAGATCATCTCGATAGATACGATTACAAATTTGAAAATTATGTAGCCAGTAAATTGCGCATTGCCATGAATCAAGATGAGAATGATTTTCTTATCTACAATGCTGACGATCCTGCTATAATAGAAGCTCTCAAAATTCATAAGCCCAAATCGAAATTAGTTCCATTCAGCATGCAGAAGCAGCTAGATTTTGGAGCATACATACAAGATCATAATATCAACATTAACCTAGACACAAACCTTTTTACTATGCCTATTCAAAATTTATCCATTAAAGGACAGCACAATACAGCAAACGCGATGGCAGCAGCCACTACCGCAAAATTGCTTCAAATCCGTAAGGAAACCATAAGACAAAGTTTAGCTTCTTTTCAAGGAGTTGAGCATCGTCTAGAGCAAGTTTTGAAAATTAATAAGGTACAGTATATCAATGATTCAAAGGCTACTAACGTAAATGCAACTTATTATGCATTAGATAGTATGGAAAAGCCTACGGTATGGATTGTAGGTGGTGTTGATAAAGGTAACGATTACAGTGAGTTGTATGCACTAGTAAATAAAAATGTGAAAGCTATAGTTTGTCTAGGAACTGATAATTCAAAAATTGTTGAGGCATTTGGTAGTTGTGTAGATAATATGGTTGAAACATCTTCTATGGAAGATGCAGTACGTGTCGCATATAAACTTGCAGGTCCTGGAGATAACGTTTTATTATCACCTGCCTGCGCCAGTTTTGATCTATTTGAAAATTATGAAGATCGTGGAAGACAATTTAAAAATGCAGTGAGAGCACTATAAATGAAAATTAAAGATTACATATCAGGTGATTTATTTCTGTGGGCATTAGTCCTTGCACTTGCTATTTTCTCTTTTTTACCTGTGTACAGTGCTAGTAGTAATCTTGCTTACTTAAACGGTGGAGAAGGAGATACGGCAAAGTATATCGTTAAACACTTTGTTCATTTAGTACTAGGATTGAGTATAGCATATGCTGTCCATAAAATACCATACAATTGGTTTAAAGGTTTGAGTGTGATGTTACTGCCGTTTGTCATTTTAATGCTTATCTATACAGCGTTACAAGGGACAACTATGGACGGAGCAAATGCCAGTCGATGGATACGTATACCAGTTATAGGTGTCGGTTTTCAGACCAGTACACTTGCATCAGTAGTTTTGATGACATATGTCGCTAAATACTTGAGTGGTATTAAAGATAAAGTTGTGACCTTTAAGCAATCTCTCTGGCCGCTATGGTTTCCAGTAGCGTTTACATTGATATGGATCTTACCATCTAACTTTTCTACAACAGCTCTTATCTTTTTAATGGTGTTGATTCTGTGTTTTATAGGTGGTTATCCATGGAAGTATTTACTTGCTATCATCGGAGCAGGAATTGTAGGTTTAGGGTTGTTTGTGTTAACTGCCAAAGCATTTCCTGGATTACTACCTAACCGTGTAGATACATGGGCATCTCGTATTGCTAGTTTTGCTGGTGATGGAGATAGTGATTCTGTATATCAAGTTGAAAAAGCAAAGACCGCTATTGCAAATGGTTATCCCTTTGGAGTTGGTCCTGGAAAAAGTTCTACTAAACATTTTTTACCGCAATCATCGAGTGATTTTATATATGCAATAATTATCGAAGAGTTTGGACTTTTTGGTGGTCTAGTTGTACTTGCAGTATATCTATTTTTCCTATTCCGAGTCGTCGTTATCGCAAATAAAGCCGAAACCATTTTCGGCAGTTTACTTGTAATAGGAGTAGGCTTACCTATTGTAATTCAGGCATTAATGAATATGGGTGTCGCTGTTAATTTATTTCCAGTTACTGGACAGACCTTACCGCTAATAAGTAGCGGTGGTACCTCGATATGGATGACCTGTATGGCGGTAGGTATCGTTTTAAGTGTAAGCTCAAAAAGACAGAAACTACGTCAACAAGAAAACGAATTAAATGAAGAAGAGTTGAACCCTTTAGATGTATTAAGTGAAGCCTTATAAATTTATCATATCAGGTGGCGGCACAGGCGGTCATATATATCCAGCAATAGCTATTGCAAATGAATGCAAGCGTCGCTGGCCAGATTGCGAGATCCTATTTGTGGGCGCCAGTAATCGTATGGAAATGGAAAAAGTCCCAGCAGCTGGTTATGAAATTAAGGGCTTATGGATTAGTGGTTTGCAACGTAAGTTCGCCTTAGAAAACTTTGCGTTCCCTTTAAAAGTTACAAAAAGCTTATGGGACGCAAGACGCATAATTAATAAATTTAAACCTACAGCTGCAATAGGTACTGGTGGGTATGCTAGTGGACCATTATTACAAATGGCTAGTATGAAAAAAATACCTAGTTTAATCCAAGAGCAGAATTCCTATCCGGGAATTACAAATAAATTACTCTCTAAAAAAGTACAGAAAATTTGTGTTGCCAGTACAGGACTAGATCGATTCTTCCCTAAAGAAAAGATTGTTCTTACTGGTAATCCTGTACGTCAAGATTTACTAGATATCGATTCAAAAAGAGAAGAGGCTCTCAATCATTTTGACCTTGATACTTCCAAGAAAACATTATTAATACTCGGTGGTAGTTTGGGAGCGCGCAGGATTAATCAACTCATCGATACTCAATTAGAAAATATTGCACAAGATGTTCAAATCATTTGGCAGTGTGGTAAGTTCTATTATGATCAGTATAAGAATAAAGCAAAGGAATCAGTGCAAGTCCATGCTTTTATAAGTAGAATGGATTTAGCTTACAGTGCGGCAGATTTTATCATTTCTAGGGCAGGTGCCGGGACTATTTCAGAACTATGTATTGTTGGTAAACCAGTGATTTTTATTCCATCACCTAACGTTGCTGAAGATCACCAGACTAAAAATGCTCTTGCTGTAGTAGAGAAAGGAGCTGGTTTATTAGTTAGAGAAGTAGAAATTGATCAAAATTTTAATACCATTTGGAAAGGTTTGATTTCAGATGTTGAGTTGCAAAACAATCTATCATCTCAAATCAAACAACTTGCATTACCTCATGCAACCATAGATATTGTTAACCAGTTAGAATCTATTATTAATGACTAGTTTGCAACATATCACACATGTTTATTTCATCGGTATAGGTGGTATCGGGATGAGTGCGCTTGCTCGTTATTTAAATGAGCAAGGTAAAATAGTTGCAGGTTATGATAAGGTCATTACTTCGCTCACAAAACAATTAGAAGAAGAAGGGATTGATATTCATTACAATGATGATTTCAATAGCATCCCTGCAGAATTTAAAAATCCTGATACGGCTCAAGTTATATTTACACCTGCAATTCCAGCCACGATGGATGAATTATTACGCTTTCGCGAAAGCGGAATACCAATTCTCAAACGTGCTCAATTATTAGGGCAGATTTCACAAACGATGACCTGTCTAGCTGTTGCTGGAACACATGGTAAAACAACAACTAGTGCGATTCTAGCACATCTACTTTATAAAAGTGATGTTGAAGTAACAGCTTTCTGTGGTGGTATTTTAGAAGAATATAACACGAACTACCTATGTTCAGGAACAGATGTAATGGTCGTTGAGGCAGATGAGTTTGATCGCTCATTCATGCAATTATCTCCAGATATTGCTGGTATAACAGCAATAGATGCAGACCATTTAGATATCTATGGAGATGTTGCCACCTTTGAAAAAACCTTTCATGACTTTGCATCATTGTTAGAAGGTAAGACGCTTTTAGTAAATGAACAGGTTGCTATAGATGGTATAAAGGTAGGGTTAGTTCATGGTAAGTTTAAAGCGATCAATATCGTAATTGCTGGTGGTGCTTATCATTTTGATTTACAAATTGAAGAGGTTATCCATAAAGGATTTTGTTTACAATTACCGGGCAAGCACAATTTATCTAATGCACTTCTAGCGATTGCAATGGCTGTTGAGTATGGTGTTTCCATAGAAAAATTGAAACATGCTCTAGTGACTTTTCAAGGTGTGGAGCGCAGGTTTACTTATAGAATAAATACAGAAGAAAGGGTTCTTATTGATGACTATGCGCATCATCCCACAGAAATAAATGCTGTTCATCAAGCGGTAAGGGAAATGTATCCTGACGAGAAAGTGCTAGCTATTTTTCAGCCTCATTTATTTTCTCGTACAAAAGATTTCATGAATGACTTTGTTACTAGTCTAGCTCAATTTGATAAAATAGCATTGCTGGACATCTATCCTGCAAGAGAATTACCTATAGAAGGTATAACCTCTCAGGTGTTGTGTAGTAAAATTCAAAAATTAGAGGAAAAGCCTGCGGTCATAACGGTTCTTGAAAAAGAAGATATCGCAGAGTTTATAGAAGAAATGAACACTCGAGTGGTGGTTATGATAGGTGCTGGAGATATAGGTGTAGAGATAAAAAAGTTGATAAATAAACCGTTGAATAATGAGCATTAAAAGCATACTAAAATATGGCCTGTGTATAGTGTTGATATTCAGTGCATACGCTTTTGCAGGTCATCGATTTGAGAAAAGAACGGTTAAAGATGTAACTGTTTCTTTTACAGATAGTAAAGCATTATTCATATCTGAAAAAAACGTTAATAAATTGTTGATACAAAATATAGACAGTGTGGAATCTATAGCGTTAGAAAAATTAGATTTGAATGAAGGTGAATTGCGTTTGATTGATAACGCAATGATCAGAGGTGCAGAGGTTTCCGTTTCTTTAGAAGGTGAAGTTAATGTGCTAGTAGAACAGCGCACGCCTATTGCAAGGTTAATGTTATCTTCTCAGGTGTATCTCGATGCCGATAACAAAATAATGCCTTTATCAACAGAGCACACAGCATTTGTTCCGCTGGTCTATGGTTATAAAGAGTCATTTAATGAAAAGCTTTTTGAATTGATCAATTTTATAAATGATGATTCGTTTTTAAAGCCTTCCATCACACAAATTTCTTTTGATAAAAAAGGAAAAGTTACTATGCAAATAAGAGCTCATGATCATGACATCTTATTGGGTAAAATTGAAGATTTACAACACAAGGCGATGAACTATAAAGCGTTTATTGCAAAAATGAAGAAAGATAATCGCTTAAATCAAGTTAAAACGATCGACTTGAGGTATAAAAATCAGGTCGTTAGTATTAAAAAGTAAGGAAATGGATTTACAAGAATATGCAGTAGGACTGGACATTGGGACCACAAAGATTGTGGCCATGATAGGTCGTAAGAATGAGTACGGCAAACTTGAAATTCTAGGTGTAGGAAGATCAAAGAGCCTTGGTGTACATAGAGGTGTTGTTAATAATATCACACAGACCATACAGTCTATTCAACAAGCTGTTGATCAGGCAGAGGCTGTAAGCGGTATAAAAATTAAAGAAGTAACAGTAGGTATTGCAGGTCAACATATACGCAGTTTACAACACAGTGATTATATCACTAGAGGTAATTCTGAAGAGGTTATTGATCAATCAGATATCGATATCTTATGTGGACAAGTGCATAAACTGGTCATGTTACCAGGTGAAGAAATTATTCATGTTTTGCCACAGGAATATAAAATCGATGGTCAGTCAGAGATCAAAGAGCCTGTAGGAATGTATGGTGGTCGTTTAGAAGCAAATTTTCACGTGGTCGTCGGTCAGGTAGCCTCTATTAAGAATATTTATCGATGTGTGAAAAGCGCAGATCTAGACCTTAAGAAAATTACACTTGAACCACTAGCTAGTGCAGACGCTGTATTGAGTCAAGAAGAAAAAGAGGCAGGTGTAGCGCTTATCGATATAGGTGGTGGAACGACTGATCTCGCAATTTTTAAGGATGGGATTATACGTCATACAGCAGTTATTCCTCAAGGAGGAAATATCATTACTGAAGACATTAAAGCAGGTTGTTCTATTATAGAAAAGCAGGCAGAATTGTTGAAGACAAAATTCGGTAGTGCATGGCCTGGAGAGAATAAAGAAAATGAAATTGTATCAATTCCAGGATTGCGTGGTCGTGAGCCTAAGGAAATTACACTTAAGAACTTGAGTAAGATTATTCATGCTCGAGTGATTGAGATTTTGGAAAATGTCTTTGTAGAAATTAAAAACTATGGACATGATGATCCTAAAAAGCAACTTATTGCAGGTGTCGTTTTAACTGGTGGTGGTAGTCAGTTAAAGCATATCAAACAATTAGCAGAGTATGTTACTGGAATGCCTAGTCGTATAGGCTACCCTAATGAACACCTAGCTGGTGATAGCGATGCAGAAAGTACAAGTCCTGTTTTTGCAACTGCAGTAGGACTAGTGATGAAAGGATTAGAAGACGGTTACCTTAATTCAAAATTAGAAGAGCAACCGGTAGAAGAAGTAGAAAAAGAACCAGTAGTAGAGGTTGATGAAATAGAGCAACCAGAACCAGAGGTTCAAGAAAGTAAAAAACGTGGATTCTTTGAAAATTGGACCACAAAATTGAAGGATTTTCTAGATAATGCAGAGTAGTTATCAATTAGAAAACAAGATTAAATAAAAGAATAAAGAGAGCTTAAACCATAAAGTAGCAGCGATATGAGTAATGAAGATTTTAACAGTATAGCATTTGACTTACCTTTAAATAAGTCAAATGTGATTAAAGTAATAGGTGTCGGTGGTGGCGGTAGTAATGCCATTAAACACATGTTCCAGCAAGGAATAAAAGGAGTAGATTTTGTTATCTGTAATACAGATTCACAAGCGCTAGATAATAGTCCAGTGCCTAACAAAATACAATTAGGTGTAACCTTAACAGAAGGTCTAGGAGCTGGAGCAAACCCAGAGGTAGGTGAGCGTGCTGCGCAAGAAAGCATTGAAGAATTGCGTGGTATGTTAGATACTAATACTAAAATGGTATTTATTACCGCTGGTATGGGTGGTGGAACAGGAACTGGTGCTGCGCCAGTGATTGCTCAAGTATCACGAGAGATGGGCATTCTTACTGTGGGAATTGTAACCACACCATTTAATTTTGAAGGTAAAGTACGTAACGAGCAAGCACAGCTGGGAATAGAAAAATTCCGTTCTCAGGTGGACTCCTTAATAATTATTAATAATAATAAGCTTAGAGAAGTTTATGGGAACTTAGGTTTTAAAGCAGGTTTCTCAAAAGCAGATGAGGTACTTGCTACTGCCTCACGTGGTATTGCAGAGGTTATAACGCATCACTACACGCAAAACATTGACTTGCGTGATGCAAAAACCGTTCTTTCAAATTCTGGAACAGCCATTATGGGAAGTGCTCAGTCTACAGGAGCAAACCGTGCCCAAGAAGGGATTATTAAGGCTTTAGATTCTCCTTTATTAAATGATAATAAAATCACTGGTGCAAAGAATGTATTGCTACTTATTGTTTCTGGATCAGAAGAAATTACCATTGATGAAATAGGAGAGATTAACGATTTAATCCAGACAGAAGCTGGTGGTGGTGCAAATATCATTATGGGTGTAGGAGAAGATGAATCTTTGGGAGACGCTATTTCTGTAACCGTAATCGCTACGGGATTTAATAAAGAACAGCAAAATGATATCTCAAATACTGAGGCAAAACGCATCATTCACACCTTAGAAGATGAGCAGCGCGCTAGTGCCGTTTTACAAGAGAAAACTACCGATGCATCCCCAGGAAAAGTTATTATGGACCTAGATGATAGTGTTGATGATACAGGAGATATAGATAACGCTTTCGCGAAAGCGGAATCACCACAACCTGTAGTTGCACCGCAGCCTACAGAGCCTGTGAAAATTATACACACACTAGGTGAAGAAGAACCTGAGCCAATAATGCCAGCGGTTAAAGAAGAGAATACTTTAATACCAACTACAGAGTTTATTTCAAACCTAAATGTGGTATATGAAGAAGTGCTGGATAAGGTAAAACCAACAGAATTTGTAATAACAGAAGCACAACCTGAAGCGACTCATCTTGAAGAAGAGATTGAAGAAGAAAAGGATCAATTCTTTTTAGATTTTGATATGCCTGTGTCTAATAAGGAAACTATAGAGCCAGAAAAACCTATTGTACATAATCTAGAAGACATAGAAGTTAACGACCCTATTAACGTGATTCCTGTAACTGAAGTAACAACAGATGGAATAACTAAATACTCACTAGATGATTACATGGAAATTGAAGAAACCATGAATCAAGCTAAGCCTGTCAATAAGCAGCCTGAACAAGTTGCAGAAGAGGAAATTCAGATTGTGGCTAAAAGTGCGCCTACAGAGCCATTAAATAGTACTGTGGTAAAAGACACAACTGTTGACGATGTAGATCTTACAGACTTACCTATCAATGAAATGTTAGTGCTTAGAGCCGAAGAACGTAAGCGTAAAATGCATGCATACAATTTCAAGTTTAAGAATTCACATAGACTTGAAGAAATTGAAAAAAAGCCTGCTTTTGAACGACATGGTGTACAGCTAGATGAATTGCCTAGTGAGGCTGATCGCTCTAGAACTACACTTTCTACAGATGAAAATGATGATATACAGTTGAGGACAAACAACAACTCATTTTTACACGATAATGTAGATTAAGAATTGCTTTCCCTAAAAGCAGTAGGCCCGAATTCTTTAAGTAGAATTTGGGCTTTTTTATGAAGTGTTTTGAAATCGAGTTTGTTGTATAAGGTCATTATAAGCCTTATTTTTATGGCCTTAAAGAATACATACTATGAGTTTAGAAAAAGATATCATGACCGCTATGAAAGAGGCCATGAAAGCAAAAGATCAAACAGCTCTTGCCGCATTACGTGCTGTAAAAAGTGAATTATTACTTGCAAAAACATCAGGTGATACTGCCGATTTATCTGAAGAAGATGAGATAAAACTTGTTCAAAAACTAGTTAAGCAACGTAAGGATAGTGCACGTATTTTTTCTGAACAAAATAGAGAAGATCTTTCAGAACCAGAACTAGCACAGGCAGCTGTTCTAGAACAGTTTTTACCAGAACAATTAAGTGAAGAAGAAATCGCAAAAGTGGTACAAGATATTATAGCCCAAACTGGTGCAGCAGGAATGAAAGATATGGGTAAGGTTATGGGTATGGCAAATCAGCAACTAGCTGGAAAGGCAGATGGTAGAACTATTAGTACCATAGTAAAGAACCAGTTAATATAGACATCAAATGGCCACGTAGCTCAGCTGAATAGAGCACTGGATTTCGGCTCCAGCGGTCACAGGTTTGAATCCTGTCGTGGTCACGAATACATTGAAAAAGGTCAAAGGGAATTGAGTTAGCTCAAAATTTCTTTTGACCTTTTTTATATAAAGCTTAGTAATTTTAAATTTGAAATAAGTAATTTTTACATGATTTGGAATGTAAGTGGGATACCATTTTTCATTGCAATCGTTATATTAAGTGATGGGTCGATATGTTATTATATATAATTAGTTCGATTAAGATGATGTGCAGGATTACAATACTGTAATTAAGTAATGATTTTAGTCTGTAAAATTTGATCTAGTAAGTCAATACATTATCTAAATTAAATACATGTTCATAAATTAAATTTATACCTATGGTTATAAATGTTACACAACCATATAATTAAATTTTATACATTTACCATTGTGAGTAAATTAATTAGTATATCTATTTCTATAATCATCCTGATGCAAAGCTTCGGGATACAAATTAATGATATCTCGCAAATTGATGAATTTATAGAACACGCTCAATTTCATAATGAGGAATATGGAGATAATATTATCGTCTTTATAGCAAAGCATTATGGAGAATTAAAGGCAGAACATGCTCAAGACCATCAAGAAGAAAAAGAGGAACATGAAGAATTACCTTTTCAACAGCAGTCTCAATTAACTTCAATTACAGCTATTGTATTTAATACTCAAAGGTCAGAGTTAAAATTATTAGAACCATTAGAGTATAAAAAGCATAATTTCTTTTATCAGGCACCATCTTCATCATTGCATTGTGATGGACTATTCCAGCCGCCTAAGTTTTCATAAATATCCGTGTTAATTCCATTTCATTCTCTTGCACAATTGTGTTATAGAGGATAATAACATTTATTATTTATGAAAAATGCTATCAAATATTATCAATTTCAGCATCAAGAATAAACTCATTATTCTTCTATTTACTGTATTCATTATTGGATTCGGTTTATATTCTCTTACTCAAATTCCCATAGGTGCCGTACCAGATGTTACTAATAATCAAGTACAGGTAATTACCACATCTCGTAATCTATCGACACGAGATATGGAGCAATTCATTACATATCCTGTAGAATTAGAAATGGCAAATTTACCTGGTGTGCAGGAAATTCGCTCGGTTTCAAAATTTGGATTATCCGTGGTTACTATTGTCTTTGATGATGATATGGGAACCTATCTTCCCAGACAGCTTATTGCCGAGAAGATAAAATCTGCAACAGAGAAAATTCCAGAAGGTTTTGGAACACCTGAAATGGGACCTATAACCACAGGACTAGGTGAGATATATCAATATATACTTGATGTAGAGCCAGGTTATAAAGATCAGTATACTGCACAAGACCTGCGTACCATACAGGATTGGATAGTAAAAAGGCAATTATCTGGTATACCTGGCGTGATAGAGGTCAATACATGGGGTGGATTTTTAAAGCAATATGAAGTTGCTATTAATACAGAAAAATTAAACGCGATGGATATCACATCGCAAGAAGTATTTATAGCCCTAGAAATGAACAATAGTATTTCTGGTGGTAGTTACATAGAAAAAGTAAATCAGGCTTATTTTATAAGAGGAGAAGGATTAATATCCTCCATCGATGATATTAATAATATAGTCGTTAAGAATAGTGATAATTTCCCCATTTACATAAAAGATGTAGCGACTGTAGATTATGGAAGCGCACCACGTTTTGGAGCCATTACAGGTAATGGTGAAGGCGAGAAAGTGCTAGGACAGGTCATGATGCTTAAGGATGCAAACTCTAAAAAAGTCATCGATGCTGTTAAAGAACGAGTAGAATTAATATCTAAGTCATTGCCTGAAGGTGTTTATATAAACGCTTTCCTCGATCGCAGTGAATTAATCGCTAAGACTACATTTACCGTTTCAGAGAATTTAATATTAGGATGTTTAATCGTCATTTTTATTGTTGTTTTATTACTAGGTAGCTGGCGATCAGGCCTTGTAGTAGCATCGGTGATACCGTTGTGTTTATTATTTGCATTATCTCTTATGTACGTTTTTGGGGTAGACGCAAACCTTATGAGTTTAGGAGCGATAGACTTTGGTATTATCATCGATGGAGCAGTGATTATTGTAGAATTTATTGCTTTTGAGATCACCAGAAAGAAAGATGAGATTCTCGCTTTCGCGAAAGCGGATCAACAACAAATTAAAGATAAAATTACTATTCATGGTGCATCAAAAATGATGAACTCTGCAGTGTTTGGGCAGCTCATTATATTGATTGTTTTCATACCTATCCTTTCCTTATCTGGTGTAGAAGGCAAGATGTTTAAACCGATGGCACTCACATTTAGTTTTGCATTGATAGGCGCGATGATTTTGTGTTTTACATATGTGCCAGTAGTAGCTTCCATCTTTCTTAAGCCATCCACAATATCAGATAAAAATATATCTGTGCGATTAATGAAGTGGTTGCATAAAATTTATGAACCTGTTATTGAATGGGCATTAGTAAGTAAACGCATCGTCCTATCTATCGCAGTTCTTTTACTATCCTTATCTATTTATTTATATGCCACGATGGGCGGTGAATTTGTACCTACACTAGATGAAGGTGATTTTGTTATACAACCAGTACTTAAAACTGGTACTTCATTAAGTAATACGGTGGCGATTACAACACAAATAGAATCTATATTACTAGATGAATTTCCTGAGGTGAAACAAGTGGTAACTCGTATAGGTGCTGCAGAGGTTCCTACAGACCCTATGTCTATGGAAGAAAGCGATGTTATTATAGTTTTAAAACCAAAAAGTGAATGGAAATCTGCATCTACAAAAGATGAATTAGCAGACAAATTCAAAGAAGCGCTAGCCATTATTCCAGGAATGGAAGTAGAATTTACACAACCTATTGAGATGCGTTTTAATGAGTTAATTACAGGTGTAAGAGCAGATATTGCCATTAAAATATTTGGCGACGACCTAGATGTGTTAACTAAAAAAGGTAATGAAATAGGAACCTTAATAGAAAACGTTCTTGGGGCTGCAGACGTGTCTGTAGAGAAGATAGCTGGATTGCCTGAAATGAATGTAAAATTCAACAGATTAAAAATAGCTCGATATGGTCTTAACATTCAAGAAGTAAATGACATGATTGCTATGGGATTTGCCGGTCGCCAGGCTGGTAGCGTTTTTGAAGGTGAGAAACGATTTGATTTAGTCCTCAGGCTAGATAAAAAAAATAGACGGGATATTGAAGATTTAAAAAATCTTTACATCGATGTGCCTAATGGCGGCAAGATTCCTTTAAGTGAACTTGCAGAGATAACCTATCAAAAAGGAGCTGCAAAAATTTCTAGAGATGATACTAGACGTAGAATTGTAGTAGGTGTCAATGTACGTAACCGTGATTTACAGTCTGTGGTAGATGATGTTCAAAAATTAATTGATGATAATGTAGAATTACCAGTAGGTTATAACATCACATATGGTGGTCAGTTTGAAAATTTACAGAGCGCAAAGTCCAGACTACTGGTAGCAGTACCTATTGCCTTAATTTTAATATTTATACTTCTTTATTTTGCATTTAAATCGGTTAAAGAGGCGTTGATTATTTACTCGGCTATACCACTGGCTGCGGTAGGTGGTGTTTTACTATTGTGGATAAGAGATTTGCCTTTTAGTATATCTGCAGGAGTAGGTTTTATAGCATTGTTTGGTATTGCAGTGTTAAATGGTATCGTTTTAATAGAACATTTTAAAGAGTTGAAAAAAGAAGGTCGGTTTAACAATATTAATGATCTTATAAAACAGGGAACTAGAGATAGGTTACGTGCAGTATTGTTAACCGCTATGGCTGCTGCATTAGGTTTTTTACCTATGGCAATATCGACCAATGCTGGTGCTGAGGTACAACGACCACTTGCAACCGTTGTTGTAGGTGGTTTGATAACTGCAACTTTACTTACCCTAATAGTACTACCAGTGTTATATGCTTATTTTAATAAGCCTAAAGTTAAGTCAGCTACAAGCCATAATGGAATAGTAACGACTAGCTTAATGATTTTTTCAATCGCGGCAATAGGTCAGGCACAACAACAGCCTATAGATTTAGAAACCTTGATTCCTATGGCGTTAGAGAATAATGCCAGTATCAAAGCACAAGAATTACAAGTGGATCATTCTAATGAGCTAGTTAATAGTGCATTTAGTTTTGATAAAACCCAGTTGTATTATGAGTTTGATCAAAACAACCTCGCGATTAATAATAAGCCGTTGAGAGTTTTGGGTATTCAACAAGATTTTAAGTTTCCGACGGTTTATTTTACTCAAAAGAAAGTGAATGAAGCAAATGTAGCATTGGTAACCAGTGCAAGAGATATCAATAAAAAGAATATTGAAAGAAAAGTAACCATTGCTTATTATCAGTATCAAATCGCTAGAAAAAAAGAGGTGGCACTTAAAACTCTCGATAGTTTATATACTAACTTTTCAAGTATGGCGACCAGACGCTTTGAACTAGGTGAGACTAATTATTTAGAAAAAATAACAGCTGCCTCAAAACAGAAACAGATCAATACTAAATATCTAGAGTCAAGGCTAGATGTTGTGTTAAGTTATAACGAGTTAAAGAAGCTAGTGCAGTCATCTGATACTCTTATATTGGTTGCAGAAAAAGATCTAAAAATCCCTCTAGAAAGGATCGATGTTGAGTCTAGTGTAGAATTGGATTATTATCGCAACCGAATTTCTTTATTAGATGCACAAAGGCAATTAGAGAAAAAACAATTACTACCAGATATCAGTCTTCATTATTTTCAAGGAACTAATTCTGAACTGAATAGTAGTTTATATGGTTATCAGGTAGGTTTAAAAATTCCTCTTCTATTTGGAGGACAGTCCTCACGAATTAAAGCATCAGGTATAGCGCAGCAAATTGCATCTCAAGAGTATAATGAATATAATATTCAATTAAAGGCTCGATATGAAGCTCTTATGGTAAGAAGAAATCAATTAAATAATGCGCTATTATATTATGAGCAAGAAGGCACCGCGCTGTCTGATGAAATCCTCAAAACCGCGCAAGGAAGCTTTAAGAATGGTGAGATTGATTTTTATCAATTTATACAAAGCCTAGAAGGAGCCTATGAGATCAAACTAGATTATCTAGAGCAGTTAAATCAATACAATAATGTAGTAATAGAAATCAATTACTTAACCTTATAAAATTAAAGACATGCAACGCATTATAAATAAATACACTTTTTTAATTCTATTACTGGTTCTAGCCAGTTGTGGTGAAAAAGAATCTACAAGTTTAGATAGTCAAACGTCAGACACTCATCGCAATGATGATAGGATATTTGTATCTACAGCACAGTTTGAAAATAGTAATATGACACTGGGAAAACTGATCCAGCAACCTTTTCCTATAACTGTAAAAACAACCGGAATGATAGATGTGCCACCAGAAAATAGAGCGGTCGTAAATGCAACTATGGGCGGTTATATTAAATCAACTCCGTTATTAATAGGTGATAAGGTGCGTAAAGGACAGGTTTTAGTGTCAATTGAGAATCCAGATTTTGTTAAGATCCAGCAAGAGTATCTGGAAGTTAAGGAACAAATGACTTATTTGAGAGTGGAGTATGAGAGACACCAAACTATGATGGATGAAAACATTACCTCTCAAAAAAGTTTCTTAAAAGCAGAAAGTTCTTATAAAACTATAAACGCTAGATACACTGGATTGCGCAAGCAATTACAAATGTTAAATATATCTCCTTCTAATGTAGAAGCAGGCACGATTGTATCTGTAGTTAATATTTATGCACCTATCTCTGGAAGTATTACTAAAGTTAATGTAACTAGAGGTACCTATGTATCACCTGCAACAGCAATTCTAGAAATAATCGATAATGATCACTTACATCTAGAATTATCGGTTTTTGAAAAAGATATTCTGAAACTTCAAAAAGGACAAAAGATTAATTTTAAAATCCCAGAGTCATCAAATGAAACTTTCCTTGCCGACGTTCATCTTATCGGTACCACGATTGAAGATAATAGAACTATAAAGGTTCATGGACACATAAATAGTGAAAAGGAAATACATTTTCTAACAGGTATGTTTGTTGAGGCAGGAATTGTGATTGATTCCGCTTCCGCGAAAGCGTTACCAGAAACAGCTGTTGCAAATATGGACAATGAAAATTATGTGTTGATACTAGATGAAACTACTAATGCAGGCTATTATTTTACACAAGTTGAAGTTGAAATAGGTCAACAATTAAATCAGTATATTGAAATAGTAACCGATTCTAAAATCAACGATGAAATTACTTTTTTAATTAAAGGTGCTTTTAATCTAGTCGGAGAATCTGGTAGTCACGATCATTAAAAATTATGCATACTAAAGAAAAACATTATATCAATCGTAGTGCGTGGTTGAGAGCTGCTGTATTAGGAGCAAATGATGGGATTTTATCTACGGCTAGTATCATCATAGGTGTTGCCGCAGCGAGCACAACGAGAGAACCAGTTTTACTTGCTGGTGTCGCTGGGTTAGTGGCAGGAGCTTTATCTATGGCTGCTGGTGAATATGTTTCTGTTAGCTCTCAAACAGATATAGAGCAAGCTGATCTAAAACGCGAGAAACAAGAGCTGATAGATATGCCAGAGCAAGAGTTAGTAGAGCTTGCTAAAATCTATGAAGAAAGAGGTTTAAATCCAGCTACAGCAATAGAAGTCGCAAAGCAGTTAACAGCACATGATGCCCTAGGAACTCATGCAAGAGATGAACTAGGAATATCAGAACAGACCGAAGCTAAACCTTTACAGGCAGCTTTGTCCTCAGGTATTGCTTTTACAGTCGGTGGTTTCTTGCCAGTGGTTGTTGCTTATATGTCACCTCTTGATCTGATGGAATATGTTCAGTATGTATTTGCTATAGTGTTTTTAATCTTGTTAGGTGTTGTTGCTGCGCGTGCAGGTGGTTCTAGTGTTTTGAAAGCTATTTTTAGAGTGACTTTATGGGGTACACTGGCCATGGGAATTACAGCATTAATAGGGAATTTATTTGAAGTGAATCTATAAAAATCTATTATCGCATATTCTTTAAATCCTGTTATGGATTAACAGCACAACCTTTTGCTTCTTTCTTAACACCTAATTTTACCAGAATAGTTTCTAGTAAACACCACTTTGTAAATGCAGACTGTATAAGATTAACACCTATAAATACCGTAAACCACATCCAGTTTGGGTTTACATAAACGGTTAACACCACGCTTAAAAGTACCATTGTACCTACGATTACTCTAAAATATGTATTTAACATTGCTTGATTTTATTATTTATAATTTTTCTTTTCTATCATATAATAAACTAATGGTACTACCAGTAAGGTCAATACAGTAGACACAATAGTTCCACCCATTAATGATATTGCCAACCCTTGAAAAATAGGGTCAAATAGTATGACAAATGCGCCTATAACAACTGTACCTGCAGTAAGCAAGATAGGAGTGGTACGTACCGCACCAGCTTCAATAGCAGCCTGTTTAAGAGGCACACCTTCGGCAGTTCTTAAATTGATGAAGTCTATTAATAGTACAGAGTTCCTAACCATAATACCGGCTAGGGCTATCATTCCTATAAAAGATGTTGCAGTAAAGAAAGCACCCATAATCCAGTGACCTAAAATAATACCGATTAGGGATAACGGTATGGCCACCATCATAACGATAGGTGCTTTAAAATTTTGAAACCATCCTACAATCAATATGTAGATTAAGATGATGGCTCCTAGAAATGCAATTCCCAGATCTCTAAATACTTCTAATGTTATTTGCCATTCGCCATCCCATTTTACCGTATAATCATCTTCAAAATCTGGTTGGCCTAAATAAATTTCGCTAATACTGTAGCCTTCAGGCATAGGAATTGATTTTAATTTTTCTTCCATGCCCAGAATAGCATATGCAGGACTTTCTAGTTCTCCTGCCATATCTGCCATGACGTAAACGACTCTTTTTTGATTTTTACGATAAATACTTTTTGCACTTATAGACTCACTGATCTCTACTAAGTCTGCAATAGGTACCATGGTTCCCTGATTAGAAGCAACTTTAAGTTGTGAAATGTCTTGAATCGTTGACTTCTCTTTTTCATCTAGCGCTAGTACGATACCTATTTGCTGTACAGCATCTTCATCATATAGATTTGTTACTGGTCTATCAGATAGTGCTAGGTGCATGGTGTAGGCTATTTGTTGCGGTGCCACGCCATATAACATTGCCTTTTCTTTGTTGATAGTAAATTGATATTCAGTTTGGTCGTTTTCTACCATCCAGTCTATATCAACTACATCATCCGTGTTCTTTAAAATATTTTGAACCTCATTTGCTACAATAATCTGTTGTTCATAATCAGGACCATAAATTTCTGCAACAATTGTAGATAGCACTGGTGGTCCTGGCGGTACTTCTACCAGTTTTACATTGGCATTATACTTCGCAGCGATTTTTTGAATATCAGGACGCAATAAGCTAGCGATATCATGACTTTGTGCACTACGTTTTTCTTTATCAATTAGATTAACTTGTATATCAGCCATATTACTACCGCCACGCAAATCATAATGACGCACTAGTCCGTTAAAAGTGATAGGTGCAGATGTCCCGATGTAATTTTGATAATTGACTACTTCTGGTCTAGTAGATAAATACTGAGATATTTCTTGAGCGACCACACCAGTGCGTTCTAGTGTTGTACCTTCAGGCATATCTATGACCACTTGAAACTCGTTTTTATTGTCAAATGGCAACATTTTTACCGCAACAGAATTTGTGAAAAACAATCCCATGGTAACTAGTAAAATCAAAAAAGTACCACCTAGAAATAACCATCGGTTGAAACGATTTTCCATTAAAGGACGCTCAAATTTATTATACAGTCTATAAATAAGAGTTTCTTCAAGTGGTTTTTCTGTTTTTTCAACTCTACCTTTTTTGTCTTTTTCTCTTAAGAATATATAACCTAAGTATGGAGTGATGGTTAAGGCTACAAATAAAGATAAAATCATGGCAATGGAAGCTCCTATAGGCATAGGTGCCATATATGGTCCCATTAATCCAGATACAAAAGCCATAGGTAATACAGATGCGATTACCGTAAAAGTTGCTAGGATAGTAGGGTTCCCTACTTCGTTTATAGCATATAAGGCAGCATCTTTAAAAGGCAATCGCTTCATTTTAAAGTGGCGGTGCATATTCTCTGCTATAATGATGGAATCATCAACTACAATACCGGTTACAAACACTAATGCAAATAAGGTGATCCTGTTTAAGGTGTAGTCCAGCATGTAATAACTCAATAAAGTTAATGCAAACGTGATCGGTACAGAAAGAAATACAACGAGTCCTCCACGCCAGCCCATCGCTAGCATTACAACAAAGGTTACAGCAATAATAGAACCTATAAGGTGCAATAATAATTCTGACACTTTATGAGATGCCGTCTCGCCATAATTACGTGTAATTTCTACTTGCACATCATCTGGTATTAAGGTCTTGCGCAGGTGTTCAACTTTGGCAATAATGACATCTGCAATTTTCATAGCATCTGCACCTTTACGTTTTGCAACAGATATAGTTACCGCTGGATATTCAGATAAGAAATCGGTTTTTTTATCACTTCCTAGACCAAAGCCTAAACTCACATAACTTTGAGGCACCTCTGGTCCATCAATTATTTGAGCGACTTGTTTTAAATAGATAGGTTGGTTTTGTTGCACACCAACTACAAGATTTTCAACATCAGTAGTACTGGCTAGGAAATCACCAGTGTTAACGATAAACTCGGTGTCGTTTTTATCAAATTTTCCAGCATTAAGTTGGGCGTTATTAGCCTTAATCATTTGAGAGACTTGCATAAAGTCTAGACCACTAGAGGCTAGTTTATCCTTATCTAAAACAACTCTTAGTTGACGTTCTCTACCACCTATTTTATGTGTGATAGCGACATCGTTTATTTTCTTTATTTCGGCCTCTAATTCATGAGCCATTTGTCCTAGTTGATAATCACTATAATTCTCACTCCATAAAGTAAGGCCTAGCATCGGGACATCATCTATGGCACGTGTTTTTACCAGTGGCATGGTCACGCCTTCAGGCATTTGATCCATGTGTTTATTGATCTCGTTGTATAATTTCACAAAACTGCGTTCAATATCCTCGCCCACATAAAACTGCACAATCACCATTCCTTGTTCCTTCATAGAAGTAGAGTAGACGTACTCGACACCTTTGATGTTAGAAATAAGTTGCTCCAGTGGTTTAATAACACGAGATTCCACCTCAGTAGGGCTAGCACCTGGATAACCTACAAAGATATCTGCCATAGGCACATCGATCTGTGGTTCTTCCTCACGTGGTATTAAAAATGAGCTGTATACTCCTACGACCATAAAGACGATCATTAAGAGTACAGTCAGCTTTGAATTCATAAAGACTTTGGCAACTTTACCAGCTAATCCTTCTTTCATTAGATATATTTTTTGGGCGTTTTAACAGGCTATCCGTTACAATCTTTTTGAAGGCAGTTTTCGCGAAAGCGAAAAAAACCACAAAAAGGATTTTCACTACTATCCTTAACGCAATATTGAATTATTGTATAGTCACTTTTGCACCGTTAAATAGCTTACCATTTGATGAGGTAATGTATTTTTCATCGGCATTAAGTCCTGATAATATTTCTACTTGATCACCTAGAGTTCTTCCTAATCGCAACCAGCGTAGCATGGCTGTATTATTCTCACTGATGGTATACACACCAGTAAGTTGACCTTTTGTAATAAGTGCCGTGGCAGGTATTAAAACATTATGATTTGCAGCTTTTCTTTCAACAGGGAAAGCAATAGTGGCAAACATGCCTGATAGAACCGGTACATCTGTTTTATCTAACGTTATCTTTACTAGATACTGACCACCAGTTTGTTGTGCAGATGTACTTACTTCTTTTACCTTACCAGTTAATGTTTGTTGAATGGAAGATATCGTTACCTGTACTTCTGTTTCTTTTTTAATTTGAGAGATTTCAGTTTCAGGTACCATAGCCATTACCTCAAAATCGCCAGGAGCCTCTATAGAAAGTAACGGTTGTCCAGGATTTGCCATGTCACCTTTTTTAATGTTTTTGCTAGTAATAACACCATTAAAAGGCGCGGTTATATTAGAATATGCAAACTGAGCATTGATTTCGTTTTTCATTTGCTGTGCACCTTCCAGACGAGCCTTGGCCATATTAAAATTTGCCGTGATGTCATCTAGTTCTTTTTGTGACGCACTATTATCTGCAAAGAGATTTTTAAATCTGTTGTAATCTTTTTGAGCATTATTAAATGCTGCAGTAGCTTCGGTTATACTAGCGTTTACTTGTCCTTTTTTTGCTTGTAAATCTGCATTATTAATGGACACTAACAACTGACCTTTTTTTACTGGATCACCTACGTTAACTAGAACATTATTTACAAATCCCATCATGCGTGTACTTAATTGTGCGCTATTTGCGGCTTGAACTTTGCCGCTTACCGCAAGAAAAGGACTGCTATTATTGTCAATTACTGCCTGTACCGTTACAGGAATTGCAGGAGAATTGTCCACCACTGGTTGAGACTCTTTTTCACCACAGCTCATTATTAGTAAGGTAAAGACTGCGGTTATTAGGATATATGATTTTTTCATTCTTTATATTTTATAAATAAAAAGCTTAGGCTCTTTTATTAGATGGATTTGTTATTCTGACTTGGTTAAAAAATTGATATACGCCTGTGCATAGTTGAATTCAAAAACCGTTTGATAATATTCTAATTGTTTTTGAGCAAATTGCGTTTCGGCATTTAATAGGTCTGATGTTTTTTCAAGACCTTCTTTAAATCTATTGGTACGTATGCGTAATGATTCTTTAGACTGATCTAGTGCTAGTTGTGCTAGTTTTAATCTGTTTTCTGCATCATTAAGCATGCGTTGTGCTTTATTAATTTCTAATTTTGATTTAGAAACATATTGCTCGTATTGTAATTTTGATCTCTCTAATGTTGCTTTACTTTTCTTAGCCTGACCGATACGTTGTGATCCTTTAAAAAGATCCCAGCTTAATTGTGCACCTACCAC
Source organism: Nonlabens ulvanivorans (assembly GCF_000732625.1). Classification (GTDB taxonomy): domain Bacteria; phylum Bacteroidota; class Bacteroidia; order Flavobacteriales; family Flavobacteriaceae; genus Nonlabens; species Nonlabens ulvanivorans. The sequence goes on from NZ_JPJI01000023.1 coordinate 125,719, forward strand.
ATATCCATTTGCACTTGCTTGAAATAGATTTTCATCATACAATTCATAGGATCCAAATGCATTAAGTCTAGGTAGAAAAGCCATCTTGTCTGCCTTGCTTGCAGCTTCATATGCAGTAGTAGCAAGTTGCATGGCTTTAATATCTGATCTGTTTTCAGAAAAGTTATTATCCTTAATAGTGATGCTTTTAATCGTTAAGCTATCACTAGGCTGGTATATGGTATAACCATCGTCATCCATTAAATAAGAAAGATAATCTGATGCATTTTGCACGTTACTACGCGCAGTTTGTAGTTGGTTTTGAACTTCAGTAAGTCTTACCTCTACATTAAGAACATCTGCACGTTGCAGGTATCCTTGCTTTAATCTGTTTTGGGCTAGTTTTAAATTTTCTTGAGCGGCTTCTTGAACTTTTTCTAGCACCGCAATTCCTTTGTAAGCTAGTTGTAATTGCATGTAAGCGTTTTCTACTTCAAAGGATAGATATTCTTCTGTGCGCTGTTTTTTAAGTAATACAGCTTCCATTGACGCTCTTGCTGCTTTACGTTGATACAAACCATCTATATTGATTAAGGGTTGTTGCACTTCTAAAATGGTTGCAAAGTTTTGAACCTGATCTGGATTATTAAGAAGATCTGGATTGAAGTCGTTTGAAGTTAAGATTCCTTGATTTAATTTAGAACCAAAAGCCATCAATGGATTAGTGGTGATAATACCAGTATGACTTGCGGTTATATTAGGCAAGAAAACAGCTTTAGTCTGATCAAAATCTGCTTTTGCTTCTAGAAATTCTTGCTCAGATATTTTTATAGAATAGTTGTTTTTAACCACTTTTTCAGCAACTTCTTCTTTTGAAATTAGAGTAGTTTGCTGTGCTGTCGCTTGCGTTAATATCGCAATGCTAAAGGTTATAAATAATAAGATTTTCTTCATTACAAGAGATTAGTAAAGCAAATTTAACTCGCTATTTTTCTTGCTAGAGTAACCTATGTTACTCAACCTTATTTAAATTAAAAAGCCACCTATTAATAGATGGCTTTCAATAAATTGTGATGATCGTTATTTTACCTCACGTGTTCCTCCATGTCCACCTGCTACTACAATCATAATTTTAATACTGAGATAGATAAATTTAAAAAATTGAATGATGGGATTCATCATCTTAAATCTTTGGGATTTTGATATTCTTTCTGTCATGAGTTCTATTTTTTATTCTGGAATTAACCACCAGAAAGGTTTCATTTTTGCTTTGTAAATAAATGCATAATGTAATGCTAGTTTGAGCCAGTGACCAGCAAGTCCTATTTCTCCAAAGGTTTTGCCTAGTTGGCGACCTTGTGATTTAGGATATTTATGATAATCAGGTATAATAGGATAGGTAGTAATACTTACACCACTACCTTGCGTGAGACCATATCCAGCAGATGCTATACAGGCTGCACCCATATTTCCTAAACTACCTTTATGCTCTAATGATTCTTTGCCTTTTTTTATGGAATCTATAATGTTATCTGCTACCAGTTTTGCGGTGATACCAGATGGCATACCAGTACGTGGTGGTGCTGGTGATATGTCTGTGCCGTTTTTGCTTTTACGCGGTTTTGAGATGGCATGTGGTGGAGCAAAAGCAATACCAGGTGCAAAAATATTTTTATAAGAAGGATTTTGATAAGTCTCTGGCCAGTCCTGTACAGACCATTCTTCATATGGTTTTGATGTATAGTCTGCATCAACAATCATAAAGCCTTTAAAAAGCTTATTTGTGATGTCCTGATTATCTTTATCAAATGCCTTAAAACCATGGCCTGAAAAGGCTGGGATAAGCATCGCAAAATCATAAGATTCGGTTTTATGTTCACCATCTAGATTCTCATAATGCGCAAGTCCATCTTCAATTTTATCAACTCCAGCACCTAGAATCCATTTAATATCACGGTCTTCAAAAATCATTTCTACCATCTCGCTAGACTTCATGGTCATACCTTTATAGGATAGTAACATACCATCCATACCAAAATCACCTAGTTGATATTCGTTTGAAATCCAGGTAACTTCTGCCATGTCACGCACTTTATGCTTGCGCAATTCTTGTTCTACATTTAATATATACTCAAAGGCAGCGCCTTGACAAGTGGCTTTAGCATGTCCAGTACCTATAAGGATCTTTGCTTTTTTGCCCTTTTTCATTTCTTGAATCAGCTCATTTAATCCATGCCACGCATGATCTGCATGACCATATGTGCAAACAGAATAAGTTTTATTTAATCCAGGAATTAATCCATCTGTAGCTTCAAAATTAAGTTTAGGACCTGTAGCGTTTATCAAATAATCATATGTCACCTTTTCTTGAGTTCCTTTTTTTTCTCCTACTACATATTCAGATAGGACATAAGGTTTAGATTCTTTAGGATCTCCTTCCGGATGAAAGGAGACTGCTTTGGCTTGTAAAAAAGTGATGTTTTTTTTGCGGTATAACGGTGCAAGCGGAAATAAGATTTCTTTAGATTTCATTCTTCCTATTCCTACCCATATATTAGATGGTATCCATTGATAATTACTATTAGGAGAGACCACAATTACTTTGTGTTCTTTAGACAGTTTTCTACGTAAATGCGATGCCGCAACGTGTCCAGAAATTCCTGCTCCTAGTATGACTATTTTTGACATTTTTTAAGGCTTTGTATCAAAGGTAATCGCCTTGTAATGTGAATACTGTAACCTGTGTTACGCAACTGATTATTAATCAAAAAAACCACCTTTAATGGGTGGCTTTTTGTTGATTTATCTCGCTTTCGCGAAAGCGTAATTATACCACTTTATGACTAGTAACTGGTATCGTCTAATTGAACTTTACCATTAAATGTTTTATATAAAAAGATAAGGTATCCAGCGAGAAGTGGAGCTCCAACGACTACCATAGTAAGCATGATTCCTAATGATTTTTGAGAAGATGCTGCATTGTATATCGTAACGCTAAAAGCAGGATCTATCGTTGATGGTAATAATACTGGATATAGTTGAAAAGCTACTAACATTAATAAAAAGGCCATCGTTAAAGATGAAAAGATCAATGCTTGAAAATATTTTTTCTTAGAGACCAATCGAGGCACATTTGCCACTGCTAGAAATGCTAATATAGGAAGTGTAAAAAATAATGGTTGTTCCTTAAATCGATCAGTCACACCTGGTAAGAATATGAGTGTGTATAACGAGGTTACTGCAAAACTAATGATAAAGAAAATCATCCCTTTTTTAAGTAAAAAAGTTAATCTGCTGTGTAATCTTCCTTCTGTTTTAAGCAATAAGAAAATAGCACCTTGGGTCATAAATAATGATAAGGTTGTAAATCCAGCCATGATAGCATAAGGACTTAGAAAAGCAAAGAAAATACCACCTTTATAAGTATAGTTTTCTCCTATTTCAAAACCTTGTAAAACATTACCTAAAACGACTCCTAATAAAAATGCGATTAATGTATTGGATATAAAATAGATGATGTCCCAAGTGGTGCGCCACCATTTCATCTCTTCAGAACTTCTAAATTTAATGGCAGATGATCTTAGGACCAGCAATAATAAAAACAGCATAAATGGAATATACATAGCAGATAACATAGTGGCGTACATCACAGGAAACCCTGCAAATAAGGCACCACCACCTATAATAAGCCATACTTGATTTGCATCCCATAAAGGTCCTATGGCATTAATAGCGATGCGTCTACTTAAATCTTTTTTGAAAAATAAATGCCATGCGCCAGCACCATAATCAAAGCCTTCTAAAATTGCATAACCTGAAAATAATAATCCAACGACTAAATACCATAGTGTAGGGTAATCTATACCTAAAAAAGTTTCCATAATGCTGGTCTTAAACGTATTTTAAAAATTCATCTGGGTTTTTTGCCTCGTCATATGGGCCGTGCTTTATCTTCTTATTTACGGAATAAATAAATAAAAGAAACAATACTGTGTAAACCACTAAGAATAAAATTAACGAGAACAATATCTGATTAGAAGATACTTCTTGAGAGAATCCTTCATCAGTTCTTAAATGACCATAGACTATCCATGGTTGTCTTCCCATCTCTGCAGCAAACCAGCCTACTTGATTTGCTATTTGTGGTAAAAGAACTGAGTAAGCAAATATCTTTAACAGCCATTTTTTATCAAATAAAGTACCTCGCCACCATAAATAGCAAGCATATAAGGTCAATCCTATTAAAAACATGCCTATCGATATCATAATATGATAAAACTGGAAAACAGCATTTACCTGTCCAGGACGTTCATTTTCTGGAAAAGCGTTTAAACCTGTGATAGGCTCTTCAAAATCTTGATGAACTAGGAATGAGAGTCCGCCAGGTAATTTGATACCGGTGACTTCTTGGGTCTCGTCATCTACCCAACCGAATAGATACAAATCTGCAGGTGCAGATTTTTCATAATGGCCTTCCATCGCAGCTAGTTTTGCCGGTTGATTAACGGCAACGCCATCTGCAGAGCTGTGTCCAGAAAGCAATTGTGTTAAAGAAATAATAGTTGCAACGACTAGGGAAATTTTAAAGGCTTTTTTTGATATTTCTACATATCGCCCTTTTAATAAATAGTAAGCATGTACACTAAGAACTAGAAAAGTTCCAGCAAGAAAAGCACCTTGCCAGACGTGAATGATTCTATCAACACTCGATGGGTTAAAAACCATAGCCCAGAAGTCAGTCACTTCAGCTCTAGCATCAAATCCTTCACCTACGATATGGTATCCGGCCGGTGTTTGTTGCCAGCTATTTGCTACAACAATCCATACCGCAGAGAACATAGAACCTAAGAACACCATTATAGTTGAGAAAAAGTGAACTTTAGGAGAAACTCGATTCCATCCAAATAGTAAAATTCCTAAAAAAGTACTCTCTAGACCAAATGCAAAGAGACCTTCGGCAGCAAGTGCACTTCCAAAAATATCTCCGACATATCTAGAGTAAACTGACCAATTAGTACCAAATTCAAATTCCATGATGATACCAGTCGCAACACCTATCCCAAAAGTGATCGCAAATATTTTTAACCAAAAACGCGTCAGAACTTCATATTGTTTATTACCGGTTTTGAGATATAAACCTTCCATGATTGCCATAATTAATCCTATACCTATACTTAAAGGCGGATATATGTAGTGAAAGGCAATGGTAAAAGCAAATTGTATACGGGCTAGAATTTCTGTATCCATCGTGACATGATTTTGTTTTACAAAAATAGGTTCTAGACTTAGTTTGTTATGTTACAATAGTCACTTAAAACCGTTAATTTTTTAAATCTCGCTTTCGCGAAAGCGTCTTTACGAAACCTTTGCTTTATGTGACATTTGTCACCTAACTTTAAAAGACCTATTGATAATTTTGTCATATGAAGTTATGGGTTGCCACTTTATTATCGATTGTACTTTTAAGCAATAGCTTGCGTACTACTATTATGTATAGCTGGTACATAGTTGACTTGGATAGCTTTGTAGAAAGGTTGTGTGAGAATAAAGATAAGCCTACATTAAACTGCGATGGAAAATGTTATTTAAGTAAGATGATGGCCGAAGGTTCTAGTGATAAAGACGCTTCATTACCTTTAATTAACTGGGAAGAGCAAATCTACTATCTAGAAGAAATAAGTTTTGCAATTTTAACTACAGTTGATCAGGAACACAATTGCTTTTTCTTTTATCAATACACTATAACAGATTCTAATATTGACGGTATATTTCATCCGCCACGATTTTCATAATACACTTCGAGATTAACTTATCGAGCGCTATTTTAAAATAGTCGTTCAACACCTTTATGGTGCGATTTTATGAAAATACTATTATGAAAATGAAACAATTAGCGCTAATATGCGCATTAATACCTATGTCTTTATTTGCACAAGAGACGACAAAAAAAGTGCAAGACACTACAGGTACTAAACCGGTAGCTTTAAATACTGTTATCGTCACTGGTCAAGGAGCTACAGATCCAGTACTCACAACGGTAAGAACAGATTTAGTTAAAAAAGTAGTACAGCCTAAAAATGTTGCAGATCTGTTCAGAGATTTTAATGGATTTTCACTCATCAAGCGTGGAAACTATGCTATCGATCCATCTTTTAGAGCCTCACAATATGAACAGTTGAACATTCAATTTGATGGTGGAACTAAAGCGATGCACGCTTGCCCTAATCGTATGGATCCGATTACTACACATGTTGTTCCAGAAGATATTGAACGTATAGAAGTCATCAAAGGACCTTATACTGTTAGATATGGAGCGACCTTTGGCGGGATTATTAACTTAGTTACAGAAAAGCCTATACATCTAGGTAACGGTTTTCAGGGTAGTGTAAGCAGTGGTTATGAGACTAATGGAAATGCGCTAGTCTCTTCCTTGAAACTACACCAAATCACAGATAGATATGATATCACGGCAAATGCCGGTTATCGTGATTTTGGCAACTATGAAGATGGTGATGGAACTGAAATTCCTAGTTCTTTCAAAAGTCTGGATTATGGCTTGCGATTAGGTTATAATATTAAAGATAATCAAAGAATTCAGGCACACTGGAGACAGTCTTATGGAAGAGATGTATTACATGCTGGACTACCTATGGATACCGATGAGGATAATAGCTCGATACTGTCCATAGACTATAAAATTTCTAAGGTGAATGATTTTATTGAAGAAATTAATGCCAAAGCTTATTATTCTTATGTTGATCATATCATGTCTAACAATAGAAGACCATCTTTTATGATGACTGAAGCCATCTCTACCATAGATGCGACAACTGCTGGTGGAAAGGTAGAGTTTAAGATGAAACCTACAGAGAAGTGGATTTTATATGGTGGTCTTGATGCCTTACTTATTGCCAGAGATGGCGTTAGAACACGTACGGTAAAACGCAATATGATGGGCGATCTTTTACCAGAACCTATGGTATTTCAAGATAAGGTTTGGCAAGATTCTTATGTGAATGACTACGGCCTTTTTGCTGAAAATAAATATGCGTTTTCTAATAAAACCATGCTAACGGCTGGTGTCCGTTATGACCTGGTCGTATCAGACATCCAGGATCCAGAAGCTGATTTTCAAGCTTTATATAATGATTTAGGGCAACGTGAAGAGCACAATGTGTCGGCTACGGTTTCTGTAAAGCACAAACTTTCAGGAAACAACACGCTAGAAATCGCCTATGGTCGTGGTGTGCGATCTGCAAATATGATAGAGCGTTATATCAATCATTTTTCAGTAGGTCAAGATCCTTTTGAATATGTAGGAAATCCTAATCTGGATGCTGAGGTAAATAATCAGTTTGAGATAGGTTTTAAAGGAAAAAGAACTTTTGAAAAAGGAATAGACGCTATACGCTATGGAATTTCTGGATATTATTCCATTTATGAAAACTACATCGTTCCTATGGTGGACCCTACGCTAGATAGAAAATTTAACCCTACGGCACAACCTCAAGAGGTCAAGCGATTTATCAATATAGATGATGCTTATAAAACCGGTTTTGAAGCTGAAGCAAGTATAGAGTTTGCTAATTATTTCAATTTTAACACGGCGTTTTCTTATGTGTATACAAGAAATAACGACCTAGACGAGTCTTTACCTTTAACACCACCTTTTATTACAAGACTAGGATTAGGGTTTGAAAAAGAAAAGTTCTGGGCAAATCTTGATTATACCATCACGTCAAAACAAGATGAAATCTCTACTAGTTTTAGAGAAATAGAAACGGCAGGATATGAAACCTTGGATTTAAGATTAGGAGTAAAACCTTATAAAAATGTACAACTAGGTGTTGCTGTGTTGAATATTTTTGATGCAACTTATAATAATCACTTAAACTTTTCATTTACAAATCAAGCCGATTTTGGTCGTGTGCCTATCAATGATCCAGGAAGAAACTTCTCAGTGTTTGCGAATTATCAATTTTAAATAAGATGAATATAAACTTGATAATATCATTGGCATGTTTAATACTTTTTTCGTCAGCTCATGCGCAAATTTCGGATAGTTTAATTCTGAATTCTAAGTCTTTTAAAAACCTATATAAGATTAATGACTCTATATTCCGATCTGAACAACCTAGTAAAAAGGGTTTTAAAGAACTTGAACTTGCAGGGATTGAAACGATCATTAGTTTTAGACGCTTGAGAAATGACTCTACCAAAGCTAGAGGTACTGATTTAGAATTAATACACTTACCACTACAGACTAAAAAGATTAAGGAATCAGATATTATTATGGCGTTAAAAGCTATTCATGAAGCTCCTAAACCATTATTGATTCACTGCTGGCATGGCTCAGATAGAACAGGTGTAGTAGTGGCAGCTTTTCGTATGGTGGTCGAGAATTGGTCTAAAGAAAAAGCTATTGCAGAGTTTAGACAGAAAGAATACGGCTATCATGAAAAATGGTATCCACACTTGATAGGTCTCTTAGAGAATTTAGACACTATTGCTATAAAACAAGAATTAGGATTAGAATGAGTTAAGTCAGGACGTAAAAAAGCCCTTCAAATAAGAAGGGCTTTTTTTATTTTTTAATACCGATAAACCTTATGACTTCGGCTTTACCTTTATGATAATTTCCTTCTGACAATTCGATAGTTTTTTCTTCTAATAACTTAAACTCTAATTCTGGAAATTCGTCTTTGATTTCTTCAATAGAAAATAACATCCCAAAGTTTTTTGGGCCACCTGAAGGTTTTCCTAATTGCGCTTTCGCGAAAGCTTCAAAAATAACTGTCCCATTAGTCTTTAAAAATTTTAAGAGATGTTGAAATGCATCTTTTCTTATTTCTATAGGAAAATGGGTATAACACAATCCTATTGTATCAAATTTGATATCAGTTTTAAAGTCAAGCACGCTAGTAACTTGATAATCTACTACAACCTTTTGCGCTGCTGACAACTGCATTGCTTTTACCTTACCACTTGTACTTATGTCAAAAGCAACAACATCCCAACCTTGCAAAGCCGCATACACCGCATTACGGCCTTCACCTTCGGCAGGAAGAAGTACGTTTCCTGCCACTAACTGGTCTAGTTGTTCTTTGAAAAACACATTGGGTTGTGTGCCATAGACATATTCTTTTTCGGTATAGCGTTCATTCCAAAAGTCTGCTGGGTATTGTTTCATAAATTATATTAGTCTTGGTAAGCAGACAGCATCCATACAAGTTTCTCTTGTTGCACGATATAATCACTCATCAGAGCGACCGTTCCTTCATCGTTTGCATCGCCGGCAATAGATAATATAGCTCTCTCTTTGCTTAAAAGAATCTTTAATGATTCTAAGATACCATTGATAGCTACTTCACCATCTGTCACGTTTTCTGCAGATTTTATCTCTGACGCATCTAGGTATGCATTAAAAGTATGCAAAGGTGTAGCGCTTAATGTAAGTACACGCTCTGCAATTTCATCAACCTTGATTAAGGCATCATTATAAAGTTCTTCAAATTTAAGATGTAGTTCAAAGAATTTTTTCCCTTTTATATTCCAGTGAAAACCTCTTAGGTTCATGTAGAATAATTGATAGTTTGCAAGAAGATCATTAAGCTCAACTGCTGTGTTTTGAGAAGCTTTAATGTCTAATCCTATGTTGTTCATATTTTTCATAATCTATTATTTAAATTGTTCTATATCATCACTTAAATCATACACAGTGGCACTTCCTAGTTTTTTCTGTAAAATGCTACTTCCTGCAGCGCTGCGATAACCACCTGCGCAATGTACTACGATAGGTTTATCGGTAGGGATCTCGCTTGCTGTATCTCTCAATTCATTTAATGGATGAGATAAGGCATTTTCAAAAAACTTTTCTTCTTCCACCTCGCTGGTATTACGTATATCCACTATAGTGTAATTACCTGGATTCTCCTTGAAATCGGCTAGATCTAGTGAAGGTGTTTGTTCTAGATTTTCCTGAGAAAGGGTGATTACTTTAGTAAGTAATTTTTCATATCCGATTTTTGCCACTCGATGCAACATAGTGTCCTTGTTCTCATCAGTGTCGATCACAAGAGTAAACGTATCTTCTGGAGTAACTATGGAACCTAACCAAGTTTCAAATTTGGCATTTTCAGAAACGGCCTGAATATTAAAGCTTCCTTTGAGATGCCCTTTTTTAAAAGCTGCTTCATCTCGCATATCTACTATAAGTCCTGTGGCGCTACCATTTTCTTCAAACGGTATTTCAGATATGGATGGTTCTAAACTGTCTGCGCCTGATTTATTAATGTCAACATCATACCCAAAATAAGATGGTATAAAAGGTTGACCATCCAATATGGTTGACATAAAATCTTCTTTAGACTGCGTTTTAAAAGCCCAATTATCGCGTCGCTCATCTCCTAATGTACTACTCGCTGCATCACTTAAATTCTTACCACATAACGATCCTGCACCGTGTGCTGGATATACCACTGCATTATCTGGTAAATCAGTAAACTTAGTGATTATGGTATCATACATCATTCCCGCAAGTTCTTCTCGTTTTGCTTGCATATTACCGGCTTTTTCACGCAAGTCTGGACGACCTACATCACCTATAAATAACGTGTCACCTGTGAATAGTGCTGTATCATCAGTATCTGTGGCAACGATGGTAATACTGTCTGGTGAGTGTCCTGGCGTGTTGATTGCTTTAAGAGTAATATCGCCTATCGTAATACTATCGCCATCATCAAATGATTGATGCGGATAGTCTGCACCTAATTTTTCACTGTTATAAATGGTAGCACCTGTTTCTTTATATAGTTCGAGATGTGAGCTTACAAAATCTGCATGTGGATGTGTTTCTATGACTGCTTTGATGGTAGCGTTGTTCGCTTTCGCGAAAGCGTAATACTGACTAGGATCACGTTCTGGATCAACAATCGCCATCTCGCCATTACTAACTATCGCATAGGAGTAATGTGCTAACGGTTTGTATTCAAATTGTTTAATGTTCATAGCTGTATTTTTAATTTATTTAAGGGCTTTATTAAAGATAAATAAAGCCCTTATTTATTTGATTTAAATATCTTTTTTTGCAAGATACCAAGTGATTTTTTCAACAGAATCATCTGCTAGTCTTTCATTTAATGCATCTAATGACTTAGGTGGTGGACAGATCGCTTGATCACCTCTTTTCCAGTCTAATGGCATTGCCACTTTATGCTTATCTGACATTTGTAACGCATCTAGGGCTCTTAAAATTTCATCCATGTTACGACCAACGTTAAGTGGATAATACATGATAAGTCTTATTTTTTTTGAAGGATCAATGAAGAATACTGCTCTAACTGCAGCCGTTTCACTTTCATTGGGTTGTAGCATTCCATAAAGCTTTGACACCTTCATGTCTATGTCTGCTATGATTGGGAAGTCAAAGTAAACACCTGTGTTTTCTCTTACATTTTGAACCCAACCTAAGTGTGCGTGAATGCTATCGATACTTAACCCTAATAATTCTGTATTAAGCGCATCAAACTCTGCTTTTCTTTGAGCAAATCCGCTCATTTCAGTCGTGCAAACTGGAGTGAAATCTGCTGGGTGAGAAAACATAACAATCCATTTGTCTTTTGCAAAATCAGACATTTTGATGTTTCCTTTGGTTGTAACCGCTTCAAAATCTGGTGCTGTATCGCCTATTCTAGGCATAGAAATTATTTGTTCTGGCACTACATTTAAATTTTCCATAATAGTATTAATTTATTGTTTTTGTTTCACATGATAAATTTACACTATCGTTAGAGTTGGTACGGTAACCCAAGTTACACAACGAGTTATTTAACTATTTTTAACTAATAACTTTGGTAGAAATCTACCAGTTATTAGTGCATATGTTGAATAACTCGGGAATTTTTGTTTCAGTTTACTTTCCTCATATCTTGATTTTACATAAAATAAAATCAATAGAAGTGAAGCTATCAATATCTTATATATCGAGTCAGAATAAAAAGCGTATCCATAAAACGTCATTAAGATACCTGTGTAAATAGGATGTCTAACGTATCTATATAATCCATTTTTAATAAGTGAAGAGTCACTTCTAGGAGTAGGGAAAGGTGAAAGATTCTTGCTTAACTGTAAAATGGCCAATAGGAAAATTAAAATCCCTGCAATGGCAATGAGTAAACCTATGATGGTTATAATACTTAATAGTTTTATGTGTAGTATCTCTAGGTCTATTATATACATAACAAACAAAACACCTTGAAGAACTACAAGCAAGTAATCTTTATAGCTAAGGTTTTTCATAATATAAATTAAAAAGAGGTCACTTATCGTAACCTCTTTTGTTCTAATTAAACATCTTGACCTTTCATCATTTTATTCCAGTATAGGTATGGCAGGCCAAATTTCTTAAGCATCCATAATCTCCAGTGTTCTTTGGCACTATTAAAGACAAGCATACGTTTTAACTTAGGATCTGGTGTAAAGTTTCCTTCATAATCAAACTCTGCCAGCGTCATTTTACCATATCCTGTAACTAGTGGGCAAGAGGAATAACCATTATAACTTAAATCACCTTTCTTTTGTGTCGTCATTAACTTAAAAATATTATCCACAACTACAGGAACTTGTTTTCTAATAGCAGCACCAGTTTTTGCAGTAGGCAAAGCAGCTACATCACCTAAACCAAAAATATTTGCATGAGAATTATGCTGTAATGAATGATGATTTATATCTAGCCATCCTGCATCGTTAACCAAGCTGGATTCACGTATGAATTTAGGTGCAGTTTGTGGTGGTGCAATATGGAGCAATTCAAATGGAATCTTTATGATCTCATCACCGGTAGCGGTTTCACCTAATTCATTATCCTCATTAATTACACACATGTTTTCTTCTGGTGCGGTATGTTTGAAGTAAGCAATTTTATTATCTGCATCAATTTTAATAGGAGCATAATATGGTTTAAAATGCATTCCTAACCTACCGATCACTTTCATTAAAGTCTCGCGTATAGGTTTAACACCAAAAATGACGCTGCCTGGAGTTGCAAAAATGACATTAGACTTACTAGATAGATTGTTTTTTTTAAAATAATCAGCTGCTAGATATGCTATTTTCTGAGGAGCACCACCACATTTTATAGGTGTTACAGGTTGAGTAAATAGGGCATTACCGCCTTTAAAATTTTTAATACAATTCCATGTATGTTCAGGATCTGTATAGTTACTACAGGCGACACCTTTTTCTAAAGCTTCAGGAAGCCCTTCAATCATCTCTGGTGCCATTACTAATCCTGGAGCTACAACTAGATAGTCATATTTGATATTACCAGATGTTTTAGTTTCTACCGTATGATGATCTGTATTAAAAGCAGTTGCATAATCCTTAATCCAGTTTACACCAGATGGTATAAGACTGGACATAGGACGTCCTGTCTTTTTGAAGTCATATGCTCCAGCACCTACAAGTGTCCACGCAGGTTGGTAATAATGCGTGTCAGCAGGTTCTATAATAGCAATACTGATGGACTTATCTTTTTTCAAGAGTTGCGTAGCGGTCATGATACCTGCGGTTCCACCGCCTATAATGAGTACTTGATAACGTGTTGACATATTGTTAGTTATTGGTGTCTTTAAATGTAGTATTTACAAAATGTCAGTTTTGTAACTATTGTTACTCAAGATTGTTTTAGTATCAATGACCGCTTAATAGCTGGTCGAATTGTATCTAAATAGAAAAGAGCAGATTTATTGATCTGCTCTTTTTTTAAATAAAAAGGGAAAGGTTTTTTAAAGCGGTAATTAATTATTTGAATGTAATACTCCATATACCTCTAACCTGATTGACATCGTAACCAACTGCCTTGTCGGTTGGGTATAATTGTGATATGGTAGCATAAACATCTGCATTGATATCTTTATTAGGTTCACCATGACATTGCAAACACATGGAGTTTGTGGTAATAGGATAATAAAAATGATTCACGCCGTCAATTAATTCTGTTACTGGTTCGTAATCTTTATTACTAGCTATTGACGTTTTGAATTGTTCTATAATTGCTAACTCTTTTTTATTGGCTTGATTATTAATATTGCGAGGACGATCACTAACTCTCTTAATTCTTGCGTTTTGAGCTATTGCCATGCTATCTGTAATAGGATAGGCTTTTACATTACAAAATGTCACAGCCTCTTTAGTTCCTTTTTTTTGAATGGTTCCCATTAAATTTTTACCCAATTCTTTTTTTGTGCTTAAGGCATATTGTAGACCTTTCTCTTCAGGTGTCTGATGATTACTAATTAAAGTGTCGTTTAATTTTGCACCATCATTGCGGTATTTTACCTTGCCTTTACTTTCTTCTTCTATATGTTTTTTGAACCACTCTGGTTCATCGATTTTAAATTCATACATATAATCAGCAATAAGCCTTATGTCTTCTTCCTTAAATACTTGATAAGGCATTAGGTTAAAACGTTTCACGGCACCTCTCATTTTAGATTTTTTCTCTGTTGGTTTTTCTACAAAATTCCAGATAGCATCAGCAAAATCTTTTTGTGAAATATCATCGTTTAAGTAATGTGATTTTACAGCGACCATAGGTGGAGCGATACGACCATCATGATTTGTACTAGGGTTGTGGCATACATAACACTGATTTTCTAATAGTTTTTTACCAGGATGATTTATAGCTGTATAATCGCTAATGATGTCCACATCTTTTTGACTATTGTACTTGGATTTTTTACTATCACTACAACTGCTAGCTAAAACTAGTAGAAGTAAGCTAAGGACTTTAAAAATGACATTTTTCATGGCAGAAATTATTTAGCAAGTAAAAATTTACAATCTGTTTGAGGATATACACCATGTAAGATATCCTTAGGCAATGTTATCATATCGCCAGCAACGACAATTTGTTCTTTATTACCTATAGTCACTTTTGCACTACCTTCAATCATTAAAAGAGGTGCGTCTACAGGTGCAGAATGAGGTTTTAATAATTGATCGCTTCTCATTGCAAAAAGAATCATTTTGTATTGCTCACCTTCAAAAACCACTTTATTTTTAACCTTATCAGCATATTCAATTTGACTGGCTAGATTGGATTCTGACATATTTATGTTTTTAGATTCTTGACTACAACTGGTTAATGTTATTAATGCAAGAAGAATTAAAATTGAACTTTTCATTATAATGTTATTTTACCAGTGGCACAGCTTACAAATGACTTTGCTTTTGTAAAAGTGTTATTGTCTTCTTCTATTGATGGGTAACCTATGGATTTTAATTTTTCCTTTGCTACCAGAGCATCACTTGCAGACAGCGCGTTAAACGATACTGTAGAGTTACCTGTATCTACAGTCACATCTGTGATGTTATCTAATGCTGTAATCTTTGATGTAATAGTGTTTGCACATCCACCACATTTTAAATTCTGTACTATAATCGATGTTTTCATAATGCTTATTTTAATATAAGAAAGTTAAGATTTTATAAGATGATCATAGGTAACCTAAGTTACAGAAGACTGTTATTTTATAAGTTATTTTAAGGACTGTTTTCATTAAAATTAAAAAGGGAAGTCCAATGGCTTCCCTTTTTTAATACAATATATTGTCTTTTCTATCTCCAATTCATATAGCCACCTTGTAAGTCATAGATTTCTTTAAAACCTAAGCTTTCTAGTTTTCTAGCGGCATTGCCACTGCGATTACCAGAACGACAGTATAAATAGATTGCCTTTTCTTTATCATATTTTTGTAACGCATCCATAAATTTAGACGTGTTAAAAAAGTCAATATTAACGGCGCCTTTAATGTGACCACTCTTAAATTCGCTAGGTGTTCTTACATCTACTAATTGTTTTGTCTTGTTAATACTTTTAATAGCCTGCTTAAAATCTGCAGGAGATAATTTCTTTATTTGATCAGACGATGATTTTGTGCCAAAAAGGCTGCTTAAAAATGACATGATAATATTTTTATATAATTCTTCAAAATAAAAATACCACGCCTTAAGCTATTTAAAAGTGACCTTTGTTACACTAATTCATTATAATTACAAATGTTAGATTATTAAATTTACACTTATGAATTTTGAGCAAACAAATGACCTGCTAGGTGGTATTGATATTTATATTATTGACCAGATTTTAAAAAATCGTTATCATCCACAACAATCTATTTTAGATGCAGGTTGTGGTAAAGGAAGAAATTTAAAATGGTTCTATGACAATGATTTTGAGATCTATGGTAATGATGTAGATTGTGATTTTCTCGCTTTCGCGAAAGCGAAATACCCAAAGAGTAAAGCTAATTTTATAAATTCAAATCTGGATGAACTACCGTATAAGAATGGTAGTTTTGACCACGTTTTATGTTGTGCTGTATTGCATTTTGCAAAAAGTGAGAAGCAATTTACAGAAATGTTTAAAGAATTGATACGAGTATTAAAACCTGGTGGCACTCTATTAATTAGAATGGCCTCAAACATCGGGCTAGACGGTAATGCCCCAATAGTACGGTTTAAAGATAATGGACAAAAAGGGACTTATTATTTAACCAGAGAACGCATTGCTTTATTGCTTTCAGAATTTCAATTAGAATTATTAGAACCGGTAAAAACGACTAATGTGCAAGATGAACGAGCCATGACAACCTTAGTTCTATCCAAATAAAAAAAGCGACAATTTCTTGCCGCTTTCAACCAACTAACCATAATTTGATATCTTACTAAAGTGTCGATGGACAGACATAATTAGTAACCGCGATATCAGTTTCTTTAATAGCGTTAAATCCTCCTTCTACATTTATTAAATTATGTATACCTCGACTTTTTAATATCGATGCTGCAATCAGGCTTCTATAACCACCAGCGCAGTGAATGAAAAAAGTATTTCCTGGAAATGATGCTAGG
Source organism: Nonlabens ulvanivorans (assembly GCF_000732625.1). Classification (GTDB taxonomy): domain Bacteria; phylum Bacteroidota; class Bacteroidia; order Flavobacteriales; family Flavobacteriaceae; genus Nonlabens; species Nonlabens ulvanivorans. The sequence goes on from NZ_JPJI01000023.1 coordinate 142,609, forward strand.
TGATCATTAATGTAATCTAGTGGAGTGTTGTGAGCGTCTACTACGTGCTCTGATAAAAACTCACTTTCTTTACGTACATCAAAAACAGGTAGATGACGCTCATTTTGCTCTTCTTCAAATTGTTTTACCGTTATTGAGGTAACTTTATCATATTCCATAGCGGCTTGCTTCCATGCTTCAAATCCGCCTTTTAAATAGCCAATTGTTTGGTCAAAGCCTACTCGGGAAAGTCTTGTTAGTGTTTCTTTTTCTCGACCTTTTGTGGTAATAAGTAGTAATGGTTGTTTGACATCTGCAATTAGCGATCCTACCCATTGTGCAAAATTACCGTCTAAACCTACAAATATGGATCTAGGGATATGACCGTTTGCAAATTCTTCTTGAGATCTTACATCAAGGATGATTGCTCCAGTTTCATTTGCTGCAGCTTCAAACGCTGCTGGAGAAAGAGCTTTTGTAGCCCTATCCATAACGGTGTCTAAACTTTCATAACCTTTAATGTTCATCATTACATTTTGAGGGAAATAACCTGGTGGTGGTGTGAGACCAGTAAGAAGTGCTTTTTTAAACTCTTCTTTGCTCATTTCTTGCAATGCATAATTGGTTTTCTTCTGGTTCCCTAAAGTATCAGTAGTTTCCTTACTCATCATTTTACCACATGCTGATCCAGCGCCATGATTAGGGTACACAATTAAATCATCACTTAACGGTAAAATTTTGTTACGCAGCGAATCGTACAAGTAACCAGCTAGTTTGTCTTCTGTAAGATCTTCTACAACATGCTGAGCTAGATCAGGACGTCCTACATCTCCGATAAATAAAGTGTCTCCTGTGATAATACCGTGTTCTTTACCATCTTGATCAATTAATAAATAGGTCGTACTTTCCATAGTGTGACCAGGAGTATGGATTACTTTTATTTTATAATCACCTAACTCAAAAACCTGTTCGTCTTTTGCAATCAAAGCGTCATAGCCAGGTTGTGCCGTAGGTCCAAAAACAATTTGTGCTCCAGTCCGTTCACGTAGGTCTAGGTGACCGCTCACAAAATCGGCATGAAAATGAGTTTCAAAAACATATTTAATCTGTGCATTATCTTTTTCTGCTCTTTCAATATATGGATTCACCTCTCTTAGAGGATCAAATACCGCAGCTTCACCATTGCTTTCTATGTAATATGCAGCGTGAGCTATGCATCCCGTATAAATTTGTTCTACTTTCATAACGATTTTATTTCTGATTTAAAATTAAAAGTTCTGATCATTTAAAATGGTAACATAAGTCACATAACGAGCTCTTTGTAAATGATATATATACCCATAACTAGGACAAACCAACCAAATGCTTTTTTTAGTTTTTTACCGTCTATAAATTTATTGAGCCAGATGCCTAAAAATATTCCAATAATGGAAAGTGCGGTAAAGGGTAATAAAAAGGACCAATCTATCTCTAGGTTTTTTACATCACCTAAAAAGCCTATCAAAGATTTTATAGCAATAATAAATAGGGAAGTGGCTACTGCTTTTTTCATAGGTAGTTTTGCGAGTAGCACTAAAGCAGGAATGATTAAAAATCCGCCACCAGCGCCTACTATTCCGGTAATGGTACCGACTACTAAACCTTCTAAAATAATTAGTGGATAGTTGTAGGTTATGACGCTATCTTCATCACTTTCTTTACGATTATTACGTATCATGGAAATTGATGCTAACAGCATTATAACAGCAAAAAATAACATGATTGCCAGATTTTTAGTTATAACAATTCCGCTTACAGTAAATAATTCATCTGGTATCGCAGGTATTAAATAAGCTCTAGTTAGGTATACCGCTATGAATGCTGGAATAGCAAAAATGATAGCCGTCTTGAAGTCTACCATACCTTTCATCATATTTTTGATAGCACCTACTAATGATGTTGCACCTACTACAAAAAGAGAATATGCAGTGGCTAGAACAGGATTTAATGTAAGGGCATATACCAGAATGGGAACTGTAAGAATGGAACCACCACCACCTATAAGGCCTAGCACAAGACCTATTAAAAGCGCTCCTATAAATCCTAATATTTCTATTATTTCCATTCTATAAATATTTAGAACTCAAATATAGAAGGAGCGTCATCGCATGTTTGTAACAGATGTTACACGACTTCAATAAAACTGCGGTGTAGTTTTATCTTATTAATATTTTCCATTTTTTTAAGTAGTCGGGAGATGACAACTCTGCTGGTATGTAAATCTGCAGCAATTTCTTTATGAGTAGTATAGATATGTTTACTATTAAGAATTTTAATTTTATCGTTCAAGTAATTCTCTAAGCGCTCATCCATATTATTAAAAGCAATATTATCTACACTTTCTAAGAGCTCCATCATACGTGTATGATAACTGGTAAAGACAAAATTGCGCCAGGTCTTATATTTAGAAGACCATTCTTCCATTTTTGTAACAGGTATCATCAACAGCTTAACTGGTGTCTCGGTTACAGCATGAATCTCACTTTTAGTATTTCCTACACAGCAAGTCATAGTCATGGCACAAGTGTTACCTCTTTCTAGATGGTAGAGTAATAACTCATTGCCATCAGCATCGGGACGCATAATTTTAATGCTTCCAGAAAGTAAAAGTGGCATGGATTTAATGTACTGACCAGGCTTAATTAAATCTTGTCCAGCAGGAACTTCCATAAAAGTTGCTACGCTATTGATGTCTTCTATAAGTGCTAGCTCAAATTGTGAACCATAATATTCTTTAAGCTCTTGTATCATTTTTAACTTGTTTTGCAATCATAGGATTGTACTTAAAAAAAAGATGTGCCCATATAGCTTTAGAAACTGCACCTATGTAGGGGAAGGTTAGGGCGAGTACAGCAACTATCGCTATAAAGATAGTTAAAGGATTATCTGCAACTCCTAAAAATAATAAAATTACATACGTAGCAACAGCAAAAGCAATTCCTACTCCATAACTAACGTACATTGCACCAGTATAAAAACTAGGTTCGATACTGTATTTTAATTCACATTTAGGACATCTTTCTTTTACCTTATTCATTTTAGAAATCTGATAAGGATTTGCTTCTAGAAAATTTCCTTGACGACATTGAGGACACTTCAGAAAAAGGATACTGTATATAATAGATTTCTTAAACATCTTTTTATTTCAAAGCTACTTATTGCAGCCTCTTTTATGTGTAACATAGGTTACATAGACACTGAATTGCGTATCATAATTTCAGTACAAAAACAAGACTAATTAGCTTTGTTTAAGAAAACTACTTCCGAATCGTTCAAAGGCTTCACGATTTAATTCTTCTCTAAAATTGGGGTGTGCAATTTCAATTAAAGCCTTTGCTCGTTGTTTTAGGTTTTTACCAAAGAGATCAGCAACGCCATATTCTGTAACTACATAATGGACGTGGGCTCTCGTTGTTGTGACACCAGCACCTTGTTTTAAGTATGGTGTTATTTTAGAAATCCCTTTTGCAGTAGCTGCAGTCATTGCAAAAATAGGTTTGCCACCTTGTGAGAGTGAAGCGCCTCTTATAAAGTCCATTTGTCCACCTACACCACTATACTGTCTATTACCTATCGTGTCGGCACAAACTTGTCCTGTAAGATCAATTTCAATTGCACTGTTAATAGCTGTCACTTTTGGATTACGTCTGATTATAGCAGTGTCATTAGTATAAGCAGCCTCTTTAAAATGAACTAATGGATTATCATTTACAAAATCATATAACTTTTGAGACCCTACTGCAAAACAAGTTACTATTTTCCCAGTTTTCACTTCTTTTTCTTCACCCGTGATTACACCACTCTCTACCAGTGGTAAAATTCCATCAGAAAACATTTCAGTATGGATTCCTAATCGTTTGTGATTGCCTAGGTTGTTTAGCACCGCATTAGGGATATTTCCTATTCCCATTTGCAGGGTAGCTCCATCTTCAATTAGGTTAGCTACATTTGCTCCGATGCGCGCCTCAATGTCAGATATAATAGCCGAATTAGAAATACTTAAATGGTGTTCTCCTTCAACAGCAAAATCTATATCTCTTACATGAATAATACCGTCACCATGGGTGCGTGGCACATTAGGATTGATTTGCGCAATGACCGTTTTTGCAGTTTGTACCGCAGGTAAAGTAATGTCTACTGATGTGCCTAAGGAACAATATCCATGTACATCAGGCGGCGAGACCTGTATGAAAGCTACATCAATAGGTAAAATATTTCTTCTAAAAAGTAAGTGTATCTCGCTTAAGAAAATCGGAATATAATCTCCATTTCCACCATTTACAGCTCCACGTACATTGCCGCCCACAAAGCAACTGTTTATGTTAAAACTATCGCGATAGGGCGATTGAGTATATAAGGTATTACCTTCTGTATGAACTTGTATAATTTCAACATCATTTAATTCTTTATATCGATGACATAATGCATCAATTAAAAGATTAGGTGTCATAGCGGCTCCTTGAAAAAATAAGCGTTGACCTGATGAAATATTTTTTACAGCTTCTGCTGGTGTAATAATGTTTAGTCCCATAGTCATGGTAGTCGTAAAACGAGAAATATCTTATAATGTTTATGGATTGTATTTAATACGCTTTCGCGAAAGCGTATATCTACATTTTAACAGTAAGCACAGGCATCACAGCATGATTTGCGATGTCTTCACTAATGCTGCCTTGCAACAAATGCGATATCCCAGTGCGACCATGTGTAGGAATTGCTATAATATCTGTACCGGATAAGGAAGCAAAGTTCATTACACCTTGTTCAACAGTGTAATCTGCATAACGATTTACCGTGCTTATGGCTTTAACAGGATCTGGATGCTTAACTTCTTTAAAAAAGGTAAGTAAGGTTTCATCCATTTCATTAGTGCTTTTAAATTGTTTGCCTGGTAGATTTACGTATAAGAACTCGATACGTGCATTAAACATGGTAGCTATTTCTACCATTCTATGATAAGCTTTTATCGTTTCAGTATTGAAATCACTCACATATAATAAACGCTCTGGAGCAAAGTTGATTTCATTATTTTTCACGACCAGTACTGGTGTTTCAGAATAACGAACTACTTTTTCTGTATTACTTCCTTTAATAATTTCAGTCAGGCCTTTACTACCATGAGATCCCATAATAATTAGAGCGGCGTCAATTTCCTTTGCTAAATCATTAATGCTTTCAAAATCTAAATGCTTTTGTAAAATAGGTTCTACAAGGACATCTTTTAAATAAGGCTCTTTAATAAGTTCTTCAAACTTACCACCGATATACTTACTGTAGAAGATAGCTTGTTCAAAACTATTATTCTTATCATTAAGTCCTTCTTCAAGACCTGCCATATGTATCAATACCAGCTTTGCTTTGATACGTTTTGCTATAGTAGCACCTACTTCTAGAGCTTTATGACTGGTTTTTGAAAAGTCGATGGGTATTAGAATGGTTTTCATTGTTAATAGGTTAATTGGTTTAACAATGCCAAAATTAATCACCTATCCAACTCTAAAATATGACAACCATCAGCTTTTAAAAATTATTGTGTTATCAAGTCTATGATAAACCTAGTAATGAGTAATCAAAACCACTTACTGGTTTCTTTGCTTTTTTCAATACCCATAAACCTTCTGCAGGTGGTATCTCTAGATCAAGATGAGAATCTAGCTCGTTTTCCATAAACCATAGACCGTTTATAGCTTTTTTCTTTGGGTTGAATGTGCCATTATAAGTAATCTCAAATACATGGCCTATTTCTTCAGTGCTAAACCCATCTTCTAATATGACATCGTTGTTGGTATACTGAACTGTAAATGATACTAAGTCTTTTTCCCAAAACCCAGTAAAATTTACTGTTCTGCCAGTTGAAAAAGGTCCTTTTTCTTCAGTCTGATGTCCGGTTATAATGCCGTCTTTAAATTCCATTTCAGTAAATAGCCTGACTCTTTCTCCAAAGAAAGGAAGATCAAATCCTAATCCATAGATAAAATAACCTTCCCAATAACCGCTTAATTCCTCCATTATTTTTTCTCTTTCTCAATCACGAGATACTCTAAATTCAATGCGTTAAACTGCTCGTTGAATTTTTTAATATCGGATTGTAAAACTTGGTCAAAAATAGCCAGTTGCTTTTCAATCTCAGCAGTTAATTCATCTTTAACTTCTATACTTTGTGAAGTAGGAGCAAAGTCACCTATTTGTGCCAGACTATTTAAATGAGCTAGTTTATTAGTTAATCTAATAGGGAAATTTAAAGGATCTTGACCACTTCGATTTTTAGTTTGATAAAGTGCTTTTTCTACCTCGCTAAATTTCTTTTTCATCTCCTTAGACATTGCAATCATATCTTTAACACCTTGTTCTTCTCTATCTCCATACAACGCTTCAAAAGCACTTAGTTTTTTATTGAATGCACGTATGTTTTTAATTGATTTGTGAGCTTTGTCTACAGTAGCGTTTACTTCATTTACATAATTAAATTGCGCCAGCATGTCTGCATCGCTAGCCTCGCTATTAGGAGCAGATATAATAGTGATAGGTTGTGATTCCTTTTTACCATTTACTGATAATTCTACTTTGTAAGATCCAGGTACGGCCTTAGGTCCAGACATATTTGCCCACCATAAAATCATACCTGGTAGTTTTTCTGCTCCATCATAAACCGTATTCCAATTGAGAGAGTTGGCACCTTCTTTTACTTTTAATTTGTTCTTTTTATCATAGTTAGCATAGGATTTAATCAACTCGTTTTTAGAGTCATAAAAAGAAAGTGATATACTATCTTTTTCTTTCAACGTCGGAATATAAAAATGTACTTGTACTCCTGCCGGATGATTTGCTCCTGCGGTAAGTGAACCTGCACGACCATTTCCTGCCATACGGTAAGAGGTTTTAGGTTTGAAAAGTTTGTTTTCGTCTTGCTTTTGCGAAAGCGAACTAGAAAAAGCTTCTCTCACTAATCCTAGATCATCATGTATCCATAAACTTCTACCTTGTGTCGCGATAATTAGATTGTTATCCTTTACAGCTAGATCTGTAACTGGTACGATAGGTAAATTCATCTGGAATGATTTCCATGATTTTCCATCGTCGGTAGAAATGTATAAACCAGTTTCTGTTCCTGCATACAGCATTCCTTGTACTTGATCATCTTCTCTTACAACTCTAGAAAAATGCTCTGATGGGATGCCATCTGTTATTTTTTTCCATGATTTACCATAATCTGTAGTTCTGTATAAGTAAGGTGTGAAATCGCCTAATTTATAACGTGTAGCAGCGACATAACAAGTTGCCGCGTCATAACGGCTAGGTTCTATACTGTTAATTTGTGCCCATTCTGGTAATCCCTTAGGTGTAATGTTACTCCAGTTTTTACCGCCATCTTTAGAGAGATGTATGAGTCCATCGTCGCTACCTATCCATAACTCACCAGCTTTCAAAGGAGATTCTGCCGCGGCAAAAATGGTACAGTAATACTCTACACTTGTGTTATCTTGAGTAATCGGTCCACCGCTAGAAACTAGTTTTGTTGGATCGTTTCTAGTTAAATCAGGTGAGATAGTTTCCCAACTCTGACCTTCATTAGTAGTTACGTGAACATTATTAGAAAATGCATATAGTTTATTAGGCTCGTGTTGCGAGAACAGAATAGGGAAATTCCACTGAAAGCGGTATTTCATTCCTTCGGCACCATGTCCCATAGGGTTATCTGGCCATACATTAATCGCTCGTTGTGATTTAGTCTTGTGATTGTAACGAGTTAAATAACCACCATAACTACCACCATAAACAATGTCGTTGTCTTTAGGGTCTACAGCAATATGCGCACTCTCGCCACCTGCAGTTCCTTCCCAATCGTTATCTGTAATACTACGTCCAGTGGTGCGATGAGGTATTCTTATCGTCCCGTTATCTTGTTGTGCTACGTAGATTCTATAAGGGAAAGAGTTATCTGTAGTCACACGGTAATATTGTGCTGTAGGCTGATTGTGATACGTACTCCATGTCTCACCACCGTCATAAGTGATTTGTGCGCCACCGTCATCTCCCATAATCATACGGTCAGAATCTTCTGGTGCGATCCATAAATCGTGATGATCACCATGTGGTGCTCTCGCGCTAGAAAAGTTTTTACCACCATCGGTACTTTTATGATAGTTGACATTAACGACATAAACTTTATCGACATCTTTTGTGTCTGCATAAATACGTGTATAATACCAGGCACGTTGTCTTAAACTGCGATCACTGTTTGTCTTTTTCCATGTTAAACCTGCATCATCACTGCGGTACAATCCGCCTTGATCTTTATTTTCTACGATGGCATATAATCTGTCGGAATCTACAGGTGAGACTGTAATTCCCATAATTCCTAAAGTTCCTTTTGCAAAACCTTCATTTTTTGAGATCTCTTTCCACGTTTCTCCATAATCAGTACTTTTCCATATAGCACTACCATCGCCACCACTAGATAGACTGTATGGTGTACGTTGTAATCTCCAGGTGCTTGCATACAATACACGTGGATTACTAGGGTCTATGATTAAATCTACCGCACCGGCTAGATCATTAGTAAATAGTTTTTTACTCCATGTTTTACCACCATCGGTACTTTTATAAACGCCACGGTCTGCGGTAGGCTTATAGATATTACCTAATACGGCGGCATAAACGGTATTATGATCGTTAGGATCTATAACTATTCTAGGTACGTGACGGCTTTTAGGTAATCCAGCCTCAGTCCATGTTTTACCGGCATCTTCTGTTTTCCATATGCCATAGCCGCTGGAAACATTACCACGCACCGTTTTCTCGCCACCACCTACATAAATTACGTTATGATCGCTAGGCGCAACAGTTACGGCACCTATAGAACCACCAAAAAATCCATCAGAAATATTAGCCCAGGTACGTCCACCATCTAAAGTCTTCCAAACACCACCACCTGTACTACCGAAATAGAAAAGATTAGGTTTTCCGGGAACTCCGGTAACCGCAGCACTACGTCCACCACGGAATGGTCCCAAGAGTCTAAATTTCTTCGATTCATAGAACTTCTGTTCTTCTGGTGATTCTGGTAATTGTTGTGATTCCGCTTTCGCGAAAGCGAGAACGACAAATACAAATAGGATATAGTACAACTTATTCATGGTAGGAAAATTTACCTTAAATATAAGCTGAGAATTGATATCTACAAGTTGGTAGTTTAAGAAGTTGGTTTTTCTGTTCTTTTATACCAGTATTCCATTATAAAACAAGCTGCTATTATAGAAGCAATAATAATAACACCAGATAAACTGCCTTGTGATTGTTCGATAACAAGCATGACAAATGCTACCACGCATAAAATGGTACCTAATAGCGTTATTATTTTATTTGCACCTAGTTTTTTATGTTGTTTAAAAGCGATATAATTTACTACAGCAAATAATAATAAGAAACCAGCACTACCAGAGGTTGATATGCTTTCTAGTGGTGCAAGATTAGCAAGAAGTAAAGTAGCCACTGCGATAATTAAAAGCCCAATAGGGTGATTCCAGAATTTAAAGGTGAGATCATGTGGCAACTCATCATCTTCTGCTACTTTATAACTTACACGAGCACCGCCGTAAAGTGTTGCGTTTATAGCTGAAAACGTAGAAATCAAGGCTGCAATAGTCATGATGGTAAATCCAGCCTGTCCCAAAGTAGGTTTTGCCACCTCGGATAACACATAATCCTTAGCTTCTTTAATTTGATCAAAGGGCAAGGATCCTACGGTAATAATTGCGATGGTTATATATAGAGCTACTACAAAAAGTACCGAAATCATATAAGCTCTAGGAATGTTCTTTTCTGGATCTTTTAAGTCCGATACGGCATTTGCAATGAGTTCAAAACCTTCATAGGCAACAAAAATGACCATACCACCAGTGATGATTTGAAACGTGCCTTCCCAATTAGAAGGGTCTAGTTGTTCTAGATTTGCACTGGAATTCATACCGTACATGCCTACTGCTATAAAACCAAGCAATATGATAAGCTTTATGATTACCGCATAACTTTCTATTGCGCTTACCAGCTTTGCACTAGCATAATTAATTATAGTGGCGATAATCACTACAGCACTTATAGATATATGGGTGTCTATACTGGTGTCACCTGTGATGGTAATTAAATTGGGCGCATAAGAGCCAAATGCACTAGCGTAAAGCGCCAACATGATGATGTAACTTATCCAGAGCAGGTTGTTAAGTCCGCCGCTTATAACTCCTTTACCAAAACCTTCGTTAATAAAACGTACTGTACCACCGGTGTCTGGATAGGCTAGAGATAATTTAGAATAACTATAGGCTGTGAATATGGCTATGATACCTGCGATAAGAAATGCTACAGGCGTGGCACCTTTAGCTAGTGATATAGCTAGACCTAGTACGGCAAAGATTCCACCGCCTACCATACCACCAATACCTATAGCTATGGCGCCTTTAAGATCTATTTGTTTATCGCTCATTAAAATGTTACTTAAAGTTTTAAAAATAAGAAAAGCACTCCTACTTGATAGAAGCTACCAATATACAAATAGAAAAAGTCCGTTTGATATAGATTTTAATTGCTTTATTAATAGTTAAGGGAATAATAGAACAGTACTAGGGAAAGGCACACATTTTTAGAGGCTATTTACGGTCGCATCTTTGTAGTGTCCTAAGGGATAAGAAAATAATAATAATTTTAATTATATAATATTATGGCAACATTTAATGTACCACAGAGAAGTGAAGTAAACGAAGTGAATCAAGGAATCTTTGATAACCTAGAAAAGCAATTAGGCTTTGTGCCTAATTTATATGCAACCTATGCATTATCAAATAACGCATTAAATAATTACCTTTCTTTATCTGGTGCTAAAACCTCTTTAAATAATAAAGAAAAAGAAGTGGTAAATCTTGCAGTAAGTGAGGTTAATGGATGTGATTACTGTCTTGCAGCACATACTGCGATAGCACAAATGAATGGTTTTACTCAAGAGCAAACTCTGGAATTAAGAGCTGGTAAAGCATCTTTTCAGACTAGTTATAATGCTCTTGCAGGTCTAGCAAAAAACATTACAGAGAATAGAGGTAGAGCAGATAAAGCTGTAGTAGATTCTTTTCTAGCAGCAGGTTATACTCAAGAAAATCTAGTAGATACTATAGTTTTAGTAGGTGATAAAACCATCTCAAACTATTTACATAATACCACTCAAGTTCCTGTAGACTTTCCTGCGGTAGAGCCATTAGGAGCTTAATTAGATAAGTAAATAAAGAATTAGTTTTTTATAGTTGGTTGGTTGAAACAGGTCTATCTTATAGAAGATAGGCCTGTTTTTTTTATTTAATCTTCAATGAAGCCTAAACTTCCTTCATAATGACCAGAAATGAATTCGCCAGATGTATTTACAAATGTATAATCAACATCGATAGTGCTGTTAGAAGGATTTGTGCTGTCTATGTTAATGGTGTTTATGGTAACCGTATGGCCTAAAGTTGCCGGCTCATGTAAAGTACCGACGCTAGCATCTCCATTTCCAAATTCGTAAGAGGTCCCGTCTATAGTAAAGAAGTACGCTGGTACTAGTGAATTTACTTGGAAATCATGAATGATATTACTGTCGTTAGTACTTGCTACATAAGTGTTGTTTGCGGTAGGTGGAATACCTGTTTGTAAATCTGGATGAGTAGCAACATCTACTTTTAGACCCGCAAAATTTGTTGTATTGGTAGATAATAAGATTTCATCTCCACCTACAACGGTATGTTGATCTCTATCTATCAATCTTCCATTTAAAAAGTAAAAAGAATAATAATCTGGTGCTAGTGGGAAAGCATCATCATTATCATCATCGATTTCAATATACATGTTAGTAGTTTCATAAAAAGTGCTGGTGCCATTGTTTTGAACTACTGTGAAACCATTAAGTGGGGTTCCAGATGGATTTTGCATATCATCATTACCATCACAACTAATTGCAGTGATTGCTAACGCTAATAAAAGAATTTTTAAAGTTTTCATGTTACATTAAGTTATTAATTGTGACAATATTAGATGCCACAACTATAACTGAAAACAAGTATTCTATTTAAGCAGCAGTTGACTCGATGAATTCCTGCCTTCAATCGATAATCATTTTTTTACTAATGAACAGACTTTATGATTACTTCTTTCTATAGGCTAACGGACTCATACCTACTTGTGTTTTAAAGAATTTTGAAAAGTGACTAGGTTCTTTATATCCTAATTCATAAGCTATTTCTTCAGCACTTTTGTCTGAGTAGAGTAATAATCTTTTAGCTTCGGCAGCGATACGCTCATTAATTATTTTTAAAGGTGATTTTACATCATGTTTTTTAAAAAAATTAGATAGGGTTTTAGGAGATTTAAAGAGTAAATCTGCATAGTCTGATACTTGATGTTTTACTTTATAATGTTGCTCTACGAGTATATTAAATTTTCTAATTAAGTCTACTTGTTTAACAGATAGGCTAGCTTGATTACTATCTTGTTTAATTAATCGAGTAGAGGTGATCAACATCCTTTTTAAAAGTGTGCGCAACATTTCACCTTGAATATGATCTCTTGTTTCAAATTCTTCTTGAAATAAAACTAACATAGCGTTAAAACTGGCTTGCTCTTTTATAGATAGATTAATGATAGGAGCGTTTGAAGATCCATAGAAAAGCATTCCCATACAAGAAACTTCTGGATCATTGTGTTGGATACAATAAAATTCTCTGTTGAATACAAATGCAATTAGACCATAATTATCCTTAGGAATGTCTACTATGTTAACAGGTGTGCAAAATAGAACCTGATTCTTTTTAAGAACCACATCATACCCATCAACTACTAATCGTTCTTCACCATCTGTACACCAGACAATTTTGTAAAGCCCTTTTTCTTGAAGTAGTTGTAATGACGGTCCACATTGAAAGCTTGTAATGGTAAACCTTCCGTTATCTTTTATGCTATGGTGATCTAATTTCATGATTTAAAAGTAGGAAGAATATATAACTAAAGTATCACGGTTTTAAATGTTTTCTCATAGTACCTATACCGCCTGCGTTTATGACTTTAAAACCATTAGCTTTCAATTTGTTTGCTGCCATATTACTACGTCCGCCCATAGCACAATACACAATAACAGGCTTTTCTTTGTCAAGGCTTTTCATGTTTTGATCAATTACTTGCACAGGTATGTTTTTAGAACCTTTTATATGGTTGCTATTAAATTCAGAGGCAGTGCGCACGTCTAGTAATTGTGCGCCTTCCTCTAGATATTTTTTGATAATTTCTTTCTTCTTACTCTTAAATAATCCGAACATGTTTTTCTTTCTTAAGACGTTTCTTTTTGAATTACTTACCTGCAAAGTAGTAAATTGATTTTTAATATGTTTTCGCAACAGCGTTATTATTTGATATAATTTTTATACTTACTTTAGAATCATGGAAGAATTTTTGGGATTAATCAGTATTGGTATTCTAGTAGGTTTAATTGTTATTTATTATTTATCTGAGATAGATAGAAAACAACAAAATAAATCACTGGATAGTAAACGTAAACGAATATCTAGATTACAAAACCAACGTGATAAAATTTTGCAACAACTAAACCAGAAGCTACCAGAAAAAACTAAAATTAAAGATGAGATTATTGCTTTAATTTATCAATTTGCTGCTAGTAAGAATCTCTATACTTTAAAAGATATCGAATTAGCCACAAAACAAATACAAAACCACTACTCAAAAAATCTAGAGACTACATCTACGTTTAAAATTAATTTTCCTGAAAAGGAAATGTTAAGTTTTGAACCTCAAGAATCATTGATGCTATTAACTATAATAAATGAAGGGCTACATAATGCAGCCCTATATTCAAATGCAAATTTCATTTTTAGCATTGCGTCTATTGAGGATGAAAGATTACATCTTATCACACATGATAATGGGGTAGGATATAATCGCATAGAAATTCATGATGGTAATGGTATAAAAACTATTTTAAAAGCAACTAGTGACTTAAAAGGAGATTTAAAACTAACAAGTACTATAGGAAATGGCACTGTAGTTAATGTTCAGATACCTATTGATAATTTTTAATTAACCTATTAACTCATCAATCTCCTCAACAAGCAACCATTGTTCAGGATATTCATTTTCAACTTGAGATTTTAACTTCTCAAGTAAAGGTTTGTTGATTTTATTTTCTTCTCTATAATTGCGTACTTTCTCGTATAAACCTTGAATGGTAATCTCTCTTTTTGAGAAAACCGGTTTTATTGTTTTAGTATCACTTTCATGAAACACAAGATCAAAACTGTAATAATCTGCGGGACCTGCATAAGCACTTACTATTTCTTTACCTACTGCTAGGTTAAGCATTCCATTCTCTGGCGAGAAAAGAATTTCATCTTTATATGTCACCGTACAATCTGTAAACTGTATCAACATTAACTTACCATTTAAATTACGTTGTCCAGTCACGTTTAATCCTTCTACCTTAATACCGCTTTCATAAGTAAACTCGATACGTTCATTATCATAAAAATTATAAGCTTGTAAATCACGTGGTCCCATATCCTCAATAGCTAGATTGATACCTTTAAGTTTCCCGAGGGGACTTAAAAAGCCGTTTTTGTGAGTGCTTCTTCCATGACCTATTAGTTCTTTTTCACGATAAGCGAGTGCACTTTCACCAGTGGTTTCAAAGAAAACTACCTCGTTGTCATCGTTAGTTATCATACGGGTGAAGTGACCACTTATTTGTAATCCAGTACTTAATTCTATTGTCCCTAGAGATTTTGAATTAATTAATTTCTGTAAACCTCTATGTCCGCCTTTACGCACTGCCATAGTGTTTGCGAATTCTTCTAATACCTCGCTCAATGTCGCAAAATTAGGTGTTACATAAAGATGAGGTTGCTTGCGCGTGATATCAAAATCTTGATAAGCCGCATCAATAGTATACGGTCTTTTTTCTACCACAGGTTCTAGACAGCTTTTACTTTCACCTAAACTAGATAATAATCCGGCACCATAAAGTTTTGGATTGTCTAGCGTACCTACCAGACCGTATTCTACCGTCCACCAGTGCAAGTTCCTGATTAAAGACATTTCACTAGGTTCTACATCTTTGTTTTGAAGGCGCTCAATATTTGCCTCAGCAGCTGCGATTTCTTTGTCTAGTTCTGGATTTTGTTTTTCGCTACGTGTTTCTTTAAGGATGGAGATTTTGCGTACGGCTTCATACATCTCATGATCGTGTGCGCTAGAAATCGCCTTGCTACCTATCTCTCCAAAACGTCTTAAATATTCTGCATAATCTGGACTAGCTATAATAGGCGCGTGCCCTGCAGCTTCATGTATAATATCTGGAGCTGGCGTATATTCGATATTATCCAATTTTCTAATATCGGCAGCAATTACTAAAATTTTATATGCCTGAAACTCCATAAACGCAGCTGGCGGAATAAATCCGTCAACAGCCACAGCAGCCCAGCCTATTTCTTTAAGAATGCGATTCATTCCATACATTGATGGAATGTTATCTATAGAAATACCAGTTTTTTTTAAACCATCTAGATAGGATCCATGTGCAACTTTACTTAAAAAATCTACATTTTTTCTCATGACATGACGCCATACTGCCTGATCTTGATAAGTATAAAGCTCATAGTTCTGTGGCTTTATAAACTGTTTCAAGTGTGGCGGTAATCTCTCTAAGAGTGGATTAATTTCTATATTCTCTAGCATTATCGTAGGGTAAAGTTCAAAGCTAGTCTAAAACAAATTATTTCAATTATCGTAAATAGAATTTTAATCAATTTTATGATAGCCATCATCTATTATATTTGCAGCTTATGACTCGCAAAAAACAAATTCTTAAAACAGCAGCACAACTATTCAAGGAACGTGGTTACAGTGCCGTAACGATGCGGGATCTTGCTGCTGCCATGGACATGAAAGCTGCGAGTTTATATAATCATATATCTGGTAAACAAGAGATTCTCGCCACACTTATTCTGGCAGTAGCTCATGAGTTTACAACGGGTATGGATATGGTAGAAGAGAATGATAAGTCCGCTTTCGCGAAAGCGGAACAACTCATTATCCTTCACATAAAAATAGCACTAGAATATACAGATGCACTTGCTGTATTGAATACCGACTGGATGCACCTAGAAGGAGCGCCGTATCAGGAATATATCAAGTTGCGTAAAGACTATGAATTAGATTTTAAAAACATTTTACAGAGTGGTATAAAAGCTGGTGAGTTTAAATCATTGAACGTGGAGACCATGCTTTTTAATCTTCTAAGCACATTAAGATCCATATACTTATGGATACCAAAAAAGTCGACTACCGAAGTAGCCGACCTTAAAAAAGAGTTGCCTCAAATATTATTGACAGGGATTAGTTCTTAGCCTTTTCTTTTTCTAGAGTAGGGTAGTCTGTATATCCTTCACGTCCTTGTGTGTAAAAGGTTTCCATATTCCAGTCTGCCGTTTCAGCCTTTAATTTAAAACGATGTGCAAGATCTGGATTTGAGATAAATAGCTTTCCATAAGCTACTAGGTCTGCATGACCTTCTTCAATTACCTTATTACCAGTTTCACGATCAAATTGATTGTTGATCATTAAGTTCCCATTATAAATTGGGCGATAATGCTTTGCAATATTACTTTCTAAGAACTCAATATCACTTACATCTGTAAATGGCTCTGAAAGGTGTAAATAAGCCAGGTCGTATTCATTTAATCTATTAATTAAATAATCAAAAAATGGAATGGTATCTGGAGTTCCTTCAATACCGAAAACGCCATTTAACGAAGGATTCAATCGACAACCTATCCTATTTGTTGGAAAGGATTGTGCAACTGCCTCTAGAACTTCAAAGAAAAATCTAGCTTTATTTTCATTACTACCGCCATATTCATCTGTACGTAAGTTAGATTGATTATTGAAAAACTGGTGGATTAAATAACCGTTAGAACTATGGATTTCAACTCCATCAAATCCCGCTTTTTTAGCATTTGCTGCTGCATCGCCAAATTCTTTAACCGTTTGTGCAATCTCTTCTATAGTCATTGCGTGAGGTGTTGCGGTTTGCTTTTTTTCACCGTACTGATTGCGCAGTTCTGTTTCTGGATTAACAGCACTAGGTGCCCATGGTAGTTGCCCATCATGGTAATCAGGTAATGATGTACGTCCTACGTGCCATAATTGCAAGAAAATTTTACCATCAGCTTCATGCACACTATCCACTACTTTTTTCCAACCTTCTACTTGAGCATCGTTGAAAATCCCTGCCACAAAAGGATAACCTCTCGCTTTTTCTGAAACCTCACTACCTTCTGTAATTATTAATCCAGCGCCAGCACGTTGCGTATAGTAATCGACATGTTTTTCATCTGGTGCTTGATGCTCGTTAGTGGCTCTACATCTAGTCATAGGTGCCATAACCACTCTATTTTTCAATTCTACAGCTCCTATAGTAATAGGTTTTAAAATGGGTTGTGTCGTGCTCATATCTGTTTTTAAGTAAATATATTGTACGTACAAGTAAATACGGTTAAGAGCGCGTTAATTAGAGTTTTTTTAAAGTTTTGGAGTATTAAAAAAAGCGATTGTATCATCAAATTTGATACAACCGCTTTTGTCATTTATAAATAAATCTCGTTCTCTTTATTTATGTCTTTTAGCAAGTTCTTTCTCAATATGTGCTAGAGATAGTCCTTTGGCTTTTAATAAAACTAAGTAGTGGTACATCAAATCACCAGCTTCATAAATAAAGTCTTCTTCCTTACCATTAATGGCATCGATTACCATTTCTACAGCTTCTTCACCTACTTTTTGAGCTACTTTATTAATTCCTTTTTGGATTAAAGAATAGGTGTAAGAACCTTCTACTTTATCATCGATACGCTGGTGGATGGTCTTTTCTAGATCGTTAATAGTAAAGCTGTTCTCGCTTTCGCGAAAGCGAGATTCATCACCATTATCAAAACAACTCACCGTACCGGTATGACAAGTAGGTCCATGTGCATTTGCTTTAATAAGAATGGTATCTTGATCACAATCGATTTTTATAGCAACCACATCTAGAAAATTATTGGAAGATTCTCCTTTGGTCCAAAGTCGTTGTTTACTACGTGAGTAAAAAGTTACTCTATTTTCTGCTTTAGTTTTTTCAAAAGCCTCCTCATTCATATAGCCTAACATCAACACTTCTTTATTAGTAGCGTCTTGTACAATTACAGGCAATAATCCGTTTTCTCCTTTATTCCAGTCTAGTTTCATATCTATAATTTCCGCGAAGGCGGAAATCTTCATTTCCCCACCGCTATGCTTTTATTTTGTTTTCAAGCCGTCGTAAGACGGTTTCGCTTTTATTTTCCGCGCAGGCGGAAATCTTTAATTTTAATCGTAATGCCAGTCACTAACCAATTAGATTCCTGCGTTCGCAGGAATTCTCACATCAACTCCAGCCGCAGCCAATTGTTTTTTCAACTCAGGAACTGGTAATTCTCCAAAATGGAAAATACTTGCTGCTAGTCCTGCACTCGCTTCTGTGTCTTTAAATAAATCTGCAAAATGAGCACTTGTTCCTCCACCACCTGATGCAATGATAGGAATACTCAATTTTCTAGAAATGGCATCGGTAAGTTCTAGAGCAAAACCATTTTTTGTACCATCATGATCCATACTGGTAAGCAAGATTTCTCCGGCACCTAACCGTTCAATTTCTTGACACCAAGAAATAGTTTCTAATTCGGTCTCTACACGTCCACCAGCTACATAGACTTTATTTCCGCGCGGGCGGAAATCTGTAGGTGTTGATTCGTCAGGCTTGTTTTTGGACTCAACTGGATTCCTACTTTCGTGAGAATGCTTTGTATCCACCGCAACTACAACACACTGACTACCTAACTCTGCAGCGAGTTCACTAATTAATTCTGGTCTTTTTACAGCAGCACTATTGATCGCTATTTTATCAGCACCAGCTTTAATGATTTCTTTGGCAAGAGCTACGTCGTTAATTCCGCCACCTACTGTAAATGGAATATTTAAAACAGCAGCGATTTCACGCACTAACGGTACTAAAGTATCACGCTTCTCTATAGTTGCGGTAATATCTAGAAAACATAACTCGTCAGCACCTTGAGCAGCATATTGCTTTGCAAGTTCTACTGGATCACCAGCATCTCGCAATCCAACAAAGTTGATTCCTTTTACCGTACGTCCATCCTTAATATCAAGGCATGGTATAATTCTTTTTTTTAAGCTCATATTTTCTTGCGAAGGCGGGAAACTCTGTGATTCCGACACCTTCGACTGATTTATTTGTCATTCCGCTGCATAGCGGAATCGATTTGCATTTACTTCAAAAGCCAGTTCATAATCCAGCCAGATACCTGTTTTCACAGGAATTATTTACTCCATTCTTCTTCTAATATCCCAAACTCGTAGTTATCGCTCCATCCGGTTTTTAAAGGCAAGTTCTTTCTTTGAATTCCTTCAACAATAAATCCGCATTTTTCGAGGACTTTTTTTGAAGCATGGTTTTCAACGGCACATCCGGCTTCAACTCTATGGAGTTGGTGCTCAATAAAACAAGATTTTAATAATCGAGTTATTGTTTCAGTGGCATAACCTTGATTCCAAAACTTAGGATTGAACTTCATCCAAAGCTCTGCTTTTTTATACTTAGGCTGACCGAATAAAATACCAGCGATGCCTATAAATTCACTACTATCTGTTAACCGAATGGAATAGGTGAGTTTACTAATATCTTCTTGTTGATGATCCTTGATTTTTGCATCTAGTAAATCTTTAGTTACTTGAATACTATCAGGGATTCCCATAGTGTTGAATTGATCTACCTCTGGTATTAAATTCAATTCATGCAATTCGTTTAAATCACTTGCTTTTAAAAGCTGATATGTCAATCGTTCGCTAAACAAATTCTCTCAATTCCTTAAATGTAATTCTACCTTCATAGAATGCTTTTCCTACTATGGCTCCTTCACAATTCATTTCGCGCAAGCGATATAAATCTTCTACGACAGCAACACCACCACTAGCTATTAATTTAACAGGTGCTGTGTTAAGGATTTCTTTATACAACTCATTACTAGTTCCAGCAAGCATACCGTCTTTTGCTATATCGGTGCAAATCACATACTCGATTCCTTTTTTATTCCACTCTTTGATGAATTCTACCACTTCTAGTTCGCTACTTTCTAGCCAGCCGTGTGTTGCGATCATTCCATCTTTAGCATCTGCTCCTAGGATGATTTTATCAGTACCATATCTAGAAATCCAACCTTCAAAAGTTGTAGCATCTTTCACGGCAATACTACCACCGGTAACTTGTTTTGCACCACTTTCAAATACGACCTTTATGTCTTCGTCAGTTTTCACTCCACCGCCAAAATCAACCTGCAAACCAGTCTGTCCAGCGATGCGCTCGAGCACTTTCCAGTTCACGACGTGACTACTTTTTGCTCCATCTAGATCAACCAAATGCAAGTGCTTTATTCCATTTGCTTCAAATTCTTTTGCAACTTCTAGTGGGTCTTCATTATAAACCGTTTTTTGGTTGTAATCGCCTTGTGATAGACGTACACATTTACCGTCTATAATATCTATTGCTGGTATAATACGCATACTATAATTCTATAAAGTTCTTTAATATTTGCTCACCTATTCCAGCACTTTTCTCAGGATGAAACTGTGTTGCATAAAAATTATCTTTTTGCAAGACACTACTGAAAGGTAAAATATAATCACAAGCCGCAACTGTATCCTTACAAACTTCAGCATAGTACGAGTGTACATAATATACATCTGCTGCTGGTTGTAAGCCTTGCAAGACGGTAGATTGCAGATTAACAACCTCATTATTTAAACTATTCCATCCCATGTGAGGTACCTTCATTCCTGCAGTAGCCGGGAATTTCTTTACCGTAGTGTCAAAAATCCCTAGACATTCAGTATCACCTTCTTCACTGTGACTGCACATCAGTTGCATTCCTAAGCATATTCCTAGCACAGGCTGTTTCAATTCTTTTATGACTTGATCTAATCCACGTTCCCGCAAATAGTTCATCGCGGTACCAGCTTCTCCTACACCAGGGAAAATAACTTTGTCTGCCGCCTTTAATTCTTCAGGATCGTCAGTTACTTTATTCTCTATTCCTAGTCTGTTGAGCGCGTTAGTGACGCTTCCTATATTACCTGCGTTATATTTTACAATGGCAATCATAAAGTTCCTTTTGTACTCGGTAATTTACCATCACCAGTTTGTTTTACCGCCATTTTTATCGCTTTTGCAAACGCTTTAAATAGACTTTCTATTTTGTGGTGCTCGTTATCGCCTTCTACTTTCATGTTCAGGTTGCATTTTGCGGCATCGCTGAATGATTTGAAGAAGTGAAAGAACAATTCTGTAGGCATATCGCCCACATATTCACGTTTAAATTCTGCTTCCCAAACGATCCATGGTCTACCACCGAAGTCTATTCCTACCTGTGCTAGCGAGTCGTCCATAGGTAGCAAGAAGCCATATCTATTGATTCCTTTTTTTGAGGATAACGCTTTCGCGAAAGCGTCACCCAAAGCAATCGCCGTGTCTTCAATAGTGTGATGTTCATCTATTTCAAGATCGCCATCTACCTTAATATCTAAATCTAATGAACCGTGACGTTGCAACTGCTCTAGCATGTGATCATAGAACTTTAAACCTGTGTCAATTTTTCCGTTTCCAGATCCATCAAGGTTTAAAACGATGTTGATATCGGTTTCATTTGTTTTACGGCTTACCGTGACCTTGCGAGGTTGTCCTTTTAAAAAGTCAAAAATCTCTTTCCAAGAATCCGTTTTAAGAACTACTAGTTCGTCTTCAAATTCACTATCATCAGTAATACTAGGTAGCTGTATTCCTTTACAGCCTAAATTCTTAGCTAGTTGCATATCGCTATTGCGATCACCGATTACAAAACTATTCTCTAGATCATAGTTGCCTTTTATATAATGTGTCAATAAACCAGTTTGTGGTTTACGAGTAGGTGCATTTTGCTCAGGAAAAGAACGGTCGATTAAAACCTCGCTGAAGTTAATCCCTTCATTTTCTAGCACATTCATCATTAAATTATGCACTGGCCAGAAGGTATCTTCAGGAAAACTATCTGTTCCTAATCCATCTTGATTAGTCACCATAACTAGTTCATAATCCAGCTCTCTAGCGATGCGATGTAGCTGAGTAATCGCCATAGGCAAGAATTCCAACTTTTCATAACTATCCAGTTGATAATCTACTGGTGGCTCTTTTACGATGGTACCATCGCGATCTATAAATAATACTTTTTTCATGTATTTCCGCGAAGGCGGAAACCTCTTTCCGCAATCGACTTTATTTGATTAAATGCCATCAACGATGACTCTTTTATAATTTTTAAACTATTGAAGAACGGCTTCGGTTTCAGTTATTATTTATTCTTTTCAGCTTCTTTTTGAAGTTTTATTTTATCAAGTGAAATCTTGATTAAAGCAAGACCAACTATAGGACCTGCTATCGGTCCGCTAGAATAATCTCCTTTTAGTAGTTTATATATCGCAAATATGACACAAGATGCACCAAGTGCGATAAAAAAGTAATGTCCTATATTTTTCATAATTGCTTTTTTCTGATTATGTAAACTAAAATTTCGTTATGTGTTAATCATTTTTCGATATTCTCGCAAAGCCGTGATCACCGCTTTACATTCGACCATCCTACCAACCGTAAATCGTAAGGTATCTTCAATCTGACTGCTGCGATTACGTATAATAATATCTTTATCACGTAGGTAATTATAAACTTGAGTAGCGTTTTCTACTTTGGCAAGTACAAAATTTGCTTCACTAGGATATACTTCTTTAATGAAGTCAAAACTGTTTAAATGCTCCACAAGAAAATCTCTGTTATTGATAATTTCTTGGATTTCGCTTTTTGTTTTTTCTTCGTTTTGTAACGCCTCTAGAACTGCTTTTTGTGATAAGTCATTTACATTATAGGGCGGCTTTGTTCTGTTGAATAATTCAATAATTTCTGGAGAAGAAAAGGCAAATCCTACTCGAGCACCAGCCATACCATGAGCCTTAGACATGGTTTGTAACACCACAAGATTAGGATAATCTTCTAGTCGTTTTATGAAACTCATGTTCTCTGTAAAATCTTGATAAGCTTCGTCTATCACGATAATACCATTAAAACTCACGAACAAACGATCCAACTGTCTTTGATTTTCCAGCATCTCTGCTTCAAACTCTGGAGCAAATGGCATATCCATCATACCACCACGAGTATAATTTTGTGCTTGCCAGTCGTGTTTTAAATCTGCTTTGAGCAGCACATTTCCAGTAGGGTTATTAGGAGAACAAATCCATAAAATCTTAATCGAGTTGTCATCCTGAACTTGTTTCAGGATCTGTTCTAAATCCAACTCAAAGCGCTCATTCAAAGGAATCTTCAACACCTCTACATCATTAATCGCTGCGCTAACTTCATACATTCCATAAGTAGGCGGACAAGTAATTACGGTGTCTTTTCCTGGTTCACAGAAAATGCGATACAATAAATCAATAGCCTCATCACTACCATTACCTACAAAAATTTGATTTGGCGAAATGTCTTTTTGTTTTGCGAGTTCTTCCTTTATCGAAGACTGTAATGGATCTGGGTAACGGTTTAAATCTCCCTTAGGATTTTCATTTGCGTCTAGTAACGTCAGCTCGTTTTTATCGCTACCGTACAAATCAAATTCACTGCGCGCACTAGAATAAGGCTTCAAATTCCAGATGTTCTTACGGACTATGTTTTCTAAGTTAAATTCCATTGTTTTTCTGTCATTCCGCTTTAAGGCGGAATCGCTTAATTATAATTCTCAATTTCTTTTAATCGCACACTCACCGCATTTTTGTGCGCATCGAGACCTTCGGCAGTAGCCATAATTTCAACGGCTGGTCCTAGGTTCTTCAATCCCTGTGATGTTGCTTTTTGATAGGTCACTTTGTTTACAAAACTATCTACTGACACGCCGCTATAATTACGCGCATAGCCATAGGTAGGTAAGGTGTGGTTAGTACCACTAGCATAATCACCTAAACTCTCGCAAGTGTAAGAACCTATAAAAATAGATCCAGCAACTTGAATTTGATCGGCTACATCACCAGCATTTTCTGTATTTATGATCAAGTGTTCTGGTGCATATGCGTCAGACCATTTGACGCATTCTTCTATGCTTTCTAGAACGATTGTCTTACTGTTTTCAATAGCTTTTTCTGCTATTTGCTTTCGCGAAAGCGTACTTAATTGAATCCTTAATTGTTCATTTACAGCTTCGGCTAGAGTAATAGAATCAGTTAATAGAATTACTTGAGAATCTGGACCATGTTCTGCTTGTGCTAGTAAGTCTGCTGCTACAAATACTGGGTTTGCTTTTTGATCTGCAATAACTAAAACCTCTGACGGTCCAGCAGGCATATCAATGGCGACACCTTGTTGTTGAGCAAGTTCTTTAGCTCTTGTTACAAATGCGTTTCCAGGACCAAAGATCTTATCTACCGCTGGAATACTTTCTGTTCCATAAGTCATGGCAGCAATCGCTTGTGCGCCACCAGCTTTATAGATTTCTGTAATGCCACAAATACTTGCTGTATATAAAACAGCCGGATTGATGTTTCCATTGGCGTCTGTTGGACTACAAAGAACCACACGCTTATTACCGGCAATCTTTGCTGGAATAGCGAGCATTAACACCGTGGAAAAAAGAGGAGCAGAGCCACCAGGAATATATAAACCTACTTTTTGAATAGGTAAAGATTTTCTCCAGCAAGTCATCCCAGGCATGGTTTCTATAACGGGATAATCCTGAGTGTAACAAGCCTCGTGAAATTTATAAATGTTTTGATAAGCAGTTTGTATCGCTACTTTTAATTCTGGTGAAACAAGTGTTGACGCTTGTTCGATTTCTTTTTCTGTAACTCTAAGAGTGCCTAATTTTGCCTTATCAAATTTTTCTGCAAAGGCAAATAAGGCCTGATCACCATTTTCTTTAACCAGCTGTATGATATCTGTTACTGCAGTTTCTACATTAGCACGTTCTTGTTGAGGACGTTCTAACAACTCTTGTTGTTGAGAATAATCTGGATTAGAAATGATTTTCATTATGCAATCAATTTTTCAATAGGACTCACTAAAATACCTTGTGCACCAGCATCTTTTAACTGATCGATGACATTCCAGAAATCATTTTCTTCAATTACAGAGTGTAAACTGGACCAACCTTCTTCAGCTAATGGTAATACCGTTGGGCTTTTCATTCCAGGTAATAAAGCAGATATTTCTTCTATCTTATCATTAGGTGCGTTTAATAAGATGTATTTGCTTTTTTGTGCATTCTGTACAGCGTCTATTCTGAACGTTAGCTTGTCAAGTATTTCTTTCTTCTCTATGCTTAAGTTAGGATTAGAGATTAAAACAGCTTCACTATACATTACTGTTTCCACTTCCTTAAGACCATTCATAATTAGAGTTGATCCTGTAGAAACGATGTCGCAAATACCTTCTGCAAGGCCTATTCCTGGAGCTATCTCTACAGATCCTCCTATTTCTTCTGTCGTTGCATCGATTCCTTTATCTGCGAAGAACCTTTTAACGATAGTGGTATAACTACTGGCTACTTTTTTACCATTGAACCATTCTAATCCTGGATAATCCACATCTTTTTGAACGGCAAGACTTAAACGACAGCCTGCAAAACCTAGTTGTTTTATAACATCTACATCTTGATCTTTTTCTTCTACTTCATTAAGTCCTAAAATTCCAAGGTCTGCAACACCATTTGCAACATATTGTGGTATATCATCATCTCTTAAAAAAAGAATTTCCATAGGGAAATTTTTTGCTTGAGTAGATAATTTACGACCACCATTGTCAAATTTGATACCGCAATCCTTTAAGAGTTGCAAAGATTTATCTGATAGTCTTCCTGATTTTTGTACTGCTATTCTGATCATAATTTTTGTTGACATTCTATTTTGAGAATGTTGTTTAAGCTGCTTACAAACTGTTTTTTATTTCAAACTTTTTAAAACAAAAAAACCGCCTGAAACAGACGGTTTTTAAAATATGTTTGAGTTACATCAATACACTTTTAGCTCGCCTGACGGTAAGTAAAAAGATGATGATGATGTGCGTTTTGTGTTTTCATTATGTTACAAAAGTAAGTCTGAAAATTGAATGATGAAAATTAATCCTACTTTATTAATAGGATTTAACTTTAATTTAAAAGTTTGTACTCCTTTGTTTAGTCTTTCTTTCCAGTATTATTTAATACTTGCTACAAAGTTTGCGGTTGCTTTGGCAATGTCATCTACATCGGTTATTTGTCTTATGAATTCACTACCTATAATCGCGCCATCCACATACTTACAAGCATCTTTAAAGTTCTGTTGATTTTTAATATTGAAGCCAGTTAGAATAGGTGTTTTTAATTTCATGTCTTTAAGTTTACCTAAATAATCTGCTGCTGCAGAGAAATCTGCTTTAGATCCTGTAGTACTAGCCGAGCTAACTGCATAAATAAAACCGTTAGAGTTATCGTCGATTTCTCTGATACGTTTTTCTGAAGTTTGAGGAGTTACTAAGAATATGTTGCTGATGTTATATTTTTCAAAGACTTCTTTAAATTCTGTCTGATAAATATACATAGGTAAGTCTGGAACTATTAATCCGTCAACTCCTACTTCTTGACATTTTTTACAAAATTTCTCTAATCCATATTGCATCACAGGATTCAAATATCCCATCAATAAAACTGGAACTTTAGGAGTATGATTTTCTAATTGAGAAAATAGTTTTTCAATAGACATACCATTCTCTAAAGCAATTTTGCTGCTTTCTT
Organism: Nonlabens ulvanivorans; assembly: GCF_000732625.1. Classification (GTDB taxonomy): domain Bacteria; phylum Bacteroidota; class Bacteroidia; order Flavobacteriales; family Flavobacteriaceae; genus Nonlabens; species Nonlabens ulvanivorans. Next base: position 169,578 of record NZ_JPJI01000023.1, read on the forward strand.
GAATAGTAGGACCATCTGCCAATGGATCACTAAATGGAATCCCTATTTCTACTAAATCGACTTTTGCATTTTCTAAAGCTGTGAGTAGAGTAGTGGTGTCTTCTAGTTGTGGATATCCAGCGGTAAAGAATATGTTCAACAAGTTTTGAGGCTTGTGTTTAAGTAGTTCTGTGAGTTTATTTTTCATTGTTATAATCAGTTTTCAGCGCATGGCTTGCGCACTGCATAGTAAGTATGACTTTGTTTCTACAGTAGGTTCAACTCTTCCATATATGTATTCATGTCTTTATCACCGCGACCAGATAGATTGATTACAACACGATCAGTAGGTTTTAAGTCTAAGTCTTTTAAGACAGAGAAAGCATGAGCGGTTTCTAGTGCAGGAATAATACCTTCAAGGCGACTACATTCTACAGCAGCTTCTAGTGCTTCAGCATCTGTAACAGCCATATATTGAGCGCGGTCAGACACTTTTAACCAAGCATGTGCTGGTCCGATTCCAGGATAGTCTAGTCCTGCTGAAATACTATGAGGTTCTACAACCTGTCCATCTTTATCTTGCATCATTATAGAACGACTTGCGTGTAAAACACCTGGAGTTCCTAGAGTTAATGTGGCCGCAGTCTTATCGGTATCTACACCTAAACCAGCCGCTTCTACACCTATTAATTTTACTTCTTTATCATCTAAAAAGTGATAAAAAGCGCCCATTGCATTAGAACCGCCACCTACACATGCAATGACATAATCTGGTAAACCATCCATTTGTTTCTTAATCTCTTGAGAAATCACAGACTGATATCTTGCCACCATGTCAGGATAAGGATGTGGTCCAACTACTGAGCCTATGATGTAATGAGTGTCTTCTGGATTATTGATCCAGTCGCGCATTGCCTCATTAGTAGCGTCTTTTAAAGTTTTAGAACCGCTAGTTGCAGGTCTAACCGTTGCACCCAACATTTTCATGCGGGCAACATTAGGCGCTTGACGTTCTATATCTTTCTCGCCCATGTAAACGATGCATTCCAGTCCTTTTAATGCACATACGGTTGCTGTTGCTACACCATGTTGTCCAGCACCAGTCTCTGCAATGATTCTTTTTTTACCTAGTTTTTCGGCAAGTAAAATCTGACCGATCGTGTTATTTACTTTATGAGCACCGGTATGACAAAGATCTTCTCTCTTTAACCAGATTTGAGCTCCATATTTTTCAGAAAGTCGCTTAGCTAAAAATAGTGGAGTAGGGCGACCTACATAATCTTTAAGCAATTGATGAAACTCTTCTTGAAATTCTGGTGATTTTTCTATTGCTAGATAATTCTCTTGTAGTTCTTCAATATTAGGATAGAGCAATTCTGGAATGAATGCACCACCGAATTCTCCATAAAATCCTTGTTCATTTACTTGATAGCTCATTTTCTTAATTTTTCTATGAATGTTTTTATTTCTTTTATGTTTTTAACACCAGGCTCGGTTTCAAATTTTGAATTAAGATCTACACCTAAAAACATGTTGTGTTTAAATTCTTTTACTATTGCTACATCATCTTTTGAAATTCCACCGCTTAATAAAAAAGGAACTTCTCCTTTATAAGAGTCGAGAATAGACCAATTAAATTTCTTACCACTACCTCCATAATTGGGAGTAGCTGTGTCAAATAAAAAGAAAAGTTTGCCCACATATTGTGCTGCTAGCTCTTCCCATTCTTTTAAACTATTTAAATCAAAGTCTTCGGTGATTTGAAATGCTTTAAATATCTTAATATCTATTTCTAGTAACGCTTTCGCGAAAGCAGAATCCTCATCACCATGTAATTGAATAACGTCCAGTTGCAATGGAATGATATCCTTTAAAATGTTTTCAAGGGATTCATTTACATACACGCCTACGGTTCCTTTATTCATGGTTTGTTGGGCGACATTTTCTTTTTGAGAATCGTCTACAAATCGCTTAGACTTTGAGTAACGTATAATTCCCATGAAATCAATATCCAGTTCTTGTAACTGGTTAATGTTTTCTATATCGCGCATACCGCACACTTTAATCATCATGACTTTATGGCTTTTATAAATTGCTCGCAGCTTGCTCCTGGTAGGTCGGTTTTCATGAAGTTTTCTCCTATTAAGAAACCTTCAAAGCCTAGTGTTTTAAGTTCTTTTACTATGTCAGGATCTGAGATACCGCTTTCTGATATGGCAAGAACATTTTCAGGAAAATGTGGTAAAAGATCTTTACTGTTTTGAATATCAGTTTTAAACCTTTTTAAATCACGATTATTAACTCCTATCACAAATTTAGACGTATTCAAAGAAGTGGTTACCTCTTTAATGCGATTCAATTCTTCTAAATCATGAACTTCAAAAAGAATTTCAAGACCTAGATTTATAGCCTCTAGGGACATGGTTTTTAATTCTTCGTTATTTAGACATGCTGCGATAAGTAGGATAGCGTCTGCTCCATAAGCTCGCGCTTCATGAATTTGATATAGATCTATCATGAAATCCTTGCGCAGGATAGGTATATTAACTTGTGATCTTGCTTCTAGTAAATCGTCTAGCGTACCGCCAAAGAAAGGCAAATCAGTTAAACAGCTGATAGCGCTTGCACCGGCATTTTCATATCCTTTAACGACTTCCTGTAAGCTCGCTGGGCAATGGAAAGAGCCCTTGCTGGGGCTTTGTCTCTTATGTTCAGCAATGATACCGCTACCATTCTTTAAACTTGCATGTAGTGAAACTGGTTTACGAGAATAAGGCTTCATAGATCTCAAGTCTGATAGAGGAGTTTGAGCCTTTCTTGCTTTTAGATCTTGAGCAGTTTGATTAGTTATTTTCTTTAGGATATCTTCCATTATATCTGAAATTGTACTCTTGTTTGAATTATGAATTGATCATTGTATTAAGCTTTAAGCTCCATAAGTTTTTGAAAACTTTCTAGGGCTTTACCAGTTTCTAAAGATGCTCTCGCAGCAACGACTGCATTTTTAAGATTTATATCTTGGGCTACTGATATAGCAGTTGCGGCATTAGCGATGACTACATTCTTTTGTGCATCGGTCGCTTTATTTTCAAGTACTTTCATAAAAATCAATGCAGCATCTTCTACAGTATCACCACCATAAATATCTGATTGTTTTAAAGGTTTCATATTAAAATCGCTAGCCGATAGATCGCTCACTCCATTATTTTTAGCCATGCGCACTTTTCCTGTAAGACTTACTTCATCATATCCTTCATGTGCATGTAGTATCGCATATTTTTTATCTGTTTCTGATTGAAAAAGATATTCATAATTACGGGCTAGTTGTAAATTAAAAACACCTACGCTTTGTAATTTAGGTTTTGCTGGATTTACTAATGGTCCCAACATGTTAAAGAAGGTTTTTACACCTAATTGTTTTCTAATAGGTGCAACAGCCTTCATCGCCGGATGAAACAGCGGTGCGTGTAAGAAAGTAATGTTAGCCTCAGTTATTTGTTTTCTAAGAATATCATGATCATTTGTAAATACAAATCCTAGATGTTCCATTACATTAGAAGAACCACTTACTGAGCTCACTCCATAATTACCATGTTTTGCAACAGGTACACCTGCACCAGCAGTTACAAAACTAGCTAGGGTACTGATGTTAAAAGTGTCTTTTCCATCACCACCAGTACCACATAAATCTATCGGATTAAATTCTGTTAGGTCAATAAGGTTTGCTTGTTCTAACATAGCATCTCTAAAACCTGCCAGTTCTTCTACAGTGATACTGCGCATGCCATAAACAGTTAGGAATGCTGCAATTTGCGCATCGTTTACAGTTCCGCTAGTTATGGCAGTTAGGATATCATAAGCACGCTTTCGCGAAAGCGTCCCATGATTAAATAATTCGTTTAGAATCTCTTTCATACTACAAAGTGTCTATAAAATTTTTGAGCATGGTTTTACCGTCTGGTGTCATGATGCTTTCTGGGTGAAATTGCAGGCCGTAAATAGGTAGTTCTTTATGTTTAAGAGCCATGATTTGACCGTTTTCGTCAGTTGCGGTTATTTCTAGAACATCTGGAAAACTGCTATTTTGTGCAGCCCAAGAATGGTATCGCCCTGCATCAAAATTAGTGTCGATATGATTAAATATCTCATTACCGTTATGTGTCATGTTAGTAGAGATACCGTGATATACTTTATCTAGATTTATAATCTCTCCACCGAAGACTTCAGTAATGGCTTGATGACCTAGACAGATACCTAAAAGTGGTCTTTTATCTTTCAAAAAATCAATGATAGGTAACAAATTGCCAGCTTCACTAGGAATTCCTGGGCCAGGAGATAGAACGACAGCATCGTAATTGACACACTCTTCAGGTGTGATTTTATCGTTGCGAACTACCTTTACTTTTACATTTAAATCCTCTAAATAATGAACCAGATTGAAGGTAAAGGAGTCGTAATTATCTATAAGAAGAATACTTTTCATTATTTAATAATTTGAAATTTACCTTTTGAATCTATGGTGTAATTTGTTTCTACATTATTAACCATTTTCTGAATAGTGAAATCCTTAAAGATTTTACCTGAAAATATAGAGTCGTTATCTGTTCTTGCCAGTACTAGTTGATCAACTAAAACATTAGAATGATTATAGCTTCGAATACTTAATTCTGTCCTCATACCTTCTTGAGCTTTATAATTTTTCATCATTGGCTTAATGAAATACAACTCTTTAAAGCCTATTGTATTTCCCAATCTGTATTGTATTGCCGTAGCATTGTAAGCTTCAGCTTCAGTTAAATATTCATTCAGATTTTGATGTGGTGATTTAAAGTCTGTCGCGTTTGTCACATTCAATTTTAAATTCTCTTTTGAAGGAGACGCTTCATAAATAACTGTATTGGAGTTACACGAAGAGACAAAAATTGCTAAGACAAAAATTGAGAAATATTTAATTATTTGAGTTTTCATTTTGTTGAATGGTTTTGAGTTGCTTGATTTATGGCCTTTCTTAAGGCATTAGTTTTATTATATACTTCTTGTGTCTCGTCATCTATGTTACTATGTACAACAACGCCTGCACCGGCTCTAAAGTTAAGAGTTTTGCCTTGTGATAATATACTACGTATGATAATGGCGTGATTAAAATCACCATTAAATCCTAAATATCCTATAGCACCACCATAGAAACTACGACTAGAGTTTTCATATGTATCAATAAGTTGCATGGCTTTATATTTAGGTGCTCCACTTAAAGTTCCAGCAGGAAAAGTGTCCCCTATAAGCTGTATTTTATCCTCTTCATTAATTAATCCAGTCACTTTACTAACCATATGAATCACGTGAGAGTAAAAATGTATATTTTGATAGTCAGTCACCGCGACATTTCTAGCATGTCTACTCAAATCGTTACGAGCTAGGTCTACTAGCATCACATGTTCAGCAGTTTCTTTAGGATCCTTCTTTAAGTCTTCGGCAGCTTTTAAGTCTGCACTGTCATTTCCAGTTCTTTTATAGGTTCCAGCAATAGGCTGTATACTGGCGTGATTTTCTTTGATAATTAATTGCGCCTCTGGTGAAGAACCGAATATTCTAAAATTACCATAGTCAAAATAAAATAAGTAAGGACTAGGATTGATTGCTCTTAATTCACGATAAACATTAAAATCATCACCTTGAAAATCTTGAGAGAATTTGCGAGATAAAACTATTTGAAAAACATCACCACGACGGCAATGTTCTTTCCCTTTTTCAACTAGCTTTTTAAAATCATCATCACTCATCTCTGATGTTTCATTATCAGTTGTATTAAAACTATATTGAGCGACATCTTTATGTTTAATGACGCTTAGTAATTCATTTATTTTAGGTTTTTTTCCATCATATAAGTGTTCAAAAACATGAAGTTGATTATGGTAGTGATCAAAAACCATTACATTTTGAAAAACTTGATAATGAGCAAGAGGTATGTTCTTCTCGCTTTCGCGAAAGCGAAATTCTAAAGACTCAAATAATTGAACAGCATCATAGCCTAAATATCCAAAAAGCCCATGATTAGGAAATGGGAAATCAGAATCTGTATGTGAGAAGGAGTTTTTAAATTGCGTAAGTCCAGCAGCAAGATCATAACTTGAATTGAAAGAAGATTGCTCGCTTGAACCATCTGGATACTGACTTTCAATGCTTGTGTTTGTAACTGAAAACTGTGCTACAGGATTACAACAAATAAATGAATAACTATTACTGCGTTCACCATACTCATTACTTTCTAGTAATATACTGCCTGGATATTTATCACGTAATCGCATATATATAGCTACAGGTGTAAGCATATCTGCTAATATGGATTCTTGTGTAGTTTTTGCTTTATGTTTTTGCATTATAAGTTCTAAAAATGGGTAAAATAAAAAAGGTCTGCCGTTAAGCAGACCTTTTTGTTATATAAACATACGGGTGACTTTACGGCTGTTGAGCTGTATCATTCCACCACCAAGTATGATTTGTGTTTCTCATAGAGATTGTAAATGTAAGTAGGCATTTTCAAACCTACAAGTATCTAACATTTTTTTAATAACCTTCATCATGTATACCACTAACTGCTCGACCTGATGGGTCATTCATGTTTTTAAAAGCTTCATCCCATTCTAATGCAACAGGTGTCGAGCAGGCTACAGATTTTAAAGAAGGTACACAGTTTGCGGCAGTATCGCTAGGGAAGTGTTCACTAAAAATACTACGATAGTAATACTCTTCTTTATTTTGTGGCGGATTGATTTTAAATTTAAAAGGAGCTGCCTCCATCATTTCATCAGTCACCACATCTTCTACGACTTCTTTTAAGGTATCGATCCAGCTGTATCCAACGCCATCGCTGAATTGTTCCTTTTGTCTCCAAGCAACACTTTTAGGTAGTTCATCTTCAAACGCTTCTCTTAAAATGTGTTTTTCCATTTTTCCATTTCCACACATTTTATCTTTAGGGTTGAGTCTCATAGCTACATCCATAAATTCTTTATCTAAAAACGGAACGCGACCTTCAATTCCCCATGCTGCAAGGGATTTATTTGCTCTTAGGTTATCATATAGATGTAGTGTATCTAGTTTACGCACGGTTTCTTTATGAAATTCTTCTGCACTAGGTGCTTTGTGAAAATATAAGTAACCTCCGAAAATCTCATCACTACCTTCACCAGATAGAACCATTTTAATTCCCATAGATTTAATAACTCGTGCAAGAAGATACATAGGTGTGGATGCTCTAATGGTAGTAACATCATAGGTTTCTAGAAAATAAACTACGTCTTTTATTGCGTCTAGACCTTCTTGAATTGTGAAGTTGACACTGTGATGCACGGTACCTATATGGTCTGCAACTTCTTGTGCTGCTGCTAAATCAGGACTTCCTTCTAAACCTATGGCAAATGAATGTAATTGAGGCCACCAAGCCTCTTTGTTATCACCTGATTCTATACGCTTTGCGGCATATTTTTTTGCAACAGCACTTACAATAGAACTATCTAATCCACCAGAAAGTAACACACCATATGGTACATCGCTCATTAAATGTCTATGAACAGAGTCTTCCATTGCTTTCTTAAGCTCAGCGACAGAGCTTTTATTTTCTTTTACTGAATCATAACTTTTCCACTCGCGATCATACCATTTTGTAAAGCTGCCATCTTCACTATAATAGTAGTGTCCTGGCGGAAATGGGCTGATTTGATTACAGGTGCCTTCTAAAGCTTTAAGTTCACTAGCGACATAAAATTGCCCTAATTCATCTGTACCATGATAGAGAGGAATGATTCCTTGATGGTCTCTTGCGCATAGGAAAACGTCTTTTTCACTATCATAAAGAGCAAAACCATACATACCGGTAAGCTCATCCATAAAGTCTATACCTTTATCTTGATAAAGAGCTAATATGACCTCGCAGTCACTTTTAGTTTTGAATTCATAAGAATCTTTATAATGGTCACGTATTTTTTGATGGTTGTATATTTCTCCATTTACGGCAAGTACGACTTTACCATCTGGACTATATAACGGTTGACCACCTGATTGTGGATCTACAATGGTTAATCGTTCATGAGCAAGTATTGCATTACTACCACAATAAATACCCGACCAGTCTGGTCCTCGATGTCTTAATTTTTTTGATAATTCTAAGATTTTTTCTCGTTGGTCTTGGCTGTCTTTTTTCAGCTGAAACATCCCTACTATTCCACACATAACTAAATTGTTTAAATGAAAAAAGGTCTACTGTGAAGTAGACCTTTTGAATTTTTTAAAATACCAGATACTACCTTACGTGAGTAAAGAATTATTATTAAATCTGATATTATTATTTTTTATCATAACACTGTAAATGTAAAAAAAATCTTTTAGCAAACAAATTTCTGTTACAATTAATACTTACGTAGGATTTGTAATAAGGTCTTAATGTCTAACTGAAGATTTAATAACCTCTGGCATTTTAGAAGCAAATTTTCTCCACCTTGGAATTGATACACCTTGTATATAGCCTTGATTAGGATGCAGTTTTGCATAGTCCTGATGGTATTCTTCAGCAATCCAGAATTTTTGAAAAGCTTTTACTTCAGCAGCTACTTTATAGCCTTCGTTAGTTAGGGCAGTAATTTTGTCTTCTATAATTTTCTTTTGCTCATTATTCTGATAGAAAACAATACTTCGGTAGGATTCACCTATATCTGGACCTTGACCATTTACTTGCTCTATATTTTGTGAGGCAAAATAAACATCTACTAAAGTTTTAAAACTTACAGTTTCTGGATCGTAAATTATTTCATTTGCTTCAGCATGATCTGCATGGTTTCTATAAGTAGGATTTTCAGTGTTGCCACCGCTATATCCAGAGATAGCTTCTTGGACACCTTGAACGCTTTCATATATTTCTTCTACACACCAAAAACAACCACTAGCAAAGTATGCTCTTTCTAATCCGTCTTGAGCATTTACTTCTACGGGTAAAATTTCTTTTTGTTTTGCCTTTTTTTCAACTGGTGTATTACAGGTTGAGGCAATAAATATTAATATTATGGTACTTATCAGTTTCATGATTTACTTGTTTCAAGTAAAAATACTTTTTGAAGAAAATAGTTGTATTAAAAACTCGTTAAATAAAAAATCCCTTATCTATCATTAGATAAGGGATTTCTATACGTTATGATAAGTGACTATAGTTTAGCAAATACTTTTTCCATTGCCTCAACCTGCTCTTCAGCAAGAGCTGCATCTACTAAAATACGTCCTGAATGTTCATCTGTAATGATTTTTTTACGACTTGCAATCTCAACCTGCACTTGTGGTGGAATTGTGAAGTAAGAACCACCAGAGGCACCACGTTCGATAGGTACAACAGCAAGACCGTTACGTACACTAGTTCTTATACGAGTATAAGCCTTTATTAATCTAGCTTCAACTGTAGTTGCGTGATCTTGAGACATTTTCATAAGAGCTTGCTCTTCTTTTTCAGTCTCTTTTAGAATTTCTTCTAACTCAGCTTTTTTATGCTTAAGATGTTCTGCACGTTGTGACATACGATCTTTACTAGCATTCACAACTTCATTTTGTTGCTCGATTTGAGCTTTAAATTCACGAATGTGTTTTTCTGCAAGTTCCATTTCTAGTTCTTGAAATTCAATTTCTTTAGAAAGAGAGTTGAATTCACGATTGTTACGTACATTCTTTTGTTGTTCTGTATACTTTTTGATAAGAGATTTAGATTCTTCAATTCTATTTTTCTTATCCTTGATAGATTCGTTAAGCTCTTCAAGTTTAGCGCTAAGCTTAACCACACGTGTGTTTAATCCTTCCACCTCATCTTCTAGATCTTTTACCTCAAGAGGTAATTCACCGCGTACATTGCGAATCTCATCTATTCTGGAGTCGATTAATTGTAGATTGTAAAGCTCTCTAAGCTTATCTTCTACAGTAGCTTCCGTCTTTTTTGCCATCTGTTTAATAATAGTTTACAGGGTTTGTTTGCGCATCTGCACAAAGGATTGCAAAATTACTAAATTTTTTGCTAAGATATTCGTGTAAAAGGTTTTTTGTAAACTGTTCGCTTTCATAATGTCCCACATCGCATAATAGAATGGACTCACCTTGAAAAAAGTCGTGATATTTTAAATCTGCCGTTATGTAAGCATCTGCGCCGGATTGTATAGCGTTTTTAATGCCAAAAGCTCCGGAACCACCTAGTAATGCTACTTTTTTTATTTTTTTATTTTTTGAATTGGTGTGCCTTACAACTCCTGAATTGAAAGTGTTTTTTGTCTTGTTTAAAAAGTGATTAGTACTCACCTCTTCTTTAAATTCACCTATTGCACCCATTCCTATATGGTCATATTGATTGTTTAATGTCGATATTTCATAAGCAACTTCTTCATAAGGATGACTTTTCAATAGGGTTTTAAGGACGATAGACTCTAAATGTGGTAAGAATGTCACAGACAACTTAGTTTCTTCAATTGTGGAGCGTTTTCCTTTTTCTCCAATCATTGGGTTACTTTTTTCATTACCTAAGAAAGTGCCTGTTCCATTTATGCTAAAACTAGACTCTTCATAGTTGCCTAGTTTACCAGCGCCTACTTTAAAAAGTTCTTCTTTAACCATTTCAAAATGACTCTTTGGTATATAGGTAACTAGTTTTTTGATAATGCCTCTCTGCGGGATTAATGTCTTAATGTTTTTTAATCCTAATTCTTCTGCCATACGGTAGCTAACACCGTATTTTGCGTTATCCAGAGCCGTATGTGTAGCATAGATAGCAATGTCGTTTTTTATGGCTTTAACAACCGCTTTTTTGACATAATTATCTGGTTTTAAGTTTTTAAGTCCACTAAAAATAATAGGGTGGAAGGCCACTATTAAATTACAATTTTTAGATATAGCTTCATCGACAACATTTTCTAGACAATCTAAGGTTACTAAAACACCTTTTATTTCTGTATTAGAATCGCCAGTCAATAGACCTGTGTTATCAAAATCTTCAGCATAATGTCTTGGAGCTAATTGTTCAATATAGGAAAGGACTTCTTGGATTTTCATGAATACGATTTAAAAAGCTAAAGATAAAATTAACCTACTTTTGAAACATGCAATCGTTAAGAAATTTATTATTTCCGTTTTCAATACTATATGATGGTATCACTCGAACTCGTAACTGGGCATTTGACAATGGTTATCTTACTCAAGAAACTTTTGATATACCAGTGATAGCAGTAGGTAATTTGAGTACTGGAGGAACTGGTAAGACTCCTATGATAGAATGGTTGATAGAGCATTTTAAAGGAAATCGAATTGCAGTTCTAAGTCGTGGTTATGGACGTGAGACTAAAGGTTACATTGAAATAGAAAATCATCATACAGCCGCTCAAGTAGGTGATGAGCCATTGCAAATTAAATTAAAGTATAATGATGCCATCGTAAGTGCAGTTTGTGAGAAAAGAGTAGATGGTATTAGAGAGTTATTAAAAAATCACTCTATTGATATTATTTTGTTAGATGATGCTTTTCAACATAGATATGTGAAGGCTAGTCATTATATTTTACTCACTAGTTATGACAGGCTTTATTCAAATGATTATTTATTGCCAGCAGGCAATTTAAGAGAATCTAGAAAAGGAGCTAACCGCGCTCACACGATCGTTGTTACTAAGTGTCCAGAAAATCTTTCTCAAGCAGAAATGGATTCTATGATACAACAGCTTAAACCTTTGAAGAATCAGAAGGTTTATTTTTCTACTATTGAATATGAAAAAAGGGTATCTCAATCTAATAGATCTATTTTGTTAGATGAGTTAAAGTTTGATAAGATTACGGCGGTTACCGGTATAGCAAAACCAGCACCTTTCATAAATTTCTTAAAGAAACAATTTGAAGTTGAGCATCTAGAATATGGTGATCATCACCGCTTTCGCGAAAGCGAAATTGACATCATTGCTGCTCAAGATATCGTTATTACGACCGAGAAAGATTATACTAGACTGTCGCCATGGGACCTGCCAAGAGTATATTATTTACCTATGAAGATAAGGTTTTTAGGAGAAGAGCCCAGTTTATAGTACTTGATAATTAGTAAATGCTTTTTGAATTTTTTCAAAAAACTCATCCATTTTAAACGGCTTAGGGATTATGTCATCAAAACCTATTTGATACAGTTCTTTCTCTGAATCATTTAAAGTGACAGCAGTTAAGGCTATAATAGGGATCTCTCTATTGAGTTTACGTATTTCAGTAGTTGCTTTTTTACCGTCCATTACAGGCATATGTATATCCATTAAAATCAGGTCATATTCTGTCTCTTGTACCTTTTGTAATGCCTCTGCACCATGATTTGCGACATCGCAGTTAAAATTCTTGCCTTCAAGAATTTTACGAGTAATCATCTGGTTAATTTTATTATCTTCTACTACTAGGATTCTTTTTTCTAAGTGTTCTCCAGGAGCGAGAGGCTTTTCACTTAAAACTTCATTTATGGAAGTGGTCTTAACTGGTGCGACTATCTCAGAAGGCTCAGACGGGAAAACTACTTCTTTATCAGATGTATTCTTTGGTTTTGAGATTGATTTTACAGGTTGATAGTCATCATAAAATTTATTAGAGTCTGGTAAATCAAACCATATATCAAATGAAAAGATACTACCGCGTCCTAATTTACTATCTAATTTGATGTCGCTTTGCATTAATTCAACTAGATTTTTTACGATAGCTAATCCTAGCCCAGTACCACCATATTCTCTTGTTGTGCTAGATTCTTCCTGTGCAAAGTTTTCAAAGATGGCAACTTGCTTCTCCTCAGATATTCCTTTACCGTTATCTTCAACTTCAAATCTGATAAGACAACGATCATCAACTTGCTTTACTCGATTTGCTCTAATCCAAATATTTCCGTTTTGAGTGAATTTTATGGCGTTACCTATAAGGTTAATTAATATCTGAGTGATTTTTACTGGATCACCATTAATGCGACTAGGTATTGCATCATCAAATTCTAATTGAAGTTGATTATTGCGGTCTTTAGATTGACTTTCTAATGACGTGGTAAGGTCTTGAATACGTTTTTTAAGACTAAAAGGGATAGATTCTAATTCTACCTTATTAGCTTCAAGTTTATTGAAATTAAGTATGTTGTCAATTAAGGATAACAAGTACTCACCAGACGATTGTAAGGTCTCTAAGTGTTCTTTCTGATCAGATCTAGGTGTGTTCTCTAATAACAGGTGAGTTAAACCTGTAACGGCGTACATAGGTGTTCTAAGTTCATGGGTGATGGTTGATAGAAAGTCTGCTTTAATTTTTGCAGCATCTTGTGCTCTATCACGCTCTTCAATCAATGATTTGTTTTTAACTACCAATGTTTTATTTGCTCGCAACCTGAACTTATTGTTCTTAAAAAGCGACATTGTTAGTAAAGAAAGTAATGTCAGTAAAACAAAAAATAAAATATTTGTATAATCGTGTCTATCTAGGTCTTTTTGCTTTTTTGCAAGTTCAACTTTTAAATTTTCATTCTCTTTATTTCTTATAGCTAGTGCATTGCCGCTATCACCATTTTTATCTATAGATTCCTTAAGTTCAATATAACGATCCATATACTCTAGACCTTTTTGATAGTCGCCTTGTGCACGAGCAATCGAGGATTTAAGGCTGTAGGTTTCTAGTTCAGTCGTTATGAAGCCATAGTTTTTACTGATTCTAAGGGCTTCATTAGTTGCAGCATTTGCCTCATCTAGTTCTTGTTTTTCAAAATAGGCTTTAGCTAATCCAAGTGTCGCTTGTGATTCATAGAAGTGTAATTGTTGTTTTTGCAGTAACGGTATGACATTCCTGAAACCATTTACAGTCTCATATAAATTTTTAGTTTCAAGATTGAGCTGAGCTCTTAAAAACAATTGTAGAGCTCTCAACTCTTGATTTGAAGAGTTTTGTATTAAAATCTTAGCACTATTAAGAGTTTGATCGGCATCAACAAACTTTTTATTTTTAATGAAAAGATTAGATTTCAGCAAGTATAACCTTATTTGGCTGTCGGATTTTTCAGGAATAAGTTGTTCAATGTCTGATAACTTAAGCTCTGCAAGATCTAATTGATTACAAATTAAAAAATACTCTGCCTGGACTAATTGAGTACTAGCAAATAATGAAGAGTCTTTTGCTATTTCTATGGCACTAGAAACAATATCCTGAGCTTTTTCATAGTCTGTCTTTTGAAGAGCTAAACGTGCTTTTTCGAGCATCGCTTCTACTGCAATCTGTTGACTGTTAATAGATAACGAGGCGTCATCATCGCTTTGAGCGAGGCATAGTCCACCCAATAAAAGGGCGAATAATAGTAGTATTTTATTAATTGGAGAGATAAAGTACTTATTAGTAAACACACAAATATAGAATTACGCTCGTTAAAAGCCTTAAAATCTGTCAATTTAGCTACTTAAGAGTGTATTTCGTCGATGTTTTTAATGATCTGAAGCGTGACCTGTTAACATAGGTAATAAAAAGTACGGTGCAACGGGATTTTTAGGCCTGAATTATGTATTGAAAAACCTGTTTTATTTGGTTAGCTAATTTTGATAACCAAATCTTTTAATCGATTACTATAACCGCTCTCATTATCATACCAGCCTATTACTTTAATAAGTTTTCCTATTACAGAAGTCATTTGAGAGTCAAATATACATGAGTAAGGACTGCCAGAAATATCAATGGAAACTAAAGGTACGTCAGTGTAAGAAAAGGTGTTAGGATTTGCTTCTGCGAAAGCGAGAAAGGCAGCATTAACTTCATCGATACTTGTGTCTCTTTTTACATTAATAGTCATGTCTGTAAGGCTGCCATTAGGAACTGGTACTCGTATACCACAGCCACCTATCACGTCACTAAGATGAGGGAATATTTTAGTAAGTGCTTTTGCTGCTCCAGTAGTAGTAGGAACTATGGATTGTCCAGCTGCTCTTGCGCGTCTTAAATCATTATGCGGTTGGTCATGCAGGCTTTGGTCAGAAGTGTAACTATGTACCGTGGTGATATATGCTTGTTCAACTCCACATAACTCGTCTAAAACTTTAATAAAAGGAGCTGCATTGTTAGTTGTACAACTAGCATTAGATAATATGACATCATCTTCATTTATTATATGGTCATTAACACCTAATACGACTGTTTTTATATCATCATCTACTGGTGGCGCACTTAAGATCACTTTTTTTGCACCAGCATCACGATGCTTTTGTAATTGCGCTAGCGTTTTAAATTTACCTGTAGATTCTATCACGACATCAACACCTGTCCAGTTAAGGTCTTCTAAATTTTTATGATGTGTAAATAATATCGATTTATCGTTGATAACTATTGAGTCCTCTGTATAAGTTACATCATGTGATAAAGTTCCATGAATAGAGTCATATTTCAATAGGTGTGACATGATACGATTAGAAGCTAAATCGTTGATAGCAACAACTTCTATATGATCGTCATTTAGAACGGTTCTCAAAAATGTACGACCGATGCGACCAAATCCATTAATAGCTACTTTAATCTTTACCATGTATCGTGCAAATTGGTCTTGATGTTACGTTGTGTGTTGTTCAAATAATTATCTAAAATAAATCCTATTACCATGCCTATCAAAAAACCGAATATGATACTTATGTTAGATATTAAAGGAATTAATAATCCTGCAAAACATCCTATAGTTGTGTATTGATAGGAGTCTTTAATTCTTAGCATGTTTTGCATAAAAAGAAGTGTAGATTTCAAACTCTCTTTTACTACTTTTCTTTCGATATTAGAATCGCTTATACGACACAACTGTACTTCAAGTTCTTTATTAAGAATATCTAATTCATTTTGATTTAGATCCAGATTCTTAACTTCGATAAGAAGTTCATTCCATTTATCAAGTAATTTTAAAGACTTGCGATCAGTGGTTAATACTCGATAAGAGTTTATAGTTTGTTGTGCTTCTTCTATTCTCATTATCAATATACTTTGATATATTAGTGTAAGTGGAGTAGATTAAGTTACGTATTTTGATGCTTTAAGGCAAAAATTTATAAAATGTGTTTATGAGCTTTATAAGAACTTCTCACTAGAGCACCACTTTCCACATGGCGGAAGCCCATCTCTAAGCCTATCGTTTCATATTTCTTAAATTGCTCTGGTGTTATAAACTCTTTTACTGGCAGGTGTTTTTTAGAAGGTTGTAGATACTGACCTATAGTCACTACATCTACATTATTATCGCGCAAATCTTTCATTACTTGAATCACTTCTTCTTCACGTTCACCTAGACCCAGCATAATACCAGATTTTGTTCTATTAATACCTTGCTCTTTTAAATAGCGTAGTACTTCTAGACTGGTGTCATATTTTGCTTGGATACGTACCTCGCGAGTTAAACGACGTACCGTTTCCATGTTATGAGAAACTACCTCTGGATTAGCCTCTACAATACGATCTATGTTGCGCTTATTACCTTGAAAATCTGGTATTAATGTTTCTAGAGTTGTTTCTGGATTCATGCGGCGTATCGCCGCCACAGTTTCTTTCCATATAATAGAACCCATGTCTTTTAAATCGTCACGATCTACACTGGTTACAACAGCGTGTTTAATACCCATTAATTTAATAGATCGTGCAACTTTCTCTGGTTCTGCCCAATCAATATCATCTGGGCGACCTGTTTTAACACCACAAAATCCACATGATCTTGTACACGTGTTACCTAATATCATAAAAGTGGCAGTTCCTTCAGTCCAGCATTCACCCATGTTAGGGCAACTACCCGAAGTACATATGGTATGTAAATCATATTTATCAACCAGACCACGTAATTCTTTATATTTCTTCCCTACAGGAAGCTTAACGCGTAACCATTTAGGTTTCCCTTTTGCAGGTGGCGCAATGGATTCTTTTACTGTATTCATACTACAAATTTAGGTATAAAGCTTTTGTGAGAAGTATTGTAGTCGTTAAAAATCTGTCAAACTGACTATTTCCAGCGTTTTGGTGGTTTTCCTGCGTTGGTGAAGAAAAGTCCTAGTTGCGTAAAGACTAGAAGTATTTCTAAAAAGGGTATAAATGGTATAATATCGCTTTCACGAAAGCGAGATAAACCTTTCCCTACAACTAACCAGACAATGGTGTATCTTAAAATCACTAATCCTAGGATATACAACCAATTGATCCCAAATATAAAGCCTACTATTGAAGCTATAAAGAAGCCAATCTGAGAGAAAAAATAAAGTCCTAATAAGAATTTATGTTTGCCTTTATAATAAGAAGCAGTATTGATATGGCGGCGTTTTTGAGTCCACCATTTAGTCCATGTGTTTTTAGGAGTGCTTACTGTAAATGCGTCGGGTTCGATAATTACTGAAGTATTATCCTTAGTAGCTGCTTGATTTACAAAAAGATCATCATCACCACCTAGTACCTTCATATGATCTATGAAACCGCTGACGTCATAAAATTGCTTTGAGGTGTAAGCTAGATTGCGACCTACTCCCATATATGGATTCCCGTGCAATGCGTAACTCATATACTGTATGGCAGTTATGCCAGTTTCATATCTAATTAGAGCATTAAGAATTGAATACTTTTTTTTCTCATAACCACCGTAACCTAATACAATACTTTTATGATTAGTAAAGCCGCTGGCCATAGCTTTTAACCAGTTATTACTTGCCGGTTTGCAATCTGCATCTATAAAGATTAGATTTTCATTAATGGCCTTTTTGATGCCTAGAGTAAGTGCGTATTTTTTATTTCCCCAAAAACTTTCGTTATTTACAACATCTACCTTTTTAACTCTGGCATCCAGATCTTGAAAATGCTCTATAACCTCTAATGTGTCATCAATAGAAGCATCATTGATTAATATGATTTCAAAGTTAGGATGAGTTTGCTGTAGTAGTAAGGGAACTAGTGTTTTGAGGTTCTCTTGTTCATTTTTTGAACATACAATGACAGATACTGCATCTTGCGATGTATTATTTAGAGATGATTTATAAAAACCAACTCGAGCCAAAAAAAAGTAATATATTATATTAACAAGCACAAATCCCGCCAGGACTATAAACGCTATGCCTATTTCCATCTTTTAATTAAGATTCTAAAGATGGGTTTTTACAATCTTGCTCTTCGGGTAATTTACCGCACATACCGCAAGCTTCACCATCCTTATTAAGAAAAGGGCTTTGACTAGCACAAGTTCCTGCAAATTTCCCGTCTTTTTTTGCCCATATCTTGATAGCTATTCCCGCAACTGCAAGAGCTAATATACCTATAGTAATAAAGAGTAATTCCATAGTGCAAATTTAAGAATAATAAGTGATGTATTCTTAATTCTGAATTAAATTCACTTCAGTTTCAATAGTGATTCCATATCTGTTTTGAACCATCGATTGGATTTCTTTTGCAAGGGCAATTATTTCTTGTCCGCTAGCATTACCATGGTTTACTAGAACTAACGCTTGTTTATCATGTACACCAGCATCACCACGTCGTTGACCTTTAAAGCCACATTGATCTATAAGCCAGCCAGCAGGTACTTTTACTTGCTTTTCATTTACTGGGTAATGCGGTATTGATGGATGCATTCTTATGAGGTCTTCATAATAACTTTTTTCAATAATAGGATTTTTGAAAAAACTACCGCTATTACCTATCACTTTTGGGTCAGGTAATTTGCTGCTCCTTATATTAATTACAGCTTGTGCAACAGATTGTATGGATGGCTCTATTTGTAGGTTCTCTAATTCGTTTAGGATTGCACCATAACTAGTTTTGAGCTGGTAATCATTTGTTTTTGTGATATCTGTAAGCTTAAAAGTTACGGACGTTATTACATATTTGCCTAAAGCTTCATTCTTAAAGATGGATTCTCTGTAACCAAATTTACAATCTTCTAAATGGAGTGTTTTTACATCACCTGTTTTAATATTCATAACGGTGCATGAAACAAAAGTATCCTTTAACTCCACTCCATATGCACCTATATTTTGAATAGGAGAGGTGCCTACATTACCAGGTATGAGAGCCATGTTCTCAATTCCAGCCCAATTATTTTCAATGCAAAAAATGACAAATTCATGCCAGTTTTCTCCTGCCATTGCTTGTACAAACACATGTTCATTATCTTGTTTCAATAAATCTATTCCTTTAAGATTTACATGAACGACAGGTCTTTTAATATCATTAAGTAGTAACATATTACTACCGCCACCTAAAAGAAATACTTCCTCATTGTAATAATAAGCAAGCACTTCTCTAAGTTGCTGTATAGTAGATACAGATGTATATGCTTTTGCAAAAGCAGATATTCCAAAGGTGTTATGCTCTTTAAGAGAGAAGTGTGATCTTATCTCAATCACGCGTTATATACTTTAAGAGCTTCTGCTAAGATTTGAACTGCTTTTATTAAAGATTCTTTTTCAAGAACGTAAGCGATTCTGATTTGATTTTTACCTACACCAGGAGTGCTATAAAAACCAGCTGCTGGAGCTACCATTATAGTTTCATTATCTAATTGAAAAGATTCTAGCATCCATTGGGCAAATGCATCAGTATCCTCTACAGGTAATTGAGCAACACAATAAAATGCGCCACCTGGATTTGCAACTTCTACACCTGGTATGTTTTTAAGGCCTGCTATAAGGATATCTCTACGCTCAATATATTCTCCTATAACCTCGTTAAAGTAAGCTTGTGGAGTATCTAGAGCGGCTTCGGCAGCAATTTGAGCAAATGTTGGAGGACTTAATCTAGCTTGAGCAAATTTCATTGCCGTAGCCATGACTTCTTTGTTTTTAGAAACCATACATCCTATACGAGCACCACACATACTATATCTTTTAGATACAGAATCAATCATTATGGCATGTTGTTCTAAACCTGGTATATTCATTACTGACAGGTGCTCACGACCATCATATGCAAACTCTCGATAGACTTCGTCAGCCACTAAGAATAAATCATGTTTTTTTACTAGCGCTGCTAGTTGATTCATCTCATCTTGGGTGTATAAGTAACCAGTTGGGTTACCAGGATTACAAATTAGAATTGCTTTAGTATTATCGGTAATAAGTTTTTCAAAATCACTTATAGAAGGTAATGCGAAATTGTTTTCAATTTTAGTAGATATAGGTTTTACTGTAACACCACTTGCTGTTGCAAAACCATTATAGTTTGCATAAAAGGGTTCTGGTATGATTACCTCATCTCCGTAATCGCATATGCTACCCATAGTGAACAACAGTGCTTCACTACCACCGGTAGATACAATCACGTCATCTATAGTTAATCCCATTTCTATTTTATTGTAATGAGCAACTAATTTTGTACGATACGACTCGTTTCCAGCACTATGACTATATGCTAGAATTTCCATGTCAGTGTCTTTTACCGCTTGTATAGCTTGATTAGGTGTTTTTATATCTGGTTGACCTATGTTCAAAGGATAGATATGTATTCCTCTTTTTTTTGCTGCTTCTGCAAATGGAACTAGTTTTCTAACCGGTGAAGATGGCATTTTGGCACCTTTATGAGATATTGCTGGCATGTATTTCTATTTTGTTTTGCAAATGTAATACGACTAAGGTCTATATAAAAACGATTATGATTTCCTTATATTTATGTTTTATGAAAAATTATTTGTTAGTTGTGCTTCTTGTGTTATTGGGCTCCAATACTCAAGCTCAAGAAACCTCGGGATTTATTCTAAATGATGATGTAAAAAAGGAAATTATACCTTTTGAACTTGCATCCAATTTAATCATATTAAAAGTAAATTTAAATGGAATTCCATTAAAGATGATGCTAGATACAGGCTCGTCTAAAAATTTAATATTTGATTTTAAGGATGTGGATTCACTAGCCCTTAAAAAAGGAGAGGTAATGAAATTGTCTGGATATGGTAATGATAAATTGTTCGATGCCTATTACAGTCCGTCGAATATATTGGAGATATCAGAAAATCTTATAAATTATGATGCTGATATCTTAATAATGGATAATGATCTTTTTAATTTGAGATCAAAATTGGGAGTGGAAGTTAATGGTATACTAGGTCTGGATTTCTTTAAAAATAATTATGTAGAATTGAATTATGAAAAAGAAATTATTATTGTTTATTCGAAAAAAGAAAATTTACCTAATCGGATTATAAAGAGAGATTCTTATCCTATACAAATTATTAAAGGGAAACCATATACCGAGGCTCGAGTGAAAATATCAAATCATTATCTTCCCGTTAACCTCTTAATAGATACAGGGAATAGTGAGGCATTATGGCTGTCTGATATAATGTTAGAAAGTTATGCGCCTAACGTTGCAAAATTTGAAGATTATCTAGGGTATTCCATGAGCGGAATGATCACAGGAGATAGAACAAAATCCCAGGAATTAATTGTTTTTAAGAAAAGATTTCATAAAATCACGACATCAATACCGCATTTCAATTCGGATTTAGATTATCAAACCAATAATAAGCCAACTACGATAGGCTCAATTGGTGGTGAAGTATTGAGAAGACTAAATATTGTATTCGACTATTCATCAATGAATGTTTTTATTAGTAAAAAAGAAAATTTTGATGAAGGGTTTTATTACAATATGGCTGGTATAGAGTTAATTGAAGGTGAGAAGGAACTATTTGTATATGATAATAAAGTGGATAATAAAGAGAGTCGAAGTATTGTAACTATTGAATCTTCTAAAATCGTAAACTATGTCTATTTGCCCAAAATACTGATAGATTACATCAGGCCCAATTCACCAGCAGATAATGCGGGACTTAAAGTAGGTGATGTAATTGATAAAGTAAATGGAATTAATAGAGAAGATTTAGGCCTTAACAATATCGCCTATCTTTTTTTTAAAGATCCCTATTCAAATATAAAAATAACCGTAAAAAGAGGAGAGTCAACTTTAAAATTTAAATTTAAATTAATTCCCCTAATAGAATGATTCTACATCTTCATTTTCTCTTCTTCGTCATTATTGTCTGTACTTGCAGGTAATACTTCACCAACTAAGTTTAAAGGGATAAGTTTTTCTTTTGTATTTGTATTTGCTGTAATAGTTTTAACGATTGGCCCTACTTTTTCAGTGTCATATTTTACTTTAATTTCACCTTTCTCTCCAGGAGCTATAGGTTCTTCTGGTTGAGCTACGATATCACAATTACATGCTGAATAGATATTATAGATTTTTAAAGGGTGTTCACCAGTATTAGTAAAGGTAAAAGTGCGCACACCATTACTGCCTTTTTCTATTTTACCATAGTCTATTGTTGTTTCAACAAATTTTACTGTAGTTGTTTTGTCAAGAGTAGATTCATCTTGTGCATTTATGAATTGCCCAAAACCGATTGCTATTAATAAAAGGAAGATATTTTTCATTTTCGTATTTCTTTATCGTGAATAAAAGTAATTATTACTACTTAAAGCCTCTGTTAATGATGTGTATAATTTAAGTAAATAGTACTTTTGTCGATGAAATTTCAAAAACTAAGCCAAAAATGTCCTTAGCAGCAAAATATGATTCAAAAAC
Organism: Nonlabens ulvanivorans; assembly: GCF_000732625.1. Classification (GTDB taxonomy): domain Bacteria; phylum Bacteroidota; class Bacteroidia; order Flavobacteriales; family Flavobacteriaceae; genus Nonlabens; species Nonlabens ulvanivorans. The sequence goes on from NZ_JPJI01000023.1 coordinate 192,132, forward strand.
CACAGAAGATAAGTGGTATCAGTACTGGATGGAGAATGATTTTTTTAAATCAGTTCCAGACGAGCGTGAAAGTTACACGATTGTCATTCCACCACCTAATGTTACAGGTGTACTGCACATGGGTCATATGCTTAATAATACAATTCAAGATGTTCTTATAAGAAGGGCACGTTTAAAAGGTTACAATGCATGTTGGGTGCCCGGTACAGACCATGCATCGATAGCTACAGAGGCAAAAGTTGTTAAGAAACTTAAAGAGCAAGGCATTGATAAAAATGACTTGAGTAGAGAAGAGTTTCTTGCACATGCTTGGGACTGGACAGATGAGTACGGTGGTATTATTCTGGAGCAACTTAAAAAATTAGGAGCCAGTTGTGATTGGTCTCGTACTAAATTTACGCTCGATGATGACATGTCAGCTTCTGTAATCAAGGTCTTTGTAGACTTATACAATAAGGGTATGATTTATCGTGGTTTCCGTATGGTAAATTGGGATCCAGAGGCACAGACTACTCTTAGTGATGAAGAGGTGATTTATGAAGAACGTAATGGTCACTTATACCATTTAAAATATCAGATTAAAGGAAGCAATGATTTTATTTCAATTGCAACCACACGTCCCGAGACTATCCTAGGAGACACAGCAATCTGCGTACATCCAGATGATGATCGATATACAGATCTAGTAGGTAAAACAGTTATCGTACCTATTGTAAATCGTGAGATTCCTGTAATCGCAGATGAATATGTCGATATGGAGTTTGGAACAGGAGCACTAAAGATTACTCCTGCACATGATGAAAACGATAAGAAGATAGGAGAGACGCATAAATTAGAAGTAATTGATATATTCAATGCAGACGCGACTTTAAATAGCTATGGATTGCATTATGCAGGTAAAGATCGATTTCTTGTGCGTAAAGAAATATCCAATGAGCTCGAGGAAAAAGGCTTCTTAATTAATAAAGAAAACCATGTTCATAAAGTAGGAACTAGTGAGCGCACTGGAGCTGTAATTGAGCCACGATTGAGTGATCAATGGTTTTTAAAAATGGAAGACCTTGCCCAGCCTGCAATTAAAGCAGTGCGTGAGGATATAGTAGAATTATTACCAGCAAAATTTAAGAGCACTTATTTTCACTGGATGGAAAATGTACGCGATTGGAATATTTCACGTCAATTAATGTGGGGACAACGTATACCAGCTTATTTCTATGGAGATGGTAAGGAAGATTTTGTAGTTGCTACCTGTATTGAAGATGCGATTACGCTTTCGCGAAAGCGAACTAATAATGACAACCTGCAAGCATCAGATTTACGTCAGGAAAATGATGTTCTCGATACATGGTTCTCTAGTTGGTTATGGCCTATAAGTGTGTTTAATGGTGTGCTTGAGCCAGAAAACGAAGAAATCAATTACTATTATCCTACTAGAGATTTAGTGACAGGCCCAGATATTTTATTCTTTTGGGTTGCACGTATGATAGTTGCCGGATATGAATTAAGAGATGAGAAACCATTTGACAAAGTATATCTAACGGGATTAGTACGTGATAAACAACGTCGTAAAATGTCGAAATCTCTCGGTAATTCTCCAGATGCTCTAGGGTTAATAGAGAATTATGGAGCAGATGGTGTTAGAGTAGGACTTTTATTGAGTGCTGCTGCAGGAAATGATATTATGTTTGATGAAGACCTATGCCAGCAAGGTAAGGGCTTTGTAAATAAAATGTGGAATGCTTATCGATTAATTGATGGATGGGAAGTTGATGAAACACTATCTCAACCAGCACATGCTCTACAAGGTTTAAACTGGTATAAATCGAGATTTGCTCAAGTCTTAAATGAGGTCGAGGACCACTATTCTAAATATAGAATAAGCGATGTGCTCATGACGAGCTATAAGTTAATATATGATGACTTTTGTGGTTGGTTACTTGAAATTATAAAACCAGAATATCAAAAACCTATAGATCCTAAAACACTTTTTGAGGTAATTGCACTTTTTGAAGATAATTTGAGGTTAATGCATCCATTTACTCCTTTTATTACTGAAGAGTTATGGCAATCGATTGCCGCTAGAGATGTAAAAGATGCTTTGTGTATTAACACTTGGCCAGTTGCTGGTACGATAGATCAATCATTATTAAGTGATTTTGAACTGGTTCAAGATGTGATTTCTGGAATAAGAACTGTACGTAAGGAAAAGCAAATAAGCTTTAAGAATGAGATTACCTTGAACGCCATTAATAATGAGGAGTTGTCAGGTGAATATGACAGTCTTATTATGAAAATGGGTAACGTTTCTCAAATACATCTAGTTGAAGAACAAGTAAGTGGTGCAGCTAGTTATCGTGTGAAGTCTAATGAGTATTTCATACCGTTAGAAGGAAATATAGATGTCGCTGCAGAAATTGAAAAACTGTCTGGAGAGCTTAAGAGAGCTCAAGGGTTTTTAATTGGTGTTCAAAAAAAGCTAGGAAACGAAAGGTTTGTTAATAATGCTGCCGTTGAGATAGTTGATAAAGAAAAACAAAAAGAAGCTGATACACTTGCAAAAATTGAAACAATAGAGGCTAGTATGAAAGCTTTGAAGGGATAGGTTAGGTTATCCTACTTTAATAATATTTGAAAACGACCTTTAATAAATAAAGGTCGTTTTTTATATTTAGACTTTTAAGTAAATATGATACAACTCAAATTTCCGATAATATTAATTTCAGGTAAGGAGTCATTTATAGAGCATCCGTTGGTGATTTTAATATTTGCTGTGTTAATTCTTATCGGTCTGGTAAAAGGAACTATTTGGCTTATGAGATATCTTTTGAAGCCAATTGAAAAGAAAAATAAGGATGTCTAGAAGGTTACCACGGTTTAGGATATAAATCCTCAATGATTTTTATGTATCTCTCTTTAGCTTCTTCTTTGGTGATTTGTTGAACTTGTATAATAGCATTCATTTTAAATGCGCTACGCAAATCATTAGTTTCAAAACTGCGATTATTAACATAAGGTTCATCAATAGCTCTTTTGTAATAAGCATACAAATGCAATTGAAGTTCAAGAGGAACTAATGATTGTTCTTCTTGACTAGCTTTTTCAAACGCAGCTTGAAACTTTTTATTGAGTTCTTCCTTAGTCATTAAAATTGCGCTAACACGGTAATACCACCTTTTACTTTTTGATTCAATTCTACATTTACAGGAGTATCTATCGGTAGATAAACGTCTACTCTTGAGCCAAATTTGATGAAGCCGCTTTCACTTCCTTGTGCAACTTCATTATTTTCAACAGCATAATTAACGATACGTTTTGCTAGAGCACCTGCTATTTGACGATGCATTACTTGTTTACCGTTCTTGTGATTAACAACAACGGTTGTACGTTCATTTTCTTCACTAGCTTTAGGATGCCAGGCTACTAGATATTTTCCTGGATGATATTTACTATAACTCACTTTACCGCCTATTGGATACCTTGTGACATGGACATTAATGGGTGACATGAAGACAGATATCATTAAACGTTCACCTTTAAAATATTCATTTTCTTGAACCTTTTCTATGACTACAACTTTTCCATCTACAGGAGATACTATCGTCTTATCATCTAGTATTGTCGCTCTCTTTGGATTTCTAAAGAACTGTAAGATGATAATTAAAAAAACTAATCCTAGGGCAATTAACGTGTAGGAAAGCCAGTTAGGCATATCGATTTGTGTTGCTATTGCGGTAAGCATACCAGCAACGGCTATTCCGATTAATATAGAAATGGTTCCTTCTTTATGAAACATAGTTGAGTATTGTAAAAAATAAATAAGCAAATGGTGCTGCAAATATAATACTGTCCATCCTATCAAAGATACCTCCATGGCCAGGCATTATACTTCCGCTATCTTTAACTGCAGCTTGTCTTTTGATCTTAGACTGAATTAAATCACCTATAGTCCCAAAGAAAGCTACGATGAAAGCTAGTACAATCCATTGCCATAAACCATAAACACCAACATAATAATGTAGAGCAACTCCGGCGAGAAGTGCCATTACTAATCCGCCTAAAAACCCTTCAATAGTCTTTTTTGGAGAAATACGTTCTAATAATTTGTGTTTACCAAAGTTCTTTCCAGTGATGTAGGCAAAGCTATCATTAACCCATATGATGCTAAAAATACCTATCAGTAATTCAGGTTTGTATTCTTCTACAACATCTGGTATTAAAGCTAGAAATAAGCTACTGCCTATTAAATAAAGTAGCGCTATAATATGTTTTTTTGTGTTAAATAAGGGTATTCTATTTAATAAAACTAAATCCCTAATTAGATAAACGTTTACCAGTAGTGTTGCGCCTAATAAGCTATAGATTGCATAGTTGTAATAGGGTTGATAAATGGCAGGCCAATCATACCAGACTAGCAAAATATAGCTGATAGGTAGCATTGGATAAATCAATAACTGTTTTAACCGTATCATTGGCATTAATTCGATCAGACAAATAAATGCAAAAATACAAAATAGCAGAATAAAAACATCCCTAGAATATAAGGCGCTTAAAACTACTAATGAAACATACATGATTCCTGAAACGGAACGTACTAATAATTCACGCATCTTATAAATCTTCTAATAATATGAGGTAGACACGTTTGTTAGGGACACCATAGTTCATAAGATCTTTTTTCTCTTGAACCTTAGGTTCTTCAAAGTTTTTAAGTGTTGTGATATTAGTGGGAATGTTGGATCCGCTGCGATGTTTTATACCTCTCAATCCTTCACCGATGGATTCAACAATCTGACTTGCTGTAGCCAGCACGATCATTGTCTCTGGAAAATCAACCGGTTTCTTTTCTTTTAATTGATTAGAAGAAAATAAAATTGCCCCATTATCCGAAATAATATACTCACAAGTGGTCAAGAAAAAACTACAATCTTCATGTAGATCAGAAAAACGTAGGTTGAATCCATTAAAACGATTTCTTAAATTCAAATCAGTACAAAGTACATTAGTTTCAAAGAAATCGTGTTCTACAAGAACATCTTCAAAATTAGCTTGCACTTCAGACTCATCTAGAGAATAGAGAAACCTACCGCCTTGAGTAGTAAAATTATGTATAAACCTTTCATCCAATGGAAGTTTTTCCTCTGGCATGTATTTAGAGCGCCCAGCATCCTTGTTCTGAGAAGACTCAGAATCAGAAGATTTTTTGAAGAGTTTTTTAAAAATACTCATCTATGTTAGACGCGTTAATATTAGGGACTAGGTAAATATACTTACTAATTACAGTAGTTACAAACTATTCTTCTTCCTCCTTTGAATTAGATGTCGACGCAATTGTCCTTGTCGATGACTTTAAAGCAACTGCTTCCTCCTTAATAAATGGTCGTTTTCCAAAAATGTTTTCTAAATCATCTTTAAAAATAACTTCCTTTTCAAGCAGTACTTCTGCTAGTTGAGTTAACTTATCCTTATTTTCTTCAAGAATTTGAATGGCTCTTTGATACTGAGCTTCAATGATTTTAGAGATCTCTTGATCAATTATGACAGCTGTTTCTTCACTATACGGTTTAGACATGCTGTATTCTTGTTGACCACTAGAATCGTAATAGGTAATATTACCAACCTTTTCATTTAGACCATATATGGTCACCATAGCACGAGCTTGTTTAGTGACCTTTTCTAGATCGCTTAAAGCACCAGTAGATATATTATTAAAAATAACCTTCTCTGCAGCACGTCCACCCATTGTCGCACACATTTCATCCAGCATTTGTTCCGGACGTACAATCTGTCTTTCTTCTGGTAAATACCAAGCAGCACCTAGTGATTGACCACGCGGTACAATTGTAACTTTTATTAAAGGAGCAGCATGCTCAGTCATCCAACTTACCGTTGCGTGACCAGCTTCGTGATAGGCAATCGTCTTTTTCTCTGACGGTGTGATAAGTTTGTTCTTCTTTTCTAGTCCACCTACGATACGGTCTACTGCGTCTAAAAAATCTTGTTTATCAACTGCTTTTTTACCTTTTCTTGCAGCTATAAGAGCAGCTTCATTACAAACATTTGCAATATCAGCACCAGAGAAACCAGGCGTTTGTTTTGCTAGGAATGAAGTGTCTAACTCATTATCAACCTTTTTAAGAGGTCTTAAGTGAACTTCAAAAATTTCTTCACGTTCATTCACGTCAGGTAGGTCAACATAGATCTGTCTGTCAAAACGACCAGCGCGCATTAATGCCTTATCTAAAATGTCTGCACGGTTAGTTGCTGCTAATACAATCACGTTGGTGTTAGTACCAAAACCATCCATTTCAGTAAGAAGTTGGTTAAGAGTATTTTCACGTTCGTCGTTAGATCCAGAGAAATTAGATTTCCCTCTTGCTCGTCCTATAGCGTCTATCTCATCAATAAATATGATTGAAGGAGATTTTTCTTTTGCTTGTTTAAATAAATCTCTAACACGACTAGCACCGACACCTACAAACATTTCTACAAAATCAGATCCACTTAATGAGAAGAAAGGAACCTTTGCCTCACCGGCAACCGCTTTTGCTAGCAATGTCTTACCAGTACCTGGAGAACCTATCAATAATGCGCCTTTAGGTATTTTACCACCTAATGAGGTGTATTTTTCTGGGTTTTTCAAAAAGTCAACAATTTCTTGTATTTCTTCTTTCGCACCTTCTAGACCAGCCACATCTTTAAAGGTAGTCTTTACATCAGTTTTCTGATCAAAGAGCTTAGCCTTAGATTTTCCAATATTAAAAATCTGGCCACCGCCACCACCAGCGCCACCACCACTCATACGTCGCATGATGAAGATCCATACTCCTATTAAAAGAATAATAGGTAAGAAGCTCCATATAGCATTCATGAACGTGTTGTCTTGAGTTTTATATAAAACTTTTGTTTCTAGATTACTATTCTGAACGGCTTCTTCTAGCTGTGGCTGAAAAATTTCTAAATCACCAAATTCAAATTTATATTGAGGTACCTTACCTTGATTCATTGCGCTAGGCTTCAAAGCATCTTTATGCTTTGTCTCGTTACTTAGGGCTTCTTTGGTAAGAAATACTTCTGCATACCTGCCATTCCATACGATAACTTCCTTTACATCTCCGTCTTCTAAATAAGAAAAGAATTCGGATTTGTTAGTTTCTTTTGGAGAGTTGACAGCGTCGCTTATCAATGAGTAAGCTAGAAATGCAAGTACTATAGGTACCGCAATCCACCATACACTAAATTTAGGTTTTCCGCCTCCTGGTAAAATAGGTTTGCTATTTCCAGGTTTTTGATTTGATTTATTTTGTTCAGACATTAGCTTGTATAATCTTGTTATTAGTAAGTACTTTCTACCATTGTAGTTTTAGCATCTCCCCATAAACCTTCCAGGTCATAATATTCTCTTACATGTTTTTGAAAAACATGTACAACAACATCAACATAATCCATAAGTACCCATTCTGCCTGTGAAGAACCTTCAACATGCCATGGGTTTTCTTGCAATTCTTTACTTACTTTTCTTTGTATGGAGTTAACGATTGCGTTTACTTGAGTGTTAGAGTTACCATTACAGATTATAAAATAGCTTGTAACGGTATTTTCAATCTCTCTTAAATCCATGATTGTGATGTCATTACCTTTCACATCTTCTATTCCAGCAATCATTTGAGCGATTAACGCATCAGTAGAAACTTTTTCTTTAGTCATCAAATATTTTTTGTTACGACAAATTTATTCTTTTTTTACCAGCAGTTTTACAAAATAAAACTTAATCTATAGATAAATAGTCACTTGCAAATAGTCAAATTACATGCCACTACATCAACAAATGATGAATTAAAAGCACGCTTACGCGAAAGCGAAACACAGCACCTAACTGCTATTTATAGTTTGTCACAGTCACAAGGTCGTGGTAATCGAGGTTCGGTATGGCAAACTGAAGATGGTAAAAATTTGACATTCAGCGTTTTAGTCTCAGATAATCTATCTGGGTTAACACCGTTTAAACTGAATCAAATCGTGTCTGTTGCTATGATTGAATGGCTTAAATCAGATTTAAATGTACAAGCCAAAATAAAATGGCCTAACGACATCCTGTCAGTTCAGATGAAGCTCGCCGGTATTCTAATTGAAAATACGTATCAAAAAGGTCAATGGATTCATTCTATTGTAGGTATTGGACTTAATGTAAATCAAGAAGAATTTGAAAATTTACCACGAGCAATATCTTTAAAAAATCTTACCGGTAAAAATTTTAAACTCGAAGAGCTTTTGTTACAGTTTCTTTTTCATTTAGACTACGCTCTTAACAATAGAACACAAACCATTGAAAAGTATCTTAAATTTTTATTTAAGTATCGTCAGGAAATGAATTTTAGTATTAATAATCAGGATGTGGTCGCTACCGTACATGGAGTAACAGAAAACGGTGAATTGCTCCTTCAAAAAGATGGGCAAATCACCGCTTATGATTTAAAACAAGTGCAATGGAATTATTAAAGTTTCTCTAATCCGCTAGCAAGTTGTTCTAAGAATTTTTTAATAGGGCCTTTAATCATCATAGCCATCATAGCATTAAAATCACCATTAAAGATTAATTGCGCTTGAGAACCATTTGCAACCTGTTCTATGTCACAACTCAATGTAAATGCAAGTTTATCACTAGTGGAACCTAATGTGACATTTGTAAACGGTATGGATTCTTGAAGACTTAGTTTGATTTCTGGCATACCTTTAAGACCGAATAAAAATTTGTCATCTCCATGTGTTTCAAATTTTGTATCGTCTGGCATTAATTGCTTGTAATTTTCAACTTGGGTTAAAAATTCAAATAACTCTTGCGGTGTTTTTTGTGTTTGTACCGTACGGCTTTCTAAATTCATAATATTTTATTTACCTGTCCAGGCGCTAGGATCTTTTCTCCAGCTTTTTAATAATTCGATTTCTTGCTCAGAGAAGTGTCCTGTATTTTGAGCTTGTAGTATTAAGTGATTATAATCACTTAATGTATGTAAGTTCAAGTTATATTGTTCAAAATTTTCTTGTGCAAATTCAAAGCCGTACGAAAATAGTGCCAACATACCTTTTACATTTGCGCCGCCTTCTTTTAAGGCATTAACTGCATTAAGACTACTTTTACCAGTGCTTATTAAATCTTCAATGACGACTACAGATTGACCTTCTTCTAGATGACCTTCAATTTGATTTTGACGACCGTGCTTCTTTGCCTCTGGCCTTACGTATATAAACGGAAGATTTAAATAGTCTGCGACTAACATACCTATGCCTATAGCGCCTGTTGCTACACCTGCAATAACATCTGGCTTACCATATAATTCCTCAATTTGATTAGCGAGTTGTTCTCTTAAAAAATTGCGAATCGTTGGGTATGAAAGTGTTACGCGGTTGTCACAATAAATTGGTGATCTCCAGCCGCTAGCCCAAGTAAAAGGTTCTTGTGGTTGCAATTTTATTGCTTTAATTTGCAATAATAATTCAGCCGTTTTAATTGCGATATCCTTATTTATAACCATGGCGCAAATGTATAAAGTTTTTGTGAAAGACGTCGCAATTATCGTGACATCAAATAGGGATGAATATCCCGACTATGAAGTTTTTTCTCTTAAAGATGTTGACTTGCTCAAAATCATTAAGAAAATTGAAAAAGGCAAACTCAAAAAAGTATTGCTATATTCAAAAAATGAAAAGAAGCTTTTAAAGAGACTTCATAAAAAGTTACCACTAGTCAAAGCTGGTGGTGGACTGGTTATGAATAAAGAAAATAAGTTTCTATTCATTCACCGTAACGGTAAATGGGACCTTCCTAAAGGTAAGGCGAATCGATTTGAGGGAATGCGGAAAACTGCCAAAAGAGAAATAGAAGAAGAGACAGGTGCAAGAAAACTAAAAATGATTAAAAAATTAGGTCGCACCTACCATGTATTTAATAGGAAGTCTGCATTAAAACTTAAACTTACCCATTGGTATCTTCTAGAAACTAATTATTCTGGTCCATTGGAGCCTCAAGCAGAGGAAGGTATTGATATAGCTACATGGCTAGATAAAAGTGAGGCAGAAAAAGCACTGGAATCTTCTTATAGTAATATAAAAGAATTATTTCCAGATCAAACTTTAAATTTTAAGAGGAGATAGGTCTAGGTAATATTCCATTTCTTTAGCTCTAATTTCTACTTTTACATCTGGATTTAAATAAGAAAAGGTTTTAGGTAGCTCTATATGTTTAGTTAACTGTAACATTAAAGAATCTACACCTAATTCTTTAATTCCAATTGTAGCGTTTTCAAATTCTGATTTCTCGAAATTAAATACTTTGTTTTCGACATAGTTTCTGAACTCTGCTTGATCATCAACTTTTACATCTAGTGCTAGATTGGCTACAGACTGTTGTAGATTAATGTCAAAAATAGTCCTCACATCATCTTCTTTTTGATCTTTTGTAAGGTCAGACGTTGTTATGATGATAAGTTCTGGCTTTTTAAATGAATTGATTAGTCTTTTTTGTAGCCCATTTCTAGTGTAAGTGATTTCATAGCTTATTAATGCGTCTGTTTGAGTGGTGTGTTCAATGTTAATATTAGTAATACCGCTCATATCGCCACTGCATATTTTTTGTTCACGATGAGACATAAAAATACTCCATATTTCTTCAAGGTCTGCATCTTTATTGTAGGTCACGTCTATAAAATCTTGAGTAATAAGATTTTTGATTTCTTTATTGAGTCTCTTTTTGGTTTCTGCGTCGCCTTCATAAAAAGGAATCTGAAAAACATAAGAGGTATTGTTACATTCAAAATCATCTACAAGACGAGTTGTTTTTACAGTTTCTTCTACATTTAAAGAGATAATTTCTTTGTCGTTTTTACAAGAAATAAATGCGCATGCTGCTATAAGAATAATAATATTTTTAATCATTGTAATGTACTTTATAGATTGGATAAGTTAAATGGGCTTTTTCATAATTAGGTGATCTATCATGCAGCCATTTCAATTGTGCATAATTACTTTGAGCAAATTTATTATTTGACTTTTTAATGGAATCAAACTCCTTTTTAAGCTCTGGATTAGTTGAAAGTAATTCTTTTGCAGTGCTTTCAAATACGTAGGTCGAGAAGCCCTCTTTTTGCTGTAAAATAGTATCAAAAAAATTCCATTTAAAAAAGGAATCTTGACCTTGTGGTTCTAGGGTCTCTATGATATATCTTATTCCTGGTTGAGCAGTAGGGATGATGATATCGCTTTCGCGAAAGCGTAATTCTATATCTTTACTGCTTACCACAACATTAGAGTGTGGATAATGACCTTCATATGCGCTACTAGATGTGTCGTAGTCTTCTATACGATACTGTGAAACGGTCATGGTGCTGTCTGCAGGGAAAACTTCCATCTGAATATTATTCATGCGCATTAATTCAATGATTTCCCACTGACCTTGTGGGATAACATAGAATTCTGGTACTTTTATTGAGTCTACAGCAATATAATGATTATAGTATGGTGTGTTTTTCTCAAAAGGCTGGTTGCGGTCATAGGTGAGGAGTTGCTGTCCAGTTAATTCACTGACATTGCGCAACGCTTTATAACCTCTAAAAAGTAATGTGTCTGCTTTGGTCTTATCAACAACATGGTTGATAGCATAGAAACTAGCATTGTTAAATTCTTTAAAAGATGAAGCTCTAGCTGTTTTTATCGCTTCTATATTTTGAGAGCCTAGGGCAATCGTCTCTTCCATTATTGCTTGTGTTCCTAGAACTCTATCTTTATAAGGCTTAAGCATATGTGTTTCTATCATAAAGCCTAAGGTGTTCCATAGGGTAGTGTATCCAGTGCTATAACGAGGATGATCCATAAATTGAGAAAATCCATTTTCTGGTGATACACCATAAACATTTACATATGGAGTCATAGCATGATTACGTTTAAGCATGCGTTGCTCTAGTTCTTTTTGTAAGTCGCTGTAGAGGTAATTACCTGCTGCCTTACCTAATTTATTGTGTTGTGTAAATAGATGGGTTAAAGTGTATTGATAGTCTGCACCATTACTTACATGATTGTCTATAAATATATCTGGATTTACTTTATGATAGATTTGATAAAACGATTGAGCGTTACGACTGTCTGCTTTTATGAAATCTCTATTGAGGTCATAATTTCTGGCGTTACCTCTAAATCCATATGCTTCTGGTCCGTTTTGATTAGTCCTAGTATGGCTGTTGCGATTTAAAGAGCCACCTACATTATATATGGCAATCGCAGAAAATATAAGATTTTCTGGAGCATCTAGTTTACCAGTTGCTAAATCTCTCATTAACATCATGGTAGCGTCTATACCATCACTTTCACCTGGATGAATACCATTATTAACAAGGATTTTAATTTTGTCTTCATTTACAGAGCTCCAGTTGATATTACTTTTTGAAAAACTAATGAGGTGCAATGGTAGACCACTGTCAGTGATTCCTATCTCTTCCATTTCTATGGTAGAATAGGTAGTAGCTAAGTTTTCATAAAATGAAATAACCTCTTGATAAGTGGCTGTTTGATTTCCATTACCTTTTTCAAATGGTGTTTGCCAGTCTTTTATCTCTTCGGCAATTTGTTTATCAGACTGCTGACACGATATGATTATGGTTATTAAGAATAGATAAGTAATTAGTCTCATAGCTTTACGGTATCTGGTACAAGACTAGTGTAATCTCCATTATTTCTGATTACATCTCTAACGATTGATGATGATATGTAAGATTTACCAGAGCTAGTCAATAGAAAAACGGTTTCTATTTCTGATAGTTTACGATTAGTATGTGCAATTGCCTTTTCAAATTCAAAATCACCTGGATTACGTAAACCGCGTAAAATAAAGCTAGCATCATTTTTTTTACAAAAATCAATAGTCAGTCCAGAGTAGGTCATAACTTTAATTTTTGGTTGATTGATAAATGCTTTTTCTATGAATTTTTTACGTTGCTCTAGTGAGAACATATATTTTTTATCGGCATTAACACCTATGGCAATAATGATTTCATCAAATAAGCCCAAACCGCGCTCGATGATATCATAGTGTCCTAGCGTTATTGGGTCAAAACTTCCTGGAAATACGGCTCTTTTCATGAGTGATGTTTTATGGTGTTTTCTATTAGGTCTGTAAATACTTGTTGGAGCGTTTTATCTGTGGCTCTTATCTGTTGCGGAATAATACTTTCGGTACTCATTCCTGGATTGGTATTTATTTCTATAAAATGCGGTGTGCCATCGTGAAAAATAAAGTCTGCTCGAGCTATACCTTTACATTTTAGTACACTATAAATTCTTTTACTTTGTTCCTGTACAGCCAATGTAAGTTCTAGTGATATTCTGGCTGGTGTTATTTCTTGTGACTTACCTTGGTACTTTGCTTCATAATCAAAGAAGTCATTTTCACTTACTATTTCAGTAGGTGGTAACGCGATAACCTCGTCATCTATTTGATACACACCTACAGATACTTCTATGCCGTCTAAAAACGATTCTAATATGACTTCATTATCTACTGCAAAGGCCACTTCAAGTGCTTTTTCTAGCTCATTGGTTTTATATACTTTTGATACACCAAAGCTACTACCGCTGCGATTAGCTTTCACAAAGTATGGTAATCCTAATCTTTTTGAAATATCCACCGCATTATAATCAGCTCCTTTATTGAGGTAAATGTGTTTGCCAGTATAAATTCCCCATGGCTTTAATACTGCTATACAGTCTCTTTTATTAAAGGTAATCGCGCTTTGGTATGAGTCACAAGAAGTTTGTGGTATATGTAACAATTCAAGGTATGCTTGTATTTTACCATCTTCACCTGGTGTTCCATGTATGGTATTGTAAATACAGTCAAACGTGATGTGCTTGTCATTAACTGTAATACTGAAATCGTTTTTATCTACTATGCAGCGGTTCTTTTCTTTATCTACATAATACCACGCTTCTTCTAGAATAACGATGGAAAATACATTGTAAAGATCTCGGTCTAGGTGTTCTGTAATTACAGCGCCACTTTTCATAGAGATTTGCCATTCACTGGAATAGCCGCCCATTAATACCGCAATGTTTTTCATAGAATAACTTTTCGTAAAAGCATGAACAACAAAGTTAAAAAAGAACTGGTTCTAAGTATGTTTTCAATGATTATATTTGAACAAATATTTAAGATGAAAAAATATCTTCTTTTTATACTGATAAGTGCTTTTAGTATAACGGTAAAAGCTAATTGTGAAGATTTAAAACCTTTTACAGTCGTAATTGATCGTGGTCATGATGCTGTAGATAGAGGAGCCATAGTGGAAGATGAAAGTGAGTATGAGATTTTAGCTGCATTAGTAGCTGAAATTACTGGAGAATTAACAGGTGATTTAAATGTTATTTATCACAATCCAAGTGGAGAACATTTGACAATAGAAGAACGTGCCGATCAGATAAATGCATTAAAGCCGGATTTAGTTATATCTATACATATGGGTTTTTCTGACAATGGACCTAGGCAGGCTGCTATTATACTAAACGATAAAAACTTGGAGTTTGAAAAAAGTAAAGAGCATGCTAGTTCTTTAATCACACATCTCACTAAAGACGCTTATTTTTCTACAATACGTACTGAAGTAAATGGTATGGCGTTATTAGAAAAGGTTAATTCAGCTGCTTTTATATTGGAAATAGGAAATATGAATGCAGCAAGAGATCGTTATTACTTACAAACAAACGGTTCTAAACGAGTTAGCATAAATTTTACTGCATTTTTAAACGATTTGAATTAATTACATGAGTTTTATCAAATTTCTTTTTACAAAAACCTTCTTAAAGCATTTATTACTAGCCATCGTTTTAGTAGTGGCTTTATGCTTTGTTTACTTATTTTGGTTAAGTGCTTATACGAATCATGGTCAGAAAATTCAAGTTCCTAATCTTGCAAAATTGTCACTTGTTGAAGTGGATGAACAACTTGAAGAATTAGATCTAAGACGTAAGTTGATTGACAGTTCTAGTTATAATCCAGAATATCCACCGCGTAGTGTGATAGAACAAGATCCTGCTGCAGGAAAATTTGTAAAGGAGAATAGACAGATTTATATAAAGTTAAACCCATCAGGTTATGGTGAGGTTAAAATTCCTAATCTCATTAATAGGACTAGAAGACAAGCGGAACCTACCTTAAAAGCACTAGGTTTTAAAATAGGTAATATCTCATATAGACCGCACATCGCTACAGATATGGTGTTAGAATTACGATATAAAGGTGACAAAATCGAGCCAGGAAAATCATTAATGAAGACATCTGTCATCGATCTTGTATTAGGAGATAAATCATTACTTAACAGAGAAGAGCCAGCGGCTCAAGATACAACAGAAGATGCCACAGGTAACTAATACAGATGAGCTGGACGATGCTCACGATGATGATTTATACGAGCATCATCAGTTTACTGCAAGTGATGGACAAGAGCCATTACGAGTAGATAAATATTTAATGAATTTTATTGAAAATGCTACACGTAGTAAGATACAGCAAAGTATTAAAGACGGATCTGTAAGAGTAAATGATGTAGTTGTAAAATCTAATTATAAAGTTAAGGCTGGTGATCATATCCGTGTATTATTTAAGCATCCGCCTCATGAAAACTTATTAGTTGCAGAAGATATTCCTCTAGAAATTGTTTATGAAGACGATGCATTAGTTGTTGTTAATAAGCCTGCAGGTATGGTTGTGCATCCTGGTCATGGAAATTATTCAGGAACACTTATAAATGCATTAATACACCATTTTGAGAATTTGCCTAATAATAGTAGTAATCGTCCAGGTTTAGTGCATCGTATTGATAAGGACACTAGTGGTTTGCTTGTAGTTGCAAAAACAGAACATGCCATGTCTTATTTAAGTGCTCAGTTTGCTGCAAAGACTAGTGAACGAGAATATGTTGCGATAGTATGGGGAGATTTTGATGAACAAAGTGGAACCGTGGAAGGCAATATAGGTAGACATCCTAAAAATAGATTGCAAAACTATGTGTGGTCTGGTGAAGAAGCTTATAAAGGTAAACCTGCGGTAACACATTGGAGTGTCATCGAAGGATTAGGATATGTGACAATGATTTCATGTAAATTAGAAACAGGTAGAACACATCAAATACGTGTTCATATGAAACATATAGGTCATACTTTATTTAATGATGAACGCTATGGCGGAGATAAGATTTTAAAAGGGACTAGCTTTACAAAGTATAAACAGTTTGTAGATAACTGTATGAAGGTATTACCGCGTCAGGCTCTGCATGCAAAAACATTAGGCTTTGAACATCCAGTAACCAAAAAGTGGATGAGTTTTAATTGTGACATACCAGATGACATGACGAACTGTATAGAGAAATGGCGCGTATATGCTGCTAACTCTAAGGATGCTTAAAAGAAAGTCCAAATGATATAATTATATCATTTGGACTTTTTTATTAGATAAGGATTATCAATTATTGTATTGAAAAGTTAACTAGCCTTTATGTGATAAAAGAAATTTCTACTCTTATTTTTGAGTCTTAAATTTAAGCGCCATGAAAATTTTACTATCGCCAGCAAAAACCCTTGATTATAAAACAGAATTACCAATAGATAATTATACGCAGCCTATTTTTATAAAAGAGGCCTTGAAACTAAATAAGGTTTTAAGGAATATATCTAAAAATGAACTAGGTAAATTAATGCATATTTCAGAATCGCTAGCAGATTTAAATTATAACCGTAATCAAGAATTTGATAAAGAATTTACTACTGATAATAGCAGACCTGCCGTGTATGCTTTTGCAGGTGATGTTTATACTGGGTTAGATGCTTATACTTTAAAGGTTAATCGTATAGATGATATGCAATCTATGGTGCGCATATTATCGGGATTATATGGATATCTAAGACCGCTCGATTTGCTGCAGCCATATCGACTGGAGATGGGAACTAAACTTCCTGTAGAAAATGATAGAAACCTTTACGCTTTCTGGAAAGATATAGTGACTCCATCTCTTAATAAGGAAATTCAACAGGATGAAGTTGTTGTAAATCTTGCGAGTAATGAATATTTTAAAGTAATTGATAAAAAATCTTTAAATGGCCAGTTAATAAGTCCAGTGTTCAAAGATTATAAAAATGGTAAACTTAAAGTGATCTCCTTTTTTGCAAAAAAAGCTCGTGGTTCCATGGCACGTTTCCTTATTGAGACTCAATCCAGTAGTTTACAAGATGTTTTGTCTTTTCAGAAAGATGATTACCGTTATTCTGAAAAAGATACTGTAAATGAAAATGAACCAGTATTTATAAGGTAAGCGCTATATTTATAGCATGACTCAAGAATCAACATCGTTTTCTATAAAGGACTGGTCAGAAAACGACAGGCCACGTGAAAAATTATCTCTTAACGGTAGTTCTGCATTGTCAGATGCAGAACTTATAGCTATTCTTATAGGTAGTGGTAATAGGGAAATGAGTGCTGTTGAATTAAGCAGGTTAATACTTAATCATGCCGGTAACTCTTTAGACAAATTAGGAAAAATGAGTATTAAAGAGTTAATGAAATTTAAAGGGATAGGAGAGGCAAAGGCGATAACAATTGCTGCTGCTATGGAATTAGGCAAGCGTCGCGCTAGTGAATTGCCTGCGACTAGGCCTGTGATTACATGCAGTGACGATGCCTTTAAAGTGTTATTACCCATTATAGGTGATTTGCCACATGAAGAATTTTGGATAGTATATCTCAACAACAGCCATAAAGTTTTAGCAAAACATCAAATAAGTAAAGGTGGTTTTACCGGTACAATGGTAGACACACGTATCGTTTTTCAAAAAGCAGTTGAAGAAGCAGCCGTAGCTATGATCCTAGCACACAATCATCCTAGTGGTAAATTGATGCCTAGTGCAGATGATAAAAGGTTAACCCAAAAGTTAATAGAAGCAGGTAAACTTATGGACGTTAAAGTGCTGGATCACCTCATAATAACGAGCGATAACTTTTACAGTTTTGCAGATCATAATCTAATGTAATGGTATTAATCTTTATTAATAAATTATCACCTCGTAAACAATATATATTTAAGCACATCTTTAAAAGATTATTAGAGATTCCATTTGAATTCACCTCTGATCTCAGTGAATTTATTGCATATGAAGGTCCTAAATTATCTTATGGTAAAAAATCTCTAGGAGATGAATTTTTTATATGGTCTTACGGTCTCTTAAATGAAGTAGGTATTGATGATCATGAGATTGAAGTGCATCAATGGGAAGAATTACCTATTTTTTTTAAAGCTCCAGACCGTAGTGATTTACCATTTGATATTTTTTCTGCTAGTTTTTATTTGCTAACGAGATATGAAGAATATTTACCTCAAGTAAAAGATGATTTAGGTCGTTTTACTGCCTCTGCAAGTATAGCTGCACAACACCATTTCTTAGATATACCATTATTAGATTTGTGGATTATAAAATTAGGTGAAGAACTGGAAAAGCGATTTGATATTACGCTTCCGCGTAAGCGTGATACACAAATTATTACCGCCATTGAAACAGCTAGTATATTTCAATATAAAAATAGGGCAATTGTGCCTGTTTTCCATTCTCTTTATGAAAGTCTAAGTAAACTGCAAGTACGAAAGTTTCTTAGACAAATAGGAGTTCATTTAAGGCTTGTTAAGGACCCATATAATGTATATGATATAGTCCTTAGGATTTATAGAGAAAGCATTGCACAACTACCTAAAAATTTAAAATACAGTAGACGTATTTTGTATTTATTTCACTTAGGTGATTATAATTATATTGATAATGGTGTGTCATATCGATCTAAAACCTATCAAGAGCTTATCAAGCATATTGCTGACTATGTAGAAATAGGTTTGAGATTTTCATTTGCAAACGGAGAGGATAAAATTGCAAAAGAGGCTGAACGTTATGAAAGTATCACTAACAGACCGCTTTCTAAAACAATGACTGCATTTTCCAAAATTTCCATGCCTGGACATTATAAGCAGTTGGTAGATATGGATACTATCGAAGATTATAGTATGGGTTATACTAATATACCTGGCTATAGAGCTAGTACAAGTCACTCGTTTTATTTTTATGACCTAGATTATGAGGTTCAAACACCATTACGTGTATACCCGTATGCCATACATTATAGGAGTATAGAACATTTCATGCTTAATGGACAACAAGCAATTATAGATAAACTATTAAGATATGCAGATGTTGCAACTGGTAATTTTATAATCATCTTTGACAATGATCAATTTGACTTGAAAAAACGATCACATATTTATACAATTATTAAAAAACTATTAGCATATCATGTTTAAAAATATAAAGCACATCTTTTTTGATCTCGACCATACATTATGGGATTTTGATTTAAATAGTAAGTTAGCATACCAACAGATTTTTCAAGAGCATGATGTTAAGCTTGATTTAGATGCGTTCATAAAAGTTTATGAACCTCTAAATTTAGATTTTTGGAGAAAATTTAGAGAAAATTTGATAACTAAAGAAGAGTTACGTTATCAGCGATTAAAAACTGCTTTTGATGCTTGTAATTATCCCTTAGAGGATAAGCAAATTGATCTTTTTGCAGATTTATATATTCAATACTTACCTAATAATAATCACCTTTTTCCAGGTTGTATAGATCTTTTAAATAGTCTTAAAGGTAAATTTGAAATGCATTTGATAACTAATGGATTTAACGGTGTTCAGCAAAATAAGATTGATAAAGCAGGATTAAATGATTATTTCAATATTGTGTTAACGGCAGAGGCTGCTGGATACAAAAAACCAGCTCCTCAAATATTTCATCAGGCGATAGAAATGGCAGGAGCAAGCATTGAGAACAGTCTCATGATAGGAGATAGTTATGCAGCAGATATTTTAGGTGCACAACAGGTTGGTATCAAGACTATATGGTTTCATACAACAAATCAACCAATTCCAAAAAATGAAATTGTCGTTCATGATTTATTGTCAATTCAGCCTTTACTAGGCTTGTAATCATAATGATCTTTCCAGCGTTTTTGTAAAAATTCTCTTTGAGCCTGTTCTCTAGGATTACTACCAGGTTCAAAAATTTTCATTCCACTTATTTCAGTAGGTAAGAAGTCGAATTGTGCAAAATTACCTGGATGATCATGAGCGTATTTATATTCTTGACCATATCCTAGTTCTTTCATTAACTTAGTCGGCGCATTTCTTAGTCCTAATGGAACAGGTAGGTCGCCTGTTTGCTTTACAATTTGTTGTGCTTGTCCTATTGCTAGATAAGAAGCGTTGCTTTTTATTGATGTCGCAAGGTAAATAGCACACTGGCTTAAAATGATTCTAGATTCAGGATATCCTATGGTTGAAACTGCTTGAAAAGTATTATTAGCCATGATTAAAGCAGTCGGGTTTGCATTTCCTATATCTTCACTAGCGAGGATAAGCATACGACGAGCTATAAATTTTAAATCTTCACCACCTTCAATCATTCTAGCTAGCCAATAAACTGATGCGTTAGGGTCACTACCTCTTATGGATTTTATAAAAGCACTAATAATATCATAATGTTGTTCACCAGTCTTATCGTATCGCGCCGGATTAGATTGTACTTGTCCAAATACTAATTCATTATTAATTACAATAGGTCCAGATGGTTGACTATTAATTACTAACTCAAAAATATTGAGAAGCTTTCTCGCATCGCCACCACTGATGCGGAGTAATGCCTCCGTTTCTTTAATGGTAATTTCTTTTTTACTTAATAATTCATCTACCTTCAAGGCTCTGTGCAATAATTGCTCGAGGTCCGCTTTCGCGAAAGCGTCTAATACGTAAACCTGACATCTGGATAATAAGGCAGGTATAACTTCAAAACTCGGGTTCTCAGTTGTTGCGCCTATTAGTGTGACCCAACCTTTCTCTACAGCTGCCAGTAAAGAATCTTGTTGTGACTTGCTAAAACGATGGATCTCATCTATAAAGAGTATTGGATTTTTTGCGGTAAATAAGCCGCCTGCGCTTTTAGCTTTATCAATTACCTCTCTGACATCCTTTACACCGCTATTTATAGCGCTGAGAGTGTAAAACGGTCTTTTGCTTTCTTGTGCGATTATGTTAGCCAGTGTTGTTTTACCTGTTCCTGGTGGTCCCCATAAAATCAATGAAGGTATAGTACCGTTAATAATATGTTGTCTCAAAGTACCTTTTTTCCCTATAAGATGACTTTGGCTTAAATAATCATCTAGGTTCTGAGGTCTTATACGTTCGGCAAGAGGTGAGTTATGCATATTACGAAGATAGGTATAGCTATATTTATTTATTATAATTTAAATCCTAAAACTATAATGTCATGACACTTTTTCCACATTCGTATTTGGTCATGTTCTTGATATCCTTTTATAGTGAAAGATTATCAATATTTTAAGTTTGACATTTATACGGTATTGCCGGCATTAGTATTCACCATTGCAATATGGTTCATCTATACTATTGAAGTTAAATACAATTTCAACTTTACAGATTTAGGTATAAGACCTGGCAAATTGAGTGGATTAAAAGGTGTTGTTTTTAGTCCATTTATTCATGCAGATCTTGGGCATTTATGGAGTAATACTATACCGTCATTGGTCTTGATTACAGGACTATGCTATTTTTACAGAAATATAAGTTTGAAGGTTTTATTGTTAGGCTTATTCTTCAGTGGTATTATGACATGGGTAATCGGTAGGCCATCATATCACATTGGTGCGAGTAGTTTGATTTATTTATTAGCCAGCTTTTTGTTTTTTAAAGGAGTATTCACAAAGCATTATAGAATGCTTGCTTTAAGTTTTGTAGTTGCTTTTTTTTATGGTAGCATGGTATGGTATGTTTTACCATTAAAAACAGGCATTTCTTGGGAAGGTCATTTAAGCGGTGGAGTAGTAGGTTTACTACTTGCCATTATTACTAAAAATAAGTTGCCTGAAAAAAAGAAATATCAATGGGAAACCGCAGATTTTAATGCCGGCGACGATCCTTTCATGCGTCAATTTGATGAGGATGGTAATTTTTTTGAATTAGAAGAGGAAGAATAGGAGTTACCTTATCCTTGCTGTCTTACAATTTCATATAGTATAGCTCCGCAGGCAACAGATACATTGAGTGATGCAATATCACCTTTCATAGGTAGTTTGATTGGTTCATCAATTACCTTTAATGTTGAAGGGTTAATACCACGGTCTTCACTTCCCATAACTAGTGCTATTGAATGGTTAAGATCGACATCATAGATTACTTTAGCTGATTTTTCAGTCGCACCTATCGTTGTTATTCCATATGCCTTCATTAGGAATACCGCATCCTTTATATGTGCTACTTTACAAATAGGAATATTAAAAACAGCTCCAGCACTTGTTTTAATTGTTGCTGGATTAATCGGAGCAGAGCCGCTTTCTCCTATAATAATAGCACTAACACCAGTACATTCAGCGGTTCTAATAATAGCACCAAAATTACGTACATCCGTTACACCATCTAGTAATAGGTATATTTCTTTGGATTCAACATTACGTTTTTCTAGTATATCTTCTAATGATGCAAAATCCACCGGAGAAATAGAGGCTACAGCACCTTGATGATTTCCATAGCTGGATATTTTATCTAGTTTTTCTACAGGTACAAATGAATTAGTGATTTTATGCTTGTTAACAAGTGTTTTAAGTTGTCCCATTAAAACACCTTCAGCTTCACGTAATAAATAGATTTTACCTAAGTTTTGTCCACTTTCGATGGCTTCTATAATCGCTCTTAAACCGTAAATGTATGTAGTCTTTTCCATGTTGCAAATGTATGTAAATAAAAAACGCCCCAACCAATGGTTGAGGCGTTTTGATTGATATAAATCTTAGACTAGATTTTGGTCATAAGAATTGAAACATTAGTTCTTGCTCCACAGTCATCAGCATCATCATCAACTAAGTTCATAGTAAAGGAAGCATCATTTAATGGATCATATGCCCCATTTCCAAATGCAGCATCTGCAGTACTTAATTCAATGTTTGCTGGAGTAGCAGCACATCCAATACCTGAGTCTTGAGTTGCAGTCCAAACTACCTCATTACAAGATAAACCAAATTCCCAAGTTACGGCACTAAAAGAACCTAAGTCTGGTGCATACGGTGCAGGGAAAGTTCTTGAAGTTCCTCCTGAATTTGATAGAGTTACAACAGTACCAAAACCAAATGTAGGAACACCAAATCCATTAAAAACTAGATGTGTCATTTGATAATCTCCCGTGAAGAAAGCTGGATCAACTGGACATACTTGAAAAACACTTATAGTAGCATTAGGTCCTGTTGTAAAACCACTACCTGGTGTCAATCCAATTACTAAAGTCAACGCGCTTGTATCTACACCAGCAATGTCAGTTCCGTCAATAGTTAGTATACCAGAGTATTCATTTGCAGGAATTGTTACTGTTGCAGGAACTGAATAAGATCCCGCTAAGGCTGTAGTGTCATCTACAATCACTTCTACACCGACAGTTCTATCAGTTGAAGATAAACTAGATGAGTTTACTGGAACGTCAAGACTACCAGTTGCGTCAATTACAATTTCTAGGTTGTAACTAGGAGAGCTAAAAGATATTAATGGATTGTTGTTTCCATTATAAATTAACGGATCTGCTTCACAGGAAACCATTAAAATAGCTAGTGCTACCCCTAAATATTTAAATATATTTTTCATTTTATGAGATGTTAAAAATTAAAAATTAGGATTTTGTTGGATACCAGGATTTCCTTGGAATTCAGCCGCCGGAATAGGTAAGTATTGAGTTCTTACATCTGAGAATCCAAGATCACATTCTGGTGTTGGATATAATGAACAATCAGTTTCATTACGATCATAACCTTGATTCGCTAATGCACCCAATCTTTTAACATCAGCAAATCTATGTCCTTCAGCAAATAATTCGATTTTACGTTCATTTAAGATATCTGCCCATGCAGCCTGAGCACTTGCGTATACAGGTGCTGCTTGTTGATTCGTATACCTTGCATCACGTACTGTTTTTATTTGAGCAGCAGCTCCTGGTAAATCACCATTAACTACAGCTGCTTCAGCAAGTATGAAATGCATTTCAACAGTTCTGAAAACTTTTTGATCATTCGTTAAACCACCAGTTAATCCAGGTAAAGCTGGATCTCCAGGATACTTGTCTACTACGATACGATCGTTTTGTTGTGGATTAGGGTCGTTAGGATAATCAGCTACGATGGTAGATGATGGATCAATCCAAATGTTTCTTCTAATATCACCAAAGTTTGTAGAATTATCTTCTAACGTCTGATATAAGTTTCTACTTACTTCATATAAAGGAGACCCAGTTGCATCACTTAAGTTTGTGTTCCAGATTTGTCCCATACTGCTACCAACAGCTAAAGTATTGTCAAATTTGAAAATCACTTCATTAGCTTCAGCTGCACCAGCTACATCTTGCCATATCGTTCTGAAGTCAGCCTCACTCGCTGTTGTTGGTAATGTGAAATTACCTAATACTGCGTTTGCATAAGTAGTAGCTGTTCCGTAGTCACCTACATAAGCATTAACTCTTGCTCTTAAAGCTCTAACAAAATCTACAGATACAAAAATTGGGCTATATCCAGTTCCCGCAGTTGTAAGAAGGTTTTCAGCTTCTTGTAAGTCGTTGTTAATAAAATCAACAACATCTTGTACACTGCTACGAGGTAGTCTAGTCTCTACACTTGGTACAAAGTCGATTAGAATTACTCCTAATGAATTAGGGTCATTTAAATCTTCAGCGAAGTGTGTTAGTAATTTACTGTATGCATATGCTCTTAAAGCATAGTTTTCACCTAATGCTTCATTGTATAAAGCCACATCTGCAGGTTCAGTAGGAGTAACTAAGGCAGCTCCTTCAAACAGAATGTTTGCTCTTAAAATTGCAGCATAGTTATTTGCCCAAATTGCGTTAGCAAAACCGTTGTTTACATTAATCTGTAATCTGTGAGTATCACTTCCATTGTTACCAGCAGAACCTAAACTACATTCATCCGTAACCTGAGTTGCAAATTGTATTTCAGATGTAGAGTTAACAGCTCCGTAAACTCCATATACAGCTGTTTTAACGTCTTGTGCATTTTGAAACGCTGCATCAAAACCAAATTCACTTGGCTGCACTATGTCTGTTGCGTCTTCACAACTGTATAATGCAAATACAGCTGCTATTATAATTATTATTTTTTTCATTGCTTTTTATTTTAGAAGTTAAGATCTAATCCAACACTAATTGTTCTTGGAGTAGGGTATCTATTATATTCTGATAGTCTTTGACTTTCTGGATCACTACCTAACCATTCACTCCACGTGATTAAATTTTCAGCATTCACATAAATTCTTCCTGAAGATAAGAATGTTTTGTCCAATAATTTTTGGTCTAAGTTGTAACCTAATTGTACAAATCTCAATCTTAAGAAATCTGAATCTTTTAAGAATCTGTCAGATGTTACACCTGGATCAGAGTTAGTAGCGTCTAAAGAAGGGATATCTGTAATTCTGTTAGTTGGAGTCCAAGCTCTTTCTAAATCTGCAGATAAGTTGTAAAGACCTAAACTAGTGATGTCATAGTAATCTTGTTGATTAAAATCAAAACGCGATAATCCTGTCATGAAGTTAAATTGAGTTTCAAAGAAGAAATTCTTGTAATCTAAATTGATACCAAAACCTCCCTGAAAATCTGGAGCACTATCTGTACCTGTAAGTCTTCTGTCAGCTAGAGTAGGTGCTTCTGTTGGGTTACCGTTAATGTCTTCAAATAATAAGTTACCGTTTGCAGGATTAACTCCTAAATAAGGTACTACAAAGAATTCATTGATTTGCTCACCAACTTGAATAACATTAGTTCCATTATCTTGTAATCCATCAGGTAAATCAACAAAAAGAACTTTATTTCTGTTATAATTTACGTTAGCATATACATTAACACCTAATTGATCTTTGTTATTTGCTCTTAATACATCATATGAGATCCCTAGTTCAACACCACGGTTTTGAATATCACCTAAGTTAGCGTTTTGTGAACTAACACCATTTACAAGAGATACAAAACGACTAAAGAATAAATCTTCAGTTTTCTTGTCATAAACCTCTAACGTTCCTCTTAATCTACTATCTAACATTGCAAATTCGATACCTACGTTTGCTTGCTTAATAGTTTCCCATCTCAAATCAGTGTTACCTAATTGAGTTCTAACAAATGTTTGGTTATCTGCATAAGAGATACCAGTTCCAAATAACGTTCTTGTATTATTTAAAGCACCATAATAAGTACTTGAGATACGGTCGTTACCAGTTGTTCCATATGAAGCTCTTAATTTTAAAGAGTTAATGAAAGTAGCGTTTTCCATGAACTTCTCTTTATGTAAGTTCCATCTACCTGCTACAGACCAGAATGTACCCCATGCATTATCTTCCGTAAAACGAGAAGATGCATCTCTCCTTAATGTTCCAGTAAAACCAAATCTTTCGTCATAATCGTAATCTACTTCACCAAAGTAAGAGAATAAACCAGTACTAGCTTTAGCTGAACCTACAGTTGGTACAAATTCGTCATTATCAAGGTTGTCAGATATGAACGCTCCACCATCATTACCAGGCGAGAAAGTTCTAGGGTCTAAACCAGTTTGAGAGAAGTTGAAACTCTTAAAATGTGCTTTTACATATTCTAAATAGATGTTTGCTAAGAAACTGTGTTTCTTTTCTCTATCGGTTTCTCCTTTACCAAATTTCGTTGCATAACCTAAGTTAATGTTTGAATTGAAACGGAAATCTCTGAAGTAAGATTCATTTTGGAAACCTTCAACTTCATCCGGTCCTATAAAGCTAGCTCTTACTCTTGCTAGTCCAGATCTTGGATCAGCATAACGTAATCCAACTTCACTAGTGTAATCAACACCAATTCTGTAACGAGCAGTAAGCTTGTCCGTAATCTTGTAAGATGCATCACCACCTAAGATAAGTTTGATTTCATCTTCACGGTTACCATTCATTCTTACGTTATCTAACGTTACGTATGGAGCATATATTGCCTGTAAAGAGTTAACCCAGTTTTCTAATTCTACATCAATGTTGTTAGGGTCGAAATAAGGTAGACCATTGTTAGCATTGAAAATAGAATTAAAGTAAATCGCGTTGTTTCTAGTTTCTGGCTCAGTTTGAGAATTGTTCTTAGAGAAACCTAATGCAGCAGTTGTGCTGAAGTTAAATTTACCATTATCCGATTTTCCAGAAATGTTAGTTCTTAAATTCATACGTTGTAAATCACTGGCAAGTAAAGATCCTTCTTGTTTCGTGTAATTTAGCGATGTAAATTGAGTTAGATTTTCACCACCTGAACGTAATGATAAGTTATGTTGTTGTGAAACCCCAGTTCTAAAGAAAGTATCTCTCCAATCTGTGTTTACATCAAATGCATCAATTTCTGCTTGTGTAAGTGTAGCTCCACGACCAGTACCTCTTCTGTTCTCTAAAGATAAATAGCCTTGCGCATCATACAAGTTGTAATCAGTGTCAATAAGTTCAGTAAACGCAGTTTGTGCTGAGTAATTAACTGTTAAAGGTGAGTTATATTTACCACCTCTTGTTGTAATAACTATTACACCATTTGCACCACGGTTACCGTAAATTGCAGTTGCCGCAGCATCTTTAAGAACAGTAGTAGTCTCAATATCATTTGGGTTAAATGTTCTAAAGGCATCCTCATCAACTGGCACACCATCAACCACTATCAATGGTTCTGTATTACCATTTATAGAACTAATACCCCTTAATTGGATTAAAGAGTTAGCACCTGGTTGACCAGTGTTTGTTTGAACCGTAAGTCCTGGTATTTGACCTTGTAACCTCTGAATTACTGATGCGTTAGGTCTGTCAACTATATCATCACTAGTTATAGTTGTTGCAGCTACGTTACTTTTTGCAACTGATGCAGTCCTATAAGCTTGTACAACGACAGCATCTAGAGCCTCTTCCATTACAATGTTTATCGCACTGCGGTCTCCTACAGGTACTTCCTGAGGTGTGTACCCAGCAAAGGAGTATACTAATACATCAGTTGCAACAGCACTAATTGAATAGTTACCATCAAAATCTGTTGTGGTAGCATTGCTACTGCCTTTTACGAGCACGGTTGCTCCTAAAACAGGTTCTCCTGATGCATCAGTAACCTTACCGGTCACTGTTTGTGCAATAGCAAATTGCACAACTAACGCTAAGAACAGCGTTAAAATTCCATTTAATTTTGTTTTCATTTTTGATTTATTTGAATTAGCCAAAGCCAAAAGTCACAAATAATAGTTAATAAAACAACTTTTATCCTATCAAATTATGCAATTATTTAAGTGATAGTTAACATTTAGGTAACATTCTAAAATATTATTTGCATGTTTAAATGTGCTACTGTGCTGGAAAAGTCCATGTTAGCTCCAGAGAAAGTGCCATTCGCGATACTTAATTTTAAAATTCCTGACTGTGTTAAAATTGCGGCACCAAATCCAATTCCATATATATATTGCGTTTTATTGGTAGTGTATTCTTCGAAAATAGCGTAATCCAAGATGCTGTGTAGATAAATTCCGCTACTTATTCTGTGTCTGTACTCTGTGTTCAGTGAGAGAAAAGAAGAAGTATCTATACTGTTTTGATTAAATCCTCTTATGCTATTAGAGCCACCGACTTGAAAGAGTTCGTTAAATAAGATATTACTGCTTCCTAGAAATTTAATGTGATTTTCTAGATGAATACTTTGCTTTTTATTTAGGTATAAGTTTTTGTGAATAGTTGAAGTGATAAGTGTTTGTCTATTTGTTTTAGACTCTATTGTTCGATTACCGATACTAATCTGAATTTCTGTTAAGATATCGCTCAAAAAAATATCCTCTTTAGCAGGTTTTTGATGGTTTAAGTTTAAAACGAGATTGTCACTTTTGCTATTGTTGTTTGTGATGTTGATTTCTTGTACTGTCGAGTTCTTTTTATTATAAGATAATCCGATATTCATTTGTGGCGTTAATGCATAAAAAAGCCCTGTAGTGATCGTTGTGTTTTGGTAGGTGCTATCTCTTCTAAGTAAATTTAGCCCAGCAGTTATCCCTAAATTTGATTTTAGTATATATGGGAACTCCGTGTTAATATCTAATCTGGTTTGGTCATCATTATCACCTCTGTATAGAATTGTTAATTTTTCACCGTTGTTTAGGTTATTGTATAATGTTAAATCTATATACCCATTGAGTTCTAATTTACCGTTATCAGAATTATTAAACCCTATTAATCCATCTGCTGAATTACTGTTTTTTTTCTTTAAATAAATATATACGAACGTTGAATCTTTTTTGAAAAGTATTTCAGGTTCTTTGACTATTGTGGTAAAAGGTATCTGCTTAAATGCTGACTTAACTTTAACAATATTGCTTTGATTGAATACTAGATTCTGATTTGTAATTTTACTTATGTATTTCTCAGGGAATTGATCATAACCCTTAATTATTATTTTATCTATTTTTCTTTTTTTATTAATTGATAGATTTATATTAAGGGAGATAGTGTCTTCTCCTTTTGTTTCAAATTCATTTGCCTGAATCTTTAGAAATGAGAATCCATTATTAGAAATAAAACGATGTAGTTCTTTTAGTTTCTCTTCGACTTCTTCAAAGTTGTAAAAATTTTTACCACGCTTTCGCGAAAGCATTACCTCAACTAAACTATCTATTTCTTTGTTTAAAGGATTTGCGATAATTTCGATTGTCTTAACTCTTTTATTGAGTTCTATTTTTTGTTGGTACTTAAATTCATCTGTTTTTTGAAGAGGCTGGGATAGTAGGTTTACATAGCCTTTTTGATTAAGTTGGTTGATTAAGCTGTCGTTATATTTTTTTAAGGCTTTAAAATTTGGGAAAGATTTATTTTTGGAAATGCTGTCTAAGATTGTTTGTTCGCTGGTTTGGCTTGCCTTGTATTCCAATAGCAATGTTTGTGCAGTGCTATTACAGAAAGATAGTAGATAAATAATAAGGACGATTTTCTTATTCAAAAAAACAGGTTTTATAGATAACGATATGGTAAAATAACGTCTTTAAATGTGAGTTTCTTGTCTGTTAGGAAAAAGATATTGTAAAAACTTGAAACTGAGGTTTGAATAACTCAATTTTATTTATACCTTTGCCGACCCTAAAATAGGGGATTAATTTATTAGCGTAAAACAATATGCCAACGATTTCACAATTAGTACGTAAAGGAAGAGCCAAAATAACCAAGAAGAGTAAATCGGCTGCTTTAGATTCTTGTCCTCAACGTCGTGGAGTATGTACTCGTGTTTACACAACTACACCTAAGAAGCCTAACTCAGCAATGAGAAAGGTGGCAAGGGTTAGACTTACCAATGGTAAGGAAGTGAATGCTTACATCCCAGGAGAAGGACACAATCTACAAGAGCACTCGATAGTATTGGTTAGAGGTGGAAGGGTAAAAGATTTGCCAGGAGTTAGATATCATATAGTGCGCGGTGCACTGGACACAGCGGGTGTTGCAGGCCGTACACAACGTAGATCTAAGTATGGTGCAAAACGCCCTAAGAAGTAAAATTTTTTAAGTTAACAAGCTATACTCAGTTTGTGAGCTTTAATTAACAACTCAAAGAGAAGAAATGAGAAAAAGACAGGCCAAGAAACGTCCTATCCTTCCGGATCCACGTTTTAAAGACCAGCTAGTGACCCGTTTTGTGAACATGATGATGTTACACGGAAAGAAGTCAACAGCTTTTAAACTTTTTTATGATGCTATTGACATTGTAGAAGAGAAAAAACAAGACGACGAGAAAACCGCGCTTGAATTATGGAAAGATGCATTATCAAATGTAATGCCTCATGTTGAAGTACGTAGTCGCCGTGTTGGTGGAGCTACTTTTCAAATTCCAATGCAGATTCGTCCAGACAGAAAGATATCTACTGCTATGAAGTGGTTGATAGGTTATTCACGTAAGCGTAATGAGAAAAGTTTTTCTCAAAAATTAGCTTCTGAAATCCTAGCTGCTTCAAAAGAAGAAGGTGCTGCTGTTAAAAAGAAGACAGATACTCACAAGATGGCCGAGGCAAACAAGGCATTCTCTCACTTTAGATTCTAAGAAATAATGGCTAGAGATTTAAAATACACAAGAAATATAGGTATTGCTGCTCATATTGATGCAGGAAAAACTACTACTACGGAACGTATTCTTTATTACACTGGAGTTTCTCACAAAATCGGTGAGGTTCATGATGGTGCTGCGACTATGGACTGGATGGAGCAGGAGCAAGAGCGTGGTATTACTATCACATCTGCTGCTACTACTTGTACTTGGAAGTTTCCTTTAGAAAATGCAAAGCCGCTACCAGAAACTAAAGATTATCATTTTAATATTATAGACACTCCTGGTCACGTTGATTTTACTGTAGAAGTAAATAGGTCTTTACGTGTTCTTGATGGTTTAGTATTCTTATTTAGTGCTGTTGATGGTGTAGAGCCTCAATCAGAAACTAATTGGAGACTTGCTGATAATTATAAAGTTCCACGTATTGGTTTCGTGAATAAAATGGATCGTCAAGGTTCTAATTTTCTTGCTGTATGTCAGCAAGTAAAGGATATGTTGAAGTCAAACGCTGTGCCGATTGTTTTAAATATTGGAGATGAAGCGGATTTTAAAGGTATCGTAGATTTAGTTAAAAACCGTGCTATTGTATGGCATGATAATACTCAAGGGTCAACATTTGATGTGATTGATATCCCTGAGGATATGAAGGCAGAGGCTAAGAAATATCGTGCACTTCTTATTGAAGAGGTTGCTGCTTACGATGAGAATTTATTAGAGAAATTCATGGAAGATGAGGACTCTATTACTGAGGATGAAGTGCATGCTGCTCTTCGTGCTGCTGTGATGGATATGTCTATCATCCCTATGATTTGTGGTTCTGCATTCAAAAATAAAGGTGTTCAGTTTTTATTAGATGCTGTTTGTCGTTATTTACCTTCTCCTACGGATAAAGAAGGTATCAAAGGAATCAATCCAGATACTGAAAAAGAAGAATTACGTAAACCTGATGTAAAAGAGCCATTTGCTGCATTAGCATTTAAGATTGCTACTGATCCTTTTGTTGGTCGTTTAGCTTTCTTCCGTGCATATTCTGGTCGTTTAGATGCTGGATCTTATATCTTGAATAATCGTTCAGGTAAAAAAGAGCGTATCTCTCGTATTTATCAGATGCACTCTAATAAACAGAACGCTATTGACTTTATTGAGGCAGGTGATATCGGTGCCGCAGTAGGTTTTAAAGATATTAAAACTGGTGATACAATGTCGGATGAGAAGCATCCTATTGTTTTGGAATCTATGGACTTCCCTGATCCGGTAATTGGTATTGCGGTTGAGCCTAAAACTAAGGCAGATGTTGATAAGATGGGTATGGCGTTAGCTAAACTAGCGGAGGAAGATCCAACATTCCAAGTGAGAACTGATGAGGCTTCTGGCCAAACAATTATTTCTGGGATGGGTGAGTTGCACTTAGATATCATCGTTGATCGTATGCGTCGCGAGTTTAAGGTTGAGCTTAATCAAGGAGCGCCACAAGTTGAATATAAGGAAGCTATTACAAGAGCTGCAGATCACAGAGAGACTTATAAGAAGCAATCTGGTGGACGTGGTAAATTTGGTGATATTGTTTTTACTATCGAGCCTGCTGAAGAAAATGAAGAAGGTAAAGTAGAAGAAGGGTTACAATTTATTAATAAGATTAAAGGTGGTAACGTTCCTAAGGAATTTATCCCTGCTATTGAGAAAGGTTTCCGTGAAGCTATGAAGGCAGGACCTCTTGCAGGTTTTGAGATGGATAGTATGCGTGTTACTCTTACGGATGGTTCTTTCCACCCAGTAGATTCTGATGCTCTTTCCTTTGAATTAGCTGCTAGAATGGGTTATAAAGCCTCTGCAAAATCTGCTGGAGCTGTTATACTTGAGCCTATTATGAAACTTGAAGTTATTACTCCTGAAGAAAATATGGGTGATATTGTAGGTGACTTAAACCGTCGTCGTGGACAGGTTAATGATATGGGTGATCGTGCAGGTGCAAAGGTTGTGAAGGCTGAAGTGCCGTTATCTGAAATGTTTGGTTATGTAACTACATTACGTACTCTTTCATCAGGTCGTGCAACATCAACAATGGAATTTTCACACTATGCTGAAACTCCTTCTAACATTAGTGAAGAAGTAATCGCAGCAGCTAAAGGTGCAACAAACTAATTTTCAAAAGATGAGTCAAAAAATCAGAATAAAGTTAAAGTCTTACGATTACATGCTG
Organism: Nonlabens ulvanivorans; assembly: GCF_000732625.1. Lineage (GTDB taxonomy): Bacteria > Bacteroidota > Bacteroidia > Flavobacteriales > Flavobacteriaceae > Nonlabens > Nonlabens ulvanivorans. The sequence continues at coordinate 225,563 of NZ_JPJI01000023.1, forward strand.
GTAGATAAGTCTGCTGAAAAAATCGTTAAAACAGTAAAGAGTACAGGTGCTGTGGTAACTGGTCCAATTCCATTACCAACTCACAAGAAAATCTTTACAGTATTAAGGTCTCCTCACGTTAATAAAAAATCACGTGAACAATTCCAATTAAGCTCTTACAAGAGGTTGTTAGATATTTATAGTTCATCTAGCAAAACTATTGATGCCTTAATGAAGTTGGAGTTACCAAGTGGTGTTGAAGTTGAGATTAAAGTATAATAAAAAAGTTTTATTAAATCACGCTTTCGCGAAAGCGTGATTTAATGAATAACATTAATATAATAAATAATAATTATGTCTGGGTTAATAGGAAGAAAAATCGGAATGACTAGCATTTATGATGAGAATGGTAAGAATGTGCCATGTACGATCATAGAGGCAGGTCCTTGCGTTGTTACCCAAGTCAGAACTGAAGAAGTGGACGGCTATGCTGCCCTTCAACTTGGTTTCGATGACAAATCAGACAAAAACGCATCTAAAGCGGCTCAAGGTCACTTTAAGAAAGCGGGAACTGGTGTCAAGAGAAAAGTTGTAGAATTTCAAGGTTTTGATGAGGTTTACAAATTAGGAGATGCAATCTCTGTTGATATATTCACTGAAGGTGAGTTTATAGATGTATCAGGAACATCGAAGGGTAAAGGTTTCCAAGGTGTTGTAAAACGCCATGGATTTGCTGGAGTTGGTCAAGCCACTCATGGTCAGCATAACCGTTTACGTGCACCAGGATCTATTGGTGCGGCGTCTTATCCTGCTCGTGTATTTAAAGGAATGCGCATGGCTGGACAGATGGGTAATACAAAAGTTAAAGTTGAAAATTTAAGAGTTCTTAAAGTAGTTCCGGAAAAAAATCTTTTAGTGGTTAAAGGATGTGTACCTGGACATAAGAATGCTTATGTAATCTTACAGAAGTAATGAAGGTATCAGTTATAGACATTAAAGGAAAAGAAACTGGACGTCAGGTTGAATTATCTGATAGCATTTTCGCAATTGAGCCTAATGATCACGCGATTTATTTAGATGTTAAGCAATATCTAGCAAATCAGCGTCAAGGAACTCACAAGGCTAAGCAACGTGCTGAAATTACTGGTAGTACCCGTAAGATTAAGAAGCAAAAAGGAACTGGTACAGCAAGAGCTGGATCTATAAAGTCAGGTGTTTTTAGAGGTGGTGGACGTATGTTCGGTCCTGTTCCTAGAGATTATTCTTTTAAATTAAATAAAGGTCAGAAGCGATTAGCTCGTAAATCTGTTTTGAGTCAGAAGATGGCTGAAGGTAATTTACATATCGTTGAAGACTTTAATTTTGAGGCTCCAAAAACTAAGAATTTTATAGATGTTTTGAAGTCTTTAGGATTAGATAATAAAAAATCTCTTTTTGTGTTGGGTGGTTCAAATAATAATGTATATTTGTCTTCTCGAAATTTCAAGGGTTCTGAAGTGGTAACTAACTCAGAATTAAACACTTACAAAATTTTACATGCTAATAGTGTTGTAGTGTTGGAGAGCTCATTAGAAGGAATCGAGGAAACTTTAAGCAAATAGGCTATGAATATCTTAATAAAACCAATCATTACAGAAAAAGCTACTAGTGATAGTGAGTTATTGAATCGTTATGGGTTTGAGGTTATGCCTAACGCTAATAAGATTCAAATTAAAAATGCGGTTGAGGCTACATATGGTGTTACTGTTACTAAGGTAAGAACTATGAATGTACGTGTTGAGCGTAAAACAAAGTTTACAAAATCAGGGATGCAAATTGGTAAAACTAAAGCTAGTAAAAAAGCTTTTGTACAATTGCAAGATGGAGATACCATCGACCTTTATAGTAATATATAAATAATACAGACAAAAGATGTCAGTTAGAAAATTAAAACCTGTTACTCCTGGACAGCGATTTAGAGTTGTTAATGGCTATGATGCCATAACGACTGATAAGCCGGAAAAGAGTTTACTCGCTCCGAAAAAACGTTCAGGTGGTCGTAATGCTAGTGGTCGTATGACTATGCGTTACAAAGGTGGTGGTCATAAGAGGCGCTACCGTATTATAGACTTTAAAAGAGATAAGCAAGGAGTGCCTGCTACAATCGCGTCTATAGAGTATGATCCGAATAGGACTGCTTTTATTGCTTTAGTGAATTATCAAGATGGAGAAAAGCGTTATGTTATAGCTCAGAATGGTTTGCAAGTTGGTCAGAATATAGTTTCTGGTGACTCTGTGTCTCCTGAGGTTGGTAATGCTATGAAATTATCGAGTATTCCTTTAGGTAGTATTATTAGTTGTATCGAGTTGCATCCTGGTCAGGGAGCTGTTATTGCTCGTAGTGCTGGTTCATTTGCTCAGTTAATGGCAAGGGATGGTAAGTATGCAACTGTTAAAATGCCTTCTGGTGAGACAAGATTAGTTTTGCAAGAGTGTTTAGCTACAATTGGGGCTGTTTCAAATAGCGATCATCAATTAGTGGTTAGTGGTAAGGCTGGTAGATCACGATGGTTAGGTAGAAGGCCTCGAACACGTCCTGTTGTTATGAATCCTGTCGATCACCCTATGGGTGGTGGTGAAGGTAAGTCTTCAGGTGGTCATCCACGTTCTCGTAACGGTATACCTGCTAAGGGTTATCGTACTCGTGACAAGAATAAAGCTAGTACTCAATATATTTTAGAACGTAGAAAGAAATAATTATGGCTCGTTCATTAAAAAAAGGACCTTATGTATTCCATAAGTTGGAAACTAAGGTGGCTCAAAATGTTGAGTCCGGAAAAAAGACTGTTATTAAAACTTGGTCTCGTGCATCAATGATTACTCCTGATTTTGTCGGGCAAACTATTGGTGTTCATAATGGGAAGCAATTTATTCCTGTTTATGTAACAGAGAATATGGTTGGTCACAAGTTAGGTGAATTCTCTCCAACAAGATCTTTTAGAGGTCATGCAGGAGCTAAGAACAAAGGAAAAAAGTAATCTAAGCTATGGGAGTTCGTAAAAAACAAATGGCTGAAAGGCTTAAGGAAGAGAGAAAGAGCGTCGCATTTGCTAAGCTTAACAACTGTCCTACTAGTCCTCGTAAAATGAGGTTAGTGGCAGACATTATCAGAGGTAAAAAGGTTGAGGATTCTTTAAATATTTTAAAGTTTTCATCTAAAGAAGCTGCTCGTAGACTTGATAAATTAGTTTTGTCTGCTATAGCTAATTGGCAAGCGAAGAATGAAGATTCTGATGTTGCTGAAGCTGGTCTTTTTATTAAAGAGATAAGAGTTGATGGTGGGTCTATGTTGAAAAGGTTGCGTCCAGCGCCTCAAGGTAGAGCACATAGAATAAGAAAAAGATCGAATCACGTTACTGTTGTGTTAGGTCAAACTAATAATACAGAGGTTAACTAAAAAAGGATATGGGACAAAAAACTAATCCGATAGGAAATCGTTTAGGTATCATCAGAGGATGGGAATCTAACTGGTACGGTGGTAATGATTATGGTGACAAGCTTGCAGAGGATGATAAAATACGTAAGTATATTCATGCTCGTTTATCTAAAGCTAGTGTTTCAAGAGTTATTATAGAGCGTACTTTGAAACTTGTAACTGTAACAATAACTACTGCTAGACCTGGTATTATTATAGGTAAAGGTGGTCAAGAAGTGGATCGTCTTAAGGAAGAGCTTAAGAAGATTACTGGTAAAGATGTGCAGATTAATATTCACGAAATTAAACGTCCTGAACTTGATGCTTTTTTGGTAGGAGCAAGTGTAGCTCGCCAAATTGAGAATAGAATTTCATATAGACGTGCAATAAAGATGGCTATCGCTGCTGCAATGCGCATGAATGCTGAAGGTATTAAAATACAAATCTCTGGTAGGTTGAATGGTGCTGAAATGGCTCGTTCTGAATCTTACAAAGATGGTAGAATTCCTTTATCTACATTCCGTGCTGATATAGACTATGCTTTAGTTGAGGCTCATACGACTTATGGTCGCTTAGGTGTTAAGGTGTGGATCATGAAAGGTGAGGTTTATGGAAAGCGTGAGTTATCTCCGTTAGTAGGTTTATCGAAGAAACAAAGTAAATCAGATGGCGGCTCTGGGAACAGAGGTGGAAATCGTCGTCGCAGAAAATAATAGCTAGAGATGTTACAACCTAGAAAGACAAAGTTTAGAAAACAGCAGAAGGGTCGCATGAAGGGTAATTCCGGACGCGGTAATCAGCTAGCGTATGGTACGTTTGGTATCAAATCATTAGATTCAGAATTTATTAATTCTCGTCAAATTGAGGCTGCGCGTATTGCTGCGACTCGCTACATGAAGAGAGAGGGTTCTTTATGGATCAAAATATTTCCGGATAAGCCTATAACTAAGAAGCCTTTAGAGGTTCGTATGGGTAAAGGAAAAGGTGCGGTAGAATATTGGGCTGCTGTAGTTAAGCCAGGTAGAATTTTATTTGAAATTTCAGGTGTTCCACTTGAAACAGCAAAGGAGGCTCTAAGGTTAGCGGCGCAAAAGTTACCAGTTAAAACAAAATTTATAGTCGCTCGCGATTTTCAAGAACAATAAGTAGTTATGAAACAATCAGAGGTAAAAGGTTATTCTGCTGCTGAACTTAGTGATAAGTTAGCAGAATCACAGAAGGTTTATGCAGATCTTACGAGAACGCATATAGTGTCCCCACTAGATAATCCTTCTCAAATTAAGGATTTGCGTAGAACTATCGCTCGACTTAAAACGGCTATAAATAATCAGTAGACGAACATTATGGAAACTAGAAATTTAAGAAAAGAACGTATTGGTGTTGTAAGAAGTAACAAGATGGATAAAAGTATCGTTGTTGCGGAAGTTAAGAAGAGAAAACACCCTATGTATGGAAAGTTCGTTTTAAAGACTAAGAAATACGTTGCTCATGATGAAAAAAATGAGTGTAATGAAGGTGATACGGTACGTATCATGGAGACTCGACCTCTTAGTAAATCTAAGAATTGGAGATTAGTAGAAATTATAGAAAGAGCTAAGTAATGTTACAACAGGAATCAAGACTTAAGGTGGCTGATAATACGGGAGCAAAAGAAGTGCTTTGTATTAGGGTGTTAGGTGGTACTAAAAGAAGGTATGCGTCAGTAGGAGATAAAATTGTTGTTTCTGTTAAAGAAGCTACACCTAATGGTAATATCAAAAAGGGTGCTGTTTCTACCGCAGTAGTAGTAAGAACTAAAAAAGAGGTGCGTCGACCAGATGGATCTTATATACGATTTGACGATAATGCTTGTGTGTTATTGAATCCTAACTCGGAAATGAGAGGTACTCGTGTATTTGGGCCGGTTGCGAGAGAATTGCGTGATAAGCAATTTATGAAAATAGTTTCATTAGCTCCAGAAGTATTATAATTTACAATCATGGTAAAGGTAAAAATTAAAACAGGAGATAAAGTACGTGTACTTGCTGGAGAACATAAAGGTTCTGAAGGTGTTATTACTCGTATTTTTAAAGACAAAAATAAAGCCATCGTGGAAGGTGTGAATATGGTCTCAAAGCATGAGAAGCCAAGCGCTACCAATCCACAGGGTGGGATTAAAGAAATTGAAGCTCCAATGCAGATTTCTAATTTGTCATTGATTGACAATAATGGTAAGACAACTCGTGTTGGTTATCGTATGGAAGGTGATAAGAAGGTTCGATTTGCTAAAACAACAAACGATTTAATTTAGTCATGGCATATATTCCTAGACTCAAGACAGAATATAAGGAGCGTGTTGCTGCTTCTTTAAAAGAGGAATTCGGTTACAATAATGTAATGGAGATTCCTAAGTTGCAAAAGATAGTATTAAGCCGTGGTGTTGGTGCTGCAGTTGCCGATAAAAAATTGATTGATTATGCTCTTGATGAGTTGACAACAATTACTGGTCAAAAAGCTGTTGCTACGCTTTCTAAGAAAGATGTTGCTTCCTTTAAGTTACGTAAAGGTATGCCTATAGGTGTTAAGGTGACGTTGAGGGGTGAGCGTATGTACGAATTTCTAGATCGTTTAGTTACGGTTGCATTACCGCGTGTTAGAGATTTTCAAGGTATCAAAGCTAGTGGTTTTGATGGTAGAGGAAATTATAATTTAGGAATTACTGAGCAAATCATCTTTCCAGAAATAAATATAGATAAGGTTAATAAAATCTCTGGTATGGATATTACATTCGTTACTAGTGCGCAAACTGATAAAGAGGCAAAGTCTCTTCTTGGTGAGCTTGGTTTACCTTTCAAAAAGGATTAATACAATGGCAAAAGAATCAATGAAAGCGCGTGAGCGCAAACGTGAGGCACTAATTGCAAAGTACGCTGACAAGCGCAAAGCTTTAAAGGAGGCTGGAGATTATGAAGCTCTTCAGAAGTTACCTAAAAATGCTTCTCCTGTAAGACAACACAATAGATGTAAGCTTACTGGTAGGCCAAAAGGTTATATGAGACAGTTCGGTATTTCCCGTGTTCTTTTTAGAGAGATGGCAAATCAAGGTTTAATCCCAGGAGTTAAAAAAGCTAGTTGGTAATTAGCTTAAATATAGCATTATGAATACAGATCCAATCGCAGATTATTTAACTAGAATCAGAAACGCAGTACGTGCTAATCACCGTGTTGTTGATGTTCCTGCTTCTAAGTTAAAAAAGGAAATTACTAAGATTTTATTTGATCAAGGTTATATTCTAAGTTATAAGTTTGAAGAGCATTCAGCTCAGGATAACATTAAGATAGCTTTGAAATATGATAGAGAAACTAAGGAGTCAGTTATAAAGGATATCCAAAGGTTAAGTAAGCCTGGTTTACGTAAATATGCTGGTGCAGGTGAGTTACCTAGAATTCTTAATGGCTTAGGTGTTGCCATTGTTTCAACTAGTAAAGGTGTAATGACAGATAAACAAGCCCGTACAGAGAATGTAGGTGGTGAGGTTCTTTGTTACGTATATTAAAAAATTAGATATGTCTAGAATAGGAAATAATCCCGTAGCAATTCCAGCTGGTGTTACCGTAAAGGTTGACAACGGAGTTATAAATGTAGAAGGTAAGTTAGGTAAGCTTACTCAGGTTTACTCGGATGTTGCCATTAAGGTAGAAGGAGATGAAGTTTTAGTAACTCGTCCTTCTGATTCCAAAGATCATAAGGCTAAGCATGGATTATATAGGTCTTTAGTTTTTAATATGATTGCTGGTGTTTCTGAAGGTTGGTCTAAAGAGCTTGAACTCGTCGGTGTTGGTTATAGAGCATCTAATCAAGGACAGGTCTTGGATCTAGCTTTAGGTTATTCACACAATATTGTGTTGGATATAGCTAAGGAAGTAACGGTAGAAACAATTTCTGAGAAAGGTAAGAACCCGAAGATTAAATTATCTTCTTTTGACAAGCAGTTAGTTGGTCAAGTAGCGGCAAAAATAAGATCTTTCAGAAAACCTGAGCCTTATAAAGGAAAAGGTGTTAAATTTGTGGGGGAACAATTAAGAAGAAAAGCTGGTAAATCAGCATAATAGATAAGTATATTATGGCATTTTCAAAGTCTGAAAGAAGAAATAAAATCCGCAGAAGAATTCGTAAGAATATTTCGGGAACAGCTGAACGTCCTCGTTTATCGGTGTACCGTAGTAATAAAGAGATTTACGCTCAAGTTATCAATGACGTAGATGGAGTAACTATAGCGTCAGCTTCATCAAGAGATTTAAAGTCTAATGGCGAAAAAATTTCTATAGCAAATGAGGTTGGAAAGGCTGTAGCTGAGAAGGCTAAAGCTGCTGGTGTTGAAACGGTATCGTTTGATCGTGGAGGTTATCTTTATCACGGTCGCGTATTGTCTTTGGCTAATGGGGCTAGAGAAGCTGGTCTTAAATTTTAATTACAAACATTACAGTAATGTACCAAAAATATAAAAACGTAGAATTAGTAAAACCTAGTGGGCTTGATCTTAAAGATCGTTTAGTGGGTGTTCAACGTGTTACTAAGGTAACAAAAGGTGGACGTGCTTTTGGATTTTCAGCGATTGTCGTTGTTGGTGATGAAAGTGGAGTAGTAGGTCATGGTTTAGGTAAGTCTAAAGAGGTTTCTGAGGCTATTTCTAAGGCTGTTGAGGATGCTAAGAAAAACTTGGTTAGAATTCCTCTAGTTAAAGGTTCAATACCACATGAGCAAAAGGGTAAATTTGGTGGAGCAAGAGTTTTATTAATTCCTGCTGCAACAGGTACTGGAGTAATTGCCGGTGGTGCTATTCGTGCAGTTCTTGAGGCTGTGGGTGTACATGATGTTCTTTCTAAGAATCAAGGTTCTTCAAATCCTCACAATGTTGTAAAAGCTACCTTCGATGCTCTGTTGCAATTGCGTAATGCTCATACAGTGGCGAAACAAAGAGGTGTTTCTTTAGATAAAGTATTTAACGGTTAATCATACGATAATGGCAAAGTTAAAAATAAAAAAAGTGCGTAGCGCAATTAAAAGACCGTTAAGACAAAAACGTACTCTGGAAGCGTTGGGTTTACGTAAAATGAATCAGGTTGTAGAGCATGATGATACTCCTGTTATTCAGGGAATGATTGCTAAAGTTGAACATTTAGTCTCTGTTGAGAAGGCTTAAAAAGAAAATAAATGAGTTTAAATAATCTTAAACCTGCTGCAGGTTCAGTTAAAAAATCTGCCAAGATCATTGGTCGTGGTCAGGGTTCTGGTAAAGGTGGTACAGCTACACGTGGTCACAAAGGGGCTAAATCTCGTTCTGGTTATTCTAAGAAAATCGGTTTTGAGGGTGGTCAGATGCCTTTACAAAGACGTGTTCCTAAGTTTGGTTTTACAAATATCAATCGTAAAGAGTATGCAGGTGTCAATATAGATGTTTTGCAAGCTTATGTAGATGAAGGACGTTTGAGTGATGTAATTACTATTGAGAATTTAATAGAGGAGCGTCTTGTCGATAAAAATGATTTAGTTAAGATATTAGGTCGTGGTGAATTGAAAGCTACTATTAACATAAGTGCTCATAAGTTTACTGCAACTGCAAAGGCTGCCATTGAAAAAGCTGGTGGTCAAGCACAAACCTTATAATCTTAATCGATGAAATTTATAGAAACATTAAAAAATATTTGGAAAATTGATGAACTGAAAGATCGTATTATTATGACTTTCAGTTTGCTTCTTGTTTACCGTTTTGGTGCACAAGTAGTTCTTCCAGGAATAGATTCAAGTAAACTAGCTAGTTTCTCTGAAAATTTCGAGGGTGGTGGTATTGGTTTCGTCCTTAACGCTTTTACCGGTGGTGCTTTTTCAAATGCGTCAGTGTTTGCTTTAGGTATAATGCCGTATATATCGGCTAGTATTGTTGTGCAGCTTATGGGGATTGCGATTCCTTATTTACAGAAGCTACAAAAAGAAGGTGCTAGTGGTCAAAAGAAGATTAATCAAATTACTAGATGGTTAACTATTGGTATTTGTTTAATTCAGGCTCCAAGTTATCTTTTAAGTCTTGGTACCTTAGGTGTTCCTAGTGATGCCTATTTGATGCCTGATAATATGAATCTTTTTCTTGTTAGTAGTACTATTATTCTTGTTACTGGTTGTGTTTTTGCGATGTGGTTAGGAGAAAAAATTACTGACAAGGGTATTGGAAATGGTATATCGCTGTTGATTATGGTTGGTATTATAGCTACATTACCTCAGGCGTTCGTACAAGAATTTGCTGCTAGAGTCACGGGTACTGGTGGTGTCATGTTAGTTTTGGTTGAGTTATTAGTTTGGTTTGTTGTAATTTTGCTATGTATTATGCTTGTAATGGCTGTTCGTAAGATTCCTGTACAATACGCAAGACGAGCTGCATCAGGCGGTTATGAAAAAAATGAACAAGGATCTAGGCAGTTTATTCCTTTAAAGTTAAATGCATCTGGTGTAATGCCTATTATATTCGCTCAAGCAATTATGTTTGTTCCAGCAGCTTTAGGTCAGCTAGATACTTCTTGGGCTACAACAGTTCAAACTGCTTTCGGTGATATTTTTGGTTTTTGGTATAATTTAGTTTTTGCATTATTAATTATAATATTTACTTATTTTTACACCGCAATAACTGTCCCTACTAATAAGATGGCCGATGATTTAAAAAGAAACGGTGGTTTTATTGCGGGAATTAGACCTGGAACAGAAACTGCGGATTATTTAGATAAAATTATGTCGCAAATTACTTTGCCTGGATCCATTTTCCTTGCTTTAGTAGCGATATTTCCAGCTTTTGTTTCTCTTATGGGAGTAACACAGCAATGGGCATTGTTTTATGGAGGTACATCATTATTAATTATGGTAGGAGTAGCGATAGATACTATGCAACAAATAAATTCATACTTGTTAAATCGTCATTATGATGGCTTAATTAAAACAGGTAAAAATAGAAAAGCAGTAGCGTAATGGCAAAACAGTCGGCAATAGAACAAGACGGTTCCATTATAGAGGCATTGTCTAACGCAATGTTTAGGGTAGAATTAGAAAACGGGCACGTAGTAACGGCACACATATCTGGAAAGATGCGTATGCATTATATTAAGTTGCTTCCAGGAGATAAAGTAAAATTAGAAATGAGTCCTTACGATTTAACGAAAGCAAGGATCACTTATAGGTACTAATATGAAAGTAAGAGCATCGATTAAAAAGAGAAGTGCTGATTGTAAAATTGTACGCCGTAAAGGTCGTCTTTATGTAATCAACAAAAAGAATCCAAAATTTAAACAAAGACAAGGTTAAGCTATGGCTAGAATTGCAGGGGTAGATATACCTAAAAATAAACGTGGAGAAGTCTCATTGACTTACATATACGGTATCGGACGTAATCGTGCAAAACAAGTTCTTATCGATACGGGTGTTGGCTTAGATAAAAAGGTGACAGATTGGAATGATGATGAAATTGGTAAGATTCGTGCAGCCATAGGTGAATTCACTATAGAAGGTGAATTAAGATCTGAGACACAGCTTAATATTAAGCGTCTAATGGATATTGGTTGCTATCGTGGTATTCGCCACAGATCTGGGCTTCCACTTAGAGGTCAAAGAACTAAGAACAACTCACGTACTCGTAAAGGTAAACGTAAGACTGTTGCTAACAAGAAAAAGGCAACTAAATAATAAGTATTGATATGGCAAAGTCTAAAACAGTATCAAAAAAGCGTAAAGTAATTGTTGAATCAGTTGGTGAAGTTCATATTTCATCTTCTTTCAATAACATATTGGTTTCTTTGACAAATAAAAAAGGAGAAGTTATTTCATGGTCATCTGCAGGTAAGATGGGTTTCCGTGGTTCTAAGAAAAACACTCCTTATGCAGCTCAATTGGCTGCTGAAGATGCATCCAAAGTTGCACATGAAGCTGGTCTTCGTAAGGTAAAGGCTTACGTTAAAGGTCCAGGTAATGGTCGTGAAAGTGCTATTCGTAGTATTCACAATTCAGGTATAGAAGTAACTGAAATTATTGACGTTACTCCATTACCACACAATGGTTGTCGTCCACCTAAACGTCGTAGAGTTTAATTAATTATTAATAACGAGTGGTTATGTGGCTGTCGAAGGATATTGACCTGAATTCACAGTACATCATTCAATAAATTTTGTAAAATGGCAAGATATAGAGGTCCTAAGGCAAAAATTGCACGTCGATTCAGAGAACCAATTTTTGGCCCTAGTAAAGCTTTGGAGAAGAAAAATTATCCTCCAGGTATGCACGGTAACGCAAGACGCCGTGGAAAAGAATCAGAGTATGCGGTTCAGCTTAAAGAAAAACAGAAAGCTAAGTATACTTATGGAGTGCTAGAGAAGCAATTCCGTTTAATGTTTGAAAAGGCTGTTCGTAGTACTGGTATTACTGGTGAGGTATTACTTCAGTTATGTGAGTCACGTTTAGATAATGTGGTTTACAGAATGGGTGTTGCAAAAACTCGTCGTGGAGCACGTCAGTTAGTTTCACACAGACATATTACTGTTAATGGAGAGTTAGTTAATATTCCTTCTTATCAATTGAAGCCTGGTGATATTGTCGCTGTTCGTGAAAAATCAAAATCTTTAAGTGCTATTGATCAGTCCTTATCCAGTAATGAACATGTTTACGATTTTATTACATTCAATAAATCAAGCATGTCTGGAACTTTCGTTAGTGTACCTGAAAGAATGCAAATTCCTGAAAACATTAAAGAACAGTTGATTGTTGAATTGTACTCTAAATAATAATTAATCCACAAAGTAATCTTATGGCAATATTAAATTTCCAAAAGCCGGATAAAGTAATCATGATTGATTCTACTGATTTTGAAGGTAAATTCGAATTCAGACCTTTAGAGCCAGGATATGGTCTTACTGTGGGAAATGCTCTTCGTAGAGTATTACTTTCATCACTTGAAGGGTTTGCTATTACTTCTATACGTATAGAAGGTGTGGATCACGAATTCTCAACAATCGAAGGAGTAGTTGAAGATGTTACTGAAATCATTTTAAATTTCAAGCAGATTAGATTCAGACGTCAGATTGATGAAGTTGATAGTGAGGTTGTAAATGTTTCTTTCTCAGGAAAGGATACTTTTACCGCTGGAGATATGCAGAAGTATATTTCAGGTTTTCAGGTTTTGAATCCTGAAATGGTTATCTGTAATACAGAATCATCTGTTAGTCTTAATTTAGAATTAACTATTGAGAAGGGTAGAGGATATGTTCCAGCTGAAGAGAATAAGAATCCTAACGCAGCTATTGGTACAATAGCTATTGATTCTATCTTTACTCCTATAAAGAATGTAAAATATAGTATTGAAAACTATCGTGTAGAACAAAAAACTGATTATGAAAAACTAGTTTTTGAAATATCTACTGATGGTAGTATACACCCAAAGCAGGCTTTAACTGAGGCTGCTAAAACACTTATCCATCACTTCATGTTGTTCTCTGATGAGAGAATCACTCTTGAAGCTGATGAGATTGCACAAACAGAGACTTATGATGAAGAAAGCCTTCACATGAGACAATTGCTTAAGACTAAACTTGTAGATATGGAACTTTCTGTACGTGCATTAAATTGTCTTAAAGCTGCTGAAGTTGAAACACTAGGTGATTTAGTTTCTTACAATAAGAATGATTTGATGAAATTCAGAAACTTCGGTAAGAAATCTTTAACTGAGCTTGAAGAACTTGTGAACGTTAAAGGACTTAACTTCGGTATGGATTTATCAAAATATAAACTTGACCGTGACTAGTTTAGGCTAGTTAAAGAAACAAAATAAGATGAGACACGGAAAGAAATTTAATCATTTAGGTAGAAAGACAGCACACCGTAAGGCAATGCTGGCAAATATGGCTTGTTCATTAATTGAACACAAGCGTATTAATACTACTGTAGCAAAGGCTAAAGCTGTAAAGCAGTTTGTAGAGCCGTTAATTACTAAATCTAAAGAAGATACAACTCATAATCGTCGTTTAGTATTTGCTAAGCTTAGAAGTAAAGAAGCTGTAACTGAGTTATTCAGAGACGTTTCTTCTAAGGTAGCTGATCGTCCAGGTGGATATACTCGTATTATTAAGTTGGGTAATCGTTTAGGAGATAATGCTGATATGGCAATGATTGAGCTTGTAGATTTTAATGAAATTTACAGCCCTAACGAAGGTAAGAAGAAAAATACTAGACGTAGTCGTCGTAGTAAATCTTCTACTGCTGCTCCAGTTGAAACTTCAACAGACAATACTAATGAAGAAGAGTAATATCTTTGATAATATGTAGATAAAAGGATCAATGCTTTCGCATTGGTCCTTTTTTTTTAAATTATTTTTGAAAAACAATTTTTATTATGAGTTATTTGAATAAAAAAGACGCTGTTATACTTTTAGCAGATGGTACAATATTCCATGGTAAAGCAATTGGTGAAGGTGGTACTGCTACTGGAGAGATTTGTTTTAATACTGGAATGTCAGGCTATCAAGAAGTTTTTACTGATCCATCATATACTGGTCAGATTATGGTGACAACTAATGCGCATATCGGTAACTATGGCGTTACTAATGATGATGCTGAATCTAATTCTGTTAAAATAGCAGGTCTAATATGTAAGAATTTTTCTGAAGAGTTTTCAAGGCCTGCTGCCCAATCAGATTTATTTAAATATTTAGAGGAAAAGAAACTTGTAATATTATCAGATGTTGACACTAGAGCTTTGGTTCGTTATATTAGAGATCATGGTGCACAAAATGCCATTATCTCTACTGATGTGGATGATTTAGAAGCTTTAAAATCTAAACTAAATAATGTTCCTTCCATGAAAGGTTTGGAGTTAGCTTCAAAAGTATCTTGTAAAGAGCCTTACTTTTATGGTGATAAAAATTCAACATTTAAGGTTGCAGCACTCGATCTAGGAATAAAAAGTAATATCCTTCGCAATTTAGCATCAAGAGACGTTTATATAAAAGTGTTTCCATACAATTCTTCTTATGAAGAGATGGCTGCATTTAATCCAGATGGTTATTTTATATCTAATGGTCCTGGTGACCCGGAACCTTTAGTTAAGGCTATAGAAACTGCAAAACAAATTATAGAATCTAATAATCCACTGTTTGGAATTTGTCTGGGTCATCAAGTGATTGCACTCGCGATGGGTGTGTCTACTTATAAAATGCATAACGGTCATAGAGGAATCAATCACCCAATTAAAAATTTAATTACAGGAAAAGGCGAGATCACATCTCAAAATCATGGTTTTGCCATTAATAAGTCTCAAGCAATTTCAAATAGCGACATTGAGATAACACATCTGCATTTAAATGACGATACTGTTGCAGGTATACAAATTAAAAACAAACCTTGTTTCTCCGTTCAATATCATCCAGAAGCTGGTCCAGGCCCTAATGATGCAACGTATTTATTTGACCAATTCATTGATTTAATTAAAACAACTAAAAAACATATAGCATGAGCACAATAATAGACGTACACGCAAGACAAATTTTTGATTCAAGAGGAAACCCAACGGTAGAGGTTGATGTAATTACTTCTAACGGTATTATGGGAAGAGCTGCGGTACCTTCAGGTGCTTCTACAGGTGAGCATGAGGCTGTAGAATTAAGAGATGGCGGTAAATCTTATATGGGTAAAGGTGTTGGTAATGCTGTAAATAACGTAAACACAGTAATTTCCCTTGAATTAATGGGTACTTCTGTTTTTGATCAACAGCATATTGATCAATTAATGATTGACCTTGATGGTACGCCTAACAAAGCAAAACTTGGTGCAAATGCCATATTAGGAGTATCTCTAGCATGTGCTAAAGCTGCTGCAGCTGAATTAAATCAGCCTTTATATAAATATATAGGTGGTATGAGTGCATGTACATTGCCTGTACCTATGATGAATATTATCAATGGTGGTTCTCATAGTGATGCACCGATAGCTTTTCAAGAATTTATGGTAATGCCAGTAGAGGCTGAGAGTTTTAGCCATGCTCTGCAAATGGGAACTGAGATATTTCACCACTTGAAAAAAGTTTTACATGAAAGAGGTCTAAGTACAGCGGTAGGTGATGAAGGTGGATTTGCTCCAACTTTAGATGGAACTGAAGATGCTTTAGATACTATTATTAAAGCTATTGATAATGCCGGTTACACTGCAGGTAAAGATGTTATGATTGCATTAGATTGTGCTGCTGCAGAATTTTTTGTCGATGGTAAGTATGATTACACAAAATTTGAAGGAGATAAAGGTGTTATAAGGTCTAGTAAAGAGCAGGCAGAATATCTTGCTTCTCTGGCTACAAAATACCCAATTATTTCTATAGAAGATGGAATGGATGAAAACGATTGGGAAGGCTGGAAAATCCTAACAGATCTTGCAGGCGATAAAGTTCAATTAGTTGGTGACGATTTATTTGTTACTAATGTAGAGCGACTTTCTAGAGGAATTAAAGAAGGTATTGCTAATTCTATTCTTATTAAAGTGAATCAAATAGGAACACTTACTGAAACTATCGCTGCAGTGACAATGGCTCATAAAGCTGGCTACACATCGGTAATGTCTCACCGTAGTGGAGAAACTGAAGATAATACTATTGCTGATTTAGCAGTAGCCTTGTCCACTGGTCAGATTAAAACAGGTAGCGCATCTCGTTCTGATCGCATGGCAAAATACAATCAGTTATTGCGTATAGAGGAAGAACTACAAGAAAGTGCATATTATCCTGCACGTAACGCTTTTTAGTTATCGACTGAATACTAGTACGCTTTCGCGAAAGCAAATATTTTAAAGCCACTTGTTATAAGTGGCTTTTTTTGTATCGATGAAATGCAATAAAAACACTTTAAAATTCATTTTTATCGTCTAAATGTTGTTTTTATCGTTTTAGTGTCGCATACTTGTGCTTCCCAAAAACGATTAAACATGAAAAAAATAGTACTTATTCTTGTATTTCTTTCTGTATCATTGTCTTATAGTCAAGGCGTGATATGGGAAAACTTTTCTAAAGACGGATTACCGTCTTTAACAGATGCTCAAAGACCGATAAAACCTGCTAGTTATGATTTATACCATATCAATCCAGATGTGTTAGTTCAAAAATTGGAAGGCGCTGTAGATCGATTTTCAGGTGGCGCTTCAATCGCGGTAGATTTTCCGATAGGTAATGACCAATTCGAAACATTTAATGTATATGATGCTGGAGCGATGGAATCACAGTTAATGACTGATTTTCCTGATATCCATTCTTACTACGGTTACTCTAGTACATCATTAAATAAAATATATTTTACGATAACGCCTCAAGGATTTAGAGGTGTAATTACAGGAGAAAGTATTCTATATATGGATCCTTTTTCTAAAGTGACGCCTGATGATATCATGGTGTACAACCGTCGTGACTTAGTGCGAACGGATTTAAGTTTTGAATGTCATACTGATGAATTAGTTAATAATGCTAATATGCCAGAAATAAGTGAATTTCAAACTAAAGCATTTAGAGATAGAGCCTTTAGGACGTATGAAATCGCTATTGCAGCAACATCAGAATATACGTCTTATCATGATGATGGTAATGCGGCTAATGGAGATGCTAGGGCAGATGCTCTTGCGGCTATTATAGTAACTCTAGCACGTGTCAACAGTGTTTATGAGCAAGAAATGTCGATTAGATTTACACTAGTTGCAAATAATGATAGGTTGATTTATTTCAATGATCAAAATAATCAAGGTTTTGCAGATCCTTATGATAATTATAGTGGTTCTCAGATGTTAGGGACAAACACTAGTAACATCAATAATAGGATCGGGACTGCTAGTTATGACATAGGTCATGTTTTTTCTACTGGTGGTGGTGGAATTGCTGGCCAAAGTCCTTGTGCAAGTACTAAAGGTAGAGGAGTTACAGGAATTGTAACACCAGAATTTGATCCATTTGATATCGATTATGTATGTCATGAAATAGGCCATCAATTTAGTGCTGAACATACTTTCTATAATGGTTGTTTTGGTGGTTCACCATCATCATCACCATATGAAACAGGTAGTGCTAGCACAATCATGGGGTATGCTGGGATTTGCGCTCCTAATGTTCAAGAGAACAGTGACGCATACTTCCATGCTATTAGTTTGCAGCAAATGCATAATAATATCGCAAGTGACACTTGTGATGATCAAATTAATTTAGGATCAAATAATCCTACAGCACCAAACGCAGTAACGCTCGCAGATAAATTTTTACCTGTTTCAACTCCATTTAAATTAACTGCTGTTTCTTCTCAAGCACCAGATAATGGTGAGATTTACACTTATAATTGGGAACAATTAGATACAGGTGGAGATGCGGCTACAGGTTCTCCGCAGCCGCCATTATCAACAAATACTACTGGTCCTATGTTTAGGTCTAAATTTGGTACTGCAGATCCTACTAGATATTTCCCAAACCTTGAAGAGGTATTAAATGGTGTAGATGATCAATGGGAAACTATCTCTTCTGTAGGTAGGGATATGACGTTTATAGTGACAATTAGAGATAATAATCCTTTTGGTGGTCAGACAAGTCAAAGTACTGTAGCTGTGAAGCCTCGTGATATTCAAGGAATAGGAGCATTTGTGGTAAATACTCCAGTCCTTACCGATATATGGTATGAGGGAGAAAATCAAACTGTTACTTGGGACGTTTCAGGTACTAATAGAGTAGAGCTAGCGACTGAGGTTAATATCCTATTATCACTTGACGGAGGATACACTTATCCATTTACACTTGCTTCAGCTGTTCCTAATGTTGGGTCTAGTACAGTAAATATCCCAGTTGGCGCAAAAACAGAGAATGCTAGAATAATGGTAGAAGCTGTAGATAATTATTTTTATAATGTTAATAATGGAAACTTCCAGATTAAAGAAGGTACATTTGAATTATCAGCTCCATCGGTTGATATCTCTACATGTCAGCCTTCTGACGCAAGTTTTAGTTTTAACTATAATGCAGCACCTGGATTTAATGAAGTAGTGACATTTAGTGCTTTACAATTACCATCTGGACTTACAGCGACTTTTAATCCTTCTTCTGCATCAAGCTCTACAGCGGTAAATGTAGTAGTAACAGGAACAGATCAAGTAGACGCAGATTTATACAACTTTAGAGTAGTTGCGACTGCAAACTCTGCTACCATTGATGAAGAGTTTAACTTAAAAGTATTTGATAATGGTGTAGGCGAGGTTGTAATCCTATCTCCATTAAATGGTGCTGGTAATCAGGTCGCAAATCCTATATTAGAATGGCAAGACTTACCTAGTGCTTCAAGCTATTTAGTAGAGGTTTCATCAACGTCTGATTTCTCTTCAATTATAGAAAGTTCAACAGTTATTAATGAGACATCATTACAGACTACATCACTTAATCCTTCTCAAATATATTATTGGAGGATAACACCTTCAAATGGTTGTGCTACCGGATCAATAGCATCAATAGCTGCATTCCAGACAGCTCAAGATGTCTGTAATGTCTATGATAATGAATACTTTGAAAACAATGATAATATCTGGGAGACAGATGTTAACGCAGTAAGTGCACGTGTAAATGTTCCCGACGATATTGAGATTACTAATTTAAGCTTTTACATGCGTGCAGATCATAATGATACTGGACATATCAAAATGCAGTTAAGCTCACCGTCAGGCCGTTTTTCAGAGGTATATAATAGAGAATGTGCTGCCGGTAGAGATTTTGATTTGATTGTTAGTGATCAAGGAACTGCAGCTTTTGCTTGTAATCCTGGTTATACAGGTGCTTTAACCGGGAATTTAAGACCTGGACAGGCTTTTTCAAGATTTAACGGGCTAAGTGCTCAAGGAGAATGGGTTTTGTTGGCAACAGATAGAACTTCTGGTACAGGTGGTACTTTTAATGAATTCAGTGTTACTGTTTGTGGAAGACTACAATATGTAAATGATATCGATAATAATAGAAACAATCTATTAACTACGGCATATGGAGCAACTTCAATAATCGATCAGACTCTACTTAGAACTCAACAAACAGGTACGACTAACGCAAATATGGTTTACGTTGTTACGCGATTACCTAAACAAGGTGGTCTAGAATTAAGTAGTGTTGCTCTTAATTTAGGAGATACTTTTACACAATCAGATCTTAATAATGATAGAATTGTCTATAATCACGATTCAACTGAAATGATGCTTACAGATAGCTTTGACTTTACTGTGTTAGGTAATGCTAATACATTAATGAATGCTCAAACGTTTAATATAGCTATTGAAGAGCCTACTTTAATTTATGATAATGGATGGACACCTTTTGCTCCTAACGCAGATACCGGTTCTCTAAACGCACAAGTAATAAATGGATTAGCTATTATTGGTACGGATTCTCAAATTAATAATTTTCAAGTTATAGGGAATGCAAATAGTTTATTCCTTAATAATAGCCTCACTGTCTTAGGTGATTTTTCAACTGATGGATATATAGGTGCAACTGATGGGCAGCTTATTTTTTCAGGTTCTGGTGCACAGTCTATATCAGGTGATGGAATTATCGACATAGGTCAAGTAACGATGACAGGTTCAAATACAATATCAATAACTGCAGTAATGAATATACATGATGTATTTACGCCTGCTAGTACTACTATAAATACTAACGGAAACATAGTTTTCCGTAGTGATGTCAATAGAACTGCTCAATTAGATGATGCCAGTAGTGCTACTATTAATGGAGTTGTACAGGTAGAGCGATATATTCCTGCAAAAAGAGCATTTAGGTTAGTAGCTTCTTCAGTGAATTCAACTAATTCAATTTATGAAAACTGGCAAGAAAATGGATCAGCGATAGCTGGATTAGGTACACATATAACAGGATCACTTACTGGTGCAAACGGATTTGATCTAACAGCATCAGGTAATCCATCTATGTTTACTTATGATGCCGTAAATTCTGTTTGGGCATCTCAACCCAACACAGATGTAGATAAGTTACAAGTAGGTACTGCATATCGTTTAATGGTAAGAGGAGATAGGACGGTTGATATTACTCAAAATGCTCCTGCAGCTACCAATACAACACTAAGAGCAAAAGGTAATTTGCATTTAGGTGACTTTAATAGTTCACTAGCTACCAGTAATGGAGATTTTATAATGATAGCAAATCCATACCAAGCAAATGTTGACTTTAAAACTGTTCTTAATGATGTATCAACTTCTGGTGTTAATGTGAATTTTGCATACTATTGGGATCCTAATTTAAACACAAGAGGAGCATACGCTACTATTGACATGAGTACTCTTAACGGTGATCCTATACCTTTTGCTAGTAATGCAAATAAGTATTTACAACCTGGACAGTCTATTTTTATTCAAGCGACTGGTGCAGCAAATATTACTTTTAAAGAATCTCATAAAAAAGTGAGTGAAGATTTAAATAATATTTTCAATCAGCCACAAAACAATTCAAGTGTTCTTATAAGTCTGGTGAATCGCAGTACCCAAACTATTGTTGACCAAACTGTAAGAAGAATAAATAGTGCAAATAATCCTCAAATAGATCAAAGCGATGCTGTAAAGTTTTATAATCAAGATGAAACTCTTGCGATAGTCAACAATGGAAATCTATTGAGTATTGATAAAAATATAATGCCAGTTGTAGGAGATCATATGACCTTACTAACTGATCGATTTAGGGCAACTCAGTACACCATGCAAGTGTTAATCGACGGATTAGTAGGAGTAAAACCAGTACTAATAGATCACTACACCACAAACCGTAAAGATCTTGTAGAAGGTGCTAACTCTATTGATTTTGATGTTTTGCCAGGTGATGCAGCAAGTAATGATATCAACAGATTTGAAATCGTTTTTGAAAATGTTACATTAAGTAGTAATGATATAAATCTACAGGCTGACCTTAGATTATTTCCTAATCCAGTTAGTAGCGGTCAGTTTACTATTCAAAGCGATTTATTAAATGGTAAAGAAGTTCAGGTAAGTTTATATAATACACTTGGGCAATTGATACACGATCAAGAGGCTACATTTAATAACAGCCTTACCATTAAACCTCAATCAATTTTAAGTAGTGGAATGTATTTAGTTAAAGTCTCAACTTTAGATGAGAGCGCTACTCTGCAAATCATTGTAAAATAATGTTTGAATAAGTTTTTGGGAACTATCAGACAGTTGAAACGGCGATCATTATTGGTCGTCGTTTTGTTTTGTGATTGTAATTACGCTTTCGCGAAAGCGTATTGAAATCATCCCACTAACAAATAAATATCTGCCGAATCATAGTTAATTGTCGAAATCGATATAGAAAAGTAAAATATTTTCTTAAATCTGTTAAATATCTAGTCTCGATTAACGACAACTTAACGGTCTATGTATTATTTTTGAAGGAGTTAAATCCAAAATATAATAATGTCAGAAAAAGCTATCTTAGAAATTGATGGGAATAAATATGAATTCCCAATAATCACTGGAACAGAAAATGAAAAAGCCATAGATATTAAGGCTTTAAGAGGTGCAACAGGTGGTATTACCACAATAGATCCGGGATATAAGAATACAGGAAGTTGTGAGAGTGCTATTACTTTTCTTAATGGAGAAGAAGGTATTCTTAGATACCGTGGGTATTCCATTGAAGAACTAGCTGATAAAGCAGATTTCTTAGAAGTAGCATATCTATTGATTTTTGGACAATTGCCTACACAAGAGCAATTAGATAAATTTCATACAGACATAAAGGCAAATTCTCATGTTGATGAGGACGTAAAGAAAATTCTAGATGGTTTTCCTAAGTCTGCTCATCCTATGGGTGTGCTTTCTTCACTTACAAGTGCGTTAATAGCATTTAACCCTACATCTGTGAATGTAGATAGTGAAGAAGATATGTATAATGCGATTGTTAAGATTATGGGTAAATTCCCTGTTCTTGTGGCATGGGCATTAAGAAAACGTACTGGACAACCGCTTGATTATGGCGATGATAGTTTGGGTTATGTAGATAACATTCTTAAAATGATGTTTAAGAAACCTAATTCTGAGTATGTTGTTGATCCTATCGTTTCTCAAGCGTTAGATAAATTATTAATCCTTCATGCAGACCATGAGCAAAACTGTTCTACAAGTACAGTGCGTATCGTTGGTTCTTCACATGCAGGACTTTTTGCAAGTTTAAGTGCTGGAATTAACGCCTTATGGGGTCCACTTCATGGAGGAGCAAATCAGGCAGTCCTTGAGATGCTAGAAGGAATTAAAGAAGATGGTGGTGATACTAAAAAGTACATGGCCAAAGCAAAAGATAAAAATGATCCATTCCGTTTAATGGGATTCGGACACAGAGTATATAAGAATTTTGATCCGCGAGCAAAAATTATAAAAGTTGCTGCAGATGAGGTTCTTAATTCATTAGGTGTAGATGACCCTATATTAGATATCGCAAAAGGTCTAGAAAAAGAAGCTCTAGAGGATCCTTACTTTGTAGATCGTAAGCTGTACCCTAACGTTGACTTCTATTCTGGGATTATCTATCGTGCTATGGGTATTCCTGTAGAAATGTTTACAGTGATGTTTGCATTAGGTCGCTTACCAGGTTGGATTGCGCAATGGAAAGAAATGCGTGAAAATAAAGAGCCTATCGGTCGTCCACGTCAGGTGTATACGGGTGAGAACTCTAGATCATTTAAAGAAGTATCTGAAAGATAATATCTTAAATCATAATATTTATAAACTCTCTAGCGCGTTGTGTTAGGGAGTTTTTTATTGGATAATAAAGTTGATAAACTCATTGTCGATCTTGTAAAAAAGTGGTTGTTATATTATTAAATTCGCAATATGAATAAATTAAATCTTAATGTAATTGATGAGACGTCACGATTGCGTGCCGTTATACTAGGAACAGCTGCAAGCAACGGTCCTGTGCCTGCATTAGAGGATGCTTATGACCCTAAATCACGCGAGCACATCCTAGCAGGAACCTATCCTACAAATGAAGACATGGTGATCGAGATGGAAGCGGTAAATGCCGTTTTTCAAAAGTATGATGTTAAAGTCTATAGACCAACACACATTGAGGATTGTAACCAGATATTTACAAGAGATATAGGCTTTGTAATAAATGATGTTTTTGTTAAGGCAAATATATTACCAGACCGTGAGGAAGAAATAGAAGCAATACAGTATATCATTGATCAAATAAATCCTGATAAGGTTATTAGACCACCAGAAGAAGTACATATTGAAGGTGGTGATGTCATGCTGCATGGTGAATATATCTTTGTAGGGACTTATCGTGGTGAGGACTATGCAGATTATATCATTGCGCGCACCAACGTTGAAGCTATAGACTGGTTGAAAAAAACCTTTCCTAATAAAAAAGTCGTTTCCTTCAATTTGAGAAAAGACAACCTAGACCCTTATAACAACGCATTACATTTGGATTGCTGTTTCCAGCCGGTAGGTAACGGAAAATGCATTATTCATAAGAATGGTTTTTTACAAGAAGAAGAATATCAATATTTAGTCGATTTTTTTGGTAAAGAAAACTGTTTTGAGATTACACAAGAAGAAATGTATTACATGAATTCTAATATTTTTTCTATAGCACCAGATGTCGTTATTTCTGAAAAGAATTTTACACGATTAAACACATGGTTGCGCAGTCATGGAATAACTGTAGAAGAAGTTCCATATGCCGAAATTTCTAAACAAGAAGGCTTGTTAAGATGTTCTACTTTACCACTAATAAGAGATTAATGAAACAAATTACAGATACGGTTTTTATGGTAAGACCGGTACAGTTCCGTTTAAATGAGCAAACAGCTGTAAATAATTATTACCAAGATCAAGAGGCGCACCAAAGTATTAAAAATGATATTGCAAATAACCAGGCTCAAGGAGAGTTTGATGCTTTTACAACTGCGTTAAGAAACAAAGGGATCCATGTGATCATTATTTCAGACGATGAAAAGAATGATACGCCAGATTCAATTTTTCCTAATAATTGGATTTCTACACATCAAAATGGTGATGTAGCCCTTTATCCCATGTTTGCAGAAAACCGACGTCTGGAACGCAGACCAGAAGTTTTAGACACGCTAGAGAAAGAAGGATTTAGTATTACAAACATCATAGACTATACTAGTGCTGAGGATGAAGGCTTTTTTCTAGAAGGAACAGGTAGTTTATTACTGGATCGAGTAAATAAAAAGGCTTATTGTAGTATATCTCCACGTGCAGACGAGGAGTTATTTATAGAGTTTTGTGAAGATTTTGAATATACACCTGTAGTCTTTACAGCTTACCAAACAGTTGCAGATAAACGACTACCCATCTATCATACTAATGTGATGATGGCGCTAGGAGAGAATTATGCGGTCATTTGTTTAGACAGTATAGATGATAAATCTGAGCGTAAGAATGTATTAAAACATCTTAAAGAAGATGGAAAAGAAGTCATAGCGATAACTGAAAATCAAGTAAACGCATTTGCTGGTAATATGATGCAAGTCCATAACGAGGCAGGTGATAGGTTACTAATTATGAGTGATCAAGCTTACCAATCGCTAACTGCAGACCAGATCAAAAAACTAGAAAAATATAATGAGATATTGCATCCATCTATTGAAACTATTGAAACCTTAGGTGGTGGATCCGTGAGATGTATGATGGCTGAGGTATTTTTACCAAAATCGTAATTAAGACTCAATCGGTATAGAAAAAGGGTAGAAGTGAATGCTGCCCTTTTTATTTATCCTTTTGCAATACGCCTGATCATTCCTGCAAAAATAAAGTAGTGAAACGGTAGCATAGAATACCAGTATAATCTTCCCCAAATACCTCGCGGTCTGAATGTTGCAGTTTGATGTATTATATCATCTTCATCTATTTCAAACTCAAGCCAGGCTTCTCCAGGAACGCGCATTTCTGCAAATAGAAGTAATCTTTTCTCTTTCTTATCTGCTACTAGGACTCTCCAAAAGTCTAAAGAATCTCCTGCATAGATGGTATTTGCATTTGTACGACCACGACGTAAACCTACACCACCCATAAGTTTATCTACATAACCTCTTGTTTTCCATAAAAAAGTAGCATAGTAATATCCGTTCTTACCACCTATAGACCATATGCGTTCTAGCGCAGCATCTGGATCATCAGTTTTTAACTGTTGAGCGTCTTTTAAACAACCATAGCTAGGGACTTGTTTGTATTTATTGAGGTTAAGTTTAAATCGACCACTTACCATGGAGTCTTTCCAACTACTAGCTACTTGATTTTGCTCGATTTTAGCAAATGCCATATCTAGTGCTTCCTCATAACTGTAAAGTTGAATGCCTAGTTTTTCTCTCAAATCATTAGGTTGCGCAACTACCTCAATCGCCATGCTGTTAACTAGGTTTTGTGCTAGTTTATAAGAAGTGCTGGTAACAAAATATAACCAGTAAGAACTAAGCTTAGGAGTCATGATGGGAACGGTGATGATGTATAGTTTAATTTTACGCATCTTGGCATAACGAGTCATCATTTCCTTGTATGTCAGGACATCTTTACCACCTATGTCATAACTGTTATTATAGCAGTCTTTACGTCCTAAAACGCCTGTTAAATAGCTCATCACATTACGTATGGCAATAGGGTGCGTTTTAGTGTTGACCCATTTAGGTGTTATCATTAAAGGCAGTTTTTCGCATAAGTCACGCACGATCTCAAAAGACGAACTTCCACTACCTACTATAATTCCTGCTCTTAGTACTGTCACTGCAGCTGTTGCTGTGTAGAGAAGATCTTCAACACGCTTTCGCGAAAGCAAGTGTTTACTAAGTTTATCTTCATTAACTATACCTGATAAATAAATAATTTGCTTACAGCTGGTACTATTAATAAGTTGCACAAAATTCATCGCGCTTTCTGCTTCCATCGTGTCAAAACTTTCTGTACTACTGCTCATTGAATGAATAAGATAGTAAGCAACATCAATATTTTGCGGAAGCTCTTGATGAGGTTTTAAGTTTAAAAAATCAATTTCTATTATTTTAATTTGATCTTTAATCTCTTGTGGAACCGATAGTCGTGCTGCACTGCGCACTGCACAGATTACTTCATGATCTTGTTTGAGTAATTCATATAGTAATCTTATACCTATGTAACCATTTGCACCTGTGAGTAGAACTTTCATTTCTTAAAGATAAGGAGCAATTGTATGGTAATTCTATATGGATTTGTTAAAAGCGTTTGGCACAAAAAAACTTACCATCTTAAAATTGCTGCAACACAATTCTAAAATGGTAAGTGGTAACCTACTCTAATCAATAAAAACTTTATTCTTTTGCAGTAGTGCTAGATTTTTTTTCTGATAGTTTTGACCTGTTGTCGTCGCTATTTCTATCAATCAGCTTATTATAAGGATCGATACCAGCTTCCACAGGTTTAGCATCAACGATGATGTCAAAATTGTTGGAGATCTCAGTCACTTTTAACTTTTTCAAGTAAAGAACTTTTTCTACTCCAGTGTCCTCGTCTACTTCACCAAAAACTCCTACCTCAATATAGTCTGCAAGTGGTAATGACTGTAGTGCTTTGGTTTTACCTTCAGGTGTAAAAGTTAGGCTGTCACCAGAGATATTTTTATAAACAGATTTACCTTTCTCATTAGAACGATATTTGATTACTTGAGCATCTAGTGTTACAAGATATTTACCATCTGGTAACTCTTGATAGGTAGCGCCTTTTACCTTGTTGTTATACAAGGTAATGGTTTCAAACATATCAGTTACTAGATATTGTAATGAGTCTGGCGTTACTGCTTTAATATCATTCACAAACTCTGTTGCAACTGGATAAGGAGCTCCTTTAAATTGATGCTTTTCTGCAAATCTTTTTATGACCGCATTAAATTTCTCATCACCTAGATAGTCACTCATGGCATATAATACAAGTGATCCTTTTTGATAATGGATATACTGCTGATTTTCATTATACATCAATGGATTCTCTTTAATTTGCTCTACAGTTCTACCTAGTAGGTAACCATCCATCGCATCTTTAAGGAATTTGCGCATTTGCTCTTTACCGTTTGCTTTTTCAAGGACTTTAAGAGAGCTATACTCAGATAAACTTTCAGAGAGTAACGTTGCTCCTTTTGCATTTGCACCTATCACTTGATGTGCCCACCACTGGTGTGCGAGCTCGTGAGCAGTTATACTAAATGGGTAATCAACGGCGTCATTATCCTCATCATCAACATCTGCTATAAAACCTATCGCCTCACTAAAAGGAATCGTATTTGGGAATGCTTGTGCAAAACCACCACCAGTTCTTGGGAACTCGATAATACGAGCCTGTCTGTGCTGATATGGTGTATAATTATCGTTATAATAATCTAGTCCTTCTTTTAAACCACTCATCATGCGGTCGACATTATAGTCATGATCTGGATGGTAATATATTTCTAATTTCACACCATCATGCTCGTCTCTCTTAACATCATAACGGCCGCTTAAGAAAGCATAGAAATTGAGGATTTTAGAATCCATTTTATAGTTATAATATTTACGTCCATCTTCTTCCCATTCTTTAATGAGATATCCTGGTGCAATGGCGATTTGATCACTTGAAGTACTAACCGTTGCTTCAAAATCTATCCAGTCACTATTACCACCTATGTAATTATTATCTCTTGCACCTGGAGTATCTGGTGCTGGAAGACGATCTTTAGGTTCTAGATTATACTTTTTACGTACTTGAGTATTGCGTATTTCAAATTGATCACTATATCCAATGGATGGGAAAATACTGTTATTAATAAAAGTACCATTATCCACCACAGGTGAGTTGTTGTCAAAGAAAGTATTCGGCTTATTCTCAGTCTCAAACTTCATGATTAAAGTATCACCTGGTTGTAGCGCCTTTTTAAATTCATACATGCGGTAATTGTAATCCTCAAAATCTTTGACGATATCACTTTCTAGATCTAGAGTAATTTCTGTAGGTCTATCTGGATAATTAACATGTAAGGTGTCAATAGCAACATCAGTTTGGTTAACTAGTGTGTAAGTAGCTCCAGCTTTAAAATCACGAGTGTCTGGAAAGATATCCATAAAGGTATTTACTGCAATTAATCGAGGTTGAGGTGCTTTACCGTACTTACTCAAGTCCTTTTCATAATTTACTTGTAGTTCCTCTTGCTCTTTACCAGAGATTTGTTCATTGTCTAAATTATTAACTTTCCATATATAACCACCTATTGCAAAGAATCCTAGTAAGGAAACGGCCATTACAGCGATGATTGATTTTGACAATCGTGCTTTTGCAAATGCAATACGTTCTTTCATAGAAGTTCCCATACCACGACGGTAGAATAATACCGCAAGAGCAAATAATGCAATACCTAATAGCATCCAATAAACTCTATAAGTAAAGTATTTCCCTAATCCACTTCCATATCCGTTCATGTCACTAGGACTAGGTGAACCAGCACCTTGATTAAATATAAACTGTCCTTGTTCTACACCTATAGCTCCTAATAGTGGAGGAATACCTATGGCAAGAACTAATAATACTATTAAACCAACCCATTTATTTTTAATCAGTGTGTGAATTAATAAAGACATCATAATCCAAGGAATGAAATCCCAGATATTAATTACATAAAGGTCAAAAAGGTATAATGGTAACTCAAACTCAAAGAAACCGTTATAAGCCTGAATGATAATACCACTCAAGATCACGATCAATAAAATGGTTGCTACCATGACTACCATAGCTATAAACTTCGATAATAACATGGTCCAATTTCTGGTAGGTGTAGCATCTACTAATTGATTAATATGAGCTGCTTTTGCGCGATCCATTATTAGTCCAGTATATAAGTATATCAATAGGTAAGCAAACGTACTGAAGATACCACCTGCAAATTGAAGCATTACCCAAGTTTTAGGCAAAATATCAGTTCCGTACTGCTGTCCGGTAATTAACATAGTCAATAATGAGAACGCAAATGCAACTGAAGCTATAATTATAAAAGGCCATCCTTTAACAATGTATGCGATATCAGATTTTGCAATAATCCATGCCGTTTTAAGCTGTCCAAAGAAAGATAAATCTTGAGTAGCTGGTGGCATAACAACTTTAGTTATTGTTCCAAAGTTCTTTTTAGTGACGCGCTGTGCTTTGGTTTTTGCCAGTGATAGACTCGTCGGGTTTTGTGAAAAGTTAAACGCAAATAAAACACCGATAAAAACGAGTAACGATATGCCTAACCAGATTAACCTGTTGTAAAGTAAGGTTCCGGTAATAGGTATTAATTGAGTGCTTTGTTCTTCTGGAGTCCAGTATTTAATCTGACTATAAGTGGCACTATCACCAGTAGGCTCTAGTAATTCTACCCAGTAAGAGTCATCCATAGTAGGGACACTAGATCCTGCAGCAAATTGCAATATGATCATTACCAATACAAACATAAAGCCTATATTGACATTTCTTAAAAATGCAGTAATGGCAAATACAATAGCACCATAAAAGAACACATTAGGAATAATATAAACTAAAAACGGCTGTAGATAGTTCATGATTTTAAAAGGACCAACTAACTCTTCATTGGCACCTGGTAAATAAAAACCTAAGGTGATTCCTATTAAACTAGCAATGATGATTAATAAGGTCATCGTCATACCAGCACTAAACTTTGCTAGTAAATAATTCCATTTAGTTAATGGGTAAGAATAAAGCACATTGTGCATGTTGTTCTTAAAGTCACGCTGTATTGTTCCTCCTATAATTGAAGGGATTAATAGATATGTAAGTATAGCAAAAAAGCCTAAAAGACTATAGATACCTACCGCTCCATTTAATTTAATGGCACTTGTTACAGTCACATTATCGCTATCAAAGACACCTACTGCAAGTGCAGATATTAATAATGATAATAGAAATAGAACGCCTGCGTATATGTAAAAAAGAGGTTTCTTAAACCAGGTTTTTACTTCGTGTGTATATATCGTTGAGAACATGATTAAGCGATTTCAGTTGCAGCAATAAACTTGTCATTACTCAAAGTTGTAAAGTATACGTCTTCTAGTGTAGGGTCAGCTTTCGCGAAAGCGTCACCAGGAGAAACCTCTCCGTAAACACGTACATTAAGTTTATTATCTTCATTATAGTTAGAAGAAATCACATTAAAATCTTGTTGCATTTGTTCAATTCCATCTCGTTCTACAGTAGTGGTCCATATTTTACCAGCAAGTGCAGCAGTCATTTGTTTAGGTGTTGCTTGTGCTAGTATTTTACCGCCATTGAGAATTGCCATATCAGTACAAAGTTCTTTTACATCATCAACAATGTGTGTAGAAAATATAACAATGTGATTAGTTCCTATTTCTCTTAAGACATTAAGAAAACGATGTCTTTCTGCTGGGTCAAGACCTGCGGTAGGCTCATCAACAATAATTAATTTAGGATCGTTTAATAGTAATTGTGCGATACCGAAACGTTGTTTCATCCCACCAGAATAACCTGCTACATGTTTATTGCGTACGTCACTTAAATTAGTTACTTCAAGTGCTTTGTCAACGATAGCATTACGTTCAGCCTTGCTAGTGATACCTTTAAGACTTGCAAAATAATGAAGTAAATCATGAGCGCTCATTTTAGGGTATACACCAAATTCTTGAGGTAAATATCCCAGTGTCTTCCTGAATTCAATTTTATTATTTAAAATATCTAATCCGTCTAGGTGTATGCTTCCAGAATCTGGTGATTGCAATGTAGCAATGGTACGCATCATAGAGGATTTACCAGCACCATTAGGACCTAGTAGGCCGAACATTCCTGCGTTAATATTAATAGTTACATTATCTAACGCTTTAACGCCATTAGGGTAAGTTTTAGAAACATTTTTAAGGCTTAGTATCATAATAAACAGTTCTTGAATAATTGGTTTTAAGTGTTAGTACTTTGAAAAAGAGATTTGTTACAGTTGTATGAAACTTTTCTCTTTCTGATTTCTTTAATAAGGTTTAGTTTAGAAGATTAATAAATTGATCCAACAGTGATAATAATACTTCTATATTTTTTTCTTTTGATAATAATTTTATTTCCTCTTGGAATAGGGACTAGTAAACTATTGTCAATAAAGGTTAAGTTACCTTTAGATATAGTTCTATTAGGATTGGTTACAATCACGATTTTTTCTAGCCTCTGGATGTTTTTTCTACCATTAGCTGGTTTATGGTCATTTTCATTGATTTTTTTATCAACTGTTGTGTTTTTTTATAATAGAGCTGAAGTTTATGAGCAATTGAAAATATCTAAAAATAATATTCTCAAGCTTTCTTTTCTCAATAAGTTAACCTTGCTTTTTACACTATTGGCAATTGTTTATTGCACATCGTTGCCAGCTTACGTAATTGACAATGAAAGTTATTATATTCAAACGATAAAGTGGTTAGATAAATATGGTCTTGTAAAGGGGCTAGCTAATTTACATGTCTACCTAGCCCAACAAAGTGGTTTCCACATATTAGAAGCGGCTCTTAATTTTGATAGTGTATATGATAGATTTAATGATTTAAGTGCTTTCTATTTATTGATAGGTGTAGTTTGGAGTTTGGAGAGTGACATTAATGATAACTATATTTTGAAATACTATCGTAAGGGATTGGTTGTTTTATCCTTGATTTGCTTTACGTTTATAAGTACTCCTAGTCCAGATACAGCTGTTTATGTTTTAACTTATATACTCATTTATAAATTCTTGAAATTATGGCATCATTGGGATGAAAAAGAATTTATCATTTTGACGTTCTTTTGTTGTCAGATTATTTATTTTAAAGTCATCATGGTGTTGCTATCTATTTTAGTAATTATGATATGGTTAAAATATTATCAGGTTAAAAAGAACGTAAGCTGGATGCTTGTTGGACTACTTTTTCTAAGTTTATTTATAGGGAAAAATTTAGTTGTCACCGGTCTTCCGTTATTTCCCTTAGATTATGGGATTGTTACAGAGACAGTATGGGAGTTGCCTCTAAGCGTAAGTAATTTTTACAATGGTATAACTAAAGCACAAGCTTTTGGTGTCTCTCCAAAAGTGATTACTGAAATGAACGCTTTTGAACTTAGCCAATCTTGGTTTTTTCATTCAGGATTGGAAGGTTTGCTCAATAAAATTTTACTATTGAGTATATTAATTTCATTTATATTTCTTATCACTAAAAAAGTAAAGCCGGCTATTAAATCCGTTATTATAGTTTTTCTATTTCACGTAGTTGTATTGTTTGTCACTTCTCCACAATTTAGGTTTTTTATTCCTTTACTGGTTCCTTCCGCGGTTCTATCGGGATTATTAATGTTTAAACTGAGTCACAAAACAGTTAATTTCTTAATCTTAACCTTTTTGTTTGTCGGGTTAATAATCGCAACTTTTACGGGACTGCAAAATAGACTTACAGATAACGATTTAATGATAAGAAATTATAATTTACATGCATTGAATTTATTGATTCAGCCAGCGCCTAAGTCTATTTATCCTAATGATTTTAAAAAAGTTACAAAAAATGAGTTGCAATATCACTCACCCTTAAATAATAGTTTCTTATACGGAACCTATGACTTACCACTTCCGGCGGTAAATGAAAGATATGTAGAGTTTATGGAGAATAAGTATCAAATTTCTATTCAGAAATTAGGAGATTCAATAAGTGAAGGGTTTAAATATGTAAAAATTAAAAATTAATCTAATTCATAAATTTCTAAAGCCGTATTAGCTTCATAATTAAAGTTGAATAAAGCAAGATTTTCCCAACTACTACCGCTTGTCTGAGAAGAACTGCCAGTATGATGTGCTACCCAATCTGGTGCCCAGTAGCAGTAACCTAAACCCTTATCGTTAGGTAAATTTTTCATCATATTATGAATACGTAACATAAAGGTTCTTTGCCCAACTGGTGTTGCAGGATATGAAGCGATGAGTTGATCTTGTAACCCTACAATATTATTAGTATTGTCATCCCAGTTCAGAGTAAATGGATAG
The DNA here is from genome assembly GCF_000732625.1 of Nonlabens ulvanivorans. Lineage (GTDB taxonomy): Bacteria > Bacteroidota > Bacteroidia > Flavobacteriales > Flavobacteriaceae > Nonlabens > Nonlabens ulvanivorans. The sequence continues at coordinate 259,082 of NZ_JPJI01000023.1, forward strand.
GCTGTTTCAACAATCATAATCTTTTGAGAAATACCGATAGCAAATGATTGTAGTTGATTCTCAATAAAATCGATATCATTATTATGCCACCAGGGATAATAACTTAAACCAGCAATGTCAAAATTTACATTATGAAATACTAATTGCTCGTAAAAAAAATCAGCGCCTTCTATACCTGCATGATGAATCATGATTTGAGATTCTGGAGAAGCTAGTAATACTCCTTCAATAGCAGCTTTAGTGAGTTGAATATAGTTATCCCAATTTTCACCACCAGAAGAATATATTTGGCCCAATGGCCATAACATCCCATTATTAGTTTCATTACCTATTTGTACTATCGCTGGTGAAGTGTCTTGAAGAACTAGCTCTTGTAAAACATTTTGCGAATAATTTTTAATGCTTTCGGTCATTGAGGTAATGTTCTGTGTTGCCCATACCATAGGTATATCTTGTGATCCTGGATCTGCCCAATTATCTGAGTAATGAAAGTCTAGTAAAAAATCCATGCCTTGCGCTTTAGCCTTCAACGCTTGATCTTTTACAAAATTGAGGTTGTAAAGACCGCTTGTATTATTAATCCATAAACGTATACGTACTAAATTAACACCGCGACTTTTTAGGTAAGCATAATTATCAACGATATCTTGACTATTCTCATCTTTAAAAACTACTCCATCTGACTCTATTTCAGGTAAAAATGAAAGGTCCATTCCTTTATAGAATTCAATAGATTCTGGTTCTGGTTGCCTGTCATTATCATTAGTAGTACAAGAGATCAATAATAGAAAAACCAGAAATGGATAAAAGCATTTTTTCATAAGTGAAATATAGGGTTTACAAATCATCTACATATTCAAATCCAGTATCACCTTTTTGCTGACTTACTTTTTTGAAAAAATCATGAATAGGTTTGCGGTTTGCTTTTACCTTAACAAAATAATTATCTCTGTAAATACTGTATTCTTCGGCACGACCTTTATAAACGTTAAGCTTATAATAGGGAATAGGTAGGGCATAGGTCTGCAGTCTAGAACGAAATCTGACTATGATTCCTTTTTCTCTTAATTCGATATTGCACACGTTAAGACTGTTATCAACGACTAGCAAGTTATGAATCTGTATGCTAGAAGATGTAATATGTAATTTAGGAGAACCACTGCCGTTGAGTTTCCACCTTTGGCGCAAGCTTAAAACTTTGCCTACGTCATTTTCAATAAGACGTCTCGTTTCTGGGTCGTTATAGGATACATTATACAGCATATTCTAATAGTCTCAAAAGTTCCTTAAGCCTTTCATAATCCTTATCTTTGCAAGCTTAAATTTGTAACCATGACGCTTAACAATCAACTGGAAACTGCTGTAAAAAACACTGTTGAACAATTATTTTCTGTAAGATTAGAAAATGTGGAGATCACGCTTACGCGAAAAGATCAAAACGGAGACCTTACGGTAATGGTATTTCCTATGTTAAGACATATCAAAGGTAATCCTGCTGTCATAGGTGAACAAATAGGCGCAGAGCTAGCAAAAACAGACTTGATTACATCTTACGAAGTGATTAAAGGGTTTTTAAATATCACCGTAGCTCATGAAGTATATCTTAAAGACTTTAATGATATCTTATCTCAATCTGATTATGGTAAATCACCAGTAGATAAAACAAAGTCAGGTGTGATGGTAGAGTACAGTTCACCTAATACTAATAAGCCACTGCATTTAGGACACGTGCGTAATAATTTATTAGGTTACTCTGTAGCTCAAATAGTAGAGGCTACAGGACTTAAAGTGAATAAAACCCAAATTATCAATGATCGTGGTATCCACATTTGTAAATCTATGCTGGCTTGGGAACAATATGGTAATGGAGAAACTCCAGAATCTACAGGATTGAAAGGAGATAAACTGGTTGGGAATTACTATGTGAAATTTGACCAAGAGTATAAAAAAGAAATCGCAGCTTTGATAGACGCTGGTAAAACCGAAGAAGAGGCGAAAAAAGAAGCGCCATCACTTATTGCTGCTCAAGAAATGCTCCGCAAATGGGAGCAAGGTGATGAAGCTGTAGTTGCTTTATGGAAAAAAATGAACGGTTGGGTATATGATGGTTTTGAAACTACTTATAAAAACCTAGGTGTTGATTTTGATAGTTTATACTATGAAAGTAATACCTATTTACTTGGTAAAGATGTAGTTCAAATAGGTCTAGATAAAGGCGTGTTTGAAAAAGATCCAGATGGTTCTGTATGGATTGATTTGACTGATGAAGGACTGGATCGTAAAATTGTATTACGTTCTGATGGAACAGCGGTTTATATGACCCAAGATATAGGAACAGCTATACAACGTGTAAAAGATCACGATATCAACTCTATGGTGTATACTGTAGGTAATGAGCAAGATTATCATTTTAAGGTGCTTTTCTTAATTCTTAAGAAACTAGGATATGATTGGGCAGATAACCTTTATCATTTAAGTTACGGAATGGTAGAGTTGCCGTCTGGTAAAATGAAATCTCGTGAAGGAACTGTGGTAGATGCAGACGAGCTCATGGAAGAAATGACAGATACTGCTCGTGAGATTGCACAAGAACAAGGCAAGCTAGAAGGAATGAGCGATGCCGATAAGGAAGATCTTTATAAAATGATTGGACTAGGAGCATTAAAGTATTTCATGCTTAAAGTTGACCCTAAGAAAAGCATGATGTTTGATCCTAAAGAATCGGTAGATTTTCAAGGAAACACCGGACCTTTTATTCAATACACACATGCACGTATTAAGTCTATCTTAAAGAAATCTGGATTTGAACAAGGCGATTTAAAAGTAGCAACAGACTTAGCATTAACAGATAAAGATGCTGCTGTCATTAAATTATTACAACAATATCCAGAAACTATTGAAGCTGCAGCCAGAAATTATAGTCCTGCGCTAGTAGCAAATTATGTATACGAATTGGTTAAAGAATTTAATTCATTCTATCAGAACGTTCCTAAAATCGTAGAGGAATCAAATGTAGATATGAAGCAATTCCGTTTACTATTATGTTTTAAAACGGCAGCGGTAATAAAATCTGCTTGTGGATTGTTAGGAATAGAAGTTCCTGAACAGATGTAGAGATGTAGTCTTTGAATTCGTAAGCCGTGAGTTTTTAAATTTCAGAACTCAATTTGAAAATAAAATTATAAGTATTTAATCTATCATTCCGAACTCGTTTCAGAATCTGCCCATGATAGAAACGAAAGACTGTAGATGCTATTACCCAACGGCTTCGTTAAACCAGACGCTGAAAAAATTTAGTATGACGGATTTCAAAAAGAGACTTCCTGATGAGGACTACAAAACTCAGGACTTACTTCAAAGCATCCATTTTTTTGCCAATTTCTTCAGCTTTGGCAAAAGCAGCATCTGCAGCAGATCGATCTGAAGTTGATAGTCTGTGAAAATCTCCCATGAGTTTTTTATACTCATCCTGTAATTTCTCTAACTCACTTTTCTTTTTAAATAATCCAAACATAATAGTCTTTTTAGTAAAGTCGGAAAAGTTTTATTTCATTACTCTTTGAAAGCTCCTATATGCCACAATATATTACTAGGGTCATGAAGAAAGAACTCTTGTCCCCAATCATACTCCACCATTCCTTTAAGTTTAATGGTAGGGAATTGTTTCTTTAAATCTAGAGATTTCAAGTAACTTAAAAAGCCTGCTGGATCATTAACCTCAAGAAATAACATCGTGTTGTCTATCCAATCTTTAACCTGAGAATCTTGAAGATAGAAACTACAATTTCCTAGTTGACAAACACTCATGTTAGTCGCTATGGAAGTCACTTGAAATCCTATGGCTTTATAAAAAGCAATAGATTCTGCATAATCATTGCAGCCTATAAAAGGTCGTATGTACTTAGCTAGTAGATTTTGTTGCATAGAATATTTGAAAATATATGTTTTACCTGAACAAAAATGATAATTATCATTACTTGTGATTCTAAATTTAAATAATTTAGCGGCTCATCTATTAAATATAATATAAGTGACTTATAATCAGGTTTATAAAAATTGGAAGCGTCTTTCTAAAGAAACTATTGATCAGCACATTTTAGAGGCATTATCTCAAAATATTAATTATTATGATAGTTTAAAAATGGGTGTGCCAGCATCGCATCTAGATAAGCAAGAATTTGCACCAGATTCTCAAGTGCTCGATGGCTCTACATTTCTTAAAACACTTATTAATAATCCCAATCATATAGGTGTACATACGGATACAGATTTATCAGAGCCTTATTTTTCTGGGACGCAGCGATTAGAAGCTGAGGTTATTAAAATTATTGCCGAAGATATTCTCAAAGCACAGTCAGATACTATTGATGGCTATGTCTCCTCAGGTGGTACAGAAGGTAATATTCAAGCCATATGGGTATATCGCAACTTATTTAATGAGACTTATGCATTAGAAAAAGACTATAGTTCTATAGCTATTTTATGTAGTGAAGATGCTCATTATAGTATGGATAAAGCAAGCAATCTGTTAAATATTAAACTTGCTAAAGTTAAGGTTGATTCAGAAACTAGAGCCATCGATTCAACAGATCTTAAAAATCGATTAGAGGTATTACAATCACAAGGTGTTGATAAGCTGATACTGGTTTGTAACATGATGACGACTATGTTCGGTTCTGTAGATTCATTGGATGACTATATGGCTGTTATCGCACAGTATCCTTCCATGACGGTTAAAGTTCATGTAGACGGAGCATATGGTGGCTTTTTCTTGCCATTTACAAATCCAGATCAACCATTGACCTTTAATGATGATCGTATAGATTCATTTACGCTAGATGCACATAAGATGTTACAGGCGCCTTATGGTACTGGAATTTTTGTAATCAGAAAAGGATTACTCAAATATAGTCTTACCGATAGTGCACAGTATGTAGCAGGTATGGATTGTACACTTGTAGGTAGTCGTAGTGGCGCAAATGCCATAAGTATTTATAAAATTTTAATGAATTATGGACCGTATGATTGGGCAGAGCGCATGCTGGCGCTAGCTGCTCGCACGACGCGATTAAAAAATCATTTGTTAGAGCTTGATGTAAAACTCATTCATTTTGAGGATAGCAATATTATTACCATCCATCGTGATTTTGTTACACCTATGATTGCTGTTAAATACGGACTTGTACCAGATAATCATAACCATCCAGAGTGGTTTAAAATTGTTGTAATGGATCATGTAAAGGGTGATAAAATCACACAGTTTCTTATTGATTTTAAAGAAAGTATTACGGTAAATGATGTGTAGCGACGATTAGTTTTAGAATTACGCTTTCGCGAAAGCGTCATCTTATCAACCTAACAAATTGTAAATAAATGGAGGAATATCATAAATCATCAGGTCTAGATGGAAAATTTAACCCTTTAAATGAATTACAAATAGACGTTAAAGACTTTGTGATTCGTGCGGTTAAAAATCAGGCGATTATCATAGATACTCGTCGTGCAGATCATTATGCAGACGCAGCCATACCTGGTAGTATAAATATAGGGTTGAATGGTACTTTCACTAGTTGCTTAACTGCTGTAATCCCTAATTTGAATCAACCTATTTTATTAGTTTGTGATGATGGCACGGCGATAGATGTTTTAATGAAATTATCTCGAGCAGGATTCAATAATTGTATAGGTGTTCTTCTCGGAGGTTTCAACACATGGTTAGATTCTGGAAGGCCTATAACTAAAACTTCGCGCATTGTTAATGACGAGTTTTTGAAAATGATTAAAGAACAAGACACTGTTTTAATAGATGTACGTCATAAGAGAGATTATCAATTAAATCATATAAAAGGAGCTAAACATTTATCCTTACATGAATTAAATACTGAAGCCAAAGCCATGGATAAGGAGGCAAGATATATTTTATATTGTGTAAATGGATATCGCAGTATGATTGCGGCTAGTATTTTAAAAGGTCACAATGTTATTGATGTACGTGATTTAATAGGTGGAATAAATGCGCTTAAAGATCCTAAAGCAGCTTAAATATTGATTTTATAAACCTTAAAACCATTAGTGACATGAATAATGAAAACAAGACTTCAAAATGTTTAAGCTGTGTATGTACCGGCTGTGATAACTTTAAAAATAATACCGAAAAAGAAGCTCAATTAAAACAAGAAGAATCTACTTCTCAAACTTCCAAGCAATAAAGCGACTCTTTTTATTCCCGCTATTCATAGGCACTATCTTATAGGTAGCCTTTAATTTGGTAAGTTGTTTTTCAAGTTTAGGTAAGTTTTCTTTACGAGATATTAAACTGGTAAACCAGCCCACTTGTGCTTTGAAAGCAACACTTTCTTTGATCAGTCTTTTTACAAATAATGCCTCGCCACCATTACACCATAATTCGTGAGATTTACCGGCAAAATTGCGATCACTCACGTCGTTACCTAGGTTTTTATTTTTGCGCTGGTTGGCCTTAATAGCTTCATCTTCGCTACCGTAAAAAGGTGGATTACACATAGTAAAGTCATAAAGCTCTTGAGGCTTAATGATATTCTTTAATATAGAACCACGGTCTTCTTGAAATCTCAATTTGATGTTAGAAATTTTACGTGATTTAGGCATGGTAATTTTCTCTTGCAAGGATGTTGCAAAATCATAGCTTTCTGGATCAACTTCACTACCTACCATTTTCCAATTGAAAATAGCAGTTCCTAGAATAGGGTAAATCATATTAGCTCCAGTACCTATGTCTAAACCTGTGATGTTTTTTTCTCCTACTAAATCTGCTAGATGCAGTATGTAATCTACACGGCTAGGTATCGGCGGACTTAAATAATCGACTGGTAATTCCCAGTGATTAACACCATAATGCTCCTTGAGTAATGCGCTGTTTAAAGCAAGTACAGAGGCTGGATTAGTGAAGTCTATACTTATATAGCCATCTTCTTTTGTAATGAAATGAGACTTCAGATCTGGATATGATTCTGACAGCAAGTCGAGATCATATCCATGTTTATGTAAATTATTATCATGCATGACTGCAAAGATAAGATAGTAGATGCTCTTAAATATTAAAGAGCTGTGTTTCTGGTAGATTAGTTTGATTAATGACTGGGTAAATAAGTAAGTTTAAGATTGTTGCTAGCCCTGAAAAACCAATTGTTTAACAGCACGTTACCTGAGTCATTTCCATTACCTTTGCAAAAATCATTTTCATGAAGAATTTTGAGGAACTAAATCTGGGAACACCATTGCGCAATGGTATTAACGATTTAGGTTTTACAACAATGACACCTATTCAAGAGCAGGCTTTTCCGGTTATTTTATCGGGTAGAGATATGATAGGTATTGCACAAACTGGTACTGGTAAAACACTGGGCTATATGTTGCCATTGCTTCATGAATTAAAATATGCAGACACTTTAGATCCTAGAATGCTTATTCTAGTTCCTACTAGAGAACTAGTTGTTCAAGTTGTTGAGCAAATTGAAGCTTATGCTGCTTATATCAATGTAAGAGTATTAGGTGTTTATGGTGGTACTAACATCAATACACAAAAGAAAGCGGTAACAGATGGAGTGGATATTATTGTAGCAACTCCTGGACGTTTATATGATTTAATTGTTGCACAAACGGTGCGATTAAAGAATTGTAAGAAGGTAGTTATTGATGAGGTGGATGTGATGCTAGATCTAGGTTTTAGATTTCAGTTAACTAATATCTTTGATCATTTACCTGTAAAGCGTCAGAACATTATGTTCAGTGCTACTATGACGGATCAAATAGAGGATTTTATAAAATCTTATTTCTTTAATCCAGAAAAAGTATCTGTAGCAGTAAGTGGTACGAGATTAGAGAATATAGAGCAAACTTGTTATCCAGTAGAGAACTTTTATACTAAAGCTAATCTTTTGATGGACCTTCTTACAGATGAGGAGGAATTTAGAAAAGTACTGGTTTTTGCTGGTAATAAAAAAAGTGCAGATCGTTTACAAGAGTACATGCTAGAACGATATGGTGATGAAATTGCAGTTATACATTCTAATAAAACGCAGAATTACAGATTGCGCTCTATTGAACTTTTTGATACTGGAGAACGTCGTATATTGATAGCGACAGACGTTATGGCGCGTGGATTAGATTTAGATAAAATATCACACGTAATCAATATAGATGTTCCTTCATTTCCAGAAAATTATATGCACCGTATAGGTCGTAGTGGACGTGCAGAGGAAAAAGGTAAAACTATCTTGTTCTACACAGAGAAAGAAAGAGAAGATAAAGAAGCTATCGAGGCATTAATGGATTATAAAATTCCAGAAATTCCTTTCCCAGAAGAAGTTGAAATTTCAACTCAAAAAACACCTGAAGAGAAACCAGTCGTGCGTGAGATTTTCAATCCTCATAAAATCATTGAAGAAGAACGTGGAGCATCTTTTCATGAGAAAAGCGAGAAGAATAAAAAAGTGAATTTAGGTGGTAGCTATCGTAGGGAAATTGCAAAAAAATATAAGAAACCCAAAACACGTGGTGATAAAATCGCAAATCGCCGTAGAAAAAAATAAATCATAAAAATGCCCCTTAAGAAAATATGCTTAAGGGGCATTTTTTATTAGAGATATTACGATTATTCAATAATTGTAATTGTTTGTGTTTTCATAGTCATTTTCATTTCTTGTGGCATCGTATCCGATTTCTTAATAACAATGTTACCATCTAATTCTTGTTTTATAGATGCATTAGTAATCCAACCTGTTTCTTTGTCTATCGTGTAAGTTCCAGAACTAGGACCAGAAAGACTGTAGTTAGCTTCCATACCATTAAGATTAGTACTTGAATTATCTGGAGTTTTTAAAATAGCCGTAGAGCTTATCATATAAGAATCCTCGGATACGCTTTCTAATTGAAAGCTGCTACTAGCCTCAAAAGAAGCTATAGAGTTCACCGTTATGGTTTGAAACCAAGAATCACCTACAGCGACTTTTTCTTTAGGTAAAATAGCGGTTAATTGCTGGTAGTTAGAGCTCTGTTTTTCTGCATCCATTTCTTTTTTTAAAGCTGCTTCTACTTGTAATAATTGCATTTGAGGCATTTCTACATCATCAGTTAAACCTTCCATTTGACTACTATTATCAAAGCTCAAAATCTCACCATGCTTATTCATGGTTATTTTGATAGGTTGTTTAATCATATTTTTAAAAATAGTATTCATCGAGTTAGACGCAGGACCATCAGATGATATTAATTCAGTCCCCATAGGTGATTTGGTTTCGCTTGACATTTTTTTAATTACAATATCTATATAATAAATACCGTCCTTGATATCTGTTACCATATAGTCAGTTTCTGTTGTGATAATGGTTGTGATTTCTTGAGGCATTCCATTAACAACTTGCTGTTGCTCACTAGTCACCATTTGATTTTGTGGATATGACTTTCCTTTTTCAAGGTTGTATACAATTTCATGCTGAGCGGTAGCTACAATACTAAAAAGGATAGCAATAAAAAATAGATATTTTTTCATGTTGAATTATTTTGTTCGGCAATATAATATAGGGAAGGTAGAATATTGGTTTTTTAACGATTACATAACGATAATCTAAAGATAAGTCAGTTCTTGGTCAATAATTATTATATTTTTGCGGCAAAATTATATTTTCTTGAAAAAGCAACTGATTTTAAGCTTGTTATGTTTGTTTATTTTCGCTTTCGCGAAAGCGCAATCAGTAAATACTTCTTATTTATGTCTAGCAAATGGTGACATCGTACTGGCAGATTTAGGTAATTGTAGTTCCACAGTAGTGGCTAGTTATTCTTCTTCTTTCTTTGATATAGCACAAGGTGATACTGATGATACTTTGTACGGTATACGTAATGACGAATTATTTTTAATCAATGTATCCAATGGGGCAGTGACTTCATTAGGGATTTTAAACGTTGTAGGTTTTACGGGTAACTTCAGAGTTGATTCTCTAGTTAAGGAAGGACCAGGTACTTTATTAGGTGTCCATACTAATTCGCCTGGTGGACTTTTTAGGTTTGATATTGCAAGTATGACAGCTACATATATAGGTGATACGGGTTTTCCTAGTGCTGGAGATTTGACTTATTTCAATGGTAATCTTTATCTAAGTGCAGACGGTAATGATCTCGCTCTTATAGATGTCGTAAATCCGAGTAATTCTAGTCTGGTAGGGACAATTCCTGGTGTATCTGGATTTAATAATGTTTTTGGGGTAGTAACTATAATTACCGCAAATCCTTGTGCGATAAATCCAACTTTTGAATTAGTAGCGACAGGTGGAAATGATACGCGTTTTATTGATATTAATACAGCTCAAACTACCGCAAACTGCCCTAACTTAGTAAGTTCAGATATATTTGGCGCTGCTGAGGTCGCGTCTGATGTTATTTGTTCGATTAGTTTAGATATAGAAGATTCAAACGGGAATACTGATCCAGAATATTGTCAAAATGCCAATACAATTCTTAACACTACTGCAAACCCTTTAACTCCATTAGGCGTGTACTCTTATGAATGGCGTATACAAGGTCAGGCAGGTGTAGTAGGTACTAGTGCTATTTTACCTATTAATATCTCGGCCACTACCACTTACGAATGTACTATTACAGACTCGGGACGTGTGGCGCCAGATAATATAGCGACCTCTAGTATTACAGTTACTGTAAACCCAATACCATCGTGGAATCCTATTGCAAATGTTATCGCGCATGATAATTATACATTACCATCAATAACAGGAACTAATATTCCTGCAAATGCTGCATTTTATGATAATCCAGCACATACGGGCACGCCTTGGAATGCCGGTGATGTAGTTGATCCATCTTTATTTACAACTAATCCAGCAACAATATTTGTATATGGAATTGATGCAAATGGTTGTGAGCTCATTGAGCAGTTTGATATAGAATTTGTTGATGCTCAAGTTACCATTACTCCTGGAGGAATTCAAGATGTATGCGACGGTGATATGGTCACATTAACTGCTACAACGGTTCCTGCAACTCCTTATGGTAATTATAGCTTTAACTGGTCAGATACACAGGGAACAAGTTATCCTAACACGTCATCTATTACCGTAACTGTTAATGTTGCGACTACAGTTTCTGTAACTGTAAATGACTCTGGTGTAGAGAACGGAACGGATATGGGGTTTGATATGACAGATTTTAATGTACTACCAGTTATTGATATAGATGATCTAGTAGATCAAAACGTGACAGGTAGTTTTACATTTCCGGCCATAACAGGAACAGGTTTAACAGGAGCTGAGGCATATTATACACAACCCAATGGAAATGGAATCATGTATAACCCAGGTGATGTAGTAACCGCAGCAGATTTTGCAGTATTGCCTATTGCTCTATACATTTATGATGATAACGGTAGTTGTAGTGATGAAGAGAGTTTTATTCTAGGTATAATGGATCCGCCTATGCTTAGTTTAACAATTAGTGCTACAGGAAATGATTTTTGCGCTGGTGAGTCTACTACATTAACTGCAACGGTGAGTCCTGCGACTGCCCAAGGTTCTTATAATTATGAATGGCGAGAACAAGGAGCGACCACTGTGCTGTCTACTGCGATGTCTTTAACAGTAATGCCAGCTGTTACTACAGTTTATGAATGTACGGTTACAGATACTGGACTAACCACAAATAATTCCACCACAGAAACATTAACTATAAATGTCATACCAGTACCAGAATTAAATCCTATAGGTTCTCAAATTGCCACAGGATCTTATACTTTTCCTAGTATCGGCGGGAATAATTTAAGTGGTAATCAGTTGTTCTATACGCAACCTAATGGATTAGGTAGTTCGTATGCTACTGGTGATGTTATCGACATTACAGATTTTATAACTTATCCAGTAACTCTATATGCTTATGATATTAATGCGTCTGGTTGTGACGATGAGATAAGTTTTGAATTGACCATCAATCTGGTAGTGGTCATCCCAGAACCTGAAGAGCCTTTATTTGTGATACCAGATTATATGACACCTAATAATGACGGTTATCACGATTTCTGGAGAATAGATATCAATAGTGCTGATGTCACAGTCACGGGTATTTATATTTTTGATAGGTATGGTAAATTGTTAAAGCAACTAGCGCCAGATGGAATAGGATGGGACGCCACTTATAATGGTAACCCATTGCCGTCTAGCACTTACTGGTATCAGTTAAAATATGAAGTTAACGGTGTTCCTACAGAGACGACAGGTTTTTTTGCAGTGAAAAGGTAACCTTGACTAACTTTGGCTTAGTTATTGGAATTTGAAAATTATATAAACAATAGGGAACATTTTAATTATCTTGTGCCCGTTAAAATACAATCATGAAAAAATTATTATTACTAGTAGCTTTTGTAGCTTCATCTTTCTCATTTGCACAAACAGGTTATGTTGATGCAGAGTTTTTATTGTCTAAAATGCCAGAGGTAAGCGCTGCAGAAACACAATTAAAAAATTACACCAGTAACCTTCAGGCAGATATTACAAAAGCCGAAACCAATGCTAATGCAAGATTTCAAGCTTTACAACAAGAAGCACAATCAGAAGGAGTGACTGAAGAAAGAAGACAAGAAATCATTAAAATGGCGCAACAGCTAGAAGGTTCTTTAAATACAGAAAAGCAAGGTGCCGAATTAAAATTAGCAACTAGACGAAATGAATTGATGCAACCTATATATGATAAACTGAATGCAGCTATAGAAAAGGTAGCAAAGGCAAAAGGATTTAAAATTATCGTATCTGTTAGTTCTGTATTATTTGCTGAAGATTCTGCAAATATTACTGAAGCTGTTAAAACAGAAATGGGATTATAGTCTCTATATTTTATAATTTAAAAGCCGCTCTAAAAGAGCGGCTTTTTTTGTGACTGGTTGTGAGTGAATCACCATAAAAAACTTGTCATAATACATTAGTTATATTCAAATCTGTATATTTACCTAGTCTTCTTAAATGGCAACTTTTTAAGTTCTAAATCTTAGATACAATGATCGATTATTCATATAAAATAGCTTCTCATGTAAGGGCAATGTGGTAATAATATAAGTTCTCTATACCTTAATTATTATAACATTATTTACAATTAAAAATTATTATGTCTAAAGAAATAAAAAACTTAACTAACCTAGCAAATACAGAATATTCACTTAAAAAACTTTTCAGTGAAGCCGAAGATTTTCTTCCATTACTAGGTACAGATTACGTAGAATTATATGTAGGAAATGCAAAGCAAGCAGCACATTATTATAAAAGTGCGTTTGGATTCCAATCATTTGCTTATGCTGGCCTAGAAACTGGTCTTAAGGATCGCGTATCCTACGTATTAACACAAGGCAAAATTAAACTTGTCCTTACCACTCCATTACAAAAAGGTGGAGAGCTCAATGAGCATATCAATGTTCATGGAGATGGCGTTAAAGTAGTTGCTTTATGGGTAGATGATGCTAGAAGCGCGTTTGAAGAAACAACTAAACGTGGTGCAAAACCTTACTTAGAGCCTACTGTTGAAAAAGATGAATTTGGTGAAGTAGTGCGCTCGGGTATTTATACCTACGGAGAAACTGTTCACATATTTGTAGAACGCAAAAATTATAATGGAGTCTTCTTACCAGGATATGAAAAATGGGAATCTCATTACAATCCTGAGCCTGTAGGTTTAAAATTTATCGACCATATGGTTGGTAATGTAGGATGGGATGAGATGAATAAATGGTGTAAGTTCTATGGTGAAGTTATGGGATTTGCTCAAATCATTTCTTTTGCAGATGATGATATCGCTACAGAGTATACTGCTCTTATGAGTAAGGTAATGAGTAACGGTAATGGTCGTGTTAAATTCCCTATCAATGAACCTGCCGAAGGAAAGAAAAAATCTCAGATAGAAGAATATTTAGATTTCTACAATGGTCCTGGAGTTCAACATATTGCAGTGGCCACAGATGATATAGTTGCGACAGTAAGCGCAATGAGAGAACGTGGTGTTGAGTTTCTTTATGTTCCAGATACTTATTATGACGATATTTTAGAACGAGTAGGTGAGATCGATGAGGATATAGAATTACTTAAAAAACATGGTATTCTTATCGATAGAGATGATGAAGGTTACCTGTTACAGTTATTTACTAATAACGTATTAGATAGACCTACCATGTTTATTGAAGTAATCCAACGTAAAGGTGCCCAATCCTTTGGAGTAGGTAATTTTAAAGCTTTATTTGAGGCTATAGAAAGACAACAAGCGAGAAGAGGTACTTTGTAAATATTATTTAAATCAAATAAAAAAGCCCGAAATCATTATTGATTTCGGGCTTTTTAAATTAGAATGATATTAGCTTATCAGCATTATTGTAGCCATAATAATCATTATTGCATTTTCAATAAACGTAGCCTCAGTCATCGGTAATTTTAAAACCGTTCCCAAACATGCACATTGAATGGACTTCTTATCTAGTAAGGTTTTAGTTACGCCACCAGTTGTAATACTTAAGACTACTAAGGTGATAAGTAACGCAAGGTCAACTTGAAATCTTATTAGAAACATTAAACCTAGCGCTGTTTCTATAAATGGGTATGCCCAAGCATATCCAGGAATTAATTTGGCTAGTGGATCGTACATTTTAAAACTGACTGGAAAACCTTTTAAGTCCAGTATTTTAAAAAAACTAAAGACAATAAAGAATAATCCCATAAAATCGAGCATCGCTTCATTCCAGTTCTCTCTGCTATAGTTCAATAAAAGTGTAGCAATTGTGATATACCCTAGAATTAAAAATAGAGGCTTCAGTTGCTGTAACTTTGATTGTTTTGGTTCCGCTTTCGCGAAAGCGGAATTCTCAAATATATTTTTTTCCTCTATCAGACTTATATGATACTTAGGACTAAGTGCATGCTGGAATGTGTCTAAACTTATATGAGAGGCCATGTTTATCACAGCCTGCTCATTTTCTAGTGTAACAGTTGCGTGATCCACATCATCAATGTTATTTAATTTATTCTCAACATCAGCACGACAACCATTGCACGTCATGCCTTCTATGTGGTAAATAAGTTTCATCATTTTTTAGGTAAATAAAGAGATAAATTAGAACCTTTTAATCCATCTATGTGACCAGCAATAACGGTTGGACTTATAGTTCTAAAGTGCATGTGTAAAAAAGTTGTGTGATGAGTAAATACAGCTTTGTGCTTTTTTGAATAAAAACCTATAATTTCTACTTCTTGGTTTTCAATCGTACCATAAGCACCTGATTCTTTATGTTTTTTATGATTGTGTACTAGGTCGCCATCTATCCAATTAATCACATGCCAGTTTAATAGGTCAACAGTACCTTTTAAAAGAAAAGGAAATGGTTTTTCTGTATCTATGGCATTCTTTATAGCGTGTATTTCTAATTGCTGCTCTAATTGATTGTTATCAAAGAATCCATCAAGATTGATTGCTGTAGTCCAGTTTTCAACTTGCGCATAAACTAATAAGGCTGCCTGATGATTAAAATGAGATTCTATAGTGACACGATTATCATCAGATTCTTTACTGACATAAGATTCACTATCGAAAATTTGAACTTCACCTTTCAAATTTTCTAAAGCACCTAGAGCATAGAGATGAGGTAATTCGTGAATGGAGTCTAGTGACGCAGTCGCCACTAGATTCCCAGACATGATGTTCATTAAAGCACCAGTATTCTTTACTGTATAATCTGTTTGCTTCTTCTTTTCACAGCTACATAGTATTAAAAAACATATTATAGATAAGAAAAAGAGCTTATTCATGGGTTATATCTTTAAGTATATATTTGATCAATTGACCTTTACGGTAATTAGTAATATACATCAAACCGTCTTGAACAAAGATATCTGTAGGTTTATCGATGTTAGTTTCTATGATTTGTTTTAATTGATGTTTCATATCAAAAATGAGAACACGTCCATTTTCAAAATCTGTAAGCAATACTTCATTATCAGTTACATAAATTCCTGTTGCGGCATTTATTTTTTGATCAGCTCCTATTATGGCTATTGCTTTTCCTGTTTTGTCAAATACTTGTGCTCTATGATTATAAGCATCTGCTATGTAGATGTAGTTTTCTGTGATCTGCACATCTGTAGGGTAGTAGAGCTGTCCTAGCTCTTTGCCTTCTGTACCTATACTTATCCATTCTTTACCATCATAATAAAGTACCCGATTAGGATAGAAATCTGCAATAGCGATTTCATCTTCAAAAACGCTTATCGCTGCTGGTGCGTCTAATGAATCTTGTAGTACTAAGTAATCCATTTTGTTATCTCGCATTACTGCGATGGAGTCACGTCCATATTCTGGTATGAAAAGAGCTCTTTCCTTAAGTAATGAAGTAGTCACTTTATCTGTGATTTCAAAGTCTGATTCTCCAAAATCTATATGCATCGGTCTTTCAAAGCCTTCCATCTCAAATAAAACACTTCCATCTTCATCTACCTTAACCACACGATTATGGTCTCCATCACTTAGAAAGATATCATTACCATCCATAGCAATACCTATAGGGTTGATACCGTCCAGTTCGATTACTTTTTCAAATTGCCAGTCTTGTGGAACAGCAGCTTTATCTGTACATGAGATTATCGTGGTCGCAGCCACGATAATATATATTAATGTTCTCATTAGTTTGCTCTTTCGTATTTGCAACATGGGTGCAAGTTATCATAACTAGCATCTGTAGCTCTAGTCCCATTAGTGTCATGACCTACACCAGCCGCAGCGCTCTCAATATTTTTTTCACTAGTCTGATTCTGGTCATAGCTAACAGTTAGTATTTTTGTGTCTACGTTCCATATAGCTGTAGCAACACCATCAACAGCAGTTGTTGCTTTTTCTATACGTGCCTTGCACATACCGCACATACCATTGACGTAAATTTTAGATGTAGTTACCTCATTGACTGTTTCTTTTTCAGCTTCTTTGTTAGTTTCAACTGTACCACTTGCGCGTGTGATTTTTGCGTCGTTAGGTGTGTATCCCGCTTTTACTACTTGAGCTACAACAGCTTCCATAGTTAACTCTTTTGCTGCTGGATAAGTGAATGAGAAATCTCCTGTTTCTATATCAATTGCAATGTCTTTAATCCCTTTAAATTCTTTAAACTTTTTCTCTAGGCCATAAGCACAGAATGGACAGCCTAAACCGTCTACCTGTACCTCAAATTGATCTCTATCTTTATTAGATTGTGCATCTACTGGGGTTAAAGCAAGTAGGCTTATCATTATGCTTAATATAATTGTTATTTGTTTCATCTTGTTTTAATGTTATTCATTAGGAGACCGTTATAGCAGTATCCATGTTGATGTTTGTTGTGTTTATTTGTGATTAAAAAGTATATCGCGTTCCCACAAAAACAGAATAGTTCAGTGCGCGATCATCTGCTATATCTTGAATAAGAGGTAATTGAACCGCTAAGTCAAAGGTGATATTCTTACGAGCATATTGTATCCCTTGAGCATATAATAACTGGTACCAATCGCGCTCATGTAGCCATACACTGTTGTATTCAAAATATAGATTAAGTTGCTTATTAGGATACTGAGGTTTTAATAATGGAAGGCCAAAACCTAGTTTAGTTCTGAATTCATCTAAGCTGCCGTCTGGCATCCAGTTGTAACCTATCTCTGTAGAAATACCGTATTTCAAAGTTTCTAAACCTGATACAATACCGTAATATCCAGAGTACTTTCCTGTAGAAATATCCATCACATCGATTTCCTGACCGGTAGGTAAAGTTTGTAAGGTCTTTGCAACCATACGGAATGTTCTTCCAGTACCATCTTTACGGTAAAATTGATATTTCCCCATAATTTTCATGTCCGCTAGTCCACTGCCACTAGTGTCACTCAAGTCATAGTTGACATAAGGTACGTGCAAAGCGATTAGTGAATTTGCAGTAGGTAAATAATGCAGCATTACGGGAACATAAACGGCTGTTCCACGCTCGGTGTTTCTGATTTCAGTTAGGGTTTTCATGGTGAAGCTATTGCCTCCTAGCATGATAGGTTTATCTGCTGTAATGGGTGGACCTTGAGCATACGCTTTCGCGAAAGCGAAAACCATCAAAGCCACCATAATAATATGTTTCATAGTGTTATAAAATAAAGTTAGTAATCTTAATTAATGCCTAATGGCAATTGAGAGAACAACTTTACTTAGATAAGAAAAGACTGGTGCAACACTGGTATGTCCCTTATGACCAGAGGCGGCGAGTAAGATGTAAAAGGTGTGTCCACAAGATCATCGCCAGTGATCGAATAGATAAAGGAATGAGTGAATAATATTATAAACTGTTGCTGGTCTAAATTAAAATGATCCCATGATAATTTTAAATCATCTTGCCCTTTTACTAATTCCACAACATCATTACAACAACTTTTTTCTAGTACCACGGCACAAGATTCTGTTGTTTTGTTGGTCTCCATTCCACAACCATGGGATGGTACGATCATCGAAATATCTTTTAAAAATGGACCACAAAAATGTTTATGTACACTGAATGAAAGGGTAGAGCATAATACTACTACCGCCATCATAAGCACAGATATATTTTTAAGCATTTTTAAAAGCATATTACAAAGATACAATAGTTGTTCCTAAAATGTTGTTAAGTGGATTTTATAGTATTTTTGCAAAATGAAAAAATTGATGTTTTGCTTGTGTTTTCTATGTGTTTGGGTCTCTCAAGGTCAATCTAATGGTAATAGTTTTAACACTGAAAATCAGTCCTTATGGAGAGATTTTACCTATGATATGGGTAATGTTTTTCAAGGTGTAGGATATGCGTACTCTAGACCTATCTACTGGCAACAAGATGATTTTTACAAACTAGGTGCGACAACAGCTGTGACGTTGGGACTTTATTCAATTGATGATCAATCAAGGCGTTATTTTGTAGAACATAAAGAAAATGTGCCTAATTTGATATTGGATTATGGATGGTATGCTGGTAGTCCACAAAATAACTATGGTGCTACAGGTGCAGTTTACCTAACTGGTTTGTTTACACGCAATGAGAAATTAAGAAGAACTGGAGTTTTACTATTATCATCAGCGACTGCTACAGGGTTTTTACAACAATTAACTAAGTCGGTAACAGGAAGAGCCAGACCACAGACTAATCTAGGTAAAAATCACTTTAAACCATTTGGTGGATCTGCTGGTTATCGATCTTTTCCGTCTGGACATGCAGTACTCACTTTTACAAATGCACACGTTATTGCAAAGCAATTTGATAGTTGGTGGATTAAAGGACCTATATATGCCATCGGTGTGACTCCTGGATTAACACGTATCTATGAAGAACAGCACTGGGCAAGTGATGTTTTTTTAAGTTGGGTTTTAAGCTACTTTGTAGTAGAGAGTATCGATAAATACTTAGATAAAAAGTATGATCAAAAATATAATTCTGACTCTAAGGATAATCTAACTTCTCTAAATTTCACCTTTTCTGGTAATAGGTTAGGTGTCGTTTATTCTTTTTAGTAATTCTTAAGAATATAGTATTAAAAAAACACCTATCATGATGCCTGCTAGTGGTATGAGTTTTTGACGTTTATTTTGTTCCTTAAAAATTAAACCGCCTATTACTACCGCAATGATGATTTGACTGCGTTTTATTGCGGACAGTAGCATAATCATGGCGTCGGGATCTTGCAGTGCTTTGAAATAAAAATAGTCTGCAGTTTGTAATAATATACCAACTGCAGGGATAGACCACCTAAATTTAAAATCTTTGCGTTTTTGTGGATATGGAAACCATGTAATGGATAAGATAATCAGTAAGATTATAATAGTGTAAAAGCAGAACCAAAATTGTAGCGTTTGCGGATTGAGCATTAAACTTTGTATTAAGAACTTATCGTATAATCCACTTGACGCTCCTAAAAATGTGGCGCCTATAATCGCAAAAACCCATTTATTGCTTTTAAAATGGATGCCTTCTTTTTTACCTATTCTAGAATATAATAATACCGATAATATGATTAAGAAGAAGCCTATCCATTGATAATTATTTGGGGCTTCTTTATATATAAAAATAGCACCTATAAATGTGAAAAATGGACCTGCAGACCTTATTGGTGTCACAATGGTGAGTGGTAAATGTTTAAGTGCTTGATAGGCCAGTATCCAGGAAGCAGCCATTATCATAGATTTAATGATAATGTAACCATGCGTCGTCCATGGTATAGATTCTACATAAAAACCTATTTCTTTAGTTGCTTCAGGCGCATAGATAGAACCGATGTAAAAAGGTAAGATTAATAAAAAACCTGCGATCAATGTGCCTAATAAAACAGGGAACACCTCATTACCACGCACAGCATGCTTTTTACATAGATTGTGTAATCCTAAAAATAAAGCGGCAAGTAAGCCTAAATACATCCACATGCCGCGAAGATAGTTTTTTGAAGAAATTGAGTGGCATTATTTCAAATAAGTCTACGTTTTGAGATGTAAAAAGATGCAATCTATTTTCAAATGAGAATTTATTATTAAATCCTTGTTCAATTGAGATTAAAACAAGGAATTGTCAATCAAATTGCCAATATGCTAAATTTTAGAAGTTTGTGTAGGTTATTGATGCCTGTTTCAAATAAATACTTACATTTACCGCATGAATTTATCTAGAAATAAAAATATATCCTTACCGGTGCGCTTTACGTTGCGACGCCGCTGTGCTTAATCTCACTTAGCATTTAGATATAATTTTTATTTTTTTACATTGAATTCACTTCCATTATTATTTACTACTTTTTTAACTGCTCCTTCTAGGAATGGTTTTTCTGTGCGTCCTACTTTACGACGCCCACGCCCGTAAGGGTTCTTTCTTTTTGGGAATTTAGGTGCGTCCAGTTCTTCTTTTCACAACTACACTTTACACTTTTTAATTTATAAAATCAATCTCAATGGAAATTGTTATTGCTCATAAATCGCATTCAAAATATGCGCAAATCATTTGTGATACCATAGCCGACGCTGCCAAAGTGCGCGGTACAGGAATCGCAAAACGTACACCAGAATATGTCACTACCAAAATGGAAAATGGCAACGCGGTTATCGCACTGGATAACGGAAAATTTGCAGGTTTTTGTTACATAGAGAAATGGGGACACGGCAAGTTTGTCGCAAACTCAGGCCTTATTGTACATCCAGATTATAGAAATCTAGGACTGGCCAAACAAATTAAAGAACGCATCTTTTTACTATCTAAAGAAAAGTTTCCTGATGCAAAGATATTTAGCATCACCACTGGACTAGCTGTTATGAAAATGAATAGCGACCTAGGTTATAAGCCTGTTACTTTTTCTGAATTAACAGACGACCAGCAATTCTGGAACGGTTGCCAGACCTGTAAGAACTACGACATCTTACAACGTACAGAACAAAAAATGTGTTTGTGTACAGGAATGATCTATGACCCTTCTAAGAAAACAACCGAAGAAAAGAAACCTATTAAAAAGTCTGTTTTCAACAGATTAAAACAAATTAAGCAAACGCTTATTCTCAAAAAAGATCAAAATGAACAATAATAAAAAATTAGTAATAGCCTATAGTGGCGGACTGGATACCTCATATTGTGCCGTATATCTTTCACAAGATCTAGGTTATGAAGTGCATGCCGTGTGTGTGAATACAGGTGGTTTTACTCAAGAAGACCTTAAAACTATAGAATCTAACGCTTATAAAATGGGCGTGAGCACTTTTAAAGCAATAGATGCTGTCAGCACTTTTTATGATAAAGTCGTTAAGTATTTGATTTATGGAAACGTGTTGAAGAACAATACATATCCGCTATCGGTAAGTGCAGAGCGTATTGTGCAAGCCATTGAGATTATAGAATATGCAAAAACCATAGACGCACAATTTATCGCTCATGGAAGTACTGGCGCCGGAAATGATCAAGTACGTTTTGATATGATTTTTCAAACTCTAGCACCACATATAGAAATTATTACACCTATAAGAGATGGTAAACTATCACGTAAACAAGAGATAGATTATCTCATAGAAAACGGAATAGCCATGTCTTGGGAAAAGTCTCAATATTCTGTCAATAAAGGACTGTGGGGAACTAGTGTCGGTGGAGCAGAAACTCTGACCTCGCTCAAAGCATTACCAGAAGAAGCCTATCCATCACAACTTCAAAAAGAAGGAAAGGAACAAGTGAAACTCACCTTTAAAAAAGGAGAGTTAATCGCTGTAAATGGGAAAGAGCAATCTTCAGAACTGGCTATACAACAACTCAATGATCTTGCTTCTTCATATGCTATAGGTAGAGATATCCATGTAGGCGATACCATAGTAGGTATGAAAGGTAGAGTAGGTTTTGAAGCCGCAGCAGCGTTGATTACTATCAAAGCACATCATTTATTAGAAAAGCATACACTTACTAAATGGCAGTTACAGCACAAAGATTATCTGTGTAGTTTTTACGGTATGCACCTGCATGAAGGTCAGTACCTCGATCCTGTAATGCGCGACATGGAGGCTTTCTTAGAAAGTAGTCAGGTTAAAGTTACTGGAGATGTTTATGTCACTTTACAACCTTATCACTTTACTCTGGACGGTATAGAATCGGCAAACGATTTAATGAATGCAAAATTCGGTACTTATGGAGAAGAGAATAAAGCATGGACAGCAAGTGAGGCCAAAGGTTTTATCAAGATCATAGGTAACAGCAATAAGATTTATAACCAGATACATCAAGAATCATGATTAAAGCAGGAATAATAGGTGGTGCAGGTTACACAGCAGGAGAATTAATAAGACTTTTAATTCACCATGATGAGGTAGCCATAGATTTTATATACTCGACTTCAAACGCTGGCAATGCGGTGAGTGATGTGCATCAAGACCTTTTAGGTACTACAGATTTGGTGTTTACAAGCCAGTTAAATAACAATGTAGATGTTTTGTTTTTATGTCTAGGCCATGGCAATTCAAAATCTTTTTTAGAGAAGCATCAATTTTCAACGAGTACAAAAATTATCGATTTAAGTAATGATTTTAGATTGATGGAATATGCACGCTTTCGCGAAAGCGAGTTCACATATGGACTGTGCGAGTATCAAAAAGAAGAGATTAAAAAAGCTACTCATGTGGCAAATCCAGGATGTTTTGCAACAGCCATACAACTTGCTATTTTACCACTAGCTGTACAGCAATTGATAAAAGAAGATGTGCATGTAAATGCGGTTACTGGTGCAACTGGTGCAGGTACAAGTCTGTCACCTACAACACATTTCACATGGAGAGATAATAATTTCTCACACTATAAAGCTTTTACGCATCAGCATCTAGGAGAAATAAATCAGACTTTAAAACAGTCGCAACAAGATTTTAATTCTAATGTGTTATTTGTGCCTAATCGTGGTGATTTCAGTAGAGGGATTTTTGCGACAGCTTATACTAAAATAGACCTATCACTAGAAGAAATAAAAGACTTTTATAAGGACTACTATAAAGACTCACCATTTGTATTTGTGTCTGATAAAGAAGTGCATTTAAAGCAAGTAGTTAATACTAATAAGTGTCTTATTCATCTACATAAGCATAATAACATTTTATTGATAACGAGTGTCATCGATAACTTATTAAAAGGTGCGTCTGGACAGGCAGTACAAAATATGAACTTGATGTATGATTTTCCAGAGGATCAAGGTTTACAACTTAAAGCCAACTTTTTTTAAACTCAAAATCATGAAAATAGCCATAATAGGAACTGGTAATTTAGGCCGCTCCATCGCAAAGGGATTGATTCATAATAATGCAATAACGACATTGTATTTAACTAAAAGGAATCTAGAAGATCTAGAGTTTTTTCAAGATTATTCTGGCGTGTTTTTGACTGCAGATAATGAAGAAGCAATCAAGAAATCTGACATTATCATATTTGCGGTGCAGCCAGCACATTTTACTGATATTCTAGAAACAACTAAAGATTTATTTAATGAGAACCATGTGTTGATATCGACGATAACTGGTTTTACGGTAGATAAAATAGAGGCAATTGTAGGTTCACATCAGCATGTGATTAGGGCAATGCCTAATACAGCGATCGCGGTTGGTAAATCGATGACCTGTCTGTGTCATAATGAAAAAGGGACTCTTAGAATAAAAGTAGCTCAGGCTATTTTTAATCGTTTGGGAACCACCCTAGTTATTCCAGAAACACAAATGCAAGCTGCAACCGTGGTATGTGCTAGTGGAATAGCTTTCTGGATGCGATTAATAAGAGCGAGTACACAAGCCGCTATTCAGTTAGGTTTTGACGCTAGCGAGGCACAATTATTAGCAATGCATACTGCCGAAGGTGCTGCAAGTTTATTAATAACAACAGGCAACCACCCAGAACAAGAGATCGATAAAGTTACCACGCCCAAAGGTTGCACCATAGAAGGTTTAAACGAGATGGAACATAAAGGATTGAGCAGTTCGCTTATTCAAGGAATGATAGCTTCTTTTCAAAAAATTAATACGATTAAAGAAAAACAGATATGAGTTTATTTGATGTTTATCCACTTTTTGATGTGACGCCCGTGCGTGCACAAGATGTTTATGTTTATGATCATAATGATGTCGAGTATCTAGATTTATATGGTGGTCATGCTGTTATTTCTATAGGTCATTCTCATCCAGAATACGTAAATAATATAAGTGAGCAAGTTTCTAAGATAGGCTTTTACAGTAATGCGGTTCAAAACCCATTGCAAGAAGCGCTTGCTCATCAATTAGTTGACTTTTCTGGTTGTAAAGATTACCAACTATTCATGTGCAATTCTGGTGCAGAGGCAAATGAAAACGCATTAAAACTAGCCTCTTTTTATAATGGAAAGCATAAAGTAATCGCTTTTAAAAATGGTTTTCATGGTCGTACATCTGCAGCGGTGGCGGCTACAGATAATGCAAAAATTATCGCACCATTAAATGCACAACAAGAAGTAGAAATTATTGAATTAGGAGATCTGGAAGCTGTAGAAAAAGCACTAGATAAGAATAACGTTTGTGCGGTGATTGTAGAATGTATTCAAGGAGTAGGTGGTCTAGATGAAGATACTACTGTATTTTATCAAGGTTTGCAAGCTTTATGTCGTCAGTACAATACTTCTTTTATTGCAGATGAGGTGCAATCTGGTTTTGGTAGAACTGGTGATTTTTTTGCATTTCAAAAACATGGACTAGAACCAGATATTATTTCAATGGCAAAAGGTATGGGAAATGGGTTTCCTGTAGGTGGTATTTTGATCCATCCACAAATTAAGGCTTCTTATGGATTGCTGGGTACTACTTTTGGCGGTAATCATCTAGCATGCACCGCAGTTTCTACGGTGCTAGATGTTATAGAAAAGGAGCAATTAATGGATAATGCAAAAGCAGTATCTGCTCACTTTTTAAAAAGAGCTCAAGAATTACCACAGGTTAAAAATGTAAAAGGACGCGGATTAATGTTAGGACTAGAATTTGATTTTCCTATTACGACAATAAGAAAGAACATTCTGTTTAATCATCACATTTTTACTGGTAGTGCAAAGAATCCTAACGTGATAAGAATTTTGCCGCCATTAACGATTAAAGAATCTCATATCGATTTATTCTTTGACGCTTTAAAAGCCGAATTATGAAAAAATACACTGAACTTAAAGATATAAAAGACCTCTCTCAAATAGTTGAAGAGGCAATTGCACTCAAGCAAGCACCATTTGAATTTAAACATCTAGGTAAGAACAAAACTCTAGTAATGTTGTTTTTTAATGCGAGTTTAAGAACACGATTAAGCACAGAAAAAGCAGCAAAGAATCTAGGGTTAGAAGTGCAAATATTAAATGTGAATGATTCTTGGAAACTAGAATTTGATGATGGAACGGTGATGAATGCAGACACTTCTGAACATGTAAAAGAAGCTGCTCAGGTCATCTCTCAATATGCAGATGTGATTGCGGTAAGAGCTTTTCCTTCTTTAGTTGATAAAGAAAAGGATGCTCAAGAAATAGTCCTAAATAGTTTTATAAAATATGCGTCTGTACCTATTGTAAATATGGAAAGTGCAACAGCTCATCCTTTACAAGCTCTTGCAGATGTTATTACTCTGGAAGAATTGAAAACCAAGAAAAAGCCCAAAGTCGTTATTTCTTGGGCGCCACATCCCAAAGCCTTGCCGCAAGCAGTGGCAAACTCATTTATTGAAGTGATGCAAATGGCAAACGTAGATTTTACGATTACGCATCCGCAGGGATATGAATTATCTGATGCGATTGTAAAAGATACACCGGTGATTTATGATCAGGAAAAAGCTTTGAAAGAAGCCGACTTTGTCTATGTGAAAAACTGGAGCAGTTATACTGATTATGGTAAGGTTTTAAGTCAAGACGCTAGCTGGATGATGACTCAGGAAAAATTAGGTAATGCAAAATTTATGCACTGTCTTCCTGTAAGAAGAAATGTTGTGGTAGAAGATGCTGTGCTAGTTAGTGAGAACTCTATCGTCATCCACCAGGCTAATAATAGAACCTATGCAGCTCAAGTAGTTTTAAAAAATATTTTAGAAAACATAGAATAATGGAACAGCTTAAAGTTATAAAAATAGGTGGACACATTATCAATGACCAGCAAGCACTAGATGATTTTTTAACCACATTTACTGCGATAAAAGGGCTGAAAGTTCTTATTCATGGAGGTGGAAAAGTAGCTACAGAATTAGCTCAAAAAATGAATCTTGAAGTAACAATGATCGATGGCCGTCGCATCACTGATTCAGAAACACTAGACATTGCTACTATGGTTTATGCTGGTAAAGTAAATAAAACCATTGTAGCAAAGTTACAAGCTAAGAAGTGTAATGCTATAGGATTTACAGGAGCTGATGGGAATACTATTTTGTCTAAAAAACGAGATGTAGAAGAGGTAGATTTTGGTTATGTTGGAGATGTTGTAAAGGTAGATACAGAGATTGTTGAGGTGTTGCTTTCGCGAAAGCGTACTCCAGTATTTTGCGCCATAACGCACGACGGACATGGTCAATTATTAAATACAAATGCAGATACTCTTGCGGCTGAACTCGCTATAGCACTAGCCAAAAACTATGAAACAGAACTGTATTACTGTTTTGAGAAAAAAGGAGTTTTGCAGAATATCACAGATGAAGATTCTGTAATTAAGAATATCAATTTAGAAAATTATCAAGATTTAAAATCTCAAGGGATTATTGCCGACGGAATGCTGCCTAAAATGCAAAATTGTTTTCATGCTATTCAAAATGGCGTGCAAAAAGTATGTGTAGGATTGCCAGATATGCTTCAAAATTCAAACAGTTTATTCACAACAATATCGAACTAATGAAACATCAAGATTTAAAAAAAGAGGCTCTAGAATTGTTGAAAAAAATGATTGAAACACAATCGTTTTCTAGTGAAGAAGAAGGAACTGCTCTACTGATAGAATCATGGTTTAATAATCATGAAATTCCATTTAAAAGAGACCATCATAATATATGGGCGACTAATAAATATTTTGAAAAAGGGAAACCTACGTTATTATTAAACTCACATCACGATACGGTACAACCTAATAAAGCCTACACAAAAGATCCATTTAGAGCAATAGTTGAAGATGGTAAGTTATACGGTCTAGGCAGTAATGATGCTGGTGGTTGTCTGGTTTCCTTAATAGCTACGTTTACTCATTTTTATAAGCAAAAAGATCTAAAATATAACCTTGTCATAGTCGCTAGCGCCGAAGAGGAAAGTAGCGGCCCAAATGGTTTAAATAGTATGCTAGATATCATACCACATATAGATGTTGCTATTGTAGGCGAGCCTACTTTAATGAATCTAGCAGTCGCTGAAAAAGGATTGGTCGTTTTTGATGCTAAAATAAAAGGGACGCCAGGACACGCGGCTCACCCCAATGATAATAATTCGATTTACAATTCTATAGAAGTTTTAAAATGGTTTCAAGATTTTAAGTTTGACAAATCATCTGAGGCATTAGGTGATGTAAAAATGACGGTAACGCAAATTAAAGCTGGCGTGCAACATAATGCTGTGCCGTCAGAGGTAGAACTGGTCATTGATGTAAGAGTCAATGATAAATACAGCAATCAAGAGATCGCAGAAATGCTGAAAGAACAGTCGCCTTGTGATGAAATTATTGCACGAGGTTTGCGATTAAATTCTTCTTCTATTCCTGTAGAACATGAGTTGGTGCAAGCAGGAATAGCGATGGGAAGAACCACTTATGGATCACCTACTTTATCAGATCAGGCGTGTTTAAGTTGTCCTTCTTTAAAATTAGGTCCTGGCGATAGCACACGATCTCACAGCGCTGATGAGTTTATTTATCTAGAAGAGATTGAAGAAGGCATCGATATATACATCAATTTATTAACGAGTATTTTTTAAAGATAGAATTATGAAACTTTGGGATAAAGGAATTGCGATAGATAAAAAAATGGAACAGTTTACAGTAGGTAATGATCGCGAGATTGATCTACATATTGCTCCTTATGATGTAATAGCATCTCGTGCACATGCTAGAATGCTAGCAAAGATTAATATCATTTCTAGCGAAGAGTTAAAACAATTAGAATCTGGACTGGATGCGATTGCATTACAAATAGAAGAAGGCACTTTTATTATTGATGATCAGTTTGAAGATGTACATTCTAAAATTGAGCACGAACTGACTTTACAACTGGGCGAAGTAGGGAAGAAGATTCACTCGGCTAGATCTAGAAATGATCAAGTTCTAGTGGCGTTACAATTGTATTACAAAGAGGCACTGGGACAAACGAGAACTAGTATAAAGACATTGTTTGATACATTATTAGATTTAGCCGAGTTACATAAGGATCAATTGTTACCAGGTTACACTCATTTACAGGTGGCGATGCCATCATCATTTGGTTTGTGGTTCTCGTCTTATGCAGAGTTGCTGGTGGATGATGTATATGTTCTAGACGCTACGATGCGTATTGTAGATCAAAATCCGTTAGGAAGTGCTGCAGGTTATGGAAGTTCTTTTCCTATCGATAGAGAATTCACTACTCAAGAAATGGGTTTTGCAGCGTTAAAGTATAATGTAGTTGCTGCACAACTCACTAGAGGTAAAAATGAACGAAGTATAGCTGCTTCTTTATCAAACGTGGCAAATACACTTTCTAGATTTGCGATGGACATCTGTTTGTATATGAGTCAGAATTTTGGGTTTATAAGTTTTCCAGATGAGTTAACGACAGGTAGTAGCATCATGCCGCATAAAAAGAATCCAGATGTCTTTGAATTGATACGTGGTAAGTGCAATAAAATACAAGCTTTACAAACTGAAATGTTATTGATAACAAACAATTTACCTAGTGGTTATCACAGAGATTTTCAATTGCTCAAAGAGAATGTGATCGCTTCTTTTGTAGAATTAAATGACATTCTAGAAATCTTTAATTACTCTATAAAGAAAATTATAGTAAAGGAAATTGACCTTAGTGATGAGAAATATCAATATCTATTTACTGTAGATAATATCAGTAATCTAGTGGTAGATGGAGCATCTTTCAGAGAAGCGTATAAAACGATAGGTGAGCAGGTTGAGAATGGAACGTATGTTCCAGATACATCAAAGCACCATACTCATATAGGTAGTATTCATAACTTATCATTGAGTCATATTAGAGAAAAGTTCCCTATAGAGTGATTTATTTGTTAATTTAATTCATAAAAAATAATGTAAACAAGCTTTTTTTGTGAATCCATTATAATTAAGTCGTTAAATAGTGCTAAAGTCATTTATTTTATTACAATTCGTTAATATCTTTAAAATAAAAACTATGAAAAAGTTCTTTAAAGTATTGACCGTCGCGCAGCTCGCTTTTCAAGCTTACAACTACTATATGGAACATAAGCGCAATAAAGAGGTCAAAGAGATGAAACGCCAACTAAACGAATCACTAACTAAATAAAATTAACCACTATGGAAACTACAAGAGAAGAAGCTCACAGAAAATCACATGATGCCACTGTAAATGCATTAAATGCTTTACTTGAGAAAAATTATGATGCAGAACAAGGCTATAAAAATGCACTCACTGATGTGAAGAGTGATAATTTGAAAACTTATTTTATGCGACAAGCAGCACATCGTAGTCAATATGCAAATGAATTAGACGCATCATTAAGACTTTTAAATGCTACACCAGTAGAAAAAGGAAGTGCCACAGCAGCAGCACATCGCACGTGGATGGATTTCAAGACAGCATTTACTGGTAAAAATGATGAAGCTATTTTAGAAGAATGCATACGCGGAGATAAAGCTGCCGTTCAAGAATACAAGGATGTATTAGAAAACCAAGATTATTTGCACGAGTATAAGGACGTAGTCCGCAATCAATTAAGTGGAATAGAAAATACACTACAAACGATAAAAGGATTAGAAGATATAGTAGATTAATAATATTTTCAGATTAAATCAAAAAGCCAGTAATATGATTACTGGCTTTTTGATTTTTAATGAAATCATGCTATTCCAATAAATGAGTATTAACAAAATGATTGGACCATTTTTCAGTCTCTGTACTAAAGCATTCAAGAATCGCATCTACACCATAAACTGATCCTTTAGCATTTCTACCTAGTACTGCTATATCTATTGTAGATTCTGTCTCAGTAAGAGCGCATCCATTTTCATTTGTTTTAATTCCAAGTTCTTTATGAAAAGGTTCAAGATAGTTGCTAGAGAACAAGCTATTGATTAATGGATCGTTGATTTTTTTAACGTTTGGACTGGCCAATACACCATTTACCATGGCATGCACCTTCTTTTCAGTAGATTTATTTTTCAATATCCACCCATTTTTATCTTCTATAATCGTCGGGTTAGAGGCTAAACCGAAATCTAGTATACCACACTCTGATAAAGCGATTAATTGTAAAACTCGTTCTACTGGTGGACCATAGGAGTAACGTTTAGTAAACTCATCGATCTTTATGAACTCGCTTTGTAAATCTGGTGGCAAATTAGAATGAGTGAAAATGGAATAAAGTGTTGGTTGTAGCTGTCTCCATACTTGGCCTATGGTATAATCTAGTGTAAATGGTTGATCGCCACAAGCCATTAAACAAGCTTGTTTTAAATAATCAACCGAACTTAACTCTTTATCCAGCCATATAGAGCTATCCACCTTTTTACCCATCAGCCAGTCGAGTATTAGAGAATGAATATCTTTATTTGAATCATCATACTCCAATCGTTCATAAATTATCTGAATAATATCTGCAATAGGAGCTAGTATATTCTCAATTTTGAGATGCTGCGGACTTTCTTGCAATGTTTGCAATTTCTTTTTTAAATTATCTATAACTTCTTTTTCAACATTAAAGTGTTGATCTACTTTTTTTCCTAAAGGTTTTGGAATTACAGGTAGCCCATCTAACGAGAACGGATATATCTTTAAATCTGACTTAGAATGGTGTTCATAAGATAAAAAAGGTTCTTGATTTAAAGTTTTAAACTCACCGTTTAATCGTGCAATACATAAATGAACTATATCTATCATGCTTAATCCCATTCCTTTGATAGCAACGTGATGTAATTGGTTATACTGGTTATAAGCCTTTTTTGAATAAGGATTGTGAATAAAAAAAACGTCGCTGAATTGGTTAGCATGATGACTAAATTCTTCGTCTTGTTTGGATTTTTCTTCAGGTAAATGGCCAGTGGTTAATAGGGTATGTTGTACATGTATTGATTGGTGTTGATCGTTTTCAAAATCGATTTCAGTAATTTGATTTACAATTTTTAAACTTGTTGCTCTAGCATTAATAAGCGTTACAACGTCTTGTTTAATCAAAGGGTCAATTATAGTTCTAGCCCGTTGATGCAAGTAATGTCCCATGACATTCCGCTTAAAATAGGTGTCTTTGTTATCATCTAGTTCATGATTGTAATTATCGCGCACCCAGTCAATAAAAGAAGGAAAAGCAATGATAAGATATCCATCTCCGTTTATTGTTTCACGTTCAGGAAGCTCAACGAGGTCTCTGTCAGAAATGTTTATAGTATTTGCATCAGGTTGATGGATACTCCAGGCGCTACCGCAACCTATCTCTGTTTGGGATTCTATTAAAGCTACTTTAGGAATGATTTTATGACGCTTTCGCGAAAGCGTTACAAATAAACTCTCAAGTGCATATAATCCTCTCGGGCCTAAACCTACAATGGCTAGTGAATACATAGTTGAAATTTAAAGACACAAGATAGAATTTCAAAATAGGTTATATCCTAAGGTTTGATTAATTCTTAAAAAATTAAGAATTAAGATTTAAATTACGAGAAAAGTAATTTTTGTCCAAATAATTTAAATAATTTATTATTTTTATAATTGTCTATTTTGGATTTTTTAAAACCACTTACATGGAGAGCAATTATTATACTATATGTTATTTTAGTGATGAGACTACTTCTTTAAATAAGAACGATATGGAAGCGCTTTTTAATCAGAGTAGTAGCTTTAACAATGCAAATAATATTTATGGTATTTTTTTACATATTGCAGGTAAATATCTTCAAATATTAGAAGGTAATAAAGCAGTGATTGATCCATTATATGCTAGGATTGTAGAGGATAGTAGACATAAAAATATCTACGAGGTTTTTAATAAAAAAACAGATAATCTCATTTTCAAAAATTATAACAGCAAATTCAGTATAGTTAAAACTACTGACGATCTTGATGACATCAATAATTATCTAGAATCCAATAGGTATGACAGTCGATGTGATAAATTGTCTAGATTGCTAGCTCCTTTTTTAATGTTTAGAGAAGCTTAAA
This sequence comes from Nonlabens ulvanivorans, assembly GCF_000732625.1. Classification (GTDB taxonomy): domain Bacteria; phylum Bacteroidota; class Bacteroidia; order Flavobacteriales; family Flavobacteriaceae; genus Nonlabens; species Nonlabens ulvanivorans. The sequence continues at coordinate 291,969 of NZ_JPJI01000023.1, forward strand.
GCGGCTATCAATTATACTATTGATAGCCGCCATAATATGAAAGGTCTTTATTTACTAAATTTTAAAGCTCATCACTGGTAGTTTTGAGTGATTTGCGACATCTTCAGATATACTTCCTTTAAAGAAGTGTGAGATTCCTTTTCTAGCATGCGTGCTTACGGCCACACAATCAGATTTTACATCATGTGCATATTCAAATAGGCCATCTTCAACAGTATAACCAGCTATAAATTCTACCTGATCTGTCCCGCCAGCTTTTGCAAACTCGCGAGTTAATTCCTTAAATTCTCTTGTACTTATAAAATTATGATGTGGTCTGTTCACATAAACCAATTGGATAGAGCTGCCCAAAGTATCAAAAATATCTAATGCCTTTTTATAAGCTGCAACGCTTTGTGCACTTAGGTCTGTGGCTAGAACTACATTTTTAAGATCAAAATTTTTGGGGTCGGACTTAACAGTTAATACTGGTGTATTACTATTTCTCACCATTTTTTCTGCATTAGAACCTGCAAAAATCCCTTCATGTGCCATTAATCCATGTGAACCCATTATGATAAGATCTGCATTTACTTTTTGCGCTAGGGCATCTACTTCTTTGTAAACTTTATGATGTTTTATTAGGGCCTCAACTTTTACATCTTCTAGAAAATCTTTATCCAGAAAAGGCTCAAATTTCTTTTTTGTAAGAGCCAGTAAAAACATCATCTCATTCTTGTTTTCATTTGCCGAGTATGATATCAAAGAATCAGACAATTCCAACATGTGAAGTACATGCAAGGTAGCATTATGCTTTTTGGCTATGATGGCACCTGTCTTTAAAGCATATTCTGAATGCGTTGAGAAGTCTACTGGTATGATGATATTTTTCATGTGATAAAGTTTGTTTAAAGTTACTGCTTTCCACTGTTTTACAGTATTTCTTCTAGCTGACTTTTATCATAGTTTATATATTTGATCTTTTATAAAGTAAAAGGATGATCGATTGTAGTTCATCGATTTTATAGTAGCTAGCCAGACATGTAGGTACTCTTGCAAACGTTGAAGTAATATTAGAAATTTATTTTAAATCTATATACAAAGAGTAAGCTTTAAATAATAAACCATCTCTAAAAGAGATGGTTTATGGTGAGCGTTGGGGAAAGAATTCGAACTTTTTGAAGGAAGATGTGGAGTGGATTATTTCAACATATCTATAGAAGCAATAGTTCTAAACCCTAAATGATCACTTCCAGAATCTTTACTAGTACTCATTCTAGCGCTGATACGAAAACTAGCGCAATAACTCGAATGACATAAATAAGAACCACCTTTCATAATCATTTCGATTTGGTAAGGGCTTTGAGGATTAAAATATGTTGACGCACCAGTTGGGTTTATTATAGGCTTAGTGGTATCTAATTGTTTATAATAATCATGATTATACAAGTCAGTTGTCCACTCCCAAACGTTACCAGCCATTTCATAAAAACCTAAATCATTAGGAGGAAAAGACTTAATCGGAGCAATATATTTAAAACCATCTACACCAGTGTTAGTAGTAGGGAAGGTTCCTTCCCATGTATTAGTTTGAGAGCTAAGTTGTGAGATATCATTTCCCCATGTGAAGATTTTATCAGCTTCTTTTCCCTGTGCAGCACTTTCCCATTGTGCCTCAGTAGGAAGTTTGCGATTTGCCCATTTGCAATAAGCAATAGCATCTTCATAAGCTACATGTACTACGGGATAATCCTCTTTTCCTACTATAGAGCTGCCTGGTCCATCCGGTTGTTTCCAGTTAGCGCCTATTTTCCATGTCCACCACTGGCCATAATTGTTCATGTTTACGACTGCTTCTACATCTTTATTGAAAACTAGTGAACCTGGTTGTAAAACAGAATCTGGAGGTTTAGGTGTTCCTTCTGGTAATTCTTTTTTCATTTCTTCCCAATCTATTGGTCGTTCAGCTACGGTTACATAATTAGTGGCCTCGATAAATTTTTCAAATTGAGCATTGGTCACTTCTGTTGCATCCATAAAAAAACCATCTACTAGCACGTTGTGACCAGGTTTTTCACGAGGCATTGCCATAGGGTCATTAGGTTTTGCACCTTGGATAAACACTTTTCCTGGAACCCATATCATTCCTTCTGGTGCTGTAATACCTTCAGGTGGTGTTATGAGTAACGCTATGTTTTGTGAAGTACCATCCTTATGACTCGGTTTTGAATTACAAGAATTTAGTAACATAACGCATATAATTACAGTACTTATTTTTATGGTTTTAATTATCATTTTGTAGGTCAATGTTGTTTTCAAATGTATACTAGCAAGATAGTTATTAATAGAATAATTGTAAAGAATGAAGCGATCTAGATTCTATAATATTAGTAATATAAGTAAGTGCCATATATACTGGCATTGCTCATACCGTCCTTAGCGGCATTAGTTCCATTTCTACAACTGGTGATGCCTTTTTACCTAAAAGATTTACAGAGATTGTTTTTTTAGTGTGATGTTTTAAACTTAAAGAATAATTACAAGTCTTAATTGTATTATTTTTAAGACTATGGAAAAAAGCGATCTAAAACATCTGTATTGGCGGCTGGGTTTTGGTATCAGTCCAGCCCAACTTGAGGAGTATAAGCAACTGTCTCGCGAGAAAGTTGTTGATCTCGCTTTTGCTAAAGCACAATCTCTACAGTCCTTATCTATAGATTTGTCACCATTTGAAATCTTGCGAGAAAAAGGCGTTAGACAAAAAATGACCACTGATGCCTTTAGGAGTTTGAGGCAAAAAGGTAGACAGATGACACGCGATCTTAATTATATGTGGTTACAGCAATTGTCTTTACCAGAGGCTGGATTACGTGAAAAAATGACACTTTTCTGGACTAATGTTTTTGTATGTCGTGATAATATGGTGTGGAATACACTATGGTATAACAATATGCTACGCGAGCACGCTTTAGGTAATTTAAGAGACTTTTTAAAAGCTATGGCGCGACAGCCAGCAATGCTTAATTATCTAAATACCAATAAGAATGTAAAAAGCAGTCCCAATGAGAATTTTGTACGTGAACTAATGGAACTGTTTACACTTGGTATAGGAAATTATACAGAAAAAGATGTTCAAGAAGGCGCACGTGCATTTACTGGTTGGTCTTCAAACAGGCAAGCTCAATTTATAATACGTGATCGGCAACATGATGATGGAGAAAAAACCTTTTTAGGTAAAACAGGCAATTGGAATGGCGATGATATCATTGATATAATTCTAGAGCAAAAAGCTTGTGCTAGATTTATTTGTAAGAAGATCTATAGATACTTTGTGAATCCGCAGGCGGATGAGGTACGGCTTCAAGAGCTTACAGATTTTTTTTATCTACATTATGATATCGAGAAATTGATGCGCTATATTTTTAATTCAGATTGGTTTTATGATGCGCAACATAAAGGTGTTAAAATTAAATCGCCTATAGAATTACTGGCAGGTATTCAAAAAGTGGTGCCTACTGTTTTTAATAAAGAAAAGCAGTTGTTTTACTTACAGAAAATGATGGGACAAGTATTATTTTATCCACCAAATGTTGCAGGCTGGAAAGGCGATCGCAGCTGGATAGATGCAAATACACTCGTTTTACGTATGAATCTAGCCAGTACGATGCTTAATAATATGCAAATAGAATTTCAAGAACAGGCGGCATTTGAAGATGATTTTGAAGATTTTTATAGAGCAAAGAAAAAGCGTAAAACCCATCTTAAAGTTACCGTAAACTGGGAATTATTTGAACAAAACTATAGAAATCAAACAGTACAAGAATTAAAAGACATCCTTATAGCCACAACTCTAGATGTGGATACCGCTAGATTTATAGATGAATTACCTGCAACAGATAAGCGCAATCGCTGTGTTCAATTAATGAGTTTACCAGAATATCAAATGTGTTAATTATGCAACGTAGAGACTTTTTAAAGCGCAGTGCGCTAGCCAGTAGTGCGATTATGATTCCCAGTTTTATGCGTGCGTTTGAAAACGCGCCAGCTAGTATTTCTGGTTTTAAAAAACTGGTAGTGATACAACTTTCTGGTGGTAATGATGGGTTGAATACCATCGTGCCTTATCGCAATGATATTTATTATAGTAGTAGACCACAAATCGCTATTCCTGAAAATAAGATTCTTAAAGCTACAGATGATTTAGGGTTTAATAAGCATCTCGCACCATTAAAAGAACTTTATGATAAAGGCTATTTAAGTATCATTAACAATGTAGGATATCCTAATCCTAATCGATCCCATTTCCGTTCTACAGATATATGGCATAGTGCTAGTGATGCAACACAATATTTAGAAAGTGGCTGGCTGGGTAGATATATAGAAAAAGTAGGTACGCAATCGCATTTAGGGATAGAAGTAGATGAGAACTTATCGATGATATTAAAAGGTGAAAATCGTAACGGTATTGCCACACAAAATGCGGCACTGTTTCGTCGTAATATGGAACAACCATTTTTTAGTGAAGTATTACATCAAAAAACAGATACTCATTTAAGTGAACACAATTTAGGATATCTATATAAAACCATGCTGGCTGCAAAAAGTAGTGCTAGATACTTGCATGAGAAAACGCGCGTTTATGAGAGTAAACAGGAATATCCTAATAATCCATTTGCGAAACAATTGAAAACTACCGCCCAGTTCATTAATTCTGGAGTAGAAACACAGGTGTATTACGTTTCTATGGGTGGTTTTGATACCCATGTGAATCAGCAAAACAGTCAAGGGAAATTGCTCGCAACCTACAGCAATGCGATGTCTAGCTTTATAAAAGATTTAGAAAAGAACGATACCTTTAAGGACACGCTGGTGATGACATTTTCAGAATTTGGTCGTCGTGTGGCACAAAATGCTTCTAATGGAACTGATCACGGTACGGCAAATCAGGTTTACATTATGGGTGGAAATTTAAAAAAGGCTGGTTTTTATAATCCAGCGGCAAACCTGTCTCAACTAGATGATAATGGTGATATGAAATTTGAAATTGATTTTCGTACGGTATATGCTACTATTCTAGATCGATGGATGGACGTGGATGATGCTACTGTACTGAATAAAGAGTTCAGTAAATTAGATTTTGTTTAAGCCTGATTGCTTTGAATTACGCTTTCGCGAAAGCGAACTCCTAATCATTCACAGGTAACTAAATACGACCTGATCAAAAACGTTAAAAAGATTTAATGAAGCAGTGCTGAGATAACGAGTTGTTAAAAACAAAAAAGCTCTACAAATAGGATATATTTATAGAGTTTTTTTTAGTCTAACTCCTTAGAGTTAATTAGTTCAATACGATTAATTTAAGAGCCTTTTTTTTGTATCACCTTACTAAAGACTAAGAACAAAACACCGCTTAATAGCCATGCTGGTAAAGTTACAAACGAAAGAAACACATCAAATTGTACTGAGATAAAGTAAAACAGCCCAAAGCTTATCGCCCAAGCAAAAAGAACGGCATTGTTGACTTTGATACCTGCGATTTCTGCGTAGTTCTTTGTAATGCCAAACTTATCTGCAAAGAAATGCTCAAATACAATCACAGCACCCACAGGAGCTAGAATAAAGCCGTACAGCGCCACAAAACCAAGCAATTTCATAGCAAATGCCGGGAATAAACCTGCTATGGTAGCAATGGTACCAGCGATAATGGTTACCCAGAATGTAGAAACTTTAGGAATAATAGCCTGGAAAGCGAGTCCCGCTCTATAAATTGTAGGGTTTGCGGTTGTCCATCCTGCCAGAACAACAGCTATAATACCAAAAATACCTATCGCATTATTTGCTAATGGACCAGGTGCCACTGGTGGAGCTTCTCCATTGTTTAAGAAGCTTAATGCTTCAGGAGTTTTTAAATATACCGCGTAAAGAAGTGCAGCTGCGATCCATGCCATATAGTGCCCTACATACATTCCTGCTGCGGTGGTCCATCCTGCACTGGCTTTCTTTGCAAAACGAAATACTGATAAATCAGACATCCCTACATGCATGGCGCCATTTGCAAACCATGACCATATCACTACGTGCCAAAAGGTAAACTTAATCTGACCAGGAAATGGTTCTGATCCTTCTCCCCAAATATTCCAGAAGTCTGAAAAGCTGGTAACCTCTAATTGTGTTAATGCAACAACTCCACATGCAACAAATGCTAGAACAATAACAGGAGACATCCAGTTTGCCGCTTTAGAAACCGTATCATAACCTTTTGATGCAATTAAGGAAATTACTGCTCCTATTGCAATAACGATGATGATCCAAGTAACTCCATTAGGCATGGTGTCAGAAAGTTTAGGCATTTCCATATCAAATGGAATACCTACTGCCGTAGCCGATACAGTAATCATGGATCCCGCTAAGAAGCAGAATAAAATACCATTAGCAAGGTTATAAGCGGTTACTAGTTTTTTACCACATATTTTTTCTAATTGAAAGTATAATGTCAATCTGTTTTTAACTGCAATTTCTGCGGTTAAAAAACGCCAGCTTAAAACAGCTAATAAATTTCCAAATAGCAGACCTACAATTAGATCAAAGGCGCTTACACCAGCCGTAAGAAATAGTGGTCCTATCATAAATTCAGTTCCTGCGGCATGCTCGCCAGCATACATTCCTAGAAAACTTTTCCATCCTTTTAATTTGGATTTCGGTACTGGTTCTCTTTCAAACTCACCACCGGCTATTTCTTCTATTTGATCTGATTCTATGTTTACTTGACTCATTAGTAGATTAGTATTAGTTTATTTAATCAAGTGATTTGGGAAATCCTCTACGCGCTCGCAGCAAATTTGCTCCATCACCTGTTGTAATTCTGTTTTTAATAAGGATATTGTGTGGTCACCACCTTTATTTCCTAAAGCGGCAACTCCATACATAAAAGATCGTCCCATGAAAGTGAACTTTGCACCAGAAGCAAGTGCTCTTGCCACGTCTGGACCAGAACGTATGCCGCTATCCATCATCACCTCAATTTGATCACCGTATTTCTCAGCAATAGAGGTAAGAGGTTTGATGGAAGATTCTCCGGCGTCTAGTTGTCTTCCTCCATGATTGGAAACAATAATACCGTCTAAACCTAATCGAATGGCTTGCTCTGCATCATAATGTGATGCAACTCCTTTAAGAACGATTTTCCCTTTCCACATATCGCGAATAGGTTTAATTTTCTCTTCATTCAATCTCCCAGAAAAAGTTTGATCCATGAACTTGCCTAGTTGTTTGAGATCTAAATTTTTAGGCATGTAAGGCAATAGATTAGCAAAACTAGGAATCCCATGTTTGAGTGTCTCTATACTCCAGTGTGGTCTACCTAAAGCCTGTAGGACATTACTCAAGTTCATTTTAGGAGGCATGGCGAGTCCATTTCTAATATCTCTAGGTCTAAATCCAAAACTGGGTACGTCACAAAGAATAACTAGAACAGGACATTCTGCAGCTTCGGCCCTTTTGATAATGTCATCTCTCAATCGGTCTTCGGTAGGATGGTACAGTTGAAACCATGCTTTTCCTTCAGTAAGTTCTGCAGCTCTTTCTATACTGGTTGTGGTAACTGTACTAAGAATGAAAGGAATGTTGTGTTTAAAGGCAGCTTTAGCAAGAATTTCTGGTGAGTTAGGCCACATTAAACCTTGCAAACCTATAGGAGAAATGCCAAATGGTGCATCATACTCAATACCAAATAACTTAGTTTTTAAAGAGGATCCACCGTGATTTCTTAAATAATTAGGCTTTAATTGTACTTCTCTTAATTCAGAAGTGTTTCTGTGAAGATTTACATCTTCATTACAGCCACCATCTAGATATTCAAAAGCAAATTTAGGAATCTTCTTTTTAGCCTTGTTTCTTAAATCATCTATGGAAGGATATTTAGTATTTATGTTTAATGCCATAGTTTTATTTAATTATAAAGGGTACATGTTTTTTAAGAGAGTAGTTCTTTTTCAAAAATTTAGAATTCAATTTTCTGTCAGAAATAGCAACTGCTGCACCTAGTGCTGATCCTAATGAGGCTTTTGTAGTGCGTAATTTCATATCTCTGAGGTAGTGGGATAATAATTTAATATAGAGATCATTGTCTGAGAACCCTCCATCTACGTATAGTCGGTCTATTTGTTGTTCTTTAGAGATTCTCTCAATGTTTTCTACTTGTAATGAGACTAATTCAATCATCATATGATGATATGCATGCTCAAATTTATCATACTGATAGGATGTTTTTGCTGGCATGTTTTCATGTGAAAAGGACTTCCAGGCAAAACTATGTTTGAACTCTTTAGAAATTTCAGCATATAGTTGATGGTCAAATTGTACTGTTTTGTGATAATCCTTTTCAACATTAAACTTTTTTGATAGTTCTTTTACTTGTAGATTATATTCATTACCTAAGAATAATCGAGATGACTTAACTGCTTTTCCATTAATTCTCATGTAATTGATACAACTGTTTTTTGTCTCGTCTTCAGTTAGTAATTTTTTAGAAAAGGGATTTAAAGAAATAGACCAAGTGCCTGTGGATACTAGAATGAAGGGTTTTTTAATACTTCTTACATAAGGCAGTAGGGCAGAGGAGCTATCGTGAATTCCCACACCTATTTTAATACGTTTACCATTATAATTCATGTTAATACTAGTCTCAGTAGAAACTATAGGTGGTAAAATTTCATGAATATTTTCTTCGTAGACCCATTGATGATAATCTTTAGTCTCATAGTTCCACAGAGATGTGTGACAACCTATACTGGTATATTCACTTAAAGCAATTCCCGTGAAAATATAACTAAGGTACTGAGGTAAATGTAGTGAATATTTAATTTTTTTAAATACTTCTGGTTTTTGATGTTTTAACCAGTAAAGTTGCATACCAGAATTAAGCAAACCAGAGCGTGGAGAACCCGTTTTAGTAGCAAAGGTTAACTCTGGACCGTATTTTTCATAAAATTTTTCCTCAACTTGTGGATCTATTTCTTTAGTATAGTTATAAAGTGGTGTCAGTACCTCGCCATTTTCATCTAGATGTACAAAGCTAGCGCCGTATGTTGAAAAATTGATGGCTTTAACGGTATATTCTTCATTTTCTAAAATGCGATGAAACAAATCTTTCAACCATTTTTGTAACGCTGCTAGATCTTCAGTAGGGTGCCCATCTTCATCTTTAACAGTTTCAAAACGAGAATACTCTCGATGTACTTCTTTAAAGTCATTATCAAATAGAAAGAATTTTTTATTGGTCTTACCTATGTCAAATACAGCAGTTACTTTTTGCTTCATGGCTACTAGTTTACAGTCCTGTTGCTAAGGTGTTCTTACCTCTTTCTTTAATTAATAGATCTCGTACAGATAACGATCTATAACTATTAATAGGGCTAATTGCTCCACCTGTTTGTAATCGTGCTTCAGCTAGTAATGGTCTTACGTCAGTTCTATAGGCTTCTTGTAAAAGCTCTTGACATTTAACAACGTCGTTGTCTAATTGCGCGTTTTTTAATGCTGTTTGATCTACTAATAATGCTTTTGCATAAGCTTCTTGAATAGCTTCTAAGGATTGTATTAAATCTTCTAGTGGATCCTTAATATTATGACTTGCATCGATCATCCAGGCAAGATCTGGATTTTGAGGATTGTTTTCCATACCGTAAACTAACTCATTAAAAATTAAGAATAGCGCATATGGCTTAATACTTCCCACGGTAAGGTCATCATCGCCATATTTACTATCGTTAAAGTGAAAACCTCCAAGTTTTCCTTTTAATTGCAGAATGGCTACTATTTGCTCTATATTAGTATTAGGTAAATGGTGTCCTAAATCTACTAAGGTATATGCCTTGTCACCACAACCATTTGCGAGCATCAATGATGCACCCCAATCTTGAATAACAGTACTGTAAAAGTTAGGTTCATAAGGTTTGTATTCTATTAAGAGATTCCAATCTTTAGGTAAGCCTTTATAAATCTCGATTAAGCTATCTTGAGTGTATTGAAATGCAGTTTGGAAATTATTTTGACCAGGGAAACTTGAACCATCTGCTAACCATACGGTTAATGCCTTAGATCCTAGTTCATTACCTATTTTAATAACATCTAAGTTGTGTTGTATCGCCTGATCTCTTACAGCTTTACTCGTATTGCTTAATGAACCGAACTTGTAACTCTCTTTTGCATTTGTTTGATCCTGGAATGTATTTGAGTTAACAGCATCAAATTTAATGTTTAAATGATCAGCTTTTTCTTTTATAGCTTGGTAGTCTGATGGAATATCCCAAGGAATATGTAATGAAACCGCTCCAGCGGTTTGTGTTAGACTATGAAGTATTCCTATATCATCGATTTTCTGTTCTAATGAGGAAGGTTCGCCATAGAAAGAAAAACGTCCAAAACGTGTTCCTCCTGCTCCTAATGCCCAGCTAGGAATTGCTACTTGAAAATCTGATAATTGCTTTAAAATCAGTTCTAAATTATGACCTTTTTTTGTTAAAGCATCTGCAAGATGATTATAGCTGTTATAATGAGCGTCAAGATGTTTTTTATTATCGTCTTGAATATGTTGCTTAGTTAAGTTCATTAAATTGATATTTTAATGAAAAACTTCCATAAGTTAAAATAGTACTTTATGGAAGAATTCCTGTATAATAATAGTATTTCAGTATTTGGTATAGCACGCTTTCGCGAAAGCGGAATAATTATCCAGCTCTAATGCTACGAGAGTCTTTGGATTGTAAACCGTAAGGTTAATTTACGGTAGTTTAGATTATCTCACAAAGGCGTTTGCCATACCACCATCTACATTGATGATATTACCTGTAGATTTATCTAGGATTCCTACCAAAGAAAATACACCATTTGCGATATCTTCTGGTCTGATGATCTCATTTAATAAATTACGTTTTGCATAAAAAGCAGGCAGTTCTTCTACGGTTATCCCGTTTGCTTTTGCACGACCTTCTGCCCAGGCACCTTCCCAGATTTTACTACCTACGATTACACCATCTGGATTCACCGTATTTACTCTGATTTTATCTTTACCTAGTTCTGCAGCGAGCAAACGCACCATGTGCTGTTGAGCAGCTTTGGCGGTTCCATAAGCCACATTATTAGGTCCCGCTACAAGTCCATTTTTACTAGCGATAGAGATATAATCTCCACCTAGTCCTTGCTTGCGCATGATTTCTACAGATTGTTGAGCAAGTTCAAACTGACCTTTTACTAGGATGTCTTGTAAAATATTCCAGTCTTTGTCTGTTGTGTTTTCTAATGATTTTGAGATTGCTAGACCTGCACTGTGTACAATAATGTCTACTCCTCCAAATTCTAAACATGCTTTCTTATAAGCAGAAGCTATAGATTTTGTATCTGTGACATCACAAACAGCATAAGTAGAAACATCTCTTTTATAAGTCGCGTTTGCAGTAACTAGGCTTTCTTCATTAATATCTGTAAGTACTACGTTTGCACCTTCGGCAGCTAGTTTATCTGCAATTGCTTTACCTATTCCACCACCTGCACCAGTAATTAGGGCTACTTTTCTAGAAAGTGGCAACTCTTTAGGCATTCTTTGTAACTTAGCTTCTTCTAGTAACCAGTATTCTATATCAAAAGCTTCTTGACGTGGTAATGAAGTGTATGAAGTAATAGCTTCTGCACCGCGCATTACGTTAATCGCATTGATATAAAATTCATTTGCTACTCGAGTAGTTTGCTTGTTTTTTGCAAAACTGAACATTCCTACTCCTGGATAAATGATAATCACAGGATTTGCATCTCTTATCGCTGGACTATTGTCTCGTTTACAAGTGTTATAGTAATCTACATATTCCTGACGGTAAGCTTCAAAAGCTGGTTCTAATTTTGCTTTAATAGCATCAGTGTCAGATAGATCTTCATTTTTATCTAGTGATAATACTAGTGGCTGTATTTTTGTACGTAAGAAATGATCAGGACATGATGTTCCCATAGGAGCTAGTCGCTCTAGATCATTACTATTAATGTATTCCATCACTACGTCTGTATCAGAGAAGTGACCTATCATTCTGTTTTCTGAAGAGCAAAGTCCTCTAAGAAGAGGCATTAACTGTGCTGCTTTCTCTTTACGCTCTGCTGGTGGAAGACTTTCTACTTTTTGTCCGCCAAAAACAACTCCGTTTTCTTTTATTTTCTTCTCAATATATTCTGAAGCCATTTCAATAACTTCTAAACTATTGATATATGATTCATAAGAAGTGTCTCCCCATGTAAATAAACCATGACTTCCTAGAACGATTCCTCTTATTCCAGGATTATCTGCTAGGCATTTCTCTAGTTGTAGTCCTAGGTCAAAACCTGGTTTTTGCCATGGTACCCATCCCATAGTATCTCCCCAAATTTCTTTGGTTACTTTCTCACTATCTTCTGCAGCAGCTACCGCAATAAGTGCATCTGGATGTAAGTGATCTATATGTGCAAATGGAAGTAAACCATGTAAAGGTGTATCAATAGAAGGTGCTTTACTGTCTAGATCAAAAATACAATGGTTAAATAAACCTACCATTCTATCCTCATCATGTAAACCTTGATATACTTGTTTAAGATCACGTAATCTACTTGTGTACAGACCAGCAATTCCTGCTCTGTTAAGTGTTCCTATGTCACCACCAGAACCTTTTACCCACATTACTTCTACATCCTCATTAGTCAGTGGATCTTTTTCAATGGTTTTACAGCTGGTATTACCACCACCATAGTTAGTAATTCTTAAATCTGCTCCTAATATATTAGAACGGTATAAGAATAAAGCCACCTGATCATCACCAAGTGAATCTGCTTTTTTCTGATCCCATAAATAATCTACGTACTTAAAAGTTTTTGCGCTAGTTGACATAAAAGAAATAAATTTTTAAACGAATTTAAATCAACAAGATAATTTTGCTATCCTGTGCTGTGCGGTTATGGATAACTTTTTACATAGTTGTTATGTTTAATAGATTCTATATCCGATACTTGAATTTATAATATTTATGGTAATTAAAGTATTTGTGTATTAGTTTACTATTTTTGTTAGGATTTCCTAAAAAGCCTAAGTCATTTTATGTTTAAATTTATTAATATCGATGAGGATTCAAGGATCCCCAAATATCAACAAATTGTAAATTCCATTATTTCCAATATTGAGGCAGGAAACCTAGTTATTGATCAAAGAATACCTTCTATTAATAAATTTAGTGAAGAATTTTATCTATCCCGAGATACCGTCGAGAAAGCATACGGTATACTGAAGGAACGTAATATAATCACTGCCATAAGAGGTAAAGGATACTATATCAATAGAACAAAATTAATTTCAAAAACGAATATTTTGTTTTTTATTAATAAATTAAGTTCTTACAAGTTAAGAATTTATAATTCCTTTATTAATAGTATCGGTCACAATAGCCACACTGACCTAGTGATATATCATTGTGATGAAACATTGTTTTTAAATTTATTAGAAAAGCATCAATCATCTTATGATTATTATATTATCATGCCGCATTTCAAGACGGAAGATCTAAAACATTCTAGTTATACTCAAGACGTAATTACGGCGCTTAAAAAATTGCCTAAAGAAAAGCTAGTAATACTGGATAATAAAAAGTCAACCATTAAAGGTTTGGATATTGAAATATATCAAGATTTTGAAAATGATATCTATAATGCTTTAAAAGAAGGATTTGTTAAGATTAAGGAATATAAAAAAGTTATATTGTTTTATCCTGAGAAAGCAGTATATCCTTATCCAAGAAGAATTTTACATGGATTTAGAAAGTTTTGTGTAGAATTTGATCTCGATTTTGAAATTCTTAATGAAGTGATCGATGATATGATTATCAAGAAGGGTGATTTATTTATAACTATTGAAGAGGCAGATTTAGTAAGTTTAGTAAAGCAAGCCAAAGAAGATGAATTTGTTTTAGGAAAGGAGATAGGTATTATTTCTTATAACGATACGCCACTCAAGGATTTATTAGGTATTACAGTTGTATCTACAGATTTTAAAATAATGGGTGAAACTGCAGCTGATATGATTTTAAATAATAAAAAAGGAAGTTTTAAAGTACCTTTTAATTTAATTGAAAGAGATTCTCTTTAGATTTTCTATAAGTATGCATTTGCAAGCTTGATGGACTATCTACAAGAATTTCATTAGGAAGTTTAGTAAGTTTTCCAGTTTCAACATCACGACTAAAAACAACAATATTACCCGAGAACTGATTAGCTACTAATAAGAAGTTACCACAAGGCGACAACGTAAAGTTTCTCGGATGTTTACCATAAGTAGGTTCATGCCCTACTAAACGTAGCTTTCCTGTAAGCATATCAATAGAAAAGATGGAAATACTATCTTCTTCTGGACCTCTATTTGACACATACAAGAATTTACCATCTAGTGAAATATGAATATCTGCGGCTCTATAAATCTCTTGTAGTTTCTGGTAAGATGAATAATCTTCCATAAATTCTAAGTCCCCATTATGATAGTTAAAAGCTGTTATTTTTCCACTTAATTCCGAAATGCTATACCCAAATTTACCATTGGGATGAAATGTAAAATGACGTGGTCCACTGCCTGATTTCATGACTACATCACTAGTATTGTGAAGAATAGAATCTTGATCTTTAACATCTAAACGGAAGGTTCTAATTTTATCTGCACCTAGGTCATGAGCAAATAAATAGTTGTTATCTGGAGAGAAGTTAGCAGAATGAATATGAGAAGCTTCTTGACGACTTTTAATAACACTACTGTCCTTAAATCTTAAAACTTGGCTATAAGGATTAAGACTTCCATCCTTATTAATTTCTAAAAGACTCAAACTGCCATCAGAATATTGAGAACTCGCTAAAAAAGTACCTGTCTTATCTATTTCAATATGAGCTGGATTTAAACCTCCACAATCTTTAACATTAACTAAATCTATTTTTCCTTGTTTAACATCTACAGTAAAGGATGCTATTTTTCCATTATAAGACATCTGACTATCCATTACAGAATAGAGATGCTCACCATCTTCTGATAATTTTAAAAACGAGGTATTGGTAACACTATCTAAAACATATTTTAAGGTGCTTTCTCCTGTGTCGTTGTTAAACTCGTAGACATGAATACCTTTACCTGGTTTTTTATCCGTAAAGCTGCCCACAAAAAGTATTGTGCTTTCTTTTTTTGACTCACAACTATGGATTAAGAATGTAAGAATAACTAGAAATGAAAATTTAGTTAGCTTATTCATATAGATAATTATTCTAATAGGATTTGAAAAATGTTTTACTGTTATCAGTGTCTATAGTCACATTTTTGTAGCTGAGACGTTCACCTTCACCTATGTAAATACTCTTCACATCGTTGTTTTTATTTAAAGTAATTACCGCAAAGGTTCCTTTAAAGTAAATACCTAAATTCTTATCTGTATAAACAGCGTTTTTTGATTGAGTAATGACATATTGAGTTAACTTTTCCGTAGGTGTTTTACTTTCTATCTTCAATCCTTTATAAATATTATTTTCTTCTAGTTTTTCTACTGATTGTATTGTTGGCTTTTCGTTTTCATTAAATGGTTCAAAAACTACAACAAATGGATTTGTCCATGCTTCACCTTTATTACGGATTATCAGAGTAGGTGTAGGCAATTCGTCATAAGGCGCTGGTGATTCAAAAGTTATAGGTGCTTTTACTGTAGTAAATTCTCTATTTTGAAAACCAGGAATATGCAGTTGCATAAAGATAGTCTCTGGATGTAATTTTTCAGTTTTAAAAGTGGCTTTAACAGATTCAGTAAAAGGTTGTGAAGTTTTTACCTTTTTAAAAAAATGCCAGCCTGGATTTCTATATACTTGGTTGCGTTTCCATTCACCATTAGCATTTACCATGTAGCGTTTTGGTGTTTTTTTTAAGTCTAATTTTTTAGTTTCAAAGATTAATTTATCTGCAATGTTATGATATAAGTAATCATGATATTCATTAGGTAATCTAGATTTTGAACGGAAAACATCCACATAATAACCTGTTGTAGGCGAGGTTCTTATTAAAGCCAGAGTGCGCTCTTGACTAGCCTCGGCTTTATCACCTTTATCATCTTCAAAACTGGTCTGACTAAATGAATGATTTGGGGAAACAGCTACTTCACCAACTTTAGGTTCCATAGAAATGAGTTGTACTGTGTTGATGCCTAGATTTACCCATCCACCTTCTCCTTGAGAACTACCATTAACTATAACTGTATTGTGAGCTGCATATAGTCTTGAATAATTTTCATGTAAATCTTTTCCATATTTTTTTCTACCATGATCCACACCTAAAACTTGTCCTTCACCATATAACTCCATATTCATACCTTCTGCATGACCATGAACCATGTGTGCGCCACCTATAAAACCCATCAGACCATCTTTAGGATTTTTGGTACTGCTTAAATTGCGTTGCATTACAATTCCTGCGTGATATACTCTGTCTGTTCTGGGCAATTCAACAGTGGTGCTTTGAGTCTCTACAGAATTAGTATGCCAAAATAATGCTTCCGGACTTTTTCTTTGATACTTACCTGCGTCTATGGCTTTTTTTAATAGTGGAGCAAATTTTTCCTGTAACTCTGCAAGACTATCCATCTTTGCAAGCAAATAAGCATTTTCATACGCCTCGTAAAGTGCACGGGCATTTCTATGTCCATCGCCCCATCTTACGATCTCACCATTAGGATATACAAAATATTCTAAACGAGGTAAAGCAAACAAAATATTGGGATACTGACGTGCAAGTTTTAATGAAGGTTGATACCTGTTAGCCACAAGCATTAATTTGGTAATTTTTGCTGTAGAATGATTTAAATATTGCGAGGTTTCTGGCCAGATATCACCTTGGTTTTTATAATTTAAAGCCATCACATTTAGCGCATCTTGATGTTCTGTATTTTCGGTTAAGAAATAAGATAACCATTTTTCGCGCTCAGCGACATCATCTATTGCTAGTGCATTATATACCAAACTTGTTGCTTCTAAAACAGAATGATTAGAGCCAGTATGTCCATAATTTACGCTTATGTTAGCATAAGTTTGAAATACATTTTGAACTTCACTGATAGGAAAATATACGTTTTGATTTTTAATAATATCAAAAGCTTTTCCTTCTTTTTTAATGTATGGATGAATAAAATCATAAATCAAAGGAAGTTTATAACCTATCTCTCTAACCTCTCTAAAACCATCATAAGGAAATAATAAACCGCCTCTACCACGCCAGTCTGAAAGTTCAGATTTCTGTACAGATTTTGTAAAAGAATATAAAATGCTGCTTGCTACATAAGCATACTTTGCATCTTGCGTGAGATAATACATCATACTACAATCTAATGCAGTTTGTAAATTCTCGATGAGAAGTTCTGCCGGTTGCCATTCTTCATCTGTAGCGTTGTCTAGATTTCTATGTTTACCATTTTCTATGTGGTCGGTTTTTTGAAAAGGTGGAAATTCATTTGTGTTTCCGTCAGACCAATTAAAGGGTAGTTTTTTAATAAATGCAGTCGGATTCTTATAAAATTTTTCAATTTGAACATCTGCCTTATTTTTTAGTTCTAGATAAATGTTATTTGCCCAAGTTTCTGTTTCTATTTTATTGAGAATTTCTGAGCGTTCTGAAGATTTGACAAGAATAAAAGGACGTTCTAATTGTTGCGCACACAAGTTCGTGATTCCTAAAAATACCAACACCAAAAAGGTTACTTTCAATTTTATATTATTAAAGTCTTTCATTCACTCTCTTTTTTTGCTCTACAAAATAAGGCTGAAACGTATAGTTAGATTCCGAATCCCATTTTGAATTTACCTGAGGTAAAAGCGTTTTCAACTCTTCTATTTTATCGGTATACTTAGGATTATTTGCCTCGTTATACCATTCATTAGGATCAGAATGATGGTCGTAAAATTCTTCTTTACCATCTTCATATCTAATATACCTATAGCCATCAACTTTAACGGTATGATTGTTCATTCCAAAGGTTGTAATCGCTCGTGCTTTGTCAAGTCCTTCATCGTTTTGCATCATAGCGACTAAACTATTTCCTTCATTCCTTTCATAAGCAGGAAGTCCGCTTAACTCTAGAAGTGTAGGGTAAATTGAGAGCATTTCAACTGGTGCATCAATTTTCTTTCCTTTAGGCAAATTAGGTCCTGCAAATAGTAAAGGTGCTTTAGTTGCTGTTTCCCACAAGGCGTGCTTTGCAAAGGTTCCTTTTTCCCCTAAACGATAACCATGGTCTGACCATAAAACAACAATAGTATTATCTCCATACTCACTATTTTCAAGCGCATCTAAAACACGACCTAATTCATAATCTACATAGCTTATACAAGCTAAATAGGCCTGAACTATTTTTTTCCATTCGCCATTCTCTTTAGCCCATTCTGTTGATGGCATCATGGGCAAATCATTAATTTGCATACCGACTGATGGAATATCCTCTAAATCATCTGCAAAATAAGGTGGTGTTTCGATGGTTTCTAATGGGTATAAATCAAACCATTTTTGTGGCACATAAAGTGGTACATGAACACGCAGAAAACCAAGCCCCATGAAGAATGGTTTATCGTATTTTCTATTTAAACGCTCAACCACCCAATCAACAGATTGATGATCTGGCATTAAGGTGTCATTCTCAGGAAAAGCTCCCCAATCTGTACTAGTTCTTCCGTGTGTTCCTTTGATTCCATTTCCGAGACCATTCCAAACAAAACGTTTTTTTGGATAAGGTCCAAAACCTCTTACACGTCCTCCAGACTCACTAAAAACACTGTCTGGTGCATGAACATGAAATAGCTTCCCTATTCCCATCGTATGATAACCATTATTTGTAAAATACTCTGGTAAAAAGGTAATGTCTTTTGTTGCCGGATTCCCTTTTCTTCTTATTTTCTGATCTGGTGTCATACCATAAATACCTGTAGTAGACGGTCGTAAACCTGTCATTAGAGAAGCTCTAGAAGGACCACATAATGGTGCCTGACAGTGTGCATTAGTAAACGTAACGCCCATGGCCGCTAATCGATCAAAATTTGGTGTTTTTACATTTGAAAAGTTATCGATAGGACTTATCCAATTGTTTAAATCATCAACGGCTATAAAAAGTATATTTGGTTTAGCCTCTTCAGCTTTGACTTCTTTGTTAGTTAAATCTTTACATGAAAAGATAAAGACTAATGAAGTCAATAATATCAATTGTACTTTTTTCATATTTGCTTTAATCATTTAGTACTTGAGCTTCTTTTTTAGACCGTTTTATAGGACCATTATCTCCTAACAAATACATTTTTCTAAAGTCTGTACCTTCTTCTTTTTCTGCCACGATGATTCTAGCATCTGGATGCGGATTATCAATAAGAGATGATATGACAAATCCAGAGTTTTCGCGTTGTAAAAACACCTTGCTCTTTTGAAAAGATTCTCCACCATTAAAACTGTCCCATCTACTTATCTCACCAACATCATTGCTGGTTTTATTTTCTAAATAGATGCTCACTTCTGTTGCTGATGTTACTTCTAGATCACCATCTCCTCTAGGAAGATTAGCAGTATTACTTTTTAACCATTGTTGTCCATCCCATCTAAAATGTTGTAAGCGTTTAGGACCACTTCTCCTTGCATTTATATCTGGACCTACTAATACAGCAACATGCGGATTCCCATCTGGATCTACATCAGTTATGCCCTGAAATGTCCAATCATTAGGTATACTTCTTACTAATGTCTTTTCGTCTGCCATTTCTTTAGTTAACGGCATTTGTAAGCGTTCATTCTTTACATTTTTCCACTGGCCATTCTTAGTGTCAAAAACCATGTAATACACATTATGTCGTTCTGGAATATGACCACGTGCATCTTGAGCATTTACATTATCTCGGCAAATGTGGTAATCAAATGCTACAATGATATCATCAGCATTACCTCTGCTTACCCATGGATACCAGGAATCTTCTGCTTCAATATTAGTTCTACGTTTATGTTTTAAAAAAGAAACTGGCTCGCTAAAAGTGACACCATTATCCATTGATTTCTGATAAACCCAATCACTTCTATGGGCTCCATGACGATAAAACAGATAGATGTCTCCATTATCCATTTTTATAAACTGACTGTAGGTCCCAAATAAGGATACATTATCCCGCGTTTCCCACTCAGATATATCATAAGGCTTTTTAGAAACCGCATGCAAATTTTTCCCATAACTGTAGTTTCCTAACGTGTTTTCTCCATGATGACGCATACCACCATGACCACCAAAAGCAATATGAACATAGCCTGCATTATCAATAAGCAACGCTGGTTTACCATGATTGTCTATTTTTTTCTTGCGACTAGGGTCTTTTCCCATTTCACTTATCCCAGCTTTAAATGGACCTTTCCATTCTTTAGTCTCATGATTATAAGATGCCACATAAGGATCTTCCAGCGGTCCTTGATAAGCCACATAAGTAATCCCATTGTGATAGACACCAGATGGATGTTGCACGAGCGCTACTGCATTACCAAAACCGTTATCTGCAAAATAATCTACTTCTGTTTTGGAATTTTCATTTTTTGATATCTCCTTTTTAGCAGAATCACATCCCAACAATAAGACGCATAAGCTGATTTTGAGTAAGTATTGTTTAATAATCATTATTCGATTTTTAATACTTTAATTATATTGAGTTGAACTGGTCCTAGTAAACCAGAAGTTAATAGCGTATCATCCTTCTTCCAATGTTTCCATGATGAAAATGTTGTGCGTTCTGATGGACGTTGTGTATCATTTATCAGCCAATCTGGTAATGATTCGATCTTATTTCCTTTACGCTTGTAATCTAAAGGAAATGATTCATCGCCTATTAACTTATTTGGCCACAAGTTAGTTACTTTTATAGTGACTGTATTTTTTCCTTTTTCTAAAAATTCAGTGATATCAGTTCTAAACGGTGCTTTCCATAAGGTTACCACATTTTTTTCGTTAACCGCTACTTCTGCGATAACTGCCACGCTCCCTAAGTCTAATTCTATTTGTTTATCAGTTTGCAATACCTTTTCATTTAATATAAATTCTTTGGTATAGATTGCTGTTCCTGAATAGTGTTGAATCTCTTCGTTTTCATGCTGTGACCATGATATTAAATCAGCAAACTTTTCTTTGATGTTTTCCGCTTTCGCGAAAGCGAAATCAACCACCCAATTTTTAGATATATCAACAGTTTCAGGTATATCAATTACCTCAGCCGTTTTCGTTTTTCCTGATGCAGAAGTGTAGGTGATTTTTCCTGCATATGGTGTTTTCCAGTGAATAGCATCATTATTGTAAACTAGTTTTGGTCTTGTTTTATCGTTTGAAAGCTTTAAGATTTGACCATCTGGAATATGAATCGTGCGTTGTTCACCGTCTGTGATAAAGGTGATTTTTAGTATTGTTTTATCGCCTTCTGCTGTTTTATTATCGATTAACTTATCGGTGACAGGAATGTTATAATTCCCAGAAGCAACTTGTTTTTGTATCTCTCGTGTCACATCATACGTTCTGTAATACTGAGGAATACCTGTGGTTTCTCCTTTAAATTTACCGAATACCGCTTTAAGCACTTTTAAGTTTTTGAGGCCTGCGTCGATTTTAATATGCTCACGCTCTTCTGCATATAATTGCTTCTTGGTCTCACCAATTTGGTATTCCATTCTGAATTCTTTTTTGTAACCCATCGCTGGGTCACAATCGCAAAACGCACGAGACATTTTAAAATCTAATACGCCATTATTAATAGCGTCATTGACTTTATCTGTGATATCAATTAAGCCTTCTTGCAAAAACGTACCATATTCAGCTTTTACAATTTTCAGGTTAGGCAATGGTTCTGCTTTTGGTTGGTCTAGTTCCATTTTAACATCTACTAAATGGTTCGCATTCATAGGCTTTTTAAAGACCATAAAAACAGAAGCTTCCATACCTAATTGCAAGGGTACTGTTGTTGTACCATCTTTATTTTCTTTAAAGACCACTGCATCTTTTATTTCACCTGTTTCTGAATTCCAGATTTCGGGTTGCTTTCCAGCTACTCTAAAACGTGCGACAATATTTCTAGCTTCTTTTCTGGCATTGGCTATAAAATAGATATCTGCATCACTTGTTTTACGATGAATGAAACTTAGATCAGTTTTGTCATCACTTTCTATCTTAAAATCAGGCGTCTGTTTATTTAAAACGTCCTTAAGAGGACTATCTTTTACCAAACCTGTGTTCCATAATTCATCAACGTAGGTTTTAACGGCATCATCACAATTTGGATAATCGGTTAAACTTGGTGATTGCGATGGTTTTTTACCAATAACTATTGCGCCACCGTTTACCAATTCTTTTATTTTATGTAGGGTTTCCGGTTTTACAAAATCGTAATCTGGTAATACTAGTAATTTATACCTATTTCCAACTGAAGAATAAATTATTCCGTTTTTAACGGTTAGGTCTTTTAACTTATTGGCACCAATCAAATCATAGTCGAAACCCATTTGTTTAATTTCGGGTTTTATAAATCCGATATTTGGTGAAGATTCTCCTGTAAACACTAAAACGTCTGCTACATTTTCACCTTGTTGCAGTAAGTACTGCGAACGTGCGAGATAATCCATGTAGGGCTTGCTTTGCGACCACCAGGTATTCAAACGGTTAAAATCAAAACCGTGATAACTTAAGGCTAAACCTGGCGCAACATCCCATGGTTGATGCACATAAGTATGAAAAATAAAACGATTAATGCCTTCTGACCAAGCTTGATCTCCAATTGATTTTATATTTGCTGGATGTTTGTCCCAACCACCAATACCAGTAAATGCTTCTGCACCAACTATGGCACTACCATTTAAATGCGCTATGGAGGATACAAACTTTGGCGAATCGAAAAATGGATAACCACCACTCCAAAACTCACACATGACAATATCTCCAGTAGCTCCAACTTGCATATTATCAAAAGGTCCCCAGTAAGGTTCTACAGAAAATTTCATTCCGTTTTTATGACATAAATCTCTAAAATGCGCGTAGTAATTCTCTGCTATTAAATCGCCAATGGTTCTCCTAAAATCCCAAAGAAAGCGTTCTGAAACTTCGCCACTTTCCACATAATATCCTGCTAAGGTTGGTAAGTATGCCATTAAATCATAACCTCTTAAATCCTCAAACTGCGTATCAAAACCAACAGTCCAATTGGTGGTTTCTACCTCATAACTATCAATTAAACAATTGTTTACGGTTGTTCCTATTAAATCGCCTAATTTATCTATAATGGGTTGCACACCACCTTTCCAATACGCATCTAATGCTTTTTTACTCATTTTATCCACCTCTAAACCTCTGGCTTCTGGTGGTGCTGGTCTGTTCGTTGTTCCTATTGGTGTGTGCCCTAATCGTAATACAATCCATTCGCCTTTTGGTACATCCCAATCTAAAATGCCTTCTTTAGAAACTTTATCTGTTAAATTGATAATGCTTTGTTTTGAAATAATGGAAGCTGCTGAAATGTCTTTCCTGTCTGGTAATAAATGATTTCGAACCCTTTCAGAAAGCATTTTGTAATCTAAACCATCTATTTTTTGTGGCGTTTTGGGTTTTGGAAACGCTAAAACGGCGATATCTTTATAGTACTTAAACTTCGTTTTTGGTTTTGGTAATTGTTCTTTGTAGTTCTGATTTCCTTGAATAGCGACTTCACTAAAAACCACGGTTTGCATCGCATTTTCTTCGGTTACCCATGGTCCTCCAGAAGACGACCAACCTGCACTATTGTGAAATGCTAATTCTAAATCCAATCGTTTGGCTTCTTCCGCAGAAAATTTAAATAACTCTAGCCATTCTTCGCTTAAATACGTTACAGGCCCTTTTGGAAATCCTAAATGCACATTAAACAATTGTGCTTCTTGGATACCTACAGATTTCATTGCTTCTAAATCCTTTGTGATTCCAGATTTTGAGACATTACCGCTTATCCAATGCCACCAAGTTCTAGCCTTGGCTTCATTTGGTGGATTTTTAAAACCTGCTTCTAAATCTGCTGAATGCTTTTCTGTTTGAGCAGATTGATCACAACACAAACACGAAAAAAATAAAACTATGAGGCCTAATTTTTTCATTCCAATTTACTGGTTTTAATGATTTTTGATGCTGAAATTGTGACAGGACCTAATAATCCTGAAGGTAGTAAATCATCTGTTGCCTTTTGAAACGAATAGGCGCTAAAAGTTTTACGAGGTCCTTCTGGAAGAGGCTCGTTATTTCTAAACCACTCTGGCATTTTTTTACTTTTCCCGTTTTCATCTCTTGCATTATAGCTTGCACTATTGCGTCTCACATCATATCCTGTTTGATTAGGAAGTTTTTCATCACCTATTAAACGATTAGCCCATTGATTAGTAATTTGTATTTCTAATGAATTCTCTCCTTTTTTTAATGCTTCTGTCACGTCTAAAGTATAAGGCGCTATCCAACTTACGCCAGCGTCTATTCCATTTACAATTACTTTTGCAATGACGTTTACATCACCTAAATTGAGATGAAATTTTCTATCTGATAACAATAATTCCTTATCTAGATTGAAAGTTGTCCTATAAACAGCAGTTCCTGAATAGTGTTTAATTTGCTCCGTACTATGTGTCGCCCAGTCAAATAATGAATCGGTTTTTAGGGTTGCTTTATAAAAATTTTCCTCTCTAAAATCGATGGTCCATTTGCCTTTAATTTCAATAGGATCAGGAATATCATTTACTTCTATATTCCAATTTTCACCATCATTTACGATAGCTGTGTAGTTTCCGTTTTCAAAAACCTCAGCCTTCAGTTGATGATCAGTATCTAAACTAAATTCAGGTTGGGTTAAACCATTGAGTTGATTAAAAGTAACTCTAGGTTGGGTTATTTCGCTTTCGCGAAAGCGTACAAAAATAGACTCTTGAGGATCTAACGGAATGGATATTTCAGTTCTTCCATTATTACTATTATACGATACTAAATTTGTTACTTCACCGGTGGTAGCATCCCATAATTCAGGTACTTTCCCGTCTACTAAAAAACTACAATTTAAAATATCTTTTTCTGTGAGGCTGTGATTATATAGAAAGTAAATATCTTCTTTATCAGTGCGCCTGTGGTAATAATTAAAATCAGGTTGACCTTCTACAATCAAATCTTTTTGGATATTATTATCTTTAAAAATCTGTTCCCATTCTCCAGTGCTGTAAGTTTTATTGCTGGACCATATTTCATTTACGAGTTGATCAAACTCCGCTTGCATCTCACTAGCTATCTTATAACCGCCTAGTTTTTTAGGCTTTTTACCTACAATTAAGGCGCCTTGTTGTGATAATTTATGTATTCCTCGTAGAGTTTCTAAATTAATGACATCACTGCGTTGTATAGCTAGTGCATTATAAGTAATACCATTAGGTAATTTTAATTTCCCGTTCTCTACTTTAAGTCTGTTTACAATCACATCAGCATTTACACAATCGTATTTATAAGCGGCTGGAAGTTTAGGGCGCATTTGATTTGCATGAACAACGTGACTAGGTGCTCTATCTCCTACAAAAACTAATACATCTAAAACAGGACTTCCCTGACGTAACATATATGAACCTCTTGCTAAATAGTTGAACCATTCAGGTCCTGCGTTATCCCACCATGTTTGTGTACGGTCTATATGAGAACCTACAAAACTCATACTCATTCCAGGTTTAACTTGAGTATTACTTTGGTGAGCAAAACGATGAAACATATATTCATTAATGCCATTTGTCCACTCGTAATCACCTTTTTGTTTAGCTAGGGCTGGATGAAAACTCCAGTTTAATTTTGTACTCGTAAAAGCCTCTGCAGATATGACATTTTTACCATAAATATGACCTGATGATACCGCAGCTCTTTTATGTCTATTAGGTTTTCCTAACCAAAACTCGCCCATAGGAATATCTGCACTTCTACCTGCATCTAAACTGTTAAATGGACCTACAAACCCATAAGGTTCTATATAAGATATCAATCCATCTTTGTGACATAACTCTGTAAAATAGTCAAAATAATTAGTGACCATTAAGTCGTTTAATAATTGTTTCATATCCCAAAAAACAGCATCTGTGGTATCGTTATTTTCTACATACTTACCTGCATACATTAATAAAAACGGTGTGAAATCGTAACCAAATCGTTCTTCAAATAGTTGCTCCATACCATCTGTCCAGTTCTGTGGACCTACTTCATAACTATCTATTTCAACATATTGCAAGGCATTAGGCGCATCAATTTTTGCTTGTTTTACTAATTTACCTACAAAAGCATCATAGTGTATTTTCAGCGCTTTTTTACTGAATTTATCAACTTCAAGACCTGTACCTTCATCAGATGCTGGTTCATTTGTAGCTCCGGAAGCAGTATAACCAAAACGCATAATCGTCCAGTTTCCCTCAGGTAATTTAGCTCTTAGAACACCTGAAGCATCCATCTTATCACTAAGATTAATAATGGATTTCTTTTTAATGAATAAAGACTGATTAGTGGTTTTAGAAGGTTTTTTATTTCTACGATAAGAGGTGAGTTCTAACCAATTTACCAAGTCATAGTTTGCCGAAAGGTTCATTTCATAAAATCCAAAGTCTGAATCTGCAACAATTCTGAAATAGCGAGCTGTTACTGGTTCAAAAGATTCAGCAAAAAAACCTTCGTCTTTACCGATGCGCTCAAACCTAGGTTCCATAAAGGATGTATAATTTATACCATCATCAGATTTTTGTAAACTAATGTTCCCTTTACGTTTATTTGTAAATATGTTAAACGAACGAATAGCATGTGGTTCTCCATAATCGTACTGCACCCATTCTTTTGCTTTTAAATCTGCAAAAGTATTTGTTTGTTTATCTGTTGCTAAGGCAGTATTAAATCCTTTATCTGAAGATGTAATAATTGGGTTTGCGCTATTATCTATTAATTCTGTTGTTAAAGACGGATAAGCAACTACCGCAATGTCTTTATAATAATCATGTCTTGCAGGTGGTTGTGGTAGTTTTAAGTTCACTTCTTTTCCACCTTGAGTAATCACTTGACTATTGACTACAACTTTCATGGCATTTTCTGGTGTTACCCATGGACCACCACTAGAGGTCCATCCATCACAATTATGCACACCAAAACTGAGTCCTAACCTCTCACATTCTTTAGCGCCGTGTGCTAAAATATCACGATGTTCCTGTGAATTATATGTTACATCACCTACTGGCAATCCCATAGAAACATTAAAAACCAAAACTCCTCCAATTCCAGCTTCTTTAATAGCTTCTAGATCTTTAGTAAAACCTTCTTTAGAGGCATTACTGCTATTAATATGGTACCAAGTGCGTGGTTTTGATTCTTGTGGTGGATTTTTAAAACCTTCTTCAAGACTGATTGCGCTAGTGAAACTTTTATCAGCGATGCTAGATTCTTTACAGGATACTAAAATCGATAGTAGAACTAAGAGTGATAGTAATGTCTTATTCATTTTGGTTAATGATTTCAGTAGGTTATATTATTGATTCAATTGTTCAATAACAGCATCAAAGGAACTATCCTTTAAATAGGTACTGATGTAATTTAAATCTGAGATTAACTTTTCTTCGGCTGTCGTTTTATCAATGATCTGTTTGTATTCCCATTTCTTTTCATCAGTCAAGAAAGGCACCATAAATTGATAGCCTTTTTTAATACTTCTACCATCTTTAGAGATTGTATCCCATAAGTCTACGTCTACTTTTTGACCTAGACGTGCCAGTTTTAAAAAGCCATGTAAATTCATAACAGAATAAGAAAATGATTTGGTCCTTTTTAATTCTAAAGGCTGACTGCCATCAGGTTCTATTTGACTAAAAATTCTTGATTTGGTGATAGTAGAAAGATGGGTTTTTACATCCTCTAGGCGTTTGAGATACAGTAGTATATTGAGTAATTGCACGTCATAATGTGTCCCATGATTATTTTTTCTGGTAGATTCTTCTATTCCTAGTTTACTGTTTTGCAACCAGTTTGAATAATCTGTTAACCAGTGGAACATGCCATCTTCTGTTTTTTTGTCGAGTAAATTTCTATCCTTAGCCAGTTCTAAAAATTTCACAACATCTATAACTTCACCAAATTCAATAATGCCAAAACATCGTCCATCATTTTTTCCAGGAATAGATTGCGCATAATTTAAATGCGGATTCATCTTTGTATCCTCATCTAAAAACCACACCTTAATTAATTCTAAGGCTTTATGAGCATAGCTTATATTATCACTTAAATAATAGGCATTGCTCAAGTCTTTAATAGCTCGAAGAAAATTATCATTCTCAACAAAATCGGTGTAATTATTTCTTGCCTCAGGATTTATTTCTCCATCTTTTCTGATGTATGGTAATCCATCATCAGTTTCTGGATTAGGCCACCAGTAGGGACCTATACTCATATAATCATGCTTATCACCACTAGGTGGAATTCCTGTTTTATGGGTTACAGAAAATAGCTCTGTCTTTAATAAAGAATCAGCTTTGAGAATGAGCTGTTGATATTCTAAAACAGCTTTTTCATTGCCTATTTTTATAAGGGACTTTTTACTTTCCAACTCTTGAAATACTGTTGTATACGTAAGTCGTTGTTCAATTTGAGCTTGAGTTATGCTATAATGTAATAATACCAAGAGTAGGAGCACCCTTTTGATCATAATTGTTTTAGTCACTAAAATGCTATTTTTAAATCTATTGTTTGTGAGCATGACAATTTTTGTGCTAAAGGATGATTATTACTGTAAATGGAATAATAAAATCAACCTTCATTTCATTAACTATTTATTTTTTATCCATCTCAAACAACTTGATACCTCATTACTATCACAAAATATTCTATAACTTTTACATCAAACCGATATATTATTAAATTCCATCGTCATTATAGTTAGTCGACACTCATGGTATATAAATTAAAAAATGCAAATAATAGATATCAACTTATTAATCAAATTTAGTTTTATAAATTTTGGTTTTAATCCTGTACTATCATGACTAGGTAGTTCAATTGAACAAATCAGACTATTGTTAACTGCTAGATCTAAATTTTGCAATCATTCTTGTAATCTGAAAAGAAGAATGTTCTCATATATGATTGCAAGGATTACGTTTTATTTTACCATTAAATTTTTATAAATCTTATTTCAAATATTCAACTGGCGATTCTAAATACGAGCATGATGAGCTATGGAATAGCTGTTTTAATTTACAGATCAATTATAAAGGTGTTTTTTGAATTATGAATTTTTAAAAACAAGATAGCACAGGATACAATTTGTGTATATGCCCAGTAACTTTAATTTTTTAAATCCATTCAAATTAAACATCAAAATAATAAATGAGCAAAACTATAGTTTTAACAGGAGCCGGCGGTGTTTTATGCAGTACCATGGCAATTGCACTTGCAAAACAAGGACATCAAATTGCTGTATTAGATTTAAGAAAAGAAGCGGCAGACGCTGTTGCACAACAAATAAATAACGATGGTGGTAATGCCATAGGTGTAGCAGCAAATGTTCTAGAAAAAGATTCTCTAGAAACGGCAAAAAAAGAAATCAATTCTAAGTATGGCAAAGTAGATATATTGATCAACGGTGCTGGAGGAAATCACCCACTGGGAACGACGAGCAATCCGTTTTTTCAATTGGAAGATTTAGATAATCAGACAGAAGGTTTTAAAACCTTTTTTGACCTAGATCCTAAAGGAATCGAGTTTACCTTCAACCTTAACTTTTTAGGCACCTTGTTACCTACACAAGTATTTGCAACAGATATGGTAGGTCGCGAGGGCTGTAGTGTGTTGAACATTTCATCCATGAACGCCTTCACACCACTGACTAAAATACCTGCTTATAGCGGTGCAAAAGCTGCCGTTTCTAATTTCACACAATGGCTGGCGGTTCATTTTTCAAAAGTCGGCATACGTGTCAATGCGATCGCACCAGGCTTTTTCCTGACCGATCAGAATAGAGCGCTTTTGACAAATAGTGATGGCTCTGCAACGCCGCGTGGCGAGCAAATCATTGGCCAGACGCCTATGGGACGCTACGGCACGCCAGACGATCTGGTAAGTACCGTGAACTGGTTATGCGATGACGGCGCAGCATTTATTACGGGAATTGTGGTTCCTATAGATGGCGGATTTAGCGCTTATAGTGGCGTGTAAACAACAACTTTTTAGTAAGATTTTTAAGATCTCGCTTTCGCGAAAGCGTAACAATAACAACAAATGAGTTTAGAACAAACATGGAGATGGTACGGTCCTAATGATCCAGTCTCTCTTAATGATATCAAACAAGCTGGTGCCACTGGCATTGTTAATGCATTACACCATATACCTAATGGCGTGGAATGGTCTGTAGCAGAAATCACCAAACGCAAAAAGGAAATCGAAGCCGCTGGACTCACATGGTCTGTCGTAGAAAGTGTGCCTATTCACGAAAACATAAAAACTAAATCTGGAGATTATCAAACTTATATCCAGAATTATAAAAATACACTCACTAATTTAGGCGAGTGCGGTATAGACATCGTGTGTTATAATTTTATGCCGGTGCTTGATTGGACACGTACTAATCTGGACTATGAAGTAAGTGATGGCTCTACAGCACTACGTTTTGAAGCAGCCGCATTTGCCGCTTTTGAATTGTATCTATTAAAAAGACCTGGCGCAGAAAATGATTACACGGCAGCTCAACAAGAAGCCGCAGCAACTTATTTGAAAAATACCAGTGCCGCAGACCAAGAAAAACTCATCCGCAATATCATCGCAGGATTACCAGGTGCTGAAGAAGGTTATACGCTAGAAGAATTTAATAAGATACTTGCTACTTATGATGACATAGGTCCAGCAGAATTAAAAGCAAATCTTTTTTATTTCCTATCTGAGATTATTCCAGCAGCAGAAAAAGCTGGAGTACTCATGTGCATCCATCCAGATGATCCACCATTTCCTATTCTAGGATTACCACGTGTGGTAAGTACAGAACAAGACATTGTGGATTTATATACGGCTGTGGATAGTCCTAATAATGGATTAACCTTTTGTACAGGATCCTTTGGCGTGAGAGCAGATAATGATCTTGCGGGAATGGTAGAGCGATTAGGTGATCGCATTCACTTTATCCATTTACGCGCTACTAAAAGAGATGAAGCTGGAAACTTCCATGAAGCAGATCACTTAGAAGGTGATGTAGATATGTATGCCGTGATGAAAGCACTTGTGCTAGAACAAGAAAAACGTAAAAAAGCCGGTCGTGCAGATTTGCGCATGCCGTTCCGTCCAGATCATGGACATAAAATGCTGGATGATTTAAAAAAGAAAACTAATCCTGGCTATTCTGGAATAGGACGTTTACGCGGTCTTGCAGAATTAAGAGGTCTAGAACTAGGAATCAAAAGATCACTAGCTTAAAAATTAAAACTAACGGCTTGAAATTTTACTCAAGCACAAAAATTATATCATGTCTACAAAATTTGAAACACGATACGCAAACAGTCCAGAAGCTGTAAAAGCTTATAATACGACTCAACTAAGAGATGAATTTTTAATTGACAAGCCTATGGTTGAAGGAGAAATCAATCTGGTTTATACACATTATGACAGATATATCGCTGGTGGCGCAGTTCCTACTAAACCATTAAAGCTTGAAACG
>NZ_JPJI01000024.1 GCF_000732625.1 Nonlabens ulvanivorans
ACAACCAATAACCAACATACAAAAGGTCTACGCGTACCGGCTAAAACGCCTCACTCGCCTTATACCTTTGCCATTGTAAGTAAGCTGTGAAACGAAATCAGAAATGGAAAAATGATATTTAAAGGAATAGATAATCAAACTGTAGAGTTCAAAATTACTAATTAT
Source organism: Nonlabens ulvanivorans (assembly GCF_000732625.1). Classification (GTDB taxonomy): domain Bacteria; phylum Bacteroidota; class Bacteroidia; order Flavobacteriales; family Flavobacteriaceae; genus Nonlabens; species Nonlabens ulvanivorans. The sequence continues at coordinate 166 of NZ_JPJI01000024.1, forward strand.
GAATTTCCCGAAAATACAACTTGTGAATATGACTCGAATTGGTTATTAATTTACTTAAATATTAACAGTAAATGTGGAAAATGGAAAACCATTGACCCAGCATTATTAACGGAAGAAGTTAAAGAAATAATTAAATGGTTTGAGAAACTATCAAATAATATAAAACCTGAATCAAAAAGACTAACCTTCATTGAACCAAATATCGAATTTGAATTAACAAAATTTAATGAAAGTTTAAAACTAGTGAAAATAATTTTTGACCTAGAATCTAGACCGAAAAATGCCGATGACAAAAAAGAATATTATGTAGAATGCGAATTAAATAATATAGAATTAAAAACTATTTCAGAAAATTTGGAAAAAGAATTAAACCCATTTCCAACTCGTGGTTTTGAATAAAAAAAGTTATCAATTTGAAAGAAAAATTTGATATTGAATATGTAATAATTGGAGTAATATTTTTGCTTATTGCAATAGCAATTATTTATATTGACATAAAAAATGACAAAGTAAACGAGGAAAATAATTCAAGTTTCAAATATTACTCTGTAAGAGGAGCAATAATATTTTTTATACTTTCTTTGTATTTAATATTTAGAGAAGTAATGAAAATAATATAGAAAGTTAAAAAAGCCTACTTACAACAACATATATAATTTATTGCTGGCTTTTTGCTTACTTACGAAAATCCTCGCGGATTTTCTTTGTCAGTAATTATTTACTAAATTAGTTGCTTAAACAACGCAACAAACCATATATAAACACGTTCTAGTCCATTGCCTGCGGCCGTAGGTTTTCGCTTTTGTAATTTATAATTACACTCTTGGGATTAGAAACTATA
>NZ_JPJI01000025.1 GCF_000732625.1 Nonlabens ulvanivorans
AGAAACTATACAAGAGCAACCACAATTTAAAATTGAAAAACTAACAGGTTCTCAATTAACTAACAATCATTCTTTAAATAAGGCTTTAAGTAGCGCAAAAGAATCATTGGGCATGAATACTTTTCAAAAATCAGTTTATGATTCTATCAATGGTTTTTACATTGAAGACACTGATGTTAATTATTTAACTAGTGGAACTTATGAGAGTTATACTTTTAAAATCACTGACCCAAGCGATACAACCCATTTAAAAAACATGGTGTTTTCAAAACAAATGGACTCTACCTATCAAGCATTTATAGTTGCATATGATTTGAATTACATAACCCTAGACGATATAAGGCAAGGAAGCATTCCTGTAGATGCTACTCCGTATGTCAGATATACACCTGTAACATCCAGTTTTCAGCATAAAAATGGTGTAGTAATGATAGGTGAAGGAGATTGTGTAAGTTTTGCAGAGGTTTCACCTGCTAGAAACTGTACAGTTGATGATCATGCTCCAGGTGAAGCTTGTGATTTAGATGAAGGAGATTGGAGAAGAGCGCAAGAAGCAACCTTAGTATTCTATATGGAACCTTGTGGTGGTGGAGATTTATTACCTTCCGACGGAGATTTAAATCTTGGTGATGATTTCCCATCTAATCCTGGTCCACCTACTGGCGGACAAACAAATCCCGGTGGTTCTGGACAATTAACACTTATTAACAACAATACTAACGAGCCAGATGAACCTTGTAACGATCAACTTACCTTAAGTAATGGTGATTGTGCTGGTGTGATTACTTCTCCTGTTATAGATTTAAAACCGGCGCCTGAACCTGTTGATGACGACACACAAACTTTTTTTGATGACTTACCAGATGATTTAAGAGAGTTTATTAATGATTCAGACCAAGATGATTTAAGAAATGAGATTGATGAATTTTTTGAATCAGAAGGTGATTCCCAAGAAAACAAGCATAGCGTAGAAGAATACCTTAGAAAAAAGAAAGAGGATCCTAATTATTCCATTTGGGATGATGCTGAGTTTGTCGCGCCTGATACACCTATTCAAGATATGGACGAATATCTTGATTGTTTCGATACTTCACAACCAGCGGTATTGACAATTTATGTTGATGAACCTTGGGAAGGAAGTGGATTTTTAGCTTTTCCTGGGGCGAGGCTTGATAATGGTGCAGTAGGACATGCATTCATAGGTATTAGTCAAGGAAATCATTCGGCAACTTATGGGTTTTATCCTAATGAAGGAGCGATGGCTGCACCACTTAATTCTGAGGACATAGGAAGGTTCGGTGATGATTCGAACACAAAATATGATATTTCTATTAGTATTCCGATCAATTCTGGACAATTGAATGACATTATTAATGCCTCAAAATATCCAAATCAACAACAAATGAATGGAAGTCCTAATAATCCATTTGGTTTAATAGCAAATGATACAGGACTAGTTTACAACACGCACTCTAACAATTGTACAGATTTTGCTCTTGATGCAGGAGCTTCTGCCGGTTTAGATTTTGGAAATACAAGTAGTATTTTGCCTACCACGATGAATGGGCCACCTGGCAGCCAAATTTATATTAAAAACCCTGGTAAGCTCGGAGAAAAAATTAGAAATCAAGATTTTTATAGTCCTGCTAATCCAAATCCAAATAACGGACCATTGTACAATATAAACGATAACGATAATGATTCAACGCCACCTGATAATAACTGCTAGTTGTTTACTTCTATTGATTTCATGCTGTACTAAACATGCAATATTAGAAAGTAAAGAAAATGAATTACAACAAAGGAAGAAAGCTCTTATAATGTCCTTTTTAGAAGCTGATTATATAGGAGATAGCAATTCTATTAAACATTTCACATCATTTTTGGAAGAAGATAAATTCACCGCTTACGACAGTCTTTCAATAGATCAAAAAAAATATTTGAATAATTTACTAGGTGATAGTGCATATGCGGTAACAGAAGATATAGCAAACGGAAGATTCGAAGGTAAATTAGAGATTTTGAATTATTCTGAATTGAATGATGAACAATTAGATCGATTGCATAATCATAACAAGTTTAAATTAGATGATTATGAACTTAAAAAAGAAAATGTCTTTTTTATAACTGGTCGGTGGGCAGAACTTATTTTTGTAACAACTGATAACGGTAAAAAGCTACAATATGCTTTCACGAACCCTACACCTAAGACTATGTCAAGAATAGAACTTGTAACTTTTAATGAATTTGTAAAATTATTTTTAGGAATTTAAAATCCCTTAAATAGAATCACTCAAAACCTCAAGAATTCCACTTGAGGTTTCTAGTTAATTCTAAGATATTTAGATTACAATATTTTCACCACAAAACCGCTTTACCACGTGGATTTAAAATATTTTTGAAGAGAATCTGTTTAATTTTTAAAAGAGGTATTAATACCTATTGATAGAAAAATCTTACCTTAGTAATTTTAAAGATAACTTATAACTTTAAAATATGTTTAAACACTCAAACACTCAAACGCTCAAACGCTCAAACGCTTAAATGGATAAATTCTCTAGTGGCGATAGCACTTATGGCGATGTTTTCTACTACTAGTTGTGAAAGGGATGATACTCCACTAGAAACTATACAAGAGCAACCACAATTTAAAATTGAAAAACTAACAGGTTCTCAATTAACTAACAATCATTCTTTAAA
>NZ_JPJI01000026.1:0-525013 GCF_000732625.1 Nonlabens ulvanivorans
CAACCAATAACCAACATACAAAAGGTCTACGCGTACCGGCTAAAACGCCTCACTCGCCTTATACCTTTGCCATTGTACCTCATTTGAAAAAAAACTGAATGAAAATAATTGAAACAAAAAGACATCCGTTAAAATTCTACACAACTTTAACATTTGGCTTTCTGTTTTTATTTGCTCTAGGCTCATTTATGATTTTCATTGGTTTAAATAATGAAGTAAATGACCAATCAAAATACAAACATATAATTATGCCAATATTTGGCAGTCTAGTTTGTCTTTTAGCGATTTGGATGGTCTATTCATATTGGAAAAATTCACCAAAAATTACTATTGACAAGAATAATTTAAAAATTGGAAATGAAACATTTAGGTTAAACAGTATCAAAGATGTAATACTAACAGGCAAAATGCCTTTTCGTTTTATAATAAACTTTCCAATGGAGGGAACTGCAATTTTATTTGATGATGGTAAAGATAAAATTTTGTTCGATGATATGTATACAAATAGTTACGAAGTGAAATCTTTTCTCGAACAAGTTATTATCAACAAGCAAGAATTTAAAATAAATACACCAAAGAAAGTTAACAGTAGAGAACTTCGATTTGAAAATAAAGAAGTATTTAAAGGGAATCAGTTCACAAGTTTGAGGGGAATTTCACTTTGGGCATTAATAGGAACTTTTGCCTTCCCATTAATCATTAAAGGGACAAGTATGAAATTTGGAGCTTTAATATTCTTATGCCTTTTTGGAACTTTTTGGTTTGCTTTGCATTCTTGGTTAATGCACTATTTTGAACTAACAAAAAATTTCTTAATAATTCGAAACCACAATTTTATTTGGAAAATGAAAGTTTATGGCTTTTCTGATATAAAAGAGATTGTTTTCGAGACACAAGGTAATCAACCAAACTGTATGAGAGTTATAACAAATGATTTTAAAAATAATCTTTATCCAGCAGGAACATTAAGAGACAAAATTTGGTTGGAAATGAAAAAGAAGTTAGAAGCAAAAGGTGTGCAAGTAAGAAATGAATGTATTTACGAATAAAAAAACGAGGTACAACAAAGAACTGAGGTAAAAAACAACTCTTTTCTTCATTAATTTAAGACATTATTAATTTGGGCTCATAGAATCGATCTGTTGATTCTGGAGCCTTTATTATTTTCAATCTTCACTAGTCTTAGATTAAAAACTACCTCTATTTACTTAATAAACTGTAACTTAACAACCATTAACCAACATTAGATGGTACAGGCTTACCAGTTAAAACGCTTTACTCACCTAATACTATTGCCATTGTGCTTCATTACCAGAAACCGCTAACCCATGATAAAATTCTTTAGAAAAATTAGACAAAAACTATTAACTGAAAATAAACTCAGTAATTATTTTATTTATGCTATTGGAGAAGTTATTCTTGTTGTAATTGGTATTCTTATTGCCTTGCAATTAAATAATCTTAATGATATAAAAAAAGACAAAGGTGATGAAAAGAAATACCTTGCTAGAATACAATTAGATATTAAACAGGACTTAGCAGAATTAGAAAGGCTTTTTCAAGGGGATACTATTCAATTAGATGCTTATACTTTTTTGGGACGTTATTTGCAGTCAGATTCAATAGCCACAGACCCTATTGTATTAGTCACAAAGTCAGGTAATGCTTTTGGAATCCATTGGTTTGAAGGTAAAAATATAGTTTTTGATGACATGAAATCGTCTGGCAAAACAGGACTCATTACTTCAGATTCTTTAAGAAATAGTATTCAATATTACTACAGATTATTTGATGAAGTCATAAAAGAAGAGAGTGTACACAATAATTCAATCTTAAAATATAATGATAATATTTATCCTTTTTTCGAAACAGGTTCTGGATCAGATATTGGGATGCCGGAAAGGTGGAAAGAAAACTCGAATGAAAAATCATTTTATAAAATTTATAATTCCGTGATAAACCTAGATGAAGACCAAAAAAAAATAATTTCCGATAATTTTGGCTTGACGAAAGCTAACATTTTACTAAATCATAGAGTTCGACTGTTACTACATAAAGAGGGACTAAAGACAATTACGGCTATTGATGCTTATTTAAAACAAGAAAAATAACGAAAGCACAACACCGTATATAATTTATTGCTAGTTCTAGCCTACTTACGAAAATCCTCGCGGATTTTCTATTCAGTTTTTATTTACTAACTTAGTGACTTGATCACGCAACGAAATCATACACTAGACCGTTCTAGTCCATTGCCTGCGGCCGTAGGTTTTCGCTTTTGTAATTTATAATTACACTCTTGGGATTAGAAACTATAGAACTGCAATAACGCTGCGATAGATCAACCAGCTTTAGTAATTATAAATCACAAGTCTCCCAACCTACTCAATGTATTAGAATAGTATTAACTATCGGAAATCCTTTAAAAATTCAATAATTTTAATAATCTATTCTCTTCCAATTTTATATTGAAATTTTTTTTGGTAAGTTTTTGAAATAGGAATATACCTGTTGACAATAATAACACGATTCTTTTCAATAAAATCAATTTTAGAAATAGAAATAATAAAGGATCGATGAACTCTAATAAATTGATTTTCAGGCAAAGTCGATTCAAAATACCCCATGTTGTCTAAGGTTAATATTTTACCAGAACTAGTATTAATCTCTACATAATCATTCGAGGCCTCAAAATAGAAAATATCAGAAAAATTAATTCTCATTGTTTTATAGCCACTTTTAACAAAAATATATTCAGTACTTTTAATATTGCCTTCTTTTATTGAAACTTGAGTTTGCAATCGTTTCTTAAGCTTTTCAACACTTAATAAAAAACGGTCAAAGGATATTGGTTTCAATAAAAAATCAATAACATCCAAAGAAAAACTATCTACAGCATATTGATCATAAGCGGTTGTAAAAATAACTTGAGACTTATTATTGATTATCTTATGCAGTTGCATACCAGATAGTTCAGGCATTTGAATATCTAAAAACAATAAATCGATTGTATTATTATTCAAAAAATGAAATGCTTCGATAGGGTTGGTATAAGTTCCAACTAATATTAATTCTTTACTTTTCTCCACATAATCTGCAATTAATGCTGCCGCATGAGGTTCATCATCGATTACTAAGCATTTTATCATTCTATAGGTATTAAAAATTTGGAGGATTAAAATATAAGTTTCAACGATACATCAAAAATAGATTTGTCATTATGAATTACTAATTCACAGTTATTGCCATAAATTAACCCTAAACGTTTCTTGATATTTTTCAACCCTAAACCACCGACTTCATCTTTTTGCTTTTCGATGATGTAATTTATTACTTTAACATTCAGTTTCTTTTCTGCAATATCAATGTGAATTTTTAGAGGACATTTCATATCGCCATGTTTAAATGCATTCTCCACTATTGGTAGTAAAAGAAATGGTGGTATAAGAACTCCTGCTAGATCTCCATTTATTTTAAAATCAATATTCAAAGGGTAATCATATCTCATTTGTTCTAAATTAATATAATTATCAATAATATCAATTTCCTTCTTTAAGGGTATTTTAAATTCACTTTCATATAAACTGTAACGTAAAATTGTAGTCAATTTTTCCAATGCAGGCAGAGCTTTATTTGACTTTCTGTAAACTAAACTATAAATATTATTCAGAGTGTTGAATAAAAAATGAGGATTCAACTGTGCACGTAAAAATGCCAATTCTGTTCTCTTGTTTTCAACTAATAATCTTTGGGTTTGCATCTCATGGTATTTGCTACTTTGTATAAAGAAAAAAACTACTCCAAAACTTATATGCAAGGCTGCATAAAATAAATTTCCGAGAACATAAAGGCTCGGTGATATAGCATCATAATAGTTGTCAAAACCAAATACTTTCATGTAAAAAATTTCTTCGATAAAATAACGGATACTTACTACAAGAATAGAAACCATTATTAAACCGATTGAAACTTTTAAAAATGATTTTTTATAATAGTTATATAGCACTATATAAGCACCTAAGGCATAAAAAGAAAAAACTAAAAAACTAGAAAGTCGCAATAAATTGCCTTTTAATTCAAACCATTTTTTAAATAATTCAAAATTATCAATCTCCATGCTTGTTCTAAATTCATAAAACAAGATGTAAAACAGAAAATGATACAATAAAAGCTCTAAAATTTTTAATTTCATTATTAATCGGAATTAATCTTATACAACTGATTTATAATTATTTATAATAGGAAACAAATTAAATCAAGTTAGTCATTTTTGTATTATTTGTAAAAATTAATCTCTAAAAAGACTAATATATTCTGTCAAACAACAATTCAATTCGGTCAATTAAAGTTATTCTAGTGATCAATTTACAGAGGAAATATACTCTTCTATAGATTTCATTTTCATCAAAAGAATCCATCATCTAATTTGCTCCAATAACATAAAAATATAATATTATGAAAATGAAAGTATTTACAATCGTATCGATGATTTTTGCAATCGGAGTATGTCATTCCCAATCCAATGTTTTTATCGACCCAGACAGTATTTTGATTAAAAATGAATCACCATTAAAAGTATTACTTGTTGGGAGCTGGCATTTTGACTATCCAGGATTAGATGCGCATAAAGCTGAAAGTAAAGACAAAATAAATATTTATTCTGATGATAGACAAAAAGAATTAAACGAATTGCTAGACTATATTTCTAAATTTAAACCTACTAAAATCCTAGTTGAATCAGGAGCAAATACTGGGTATTTAAAATATAACTTCAATGAATATATGGATAAGAAAGCAAAACTTTATGCCAATGAGCGAAGCCAAATTGGTATGAGATTAGTTGACCGCTTTAAACTAGATACGATATATGGAGTTGATGCATGGTCACTACTATTAGAGCTAAATGATAAGAGAGATACACTTCAACAAATAGGATACACTGATAAAATTCTTGAAAGACATTATTTTGGAGGAGAAGACGAGATATCAAAAAAATACTCCGAATTTTATAATTACCGAAATGTTATGACTACTAAAAAAACTTTGCTCGAAAGTTTTTTATATATGAATTCAGAAAAAGTTATAAATAGAGGCTTTGGAGCTTATATCGCTGGAGGACAATTTGAGTCAGAAAACTTTGAAGGACCAGATGCTTTATCCATGTTTTGGATGAATAGAAATTTAAGGATTTTTAAAAATATTAAAGATATAGAATATGAAAAAGATGATCGAATTTTAGTGCTTTTTGGGGCTGGTCATATATCTATTTTACACTGGCTATTTAAATGTTCGCCCGAATATGAACTAGTTGATTTTGGCAAACTAGATGAACTGGATGACTAAAATAACTTTAGTAAGCAAAGAACTAACGAAAAACACAACACTTTTCTTCATTAATTTATGACATTATTAATTTGGGCTCATAGAATCGATCTGTTGATTCTGGAGCCTTTATTATTTTCAATCTTCACTAGTCTTAGATTAAAAACTACCTCTATTTACTTAATAAACTGTAACTTAACAACCATTAACCAACATTAAATGGTACAGGCTTACCAGTTAAAACGCTTTACTCACCTAATACTATTGCCATTGTGCTTTTTTACCAGAAACCGCTAACCAATGATAAAATTCTTTAGAAAAATTCGCAAAAACCTTCTCTCAGAAAATAAATTTAGCAAATACATACTGTACGCTATAGGCGAAATTGTACTTGTCATTATTGGTATTCTTATCGCGCTTCATATAAATAATAAAAACGAAGAGCGAAAAACCGAAAATAAGATTGTTTCAATTTTAAAAGAAGTACAACATGATTTAGGATTAGATATTCAAAAATCGGACGAGCTAATTGCCTATTATAAAACAAAAGATTCAATCATCAACCTAATACAAGCAAATAAACTTACCTATGATGACTATAAAAATGAAAACCGAAATGCTTTAAGATATGCTATCATGAATGCTTTTCATATGAAAATTCATGAAAATGGATATACTAATCTCACAGAAAATGTTGATAATGTACCAAAAAAGCTAAAAGCAGTTATTGAGCCATTAAACGAGATCTATATTTATAATAAATACGAAATAGACAAGTTCGATACTCGCGTGGACTTGATTACTGATAGAGTCATGGACGGGTTGGCTAAAAATAAAGAATGGTATTACAGATTAGATCAGCCTCAATTAGAAGATGAGATGATAGATTTTTTTCTAAATGATCCTTACTATAAAAATGATGTAGATCTATACCAAAATGCTGGCTGGACGAACTTGACAAATCATGTTACTATATTTAGAGAAAATGCAATTAATGCATACAAACAAATCAACTTACTTATTGAAAGTAATGAACCGCTTCCTGATTTTATACCACATAATTTAGTTCATCTAACAAAGGCACAACTAAATGAATATGTAGGAACTTATAAGGTTGTAAAGTTTGAAGGCTATGATGGTCCATTACCAGAATTAAACTATAAAATTCAGATACAAAACAATGACCTAGTAGGCGTTATGAATGGAGATCTTGGAGATATGGATTATTTCTATTTTAAAACGAAAGATAAGATATTTGGCCAAACTGATATTTACTTCAAAGGAGAGTTTGTAAGAGATAGTTTGAATGAAATTACATCTTTATTTGTTATGAAAAATGGAATGGAAGCTCACTTAAATAAACTTGAAACTAATTAGAACAAATTAATAACGAAAGGCTAACAAAGAACTGAGGTAACAAACAACTCTTTTCTTCAATAATTTAAGACACTATTGTTCTTGGCTCTATGTATCTATCATTTGATTCTAGAGCCTTTTTTTTCAGTTCTTTTTCTTGATTTATCGAGGCCAGATGAAAATCTGTATTTCATCATATCGCCTGGCCGATTTAGCTATAGCAATACATGATTTCAGAAACTGACCAATTCTATCAAAATATACTTGAATTTTTGATTTCATATAATTAGGATAAACTTCACTCAAAGAATTGTCTAATTCGTTTAGAAAAACTAACTAAAAACGAATAATTCACTATAGACTTAATCTTAATTAAAATCAATATACCCCATAAAAAATAGGGTTCAAATATTTAAAAACACACTTTTAAATCAATATACCCTATATAATTAATGATTTATACTTTTATAAGTCAATAAAAAGTCACAACTTCGGTTTTTTAATATAAATGGCTTAAAAATGATCGTAGGGATTCCAAAAGAGATTAAAAATAACGAAAGTAGAGTAAGTATGACACCTGCCGGAGTTTATGAAATGGTAAAAAACAACCACACCGTTTATGTGCAATCCACCGCTGGTGAAGGAAGCGGCTTTTTTGACAACGACTATAAAAAAGCCGGTGCGATCATAGTTAACACCATTGAAGAAGTATATACCATTGCAGAATTAATCGTAAAAGTAAAAGAACCTATCGAGCTAGAATATGATCTGGTGAGAGAAGGACAAGTGCTGTTTACCTATTTTCACTTTGCTTCTAGCGAGCCTCTTACGGCCGCTATGATAAAAGCCAAAGCCATTTGCATCGCTTATGAAACCGTAGAAGATCAAGAAGGCACCTTACCACTACTAACACCTATGTCTGAGGTTGCTGGTAGACTCGCCATACAACAAGGTGCAAAATATTTAGAAAAACCCGTAAAAGGAAGAGGTGTTCTATTAGGTGGTGTTCCTGGTGTTGCTCCTGGTAAGGTTCTTGTTTTAGGAGCTGGCGTGGTAGGAATTCAGGCCGCAAAAATGGCCGCAGGTCTTGGCGCACACGTCACCATCATGGATATTAATATGAAACGATTGCGCTATGTAAATGATGTAATGCCACCGCACGTCGTGACAGAATTCTCAAATGAATTCAACATCAGGAAACACATCAAGACGCACGACCTAATTATAGGTGGTGTACTTTTAAAAGGTGCCAAAGCTCCTAACCTAATCACACGTGACATGCTTAAAGAAATGCGTCCAGGTACTGTGATTGTAGATGTCGCTGTTGATCAAGGTGGTTGTGTTGAAACTACTAGACCTACCACACATGAAGATCCTATTTACATCATCGATGACGTCGTACATTACACCGTTGCAAATATGCCTGGTGCAGTACCCTATACCTCTACCGTGGCACTTACTAATGTGACCTTACCTTATGCGCTTCAACTAGCTCGTCATGGTTGGGAAAAAGCTTGCAGCCAGAATCCAAGCCTAGAAAAAGGACTTAATATCATATCTGGTAAAGTGGTCTACAACGAGATAAATGAGGCCTTTGGTTGGTCATCAAAATAGTGTTTTGTGTTCTATAAGATGATTAATATCACGCTTTCGCGAAAGCGTGATTAAAAAATCCATGATAACCAAATGATATCAAAGAGATCAAAACCAGAACTTACTGTTACCGTGACAAGTGGAAACAGATGTATTAATCACTGTTTTTATGAACCAAAACCCATAGTTCTACTTCTTCACTAGCACGCCAGTTTTGTTCTCTAGTAGTTTTATCTGAAGCAGCTTTAACCCTTTTTTTATAACATCGTTCTAATTGAAATCTGTCATGATGTGCGATCTCGTTTTCAATAGGATGATCATTAGTGACATCAGTTATTTGTGCAAGATTAGAAAATAAGATTAGTAGTTTTCCTTCTACAGCCAGTCGTTCTTTTGCAGCAGCAAAAAATTCTGAGAATAACTCTTCTGGGTAATACATCGCCTTATCGGTCCTATCGTTTTCTGAAGAAATGGGTAACCACGGTGGATTAAATACTATTAATTCTGTCTGTTTATCCCATTTACCAAATAATGGTGCATGATCCAGCTCTATCTTTCTAGAAAGCTTTGTATCGCCCATAAATTCATTAAGACCTATAATAGCATTAGGATTGATATCTGTCCCATATACTTTTTGAAAACCATGACCTACTAATTGAAAAGAAAGCGCACCACTACCTACACCTATGTCTATAGCTGCTTTTTTAGGACCTTCATATCGCTTTAACCAGTTATCAAAAACGGTTAAATGATCAAATCTAGTCGGGAAATAAACACCATAGTAAGGATGTATCTTATTTCTTAAGGTAGGTACCGATATTCCATTTTGATACCACTGCCAGGAACTATTTAATCCTTGAACTTGTGGAAACGTAAGTAAAAAATTAGTGTTACCGGTATACAGTTTTTCAAGCCAGCCTATAGCAGGTGCTTTTTTTACATCGATTTTATAATTGATGATTTCTAGAAGAATGAGATTAGACAGCTTGTGATAAGCAGCACGATACTCACGTTGTTCTTGAAATGTTTTATGGGGCATCTTACTTTTAAGATACTGCTGTAGTTCTTTAAGTAGTAGAACTCCATTGCTATAATAATCTGCAATAAGAACTGGTTTACCAGCTTCTAGCGCTTGAATGGTTTTCTTAATTTCTGCAGAAAGATTAAAAACTTCTAATCGTTTACCTGTTACAAATGGTGCAGGCTTATGGGCATTGATTTCTGTATTCATCAATTTGCGTTGTGAAGAACGAGTTGCAAATTAATGAGAAGAGCAAAGCGCGTGATTATATAACACTGTAAGTATAGTTACTTACCAGCAATCAGGCATTAAGTGTTTGCTAGAGTTCATTAGACTATCGTGACCGTATATGGCACTACAATAGGATTGTATTAATGAATAAATAATTATAAAGTAAAGGTACTTTTTAAAAAACAAAAAAAGCCTCGCACAAGGCGAAGCTTTTTAATATCGTTAAAATTCTAAGAAGATTACTTCTTGAATTTTGCATATTTAGTTTTGAACTTGTCAATACGACCAGCCGTATCTAAAAGTTTAGTCTCACCAGTATAGAAAGGATGAGAAGTACGAGAGATTTCCAATTTAATAAGTGGATACTCGTTACCTTCAAACTCAATCGTTTCCTTAGTAGGAGCTGTCGATTTAGTTAAAAATATTTGTTCGTTAGACATGTCTTTAAAAGCTACTAGTCTATAATCTTCTGGGTGAATTCCTTTTTGCATGATCTTAATCTTATTCTTTTGCGGCTGCAAATTTAATCATTATAATTAAATCTACAAATAGATTGCTTAAATATATCTGTGCAATTTATAGCTTTCGGGCGTAATGCAAACCATTATATTTGTATTTCTTAAAAAAAAGAACATTTTGGATCAAATAGTAAAGAAAAACGCTTTCATAGTAGGCCTTATCGGTGCGGTGGCAAATCTAGCTTTAGTCATTTATATATGGCAAATTCAAGCATTTAGCAGTGTAGGCTTAGGTATTGCCATGATGATATTACCTATTCCCTTTGGAATTGCCGCACAATGGTGGAGCAAGTCCAGCCTCAACAGTTATCTATCCTTAAAGCAAGGTGTCCTCGCTTTTTTCTTGTGTATGCTTGTTATTTTTCTGGTAGATTTTATCGCAAACTATCTTATTTATGTACAAATAGATCCAGGTGCACAAGCCATAGCCGAAAAAGCTACGGAAGAGTTTGCTCAGAAAAATGAAAATGCTCTCGCAAATCAAGATGTTTTTAAAAAACCTGTTTATAGTCTAGGCAGCTACTTTACTGGCTTTATTTCTAAACTATTGTTTTACACTATTTTTGGAATCTTATCAGCTTTAATTTTCAGAAAAGAAGCGCCACAACAGGCTTAGTTGTCATATTTATATAGAATCTCTTGCATGAATTTATCCATTGTCATACCGCTGTTAAATGAGGAAGAATCTCTTCCAGAATTACACGCTTGGATCCTACGCGTTATGGAGACCATGGACATCAGCTATGAGATCATTTTTATAGATGATGGTAGTACAGATGGCAGTTGGGATGTTTTGGATACGCTTTCGCGTAAGCATGAAACCACACATACCATAAAGTTTTTGAGTAATTATGGGAAATCACAAGCCTTGCATGCCGGTTTTCATAAGGCACAAGGCGAAGTCGTAATTACTATGGATGCAGACTTGCAAGACAGTCCAGATGAGATTCCGGAATTATACCACATGATTGCTGATCAACATCATGACCTAGTAAGCGGCTGGAAGAAAAAAAGGTATGATAGCGTTATTGCAAAAAATTTACCTAGTAAACTATTCAACTGGGCAGCACGTAAAACCAGCGGCGTACAATTAAATGATTTTAACTGTGGTTTAAAAGCATATAAAGCAACGGTTATTAAAAATATAGATGTTCATGGCGAGATGCATCGTTATATACCTGTGCTGGCCAAAAATGCTGGTTTTAGCGACATCGCTCAAAAAGAAGTGATCCATCAAGCTAGAAAATATGGAACGACTAAATTTGGTTATGAACGCTTCATTAATGGGTTTTTGGATTTGATTACCATTGCTTTTATATCAAAATACGGTAAACGACCTATGCATCTTTTCGGCGCACTAGGTGTTATTATGTTTATGCTAGGTTTTATAACCGCTGGTTATGTAGGGTTTTCAAAACTTTATAAAATGGCAAATGATATTCCTTATGGATTAGTAACCGATAATCCGTGGTTCTTTATTGCACTCACCACTATGCTATTGGGCGTTTTATTCTTTATTGCTGGTTTTCTAGGAGAATTAATTCTTAGAAATGGGAACCAAGTGAACCGTTACCGCATTGAAAAAGAAGTTTAAAATTTAGGAAGTAACCCCATTAAGGTACCTAGATTTTTCAAGAACAGATAAAATTGGACTGCACGGTATTGCGGTACACGCAAATCAGACCTGCCTACGACCTACTATTTTCTGTTATCTTTGTATTTCATTCATACGTCATAAAAATGGATAAAGAAGCTATTCTTAAAAATGCTCAATCATGGACTAAAGCTCCATTTGATACCGATACAATTACAAAAACACTTGCTTTAATTAGCGCCAATAACGCAGATTTTCAAGAATCTTTTTATAAAGATTTAGAATTTGGAACTGGTGGTATGCGTGGTATTATGGGTGTTGGGACTAATCGTATTAATAAATATACGTTAGGGAAGAACACTCAAGGTCTTTCTCAATATTTAAAAGAGACCTTTAAAGATGAACAAATTAAAGTAGCTATCGCCTTTGATTGTCGTCATAATTCTAAAGAACTAGCACAAGTAGTGGCAGACGTTTTTAGCGCAAACGGTATACATGTATATCTTTTTGAAGACTTACGCCCTACTCCATTACTATCCTATACCGTAAAAGCCAAAGATTGCCATGCTGGTATTGTACTTACTGCTAGCCATAATCCGCCAGAGTATAATGGTTATAAAGTATACTGGCAAGATGGCGGACAATTAGTGCCACCACAAGATAAAGCTATACTAGACCTTATCGCTTCTCTTCATTTTGAAGATATTAATTTTAATGGTAATCCAGATCTCATTGAATTATTAACGCCTGAGGATGATAATGCATTCATCGTGGACAGTATTAAAGCTGGTAAAATTGCTGGCGATGTAGATCGCTCTCGATTAAAAATAGTTTTTACGAGTTTACACGGTACGAGTATTACATTAATTCCAGAGACGCTAAAAAGAGCTGGTTTTACAGACTTGCACGTCGTTAAAGAACAAGCGATTCCAGACGGTAATTTCCCAACGGTAGCTTCTCCTAATCCAGAAGAACCAGAAGCTCTTAAAATGGCTGTAGAACTGGCAGATAAAATCCATGCAGACATTGTCATAGGAACAGATCCAGACAGCGATCGTCTAGGTGTTGCTGTACGAGATAATGATGGTAAAATGGTCTTGCTTAATGGTAATCAAACCATGATTGCCATGACAGACTTTCTTTTACAACAATCAGATTTAAAAAACGCGACGCAACCATTCATAGGATCTACCATTGTATCAACACCTATGATGCATGATCTAGCAATGGATTATCAAGTGGAATGCAAAGAAGGATTGACTGGATTTAAGTGGATCGCAAAGATGATTAAAGACCATCCACAACAAGACTTTATCGGTGGTGGCGAGGAAAGCTTTGGCTACATGGTTGGTGACTTTGTACGTGATAAGGATGCGGTTACTGCGGCATTGTTAGCTTGTGAGATGTACGCTTACGCGAAAGCGAACTCATCCACAACCTATCAAGAACTATTAAAACTTTACGTAAAACACGGCTGTTATCAAGAAAGACTTGTGTCTCTAGTTAAAAAAGGAATCTCGGGTGCTCAAGAAATCAAACAAATGATGATCGACCTGCGAGAAAACACACCAAAACAAATTGCAGGACAAGATGTCATTATAGTAGAAGACTATGCTGCGAGTACTAGAATAAACAAGGATTTAAATAAAACAGAAACACTAGAAGTTCCTAAATCTAACGTTTTAATCTTTTATCTAGCAGATGGCTCAAAGATTGCAGCGAGACCTAGTGGAACTGAACCTAAAATTAAGTTCTATATCAGTGTGAAAGCACCGCTAGATGATGTTGCTAATTATCCAACTGTGCAAGAACAACTTAACAAAAAAATTAACGGCATTCTAGCCGATTTTGATATTTAATTAATGAATTATTTCAAAGAGATTCTTGGGTATGCTAAGCCTTATAAAAAATGGGCGGTACTCAATATCATAAGTAATGTACTCTTTGCATTTTTTAGTACGTTATCATTTGTTTCCCTAATGCCTGTATTACAGGTGCTATTTCAAGAAACTGAAGAAGTTTATAACAAACCTGTCTGGACTGATTTTACAAAAACAAAAGAGTTTGTAGAAGGCTATGTCAATTACTACGTATCTGAAGTTGCAAAAAATGATCAAGAACAAGCGTTAATCTTAATGATTGTCTTAGTAATCAGTTTGTTCTTTTTAAAGAATGTATTTGGTTATTTAGGAATGTATTTCTTGACTTTTTTCAGGACTGGAATTATGAAGGATTTACGTGATGATTTATATAAGAAAATAGTAAATCTTCCTGTTTCTTATTTTTCTGAAAAACGTAAAGGTGATGTGATTTCTCGTGCCACCACAGATGTGATTGAGATTCAAAGTAGTTTTCTATCCATACTGGAGTTAATCGTTAAAGAACCGCTCAATATTATTTTTGCACTTGCCGCTATGTTGATGTTTAGCGTTAAACTGACTTTATTTGTATTAGTGTTTATTCCCATTAGTGGTTATATCATATCGCTTATAGGTAAACGATTAAAAAGTAAATCAGAACGTGTACAAAAGGAACAAGGTGCTGTTCTTTCTCAACTAGAAGAAACTCTAGGTGGACTTAAAGTCATTAAAGGTTTTAATGCAGAAGAACGCATGCAAGATAGCTTTGAGAAAACCACAAGCAGATTCCGTAGGTTTACCAACAGTCTTGATAAACGTAAAAGTTTTGCCAGCCCAGTAAGTGAAGTTTTAGGTATTGCCGTCATAGGTGTTTTATTATGGTTTGGTGGACGCATGGTTTTAGTAGATGGCACTATCGCTGGATCTACCTTTATTACTTTTATGGGATTAGCATATGCCATTCTTACACCAGCGAAAGCACTTTCTAAAGCTAGTTATGGTGTGAAAAAAGGTAACGCTGCAGCAGAACGTGTTCTTCAAATTTTACATACTGAAAACACCATCGTTGACCCAACTAACCCAATAACTATTGATTGTTTTAAGCAAGGCATTGACATCAATAATGTCACCTTTGCTTATGAAGACGAAAACGTATTAAAGAACTTCTCTCTTCATATACCCAAAGGAAAGAGTGTTGCCTTAGTAGGTCAAAGTGGTTCTGGTAAAAGTACTATCGCAAATCTACTTACTCGATTCTATGACGTGCAAGAAGGAACCATTTCTATGGATGGTCACGATATAAAAGATTTAAGTCTTAAAAGCTTACGTGATCAAATGGCACTGGTAACACAAGATTCTATCTTATTTAATGATACGATTGCTGTTAACGTTGCTCTAGCCAATAAAAACGCTAGTGATGAAGAAATCATTAACGCTCTTAAAATTGCAAACGCTTGGGAATTTGTAAAAGACCTTCCTGATGGGATCCATACTAACATAGGCGATAGTGGTGGAAAACTAAGTGGTGGACAAAAGCAAAGACTTTCAATCGCTAGAGCAGTGCTTAAAAACGCTCCTATCCTAGTACTTGATGAAGCGACAAGCGCACTGGATACAGAAAGTGAACGTCTGGTGCAAGATGCTCTTGAAAAAGTAATGAAAAACAGAACCTCTATTGTGATTGCGCACAGACTTTCTACCATTCAAAATGCTGACAACATTGTAGTTATGAATAAAGGAGAAATTGCAGAGCAAGGAACACATGCCGAATTGATTGAAATGAAAGGCTTGTATAACGGGCTAGTAGGCATGCAGAGTTTATAAAATTTTTAGACACTAATACTTGATCATAAACATATAACCTCACTGGTATTGAAAACCTGTGAGGTTTTTAAATAATAACTAGCTTTAATGCCTTCATTAGAAAATTGCTTTACTCCTTTTAAAACAGACATTTCTGGAATTTCTATTCCAGAGAAGTTTACGTTTCCGATTTTCTATGAGCCACATGAATTGTCCTTAATAGCAACCCGAGAATTGCAAGAATATTTAGAACAACCGCAAAACTGGCAGCATAACTTCTGGAATGAGAAAACAGGCGCTGGAGAAGCCGCAGGAAAAATGTTTGGTGTGCTAGTGGTACAAAACGAGAAAGGAGAACTAGGATACCTATCTGCTTTTAGTGGTCAGATCGATGGAACTATGGATATTCATCCCTTTGTACCAGCTGCTTATGTTGAGGATTTTGATAAAAGTTATTGTGATGGACAGTTTAAAGAATTTACAAAACTGAGCCATCAAGTTACCACTCTAGAGCAAACTCCAGAATACATTACCGCCTTAAATCATCTTCAAAAACTCAAAGAAGAGGCATTAATTTTACTGGAAACGCAACGCAAAAAACATAAGCTGCAATCTCGAGAACTTAAAGCACAACTTAAACAAAGCTCTAAAACTCTAGACGAGCAAGAACTTAAACAGCTTAAAGCTTTACAACACCAGCAACATCTCAATCAGAAGTTTCTCTATCGTGAATACGAGATCTATTTATTAGAAAAACAGCAACCATTTCAAGTTATCGTTGATCAATATCAATCGCAAATGGAAGCGCTCACCACGCAACGCAGGCAACAATCCCTAGATTTACAAGATTGGATTTTTAAACAGTATGACCTTCTAAATGCAAATGGAGAGCGCAAAAATGTTTTAGAGATTTTTAATGAGTTAAATCTAGGTGCTCCACCTGCTTCTACTGGTGATTGTGCTGCTCCTAAGTTATTGCAATACGCTTTTGCAAAAGCATTAAAACCCATTGCTCTAGCCGAATTCTGGTGGGGAAAATCATCTAAATCGCAAATCAGAAAGCACAAACAATTTTATCCTGCCTGCCGCAGTAAATGTGAACCTATATTAGGACACATGTTGCAAGGACTAGATGTAGAGGACAATCCACTACTGATCAATCCAGGATTAAATAAAACGATGGAAGTGATCTATGAAGATGAGGCCATCATCATTGTGAACAAGCCAGAAGAGTTTTTATCAGTTCCTGGGAAAACCATAAAAGACAGTGTTTATAGTAGGCTTAAGGAGTTATATCCAGATGCCACTGGACCTATTCTGGTTCATAGATTAGATATGTCTACATCTGGAATTTTAGTAGCTACTAAGAATCTAGAATACTATCACTTTATTCAAGAACAGTTTATCAATCGTACGATTTCAAAAAGATATGTCGCATTACTCAGTGGAGTTTTAGAGAATAACGAAGGAATGATTGAATTACCATTGCGCGTAGATCTAGATAACAGACCTACTCAACTGGTATGTTATGAATACGGTAAATCTGCTCGTACTAAATATCAAGTGTTAGAACGTAGGGAAAAAGAAACACTGGTTCACTTCTACCCGATTACTGGTCGCACGCACCAATTGAGAGTTCATGCGGCACATGCTAGTGGATTAAATGCACCTATTGTGGGCGATGATCTTTATGGAACGGCGACGAATCGATTACATTTACATGCCGAGTTTATTAAATTCATTCATCCCATAACGCATAAAGCGGTTTCTTTTAAAGCACCAGCACCTTTTTAAATATGTCTTTTACCCTACTCTCATCGCCACTGCAAGGCTTTACAGAATTCCGTTTTAGGAATGCAGTTCACAAATATTTTGGCGGTATCGACACTTTTTATGCGCCATACATCCGATTCAATAACAAGCCCGAAATAAGTAGTAAATACCAACGTGATTTACAATTAGAAAACAATTTTGTTCCAGAATTGATACCACAAGTCATGACTAATAGTGCTGACGAGTTTATCATAGGTGTTAAATATATTAGGTCATTAGGTTACAAAGAACTCAACTGGAATCTAGGTTGCCCTTATCCTATGGTGACTAAAAAAGGTATGGGAAGTGGTTTGATTTGTGAACCATCTAAAATTGATGCCATTCTCGATCGAGTTCATACAGAAACTGATGTGATTGTTTCTATGAAAATGAGAATGGGCTATCTAGAACCTACAGAGATACTGGATACATTCCCTATACTAGAAAAATATCCTATTAAAAGTATAGCCATTCATGCGCGCATAGGTAAGCAATTATATAAAGGTGGCGTAGATTTAGAATCTTTCCAGCGTTGTCTGGATACTTCTAAAACCAAGCTTTATTATAATGGGGACATCACTACGGTTGCCGGTTTTAGAAAAATGCAGGAACAATTCCCTATCATTGACCACTGGATGCTCGGTCGCGGTCTCATAGCAGATCCTTTTTTACCCAGTATGATTAAAAAAGATACAGAGATTTATCCAGAGAATCGCTGGGAAATCTTCCGTGAATTTCACGATACGATTTATCAAGAATATGATGCGTTCCTGCAAGGACCAACGCCTATAAAGATGAAAATGCAAGGATTCTGGGAATACTGGTCGCAGACATTTCCTAATCCGCAAAAAGCTTTTAAGGCGATTAAAAAAGCTAATAATCCTAGAGCTTATAATCAGGCTGTGAATGATAATTTAAAAACGGTAAATAGATAGTTTGTTTCACGCTTTCGCGAAAGCGAAATCATAAAAACCTACTTTTGTAACCTGCTTTATGGAACAAAGAGATCTACTGCTTATCACACCACCGTTTACCCAATTGAATACACCGTATCCAGCGACGGCTTATATCAAAGGTTTCTTGAATACCAAAGATGTCAGTGCATTCCAGATGGATTTAGGTATAGAGGTAATTCTTGCTTTATTTTCAAAAGATGGTATGGAATCTATGTTTGAAAAAGCATTTGATAATGAACGTATTATATCTTCAAACAGTCAACGTATTTACGCCTTACAAGATCAGTATTTACAAGTACTGGAACCTATAATTTCCTTTTTACAAGGTCATAATGAAACGCTTGCAAGACAAATTTGCACCCATAATTACTTACCTAGAGCATCTCGATTTGAACAACTGGATGATATGGAATGGGCTTTTGGGAATATGGGAATGCAAGATAAAGCCAAGCATCTCGCTACTTTATATTTAGAAGACCTATCAGATTTCATCAAAGAATGTGTGGATGAAAATTTTGGTTTCAGCCGCTATGCAGAACGTTTAGGAATGAGTGCCAATAGCTTTGACGAGATCTATGAACATCTCGAGAGCGACCTTACTCCTATTGATCAAATCACTATAGATATTCTAGAAAAAAGAATTCAAGAAGTACAACCAAAACTGGTTTGTTTATCCGTACCATTTCCTGGAAATTTATATAGTTCTCTGAGATGTGGTCAGTTTATCAAGAAGCATTATCCGAAGATTAAAATTGCTTTTGGCGGTGGATTTGCTAATACCGAATTGCGCTCTGTTACTGATGTGCGCGTGTTTGATTTCATAGATTACATCGCACTCGATGATGGAGAATTGCCATTAGAATTAATAGTAAACGATGTTTTAAATTGTGAAAAACAACGCGTTTTTAAACGCACCTTTATTTTAGAAAACAATAAGGTGGTTTATAAAAACAACAGCACGGCTAGCGATTACAAACAAAGTCAAGTTGGCACACCAGATTATAGTGGTTTACTACTGGATGAGTATATATCTGTCATAGAAATTGCAAATCCTATGCATAGTTTATGGAGCGATGGACGCTGGAATAAACTGACTATGGCTCATGGCTGCTATTGGGGAAAATGTACTTTTTGCGATGTCTCACTAGATTATATCAAACTCTATGAACCAGTTGCTGCTGGAATCTTAGTAGATCGCATGGAGCAATTGATTGCTCAAACTGGAGAAAGCGGTTTTCACTTTGTAGATGAGGCAGCGCCACCTGCATTAATGCGCGCTGTAGCACTAGAGATTTTAA
Organism: Nonlabens ulvanivorans; assembly: GCF_000732625.1. Lineage (GTDB taxonomy): Bacteria > Bacteroidota > Bacteroidia > Flavobacteriales > Flavobacteriaceae > Nonlabens > Nonlabens ulvanivorans. The sequence goes on from NZ_JPJI01000026.1 coordinate 19,364, forward strand.
AAAGAAAACTATCCGTCACGTGGTGGACCAATATCAGATTTGAAAAGAACTTTACTCAAGATTTATGTCACTTATTAAAAGCTAGTGGTTGTATAGCCGTTTCTGGTGGACTAGAAGTAGCATCAGATCGTTTACTGAAATTAATTGACAAAGGAGTTACCGTTGCTCAAGTAGCCCAAGTCACCAGAAACTTAACCGAGTCTGGTATCATGGTACACGCTTACTTAATGTACGGTTATCCTACTCAAACGGTTCAAGAAACCGTGGACAGTCTGGAAATGGTGCGACAACTATTTGAATTAGGAATAATACAAAGTGGATTCTGGCATCAATTTGCGCTTACAGCACATAGTCCTATAGGTCTGAATCCTGAGGAATTTGGTATTACTCCACAGCTCAATCCTATATCATTTGCTAATAATGATGTACAGTTTGATGATCCTACTGGAGTAGATCACGAGCAGTTTAGTTATGGATTGAAGAAATCTTTATTCAATTATATGCACGGAATAGGTTTTGAGCTTGATTTACAAGACTGGTTTGACTTTAAAGTCCCTCAAAGTCAAATTGATCCTCATTATATAGAAGACTGCCTAAATCAAGAGACCTATAAAGCTCCTAAATCAAATCATAAAATGGTATGGCTGGGAAATGCTCCACTTGTTGCTACTTCTACAATTCATAAAAAGGGTAAAGAAATCAGCTCTTTAAAACTTCAATTTCACCAAGCAACTGATTGGTTTGAAATTGAGCTAGAAGAATCTAAGGCTGATTGGTTGATAGAGCAATTAGAGAAGTCTACACCAGAAGCCAGCACAATAACGACTTATGGTAGTATGAAGAACAGTTATGAGTCTCAATGGGAACAATTTGAAACGTTTTGGTTTTCAGAACCTATGGAAGAACTTAAAGCAAATGGGTTTTTAATCTTATAAAACACTCACTTCAAAGTTTTGACCCTATAAAATATTGACATCAAAGTAGTTTTATGCTTACTTTGTGAACATGAAAAGAGCATTTAATTATAAGTACATCGTACTTATGCTGTTGTTGTTAGGGACATCAATAGCTACCGCGCAAGACGGACTCAATAGCATACCAGTATCTGAGACCTTTTCTGAAAACGGTTCTTATAAAATAAAATCTATTGCATTTGATAATACACCTGGAAATATAGATGGTGTTTCTTATGTGTATGATGGTGATCAATTGATGTATCAAATACCGAGATCTTTTGACATGTTATTAGACAACAGTACACGTATCGTGCTGTCTAATGATGGGAAAATTGTTGTCTATTACCACAACAAAAAATATAGACCCGAGAAAGAATTTGACAATGTGGTAGTTTATAAAGAAGGTTTACTCTTCGGTAGTTTTACCACGGAGCAATATGCAGCATGTAGCAGCAAAGAAAATGATTGTACGGTATTGTATAATAATTATGATGCAGTTATCGATTACAAGCGAAGCGATTATGGTAAAGCAGACTATAAAAAAGTCTTGCGTAGTATGGATGAAGATGAAGAATGGTTGCATAACAAAATGCTGGTGATAAAAGACAACATCATATATACCGTTAGTGGCCAGAAGAAAATAAGTGTTTTTCATACTGACGATTTAGTGTTAGAAAAAAATGTAGACTTTGAGAAACTCTATCCGTTTATTAAAGACTTTCCTAGTCCAAAAACAGTCATTCTTAATGTGCCTAAAACAAGAATGACCATCGATCAATTCACTGAAAAAAAATCTGGTGAAACATTAAATCGCCTTTTAGAAAAAAGATACAATTTAAAGTCTGTTTCTAAAAATAATAAAAACGCGGCAAAAGAGTTTCAACTCTATAACATTTCCATGTCTGGATACATGACTCGTTTTGGCTTTTTGGAACTCACTTCTTTGAATATAGACGCAAAATTTGACAAGGAAGATCTTGTAAAATACATAGATGACATCAATTTTGATCCAGCCACTATTGATAATGTATTACCTAAGCAGTACTTCAACTATTATGCAATGAGTTATCGCAATCCTAACGATAATGTTGCTCGAGATGAAAAGATAGCTCATGATAAAGCTTTAAAACAAGAAAGAATAAGAAGAGAACGATTAGACACTATCAACGGCTTTTTTATTCCTAGATCTCTAGAAGAATCTTTTCTTCAATTAGATAAAATCATGCCTGAAAAAGAACGCAAAATTCTTGTGTCTCTAGAAAATCAACCCGATAAGTATAATTCTGACACAGGCGGATTGGGTATATGGATCAGAACCAATTGGGGAATCATTGATGGATCTAGATTACAGACTTACTTCAATGAACGTAATTTATTCGATCCTAAAAAGATCTCAGCTATTATCGTAGCACAATATATCAAATACTTAAAAAAGGAATCTCAGGTCGCAAGAAACTGGGAAAGAACCCATCCTAGAATTTAGAGCAAAAAAAAAGAGAGGACTCCTCCTCTCTTTCTAAGCGATCTCCACCGCTTTATTTTAATAAACAACGTTTGTATTTCAAAGACTTTGCTTATTTACTTAAACCGTGTCAAATATACAGCTGTGTTTAAGTATTCTGTATTTAAACCATGTTTTTTAACGATAAAAATATCGATAAAAAGCTAGTTCACTGACTCACAGTTTATTATTAAAATATTAAAAATGCATTTCATCGATTAACACTTTGCACTTTAACATAGATTAACGACTTTCATCCTTACTTTCTATCGATTTTAAAACTTGAGATACGATTATTACCTGCAAGATAGCCGTTCATCGAATCTATCATTTTAACCGTATAAAATCCTTTATCAGATAATTGTTTCCAATCCTTACCTTGATTACCACTCCACCATATCCCTGGAGAACCTACTGCAAGTAATTCCTGGCCATTGGTATCTGGAATAAAGATGATATCACTGCAATATCCTGGTCCTGCATCATTAGAAAGGAGATTCCATGATTTACCTCCATTGCGAGTTATTGCTTTGTTATACTTATTATCTTCTTTCTTATTCCAATCGCCACCTATGATAACACCTAGATCCTCATCATAAAAATCTACAGCATAAATTCCAGTCATTTCTCCACCAGCAATAATAGGAGTATTAAAAATTTGCCAGTTAGAACCTCTATTATCGCTATAAATAACGCGTGCCATCGCACCACCGGTCACTAACCATACCTGATCACCTAAGATTTTAATATTGGAATTACTCGCCGCAAACGCCGCCTCACCTGGAACAAAATCTGGTAATTCTGTACATTGAAGTTTTCCCCATGTTTTACCACCATCATAAGTCTTGATAATAGAGAAACATCCACCCATGGGATCACCCATTGCAATTCCTTCATCATCGTTCCAAAATTTCATAGAATCATAAAAGACACGTTCTTCTACTTCTGTATAAACATGTTCTACAGCGCCATCCTTGTGCGCTATTTTATAAATAAGCGCAGGATTACCAGCCGTTAATATATAAGTGTAATTAGAAGTAGTCGCTATAGATCTAAACTCAACATCCTCATCTTCATTAAGTTTAATAAGCCCACGTGTAGGTGATCCAGTAGTCACATCAATACTACCATAACTACCTTTACTACCTGCATACCAGTAATTTCCATTACCATAATCTAGCGCTCTAACACTTATAGAATCAGTTAATATTGGTGTGATCTCAATAGTAGCATCTTGAGCTACAACTTGAACCACCTCTTTTTCAAGAGTCTTATTTTCAGACTCTTTACACGATAACACCGCTATAGCAGCAAGGATATAAATTATTTTTTTCATGTTACAAAAATAATGACCTTTTTAAAGATTTGACGATTTAATTACACGCTTTCGCGAAAGCATATCCCAAAACAGCTTCATCTACTAAAAAAGGAGCTCTCATTTTTTAAAGATGAGCAGCAATAAACGTATTTTTGCAAAATGAGATTTCATCATAATTTAGTTCAGGCTACCGTAGACGCATTGCATAACATTTTTAACGATGGTAAATATGCAGATCAAGCGATTCAAAAAATATTAAAACGTGATACTCGTTGGGGTTCTCGTGACAGAGGTTTTATTGCAGAAACCACCTATGATATCGTAAGATATAAAAGGTTGTATGCAGAGATTGCCAATGTACACGAACCTTTTAAACCTGTCGACCTATGGCGCATGACTGCCGTATGGATTGTTCTTAAAGGTCATGCTGTGCCTGCATGGGAAGAATATTACAATACTCCTGAACGACGTATTAAAGGTCGATTTGATGAGTTAAGTAAAAATCGTGTTTTCAGAGAGTCTTTACCAGACTGGATGGATGAGCTAGCCCTTAAAGAATTGGGTGGTATCTGGGAAAAAGAAGCTAGTGCATTAAATAAACAGGCAGATGTGGTCTTAAGAGCTAATAGCTTAAAGACGACTCCTGCAGAGCTTAAAGAAAAACTTCAGTCAGAAGAAATTGCTGTAAGTCAGCAAGACCGCTTTCCAGAAGCGTTAATCCTTAAGGAAAGAGCAAACGTTTTTATGACGCAGGCTTTTAAAGATGGACTTTTTGAAGTGCAAGATGCTGGATCACAAACCATCGCCCCATTTTTACAAGTAGAACCTGGAATGCGCGTCATGGATGCCTGTGCAGGTGCTGGTGGTAAAGCATTGCATCTCGCAGCATTAATGGAAAATAAAGGCCAGATCATTGCGACAGATATTTACAAAAGCAAATTAAACGAGCTGAAGCGTCGCGCACGTCGTGCAGGTGCACATAATATAGAAACTCGTCTGATAGATTCTACTAAAGTCATTAAGAAACTAGCCGGTAAAATGGATCGTTTACTTATAGACGCACCATGCAGTGGTCTCGGTGTTTTACGTCGTAATCCGGATGCAAAATGGAAATTACAACCTGAGTTTATAGATGAGATAAGAGCAACACAACAAGACATCTTACAACGATACAGTACAGTGGTTAAGCCAGATGGTATGATGGTATATGCCACTTGTTCTATTCTTGCATCAGAAAATGAAAATCAAGTTCAAGAATTTTTAAAATCTGAAGCTGGTGCAACGTTTGAATTAGTAGAAGAGCAATCATTACTAGCTCATAGAGATGGTTTTGACGGTTTCTACATGGCATTGATGAAGAAAAAATAATAATTACGACAATTATAAAGTATCGTCACAACGCTACTATAATCCCTATTATATGAAAAACTTTGTTTTCTTTATCCTATTTATAAGCTTTACGGCTTTAGGACAGATTCCTACTGGCTATTATAACACTGCAAATGGGTTAACCGGTTATCCGCTTAAGACAGAATTAAAAAATATTATTACTGCCGGTCATAATCCTCAAAGTTATGATGCACTATATACTTTATATGCAACATCAGATAATGACGATTACTATGATAACGGGACACAAACCAATACCATTCTAGATATTTATTCTGAAAATCCTGCAGGTGCAGACTCTTATAACTTTGGATTGACACAGGACTGTAGCGGTGTTAGTATTACACAAGAAGGATTATGTTATAACAGAGAACATATTTTTCCGCAAGGATTTTTTAATAGCTCTGCAAATCCTACTCCACGTCATGATGCGCACCATGTGATTCCTACAGATGGTTTTGTAAATAATGGACGTGCTAATTACCCTTTTGGAGAAGTAGGAACGGCTCAAACTACTTATGCTAACGGTAGTAAATGGGGAAATTCCATATCACCAGGTTATACCGATCGAGTTTTTGAACCTATTGATGAATTTAAAGGCGATGTGGCTCGTATGATGTTATACTTTGCCACTCGTTATGAAGATAACTACAATGATTCTTCATGGGATAATCCTAATGCCTCGAACTATGATCCACGTGATGGGTCACAAAATCGCTGGTACGAACAATGGTTTATCGATCAAATGTTGATCTGGCATGCACAAGATCCTGTTAGTCCACGTGAGGTGGAACGTAATAATGAGATTTATAATTTTCAAGGTAATAGAAATCCTTATATAGATAATCCACAATATGTAGCAATGATATGGAGTGGAACTGGTGGTTCTGGTAGCGGAACTTTATTCCCTACTCTATCTGGTACTTATGTGGACATCAATGGAAATTCTATTGTTGATGCTGGTGATGAAATTCAATATACTTATGATATCGCAAACATTGGTACAACAACACTTTATAATTTAAGAGCTACGTCGCCACTAGGAACATTTAATCCTGGTAATCAAGTGGCTAGTCTTGCGGCTGGACAATCTTTAAACAATCCATTTGGTACATTTACCTATATATTAACGGCTGCAGATGCTACCAATAGTTGTGGTTGTATCACTAATCAATTATTACTTGCCGCAGATTATAACGCCACGGGTACTAACGGTACTTTGAATGTAGCAAGTGATGATCCTAACAACTTTACGAATAACGATTCTGACGGTGATAATCTACCAGATGATTTTACCATCGTGACCTACCCTAATGGTGGTTCTGGTGTTGCTGGTGACTTGTTCATATCAGAATATATAGAAGGTAGTGGTAACAATAAAGCTATTGAAATCGCAAACTTTACAGGTGCGTCTGTAGATTTATCTAATTACACCTTGCAAATAAGCACTAATGGTAGTGGTAGCTGGGCTAGTCCTAGAGCATTAATGGGCACACTGGCTGATCGAGATGTTTATTTAATTATAAACAGTGGAGCAATGTTGAGTGTACCTGTAGTTCAAGCAGATGATAATACAAGTAGCGCTCCTATAAACTTTAATGGTAACGATGCCGTAGGATTGTTTAGAGCTGGAGTATTACTAGATGTAGTTGGAGATCCTAATAGCAGTGCCGACTCTGAAAAAGACCAAACTCTAGTGCGCAAAGCTAGTGTGACTGGTCCTAATACCGTATTTGATAAAGTAGGCGAATGGGATGTTTTCACACAAGATACTTCTAGCGATTTAGGTACTCACACCTATGGAAGTACTGCTAGTTTAGAGGATAATGCATTCATCAACTTAACTATATATCCTAATCCATCCAATGGTGTCTTTCGTTTTAATAATGATGAGTTGATAGAAGATGTAACCGTTTATGACGTTTCAGGAAGAAGAATTAAAAGCAACTATTCCAATAATGATGGTTTAATTATCAATCATACAGGTATCTATTTTGTGAACGTAATGTCTCAAGGACAAAGCAAAACCTTTAAAGTTATCGTAAGGTAATTGCAATTCACATACCTCATAAAAAAAGAGCCTTTTTTCAAGGCTCTTTTTTTATGGATAAACTGATCGTGATACACGTCTTAAATTATCATTGATATAACAATGGTCTCACACGATACCAGCCATTTTGTTTATCATATATAATCACCGTGCGACCATCTGGACTATGAAATGCGCTCATCACACTATCATAGGATTTAAACTTTGCCGTTTTGCCGTTGAATTCAAGAGTATAATAATCATAGGTTACCGGATAAAAACCAAAAACATAATGATTACCGGAGCCTCTATTTTCTATAACCGCTTGATCAAACATCGTTAAATGATCTACAGATGTGTGGTTAGAAGTACTGAACTTTTCAACCGCTGGTAATTGATCAATATCTTCAAGCAATCTAAACCAGTCTATTCTTGATTTAAATTCATCATGCCATCGATGCGCTTTGATATCTTTAGGAATATAAAAATCACCATCCTGCGTTTGAATAATTAAGCCACCTAGTTTTACATAGCCGTTACTTAAGTAAGCATCATTATCCAATGTGTGATAGCCTGTTATATCAGGAATTACTCGATTTTTAATCTGGTCATAATGGTGCTGGGCAGCGATTTCTCTAACAGAATCTTTACCTTTTTCAGTAGCTCTTTCCATCACTTCAAAATCATATTGCGGTGCTAGTTCTGCTAGCTTTGACTCATAAAACCTTTCTTTAAAAAAAGGATGAACTACTAGATCTTGAAACCTTTTTTCTAGATAGTGCACTTTAGCAATTCTATCATCTTCTTTTTTAAAATAAACAAATCCGTCTGGTGATACGTAGTAATACTCGCTGATTTTTACAGAATCCAGTTTGTCAAATGACTGGTCCATTCGTACTGCATAAATCTCTTTTTCTTTAAATGAAATTCCCAATAGATCATCACCTATGACATATACTTCTTCAAAATTAATGTGATATTTCTCTAGTTCAATTCCTGTTCCGTCAACTTCAGGAAATTCAGCCATATCGGGATATTTATCATCTTCTGTAGTGCTATAACCACAACTGGTTAATAGGGAAATGGTTAATAATAAACAGAAAACATTGTACAGTTTCAGTAGCCTCATAGCGGTCAAAGATATTTAAATAAAACAGATTACTGTATTGTAAACAAGTCGTTAATAATTACGCTTTCGCGAAAGCGGAAACCCTAAAAATAAAGTCCTAAAAAAGTATCTTTGCAATAGCCCATAAAAGCGCTCATAATGATTCATTTTTACGGAAATCCGTCCAAGTCAGTTTACGCAGTACAAACCCAAGCACCGATCTCTGCAGAGGATGATCAAAAATTACAATGGCTTTTTGCCGATGCTCCAAAACTAGAAGCCGATGCTTTATCGGGATTCTTTACCGGACCACGTGCAACCACCATTACTCCATGGTCTACAAATGCTGTAGAAATCACCCAAAACATGGAAATTAAAGGAATTCTAAGAATAGAACAATTCCATACTTGTGAGGAAAGCTCACCGTATGATAAAATGTTATTGCAAAAATTTGACGGTCTTAACCAGTCACAATTTGATATTAATGTAACTGCAGATGGTGTTTTAGAGATAGATGATATCGCTGCTTATAACATGCAAGAAGGATTGTCGCTAAGCGATGATGAAATTGATTACCTGATCCAGCTTTCTGAAAAACTAGATCGTAAGCTTACAGACAGTGAAGTTTTTGGCTTCTCTCAAGTAAATAGTGAGCACTGTCGTCATAAAATATTCAACGGTACTTTTATTATCGATGGAGAAGAGATGCCTACTTCCCTATTCAAATTGATTAAAGAGACTTCAAAACGCTGGCCTAATGGTATCGTGAGTGCTTACTCTGATAACGTAGCCTTTGTAGAAGGTCCACAAGCTGAACAGTTTGCTCCTAAAACAGCAAATAAACCAGACGTTTATCAGACCAGTCTTTTTGATTCGGTAATATCATTAAAAGCAGAAACACACAACTTCCCTACTACTGTAGAGCCTTTCAATGGTGCTGCAACCGGTTCTGGTGGAGAAATACGTGATCGTCTTGCTGGTGGACAAGGTTCTTTACCACTTGCAGGAACAGCGGTTTATATGACCAGTTACTCGAGATTAAATGAAGAACGACCATGGGAAAACGGCTTTGAAGTACGCAAGTGGTTGTATCAAACACCTATGGATATCTTAATCAAAGCATCAAATGGTGCGAGTGATTTCGGTAACAAATTTGGCCAACCGTTAATCACAGGTTCTGTATTGACATTTGAACATCAAGAAGGTGATCAAAACTTAGGTTTTGATAAAGTCATCATGCAAGCTGGTGGTATAGGTTATGGAAAGAAAGAACAAGCCTTAAAGAAAACTCCAGACGCAGGCGATGACATCATCGTAATGGGTGGAGATAATTATAGAATAGGAATGGGTGGCGCTGCCGTAAGTAGTGCAGACACTGGTGCACTAGATTCTGGTCTAGAATTAAATGCCGTGCAACGCTCTAATCCAGAAATGCAAAAACGTGCTGCAAATGCGATACGTGGACTGGTAGAAAGTGATAACAATCCTATTAAATCGATTCACGATCATGGTGCAGGTGGACACTTAAACTGTCTGTCAGAACTGGTAGAAGAAACTGGTGGTGTCATCGATGTAGATGCCTTACCGGTAGGTGATCCGACACTATCTCGCAAAGAGTTAATCGGTAACGAGTCTCAAGAACGTATGGGATTAGTGATGGATACAAAAGACACACCTGTACTAGAAGAAATTGCTGCTCGCGAGCGTGCACCATTATATAAAGTAGGTAAAGTTACAGGAGATAATAAATTCACCTTTAGTGAAAAAGATGGTCGCAGTCCTATGGATCTGGCACTAGAAGACATGTTCGGGTCTAGTCCTAAAACCATTATGGATGATAAAACCATCAAACGTACCTATGCACCAGTAACTTATGATGGTAAAGACTTTAACCTTTACCTCTATCAGGTATTACAACTAGAAGCAGTTGCCTGTAAAGACTGGTTGACTAATAAAGTAGATCGCTGTGTGACTGGTCGTGTGGCCAAACAACAAACTTGTGGAGAACTACAATTACCACTAAATAACGTCGGTGTTATGGCGATGGATTATAATGGTAAAAATGGAGTGGCGACCACGATAGGTCACGCACCAGTTGCCGCATTAATCGATCCAGCTGCAGGTTCTCGCAATGCCATTGCAGAGTCGCTTACCAATCTAGTATTTGCGCCATTAGAAAAAGGCCTAAAAGGCGTGAGTCTAAGTGCTAACTGGATGTGGCCATGTAACAATCCTGGTGAAGATGCCCGTTTATACAGCGCTGTAAAAGCCGTTAGTGATTTTGCCATTGAATTAGGAATCAACATTCCTACTGGTAAAGACAGTCTTTCTATGAAGCAAAAATATCCAGATATGGATGTGCTTGCTCCAGGAACGGTGATTATCAGTACCGTTGGGTCTTGTGATGATATTTCTAAAGTCGTTGAACCTGTACTACAACGTGATGAAAACGCACCTATCTATTACATCAACATGAGTGGCGATGACCATAAGTTAGGTGGATCTAGTTTTGCACAAACGCGCAACACGATAGGTGATGAATGCCCTACGATTGTGAATAGTGACGCTTTCGCGAAAGCGTTTACCGCAATACAAAATTTAATAAAACAAGGCAAAGTGCTCGCAGGACACGATGTTGCTAGTGGTGGATTGATCACCACATTACTAGAGATGTGTTTCCCATCACTAGGAGTAGGAATGGATCTGGACCTGAGCGGTGTAGGCCATGATATGGTAAAAGTCCTTTTTGCAGAAAACGCAGGGATCGTATTACAAGTAACCGATGAAAGTGTGGAAAGCGAGCTGTTAAAAGCCGAAGTACCTTTCTATAAAATAGGTCACGCGATTGATGAGGCTGTACTAGACATTAACGATCATATCATTGATGTAGATGACATGCGTGATGTGTGGTATGAAACCTCACGACTGCTAGATCAACAACAATCGTTTAATGGCATGGCCGATGAGCGTGCGGTGAACTATGTAGAGCAACCACTAGAATTCAACTTTCCAGCGCATTTTACAGGAAAACTGCCGGAATTGCCTCAAAAACGCATCAAAGCAGCGGTAATACGTGAAAAAGGAAGTAATTCTGAAAGAGAAATGGCACGCGCCATGTACCTCGCAGGATTTGAAGTAATCGATGTACACATGACCGACTTAATTGCTGGACGTGAGACACTAGAAGATGTACAGTTTATAGCCGCAGTAGGTGGATTCTCAAACAGTGATGTATTGGGAAGTGCCAAAGGTTGGGCTGGTGCTTTCTTATACAACGAGAAAGCTAACACAGCATTAAAGAACTTTTTTGCAAGACCAGACACGATGAGTATAGGTGTTTGTAACGGTTGCCAACTCTTTGTAGAGCTAGGATTAATCAATCCAGACCATGACGAAAAGCCTAAGATGTTGCACAACGCTAGTGGTAAGTTTGAATGTAATTTCACCAGTGTAGAAATTGCCAAAAACAATTCTATTATGTTACAATCTCTAGAAGGTAGCAAACTAGGAATATGGGCGGCACATGGAGAAGGAAAATTCCATTTACCTAAAGACCGCAGTGCTTATCAAATCCCAGCGACTTATGGTTATGACAGTTATCCAGCAAATCCTAATGGATCTGACTATAACGCTGCGATGTTGAACAGTGAAGATGGACGTCACCTAGTAATGATGCCACACTTAGAACGATCTACATTCTCATGGAACTGGGCACACTACCCTACAGACCGCAAAAATGACGAAGTAACGCCATGGCTAGAAGCATTTGTGAATGCTCGTGTTTGGTTAGAGCGCAAGTAATATTTTAAGCTTTGTGAGAAACGGATAAGTCGCTTTTAAGTAAGGGCTTATCCGAATATCTATATGGGATAAAGAGTATATTTAATTCGATATAATAAGTTAGCGAACATTTATGAATGAACAACAAAGAACAAGCATAGAAGCCTTATTATTAGTTAATGACTTGTAATTTTCGAATCCAATCAGAATGAAAGAATTAATTATACCCTTTGCCACTGCAGTTGGTTATATGCTGAAAGTCTTAAAATCTAACGTGAAAATTGACAAGTTTAACCCTGAATTTAAAATGATTAGACACGGAAATTATTTTGAATTCATCAATTCTGTAAAAGGAGAAATACCTCATTCAGTAGTTTATAATAAAGGGAAAATTACATCCGACAACATCGCAAGAAATGATGACTTTGATTTTTTGGGATTATTTAATGCTAATCCATCTCTCCAAAAATTTTATATAGATTGCTACAAAGAGTACGGAAAAATAACTGATACTGATATTCCGGATTCGATATACGGAATTGCTGCATTGTTTGAAATAAGCCTAAGAATGCACGCTAACAATCATAACCTGATTGAACCGAGAGAAAACTTAAATGAAGTGATTAATAAATTGACTAAATTCAAAAACTTAAATAAAGACGAAACAAATAAATTACATCAAGGAAGAAGGTTTATTAATATGGTAAAACATTTTAACAATCAATTTCCAACATGGAATGAAGGAATAGATTCTATGACGATCGCTTACGAAATAGTCAAAGAAAAAAAATTGACGATTATATGAAAACTATAGATCCTTCAAAAAACTGAGGTAAAACGATTACTACCACTTCGCCAATTTGATACAATCTTAACCTAGGCTCATAGAATCGATTCCTTGATTCAAGAGCCTTTTTTTATGTCTTGTTAGTGAAGGATTGAAGTAAAACAGAAACCTGTATTTCTGTATATGGATAAGTCAATAAAGCTATAGCCATAGATGAATGCTCACTTTAATTCTTTCTAGTTGGTATGTAAACTTTTTAAGAAAAGGACTAAGGTATTATAATTAATCCATTGGTTATAGATTACTTAGGTGATCCTTGTAGATTTTAGATTCGTTTTTATTTACTAACTTTAGTACATAACTACCTAGCGAAATCAATCGTTAGACCAGTTGCCTTTATGAAGACCAACCACTAACCAATGATCAAATTCTTTAGAAAAATCAGATTGAAACTACTTTCCGAAGGTAAAACCGGAAAGTATTTTAAATATGCCATCGGCGAAATTGTTCTTGTCGTGATTGGAATTTTGATTGCATTATCTATTAATAATTGGAACCAGTACAGCAATGACCGTGAAAAAGAAGTTGCCATACTAAAAGAACTTAAAAAAGAATTTGAAGAGAACTCCATTAGGTATAAAGAAACAATAGAAGCACAAACATTTACGATTAAGTCTAATCAATCATTTATGGATTGCTTAGAAAAGAAAAATTTAAATTATAAAAGAGACTCTATAGGTTATTTTATAATGTATGGTCCACTTAACTACTATAAAGCAGAACCGGTCATAGGAGCCTATCAATCCATTAACGCGAGTGGAAATATAAGTCTCATTCAAAATTCAGAATTAAAATCCAAGTTAGCTGCATTTGACTCTGAAATATCCCAAGGCTTTGAAGATGAATCAAGTTCCATGAGTCTTTTGAATTTACTACATGTTGAAGTTAGTCCTATACTCGAACCATTATTGACTACAGAAATCAGAGAGCGAGTAGGATTAAAACAACCTCAAAATATGGATGTAGAATATCAAAATAATGCGCTTTTAAAATTATATGAAAACCAAAATATTTTGAGCCTTGTCTTAATAAGAAGTCAAATGGAAAATAATAGACTCATGCTACAGAGGAAGATGCTGACTTATACAGATGAAATTATAGAATTAATAAATAATGAATTGAATACTAAAAACTAATATCAGTATAGCAAAGAACAGTGATTAAAAACAACGCTGCACCTTAGTAAATTTGAATGGAAACATACCGCTAATGTCATACAAAGACATGAGCAGCAGGCTAAAAAATCAAACCTTATGAATAACAGAATTAACGGATACACAGAATCGAAATTCCAACATTTAATTTTTATCGCAACTATTTTAATGATGGTAGTCACTATTTCATGCAAAGAAGCATCTCAACCAATCCAAACTACTGACAGTGAAAAAAACACAGCAAGTGATTTAATCACAAAAATAAATGCTGTTCAAGAACAAATAATGGTACAAGGCAATATATCAGAAGATGAAGAACAGGCTTTATTGAGTTTATGTAGCATAGTATCTAAAGATGATGGTATGGCCGTCTATACTTCTGACGATAGTATCATATTAAAAGATGTAGAAATGGCGCCAGTTTATGATGGTTGTGAAAATCTCCCTATAGAAGAAACAAAAGCATGTTTTGATCATAAAATATCGGCTTTTGTAAAGCGAGAATTCAACTTGAGTATCTCTAAAGATTTAAATCTCACTACGCCTAAAAAGGTAGAAGCTTTCTTTATCATCGATGAAAATGGTGATGTAACTGGCATGAAAGTTAGAGACTCTGAAGTTAATATTCAGGCAGAAATCTTAAGAGTGCTTAGAAAAATTCCTGTGATGGAACCTGCAACCCAAAATGGGAATAGTGTTTCTGTATTATGTTCGATAGTCATCACCTATGGAAACGATATTGATGTGGTTGTTACCTATATTCCTGAAAGACCCAACTAAACTTTTAAATATCATCTAATTAGAAAAGCTGCTACTGAAACACATAGAACTTATCACGCTGCCTCATTTTTAATTGGAAATCTTACTATTCTGGGTTTCTAGTATAAATAGGTTGATTGCTTCATCTTTCTTTATGTGAATTTTAAGACCTCAGCATTGTTGTTGTGCTAGCACTTTACTAAGTCACTGTAAAGAAGTAACTGTGATTACGCTTTCGCGAAAGCGAAATAATTAAAACAAAAAAACCACTGCTCTCACAGTGGTTTTTTCTATATCTGATGTTATATCAATATTATAAAATACTGATTCCTTTTACGTTTACAAATTCTTTAATACCAAAGCCGCCATGTTCTCTACCATAACCAGAATCTTTCACTCCACCAAATGGCATATCTACCTGAGCTAGTCCAAAAGAGTTGATGAACACCATTCCTGTATCAAAATGATTTTGTGCTAATTCAACGGCTTTATCTTCATCTTTAGAGAAGATTCCACCACCTAGTCCAAAAGGACTGTCATTTGCAATGCGCATGGCATCGTCTTGATCCTTTGCTTTTATTAAAGACGCAACTGGTCCAAATAGCTCGTCATCATAAGCCGGCTGTCCTGGCATTACATTGCCTAATACGGTAGATGGATAATAATAACCATCACCATCTGGTATTTCTCCACCGCACAATACCTCAGCGCCGTTTTCTATACTTTCTTGTACTTGATTATGAATTTTTTCTCTCAAGTCTTTTCTAGCCATAGGTCCTAATTGTGAATTTTCATCCATAGGATCTCCATGTTTGATATTACTCATGCGCTCTACAAAGCCTTTTTTGAATTCTTCATAAACAGCATCGACGACTATAAATCTTTTTGCAGCGATACAGGTCTCACCATTATTATAGATACGACCACGTGTACAAGTTTTTACAGCTAGTTCAATATCTGCATCTTCAAGCACGATATAAGCATCATTACTACCTAGTTCTAATACGGTCTTTTTAATATTTTTACCTGCTTGCTCACCGATCTTGCTTCCACCACTTGAACTACCTGTAAAAGTAACACCACGTACTAATTCGTGCTCTATTACTTTCTCACTGACATCATGATCGATAATCAATACTTTGAATAGATCTTTAGGTAATCCAGCTTCTTCATAAATCTCTTTTAGTTTTAAGGCACTACCCGTTACATTTCCAGCATGCTTTAATAAAATACCATTACCGGCCATCAGGTTTACAATCGAATATCGTACCACTTGATATGCTGGGTAATTCCATGGTTGTATACCATAAATAACACCTATCGGGTCATAAGAGACAATTCCTTTTCCGCCATTTTGCAACTCCTTTTCTTCATTTGCCAATTCTTTTGCTCCAGTTGCAGCGGTATATTCACAAATACCGGCACACAGATCTAATTCTTGTTTACCATGTTTGAAGAGTTTCCCCATTTCTTCTGTCATCAATTGCGCAAATTCTTCTTGATGCTCTTTAAACTTCTCTCCTATTTTCTTTATAATTTTACCTCTTTCTTCAATAGGTGTCGCTTTCCAGTTTTTAAAAGCTTTATGGCAATTCTCTACAGCTTGCAAGGTTTGCTCTTCAGTCATTAAATCATATGACTTGATATCTTTTCCGGTTGCTGGGTTTATGGTTGTGATTTTATCGCTCATTGTTTTTTTATTTAAATATAGAGCTGCACAATAAGCTTTCCCGTTAAATAAATGAGAATAGTCACTATATGAGCGATAAATTAACGAGCTATTATAGGTCTATTAACAACTTAACCTATTAATCGTTAAAATTAAAGTGATTTAAATATTGAAACACTAAAAGCGATATCACATATTATTGAAGTATTTGCTTGAGCTCTTGTCGATATTTACTAGCACTTTTACCAGTGAACTCTTTAAATATTTTATTGAAGTGTGAGAAGTTATTAAATCCACAATCAAAACAGATATCGGTTATACTAAGTTGTGTTTCTGACAATAGCTTTGTAGCATGCACCACCCTATACTCATTTACAATTTTAGTAAACGTTTTACCAGATGTCTTTTTAAAATAGCGACAAAAAGCCGGCACGGTCATACTGACCTGACTAGCAATTTCCTCTAATGGTATGTGGTTTTGAAAATTTTGATTGATGTACTTATAAATGATTTCGGTCTTAGAATTGTCTTGCAATTCAGTCTCAAACGTAAAACTCTCTGCATTTAAGATTTCATAATCATCAGTAATGGCTAGTTCATTTAATATATCTAGCAATAATAATGTTCTAGCAAATCCTTTCAACTCGTGTAGCTTATGAATTTGTTCTCCTAACTGCTCTTGTGTTTGTTGTTTAAAAAGCAAACCGTTCTTTGCTCTTTCAAATAGGTGTTTAATCGATTCCATCTCTGGAACATTAAAAAAGCCGTCCCCTAAAAAATTAGGTAAGAACTGCACTAGTAATTCAGATCCATGGTTAGGTCTATCTGTATATCCTATATGTGGTAACATAGAACCTATCAATAACAATTGACTGTCATTATAATAGGACATGTGGTTTCCTATATGGCGTTTTCCTTGACCTTCATTAACGTATACTAATTCAATCTCGGGATGAAAATGCCAGAAAGGTTTTAGTTCACTACGTTCTGTTGTACTTTTTTGAACAAAAATAGAATTCCCAAAATCTGGATTAACTTTCTTTAAAGTGGGCTTTTTAAGTAACATATGACTTCTATTTAACAACACAAAGGTCGGGCTAAATCTCTTAATTATATGTTATTTTAATACGAAAACGTTATAGTTTAACCTATAGAGTTAATATAGCATATAACATAGTCAAATCTGTTGTTTTCTAAGCATGCATAGCACTTTAAATTTGTCATGTAAATCATCATTAAAATATAAAAAGATGAAAACAATGAAAAATTTATTAATTATAGCCCTTATGTTAACGACTTTAACAAGCTATGCGACGAAATTGACAAACACTGTACCTGCAACAAATGTAACTACCGTACAGTTTAACAATGTGAAGAAAGGTCATTTACTGACTATTAAAGATGCGACAGAGGCAACTCTTTATAGCGAGACGATACAATTAAGTGGTAATTATAAACAGCAGTTTGATTTAACCTCTCTAGAAAATGGAACTTATAGAATTGAGCTAGATAAAGACAGCCAGGTATTAAGTCAACAATTTAATGTTAACAATGGTATGGTAACTTTCTCAACAGAGAATGTGTTCTATAAACCTATTGCAATGCAAAAAAACAATCAAATTCTAATATCACAATTAGCTTCTAGCGATGAAGTATTAGATGTACAGATTTACTATAATGACAGTTTAATCCATGAAGATGAGATATCAGACGCTGCGGTGTTGAATAGAATTTACCAATTATCTTCTGATAAAAAAGGTGAATACTTCATTGTAATGAAATCTGCTGGGAAGACCTTTTACAAGTCTATCACGATTTAAATCGTTTCATAATTTATGAAAGGGCTGCTTTAATAGGCAGCCTTTTTTTATGGCCTATATTCTGTGATATCTATTTATTACATTTACTTCAAATCGTAATAGCATTTTAAGTAAAAGACAAAAATCATTCAATATCATTCTCCTCATTCTTGCTGGAGAAGCAAATTTTATTCTACCCTTTGTACTAGCTCGCATCTTTAGACCTACGGTACTAGACCTATTTGAACTTAGTAATTTAGAATTAGGAGCTTGTTTTTCAGTTTATGGCATCGTGGCTTTTATCTCATACCTATTGGGCGGTAGCCTGGCAGATAAGTTTCAACCACGCTACTTAATGGCTTTCTCTTTATTTCTAACAGCGTTAGGTGGAATATACATGTCTACATATCCGTCATATTTAGGACTAAGCATTCTTTATGGTTACTGGGGTTTTACGACTATATTCCTCTTCTGGGCAGCAATGATTAAAGCGACCAGAGTTTGGGGTGGACAACACCGACAAGGTATCGCCTTTGGACTACTGGATGGTGGTCGTGGTTTAGTTTCGTTTGCCTTTGGATGGTTAGGTATTCTTATTTTTTCAATACTATTAGTAAATGAGATCGAAGTTTCTAGCTTACTAGAACGTAAAGAAGCATATCGATACGTCGTTCTTATTTGTTCTATCATCATCACTTTAATAGGCGTACTATTGATCATCGTATTAAAAGATAATCCCAATCAGCAAACTAGTAGTCCAAGAATAATATCTACCCGTCAGGTCTTCAACAATTATCTTAAAGTACTTCAATTACCATCAGTTTGGTTATTGATGATTATTATACTGTGTGCTTATACTGGTTATAAAATCACAGATATTTATTCTCAATATGCTAATGAAGTCATGGGATATAATGAAACAGATGCTGCCGCTATAGGTAGTAATTTACTGGGCATACGTATCATCATCGGTATCATCATAGGACTACTGGCAGACAAAACTCGATCTTCATTAATGATGATCATCAGCTTTGCAATTACCATCATAGGAGCGTTAATATTTGCATTAGGTTTTATAGAGGCTCATACCACGATTCTTTTTGGTTTTACAATAATAACAGTTGCTACAGGAGTATATGCTTTTAGAACGCTGTACTTCTCTGCCATACAAGAAGGAAAAATACCTATGGCCGTTACCGGTACTGCGGTAGGACTTATATCATTAGTAGGGTATACGCCAGATATATTTATGGGTCCGGCAATGGGAATACTATTAGACGATTCACCTGGCGCGCTAGGTTTTCAAAAGGTGTTTCTAATGCTTGCTATATTTGCTTTAGTAGGATTAATAGCCGCATATCTTTTTCATCGTTTAAATACTAAGCAACTACCGCAAGATCTGTAATGATTCCGCTTTCGCGAAAGCGGAAACAAAAAAAGCAGCCTTCTCAGACTGCTTTTTGAAATATGAAATCAACTTACATTATCTAGGATTCAATATTAAATCAACTCGAGCTAACAAATCTTCATAATGGTATTTATTGACCTGATTAGATGCTGAATTTCTCTTACTGCGTAGGGTAGATTGTAAGGTGTTTAATTCACCTCTTACTAATGCTCTAACATCACTTTGTGGGATATTATAAGAACTACGAGTAGAGTTTTCTGTCATAAGGTAAGCTAGTCGATCGATATAAACTCTTTGTAGATTTCTCTTATAGATATCTGTAGTAGATTTTGAAAAGATTCCTTTTCTAACATCTTGAAGCATTTCTAGTGCCGTGTAATAATTAGTATCTACAGTTTCAGAATTAATTAATCTACCGATGCGATCAAAGCTCAATAAACTATTTAATTGACGAGCCTGTATCGATCTTAACCTTTCAAAGTAACCTTGAGGCGCTATATTTTGAACGATATTTTTATCAACTAGCCAGCTAGGTGTATCAAAGACATTATCTATAACCCATTGAACAGATTCTTTTTGGGTCTTTTTATCTACCGTACTATAAACAGTTCCAGACTGTGATGGCTTTTTAAGATCTTCATTAACGCCACCTACATTAGTCACTACATGACCAGCATATCTAGAATACACGCCTAGTAACTCACCATACAATTCTTGTAAATCGTCATAATTGTCTGTTTGATTAGACGTCCATGAAGATAAATTTTGCGCTACGTATTTCAAGTTTTTCATTCCATAAGTACTCGCTTTAATAGGATCGTTACCTATCGCTTCTGTTTGAGATTGTGGATCAAAACGGCTGCTCTGACGACCAAACTTATATGTAGGATCACCAGCTTTTTCCATGATCCAACTATTTAAAGTAGCCACTTCATCTTCTGGAGATGCAGCATCAGGAATCACACGATAACCCCAATTAGTTGCATAATGATCATAAGGTCCCATCTGACGTACAAACCTGATATTCTCATCACCAGGTTGTGCGATATAGTTATAACGAGCATAATCCATTAAACTAGCCGCGATACCGTTTTCTTGAGTAAAGGCACCGTTTCTATAATCCTCTACATCATATGCATAACTAGCAGCCATATTGTGAGGAAAACCTAATGCGTGTCCTACTTCATGAGCGATTACTTGGCGCATCATTTCACCCATTTCTTCTGTATCTGTATCTAAAGTACGAGCACTAGGATTAGCTGCTCCAGTTTCTAATAGATATCTGTTTCTATAAGATCTTAAGTGATTGTGATACCAGATGATATCACTTTCAATAATCTCTCCACTACGTGGATCACTTACAGATGGTCCTACGGCGTTACGTGTTGTACTAGCTACATATCTCACTACAGAGTATCTAATATCTTCTGGGCTAAACTCTGGATCTTCCTCTGGTGTAGGCGCATCTCTCGCGATAATCGCATTTTTAAATCCTGCGGTTTCAAAAGGCTTTTGCCAGTCCTCAATACCTTGTTTGATGTATTCTTTTAGGTTTTCTGGTGTACCTGGATCTAGATAATAGATGATAGGCTTTATAGGTTCTACTAATTCTCCTCTCGCATAAGCTTCTGGATCTTTAGGCTCTAATCTCCATCGACGTATATAGGTTTTCTCATCTGCTTTTAACGCTTTACTAGAATAGTCAATTTGATCTACCGTAAAAAACCCTACTCTAGGATCAAATAATCTAGGTTGCATAGGGACTTCTGGTAACAGAATCATCGACTGATTTACCTGCATACTTATAGAACCTACAGAACTGTTAGATGGTGGCTCTGACGCTGTAAAAGTAAAATCTTGTTTTACTTCTATATTCTCTGGAAATGACTTTACAGAATTGATAAAGCTGCGGTTCTTATCTAAGCTTCTCACCTTATACTGCTTTCTTAATCGAGAACTTAATCCACTTATGGAGGGAACATCAGTACTTAAAAATTTAGTCACATTGATCACTACGGCAGTAGAATCTGCACTGAAAGTTTCTATATCAAACGCATACATGATAGGCTCATAATTGTTAACCTTTACAGAATTTCCTATCGCTGCTGTAGAATCCAATGCTACCTCACTATAGGACTTTACCTTAAGTAAGATCTTATTTTGAAAACGTTCCCATGCAACTACTTGTTGATTTGTTTTACTACCAGCATTCATGTATCCACCACCTAGATTAGATGGTATTTGTGCAATACGTGTCACCCATAACATATCTTTTTCAAGCATGTCGTTAGGGATCTCATAGAAAAAATCGTCTTCTACTTGATGTGTTTTAAACAATCCATCATCGGTTATCGCATCAGTAGTAATGACCTTACTGTAGGATTTGAATTTTGGTTTTTTCTTGCTGGTTTTTTCTGATTCAGTTTTTGCAGCAACTGCCTTTTGTGCTGTCTTACAAGATGTAGAGAACGCAAAAAGGAACATCATTGCTATGAGTAAGCCTGATTTTTTCATGTGATTATGATAAAGTAAAATTTAGGACTACAAAATATATCATCTTACTGTTCTTATCATAAATGCTATGAAAACGTTAACAAACATTAACAAATTCAAAAATCTGTTATTACAATCCCATACCTTTAAAACTCAAATCTATCATCGATGAATTATAGACACTTCCTTTTCATATTATTACCTACACTTTTCATCTCTTCTTGCCATAATGCTCAAGATTTAACGATAGAAGATGAGCGTTTTCATATCAAGGTGATTGACCTTAATAATCAAAATCTAGAGTTATACTGGTTAAATAATAAAGGGGAAAAGATTGAAACCTTTAATAATCTTAAAAATCATCTCGACCAGAATGGAGATAGCCTTATCTATGCCATGAATGCTGGGATGTATCTTAAAGACCACTCACCGCAAGGCCTTTATATAGAAAATGGAATTATTCATAAACAAATAGATACTACCACTACTGGATATGGTAATTTCTACTTGCAGCCCAATGGCATTTTTTACCTAACTAAAGACGGAACAGCAAAGGTGACATCAACACAAGATCTTACCGACTTGAGTAATATTAAATATGCGACACAATCTGGTCCCATGCTAGTTATAGATGGAATGATTCATCCCGCTTTTAATAAAGGTTCTAAGAACGTTCATATACGCAATGCAGTGGGCATTTTACCAGATGGACGTTTATTGCTAGTCATTTCTCGAGAAAAGATAAACTTCTATGATTTAGCTACTTTTTACTTACAGCATGGCTGTAATAATGCCTTATATCTGGATGGCTTTGTTTCTCGCATCTATGATCCTGCAAACGGCATTGAGCAAATGGATGGAAGATTTGGGGTAATGATAGGTGTGAAAAATTAATGTTTTTAAAGTAATGAAAAGTATTTCGGTTACGCTTTCGCGAAAGCGTCAAAAAACCTAACAATCTGCTCTTAAAACCATTGTCTTTTAAAAAGAGAAGTGTAACTTTACTATATGACAGAACTAGAAATTCTAGAAGAGAATAAACGCATCGCGCAAGGCTATAAAGACTTACTTAAAATAAGTTATCAAACGCTTACAGACGAAGATAAAAAGCTGATTAGAAAGGCTTTTGACATTGCTGTTGAAGCGCATGCACCACAACGTCGCAAATCTGGAGAAGCTTATATTTTTCATCCTATTGCAGTGGCAAAAATTGTGGCAAAACAAATAGGTCTAGACGCCAGTGCAATAGCCGCTGCCCTTTTACACGATGTGGTGGAAGATACAGAGTACACGCTAGATGATATTGAAAGACTATTCGGTATTACCATCGCAAAAATAGTAGATGGCCTAACAAAGATTGCACACCTTAAAAAAGATGCAGACATCTCTCAACAAGCAGAGAATTTCCGTAAAATGTTACTAACTCTTAATGAAGACATTAGGGTTATTATTATTAAAATAGCTGACCGCTTGCACAATATGCAAACTATGGACAGTATGCCTGATTATAAACAGGTGAAAATTGCAAGTGAAACCTTGTATATCTATGCTCCTATCGCTCACAGATTAGGACTTTATAATATTAAGACAGAACTAGAAGATCTAGGATTAAAATATACAGAACCTGATGTTTTTAATGACATACAGAAATCTATAAAGGAATCAAAAGAAGAGCAAGATCAGTTTATTGAAGACTTTGCTGCTATTATAGACGACTCTTTAGAAAAGGAAGGACTAGAATATACCATTAAAGGTAGACCTAAATCTGTTTTCTCTATACGTCGCAAGATGTTAAAGCAAAACGTATCTTTTGATGAAGTCTATGATAAATTTGCTGTGCGTATTGTTTTCCGTAGCGATAGAGCAAATGAGAAGTTTCTCGCCTGGAAGATTTATTCTATAGTGACAGATCATTTTAGGCCTAATCCTGTGCGATTGCGAGACTGGATCAGTAGTCCTAAGTCTACTGGTTATGAAGCATTACACATTACAGTGATGGGACCAGATGGACGCTGGGTTGAGGTGCAAATACGTAGTGAACGTATGCACGAAATTGCCGAAAAAGGGTATGCCGCGCATTATAAATATAAACAAGGTAATCAAGAAGATGGACTAGATGTCTGGTTGAATAGATTGCAAGACGCTCTAGAAAATGCAGATTCAAGTGCGATTGATTTTGTAGAAGAATTTAAACTTAATTTATATAGCAAAGAGATTTTTGTTTTTACTCCAAAGGGTGAATTAAAATCTTTACCTAAAGGTGCTACACCATTAGATTTTGCTTTTAGTATCCATACAGAGGTCGGACTTAAAACTCGTGGTGCGAGAGTAAATGGTAAATTAGTACCATTATCACATGAATTAAATAGTGGTGATCAAGTCGATATTATTACATCAGAGAATCAAAAACCTACTAAAAACTGGCTGGATTATGCCACTACTGCTCGAGCGAGGCAAAAAATTAAATCTGCTCTAAAGGATGATCAAAAAGACATCGCTCTAGAAGGTAAAGCAGTTCTTAATAGAAAATTGCGATCACTAAAGATTCCATTAGACGAGAAGTCTATTAATCAAATGGTTAACTTCTTTAAGTTAAAAACGAGTCATGATTTATTTTATCGTGTAGGTTTAGGTACCATAGATAATAAGATGATTAAAGAATATGCTAACAGTCGCAGTAATGCATTGTATTCTTTTATCAAAAATAAAATAAGAAAGCCTAAGGAGAATCCTGATATTCATAAAGAAGAGGTTACAGAAAATTATGACCAGTTAGTTTTTGGGAAAGATCAACAAAAACTAGATTACTCTTTTTCAAAGTGTTGTAATCCATTGCCGGGCGATTCTGTCTTTGGATTCATAACTGTCACAGACGGAATTAAGGTTCATAAAAATAATTGTCCTAATGCTATTAGTATGCAAAGTAAATTTGCATATCGTATTATGAGCGCAAAATGGATCGATTCTAGTCAACAAGAGTATCGTGCAGACGTAATACTCACAGGAATTGATCGCATGGGATTAGTTCAAGAAGTGACCAGAGTTATTTCTGAGAATATGCACGTAAATATTAGAAACATTAGTTTTACAAGTAATGATGGTATTTTTAAAGGAGAAATCACTGTTGTGGTTCCCCATAAAAATATGCTCATAAGATTAATGGAAAATTTAAATAAGCTTAACGGGATTGATAAAGTCACGAGAGTATAAAAAATATGAGTAAAATTATTAACAGTCTAGAGAACGAACAGGAAATAGTGAAGAATGTATTCACTCAGTTTCTTACCGATAATAAGCATCGCAAGACACCTGAACGTTATGCCATTTTGAATGAAATTTATGCTAGTGAAGACCATTTTGATGTGGAGTCATTATACATAAAAATGAAGAATCAAAACTATCGTGTAAGTCGCGCCACGCTTTATAATACTATAGAATTATTATTAGCCAGCGGTCTGGTAAGAAGACATCAATTTGGTCAAAATCAATCACATTATGAAAAGTCATTTTTTGATAAACAACATGATCATGTAATCCTTACAGATACCGGTGAAGTTATCGAATTTTGTGATCCGAGAATAGAGTCAATAAAAAAGACTATTGAAGAGATTTTTAATGTTACAATTACCAATCATTCTTTATATTTTTACGGCCTTAAAAACACAACTGAAAAACAAGACTAATGGCAGTAGATTTATTGCTCGGCCTTCAATGGGGCGATGAGGGAAAAGGAAAAATAGTAGATGTATTAACTGCAGACTATGATATCATCGCGAGATTTCAAGGTGGACCTAACGCAGGACACACTCTAGAATTTGATGGTATTAAACATGTTTTAAGAACGATTCCTTCTGGGATTTTTCATGACAAAGCTATCAATGTTATAGGTAATGGAGTTGTTATCGATCCGGTAGTTTTTGTTCAAGAACTAGATGGGCTAGAACAATTTAAAATAGATTATAAGAGTAAATTGATCATTTCAAGAAAAGCTCATATCATTTTACCGACACATCGTTTACTAGACGCTGCATCTGAAACATCTAAAGGTAAAGCAAAAATAGGCTCGACTCTCAAAGGTATAGGACCTACTTATATGGATAAAACAGGCCGTAATGGTTTGCGTATAGGTGATCTAGAACAGGATAACTGGAAGGAAAAGTATCGTAATCTAGCAAATAAGCATGAAGCATTAATAGGTTTTCATGATGTTCAAATTCAATACGACCTTGCCGAGTTAGAGAAGGAATTCTTTACAGCAGTAGAGCGATTAAAAGAATTAACATTCATCGACTCTGAAGAATATTTCCAAAACGCACAACGCAATGGAAAAACAATACTTGCAGAAGGTGCTCAAGGTTCTTTGTTAGATATTGACTTTGGTACATATCCATTTGTAACTTCTTCTAATACCACAGCTGCTGGTGCCTGTACTGGACTAGGTGTTGCACCTAACCAAATAGGTGAAGTTTACGGAATTTTTAAAGCTTACACTACTCGTGTAGGTAGTGGACCATTCCCTACTGAGTTGTTTGATGAGGTAGGTGCCGAAATGGCTAAAGTAGGTCATGAATTTGGTGCGGTTACAGGTAGACCACGTCGTTGTGGATGGCTAGACCTTATTGCTCTCAAATACACTTGTCAGATCAATGGCGTTACACAATTAATGATGATGAAAGGCGATGTACTGTCTGGATTTGATAGTTTACAGGTTTGTACTGGTTATGAATATAAAGGAGAAACCATCCATCATTTACCATATAATATCGAGGCCGAAAATGTAACTCCTATCTATACTGAATTTCCTTGTTGGAAAGAGGATTTAACAAAAATGACTGATCCTTCTCAATTCCCTGCAGAATTAAATGAGTACATCGACTTCCTTGAAAAAGAATTAGAAATTCCTATCAAAGTGGTAAGTGTAGGTCCAGATAGAACACAGACTATCCATAGATAATTTTTAAAAAGCCTCTTTGAGGCTTTTTTTTGATACCATTAAAAAATCAAGCTTTGAAAAAATATATCGCTACAGCAATTAAAGGAATCCTTATGGGCGCAGCAGATGTTGTGCCAGGTGTTTCTGGTGGTACTATCGCTTTTATCACTGGTATTTATGAAGAACTCATAAAAACTATTGATGGATTAGATATAGGTGTTTTAAAATCATTTTTTAAAATAGGTATAGCTGCTACTTTTAAAAATTATAACCTAGGTTTCTTACTATCATTGATTACTGGAATCGCAATCAGTATTCTAAGTTTATCTAAGTTAATTACTTATTTATTAGGAGCACATCCTATTCTAGTTTGGTCCTTTTTCTTTGGATTAGTACTTGCTAGTATTTTATATATAGCAAAACAAATTACTCATTGGAATGTCACAGCCATCACCATAATGGTAATAGGTGCTGCCCTATCCTACTGGATCACCGTTGCTGAGCCTGTTGCCTCTCCAGAAAGCTGGTGGTATTTATTATTTTCTGGCTTTATCGCTATTATTGCTATGATTCTGCCAGGAGTTTCCGGTGCTTTTTTACTACTCCTACTGGGTAGTTATGAAACGGTTTTAAGTTCTATCACAGGATTTACAGAAGCAATACTTGCCGGCAATTGGAGTGTTGCATGGGATTACTTTACTAACTTATTAATGGTAGCGATAGGCGCAATCTTAGGGATTAAACTATTTTCTAGAGCGCTGACCTGGCTGTTTGAAAATCATAAAAACTTAACTCTGGCATTGCTTACAGGATTTATGATAGGTTCTCTCAATAAATTATGGCCATGGAAAATGATTCTGAAAACTAGAATCAATTCACACGGCGAGGAAGTTCCATTTCTAGAAAAAAGTATTTTACCACAAAATTTTTCTGGTGACGCTCTTATTTTATATGCTGCAATACTAATGGTTATAGGATTTTTGCTTATACTTATATTAGAAAAAGTAGCTCATAAAAAAACCGACTAGTGCGACAACCTACCCGCAGTTTCAGCGATAAATTCTACTTAGTTTTAAAAGGTATTGCTATGGGAACCGCAAATAAGGTTCCTGGAGTAAGCGGTGGCGTTGTGGCATATGTAGCTGGATTTTATGAAGAGTTCATATATTCTTTTCAAAAGCTCAACCTTAAGGCACTTAAACTATTATTTAACGGTAGGTTTAAAACGTTCTATGAATATATTAATGGTCGTTTTTTATCCTTAATTATTCTAGGAGAAGTCCTCAGCTACTTTACCGTAAGTAAAGGATTTGATGTACTTATTAAGAATTATCCCATACTGGTCTGGTCTGCATTTTTCGGGATGATTTTAGGCTCTGTATATTACATTTCGAGAGGTTACGATGCCTGGACACGCAAGAATATTATGATTCTAGCCATAGGTACCGCCATAGGTGTTGGAACCTCATTACTAGATCCCGCAACAGATAATACTAACTTATTCTTTGTCTTTTTCTGTGGTATGGTAAGTATTTCAGGGATGACCTTACCAGGTCTGAGTGGCAGCTTTATACTTATCCTGTTAGGCAATTATGTATTACTATTAGTAGATAGTATAAATGCTTTCTTTGATACCATGGTCGCTGTTGTTCAATGGGATTTCTCGTGGTGGAATGATCCCATTCACATGGATTTACTAGCCATATTAGGCGTTTTTCTATTAGGATCTTTTGTAGGGCTTATTAGCTTATCACACCTATTAGGCTGGACCTTTAAACATTATCGCAACGAGACTAATGCGATGATTATCGGTTTTATAACGGGATCTTTGGGCGTGGTATGGCCATGGAAAAAAGAAATTTATACCACAGACATCGCTGGAAATTATATGACAGACGCGAGTGGGAATCCTATACTAGAAAATTACAGTCGTTACTGGCCAGACTTAACAGCATTACATACATGGCTAGCAATAGGGCTTATATTTGCTGGTTTCTTAATCGTATATCTTATTGATAAATATGGACAACAAGCAAATCCCGCATAGCGTTTTTGGTCTTATAGGCCAGAGATTGGACTACAGTTTTTCAAAAGCTTATTTTACAGAAAAATTTGAGAAACTGGGATTAGAAGATCATGAATACCGCAATTTTGAGATTGCAACTGAGGCTGATTTATTACGCTTTCGCGAAAGCGTGACCTACAACCCTATCACTAAAACCACCAACGGTAAAAACGAGATTATACGTGGACTTAATGTCACAATTCCATATAAGGAATCGATGCTTAAAATCTGCGATCAACTGACACCTGAAGCTCAAGCTATAGGCGCTGTAAATACCGTTGTAATAGAAGACAATAAATGGATAGGCCATAATACTGATGTCTATGGATTTGCAAAAAGTCTAGAACCGTTTTTACCTATTACACAAAATGCTTTAATCCTAGGCACAGGTGGTGCATCAAAGGCGATTTCTTATACATTAGATGCTCTTAAAGTTCCGCATTTATTTGTCTCTCGCAATCCACAAGGTGAGTATAGTATTCCCTATGAAAAGATCGATGGCGATGTTCTTAAAATTATCTCACTAATTATAAACTCTACGCCTGTTGGAACATTTCCTGATGTGGAAGACAAGCCTAATTTACCATACGACCATTTGAACAAAAATCATATTTTATATGATCTCGTCTACAATCCTAGTAACACTATGTTCATGAAAATGGGAAAGGTAAAAGGTGCTCGAGTAACTAATGGTTATCAGATGCTGGTTCACCAAGCAGAGAAGTCTTGGGAATTGTGGAATGACTAATCCTGTAGAATGATTGCCATATCTAGTGATTCTCTTTATCTTGCACTCCTTTAAATCTATTATATGGATACGAATGACAACCTGCACAACGATGCAGACGGAAATTTAGAAAACGTGAATAACACTGACCAGAACACACAAGACATGCCAGAAAAGGACATGAATACAGACCCTTCAACTGCTGTAGAAGAAACCAAAGTTACTCCTCAAGAGAATGTAACTAGTGAAGAAACTACAGAAACACCTGTTGCCGCTGTAAAAGAAGAAGAAAGCACGAGTGATAATGATGACGAAAGTGATGATCATGCTGAAGATGTAGATGCTCAAACTTTACCTGATACAGACTATAATACATTAGAAATGCCAGCTCTAGTAGCATCTCTAAGACAATTGATACAGGACTTTCCTATCAACACGATTAAAACTCACGTAGACGATATTAAAAAAGCTTTTGAATCAAAAGATCAAGATGCTGAAAAAGAAGCTCGTGAAGAATTCGTAAAAGCAAATCCTGCTACAGAAGAAGCACCTGCACCAGAATTTGAATACAATAATCCTATAAGTAAAGAATTTAACGATTTACATAGCTTATATCGCAAGCAACGAGGTGAGTTTCAACGCCAGCAGCGCAAGGAACAAGAAGACAATCTTGAGAAGAGAAAAAACATCATTGAGTCTATTAAGAACTTAATTGATGAAGAAGAAAATATAGGGACTACTTTTAAAAAGTTTAATGCTTTACAGCAAGCGTGGAAAGATACTGGTAAAATACCTCATGATGCTTATAACATTGTATGGAATGATTACCGCCTGCACACTCAAAACTTCTATGACTATATAGACCTTAGTAAAGAATTACGTGATAAAGATTTTGAGCGCAATTTAGATTTTCATAATAAAATTATTACTCGTGCCGAAGAGCTGGGTAATGAACCAGACATCCATAAAGCATTGCGTGAATTACAAGAGTTACATCGTATGTGGAAAGAAGATGCTGGACCAGTTGCCAAAGAACATAGGGATCCTATCTGGGATAAATTTAGCGCAGCTACTAAAGTGATACATGATAAGAGACAAGCTTATTATGAAGAACGTGATAAACTAGCCGAGAAAAACCAGACGATTAAACAAAATATAATCGCTGAAATCAAGAAGATTACTGCAGCTGGAGCAAAGAATCATAAAGGATGGCAAGATCGTTTAGAGGAAGTTAATGCCCTTAAAGAATTATTTACACAAACTGGACCAGCTACAAAGGCTTTAAACAACCACTTGTGGGAACAGTTCAGAGTTGTCGGACGTGAGTTTAACCATGCCAAAAACGCGTTCTATAAAGATCTTAAAAAAGATCAACAAGATAATCTGGATAAGAAAATGAAACTTATTGAGATTGCAGAGCAACATCTGGCTGGTGATGATTTTAACGGTTCTTTACCTGTGATGAAGCGTATTCAGAGCGAATGGAAAGAGATCGGTCATGTACCTAGAAAGGTAAGTGATAAAATATGGAAGCGTTTCCAGGCAGCTTGTAATGGCTTCTTTGATAAGAAAAATGCACAAAAGAAAGAAGAAAACGCTGAGGAAGCAGCAAACTTTGAAGCAAAGATGAAAGTCTATGATGCGTTAAAAGAAATGTTGCCACAAGATGATCAAGAGGCCATGAAAGCTGATGTTGAAAAACACATGGCAGATTGGGCAGCAATAGGTCGCGTTCCTTATTCAAAACGTCATATCCAAGATAAGTTTGACAAACTATTACAGGCTAAATTAAAAGCAGCTGGAATGAGCGCTGTAGATGCAGAAATGCTTAAATATCAATCTAAACTTTCTAGTTTAGAATCTGGAGATGCTCGTGATTTTACTAACGAACGTTTTTACTTGAGAAAACGTCGTGATGAGATTCAGGATGAAAAAAGGCAGCTAGAGAACAACATGCAGTTTATCAATACTAAGGATGATAAAAACCCTTTTGTAATACAATTGAAAAAGAACACTACGGCTTTAGATAAAGAATTAGACTTAATAAAAGAGAAGCAAAAGCAACTTAATATTCTAGAACGTCAGATGAAAAAAGCAGAGGAAGAAGCATCAACAGATGATGAATCTTCAGAGGCTACAGAATAGTTCAATTCTTTTTATTACCATAACTTTAAAGCACCAGTCTATTCTGGTGCTTTTTTATTTTTGTTGTTCACTAAACTAGTTGTTTATGTTTAAATTTTTAAAACGTCTTTTTGAAACACCATCAGGTGACTATGGATCCTTAATGGATAGTCGCGATCCAGAGGTACACCTATCTCAAACGACCATCAATACAATAGTCGAAGCTTTGAGACCTATCCTATTACCTGCTATGATAATTGAGCAATCAGTCGTAGAAAATGATAAATTACCACAATTGCCCGCGGGCAGCATATGGCCTACCAATAAAAAAGATAAACCTTTACATTATCAAGGCACTATTTCTTCAAATGAATTTAAGGTTGTAATATTTCAACATGAAGATGGCTTAAAAAAAGATCATACCAATCTGCAATACTTCTATTTCAAAAAAAATCAATGGTATGAATTAGAGGAATTATCACCTACTGATTCAAATCTGGTTTCTGATCAACGCTATAAGCAGTCTAACATCAATTCTCTTCCTATCTGGGAAGAAATTATTCATCGTTATCCTGAAATTCATAAATTAATAGTTAAACTGGCGCCTAATCATCCTTGGACACTATACAAAAGGGCTAAAAAAATTCTTTGTGATAAAAAGATAACTCAACAAATAAATGGCTATCCACAATGGATGATTAATGATATAGATTTCAGAAAAATAAAAGAATTAACGTTCTTATTTCAAATAGAAGACCTTAACCATACCGTTGTGCATTATTATTTCACAGATGGAAAAGAAATTCAACAATTTATACAAAGGCAATAGCTATTGAACAATGAGATAAGTTAAATATTTCTAATCATCAGAAAGCTTTACCTCATCAACCGACTTATCTTTTATGATACGTCTTCTCATTTTATTATTAATCCCCATAAGCAGCATGTATACTTCAGATATTATCAATTTTGGTAAAGATGGGAATACTATGGATTGGGTTATTATAAACGATGGTGTCATGGGTGGTTTATCACAAAGTACTGCTGTTTCCTATGATAATTACGTTTTATTCTCGGGTACCACATCGTTAAAAAATAATGGTGGATTTGCCAGTTATCGCAGTCCCTACGGGAATTATAATCTTAAAGATTATAAAGCCGTTGAAATTAAGTTTAAAAGTACTGGACGCTCCTTTTATTTTCAATTAGACGCATATCGCTCTTGGTGGAATCCTAATTACAAACATCAATTTTCTAGTAATAATAATGAATGGATAACCGTTCAATTACCTCTAACTGAATTTAAAGAATATAAGGTAGGTCAACAAACTGGAAAAAAAATATCCCAATCACAACTAGACGATGTCTTGCGATTGGGAATAATTTTATTAGATAAAAAAGAAGGTACGTTTGAATTACAAATAGACTACATCAAGTTTATTTAGGCTTTCAATTTATTTCTATGGTAATCAACAAGACCTTCTATCGGTCTACGAACAATATTACCAACCTCATAGCCAAATTCTGCCGCGACTTGCTTTATTCTAGCTTGGGCAAAGTGAGCAATACTACCTACAAAGTGTACTTCGTATGATTTTATTTCTTCTCTAAATTGTAAAATCATATTACGTGAAAATTTACGCAATCCCTTTCTTAGCAACTTTTTAATGTAACGTTCTTCAAGGTTTTGAAAAATAAACTCTGCATGATGAGCAAGAAAAGCATTAGGATTAGGTTGCTTATAGAGATGGAATTTTAAGTAATCGGGATCCATATTATAAGCCTTTTCAAATTTCTTCATTAAATCCGACGGCATATTTTTAAATCCATAATCTCTCAATAGATTTTTTCCATACCAGTTACCACTAGCTTCATCCATAAGTGTATACCCTAGAGAAACTACACGTTGCTCAATAGTATCGCCGTCGCTGAAACAACAGTTAGAACCAGTTCCTAGTATACAAACGATACCGGGCTCATCACCTACTGCGGCATATACTGCTGCTGCTGTGTCTTCTTTAACGGTTACCTGCGCGTTTGAAAAATAGTTTTTTAATAAATTTTCCAAAGCTAGTCTAGGCTTTTCAGTACCACAACCAGCACCATAGAAAAATAGTTGCTCTACTTGATCTTTGTGAGCTACTAATTCTTCACTTTCTAGAATGCGCAATGGTAATTCTTCGATAGTAAGAATCGCAGGATTCATACCACCAGTTTTTACTTTAAACAATTGCTCTCCATTATTATCAAGTGCAATCCAGTCGCACTTAGTAGAGCCACTATCTGTAATTAAAATCATAAAAAGTTATTTAATAAAGTCTATCCTTGAGCTGGATAGAAAAAAGAAGGCTATCGATGTAGAATCAATAGCCTTTTT
This sequence comes from Nonlabens ulvanivorans, assembly GCF_000732625.1. Classification (GTDB taxonomy): domain Bacteria; phylum Bacteroidota; class Bacteroidia; order Flavobacteriales; family Flavobacteriaceae; genus Nonlabens; species Nonlabens ulvanivorans. The sequence continues at coordinate 53,800 of NZ_JPJI01000026.1, forward strand.
AAAATTATAGCGAGTGTACTTTCTCTGCTAGGTCAACTAACTTATTTGAATATCCAAACTCGTTATCATACCAGCTTACTAATTTAAAGAACGTGGAGTTCAATTCAATAGCAGCACCTGCATCATAGATACTAGTTCTAGCATCACTTACAAAATCCTGAGATACAACAGCTTCATCAGTATATCCTACTACACCAGCCATAGCTCCTGTAGACGCATCTTTAAACGCTTTGTTAATTTCTTCTAGAGAAGTCTCTTTACTTAATTTAACCGTTAAATCTACTACAGAAACATCAACAGTAGGCACACGGAAAGCCATACCCGTTAATTTACCTTTTAACGATGGAATTACCTTAGTTACTGCTACGGCAGCACCAGTAGTTGCAGGTATAATATTATTCATAGCACTACGACCTAAACGATAGTTCTTCTTGCTAGGACCATCCACAGTTGCTTGTGTTGCCGTTGCAGCATGTACCGTAGTCATTAAAGCCTCTGCTATACCAAAGTTATCATCAAGAATCTTTGCCATAGGCGCTAGACAGTTTGTAGTACATGAAGCGTTAGATACAATTTTATGATCTGCTGTTAATTCATTGTCGTTCACACCCATAACAAACATAGGCGCTGTTTTAGATGGTGCAGATATTACAACTTTCTTTGCTCCTGCATCGATATGTGCTTGAGCACTATCTAAATCAGTGAAAATCCCTGTACAGTCTGCAACAACGTCTACTCCTACTTCATCCCATTTTAAGTTCTTTGGGTCACGCTCTGCAGTGACACGTACCTGTACACCATCGATGATTAAGTTTCCATCTTTGATTTCAATAGATCCACCATAACGTCCATGTACAGAATCGTATTCTAGTAAATATGCTAATTGCTCCACATCTACTAAATCATTGATTGCTACTACTTCTACGTTGGCACGTTCTAGAGTTGCTCTAAATACGATACGACCTATGCGACCAAATCCATTGATTGCTAATTTCAGTTTTTTACTCATATTATTTAATTGTTAGTTCTTGTTAATTGTTGTTTGCACGCTTTCGCGAAAGCGTATTTAAAAAATTCTATTAAACCGTCATAATATCAGATACTCTTAAAAGCTCTGTGTCAATTTCAGTTTTTCCTTTAACAGCCATATCCAATGGACATAACTCTATCTTATTATTATTGATACCGACCATGTAATTAGTCTTACCTTCTAGAAGGCTTTCAACAGCTTTAACACCCATGCGACTCGCTAGAACACGATCCCAACATGATGGTGATCCACCGCGTTGCATGTGACCCAGCACCGATACACGTACCTCATACTCTGGCATGTTCTTCTCTACATAATCTTTAAGTTCAAATACATTATCGCCGGTTTTATCACCTTCTGCTACGACAACGATACTAGAAGATTTACCAGATTCACGACTACGCTTTAAACTCTCTACCAGACGATCTTTTCCCATATCTTCTTCAGGGATTAAGATTTCTTCTGCTCCAGCACCTACTCCAGCATTAAGAGCTATATGCCCTACATCGCGTCCCATAACTTCTACAAAGAATAATCTATTATGTGAACTAGCGGTATCTCTAATTTTATCGATACATTCTACTACTGTATTTAATGCTGTATCAAAACCTAGCGTTGAACTGGTCCCATAAATATCATTATCTATAGTACCTGGTATTCCCATTACAGGAAAATTAAATTCTTCATTAAAAACCATTCCACCGGTAAAACTACCATCACCACCTATGACTACTAGAGCATCCATACCTGATGCCTTTACATGCTCATATGCTTTCTTCCTTCCTTCTACCGTGCGAAATTCTTGTGAGCGTGCGCTTTTAAGTATAGTTCCTCCTTTATTAATAATGTTATTGACACTACGTGCCGTCATTTCTTTAAAGTCTCCTTCTATCAGTCCTTGATAACCACGATAAATACCTAAACATTCTACACCATGAAATGCACAGGTACGTACTACAGATCTTAAAGCAGCATTCATCCCTGGAGAATCGCCTCCAGAGGTCATTACACCTATTTTCTTAATCGTTTGATTCATTGCGTTTTTCATATAATCCATGCTAATCTAGCAAAGAATCCTTAATGAAACTCATGTTTTATTCTATATTTAACCAATTCTAATAATTCAAACGTTATCGTTAATAACTTTTACCTATGGCACTAGAACTCATTGACTTCCTAATCATCATATCGTTCTTTTTGGTCTCCCTTTTTGTAGGAATTGCTGTCTCAAAGAAAAGTTCTAAGAACGCTTCTTCATTTTACTTATCAGGGCGCAATATGCCGTGGTGGCTTTTAGGAGTTTCTATGGTCGCAACAACTTTTGCGGCAGACACGCCTAATCTAGTCGCAGGAATTGTGCGAGACACTGGTGTTGCAGGAAATTGGGAATGGTGGGCTTTTCTACTTACTGGTATGCTAACTGTCTTTTTCTATGCTCGATTGTGGCGACGTAGTGGAGTTACTACAGATTTAGAATTCTATGAATTAAGATATCAAGGTAAAAGCGCTGCGTTTTTAAGAGGTTTTAGAGCGATCTATCTAGGTGTTATATTCAATATCATTATTATGGCTACTGTTTGCCTAGCAGCTATTAAAATAGGTAATGTTATGTTTAACTTTACAGCTGGTGAGACACTGTGGATTGCATCCATAGTTACCGTTCTTTATTCTTTACTAGGTGGACTAAAAGGTGTTTTAATTACAGACTTTATTCAATTTATAATAGCCATGGTAGGATCTATATGGGCTACTATGTACATTCTAGACTTACCTGAGGTCAATGGAATGCAAAACCTCATCACGCATCCTAATGTCGCGAGTAAGATCAACCTATTGCCTGACTTTTCTAATACAGAGTTGATGATGGGCATCTTTCTAATACCTCTTGCAGTTCAATGGTGGAGTACCTGGTATCCTGGTGCAGAGCCTGGTGGTGGTGGCTATGTGGCACAACGCATGCTTGCTGCAAAGGATGAGAAAAATGCTACATGGGCGGTATTATTTTTCAATCTAGCACACTATGCACTACGCCCATGGCCATGGATTATAATAGGTCTGGCTTCTCTTATTATATATCCTAATTTAGAATCACTGGCAACAGCATTTCCTAATCTAGATCCTAAGTTTGTAAAAGATGACTTGAGTTATCCAGCGATGCTCACCTTTTTACCAGCGGGATTATTAGGTCTAGTCATTACCAGTTTAATAGCAGCCTTTATGAGTACGATATCCACTCATTTAAATTGGGGTTCTAGTTATGTGGTGAACGATTTCTATGCGCGGTTTGTAAAAAAGGACGCTAGCGAAAAACAAAAGATTATAGTTGGTAGAGTTTCTATCGTTATTATGATGGCTTGTGCTGGTTTACTATCCCTAGTTTTAGAACAGGCCAAAGATGCTTTTGACCTAGTCATACAAATAGGTGCTGGATCTGGTTTACTCTTTATATTACGATGGTTCTGGCATCGTATAAATCCATGGAGTGAAATTACGGCTATGGCTAGCTCGCTAATCATCGCCATGATCTTTTTTGCAGACAGCCGTTTAGACACGCAATTATTTGCAAACTGGGCAGGATATGAAAAGATCTGTTTTAATGTTGTAATAACCACCACGGCATGGCTTATCGCCACATTTGCTACCAGACCTACACAGGCAGAGACTTTAGATCATTTTAATCACGTCATCTTTGGTAAAGAATCAAAGTTCCATAATTTTCCAATAAAAATATTAGGCTTTTTTATGGGAATCATCGGTGTCTATAGTCTCTTATTCTCAATAGGCAAATTTCTCTATGGAGATGTCGCCATGGGTGCTAGTCTTATGGGACTATTTATCATATGTGTGTTAGGGTTAATCGCCTTAAGAAAAAAGTTATTTTAGAGGTTAAGGACATTGCTTAGGCTTTATAGTATCAATATGATCCTTTACACGCTTGCGCGAAATGGTGGAATTAAAATCAATTAAAGATATGAATAAGATAGAAACCATAAGAAACGGCGAAGGCCAAAACTATAACTACTCACAAGATCACTGCTTTGTAAAACTATCCTCAGATCAAACTAATGGAGAATTATGTATTGTTGAGGATACTTTAAAACCAGGTTTTTATTTACCGAGACATCATCATAAATTGATGACCGAAATCTTTTATATTTTAGAAGGTGAGGTCGAGTTAATTTTTGATGATCAAACTATTATACTTGAGAAAGGAGACACGATAACCGTACCTGTCAACATCTGGCATGCTGCTCGTTGTAACCATGGCGGCAAGATGCTTACTATTTTTAAAAATGGACAGTTTGACAAGTATCTAGAACGACTTTCTAAAATGTCTGATCAAGATTTTGAAAATGAAGATTTAATGCAATCTGTAGCTGTATCATTTGACATCTATAATGACTAATTAGTCTTTACGTTTTTTTATTCTTTAAACTTTTTTAAGTTCCAGTAGTCATATGGCCAACTTAAAAGGACAGTTATGAGATTTAATGGATTCTTATGGTTATGTATTGCGGCATTTACCACTTATAGTGCGCTAGCAATGATACAAGAACCTACAGACGCTACACGTATCACAGATCATCATATCAATTATACAATAGATCAGGATTCTAATTATATATTTTTAAACATAAGTACTACACATAAAGAAACCACGCTCTCTATTCTTAGACATGGACTTACCGTTTACTTTGATGAAACTGGTAATAAAGAGCGAAACGTTTTTGTAAGGTATCCATACCACAACACACCACAACGCCCTAATAGATCTTCTAGACCGCAAAATAACACTGACGAGGCGCCATCTATCGATTATCAAGAAATCATTGCCAATATTCCAGGTGAAGCAGAATATGCTTACTATGGCGATCAACAAGAATTCCATAAAGATTTAAACGCTTTTGACATCTCAATGGGCTATCAAATGACCGGAGAAGAACAAGACACTCTTGAATATTCAATAAAAATCCCTAAGAATAGAATTACTCAAGATGATAAACTTGATTTATCAAAGCTTACCATAGGTATCTTTACAAACATGCCAGAAAAAAAGAAAGATCGTGAAAGTCCATCAGATACTGGTGTCAGTATGCGAGGAGGCAATCAACGTGGCGGTGGCCGTGGTGGATCTGGTGGCGGTAGAGGTAATCGTGGTGAGAGACCATCATCCCAAAAAGAGCCTACACGTATCGACTATTGGTTTAATGCAGGTTTAGAGTAGAAATAGTATAAATAAAAGTATTTTCTTTCCTCAAAGCTCAAAGGCTCTCAAGATGTTTCTTTGGGCTTTTTAAATTAAGTATTTTTAAAAGATAAAACTTGTTTCTATAGTCATCAATATGTTTTCATATCTATAGTTCAGGTATTTATGGTCGATAATAAATGTGATACTCGCTTTCGCGAAAGCGAATGAAACAAACTCACATAAAATCTAAATTAGATGAAATATGACGACTAGTATTGTGGTATTTGTGGTTTCGGCGGCGTTGATTGCTGGAGCTTTATGGGGTATTTATGGTAGCCTAACTAAAAAAACAGAAGGATTTCTAGTAGCTCTTGCTGGCGGAGCTTTATTAGTGTCTGCCTTACTAGAACTAATTAATCCAGCTTTAGAAAACAATTCAGTTTACATCACTCTTGCGGTTGTTTTTATAGGAGCTACCACCTTTACAGGCTTAGATTATCTAGTTAAGAAAAAATGGGGTAATAACAGTGGTGGTGGTTTACTAGCTGCAATCACTTTAGATGGTATCCCTGAGAATCTTGCATTAGGTGTTGCTTTAATAGGTGCTGGCCCATTATCTGTAGCAGCTTTATCGGGTTCAATTTTATTATCTAATTTACCCGAAGCAGCTGGCGGCGCTAAGGAAATGTCTGAAAACCATTCTAAAAAGAAAGTGCTTTTATTATGGATAGCTACAGCAGCAATACTTGCTATGGCGGCATTAGTGGGACATTTTTTACTATCTGATGTTAAGCAAGAATACTTGAATTACATCAAGAGTTTTGCCGGTGGCGCTGTAGTAGCATCACTAGCCCTAGAAGTGTTTCCTAAATCATTTAAAAAAGATAAGTATTGGACTGGAATTGCCACTACTATAGGACTAATTCTAGCATTGTTTTTGAATTCGTTAGGTGAATGATATGATAAATAATCATCAAGATTTTAGATAAGTTTTTTAAAGCTAGAACATAGGATATTAAACATCTTGTTAAACCTTCCTTAGACCCTTAATTAATCTATATTTTTGTATCATTATTTTAATACTTATGAAAGACAATAAAGTTCTCAATTATATAAAAGATATCATTAAAAATCATCCTGCAGATTGGTTAGGTCTTACGACACATAGACTGGATATTTATAATGAAAAGCTTGCAAAAACTCAATTCCTAGACCAGTTAGAAACTCTTTATAGTAAAAATAATGCTAGTACTGGAGCTCTAGCTGTATTGCCCACAGCCTATGACTACATAAGGTTAGGTCATCCACTGTCTAGTGTGTTAGAATGGGGAATTGCTCATCTACATGGGCTAGATGCAGAAAATGTTATTAGCTTTTCATCAAAGACAATTCCTGTTCTTGCTGTGTTGAGAAAAAATTTATTGGAAGATAGAGATACCCAAATTAATTACACTGGTGAGCTACCTGCCATTTTAAATTCAGAACTTTTAAAAGAGGTTTATGGATATCATTTTCAATTGCAAAAGGTAAACGCTCCATCTGATGTAGCATCATTTAACGGTAGTACGATTTTTATAGCTGAACACGATGAAATAAATACAGTAGATTTAAATTCAAATATTGACTTCTCCATTAGTTTACATGGTGATTTAGGTAGTATTCTAGTCATTAATAGCTCTCTAGATAAAACCTTTATTTCTGACATACAACATGTACGTAGACGAGAAACTATTGCGATGACGCCATCTAATTCACTAGTGGCCTTAAAATCTCTAGTAGACCAAAAGCCTATCGTTTTAGAAAAAAACAATTTAAGTGCAGATAAAACAAGTGTACTCAACTCTATCAAAGAAATTACAGGCACAGAGTTAACGCCTTTAGTCGCATCTAGTGGTTTATCTATACAATATGCTATAATGATGGGACTTATACACGATGCACAAGTAAACCATCCTGGTAAAGCTATTAAATTTATCGTACCACCTAATTGTTATGGCGGAACTAATGATCAAGCTAGACGTGTTGCTGCTTGCTTAAATAATGTAGAAGTTGTTGATTTACCAGTAGATGGTGATAATGATATGGTACAAAGTGTCGATCTTGTTTTAAATCAAATCGCTGCTCAAGATGCTGTCCCATATATTATTGCTGAAATACCAACAAACCCAAGAGTTGAGGTTCCTGATCTAGTGGCTTTAAAAGAAGCTTTAAGTAAAGAACGCAAAACGCCTGATGGAACTATAGCAATAGATCCAGTATTTATATTAGACCAAACCTTTTGTCCTAATGTACACTTTTTAGGTGATGGAAAGATGTTATCTACGGTAAGAACTATTTCTTATGCTAGCGGTTCTAAATTTCCAAGTGGTGGAAAGTGTACTGCGGGATACTGTGTAGGTAATAATAAGACTAGTGCTTTAATTGATAAGATAGATTTGCACTTAACATTGTGCGATAATGAAGCTACTGCTTTACAATACGAAATTCTTGCAGCACAATTACCATCAATGAATCAACGTATCAAAGATGCTTATAAAAACACTCGTGAGTTTGTGACATTTGTCCAAGAAATTTTGCCTAATGCAAAAATCAATTTTGTATCTGAAGAACTTGCAGAACAAGGATTTACTCCATCTGTATTTTCACTTGATCTTCCTACTCAAGGGAATAATGACGAAGAACGTGAGAGATATAAGCGTGAGTTAAACCTTAAGCTTATTAATTTAATGATTACTGAGATTCCTCAAGAGAGTAAATTTTGCGTGAGTTATGGACAGCTTAAAGGTTGCTATTGGACCATACCTGCAACATCAACACAAGGAACGACTAAAGAAGGTGATAAGGATTATATTGTAAGAGCTTCTTTATCGCCAGATCTAGATTTAGATCTACATAAAAAAGTTTTTAAAGACTTTGTAGATAGCATCTAAATTTAATTGATGTCATTGTCATATTAAAAAGGCTGTTAAATCTAAGATTTAACAGCCTTTTTAAATATCAATTTAGGTTAATTAATTTTTAGAATTAATATAGTTTGCAAGAAAATCAGCATCCTTAGAAACACCACCTAATGTTGCTGATCCACGTGTATACATCCATGGTAAGCCCATAAAGTACAAACCTTTAATATTGCTAATACCGCGATAATTTTTAGGATAATTATTAGCGTCTAGTTCTAATCCTTCTATCCATGAAAAATTAGGTCGATAACCTGTTGCCCAAATAATATTTTTAATAGTTGAGACTTTTTTATTTTCAAAAATTATCTTTTGATCCGATGCATCTTTTGTTCTTCCTACCGGTATCACATTTTCTCTAGATAGTATTCCTTTAACGTCCGTACCAATTACTGGTTGTGTAGATGAATTAATCTTCTTTCCTATCCAGCTGTATTTATTATAATTTAAAAAACCGGTTATCGTAAACCACCACCATAAGGTTTTTCCTAAAAACTGTTGTGGTAATGACTTTACTGTAGTGTCTCCAGAAAAATAAACTGTTCTCGTAGAATCTTTAGAAATTTCATTAAGAATCTGGTAGCCAGAATCTCCTCCACCTACTACTAGAGCATCACCTTCTTGTAATTGAACAGCATTTTTATAGTAATTACTATGAATCTGTAATATTTCTTGAGAAGCTTTGGTATGGCAAGGTGGAGTATAAGGAATGTGAAAAGGACCTGTAGCGACTATGACATTTTTAGACTCTATAAAGCCATCTTTATACTCTATTATAAAAGTCTTCTTATTCTTGCGAACAGAGGTTACTAAGGTGTTTAACTGTATAGGAATATCAAACTTTTTAACATAGGATTTAAAATAGTTTGCTACTTCAAATTTAGTTGGATAATGATTCTTAGGAGCTCTAAATTTTAATCCTGGTAAATGATTGTATTCTGTTGGAGTAAATAGTTTAAGAGAATCCCATCTATTTAACCAAGAAGCACCAACTTCCTTTTCACCATCAATAACGATAAACTTTTTATTTTGTTTCTGTAAGTGATAAGCCATGGACAAGCCTGCTTGTGCGCCACCAATTACTACATAATCCAACATCTAGTTACTCTTTATAATTCGTTGCAAAAGTAAGGACTAATAAAGTGTTCTTTAGAATACAAAGTACTGAAGAAGTAAGACCATCAAACTTTTTTAATTGTCGAATTGGTCGATTCATACTGCGCATAATCAGTAGAATGAATAAGATTATAAAAAAACACGCAACAGAACGCCTTAAGTATTTAAAAATCAATGTTTTAAACAAAAATAAATCATTGTAATATTATAATTTAATTATTAATATAGTACTTGCCAGTAAGGTTCTTATTGATATCTTTAAAATATCTTGAACCTTTAAAAAATGAATTGATTTTGATCTTTTAAGAATCGCTCTTTTCATTTCACATTTAATTTTCTAAGAAGAATGAATCCATTTTTAGCAAACCTTATTGTTCAGTCTACAAAAAACTTTAGAGATAAAAAGAAGTACCCTAAAGGGAAACCGTCTGAATATAAACTCGCTAAAAAATATCACGATTTCATAGTCTCATTAAAGCGTAATTTTAAAAATTTCATTCTCATTATTATTGGAATCTTTTCAGCGTCTTTTGGGTTTAAAGGTTTTTTACTTACTAATGATTTCATAGATGGCGGTGCTACCGGTATATCACTACTAGTAGCAGCGGTAACTGGTGTCCCCTTATATATCTTAATTATAGCTGTCAATTTACCTTTTGTAATTTTAGGTTATAAAATTATGGGGCAACGATTTGCCATCAAGACGGCTCTAGCGATAATGGGCCTTGCTCTTTGTGTTGCCGTTGTACCTTTTCCTAATGTTACTGATGATGACTTACTAGTGGCTATTTTTGGTGGGTTCTTTTTAGGAGCAGGTATTGGGTTATCTATCCGTGGTGGTGCTGTAATTGATGGAACAGAAATTCTGGCTATATTTTTAAGTAGAAAATTCTCTACTACCATAGGTGACATCATTATCCTTATCAATATTATCATATTTTCCGTCGCGGCCTATTTTCTATCGATAGAAATTGCCCTGTACTCAATGATTACATACATAGCAGCTTCTAAAACATTAGACTTTGTAATAGAAGGTATTGAAGAATATATAGGTGTTACCATTATTTCTTCACAAAGCAATCGTATTAAGGAGACTCTAGTCGGTAAATTAGGTCGTGGTGTCACGATCTATAAAGGACAAGGCGGATATGCAAAAAATGGAGTTTCAAAAGATATGGATATCATATATACTGTTATTACCCGTCTAGAATTAAATAAACTTAACACTGAAATTGAAAAAATTGAACCCAACGCTTTTATAATTATGAACAGTATAAAAGACATTAAAGGTGGTATGATAAAGAAAAGACCTTTGAAGGGTTAAGATTTAATTATAACATATCTTACATGACATTATCAAATGTTTGTAACTTAAACAATCTGTATGATAATGGATACATATTTACATTTTGAGTTTTTATTAGGACGATATCTCAATGATTAGTAATAACTTAAGCTTTCTAACAAGTTAAGCGATTACCGCATAACAGTTCAAAATTTAAATAAGCTTTATGGAAAAACATGATTTCAGCAACTTAAGTGTTGTATATGTAAACTGTACTTTAAAGAAATCTCCTCAACATAGTCATACAGACTCCTTAATTGATGTTTCTCAAGAAATAATGAGAAAGGAAAATGTAAAAGTAGAAACCATCAGGTTCATCGACCATGATGTTGCAAGTGGCGTTTATCCAGATATGACAGAACATGGATGGGATAAGGACGAGTGGCCTTCTATATTTAAAAAAATTATAAACGCAGATATATTGATCATAGGAACACCTATATGGCTAGGAGAAAAATCATCAGAAGCTCAAAAGCTTATCGAACGATTATATGCCATGAGTGGTCAGACTAATGATAAAGGACAATATAAATTCTATGGTAAAGTAGGCGGCTGTATGGTCACTGGTAATGAAGATGGCGTTAAACATTGTGCCATGGGAATACTCTATTCATTACAACATGTAGGTTATTCTATCCCACCACAAGCAGACTGTGGATGGATAGGTGAAGTAGGTCCTGGTCCTAGTTATGGCGATACAGAATGGCAAGGTGAAAAAATCAATCCACCAGTAGGTTTTAAAAGCGATTTTACCAATAGAAACACCACATTTATGACCTATAACCTATTACATCTAGCCGCAATGCTTAAAGCAAATGGAGGATATCCTAGTTATGGAAATTCTAGAGCGCAGTGGGATGATGGCAAGCGATGGGAATTTGACAACCCAGAGTATAGATAGTCACAACGCACCTAGCAATAGATTCAAAGATTAATAAGGCAAATTACTACAGAAAGTTTGCTTCAAACCAATCTTGAACATTTGATTCGATACGATTTTTAATATCACTGGTATCTGATTTTTCAAATTCTTTACCAGTGATTTTTTCATATAATTCGATGTAACGATCACTTACAGATAAAATGTAATCATCATCCATTTCTGGTAATGTTTGACCTTCTAATCCTTGAAAATTGTGAGATATTAACCACTGACGCACAAATTCTTTACTCAACTGTTTTTGAGGTTCACTCCTATCTTGACGAGCTTGGTAACCTTCTGCATAAAAATATCGAGAGGAATCTGGTGTATGGATTTCATCTATTAAGACTATTTTGCCGTCTTTGGTTTTACCAAATTCATACTTAGTGTCTACCAGTATTAAACCTCTCTTTTTGGCGAGTTGACTACCGCGTTTAAATAAATCACGAGTATATTTTTCTAAAATTTCATAATCATGCTCACTTACAATACCACGAGATATGATGTCTTCTCTTGATATATCTTCATCATGATCACCCATTTCTGCTTTAGTAGCAGGAGTAATAATAGGCTCTGGAAATGGATCGTTTTCCTTTAAACCATCTGGCATGGCTACTCCACAAATCATTCTACGTCCAGCTTTGTATTCTCTTGCAGCGTGGCCACTCATATAACCACGTATTACCATTTCTACTTTAAATGGCTCGCACTGGTAACCTATAGCAACATTGGGATCTGGAGTTGCAAGTAACCAGTTAGGAACAATGTCTTCAGTAGCCTGCATCATTTGTGTAGCTATCTGATTAAGAATCTGACCTTTATAAGGGATACCTCTAGGCATTACTACGTCAAAAGCACTTAACCTATCACTAGCTACCATGATCAATAGGTCATCATTAACGCTATACACCTGGCGTACTTTACCTTTATAGACATGAGTCTGGTTAGGGAAATTAAAATCTATATCTGTAATAGTATTTGGTAAATTCATAATGCTTGTGCTGTGAATTACAAATTTCAAATATTCTTCTTAAATTTTAGAGAAAAATAGAAGGATATTTTTAATAAGTTATTGACTAGATATGAAAAATATATAATATTGATGTTTACGCTTTCGCGAAAGCAAAAAAATACAATTAATTTCTATTCTCAATATCCTTATAAGCGGCAATAACCTTTTTTACAAGTCTATGACGCACCACATCGTTGTCGTCTAGGTACATCATACCTACTCCATCAACATCTTTAAGGATCAATAAAGCCTCCTTAAGTCCAGAAATAACACGTCGCGGTAAATCAATTTGTCCAGGATCGCCAGTAATGAAAAATTTTGCATCTTTCCCCATACGTGTTAGGAACATTTTCATCTGTGCATGTGTCGTGTTTTGAGCTTCATCAAGAATCACAAAAGCACCATCTAGCGTTCTACCTCTCATAAAAGCGAGCGGTGCAATTTGAATAATTCCTTTCTCTATATAAGTAGAAAGCTTCTCTGCTGGGATCATATCTCGCAAGGCATCATAAATAGGCTGCATGTATGGATCTAGTTTTTCTTTAAGGTCACCTGGTAGGAAACCTAAATTCTCACCAGCTTCTACAGCCGGTCTAGTCATAATAATGCGTTTAACCTGTTTCTCTTTAAGTGCTCTTACAGCCATTGCTACACCCATGTATGTCTTACCTGTTCCAGCAGGTCCGATGGCAAAGACCATATCATTCTTCTTAGTAAGTTCTACTAGTTTGCGTTGATTAGGAGTTTTGGCCTTAATTATCTTTCCACTTACGCCATGTACTAGAGTATCACCACTACCTTTTGCGTTATCATAGTCCTCTCTACTATTGCTAGTTAGTACTCGTTCCATAATATTTTCATCCATCGTATTATACTTTCCGTAATGCTCTAGCATCATCTGAATACGTTTATCAAATTCTTGTAATTGTTCTTCATCACCAAAAACTTTCATCGTGCTGCCACGTGCGACTATTTTAAGTTTAGGAAAGTGCTTTTTTAAGAAAGCTAGATTTTTATTTCTAACCCCAAAAAACTCTCTAGGATTAGATTCTGAAAGGTCAATGATAAGTTCGTTCAAAAGCGTATAATTATATGAATGATTGCGTTTATTATTTTATAATTTTGCTAGAGCATGTAACACTTGCAAAACTTGTAACAATTTAAAGAATTGAATCAGGAAAATAGCAATTGTAACAAAAATTTAATCCTTATTTAATTAACAACTTTCCAGCACCTTTATGCCTATAATAACATTGACCACAGATTTTGGATTAAAAGATCCCTATGTAGGCGCGGTTAAAGGAGCAATCTTTAATGAATTGCTAGATATTAACATTGTTGATATTTCGCATCTCGTTACTCCATTTCATATTGCCGAAGCGGCATACATCATTAAAAACGCCTACTACACTTTTCCGAAAGGGACAATTCATATCATAGGTGTAGATGCAGAGCATACACCAGATAATAAGCATGTAGCAGTTTATATGGATGGTCATTACTTTGTCTGTGCAGATAACGGTATTATGTGTTTACTCACAGCAAAATTTAACGCAGATAAAATTGTTGAAATTAACATCCACGATCGTATTACTTCAAACTTTACGGTGATGGATGCTTTTGTACAAACTGCTTGTCATATAGCTCGTGGAGGAACCTTAGAAGTAATTGGGAAACCTATTGAAAGATTAAAAAATATATCTGGCATGCAACCAGCCGTTGCTAATAATTCTATTAATGGTCAGGTTATCTATATCGATAACTATGGTAATGCAGTAACAAATATTACCAGAGATCTGTTTAAATCCACAGGAAAGGGACGAGAGTTTACACTTACTGCACGCAGTGAGAAACATTATAAAATCTATGACCATTATTCTGGCTTCATAGATTTTAGTAAAGAAGATTATAAACGTGATATCGATGGTAGAGCTATAGTGATTTTTAATAGTTCTGGTTATATAGAAATTGCAACTTATAAATCTAACCCGATTACCATAGGTAGTGCCAGTAGTCTCTTTGGACTTAAAGACAACACTCCTATCAACATAAAATTTAACGAGACATGATAGTACGTATCGTAAGAATGCATTTTAGACCAGACGCTGTCGCTGCTTTTGAGAAATTGTTCGACACTCATAAAGAGCAAATACGCGACCAAGATGGTTGTAGTTTACTAGAACTTTATCAAGATAAAGAAGATTCATGTAGCTTTTATACCTATAGCTATTGGGAAAATGAAGAAGCACTTAATAATTATCGACATTCTGCGTTATTCAGTGAGGTATGGCCAGCTACTAAAGCTCTTTTTGATCAAAAACCATCAGCCAACTCTTTAAATAAGATACATAGTCTTTTATGAAAGCAATTTATTTAAAAGAATTAAGAAGCTATTTTTCTAGCATAACGGGTTACCTAGTTATTGCTATTTTTTTACTTGTAACCAGTCTTTTCCTTTTTGTATTTGATGGCGAGTTTAACATCCTTAATTATGGATTTGCAGACTTATCGCCTTTCTTTTTACTGATACCATGGTTATTTATTTTTCTTATTCCAGCGGTTACTATGCGCAGTTTTACTATTGAACGCAATCTAGGAACCCTAGAAATGATTTTTACTCGACCTATATCATTTAGAAGCATTATAGCTGGAAAATACCTCGCTGGTGTCACTCTTATCGTTATCGCCTTGCTGCCTACTTTGTTATATGTATTTACCATAGCACAGTTAGGAGAAAAGGTAAATAATCTAGATATAGGAAGTACCATCGGTAGCTATGCTGGTGTAATGCTATTAGTTTTATGTTATGTCGCAATAGGTGTATTTTGTTCTTCAATTACTTCCAATCAAATTATAGCCTTTTTGCTCTCGGCCGTTTTGTGCTTTATAATGTATTTTGGATTTGAAGGTTTCTCTACGGTTATTGAAAATGATGGACTGGCTTTTCTAGGCTTAAAATATCATTACGAGAGTATGGCACGAGGCGTTATAGATACTAGAGATGTCATTTACTTCTTGAGCATTGCTGTATTGTTTTTCGCTTTAAGCGAATTGAGTCTTAAAATAATCACCCAGAAGCAATAAGAATGAAAAAGATTGTTATTTCCCTTATCGTTATTGTTGCTGCGCTAGTTCTTATAAATTATGGCGCTAGTAAATGGTACGAACGTTTTGACCTAACCAAAGACCAACGTTATACACTATCACCTGTCGCAACACAACTGGCAGAAAGTGTGGAAAGCACCATGCTTATAGATGTATTTCTAGATGGTGAGCTACCACCAGAATTCCGTAAACTACAGTCAGAGACACAGCAATTACTGGAAGAGTATGCTGCAATTAATAAGAATATAAAATTCAATTTTGTTAACCCGACAGAGGATGAAAGCACAGAAGCAGTAGAGCAAATAACGATGCGTCTAGCTCAATATGGCATTAAACCAGCCATGGCTACAATTATGGAAGGAGGAAAAAGCACAAAAGTTGTTGTGTTTCCATGGGCTATAATGGTATATAATGGTAAAACTACTGCTGTACCTTTATTAAAAACAGTTGCTCGTGCCACGATGGAAGAACGAGTAAACTCATCTATACAACAGCTCGAATATCAGTTTGCCGATGGAATGAGTAAAGTTATTAATGAAAAATCTAAAACAATTGCCGTTTTAAGAGATAGTGGTGAGTTGAGTGATTTACAGATTAGAGACTTTATTAAAACCTTACAGCAATATTATCGGGTTGCACCTTTTGGAATTGAATTTGTAAAGGATAATGATAGTGTGACTCCTGTAGATGTTTTAAATCAACTCAATAAATTTGATTTAATCATTGAGCCTAAACCTACCGTTGCTTTCAGTGAGACTAAGAATTACATCATCGACCAATACATCATGGATGGTGGAAAAATGTTACTAGCCGCAGATCCGATTATATTTGAAAATGATAGCCTTGCAAATCCACAATCTATAGGTTATGGAATGCCACGAGATTTAAATCTAGACAACTTACTATTTAAATATGGGTTAAGACTCAATAACGGAATCGTAAAAGATGAACGTGCTGGCGGTCTTGCACTAGCCACTGGACAAGGTCGTAATACACAATATGAAGCCTTTGACTGGCCATACTACCCTATTTCAAAATCTGATAGTGATAACCCTATTACTAAAAATCTAGAAGAAGTAAAATTTGAATATACCGGTACCATTGATACTCTTAAAAATAGTATCAAAAAGACAGTACTATTAAGTACATCACCTGATACTCAAATTAAAATATTACCTGCCGCTATATCTCTAGCAGAACTAGATCAACCGATAGATCCACTAGCAACCAAAGTCGGTGAAAAGCCTCTGGCCGTTCTTGCCGAAGGTAGTTTTACAAGTGCCTATAAAAATAGAGTAAAGCCTTTTGAAATGACTAATTCAATAGATGAAGGTAAAGAAAGTGCTATCGTTTTAATTGCAGATGGTGACGTTATGAAAAATCAAATCGACGGCGGAAAAGCTCAAGAGCTAGGATATGATATGCGTACAGGAGCGCTTTACGGTAATAAAGAGTTTTTAATGAATACCGTTAATTACCTATTAGACGATACCGGATTAATACAATTGCGTAGTAAGAATATAACCGTTCCTTTTCTAAACCTCAAAAAGAGTTATGATGAGCGTACAAAATGGCAATTAATTAATGTTTTATTACCACTAATTACAGTAGCAATATTCGGTTTAGTATTTAATTATTTAAGAAGGAAAAAGTATTCTGTTTAGAATCTCAACAGGTTTAAAATGAATTTTTTAATATAAAACGCTTCTTAATTATTCTCCAGATGTTTTCTTTACATATTGAGTTAACAGCACTACTTGTGTAGGACCTACACGGCCTTCAATTTGATCTGCATTATCATGTACTAAAGAGATATTGCGCACAGCAGTACCACGTTTTGCGATAAGACTTGATCCCTTTACATCAAGATCTTTAATAATCACAACACTATCACCTCTTTTCAAAATATTACCATTAACATCTCTATGAATAATCTGTGGACCACGTTGTATTCCTTCCTCTGCCCAGTTTCTAGTATCATCCTCTAGGTACATCATATCTAGTAAATCTTGAGGCCAGCCTTCTGCCTTCAATTGATCTAACATTCTATAAACAACCACTTGTACTGCCGGTATTGTACTCCACATAGAATCATTAAGTGCTCGCCAGTGATTTACATCGATCTTACTATGATCCTCTAATTGTTCACGACAGACTTTACAAGCTAATATCGAAATATCTTTCACATTCTTAGGCGACTCAGGCACCTCATAAACAGCAAGTTCCACTTTTTGTTCTAGGGTATCTGTTGACGAGCAAAGTTCACAAGCGTTTCCAGATCGATCTTCTAATTGTTTCAGTAAGTCTGACATGTTTATTTTTTAAGAACGGCAAAGGTAAAAAACCTAAACGCTTTAAATAACAATTTGTAAAAATCTTCTTTCATTCCATTTTTGAGAAATGAGATTATGGACTATATTGTAGGCGACTTAAATAACAACTAACCGATAACAAATGCAGAAAAAGAACATGACTGTGCTTAAATCCTTAATGATTGTCTTTCTATTAGGGTTTTCAATGCAATTAAGCGCTCAAAAATCAGAAAAGGTTATAAAGCTATTGCTCAACAATGAGCGAGCTGACGCCCTTAAACTAGTTGAAAAACTAGATCAAAGTAACGTAGAGAATTATTACCTAAAGCAAATAGTCCTAAAAGAAAACGGAGAGATTGCAAATGGTTATAACTACTTAGAAGGTTTGCTTAACAAAGCAGATTTTGAACCTTATTTATTTGCCTCGTGGCATGAGACTTTTTTATTCTCAGATTACGAATCTCAAGGGTTTGCTCCTTTAGAACTAAGAAGATTACAGGAAATTAAAACTCCACAACTGCAAAATGCTAGTCTTAGAGATGCTTATTCATATATGCAAAGCATTCATGCAGAGGTCTCAAGAGATTTTGATAAACAAAAACAACTTGTTGCTTCTATCAAGAATATAGAAAACTGGGAACTAGTAGGTCCTTTTGAAAACTTAAATGATAGTGGATTAAACATTACTTATGCACCAGAAAATGAAGCTACTGCTGCAAATGGTTTTGACACTAATGGTAATGGAATTGTGAATTGGTATGTTGCACCAGACAATCCATTGAGTCCTTATAAAGATTTTATCAATCATGACGAGTATGGAAATAAAATTAATTATGCTCAAACGTTTATTCAATCTGATAAAGAGCAAAGAGCTGTATTACAATTAGGACGTGGTGGTATTATTAAGGTTTTTCTAAATGGTGTTGAGATTCTTGAAGATAAAGAAGATGTACGTACTGAAATCGATGCTCATCAGATTGAGGTAACCTTGAATGCAGGTTCAAATAGACTTCTCATAAAATCTGCTTCTAGTGGTACTCCTTATTACATCGCAAGGTTTATGGATAATAATGGAAACCTTCTTGAATTAGGTAATGATCTTAATAATAAATCTTATAAAAAGGGAACTACAGCAAGCGTTAATGCTAAAACTTTAGAACATCCTATGGAGGCCTTTTTCAGAAATAAACTGAAAAGTAATCCTAATGACTTCTTAAGCTTTTATGGTTTATACCACAGTTTACAGCATAATGCTAGATATAAAGAAACTATTAATTTAGTAAAAGAACAATTAAAGAAAAATCCACAGAGTTCTTTATTGAATACCATGTTAATGAATGCATATACTGAAAGTGATCAAGGAGACGAGGCACTTAAAGTAATGGAAAATTTAATGAAGAATGACCCAGATTATTATCAATCGTTAATTTTAGAATTTTCAGATACGGATAAACTGATGAATCTGGATCAACAAGAATTCAGAAAGAAAATGAGTGCTATTCAAGGTGCAACTAACCTGAATACCATTGATGAAATGTGTGATTTATTCATCGCTTTACGTAATGAAGAAGAAAAAGAAGCTGAAAAGATTCTGGACAGGCTTGTTAAAGATGAAAGAACCACGATTAAAGGCCTTGCCACTTATGCTGGTTTTTATAACTCGATTCTTAATGATGAAAAGAGATATGAACAAATCTTAACTGACGCTCACAAAAAATATCACTCTTGGTATATCATAAACAATCTTGCTGGGATTTATAGTAGAGAGAATCGTAAGCAAGAATGGGAAGATATCATGAAAACCAACCTATTGAGATATGATTTCTACAATAACTATTTACAAAGAATGGTTTATGTGTATAATGAAAATAAGAAATATGATGAGTCTTTAAAGTTGATCAATAAAGGATTGAAAAACTATCCAGATGCCTTAAGACTACGCTCATTAATGGGTGATACCTACTTAAAGTTAGAAAATAAAAAAGAAGCTATTAAGTGGTACGAAGAAAAATTAGACCGCAGTTTATCTGATTTATCCTTACGTCGCAAAGTTTATGATCTTAAAGGAATTACAGATCCTATGGAAAAGATTAAAACAAAAGATCATTACAAGTACATTGAAAAGAACCGTGATAGTGGTATGGAGAACAATTATGGTCTTAACATCATACTTGAAGAAAACAACCTGATGCTATATAGTCGTGGTGGTGTACGTTATCACGGTACCATGATTTATGAGGTAACAACACTTAATGGAATTGAGTCTATTAAAGAATACAATCTTGGTCTAGGTGGTAATTATATGATCACAAAGTCAGAAATTGTAAAGAAAGATAAAAGCATAGAACCAGCAGAACGTAGTGGATCTAGTATGGTATTTAACAACCTAGAAATAGGCGATGTTGTTTACTTAGACTATGAAACAGAATATTACACTTACGGTAGATTCTATAAAGATTATGATAACGTGTATAATGTGAAAGGCTATCATCCTATAAAGCAGTACCACTTAAGAGTTATTACTGAAAGTGATAGACCTTTATATCACGAAGTTGTTAATGGTGAAATACCAGTTAAAAAATATAAGACTGATGGAATGCAAACTTATGAGTGGAGCGTTAAAGATGTAGCAGCTATTACTCTAGCAGAGGACTATATGAAAAACCTAGTAGACCAGACAGAGCACATCCACATCAGTACTTTAAAAGACTGGAAAGATATTTCAGAATGGTATTCAGATCTAGTACGCAGTCAGATAGAAATTGAAGATGAAGTTACAGCCGCATATAACACCATTTTCCCTAATGGACATGATGGTAAATCAGATGACGAAAAAGCAAAAGCTATTTATGATTATATTACAGATGAATTTACATATAGTTATGTAAGCTTTAAGCAAAGTGGCTATGTACCTCAAAAACCGTCTAAAACAATCAAGTCTAAACTAGGTGATTGTAAGGACTTCTCTACTCTATTCGTAACGTTAGCATCTATGAGTGATCTAGACGCTAACCTTGTTTTAATTCTTACTTCAGATTATGGAGAAAACGCTTTAAAATTACCATCTAGAGATTTTAACCACTGTATCGTTAAAACTAAAATTGATGGAAAAGAACAATTTTTAGAACTTACCGATAAGTACCTACCGTATAAATCTGTTCCTGGATCATTAAATCATGCTATTGGACTTGAAATACCATATGATAAAAATGACAAAATGACTAATGATTTATTCATTCTTCAAGATGCTGCGACAGCACCTAGTCAATACAACACTACGGCTTATATAACCGTTAAAGAAGATGCTTTTAAAGCAAAATTAACGACTAACCTTAAAGCAAGTACTTCATCATACTTACGTAGTCTAGCAGACGAGGAAAACGAAGAGTTGAAAAAAGATAATCTAAAGTCTTTCTTAGAAAATCGCTCTACAGCAACATTTGATGTAGAAAAGATCGTTAGTGCAACATATGATCACGGATCAGATGGTATTGAAGTAGAGACAGAACTCAATTTACTCTCTAAGCCTGGATCTATAGGACAGATGAAGACTTTCCAACTACCACTATTCTCTGTTCCATACACACAAAGTATTATTGCTGAGGATGAACGTAAACATGACATTTTATATCGTGATTATGAAGACACATCATCTTATACAGAGTCTATTACCATAGAATTAGAAGAAGGTAAAAAGTTTATTGAAGTGCCAGAGAATAAATCATTAAGCTATAAGCAACATAGCTATACGATAACTTATAAAGAACTAGCACCTAATAAAATAGAAGTGAAAATTGTTTCTAAACCTAGTTTAGAGGTAATTAAAGCTTCTGAATATGCAGACTTTAAAAACTTTGTAAAATCTGTAATTGAAACTAGAGAGCAATATCTCGCTTATAAGTAATAGTCCAATAAATTATTAATTACAAAAGAGGTTATGAATTCATAACCTCTTTTTTTATTTTTAGAATTACGCTTTCGCGAAAGCGTATCTTAAAAACAACCTAACCAATGCAAGAAGAATACTCCATATTTAGAAGATTTCCAACTTTAGAACTAGCACTAGAAATAAAGGAATTATTAGAAAACAACGATATAGACGTCGTAATCGATGACAATATACCACCTGTCGATGTCACATTTTCAGGCAGTACCCTACAACATAAAATAGAATTGCGTATCAATGAAGCCGATTTTGAAAAGGCTGAAGATATTCTAGAACAACATTCAAACGCTGTGCTCGATGAAATAGATAAAGATTATTATTTATTTAGTTTCACAGATAAAGAATTATATGACGTTCTCTTAAAATCTGATGAATGGAGCAGTCTAGATTACACACTAGCTCAAAAGTTATTGAAAGAACGTGGGAAATCTATAGATAAAGAGTTACTTATTTCTTTAAAAAAACAACGATTAGAAGAACTAGCAAAACCTGACGATAATCAACAGGCATGGATTATTGCCGGTTATATTTTTTCTATCCTAGGTGGCTTTTTAGGTCTAATCGTCGGTTATTTTTTATGGACATCAAAGAAGACTTTGCCCAATGGTCAAAAAGTTGATTCCTACTCTTTAAAAGATAAAAAACACGGTAAGAGAATCTTCTATATAGGTGTCATTATAGCGCCCATAGTTCTTATCATGAAAATGTTGAGTTATTTCTAAATCACTTTTAAGGAAAGTTTAAAACTTTTCAATAATTCGAGACGTAAGTTGCTACCACCTTTTACAACTACTTTTTTGTAATTATTCAATGTGATCAAATGAACTATATACAACATATCGAAAACGAAATTTCTGAGTTGAGAAATCAACTGCAACAACATCAACTCTATAACCATCTGTCTGATATGAATGATGTTAGAGCTTTTATGGAGAATCACGTATTTGCTGTTTGGGATTTTATGTCATTATTGAAATCATTACAGGTTCAACTTACCAATGTTTCTACGCCTTGGACACCTGCTCACAACCCTACTCTAGCACGATTTATTAATGAGATAGTACATGGTGAAGAAAGTGATATTAATGAGCTAGGTGAGGCTAAAAGTCATTTTGAGATGTATCTAGATGCAATGAAACAGGTTGGTGCAGATACTACCGCGATTAAAGAGTTTATAGATTCTATTCAATCTGGTACATCTATAGAATCATCCTTAAAAATGGCTCAAATCGATGATAAAGTATTTGAATTTGTAAAATTTACATTTGACATTATTAACACTGGTAAAGTGCACTTAATTGCATCTGCTTTCACTTTTGGAAGAGAAGATGTTATACCTGATATGTTTATTGAAATCCTTAAAAGTGCCGATGCAAATAATAATAAATTTAATAAACTACGCTATTACCTAGAAAGACATATCGAATTAGATGGTGATGAACATGGCCCTTTATCATTATTAATGATAAAGGAATTATGCGGTATAGATAAGTCTAAATGGGAAGAAACCTTAACTGTGGCAAAACTCGCATTAGAAAAAAGAATACTGTTATGGGATGCGATTAACGATCAGATAAAACTAAATAAAACACAAGTAGCATTTAGTCACTAAAAGCTTTTTCCTAGTTCAGATCGCCATCTTAAAATAATGGGACGACTTTGAAAAGGATTTAGTTTTTTTAAGTTAGCATTTACATTAAAATCTATAATATTACCGCTTTCATCTATCTTTATAACGGTAGGCACATAACCTATACTTAGATTTTCTAAAATATTTCTAGCTTCTCTGGGACTGGTGCTTAAATGAGATCCTGCAATTTGAGAATTTAAAAAAACATCCTTAAAAACTGCCTTAACTCTATCAGTCCCTAGACCGATAGTAATAAAACGGGCATCTTCATCTCGATGTTGTAAATAAAATTGATTCCACTTTAGGAAGTTGTTATCAATATACTCATCTTCTGGCGCATATATTAGTATATAAGCTGGCTTACCTTTAGCCTTCTCTAGCTCAATGGGTTTATCATAAAAATCAGTCGTTTCAGGAAAAGGAAAGGGATCTCCCAGCGTTAACCTATTTCTTTTATTATAGATATCTTTTACAGATTGGTAATGATAAGGTGAATTAGAAAACCTGTTAATTAACCGCATGTAATTCTCGCTAAGAGAATTTCTTTTATAAATCTGATCAGCCCAAATAGGTATTAAACTAAATTTAAGAATCCGTGAATCAATATCTTTTACTGCATCTTTCATACTATCATAATCCTGCAGCGAATTAATTTTTAGATAATGGTAAGCCAGGCTTAATTTTAAATAATCTCTATAATTAAAATGATCTTCTTGATTGTCATAATCCATTTCAGGAAAATCAGATATGTCTAGTGATGTAAAATCTAAGTCTTCATTACGTAGTACATCATGAAAAACGTGGTGGTAATTGATATAATACTTCCAGTATTTCTTTTCATCCTTTATAAAAGAATCTGTAAGCCCTAAGGATCCAGCTATGGATAGCATACTGTCCTTCTTCTCTTCTAATAACAACTTTGCCTGTACTCTATCTGACTTTTGAAAAGAAACATCTGTTTCTAGTTCTTGTAATAATCGAACTCTATCTAAAATATAATTGTTTTTAATAGCTCCTACCTCACCAGCATAATAGAAACTATACTCATCAAAATCCTGACCTAATACAATGGTAAAAGTATCTTCCTCTTCTATATGTAACTGGACTTTATGATTCAGCCAGTTTAAATATTGAAAACCTTCATAGGGTAAATAGCCATTTTCCATAGCTTCTAGAGAGGTACCATAATCTAATCCTGGTTGCCCTACCCAGACAAATTCGTTAACAGTAAGTGTATCTGTATACTCAAAGGTTAAGTTTACAGGAACTTTCTTTTGAGATTGAGCTATTAAAAAGCAAAAACATGTAAAAAGCAGTATGAGATATCTCATTATTTAAGATTTTTTAAAATAAAATCAATGGTTGGATCAATGACAGGCTCTAATTGCAGGGATAGGGATTTATATTTTGATGGTATGGCTAGTCCTTGATTCAACAACTCATTAACTACTGGAGCATACTCTAGTGAGCATTTTCCCATCATCAAATGATCTAGTGAGTTTCCACCTTTGTACAGATCATATATTTTTTTAAGACCCGATAAGTATAAGGCATCTTTAGTAAAACCACCACCACGATGCACGCGTAAGGTGATATTAAAAGCTTTTTCTTTATGTAACTTATATTGATTATGTATAAGATCAAAGGTATCTGCAAAAGAGTAACCTTTGGTAAGAGAATCTACCGCAATCACTCGATATGCTAGTTCATGTAATCGAGTCATAGTGAGATTACCACTTAAATATTCTGACATGACCGCAAGCCCTTCTTGAGTTTCTACATTATTAGGAAAACCGTTACTAAACACTTTCAGCGGTTGTTCCAGTGCATTAAATGTTGTGACAAGGTGTACTCCTATTTCATGATGACCTAATAATTCAAGATCGTGATGCGAAAATTTTTGATTTTTCTTGAGATATAAGCTTTGCTCGTTGTTAGAAACCATAGCAGCAGCGCTCATCGCTGTACTAGTTTTTATGGAAAAATCAAATCCGTATTGGTCTCTGAAGTTTTTAAAATATTCAATCGCATCCTCAGTAGATAACGTTTTTTCAAATAAAGCCTTTTCAGAAACAGGCACCTGATGATGCAAGATAAACTTTGCATTATCTACCATCTTTTCTGTAGGCGTTCCAAAGAATCTTAGACTATTAAAATAAAATTTGTTTCCTGGCTCTTTAATCGTCTCAATACACTGTACAAGACCACTATATGTGTATATAATATCTTTATACAAACTTTGAATTTGATTATTTTCAATACGTTCTAATCGTTGAGAGAAGAATAGTCTATGAAGTTTATAAGGTTTAAATTTTACCTTGCGATACTTAAAATCAGGTTGGTAATTGAATTTTTCTTTAAAGAAGTTCTTACGCTCTTGAGCGATATTTAAAGGATTAATATAGGCCAGCAGCTCTATATTACGTACTAATCTATGAACGTTAGCATCTATATCATAGATGGCAGCTTGATTAAGCTTTTCTTCTTTAAACGATACGTTCATGTCTTTCATAAAATCTATGCGCGTGCGCTTGTATATAGTATTTAAATTGATCTTTTACTGCGTGGACCACATCGGGATATATCACACCTGTTTCTTCATCACAATATACTTTAGCAATTTCAGTAGCTAGAACCAGTGTATTCAATGAGTTAGACGTAACGTATTTTAAAAAATATCCATTTCCTTGAAAAACATCATTGATACCACAACTAACCTCTTGCTCAATGGGTAATTCTATTTTATCTAATATATCCTTCCATTGCTGTATGTCATGCACAAACCGGTCCTGATCTATATTTTTAGTTCCTAAGTTGAACACAGGTACCTTACGATCCCATCTTTTCCAGTTATAGGAGTGTACGTCATAAAAAACGGTAGACCCAAACATTTCTTCTAGTTTTACTATCAAAGACAGTACCACTCTATAAAAATTATTATGTCTTAAT
This sequence comes from Nonlabens ulvanivorans, assembly GCF_000732625.1. Lineage (GTDB taxonomy): Bacteria > Bacteroidota > Bacteroidia > Flavobacteriales > Flavobacteriaceae > Nonlabens > Nonlabens ulvanivorans. Next base: position 80,313 of record NZ_JPJI01000026.1, read on the forward strand.
ATAGCTTGATCTTTCTGCTTTCGCGAAAGCGGTTTTCTCCATAACTCTTTGCCCCAAGCACTGTCATAAACAGCCTCTAACGGGTCTCTATTTAAGTCATATTCAAATCTAGAATCGTGAGCTATGAGCGTAATGGGCAACCCAGAAATCATGTCACCAGTACAAGGATCTTCTTCATACCAGCGGTCGTATTCTGTATGCAAACAATCCTTCCATAGTTCTTTTTTAAAGTGATGTCCATCATGCACTGCAGCGCAAACGAAAGGCACATACTTATCTATTTTGATAGAAAAAGAATAATCACTAGCAACAGCATGAAATCGTTCTTCGCGCTCGATTTTCATGAGCATTTCAGTGATACTTAATTTAAGCATTGCGTATAGAGCTTTTTAATTTATCTCTTCTCTCTGAAGCCAGTATTTTTTCTCCGACTACTTCTTCAAAAAAGTCTACAACTTTACATTGAAGTTTTACTTTAGAAACTTTATTAATATAGGTAATACCACCTGGTGACATTACATTTACCTCTACTAACATACCGTTAATAACATCTATACCAACAAAATAAAGTCCATCCTTTATAAGTTTAGGACCTATTTTATTACATAGATTCTTTTCTGCTTTAGTTAATTGATGTCGTTGAAAAGTACCACCAGCGCTAATGTTTGAGCGATGATCTTCGTCTCCAGGCACACGCTTAACAGCTCCTATAGGCTTACCATTAAGTAATAAAATACGTGTATCTCCTTGATCTGCTCCTTCTATATAATCTTGAAGAATGACATAATTAGTGCTGCCATCTTTATTATCTATATAAAAATCTAGCAAAGAGTTCACATTATGCATTGCATTTTTCTCAATCATAATAACGCCACTACCACCGAAACCATTTAGTGGTTTCATAATCATACGTTCTTTAGGATTGTCTTTTATAACACTTTTTAGGTACTCTTTGTTTTTTGAAACATGTGTTGCTGGAATAATCTCATTATTAGGATCTTCAAAGCAAGCAGTATATAATTTGTTATTTGCTTCTCGTAGTCCTTCTATATCGTTAACAATAAACACATCATCCTTAACAGAGTCTAAAAAGTTTAAGGCTATCGGATCTAACGGTGGATTTGCTCTCATCATTATAATATCAAAGCCTGCGAGAGGTAACATTTTTTCTTTAAGCTCTACTTGCTTATAAAAAGACTTAAATTGTGCAGGCACCTTATCCATCTTCTTAATAACACTAGAAAAAGCATATGCAATACTGTCTCTAATGGTAAGATTAGCAGGTGTGGCAACGGCTACTTTATGGCCACGCTTTACACATTCATGAATTATCGCTAGTGTAGAATCGTGTTCTGGTTGTATCTCGTCCCACGGATACATAATGAAACAAATATTCATGTTTTGATTTTTAGTTGGTAGTGTTTAAAACTAAGAAGAAAATCTGATAGTAACCAGAGTAGTAATAGAATAATAAGGCTTTTTTAACAGCAGTATCTAAGCTTAAAAAAACCTAGAGCTTAATTACCGGTAACGATGATATTGTCAACATAGAAAAATTCATCTCCAGACCAGTTTTGAAACCTTACCCTGATGACTAGAGTAGATCCACTTAAACCTGTTAGGGTTACGGTATCATCTGGGAAGAAAGGTGCACTTCCTGCTCCACCACTAACATAATAAGGTATTAAGGTATGGTGTGTTGTACCATTACCATTAAAATCGGTAATGGTTACAAATGCGCCGCCATCGATGGAATATGATACATCTATATAATCGTTAACCGTATTAGTATCATCAGTGCTATGTAAAGATGGATTATATTCTAACTCACCTGTTCCACTTAAATCAATGCTAAACGATATATTAGAGTAACCACTAATGTTAATGGATTGAGTATCTAGTTCAATAGGTCCATTAGTATCGTTAATTTCCAATACACCTGATTGTGTCTCTACATAATCTGACGATGCTAGTGAGCCGTATATATCATTTAAAGTCCATTTAGAAACTGACGCAGGATAATCACCTGAATCTCCAGAACCATTGATTCCAGTACCAGAAGAATAACTTTCAAAATCCTCTGAGTATAATATAATAGGATCTAAATTAAGACAGTTTATTTTTTGCCAGACGTCTTGTAAACCATCATAAACCTCAAGACATCTAACGCCACTGGTATAAGACACAAAAACTATGGTTCCTTCAGATTGAAGTGTAGTTGTAATTAGACCTCTCTGAGATTCTGTCACAAGAGGTATCGACAGTCCACCATATCCTACGGTATTTTGACCATAAATATCTAGAGCAGATGCTGCATTAGGTAAATCAGTATTAATACCAACTTGTGCATTGATTGTCAAACTTAATAACAATAAAAAAGTGACTGTTATCTTCATTTTATTGAATTATAAAGTTGTCTACAGCTATATCTTCATCACCAGAATTAAGATCAAACTCAAATCGAAATTCAATTGTAGCGTGAGCTGCTGTTGTAAAAGTTCCAGTATAAGTGGTAAAAGAACTCGTTAATGCTGGCTCTGGAGAAACGCCTTGACCATTTAGGTTTTGATCAACTCTCGGGACATTATTAGATCCATTTAAAGATTCCACAGCAAATACAACATTTGATGTCCAAGGCCCAGAACCATCTAAACGATATTGTATTTGAAAAAAATCAACTCCATCCCAACCATTACCAGCAGTCTTAGCAACATCTATCGAATATGAGAGTGAGGTCTGACTACTTGTAATACTGGTAAAGGTTAATTGTTGATTTGAATTTGCTCCTTCACTATCAATATCTTGTGCAGCAAAGTATGAACCTGAAACATTTGTAAACGATTGATCAATATTACTTCCGTTTGTTCTAATAAAATAGTCATCGTTACTATCTGTATACTCTGTTGTAGAAGTAGTATATCTGGTTCCGGCACCTTCAGTTTCAAAATCTTCGTTAATCAAAAAGACAGGCACCTCATCATCTACTATAGTAAATGTAGTAGATGCATTGGTACCTATAATGGCACTTACTCCACCAGAAATATTTTGTAAATCAAGTACGATTGTTTCGTTACCTTCAGAAATGAGATCATTTGTAATGAAGAAATCTATTTGTTGTGAAGCACTCGTATTAGCAGGAAATGTTATTGTGATAGGAAAAGCTAGTGCTGTTCCTATAGTACCCGTGTCATAATCAACTCCATTAGTTGCTGTAGATGATGCATTAAGAGCTACCTCAACTGTGGTAGCTGTTATAGCTGAAGGATTAATGATATTAATATCTATAGAACCTACTAATCCGTTTTCCACTTCTGAATAGGTGATAGAATCAAAAGCAACTTCAGTCGCACTGTCATCATCGATAAAAGTTACTGAGTGCGAATTTACCGTACCTATAATCGGATTTATACCACCACTAGGGTTTTGTAAATCTAATTGCAACATTTCATCTACAGCGTTATTATCATCTGCATAAGCGTATACATCAAAACTAGCAGTTGTTGTTCCTGCAGGAATGGTTATGGTGAAAGGAAAAGCAGTGACCGCTACACTGTTATTATCGATATCATAATCTGTACCTAAACCACCGACAGTACTTGCAGCATTTAAATTGACCTCAACAGTTGTTGCAACTGTCGGACTAGGATTGAGAACATTTATATTGATTGTCCTCACATCATCTTCTGGAATAGTACTAGAAGCTATAGCAAACTCTATTTCTGTCTGTTTGAATTCTATTTCTCTATAAGGACTTAAAGCTTCAATACCTGGACTAGCTCCACTACTTGCTCGAGGAGTTACTCCTACTGCAACATAAAAATTACCATCTGCGGTAGTGGTCAAATAAGTAGCTGCGGTTGCTCCTGGAATAGCCATAACATTAGTTCCAGTTGCATCGTCTGCACGATACCATTGATAAGAAGTTCCAGATTCTGTATCATTCTCACCATCGGTGTATGTATAGCTACTCGTTAATGTTTCATCTACTTCTAATGTACCTGTAAAATCTACAAGTGATGCCTCTGGCAATTCATTCATGCAATACCAATCCATCCATTGACTACGTGTGCCATCATAAACCTGCAAACAACGATTGTTCCCATCGCTCAGGTAAATCATTAAACCATCTGGTATTGGTGCTGTTATAGTTGCTCTTTGTGCGAGAGTAAGCGTCGGTAATTTTAATCCACCATAAACTCCTGGGCTGATTTCAGAACGTACATCTAATATTGCTGCAGGATCAGGTGTTTCCGTACCTATACCTACCTGCGAATAGCTGTAATTAAATGCAAATAAGCACAATAGGAATATACGTAAAACTTTCATAGATAGGTGCTTTAGTGTTTTAAAAGTACCTATTTAGTTTTACTTCATTGTTATTTTGGCTTTAACAAATCGGTGAAATACCTAAATTTTTATTAACATAACGTTAAGAAGTTACATCGTCTAGGTTATCATCCCAATTCTCTACATGTGGTTTACCGAATTTCCCAAGAGATTTTGCAACAATAGAGGCTACTGTCGCATCTCCAGTCACATTAACTGTAGTTCGCAACATATCTAAAGGTCTATCTACCGCAAAAATTAATGCAAGAGCTACTGGTAATAATTCACTAGGAAAATCAATAGACTCCAGTACAATTACAAGCATCACCATTCCTGCACCAGGAACTGCTGCACTACCTATTGAAGCTAATAACGCTGTTAAAATAATAGTCAATTGAGCACTGAAGCTTAAATCTATATCTAAAGCCTGACAAACGAAAACAGCTGCTACAGCTTGATATAAACTGGTACCATCCATGTTGATAGTAGCACCAACTGGTAAAACAAAACTGGATACTTCTTTCTCTACACCCATATGTTCTTCTACACGCTCCATGGTAACTGGTAACGTTGCAGCACTAGAACTAGTTGAAAAAGCTAGTAATTGAGCTGGAGCAATTTTTTGTAGAAACCAAAAAGGTGATTTTTTTACATATAGAGCAAATATCAAACAGTAAATTACAATCATAATAAGCAACCCAGCTACTACAGTAAGTGCATAAAATAAAAGTGCTAGCAATACCTCTGGATCATCTGCACTAACAACTACATTTGCTAGTAATGCAAATACTGCAAATGGAGCAAAAAGCATGATCAAATCAACCATTTTTAAGACAACATCATTTAAACTATCAAAGAAGTTTTTTAGAGGCTCTGCCTTCTTCTCTCCTATTAACAGCATTGATATCCCTAAGAATATCGCAAAGAAAATAACTTGCAGCATTAAACTATTATTAGACATTGCTGCGACTGCATTACTAGGCACCATATCTACTAGCGCTTGTAAAGGACCAGAGTCTTTAGTCTGAGCAGCAGTTGCTAGTTTACCTGCTATATTAGAATTACCTTCATAGGTAGAGCTTAGTTTTGTAATGGTTTCTTTAGAGATACCATCACCAGGTGCAAATAGATTGACTAATCCTAGACCTACTGAAATTGCGATAACAGTTGTACATATATATATTACTATCGTGCGCAATCCCATATTACGGAATTTTGCAATGTCTTTTAAATCGGAGATTCCTTTGATTAAGGAAGCTAGAATTAACGGTACCGCAATAAGTTTCAATAAATTAACAAATATGGTCCCAAACGGATTGATCCAGTCACCTACAAATTCTTTTCCCCAATCTACTTGAGTCATAATTAGACCAAAAACGATTCCGAGAACCATTCCTATTAAGATTTGCCAGTGTAGTGCTAGTTTCTTCATGTATTCTTTTAATTCTGTTCGAATATAATATTTTATAATCTTGTAGTTCTTGCTCTTATAAAATGATCTGCCATAACCAGTGCGGCCATCGCTTCAACGATAGGTACAGCTCGTGGCACCACACAAGGATCGTGTCTACCTTTACCTTGCATCATCACTTTTTCACCAGCACTATTAATTGTTTCTTGATTTTGAATTAAAGTGGCTACTGGTTTAAAGGCAACTCTAAAATAGATATCCATACCATTAGAAATACCACCTTGAATTCCACCACTTAAATTAGTTTGAGTCGTACCATCTTCATTATATAAATCATTATGATCACTTCCTTTCATTTTAGCGCCACAAAATCCACTTCCATATTCAAATCCTTTCACGGCATTGATGGATAACATTGCTTTGGCAAGATCTGCATGGAGTTTATCAAACACAGGTTCTCCTAGACCACTTGGCACGTTTTGAATCACACAAGTAATTGTTCCACCTATAGTATCTCCTGCCTTTCTTACTTGCATTATTTTTTCTTCAAACGCTTTCGCGAAAGCGGAATCAGGACATCTCACTGCATTATTTTCAATCTCATTAAAATCAAGGTCTTGGTATGGTTTATCAATAAATAAATCACCAACACTACTGGTAAAAGCATTAATTTTAAAGGAGCTCAATAGTTGTTTTGCAATGGCACCAGCCACTACTCTACTTGCCGTTTCTCGAGCACTACTGCGTCCACCACCACGATAATCGCGCACACCGTATTTATCATCATACACTTTATCTGCATGACTAGGTCTATACGTATCCTTAATATGTGAGTAATCTTTAGATTTTTGATTCTCATTGACTATTTGAAAACCTATAGGTGTACCGGTGGTTACACCTTCAAAGATACCAGACATAAACTGTACGGTATCAGATTCTTTGCGCTGAGTTACGATTTTGCTTTGACCTGGTTTACGTCTATCCAGATCTCGTTGAATAGCTTCCATATCTAGTGTTAAACCAGCTGGACAGCCGTCTATAATTCCTCCTATTGCGATACCGTGTGACTCACCATAAGTAGTAAGTTTAAATAAAGTACCAAATGTATTTCCTGCCATATGCGCAAATATAGTCAGACATATTCATAACTTTGAGTTCAAATTCATACAATGAAAAAAACGATACTGCTAACCGCTCTAATTATATTATCAATCGCTTGTGGCTCTCAAAAATCTGGAATGAGTCAAAACGGTAAGAATTCAGAAAAATCTGACGATCAAGAATATCGTGATCGATTTCAAAATGCCAAAGAATTAATAGGAAGAGAAAAGTACTCTAGCGCTATCCTAAACATTGACCATATGACGGCATTACAACTCAATAATGGTGACTATACTCCACAGCGTTACAAAGCAATGATATTGCAAGTAACTGGTGAAAAAGAAGAAGCAAACATCATTTATCAAAATATTATCAATGCTACTGATGCTAGTGCTAGTGAAAAGAATAAAGCGCGACAATTAATGTTAATTAATAATGAGAAGAAAGCACCGTTACTAAACGAAATAAATCGGCTAAAAGACTCTACTGAATTTAAAAATGCAATTAAGGTAATTGAAGTTCCTCCTATGTTTCCTGGTTGCGAAACTTTACCACAAGAAACATGGAACAAATGTATGTCTCGCGGTGTTGCAAAACATATCGTACGTACTATAGATGTGGATATTGCCCAAGTGACTTCTAATACTGGATTTATAAGATCATATGTTAATTATGAAATTGACACTACTGGACATATTAGTAAGATTAGGGCTACTGGTAAAAATAAGTTTTTAAATCTAGAAGCTCATCGAGTTATGGCGCAGTTACCACAGGTAACACCTGGATACACAAATGGAGAAAAAACTGTTGTATCTTATACTATTCCTATACGATTTACTGTTGATTAATAAAAAAATTAGTTTTTCAACGATTAATTAAGCCTGTTCGTCTTAATCATAATTGCTTAAAGTTGAATCTCTAGTAAAGCCTTCAAAAAATGATATCTTTATCCCATAAATAAATAACATGAAAAAAATAATATTCTTTATAGCTGTATTCTCAAGTATTACTCTTACAGCTCAAGTCCAAGAGGCTAAAGATGTATCGTATGCAGTAATTGAAAAAGCACCTACTTATCCTGGTTGCAATAATGGTGACAAAGAATGTTTCCAGGCTAAATTACAAGAAGCAATTACTAAGAACTTTAATAGTAAAATTACTTCTAGTTTATTGAGTAAACAACAAGTTGTTGTTCAATTTACTATTACTACAGATGGTGATTTTACAGATGTAAAAGTTAAAGCTCTTAATGATGATATTAAAGAAGAAGTTGTAAGGATTTTTTCTTTATTACCTAAAGTGACTCCAGGAACTATGAAAGGTGAATCTAAGGCAGTTACATATACATTACCTCTTATCGTAGAGCCTGCAAAAAAGAAGATATCTAATACTCTTATAGCTCCTTCTCAACCACAAAATAATTAAAAAATGTTCAAGAAGATTGCTTTGATTTGTATTGCTAGTGTTGCCGTCATTTCCTGTACAGAAAGTGATGATACTGGACGCAGCAATGATAACTTTAGTTATCTACCACTAGCAACCAATAATACATGGACTTATGATGTTGCTACTGGAACTGATAGTTCTAGTGATGAACTGACGGTAAGTTCTGTTTCAGGTTCAAATTATACACTAACTGCAAATCCTGCAGTTCCTGCTGGATTAATGACTGGTGTACTTTCAAGTGGTGAATTAACTGCTGTAAATGGGCAATTAATCGGTAACGGAACTATCGGTTTTGATTTTCAAGGTGTTGGTGATTTCTCTATTGATATCGTAGATGGTATATTATATGATCAAAACGCTAATAATAATGAAGAGCTTTACACAACTTCTGGTACGTTTACAGAAACGGTAGATGGGTATGATTTAGATATTAATTATGAAGTTTCTACAGTTCAACTAGCAGATCAATCTAGTATTGCAGTTCCTGCAGGAACATTTACAGATTTACTACATTCACAACTTATTATTAATGTAAACATCACTACTGATATTGCTATAGGTCCTATTTCACAGACGATTACTTTATTAGCCGCTCAAGATGTCATGGTCGTAGATAATTACTGGGCACAAGATATAGGACTAGTAAAGTCTGATAATCAATTAGACTATATGCTTGAGGATTTTTCTTCATTAGGTGTTAATCTACCTGTACCACAAAGTGCAAGTGTTTTAACCACTCAAGACTTAACAATTTATACAGTTAACTAAGTTCAACTTATTATCATATATAAAAGTCCTTTTCAAAAATGAAAAGGACTTTTTTTATGCTTTAACAATAGTCTTTATTATACAAGTTTGTACTCTGGATAAGTTTCTTCTAAGTACTGCTCTGCCTTTTTAGGAATTTCAAATTGTATGATATAGCAAGTCATGAGCAATAAAACAAAAACAAAACTGAAGACCGCAATAAATACAGGACTATTTTCTACAAAATCGACACCACTTAAGTTCAAAATATTGATTCCTTGTATAGGAACAAAAAACAACCACAATCCACTACCATACTGACGTATAATCTCTTCAAACATCCATTTCTTTTCACCACTATTCTTTTTGGCCTTATTTATTTTAATATGAATTATGGCATCTACAACATAAGCTATCAAGGATAATGCAAGTAGAATTGTTAATACAGATCTGTCCACAATAGCCAGTTCTATAAGGTAGTATAACCCTACGGTCAAACTTATAAGTAGAATGATTTTGGGCAACTTAAAATACTCCTTTAAATGTTTCCAAATCAACTTAGAATATTTTTTGGATAGCACTTTTTGTCGTTCTTCGACGACTTCCATAAACCCGAACACACCAAATTTCTTAAACTCTATTTGCAGCGCATCTTCAAAGGATAAATGAGGTTTTAATTCCCATTGGTCTTCGATTGCATTTGCAAGATGATCCACAAGCTCTGTTTGTAAATCATAATACTCAACATAGTGCTTTCTAGTAAAAGCATATAAATCTTCTATTTGAGAGTCGTTTAATTTCATTCAAAACTTAGTTTAGGATTAATAATACGTTGCATGTTTGCTAGAAACTCATCTAGTTCTGCAAGCCTGTTAACGGTCTCTTCTTTTCCTGCTGGTGTGATATCATAATACTTGCGTACTCGATTATCTACTTTCTTTGCAGTAACGGTAAGATATCCTGCCGCTTCCATTTTATGTAATGATGGATACAGCGCTCCTTCTTTAATTTCTAAATCACCTTGCGTTAATTCTTTAACTCGTTGAGTGATTTCATAACCGTACATTTCTCCATTTTCCTCGAGTAACTTGAGAATTATGGTGGTGAGACTTCCTCGATACAATTGTGATGTAGACATACCTAAAGTTCTTATGTAAATATACATAAGATTCTTAAGTAAACAAATAAATCTGTGATTTTACGCTTCCGCGAAAGCGTCATAAAGATTCTAAACGATTCTCACCAGTCCATCTTCATCAATAACATCTAGCGTTACTGTTTGAAGTTCATTCACTAATTCTGGGTTCCAGTAAGTTTTTACCTTTACATAGTTTTCTGTAAACCCTTGAATAAATCCTTCTTTATTCTCTGCTTCCCAAAGAACCGTTTTAGTCTTACCTAACTGGCTTTCATAAAACGCACGACGTTTCTTTACAGATAGTCCACGCAACATCTTTGAACGCTTTGCACGTACTTTTTTAGGCACAACACCTTCCATAGTAGCAGCTTCAGTGTTATCACGCTCAGAATAAGTAAAGACGTGTAAATAAGAAATATTCAAATTACTTAAGAAGTTATAGGTATCTAGAAAATGGTCGTCAGTCTCGCCAGGGAAACCTACAATTACGTCCACACCTATACAGCAATCTGGCATGACTTCTTTAATTTTAGTAACTCGATCTACATAAAGTTCGCGATTATAACGACGTTTCATCTTACCCAACAACTCGTTATTACCAGCTTGAAGCGGTATGTGAAAGTGTGGTACAAAAGCATTTGCTCCAGACACAAATTCTATGGTTTCGTTCTTTAAAAGATTAGGTTCTATTGAAGAAATACGCAATCGCTCGATTCCGTTGACTGTGTCAAGTGCGTGAACCAGATCTAGAAAAGTGTGCTCATGTCTTTTATTCCCAAACTCGCCTTTACCATAATCTCCTATGTTCACTCCGGTAAGCACGATCTCTTTAATACCTTGCTCAGATATTAACCGAGCATTTTCCATCACGTTTTCTAGTGTATCACTTCTTGATATACCACGAGCTAATGGAATAGTACAATAAGTACATTTATAATCACAACCATCTTGTACTTTTAGAAAAGCACGAGTACGATCGCCTATAGAATAAGACCCTACATAAAAGTCTGCCTCATCAATCTCACAAGAATGAACCTGAGTAGGCTCTTCTTTACTGAGCTGATTAAGGTAATCTGTAATTTTAAATTTTTCTGTAGCTCCTAGAACGAGATCTACACCATCTACAGCTGCTAATTCTTCTGGCTTTAACTGTGCATAGCAACCTACAGCAATAGTAAAAGCATCTTCATTAACTTGTTGTGCTTTCTTAACGATAGATTTAAAACGCTTATCTGCATTTTCTGTAACACTACAGGTATTGATTACATAAATATCTGCACGTTTTTCAAAATCAACGCGCTCAAATCCTTCTTGCTCAAAACTACGAGCAATAGTACTGGTTTCACTAAAGTTGAGTTTACAACCTAGCGTATAAAAAGCAACAGATTTTGTAGCGATTTCTGTAGACATAGAGGTAATTAAATAGGCCGGCAAAGATAAGAAGTATTCGTTAGGTATCTGTTAATACTCTTAGCCTTATTGAGTTGTTGCGATAAATTATTCTTTAAATGCTAACTATCATTTAATCTTAGGTTAATACAGAATCGTTAAGGAAATAATTTCTTTGAACAAACAGAGTAGCCTTGAAAAAAAGACCCGTTAAAATAGTTGTCATATCAGATGTCCATCTAGGCACCTATGGTTGTCATGCAAGAGAGCTTAACGCTTACTTAAAATCCATTAAACCAGAGCAATTAATCCTAAATGGTGATATCATTGACATCTGGCAGTTTAGAAAAAGATATTTCCCGCAGTCGCATTTAAAGGTTTTAAAAACCATTATAAACATGGCCAGTAAAGGAACTGTAGTCACTTATATCACTGGTAATCATGACGAGATGTTACGCAAATTCTCGCCTACCATTTTAGGGAATATTACCTTAGTGGATAAACTAGTACTAGAATTGAATCAGCAAAAAATATGGATATTTCATGGCGATGTTTTTGACGCATCCATTCAACACAGTAAGTGGCTTGCAAAATTGGGTGGTTGGGGCTATGACCTACTGATTTTAATCAATCAAATAATCAATTGGTTTTTACTTAAAATGGGCAAAGACAGATATTCACTTTCTCAAAAGATTAAAAAATCAGTAAAAGGAGCTGTTAAATTCATCACTGATTTTGAAGAAACAGCTACAGATTTAGCCATCGAAAACGGTTACGACGCTGTTATTTGTGGTCACATACATCAACCTCAAAAAAGGGTCATCACTAATGCCAAAGGAAGCACCTTATACCTCAACAGTGGCGATTGGGTAGAAAATTTAACCGCATTAGAATATCACAATCAACAATGGGATATTATCACTTGCCAGCCAGAAGAACATTCCAAAAATTCTGAAGAAGAAAGTCTACATATCCCAGACGCCGCATCGCTCATTCATTTAGTAACTCAAAATTGATTAAAAAATAAGAGTTAAAGTATATTTACAGCATGATTAAAAATTGCTGTTTTCTATTACTGTCGCTCCTATTCATCAATTGTGGTGATACTAGTATTACTATTGATGAAACAACAGTTTTTAGATATAATGAACATGCAAACATCACTACACTAGATCCTGCATTTGCAAAAGATCAGCGCAATATATGGGCTTGCAATTTAATTTATAATGGTTTAGTAAAACTGGATAAAAACCTCGAGGTAGTTCCCGACCTTGCTAGTGAATGGTACATTAGTGAAGATGGACTGGTGTATACTTTTCAACTTAGAGAGGATATTTATTTTCAAGACTTTGACGCTTTCGCGAAAGCGAGACAAGTAACCGTACAGGATTTTAAATATTCCCTAGAACGATTAACAGATCCAGCGGTAGCATCTCCTGGTGCTTGGGTTATGTCTAATGTTTCTGCAATAAATACGATTGATGAGCATCAATTAAGAATTACTTTAAAAAAGCCATTCCCAGCCTTTTTAGGATTACTAACCATGAAGTTTTGCAGCGTGGTACTACCAGAAGCTGTAGAAAAATACGGTAATGAATACCGTTCAAATCCTGTGGGAACTGGACCTTTCTATTTAAAACGATGGGAAGAAAACGTAAAAATGGTACTGCGCAAGAATAACAACTATCACGAAAAAGACAGCACTGGCAAAGCATTACCTTACCTAGAAGCGGTCGCCATCACTTTTAAAAGCGATAAACAAAGTGAATTCCTAGAATATGCTCAAGGGAATCTGGATTTTATAAACGCTATAGATCCTAGTTATAAAGATGAATTGCTGACCACAACTGGAGACTTAAAAGCTAAATACGTTTCCACAACAAATTTGGTAAAAGCTCCATTTCTAAACACAGAATATCTAGGCTTATACCTAGACAGCAGCACACCAGAACTGCAAAGCAAACTACTTAGACAGGCGATTAATAAAGGATTTGACAGAGAGAAGATGATCAAGTACTTGCGCAACAATATAGGTATTCCTGCAACCAGCGGACTCATTCCTGCCGGATTACCAGCTGGTGGCGTGGTAAAAGGATATGAATATGATATCCATAAAGCACAACGATTAGTACAACAATACATTACGGAAACTGGTGACACTAATCCCGAAATTACGATTACCACTGGTGCTAATTATCTAGATCTTTGTGAATTCATTCAGAAAGAACTTGAAAAAATAGGTGTGAAAACGATTGTAGAAGTCATGCCACCATCTACATTACGTCAAGCCCGTAGCGCTGGAAACCTAGATATCTTCCGCTCGAGCTGGATTGCCGATTATCCCGATGCCGAGAATTATTTATCGCTAGGATATTCTAAAAACTTTTCTCCTAACGGACCTAACTATACGCACTTTAAAAACGATACCTACGACCAGCTCTACGAGCAAGCACTCACCTTACCTAACGCTGCCGACCGTAAGGAACTCTATATAAAAATGGATTCTATCATCATTAATGAAGCGCCTATCGTTCCTCTTTATTATGATGAAAGTGTACGTTTTATCAGCAAGAAAGTCAGTGGTTTAGAAACTAACGCCGTGAATATGTTGAATTTGACGAGAGTTAACAAAACAAATTAAACCTACTCACCACAACCTATCGGACTACCATCCGGTAAACTAGGTAAATTCACCACTTTAAACTTAGTTGGATCTTTAAAATACTGCTCGATTTGAGAACGTAATTCTAGAGCCGTGGCATTTTTAAGTCTTTTAAGTTTCTTGTCGATGGTTAACAATTGATTTCTGATTAAACCTTTAGCCGCTACATTTGTTCGTGAGTTAGCATGAGCGTTTATTAATTGCATGACCAGTCGTTCTTGAACACGCTGCTGAATGGTTTTTTGATAATTTGAATCAGTTTTACTTTCAAAAACTACTTCGGTTATGTTTTGTAATAACTCTTCTAGTCCTAGATTATCTTGCTCTATAGCTTTAATTTGAACCACTCGATTCACACGCTGTGGATGTAGTAAGAAACTCAAAGTCATATCGGCACTACTCGCTGCAGCATGCAATGGGTCAAATGCCACGCCTACTTCACTTTTAAAACTTTCTCTACCACGGTAGTAACCATAAGCACGAGGCGGAAATAATTCTAGTAAATCAGTCGGTATCATTAATTGTTCTACCTCAAGAGTTTTTAAAAGAGCTTTTAAAGCACTCATTTGTTCTTGTTTTGAAAGATATCTCATTTCTACAGTATCACCTTTTGTAGCATAGTTGTATTCCATTCCACCTATCCATTTTGTAGTAGCTTCTACTTGATAACGATGGCCATAATAAACGGGCACAAAAACATCTTCCAGAACACTTAACGGCTCATCTGTTCTGATGTTATCAATACTAAATTGATTCATCGCTACTTGACGTATTTCTAGCATACGTTCTAGTTCTGCTCCAGGTTGACTTCCATTATCCCATAGATGTGCCTGAGCATGTGCGCCACCAGCAGCTCTAGAATCGCTGTCTGAGATAAATCTTAAATTTTGAGCAGTAGCGTTATCAATAACACCTTTTAAATATTGCTCTTCAGATTGAGTCTTATCTGGGTTTCCATAAGAATATTGAACCGTTAAATCATCCCAAGCGCCCATTCCTGAATCATAAGCATCATCAAGACTTATTTCTCCATCAACTAATTCTAATCTAGGATGTGGATAATCCATCACACTAGCTCTATCACTAGTACTAGCTGCAAAATTATGGGCAAATCCTAGTGTGTGACCTACCTCATGAGCTCCTAATTGCCTGATACGTGCTAGTGCTAGTTCCATCATCTTATCGTGGTTCTCATCATTTTCTTTAAAAGGTTCTTTAAGTAAACCTTGAGCGATCATAAAATCTTGTCTTATTCGCAAACTTCCTAGACTTACATGGCCTTTGATAATTTCGCCAGTTCGTGGATCTGTGATACTCGCTCCATAACTCCATCCACGTGTGCTGCGGTGTACCCATTGAATGACATTATATCTCAAATCCATAGGATCTGCGCCATCGGGTAACATTTTTACTTGGAATGCATTTTTATATCCTGCACTTTCAAAAGCGGTATTCCACCAGCCAGCTCCATCTAATAAGGCACTACGCACTGGTTCTGGTGTACCAGGATCTAGATAATAAATAATAGGCTCTACCACTTCACTAATAGCCGCATCAGGATTTTTCTTCTCTAATCGATGTCTGGTTATAAAACGCTTTTGAATAGGTTCATAAACCGGTGAGCTATAATCCATATAACTCACATAAAAAGATCCACTACGCGGATGAAAAACTCGAGGCTCATACCCAGCATCTGGTAATTTTACAAAACTGTGATGTTGTATAACCGTAATGGCTTTGGCATCTGGTGCGACGCTTCTTAGGTTGCGACCAGTCGGTGTTCCTGTAAAAGTGAGCATAGCTTCAAACTCACTATTTTCAGGGAAAGATTTTGTGTTTTCCATCCACAAAGCGCTGCGAGATTTATCTACTTTATAAGAACCTTCTTTGTTTCGTTTAAGTGTTGCGGCTACACCAAAAGTATCCTGCATTAAAAACGACGTTATATCAATCGTGTAAACACCATCTTTCTGTGATTTTATTTCAAAACCGTATAAAACCGACTGTGCAAATGCTTGATTGATAGAAGCACGCTCATTATCATTATCACTACTCGCTCTGTATTTAAGGTTGGGCTGCATGAGTAGTAATTTATGACCACTTTTCACCCATTTTACGACAACGCCATCACCCAACTTACCTCTATCGAGACCTATGTCATTAGATCCTAGACCAGTACTTAGTGAATAAACATATAGAAATTCCTTATCTAAATCCTTGACTTCTAGAAGTATGTTACCTTTATCTTCTGAGTAAGTAAAGTTATAGTAGCCTTTAAATTCTTGTTTGGATGATTGTGATTGCGCTTTCGCGAAAGCGGAATAAAACAAAACTAAAGTACTTATAAATAGAATTCTTTTCATGTTCTTGAATTAAAGCCGTAAGTTAAGAAAAGAGATTTGAGTATTTTGCTAGTTAAAAGCAACTATTTTTGAATAGTAGCATCTTAATAAAAAAGACCATGAAACAAATACTATTCACCCTAATAGGAATAATACTCTTGATCAGTTGCGACTCTAGCGACGATCCTGGAAATGTTTTAACGAGTGACATCGTGGGAACCTGGCAACTGGTGGCAAACCTAGCTGATCCTGGTGATGGTAGTGGAACTTTTCAATCGGTTAGTAGTAATAAAACCATTACATTTAATTCAGACGGTACTTTTACATCAAATGGAAATGTGTGCGATATATCCATAACCACTAGTGCTGCTACTAATGGAACTTATAACACCATGGACAGCACCATCAACGCAAATTGTGGCACCTTAAACTTACCCATCTCATACAGTATAGATAATCTTACAATGGATATAAGCTATATATGTATTGAGGCGTGTGAGTCTAGATATAGAAAAATTAACTAGTCTTTTCTATAAGCGGCAGTTTTTTCAAATACTGCATCCAAAATATCAATATCTACCTGTTCTAGAGTAAGACCACGACGTTTCATCACCACGTCTGCGACTTCATAAGCCTTATTAGTCTTGTAAGTCATATTACCTTGAGGTCCACCCCAATTGAAAGACGGGATAAAATTGCGAGGATATCCTGCACCATAGATGTTAGCGCTCACGCCTACTACAGTACCTGTATTGAACATGGTATTGATTCCACATTTTGAATGATCACCTAACATAAGACCACAAAACTGCAAACCAGTTTTTGCAAAACGACCGGTTTCATAATCCCATAGTTTTACCTCAGCATAGTTGTTTTTAAGATTACTCGTGTTAGAGTCTGCACCTATATTGCACCACTCGCCTAATACACTGTTTCCTAAGAATCCTTCGTGACCTTTATTACTATAGCCAAAGATGACTGAATTATTTAACTCGCCGCCAACTTTAGAATGAGGTCCAACGGTCGTAGGTCCATATATCTTTGTTCCCAGTTTAGTGGCACTGTGCTCTAATAATGCAAATCCACCACGTATAATACTACCTTCCATCACCTCAGCATTTTTACCAATATAGATAGAACCACTACTTGCATTAAGAAATGTAAAATTTAATACGGCGCCTTCTTCTATAAATACACGCTCTGGATGAATGACTTGTACATTATCTGGTATAGGCTGGCTTGTTCTTCCTTTTGTAATCAGCTCAAAATCTGCTTCTAATGCTTTTCCATTTTTTGAGAAAATATCCCAGGTATGATCAATCCCATCACAATCACCTTCAAAAAGTACTTGCGTTAACTCGATAGTTGGTGTATGTACCGCTGCAGCACGATAAGCTACAATGGTATCGTTATACATTAGTTTTTGTCCTAATTTCAGTGCGTTTATTGCTTCACATAATTCATCTGTCGCAAAGATATTTCCCGCAATAACGACGTTATCATTAGTATCAGTCAGTGGATATTTAGTCTGTAGATAATCTTCTGTCAGATGACTAACGTTAGCATTTAGCCTTTGCTCCCATTTCTCTTTTAAAGTTAAAATTCCGCAACGTATGGCGCTGGTCGGTCTTGTATATGTAAAAGGTAAAAGAGCTTTATGTTTATTAAAGTCGGCTAGAATGTAGTTCATGGGACGAAAAGTTTTGCGAGTGCAAAGGTAGAGATTTTGGTTTGTTTAGTTACTGGGTTTTTAGGTTGTAGGGTTACTAAGTATTTTAAGTTTTGATTTAAATTTAGTTTTAAGTTTAAAAAGTATCTTAGCACCATGCTCGGAACTAGAAAACGTCATGTAGTAATAGCGATAGGCCTTCTGGCTCTACAAATACTGACGTATTATAATCTTAGAAATTTCCCATCATTTATCGAAAAATATTACAGTAATGGGATATATCCATATATCTCTAAAGCCATGCGCATCGGATTAGGTTGGATTCCAATATCCTTTGGTGACCTGATGTACATCGCAGGAATTGTAATGATATTAAGATGGTTATGGATATCAAAGAAGGATTTAATTACGCTTTCGCGGAAGCGTTATACGCAACTCCTATTTTCATTAAACATCATCTTATTCACTTTTCAAGTTTTATGGGGATTTAATTATTATCGACAACCGCTGAATGTGACGCTAAATATTGAACGAGAATATACCGTTGATCAACTTAAGAAGACAGTTGCCACGTATGCTGACTTTTCTAACGAGTTACATGAATCCTTACAACCTGTCGATAGTTTGCCGGTAGTTTTTAATCGAACACAAAAAGAACTATTCAAAATCGCACCCAGCGGATTTGAAAAGTTACCACAACCGCAATTGAAACAAAAATTAAAACCAAATAGCATTAAAAAATCATTACTCACCATGCCGTTAACCCATATGGGATATAGCGGATACCTGAATCCTATTACGGGAGAAGCTCAAACTAATGCATGGATCAATTGTTACAAAACACCTGTCTTGATTTTGCATGAGATGTCTCATCAATTGGGATTTGCAAAAGAAAATGAGGCTAACTATGTAGCCATTCAAGCTGGTCTGAATCACGAAGATTTACATTTCCAGTATAGCGCAAGCATTTTTGGGTTGAAGTATTTATTGAACGATCTATACACTAAAGATCCTGAAGCTTTTGAAGAAATAAAAGATCACCTAAGGCCAGGTATTTTAAAAAACTATCAAGAACTGAGAGACTTCTGGGCGCCATATGATGATAATGTTATTGAGCAAGTATCACAAGCTACTTACAACCAGTATTTAAAAGCTAACAATCAACCCGATGGGATGAAAACCTATAGCTATGTCGTATCGTTGCTCGTGAATGGATAAAGTATACTGCTCAAATAAATAGTAAAGTTCAAGCAGTATACTAAGAATTAAAGATGGCTAGTTCTTTATAATTTTAAAATCACTTTTTAATCCATTAATATCTTCGATCATTAAATTATATAAACCACTAGGTAAATGATGAATCGATATTCTTTCATTTGTAGATTCCATAACTTTTCTTCCCATCATGTCATATAATTCAACCGTATGTATTAATTCTGGTCCTTCAATAAACACGAACTCACTAGTTGGATTGGGATAAACTTTAAATGGTAGAGTTTCTAATGCTATATCACTGTTTGATAAAGTGCTATTATAATTAAAGGTAGTACGATAATTAGGTGAAAAGATCATAGCTGCAGAGTCATATTGAGACTCTGTTGAAGTTAATACTTTACTGACAAAAGGACTTTCATCATATATAAAATCGATACCCGTTTTATCTTTAAAAGGATGGTCTAATGTGCTAAGCTGTATACTAATATCAAAGTTCAAATCAATCTTATAATCCTGAGATGGGTTACCTATAACAGATGAAAGTGTAGAGATTCTATTTCCAAAGGTGTCTGAGGTATAGGTTTCTCTATCTGTTTCATTCCAAGTAGTACCATCCCATTCCTCATAAATTCTATTAGTGCGTTGATTGCTTCCGTTATAATTTATCAAATCGCGTTCACTTAATACCCATTGAGAACCTACCCAATCTTCTATTAGAAATTGTGTGATATTAGAACCATTATAAGACAAAGTAAATCGCTCTTCAAGATCGTACTGTGAACCGTTCCAAATCTCTATAATAGCAGTAGTTAAAACGCCATTAGTATAAGTTACAGTAAATCGATCACGAGATACCCAGGCAGATCCTACATATTCTTCAAACACCTGACTAATCAACTGATTTGATGAATTATAAGAATACGTAATCCTATAGCTATCTTCATACTGACTGGTTGTACTATTGTAGTTCTGATCTAGAACCACGGTAGCTAGACCGTTAGCATTATAAGAATAAATAGTCTGGTAGCCTTGTTGCCATAAAGATGTAGATGTGTCCCAAAACAAAAATTCTTCAGAGGTTAAATTACCATTGCTGTCGTAGACATAATTATTTCCAGAGCTATTTATCCACTGGCTGGTCGCTGTATCATAATACTCATCTATAGATGAAAGTAATTGGTTTTGAGCAACAAGTAAGGTGCTGAACAAAAACATAATAATTAAAGTAAAGTTTTTCATAATGAACTGATTTAAAGTGTCTTTCAAAACTACATGGAATTGATTATGCAGGTAATACCCCATATAGGGTATTTTTTATCCTCGTATTTACCAAAAGTGGATGTGAATTTTCTGTAGTTCTTAACACTTTTTAAGAATTGTAGATTAATGGAATACCTATCTTTAAAAGCTAATTTCAAAAACTTTATTAATGAAACGAGTTCTACTACTCTTATTCCTTGTACATGGTATGGCCAGTGCACAGGAATACTTCCCTAATAATGACGACATTTCTGCACGTGGTGAGGTGGTAGTTGCAATTACAAATGCAACTATAGTGACACAACCAGGTACCGTTATTAATAATGGAACTATCATCCTTAAGGATGGTAAAATATCGAATATAGGAAGCGGTATAACCGTTCCTACAGGAGCAGTTATTCAGGATGCAAATGGAAGTTACATCTACCCATCTTTTATCGAGCCTTATGCAGATTTTGGAATGGAAAAAGCAAAACGTGCTTCAGGTAGCGGTCAGCAATATGATGAGAGTCGTCAAGGTTACTACTGGAATGACCACATCCGTGCAGAGCAAGATGCCCTAGACTTCTATAAATATGACGAGAAAGAAGCTGAAAAAATGATCGATGCTGGTTATGGTGCAGTGCAAACACATATGAATGACGGTATTGCTCGCGGTTCTGGTATGCTAGTAGCTCTTAATAATAACGGTGATGACGGAATGAGAATTCTTAAAGAAGAAAGTGGAAGCTTTTTCTCATTAAAACGTAGTGTTCAAACTAGACAATCTTATCCTACTTCATTAATGGGTACACTGGCATTATTGCGTCAGACTCATTTTGATGCAGACTGGTACTCAAAAGGAAATAGTGCTACACGCGATCTATCTCTTGAAGCTCTAGTCGCTAATAAAAACTTAGTTCAAATTATTGAAGCTGGTGATAAGAAGAATGTATTGAGAGTAGATAAAATGGGTGATCGTGTCGGCAAACAATTTGTGATTGTAGGTGGTGAAGATGCTTATGAAATGATTGATGATATTAAAGCAACCAATGCGTCATTAATTTTACCTATCAACTTTCCAGATGCATATGATGTGACTAACCCGTATCAAGAGTGGTATGTAAATTTAGCAGATATGCGTGAATGGAAACAAGCACCAGCAAATCCATTTTTACTTTCTAAAGCTGGAATCAATTATGCCATCACTAGTCAAGGATTAAAAACTCCAGATAAATTGATGGAGAAATTAAAGATGGCAATGGAATACGGACTTACTGCAGACCAAGCTCTTGCAGCATTGACGACAAAACCTGCACAGATTTTGGGCGTAAGCGATATGGTGGGAACTCTTCAAAAAGGAAAAGTCGCTAACTTCATTATGACTTCTGGGCCATTATTTGAGAAGGATACTAAAATTTATGAAAATTGGGTTCAAGGCTCTAAGCATGTCATTAAAGATCGTCACCTTAAGGATATTGACGGATCTTACACGGCTCTTATCGCAGGAGACACTTATAAAATGGATATCTCTGGAGATGCTAAAAAAGTAAGTATCAAAATAGACAGTACTAAATTAGGTGGGAAAATCGCTTATGATGGTAACTGGATTACTATTACAGCTTCTCAAAAAAATGCAGATGACAAGACCTTCACTAGAATGATCAGTAAAGTATCTAAAGAAGATCGTTTGACAGGTACTGCATACCTAGCAAATGGTAATGAAGTTTCTTTTACCGCAACTAAGGATGTTGAGAAAGAAAAGGATGAAAAAGAAAAGGATGAAAAGAAAAAGGAAACTAAAACTTTAGGTCCACTCACCTTTCCAAATGTAAGCTATGGAAGCGCTACAAAACCTCAAGAAGAGACTATACTGTATCGCAACGCTACTGTATGGACTAATGAGAAAGATGGAATTTTAGAAAACACAGATGTTCTGGTTAAAAATGGAAAAATATCTAAGATAGGTAAAAACCTTAGTGCTAGTAACGCTAGAGTAATCGATGCTACAGGAAAACACTTAACTAGCGGTATTATAGATGAACATAGTCATATCGCTATAGATAATGGTGTCAATGAAGCAGGACACAATTCTACTGCCGAGGTTACTATTGAAGACGTAGTAGATCACGAAGATGTAAATATTTACAGAGATCTTGCTGGTGGAGTAACTACTTCACAACTTTTACATGGTTCTGCAAATCCTATAGGTGGACGTAGTGCGATTATTAAATTGAAATGGGGCTATTCTCCAGAAGAAATGATTTATTCTGACAGTCCTAAGTTTATCAAATTTGCATTAGGAGAAAACGTAAAACAATCGCGTTACCAGAATGGTGTGCGTTTCCCACAGACTCGTATGGGTGTAGAACAAGTATTTGAAGACTACTTTACTCGTGCAAGAGAATATGCAGATTCTAAAGGAAAAAAGAACTTCCGCTATGATGAAGAAATGGAAGTTATTCTAGAAATTCTTGAAAGTGAGCGATTCGTTTCTTGTCACTCTTATGTGCAGACAGAAATCAACATGTTAATGAAAGTGGCTGAAAAGCACGGTTTCCGTATCAATACATTTACACATATTCTAGAAGGTTATAAAATGGCCGATAAGATGAAAGAACATGGTGTAGGTGGATCTACATTCTCTGATTGGTGGGCTTATAAATATGAAGTCAACGACGCTATACCTTATAACGCAGCCATCATGCATTCTCAAGGTGTGGTCACAGCAATCAATTCAGATGATGCTGAGATGTCTAGACGTTTAAATCAAGAAGCGGCAAAAGCAGTAAAATATGGAAACGTCAGTGAAGAAGATGCTTGGAAATTTGTAACCTTAAACCCTGCAAAACTTTTACATATCGATGATCGTACAGGAAGTATTAAAACAGGAAAAGATGCAGATCTGGTTCTTTGGTCAGATAATCCTTTATCTGTTGCGGCAACCGCAGAGGTTACTATGATTGATGGGATTGTGTTTTTTGATAAGGAACGTGATCTACGCTTTCGCGAAAGCATAAAAGAAGAACGCCAGCAGCTTATCAATGAAATGATCGCTGCAAAGAATAAAGGACTCAAAACACAAGAGCCAAAACAATCTACTAAAACTCTTTATGAGTGTAACACGCTAGAATGGTAATCATGAAAAGAATCATATATATATTATGCGCTGTAGTAGGATTTACCGCAGCAGCACAACAAACTCCAGCACCTGCAGCAAACAAGTCATATACCATTATGAATGCTACAGCACACATAGGTAATGGAGAGCTTATAGAAAATAGTGTCATCGTTATAGAAAACGGTAAAATTACCACAGTTGCAGATGCTACAACTGTAAAAATGCAACCAAAAGGAGAAGTCATTAACGCCAGCGGATTGCATGTTTATCCAGGTATTATAGCTTGTAATACAACGCTAGGTCTAGTAGAAATAGATGCGGTAAAAGCGAGTGATGATGATAGAGAAATAGGAACTTATAATCCGCATATACGTAGTTTAATTGCTTATAATGCAGAGAGTCGTGTGGTTGAAACCATGAGACCTAATGGTGTTCTTATTGCGCAAGTAGTACCACGTGGTGGTCGTATTTCTGGTCAGAGTAGTGTGATGCAAATGGATGCATGGAACTGGGAAGATGCCGCAGTACGAGTGGATGATGGTGTACATATCAACTGGCCTAGAACTTTTAGAAGATCTGGTAGCTGGTATGAGCCAGGACCTACTATCCCTAGTAAAAACTATGATAAAGAAGTAGATGAATTGACTCAATTCTTAGCTGCAGCGCGTGCTTATACAGGAAGTGGAAAGAAAGATTTAAAGTATGCATCTTTAAAACCAGTGCTTGCAGGAAATGCAACGGCTTATATACATGTGAATGGAGAAAAAGCGATACGCGACGTTTTAGGATTTGTAAAAGAACAAGGTTTAAAAAAAGTCGTTCTAGTTGGTGCTCAAGGTGCTCAAAACGTGACTAAAGAATTGGTAGCGATGAACATTCCAGTTCTTGCAGGTAGAGTTCACGATTTACCAGCCAGAGATGATGCCGACTATGACATGCCTTACAAGTTTCCAAAATTGTTAAGTGATGCTGGTGTGTTAGTCGCATTAGAGAATTCAGGAGATATGGAACGTCACCAAGCTCGTAATTTCCCATTCTATGCTGGACATACGGTAGGTTTTGGAATGGATCCAGAAAAAGCATTACAATTAGTGACTTTAAATGCTGCAACTGTTTTAGGGATTGAGAAAGATTATGGATCTCTAGAACAAGGTAAAAGCGCTACCCTATTCATCTCAAAAGGAGATGCCTTAGATATGCGAGGAAATCAATTGACTCGTGCTTTTATTGATGGACGTGATATTTCTTTGAACACTAGACAGAAGGATTTGAATGATCGTTATATGGAGAAGTATAGTAAGCAGTAGAGTTATTTTTTAATTTTTAAAGCCAGTCCTTTGTGACTGGCTTTTTAATATCCAACCATGAAACACTCCATCAACAACGAAAAAACAGTCTACAACGGCTTTTTCAAAGTCCTAGAAGCTCAAGTGACTCACGATAAATTGAATGAAAGTGGATCTATAGAAGCTACACGTATTTGTTTAGAACGAGGAGATAGCGTAGCGGTGCTTATTTATGAAACGGATACCGATAGCTTTCTATTTACCAAACAATTCAGATATCCTAGTGCCAGACGTAATCATCCGTGGATGTTAGAACTTGTAGCTGGATCTGTAGAAGACGGAGAAAACCCTATGGATTGTGCCCAACGAGAAATTGAAGAAGAAATAGGCTATGAAACTAAAGAACTGGAATTGATAACCACTTACTTCCCATCACCTGGTGGCTGCTCAGAACAAATCTATTTGTATTATACTGAGGTCAACAGCTCTCAAAAGACTTTAAAAGGTGGCGGAGCAGTCTCTGAAAAAGAAGATATTGAGTTGATTAAAATAAAACGATCTGATCTTAAAATACACCTTGATGAAGGTGCTTTTAATAATTCCATTTCATTGATAGGAATTCAGTGGTATTTATTAAATAAAAGATTAGCCTAGGGCAACTTTTGAGCGATGTAAAAAATTACAGCTCCGGCTACATAGCAACCTATATCCCAAACGTCTCTAGTATATCCTTCTGAGTTTAAGGGAAGATAGTATTCAAAATAATAAGAGTATAAAACCACTAAACTTATAAGGCTTAAAACACCTATTCGTAATTGATAATTCTTTTTTACCATCCATAGTACATGAAGACATATAGTAGCGATGATAGGGATGACCAATATATCATTGAGATAACTAAAAATGAATGGATAAGATTCATACTGTACTAACTTCATGAATTGAACAGCAGCATACATCAACATGCATATTAATGCTACAATATGCAATGTTACTAAGGGTACCTTTTTTATCATGTAGCTAGCAACGCTATTAACCACGCCAGAAACATTCCAACAGCCATAACTACCATCCAGATAGAATGAAGTACTTTATAAGATCCACTAACGAACCAGTAAGGACTTTGCTCCCATTTTTCAATAAAAGACTTTTTATTTAGTACCTTCTTAGGGTCTATATCATCAGGTTTGCCTGTATTGGGATTTTCTTTTGAATTGCTGGAATCATTATGAAGTAACTGTTTATCTCTCATTGTAGTCTACACTATGATCATAAATTTATTTATCAATCACTACAGTTTTAATGTTACAAAACTCTCTGATACCAAAATGTGATAATTCCCTACCATAACCTGAAATTCCAGTTCCACCAAATGGTAATGCAGGATGACTAGCAACCTTAGCATTTACAAATACGGCACCATCATCAAACCTAGAGACGAGTTTTTCCACTTTTTCTACATCTTGTGTAAATAGAGATACTCCTAGACCAAATTCTGAATCATTTACTAATTCAACAGCTTCATCCTCATTTTTAAAAGTTGTTACAGCCATTAAAGGACCAAATGTTTCTTCCTTGAATACAGGCATATCTTTAGTAACACCTGTTAAAATAGTAGGTTCAAAAAACGCTTTATCTCGCTTTCCTCCTAGTTCAAGGGTTGCGCCCATTTCTATAGACTTATTCATAAGATCTTCTAACTCCTCTGCAAGATCTTCTCTAGACATTACTCCTATGTAGGTTTCATCATTTTCAGGATCTCCTACTTTTAAATCTTTTACAGCAGTTTTGAATCTTTCCATGAACACATCTGCAATATCTTCATGCAATAAGAGTCTCTTACCTGCTATACAGCTTTGTCCCGTATTTTGATAGCGTGCAGCCACACAGGTCTCGACAGATTGTTCGATATCTGCATCTTTAAATACCACTAATGCATTATTCCCACCTAATTCCAAAACCGTTTTTTTAATCTCACTTCCCGCAGTTCCGGCAACAGCACTACCTGCTGGCTTTGATCCTGTTAAGGTTACTGCTTTAACTATAGGGTTTTTGATTATATTTTCTACCGCTTTACTACCTATTACTAGGTTTGTAAAACAACCTTTCGGAAATCCAGCATCAATAAAAATATCTTCCATCAATACAGCACTACCCATTACACTACTCGCATGTTTCAACACACCTACATTACCAGCCATTAACGCGGGAACTATAAAACGCATCACTTGCCAGAATGGGTAATTCCATGGCATCACTGCTAGTACGACTCCTAAAGGCTCATAGGAGACATAAGATTTAAAATGATCTGTATCTACATATTCATTTTTAAGATGACTCTCCGCATTAGCGGCATAATACTCACACAACCAAGCGCATTTTTCAAGTTCACTTCGAGATTGGGCGATGGGTTTCCCCATTTCTCGAGTCATTTTAATAGCATAATCATCCGTATTCTGGCGCAATAAATCTGCAACCTTTAATATAAGTTGAGATCGGTGTTCATAGCTTGTTAATCGCCATTGTTCAAATTGATCTTGTGCGTTGTTTAGTTTTTCCTCTATTGCTTTTGAATTATCTTCTTGATATTTTTTGAGCTCTTGACCGTTATATGGATTGATTGTCTGTATCACTTTTTTATTTTAAAGATACTGATTATTGAATCTAAAGAAGGCAAGATTTACACGAGTTTAACGACTATAAAATTAGTGTTGATAAGGTTGTTGAGAAACTACGCTTCCGCGAAAGCGTAATAAACACAAGCCTTAGTAACTTTAAAAAACCTTCTATCATGAATAATCGAGACGAATATCTAGTAGCACTAAGACCTGAGATTCCTAATGCACGAGTAAGTGATGACATGTCTATTGAAGAACAATTTCAAAATAGAACACTAAGACCCATTGCAAAATTACAGCACGATTTATTAATAGCCGTTTTTCATAATTATATTAAGAAACATAAGAATGTGTTTTTTGGGCTGACCTCTAATAAGCGTATAGATTATATCGAGAATGCTGTAAATCGAGATCAGAAATTCCGTAACTCTCTTAAAGGTATCATTATAGGTCAATTCACTGTAAATGAATATCTTGCATACATTAAGAACTCTAGTGCTCTTAACAAGCGTATGATGAATTTAGTACGTGAAAGATTGATAAATAGTATTCAACTTTTTGAACGTCCACCAGTAGAATTATAAAAGTTTAAGTATACATTTACATAGGATAGCATAATGATTATCCAGTACTTAAAACTTTATATATCATGCTTAAAATCAATGCGGTAAATAAGTGTAAAGAGGTTATACAAAATAGTATAGACCGCTATAAAGTGCGTGTTCAGGAATTAGGCGATTCTCTAGCAGACAACGATGCCAGTAATGATGCCGAAGATGATGATGGCTCTGGTGAATTAATGGCCGATTTTGAGCGATACAACAATCTTAAAGATGAACACGAGAAGTTAAAGAGAGCTTTTGAAAATATCTCTTACGGTAGTGGTAAAACGGTCGTGACGGAAGGTGCTCTAGTCACTACTGACTCAAATATGTTTTTAATAAGTGTCTCCTTAGGTGAACTGATAACTGATGAAGGAGATAAATTCTATGCTATATCTTCTAATGCGCCTATCTATGAGGCTATGAAGAATTTAACGGCTGGTGATTCTTTTACTTTCAACGGTATGACTCGTAAGATTTTTAAAATCAATTAAATTAAAGATTCACCATTTAAATCTGTCGTTAAAACATCTGTCATATAATCTAAGAATGGTCTAGCTGTTTCAAATGACTTATTGATATTGTCAAAGAACTCTGGACTCTGAATTTCTTGATCTGTGAAGCTTTTCAAAAAGTGATAGCTTTTAAATCTTATCAAATCAATATCTGGATGTGTCTTATCAAAATTTCTCGGAGCCGTCTTTAACTGTTCTCCTTGAAAGGTTCCCCATGTTTTCAAAAATTGAGGCTCCTCGATAATATCTCTTAATTCTTGTGCGTCTACCTCTAACTCCTTACGTACTCTTAAAAGATCATCTTTCTCTGGACCAAAAAAACCTACTCCTATCAAATGATTACCTGGCTTTATACGCATATAATAACTGCCACGGCGCTCTACACCAGCACGCATCCAGTTAGCGCTTCTATGTACTTTAAAAGGCGTTTTATCTTTTGAAAATCGAATATCTCGATAAATTCTATATGTTTTAGACTTTTCAATTACATCATGCTGATTTAGCAAGTCGGTAATTTCATTAATACTGTTTTTAAAAGCACTATCTAGTTCCAGGAATTGAGGTTTGTGATTCTCAAACCATGGTCTGTTATTATTCTTTTCTAGTGAAGTAAGAAAGGTAAGAAGTTCTTTATGTATCATAAATTAAAGATGTAAAAAAACCGCTTCATTTAACTTGAAGCGGTTTTTAATAAAAGTAAGAATATATTGTTATCTAACTATTAACTTTCTTGTACTTGCCGTTATACCATTTCCAACTCTTACAAGATAGATACCAGAATTTAAGTCGGCCGTAGAAATACGTTGCTCAAATAAACCATTGTTGTCAAATGATCTAGACATTACTTCTTGTCCTAAAACATCATAAACATTGACATTAATTTTATCACCAGATAACTGATTATTAAATGCTACGGTAAAGTGATCTGTTGCTGGATTAGGATAAATACTAAAACTGTCTAATTGATCTTCTTTGTTAGAGAATGTTGCTGGATCTGCACCTGTGATAATCAGAGAAAAAGCTTGTGGAGCAAAAAACAAATTTCCTTTGTGTGTTACAGTGACTGTGTATGTTCCAGAAGCATTATCAATTTCAATTTTTTCATAATTATCAACGTTATTAGGAGCAATATTAGTAGCAGCTGCAGCTGGTGATGCAGGATCTAAACTCCATGGATAATATGTATTACCTGATGCATCAGTTACCACTAAATCTAAGTCATTTGTAATCGCAGGGCGTGTTGGGTCCTCAGTAGTTATATCAGAATTTGGGAAAGGTTGCAACGACCTAAAGTCAGTCCAAGAAATTGATATTACTAAATCATTTCCACCTGATACTGAAAAAGTAGACTTTGTATACGTGGCTGCATTTGCCAATGATAATTCTTCGATTGAAGAACTGTTACCATCATTCTGAATTGCTAACGCTGCCGCCTCTGTATCTAGAAGTCCCCATCCAAATTGATAATCAGGACCATCAAAAGTACCTGCTTCTTTCACCGTGTGAAGGGCTAAACCTTTAACAGTAGCAGACTTCATGTATTGAGAGTTTAAAGAGTTATAATATTGTTGCAATAAAATTAATCCACCAGATACTGCTGGAGCTGACATACTTGTACCGCTTATAGTGGCATATCCAGAATTCCCTTGATTATAATATGACGAATACATGTTAACACCTTTAGTAGTGATGTCTGGCTTCACACGACCATCATCAGCAGGACCCCAAGAACTAAATGAAGACATAGGAACTGATGCAGGACTCGCATAATTAGGATTTCCCACCGCTGCACCAACTATCATAGCGTTTTTTGAAAGTTTATCACCTGTTAAAAGGTCATAACCATTGTCCATTGTGTTAACTCCTGTATTTCGAGAGTTACCAGCAGACATAACCGGTAAATAATAAGGTGCGTTGAAAGTGATGTTATCGACTGCTGCTGCTTCAGTTCCATAACGACCTAAAAAGACACGATTAACATTACCTGAAGGTATACCGTAACTATGGTTAGAAATTAACATACCATTACTGGCTTCAGTCGTCATTTCTGAATTGTCATTAGTAAAATTATAAAACTTTGCAGTTGCCTGCGGAGCAATACCTATGGCATTATTATCAGGACCATTTGCTACAATAGTTCCAGTTACGTGAGTTGCATGGTCATCATCGTCAGGATCTCCTGAGGAAACAGGAGCTTCTCCTGCAACCACTCGCCCTATTAAAGCTTCATGAGTTTGTAGTACTCTAGCTCCATCCCAAACGCCAACTTCCATGTTTTGACCTTCTATATTAATTCCCAAAGATCCACCATTCCACAATTCATTTGCACCTTGCATTAATCCAGCAATACGATTATCTGTGGACATATAAATAGGTTCATTGTCAATAACATCATATAATGCACCTGAAGAACCATCTTCGAACGATTTACGTAGAGGCCATCCATTCTCTTTTGCAAGACGTGTGGCACGTTCCATTCTTATTTCATATTCCTGTTGGAATTCTAGTCTTAGCTCTTCTAATTTTACTTGATCATAATCTTTTGTAATTTGTGCACGCTCTTCAGCGGTTTGCCCAAAAGAAAGACCTGAACTAAGCAAAGCTAATCCAAGGATAAGTGTAGTCTTTTTCATGTTTTTATTTATAAGTAGGGTTCTTTTGTTAATAAGTATCTTTCAGCTTTATCGATATTAAAATATCTTTGCAGAAATTACTGTATTAGAGTCGAAAAATACGTAAAAAAATTACAATTGGTTTGTATTTAACTAATTCTAATGACACAAATAAGCTATAATAGTATCACAAAAGCATAACACAATATGAAATTTATTGTCTCAAGTTCTTATTTACAGAAACACCTTCAAATGTTGGGTGGCGTTATTAACAGTAACAACACCTTACCTATATTAGATAACTTTTTATTGGAGTTAAATGGTAAAGAGCTTAAAGTATCTGCATCAGACATGGAAACAACCATGCTTACCGCCCTAGAAGTTGAAAGTGAAGATGACGGCAGCATTGCTATACCTGCAAAGCTATTACTTGATACTTTAAAAACTTTCCCTGAACAACCGCTTACTTTCAGTGCAGATAATGGTATCATGACAGTAAGCCATGATAAAGGTAGTTCTGAAATAGCCTGTGCAAATGGTGAGGAATTCCCTAAAGCGGTAAGTTTAACAGATCCGAGTAGTACTTCTATACTAGGTGATACTCTAGCAACTGCAATAAATAAAACCATTTTTGCTGCTGGAAATGACGACCTTAGACCAGTAATGTCTGGTGTATTCTTTCAATTCTCAACAGACTCATTAACCTTTGTAGCGACAGATGCTCACAAATTAGTAAGATACCGTAGAGAAGATTTATCTGCTAGTGAAACAGCAGAATTTATTATGCCTAAAAAGCCCTTGAATCTTTTAAAATCAATGTTACAAGGTAGTGAGACAGAGGTTTTAATAGAATATAATGAAAGTAATGCTCAATTTACGTTTGACTCAACGAGTATAATTTGTCGTCTAATAGACGGTAAGTATCCTAACTATGAAGCCGTTATTCCAAAGGAAAACCCTAATAAATTAGTGATTACCCGTAATCAATTTTTAAACTCTGTGAGACGTGTAAGTATCTTTTCTAATAAGACAACTCACCAAATCAGACTTAAAATGGCTGGTGCAGAGTTAAACATATCTGCAGAAGATCTAGATTACAGCAACAAGGCAGATGAAAGACTTACTTGTGATTATCAAGGAGATGATATGCAAATAGGTTTTAATAGTCGTTTCCTAATTGAAATGTTGAACAATTTAAACTGTGAAGATGTCTCTCTTGAAATGTCTATGCCTAATAGAGCTGGAATCTTAACACCAGTAGATGGTCTAGATGAAGGTGAACATGTAACTATGCTTGTGATGCCAGTAATGCTTAATCAATAAAAGCACTTACTTTATATAAATAAAAAAGGCTCGCAAAATGCGAGCCTTTTTTATTTATATCCAACATAACATTACGCATGTTGTTCTTCATGTTTACCTTCTTTTACTTCTTCTACAAGCTTTGCATTGAATGCATCTAAATCATCAGGTGTTCTACTCGTTGTAAAGCCTTCATCAACGACGACTTCTTCATCCACCCAATTTCCTCCTGCGTTTTCAATGTCCTTCTGCAACGATGGGTAAGATGTTAACTTACGTCCATTTAATACGCCAGCATCTATCAAGGGTTGAATACCGTGGCAAATTGCACTTACTGGCTTATGTTGTTTAAAGAAGTCTTTGATAAATCTTATGGATGCATCATCTTGTCTT
The DNA here is from genome assembly GCF_000732625.1 of Nonlabens ulvanivorans. GTDB lineage: Bacteria > Bacteroidota > Bacteroidia > Flavobacteriales > Flavobacteriaceae > Nonlabens > Nonlabens ulvanivorans. The sequence continues at coordinate 113,447 of NZ_JPJI01000026.1, forward strand.
AATTGATCTGGATTCAATACGCCGCCAGGCAACATCAAAGAGTTATAGTCGCTTGCGGACACATCTGACACTGCATGATCTACCTTATACGTTTCTGACCAATTTCCGTCATTCCACGCCTTTATAGACTCTCCTGAAGGGCTTATAATATGTACAGTCGCACCTGCATCTTCTAATGCTTTTTTAGGACTGGTTAATTCTATTTCTTCAAATCCGTTTGTGGCTAATATGGCTACTTTCTTTTTCATGGTATATATTATTTTTAAATTCTCTACAAAAGTCACATACTGCCATGTGTTTATATAATAAGAGCCTGCTAAGATTTACTTAGCAGGCTCTTAAATTTTACCGATTTAGCAAAAATTAACTTAAATACCGCTCCATTATCACGTTTTCGTGATGCTTATTGTGACCAGCAATTAAAAAAGGAATCACACGTACACTCATAGCGCTATCGCTTGCAATACCTTTAATCATAAGTTGATCTACCGTAATAGACTTAAATAAATCAATAGTAGCGTTTCTAGTAGCTTGAAAAGAATTTAATAGATCCGCTTTCGCGAAAGCGTAATTTTTATAATCTCTAGCAAATACATCTTGATCAAATCCTGGTAAAGGTGTTACATCACCTCTCATAAATCTAAGGGCTCGATAAGCAAACACACGTTCTGTATCGATATTATGCATCAACACCTCACCTATCGACCACTTTCCTTCTCCATATGTAGTGTCTAGAGGCTTGTCTATCGCTTTTATAAAATGTAAGGTATCCTCTAAACTAGTTTCAAGAATCGTATCAATGGTTGCTGCCTCTGGTACTAAATTTAAATAATGATCGTAGTAGCTATTGTACTCTTCTGATTGAATTTCTTTACGAGTCATTATTTAAAGGTCTTGAAAAACTTTATGAAGTAATCTTTTCTTATCGTTAATGCTTTCTTCTAACGATATCATGGTTTCTGTACGACTAACTCCTTCAATATCATCAAGCAAGAAAATAATTTTTTTTGCATGAGTGGTGTCCTGAGCTCTAATTTTACAAAAGATATTAAACTTACCTGTCGTAATATGCGCTACAGTAACAAAAGGAATCTCTTTAATACGACTGATTACAAATTGAGTCTGTGACGTTTTTTCTAAAAAGACACCTATATATGCGATAAATGTATATCCCAATTGCTCATAGTCCACAGTTAGAGAAGATCCTTTTATTATTCCACTTTCTTCCATCTTTTTAACTCGTACATGAACTGTTCCTGCCGATATATTTAATCGCTTTGCGATGTCTGTAAAAGGTGTTCTCGTGTTTTCAATTAACACATCAAGTATTTGCTTATCTATGTCGTCAATCCTTGCCATTTCTTTATTTTATCAATTATTTACAAAAAAACACAAAAAACTAAGATAAACCCGAACAAAAAGTCAGTTTTATCATATAATTAATAGAAAATCTGAATATCTAAACTATTACTAATAATCTTTTGCCCTGTAGATATCTCAAAGTCAACAACGGCATCAATTAAACTCATATCTATAATGCGATGCGCATTTTTTACTGTAGCATCATTAACACCAGTAAGAAACGGAACAAAGTAAAGAATATCATCGCTCAAAACCTCTCGATACATTATAGATAAATCGACTGTACTTTTACCTGATGGGACATTTTTTATGAGAATATCACAAAAGTTAGTTTCTATTGGAGTAATCGAATGATACTCACTAAGCACTTTTTGAGAATCTACATCATCACTTGACGCAATAACCTCAATAGCACGTTGTAATGACTTAAATATGGAATGAACAGTTTCGGTACGATAATAATCATCATCTGCCTGTCCTGCCTCAAATAGTATTGTAGGAACACCTAGAGATTGGAACGTATCTCCAACACAATTTGCATTAAAACCATCTCCATATCTACCTATGATGTGATTTGAATCATGGCTAATACAATCAATTAATTGATTGATAACATTCATTGCTTTTAAACGTGCAGGTGTCACCTCTCTAGATTCATCGGCTGCAGGAGATAAGAAAGAACAGTGAATTCCTTTACTTCCATCTGGTGTTCCATAGATCGTTCTTTGATCATGAAGGTTGAAACAATAGTCAGGTTGAAAAACCTCAAATGCAGTTTTTAAAAGAACACTTTCTGGCTGAGAAAGATTCTGAGCATCTCGATTTAAATCTACAGAATTTGCGTTTTCCCTGGTCCATCTCTTTAATCCGTCTGGGTTTAAGACAGGAATTATGTATAATGAATATTTTTTAAAATTATCTGACTTTACAAACCAATCCATAAAAGGAATCAACGCTCTAGTAGTGGTAGATTCATTTCCATGCATTTGTGACCACATCAATATTTTAATTGAACCAGATCCTAATTGCACATTATAAATAGAATTACCTAAAACAGATTTCCCTAGTTCACTTTTAATAGAGTGATACCCCTTAAAACTACCTATAAGAGTATCTAAGGAACTAATAAAATCTTCATATATAAAGTAACGCTTATCGAGAACAGGTGCCATGACGTTAGTATTAAAGCAGGTTGTATTCATTGTGACAAAATAAATGATACAAATGTAACTCATCCGCAGTTTACACATGTAAACACCTTTTAATTTACAATTGTAAACAAAACGATGCATTGAATTGTTTACAACTGTAATCAATATCAATTGTTGAACTGTAGACCTTACCACTGGAACATTACCACATACCATTATAACTACACTTTGATATAGTAAAAATCTTTAATTCAGTAGATTAATTATACCCAAGTATACTAAAGATTCAACTATAAACCTACAATCATAAGGACGTATTGCGTATGACGCACATATTGTTTAGTTTTGTAAACAATAAAACAACACTGTTTTTGTTTACAAATGTAACACATGGTCAATTCAGCTGATTTTACAAAGAGAATCCATAAAATCATGGAAAAAAATGATTTGAACGCATCATCATTTGCAGAAGCTATACACGTAGGTCGCAGTTCAATCTCACATATTTTATCTGGACGTAACAAACCTAGTCTAGATCTAGTCATGAATATTGTAGATCAATTTCCAGAGGTAGATCTATATTGGTTACTAAACGGTAAAGGTTCTTACCCTAAAAAGGAAATGATTGAGACTCCTGCTGCTCAACCAGTAGCTCCTACCGTTAAAAAAGAAGATAAAATTGAAACAACCGCTGCTGTAAATCCACCAGTCACTCCATCACCAGATTTATTTTCCACTCCAAAACCCGAGATCACCAAAGAAACGGAAACATTAATTAAAGGGAAAAATATATCAAAAATAATCGTCTTGTATAGTGACGGAAGTTTTAAAGATTACTTCCCAGAATAGATGAGCTATTGCTTAAATTTGTTTAAAAATAAGAGATGCGTATTTTAGGAATTCTTATGTTAGTTTTGATGACTAGTTCATGTTATCAAGTTGAAAGAGATTGTTCAAATTTCAGAACAGGTACCTTTATATGGGAACAAGAAAGTGGTGGTAAATTATTGAAAACAACTTTTACAAGAACAGAAGAATTCCAAATTGAAACCTATGAAGGTGTTATTGACAGTTCTCGAGTAGAGTGGATAAATGATTGTGAGTGGAGAATTATTCCTATCAATCCAAAAACAAATGCAGATAGTAGAGCTTATCTTTTTAGAATATTAAACACGACTGAAGATTCTTATACATTTGAATTTAAACAATCTGGTCGTGAACAAACGTATCAAGGTACTGCCGTAAAAAAATAAATCACATATTATGTTTGAAATTTTCTCAAGTGCAAACGCGTGGATCGCTTTAGTAACATTGATATTTTTAGAAATTGTACTAGGTATAGATAATATCATATTTATTTCCCTAGCGGCAGACAAGTTACCAGCAGATCAAAGAAAGAAAGCTACTAACATAGGTTTAGCGCTTGCGATGATTTTACGTATCGCACTACTCTTTGGGATTAGCGTTTTGATATCTCTACAGGCTCCATGGTTTATATTTGATTGGGGCTGGGCTCACGGATCCATATCTGGGCAGTCTTTAATTCTTATCGCTGGTGGTATATTCTTATTATATAAATCTACTCAAGAGATTTATGAAAAAGTTGAAGACATAGGACATGATCAAAGAGAGGTCAAACGCAAGAGAACATCTGCACTATCAAAAGTTATCATGGAAATCACTATGATTAATATTGTCTTTTCTTTTGATAGTATTCTGACAGCTATAGGAATGACAAATGGTTTGAGTGATGATCCAGATGGAGCTTTACTATTAATGATCATAGCAATCGTAATATCTGTTATCATTATGCTGGTATTTGCTCATCCTGTTGGAAAGTTTGTAAATAAGCATCCATCGGTACAGGTTCTAGGACTTGCCTTTTTATTATTGATTGGGTTTATGCTTATTGCTGAAGGTGCTCATATGGCCGATCTAGTTATCTTTAATCAAAGTACCGGTACAATTCCTAAAGGTTACCTATACTTTGCTATTTTCTTCTCAATGTTCATTGAATTCTTGAACTTTAAATTGCGAAGTAAAAAAATCAAGACTAAGAAGACAACAGATCTTTTAGAAGAGGATGAAAAAATAAATTAGACCATTCACTTATACTCATAAATTAAATAGCGCCGTAAATAATTAATTTACGGCGCTATTTAATGAAGTAATCATATTTATCGACCACCGTTAGGCCTACCACCTTGACCAGGTCCACCAGAACGTCTCTCTGGTACTGGAGCGTTTTTAAGCTCTTCTAGTGATAGAAAACCATCATCATCTGTATCTATCTTATCAAAATCATTTTTGAGCGGTCCTTGCACCTCTTCTATAGATAATTTTCCGTCTTTATTTGTATCCATTTGCTGTATAAGAGTTGCCGCATCAGGCTTTTCTCCATTTTTAGAAGTTGCTGCTTCTTCAGTTGTATTTGTTGAACCACAACTCGTTAATACTACAACTCCTACTGCTATTGCTACTGATTTAAGTGCTTTCATATAAATTGGTTTTCTTATTTGACTTAATCTATGTACAATAGTTTAGTGGTGACATAAAAAAAGCCCATCGTTAGAGATGGGCTTTTTAAATTACGCTTTCGCGAAAGCGATATAAATACTTCTAATCGTTACTTAAGGCATCCAATCTTTTTTCTAATGCATCAATACGCTCCAGTGATTGTTCTAATTTTTGAATTCTTAATTCTTGAGTTTTTAATTTAGAATGCAGTTCTGTTATATAAAGAAATTGTTCTTCTAATTTTTCTAAGTTTTTCAGTGCTGTCTCTGTAACATTTACTGTCATTCCTTGAGCTTCAATATCCTCAATAGACTTCACTCCTATTAAATGTCCATTAGCCTTAACGAAAGCTTCTGCCTCATCAATAGTAGGAAATGTATAAGTTTTACTTAATTCTGATTTGCCTTCATAGTAGATATCAAATACATAATCTGCATAACCAGCAACACCTGTTGAAGACACAAAATTATTTGCTGTAATGGTTCCCGTAGTTTTAATATTTGCTGATACAGCTTCTAGTTCAGAAATGTTACCTAATATCAGTTGATTATCTTTTGTGGTGGTAGCACCATCGCCTAATGCAATAGATCTATTGTGCTTAACCACGGCACCAGTACCTATTGCAACTGAGTTAGAAGCAGCACTATTGCTAGCTCTAGATTGAGAACCTATTGCAATATTGCGAGTTCCTACCGCAGTGGCAGTGTTACCTATCGTGATAGCATCTACACCACTAGATGTTGATTTCTTACCTATAGCTATTGCGGTGTCTTGTGATGCTTTGGCTTCAAAACCTAGTGCTAATGATTCTGTACCAGAGGCATTTGCTTTATTTCCTAAACTAGATGAATTGTTTGCACTTGCTTTTGCTTCGGCTCCTATTGCGGTGCTTAAAGCTCCACTTGCACCAGAATTGAATCCTAATGATGTTGCACTATCTGAAGAACTTAAAGCGTCTTGGCCAATTGCTAGAGATCGAGCACCATTAGAATTAGCATCTGTTCCTATAGCAAGTGCATTTTCTCCTAAAGCATCTGTATCTTCTCCTATCGCTATAGAATTTTGTTTTGAAGCACGTGCCATATTTCCTATAGCCACCGCAGAAATACTTTCTCCAGAAGAAGAATTCCCTATAGCTATACTATTAGTAGCAGTAGTACTAGATCTGTGACCCAGAGATATAGATTGATTACCGTTTGCATCAGATTCGTTTCCTATAGAAACTGCATTAAGATTATTAGATTTTGCGTCATCTCCAATTACTGTAGAACTTTCTCCTAGCGCTTGTGCATCGCTACCTATAGCGATTGCTGTAAGTGTCGCATCAGTATTTGCTCCTACGGCAATGGCATTAGATCCAGATGTATCTGCATTTCTACCGACATTTACAGAGTTTTGTCCTGTCGCATTTGTATTTGAACCTATAACAACAGAGTTTGCGGCTGTGTTGATGGCGGTATCACCTATGGTTACACTATTACCACCTGTATTATTAACGCTACTACCGATGGCTACAGAGTTGCTTGAAGTATTGGTAGCGCTATTACCTATTGCTATGACATCAGAACCGGTTGCTTTAGAAGTTGTACCTAATGCTAAAGCGTTAGTTCCTGTGGAAATCGCTAGATAACCAAAAGATGCTGCATTATCACCTGTAGCCTCAGAGTTGAATCCGACCGCAATAGCACGAGTAGATGCTGTAGAAGCATTTGCTCCTATAGATATAGCATATTGCTGTGGTGCTGCTGTTGATGATCCTATAGCAATTGAACTAGAGTTTGCGGCACTAGCGTTATGACCTATAGCTATTGTATTCACACCATTAACAATAGCATCACTTCCCATCGCAATGGCGTCATTATTACTAGCACTAGCGGACTCTCCTATAGCGATAGAGTTAGAACCATTTGAAGTACTCAAGCTACCTATAACTATAGCATTTTGAGCAGTTACAGAACTAGACTGTCCTAATGCAATAGAGTTTTGACCAGCCGCAGTTGATCGGTATCCTATAGCTGTAGCTGTATTATTACCTATTTGAGATTGATTACCTACTGCAACAGAATTTGACAAATTCCCAGCAGTCACATCTGCATTAGCACCTATAATCGTATTACCTGCACCGTTACTTACAGAATTACCTGCTTGATATCCAACGGCTACATGATTTGAACTGCGTGCATTTGCAAGAGATCCAACTCCTATTGCGGTATTATCAGCACTACTAGTTGCATAACGCATGGCATCATTACCTATAGCTGTATTATTTGAAGACGATACCGAATTCTCCAAAGCTTCATCACCTATCGCTGTATTAAAATTACCGTCTACATTTTTAGATAGACTTAAAGTACCTACCGCCATATTATCACGCCCAATCGTATTAAGAGTACCAGATTGATAACCTATAAATACATTCTGTTCTCCTTTTCTACCACTCGCATCTGTAGGCACAAAACTATTACCGGCGTCTTCACCTATAAATATAGACTTTGCTTCTGCAAATACTTCTAATTGACCAGATTCAGTCATTCTAAATCTTTGAATATCATTAACTTTAAATACTACATCTTGTGCTGTGGTGGTTCCCATAAAATGCTGGGTATCGTCAATGTTATCATTACCTTCTATATTCCAACCTGATCCACCTGCTGTAAAAGATATCCAATTTGTAGAGGCATTATCCCAGTAATAAAAACCAGGTTCATAATTTTCTAATCCTGTACCAGTAATGTTACGACTAACTGCCGTAGTAAGATATACAAGTAAAGATTGCTGGTTGATGTCTGGATTAGTAGTTGCAAAATCATCTACTCGTGGAATAAGTATTCCTGTACTAGGTAATGCTGGAGTATCTGTATTTATATCTAATGTTGCAAATGGATTATCAGTATTAATTCCGACTTGAGCAAAAAGAACGGTAGAAAGACTAAAAAAAAGTAGGGTAATAAAAATTCTCATAACGCTATTAATAGGGAATGCAAATTTATTATCTACTTATCCCTTTATGAGTAACGCCAAATTAAAAATGTAACAAAAAGACAAAAGGCTAAAATAAAAGACAAAATACACGTTTTCAGTCGGTTCAATATGCTTTTAACCGATGTTAAGACTTTTTAGATAGCAATTCATTTTGCTCTTTCATCAATTCTTTAAGGTCTGAAAGTAATTCAATATCCTTAGGTGTAACGACTGTTTTATCTTTAGAGTCATGTGACTTATTACGTAATTTGTTCATTCCTTTGACTACTAGAAATACGGTAAAACCGATTACAAGAAAGTCTAGACTTACTTGAAAAAACTCTCCATACCCTATTTCGATTGCCTTAGCCGCATCACCCGTTAGATCTGGATTTGCTTCTCTCAAAACCCATTTTTTGTCTTCATAATTGATACCGTCAGTAAGATATGACAGTGGTGGCAGTAATACTTTTTTCACTAAGGTCTGCACTACATTATTGAAAGCTGTTCCTATGATGATACCTATCGCCATATCAATCATATTACCTTTTACGGCAAATTCCTTAAATTCAGTTAGTATTCCCATCGTTTATAAATTGTGGTATAAAAATAAAAATCCTGCTTTCGCGAAAGCAGGATTAGATAAATAATTAACTTTTAAAAAAGACTCGCTTGTCCACTATCATCGATATCTGGATCTGGCGCATTATCATCTTTAACTTCTTTATTAGGTTTTGCTGCTGCATTAGCATTTGAAGGTTCAGTAGTAGACACTACCGTTTCGTCATTAACTTCGACCTCAACCGCTGGAGTGGTTTCTGGCTCTTCAAACGGTAATGGATCTAACCAGTTAATTTGTTTCACTTTACTTTTAGTAAGCTGGTTCCCTTGTGCACCTATTCCTTTAACCGCTATAAACTCATCTATATCAACAGGTTCATTAGGTGGTTGTTCTTTACCTCTGGGTTTGTTAAACACTAGCTCAGCAACAGGCTTATAGTCTGTAGAAATAACTTCAAGATAAGAACCTTCAACATCTGGCAGGAATGTTTCTTCTCTTTCCTCATTTTCAACTAAGAATCTCTTAACGTAAAATAATTCTTTTTCCCCATGAAAATATATAGCACTTATCGGTTTTTTAGGAGACCACTTCTCTAAAGCTATCATATCGTCATCAAAACGAGCTGTTACCTCAGGAATTATAGTTTTAACTAATCCTTTTTGATTGATAATTAACAATCGATCTTCTCCTCTGAATTCACCTAAAAGCTCACCTCTTCCATCAACATTTAAACGTTGTACCGTATCATCAAACCAAATTTTACGTGGTTTCAAGGTACTTACACCTTCTTCTTTAAGTTCTACTTTCTTAATGTTATACTTAGTCACTTGATTACCTCTGGATGCTCTACCTTTAATTAGAATCTCAGAGAAATCTAAATCCCATTTTACTTTCTTAATACTTCCTTGCTGGCGCAGATTTATACTTACAACCTCAGCCTCTCCATTAGGATTTGCACTAAAATAATGTACCTGAGATCCTTTATCTGCTTTACCCATAGGATATGCCTTATCTCTGGTCATACTCGTTACGGCAAACCTCTTTACATAACTAGGTCCTGTTTTACCATCTCGATAAATCACATTATATATGGTACGCTTATCTTTTTTCTTAAAGACAGCAACATGAATAATGTCTTTACCAATAAAGGTTTTAGCATCTACTTTAGTCACCATCATCGTTCCATCTTTAGTAAATACTATGATATCATCTATGTCTGCACAATCGGTAACATACTCGTCTCTTTTTAATGAAGTACCTATAAAGCCTTCGGCTCTATTTACGTAGAGCTTAGTGTTTCTCATCACTACCTTTGTAGCTACGATATCGTCAAAGGTCTTGATCTCTGTTTTACGCTCTCTTCCTTCTCCATAATTCTTTTTGAGAGATTTAAAGTAATCAATCGCATATTCAATAAGATGCTCTAGGTGATGCTTCAACTGTGCAATACGTTCTTCAAGAGCATCTATTTTTTGCTGTGCTTTATCAATATCAAATTTTGAAATACGTTTAATACGAATCTCTGTTAATCTCGTGATATCATCTACAGTAATAGCTCTTTTTAAATGACCTATGTGCGGTTTTAATCCTTTATCAATCGCAGTGATAACTCCATCCCATGTTTCCTCTTCCTCAATATCGCGATAAATTCTATTCTCAATAAAAATGCGCTCTAATGATGCAAAGTGCCACTGCTCTTCTACTTCATCAAGTTGTATTTCTAACTCTTGTTTTAATAAATCAACAGTATGATCTGCACTGCGACGCAACATCTCTGTAACACCTACAAATAATGGTTTATTATCTTCTATCACACAACCTAGTGGAGAGATACTGGACTCACAATTTGTAAAAGCAAATAAGGCGTCCATCGTTTTATCTGGAGAAATTCCAGCATGAAGATGAATCATGATCTCCACATCGGCAGCGGTGTTGTCTTCTATCTTTTTGATTTTAATCTTGCCTTTATCATTGGCTTTTAAAATCGAGTCGATTAAAGAGCTTGTATTTGTTGAATACGGTATTTCAGTGATGATTATCGTATTCTTATCTGGTGCGTGCATTTTTGCGCGCACACGCACTTTACCACCACGCAAACCGTCATTATAATTAGAAATATCGATTTCTCCACCAGTCGGAAAATCCGGATATATAGTAAATCTTTTACCTTGTAAATGCTTTATAGAAGCATCTATTAACTCAATAAAATTGTGTGGTAACACTTTAGTACTTAGTCCTACTGCGATTCCTTCAGCACCTTGTGCGAGTAGTAACGGGAATTTTACCGGTAGGTTAACAGGTTCTTTACGACGGCCATCATAACTGGATTGCCATTCTGTAATTTTAGGATTAAAAAGAATTTCTAGCGCAAACTTTGACAATCTTGCTTCTATATAACGAGAAGCCGCTGCAGGATCGCCTGTAAAGATATTTCCCCAGTTTCCTTGCATGTCTATGAGCATGTCTTTTTGCCCTATTTGTACCATGGCGTCACTGATACTAGCATCTCCATGTGGATGATACTGCATGGCATGACCTACAATGTTTGCTACCTTATTATAACGTCCATCATCTAGATCTTTCATAGACTGCATAATACGTCTTTGAACAGGTTTAAAACCATCTTCAATCGCTGGTACCGCACGTTCCAATATTACATAACTCGCATAATCTAAGAACCATTCCTTGTACATTCCCGTAATACGAGTAATGCTCTCCGTAGGTTCTATGATCTCGCCTTCATGGATTGGCTCTAATTCTTCGTTTTCTTCACTCATTTGTTAGTTAACGGTTATCGGTTAACAGTTGTTAGATTAATCACGCTTTCGCGAAAGCGTACTACACAGTATCTTCTTCAATTATATCAAGTTCTACCTTCAAATTATCGATGATAAACTCTTGACGATCCGGTGTGTTTTTACCCATATAAAAACGTAGTAAATCTTCAATACTCATATTATCATCTAGCATTAAAGGATCCAGACGCATGTCCTCACCTATAAAGTGCTTAAACTCATCAGGACTGATCTCACCTAGTCCTTTAAATCGGGTGATTTCTGGATTTTTTCCTAAGTCTGCTAGAGCAGCTGCACGTTCTTCTGGTGTGTAACAATATCTAGTTTCTTTCTTATTACGTACTCTAAAAAGAGGCGTTTGTAAAATATAAATATGTCCTTTCTTTATCAATTCTGGAAAGAATTGTAAAAAGAATGTGATAAGTAGTAATCTAATGTGCATTCCATCAACATCTGCATCAGTGGCGATTACGATTTTATTATATCGCAAATCTTCCATACTGTCTTCAATATTGAGAGCCGCCTGTAACAAGTTAAATTCTTCGTTCTCATAAACAATCTTTTTAGACATGTTATAAGAATTAAGTGGTTTACCACGCAAGGAAAAAACGGCTTGTGTATTAACGTTACGAGATTTTGTAATAGATCCACTAGCCGAATCACCTTCGGTAATAAATAAGGTACTATCTAGATTATTTTCTTTCTTACTGTCCGTTAAATGAACACGACAATCTCGTAACTTTTTATTGTGTAGACTTGCTTTTTTAGCACGATCTTTTGCTAGTTTTCTTATTCCAGAGAGCTCTTTACGTTCACGTTCCGCTTGAACTATTTTGCGTTGTAAAGCCTCTGCAACATCGCTATGTTTATGAAGGTAATTATCTAGTTTAGTTTTTAAAAAATCATTTATAAATGTGCGTACGGTAGGTAAATCACCACCCATATCTGTAGATCCTAGCTTAGTCTTAGTCTGTGATTCAAAGACAGGCTCCATAACTTTTATCGCAATAGCGCTGACTATAGATTTACGTATATCGCTGGCCTCATAGTTCTTACCATAAAACTCTCTTACCGTTTTCACAAGAGCTTCTCTAAAAGCGGCTAGATGCGTTCCTCCTTGTGTTGTATTTTGACCATTTACAAAAGAGTGATATTCTTCACTATACTGCGTTCTACTATGAGTAATTGCTACTTCAATATCTTCACTCCTTAAGTGAATTATAGGATATAAACGATCAGTGTCTAAAATATTTTCACTCAGTAAATCTTTTAAACCATTTTCAGAAAAGAATTTTTCACCATTAAACATAATGGTTAATCCAGGATTGAGGTACACATAGTTTTTCAACATACGCGCTACGTACTCTGGTCGGAATTTAAAATTCTTAAAAATCTCGCCATCGGGCACAAAGGTCATTTTAGTTCCTTTGCGTCGCGATGTCTCTTCTAACATCTCTTGATCATTCAATTCACCTCGAGAAAACTCGGCACTGGCGCTTTTCCCATCTCTGGTAGATTCTACACGAAAATAGCTCGATAGCGCATTTACAGCCTTAGTACCTACTCCATTTAACCCTACAGACTTTTTAAACGCACGACTATCATATTTACCACCAGTATTCATTTTAGAAACAACATCTACAACTTTACCCAGTGGTATACCACGACCATAGTCACGTACAGTCACACGTTCACCTTGTATAGAGACCTCAATGGTTTTACCAGATCCCATTACAAATTCATCAATAGAGTTATCGATGACTTCTTTAACTAAAATATAAATTCCATCATCTGCACTGGATCCATCGCCCAGTTTCCCGATATACATTCCAGGACGCATTCTGATGTGTTCTTTCCAGTCCAGTGAGCGGATGTTATCCTCTGTATATTGCGTGTTTTCAGCCATAAATTAATTCTGCAGTCTTTCCCGAAATATAAGTATATCTGTTTGAATTTCGCTTTCGCGAAAGCGAAATTAATTAACATCATTCTTAATTCAATTGTGGATAAATATCAACAGCTATCTAGACACCATAAAAGTCTAAAAAGCAGTAGTTTTAAGCTTTATTAAAAAATCATGAAAAAGTTATTATTACTACTCACTTTCTTAAGTCTATTGTCTTGTAATACAGGCCCTAAACAAGGTGAACCAGTTGACAATCAAGGAATCACTACTTTCTATTTTATAAGACATGCAGAAAAACGTACTGATCAAGGTAGCGATCCAGAACTTACTGAGGAAGGAAAAAAACGTGCTGATGCATGGGTAAATTACTTTTTCCTTAAAAATGTAGACAACATCATAAGCTCTGATTACAAACGTACCAAAGCGACCGCTGCACCACTTGCTGCAGCACACGACATGGATGTGGAAATCTATGATGTGCGCACGGTTAAGGCACTTGATTTACTAGAAAAATATAGAGGTAAAACGGTTGCGCTTTTTGGTCATAGCAACACCATTAATGAGTACACTAACCAACTTCAAAACGATAGTATTTATAACCCATTAGATGATAACGATTATGATTCTTATTTCTACGTACGTGTTAGCGAGTCAGGCAAATCTAGCGGTGTTAAGGAATCTATGGATTTTATGGAGGAATAACTATGAGCACACAACCCAACAACCCATTACACGGCATTAAACTGGCTCAAATCGTTGAAGATCTCGTAGAGAAATTTGGCTGGGATGAGCTGGGCGACCGTATAAGAATCAACTCTTTTAATACTAATCCTACTATAAAGTCAAGTTTAAAATTCTTAAGGCGTACCCAATGGGCTCGTGATAAAGTGGAAGCACTTTGGGTAGAGACCTGCGCTCCTGTAGATGAAGAAGAATAATCGATGCAACCACAGTATATTTTCTTAATCATATGGCTAATTGCAGCTATTTTGATCTGTACAAAATTTGTAATTGACGGTAGAAAAGCGCTAAAACCTTTTCCTAAACTGGATAATTCCAATTTTATCTATCAAGAAGATGGTGCTTCTGGCTATTCAACAAAATCTTTTATTACAAAATATGGCGGTGCAAATAAAGCTTTAAGAATAAGAGTTACTGATGAAGAATTATGGATTACTACAAACACCTTTATGGCAAGTATTGCAGACAGGTTTGACTTACTTCATAGAATACCAATACAAAACTTGAAGTCAGTATCGAGAAATCGTATGAAAATCCAAATTCAATTTGATCATAATGGAATTTCTAAAAGTATTATCCTGTTAAGTAAAGATCCTGAGAAGTTATTTCAATTATTAAATGCCAAAATGAGTTTTTAAGAGATAAACTGATGAAGCATCTAAAACAATAAAAAACCGAATCTACATAAAGTAGATTCGGTTTTTTTCATCAATTATATTTCGAGTTGAACCTCGAGATTTAATTTTTAAACATTAAACAAGAAGTGCATTACATCACCATCTTGCACGATGTAATCTTTACCTTCTATCTTAAGTTTTCCTGCTTCTTTTACTTTTGCTTCCGATCCATATTCTACAAAGGTATCATACTTGATTACCTCTGCACGTATAAATCCTTTTTCAAAGTCTGTATGGATGACACCAGCAGCCTGTGGTCCTGTTGCTCCGATTTTTACGGTCCATGCTCTCACTTCTTTTACTCCAGCAGTAAAATAAGTTTGCTGATTAAGCAATTTATAAGCACTACGTATCAACTTTGCACTTCCTGCCTCTTCTAGACCTATATCGGCTAGAAACATCTCGCGTTCTTCATAATCATCTAGTTCAGCAATATCTGCTTCTGTTCCTACAGCTAGAACGAGTACTTCAGCATTTTCATCTTTTACCATTTCACGTACCTGATCAACATATGCATTACCTGTCACTGCAGATGCGTCATCAACATTACATAAATACAATACAGGCTTATCTGTGATAAATTGTAAAGGCTTGATAAACTCATCATGAATAGCTTCATCAAATTCTATCGTACGTACAGATTTACCAGCTTCTAAAGCATCTTTAACTTTCATTAAAGCCTCTTCTTCTTTTTGAGCTTCTTTGTTACCTGTACGAGCAGCACGTTTTACTTTTTCTAGTTTTTTATCTACAGTTTCTAGATCTTTTAACTGCAACTCTATATCGATAGTTTCTTTATCACTTATAGGGTTTATTTTACCATCTACGTGTATGATATTATCATTATCAAAACAACGCAATACGTGAATGATAGCATCTGTCTCACGTATATTACCTAAAAACTGATTTCCTAATCCTTCTCCTTTACTTGCTCCTTTAACTAGTCCAGCGATATCCACAATCTCTACAGTTGCTGGAATCACACGCTCTGGATTAACTAGCTCTTCTAACTTTTTTAATCTAGGATCCGGTACATTTACCACACCTACATTAGGTTCTATGGTACAGAACGGAAAGTTTGCACTTTGTGCTTTGGCGTTAGACAGACAGTTAAAAAGGGTAGATTTTCCCACGTTAGGTAATCCTACTATTCCTGCTTTCATGTGTTGTAATGTTTGTTGTTATTGCGCTTTTGCGAAAGCGAGATAAACCATCATCACTATCTTAAAAGGCGTGCAAATATAAACCGATTCTTGCAATTTGTTATATTTAAAAATATTCACTTTTAAACACAAAAAAACCGCCATAGAAACTATAGCGGTTTTTAAACAAATTTACTTTCTCTTACTCTTTACTATTCATGTCGATATGCAAATTAGTAGTATCCATACCTTTTGAAGCCATAATCTTTTTAACGGCTTCTTCATCGATTTCTCCTTCTTCATTTAAATCTACACCTATGTCTTTAAGAATATTGTTGATACCTGTCTGGTCTAGATTTACATCCTTCATTTCTTCCATCATTTTCATAATAGAACCCAGTTTCATGTCATCACCTAATACTCTAGCGACACCTAATCCCATTTCTGGAGAAGAACCGTAAATAATCATTTCATCAATGCTCTCGCTAGAACCGTCGTATAAAAAACGCATGTTAATACCATCAGACTTGTGAGTCATTAAAGTTTTAAAATCATCGCTTTTTAAAATCGCATTAAGTTGTGCATTTTCTTTTTCAAAAGCGGCTGTATTTTGCTTATCAATTGGATAATAAAGTAAATTCACCTTATCGATTGAATTATAAGCCTCTTGTGATTTATCACTCATTTGAGATACATCTAATCCTAGTATACTTTTAGGGATGGTTGTTGTGATAAAGCCTTGCTTTTCCTGACTATCCACAAAGTACTGTTGTAAACTAGGATCAGAACTACATGAGGTAAGAAAGAGGATTAAGGTAATTCCTAGTGCTAGGACTCGTATAATAAGATTATTCATAATGGTAAGTTTTAATGGTTTTAAAATTAAGCCAGATACTGGTCAACTACCTGGCTTATCAGGTATAGATAAATGATTAGTTTGTAGCGTCTTCTATTTGCTTCTGACCTGGAACATTCATCATTTTAGTAAGCTTTGAAATCTGGTTTAAGTCAATATCACCAGATATAATAAGAAATACGGTGTCTTTATCATCATTATCACCAGAGCCATTAATCAACATGACTAGATCACGAACTTTTTTATCATTACTACCTTTGCGCATGTGAAAAGAGAACATCTGTCCATCTTCTTTAACATGCATTAATTTCACAAGGTTATTATTTGCGATATACTTTTGAGCAAATGAATTTAAGGTTGCAGCACTAGTAGGGTTATCTGTAGCATAAATGCGTAATTCCTTAAGATTATCAATAATTTTTTTAATCTCGTTGAATTCTTTATCATCACTATCGATATCTACTCCTGCAATTAATGCAAACATCTCATCGGTCACAACAGTCTCTGATGTGTTTTTAAGATTATCTAGTGCGCTGAAGTTTTGTGCCATTGCTATACCACTGGTAAGCAAGAAAGCTGTTATGTAAATTAAATTTTTCATGTTTTTTATTTTAAGAGATTCTTGATTTTAATTATTTAGTTTTAAAGACTTTCTCTGTCTTATTATTAATTTCACTTAGTGGTTTTAAATTTTTACGTCCATTATTAAACTTAGTCGACACCAACTGTAAAGCTTCTACCGTTGCGTGATATGCCTCTTTAGGATCTTCATAGGTTCCCAAATCCGTGTTAGTTTCAGTCGTTCCTATGTAATTAGAACCTACAGCTATCAACGCAGCAAATCCTGCGGCAATACCTAATCCTTTAAGCACTCTGATTTTTGAGTGATCTTTAGGTTTTTCTTCTGATGCCAGTTTTGCAAAGGCATCAAAATCTAAATCCTCTTTCATCACGCTTTCTTCTTCAAAGGCGTTAAAGATGCTGCGGTAGACCTCATGTTCTGGAGCTACAGTCTCACTATTAAAGTAAGCTATGAGCTTTTGCTCTTCTTCCAGACTGGATTGTCCTTCCCAATATTTATGTAATAGTTCGTTCATGCGATGTCTATGTGATACTGTTCTTCAATTTTTTCTTTGAGCATTTTACGGGCTCGACTTAATGTGACTCTCACTGCGGTGGCTTTCATGTCTAATATGCGCTCTATGGCCTCAAAGTCATATTGCTGTATATCTCGCAATTGCAGTACCACTTTATACTGCTCTGGTAAGGTATTAATCACATTCTGTACCATTGTGACTTTTGCCTTGCGTTCCATCTCTTCTTGAGCATTGCGATGATCATCTTCATAATTGCTATGTACAATTCTTAAATGCCCAGCCTGTTTACTCTTTAAGCGATCTAGAGAAAAGTTTTTTACCATTTGCATGGCATATGCTTCTTTATTTTTCACTTCTTCTAGAGTGTCTCTTTTCTCCCATAACTTTGCCATTACTTCTTGCACAGCATCTGCTGCCTCTTCATGCGAGGTAAGCAAGCGTTTTGATAAAAAGTACATTTTGTGTTGCACTTCTTTAAAAACAGCTATGAATTTTTGTTGGTTCATTGTGTTGGTTATACTACCATGACGAGCATGTTATTTTATTGTTACAAGATCCTTTATTTTTTTTCAAATATCATGCTTTCATAAAGAAACAATGGGTATTATGAGTTCGCTTTCGCGAAAGCGAATACAGAAAAATCAAACTAAATAAAAGAATAATACGTTATGTAAGTGTGATAACTGCTCGTTATCTTTGAGTTCTAAAACCGAAAATATTTTCATGAAAAATATTATACTCTTCGCATTGTTTTTACTGTGTAGTATTTCTTTAAAAGCACAGTATCAAGAAGGCATCATTATCTTTAATAACAACACTAGTAAGGCTGGTTTCATTAAAACACGAGCAAATGACAGTGTGAAATTTAAAGAAAATGATGAAGATCAAACCGTAGTCTATGATCATAAGCATATCATAGGTTTTGATATCGATGGATTAAAATATAGATATGTAAGAACTAATCGTACTGATCCACCATCCCTTTATCTAGAGATTGAAAGTGGAAAAATTGTGCTTTATGGATTATACATGCAAGGTGGTACTTCTAGTATAGGTTTTGGACCTGGTACGAACCTACAACCTGTTTATGTAGATCAAGAGCCGTACACTATATACTTTATGGTCATTAATGACCGCTTTGTGAGAATAGGAACTAAACTTAAAAAGAGACATCTCAAAATGTTGAAAGACTGTCCAGAGCTCGTTTCTAAACTCGAAAATGGAAAAATGAAAAAGAAAAGAATTCCTGAAGCCATAGAATTCTACAATGATAATTGTGGTGACTAGATCATTATCTAGAATACAATTACCTTTAAACCTTAATTATAAGCACTAATAATGATGAAATCTTATAAAAATATAATCCTATTATGCCTTACCGTTTTAATTACCGTGAGTTGTTTTAAGGATAACGACGATAATTTTGCTTCTTCTACTTCTATAAAAAACTTTGTTTACAGAGGTATGAATGCTTTTTATTTATATAAACCAGATGTTCCAGAACTGGCAGACGATCGTTTTGCGACGGTTCCAGAATTAGAAGAGTTTCACAGTATTTATGATACACCAGAGGCCTTTTTTGAATCATTAGTTTTTGATAGATCCCTTACAGATAGATTCAGCGTTATTGTAAGTGACTATATAGCATTAGAGCAATTATTTGCTGGTACCACGCTTAATAACGGTATGGAATTCGGTCTGGTAGGTGAAACAGGTAGCGCGTCTAATGTATGGGGTTATGTGCGTTATGTGCTACCCAACTCGAGTGCTAGTACACAAGGTGTTGCACGTGGAATGATATTTAATCAAATAGATGGAATTCAATTAACACGTGATAACTTTAGTGTATTGTTAGGACAAGATTCATATACCATAGGACTAGCAGATTTAAATGCTGGTGTTGCTACTAATAATGGAATGACAATCACCTTAGATAAAACATCCCTAACTGAAAATCCTGTTTTCAGAACTGCCATTATAGATCAAGGTTCACAAAAAATAGGATACTTAATGTATAATAGCTTTACGTCAAATTTTGATGAACAATTAAATGATGCATTTGGGACTTTACAAGCTGCAGGAGTAACTCATCTGGTATTAGATTTAAGATATAATGGTGGTGGATCTGTAAATACTTCCATCATCTTAGGAAGCCTTATAGCAGGACAACCTACCACAGACGTTTTTTCGACAGAAGAATGGAATCCTGATGTGCAAGAATTTTTTGAAAACAATCAACCAGATCGCTTAACTAATTTCTTTAAAACGACCACTAATGCTGGCACACCTTTAAATACGCTAGGACTTTCTAAAGTTCATGTCATTACTACAGGTAGCAGCGCTAGTGCTAGCGAGTTAGTCATTGCTGCTTTAGAACCTTATGTAGATGTTATTCAAGTAGGTGATGATACCGCTGGTAAATTTCAAGCTAGCATTACTTTATATGACAGTAGCGATTTTGGTAGATCTGGTGCAAATCCCGCTCATAGATATGCATTACAGCCACTAGTATTAAAAAGTATCAACAGCGCTGGATTTACAGATTACTTTAATGGCCTTGCTCCTGATATAGCATTGCGTGAGGATTTTGAAAACCTAGGAGTTTTAGGTGATATAAATGAACCACTACTAGCGGCATGTCTTCAAGACATTATGGCAAATGGAAGACCTAGTTTTAATAAATCTAGCATCCAATATGACGAGTTAAGCGGCAGTATGGAGCTAAAACCTTTTAGTCAAGAGATGTACGTAGCTCCATTAGATTAAGTAGTTAACTAATCATTTAAATTATAAATTAGTTGTATTTTAGCGAATTATCTTACAATTTTTAAATAAATTTTGTCAAGTTTAATTATCACTAAAATATTTTATTCATGACCAGCCAGAATATCAACGAATTTATAATTAAAAAAGCCGAAAGACAAGCAATCCTTAGACACCGCAAAGTTGAATTAGAGCAATTAGATTTTGATTTAATAGGTTCTAAATTCACAAGAGGTTTACGCACCACATACTATTTCATAAAAAGAATACTGTTATTACTATTAGGAATAGTTTTGTTAGTAACAGGATTGACTTTTTTTATGGCACCTGATATTATATTTGACTCACCTGAAACTAAAGCACTTATTATAGATGAGGTAAGTAAAGATGAAATCAAAGATTTTAAAACAAAGGTAGTTCAAGCCAGTTTAGAGACAAACCTCACAGAGCGTAAAAATCTATTTGACCTCACAATTGACACTTTTGTAAATGCTCGTAAAAAAATGATCGAAGAAGAAGTTACTTTCGCTATTCAATTTCTAGCTGTTTTAATCATATTGCTTGCAATAAGTTTCTTTTATATAAGTCGATTATCAAGAAAATTACAGAAACGAAATCAATTAATATCTAAGGCTGATACTTTGACACAAAATATCCTTAGAGATTATCAACTTACAATAGACGAAGAGGAAAAAGAATTGGATTTAATGAAAGGTATGTTAACTCAAAATAGTCCGAATAGTGATCCAAATAAACCTATTTAATGGAATCCTTATCTGACCTAGAGATCCTAAACATCATCACCGATGACAAAGATTCTCACAAATTAGCTGACATAAAGCAAGCGCAACTTATTGCAGAAAAGCGAGGTCTTGACATCTATCTATATATTAATGATAGAGACACTTATTTCAGAATTTCTAAAAAAGAAAAAGTAATTGACAACAGAGTATCGATACGATTAAGGCTTATTAACTTTATCGTTGACTTTTTCAGTTTTGTAGTTTTGATTAGTTTAATACATGTTATTCTTTCGAATTTTGGCTCTGATAGTATTAAGTATAATTGGTCCAATTACCAACGTATTATAGGTTCTGTTATATTATTTCTGTATTATTTTATCCAAGAATTCTTTTGGAATAAAACACTAGGTAAAATTGTGACTGGTACCATTGTCGTTTCAGAAAAAGACCAAAAGCCTAGTATTACCGAATTATTAATGAGAACGGCTTGTCGTTTTATTCCTTTAGAAGCTTTCTCTTTTGCTTTTATGAAAGACGGTTTTCACGATATATTTTCTAAGACTAAGGTGATTGAATATAAAAAATAGACAGACTTGTCTGTTTTTATAAATGTTTTCTATATTTGCATCGTGAAACGATCAGAAATTAAACAGCACATTATTGAAACAGCCTCGCAGCTGTTCTATCGCAATGGATATAATCTTACTGGTATCAATGAGATTATCTCAACTTCTGGCGTGGCAAAAGCCACATTATATAATCATTTCAAATCTAAAGAAGATATTTGTGTAGCTTATCTACAACACAAAAACAATTCATTTATAAAACAAATTGAGGCCTTTTGTTTATCAAAAGAACTTGGTAAAAGTAGAGTCCTTGCTCTTTTTGAATTTTTGGAACTCTTTTTTGAAGATCAGGATTTTAACGGTTGCTGGTGTATAAAAACCGTTGCTGAAATCCCTCGAGATAACGAGATTATTTTAACCGAGATTCAAACCCAAAAAAGAGATTTCATACGATTTATTGAGCAGCTAATTATTGACAACATTGAAGATATTAACGTTCAAGAAAGTTTTATGATGGCAAAACAAGTGTACCTCTTATATGAAGCAGCAGTTTCAGAAAGTCATTTACATAAGGATGCATGGCCTATCAATTCTTCAAAACAATTGTGTAACAAAATTATTTAACCCTTTTTTTAATCTAAAACAGACAGACTGTTCTGTCTTTATTAAACTTTTATTATGTCAGAATTTAAAAACAAAGTAGCCATCATAATAGGTGGAACCAGTGGAATAGGAAATGCTACTGCTCAAGATTTATTACAACAAGGAGCTCAGGTTCATATTGTAGGTCGTAATACAGATAAAGTAGCAGATGCTCCCAATCTATTCAAACATCAAGTAGACATTACTAACAAATCTGAAGTAGAGAACTTTAGAAACTCGATAAACACATTAGACAACGTGGATTATCTGGTAAATGCTTCTGGTATCTTTGGACCTAAACCATTCTTAGATCATACTATAGCAGATTATGATTCTTATCAAGATTTGAACCGTGGATTCTTTTTTATTACACAAGCCGTTGCAAATAAAATGAAAGAAACTCAAGGTGGATCCATTGTTAATATAGGCGCTATGTGGGCAAAGCAAGCCGTAAAAGCAACACCTTCAAGTGCTTATTCTATGCAAAAAGCTGGTTTACATTCCTTAACACAACATCTTGCGATGGAACTTGCAGATCATAACATACGTGTTAATGCAGTATCACCAGCTGTCGTTCATACACCAGTGTACGATGGCGTTTTCGGTGGATCTGATGAAGCAGCAAAGGCACTTGAAGGTTTCAATGCCTTTCATCCTATAGGTAGAAATGGTACCGCACAAGACGTATCTAATACGATTACATTCTTATTGTCTGATAAAGCATCATGGGTAACTGGAGCGATTTGGGATACGGATGGTGGTGTACGAGCTGGAAGAAATTAAAATATTCTAAATACATTTAAGCAAGGTTTTAATAGAATTATTAAGACCTTGCTTTGTCTTTTATGAAAAACAAAAATATCATCATCCTAGGAGCTGGATTATGCGGACTTACACTGGCTTACTTGCTTAGAAACTCTAATTATCAAATCACGGTAATTGAAGCAAGAAATCGTTTAGGAGGACGCATTCTTACTAAAAATACGTCAGGTGAAACTCCTATCGATTTAGGTCCAGCATGGTTATGGAACCAAAACACCAATCTTCTCAATCTCCTTAAAGAATTAGAGATACCTATACATCAACAATTTGCGACTGGTAACGCTTATTATCAATCCATGGCTCGCCAGCCACCACAACTATTTCAACTGCCAGAAAATCAAGAACCCAGTTATCGAATGGCTGGTGGCACAAACTCTATCATTAAAAAACTTTCCTCCGTATTGAGTTCTATAGATTTAAAACTTAATGAACCGGTATTAAACCTTGAAGAAAATGTTCATCAAATGGATGTAAGGACTTCAAAGTCTACTTACCAAGCTGACTTGGTTGTTTCAACCATTCCGCCAGGATTGCTAGTTAACAATATTGAGTTTACTCCTGACCTTCCAGACTCTTTAGTGAACATTGCAAATAACACACACACATGGATGGCAGACTCTATAAAATTTGGGCTCTCTTACCATAAACCGTTCTGGAAAGAGAAAGGCCTTTCCGGTTCTTGTTTCAGCAATGTAGGTCCATTTACAGAACTATATGATCATACTAACTATAATGAAAATCGTTTTGCACTTGCTGGATTTATGAAACCAGAGCTTTCAGATTTATCGTCATCCCAGCGCAAAAAAATGATTTTAAATCAATTAGAGGAATTCTTAGGTAAAGAAGCTCTAGATTTCATTTCTTATGAGGAACAATGTTGGGCTCAAGAAAAATTCACTCGGGCGCAAAGTCATTATTTATTATCACCTCATCAAAACAATGGCCATTCAGTATATAATCATTTGTACTTTAACAATAAACTAATCATTTCTGGTACTGAAACTGCTTCTCAATACGCAGGTTATATGGAAGGTGCCGTTAGAAGGGCGCAGTCTGTTTTTGAATTTATAGTTTCTTCAAATAGTTAACGGAATCCAAATGCTTTGTTAACACGCTTTCGCGAAAGCGGTTTCATGACTTATCTTTAGAGTTCTATAATTTTTACCATGAAAAGAACTCTACTATTATGCGTTTGCTTGATTTCCAGCTTCGCATTTTCTCAAAAACTTGATTTAGAATTAGTTAAAAATCTAGAACCTCGCAACATAGGTCCCGGCGGTATGTCTGGTCGTGTGACGTCTATAGATGTGGTACACGATAATCCAGATATCATTTATGCAGGTACAGCTAGTGGAGGACTATGGAGTTCACAAAACGGTGGCGTGACCTGGGAACCTATTTTTGAAGATGAAGTTACTGCTTCTATAGGTGCTGTAGCCATACAACAATCCAATCCTAGTGTGATATGGGTAGGAACTGGCGAGGGAAATCCACGTAACTCTTTGAACGGTGGATATGGTATATACAAGTCACTCGATGGTGGTAAATCATGGAAATCTATGGGACTTGAAAAAACCCGTAACATTCATAGAGTCATTATTGACCCTACTAATCCAGATGTTGTTTATGCCGCTGCGATAGGTTCACCATGGGGAATTCATCCAGAACGTGGTGTTTTTAAAACCACTGATGGTGGAAAAACATGGAAAAAAATTCTTTACACAAACGATAAGTCTGGTGCGGCAGATCTAGTAATGGACCCTACAAATCCTAATAAATTAATTGCTGCCATGTGGGAACACAAACGTGATCCATGGTTTTTTAAATCTGGTGGTGAAGGATCTGGATTGTATATGACACATGATGGTGGAGAAAACTGGAAAAAAATTACCGCTGAAGATGGATTGCCTAAAGGTGAACTAGGTCGTATAGGTGTTGCCATTGCTCCTAGCGAGCCTAATGTTGTTTATGCACTAGTAGAGGCAAAGAAAAATGCATTGTACAAATCCACAGATGGTGGTTTTAAGTGGAAAAAGATCAATGATAAAAGTGATATAGGTAATAGACCTTTCTATTATTCTGAAATATATGTGGATTCACAAAACGAGAATCGTGTGTACTCTGTTTTCACATACATAAACGTCTCTGAAGATGGTGGAAAAAGCTTTAAACAACTGATGCCTGCTTATAATGCAGATAATGGTGTCCATCCAGATCACCACGCCTGGTACATCCATCCTACTAACGGTAAATTTATGATCGATGGAAATGATGGAGGTTTAAACATCACACGTGATCGTGGAAAGACATGGCGATTTATAGGGAATCTACCTGTGGCACAATTCTATCATATTAATGTAGATAATGAAGTGCCTTATAACGTTTATGGTGGTATGCAAGATAATGGTAGCTGGCGTGGACCAGCATACTCATGGCGTGCGCAAGGTATCAGAAATAGTTACTGGCAAGAAATCAGCTTTGGTGACGGTTTTGATGTCGTTCCAGATCCAGATAATAGTAGATTCGGGTATTCTATGAGTCAACAAGGATATGTAAGTCGTTATGACTGGCAAACCGGTAATAACTATAGTGTTAGACCTACACATCCAGATCCAGATGTACAATTACGTTTTAACTGGAATGCTGCCATCAACATGGATCCGTTTGATAGCGCTACCTTATACTTCGGTAGTCAGTTTGTTCATAAATCTACAGATAAAGGACTGACGTGGAAAGTGATTTCTCCAGACTTAACAACTAATGATCCTGAGAAGCAAAAACAATCAGAATCTGGTGGATTAACCATGGATGCTACTGGAGCAGAGAATCATACAACTATACTAGTCATAGAACCTAGTGCTGTAGAACGTGATGTTCTGTACACAGGATCAGACGATGGCCGAGTACACATCACAAAAAATGGTGGTGATAGTTGGGATGATATTTCAAAAGGTCTAAAAGGTCTACCGCAAGGCAGCTGGATTACTCAAATAAAAGCCTCGAAAACTAAAAAAGGTCATGCCCTACTCGTGGCAAATGATTATCGTAGATTCAACTTTGAGGCCTATGCATATCGTACGACTAACTATGGTAAAAGTTGGACTAGAATTGTAGATAGTGATGATGTAGAAAGCTACGCCTTATGTATCATTGAACATCCAGAAGAGAACAATTTGATGTTTTTAGGTACTGATGATGGTCTATACGTAAGTATTAACGCTGGCGATGATTGGGTAAAATACACTAATGGTTTCCCTACCGTTTCTGTGAAAGACCTTGCTATTCAAGAGCGCGAGAATGATCTGGTGATAGGTACATTTGGTCGTGCGGCTTGGGTTTTAGACGACCTTGCTCCTTTTGTTGCTTTCGCGAAAGCACAACCTCAACAACCTATTGCTCTATACCAGCCACCTACTGCATACTTTGCTAGATATCAACAACCTACTGGAAGTAGATTTGGCGCAGACGCGATGTTCCATGGAGAAAACCGTGGTAGTGATGCAAAATTTAAATATTTCTTTGACAAAGAATTAAAAGCAAAAAACGATACCGTAAAATCAGATTCAATCTATTTAAAAATCTATGATGATGAACAATTAATACGCACGTTATCTAGCAAAACTCCTAAAGAAAAAGGTATACATACCTGGAGCTGGAGAATGAGAGAAAAAGGTGCTGATCGACCATCAAGAAAAGTTAATACTTCAAAAAGGGAACCTAGTGGTGTCCGTGTATTACCAGGCACGTATAGAGCCGTATTAGAATATGGAAATACTAAAAGTGAAACCAGTATTACTATTAAAGAAGATCCTAGGATTGATGAACTGAGCATGGCAGACATGAAGTCTAAATATGATGCACAAAAAAGATTAGAAGCCCTATCGATTACCGTATCTGGAATCACTGAGCAACTGGCCGAAAATAAAAAGAAAGCCCAAACCTTCCTTAAGTTGATGAAGGATAAGGATAAAAAAGCATACAAAGATCAAATCAAAAGAACCGATTCTATTATAAAAGGTATTGAACTTGAGCAGAATAAGTATTTTGGCACACCTGATAAACGTCAGGGAATTACTCGTAATCCTGAAGTCACTGTAATGAATCGTATAGGATTAGCAAATCAATACATAAGCAGCCGTCAAGGTCCACAAACTGCTACAGAAACACAATTATTTAATCAAGCTAGAGAATTAGCAAACGAAAGAATTATTGAGTCACAAACATGGCTTACTGAAAACTGGGACCCTTTTGTAGTTGAGATGAAAGAAGTGACAATAGATCTATGGGAATAGCATGAAATACAACAGTTTAAGCTCAATATCGTGCATTACAATATGAACTATATATTAGGAATTAAACACAATGATAAAATCATCAAAAATTTCCTGATTCCTTACGCATAATTCCCGCCCATAGTTAGTGTTATATAGTGATGTTGTAAATTGTAGAGATAAATAGAGAAACGCATGAACTTTGAGAAAATCAACTTTAAAAATACCGCTGGTTATGAACTTAGTGGCCGTTTAGAATTACCTGCAGACAGGCATCCACACAGTTATGCCGTCTTTGCTCACTGTTTTACTTGTAGTAAAAACTTCAGTGCCACAAAGAATATTACACGAGCTATGACTAGTGCAGGATTTGGTGTATTGCGTTTTGATTTTACAGGATTGGGCGATAGTGACGGTGATTTTGCCGACTCCAATTTCTCAGGAAATGTTGATGACTTATTGGCTGCAATTGATTACTTAAAAGAACATTATAAAGCTCCTTCCCTACTGGTAGGACATAGTCTAGGTGGTGCTGCTGTGATATATGCCTCTGCAAAAGCAGACTCCATAAAAGCGGTAGCTACGGTAGGTGCTCCTAGTGATACTAAACATGTTCGACATTTATTTGGTGATCAACTTGATGCTATCGTAGAAAATGGAGTGGCTACCGTACAATTAAGTGGCAGACCGTTTAAAATTAAAGAGCAATTACTTAAAGACCTTAATGAACAAAAGGTGACACAAACACTTAAAAGTTTACGTAAACCTATACTGATCATGCACTCTCCACAAGATCAAACAGTAGGTATTGAGCACGCAGAGAAGTTGTATCATGCGGCAGTTCATCCTAAGAGTTTTGTTAGCTTAGATGGTGCAGACCATCTATTAATGGATAAGAAAGATTCTAAATATGTAGGTGAGGTCATTGCAGGATGGTCCTCTAGGTATATTGATATTGAGGAAGATATCACATTAGCAACAAGACACAATGTAGTGGCCAGTCTAAATAATGATAGCTTATTTACTACACAAATGAGAGCAGGTAATCATTATTTTATAGCTGATGAACCTACTAGTATAGGTGGTAATGACTTTGGTCCTAATCCATACGAGCTTTTATCCAGTGGATTAGCAGCTTGTACGGTCATGACCATTCAAATGTACGCTAGACGTAAAAAATGGTTGATCGAGAATGTAGAATGTCATGTAGATTATGATAAACAACATGCGATAGATTGTGAGAATTGTGAAGAATCAAGTGCAAAAATAGACACCTTTACCAGAGAGATTAAAATTACAGGAGACCTAGATGAAAAACAACTACAACGACTTCTCCAAATAGCAGATAAATGTCCAGTTCACAAAACTTTGCATAGCGACACTCAAGTAGTTACTAAATTAGTACGTTAATGACCTTTTCCTTTGAAACGTCTATAGGTAATAATGGTTATACAGGAGCCATTTTAATACCTGATGATATCGCAGCACAACTAGCTACAGATAAAATTAAAAGAGTTGTAGCCACTGTAATAGCAAACGACAAAGAAATTACGCTATATGCAGGTATTGCAAAAAAACATGGCGTCATCTACATGATGTTTTCAAAGGCCAATCAAAAAACACTAGGAGTGACCGCAGGAGACTCGTTAAAAATTAACATGCGAGAAGACACTAGTAAATATCAAGCTCCTATGACAGAAGAACTTGAAGCTGTTCTTTTAAGTGATTATGAAGCTTATGAGATATTTGAATCTCTATTACCAGGTAAACAACGTAACATCATCTTTATGGTTTATCGAGTAACTGACTCTCAAAAACGTGTTGATATAGCCTTAAACATTATGGAAAACCTTAAAATAGGAAATCATAATCCTATCAAATTTGAGAAACTCTTATGATGAAAATCAACTAGAGTTGCTTATTTTTAAATCAAAATTAAACAACCATGAAAAAAATAACAGTAGCCATTGTGGCACTAGGATTAATAGTAGGTTTAAACTCTTGTAAAGAATCTACCAAAGAACAAGTTAACGATATCACCGACGATATGTCTTATGATGACGATGGTGGCGATGATGATGGAGGACACTCACACGATGATGGCGACCATGATCATGGTGATACTTTAATGATAGGTAAAGAGGTTATTGTAGCGATGGGCTCTAAAAGTGGTAGTGATGTAACTGGTAAGATTATTTTAACTCAAGGCGAAAAAGAGGTCAATATGGTCGTATCATTAACAGGTCTTACTGCTGGTGAACACGCTATACACATCCATGAAAATGGTGATTGTAGTAGTGATGATGGTAAAAGTGCAGGTGGACACTGGAATCCAACAACAGAAGATCATGGTAAATGGGGCGATCACGATCACCACATGGGAGATATAGGTAATCTAATCGCAAATGATGAAGGTGGAGCAACACTAACTTTTAACACTGATAAATGGTGTATAGGATGCGATGACGATACACGCAATGTTTTAGGAAAAGCATTTATTGTACATGCTACTGCAGATGACTTTGAATCACAACCTAGTGGAGCTGCTGGTGCTAGAGTAGCTTGCGGAGTTATAGAGTAATTCTGTTCAAAATAATTAACTAAAAATCCGCGTGGAAACTCGCGGATTTTTTGCATCTTGAACTTTACAATATTTATATATGAGTAATCAACCCGATTTACTAATACTCAAAATGCAAGAAGGAAGCGAAATGGCTTTTTCTCGTGTTTATGAAAGATATAATGAGGCCTTACGAGGAATTATTTTTGCCGTGGTTAAAGATGATGCTGTTGCTGAAGAAGTTTTACAGGATGTTTTCATGAAAATATGGAATAACTCATCATCATATGACGTAAAGCAAGGACGCTTTTTTACATGGGCATTAAATATATCGCGTAATGCTGCTATAGATCATCTAAGATCTAAAGCACATAAGAATAATCTTAAAAACCTTAGTCGTGATTATTTCGTAAATATCCCAGAGGATGCGACTGATGAAATGGAAGTGCAAACGGACAGTCTAGGTATAATGAAATGGGTAAATAAACTAAAGCCTACTTGCATTAAAATAATAGACTTGATTTTCTTTAAAGGCTTTACTTTTAAAGATGGCGCTGCCGAATTAAATATTCCAGAAGGCACTCTCAAAACTAGGCACAGAAAATGTGTAAATGAATTACGTAATGTAATGGGAGAATGATAGACACAAAAGAATTAATAGACAGTGGTGATCTTGAATTATATGTGTGCGGTGCATTGCCGGCAAATAGAGCTCAAGAAATCGCACAAATTTCAAAACAGCATCCTGAGGTACTGGAAGAAATTATAAGTATAGAAAATGCATATCAGCGACTGGCTGCAGGACTTGCACCAGATCATAACGATGAGACCTATGCTAAGCTAGAAGCGATTATAGGTGCTAAAAACAAGGTAGTAAAATCACCTAGCTCATGGAGTCCTTATATAGGATGGGCTGCAGCTGGTTTGTTACTAATTGCTTCTGGTTATTTCTATAATGCAAATAATGAGACAAATGAAGAAATAGTGCAAATTGAGCAACAAAAGGAATTTCTAGAAACTGAGAATATAGAAATAGAAAGTATTAATTCGCAATACGCATCTACCCTACAAGTTTTATCAGATCCGGAAACGGTTAAAGTAAATTTAGCTGGTCAGGCTGGTTTTGAATCTAGTAACGCCGTTGCTTTTTATAACAATGAGAAAAATGTTACTTATATAGATATTCAAGGTTTACCAGAGGTGCCAGAAAATATGGTATATCAATTATGGTCTTTAACTCTAGATCCATTAACGCCTACTAGTTTAGGTACTCTACCTATAGAAAAAGAATCTTATAACGAGCTTTTAAGAATAGATAACGCATATGATACTCAAGCATTTGGAATTACTCTAGAGGAAGCTGGTGGTGCCGATGCTCCTACCCTAGAACGACTTTACACACTAGGTGTAATAGATAAAGGATAATACTATTATCAATTGTATTTTAAAACCAGTTCTTATTAAAGAGCTGGTTTTTTTTGTTCTATTTTTATAAGGTTACCTATGACCAACATGGTAACGTATATTATCCTTTTATGATGAAAAGTATTATCATTATTACAATAATTATTTTAAGCCTTCATCTAACAAGTGAAAAGAACACCTTCTCAGGTAAGTATAAAATCATTGCTGAGACATATGGAGATTTAAATGCTGATGGAATCGATGAAAAAGTTTCAGTTCTAGAAACTATTGAAAAATTAGAGTCAGGAAATACAAGACTCATTCAAATTTATAGAAATATTAATGGAATGTGGATCTTGTGGCATTCATCAGAGAATGCAATTTTAAAATATCAGAAAGACATTATGATGAGTGATCCATTTGACGGAATTGAAATAGATCATGGTACTTTATTGATAGCTTTTTCTGGCGGCAGTAGTTGGAAATGGTCTTATACCGATAAATATAGATATCAAAATAATCAATTTGAGCTTATAGGTTATACCAGCGACTATTTTAAGCTTTGTGAATATTGGTTAACTGTGGATTATAATTTATCCACAGGAAAACTAATTACCACTAAAGAATTTGAAAAATGCGAGAATCAAGAACAAATCATCTATAAAACAGAAAATGAGATGTTCTTTAAATCAAATATTGACATTAATTTACAAAATAGAAATACAAAAGAAGTGACGATAATAACACCAAAATATAAAAGACAAATTTTCATATAAGTTGGTATCTAAAACAGAAACCCGACCTGCAAACGCAAATCGGGAATCCCAACTAACCAACCAAAAAGACTTTCCCCAAAGCCATCTAGAAATACTCATGCATCTTCCTAGACTTTACAATTTGAGAGGAAAGTGAATCATCATTCTGTTTTACTTATTTACTTACTTACTTATGAGTTGATGATTCTTTAACGATTATCAAATTTGTTCTACTTCTTTATAAGTGACTGGACCTAATTCATATCGTGCCTCTAATAATTCATTCTTAATAGGTTGAGCAACGTCAACTAATTTATTTTCTTTAAAAATTTGAGCTAGATGTAGTTGTGCTACAGGTTCAAATGTTTTATTCTGCACAAATTGCTTGTGATTTTCTAATGCAATTACAGGCATTTTATTAACCAGATATGCATATCCTAACAAATCATAAGTTTCTGGAGTGGCACGGTTTTCTACTTCGATAATCGCAAGTTCTAGACCAGATTTTTGCTGTGCTTCAGTACCTGCCAATAAATTTTCAATTCTATAGGTATTATACATACCTCTATATGCAGGCTTATTTGTTTCTTTTAAAAATGATTCCCTTAATTCAAGAGCTTTTTTCTCATCATTTTGATAAGATACATATTCTGAAAGAATGAGATTATAATCTGGAATATGATGACGAGATTGTAACTTGTTTATAATTTGTGTTGCTAATGCTGTATCATCATCATTAGAATATGCTATCCATGATATTCCTTTTAAAGCATAATCGTTTTGTGGATCTAACTCAAGTGTTTTCAAATAGTATTTGTAAGACAAAGCGAGATCTCCATGATGCCCATAATAATCTGCAATATTAGAATAACTCCATAACATGAGGTTTTCTGAACCACTTTCTTCAGCAAGTTCCATGGCCTTTTCCATTAATCTAATGGTATCGTCTAGATTGCCTTTATAATCGTTCCACTTTGCCGCTCTAATCAGATAATTATAATCATTTAAGTTTCTTAAAGTGTTTAATAATTCTTCTGCCTCAACATAATTCCCTAACTCCATAGCAATATCAAACTTGACTAGATGGTCTTGCTTTTCGTTTGCTACCTCGTTTTTCATTAAACTATCTGCTTCTTTAAAACGATGTTGTTTAATGTACATCTGTGCAAGTGATCTTCGCGCACTTTCTGGTTTTATCGCTGTTCTTTTAAGTACGTTTTCGCGCAAGCTTACAGCTTTTTCTAAATAGCTGATATCACCAGTTAGGTCATACAATTGATTATTTAATCCTGCTAATCGAGACATCTGTACAATACGAGTAGAGTCTTGCTCAATATCTAATTTTAGTGGAGCTGTTTTTGATTTTAATGTTGCGACTAGGGCATCTCTATCGCTATCAAGATAGGATTGAAAGTCGTTAATGTCTGTAATTATTGCTTGGTTTTGATCTGGTGCCGTGGCACAAGAAATAAGAAGCAATAAAGATAAAAGAGTGATGAGATTTTTCATGATTTGGGGTTGTTGTACTTAAAAATATAACTAGGCTTTAGGGAAGCCTAGTTATAAATTATAAATGATCTAGAACTGCGCTGCAGTTAGGTATGGAAACGTTGTAGAAGAAGTTCCTGCTTCTTGTGCAACATTATCTGAAACAAGATTAGGAGTACCGTTATTACCATCAAATCTTGCTCCTGTATTACCACCGAAAAGTAATATTAATGACACGTCGATAACATCATCTTCAATGGCACGACCTGTTAATGGCACACCAGCGGCACTAAAGTAAGAAGTAGGCGCATCTGGAGATACTTGTAGCACGTCTAAGGCAAGTGCTGTAGTTAAAGTAGGTAAATCCAATCCTAGAATATTATTTTCATAAGTTGCTCCATATGCATTATAATATGCTTCTATACGAGCTTGAAACGTAGGTTGAAACATGGCGATTCCATTTGCCGGAACTGTCACGTTAAACATATTTTCATCAGCTTCTGTAGGTGTAAAAACAGTATTGATTCCTGGACGACCCATTTGATCTTGTTGTGTAAAAGTTCCAGAAAAGTCTGTCGTTGCTGGGTTACCTCCTACTATATCATCATCATCACCACATGATACTGTAAGTGCAGCAACAGCGGTAAGAGCTATTAAATATTTAAATATTTTCATTTTTGTAAATTTTAAATTGTTAGTTTTTATCTTCTTTTAGTTTCTACCCATACATTATAAGCCACTGGCAAACCAGGACCATTAGGGGCAAGTAATTGATCAACGATGTGAGTAGGTGCTGTTCCTAACATACTATTAGGTACCTCAATAACTATTGCATTTACATTCAATGGCGCAAATGTGTTATTACCAGTAGTACCAAAACCAGTAGCTGGTGCCATACTAATCACATTATTGAAGGCTTCAAAATCAAAGAAGAATGCATCCTGTCTTAATCCAGCAAAATAATTAACGCCACCTACAGTAGTCATAGAACCTATGTCTACACTAGCAGCAAGCTCATTAGTATCAATCGTACTGTTAAGGCCAGTTGATGATGGTGCATAAGGACCAAAGAAGTACATCTTATCACCTTGACGCAATGCTTGAATTACTAAATCTTCTGTAACACCTGTGGTACCTGCATCGACACCAGTATTATCAATGTTAATTTCAATAAGAACATTCTCATCAAATTGAGCTGATGCATTTGCTGCAGGTAATGTCACAACAAATGTTGTCGAGTTAGCGTCTGCACCTTCAAAGGCGTAAAAATCTGCGATGTCTGCTGTTGTATTAGCCACAGCTGGTGCATCTAAGTGATCTGCTGCGATAAACGCTCCTACACATACTGCAAGTGCAAGGCTAGACCAAAGGGCAATTTTTTTCATGTTAATTGGGTTTTATAAATTGTTATATACCTTACCTACGCAGGATTACTAGATGCAGTTTTAATTCTATTGTTAAAACTCTCTTAATGTCTAAATAATCAACCCAATACATAAAAAAAGCGACTCACCTATTAGTGAGTCGCTTAAAATCAAATACTTAAAGTATCATTTATTTCTCTAGCCAGTTTTTAAAATCTTTTACTCGTTCTCTACTTACTATTAAGTCCATCTCCTTAAAAGAATTTATTTTGATCTTGAGGCGCGAGTTAGTATAAGATATCATATCATCTATTGCATTTACATTTATTATCGCTTGTCGAGATATGCGGAAAAACTGAGCTGGATCTAGTTCTTTCTCTATCGCTTCTAGTTTATCATCTATAAGGTAGTTGCGACCATTTTCTAAGTTTAGATAACTACCTTTATTCTCAGAATAAAAAAGTTGTACATCGTCTGTATTAAACAATTTAAGATGTTCACCTACTTTAGCAGTATATCGTTTCTTATAAACACGATCTACAGGATTACCTAACATTTTTGCTATTTCATTAAAATCTATATGCTGTTTTTTCTCGCTTTCGCGGAAGCGTACTTGAAATCGCTCTACTGCTGCTTTTAACTCATCCTCATCAATAGGTTTTAATAGATAATCAATACTGTTAAGCTTAAAAGCCTGTAATGCATACTCGTCATATGCTGTGGTAAAAATTATAGCACTATTGATGTCCACCTGATCAAATATTTCAAAAGACAGTCCATCACTTAATTGTATATCTAAGAAGATTAGATCTGGTGTAGGATTATTCAATAAATATTCTACTGACTCGTGTACAGAATGTAGCATCACCTCTGGTGTAATACCGATATCTGCTAACATGCGATTTAATCTTCTGGCAGACGGTTTTTCGTCTTCTATGATTATAGCTTTCATATTAATCTTCTTTATCTAAATATTCTTTAATCTTACGTTTTTCCCATTTTTTACTTACAAATGGGTTCCACTTAAAGACAATCATCCACTGGATAAAGATGCCCATTCCCCATGGTAAAACAAAGAAGTTAATAAAATAGTTCACACTAAAGTCAATGTATAGCACTACCGCAAGGAATATTAAATTCATCACCACAAAAATGATCAAGTGGTTATAAAGACCTTTAATATTTCTAACTTTTCTCTTTGCCTTTTCTAACTCGTCGCTCATCATTATTGTTTTTCTTGTTCCTCTATAAACTGTTTAAGTTTACGCTTTTCCCAATCTTCACTTGTAAATGGATTCCATTTAAAGACGACTAGTGCATGAATAAATAGTCCAATTCCCCAACCTAATAATGTAAAGGTTATAAAGAACCTTAAATCACCATTAAAATAAAGTACCGCTGCTAGAATTAACAAATGAATGATAATAAATACAATCAGGTGATCATAAAACCCTTTGATATCTTTGACACGTTTCTGGGCTTTTTCACGTGCTTCTTGCTCGTTAAATTTAGATTCCATAACTAGTTATTTAAACGTTCTTTTTCCATTAATTCCTGGATCTTGCGCTGTTCCCAATTCTTACCCGTAAATGGATTTGCACTGAATGTGCCTAGTGCGTGACCTAGTAGACCTATTCCCCATCCACCTAATGGAAATAAAAACCATGCATATTCCCATTCATTTTGATAATAATTGAGTGAAGCGATTCCTATATTAACTATGATATAGATTAATAAGTGGTTATAAAATGATCTAATCTCTTCAACTCGAGCCTTTGCTCTTGTGTAACGTTCTTGATATGTTTCTTCTTTTTTCATCTTAAAAGTTTTTATCGTTCATTAATTCTTCGATTTTACGGTCTTCCCAGCCTTTACCTAGAAACGCATTGTTTTCATAAGTGCGCAAGTATTGAAATACTAACCCTATACTCATACCTATCGCAGGGAATATCACCCATGGAAAGTCTGATGTAAAGTAATTGATAGCGGCTAGAAAAAGTAAAATACCTACTGTCTTAACAACATCATCGTAAAACTCTTTAATGCTGGCCACTCGTTCTTTTGCTTTGATTAATTTTATGTCTTCTACTGGTGTCATGTCTTCTATATTTGCGGTTAATACATCTTGTGATTTAATTAGAATAGGAATTTGTACTCTGAAAAACTGATCATCTTGTGCGATGCTCATTTTACGTTTAGTCAGTAATTGATACCTAGACGCTATGTTTTGTAGTCCTACACCACTACTAGTATTAGCTACTTGCTTTTTCTGTAAATTATTTTCAATAATCAATTGATTATTCTCTTCATAAATGCGCAACTTTAACGGTTTACTATCACTTACGACATTGTGCTTTACGGCATTCTCTAGCAGTAACTGTAAGGATAATGGTACTACCTTCATCTCTGGATTTGAGCTTTTTTGTGGAATATCTATTTCTATACTATCTTCAAATCGGGTTTTAAGTAAACCTACATAAGCCCTAGCAAAACTCAGTTCTTCATCTACAGTTACTAGTTCCTTATTACGTTGTTCTAGTACGTACCGATATACTTTAGAAAGCGATGTCGTAAATTTAGTAGCCGCTTTAGGGTTTTCTTCAATTAAAGAGACGAGCACATTTAAACTGTTAAATAAAAAGTGAGGATCTAACTGATTTTTTAAAGCGTCAAATTGTGCGGTTGCAGATCTTGCAATAACTTTTTGTTCATTTACTTTTTGAGTTTGAGACAATCTATAGAAGTAAATAGCATGATAGATAAGTGTCATCACTAGGGTAATAAATAACCCAAACAAATACCAATCTATAGACTGATTACTCACAAAGCTATCCCAGCTACCTCCATAGATGACCACATAAGTAAAAAAGTTAAGTATGGTTAATAAAACCATAGTAATGATTACTGATCCTGCTGCACCAAGAACAATACGTTTTAAAGTATGTTCTTTCCAAGAATACTTTTTGGTCATTAAATCAAACCACCATTGATTTCCCACTGTTAATACGATAGAAAACATAAAGTTTATACCAAAACCTTCTATTTCTTTTACGATGGTTAAAAAGCCACCTCTCATGTATGCATTAATTAAATTAATGACAATAGAGATAACTATACCTGCGATTATAAATTTTATGAATTTCTTAAATGACATACTTTCTGTTTGTAATTCTAAAAATACTTTATTCGTTTAGAACAGCACAAATATGAAGCAGTCTTCTCTTTATATAAAGTCATAATAACCCAATTGTAGAAAAACACAACTCAATTGTAAAAAATCACTCTTCGGCTATTATATTTAGCTTTTATAATACATTTCTTGCATGCCCATTTTTAATCTTTTCCGTAAAAAGTCACCAGCTCCATCCACAGATCATTGGGACGAAATACTATTAGAACATGTCAACTTTTATGAAAAACTCGAGCCTCGAGAACGATTGTTTTTTAAACTGCGCATGCAGGCTTTCTTAGATGAGATTGAGATTGAAACTATAGAAACAGAACCTACAGAGACAGATGCTTTATTAATAGCGGCAAGCGCAATCATTCCTGTTTTTCAATTTCCAGACTGGCATTATAGTAACTTAAAAACAGTTATTCTTTTACCAGAACATTTTAATGAAGATCTAGAATTTGAAGGTCATGGAAATGGTAGACGCATTTTTGGTATGGTAGGAACTGGTAAATGGAATCATAAAATGATACTTTCTAAAGAAGCACTTTACCATGGTTTTAAAAATGAAACCGATAAATTAAATACCGCTATACACGAGTTTGTACACCTTATTGATAAAATGGATGGTACTATTGATGGTATACCTCATGCTTTATTAGAACAATCATACGTCATACCTTGGATTAACTTAATGCATGAAGAAATGGAGCGCATTAATAAAGATAAATCAGATATACGTCATTATGGTGGTAGTAGTCAGATAGAGTTTTTTGCGGTTGCAGCAGAGTATTTTTTCTCGAGACCCAAATTAATGAAACGCAAACATCCAGACATCTATCAAATGTTGTCAAAATGTTTTACGCCAGATCAGGAATAATTAATAAATACCTAACATTATTAAATCAAGGCGATAGTAACTTGCCACAAAAATAGATTCATGCGTTTTATCATCACTTTCTTAGTATTTCTAGTAGCTTTTACTGCACAAGCAGACGATTGGGGAAAAACAGGTCATCGCGCTACTGGAGCGATTGCAGAGCAATACCTCAATAAAAAAGCTCGTAAAGCGATTGCCCAATTACTAGATGGAGAATCCCTTGCCTTAGTATCTACTTATGCAGACGATATTAAGAGCGATACGCTATATAGAGCCTATGGACCACAGCATTATGTAAATGTACCATTTGACAAAACGTATGACACACATCCACATAGTGAAAAAGGTGATATTATACAGGCCATTGATCACTGCATCGCTACCTTAAAGTCAGATACTGCCACTAAGGAAGAAAAAGCTTTCCAGCTGCGTCTATTAGTTCATTTTATAGGTGATCTACACCAGCCATTACACACAGGAATAAGTGAAGATAAAGGCGGCAACGATTTTCAAGTACGATGGTATAGAGATGGAACAAATTTGCATCGCGTCTGGGATTCTCAAATGATTGAAAGTTATGGGATGTCCTATAGTGAACTAGCGATGAATATGCCACAACTTTCCAAAAAAGAACGCAAAACTATGGCTAGTGGTACCCATAGAGACTGGTTAGAAGATAGTCGTATAGTAGTAAAAGACATTTATGCAAATACTACTGTAGGGCAAAAACTGGGTTACAGGTATATGTACGATTATTTTGATGTCCTTAAAGGACAATTGCAGAAAGGTGGAGTACGACTAGCGGCATTACTCAATGAAGTATTAGGATAGGATTTTAGTTTATGCTTTCGCGAAAGCGTAATTATTAAAATCTTATATATTTACTAAATGAATCTTACCTACGACAAAACCAGAGTTAACAACTTCACTGATGCCGTATTTGCTATAGCCATGACATTGCTTGTATTGGACCTCGCAGTTCCTAGTTATCAAGCGATACAAACCAAAACCTTTGCTTATAATATTTCCCAACTGATTCCTAACTTTATAGGATATACAGTTAGTTTTATTGTGATAGCCGTTTATTGGGTTAGTCACATGAATATTTCTAAGCATATTAAACATTATACTGCATCGGTACTATGGATCAATATCGTGATATTGTTTATGGTAGTATTAATGCCGTTTACAACAGCTTTCTATTGCAAGACATTTTATATAAACGAACCATTTATGGTGTATTCCGGAAATATAATAGCACTCTGCTTGTTCAAATATTTAATGGTATATAGGATTCAGAAAGATGGCTTATTAAATAATCCTAAAGAAAAAATCACCCTACAATGGGTCAAAACTCGAGATCTAGCAGAGAGTCTTATATGGATACTAGCGATAATCGTTTCCTTAAAGTTTGTAATCCTTTCTAGATTGTTACCTATCCTATTATTGCCTTTACTTAAATTTATTGACATAGTTTATAGCCGTAAAAGTACCCGACGTGGTAGACGCAATTCTCGCAAGAGTAAAAAATAAACTGTACGATGTAAAAAGCCTGTATCAGACGCTTTTTTAGTAAATTAGATTTATGAATAAAATTGAAATTCGTACCGTAGATGTAGTACGATATGTACAACCTTTAAGAGAAGGCGGCTCACTACCAGCCATCGTTAAAGCAGATGATGGCTTTCTCTATGTCATAAAATTCAGAGGTGCTGGACAAGGAAAAAAAGCTCTAATTTCTGAATTTATAGGTGGAGAAATGGCTCGCTCGATAGGTCTTAACGTACCTGAAATCGTGTTCATGAATCTAGACGACTCTTTCAGTAAAACAGAACCAGATGAAGAGATACAAGACCTACTTAAATTTAGCGTTGGTTTAAATTTAGGATTACATTTTTTAACTGGCTCTATAACTTACGATCCATTAGTAAGTGAAATAGATGCTCTTACGGCCTCAAAGGTGGTACTCCTGGATAGTATTATTAGTAATATAGACCGCACTGCAAAAAACACTAATTTATTGCACTGGAATAAAGAATTATGGATCATTGATAATGGCGCAAGCTTTTACTTTCATCATGACTGGAGCACCTGGGAAAATCATTTAACAAGAACTTTTCCATTAATTAAGGATCATGTTTTATTATCTAAAGCAACTAAACTAGAAGAAGCTGCTGCAATTATCAAAAAATCACTGAGTCTAGAGAAAATTACAGATATAATCTCAAGTATTCCCGCAGATTGGTTGACAAGTGAAACAGACGAGATGACTGGTCTAGAGATTAAAAATGCCTACACTTTATTTTTAAAGACGCGTTTATCTAAAATTGATGCACTTATTAAAGAAGCTATAGATGCAAGGTAGATTTACATTTGAATACGCTGTTATAAGAATAGTTCCTAGAGTTGAAAGAGATGAGTTCTTTAATGTAGGTGTAATTATGTTTTGCAAGCGCAAAAAATACGTAGGTATTAAATATCACATTGATTTAGATAAATTAAAAGCCTTTGATCCAGATGCCAACATTACAGTTTTTGAAGATTACCTTAAGGCGTGGAAATTAGTTTGTGATGGAAGTTTATCAGGTGGTAAAATAGGAGCTATGGAACTATCTGATCGTTTCAGATGGCTATCTGCTTGTAGGAGTACGATTATTCAAAGTTCTAAAACACATCCAGGTCTAACCGATGACCCTGAAAAAACATTAGAGGAATTATTTGAAGACTATGTACTTTAAAATCGTCTTATCTTATTCCTTATAGCGTGTTAGAATTGTTTTGCTCAAGAACCAATTTAGGTAGCATCGTATTTAAAAAAGATTCTAACAATATTACATCACACTTTATGAATTGGATTTTATTAGTCATTGCAGGTTTATTTGAAGTAGCTTTTGCTACCTGTTTAGGAAAGGCAAAAGAAAGTACAGGTATACAGACTACCTACTTG
Organism: Nonlabens ulvanivorans; assembly: GCF_000732625.1. Classification (GTDB taxonomy): domain Bacteria; phylum Bacteroidota; class Bacteroidia; order Flavobacteriales; family Flavobacteriaceae; genus Nonlabens; species Nonlabens ulvanivorans. The sequence goes on from NZ_JPJI01000026.1 coordinate 155,591, forward strand.
TATATAGGCTTTATAGTATGTCTATCTATAAGTATGATATTGCTAGTTAAAGTGACTAAAGAACTACCTATAGGTACCGCTTATGCCGTATGGACAGGAATAGGTGCTGTAGGAACAGTCTTATTAGGTATTATAGTCTTTAAAGAACCTGCTACTTTATGGAGATTATTCTTTATTTCAACATTAATAATATCTATTGTAGGTTTGAAAGTTGTCTCTAATTAAATGATTTCACGATAAAAAAACCTCAACGACAATATGAATTGTCATTGAGGTTTTAAAACTGATGATTTCTCAACTTTTATTTAAAGAAATGTATGAACGACTTCTCCAAATTAATATGAGCTGGTTGAGGAAACTCTGCATGCACAATAATAGCGTTCTCATGATGCTGCTCTAGTTCACTCAATACTTTTCTATTTAATAACAAGATGGTAGAATTACCATGATGATCCATTTTATCTAAAATAGTTTTTCCGTTAAACTCACATATCCAATGAGTCTCAGACATATTCTCTTCATAGAAAACTTCAATTGTAGGCACTTGATAGTAGTTGTGTTCACCTATATCCTTAAGATCAAAAACTAGACGTAGTAATCCGCTTTCTAAATTCACCACATCCTTTTCAAAACCCATCGCAGCAAATGATAGCTTACCACCACTTAAACCTTTAAGTTTTACTTTAATTTCTCCTTGATTGATTTCTACGTTATTCATGTTATTAGTTTTTGTTATTCATTCAAAATTAAATAACAGCTACCTTAATTAACATGATATTTGTCATCCTATAAATGAGGTTTTATAGATGATCTTTTAGTATTACCTGACAAATAGCTGGACAGTATTCACCGCACTTGCATTAGCCGGTATACCACCATTCCATTGATTAACACTACCTATAGAATAATACCAACTACCTGAATTAACAGAACCATCTATGTATGTGTTACCACCTGATAATTCTAATCCACCCCAATTACTGTTAGTCATACTAACGCTTATAGGATTATAACCAGAAACAGGTCTAATTCCCGAAGCACTACTTCTAGGATCAAGAGTTTGAGACCAATGATTTGTTAAACCTAAAGTCGGGTAATGTAACCTGAACTCATAATCTGATCCACTTATAAGCTCATCAAGTTTGCTTAAAATAGAATATTTATTAGTCGTTAAACCAGGTGAAGCAATGTTGAATTCATTGGCTTCCGTGTTGTTTGCCCAGTAACCACCAGCGGTATTATGATTAAATACCAGTGTCCATCCACCACCATCATTTGTCATATCACAATAGCAATCATAAGCAGGATTAACACCAGCACCATCTGGATCTATCGTGTAAACTCCATCTGTAGTAGAACCTGCGTTATAATAAGCTAGACAATTAGGCTGAACTGTGGTTATATTAATGCTAGTAAGACAGGTATCTCCTCTACCCGTGAAGGTTATTGTAAAATCATCTGTTTGTTGAAGGATAGGTGTTCCTGAACCAGTAAGAGTGATTGTATTAACACCTATATGAGTAAACACACCAGAACTCGTAAAACTATAACCATTTACAGTATTGGTATTGATGGTGTAGGATTCAATTACATTAACAATAACATCAATGGTTATTGTATTGCTCGCGTTTAAAGGATTACCAGCTACATATGTACCGTTTACAGATGTAGATGAACAGACTAATGCATTTACCGGTGTCTCACTTAAACAACCAGACCACGACGTACCCTTATAATATTGAAAACAATCACTATCTAGATTATAGATAAAAAGACCTTCGGCAGGAGTTGTGATGGCATCTCTTTCTGTTGTGGTCATTCTGGGAAACAATACACCATGAGTGGTCGATTCTATATCTAAAATAGACGACGGTTCTGGTAAAATGGTCCCTATACCTACTTGAGAAGAAGCCAATAAATGATTTAAAATAAAAAGAACTGTAACGCAATAAAATTTGAGCATCTTTTTTAAGATAAAATATGAGCAATATTTAAGACTCAAATATAGTGTTTACCAAGTAAGTACGTAAAAATTCCCACAAAAATCTCTAGAAATTACAAACATTGTAGAATTCAAAATGATAGTGCTATATCTTTAATAATTAGACCACTATATTAAGTTTTGATTATTAATTCAATAGTGAACGACCTTCATTTATCCTTAGCAAAAACCTTTAAGATTTAATTCTAGAAACTCAACTGTACCTTATCCAACTTAATCTCACTTAACAATTCAAGCTTACCGTCCATAAAAAGTTGATCCATTTGTGATAAATCAGGATCTTGAATAGCTTCTTTATAATTATTATAATCTTGGATTGTTACTCCTTTTATGTTCCTGCGGTTAACGCTTTCGCGAAAGCGATATCCACAATCTTCTTCACAATAAGAATATGCCAGATAATCTACAAAAAAAGTGTCTTTATGAATCCAGTATATGAATTCATCCTCATGATCCTCACCACCACCATTAGGGTCAAAAGTCACCTTAATTTTATAATAAGGTTCATTTTTAATAATCTTATCTCCTACTAACTCTTTGTAAACGGCTTTACCGTCTAGACTGTATGGTAATTGCGCAAAATATATAACGCTATTTACACTACTTGCATAACCAGCCATGATTGAATCTGCAACCTTCTGAGGTACTCCATTTATGGTACGTTGACTAGATTGATTATCAAGTATATCTACAACCATTATACTATCTTTTGCACGCGTTCTGGTAAACTTAAACAAGCCATTATCACGTAAGGCTTGATAATTAACACCCCTAAAATCGAATTCCATCGTAGATTGTTCTAATAAATGACCACCATGAGCATTTATAGCTTTATCAATAATTTGATTTGCATTTAATGAAGGTGAGTTACTACATGATTGTAGTAAAATTGTGGAAATACAAAGAAATGTGAATAGGATTTTTTTCATTTCACAAATATATAACGATGACTTAGGACCATTAAATTATATTTGCCAATGTTATATGAAATTTAAGAACAACATAGAAATTAAAAATCGCAAAGCGCGATTTGAGTTTGAAATACTAGATAAGTATATGGCTGGTATCGTTTTGGGCGGTACTGAAATAAAAGCTATACGTTTAGGTAAGGCTAGTATAGCCGAGGCGTTTTGTGAATTTACAAACGGCGAACTCTTTATAATTAACATGACAGTACAAGAATATTCTCATGCTACTTATTTTAATCATAAGCCTAAACAAGCTCGCAAGCTACTATTGAACCGTAAAGAGCTTAAAAAATTAGAAAAAGATGTCAATTCTAGTGGTAATACGATTATACCACTTAAGTTATTTATCAATGATAAAGGACTTGCTAAAATGGACATCGCTCTTGCAAAAGGTAAAAAGCTTCACGATAAAAGAGAGACTATCAAAGATCGTGATAATAAGAAACGCCTGGATCAAATTAAGAAAGCTTATAAATAAATTTTAGCAACTCATGGTTGCTATAAATTAGAGAATAGATAATTATAAATTTATGAAGACTATAAGCTTCTAAATATTTAGTTAAAACCAGTTACGAAAACGTTGTAGAAGTATTACTTTTGCAGCCAAATAAAACCCACAAAAACCCATTCAATGAGTAGCTTAGATACTTATGAAAAAGAGCTCGCCTTTCAAACTGACAGGCGTCGCGCAGCAGTTGCATTTATTAAAGCCGTAAGCGATTTATGGTATGATAAGTCTATAGAGCTGGTGCTTTTTAGAAATCAATTGATTGATCGTAACGTGAGTGAGATCATCAACCTGCATGAGTATGCTGGTGAGTTTGTTCAAAAGCCTATTTCGGTTTTTGATAGTGTAGAAATTGCTCAGGCTATTCTACAATTGGACATGCCTCCTGCAAAACTAGACATAGGTAAATTAACTTATGAGTACCATCTAGAAGATAATGATTATCAAAATGCTACAGCATTTGTAGCAAGTAAGTTAGGTGATGCACAACAGGCTAATGATATTAAGCCAAAGGATGTGGTATTATATGGTTTTGGTAGAATAGGTCGTTTATTAGCTCGAGAGTTAATGACAAAAGCCGGAAAAGGAAGCCAGTTAAGATTAAGAGCTATCGTTACTCGTGGTAAAATCGATGAAACTGTTCTTGAAAAACGCGCATCATTGCTTGCTCAAGATTCTGTACATGGTGATTTTTCTGGAACGGTAAGTTATGATGTAGCAAATGAATCATTAATCATTAATGGTACCACTGTTAAAATGATTAGTGCAAATGCACCTGAGGATATCGATTACACATCTTACGGAATTAATGATGCCTTAATTATAGATAATACTGGCGCTTTTAGAGATGATGAAGCTCTTGCTCGTCATTTAAAAGCTAAAGGTGCTCATAAAGTTTTACTTACTGCACCTGGAAAAGGGATTCCTAATATCGTGCATGGTGTTAACCAGTTAGAAAATGATCCAGACCAAATAGATATTTTTTCTGCTGCTAGTTGTACCACTAATGCGATCACTCCAGTATTAAAGGCTGTCGAAGACACCTTTGGTGTTGTTAAAGGACACTTAGAGACTATACACGCTTATACTAATGATCAAAATCTAGTAGATAACATGCACAGTAAGTACCGTCGTGGTCGTGCTGCTGCTTTAAACATGGTGATCACAGAGACTGGTGCTGGTAAAGCAGTAAGTAAAGCGCTACCATCTTTTGAAGGTAAGTTAACTTCTAACGCGATACGTGTACCTGTTCCTAATGGTTCTCTTGCTATTTTAAATCTAGAACTAGAAACTACTACTAGTAAAGAAGGTATCAATCAAATAATGAAAAAATATGCACTAGAAGGTGACCTTGTAGAGCAAATTAAGTACTCAATTGATAATGAATTAGTGTCCAGCGATATTGTTGGATCTAACGCTCCATCTATATTTGATTCAAATGCGACTATTGTAAGCGCAGATGGTAAAAATGTGGTTCTGTATGTATGGTATGATAATGAATATGGATATAGTCATCAAGTAATAAGACTTGCAAAATACATAGCTAAGGTTAGACGATTCACGTACTACTAGGATTGTATATTATAAAACTAAAAAGCCATCTCAATTGAGATGGCTTTTTTATTGAATAAATAATAATCTAACAAATAATATTAAGTCACTACACATCAATTAACTATGTCAATAATATGTTTTTAAAAATCTAGAGTTTAAGCAATTTAGAAGCTTGTGTATAACCACCTTGATCACCGTCTAAAAAATGTACATGATAATCATCTATAGCGGTTACATAGCAAGAAAGTACACTAGTATTACTTACATAATAACCATATCGCAGTAAGTTTTTATCCTGCATGGCTTGTAGTTCAAAGAGTAATAACTCTCGCTGTTTTGCAGTTCCCGATATGACAGTATTTATCGTACCGTCCACCATTAAAGATTCCGTTAACTCTGGTAATTCTCTTAAATAATTACGTCCTTTTTCATTAGTTTTCAAATACCATCGAGCGATAAAAGAACGTATAGCACTCGTAAATACTTCTACCCATTTAAGCTCTGAAAATTTCATCAAAACCTCATTTTTGAGCTGTCCTAGGCTATTGATCATAATTAACTTTTCGATGGTAATAGGATGTCTCTTCTTAACATCACCGTATATAAATTCCATTTTAGTTAAAACCTCACTGTAAACAGTACTTTGTAAAGCAGTGGTTTGCGCTTTTATGATAAGCGTTAGTATTTCATTAGAGTCTACGGGCGGCGCTATTTTATCCCATTTACATTCCATACCTTTTAAATTAAGATTATATGGAATATTTGTTAACCCAATCTTTCGGCTTTTAGACTTTACTTCATCCTCAGCCATTTGCAAGGCATCACCTAAAACGACAGGTATAATATGCAAATCATTCAATTTCACCTTTGTAATTTTTAAAGTAGCCCCTTTTTTATACATGTCACCTACCTTACAAGAATCGACTCTTAAGAAGAAATCAAAATTAGATTGACAGTTTTCTTGATGTAGGATAAGTGCATGTAAACACTCCTTGAGAATAATATCAGGTACTATAATCGTCGCGCCATCACCACCAAAAAAAAATGGAATCATTACATCATTATCTCGAGCAATATTAAGACACGCTACTATACTACCTGTTGCGGCTAGATTAACAAGTTGATGATTTCCAGCACTAACGGCAGCTGTAGAATTCTGCACATCGGTAACAATGATATTCCAGTCATCAGGTACGTCCTCAAATAAAGAAGGCTCTAGCAATACCTCTTGAATTGGTATATGCTGGATGAATAGATCACGATAAAAATCATTATTTGTCATATTCAAACTTACATTTATTAATCATGCGAGACAATAGCCTAATAAACCTCAATTACTTACTAAACTCAGATTATTACAGCAGAAATAGACTACATTTATACCATATTAAATTGAGTTATGAAGATCATTTTTACATTACTATTATTATTTTTCAATCTTATCCTCTCACAAGGACAAGAAATAAAAAAAATCTCTACTGGTGGCTATCACTATCAATTAGGTGATGATTTTCTTAACATATCTGATTTAGATAGAGTTTTGGAATCTAATGAAGAGGCCCATCGATTGTTGTACGATGCTAGACAATATAGAGGCATATCTCAAATATTAGGATTTGCTGGTGGTGCATTAATAGGATATCAACTAGGAAACTTAATTGCTGGAAAAGATTTTGATAATGTACAAGGATTTCTCGGTGCTGGATTAATTGCGATCGCTATCCCTATCAATATTAGGCAGACTAGGAAAATAGAAACTGCTGTAGATCTTTACAATTCAGGTCTCAATCCTTCTAGTGAACCATCTGCTCAACTTTCCTTTATTTCAACAGGTACTTCTATAGGATTATCATTACGCTTTTAATTATTGAATAACTACTTTATAATTAACTATTTCTTATTCTAGGAAGCGCAGAAACAACCGTATTTTTGCCTAAAATCCCCTAGAATGAAAAAGCTAATCACTTTTATTACGATTGCTATATTTGGTATCGCTTTCGCGAAAGCGCAAGTAGTCATCAATGAGCTAGACTCAGATACGCCTAGTACAAACGATAGGCAGTTTGTAGAACTCAAATCTGACGTTCCATTCTTTTCTCTCAACGGTTATGTACTCGTATTTTTTAACGGCTCTACAACTTCTTCCACAGGAATGGGAAGAAGTTATTATACCGTAGACCTAGATGGTCTTACTACAGATGATAATGGACTAGTAGTGTTAGGAAGCTCACTCGTTTCTCCTGTGCCAGATCGTTATCTAGCAGAAAGTAACATTCAATTAGGAGCTGATGCTGTAGCTATTTATGCAGGAAATGATACCGACTGGCCAGATCAAACCTTTGCTTCTCAAACCAACCTTATCAGTGCATTAATTTATGATACCGATGATGCTGATAATGTGCCATTAATGACTCTTCTAGGCATTAATGATCAATATAACGAGAATGAGAATGGAAATAAAACCACTGAATCTGTTCAACGTAAAGCAGATGGGACATATGAGACCAAAGCGCCTACTCCACATTCTTTAAATGATGCGACTGTATCTACTTATACAGGTATAGGATTTACAGTAGCTCCTTTACCTATCACAGAAGGCTCTAATTTTGATATCACTTTTACTTTATCACAACCACAAACAACCGACTTTGTTTTAAATTATACGATTGATCTTGGCACATTCGATAGTACGGACTATACAGGTCCTTCTCAAGTAATTTTTACTGCTGGACAAACTAGTGTCGTTGCTAGTTATACGATAATAGACGATACCATTGACGAAGGTGATGAGGAATTAAGTGTCAATCTAGATAATAATGTTCCTGTAGGTTTTAAAAGATTGAAAGACAATGAGCGCCATCTAGTTGTTGATAATGATTTTCAAGTAGCTGCTTATGGTACTCCACTAGCACCTACCTATGGAATTGTTAACAGCACGGCACCAGCAAATTATTACGACTCTCTCGATGGGTTAGCTAGTCCACAATTAGAAAATGCAATAACTAGCATCATAGCAGAAGAATTTGTAGTACGCATTCATACTTATGATGATATCGTTCAAATCATGAAAGAATCTGATCAGTCACCATTAAATTCTAATCAAGTATGGTTAATGTATACTGAACAACAACGATCTAAAGCAGACTACCAAACAGGTAGCAATAGTACAGGAAAATGGAATCGTGAGCACATCTATCCACGATCACGAGGTGGCTTTTATGAAATCGAATATGATGAAACCATTGATGGAATGGCTGTATGGACTGATACTAACGTAGATAGCTTGAGACACGGGCAAAGTGATGCACATCATTTAAGAGCTACGGATGGTGGTGAGAATAGTTCAAGAGGTAATAAAGATTATCCAGAATATGATGGACCTAATGGCACTCAAGGTTCGTGGCATGGAGACGTAGCGCGAGCCATATTTTACATGACCTTGCGTTATAACAATATTGATGTTGTCAATGGTAACCCTAGTAACTCTACAGTAGGACAGTTAGGTGATCTTGCGACATTATTACAATGGCATAGAAATGATCCGCCAGATGATTTTGAAATGAATCGTAACAATGTAATCTACACATGGCAAATCAATCGTAATCCATTTATCGATAATCCAGAATTAGTGGAATACATCTGGGGAAATCAGGTAGGACAAAACTTTACATTATCTAATGAGAGTACTGAATTGACAACAGTGAAACTATTCCCTAACCCTAGCGAAAATAACTTTCATATTTCTGGGATAGAACAAGACACTCAGGTAATTATTTATGACCAATTAGGAAGAATTACTATTAAAAAAGATATTGATCAAAACACAACCTTTGAACACGACTTACCTATAGGTTTATATATAGTGAAAGTTCAAACGGAAAATGCGTCACAAAGTTTGAAGTTGATTGTAAAATAAGAATGATTAAAAGGTCTGATATTTTAAAAGAAGCCCATTTAATGCTTTGTAGTATTTTAACAGGTAGATTACAATCGATCTTTTTATTTGCCTTGGTTCTCTTTATAATTCCTTTTGTACTTTTTATCACAGCACCTATAATTGATTATAAAATTATCATAGGTAGCATTCTATGTATCCTATTTGGGCTATGGTTAGTTCGTTCTAGATTAAGAGACTATAAAGAAGAATATCGTAGACAAGACTTAAAGAAAGAACAACGTAAAAAAGGACTGCGAAATTGACTTAAAAAATCACATTCTACCTTTCTTGGTTAGATTAAAATAAAAAAAGCCTGTTTAGCATTCACTAAACAGGCTTTTTTATATTAATGATATGATTACCACTTACGACCTTTAAAGCCGCCACGGTTACCACCACTATCATTACCGCCAGAAGAAGAATCACTTCTACGACGACTATTTCTATTACCTGAACCGCTATTATCAGAATCAGAACGTCTTCCTCTATGGCTACTGCCTCCAGAGTTACTGCGTCCTTTATAGCCGCCACCACCGTTAGAATCACGACGTCCTTTAAAACCGCCACCACTGCGACCACCACGACCACCACGTTCACGAGCTGGTTCTTTTACAACACCTTTATGCTCATTAACTCTTAGATCATGTCCGTTACGTTGTTTACCATCTAATGTCAGTATTTGTGGCGCTACATCTTCTGCTACATCCATATAAGAATGTGTTTTATCCATAACGATACGACCTATTTGAGCGCCAGATATACCTGTGGTATCACATACATATCCTAGTAAAGCTCCTTTATTGATATCATCTTTAAGACCTAAATTGATAAAGTAAGTCTTCATACCTTCTTCAGTACCACGACTTGTACGTTTACCGCGCTCGCGTCTTGGACTATCATCTCTATCGCGTCCTTTAGAACGATCATTAAGATCAGAAATAGAATTACGCTTGTAAATAGAGTTGTATTCTTTAGTCAATAACTTTGCTATCAACTCTTCTTTAGTTACATCGGCAAAGCTTTCTTGAACTGCTGTCAGTAAGTCCTCACCTATCTTCTCATTGATTTCTTGCTTGATCATGTTATCTGACCAGCGAGCAATACGTTTTTGAGTAATAGCTTCTAGAGCAGGCACTTCACCTTGTGTGAATTCAATACCCAATTTACTAGCAATAAATTTTAACTTACGATTATCACCACGAGTGATTAAAGCAATTGAAACACCTTTTTTACCAGCACGAGCAGTACGACCAGAACGGTGCGTATAAAATTCAGGATCATCTGGTAAAGCAAAGTGTATCACGTGAGTAATATCATCTACATCGATACCACGTGCTGCAACATCTGTTGCAATAAGTAGTTTAAGATTCTTATTACGAAAACGTTTCATCGCAGCATCGCGCTGCGCTTGAGACATGTCACCATGTAAAGCCTCTGTTGCATAACCATTGTTGTTCAACTGATCTGCTACGTTTTGAGTATCACGCTTTGTACGACAAAATACAACACCAAACATATCCTGATCATAATCTAAGAAACGTCTTAACGCCTCAATTTTATCAGATGCTTTTAATTGTATCGATTGGTGTTCAATATTTTTATTTACAATGTTTTTAGGATTAATACGCACCTCTTCAGGCTGGACCATATAGGTATCCACTATGCGCTTAATTTCACGAGCCATTGTTGCAGAGAATAACCAGATATTTCTACCAGTATCACTCTTTGAGAGAATAAAATCGATATCCTCTTTAAAACCCATATTAAGCATCTCATCGGCTTCATCCAGTACCATGTACTTTAAAGCGTCGAGTTTTACTTCACGGCGTTTCATTAAATCCATTAGACGACCTGGTGTAGCCACAATAATTTGTGCGCCACGACGTATGTCTCTAATTTGATTCATAATATTTGCTCCACCAAAAACGGGAACAACATTCAATTTACCTAGGTGTTTTGACATTTGTTCCATTTGCCCACAAATCTGTTGAGCAAGTTCGCGAGTAGGTGCCAGAATAAGGGCTTGTACTTCACGTGAATTAACATCTATAAGATCCAATAAGGGTAAACCGAAAGCAGCAGTTTTTCCCGTACCGGTTTGAGCAAGACCTATAAAGTCTCCGTCATGCTTCAATAAAATGGGAATAGACTGTTGCTGAATCTCTGTTGGGTTTTCAAAACCCATGTCAGCGAGGCCGTCTAATAACGGCTGTGAGAGTCCTAAGACTTCAAAATTTTTCAAATAACTTCTTTTAAATATTTTGCAAAAATACAAATTAAAAGCTCTACTTGCTAATTAATAATCAACTGATTATCAAATCAGTTATAGTCAAGGCTTAGCTTTTTGAGGCAAATGCATCTCGTGTTTGTTGCACCATATCAATACCGGTGTCATAATTTGCTTGAAATTGCTCATATAGCGTGATAATTTCATCAGTATCTTGTACTGCCTTGGCCCTATTTTCAATTTCCTGTAATAACATCGTTTCCATTTCCATATCTAACAACCGATAACTAGACTTTATCTTGTGGGCTATTTCACCAGCATTTTCATAGTCTTTTGTCTCAATTTGCTTCTTAAGTAGTTGGTAATCTACTGGAACTTCATGCAAGAAAATATCTAGTATTTGTACAAACGTTTCAACATCATCGCCAAAGTTATCTTTAAGCGTCTCTAATTCTAAAATTTCACTCATTTCATATAATTATTTTAACCCAACCAGCCATCTCTATCTAGGCTGCGGTATTGTATAGCTTCTGCAATATGTGTACCTGTGATCTCTGCGCTACCTTCTAGGTCTGCAATAGTTCTTGATACTTTCAAAATTCGATCATAGGCTCTTGCACTCAAGTTCAATCGTTCCATCGCGTTCTTCAGTAACTCCTTACTCGCATCATCTAGAATACAGTATTTCCTAATATCCTTTACACTCATTTGAGCATTGTAGTGTGTTTTCTCGCTTTCGCGAAAGCGTGCTGTTTGAATATCTCTAGCCGCAGTCACTCGCTTTCTAATAACATTTGATTTTTCTGCAAGTCGTTCTTCCGTTAATTTTTCAAATGGTACTGGTGTAACTTCAATATGAATATCAATACGATCGAGTAACGGTCCAGATACCTTACTAAGATAACGTTGCATCTCTGCTGGACTACTTTGCACAGGTGCATCTGGATCATTAAAATATCCGCCAGGACTTGGATTCATACTCGCTACTAACATAAAACTAGATGGATAAGTAACCGTGAATTTTGCACGAGAAATAGTGACCTCACGGTCTTCAAGAGGTTGTCGCATCACTTCTAGTACAGTACGTTTAAACTCAGGCAATTCATCTAAAAAGAGAACACCATTATGTGATAATGAAATTTCACCAGGTTGTGGATATGCTCCACCACCAACGAAGGCAACGTCAGTGTGTGTTATATTTGTGGGGGTGTTCATATATTGCTTCAAAGAATATCTGGCTGTTCAATATTTCCGCTCGCACCCATTATCATATATGCTCTATTAATAGCCTGTGAAGCTTGTTCTAGTTTTCTATCTCTTGGATGTTTTCGACCTGCATTTGTAATGTCTTTTCGTAATTCTTTAATTTGACTTTTCTTCTCTTCATAATTCGTTACCCACCTTTGAATAAAATAATACCTACCCCTACAATGAATATGATAAATATATGGTTCGTTATCACCAATTCTTGAAATAAGTTCTTCCGCTAATTCATCTGCGGTTCTCTTATATTCCAGCGCATAAGAATATGGTATATCAGATGTACTCAATTTATAAAAAAGATTACATTTTGCATTCTGTATAAAATCTGAGTTTGGAGAAAGAGACTCTGCTTGATGTATGTAATTTTCTGCCAATTTTAAATCTCCACTGTGACCTTCCATTTCAAGCGATGCATATTGCAACCAAAAATGCGGTTCATATTCAAAATAACTCTTTAAAGAATCATAAACTTCTCTTGCTGATTCCATGTCCTCTTTAAATCGTAAGAATATTTTTTTATGATTAATTAATGACTTGTATAGATTAAATTTTCTCGTATATGATGATGTGTTCACCAATTCTGGGGCTAAAACGGATAAAACTCTTATATAGGCATCTTTTAGCATCATTAAGCTTGCGCAATGCGAGATAATATAATCAGCTAAAATGCGATGTCTGACCATGATTTTATCTCTTTTTTCTCCTAAGTAGGAGAAAGTTCCTTCTAGTGTATTGTTGAGGTAATCTAACGCTTCATTATGACTTACAGATGAGAAACCAACAAAATCTTGTTTAGTATTATAAAATCCAAGTTCGGTGTTCAATGCTACACATACGCAAAGAGTTTTGGCTTCATGAGAGTGAATACAGTTAAATTCATCTTTGATTATTTCATCAAATGGCAAACCGTTAGTTACTTCTTTCATTGCCACTAATATCTGTTTTTTTGCTTTATTTTTGAACTCGTTGATTCTTTGAGTAGTAGACATTCCTTTTAATCTGCTTAACAAATTAAATTCGTCTAATTTGTCAATTAAAAGAGGTATTTCTGCCATGTCTAGGTTTGGTACTCTAAAGTGCGTATGGTTTATTATGTTTGGGTCTATGATTGAATTAATACGGTTTATTTGATTACTTCTTACAGAAAGTATAAGAATAGGTGGGTGTTCGAGTTGTGCAAACTGAGGAATTAGTTTATTAACATAACCTAACATTAAAGATGCATTATCAAAAATTAATACTACTTGCTCTTTTATAGAATCTAAAACATCAAATATTTGATGAGATTTAGGCATAATATCGGAGTCAGATATGAAGACAGTTACACCGTTTCTTGAAAGATTTAAACCTAATCTTTTAATAATTGTGGACTTGCCTGAGCCAGCCGTACCGCTGAGCGTTATTATTTTCTGTAAAGAATTTTCTTCAACGTTTTTTAGACTGTCCATGACTTCGCTGTAAATGGGAGTTGTAATGGTTCTTGGAATATCCATATTCAGATGAATGTCATTCCAAGTAGGGTTTGAACCTTGCAAGTACATTGACCTTTCTCTTTTAGGTCTATATTCGGTAGGAACACGCTTGAAGCTGCTAGAGAACTGATAAATTGACTTTTTTGAAACAGAAGAATCAATAAAATCCGTTATATCAAGTAAACTCGGGAAGGTGGTTCTTAAGATATCTTGTCGAGTCGGTAATTCACGCTGAATAGATTTTAACCAGTTTAAAAACTCTTCTCCTTTAGCTTCGATATGATGAACATTATATGAGTTTTTCAGCAATGCAGCTTTTACAGGAGATAATTTAGGAGTAATTAAAAATGATTTAGGTCTAGACTCACCGTATCCATCTTTGTTTTCTCTAGCTTCAATGTATCTTTCAAAAATAGGTTCATTTAAATCTGTACCTATGAAAATAGTTGGTCTAGTTGCATAATCATAAACAAATTGACTGTATAACGGTTGATTAGTTAATCCTGCTTTGGCATATTGTTTTGCTGAAAATATAACATCTTCGGGGTTACAAGGTAGTTTACCATGAAGATGAATCACACTAGTCCTTTCTAGGGATTGGTCTCTTTCTTTGAATTCATCAAAAGGGTAGATAACCTCATTAATCTTTTTATTTTGCCTTAGAAATATCTTTTGAATTACATCATCAATATTTATAGAATAAATTTTGTGCCAATAAGGTATGGTAACACTATTATAATAATCAGGAATTTCATTGCTTAGTAATGTATTGTTCAAAAAATCAACTTTTGACGAACGTTTTACGCCTATATCAACAAAATGCTGATACATTAATGATAGAGACGTTCCATCATATTCCTGCTCAAATCCTAAGAATGACCATAATTTTTCTCCAAGCTCCCATCCAGTTGGAAAATTTTCTCCTAGACGATTTGTGGAGTCCAAGGAGAAACCAGCGCCTAGGAATAATATAACATCGTTTCTTCCCAGTAATCTAATTAAATATTTCTCATCTTGTTCGCTAAACATACCTTTTCTTATTTAGAATTTAAGAGTTAAAAATAGACCTTATACATTACTCATAAATAAATTCATCAAGCTATTTTAGAATAAAATATTTTGGTTTATCCACTTTAAATGAAAATGCGTTTTAAAATGTACTACCTTAATTGTTAAATTAACTTTTCCTCACCTATTTTTAGCAATACAACTTAAAATATTTATCATGAGAGTAAATTATAAGCTAGTGACATTGTCAAAAGAAGCAAGTTTTCGAGAGTTAGAAAAATCCATAAATAATCATATCACAGATGGATGGCAACCATTGTGGGGAGTTTCAATATATGATTCAGGTATGGCACAAGCAATGGTAAAATATAAATCTATTTAGTTTGGAAAATTTTGATGAACTGGTCGAAATTGTAAATCGGATTAAACAAATTATCAATGAAATTCACCAGAGAAGATGATTCAAAATTGATTGAAATAACAAAAATAAATGCACTAATTACCTTAACAGCTGTAAAGGTTGAAAAGATGCAGAATGATAACGAGCCATTTAATCAGGTATAGGAAAAAATGGAAGAAAAGCTAACAGACACGATTTCTAACTATGACAGAGTAATTAGTTCAAAAAATCGAAGTAATTAAGAGATAAGGAAACGGCAATGACAAAAGAAAACTTTTTAAACAAATATTAATTTACTTGTGCTTTCGTTGAATACGAAAATGGAGACAAAAGACCAAGTTGTAAAGTGATTTACAGCATTTAGTAATATCAGCCAAGGTTTTAAAATTATAGTGATTTCTTACGTTCAAAATAGTGTGAGAAGTTTTTTGCATTTATTACTTTATATTTAGACAATAACACTTTAATATGGACAAATCATTAAAATTTGATATCTTCAGATTTCACCTACTTCCAATCACAATGAAGCAAACATCTCTCTTTGGAGAAGATATATCTTATGAAGAACTAGTTCAGAAAAAAAATCAAGTATTCAATAAATTTATTGAGGATTTACAGAATCTAGATACTGGATTACCTTTAGAATTATTTAGTCAAGAGGACGATAGTTTTTTATTTCGAATAGCAAATCCTAAAAAGACAATTATTTACAAGAATTTTAAAGAAATTGTAGAGAACACTGAACCATATGTTTATTTAGCTGTCAACACAAATGATAATGTTCAAAAAATAGGTATTAGTCATAACCCCGAAGCATTTAGTACAACTACGGTTACAAAAAATAATATACTTAAAATATTCAATAAGTACTTGAATCAGAACAGTCTGAGTATTGAGGTTGAACAAATTTTTGAAGAAAATAAGTTTTGGAATGTAGCAAAGAAATACGAAGGACGTATCAAACTAATCGACTTTGAAATAATAAAGCCTAATATGTCAAGGATTTCACAATCCATTAAGGCTACTTTAAAACCTCTTATTCAAAATACAAATAGTCATAAAACTCACGTAAAACTTTCTGCACCTGAGCAGGGTGTGTTAGAAAATATTGATAAAAAAAATAAGCAGGTGGAAGGGTTAGTTAGCTACTCTAGCGAAGGTGGTGGAAATATAACAATGAAAGTTTCTGGCTTGAAAAGTAGAATTAAGACTAAAAATATGGCGAAAACGAAAAAGATTAACGAACTTCAACTTAAAGGCTCACACGAGCAAATTATAAAAGTTTGGAAAGATATTGTAGAATAGATGATTGAACAAATTAAAGATATAGCTCTCTTTATAGTACTGGGGTTAATAATTAATTTATTATCATTTTTTCTGTCGAACGATTATTTAATAAAATATCTTTTAGATAATCTGATTACTATTCAACTTACATTGTTGGCAATAAACACCGCCACATCTGGATTGGTCGTATCAAAGATGCAAGATATCATAAAAGAAAATCCTCAACTAAATTTAAAGCCAATATCAAAATCTTTGCTTGATTCTCTTAAAGAGCAGATTATCTTGATAGTTGTTGCAATTGGATTACTCATTATCATCGACAGTCAAATTACAGAGAAATTAATTTATACAAACTTTATTGACTTTAGTTTAGAAGTTCTGCTAATCGCAGTCTTCATTAACTCGATTCAGATATTATGGGACACAGGAAAGGCTATTTTCATAATGATTGATATCACGGATTTAGAGTAAAACGTGCATCTTATCTGCTCTAAGTCTAATTTGGGCAAGCCATTTACGATGTCAACGGTTTGAACACTATCATTAATGATACTCAGTAATAAATCGAGAATATATCGAGGGTTCTCATTTTCAATACACCAATTTTTAGAGTCATTCTTTATAAAAGATTTCTTAACGACTTTTACCTGATACCTGACCAGTATTCACTCTGTGACATACTTTTAATCAACTAAGTATTGATAAGTTCTAGTTCATATATGCTCTATTACAATACTAGAGTTATAGAATTTAGTATCCTTCTGATTTCTTTTGGAAAATTTAAGTTTATACAAAAAGATATATTCCTTTCATACCTAGAGAACGTGCGAACAAATAATTCAATTTAATAAAAGAGTCAAAACATCAAAAATCAATAAAATACAGTGTAAAAACTCACTATATTTCAATGGCATTTACTAGATTAGTGCATAACTTAAAAAAAGGTTTAAAATGAACCGAATAAAAGAAGTTCTTAAAGACAAAGGAATTAGTCAAACTTGGCTTGCAGACAAAATGGGTAAAAGTTATAATACGATTAATGAATATGCCCGTAACAAGAGACAGCCGAGTATTGAAGCCCTTTTTGAAATTGCTGAAATATTAAATATGGAAGCAAAAGAACTAATTGAGAAACGAGATTTGAAAGAAAATAAATGAATTTAGATACACAAAGTTTACAACCTATTATCAATTTTATCTGGACAGTAGCAGATGATGTATTGATAAATAAATACCTAGAAAACCAATACCAAGATGTTATTTTACCGATGACGGTTTTAAGACGTTTAGATTTGGCTCTAGAACCAACCAAAGACCAAGTACTAAAAACATACAATGAGTTCAAAAGTAAAATGGATAATCTTTCTGGGTTATTAACAAGTAAAGACCACGGTTCTGGATTAGAGTTTTATAATACGTCTCCCTACACAATGAAGATGTTATTGGACGACCCAAAAAATATAGACTCAAACTTTTTGGATTATCTAAACGGATTCTCCGAAAACGTTCAAGACATTATTCAAAAATTTAAGTTTCGTAATCAACTAGAAACATTTGAAACCACAGGAATTACATTTTCTTTACTTGAAAAATTCTGTAGCCCAAAGGTAGAATTGCGCCCAGAGAAAATTTCTCCAATGGCAATGGGATATATGTTTGAAGACTTAATCCGTAGATTCAACGAAAAAACCAATGCAGCCGCAGGACGACACTTTACACCTAGAGAAATTATTGAGTTAATGACTCATTTGGTCTATTTACCAGTAAAAGATAAAATACAAAAAGGAACGTACTTGGTGTACGACCCTTGTGCTGGTTCTGGTGCAATGCTTACACAATCTAAAAAGTTTGCCACAAATCCAGAAGGTGAAATAAAAAGTAAAGCAAGCTTTCATTTGTACGGACAAGAAAACACTGGCGAAATGTATGCGGTTTGTAAATCGGATATGCTCCTAAAAGGAGAAGACCCTGACAAAATACAATTTGGCTCTACACTTAGTAAATATGGTTTTGACCCTAACCTGAAGTTTAACTTTATGCTGACCAATCCTCCTTATGGAACGAGTTGGAAAGAAGACCAAAAAGAGCTGAACGTAGGTACAGCAAAAAAAATAGAAATAAACGATACCCGTTTTAACTTAGAAATTAAAAACTTTAAAGGAGAGTTAGAAAAACAATGTTTGACTTCTCGTAGTAATGACGGGCAGTTAATGTTTATGCTGCACATGTTGTCTAAAATGAAAGACCCTAAGGATGGAGGTAGTCGTATTGCTTCTGTACACAATGGTTCTGCTATTTTTACAGGTAGTGCAGGTAGTGGAGAAAGTGGTATACGACAATATATTTTAGAAAACGATTTGCTAGAATGTATCATTCAATTGCCAAATGCTATGTTTTACAATACAGGTATAGCTACTTATGTTTGGATATTAAGCAATAACAAAAGCCCTGAGCGAAGGGGTAAAGTGCAATTGATTAATGCTTCTTCTGAAAAGTTTTATAGCAAAATGCGTAAGGCATTGGGAAGTAAAAGCAATGAGTTGAAGCCGAATCACATATTAGATATTCAAGATATTTATTTCACTTTTGAAGAAAACGAATATTCTAAAATATTTGACAATGAGGATTTTGGATATTACCAAATAACAACTCATCAGCCAGAAAAAGACTTTAATGGGAAAATTGTTAAAGACAGTAAAGGAAATCCTAAATCAGACAAAGATTTAAAGGACACTGAAAACGTACCAATGAAAGAAAATATTAACGACTATTTTGCACGTGAAGTATTACCTTTTACTGACAATGCTTGGTATGATACGAAGAAAATGAAAGTAGGATATGAAATACCTTTTAACAAATATTTCTATCAATATAAAGCCCTACGACCTTTAAATGATATTGCGGCAGATATTTTGACTTTAGAAAATGAAACAGATGGTTTATTAAAAGAAATAATAGACTAATGAAAAAATATCCAAAACAAAAAGATAGTGGTATCGCTTGGTTAAGGGAAATTCCTGAGCAATGGAGAATAGAATCTTTTAAAAACATTCTAACTGAAAGAAACGAAAAAAACAACCCTGTTCGTACAAAAGAAATTCTCTCACTTTCCATAAACAAAGGAGTTACTTTATATGCTGAAAAAACTACAAATTTAGACCGTTTTAAAGATGATGTAACTAAATATAAGTTAGCTCATAAAGGTGATTTAGTACTCAATAGTATGAATATGATTGTGGGTGCAGTTGGTGTTTCAGACTATTTTGGTTGCGTAAGCCCAGTTTATTATACTTTTTATGGAAATAATAATGATACCTACACTACCAGATTTTATGAATATTTATTTAGAACTAAAACTGTGCAAAGTGTTTTGTATAGTCTTGGAAGAGGTTTAATTGCTATTGATAGAGGTGAAGGAAAATACAACACTTTAAGATTAAAAGTTTCAAGAGATGACTTACGTTCAATGAGATTACCATTTCCAAATATCTCCGAACAAATCGCTATAGTTAGTTACCTTGATTTTAAAACAGAAAAAATAAACCGTTTTATTGCTAAGAAAAAACAGTTAATACAATTACTTACAGAGCAAAAATCAGCGATTATAAACAAGACTGTTACTAGAGGAATAAACCCAGAAGTAAAACTAAAAACTTCTGCTGTTGAATGGCTAGGTGATATTCCTCAGCATTGGGAAGTTAAACCTTTGAAATATTATGTTACTTATAATGATGAAGCATTACCAAATAGCACAAATAAGAATTTAAAACTAAATTATATAGATATAAGTAATGTGAATAAAGATGGAGAGATAGACGAAATAATTGAATATACTTTCCAAGATGCTCCTTCAAGAGCAAGAAGGATTGTAAAAAAAGGAGACGTAATTCTCTCCACAGTAAGAACCTATTTAAAAGCGATAGCAAAGATTGAAGATGATAAAGACGTTATTGTATCTACAGGTTTTGCCGTTTTAAGACCTAAACATAATATAGATTCTGAATTTCTAAATTCTGCTGTTAGAGCAAATTATTTTATTGAAGAGGTTTGTGCAAATTCCTTTGGAGTTAGTTACCCTGCAATAAATGCAAGTGACTTAGTTACATTGAAATTAGCAGTTCCTAATTCTATTCAAGAACAAAAAAAAATTTCACATTTCATAAAAACAGAAACTACCAAAATAGACAAAACCATTTCTACTATAGAAAAGGAAATATCATTAGTAGAAGAATACAAAGCAGCATTGATAGTAGAAGCCGTTACAGGTAAAATAGATGTAAGAGATTTTAAGGTTCCTGTTAAAGAAGAATCTTTGGCAATGGTAGCGGAAGAAGCTGAAAATTATAATAAAGCAAATTAACAATGAGTAAAACCACTAACACAAAAGAAAACGGCTTTGAAAAGCACATTGTAGACCATTTAATAAATACAAATGGATATGTATTGCGTATATCACAAGATTATGACAACGTAAATTGTGTAGATAGTGAACTCTTGTTTCAATTTTTAGATGCTACCCAACCAAAAGCAGTAGAAAAACTAAAACGCTACCATAAAGAACTGTATCAGCAAAAAATAATTAAACGCATTAACGACCAAATAAAGCTAAAAGGTGTTATTGAAGTATTGCGTAAAGGCGTTACAGACGGGTTTACAGATACTAAAGTCCATTTGTTTTACGACAAACCAGTTTCTAATTACAACACTAAAAACAACAAGTTATATCAAGCAAATATTTTTTCGGTTATTCGTCAAGTTTACTATTCTACAAAAAACAAAAACTCTTTAGATGTAGTTAATTTTATAAATGGTTTGCCAATTATAAGTTTTGAGCTTAAAAACGAACTTACCAATCAAAATGTAAAACACGCCATAAAGCAATACAAAACAGACCGTGACCCTAATGAGGAGTTGTTTCGTCTGGGTAGAATGGTTGTAAATTTTGCTGTAGACACAGAAGAAGTTTGGATGTGTACACAGCTAAAAGGAGACAGCTCTTATTTTTTGCCTTTCAATAAAGGAAATAATAACGGAGCAGGAAACGAACCCAATGGTGGTATAAAAACAGACTACTTGTGGAAAGAGATTTTGACTAAAGAAACTCTTACTGACATTCTTCAAAACTATGCTAAGTTAATTACAGAAGAGAAAGAATACAAAGATGCTAAGGGCAAGAAGAAAATAAAGAAATCTAAAAAATTAATCTTTCCTCGTTTTCATCAGTTAAATGCAGTTTCTCGATTATTAGTAGATGCGCAAGAAAAAGGAGCTGGTCAAAAATATTTAATACAACATTCGGCAGGTTCAGGTAAGAGTAATTCCATTTCTTGGTTGGCGCACCAATTGGTTGGTTTGCACGATAAATCTGGTTCAAAGACAATTTTTGATACCGTTATTGTTATCACAGACCGTAGAGTTTTAGACAAACAAATACGAGAAAACATAAAGCAATACCAACAAGTAAAAGGTGTTGTACAAGCCATCACGGAGGGTAGTAAGCAATTAAAAACTGCTTTAGAAGAAGGTAAAAAAATCATAATTACTACTATTCAAAAATTCCCACATATTGTTGAGGATATTGGTGATTTACCGAGTAATAATTTTGGAATCATTATAGACGAAGCGCATAGTAGTTTGAGCGGACAGATGGCTCGTAAATTGAATGAAACACTCGCCAATGTTTCAGATGAAGAACAGCTTCAAAGTGATTTAGAAGATTATGACGAAAAAGAAGATGATGAAGTAACGGGGGAAGATTTTATCAGAGCAATGGTAAAAGCTCGTAAACTATTACCTAATGCAAGTTATTTTGCTTTTACCGCTACACCAAAAAACAAAACCTTAGAGTTATTTGGCGAACCATTTGAACAAGATGGGAAAACCAAATACAGGGCATTTCATTTGTACTCAATGAAACAAGCCATAGAAGAAGGGTTCATCAAAGATGTATTGCTCAATTATACAACGTACCAAAGCTTTTATGCTTTGCTGAAAAAGATAGAAGACGACCCAGAGTACGATAAGAAAAAGGCTCAAAAGAAATTGAAAGCTTATGTTGAAGGTCACGACCACGCCATTAAGAAGAAAACTGTTTTGATGATTAATCACTTTATAGATAATGTGGTTAAGAAGAAAAAAATGGGTAATAAGGCAAAGGCTATGATGGTTACGAGTAGCAGAGCTAAAGCGGTACAATACAAACACGCTTTCGATAATTATCTGAAATCCATCAATAGTCCATACAAAGCAGTTGTTGGTTTTTCTGGGGAAATAGATGGAGAAACAGAATCTAGTTTAAACGGTTTTCCGAGCGGTAACATTCCTGAGGAATTTGAAAAAGATGAATACAAGTTTTTATTGGTTGCTAATAAGTTCCAAACTGGATTTGACCAACCACTACTTCACACTATGTATGTAGACAAGAAATTAGGTGGTGTAAACGCAGTACAGACCTTATCTAGACTAAATAGAAGTCACCAGTTAAAAACAGACACTTTTGTTTTAGATTTTGCTAATTCTTCTGAGGATATAGAAAAGGCATTTAAGCCCTATTTTGAAAATACAATTTTAGGAGAGGCTACAGACCCAAATAAGTTATTTGATTTACAAGATGCTTTAGACAATTATCAAGTCTATTCTAGAGAGCAAGTAGAAGAATTTTCCAATAAGATTCTAGCAAATGTAACTGTAGACCAACTACACGACATTTTAGACCAGTCTAGTGCGGTATTTAGAGAAGATTTAGAAGAAGAGCAACAAGCGGATTTTAGAGCTAAAGTAAAGACCTATGTGCGATTGTATATTTTTCTATCACAAATTGTAGACTTTGAAAATGCGTATTTAGAACGTCTATATATTTTCTTAAATCATTTGCAAAACAAATTGGGAACAGAAGCTGAACCTGATTTTTCACAAGGTGTTTTAGATAATATAGATATGGATAGTTACCGCTTACAATTGGAGGCTACCACAAATATAGCAATGGAACAAGGAGAAGATTTACTGCCTATTCCAACAGAAATGAGAGGTGGCACAACTGACCCAGAAATTGACCAATTATCAAACATTATTCAAACTTTTAATGACCGCTACGGAACTGAGTTTGAAGATGCTGATAAGGTGAGGCAAATGGCTGAAAGCATCGTCAATGGAGTAGCTAAGAATAAAGATATGCTAAACTCTATTGAGCATTCTGATGAACAGAACGCAAGAATCACGAGTGATAAAATAGCACAAGACGAATTACTAAAGCATGTTACTACTAACTTTGATTTTTATAAAGTAATAAATGATAATCCTGAAGCTAAAGAGGAATTTAATTCTATGGTTTTCAACATGGTGAAAGAAATAGCAAGAAAATCACTCTAAGTTAGCAACTATGCGTTTAAAAAAGAATTCTAAATTAACATTCTCTGAAATCACTAATTTAAAAGAATCTTTTATCGAAAAGGGGTGGGATAAATTCTTAGGTTTTGATGCCTTCTTCGATAATTATTGTGATTTTTTAGAAGAATTGAATAAAGAGCAGTGTCAATTAATAGGTGAACTAACTGATGACTTTTTATGGATTCCAGATATTTCATACTTTGAAAATCTAATTATCGCACTGAATAAATTAACTCAATTTGAACATCTTAATTTTGATAAGATATATATCGTCCCAATATTAAGTAACAAAGATAGAAAGAAAAATAAGCCTAAAAGTTCTACAAAAGTAGCTTATGAGTTTCAAAGTACCCTCTTAAATTTTGATGATAGATTTGGCGATTCAGAATTCATTGTAATTAATAATTATGAAACTCTTCCAAAAAAATCAAAAATTGAAGGTAACAATCACCCTGTAATTCTTGTTGATGACTTCATTGGCACTGGTGAAAGTGCCATTACAGCATTAAGTGAACTTTTAGCTGTAAGACAATATTCAAATAAGCACTTATTTTTTTTAACTTTAGTAGGTCAAGAAAAAGGTTTACATGCATTAAAAGCTAAAGGATATAATGTAGCATATAGTATTCTTAGAAAAATGGGGTTGGATGATAAATACGTAGGAGCGGAATTACAGCGAAATAAAGATATAATGAATAGTATCGAAGATGTGTTGGAAAAAGACTTGAATTTTGAAAGGATAAAATATTCCTTCGGATATAAAAACTCTCAGTCTCTTGTTTCGATGGTAAGAACGCCTAACAATACTTTTCCGTTGTATTGGTTTTCACCTAAACTAAATGATAATAAAAAAAGGAAAGCTCCTTTCCCAAGATAGAATATGGAAATATCAACAATTATTAAAATTTTACTTCTCGTAAAAAATAATGGAAATATCTCAGAGCTATTAAAAGATGGTTACACTTACGGTCAAATAGCACGAATGACAAACGAGTGCATGGATGAAGGTTTTCTTGAAAAAGATGTCAACCAAATTAAAGTGTCCACTAAAGGTTTAGGATATTTAGATGAGAAATTTGCTAAAAAAAATAAGTTTGGAAGTGAAAGTTGGATAGTACCAGAGGAAAAAAGTAAAATTATGCAATTAGGTAAAAATGAGATATATTTACCCAATAGAAAAGAACTTGATTTTTAGAATTCTGAATGGTGAGTCACCATTTATTTAGAGAACTTACTTTCAAGCAAAACAACTTAAAATAAAGATTCAATCCGTAGGTATTCATCTTTTTTTTAAGTTGTTTTATCAGAACGGGGGCTTTTTTCAAGTCCCCCGTTCATAAGGAAAATCAATGAAAAATTTTGAGTCTTACAAATCCGAGTTTACTAAAAGGGCTTATAACGAAGGATTTTCAAGTGATGAGATATCCAAATGTCTTAATTATTCGGAAACGCTTTTAAAAAAGAATCTACCTATTATATTTAATTCATCTCATCTTTCTGCATTAGTTGGATACAATAAGGATTATTTAAATAGAGTATCTAAAGTAAATAAAACTTCATATTTCTACAGGGATTATTATATCCCAAAAAAGAATGGAGAAAAGCGTTTGATAAGGGAACCTTTACCCAGTTTAAAACAAATTCAGAGATGGCTACTTGATAACCTTTTTATAAAATTACCTATTAGTCCTTATGCTAAAGCTTACAGAGCTAAGAAAGGCATTCGAGACCATGTTAGGTATCATAAGAAAGAAGAAGTTGTAATAACAATGGACATCGAAAAGTTCTTTGATAATTTAGAATCAGGTTTAATAGTTAATATACTTTTATCAAAAGGTTACTCATTTCAGGTAGCCAATTTGATAACTAAAATATGTACATTAAATGATGTATTACCGCAAGGCGCACCTACTAGCCCAGCAATTTCGAATATATTGTTATACGAGTTTGACAACGAGATTTCCAAATACACAAATAGTAAAGGTTTAAAGTACACTCGTTACGCTGATGATTTAGCATTTTCAGGAAGCATACAAGACGTTGACACTCTTATTAAAATAGTAAAAGAGAACTTAGCAAAAATTAATTTGAAAATAAATCATTCTAAAACTAGGGTGATGTCTAAAAAAGCAAGACAAATTATATCTGGGATTGTCGTAAATGACAAAATTCAAGTGCCAAGAAAAGACAGAGATGACCTTAGACAGGCAATGTATTACATTGAGAAATTCAGTTTGGAAGAACACCTAAAGAAAATTGACTGTAATAAAGCAAATTACATAGAACATCTACTGGGTAAAGCGAATTATATGCTTAAAATAAATCCTAAAGATGAAAAGATAAAAGTTATTTATAACAAATTGAAGGTCATGAAAACTGGATGATAGAATCTAAATCATATAGAAATCTTTAATTTAAATCTCAACAATACCTAAGTAAAGAATAGTACCCACTGTGATTTTTAGCTTTTACGTCTTTTAAGCGTGCTATTATAGAACCGTTAACATAACGTAAGACGACCAAAAATATCATTTAATTGAGGTTTAAAAACCCTTTCACTAGAAGCGTGAAAGAATTATAAGCGACTAAAGCATACATTAATGCTAAGAAAATATAATTCAGCTTCTTTAAAAATTTAAAAGGTTTTTATTTATCGGAATAGGTTTAAAAATTTCTCCCACATATTTTTGGGCGGTAATTGTTTGTAGGTAGTTATGTATTCACCACATCCCTCGCATAAAAGAGGCAAGTTATCAGGATACATATTAAAATTTCCAGCACAATTTTTACAAAATTCAGCCATATGTCTTTATAATTTAAGTTGTGATTTTACATATCTACTTACGGAATCACTTAAAGATGGCTCTAACTCATCAAGTTTTTGGATGTCATCCCAAAAAGAGTCCAAGATGCATAGCTCATCATACTGATACACCTGCCATTCACTGATCTTAGTTTCCTTTATACTTTTCAGGAAATTCATCTTTTTGACTCGCTCCTGCTTATCGATACTAAGTTCTCCTAAATTCACGAAGAAATCAAGGAACACTAAGTCTGATAGTGAGGTGTCATAACGACACGCCTTTTCTATATAATCTATATCACTCATTAGGTTAAACTCCAAGTGACTTCACCTATCTCAAGTTCGTTCTGCATTTTAAAATCAATCCACGAGATACCGCCTTCTATAGAGTTGAGCTCTACGGTAAATCCTGAATGAGTTTCCTCTTCAAAGTTTATTTGAGTTCCATTAGCGATTTCTTGATTCAATAATTTGTATTGCTCTTCTGAAAGCTCTATTTTTAATTCCCTCATTATGGATAATTTAATATTTTAGTTAAGTAATCTACTTATTTGTATTGAGTTAAATTTATAACCTCTGGAAGTTAAAAATCCATTTTCATTTAAGTCATCTGCAATACTTTGAAGAGTAAAACCTTTTTCCCTTAAAACCTTAGCATAACTGCTCGCTCTTCTATTATTTTGATTAAGTTGTTTTTTAAATCTCATCGATAGCGCACCTTTACGTCTACCCTCATTAGTCAAATTATTTGGACTTCCTAATTTGAAGCCTTGTTCCTTTTTTACTTTTAAAGCTGCTTTCGTTCGTTCACTAATCTTCTGTCGTTCATCCTTCGCAATAGCCAATTTTAAATTCTTTAAGAGCTCATTATCATTTGGCGAGTCGGACTCGATGTAACTAACTCCTAGGTCTTCCAAACGGACGGCTATCTTAAACCCACTTCTAGATAATCGGTCTAGCTTCTTCACAATAAGAGTAGCTTTATTTGTTTGGCAAGCAATAATTGCTTTATTAAGATTCTCTCTGTTATTGTCACTACCTGATTTAATATCGGTGAATGATTCAACTAATACTCCACTAGTTGATTTTATATATTTCAAAATAGAGTCTTTCTGCGATTGAAGACCTAAACCTGATATTCCCTGTTCTTTTGTAGAAACCCTGTAGTAAGCAATAAACTTCTTCATATTTATAAAGATAATCATTTTATAACAAAACTGAAACCACCGTTTATGATTTGTTACAAGTAATAAATCTGATTGTATTTGTCACGACAACTCGATAAATATTAAAACTATTTTTGGAATGAATTTGAGAAAAACCTAAGGATTTAAAACTGTAGGTCTATCTTTAGTATTAAGTAGTCATTTTTAATTGTAAAAAAATATACAAAATGACTTAAAAAGAATACTATTGAAATTATACGTTTAAGAGTAACTCTATCAATAGATTAACTGTCTTAATATATGTATATTAAATAAATATTATTATAAAATACCCCAATTTCAGAAAAGACCTAACACAGTTGCCATAACCGCCTAATGGTCTTGTTTTTATATTTTAAGTATAAATTGAGCTTTTTGAAATTTAGAAACGCAAACCATATATAAAGTAAAGAATTATTAATGATACAATTAATAGATAGAAAACATATCAAGTCTGACGGTATAATGAAATTAATATCAGATAATGGCTTATTATCTCAACGCACTCAGAAAGAACTGATGAGGATTCCTTGTATTAGAACTAGAACTATTCTACTACAATTTACTATTCTTCGAAAGCAAGTAGATAACAAAGTACAAACTTTTCTTCCTCCCAATGAGCTTAAAGAACTTGTAACCAATTTATTGAAGGAAAATGAAAATTACTATAAACAGCTGGAACTGGAAAAATCTAAAAGTATAGCCATATATCGTAACCAAGAAATGAAGAGTTTAGGTCTTACTATGAAGGCATATGCTAAAAGACTAGGTATCAGCTACTCCCATTTGAAAAGGCTACAGAGTCTTCATATAAAGCCCAAATCATACGATTTCAAAAGTATAATAGACACTCACAAAAGAATTACAAGGCTACAAATAAGCTTAAAAGAGTATGCCAGACGAGAAGGAATAAGCTATATAAAGCTTTACAGAGAACAACAGATAATGAAATTACCCTCAATTATTTTAAAAGATATCGAATCTGGTAAAATAGATTTAAAGACCGCTAAATATTATTTAAAGTTACCTAGAAGTAACAGAGAACAAGTATTCAAAAAGAATTATCATTTAATGTATGATAAGAAAGAACTACAACAACATCTTGAAAGGGAATCCAATAAATTAAAATGAAGCATGGAATTGAAATATATAAATCCAAAAAAAGGTTCTCAAATTATTATGTATGAAGGATGCTCAAAACGTCTAAACACTGTGAAAAATCATCATAAGTTTAAACTTCAAAAAAAATGTACCATAATAAATTTCAACTTAAAAACTGACAGTTTTGAAAATTTTGAATGGTCATTTTATGAGTCAATTGAGTCTTTGAAAAAGTTAGTTAAGAATAAAGATTTCAAATACATAATTATTGATAAATGGTACTTATCAGCAATGTTCCAGATGAACTATAAAGGAATATTAAAAAATAATTTTCAAAATGAAAATGAGCTTGATGTTTACATAAAAAATATCGAGAAAGAGATGTACCGTAAATTTAATTTTATTAAAATCATTACCATTCTAGACAAGTCTCTATCGAAGAGTAAATTTTTACATAATAGTATTGACTTTTTCGATGATGAAGTCTATATAAAAAGGGACTTAATAATCAAAGATATCTTTGAACACGGTAAAACATCACTCTCACTTGCAGAAGATGACAAAGACTACTTAAATGATTATCTATATCTATTACTACAAAACCGATTTTTCATTGAGTATAGTTCATTTCATAAAAAGAACTCCTACGTGTACTTGATAAAAAACAATTCATTAAATCCTAAAAATATATCAGGTTACTTGTCAAAATTCACACAAACAAAACCAACAAAATCCAAAATAAAAACTAATGCAGAAAAGTAATGAAACACCTTTATTCGGAAGGTTATACCAAGAAAATGCTTACGGAAAAAAGCTGTTTGATTATATCGGAGAATCGAAGATAGGGAGCGAGATACCTTATTTCTATGACCTTGCAAGAAAAAACTTGTTAGGCGTGGTAACTACTAAGATATATTTTAATATCTCTGAGTTGTTTCTACAGGAAGATATGTTCATTAATAATATATTCGTTTACAAGTATGCAAGCTTTCTTCAAGCTCACAACATTAACAGAGATATATCTATAGAAGAAGTATATCAATTATCAACCCTCCTAGATAAGGATAGCGCTCAGCATCCAGATACTGATGAGTTCAGACACGCATACTTTAATGACAAGGAGAAACAGAACTTTTATATATCTAGAAAGACCAAATTTTTAGAATTTATTTATTCTTTAGACTTGAATGATTTAGAATTTAGAAGAAGGGTCAAAGATGTTTTATATAATAGCACACAGCGAGAGGTTAACACCCTTAACCCTTATGTAATTAGCAAAGAAAATAATCCCGATTTAGGGATGGCTACTAAAGTTTTTACTCAATTAAAAGAGTACAATATTACACTGCAAACTTTAGAAAATAATTTATTGAATTCTCTTGACGATTTCAAAAGTTCCTTGTTTCTATTGGATAACAGACTATATAAGGTCGATG
Organism: Nonlabens ulvanivorans; assembly: GCF_000732625.1. Classification (GTDB taxonomy): domain Bacteria; phylum Bacteroidota; class Bacteroidia; order Flavobacteriales; family Flavobacteriaceae; genus Nonlabens; species Nonlabens ulvanivorans. The sequence continues at coordinate 186,148 of NZ_JPJI01000026.1, forward strand.
AAACCCTTGAATATTATGATTTGGAAAATCCAGATGATAAAATCAATAGATTAGACTTTGTTAAAGATAGCGAAGAGATTATTAATAAGAAATATAGAAGACTACTTAAAAAAAGAAATTCTGCATCAGAGGACTACTTAGATGCAATTAACAAGCAAGTAAAGTACGTAAAGGAAATTTATTTGAAAAGACAAGGAGTTACAAGGGATGGAGATACTTTTATCCTTTGTGAATCATCAAATGGATACATAATATTTAATCTTCGAATTGCAAACAACAATACTTCAAAACTCAATGTCGAAGTATTTTTACTAAATAGACAGCATCAGCAAATTGGTTATCTCGATAACTATGAAATTTTCGCTGCCTCTCGAAGTTTTCGTAAATCATATTCGGATAAATTAGAAGTTTTAGATAAAGTTTTAAACGAAACTTTGACTAAAATCTTCACAAACTACCAAGTAATTTCGATTTCAAAATATAGCAATTTCAAGTATCTGTTTTTGACTTTATCTTCATCAACACATAACTGTTTGGTTTTTCCTATGTACCAACAAAAAAAGCAACTTGAAATAGTAAATGAATTGGTTTATTACAACCGACTTGAAGAATATATTGAAGAATTAAAAATTTCTTTCGTTCAAAATGGTAGTGTATTAATACAAAATTATGACGAAATTCAACATATGAAATCTTATTTAGAGTATGAAGAGATTAAAAGGTATGAATTTGAATTACATGCGTATTTTCATTCATTTAGAATAAAGGATTTTACTTCAAAATATGATACTATAGAGTCGAGTAAAGTATTGATAAAAAATAATGAAAAGTCTATAGAGAATAGACGTCGTAAAGACTTAAAACGATCTGAAATAGAGGGTTTGAAAAGAGATAAAAAGAACAACAAACTACTAAAAAAAATAACCCAAGAGCAATTAAGAAATTTACCATATACGAATGGTCTTCATAAGGATGTTTTAAGTCTTAAATATAATAACGAGAATGTATTAACCGAGAAATATTGTATGGTAAATTATCTAAATTATTTAATAAAAGGAAATGATAGAGACTTAATTATGTATTTAAAAAGTGAAGTATTCAGAACTTTAACTTTAGGTGAAGCTGAAAGACTTTTACAGCTTAAAAAAGAAGCAGAAAACGGGAATATTGCTGATGATGACCTAGAGTATGGTTATCTAAAAAACGTAAAAATCATAGATTTTGATAAATCCAATGAAAGTATGCAATTCTCAAAAAAAATAAAGCGATTCAAAGAACGACGTTACCCTAACATCCCTAATGTTATTTGACAGCATCATGAAGAAAAATGAACTCACCATTATCAAAAGGATAAAGTATAGAATATAAAAGTTGCTGTCCAAATAAATCCTGAGCCTTCGATAATGCAATATCTCTTAAAGATTTGTAATCAAAATTTTTTGGAGTAAACGCTGTTATTTTTCCTGATGGATAAACTTTAAAACATACAGTTTTTCTGTTAGTAAAAACAACATTATATAAAATTTCATTCTTTCCGTAGAATGTAGTGAACTGATAATTCATATTCTCAAAAATAATTAAAGCCACTCTATTTTAGAGTGGCTTTTTTATGGATAGACGTTTAATCAAAGACCAAGTATCTCAACAGAGCCGTCAAGCAACTGCTTGAAATCTGTGTAATCCTCAATTTCTTTGTAATCGAAGTGTTGTGATATGCTCCATAAAACGTCCTTGTCCCATCCTTTTAGCCTTTTTAATCTTTCATTGTAGGCTATCCCTGTTTTGCAGTCTTTCGTCCATTGAGCTAGTCTTGTAGTGGTCATTGTACCATTGTTATATGCAGATATATGTTTTGATAGTTTAGTTCCTATTACGTCAGCTTCTGGCATGGTACTTTTGAACTTCTTTAGTGAACTAGCAATTTGGTCTACGTGAGCCTTAGACGGGTCTTTCAAAATATTTCTTGTCATATAAACAGTTATACCATTAACCTTAAAGCGATTGCCTTCACCATCTTTAATGATTGTATACCCGTAATTTTCTATCTTCTTTAGTGCTACAGAATAGTCAACGATGAACTCATATCTTTCCAATAAAATTGAAGGTTCTGGGAGGTATAAATCGCCTGTTCTGCTATTGACGATTACTGTTTTGACTGTGTTCGAGTGGTCTGGTATCTCACTTTTTGTCCATTCTTTTATTTCATCTTTCAGGTTTTGACCGTCATCTTGGTCATACCTTATAAAAGTCTTATTTGAAACATAAAACTCCCCATTTAGCTCTGAAAGACGATTTTTCGTAACGTCTAAAATTAACTTTGTAAATTTAATGGTAGAATCCGATTTTACGATTTTTGTATCAAACTCTGGATAATGTCTTAACCTGTATTTTAAGTCCCTTAGCAAACCTTTATCAGTATCAACACTTCTCATCATAGGCTGAACATTGTAGCCACTAATTGAATAAGTCAAATCACTAAGGTACTTTTGCAGTTGTTCACCTTTGTATTTAGCTTTGTCTTTGTCTATGTTGTAAATAAAAACATTAAGTCCTATTTGGTCTGCTATCTTCTGTGCATTTTCAAGATATTTTTTCTTTACATTAAAAACAGAAGTATCACTTCTAAAGGAATTGATATTGTTTATAATCTGAAACTTTGATTTTATCTCCTGATACTTGGGATTAACGGTTTTTACAGTGTCTAATTTAGAGACTTCAACTGTTCTATTCTCTATTCTAAATATATCAACTTTATAATCGTATTCTTCAAGAAATGCCTTGGTTCGCTCAGGTGTGATACTGACTGTGTCTGTTTGTGCATTAGCGAAGAAGGTTGTAAAAGTAACAACACTGAAGATTACAATGCCCTTTTTAAAGAAATTCATCATTATTTGATTGTCGATTAGAGAAGCTAAAATTTGTTCTAACATTTAATTTTATTTCAATTTGCTTACATTAATTCAATTTATAAACTTTGGATATTATTTTGTTGCTATAATTTGACGTACGTCTCTTCTATAAGCACATTTCCATCCATGAACGTAAAGCGTAAAGTTTCATCAGTGAGCTCTACTACTTCATAAGTATCTGTATCTCCATCTAGAGAAAGTGTAAGAGTATCATTTAGTAAAGAGTATGTGCCAGCTTCAAATCGCTCATCGCAGAAGTCATCAAATTCTCGTTCTGTTACCATTCCATTGACTTCAAAAGTATAAAGCTCCCGCTCACCGTTGCATATAGTCTGAGAAGTGCTATCTACACCATCAAATGATACATTCGATTCTTCCCAAACACCTAATAAAAGATTTGTATGGTTGGAAGGTTGTTCTGATTTGCCATCATCGGTTGAACATGAAGTTATTGTGATTACACAAATAACTATACTGATTAATTTTAAGTGTTTCATATTAAAAATTGTGTTTTCAAAAATAACCAAATAATACTTATACGGAGTTATGTATACGGTTCTTTATAGCCTATTTTTTGTTAGCATCTTGTTTTTTATGAAAAAACGAGTTCGTAAAAATGCAATGCCTGTTATAGTCATTGAATTAGGAAAGAAAATCAGAGAAATTAGGGAAAGTAAAAAAATGTCTACGATGGAACTAGCGTTCTCTATAGGAATCGAAGCTCAACACCTAAGAAGATATGAAACTGGAAAGCAAGAAATGAAAATAAGTATGCTCGAAAAAATAGCGAATGGCTTGCAAATGTCTATAGGAGAATTGATTGAATATGAACTAATCAAAAAAAAGGACGATATTTAAAAACGGTTTTATTCATTTACGATATTTCAGGAATCCCATTGTTCTTGGAATTGTCGCTTATTGAAGTTTCCGTTACTCAATCCATAGCTACTAATACTTTGTAAGACAAAATTCGAGTAGTTTACTAAGGTCATAGTCAACTATTATTTATTGAAATGAAAAAGACTCTTTTTGTCAACATATATAGTCTGGAATTTCTTTTGTTTATTAATATATCTATTTGATAGACCCTCTTTTTTAAGATGACTAACTAAATTTTCATTCATCGAGGACATCTGCTTTAAGTAGTTAAATATACTATCATTTATATCATCTACTTGGTTTACTTTACCAATAAATTCAAATTTCTCGATACTCTTACCATTCATTCGTTCAGCCACCCATAGCACTTTTTCTTTATCCTCCAAATCAATATTTTTATATGAAATACTTAATTTGAGAAAAACTGACTTATCTTCTCTAATTGTAGAATCAATAACTATTTCATCTAAGATTTGATGTATAGCTTCCTGCAAGCTTTCAAAATCATTCATCAAATCATTCGATTTAATTTTTTTCTTAATTTCTTTGTAGTTGTTCAATCCCTTTTTTGATGATAAGTCATCAATTTTAGCTTGAATTTTCATTTGTGTATCTATGCCAATTTCAAGCTCTCGCTTTGTTTTTTTGTACAGGTCTAAAATCGTCTCGTCACCTTCTAGTTCATCGGCTAAGTATTTTGCATACTTATTTTTTTTTCTACTAAGTATGGATATTTTAGAAATAATTTCACTCAACTCATAATTTAAAGTTTTGAGTTTATCACTATTATTAAGCACCTCTTCAAGGTGGTTAATAAGATTTTTACTTTCGAATAAATGCTGAATTATGAAACTATCTAGACGAGGGATGTTAATACTGGCAGAGCCGCAATTCATGGTCGCTTCTCGTTTACTGCTACACATATAGTAATTCTCTCTACCGTGTTTTTTATAGCGACCGTATAAGTTTCTTCCACATTTACATCTCAACTTACCTTTTAAGAGATACTTATGTTTTCCCTCAAAACTTCTAAAGTTTTTCCTTTTTTTAAATAAATTTTGAACCTTATAAAAGTCAATATCGTTAATTATGATGGGACATGCGAAAGTTTTCTCACCATATGTTCTGGTACCAACATACCATTTATTTTGCAACATATCGGTGACCGTTTTTGCAGCCCAAACTATATCTTTTTTGCTTTTTCTGCTGACCTCCTTAGTATATTTGTTCTTGGTTTTGAGCGTTCCTTCGTAGTTATGGTATCTCGTTGGTATCTTGTCAAGATTGAGTTTCGTCGCAATCCGTTTTCCTCCCCATCCTTTTAGTGCTAATTTGAAAATCAATTCAACCACTTTGCTCTCTTCTTCATAAATCTCTAGTTTTTGATTCTCATCGGTGCGATAACCGTATGGTACAATGCCCCATACTTTCCCCTTTTCAGCATTGTCATGAAGTACTCTTTTTATCTTCTTTCTAGATGCCCCTGCATAGTAAGCATTAAATGCGGATAGGATACTTGTGTTAAGCAATGTCTGGGGGTCATTAAAATCCAACTGTTCTTTACTTCCGAAATAAACTAATACATTCGATTTTTTGACTGCATCAAGAAAAATGAAATAAACCATACTATTTCTGTCAAGTCTGTCTTGACTTCGCATCCATACGGCAGATATATTTTTGGAAGTATCCGAGATATCTGATATTAACTTTGAAAGAACAGGACGTTCGGTTATATCATTAGTACCACTTACACCAGCTCCTTCATCGTACAGTTCATACTGTAAAGACATTTCCTTTGCAAACTGTATTCCTTCTCGTTTTTGGTAGTCTATTGATTTACTTTCACTCTCGACAGAGAGTCTTGTATAGATGGCTAGCATTGCTTGATTTTATCTAGTAAAGATAAAGATTTACAACACCCCCACAAAATTACTTTTCTCATCTGATATGGTATGATGTGGACTGCGGAATGGGCGTTGTGCCATCAATCCTACTTTTTCTTGAGTACGACCGGCAACGCTATGAATTTTTGTCGTCTCTAATGCCTCATGTAATGTCATAGGTGGTAAGATGGACGGTAGTCTTTTTGCTAGCATTGTTTTTCCTGCACCTGGTGGTCCTATCAGGATAATGTTGTGTCCACCGGCTGCAGCTATTTCCATACATCGTTTAATAGATTCCTGTCCTTTAACATCTGCAAAGTCAAATTCTGGATGCTCTAAAGCCTGAAAGAACTCATCTCTAGTATCAACTATGGTAGGTTCTAGTGGCTTGCCTTCATTAAAAAAGTTTATCACTTGTGATATATTATCAACGCCATAAACTTCTAGTCCATCAACAATAGCAGCCTCGCGAGCATTTTGTGCCGGCAGTATAAATCCTTTATACTTCTCTTCTCTAGCTTTTATGGCAATGGGTAAAGCGCCTTTTATGGGTTGTAAGCTACCATCTAGAGATAACTCACCCATAATAAGATATTGGTCTACTTCGTCTGCTTTAATTTGTCCAGAGGATATTAATATACCTATGGCAAGTGTTAAATCATAAGCACTTCCTTCTTTACGTAAGTCTGCCGGCGCCATGTTAATAGTGATTTTCTTACCTGGCAGCTTATATCCTACATTAGACAATGCTGCTGCGATACGATAAGAGCTCTCGCTAATCGCTTTATCTGGTAACCCGACGAGGTGATATCCTATTCCTTTTACACTATTAACCTCTACTGTAATAGTTGTTGCTTCTACACCAAAAACGGCGCTTCCATAGACTTTTGTGAGCATATTATAGGTTTATGGTTTAAAAGTAGGAAATTTAACAGAAGTATTATAAATCTAATATATAGTAATACAAAGAATGGGACCTAAGTCCCATTCTTGCGGTTAATGTGTTGCTAATGCAGGTAATTTGATTACCCTAAATTGATGAAGTGATACATTTTCCCCCGAAAACTAGACGATCCATAACCATCAAAACAATTAGCAAAACTTATTAAAAACACTCAATTCAAATACTATTCCTTTTTAAAAAGGAAAGCAGAAATGAGGCGCTAGCCCCATTTCCTTTCCCCTTTAAATACTCTGTATACAGAGTGTGTAATTTCAAGTTCAACTCATAAACCTTTTCCCCTACAAAACTGAATAAAAGAAGAACTCTAGCTTAATTACAATCCAAAGTTATGCATACCTCATCGTTCATGAAATAGGTATAAATACCTGTTTTTGTATATTGAACAAATAGTGCGAAATAGAAAATGAGGCCGAAGCCTCACTTTCATTGCCTTAGAATATGATTCTTGAAGGTTAAATAAGTAGTTTTCAAACAGAATCAGAAGAGTCTCTCGGTTTTCCCTACAAAAACAAGAAAATCACCTGGTTAAAACTACTTACTTAAATATACAATATTTATATCGATTAACAAACTGAAAATCAATACTTATTAAGGTCATTAAATAGTAAATGAGGCCTAAGCCTCATTTACATTTTTCTAAAAATAAATTTTTGATGCGTCAAAAATTTATTTTAGTGTTCAAAGTTGAGATATCTTCTTGGTTTCCCCTACAAAATCAAAAAGAGTCTTCAACTTCTCTTATTTACTTATTTTACTTGTTCAAATTTATACAGTTTAAGAGGTGTACACAATAGGTATAAATACCTGTTTTTTGATAGAAAATCAAATTTTGACTGTGATAATGGCATTCTGTATGGCATAAGCCACAAGTCCAGCGACGTTTCTCATTTTTGTCTTAACCAATAAATTATTGCGATGCCCATCCACCGTGCGTTTAGAAACACAAAGTTGTTCTCCAATTTCGGCAGTTGTAAATTGCTCACAAATTAACTGTAATACATCTAATTCTCGTGGCGTTAATAAATTATGATCTAGTGTGCTGCGCTTATAATTTCCATCTTGAGAATTATCCTGTAATATGCGTAAAACATTTTTATCATAATAAAATCCTTTTGCCGCGACTTCTCTGATGGTAAGCTCAACTTGTGCAGGCGTGGTGTTTTTCACTAAATATGACGCGGCTCCTACACCTAACATATTAGAAATAAACACATCTGTATTGTAACTACTTAATGCGATAACACTTAGTTCTGGAAAAAGTTCTTTGATCTTTTTAGTAGCTTCTACTCCATTTAATTCTGGCATTTTAAGATCGGTAACTACTACATCTGGTAATGGCGATTGAGTAGAAAGTTGATTTACGAGATCCTGTCCATTTGTTGCTGTAAAAACCACATTAAAATCTGGAATTCTTTGCAACATAAAACTTAAGGTATCTAGAAATAAACTCTCATCATCTGCTAGGGCGATGTTTATCATATGGGTTTAAGTTTTAGGGAATTTAAAAGTATATGTAACACCATTACCATCACTAGTTTCTAGGTGATAGATTCCATTTAATAGGTCTACTCTACTGCTTATATTACTAGTTCCTAGACCTATTTGAGCATTATCCTGAAAACCTATTCCATTATCACTATAGGTAATTAGTCGATTATGTTCTTCTTCATGAAGTACTATGGATACTTTATCTGACTGTGCATATTTAATGGTATTATTGAGTAACTCTTGTATGACACGATACACATGTAATTGTGAATCAGGATTTAACTGCTCTTCATTCCAGTCACAGGAGAAATGAATATCAATTTTATCACCTTTAATACTCTTAACAACCTCTGTAAGTGCTGCACATAAACCAAATTTCTCAAGTACTGGAGGCAAAAGGTTATGAGCTATTTTACGTGCGTTTTCTAATGTTTTACCTGTTGCTGTTTCAATACGAGAAATCAACATTTCACGCTCTTCAACAGATAAAGATTCTTCCTTAAGCATGTTAGTATTCATGGCTATCACGTTCAATTTTGCACTGATCTCATCGTGCAAGTCTCTCGCGATGCGCTGTCTTTCTTTTTCTTGAGTTACAAGTGTAGCAGACATGACATCTTTTTGAGCTTTAATTTGAGTGTCCCTTACTTCCAGATCAGCTTCTGTGATACGCTTCCGCGAAAGCAGGAAAAAAATAACCATACCTATAGAAAATAGAATAATAAAAATCATCAACCCTATAGCTATATAGTTAATCGATGTATTTGAGATTTGAAGTATAACAGGCATTCGTAAATAAATAAGGTATGTAAAATTGTTAATGGTAAAACATGAAGAGTTCTGAGTAGAATTTTCACATCTGGAGGAACGCCTTCGTAAAACTGCATCGTCATAAAAAAGATCAAAGTTGTTCCTAGCATTATAAATAAACCAATATTAATAAAAGGATAGCCCATTTTATTTTTAAGTAATTCTATAAAATAATATGCACTAAAAAACAATAATAAAGGTATAGTCATTAAAGGTAACCAAACTGAGAATTCTAATATCCATGATGGATTAAAAATATATGGTATGATACCGATTATTAAAACTATGATTACCGAAGATTTAAAATATTTAGTAAAAACAGGACAGTCGATTACTTTCTTAAAGAAATAAGATAAAAAGACAAATTGCAAAATAGTGAAAAGAAAGAAAAAGGGAGCATTTGTTTTCTCACCTAAAACTAGAAAATAATCCCAAGTAATCATTTTACTCATGACCTCAGTAAATGCGCCAGCCATAAGGTATAAAAAGATAGGCTTGAAATCATTTTTCCCCATACTTATCGCTATAGTATAAAATAAAAAAGCGAGAATCAGTAGGGTTTTATAAACTGTAGAAAGATGGTCTAAAAATGACTCCATTAGTTAATCATACATTACTGCTGTAAACGTTGTAGCTTCATAACGTCATTTTCTTTAAAATATAAATATGATTCTAACAAAAACATGACATACATAATAATTAAAACCACTCTATTAATGGACTCTCTAAAAAACCAAACTTCAAGATCAACACCTACATAAGTACCATTTACAGCACTAGATATTAAAAAACTACCCGACACTAAGAAAATCCCTGTTGTGATATAAGGATAACCATCTCTAGCTTTCAACAATTGAATAAAATAAACCATCGAAGCTATGATGATAGCTGACATTAAAGAGAAAGCTAACCATGGATCATTTTCTAACCAATAATGTTTTAATCTTGATTGAGAAAAAATACCTATTACCGCACAAGTGGAAAATAGATAAACAAAATATCTTTTTGTTGCCTTACTTTTTTGAACACTGTATAAAAAGAACCCAAAAGTTAAGAAAGAAGTCCATTTATAAACATGACCAACTATCGCATTATTTTGTTCTCCCATAATTAATAAGTGGTGCTCACGTATTAAATATGTAAAGAATTCACATAAGATACCTATGATTAAACAAATAGTAATAGGTAAAAACTTTCTGGCACCATAAACAATTGATACTGAAAACACAATCGTAGTCAGTATCAATAGTAAATAGTATAAATCAGCAATGAAATCTGAAAAAGACAATGTTTAAATCTAATTTAAAGGACTTGATGAATCTCCATTAGGCGGAATACTGCTCGAATTATCGTAGATATAATATCCATTCTCTGCATCTATCAAGTCTTTACCGTCGCTCCCTACAGCCACTAACATTACTTTTGCCACGCCGCCGGTTCCTGGTTCAGTAAGACCTAAGTAAATTCTACAATCTACTCCGTTTTCTCCAGTTACCTGAGAAAGGTCACTTCCTGGAACTAAAAATCCTTGTAAACCATCTGTTTGTGCTTGGATCCACTCTTTACCAGATGCTTTCCAGTTGCTACGCCATTGTTGGGCTTGTTCTAATGGGATTGTGTTTTCTGACATAATACTCTAAAATTAATTGGGGTTAAAATTCATAATTCGATATAAAGCTAACATAATTTTGTTAAATCGGCATTAAAGCTTTTTGCAAACCCGTTATCGTCCACCATATTCATATTATCTTTATTAAAAAAATGATAGATCAAATCATCAAAACGCGTCGTAGTGTATTTCCTGCGCAGTATACCGGAGAAATAATACCAAGAGAAGATATTCTAAAAATTTTAGATAGCGCCAGATGGGCACCTAATCATCGTAAGACAGAACCATGGCGTTATCAAATACTGACTGGTAAAGCATTAGAAAGATTAGGTAACTTTATGGCGACATCTTATGCCCAAACCGAAGGCTATAAAAAGTTTAAACTAAAGAAATTACAAGAAAACCCTACCAAAGCTAGCGCTGTCATCTTGATTTTTATGCATCGTGACATCAATGAAAGTGTACCAGAATGGGAAGAAATAGCAGCGGTATCCATGAGCGTGCAAAACATGTGGTTAACTAGTCATGATATGAAATATGGCGCCTACTGGAGTTCTCCTAAACCATTTGCTAACATTAAAAACCTAGAAGGAATACATGTCGCAGATAATGAACAGTTTTTAGGTTTTTTCTATCTAGGAACATATCCTTATGAGGAGCAAGAACTTCCAGAACGCAAATCAATAAAAGAGATGGCTAGCTTTATTAACGAGTAAATCAACTTTCTATAAAATCTTTGTATTCCCAGAAAAATAATTCCAGCTTATCCATATAGGTATAGAAAAACTCATAGACCTCTGGCCATTGCGTCTTTTTCTGGATTTTAACACCTTCTAGCATCACATAAACCCGAGAAATCTGCTTGCCAGACTCTAGAACATAGTCTGCATCTAGAATAATATCTGGTGAGACTTCTTCCTTCAGAATCGCTTGAAGACTTATAAGCTTTTCAAAATAATACTCACGATAAAACATCTCATCATGTTCTATATCCATGGAAACCAGCGCACGTCGATCCTCAAAAGAGAACTTAAGAACCACATCTTTAATTTTAGTATTGTATAACAACCACTTACGATCATATCGTTTACCGAACATGGTCCAGAATTGCTGTCTAACTAATTTTGCTTCTTCACGTGAATACATTTTGCAAAAATAAATGTGATTAAAGAGTAAATCCTAGAAATGAGACTTTTTTATTTTATCAATTTGATGATTTAATGCAAGATTATTAAGTAAATAAAAATGAATTACGGATTAATTTACGAATATCTTAATTTACCGATATTTTCTTAGATATTACTCTTTTTTATTGTTTAAATGTCACATTTTTATGCGCTTATACTCATTTATGAATAACGCATATATTAAAGGAACTGGATCCTATGCTCCAGAAAACATAGTGAAAAACGATTTTTTTGAATCTGTAGGATCTAATGATGCCTGGATACAAAAAAACTTAGGAATAAAAGAAAGACGCATCTCCACAGGTGAAACTACCAGCGACCTCGCTGCAATGGCTGGTAAGGAAGCTATTAAAAATGCTGGTCTCACTCCTCAAGATATCGATTTAATCATTCTTGCCACCGCAACACCAGATAAGCTCGCTCCATCTTGCGCCTGTTTTGTACAAGAAAAAATAGAAGCGTTTAATGCTGTAGCCTTTGACATTTCTGCTGTTTGCTCAGGTGCTTTGTTTGCTACTACTACCGCAGTACAGTACATAAAATCTGGAATGTATAAAAATGTGCTTGTTATAGGAGCAGATACTTTTTCAAACATCACAGATTGGAATCGTAGAGACGCTGTATTTTTTGGTGATGGTGCTGGCGCCATGGTAATCTCTCATACTAATGAGGATAAAGGATTTATAGATTTCTTATTACATACAGATGGTCGTGGTAAGGATTGCTGGAATATACCTGCTGGTGGTTCTCTCACTCCTACTACCCCAGAAACTTTAGAAAAAGGGCTTCAATATTTTCAAATGGATGGTCCAGCCGTTTTTCAAACCGCTATAAAAGTTGTTCCAGAATCTATTGAAAAATTGCTTCATAGAAATAATACTCACATAGATGATATTGATTTTCTCATTCCACATCAACCTAGTGTGCGCATCCTTGAAGAAGTTGCAAAACGTGTCTCTTTACCATGGGAAAAAGTAATGACTAATATGGATCGTTATGCAAATACCTCTGGTGGTACTATACCTATCATGCTTCATGAAACCGTTTCAAAAGGAAAACTTAAGGATGGTGACATGGTATTATTTGCAGCCGTAGGCGCTGGATGGACCTGGGCAACCTCACTTTATAAATGGTAATTTTATTTTAATACTAAAACTTCACATCACATGATGTTCTCAAATAAAACTTTTTTAATTACAGGAATAGCAGACGAGCATTCTCTAGCCATGTATGCTGCAAAAGAAATTATTAATAATGGCGGTAAGGTCGTTTGTACAGGTCTAGGCGTAAGTCGTTTTCACGAAAATTTATCAGATAAAGCTAAGTCCTTTTTAAATAAAAACTTTGAAGATTTTAAATCCTCGGTTCATAATTCTTTAGGAGACGCCATGGTGGAGATCCTAGATGTTTCACTCGATGAAAATATAGAAGCATTTGCTCAAGAACTAGCCGCACGCAACATTAAACTCGATGGATTTCTTCATGCCATTGCCATGGATAAAACCATACGTAAAAAAGAAGTAAAACCACTTATAGACGTCACACTAGATGAGTTTTGTGATACCATGAATGTAAGTGCTTATTCCTTAATAAGAGTAACACACTATCTTTTAAAACATGACGTCCTACAATCTGGTGCTTCTATTTGTTCCCTAAGCTACATCGCTGCTGCAAAAGTGACGTTCCATCCTTATAGGAATATAAGTATTGCCAAAGCCGCTTTAGAACGTATCACCGTAGAACTAGCAGATGAGCTAGGACGCAAGCACGGTATACGTGTAAATGCCATAAGGTTCTCACCGTACATGGGAAGTAAAGCAGGAAATGCAACACTAAAAGAAGAAGATGTCGCCACATCCCATAAAATGAGTCCGCTGGGGAATGCTTTACCTATCGATCTAGCCTACGAAATTGCGCACCTTTTTAGACCAGAAAGTCGCATTACAGGTGAAATAAGACATGTAGATGGTGGTTATAATATTACTGGTTAATAGATTCCATTAAAGGTTTCAATAATATCTTAATTTAAGAATTGTCATAGGATTAAGATAGAACTGCTGGCTTCTCTTTACCTTTGTACTATGTATAAAAACGATACCATTGTAGCGCTGGCAACACCAGCAGGTTCTGGAGCTATTGCCGTTGTAAGATTATCAGGCTCTGAGGCTCATGAAATAGCAAGTAAGATTTTTGTTCCCGCTTTCGCGAAAGCGGACTCCAAATCAACATCAGAGCTATATCATAATCTAGGAGCAAACACGGTTACTTTAGGTCATATCTATGACGGTAATCGCATGGTGGATGAAGTGCTGCTTACTAAATTTAACGCACCACGATCTTACACAGGCGAGCACGTTGTTGAGATATCGTGCCATGGTTCTATATACATACAACAAGAGATTATTGCGGTATGCCTTAAAAACGGTGCCCGTATGGCAAACGCTGGTGAGTTCACTTTACAAGCATTTTTAAATGCAAAAATGGATCTCAATCAGGCAGAAGCTGTTGCAGATCTTATTTCTAGTGAAAGTGAGACGGCACATCAAATTGCGTTACAACAAATGCGCGGTGGCTTCTCTAGTGAGCTTAAGGAATTAAGAGGTCAACTGCTCAACTTTGCCAGCTTGATAGAACTAGAATTAGACTTTAGTGAGGAAGATGTCGCCTTTGCAGATCGTGAAGACTTGAAAAGATTATTATCAGAAAGTCAGCAAACCTTGCGTAAGTTAATCGACTCCTTTGCACTAGGAAATGTACTTAAAACAGGTATTCCTGTTGCGATAGTAGGTGAACCTAATGTAGGTAAGTCTACCCTACTCAATGCTTTACTTAATGAAGAAAAGGCTATCGTAAGTGATATTGCTGGTACCACTCGTGACTCTATAGAAGATGAAATTAATATCGATGGCGTACGCTTTAGATTAATAGATACTGCAGGATTAAGAGAAACGACAGACACCATTGAAGGTATGGGAATACAGCGTTCTTATGCCAAAGCGGAACAGTCTAAACTAGTGTTATATCTACTAGACGCCACACAGCTAAATACGGCACCTAGAATCATGCATTGCTTAATGCGCATACAGATTTTAAGAGAGAAATTTCCAGACAAACCACTAGTAGTAATTGTCAATAAAATAGATCAAATCACCGGTCTAGAACATGCTGAAATCACCAAACAAATTAACTCAAAGTCACCAGAGACGATTCTAATTTCTTTAAGTGCCAAGTCTCGTGCTGGTGTGGACGAATTAAAAACAGCACTGGTTAGTAGTTTTAAAAGTGGTGCTTTATCACAAGATGATACTATTGTGAGCAATGCTAGACATTATGATGCCTTACAGCAAGCCTATAGCTCTTTACTAGAAGTTCAAGAAGGAATAGAAAATGACATCTCTAGTGAATTTCTAGCTATTGACATACGCGCCACGGCAGAGTCCTTAGGCATTATCACTGGTGAGATTACTAATGATGAATTGTTGGGTAATATTTTTAGTCAGTTCTGTATTGGGAAGTAAGAATAGCAACATCCCTTTTAAATGTATTTATTCAGTACTATCTTTTATGTAATTGATGGATATCGCTTTCGCGAAAGCGTCTTCAAAAAAACTAAGGATCACAACAGACTAATAATACAACCTAAAGTCCAGCAGTTGACACAGTTTATACTGCTTATAAAACAAGCGCTCCACGACCTCTTTTAAATCATCGTTCTCATAGAACAAACTGAAAAACAAACGATCTAGCGTAAATGCACTGGTCATGTGAGCCGATGAAACTCCATAACCAGAAATGGCTCTGGCACCAGTGACATCAAGAAAATACTGTGACTCCTCATCAGTAAGGTCTAGTAGTTTTTTGTTTGCAAAATGTATGACTTTACCATCCATTTTACCTTCAAAAAGCTCTGCGATTTCCTCGATACTGTAGTAGTAACCATTGATTAATATATTGTTAGCCTCACCAGGTAAGACCAGATAAATCATTTCATAATCTTTAAAATGATGGTCATCATATAGTAAATGATTGATACTATCTTCTAGATCTTCAATGGTATCACAAGCTTTATAGATACTAGTAATTTGTTGCTGCAGTGCCATATCTTCTAGTATGGTAAGCACCTCAGTCGTATCAGTAGAAGCGGCATCGGGAACGACCTCTAGACAGTAAATAAAATTCTCAATCTCGGTTATGGGGATTTCCAGTTCGCTCATAGACGCCTCGCAATTCAATTTTAAAATGCAATATTAACCTTGAAAAGTTAGAATCAGACACTTCAAAATCTTAAAATGTAGAGGTGATTGTGGTGTGTGACAAAAGTTTTACCTCTTAAACTTATTTGAGTACTCTCGAAGCACTATCGATAACAACTACTATTATTTTCTTCTTATTAATGCCTTCACATTATGAGAACCTACTAGTTTTTCAAGAAAAAAATATCGTGAATTACGGAAATCCGTAAGAAAATATTTCATTGTAAAATTATGTTTGCCTGTCCGTCGGAATATGCTGAAAAACGACTTGAACCAGGAGTAGGCAATAACTAAACACTTTATTAAATGAAAAGATATTTATTAACCTTCTTAATGGCCGCATTATTTCTAACTAGCTGTGCAACACACCATGGTATTCCCAAAAACTATATTCAGAACTCCACTGAAGTAGTACTTACTCAAAATAATTTTAAAGTTATTGAAATAGTAAAAGGAGAAGCTGAGGCTTCCTATATTTTGGGCTTTGGAGGATTAGGCAAAAATGGCTTGGTGGCTGAAGCCAAAGCAAATATGTTAGCATCTGCAAAATTAGAAGGTACTTCTAGAACCATAATTAATGAAGTGGTTGAAGTAAAAACATCTGGAATATTTTTTATCACAAAGTATAAAGTTATAGTATCTGGCCAATTGATTGAGTTCGAGGATTAATGTCCTATAAAATAGGTCACAAAAGAGGAAAGGATTTAATTATTATTCCTTTCCTCTTTTTTATTTAAGGAATTAATCAATACATACATATTTGTTAATCATGTAATCCGTTATAGGCTTTAAGGTCTTACCTGTTTCGGGATGTAGACCTAAATCTGTAAAATATTCTATTTCTTTATTCTTATTCTTTCCATACCAGAAACGAACGCTATTATCATTATTAAAGAAAATAGTGTCACAGCTCACTTTTACTTTATTAAAAGATAAAACACGATCTTCTTTATATAATTTAAGATTACGCACACCATATTTTTTGGCATCAAAATTTACTTCAACATAATGGTCTTTTTGCCACACCATCCAGCGTTGCCTGTGAGAGTATTTATATATTAAAAAAGCTATGAAGACAATAGTACTCGCTGCGATAAAAAGTTTTACAACTTGAGAATAATTGGGTTTGCTTTTTATCATATCGGGTTGAGGTTCTATTCTTTTAGAATTCTTATTTTGAAAAAATTCTTGATAATTATGAAAGCCTAAGTATTGACATAGACCATTAATCACAGCGATTTGTTTGATGCTTATATCACTTTCATCATCATTTAACTTCAGTGCATCGCCTCGGTAATCTCTCAAACTCCTTTCACCCAATATAAAATTCTCTTTCTCTTCAATAAAAGCCGATAATTCGGTGGCCATTTGAGTTAAAGAAGGCTTTAACACACCTCTTTTCTTTATTTCTTGTTCCGCTTTCGCGAAAGCGTGTAATATTAAAATCTTATTCATACCGCTGATATTCAGTTTTTTAATCACGGAAATTTTCTGGAAAACTATTTCTATAAAGTTTCCTAATCAATTCCATGACACTTCCAATCATATTTTAAAGACAGCTCTTTATTTGTATCAGAATTAATTACCGCCTTATTCGCAATAGGGCTTGCGAAAATCAATTCTACCATGGAGTTGCATTGTAAAACGAGACAACCATTTGGGAAGTAATTATCTCTTTTACTCTTGCATGTCCATACTTCCCATTGAAGAGGAAGCTCTTCAAATTATAGCAAGTGTTGCTAACTGAAATTCTCTGAGAAAATCTCGGACAGCAACACTATTGTCCAATTTTAAATCATTCAAATATGAAAAAAATAACATTAATAGTGTTTACGGGAATCCTCATTTCTACATTAATATCATGTACACCAGATAGTATCATAAAAGACACCAATGATAAACAAGCGTGTTGTGAGAACGAGGGCACCATTGAATTACCACCGCCGCCACCACCACCGGAAGATGTTACCGGAGATTAATACTATATTTTCAATTTAGTTATTACATTAGAGGAATGAAATCGACCATAACTTCATTCCTCTTTTTTTGTTTGACCATCTTAGCCGTACAACTCTCTAGAGCCCAGGTCACCGACAGTTTAACATACTATACTCGCATCGTATCGAACCCAACTAAACCAGAGGATCTTGCTAAAGCCTATACCTTTTTTACAAAAGAAAAAACAAAGCATGCTAACAATAAAAAAAGTATTACAAATGAAATTTATGCCACTCAGTTTCTTGCTGAAATTCAAAAGCGACTAGGCTATTCTTCTGAAAACGAAAAGTTGAACCTAGAAAGTTTAAACCTATTAGAGCAAATTGAGACTAAAACAGAATGGACTCATATCAGTTACTTGAGAATAATTAATGAGTTAGGTATTATTTATAGAGAAAGAAAGGATTATACTCAAGCACTCCATCTATATCAAGAGGCGTTAACTAGCGGGACAACATTAACTCATCAGGCTGTTCTATTAAATAATATAGGACATGTATATGAGTCAACAGAAGAGTATGAAACGGCGCTTGATTATTACCAACAAGCTTATGACAAAGCAGTTGCTTCTTCTAATGATAGAGAAACTGCAAGGTCTTTGAGTAATATGAGTTTTATACAATCAAAACTAAACTTACCTCAAGCCGAAAGTGGTTTATTAAAAGCGTTGGAAATAAGAAAAACGAATAAATACAATTATGATTTAAGTTCGAGTTATAATCATCTTTCTAGATTTTATTACTCAATAAAAGATACGTTATCTGCGTCAAAATATTCAGATGATTTTTTACGACTCGCTCTTAAAAACAATAATGCCGAACACTTACAAAGTGCATTACGACTGAAAATAGAAACTAGTCAACCACAATATGCAAAACGATATGTAGCAGTTAACGATAGCATTAGTGCTTTAAAGCAAATGCAACGCAATAACTTTAACTACTATGTATATCAATATGATAAGAAAGAAAAAGACCTACAAAAAAGTCAATTATTCAGTGAGCGATTGTTGTATCTCTTATTATTAATTGCTCTAGCTTCTGTTTCCATTTATTTTATCTTAAAGTACAAGCACAAAAGAGAAAAATTACAGGAGGTTTATCATACCGAAACAAGAATTTCTAGAAAAATTCACGATGAAGTAGCAAATGATGTCTACCACGTGATGACCCAATTACAGACAGGAACAGAGCAAAACAAGGAACTATTAGATAATCTAGAAAATATTTACCATAGAACCAGAGATATATCTAAACAAAACAGTTCCATTAACCTTGATCTTCCTTATACAGAGTTGCTGAGTGATCTCTTTTTGAGTTATCAAGATGACCAAGTTAATGTAATTACAAAAGGGCTTCAACTGATCCATTGGGAACATTTAAAAGATGTACAAAAAGGGACGCTTTATAGAGTATTACAAGAGCTATTAACTAACATGAAAAAGCATAGCAACGCCAGTATCGTCATCTTAAGCTTTGAACAAAAGGGAAAATCACTTATCATAACCTATAAAGATAATGGTAAGGGAACAACGCTGATTAAAGGAAATGGTCTTCAAAATACGGAAAACCGTATTCATTCCATTAATGGAACAATTACTTTTGAGTCAGAAATAGAAAAAGGCTTTAAAGCCATAATTATGATTTAGGAAATGTTTAAAAAGGTATTAATTTCAGACGATTATAGCAGTATTAATCAAGGTGTTCTTGCTGTATTAGATCAAGTAGGTATTACAAAAGTGAAGCAAGTACAGTATTGTGATGACGCTTATCTTGAGATTAAAAGTGCTATAAAAAAAGGAGAGCCTTATGATTTGTTCATTACAGATCTTAATTTTAAAACAGATCACCGTAAACAAAAGTATTCTTCTGGTGAAGAACTCACAGCCCAGCTACGTAAAGAATATCCAGACTTTCCTATCATCGTATATTCTGTAGAAGATCGTTTACAAAAAGTACGCTATTTAATAAACTCCATAAAGGTAAATGCCTTTGTGTGTAAAGGAAGAGATGGCTTAAAAGATTTATCCAATGCTATACTCGCTGTAGATCAAAAAAACAAGTTTCTCTCTGCGCATGTAGAACAAGCCTTAAATCCTAGAAACCATCTAGAGATCAATGATTATGATATTGAACTATTATCTTTATTAGCATCAGGTCAGTCTAAAGAAGCGATAAGCAAACAATTTAAAGATCATGGCATTTCACCTAGTAGCCTAAGTTCCATTGAAAAAAAACAAGCAAAACTTCAATTACAATTTAGAGCAAATAACGCGATACACCTTATAGGTATTGTAAAAGATCTAGGACTTATATAATTATTATCCAGTCCTTACGGGAAACCGTAATTTAAATTAAGCCACAAATTTTAAATTTGATTTGAAGTTAGCATAAAGCTAATTTTCAGGGGTAATACGAGCGCATACTTGATAGGTATGCGCTTTTTTGATGTCGTTAAATTTTCTGCTTTAATTACTGTCCAACACTCGCCATACGCCTCATCGTATCAAACAGAGCTATTTTAAATGCATCATCTTTAGCATACAGCCTATAAAGATCTAGTTCTTGTTTACGTTGCTTAGACATCACGTCATTCATGATTTTTTCAAAAGCGATACTTTTATTTTGCTCGTCAGAATTATTTAAATATTTAGATTCAAAGTCTGGATGCGCCTGTATGGATTTTGTTAAACTAATAAACTTCACTCGTTGATCTTCTGGTGTGACTTCCCAACTTTGAAACCAGCGTTCATTAAAGCTTTGGATAATTAAATCTAATGGATCCTTATCTTCTTCTGATCCGTGAGCTCCTCTTGGATTTGGATTTTGAGGATCTAAGGTGCTGTCTGAATCATCTAAACCGATTTTCTCATTCAATCTTACTCGCTCTAAGCCATATGTAGATAAATCTACCGAGTTTAAGAGCTCGTCTAAAGCATCGATTTCTGGATTCTTTATTGGTAATTTAGGAACCAAGAATTTTAAGAACCAATATAGTTTTTCCCAAACCAAAATTTCAAAAGACATGATAGATGCCATTTGTCCATAGATTTTCACAAACTGCTTGGCTTTAATCTTAAAATCAGCTTTATCATCATCTTCTAATTCTAATTCATGAATAAAGCGTTCGGCAGCACTTTCAATAATCGGGCTCAACACTTGTGCGTCTTCTTTATTAAAAAATTTAGTGTTGAAATCTTCTACTTCGTTCCACTCATAAACACCTACATCATCTAGCACTTCTTTTAACTCGTGTAACACGTTTACATCTGTAGCTTCACTTAATGAGGTTGCTGTATAAAAAGGATCAAATGATGCTTTAATATCGGCAGAAGAATTGAAAAAATCTAGTACAAATACATCTTCTGTTTTCTTGCCTAACTTGGTTGCTGCTCTGTTTAAACGTGATAAGGCTTGCACGGCTAGTACGCCTTGCAACTTTTTATCTACGTACATCGCACACAATTTAGGTTGATCAAAACCTGTTAAATACTTATTGGCAACTACCAATATTCTATACTCATCTTCATCAAACTTAATACGAGTATCTTTTTCTGCAAAGCCATTCATCTCGGCTTCTGTGTATTCTATACCATCAACCTCTTTACTACCAGAAAAGGCTATTGCAATTTTAAAAGGATGTCCTTTATCTTTTAAAATAGATTGTAAGGCTTTGTAATACCGTATCGCAGACTCTATACTCTGCGTTACCACCATCGCTTTAGCTTTACCTTTTAGCTTTTTCTGATTGACAATTTTAGGAATAAAATGGTCTAGAATTATTTCTGCTTTGGTATTGATCGTTTGTTGATGTTGCTCTACATAAGCACGTAATTTTTTTTGCGCTTTTGTAGAATCAAACAACGGATTCTCCTCAATAGATTTTTCTATCTCGTAATAGCTTTTTAAAGTTGTATAATTTGCTAACACGTCTAAAATAAAACCTTCTTCAATAGCCTGCTTCATAGAATACAAATGAAACGGTTTAAAACTACCATCTTCCTGAGGTACTCCAAACTTTTCTAAAGTAATAGGTTTAGGTGTTGCAGTAAATGCTAGATAACTCGCATTTCCACGCATTTTTCGCGACTGCATGGCTTGTACTATTTTATCTTGAGCATCTCCAGCTTCGTCTTCTGTATATTGCGGTCCCATGGCTCTATTCATATTGTCATGTGCAGATCCACTTTGACTAGAGTGTGCTTCATCAATAATTACTGCAAAACGCTTGTCACTTAAATCTGCAATTCCATTAATTATAAATGGGAATTTTTGAATTGTAGTGATGATAATCTTTTTGCCTTGCTCTAAACTATTTCTCAACTCGGCAGAGGAATATGCTGGAGCGATAATATTTTTAACTTCAGAAAAATCTGCGATGTTATCTCTTATTTGCTTGTCTAATAGTCGTCTGTCTGTCACAACGATGACCGAATCAAACAATGGCCTTTGCACATCTGTAATGCCTGGTACGTTACTATTTACTGGATAGGTTTCTATCAATTGATAAGCTGCCCATGTAATGGAATTTGATTTTCCAGAACCGGCAGAATGTTGTACTAAATACGTTTGTCCTACACCTTTGATACTAGCATCTTCTATAATTTTGCGTACCACATCCATCTGGTGGTATCGTGGAAAAAACAAAGTCTTACTTTGTAGAGGATCTTTCTTCTTACCATCTAAACGCACAAAATGCTGAATGATATTTGCTAGACTTTCTCTAGTAAATACTTCTTCCCATAGGTATTGCGTACGATGTCCTATGGCACCAGTAGGTAATTCTGGATTGCCCTTACCGTGTTTATTCCCTTTATTAAATGGTAAGAAAAAGGTGTTTTTCCCATTTAACTTCGTGGTCATGTATGCTTCGTCTGTGTCTACTGCAAAATGTACCACACAACGCGCAAATTGTAATAAGGGCTGTTTTGTATCGCGCTGGGTTTTATATTGATGTTGCCCATGCACTCTAGCATTTTGACCTGTCCATGCATTTTTAAGCTCCATAGTTACCACAGGCAAACCATTTATAAACAGGACCATGTCTATTTCTTCGCGCGGATTGTCTATACTGTAACGCAATTGTCTGGTCTCACTAAAACGGTTTTTAGCAAAGTTATCTTTTACATGCTGACTGCTACTGGCTAGCGGCAATTGATAAAACAGCGTAAAATGAGCATCATCTACCTGCAAGCCTTTTTTAAGCAGATACAGAATACCATACTTTTTCACCAAACGATCATAACGGTTTAGAATTTTTAATTTCCAGTCGTTTTGCTTTTGTAGCTTTTCTAACTCTACCTTTTGAGTAGTTTCTAAAAAATCCCAAAAGAACTGCTCGTCTATGGCAAACTGTGCATTAAAATTAGAAGGCTGACCAATATAATAACCTTTACCAGTTCTATAGATTTCACCGCTTTCGCGAAAGCTATCTACCGACAAACCTTGTGCTTTAATTTCTTCTTGAGAAGTTCCTGTTAGGTGTTTTTCGATGGCTGCTTCTAGAGCTTGTTCGTTTAGTTTGCTATGCATAAAATATCTGTATCTTTACTTATCGGTTTTGTATAAGAATCGTTGCGTGTTTGCGTGCGAGGATTTTCCTTCGGAAAATCAGATGTAGCAAATACCTAACTACCTCTATTTAAGCACAAAATAGCAATTATTTTTATACGCTGTTGCCATTAGTTTTTATTCTTTCAGTTGTTTAATACTCCATTTTGTTCCGTAAATCAAATAGCGAAAAATAAAAAATATTAAAAATAAAGTCAGTCCAAATCGGAAAACGTCATCTTCACTAACACTATGATTGAAGATTGATTTTTTTGTCTTTTCCAATTTTGTTTCTAATGATTTATATTCCGTTGCTTTTTTTATTTCATTTTCTCCCAAAGCATCTTTTAAAAAACTATTAAAATCCGCTTCAGTTTCTAATTTACTATATGATAGTTTTTGTAGTTCTAAAGATTCTTTGAAATCAATTACAAATTCATCATAAGTCGCTTCAGTTGATAATTTTCCATAAACCAGTTTCAAAAGTTCTTTGTTTACAGATTGATTTTTTTTCTCAAATATCTCAATCTCTGTTTTAATCTCATTTTGTTTGTCATAATTTGATTCGGTTATTGAAATCCAAACAAATAGAATAAGGAAAAAAAGAATCGTTGTTCCTATTAAAAAAAGGAACTCTCTCGCTATTATTTTTTTTAATGTTCTGTTCATTTTAAATTAAAGGCAACAATTAATAAAAACTAAAATTAATTTTGAATGAAATTTGAATTGTCCCAAATACGTTCACAAAGTTCTTTCACTAAAATTGCTCTTTGATCTATATCGTTTCGATTTAAACTTTCATGAGGAACAAAATTCAAATCGCTTATGGAACTATTACGGTAATTAGGATTTTTCACATAAAATTCTGGATGTAATGTCTGAGCATAATTATTTTCTTTCAGATAATGAAGCAATTTTTGCTCATAAGGATCATCACCATAAGATTGATTAGTTCCATTTTGAACTAAAATTAATCCACCAATAGAATTACGTTTTTCTCTAAACTCTTCTATGTACTCAAATTCATGCTCATATCTATCAAAATGATCTGCCCATAGGTGTTCGATTTCATATTTCTTGCCTTTAGGTCTTGCATAAGTTAAATAATTTGTTGCTCTTCCAGTTTCTTGATCTACGTAACTGGTTATTCTACACAATAAATGCTTTACAAATCGTTTATTTTGACCGTGCAGTCTAAAAAATTGAACAGCATTAAGGTCTTGATCCATTTCATCTAAAAAACCTTTCAAAGAACTACTTAATTCTGGTAAGGATTGATTTCTAATTTGACGTATATAATTGAAGAACGTATATCGTATTGACGAGGCGCTAAACTTCTTATAATTTATTGAACGTTTAACGGTATAGGCCTCAAGAAATCTACCTATTACATCTAACTTTTTGTAACGTTCATCTGCACTATCTTCTGGATTAAGTGCAGCAAGATAGAGTTGATCTGAAAGACTATCGGCAATGCGCCACTGGTATGAGTAGAATACATGAGGACACATATCATTTAAGCTATTAGCATTTTCATATAATAACAAATATGATTTAGCCATGTAAACAAATTCAGTTGTGAAAAAAGAGTAAAAATCATCACTAGACTTTAAACCAAACAATTCCATATGATTATCCTTGAACCAATTATGGAAGCGTGTAGCGATCAATTCATAGTCCTGATTTTCTGATCCAGCTTTACCAGGTCTAATAGACTGTGCGTATTTACCTCTAAACCATGCTTTAAAAAACTCTTGATCTGCATCTTTATCCCATTCTTGAAAATTGAGCATTTGCTCTTTCCATAGCTCATTGAGCTTGCTACGTTTTTCTGGGTCTTGAATGCGGGATAGAACATATCCTTTTAGCATTTCACTACTAGTCAGGTTCATACCTCGATCATTCATCGTCTCAAAAATCGTGTAGGCATTCTCGTCAGAATATGCCTTTATTTTTACTAGAATTACTTTATCAATTAACCAGTCTATGAAAAAGGGTAAAGCTTCTTCTTGAAGCTCTTCTGGGAAATTTTTATGGATATCTTCATAACGAGCACTTATATTAATTACTGTAGCGTCTTCATCTTCTTTAATAATGTATTCTCCAGTTTCATATAAAGATTTAAGAATCACTTTTCTATCCTCATCAGTCATATTGAAGGACTTATCACCATATTTTTCTGAAAACACTAGATTAGAAATAGGCACTTTTACTTCACTATTTTTTTGAAGATTTTGTAAGTAAATTAATAGTAAAGTAATTGAAGTAATACGTTGCTGTCCGTCTATAATTGAATTTCGACCTTCGCTTTCACTAAAAACTACTGGGCCCAAGTAATAACTAGGATAATTTGCTACTTCTTGTCGTTCATGATCTTCTTGATAATGATTTAAAAAAGTGGTGGTTAAATCTTCAATTAATGCCACCATGTGCCTTTCTTCCCAGCGGTATTCTCTTTGAAAATAATCAATATAAAATTTTTGATCTTTGAGTAGATCATTAATATTTTTATCTGATGCTTCTATTTTGTTTTTTAGGTTGCTCATTTGTTTCTATTTATCTATTCAAAATTGAAAAAACAAATTGCATTCCTCTGAAATGTCCAGAAGGGCTATTAGTTGTTTGATCATAAGTATGTTGTTTCAATTGGTACATCAATAGTTGATTTGTTTCCTTTAAGTATTTCTCTAATAAATCAGTCCTGAAATAATGAAAGTTTTCTGAGTTCAGTCCATATTCAGAATAATATTCTTTAAAACACTCGGAAAGATTAGAATCTAATATTTTTGTTCTAGCAGAATCTACCGTTAAGTCTAAGTGTTTCCCTAAATTAACAGCAGGAATGTCACACCTTAATGATGTAATTTCTTTAGAATCTGTTTCCCATAAGAAATCCATTAAAGTTGCTTGATAATCAAAATTACAGTTTTCATAAACCGTTTCATCCGTATCAATTTCAATATCCTCGCGATTATATCTTTGCGACATCAAAGTATCAAAAACGCTTGGTTCCTTGACTTCTTCATTTACCGTTGTCAACGGTATATTGTGATTACTTTTATGAGCTACCGGTATCGTATCTGCCCAATATAATTCACCAAAGTAAACGTTAGAAATGGACTCGCCTCCATGCAATTCAAATTTCCAATCAAACTCTCTATTTTCAATCTGATCTATAAATTCTAAAACCTGATCTTTATTAACGAAATAAGAGTTTGCCTGTATCCATGATCTTGTGTTGTATTGTTCGTCTAATTTCTGATCTATAAATGCAGATAACAAAGTATATTCATCCTTATTATATAAAGAACTTAAAATGTCATAATTAGTTTCAGATATCCACGTATTATCGCCCGGTTTGCGGTTGATAAAAAAATTAGTCTCTATTACTTTATTATCGATTTTAACATGAACATCATAACTAGGTTCAATTTCTGTATCACTTAATCTTTCATAATATTTGTCATAGCCTCCATAATTGCTCCACACACCCAATTTATTTTGACTAAGTAAATAACCAGCATAATTAAAATATGCCATCCACGAATATTTCTTACCAAGACGATCAATCTTCTTATTAACGCCAATTATATTAGATCCTTTATAGAAGGAGTATTCTCTTTTAGACAAACCTTCTTCTTCACTTACATATCCAAGTCTAAGAATTTCTTTATAAATATTTGCTGTATTTTCTAATCTAGATTCATGATTTAAATTATCTAACCTCGGTATAGTATAGTGAACAAAATCTCCTGCTAATGGATCTGGATTTGGACTTAAATGCCATTGACTTGTTGAAGCAACTAATTCTCTATCTTGATCATCAATCTCAAACCAATCATTTTTAACGAAATGATATTCACGTAATCTTGCTAAACTTTTTTTATCTAACTCAAAAACTCCCTTTAAAATTGAAAGATCAATTATATGTTTATATGAATCAATAACTATATAATTGTATGTTGGTTTTTCTGGATCTTCTGCAAACTGCAAATCATATAAAACAGATCCCAATTCACCCAAATGATTATCAACAAATGATTTATCATTTTGTAAACGTAAACAGACACCATAACATACAAGTGCTAATCGTTCCTTGATGTAGAAACTATTAGAGTCTGAATATTCCTTTATATAACCTAACAACAAATCTGGATAATTGGAGAAATAACGCAATAGAAAACGAGTACTCTTATCTCTTAAATCTCTTATCGTTGTCTCGTTCAGCCATATAACTAATTCTATAATAATAGAATCCTTTTCATTTCCTTCTAATTCATCTGAGTTTTTAATAAAGTAGAGTAAGAACTCATTATAATCATAATGATTATTGTAGATATGAAATGTCCAAGTAAAATCTAAATTATAATTTGAAAGTTTGGTCAACACATCTCTTATGAAAAGGAAGTTTATATTAGAGTCTAAATCGTAAAATGTAATCGAAGTGTCATTTATTAATGTCCTTATTTCTTTTATTGAAAACTCAGCTTCCTTAAGCAATGAAACGAACTCTTGATATTTATCTGATTGTTTAGATCTTTGTAAATTTAGTAATGTAAATTTCTTAACAACGTCGAGAGAGATATAATCGGTAAACAATAAAGAACTGGCTTCACTTTTGGCTATTAAGAATTTTAAAATATCATCTTTTAATTTGTGATACGATCCAGAATTACCTAAAATAAAATTTTGGAAAAATTCTGAATTTACAATAGCATCCACATTGTCATAAGTCTCTATTAATCTATTCGCTAATAAATATCCTCCAACTTCTTCCTGTGTATGTACGACAACATCTCTGTTGTCTTTATTTTCATCTAAATAAATCAAGTATTCTTGCAATATTTCATAGCCAATAGAGCCTACGATATTATCAATAAATCTCCCTTGCATCTTTTCAAAAAATTCCATTTTTGGAACATAAGCTTTTATTTCATCTAACATTGCTTGAGAAACAAGAGCTATACCATCAGAAACTTGATCTACTGTTGGAAGGTTTAATTTTTGAAATGTCTTATTTGATAAATTAGAAACATACATATCAAACACTTGTGTAAAACCTTCTAAGCCCAATAAAGGGTCAACCATGTTAGCTTTATCTCCATTTAGCATTTGACAATACAGATCGAGAAATAAAGGTGTTTTAAAAAAGAATTTATCAGACTCTATTAAAATATCTGTATTTATTTTATAATCAATAAAATATTTTTGAATTAGTTCATTTAATTTACTTCCGTCAAATCCTTTAAGTTCAATCTGCTCATAAGGTAAATTATTATCTGCCCAAATTCTAGGGATATATGAGGTACGCAATGTTGCTACTAAATATAAGTGTGGAAAAGACTTAAGTGTCTCTACAAAAGAGTCCAAGCTCTTGATCCACATTTGACTAAAACCTTCATTTGCGTAACTAGTTTCATTTAAACCGTCAAAAATTAAAGATACACGTGTGTTATTTTTCTTAGCGTATTTATTGAGCTTTTTCAAAACTTCTTCTATCCTATAATTATCAGGTATTAAAAGATTATTCATGAAAATTT
Source organism: Nonlabens ulvanivorans (assembly GCF_000732625.1). Taxonomy (GTDB): domain Bacteria; phylum Bacteroidota; class Bacteroidia; order Flavobacteriales; family Flavobacteriaceae; genus Nonlabens; species Nonlabens ulvanivorans. Next base: position 215,217 of record NZ_JPJI01000026.1, read on the forward strand.
TATCAAAACTATCTGGATCTCCGCTAAAAGATTTTCCACTAATAATTATTGCAGGTTTTTCTTTTTTAGTTAACTCATTATAAATAAATGCTGAAAAATTGGATTTGCCCATTCCTGCATTACCATGGATAAATTTTAATTGATTACTTTTTTGTTGATTAATTAATCCATTAACGATTGCTATTTGGTTAACGATTTCAGATAACCTTCTAAATACAATCACAACGGAAAAACTATCCGTAGGTTCATACTCTATAAAACGATGTTCTTGACCGTATTCCTTAAGCCTTTGAAAATTAAAACCTTCCGAAACTTTAAGATTTGTATTATCAATTAAATTAAGCTGAATTGGAAGTGTTAATTTTTCAGAATCGATAATTCTCTCATTCGACTCAATCTTAGATAGTAATTTTTTACAGGTTTTTAATAAAAACTCGAGTTGTACAAACTGTTTTGAATTTTGATTTAATTCAATTTTTTCTATTTTCAGTAAGCTCTTTAGATTAGTATACTCTTTTTTAAAATCTTCAATCCATTCTTTAAGAACCCTAAGTTCATTTGATAAATAGCCAAAATGCGCTTGATTTAAAAGTATTTCATTTATTAAAGCTTGACCTGAATTTTTGTCTTGATCTACAAATAGGTTTTCGTTATATTTAAAGGTGAATTCAGAAGAATAGTGTTTTGTATGTAACTCCTCAAAAAACTCATTTGTAATTTTAAATGGTTTTCTGAATATCTTAAAGTTGTTAATAATATTTAATTGAAACCATCCCGAAAAAACACTTTTATTCTTTGTCATAATGATTAGTTTGAATATTAATTGTGAACCAACCAGAAAAGATATTCTTTGCGTTAATTACTTTTTGAGGTTTTAAGACATTAAATTCTATAAGTAAACAAATCAACAATATTATCAGGGCTACAGCAATACCCAACCAATTTATTCCACTTCCAAACTTATTTACAAGCCAGCCAGATATAGCTTTTACAGTTTCACCATATTTCTCGCCGATTTCTGCATAATTAGGTTCCGCCTCTGTTGGAATATCAGCATTATTTAACTCAATGAACATATATGTTACACTAGCAAAACCAGCAATACGATATAATCGTTTTCTACGAATTAACCATTTTACAACGATTACTATTATATCCAAAAATCTTTTCATAAATCTTTTTCTAACAAACCCTAACCTTCCCAGTAACAACACCATTAATCAAACTACTCTTATACTCCTTTAACTTCTCGATCTCTTGCTGCTTTAATGCTATAGCCGTTTCTATCTTTTGTGAAGCGGTTTCTATATAAACTAAAATCTCTTTTTGTTCATTTTTTGGAGGAACTGCAACATGAATATCAAATAAATCAGAGGTGTACAATCTTATTAAGCCTTCAACTATTCCTGTAGCTCTACAAATAAATTCTTTAATGTATTGTGGATTTCTAAAAAGTAATTCTAAGAACTTTAAATCTTCAATAATCCCTTTAGAATAATAAACCGCATAATCTGGACTTACAATTCCATCATAATCAATATTACTTTTAAAGAAAACTCCAAGATGAGCCTTTAATTTATTGAAAACCAAATCATTCTTTTTAACAATTTTATTGCCTTCATTATTTTGAGCAACTTCCGCCTTAGAATGGAATTCTGAACGAACAACTAATCCATGTATTTGACTCATCATCAAAAGCGGTTCTTCACCATCTTTTGAACGCTCTGTTCTTTCCTCCAATAAGTGTTTGACACGCTTCACTTCCCAATGCTCCGGAATCTCCCCAATCCACTCCACACCAGAATCTTTCATTGTTACACGATCATCTAAACCACGAATCACGGCTTTGTGTATTAAGATTTGTTTGCGCTCTTTAAGCAAACTGATTTGTTGCTCTTTAATGGCAATAGCATCCTCTATTTTGCTGGTTTTATCGTCTAAAAATTGGGCGATGGCGGTTTGTTCTGGAAGTGGTGGAATTGGTAAACTTATATTTCCTAAAATTGTTCTACTAATTCTTTTCATAATTGCACCTCTTGCTTTATTTTCTGTATGAGTAAAATACTGAGGCGAATTCATAACATAAACTAAAAAACTTCTATTAAACTCTAGATCTGCTCGTAATACACATACATCTACAGAAACAATAGTTTTTTTATCAAATTTTGGTGCTAAACAACATCTTCCTATAGGTAAATTTAATCTTGAAATTAAAATATCATTTTCAAAAATTTCCGTACAATTTAATTTGGCAAATGTTTTATTAGAGATAAACGTTCTTTCTTTATCATAAAACTTAAGTTCTCTAATATTTCCAGTAGTAAAATAGTAAACTTCATTACTACCAATATCTTTACTTTCTATCCAATCTCCATCAATAAAAATTGAATCTTTATTTTTATAAAAGAATTTAATTTTTCTTGTTTCCCAATGTTCAGGAATTTCTCCCAACCATTCTACTCCAGAATCTTTATACTTCTCGTAACGCTGTAATTTATTTTCAACTTCTATCATTACACCAAGTTTAAAATTTCAGCAATTAAACCATCGCTTTGTTTTTCTAAGTCTAAAATATCTTTGGTAACGTCTTCTACGTTACGCAATGGCGCATGCTTGTAAAAGTATTTGTTAAAGCTAATTTCGTAACCAATTTTGGTAGCGTCTAGGTTCATCCAAGCTTCTGGTACGTGTGGTTTTACTTCGCGTAAAAAGTAGCTATGTATGTTGTCTTTAAGTGGTACGTTTTCTGTATCGCGCAAGTCGCTTTCGGTCTCGTAGGTGATGTAGGTGTTTTTACTGGCAGATTGCTTCGCTCCTGCGTCGCTCGCAATGACGGTTTCATAAGAATAATAACCAAAATCTGCCAATTCTTCTTCTTTACAGTCTAGGTGTGCTAAAAGCTGGTTTAGTTTATCACCAGATAGTTTTTCTACTTTTTTTATCACTTTTTCAGCGGTAGCATCGTACCAACTTACCGCATTTAAAATGGCTTTTTTATCGCTCGCGCTTATATTTAGTTCCTGCTTTTTAATCGTAGCATCTACTAATTTTTTAAACTCGTTAAAGTCATTGTATTCATCTTCACCTATAGCTTTGAGTAACACAGTTCCTGCTTTTACTAGGTTTAAATGCTTTTGCCATGTAGCAGGCTTGGTGAGTTTGGTTTTATTTGCAGATGATAGGTTCAACTCGTTTTTATCGCACCATTCCAGTAATTCGGTAGCGTGTTGTTTAGGGTTGGTGTATATACGTTCTCCGTAGGTTTCAAACGCATATTGCATGGGTTCTTGTAACACACGATCATAACGCAAGCTCTCGATACGTTCTGGTGTAAATTGTGCTTTCAGGCGTTTTGGTCGTTCTATCGTCGCTTTATAGTAGCCAAAATCTTCATTTTCAAAAATTTGACTAGCAAGAGGTTGGTTTTCAGTTCGCTTTCGCGAAAGCGAACTCATATACACACTTGTTATTTCTTTTACATGCTCTGGTGCAAATTCACAGTTCTTATTTCCTAAGTTTTTGCGCAGTTTGCGGTACAGCTGTCCAGCGTCTATGAGTTGTACTTTACCTTTACGGTCAGTCGCTTTATTATTGCTCAAGATCCAAATGTAGGTGGTAATACCTGTATTATAAAACAGGTTATTAGGTAATTGTACAATAGCTTCCAGCCAGTCGTTTTCTATGATATAACGACGTATGTTGCTCTCGCCACCACCAGCATCACCAGTAAATAAACTACTACCGTTATGTACTGAGGCGATGCGAGTACCAGCTGGACTTTGAGATAGGGATTTCATTTTATCTACCATTTCCATAAGAAATAGTAATTGTCCATCGCTAGAACGTGGAATGGCATCTACCTCTTCTTCTACATCCCAATAATTTTTAAGACTGATCTTAAATCGTGGATCAATGACGTCTTTGCCATCCTTAATATATTTTTGCTCACTGCTCCAGGACTTTCCATAAGGTGGATTAGATAACATGAAGTCAAAGGTCTTTCCTGCAAACTCATCTGTAGAAAGTGTAGAGCCTACTTTTATGTTCTCTGGATCGTTGCCTTTAATCATCATGTCTGACTTACAGATGGCATAGGTCTCGTCATTTATTTCTTTACCAAAAAGGTATACATCACCAGTGGCACGTATGGCGCCTTCTTCATCTTTGATAAAATTTTGACTCTCGGTAAGCATTCCACCACTACCACAGGCAGGATCATAGATGGTCATGACTTCTGGTAAATTATCTTTAATAGGATCAAAAATGATGTGCGTCATCAGGTCGATTACCTCACGTGGTGTGAAGTGTTCACCAGCCTCTTCATTATTCTCCTCATTAAATTTTCTAATGAGTTCTTCAAACACATAACCCATTCCTAGGTTAGAGAGTGCTGGTAGTTTGCGGCCTTCTGGATCTTCTTTTTCAAAAGGCGTTAAGTTTATGTACGGCGATGTGAACTTTTCTAACACATCTAGCAGCACATCTTTGGTCGCCATGTGACGCACCTGACTGCGCAGTTTAAATTTCTCAATGATTTCCTTTACATTAGGACTGAAACCGTTCAGGTAATCTTCAAAATTTGCTTGTAGTATTTGCTGGCTATTTGTCGCAGTATCTTTTAACTTCTGTAAGGTATAGGTACTGGTATTATAAAATACATATCCAGAGGCTTCTCGCAGTCCTACTTCATCCCATTCTGTAAAGCCAGCTTCATCACGTTGAAAAGCCAGTTCTTCTAACACGGCATCTTTAGTAGGTTCTAATAGTGCATCTAGACGTCGCAATACGATCATAGGTAATATCACGTCGCGGTATTTACCGCGCACGTAAACGTCACGCAGGCAGTCGTCTGCAATGGACCAAATGAAGGATACTAATTTATTGTGGGATGATTTATTCATAGGTTATAGTTCTGGTAGTGTAGTTCTCAAAGTTAGGGAATAAGGATGCATTAGACCTGATATTTTAGTGTGTTCTAAATGTATTCATAGCTATTTTATGCGCGACCGCAAAGTGAATTTCAAAGCTTGCCAAAACATCATCATTTTCAATGGGTAAGTAAGCGATTTCACAATTTTGTAAAAATTCGAAAATAGTCTGCGTGTCAATATGTTGGAAAAAGTCCTTTCTAGAACCTTTGTATGGGCTTTCTATATTTTTTAAATTATAAATGTCTTTACCTATACGATAAGCTAAAGTAGATGTAAAATGAGATTGAGTACGTAAATGTTGGTGCGTTCTATAAATACAACTTCTAGATATTCCTACATAGATAGGTTTGTCTTCATAGAGATAGATGTATGCTCCCTTAAAATCTTCCTTTGTGATTTTAGCTTCTTGTTTTCGATTTATTGAATGCTTTTTAAGATCAGGATGATATTTATAGATTGTTCTTAATATTGGTTTATAGGTTAAGGCTTCATTACCAAAATATGAATTTGCCTTTATGATAAATGATTTCTCTCTCCAATGCGCGTTTAAATGCACAACATTTTCAAGTAAAGAATTAATATCGATTCTTTGCGTGCGTGACTTTGATAAAACATTTCTTATATCAGTTTTGTTATATTCTAGTTTCATATTTTCTAATTATTTCACCATCACTTTTAAATCCTTTACTAGCTCTATTAAACTACCGCTACTACCATCTACCGTCCAAAGATTATCGCACCAGTCCATACTGCCCCAAGAGCTACTACCTATGTTCATACAGTGAAATCGATTTTTCTTTTTTTGAAGTTTTTGGACTTCTTTAATTCGCTGTTCGTTTAGAGATGGGAAAACACCATCAGTAATCATTAATAAATCCGCATTTTTATAAGTATCAGATTTCATGGTATCAATAGCATATTCTAATGCTGGATCGATGTCCGTACCACCATGGAAACTATGCCCTAAAAATCTAGCTAGTTGCGCGATGTCCATGGTTTTGGTATTCAACTCTATTGTTTTAATGCATGTAGAAAATGAAATGATCGTCATAGGTCTATCGTCCTTTGAGGCTTCTTTTGCAATGGCTAGCGCGATGAGTTTTGCCATTAACTCTGGTGTACCGTGCATACTACCACTAGTATCTATCGCTATTAGAAAAGGGCCTTTATCTTGCGGTATTTCTTTATCTACCGTAATCGTACGGTTTTCTTGAAACTGTGCGGTATTTCTATCAATTAACTCTAAGGTTTGTATTTTCTTTTCGGCAAATTTCTTGAGAAATATATCTTCTGTTTCTGGTGTTTCAAGAAGCGCCATCTCGCCTGGTAATGCATAATTGAGGTCATTACTTTCTTTGATACCCATTACCTCAGCCTTACCATGTGGATTAATAACATCTTCAGGTTTGATAAACATTTCTTGCATTTCTTCTTTCTCAACGGCAATTCCTGCTAGTCTCAATCTGCCTAAAAGTGCTGCCAGCTCTTTTACATGTTTATTTTCTTCTAGTAAAGCGGCATATTTCTCAATGGCATCCGTGTCCATTTCTTGCCATAATCCATTAGATAAATCCCATAATCTACCTGGTGGTAAGATTTCCTTAAGAATAGGATTAAGCTTTTTCATGAGGTCTAAGATCTTCTTTACATGCTCCTCTAATCGTTGCACCAGTTCTTTTCTCCACTTATCAATAGCATCAATTTCTGCCTGCATCGCTGCTAGATCTAATTGCTCTTCTAGGTTTTTGATACGTTCATTTTTTAAGCGATCAATTTCTTTTTGAGAAGTAGATTGAGGTAAAGCAATGATTTTTTTAAACTGTTGATCTAGTTTATTGAGGTCTATCTGTCTTTTCTTATACTTTTTTCTAATAAAAGATTTATGTCTGTTATTTTTCTTCCAGTACTTTTCAATGTATGTGTAGCTATACCCATTAAGATTTGCTATTAATTTATCCTCATCAGTGGTAATACCAGCATCACTTATTTGAGCAGCGAGAGCTGTATTTGAAATAGGCTTCCGTTGCTTTTTCCATAAGGCTATTAAATCGTTTTGAAACTTTTTTATTTGTTCTGTTCTAGACGTTTGTAAGTCGTTGTCTTTTGCGGCAATTTCTTCATTATGGATTGTATACTCTTTTGATACAGGAATATTGTTTACGCTTTCGCGAAAGCGTAATTCCTTACCATCTTTCCACTGCTGTAATAATTCTCGATCTTCCTGAAATTGATCTTCTATTTCTTCAGGTGGCGATTCTTCCAAAGCCTTTAAAATCTCTTCAGTGATTTGATCTTTAAATGAAGCATCTTGTTTCAATAAACTTCTAATAGACCTATTACTCAAAAACTCTTGTAACAAAGATCGTGTAGAGTCAATCAATACTGATTTCTCTTTTGTAATTAAACGCCACTTATCTATGGTCACAATAATTTCTGATCGTTGTTCTCTATTATAAAGAACACCAAAGTCAAGAAAGTCTTGCAGTTGTTCTTTATTTGAGCTTGTCATAATCTACCTTAATTTGAGCGAGTTGTTTTTCAAGGGCTTTAGTCTGGGATTTTAATTTAGACAAAGGATGATCTAGCATACTAGTAAGATGCTGTGATACAAATAGATTATCAAACGTATCCTTATTCTCCAAGATGTTGGAAACCTTTAGAAATTTTTGAAATTCCTTAGTCAGAGATTTATGATTTTCTAGAATGTTTTTAGAGATGACGTCGTTGGGTTTTTGTTTAACCATTCCTCGACTTTGAGACACATGAACTTGCAACTTGTAGGAACTGTAATTTTCGCTCCGATTATTAACTTTTTTATGTATAATATTTTTACCGTGTTTCTTGAAGTAATTTCGATCTCTACTACCATCTTGATAATAAGTAAAAAGTTCAAAAGTTGTGCTCAAAGCAATCCAGTCTTCTTTCCGTATGTGGATTACATCACTTTCATTTTCTCTATTTTCAAATTTATAATAAGTATAATCGCCAATCTGTTTTTCTGTAATTTTCACCTCATCTATCGTTCCATAAATTAAAGTATGATTTACAATTTCATTTTTGAACCGTTCTATTTTACTAGTCCAGTCTGCTAAATTCGATAAACCAGCGACACCATGATTTAAGGTTGCATCGGTAACAAAATCGAGAACTCTATTCTCTTGAGAAGGATGATCCCAAATCATGTGGCGTATCAAAAAACAATCTGTTGCATCAATGACTTTACGACCATTTAGGTAGGCACTAGTTTTAAGAATTTCAACAATCTTTTTCCATCGCCTGTCTGACACATAAATCTTGTGCTCGTTAATGGCGTCATTATTATAGAGATTGATGTAGTTTTTAATTTTTAATACTACATCTACTATGTGTGGTAATACCTTTACTTGACTTGCCTTTTTCCTATGCATTTCATAGTCACGCGTTGACAGTTGTAATTTGGGGTCAATTTTAAAATCTGTTTGCGGCGCATTCATCAAGTAATCACTAAACTGAGACTGACCAGCAATATTTTTTACAGAAATACGTACAATGAAACGATCCCATAAGGCTTCCAGCCCTTGACCTTGATCGGGCAACTCATTACTTGCCGCGATTAATCCTTTGAGTGGAACTTTAATATCTTTACTACCATTGCGATATAGCTTTTCATTGATAATAGTTAATAATGTATTTTGAATGGAAGGACCAGCTTTCCATATCTCATCTAAAAAAGCAATGTCTGCATCTGGTAAATAACCTTTTACAGCTCTTTCATAGGTATCTGACTTTAGTTTAGAAATTGCCACAGGACCAAAGATCTCATCTGGTGTACTGAATCTATTCATTAGGTATTCAAATGCCGTAGCGTCTTTAAATACTTCTTTAATTCTGCGAGCAATCAAACTTTTAGCAACTCCAGGTTTTCCTAATAAAAATATACTTTGTCCTGAAAGAACGGTAAGCAAGGTGAGACGTATAGCTTGCTCTCTTTCATAGAGATCTTCATTTAAGGCTATTAGTAAGTCTTCAATGTGTTTTTTCATGCAACTACTTTCTCCCTTTTTGATTAGGATTCAGCTGCTTACCTCTATTTCCCTGCACCTTATCATAGGCCTTATTAGTGCCAGATGTTCCTTTGTTTTTATTTACTTGATTTGAATTGTTGTTATTGTTTTTTTGAGCCATGGTATTATTTTAAAAATTAAAAAACCCTAAAACGCACTGATCCAACAATGTAGGAAAAAGAGTGTTTTAGGGGAATGTGAATATAAGAAATTGTACGTTTTTTTTGTGAATCCTAATACATAAAAAAAGAAACACCCATAATAAATTCAGATACAATTCCTATCTACCACTGTAATATTTGATTGCAAAACTTCCTACAACTCTTGTGCTGAAATAATCGAATCCAAATCCTATAGGAGCGCCAAGTAAAGGGACCATTTTGGTAAAACTAGTCAATGATTTCTCACCAGCTTTAGTAATAATTTTTTGTGGGACAACTTTCCATATTTTTTTCATTACTTCCACAGTAACCTTTTTCTGTATAGCTTTTTTTGTAATTTCTTTAGAAGCTACAACACCTACTGTTTTTAACGCTTCTTTTGCAGAGTTCCCTGCTAGTATTAAATAAACATCAGTTTTAAGATCTGCTGTATTGTGCGTCTGTCCATAAACATGAGCAATCGCAAAAGCTAGTCCTATTTGAATTTTCCAGGATGCAATTAAATCCACTGGAACAGTAATAGGTAGAGTTATTAAACCTCCTACTCCTGTGGCGGCACCAACTAATCCATTTTTAAATGATTTTCTATTCCTTATTTTTTTAGCAAGTTTTTCATTTGATATATTAGGATTTTGCTCACGTAATTTCGCAACATATCCCTCAATATATGATTTGTTTGCACCTAAAAAAGTTTCAATGTATTGCTCGATCCAAAGAGCAACTTTGCCTTTATCTTCTTCTATGATTTGATTTGACATAATTAATCCTTTATTGGACCGGTGGAACATTCACAATCATTAAAATTCTCTCCACAACTCGCACAAACTTTACTCCTTTTACTTTCTGGGTATTTTTTCATGTAATCAATTTTTATATTTTGTATTTTTAAAAGAATTAATCCAAATCTGGCGCACAAGGCGAGTTATCTCCATAAGGTTCTATATAACTCCAAAATGCTTTTCCAGCACTATCCAGATAGTTCATTGAGTAGTTGTACTTTGTATTGGACCCTACTTGATATAAGTACTCACTACAGCCATAAGAGTATTTGCTCTTAAAACAAACTACGGCAAAATACACGGTGCTGTAATCTATAGTGGCTTCATAGAAAGTAACTTGAGATATCGCTGTACTTAATGGACTACTGTAAGTAGAGCCATAATAATTATCTTCTAAATATTCAATTTGCTCTTCACAGGATTGTGAGAATGAAAAGATAGAAAGTAGAAGTAATACAGTTGTCAAGTATATAGTTTTCATAAAATTATATTTTATCGTCTATTTTTATATTCTCATCCCATTTCATGATTGGTTTCATAAAGTGAATCCAAATCATAGCAAGAATAGGAGAAATAAATCCAAAAAAGCCCCAACCACCTGCGCTTCTATTTAACTCTTTAGCTTTATTTGAGCAGACTACGGCTCCTACAATTCTTAATACTAATTGAATAATAACTATTATTCCTTCATCCATAATTAAATTATTTAAAGTTAACTTTTAGATCTAGCACAGCTCTTTCTTTAAGCTCTGTAAGTTTTTTATAATCTCTTTTATTTTTAGAAATTTCTTGAAATAGGTCTTGAGCAATAAGTTGTTTATCTGTATTGATAAAAAGATCTGGATGACATTTTCTACTTAATTCTTTATAAAGATCTCGTGCCCCATTAATACTATCCATTAAATCTCCCATATTCACTTTAGAATCTTTAGCATTCTTAAGATTTTGCTTTATTGCATCTGATCGTTGAGAGCCATTTGCAGCTTTCGCAAGCTTCCAGATTAAAAATAAAATTATGAGTAACTCAATTATAGCAATCCATAAAAAAATAGATATGGAAGTATCAACTGTACTAACTGTTGCCTCAACAACATCAGTTTCTTCTAGGTTTGGTTGAAATAAAATCATATCAATTAACTTAAAAAACCACCGATATTAGCATATTCTTTTAACGCCCATTTTGCACCATTATGACCTTGATTAGAATGAACCTCTAAGGTATCCCAACCTAAAGAAATCATTTTTCTGGTGAGCGTTTCATTATCTAAAACGACTCTTCCTATTTCTATTAATTCACTTTTACTTAAAGGTTGTCCAGAGAGCGCTTTAATTCTAAAACCACCAGCTCTCCATTTGGAGAAAGCATGTTTATATGTTGGATCTCCTTTTGTTATTTTAGCTTCCAATAAAGTAGGTGAAACTCCAGATATAAATGACATTTTTGCTGCCATATTAAAATCTCTTAAGAGCTTATATCTTTCAGCTACATCGCCAAACCATTCCTTAATTTCTATGATTTTATGCCACATTTTTATAGTAGGTTTATTAGTTGTAGACAAACCTATATCACTTCCTTAAATATACTTTACGGATTCCCGTAACGCAGTTCTAATTTGTTATAAATACATTTGTAATTCTTGATTAGTTTACTTGCTCAGCATGAGCAGTAGACCTCTTTGTAATATCGCTTTCGCGAAAGCGAAATGAATAAAAAATCATTTCCATTTCAAATCCCATTTTTATGACCATAAGACATCTGCTATTATTAATCATAATATTTCTAAGCTTACCGCTCACCACTAATGCACAAGAAACCTCACTTGTTTCTTGGAATATTAGAGACTTCGGAAAAACAAAGTCTGCTGAAGAAATAGAAAATATTGCGGAAATCTTAAGAGATTACGACATCATCGCTATTCAAGAAGTTGTGGCAGGATATGGTGGATCGCAAGCGGTTGCAAGACTGGCTGACGAGCTGAATAGAAAAGGTAGCAAATGGGATTATTCCATAAGCTATGCGACTAAAAGCCCTAAGTATAAAACGGAGAAATATGCCTTTTTATGGAAAACAAGTAAGGTAAAAGTGATTGAAAAAGGAGCGTTAATAACAGAGCTGGAAACCTGTGTATATCGAGAGCCTTATAGAATGAGGTTTGAAGCAAATGGAAACTTTTACACCATTCTCAATTATCATTCTAGAAAATACAGTGAACATCCAGAAATTGAAGTGAATTGTATCAATGATTATATCATCAGTCATCAAGATGAGAATATCATTCTTGCGGGAGATTTTAATTTAGCAATAGATCATCCTGTATTTAACACGATCAAAGAATATAATTTTGAAGCATGTCTCAATGGCAATAAAACTACCTTAAAGCAGTCATGTAACGACCATAGTTATTTAAATCATGCCATAGATAATATTATCTATGACGCTCTTAAAAACGAATTGATAGATTGCGGCACCATTGACTTTGTACAAGAATGTGAACAGTTAGAAGCTATGAGAATGCTATCTGATCACTTGCCTGTATATATGAAGTTCCATTAACTGTTACTAGTTCAACCTTATAACTTTAAGATAGCTGCATCTATGTTACCACACAGGTCGTTTGCGATGTTGCAGAGTATTTGTTTTTTTTCTTCTTCTGACATTTAGGGTACTATTTGTGTGTTGTAATTACGCTTTCGCGAAAGCGTAATTTAAATCAAAAAACCCTAAAACGCACTTATCCAATGATGTAGGAAAATCTGCGTTTTAGGGGAATGTGAATATAGAAAAAAACTAATTTTTTAACTAATGTATAGCATTTAGTTTTAAGCGCTTTTTAAGTAAAAAACGGTATGGCATCTCAAGTTAATTACCGGTAACATGGCGGTTACATTACCTTACTGGCGAGGTATTTTTGAACCTCATACACATTAATACTTTTATTAAACTTCTTACTTACTGAAGGTATGTTTTCACTAGAAATCCAGATTTTTAATTCCGCATCTAGATCAAATGTACCTGCCGTTTCTAAAGAAAATCTTGAAATACTTTTATAGGGCAATGATTTGTACTCTACTTTACTACCTGTTAAACCTTGAACATCAATCAGTACAAGTCGTTTATTGGTAAACATAAATACATCTCTGAACAGCTTAAAACCTAGTTCAATCTGTTCACTATCGGTAAGCAGTCTTCCATATTTTTCACTTAGCTGTTCTGAGGAGACTTCACTGGCGTTACCTAGTATCTTATTCAACAATCCCATGGTTATTATTGTTTTATAATCTTGATTTGAATATTATTTTATTATTTATTCACTGATACAGTTTAAAAAAAGCTCTTACATCTCTTCATAAACCTGTTTCCAGCTTAAGGTTTCTCTTTTAGTCTCACCTGCTGCACTTATAGCTAATTGTAAACCATCATCAGTTACAAATATTTTAATTATCATATCTGCTTCTCCTATAAGACTGTCTATTTCTTCTACTTCTCCATTAGCACTTATTTCATCTGTCAATTTTGTCATGAACATCGTTGTTAGTGCAATTAAACGATCACGATGCACCATACAATCTTGAGGCATTTGTGCTTTTAAATGCATTTGAATTGATTCACCCTTGGATTTAATTATCATAAATTCTTCGATGACATAATCATCTCCGACTATTTCAATCATAGGCTCTACTAATTCTTTCTTGTAATCTTTTTGAGCAATAGAAATTAAAGACAAAAACACAAAACTGATGGATAATAAAAAACTTTTCATTCTTAAATTTAAATTTGGTTGATATTAAAAAACCCTAAAACGCACTTATCCAATGATGTAGGAAAATCTGCGTTTTAGGGGAATGTGAATATAAGAGAATTAAAAATAAATGGGAAATGAAAAGTATAAATATGATAGTAGCACGTAGAGGAAAACCGCCACTATCAAACTAATGTTTCCCACGGCAACCACCTATAAATTCATCAAGTTTCTACTGGTGAAAATCAATTCCCAGCAGCTTCTGCTTCTAGTTGTTCTCTTAAAGCTTTAAGGTCTGCCATTTGTTGTTCTCTTGCGGCTTTTTCAACCTGGTAAGCAGAGTCTCTTAATCGGGTTTGTTCTGCGAGCTGGGCATCAATTTCTGCCTGGCGTTGGTTTTGAATCAATTGTTGTGCTTGCTCTTGCGATACCGCATTTACTTCTTGCAATCGCTGGTCGCGATCGTATTTTTTGTATAATCGACCTGCAGTTATGATGATGATGATTAAAACGACAATGATAATTCCCCAGGTCTTTTTCATAATAAAACGGTTAGTTATCAAATATATGGGTATGATTTGAATATCAATATACCCTTTATAGGGAATCTTATAAGGACAGAACACAAAGGTTAAAACCCTTAATCTGGAATGTCTTTCATTAAATACTTGAGAAAGTATTTATAATACATTTTATCTTTATAATTTTTATGACCAGTGGCGCGCTTTTTCTTAATAGCTTCTACAGACAGGTAGATCCTAATAATTAGAAACGCCATGAAAATGAGTAGGCCTATTAAAAAATATTGATTCATTGTGTTTACCTGATCGGTGTATGATGAAAACGCTTTGAGTAAGGTTATATCAAATACGAAACTAGGCTCAATTTAGTTTTAAACTTAAATAAATATAAGAATATTCTTCACTACTTACCAAATACCAGAAAAGGAGATGAATCACCACAAAGAATAGTGATATTGTTTTATTTAGTTCAGTAAGTCATCGGTTTCCTTAATTCTATAGGCTTGTTCTACTCCTAGATAGTCTGGATCACCTAGTTCTTCTGACCAGAATCCGTCTAGAACATCCATGGTCAGACATTTATACACCACAACACCTTTAAATATCGTGCCGGTATCAGACTTATAATTAAAGTTAATTACCAGAATATGGTCTTTATAAAAGCCTACTCCTTGTTGCACTTGATCATCACCTATTTGCCATAATGCAACAATTCTATCATGTGGATCTAGTGATAAGGTAAGGATACCGCGATAGCTGCTTTGGGTACGATCTTGATTATGACCACTAATTTTATAAGTTCCTACCAGATCATTTACGGTCATCGCTTTTTTGTTTGTAAAGGTAAGTGCTATCTTCAAGTATTCTATATCGACTACCTTTGTCGCCTGATGATATTCTCATGGCCAAAGCTGGAAAAGAAAAAAACACTAAAAACAAGAGTAAGCATACTAAGCTTATGAATCGCAAGAAGAATAAATTGCGCCAAGAGAAAGAGGCGCGTGCCCTGCGCTTAAAGGCTATTGTAAAAGCTGGGCAAAATAATAAAGAGGCTTAGTTGCTTCAGTACGCTTTCGCGAAAGCGGAATCCAACAACCCATCTGCACATTATACCAAAGCGTCTAAATAGACCCAATGTCCATTCTCTTTACAGAATCTAGAATGCTCGTGGATAATTTCTAATCGACCATTCTCCATATAAAATGCTTTAAACGCTACCGTACCGGTAAGATCATCTTTAAGCCCATGACTGGTTTGCAACACTTCTAATTTTACCCATTCTACAGACTGAGTCCATTGTTTCATCTCGCGAGCTTCTTTTTTACTAGGTCTTTTAGAGCTGTGATGACTGCGTTGTAGATAATCGATATCACCCATTACAAAAGCACTATAACGCGATCGCATCAATTGTTGTGCTGTGTTCACGTCGTTGATGTGATGATGTGCTATGGCACAACAGTTTTTATAGAGTCGCTGGGAATCGCAAGGGCAGTTCAAAGGGTCATTTTTTAATCGCAAAATTAATCACTTATTACCTTATTGGTTTATAAAGGCTACTTATTTCACCCTACTGAAAAGTAATGCGTCTGTGGTAAAATCTGTAGGACGAGCTTCCCGACCAAAACCCAAGGCTATATGTAATTGATCCTTTGATTTCATTTCTAAAATTCCTTTAAGACGTCCTACTTCTGTATCATCACTTTTATCGATTCTTATCAAATCGATAGCTATAGGTGATTGCTTATCATCAATTTGATAAGTCATAGCGAGTTCTTTTCCGTCATGGAAATAGGATTTCCCACCCATTTTAGATCCATTAAATTCTAAGATTGCATACCCATCACTGGTGAGTTCTAGAAAGCCTATATTGCTTTTATCCTCACCTTTCCAACGACCTACATGAGGACTATCGCCCAGTAATGATGTAAAAGAGGTTAGAAACAGCAATAAAACTGCGGTAATACTTAAGGCTTTTAAAATTTTCATGTCGTGTTATTAATGAGTTGGTTTTCAATAATACGAATTCTTTTAAATTTTAAAGAGATTGGGTAGGAATTGAGACTATGGTTTTAAAAACTACAATATCACTCCTTTAATGATAAATTTTTGAGATCCCATTATATATGGTTTGGCATATCATTAAATCTAGTTTCCTTACAATTCTGCTACCTTTGTATGATGCACGACATTCATATCAATAACAGCTTTACAGACGCGTTACCACAGGACCCAATAACAGAAAATTACACCAGACAAGTTACTGGTGCTGCTTATTCCCTATCGCAACCTTTAGTTTTTAAAAACGCACAAGTCATTCATGTATCTAAGCTAGCACAAGAGCTGGGTTTTACAAACGAAGAAGTGCAGTCTCTTGCTTTTAAAAATATAGTAACTGGACAAGAATTCCCTGATGGCGTTGCACCTTATGCGATGGCATATGCCGGACATCAATTTGGCAATTGGGCTGGACAGTTAGGTGATGGACGTGCCATCAATTTATTTGAAATGTTGCAACATGACCAGCGATGGGCATTACAGTTAAAAGGTGCTGGTCCTACTCCATATTCTCGTAGTGGTGATGGACTTGCCGTGCTGCGCAGTAGCATACGCGAGCATTTATGTAGCGAGGCGATGCATCATCTGGGCATACCTACCACGCGTTCTTTATCATTGTCTTTAAGTGGTGATCAGGTGTTGCGTGATATGTTGTACGATGGCAATGCTGCACATGAAAAAGGCGCTATTGTATGTCGTGTGGCACCTAGTTTTATACGCTTTGGGAATTTTGAATGGGCGGCAGCGCAAGGCAATCCAGAGTATTTAAAGCAGCTTACAGATTATACCATTAAAACATTTTACAGTCATATTACCACGACCGGTAAAGAGGCTTACTTACAATTCTTTAAAGAAGTTACCGCTCGCACACTCGATACCATCATTCACTGGCAACGTGTCGGATTTGTACATGGTGTTATGAATACCGATAATATGTCTATTCTAGGACTTACCATAGATTATGGACCTTATGGCTGGCTAGAGCCTTATGATCATGGATGGACACCTAACACGACAGACCGACAAAACAAGAGATACCGCTATGGTGCGCAGCCAGAGATAGGTTTATGGAACCTATTACAACTGGCAAATGCTTTGTATGAATTAATTAATGATGGTACTGCATTAGAGGAGATTTTAAACGATTATAAAGCAAATTATCAGTCTCAATATCTCAGGATGATGCAAAGTAAATTGGGTCTTCAAACATCGCAAGAAAATGATCAAGAGCTTATCGCTACTTTAGAACATCATCTACAGTTACACGAGACCGACATGACCTTGTTCTTCAGAGAATTATCTTTAGTTGAACCACAAATGGATGCCGATAAAGCTTTTGTAACTATTTCAATGGCTTTCTATGATCTTGAGAACATCAGCGAGCCTCATCAATGGAGCTGGCTAGAATGGTTAGAACGTTACTTAAAACGATTACAGCTAGAACAGGACGCGTTGGGTATGGATGGTATCGCTTTCGCGAAAGCGAAACAACAACAAATGAATGCTATAAATCCTAAATACGTACTTAGAAATTACATGGCACAACTGGTTATCGATGATGCCGACAAAGGAGATTATACTTTATTAAACGATGTCTACAAAATGTTGCAGCGACCGTATGACGAGCAACCAGAATTTGACAAATGGTATGATCTGCGACCAGATTGGGCTCGCAACAAAGTAGGTTGTAGCATGTTGAGCTGTAGTAGTTAAGAATGAAAAGGATCTGGTATAATCGCAATCCATACAACACGATTTTTTGAATCAACAACAAAACTGACGATCTAGAATATCGCCCATGAATGCTATTTTGATAGTGCAAGAATTCTGCTCATAGATCGTTATGAAAGAAAATACCTCATATCTCTAAAAGTTTTCTTTTAATCGAATAATCTAGTAATCAATGAGCTATTATGTTTAAGTAGAGTATTATTGAAAGACTCTAGTACTTAAACCAAACCTTCATGAATTCTTTTTGCTTCATTATTATTTTGTCTCTATCCTGTATTGCACAAGCACAGGTAGGTGTCGGAACAGTAAATCCTCAAAATGATTTACATGTTGCAGGCGGTTTACGTATCGATGATGCACCTAGTGGTACAAGTACAGATGCTCAAAACCGATTGCTGGCGAGAGATTCCAATGGCGATGTAGTGAATGTAACCATTGATCAGGCAGTAGAAAATGTGGGGATTCCTCAACTGGCGTTTAATGCAAAATTTGGTTCTGGTGGTAATGTGTTTTTTAGTGATTGTATCCCATGTGCTACAGGACAGGAAAGAAGATTTCATTTAGAACTACCACAAGTTAATATCAATAATACATCTCTAGTAGAATTAGAAGACCCAACAGGAACAACAGTTTTAGGAGATGAATATTTTGAGATTAAAAAGGCTGGTTTTTATAGATTTGAAGTCAACTCTACTGTTGCTATTTCAGGATCAAGTACTTTTTTTATCAATCTTTATCTTAATAATTTGAAACTTTCAGGTACTACTGAGACGGATAGTTTTAGAATATTTGGTGGTATCCCTAGAGGCTCTGTAGATTCTCCTGTTAGCGTTCCTTTTTATGCCACAGACATACGCTATTATGATGTAGGAGATCAAGTGAGCCTAGGTTTAAAAGCTGCCGTTGTAGAAGGTGCTGGTAGTAGAGAATTATTTAGCATACTACCTATAGATGCTACCTATATCGCTCAAATAACGATTACGAAGTATTAAATTCTTGAGCAAGGATGATTCTCGTAGTTCGTGCTGGATTTTAGCTATATGTTAAAAATCCAATTGAAGCTATATTAATTGGAATTATTCCATAATTTTGGAACATTTCCAAATAACAGCATTTGAATCATCTTGAAAATTTATATTGTGTCGTTGACATAGAGACTACTGGTAACCGTATGAGCGGTAATCGTATGACCGAAATTTGCATAGTACGCATGCGAGGCGATACCATACTGGATAAATACAGCTCTTTAATTGACCCAGAAGTTTTAATCCCAGATTACATTACGACTTTAACAGGTATAGATAATGCTATGGTCGCCAATGCACCAGTATTTGCAGATGTTGCCGAAGAGATCTTGAACTTTACCAAGGATTGTATTTTTGTAGCACATAATGTCAACTTTGACTACAACGTATTGCGCAACGAGTTTAAAAGACTACATCATGACTTTAAACGTAAAAAATTATGCACGGTAAGATTATCTAGAGAATTAATACCTGGAATGAGGTCGTATAGTCTGGGAAAATTATGTGATGCAATAGGCATTCCATTAATCAATAGACATCGCGCCGAAGGTGATACCGATGCAACAGTCATCCTTTTTAAAAAATTACTCGCAATAGATGATGATGGTGTGACATTTGACAAATTTATTAAAGGTACTTTTAAAGAAGGAACTTTTCCGCCACATCTGGAACGTTCACAATTTGATGAATTACCTGAAACCGCTGGTGTATATATCTTTAAAGATAAAGGACATAAAATCATTTACATAGGAAAAGCTATTAATATACGTAAACGTGTATTATCTCATTTCTATTCTAAAACGTCTAAGTCTTACTTGATGTGTCAAGAGATTTTTCATATTGATCATATCGTGACGGGTAATGAGCTGGTTGCTTTATTGCAAGAATCTGATTTGATTAAAAAACATTATCCTCAGTTTAATGTGGTTCAAAAAAAGCCTAAACCAGCCTATCAAATCCTGCATTATAAAAATCAGCTAGGGATTATTCAATTTGCAGTAGGATTAGTTAAGTCCTATGATTATTCTGTAGTGACACATTATAACCGCGCTCATGCTGTAGAGCAACTAGAACAGCTTTGTGCAGATTATAATCTGTGTCCTCGATATTGTAGCTTTAAAACCAAAGAGGATTGTACATCACATTATAAATTAAAGAACTGTAAAGGCGTGTGTAAAAAAGAAGAGCTTGTTTCTTTATACAATTTGCGTGCACAACAGGCGATAGAATCTTTACATAATCAGAATCCTAATTACATCATTAAACAGCCTGGTAGAACCCATGAAGAATCCTGTTTTATTCTCGTAAAAGATGGTGAATATCAAGGCTATGGTTATGTAGATCGTTATGCAACGATCAACTCTTTATCAGACTGTGAAGATTTTATAGACCGCAAGGCAGCAAACTTTCATACCAATCAAATTATCAGAGCTTACCTTAAAAAATATGGTGAGCAAAACGTGATTCATGAAGAGATTGCTGCTGAATTGTAAATGGATATGTTAAGTCCATTTGTTAGTTATGTTAATAGATTATCAATTAAGAATTTATTAAAAATCTGAAATAGACATTTCTCTTAATTTTAAAATAAAAAAGATGAACTACACATTTTCACCTAACGGCTATAGCGATTACAAACGCAAGACTATTGATGATCATGAAAATTATGATGACGAAGACGTGAATAATACTTCATCATCTTCACGCTTTGAAAGCTATTTATAAAAAAATCCGATCGATTGATCGGATTTTTTTTTCATGATATTCAGATATAACTATCTGTTTTGCTCCATAAATTCTTGATAATCTTTTGCTAGACTAGATTTTTCTTTTTCGTTAAGAGCTTTACCTGCTAGTTGAAAGACCTCTTGTTCTTCTTCATCAAGATGATGTTCTACTTGATGTGCCAGCTCTTTCATGTACTTGAGCCATGCACTGCTATCCATGTCTGTTTCTTCTAGTTTTTCAACTAGCTCATCCATTTCGTGATGCTCGGCAATACTATGTCTAGCTTTTTCTTGAGTAAGATCAGATTCAATTAATGGAACATAAAAATGTCTTTCCTCAGCATCTGCATGAATGGCTAATTCATGTTTTAATTTATTAAACATGTTCTTTCTCAATGCTGTTTCACCAGATGTGTGGACTAGTTGATCACAAAGATCTCTCTGAATTTCATGATCTTTTCTTAGAGCTTCAAAAATATTCATATCGTTGGTTTTATAATTTTAAACTTCCACTAGTTCCTATTTCTGTTTCATCGCCTGTAATAGCAGTGTAGGCTAATTTTGCTAAGGTTACAATTGAATTTGTTTTAGTATCCCAATACTGCGCTTGTTCTGGTGTGAAGGTCAATACCGTTATTGTTGTGTCATCTTTTCCATCAAACCAATTATTATCAAGATTTCCATAAAGCTCTTCAATTAAAATAGGATCCTTACTAATACTAGTAGATCCATAAACACTCAAGAACTCTTTAGACTTTATATCACTAAAAATCAATTGAGTATCTGCATCTTTTTCGATGTTTTTATTGTGATCACTCGTGCTTTTACTGAAAAATAAGATTGATCCATTATCATTAATTCTCTTAGGCGTCATCGGTATACTGTCGACTGGCTTTGACCCTAGATTAGTAAGCATCATACTGGTCTCAATCGATCTGGATAATTCTAAGTATTTCTCTAAAGCTTCTCTTTGGTATAGGTTTTCTGAACTCATTTTTTATTTTAAATATACAGACACATCATTGGTAATACTCTTAATTAATTACGAATTAACTCGTTTTTTAGAAGTATCACTAATCATATCCGTATTTAAAATGATTATTATCAGATACTTTAAAACTTACACTCAATTTATCCTCTACTGGTAAATCTCTAAGAATGTTAAAATATGTTAAGGAACCAAATAAGCATTTCATGGAATGAAACCAACCATTGAATAAATAGCGATTGTCTTTTCTTAATGAAAGTCTCAAATTGTTCTTGTTAAATTGAAGAAGCCTGAATTAATTATTTAATTGAAGGTGACTTTTTATCAAGACTACAACATTATGGGGAGGAATGTTCAAATCGTTTTTACATTATTATTGTGTTTATTGATGGGTTTTCATGTTAGTAAGGCACAAGATGAAAAAGAAGATAAAAAGTCACCTATTCAGGTTACAGGAAGTTTAGGTTTTTACTATGACTACTATTCTTATACACAAGAAAACTATGCAAGTTTTAGACCTCGATATCCCGAAAATCTATTAAGACTTAACGCTCAAATGAGCATCAACTTTGGCAAGCACTTTAGTATACCTATAAGTGTCAACGTTACTAATCAAGACGTTATTTATAATTTACCTAGTGTACCAGAAGAAAGTGCTCTAGATTATATTCAAAATCCAGCAAACAACATAAGTATCAATCCTAAGTACAAATGGGCTCAAGGCTTTTTTGGTACGCAAACACCTATGTACACACCACTAACTACTGGTGACATTCCCATCTTTGGAGTTGGTCTAGAAATAAACCCAGGTAAATTTATTCTATCTGCAGCAGTAGGGAAATCTCAACGTGCTATCGAACCAGATATATTATTAAACGTACCTGGCGCCTATGAACAAAGTATTATCACGGCACGCATAGGAGTAGGAAAAATAGAAGGCTCTAAATTCACAATTAACGTAGTACGTGTGAGAGATCATAAAAATTCTGTTCTTGCTAATCCCATAGGAATAGAACCTATTGAAGGTTTGACCATTTCACCCTACGCAGAATTTAAGGTGTTTAAAAAATTAAACATCCGTACAGAGACTGCTGGATCTATATTTACCAAAGATCTCTTTAATAATGGAGTCATCGATGAAGATTACATAACGGCAGTAGAAGATTTTATCACCGTTAATGCAAGTACTACCGCAGACTTCTCTCATAACACACGTATAGACTGGAAAGGAGATAAATTTCAATTAGGTGGTGAAGTACAATATATAGGTCCAGGATTTTTACCTGTGGGATATCGATTTGTAGAACGCGACATCCTAGATTATAAGGTCAATACTGGTATGAAACTATTTGACAACAAAGTAAACTTTACAGGTAGTTTTGGTATAAGAACTAATAATTTAAACGATACAAAATTATCGTCTTCAGAACGCATTATTTCTAATGCAAACCTATTTGCGCAAGTGACAGAATCTTTCTCTGTCAACCTCAATTACAGCAACTTTGGATTCAAAAACGATGCTAACATATTGAATCAACGCATAGAACTAGTCAATAATTCCATCACGGTATCGCCTTCCTACACGTTTAAAACAGAAAAGTACATGCACCTTATTACAGGTAATGTGGCGCTGACCAGTTTTGAGCAATTTGATGTCGTTAGTAACGCTTTCGCGAAAGCGGAAAATACCACCTACTCTATCAATTATAATATCTCTTTCTTAGAAAAGCCTTTGAGCATCGGTTTACAAGGCATCTATCTAGAAAACCAATTACCTACTGGAGATTTTACCATGTTGAATTATGGTCTTATAGCCAGCTACAAAATGCTAGATAAAAAATTAACGCCTTCCATAGGATTCAACTTTGCTCATGTAGACGTTCCTGGATTCACTACAGATTATAGAAAAAATTTAAACCTAAGATTGGGTTATAAACTGACTAAAAAACTGCAATGTAAACTGCAGTATCGCTACACAAATTTCAGATACGGTAATTCTAAACCTGGTGCCGCACTGGATCAAAATAGAGTTCAATTCTCTATTCAACAACGATTTTAATACACTGGATTATGAAAAAGATATTATTAATATTAGTTTTCGCATGCTGTTGTCAATGGGCTCAAGCACAATTACAAGCCACACTTAATGTAGATTCAAATCCTACTCCAGAATTAAGTGAATGGGTAAATCGTAATAATCTCGCCATTTTAACGGTGACTAATCCAGTTGCTGGTCTGACTATCGATTACCAAATTAAAGTTAGTCTACTATTAGATGGTGATGTAAAATTAACTACCGATAGATCTGTACCATATATGACGGCTGATCTAGGTACAGAAACATTTCTTGCAGATGAGTTGATCCCATATACTGCGGTACAGTTTATAGATGCTAAGTTTAAAGATAAAGTGTCTCGCACTGGTATGTTACCACCTGGCTCCTACAGTTTTTGTGTAGAGTTATTAGATCAAGAAGGTCGCAGTTTAACGCAACCAGAACAAATCTGTAGACCTATGATCATTACAGATTATCAAATGCCAGAACTACTTTCACCTGTAGATGATAAAGTAATCGATCCTTTATTGATTAACAGTCTCATGTTTCAATGGACACCACTAGTTCCTGTACCAGATGCCATGACTGGTATCACTTACCTAATTGCCGTAAGTGAAGTGCAGCCTGGACAAACGCCTAGTCAAGCATTCAGTGTGAATTACCCGATTATAGAAGAAGAAGTAACCATCGGGACGCAATTCATATGGCCACTAGATATCCCAGCACCAGATGAGGATCAACAATATGTTTGGGGAATTAAACCTATGACTAGAGAAGGTAATACTTATCGAGAAAAAAACAATGGTTTTGTAGATTATGGAGTGTTTACCGTACGCGGCAATAATAAAAGCGGTGATGAAAAAAGTAATAACAATGATTTTACAAGCAATAATAAAGATCAACGTAGCAATGACGATTTAAGTGGCGATAATAAAAATCCTAAAGTTCCTATTCCTTGGGAATGTGAACCAAATCCATTCACAGATGGCAATGACTTATTTTTCTCTTTTGACAATAAAGATAATGGTGCTGATATAGAGTTAAAAGGATTAATGCAAGTTCAAAATCAATTTTTATCACAATATCCTGGTGCTATTTCTCTAAGTCAGCATCAATTAATTACTTACATCGATTGGGGTTGTGACGCCCATAATATGGAAATGATAGCTCCTAATACATCAAGTGTAAGGCATGATTATAACAATAACGATCATCAACGGACTCCTGAACGCCATGATATCTCTACACCTGATGAGGTAACAGTTCATTTTAAATTAATTAATAAACAAACTGGAGAAAGCTGTGAAGTTCAAGTATCTAAAAAATTAACTGGTTGTGATTTCCCTTCACAAGATGATTTTGAAGACGCTTTAGAATTTGTTATGGATCCAGATGAAGAAAATTATCCTCTTAACCTATATCTAGATGGAATTAGCGATTTTACAGAACAATTAGATAGCTATGTATATGATTCCAGAAACACTAATAAAAGACCGAATATAGAATTATTTATAAGCTATGACAGTGAGCATGAAGAAGAACCTATTATAGATGGCAGCCCTAGATACAATGGAGCGGTATCTCCTTATCCATATGGTGATGATGGATCTATGCAATTCTTATCTCATAATTACTCTTTAGACTGCATGGACGGACCTGATATTCCAACGGAGATATGTCTGACCTATGTAACAGAACGTAAGATAGATGGCGAAAAAATTATTTGTCAGAAAACCTATTGTATACCATTACCTGATGAGACCATCGAGGCTTTAATTGACTTATATACTAAAAATGAAGATGCTGCTGACACAAATGACAAAGCTGGTGAAGAAGAATGTGATTGTCTAGATAAAAGCAGTGTGACTATTCCAGATCTTACCATGGACTATACCGCAAATGGAGCTGGCACAGAACATACACTCACTATTCCTGGTTCACCAGCAGTTCTACAATCCATTATAGATTGTATGGCTACAAATGAACAATTTGAAGGTATGGAAAATATGGATGGGCATCAGGAATATAATTATCAAGAACATTTTTTTACAGGAACAGTAACACATGAATGGCATATACCAGATGCTATAAATGACCCTAGTAACACACATATGTTT
The DNA here is from genome assembly GCF_000732625.1 of Nonlabens ulvanivorans. Classification (GTDB taxonomy): domain Bacteria; phylum Bacteroidota; class Bacteroidia; order Flavobacteriales; family Flavobacteriaceae; genus Nonlabens; species Nonlabens ulvanivorans. The sequence continues at coordinate 241,091 of NZ_JPJI01000026.1, forward strand.
ACCGTTCTAGAGGACACAGATCAACCACTAGCAGAATTTGTGACCGTAACTTTTCATATTATAAATGATAATGCTGGGATAGATTGTTATTTCACACAAGACGTGCCTGTACCACATGATGCATATAACGCGATAAACGGGACAGAAGAATGTGAATGTGATGATGACACAACGCTTACTGAGCCAGCACTTACCTTATTAAGACCAGATGTTGTCGAGGAACCTCGAGAAATTTTATTCGGCGGAATTACGGCTTATAGAGATTACTTATTAAATTGTAATAGTAATTACAGCCTTTCTACTCACTCTATGGAAGTCAACATTAATTGGGACGATGACCATGACGAAGAGTCTATAGTAAATGCTGGACCTTTTACACATGCTTATGATACAGAAAATCATCAAATTCCATCTGAAATATGTGTAACCTTTACCATAACGCCTTTATTCCCTTCAAGCGATGGTCAAGCGTGTGAGGTAACTAAGTGTTTACCGGTGCCTGTAGAATGGTTAGCATTAAATACTGCAGCTGAAGGAGATGGAGACATCGCTGATGGAGATAGCATTTTTGCAGGTGAACATGTGGATGGACAAGGTGAGTTTGAAATAGTCATAGACAGCATCTCAGGAGATGGCCCATATTCTGGAACTGGAATCACACATATCCCATGGTTACTCGCAAACGTGGCTGTAGAATTCACCGATATTACCGTAGACGCAGATGCAAATCTTGTTTCTGGAGAAATCACAGTAATAGTAGCCGATACAGCGCCTGCTTATCCTTATGGATGTGTAGGAATGGGACACGATAATGCCGATGATATTCAAGATTGGTTAACCACAGATGGAGCTATCGTTGAGTACACACCTGCACTACCCTTTCTTGCACCTTTAGAAGCTCCATTTGGAATTGAATTTCCTGGTGGTGATATTATCGCAGTAAGTTCTATGGTTTTTAAACCTGCAAAATCAGAGTTTAATTTACTAGTCATCAAACAATTTGAGCCAGACGTGAATCCAGATCAAGTATTAGGATTTAAAGCCTGTGATACAGACTTTCATCTAGCAGCACCTGTATGGCCACCAGAAAGACTAGAACTACTTGAAGATATTACTATAGGAAACGTCAATAATAAAATCACCTTCACATTTAAAGCTCCAGTACCAGGAACTAGTCCTGGTTGTTTTATAGAATGGGGCAGTTCAGGAATTACTAACTATGCTGTTGAACTGGATGTAGATTTTACTAGAGAATGGTTAATTCCTGTAGATGAAATTGATGGAACAGAAAAATCAACAGCAAACCTGGTAGGCGCAGGAACTGCATGGGAAGGAATAGTACTTACTGGTAATCTTGAAGAATCTATATTATCTGCTACAATACCCGACCCAGATAATGGTACACCTACAGATTCTGGAGCACATGACTTTATTATTCTTGCCGACGAGATTGCCATGGATATGTCTGATACCATGAACACGCCTGGAATGTCCTTTCCTCCAATTTACACTGGTGAAACTACCAATCTTTTTAGAGGTTTTTATATGGATGAATTAACGGTAAAATTCTCTCCTAATAAAATGAATACACCAAGTGGTGGTCCTATAGAAGTGAGCATTAATGACATGATCATAGATGATACTGGAATCACACTAACTGCTGAGGTAGAAAATCTCATCGCTTTCGGCGGTGCGGAAGTTGGTGATATGGTTGCTAGTGTAGATCGTATTTATCTAGAAATACTATCTAGCAATTTTGTAGAAGCTGGCGTTGAAGGTCGTATCGCTATACCAGTAAATGAAGGAAATGGAATTGATAACTCACTTGCCTATACTGCTTTGTTTAATAACCCGTTAGATCCAGCGTTGAATAACAATTTTCAAATAATTCTAGAACCAGATCAACCTATACAGAATGATCTTTTCGGTGGTGGACAATTTACTCTTGATGAGACTTCAAACTTATCAGGTTACTTTGATAAAGATAAAAGAACCTTTACCATGGATCTTAATGGTGATTTTGCGTGGGAAGATGCTACCGTAGGGCCTGTAGATCAAATCAACATGGCATTAGGATTTGAAGGGTTAGGATTTGATTATGACAGCAGTTTATCCAGCAATAAATTATCCTTTGATGCAGGAAACTGGGCTTTTGCAAGTCCACAAAAGAAAGCTGCAAATTTCCCTGTGACGATTGAAGAAATTAAATTCAATCAAATGACTACTACTGGCAATCAATTAATGCGCGGTAAATTAAATTTTGATTTGATTTTCAATCTCTCAAAGAAAATAGGAGGACGATCAACATTAGGAATAGAAGGAGCCATTACAGATACTAAATCTAGTGGTGGGAAAACTTTTGATCCAGAATTATTAGGTGTAGTCATAGATGAAATTCATGTCTCTGCAGATTTAGCAGCCGTGAAAATAGATGGAATGATTGCTTTTAGGACTAATGATCCTGTATATGGAAATGGGTTTCTAGGAACGCTAGAGGCCGAGTTTAAAGCTGGTGGTATTAAAGTGAGTGCACTGGCAGAGTTCGGAAATACCACTTACAACCACACTAGTCCTTACCGATACTGGCGTGTTGAAGCTGCAGCAACTTTCCCTGCTCCAGGAATTACATTTTTACCAGGAATTGCCTTTAGAGGTTTTGGCGGTGGAGCTTTTCAAAATATGATTGCGACGCCTGATGGAAGTGATTTTATATTCACACCAGAGTATGATCAACTAGGTTTCAGAGCAAATGCAGTTATCGCAACGACTCCTAAAGAAGAGACTTTTAACGCAGACGTAGGACTACTGGCTGCATTTTCTGGTAGTGGCGGTATGACCAATATTGCTTTTACCGGAGACTTCTTTGTAGGAGCAAAAATTGTAGATCGCAGCAAAGCCAAAATAGATGGTGCCGTAGGTGTTAGTTACAATTTTCCAAACAAGAAATTTATTTTAACCGCAGCTGTAAATATAAATGCACCACCTATCACGACTCCATCACCTATGAACTTGATTCTTGATATTGATGGAAAGAAGAATGAATGGTTCTTCAAATTTGGAGAACCCGATTATTTAAATACCGTTAATATAAGTGGAGTTTCCTTATATGAATATCTCATGTTTGGAAATAAAATCCCATTTCCAGGTGGATTTACGACGAGATTCAAGAATAACTATTACAGTGCCGTAGGGAACTATCCTTATGCAGGAACCACTGGTTCTGGTGGTGTAGGCAGTAATACAGAGCAAGGAAAAGGATTTGCCATGGGAATAGGTTTTATGTTTGATAAAAGTGGAGAATATAAAGTCACAAAATTCAATAGCGGAGAAAAAAAACATGTCTTAGGATGGGATCTAGCCGCTGGAGCAGAACTACATCTCTCTTACATGCAGTATGTAGGTAGTTGTGGAGGATACACTCCATTAGGTATCAACGGTTATAGAGCAAAAGGTGGATTAGGAATGTACGGTACTGCTGGTGCTAGAGTAACAAGATATAAAAAGAACGGAAGTACAAAATGGAATATTAACATCGCATCTATAAAAGCTGGCGCCTGGATAACGGGAGAATTTCCAAAACCAGTCTATGCCGCTGGTGCGGTAGAAGGTGAAGTAGGTCTTTTTGATGATCTTATTTCATTTGACTTTTATCAAGCTTTTGAATACGGAACTTATTGTAACAATGGTAGTGCGAGTTCTGGTGCGCCAGTGACACAAGGAGATGCCGCTGCAGAACAGCAAAATGCATTAATTACTTATGTAAAAGCCAGTCCTGGTGCTAATTTCCCTTTACAGCAGCCTGTTATTGCAAAATTTGGTTTAACTCCAGACGTTGCGTTTGATGTCAGCGAGCAACAATCAAACGGTACCGTAGAAATGCGTACTTTCAAAATGGTAAAAACTCAATCATTTAAAATTGAAAATGAAACGACAGGAGCTTGGGAATTTGTAAACTTAGCACAAAAACAAAATAACCTCGGTGAATACTTATATATTAAACAAGCAAGTACAATGACAGCTACTATAGCTGCAGTAGCTATGCCACCTGCACCTAGTTTTGGGCTTTTAGGAATTGCCCCAGCAGCTTCAGTATATACTTCTTCACCTGCAATGGGAATATCTGGCTTATCTACTACAACCGCAGTTGCTGGACCTAGTTCTCTTACCTCATTTCCGGTAACACCTAGCAGTGATTATGACGACTTACCACCAGATCCAGATCCTGTAATTAATGATTTACTGTACAATCGCAGATATAAATTTACGGTAACAGCAACATTAAAAGAGTACGTAGGAAACAGTTGGGTTACCGCTGTTAAAAACGATGGAACTCCGGTTACCCAAACAATCACTAAAACATTTAGTACGGGACCGGTGGTCGCAGTAGCAGCTAGTACTTCAACATTTTAAATAAAGGACATGAAAAAATATCTATCAATCATATTTATCAGCTTTTTATTTTTGTTTTCCGCTTTCGCGAAAGCGCAACAAGAACCGACTACCGTAATAAAAACCAAAGGACGGTATATCAATAATACCGTTGAGTTAAGATTTTTTCCTGACAGAAAAAGTACCATGAAACTTGCATTTAAATCTGGTTTTATAATTGAGCGAGCAAACGGTAGCGCAGGAAATTTTATAGAAATAGGTCGTACTACACCATATAGTGAAGCGCAGTGGCTAGAAGTCATGAACGCTGCTCCAAATGAAGATAAAATGAACGAAATAGAACTTGCTATGGATTTTTATCTAGATGTACTTGAGGATAATGGTGGTACGATGAGTTTTAACGACGGAATAGGCGAACTTAAGAATCAAAAAGCAGCTGAAGATTTTCAACTAATGATCTCTTTACTTACCGCTATAAAAAATGCCGAAGCTGCAAAAGGATTAGGGTTTTCTTATGTGGACCAGACTGTAGAGAATGGAGTTGATTACACTTATAGAGTTAAACTAGTTGCACCATCAACAATTTATAAAATAGAATCTATTCCATTCAGTATAAAAGCAATTAATAATTCAGATGCCCTTAAAAATAAAGTTTACATAAAAACAGGTGATACAGAACTAGGGTTTGTCTGGAATGAACATCCTGACTTGAGCGGTGTCGATGTAGAACGTACTATTAATGGTAAGAACGTTAAACTTAACAAGGCTCCTATTTATGCCATAAGAGGTAGCGACTATGACGGCCCTAAACGTACTGGATTTGATGAAGACAGTTTAGTTAACTATCAAAAATATACGTATCGTTTCTATGCTCAAACTCTCTTTGGAGAACGAGTACAGTTTGCAGAAGTAACAGGAATGCCTCGCGATAGAAAGCCACCACAGCAACCTTTTTTAAAGCAACCACAGCATGCTCAACCTGATGAGGTACATATCGAGTGGGAAATGCAAGCACCTATTGCTGGAGATTTTAAAGGTTTTGCCATATCAAGATCTGAAGAAAACAACGGTACATTTACCTTACTGCACGATAAATTATTACCGCAAACAGCTCGTAAATTTATAGACAAATCATTCTTGATGGATAAAACTAATTACTATCTCGTACAGGCAGTTGATACCGCAAATAATGTAAGTTCATCTTTTCCTGTAGCGGTAACACTAATTGATAGTATTCCACCTAGTAAACCTATATTTATTAAAGGTAAAATAGATTCCACTGGTGTCGTTACTGTTGATATTAAGAAAAACCCAGAGGCGGATTTAATGGGATATAGATTATATAGATCTAACGCTGCAGAGCATGAATTTTCTGCAATTAAAGAAGGTTTTCTATCTATTGATAGTATGGGTAGAGATGTAAAAACCGTATATAAAGATACCGTTACTTTAAAGTCTTTAACTCCTTATATATATTATAGAGTTGAAGCTCTTGATTTTAATCACAACACATCCGAATTTTCAGAAATTTTGAAAGTCAAAAGACCAGATAAAATTGCTCCTACCACTCCAGTATTTAAAAAAATAAAATCTACTGAAGATGTTATCGAATTACAGTTTGCCTTGAGTAAAAGTATAGACGTAAAAGAACAAATCCTCTATCGTAAAACAGACCTTAAAGCACCATGGGAAAAATATCAAGTTTTAAAAAATGACCAACTTACCTTCATAGATAAAAATGTAAAAAAAGGAACGATTTATTATTATAGTATGAGAGCAATCGATGAAAGTGAAAATGCATCAGAATATGCAGTTCCGGTACAAGGTAAAACCTATAAGACTGGTGTTAGACCACCTGTAGAAGATTTAAGAATTACTACTAAAAATGGTGAGGTCACTCTAGTTTGGAGTTATAAAGACTTAAATAAAGAAACCTATTTTGTGATTTACAAGAAAAATAAAGATGGTCAGTTTGTGAGACACGGTAGGTCGTTAAAATTACGCTTCAGCGAAAGCGAAAAAAACAAAAGCACCTATGCTGTTAAAGTATTTACAACTGACGGTGGGCAATCTAAATTAAGTAAAGAAGTAAGTATTTAATAGTATTTTTATACAGAATGATAAAGTCGTGGATTCTAGTTACTTTTTTTATCGCCTTTAACTGGAGCGCTGCACAATCTTATACCAATTATTCTGAAAAAGATGGTTTACCTAGTAATCATATTTACAAAATCACACAAGATTCAAATGGCTTTATATGGATTGCTACTGATGAAGGTCTCGTAAAATATAATGGCACTGACTTCAAAGTTTTCACTACTCAAGAAGGCCTGCCTACTAATGATATATGGAATGTGTTCCCTGCTACCGATGGGAAGTTATGGTATATCGCAAAAAGTACAAGTATGGGATACATTCTCGATAACGTGGTCCATAATTTTGTAAATAAAGAGGCGAATGTAAGTATTGATCCCATCTATAGTGGATTTACCGGTGATTCTTTAATACTATCGGGAACCTTTAGATCTCATAAACTTAATTCAGATTTCAAATGGGAGGAAATCGACTACAATTTTTATAAGGATTTTTCAAATGTATCTTATTTATCCCATAAAAAATATAAAGGTATTGTACGAAGCGTGTTAGATCATGATAGGCTTAATTTAGTGACTAGAGATAATAATTTACACCCATTACAGGATTCATTATTTACATTTAACAGCCATTCTAGAGGGCAACTAACAGATTCACTTTATGTAGGTAACTCCAACGATTCTTATGGCTTTATAAATTTTAATAATTTAGAAACAAAGAGATATACCTATGAAAGTGAATTAAACGTGCCATTTTTAAAATATTCTCGTTTACATCTAGCAAACAACAATATACAGCTAACTGGTGAGCACGTTGTTGCAATGCTTGATGATTCATTAAAAGCCAAAGAGGTTGTTCACATTCCTATTGAATTGAAATCGCATTACTCCTTCATTGATAAAGAAAATACTGTATGGATTGCTACATTTTCAAATGGTATTTATAAATACTCTTTAAATGAACGACTCATAAAAAAAGAGCTGAGTCATTTTAAAATAAGTGACATTAAACGAGTCAATGAAAAAATAATTGCTTTTGTGAGTGGTAAGGGATTTTATGAATTAAATGAGAAAACCAATACTTTTCAACCTTACATAGATAGTAATGATTTTTTATATGACGCCGAATATATAAAGGAAACAAACACTTCTCATTTCATAACAAAGAAGAATATATTTTCAATCACAAAAAATGATTCTCTCAATCTGAAATTTGACGTGGATAATGAGAGAGCAAGATCAATGACCTTTTATAAAGGGTTCATTTATGGTCATTATACAGTAGGTATAAATAAAATAGCTCCATATAGCTTAGAAAAAATTAAACCCTATAGTTTAAGCGGTGTGAGATGCTCAACAACCATGGATGACCGATTAATTTTTGGAGGATCTAATGGACTGTACGAGTTAGTAAATGATAAAATTATTGGAATTGAGTCTTTAACTAATTTTAAAAAACCTGTAATTGATATCGCTCGCGTTAATGATAAAACTTTGATCGTTTCTACTAGTGGATATGGTGTATATCAAACTGATTTAAACACTATAGAACTTTTAGAAGGCAGCGAATTTTTAAAATCTAACAATCCATGTATTGTAAAAAATGAACTTTACATACCTACTAATAAAGGAATTTATAATTATAAATACTTAAATGGAAAATTTCGATTTAAGCAATTGTGGAATAATAGAAATGGATTATCTACTAATAAAATAAATGGAATTGAGAAAGTCAATAATGAGTTATTAGTTGCTACTAATCAAGGTATCATCCACTACCCTATAGATTATATTTCTTCTCAAAGCTTATTAGATATCTATGTGGACAAAGCTCTATATGCAAACCATAATTTGAAACTTAATAACAACACAACTTATATTCCAGATAGTGATCTTCAACTCGTCATTAATAATATTGATTATAGAGTAAATAAGAAAATGTACTATGAGTTCAGGTTATTACCTACACAAAAAAAATGGACCGTTGCAAATTCTTCTAACCTGACCTTCTCTGATTTAAGCCCAGGCGAGTATAATTTAGAACTGCGCAGTGGAGGAATTAATAAGAGTTTTAAGTTTCAACTAGAACCGCGCTGGTATCAAAGCTGGTGGTTCTATTTAATTACCCTATTAACTGTAGTGACTCTTATCATATTAGTAACAAAAGCTTTAACTAAAAGATCCGAAGAAAAAAAGAATAAAGATTTATTACAAGCACAAAAATTATCAGAATTACAACTTAAGGCATTGCGCTCTCAAATGAATCCACACTTTGTCTTCAATTCTCTAACAGCCATTCAGTATTACATTAATGAAAACGATTTTGAAACTTCAGATCGATATCTTGTAAAGTTTTCAAGGCTCATAAGAGAATTTTTTGAGCTCAGCAAAGAACAACATATCACTATAAAAAGAGAAATTGAGTTATTAAAAAACTACTTAGATTTAGAATCTCTACGTTTTAATAAAAAACTTCATTATCAAATTGAGGTAGATCCAACTTTAAATTTAAACGATTTCATTCCTAGTATGTTATTACAGCCCATTGTTGAAAACGCTGTTAATCATGGCATTTTTAATAAATCAGTAACTGGATTGATCATTGTTAAATTTGTAAAGCTGGATGAAAAACAAATACAAATTCATATCATTGATGATGGTGTAGGGTTTAAATTTAAGAAGGATGATGTTAGGTATAAATCATCATCTGTTTTAGAAGATCGTTTGAGATACTTAAAAGCTTCTGGTTTATGGGAAATAGAATTAAAAAGAGGACCAGCATCAAGCGATATTGAATATCCTGGACATGAAGTGATTTTTAATCTAAAAAAATTAAGTAATGAAAACCTATAAAGCTATACTGGTAGATGACGAGCACTCTGCTTTACAAAATCTTAAAAAGAAGATTGAAAAAGTATGCCCTAACGTTTATGTGATCGCAACATTTCAGGATCCCAAGATGGCATTAGATTACATCAATTCACATGCTACAGACATTTTGTTTTTAGACATTCAAATGCCTGGCCTTAATGGGTTTGAATTATTAAATAGTATTAATGAATTAAAATCTCAAGTCATTTTCTCGACCGCTTATGGAGAATATGCTTTAGAAGCTATCAAAAAAAATGCTGTTGATTATATACTTAAGCCTGTTGATAACACAGAGCTCAAAGAGGCATTAGAAAAAGCAATTTTTAATATAGAAAAAGAGAACGCAGATCAAAATTCAAATCTTGTAGAGTTGCTCAATAAGATAATCGATCGTGATCATAAACTAAAAGTTCCAACCCAAAAAGGTATCTCATTCATTCCGCAAGAAGAAATTATACATCTAGAAGGTTATGAAGGTTATACAAAAATACATCTAGCAGATGGTAAAACTCTTACCAGTTCCTATAGCTTAGGTAGATTTAACGACTACCTAGACGACTATTTTTTTAAGTGTCATAAGTCTCACATAGTAAATATAAAAGCTGTAAGAGCCTTTGAAAACGAAGGTTATGTTGTGATCGGCGATGAATACCGTGTACCAATAACTAAGACATACAAACAGGCTTTTCTCGAGTTATTCAGTTAGGTTCATTACGCTTTCGCGGAAGCGAACTAGCGATCCACAATAGGATTATCATCTGAATTTATCAATTCTTCAATTTCTTTCTCGGTTACATCTGCTCCTTTATCTGTGATGATAAGCTCTTCTCTATACTTTAAGGATTTTGAACTCGGTGAGATTCCATTACCATAACGAGAAGCATAAATTTTAATAAATTCAGCCCCATAGAAAAGAATCAGTGATGAATAAGACACCCATAAAAGTAATAATACAATAAGACCTGCTGCACCATAGGCACTAGCTGGCGATGATTGCGTGAAATAAATTTCTAATAAAAATTTCCCAGTTTCAAATAAGATACCTGTTAACAAAGCTCCAGGCCATACCATTTGCCATTGAAGTCTTGCATCTGGCAAGTATCTAAACATTAAACCGAATAAAAACGAAATGATTGCCAGTGAAACGATATAATTAACAATTAAGGCTAGTTGCCCTAAATAATCTGCAATATGAACTTGAATCCAGTCCTGTAAGACACCGATGACTGCAGATAGAATGAAACTTATTAAAATTAAAAACCCAAGAACGAGAATAAACCCAAAACTCTTTACGCGATCCGTAATGATTTTCCACCACGGTGTTTTAGGATTAATTTTGAGCTTCCATATTTTATTTAAAGAAAGTTGTAGCTGATAAAAGACACCTGTTGCAGCAAAAACTAATGTCGATATCCCTACAATTTTTGCAAACCAACTGTCTGAATCTCGGCTTGCCGCTTGTAAAATTCCATTGATACTTTCGGCACTATCATACCCAATTAATGATGTAAGGCTAGAGGTTAATCTACCTGTGGCAATTTCAGTATCCCATACCGCTCCCACGATGTTAATCATAATGACTAGCAATCCTGGTAGTGCTAGTATTGTATAATAAGCAACACTAGCACTTAATTGCCACACATCATCATCGTTCCATTTTTTTGCACTTTCCCATAAAATGGACGGCAAATGAAGCCATTTAAATTTTTGCTGAGACATTGTTTCTTTTAAGCATGTTACTACGAATTAAAGAAGTAATCTTAAGTATTCCAATAGCATTAGATATAGTTTAACTTAAAATCTATTAATTCTTAATTATAAAATCAACGGCTTCTCCTACTCTTTTTTGACTAATGATATTCACAGCTTCTTCAGTAAGTTGTAGAACTCTAGGATAACCACCTGTAGTTTGTGCATCTCTCATTAAAACAATTAATTTACCGTCTGGTGTTAACTGAATCGTGCCTGGCAATACTGGACTACTTTTAATAGCTGATAGAGTATGAACCAAAGTCTCTTCTAATTGAAACGCCATACGATTCCATAGTTTTGAAATGGTAAAAGAGGTACCTAGTAATTGTTCTTGTTGTTTTCTAGAAAGTAAATAAAACTCTGGACCTACATATGCCTTTAAACTTGAATTCCATTTGGATTCCATGTCATTGAATTTATCTGTTGAGACAACACCACCGCTATCATATAAAAGATGATCGCCTTTTTTGAGAAATGAGCTATCTAAAATACCTGTATAATATGAACGACTACCTAGAGATACTTCGGTCTGAAATCCATTTTTGATACCTAAATAAATAAAATTACCATCCATTGCAGCACCTATTTGAAGTACATCTCCTGTTTTTACAGCTATAACACATGGACTTTCATATCCCAAGTGTTGAAGCATTATCTTGCAATGAGCACCAGTGATTGCTATTTGGGTAGGTTCTGAAAAGATAATCTCTACACCTGATAAAGTCATTTCAATTACCGCATCACTCTCCTGATTATTTAATAATTGGTTTGCGAGACGCGAGCTATCTTGATCCATAGCACCACTATGTGGCACACCATATGCTCTATATTCTAGTCTACCTATATCTTGAATAGTAGAATTAAATCCTGGATTAAGAATTGTAAGTCTAGCCATTTTTAAATTGATTAATGTCTAGATGACTTGTCTTCTGCTTTAAATCTGTAAAAGTTGATTTATCGACTTCATAAAATTCAACTTGATCATTGATAGATAGTAAAAAAGCTTGTTCTCGTTCTCTATTAAAAAGTGGTACAGGACAGTTCCCTAAAACATACCAGCCACCAGGACTACTTTGTGGATAGATTCCACAAATTCCTGCCGCAATAGCTACAGATCCTGTTTTAACCTGTAATGATGGTGTCACCTTACGAGGAATGGATAATGACTCGGGCAACCCATTGAGATAGGGAAATCCTGGCAAAAACCCCATAAAACTGACTGTATAAACTGCTTGTTGATGTAGACGAATTATTTCACCAACTTCTAAATCTGTATACTTTGATAATGCTCGTATATCTGCCGAAAGACAATCATAATAAACCGGTAATTTCCATTTATTAATAACACGCACTGGTGATGGAGTAATGCCTTTTAATAGCAATTTTACCTCATCGATTAAAGTACGAGTTACAGACTCTTCACGCCATAATATGAGAACAGAATTAAATCCTTGATTCAATACAACCCTATGCCTATATTGATCATTAATTAATCTCGTAATGTATGAACGATATTCCTGTACATTGGTATCTACATCGATAGTAACCAGTAGACTATTCTCATTATATTGATGATATAAAATGAAGCTATCCAATTTTAATTTGATTTAAATTCAATGCGGTAATGACCTCATTAAAATTGTGGACTATCGATAGGTTATCTCCATGTACACAATAGGTTTGGGCATTTAAGAATATTTCATGCTCATCTATGCAAATCACTTTATTTTCATGAACCATAATGGATAGTTGATTAACAAGCTTTGACACATCTTCAATAACAGCATTAGCATCATTACGAGAAACTAATTTTCCATCATTGTCATATCGTCTATCTGCAAATGCCTCTCGATCATAGGATAATCCATGATTCTTTAACTCTTGTTCTAATAGACTACCAGGTGGCACATATAATTTAACCTCAGGATATTTATCTTTAACTAATTGAATAGTCCAATTTACATAATCAGTAAGGTGTGCCGTGGCATGATATAAGGCACCATGCATTTTAATATGATTCATGGTTATTCCTAGCTCTAAAGCTACATCCTGGAATTGCTGAATTTGTTTAGATACGCTTTCGCGAAAGCGTGCTTCATCCCAATCTAATTGTGACCTACCAAAATTCTTCAAATCATCAAAAGATGGATGTGCTCCTGTTTTTACATTATATTTTTGAGCTAAAAGTAAGGTCTCTTTTATAGAATCGTAATTTCCATAATGACCACCACATGCCACATTACAAGAGCTTATAAATGGCATGACCTGTCCTTCAACATTCATTCCTTCACCTAGGTCCATATTGATATCAATCGTGACCATATTAGATGATTTCAAATACTTTTAAAAAGGTTTTTGCACCTAACATAATGGCTATTGCGATAACGATAAGAGCCATAATATTTTGCCAACTGCGATTTTGATAAGCACCTAAAAACTTCTGATTCACCAGCCAAAGTAATAGAATAGCCATAATGGGTAATAACAATCCATTTGCTATTTGAGCAAAAGTGATGATATCTAGTGGCTTTAAACCTATACTAGAAAATAGCACTCCTAGTGCTAGTATAATCATCCATACCGCTCTAAAAGACCAACTTTTCATATTACCATGCCAGCCTAAACAACCTTTTACTACATATGCAGCAGCAAGAGGCGCAGTAATCGCACTGGTAATTCCGGCTGCTAGAATACCTATAGAAAATACGTAAGTTGACGCCAAACCGAAAATCGGTTCAAGAGCTTTGGCTACATCTGCTCCTGTAGAAACTTCAGTGGATTGTAAGGCTGTTGCCGCAACAATGATAGACATAGATACTAATCCTCCTAAAATGACACTTATAACGGTATCTTTTCTAACGGCACTTAAATCTGTAGTTTCATTCCACTTCTCACTTACCAATGATGCATGTAAGAAAAGATTATAAGGCACTACGGTAGTACCTATTAAACCGACAATGGTTAACAAATTACCTTCATTAATAGAAGGAGTAAATAATCCTTTTAAAATCGAACTAAAGTCTGGTCCTATCGCTATTGCGGTTGCTATAAACGATATTCCCATGATAACGACTAGCGTGATTAACACACGTTCTAATACCTTATAATTTCCATAAATGAGTAAACAAAAAGCGATTAATCCTAGTAGTAACGGAAAATACCATTGTGTACCGAAAATGATATTTAATCCTAGCACACCACCAGAAATATTACCAGCTTCATAAGCCGCATTACCTACCGCAATGGCAGCTAGTACAAGAATAATTATAGCCACTCTAATGATTTTATTGCTAATCGTACTGTGCAATATTTCTGGTAATCCTTTACCAGTAATCAATCCTAATCGGGCGGCCATCTCTTGTAATACAATCGTCGCAAAAACAGAAAGCAGCATAGCCCAGAGCAGACTATAACCATAGTTTGCACCAGCAAGAGTACATACGGTTACCGTTCCAGGACCTATAAAAGCCGCAGCTACTAAAGTACCAGGACCTATATTTTTAAAGATCTTCTGGAACATGCGATGCATTTTGTAAAGCATAAATAGCAAAACTACCCAACCAGTGTCCACCGGCATAATCGTCTGCCACGAGATTAGGTAACGTATTGGTCAAATGTGCATCTGCAGTTTCTTGTAATGCAGCATATTGCTGTGGATACTGACTGATCAAGCCATAAAGCACCCATGCACGACTTAAGTTCAATCCATCGATATGCACTAGTTTACCATCACTACGATCTGATACACGTCCTATTTCAATATCTAAATCTCCATGTTGAATATTAGGTATAAACGCAGCAACCCATTGATGAAAATCTGCAGCTGGTATAATGCGCCTCATGATATCAATTTCTTCTAGACATGGTGATAGGAAGTCATAACCACTAGGTTCCCAAGATAATGGGCAGTCTGTATCACCAGTATAAAATTCTTTGGCTTTAGATTCAATCACATTTTTAAAATCTTGTTCACCAGCATGTGTGGCATAATCCCAGGCAAATACCATCCCAAATGCTGTGTTAGAATGCTCACCTACTCTTATGGCATAATTAAGTTTAGGTAAGTAGTCTGTATATCGCTCTATAACGACATCACTTAAAGGTTTTAGAATTTGAGCTAGTTCTTGTCCTTGAGGATCTTCCCAGGTGTCCAGCTCTTGTTGTAATTTAAGTAACCATGCCCAACCGTAAGTGCGTTCAAATGTTTTATTATTCTCCGTATTTAAGTACGCTATTTCAACCGCGATATTCTCTGTGGTAAGATTGCGTTTTATTTTTGCTAGTAATTCTTCTCTAGCTTCAAGTTTTGGAAACTGCTTAATTAAAGTCACAGCGCTCCAATAGCCGTGTACTGCACTATGCCAGTCAAAACAACCATAAAATACCGGATGCTGGTCTGTTGGTCTTTTTTGATCTTCTGGTGCTGCGGTAACATGCCCCATTTTATTAGGATACTCTGTCTCAATACAATGTAAAGGTAATGCCGCAAGATTATTGGCCTGATCTAAATGTAGTTGAGGCGTTGCAATTTCATCAACGATATCCACCTTTTGCTCTTCAACTTCATTTTTACATGCGATTAAACCCAATACTATAAGCGAATAAAAAAAATACTTCATCTTTAAATCTTAGTTAAGATTCTAAAGATAAAGCATCCTTAATGGATTATAATAATTACGCTTACGCGAAAGCGTAATTGCCAAACCTCAATTTCTAAACAGCAATATCATCTTCCATATGTCGAGGCTGCTCTTTCTGTAAGGACTTAGACCAAATAGCAAGCCCAAAAGTCAAGACTCCTAATCTACCGATAAACATAATCATGATCAGTAACATCTTACCGATACTAGATAAATCACCTGTTATTCCCATACTTAATCCTACGGTTCCTAATGCAGAGCTGACCTCAAACAAAGATTTTTCTAGACTGAAATCATCTGTAAACGTAAGTGCCAGAGTGAAAATAAAAATTAAACTAGTATAAAAGATAAAAGATGACGTCGCGATGTATAATCGTTCAAAAGGAATCTTACGGCCTAAAAAAGTTATTTCTTTTGAGCCTCTAAGTCTACTTTTCATGATAGCAAATACGGCGGATAGTGTTGTTATTTTTATTCCACCAGCAGTACCAGATGGCGAGGCACCTACATACATTAAAAATATGGTGACCAGTATGATAGGTATAGAATAGGATCCATAATCAACAGTATTAAATCCTACTGTGGTCATTGCAGACATGGTTTGAAAAAAAGCTGCATATAATCTGGCACTTCCATCCAGTACAGTGATTGTAGGCTCAAAGAAATACATGAATACAAACCCAAAACTTAACAAAAATGCAAAGCCTATAAATATGATTCGTGACGTAAAACTTAATTGATGAGAACGATCTTTAATCCATAGTACTAGATCCGTCACAACTATAAAGCCTAACGAGCCTGCGATTGCCAGAAAAGCAATAATAAAGTTTACAAAGCCATCATCTACATAGCCAGTAAATCCACTATTAAAAAGACTGAAACCTGCCGTACAGAATGCACTAACACTATGAAAAATAGAGTTCCAAATTGCTTCACCTACAGGCATACCATTATTATAAAACGCTATAAAAAATAGAATAGCACCTATGGTTTCCATAATAACTGTAAAGAGAATAACGGACTTTAAAAAATCTTTAATTTTAATGGTCACAGGTAAGGTAAACTCACAATTCAATAACTTTTTATGCCAGTGAGTAATACGTCTGGTAGTGGATAATAACATAAAAGTTGTAAAGGTTAAATATCCTATCCCACCTAATTGAAATAATGTCATGATCACCAGTTGACCAGCAATATTATAGGAATCAAATATACTTACAGTAACTAGACCTGTAGTAGACACTGCACTAGTTGCGGTAAATAAGTTATCTATAAATGCTACATCCGTTTTTTGCAACCATGGAAGAGATAGTAAAATAAATCCCGCTATGACATAAGTAAAGAAACCATAAAAGAGATTCTGCTGCGGACTTAACTTTAATTTGAACTTAGTGTATTTATTTTTCCAAATTTTAAGCTTATTCATAACAGTACCATCTATTCTTCTGACAAAATTCTGAATCAATAATGAAACAATGCGTTAATAAAATGCCATAAATTCAATAATGTGTCAATTACTAAATGCTTTTACAATGATTCAAGCAGCATGACACCGCGATTAACTTGAACGGTAACTTTTCCATCTATCACATCTAAAATTGTTCCCGTATAAGCATTACGTAATTGAGTAAGATCTTTAAAAACAAGAGTAACGTCTATAGTTATACTACCGTCTTTTAATCCTGCTCCAGCGATTATTTGATCTTTGAAACCGTTTTTATCATACCATCTAGCAAAAATGGTTCCCGGTCCATCATGTTCTAGGGAATGATGGCTGCCTGCGCCTACCGCAGGATGACTGTTACGGTACTTACCTAATTTTTGCCAGTGGCTCAATAGATCTTTATCGATAGAATCCCAGTCCATAACGGATCTTAATGTGGCATCGCCTTGAGTTCCTTCTATGATAAGAGGTCTTGCTATCTCATCACCATAATAGATTTGAGTCATTCCTGGTGAGAGTAATAACTTAGTAGCGCTCTCAAATGTACGTTCTCTAGCTGCATCAAATGGTTGACCATCATCATGACTGCTGATATAATTCATAAAAAAAGCAGGATCTTTAGGGTTTTCTAGAAGTAAGCTATCTCTAAAGCCATCATATCTTTTAAATAGCTCTTTATATGGCGCTATGGCATGTCTCTTGAAACCAAAATTAATCATCGCGTCATAGCCATAATCAAAATAGTCTACTGGGTTATCATTAAAATAATATTTTCTACCACCACTCGCCTCATAACCGTATAATTCTCCTAGAATGAAGAATGCATCGTCGTGTATTTTCTTTTCAGGATTGGCTTTCTTCCAATCTTCATAAGCTATAGTGGCTTGTTCATTAAAGACTTTCCAAACCTCTTCTTCTACGTGCTTTACCGTATCAATTCTAAATCCATCGACACCAGTTTCACGAGCATAATCAGTAACCCATTTAATAATATAGTTAACCGGTGTGCGTGGTAATTCTGTGCGATTAAAGAAGTCATCTAGCTCTTTAAGTTCTGCTTCAAGGCGGCCTTCTTGTCTCCATTTTTGAACCAAATGTTCTGGTAATTCTACTTCTTCTTTACTATCCGTTCTTATATCTGGTAGATTATCAGTTAATGTACAACTTACAGCAGTTTCTTGATCCTGATAGGTACAAGAAGGACCTGTACGTACCCAATCTGCTGGCCATACAGGATCCATATCTGTCACAGGTCCAGTATGATTTATAACCACATCTAGTAAAATCCTTATATTTTTATCATGCGCTTTTTGAACTAATGATTCAAATTCTGCCTGTGTGCCATAACTAGGTTCTACTGCAGTCCAGTCTTTTGCCCAATAGCCATGAAAGGCATAAGAATATCCAGTTCCTTCATCAACACCATCGTGAATTTGTTCCCAAATAGGTGTTAACCAAATGGCATTAACTCCTAAATCTGTAAAGTAATCATCGTCTATTTTTTCAATGATTCCGGCAAAATCTCCACCTTTAAATCCACGTAATTTACCTGTCTCTTTATTTCTGTTTATAATGGTATCGTTTGAAACATCACCGTTTTTAAAACGATCTGTCAGTAGAAAATAAACATTTGCTGCACTCCAGTCATAATGAGCCTGCTCTTTTTCTAGTGGTATGGTTTTACTTTCAACCTCAGTCTTACAGGAATAAATTACTAATATTAAAAATAGAAAGAGAATGGAGTTTTTCATGAATTTAATTTTACTTGCTCAAAAATAAAGGATAGACAGTACTTTATACTAGAATAGATTTCTAATATTGAGATAACGTTGTAGTAAGTGCAACAAGTAGTAATTTTATACATTATAAAACGACATTACATACATGCAAGATTATATCGATCTATTTATTAATTCCTTTTCTGATTATTGGAATTATCTCGTTAAAGAAATCACCACGCCATCATGGACCAACTATTTTTATTGGCTAGTGGGACTTTCATTATTAGTATTTACCTTAGAAATTATAAAGCCGTGGCGCAAGGATCAGAAGGTATTACGTCGTGATTTTTGGTTAGATCTATTTTATTTGTTTTTCAATTTCTTTTTATTCTCTTTAGTCGGTTATAACTCTATTTCAAATGTTGCCGTTGCAGCATTTAATGATGGTCTTAAAAGTATAGGAATTGAAAATCTAGTTGCCATCGAATTGGGTAGCCTTCCCGTATGGAGCCAGTTGCTTATCATGTTTATTATTGCAGATTTTATACAATGGAACATCCATCGTTTATTACATCGCGTGCCTAGGTTATGGGAGTTTCACAAGGTACACCATAGTATTAAAGAGATGGGATTTGCGGCGCAATTTAGATTTCATTTTATGGAAACTATTATTTATAAAAGTCTTCAATACATACCATTAGCTATGTTAGGCTTTGGTATTGAACAATTCTTTATAGTCCATATGCTCAGTGTCTTTATCGGACATTTAAACCATGCAAATTTGAGTTGGGATTATGGTCCTTTAAAATACATTATCAATAATCCTAAAATGCATTTATGGCATCATGCACGAGATTTACCTGCTGACCATAAGTACGGTGTAAATTATGGATTATCCTTAAGTATTTGGGATTACCTTTTTGGCACTGCTCATGTTCCTTATCACGATGCTCATCTAGAATTAGGATTTCATGGCGATGAACACTATCCGGATAGTTTTGGCGAGCAGTTGGTTGAGCCTTTTAAGAAGTAAATTGGTTTTAATTACGCTTTCGCGGAAGCGTTCTAATAATGGACAATAACTTCAAAAAAGTCATTTGAAGAAGAACCTACGATATATTCCGTCGAATTACCACCACCGTCCACAAACAACTCTACTTCAATAGCATAAGTAGTTCCTGAAGAGTTTCCCGTAAGAGGTTTATATCCTTTGCCATTCAAATACATAAATCCTGAGGCAATGCTACTGCCAGTTGCTGCAGATGTATACATTTTTGAGGTCTGACCTATAACGCGACCATCGACTTTAACTCTTATCCCATATTTTCTAGGTTTACCATCTGTTATGGCACCACCTGTATGACTTCTTACTGAAAACGATGTTTGATAAACTACTTCTAATAAACCATCATCAAACAACTGTTCTGACGTTGAATGAAGCACAACGGTACTTTCTCCTTGAGTGGCGTTACTTACCGTAACGCTAGAGGATAAATAAGCAGATTCAAATTCAAATTGTGGTAATTGAGTGATGTGCGGTGTCGCTTCTAAAATTAATTCTCCTTCTTGATTTACGTAAAGTAATGATTGATCGACACCGTTATTATTACTATGCGTCGCTCCTAGACTGTGAATACGTACATTGCTAGTTACTCCTTGTACATGCATTGAAGCTTCAATAGGTGCTGTTGAAGCTATCCCTAAACTGTTTGAACTAGCATCCATTTGTAGCACTGGCGTTGTGTTACCTTGAATAGATAAATCGATATTTTCTTGAGACGGATTTATAACTACAGCATTAGTCGCAGCTGCAGATATATAGTCTTTACCGTCAAGACCTATTCTTAAATCATTTCCCAAACTATATGCACCTATTCCCGTATTAATCATAGACCATGACGGATTAGATATCGTACCATTATTATGAGCAACTAACCGTTGGCCAATTGTAAAATGTAGGCGAGGTAAACCTGCTGTACCTATAATGAAGGAATTATTATCTGCCGTGCCTAAAAAATTAGAACTAGAAAAGTTATCATCGCCATAAGTACTCCAAAAAAAGTTATTATTAACATGACTCCAAGAGCTCCCATTCCAATAAGTAAAACCTTTACCTAAGGTAACATTAGTATTATAAAGTAATAGAGATTCTGTTTGCGAACCTACAGGCAAATTAAAACTATCAAAATCATTAATCGAGATACGTGGTAATAACAAACCTTTATCAACAGAGTAAACGTCCATCAATGTTTCTGGCTGTGGTCCACTTGTACCAAATCCTATTTGAGCTGTAGCAGATAGAAAGCTCATTGAAAACAATAAGATTGTATATATATTTTTCAAGCTCATAATATTAATATCTTACTAGAACTTGAAAAATGTCATCTCCATTACCACCATAAGAACACCTAGTAGATGCAGTGTTTCCATAAACCTCTGCAAATACTTTAATTTCATGCGTCGTTCCCGTAGTAGATCCAGGTAATTGAACATAGCCATTACCATTAAGGTAAAATGGTCCATTCACTATAGTCGTACCTGTCGCACTTTTACTGGTGTAAGCATCTCCTTTATAAGCCACTTTTCTTCCATCTATTTCTACAAATATTCTATAGATTCTAGGTCTTCCATCATAAATAAAAGCATTTGATGTATCCGTTATAGTTACACCTGCCTGATAAACCACTTCAATAAGTGCGTCTCTAGTTAAAGTAACCGTTGTAGCATAAAGCTCTGTAATTGTTCTACCACTTGATGTATTGTCTACAATTACAGGTGTAGATAAAAAGGCTGTATTATCTTCTACTAATTGAGTAATGACGTTTGAACCTTGAATACTTAACTCACCATTTGCATCTACAAATACTGGTGTCGAAACCGATCCTTTATTATTAACATTATTAGTGGAATTTAGAGCATCTATTCTAATTGTACTAGTAGTACCACCGACATGAAGTGTTGCTTGTGGATTGCTGTTTGCAATTCCGACACGGTCTGAACCAGCATCTACAAAAAGCATATGAGATTCTCCTTGTGAAGCGATGCGAGTATCTACATCTAAATTAGTAGGATTCAGAATTGTCTGAGGATTAGAACCACCATCAAATTCTACCATATTATTACCTGCCGCGCTCACGTTTAACTTATCTGTTCCCTCAGAATAGATACCTGTATCGCTGTCTGAATGAAAAGAAAAAGTAGGTGCTGCCGCAGATCCTGCGTTAGAAGCCAAAACTTGTCCATTACTAGTAACTCGCATCACCTCAGTACTATTAGTAGCGATAACTAAATCTTGTGCGTCTTTAGTACCTAAATAATTCTCACCAGATGATGTACCAGGTGTTGTTCCAGTATTACCGTCTTTTTCCCAGTATAAACCTTTACCTACAGGAACCCATTCGACACCAGACCAAAAATAGAAACCTTTACCAGTAGTGGTATTTGTATTATAAACCAGTAGACTTTCTGTAGCACCACCAGTAACAGGTGCTATAGTAGATAAATCTGACAGATCTAATCGTGGTATCAATATACCTTTATCAGTTCCTTCTATATCTAAAGCAGCGTCTGGAGCAGGTGTATCTGTATTGATTCCAACCTGACCGATAGATTGACTACTGAATAGAATTAACAAAACGAATAATACGTTTTTCATTTGGGAGATATTTTTTTTAACGCCGCAAAGGTATCTCGTTAAGATAGGTTGATATATTAACTTTTGATAAAAGAAATCGGTTTTCGTTAAAGAATACTAAATTGACGTTTAACAACAACTTCATATTAAACAAACACCACAAACAACTGATTTACAACATCAATACAACTAAACTTTCTCTCTATATCTTTTATAGATCTTAAATAAAATCATTAAAATAGCCGCTAGCAAGAAAATACCGATTACTCCATAAATCCAATTAATAGCACTTTTAAGTATCACTAAAAAAATTACTGCAAATAAGATAAGGGTCGCACCTTCATTATACAATCTCATTCCGTTTGATGTCCATTTTACTATATTGTTCTCTAATTCTTTAAAGATAAAATGGGTTTTTATGTGATATATAAAAAGTAACAGCACAAATCCCAATTTAACCTGCATCCATTGAGCTTCAATTATCGATGGGTTGATATAAATCAAGCAAATTGCAAATAAAGTGGCTAGAACAGCACTAGGCCATGATATGATATACCATAATCTACGTGTCATTAATTGAAGTTGTTTTAACAAGATTGATTTTGCTGGTTCTTGTTCTTGATGAGCCTCAATTTGATAAACGAATAACCTAGGAATGTAAAAGAGACCTGCAAACCATGTTACAATAAAAATAAGATGTAAAGACTTGAAATATAGATAGTAATCTTCCAATGATTCTTTTTTATGAATTGTCGTAAAAATATTAAATCAATACCAGTATATCACTAAACATCAAAATTCTTTTGTAACAACTTAAGAGCTGACAATTATCATTTTTTTAAAATAGGTATACTGCTAGTTTTGAATCCTTAAACGATGCACACATAGGACTCATTTAAGAGGTGTGTATATTAAAAATCAGGTATGTCTTCACTCGTTCAAAAATACAATGTGGCTGGACCACGTTACACTAGTTATCCTACAGTACCTTACTGGGAAGAGAATTCTTTTACTAAATCAGATTGGGAAAGTTCTGTTATAAAAAGCATTAAAGAATCTAATCAAAAAGAAGGAATCAGCTTATACATTCATTTACCATTCTGTGAAGCGATGTGTACATTTTGTGGCTGTAATAAAAGAATAACCGTAAATCATAATGTAGAGCTACCTTACATATCAAATGTGCTTAAAGAGTGGTCATTATACTTGGCACTATTAGATGAAACTCCTATCATCAGTGAATTACATCTAGGTGGAGGAACTCCGACATTTTTCTCTCCAGAAAATTTACAAATTCTCATTGATGGAATTTTTAAAAATGCTCATAAAGCAAAAAATGTGGCTCTTAGTTTTGAAGGACACCCTAATAACACAACAAAAGAACACTTAAAGACTTTATTTGAATTAGGTTTTAATCGCGTAAGCTATGGAGTTCAGGATTATAACCTAGAGGTCCAAAAGGCTATTCACAGAGTGCAACCATTTGAGAATGTTCTAAACGCTACACTTAACGCAAGAGAAATAGGTTACACCTCTGTCGGACATGATTTAATTTACGGCCTTCCTTTTCAAAAAAAAGAACATGTTATACATACTATTAAACAAACGATAGCACTCAAACCAGATCGTATAGCCTTTTATAGTTATGCATTTGTGCCATGGATAAAAGGTAATGGGCAACGTGGTTTTAGTCAGGATAACTTACCTAGTCCAGATGAAAAAAGAGCTCAATATGAGATCGGAAAAAAAATGCTAGAAGACGCTGGATATATTGAGATAGGCATGGATCATTTTGCGCTGGCTAGTGATGAGTTGAACATAGCTATGGAGACAAAAAAGTTACATCGCAATTTTATGGGATATAGTTCTAGTAGTACACAAGCTATGATAGGTCTAGGAGTTTCTTCTATCAGTGATAGCTGGTACGGATTTTCTCAAAATGTAAAAAGTATTACAGAATATAAAAAGTTACTAGATCAAGATCAAATTCCAGTTTATAGAGGACATTTATTAAACAATGAAGATTTAATCATCAGAAAACACATCCTGAATTTAATGTGTCACTTTGAAACCCAATGGGAAAAGAATGGAGAATTATATTTTAAAGAGATTCCTGATATATTAATTAGTCTTAAAGAGATGGAAGAAGACGGATTACTTATTCTAGAATCTAATGGTATAAGCGTTACTGAAAAAGGTAGACCATTTGTACGTAATATTTGTATGGCTTTTGATCTTAGGTTAAAACGTAAAAAACCGAACACACAATTATTTTCTATGACGATTTAATATGGTAAATAAATTTAATCACCTCAAAAAATCTCCTTTAACTGGGAGATTTTTTTTGCTCTAATATTATTCGTTTCCACGTGTACATTTAGGATTATAAAAAAGAAAGAGGTACTCTAAACAGAATACCTCTTTCAACCAATTAACCAAAATAAATCATGACCAGCCTTACAGCTCGCCCTGAAACATTCTCACTACGGACTTATTCAGCCCTAGTACTTTCATCCTTTGTTTTATCTGTTTTCATCATATTCATAACTATCGCGACCAGAGCGACGCATACCAGTGCAAACACACCTATTAAAACTGCTCCCATGGTCCAATCTACTAGAGGTAACATATTCATAACTTTTATTTTTGATTTGTATTTAAAACTATAGGTGTGTGACAAGACTGCTGCGCAGACTGTTGATTCTTCATATTTTTAGGCGATAGATATGGGATACCTAGACCTAGACCTCTCACGATAAAAAGTAATCCAATTAGGATAACAAACACAGGAACTGCTTTTCTCATAAATGTCTTCACTTTTACAGATATCACGTTACCTAAATAAACGGCTGCCGTCATTAATGGCACCGTACCTAATCCAAAAAACATCATATAAGCAGCACCTTCCATTGCATTTCCAGATCCCACTGCTCCTATAACTGCCATATATACCAATCCACATGGTAATAAACCATTTAAAAAGCCCATAGTAAAAAAAGCATCATAAGTTTTCTTTTTCAGCTCCTTACCCATCGCACTTTTTAATTTACCTACCAGTCTATATAACGGTTTAGTAACTGTAAAATTCATACCTATGAAATAGGTAGTTATTACCATTACTATCATCGCTATTCCCACTGCAATGCTCAATTGCTGTTGCCACCCAAAAAGGTCAAAACTTTTACCTAGCAAGCCTAATAAAAAACCTATCAAGCCATAAGCAAATAATCTTCCAGCGTGATAAACACTAACTTGAAATGCTTTTTGAGTTGGGTTTTTATGATTTACCGGTAACAAAAAGGCTATAGGACCACACATTCCCATACAATGGAAACTGCCCAATAAACCTAATATGAAACCAGACCACAACATATTAATAGATTATAGATTCTTTATATTTAAACGGTTTACCATCTAAGGTACCCGTTATAAGAATGTCCCATCGACCGTCGATTAAGCGATTGTCAGGTATGAGCAAATAATTACCAGATAAGACAATAGGCAAGTCAAAATCTAGTTGCTTATCTGACGGTCTATATAGGGACACTGTTCCTTTAAATTCAGTTTCTTTAATGCTTTCTGGAAACTCAATAGCCCATCCAGTGGTAGTTTTCATACCTTTTATTTCACCCAGATTCTTTGCGTTTTGTTCTGCATCAATTTCTTGTTGAAATAGTAATTCCTTTTTATAATATTCGGTTGTGACCATATCGTGGTCAAAACCTTTATCTGCAAGCATCGTTACAACCATCACCATTATAAAACCTATAAAAAGTGTTATCGCAATCGCTATACCGGTTCCCCAATTTAATTTCATGATGGTAATGTTTATCGTTATTACGCTTTCGCGAAAGCGTTTTCTAATTCAATAATTTTCTATTTATAACTTCTAGGCCCTAAAAATGATGTAGTCGTTGTTTCTATCAAGTCATCACCACTATAGATCCCTATCTCCACACGTTCTTTGTCACCTTTAATAGCACCTGTTTTTAGTTCTATAAATAAAGTCCCTTCTGCAAGGCCTTCTTTTGCTATACTAAAACCTTGATTTTTAACTAGATTAATATCTCCTTTATGAGATAATAATTTAAAATGAATATCATCGATAGAAACGATCGTCTTATTCACCAATTTATAGGTGTACACGTTACTAATCACGTCTTCTCCTTTATGCTCATATAAGGAACCAGGCAATCTTAAAACTCGTGCTTCTACATCATTACGCAGTAGCATCATACCAGAAAATATACCTAATAAAATAGCTAGAACTGCGACATAACCTTTAAGTCTAGGTGTCCATTCAAATTTATTGCCTTTAGTGATATTATCTTCACTTGCATAGCGTATCAGACCTTTAGGAAGGTCTACCTTTTCCATAATCTGATCACAGGCGTCAATACATGCCGTACAGTTAACACACTCTAGTTGTGTTCCATTTCTAATATCTATTCCTGTAGGACATACCTGAACGCACTGCCCACAATCTATACAGTCACCTTTTCCTGTTGCTGCACGATCTTCATTCTTTTTAAATAAGGCACGACCTTCCTCTTTTTCACCTCTTTTATGATCGTATGCAACAATAATAGATTTATCATCTAATAATACACCTTGCAACCTACCATAGGGACAGGCGATTATACAAACTTGTTCTCTAAACCATGCAAACACAAAGTAAAATACTGCAGTAAAAATGATTAATGATAACAATGTACTTAAGTGAGCCAGTGGCCCATCTTTAATATATTTAAACAGCTGGTCGCTACCTATCAAATAGGCAAGAAATACGTTTGCGATGATAAAAGAGATGACTGCAAATATGAACCATTTAGTTCCTTTTTTACGTATTTTTTCGGCATCCCATTTTTGTTTATCTAATCTGATTTGTTTTCCTCGATCACCTTCTATCCAATACTCAATTCTACGGAAGACCATTTCCATAAAAATGGTTTGTGGACACATCCAGCCACAAAAAATTCTACCAAAGGCAACTGTAAAAAAGATGACAAACACCACGCCGATAATCATCATTATAACAAATAGATGAAAGTCTTGTGGCCAGAAAGGAAATCCGAAAATATTAAATCTTCTTTCCAGTACATTCATCATAATGAACTGGTTGCCATTTATTTTAATAAACGGAGCGGCCAGTAAAAATGCTAGCAATCCATAACTTACCCATTTACGGTAGTCATAAAATTTACCTGTTGGTTTTTTAGGGTACAACCAGTTACGCTTACCATCTTCATTAATGGTACCGATGCTATCTCTAAAAACCTCATTCTCTGGTGTCTCCATTTTATCGTTCTTTAAACTTAATCGTTAAACGTTACTGCTGTAGAATCTACTTGAGTTACTGGTGTAGCTGGTGCTACGTCTTTAGGTGCATCTGGATCTTCCCAAATTTCACCTTCTGCTTCTTTAGGTTCTGCAGGAGTTGTACCTTGAAAAGACATCACATAACTTGCAACTTGTGCCATCTCACTAGGAGATAAATCTGCTTTCCAGGACACCATACCTTTACCGTCTCGTCCACCTTCACTAATTGTATTAAATACATTTTTAATTCCACCGCCTAAGATCCAGTGTCTATCTGTAAGGTTAGGTCCTATACCACCACCACCATCGGCTTTGTGACATGCTATACAATTGTCTTGAAAGATGCTTTTACCTGCTTTAAGGTCAGATGCATCAGTAAGTAGAGTCACGGTATTAACATCTATAAGGTTTTTTGCCGTTTTCTTGTATTCTTCTATTTCTTTCTCTGCGACGGCTACTTCTTGCAAGTATTCTTCAGCTTGATCTGGTGCTATATCAAAAACATGATATTTAGTAAGATAAACGACACCAAAAAGAATGGTCGCATAGAATAAATAAACCCACCATGGTGGTAAGTTATTATCTAACTCACGTATACCATCATAATTATGATCTAGTTCTATCTCACCTTCATCTTCAATAGGTTTACTTCCTAGCATTTTTGCATAAGTCTTTTTAATACCTGCAAATTCTTGCTCTTTGCGTGCTATTGTAGCTGCATCATATCTTTCTTTTGCTTCATCACTTAATGTATTGTATAGTACTCTTTCTAGAGTTTTCACACTAGTTTCTAATAGATATGCACATAAAAATAACACACCTAGGATAAGCCATATTAAAGGGTATTCTTGTACTGCCCAAGTTCCTTCTTTACCAGCTACTAGTTCAAATAGAACTAAAGCTAGAATCATAAAAATGATTATTCTAAAAAGTGCTGATTTATTCATCTTCTTGGGTTTTAATTGGTTCGTTTAGTGGCATCTCACTTAAGGTATTGATGTGATCTTTTTTTGCTGTAAACACATAAACAAATAATAATGTGAAAAAAGTAAAAAAGATAAGTAGTGATATAATCGGATAGATGGACACGCCTTCTATCGCTTCAAGATTTCCTTTTATAAATTTGAGCATGGCTTAGTCGTTTTGATTAACACTTAAATCTTCGGCATTTTTAACCTTGATATCGGTTCCTAATCGTTGCAAGTACGCGATAATAGAAACCACTTCTCTATCTCTCATTTCAATAAACTCTTCTCCATTTTCCTCTGCATATTTTTTGTCTGCATTATATATTTTTGCAAAGTCAGGATCGTTCATTAAACTCATTTCTATTTTCAGTGCTTGAGAAGCCATCGTTTCTGGAGCATTTTCAATATCTGCTGGTGAATAAGGAACACCTAGACTTACCATTACCTCCATCTTATCCTGCGTCTGGCTGCGATCATGTTCATTTTCAATTAACCATTTATATGATGGCATTATAGAACCTGAACTGGTTGTTTGAGGATCATAAAAGTGATTTAAGTGCCAGTTATCATTATACTTACCACCTACTCTCATTAAATCTGGTCCTGTTCTTTTTGAACCAAATAAGAATGGATGATCGTATACATATTCTCCAGCCTTAGAGTATTCTCCATATCGTTCTACCTCACTACGGAAAGGTCTAATCATTTGCGAGTGACATCCTACACAACCTTCTCTGATATATATATCTCTACCTTCTAATTCTAATGGAGTATATGGTTTCACACTAGAAATTACTGGTATATAATCATCTACCATTAATGAAGGAACTATTTGAACCAATCCACCTATCAAAATAGCGATTGTTGAATACAAAGTCATTTTTAAAGGCTTTCTTTCTAACCAGGTATGCCATCCTTCACTAGCTGTTCTTTTCTTAGAAACACGAGTTAATGGTGCTGCCTCTACTAGTTCATCTGTAACTGTACTACCTTGTCTAACCGTCATAATCACATTGTACACTAATACTAGCATACCAGCGATATATAACGTACCACCTATAGCACGCATCCAGTACATAGGCATGATTTCATTAACGGTTTCTAAGAAGTTACCATAAGCAAGTGTACCATCTGGATTAAATTGTTTCCACATAAATGCTTGAACAAATCCTGCTACATACATAGGTAATGCATAAAGAATAATACCTAACGTACCTATCCAGAAATGGAAGTTAGCAAGTTTAGTAGATGCTAATTTTGTTTTGAAAAGTATAGGAACTAAATAATATATGATACCAAATGTCATAAACCCATTCCATGCTAGTGCACCAACATGAACGTGAGCAATAATCCAGTCAGAGAAGTGAGCTATCGCATTTACGTTTTTAAGTGACAACATAGGCCCTTCAAAGGTTGCCATACCATAACCTGTGATAGCTACTACCATAAATTTCAACACAGGACTAGTACGTACTTTATCCCATGCACCACGCAGTGTCAGTAATCCATTAATCATTCCACCCCATGATGGTGCAATTAACATTACAGAAAAGGCTACTCCTAGGTTTTGTGCCCAGTCTGGTAAGGCACTATATAATAAGTGGTGAGGACCAGCCCAGATATAAATAAATATTAAAGACCAAAAGTGAATAATAGATAATCTATATGAATAAACTGGTCTGTTTGCAGCTTTAGGCACAAAGTAATACATCAAACCTAAGAATGGTGTTGTTAAGAAAAACGCTACTGCATTGTGACCATACCACCATTGAACAAGAGCATCTTGCACACCAGCATATGCAGAATAACTCTTAAACATATTAACTGGTAAGGCCATACTATTAAAAATATGCAATACTGCAACCGTTACAAAAGTTGCTATATAAAACCAGATTGCTACATAAAGGTGACGCTGTCTTCTCTTTATAAGTGTACCGATAAGGTTCACACCAAACGCTACCCAAATCAAGGCAATTGCTATATCTATAGGCCATTCAAGCTCTGCATACTCTTTTGAAGAGGTCATACCTAATGGTAAGGTAATCGCCGCAGCAACGATAATTAATTGCCATCCCCAAAAATTAACTTTAGATAAAAAGTCACTCCACATACGTGCTTTAAGTAAGCGCTGAGTAGAGTAATATACACCGGCAAAAATAGCGTTACCTACAAAGGCAAATATCACCGCGTTAGTATGAAGAGGTCTCAACCTACCGAAACTAAGCCATGAAATGCCATCTGTAAGGTTAGGAAAAAGAAACATAAACGCCAGTAATAAACCGACTGTCATCCCTACTACACCCCAAAGTATGGTAGCATACAGGAAATTCTTAACGATTTTATTATCGTAATGGAATTGTTCTAATTGCATAATTATTTTGAATTAATTTGGTTGTTTTCTTCTTTAGTTTTAACGACTTCGTCATCAAATAGCATGCGCACACTAGGCGTGTACGTATCATCATATTGTCCATCCTTTACAGAAACTATAAATAGAACAAAAAATAGTAGCGCTACCACAACGCTCACTGCTAATAACATATATATGATACTCATACCTCTTTGAATTATCGTTACAAAAATATTTCTATAGCCTTCCTTAAAACATGACAATTATCAGTTTTGAGAAGTTTTATTAGAAAATTTTCTACCCATATAATTAGTCATAATAGTTGTAAATGCCACAACACTCAATGAACTCACTGGCATTAAAATCGCCGCCATTACTGGTGTTAAGTTTCCACTTAAAGCAATTGATATTCCGATTATATTATAGAATAATGATAGGATGAAGCACCAATTAATAA
The DNA here is from genome assembly GCF_000732625.1 of Nonlabens ulvanivorans. GTDB lineage: Bacteria > Bacteroidota > Bacteroidia > Flavobacteriales > Flavobacteriaceae > Nonlabens > Nonlabens ulvanivorans. The sequence goes on from NZ_JPJI01000026.1 coordinate 272,729, forward strand.
TGTTTACTGCTTTTCGCGAAAGCGTAATCACCTCATCCATTCTGCCTAAAATACTCGCGTCCATAATACCATCACAGGCTGGTGTAAATACGTTTACATTTTCGGCGATAGAAACACCTACATCTGACTGTGTGAGTGCACCAGCATCATTTAAACCATCTCCTACCATCATTACTCGAGCGCCTTGTGATTGAAGTTCTTTGATATAATTAAGTTTCTCTTCTGGTTGTTGATTGAATTTAAGAACTACACCAGATGGCAGCAGATCTTTAAGATGTTCTTTTTCTCCGGCATTATCACCAGATACAACATGTAATTTATAATCCTTAGACAAACGTTCAAATAGTTCATCTACACCTGTTCTATACTTATTCTTAAAAGTGTATTTCCCTTTATAATGCTGATTATAATTAACATGAACTGCGGTCTCTATATGTTCTTCTTGTGTGGCTTGTGATGATGTAAATGACGGAGACCCTACTTTAATGACTTCTTTATCTATTCTAGAAATAAGACCTTTACCGGCTACCTCTTTAAAATCATCTAAAGCTGGTAAAATATCATTTTTTTTGAGTTCATTATACAAAGCTCTACTTAATGGGTGATTTGAACCGCGTAATGTACTAGCAAGATTCTTTTCTTCTTTTTCGTTTAGTGGTTCTCCTTTATACTCTATTTGTGAGGCAGAACTAGTTGTAATCGTTCCTGTTTTATCAAATACAATCGTATCTATTTGAGACATACGCTCGATAATTACAGATTCTTTAAGATATAAACCCATATTGCCATAAATGCGCAACATATTACCCATTGTAAATGGAGTAGATAAAGCTATTGCACAAGGACAGGCAACAATTAAAACTGCAGTAAATACATTAATAGCAGTTAATGGATTAATAAATAACCATATTAAAGCACCTATTACAGCTACGCTGATAATGGTAACTGTGAATTTTTTTGAGATACGATCAACCAGCGTTTGAAAACTAGAGTGTCGTTTCTTTTTGAAAACATCATTACTCCACAGACTGGTCAAATAACTTTGCTCTACATTTTTTATAGCCTCCACCTCGATAAGTCCTGATTGCTGTCTACCACCAGCATATAGTACCTCTCCTAAATATTTAGTGATATGATCAGATTCACCCGTTACAAAACTGTAATCCATCGATGCTTTATCACTTAATAAAACAGCATCTACCGGTAAAATCTCACCTGATCGTATTAACAATCTATCTCCTTTTTCGATTTTATAAATAGGTACTTGATCTTCTTCTACTTGACCATGTTTTTTAAGCAATCTAGTTACGGCTATTGGAAAATAAGATTTGAAATCTCTATCAAAAGAGAGGTATGCATAGGTACGTTGTTGGAAAAATCGACCTAGTAATAGAAAGAATACTAAACCCGTAAGACTATCTAAAAACCCAGTTCCTAAGTCAAACACAATCTCAATCGTACTGCGGACAAATAACACGATAATCCCTAAGGCTATAGGGATGTCAATATTTAATACACCTGATGTAACTCCTTTATAAGCAGATTTAAGATAATCGATACCTGCATAGAATACGACTGGTAATGAAAACGCAAACATCATCCAACGAAAAAGCCCTTTAAACTGATCTAACCAAAATTCTTGTACCTCAAAATACTCTGGAAACGATAAAAACATAACATTCCCAAAAGCAAATCCCGCTACACCTAATTTATAGATTAAAGAACGATCAACTTTTTTATCTTTTTCTTCATAATCATCAAGCGATATATAAGGCTCATAACCTATTGAGGCTAATAATATTGCCAGTGCTTTAAGATCTAATTCATTTGAATTAAAGGTAACTCTTACTGTTTTTTTAGGAAAATCTACTTGAGAAGACTTAACTCCATGATGAATACGTTGTAAATTTTCTAATACCCAAATACAAGAACTACAATGTATCGATGGTATGGATAGTTGCACCACTTGCACCTCTTGCTCATTGAACTCTAGTAATTTTTGAACTATTTCTTCATTTTCAAGAAAGTTAAATTTATCCTTTGAAAAAGAAGGAGATGTACCTGGATTATTCTCGATATCATAATAATTGCCTAGATCATTATCACTTAGTATTTCATAAACCAGTTTGCAACCATTACAACAAAACTTCTTATCATCATGTATGATAGTTTGTTCTGTGCATGGATCTCCACAATGGAAACAATTATCCATAATTTATTTATTTGCTCATTATACCTATTGCAAATGTCATTTTAAAAACAGATTTAAAACATGATAATTATCACATTAGGAAATAGACTTCACTCATCAACATGCTTTAATTTTGTAACTGCCTAATCTGATAATACCATGAGTACAAAATGCGAAAACTGCGTCATTAGACAATACAATGCATTAAGAGTATTGAATACAGAAGACCTTGCTGAAATTAATGCAACTAAAAAGCTACAATCTGTATCAAAAGGAGATATGATCTTTAAAGAAGGGCAACGTTTAAGTGGTATTTACTGCGTGCGCAATGGAGCTACAAAATTATCTAAAATAACAGCCTCAGGTCGCGACCAAATTGTAAAAATCGCTTCTAAAGGTGAGATTTTAGGGCAACGATCTATAGTCTGTGATGAAAATGCAAATTTAAGCGCTACGGCACTTAACGATATGGAAGTGTGTTTTATACCTAAGTCTGCTATTAAAAATAGAATCGCTCACAATCCTCTTTTTGTAAAAGAATTATTGGTAAATATGGCTACAGAGTTAAGAATTGCAGATGACATGATTGTCAACTTATCTGAGAAGACCGTGAAACAGCGTCTAGCGCAAGCGTTATTATATCTAAAAAAACAATTTGGTGAAGATCCTTTAACGGGTGATTTAACCTTAGTTCTTTCTAGAGAAGATCTCGCAGCAGCTATAGGCACTGCAACAGAATCATGCATTAGGCTATTATCTGACTTCAAAAAGAAAGGCTACATTACAACACAAGGAAAAAACATCAAAATTTTACAACTTGATGCTCTAGAAGAGTTGACTAAAGACTTTTAAAGCTTGTAATGTTTCTTGAGCATTTTTTCATAACGCTTTTCAGGCAAGATTTTTTTGAGGACAATCGAAAATTTCTGTAAAAAACTACCAACCTTATAATGTATTCCAGGATTTTTTTCTTGTAGGACATCATAAATCTTATAGGCAACTTCCATAGGGTCACTACCATCATCGACATGCTCATCAATAAGCTTTAAAGTTTGAGAATATCCAGTAGCATAATCACTACCTTCTACAACCGGAGCATGAAAACGACCTGCTGCAATATTAGTAGCAAAATCTCCCGGCGCTACATTGCTAAAATGTATATTTAAATGAGCACACTCCATACGATACGCCTCGGTAACGATTTCTAAAGCTCCTTTACTAGCGCTATAAATACCTCGGTAAGGTAATCCCATATACCCAGCAATGCTGGTTATATTAATAACTCTACCAGATTGTTGTTTTCTCATGTATGGTAACACGGCTTGCAGCACTCGTAATGGACCATAGAAATTTGTATCCATAGCGCCATGTATTTCTTCAATAGGCGTTTCTTCAACCGGACCAGTAATTCCTACTCCAGCGTTATTTATAAGAATATCAATTTTACCTTCTTTATTGATAATTTCCGCAACAGCTTTTTCGATAGATATTGGGTCTTTGACATCCATAGCAACAAGGTCAATAGGACTGTCTGGATAGCTACCAGGATTTCTACTCGTTCCATAAACGGTATAACCTTTACTTTTAAGATAAATAGAAATAGACTTTCCTATACCGCTAGAACCGCCGGTTACAAGAACAACTTTATTCATAACAACCTATTATTGAGATGATTAGATTTGAGTATTGGACACAAAAAAGGCAAGCTACCTACATCACACTGCTACGACCGCTTACCTTTGCTGCGTTCCCGCCCTGGAGGAGTTCAACAGGAGCTAGTTGTGTAGGACTTGCCAGGTGCAAATATAATACCTAGTTTATACTCTGCAAAGATTTTAAGCAAGCAATTTTATCGTTATATTTCGACCTCTTAAAAACCATATATGAACTGGAAAAATGCCGCTATAATCTTACTAGCAACCATCTCGTTAACAGCCTGTAAGAATGATATCGATACCTTTAAAGATAATTATAGTTTAGAGATAACTAACCCTAAAAATTCGTATACCAACTCAGATTCGATCAATTTATCAGTTATAGATGCGTCAGAAATAGGAAATGACAGCATCATTTGGCATATAAATGCTGGTAAAGTTATGGGAGAGAATAGTAATACGCTTTCGCGAAAGCTGGATACTCAACCCTATGGAAAACTAACTTTTGAAGCGTCGATATATAAAGACGGTAAAGTGGTGACTAAGTCTGCACATATTACAAGATTAGCTCCTAATAATGTAAAAGTTTATCAAATAGAAGAAATTGCTACTTATCCTCATAAAACAGAATCTTACACGCAAGGGCTTGAGTTTTATGGCGACTCACTTTATGAGAGTACCGGACAGTTTAAAGAAAGTGACCTAAGAATTACAGATGTAAATAGCGGAGAGGCTTTAAAGAAATTTGAATTACCAGACCACATATTTGCAGAAGGAATGACTATTCTAGACAATAAGGTTTATCAATTATCGTGGCAAGCTGGTTATGGCTATGTTTATGACTTATCTCTCAATCGCATAGACGAGTTTAAATATGGGCGTAGCAAAGAAGGTTGGGGACTTTGCAATGACGGAAAATTCCTTTACAAAAGCGATGGAACTGATAAAATTTGGAAGATTGATCCAATAACTTTTGAAGAAATAAGTTATGTACAAGTGGTTTCTACTAAAAATAGTATCACAAAGATTAATGAGCTAGAATGGATTGATGGTAAAATCTATGCCAATGTTTATCAAACTAATGGTATTACCATTATTAACCCACAAACTGGTGTCGTAGAAGGTATCGTCGATTTAAAATCATTAACCGCTCAAATTCCAAATGCAAATAAGGATGATAACGTACTTAATGGTATAGCTTTTAACCCTAAGAGCGGTACTATTTTTGTAACTGGTAAGAGGTGGGATAAAATGTTTGAAATTAAAATTAAGAAATAGTGATTAGTGCAGATTTACCAACATATACAGTAACTAGAAAAGTTACAGATGCAGAAATTGATGATCTTAACCATGTTAACAACGTGGTTTATAATCAGTGGGCAAATGAAATTGCAATAGAACACTGGTTAAACGTAGGTACAGAGGCTTTAAAAAAGCAATTTGACTGGGTAATGATTAAGCATAATCTAGAGTACAAAGCTGCGGCATTTTTAGGCGATACGATTTTGATTAAAACTCAAGTAGGTCAGGCAACAAATGTTAAATACGAGCGTTTTATAGAAATATATAACGCCACAACAGAACAGCTATTAGTCAAGACTAAATCTGTCTGGTGTGCAATAAATAAAAAAGGTAAACCTGTAAAAATATCTCAAGAGTTAAGAGATCTATTTGAAACACTTACATGAAGAAATACTTTATAATCATTCCGTCTCTATTATTATGTATCATCTTTGCTTCTTGTAGAGATGATTTTGCTTTTTCAAACAGTACGGGAGATTTAGGTTTTTCTCAAGATACCGTTTTTTTAGATACCGTATTTACTAATATAGGATCTAGCACACGTACGTTTAAGGTTTACAATAATAGTAGTGATGATATCGTCATCCCTCGTGTTGCGCTGGCTCAAGGCGAGAACTCAAACTATAGACTAGCCGTTGATGGTGTGCCCGGCCGCATATTTGAAAATGTAGAATTACTGGCCAAAGATTCTCTTTTTGTATTTGTAGAAACCACTATTGATATTAACGACTTCTCATCAGGAGACGAGTTTTTATATACCGACACCATAGAATTTGATAATGGCCCTAACCAGCAAGTAGTAGAACTTGTAACTCTAGTCCAAGATGCTATATTTCTATTCCCAGAAAGAGATGCGCAAGGTATTGAAGAAACTTTATTATTAGGTACTACAGATGAAGGTGAAGAAATTAGGATAAGTGGCTTTTTTCTGGATGATACTGAATTAACATTAACAGCTGCAAAACCATATGTCATATACGGATATGCTGGAGTACCTCCTAATAAAACTTTAACCATAGAAGCAGGAGCAAGATTACATTTTCATAGCGGAAGTGGTATTATTGTCGCAAATGAAGGTAGCCTGCAAGTTAACGGCTTACCTTCAATAACTGATGATCTAGAAAAAGAAGTGATTTTTGAAGGCGACAGATTAGAACCGACATATGCAGACATACCAGGTCAATGGGGTGCTATATGGCTTACCGCTGGTAGTAAAAACAATATTATAAATAACGCAACTATTAAAAACGCTAGTGTAGGTATAATTATGGATAGTTTAAATACAGCATCTACTGGCGCTACTCTTCAAATCAATAATACCCAAATTTATAACAGTTCAAACTCTGGTTTAATAGGAACTACCGCTCATATAGAGGCAGAAAACTTAGTCATTAATAATTCAGGGCAAACATCACTAGTTCTACGTTTAGGTGGTGAATACAATTTCAACAATTGCACTATAGCAAACTACTGGAATAACAGTTTTAGACAAGAACCTACCCTATTTATTTCTAACATCATCCCAAACACAGAATTAACTGAAGACCTAATCAATGCAAGTTTCACGAATTGTATTATTTACGGCGATAGAGATATAGAATATATCTTAGCAGATGATGGCGTGTCTCAATTCAATTTTAACTTTCAAAATTCCTTAATTAAATTTAATGATCGCTTTGATGATTTTGTAGGATTTGCTAATTATGATTTTAATAATGCTAGTTTATACAACCAAAGTGTCTTTAATGTCGACCCTATTTTTAAGGATGAGGATAATAATCAATTACAAATCGATACGACAGGTGGAGCAAATGGAATTGCAAACCCAGCAAATGCGACCGTTAATGATATCTTAGATAACCCTAGAAGCATTACTCCAGATGCTGGTGCTTATGAATCTACTGACTTAAGCGCAGGATAAACCACCGATTAAAACATCGATTAAAAGGGCGTTTACTACCAAAAATCTGTTAAATACAACCTTTAAACGTCAAAATATCTTAAAAATATTGCGAGACAACAGATTAAAGTATATGTTTGTCCTATCTTAAACAAGAATATATTTCTTTTCAAGATATTTAGAAATGATAAATGCCCAGTAAAGAATCCCTACATTCTTACTGGGCATTACCTTTTATAATATTAATACCAAAACGGAATAGGCACAGAACTATTGATAATTGCGTAAGTATCATAGTTAGTTACCCTAGACATATTTGAATCTTGCTCAGGGACTCAAGTCCACTATGTAGATAACGCATTTACTACATAAGGATAAAAAGCGCCTATTCCCAATCTGGCATTATAGCATTTGTAAATAAATCTTCTCTAGTATCTGCTATAGTTAATTCTAGAGTTTGTATTATCGGAGCAGAGTTTCCATCATTATCTTGATTTTTACATATTACTAAACCTTCTGTAGGAGAAAATCGAGCATCTAAATCATTGGTTCCAGCAGGCTTATTAAATGACACTTCTAACTCTTGCAAAGTGTTCAAATTATAAACAAAAAGTCTAGAGTCTAGCAGTCTGTATGCTATGTTTTCAAATCCAGAAATATCTCTAGAATATAATATGGTAGAGTTGTCTGCACTTAAATCTATACTACCAGCAGCACCAGGCATACCACTTAAAACGGTTTGCACCACAGTAGCCTGCATATCTAGTATCAAAATTTCAACATTGTAACCTGCAAAATCATTAGTTTTCACGGCTATTCTAGGCTCATTAACATCTACATCGGTAATGATATTACCATTAGATGTTTGATAAAGTTGTGTTAGACCAGCACCACTAGGCTGTATGGTGTATAATTTATCTAGTGAAGGGTAATAAATTATAGAACCATTAGAAGCCCATGAGATATCGAGCTCATCTAGATTAAAACCAGCAACAGCGACTGTAGAAGTCACTTGCTGTACTTGTGACCCATCTAATTCCATGGTAAACACATGTACCTGTGCTCCGACATTTCTAAGAAATGCTATTTTATTAGCCTGTCTATTTACTCTAGGTCGCCAGCTATTAGTAGTCGTTGTGGTAAGGGCTACTTCTGTTCCGTTCTCATCACTACTGTAAATAACATTATTACCGTTAACCTTACGTACATATAGAAATCTATTGGTCGGAAAATCAGAAGTACTGAAAGAAAATAAAGCACTATTAATAGTCTGGTTGATTCCATCATCTGCTCTTACTTGCCATAAATATGTAGTACCAAAATCCAGAGTCACGTCCAGCATAGGTTCTGTGATATCTTCAAAAACTTCTACCGTATTATCTGAAGTGTTTCTCAATTCAACTATAAAGGTTAAATCATCATCTTCAGGATCAGTTGCTAGCCATTCTAGCGTTACATTAGACGATACGTCGACCTCATTATCTGCCGGTGATACTAGTACAGGAGTATCTGGCGCTCTATTATTTGCCGTTTCAACTTGTAACTCAAATACGATTTCAACTGTTTCATCCACCTCAACTGTAGCACTCTCAAAGTCTGTTAAAAAACCATCTTTCTCAGCTTGTACAGAATACTGACCATTATCTAATTCAAATTCAAATAATCCATCAGCATCAGTAAAAACTGTATTCGTATTAGGATTAGTTGATATTTTCACATTTTCTTGTGGTAAAAATGTCTCGGCAGCTACGACCCGACCTTTCAAGGTTCCTTTACCATTAATTTGTAATTTATCTTCGCTACATCCTATTACTAAAAGTAGGATGGTAATTCCAGCTATATATTGCAGTAATTTCATTTTTTCTATCTTTTAATTATGGATTAGGGAAGTTTGAATTATTACGCTTTCGCGAAAGCGTGTCACCAGCAACTTCTTGCTCTGCTTGAACTCTTAATTTCATTTTTTCAATACGTCTTTGTGTACGACGGTATTTTCTCATTTTACGTTTCTCATCATTATCCTTTGCCTCATTACCACCTAGATAGATATTGACACCTAGACCAAATTTGAGATAATGATCATCACGCTGACCAGCGACTATATAATCTAGATCATCAGATAAAACTGCATTATAATCAGCATATAATTTAACACCTATAGATGGTGATAAGGTATACTCAAGACCTAATCCTGCTTGGACCTTTAAGTCATTCTGTTCAAACCAGTTTGCATGATTTAAACCACCTCCACCATATACATAAGGAGTAAATTTATCATAAGGTAGCATTGTTAAATGCACATTAAGTTCTGATGCAGCAAATTCTCGATTGAATAAATCTGTATTCTTCAGTCTAAATTTATGTACCGATCCATGAATTCCTACATAAGGTGAAAAATTATATTGTGCTCCTAAAGTTAGTGCATACTCATAGTAAGCGTTAGGGTAATCACCATTAATTAAAGTACCACCGGCACCAACATCAACTCGCCATTTACTACGTCTGTTTACCATATTACGTTGATAGACGTCTGTGTTTTCTGCTACCGATTTTTCTTCCTTATAAGCGGCGACCATCTGATCGGCCACAGGTTTTCCTCCTTTAGGATACCATAATTGCGCATCGATCCCTTCAATAATTAATGCTTCAACAGCTTTTTCAATTGCTTCTTTAACTGCTAATTGTCCTGGTTCATTTCTTGTAAAACCAGTTTCTGCTTCTAATAGTCTTTTGAAACTTACGTATCTAAACAAACTCGCATCTACCGCTTGAGAGTAGATTGTTTTTGACACATAAACGGTCTTCATTATTTTACCCGTTTTTGTAGAAACGGCTCTTAAATAAACGGTCACTCGATCCTGTCTATATTTTGTAGAACCACCAGCGCCAAAATATCTCGCTCCTGCTCCACCCGTTAATACGTTAGTATCATAAGAAACAATTCCACCTTCTATAAGCACGCCTGCATATAATAATGGATCTAGTTCCTTAACCTGCGTATTACTGCGTGCTGCATAATCTTTTCGAGTATTGAGGATAATATTACGTTCTTGAAGTAAATTTCCTAAATTTTCTCTTTCAATAGGTGTGAACCATTTTGAATCCTCTAATGCTTTTACTAATATGGTTGTTCCACCTTGGGTAACAGCATTACTGAAGGTACTTCCATTTTCTGACTGTTTGAATTGACCAGTTTGGTCTTCAAATTCATAGACACCGACAACGGCAGGTGCACTAGGTTCTGGTAGAGCGATTAATCTCTTAGAGACTTCAGTCGCTTCTCCTATACGGGCTGGTTGAGTTCCCATGGGTTGATTCATGTATGCTCCACAAGCAGATAATAGCATGGTAAGCATCATGAGAATCATGATGTTTTTATAAGATTTCATAGTAGAGTTCTTTGGTCCTAATTATTAGGAATAATAATTTGGGTTTGATCTCCAGTATTAGTGTCCAATAAGTTAACTACTAATCCTTCTAAAGATTCCAAGACTTCAACTTCATAAGATCCTATCGTAAAAACTCCTGGTCTTAATTCTTCTTCTCCTAATTGAAGATTTAAAATCTGACGTGAAAAACCACTAAGTAGTTGTCTATTTAAACCATCAGTAAAGGCGTCCAATTCAGATGTATCATCTATAGCAGATTCTGCTGGATCTGTGAACCTATTTTGTGCTTCAGCACTTTGTATTAACCATTGATAGTTAAATGTATCACCACCAAATGCAGGATTAATAGGTTTGTAAGTAAATTGTTGTGCGTTACACGCTGTATAAGCGAGAACTAAAAATAACAACGAGAGCAATGTTGTAGATTTTGTGAGCATAATATATTTATTTAATTAGTTTCTTCTTTTTGAAGTTGTAAAAATTTTTGAAAAACAGAGCGTATGGCGTTATCCGCCATCTGTTTCATGTACTTCTTTTTAGGGGTTACAAAAAATTCATAAACCACTTCTCTACCTACGGTAACTTTAATTAATGAATTTCTTCCCTGACCAAATTCTTCCTCTACAGTAACAATGCGGTTACCATTAATTTTATATTTATGATATTCTCCATAGAAATAATCGTAAAAATCTCTAGCTGGTTTTGTTCTTGTTTTCTCTATAACAATACCTCTAATCTCAACTCCATCATTAGAAATTATTTCTTCTTTTTCTAGTTGCAGAGAGTTCTCTTTTAATACTTGGACTGCTTTACCTACCAGTTTGTTATCTAAATCATAGATGAGTAACATGATAGTTATTTTTGAGGGGCTGTTAATATTTACAGTAGTTGTGGATAGAATCGCTTTAGTCTTTGCATTTAAAACCCCACGTCCTTCTTGTTTATTCTTTGAGGTATTATTAAGACTATCTTTTTTGAAAACGGTAAGTTCATACCTAATACTTGCTGATACATCTGTAAGGTTTAAAGCAACACCTTGAATAGAAACATAATCTCCTTTTTGTTCTAAAAATAATTCTCCACTTATCTCCTGATTATAATAGGATTTTTGCTCTTGCGATTGAGCGTGCAAGGAGCAAAAAATAAGTAGGACCAATAAATTCAGAGCAATCTTCATAGTAACTTAAAAATTGATTACAAAAACAGATCTTCCGTTTCCAGTTTGATTAATTCTCATATTTTCAGATATGGCATTGGAACCTGCAGTAATCGATGTATTAAAATTTCCATTCTGAATAATATCTAATGAATGGTTTGCAGCACTAATAGTACTATAGTCGTATACTACATTAGAATTTCCAATTTGTACGATGTTTTGCCTAATGCGATCTGCAGAGTGATTTAAAACAGTGCTATTAAGAGTACCATTTTGATATATGTTAATCTGACTATCATCTGATGAAACGCTTACAGTAGCGTTATTACTTGTACCTACCTGTTCAATAAACACACTATTTTGATTAACAAATTGAGTCGTCGTCGTTGCTGATGAATTTTGATCAGAAGCTAGATTGAGCTGCGCATTTGTTGTTTGTAAATTTGCTGTATTGATTACCTGACTATCATCTACATAAGTTTGACCAAAAGCTGTAAATGTGGTAAAAACGAGTAAGAAAAGTATTTTTTTCATAATGATAGTTTTTAATGAAACCGAGAAGCCCAATAGGACTTCTCAGTTCAAGTAATTAAGCAATATTAAAATGTGTGAGCCTTAGTAGCAGCAGCACGTTGAGTTTGACGATTTAAAGAAACATTTGCATTTCTTTGAGTAACTGTTGCTGTATTACTACCACCTGTACCTGGTGCAGTTCCTAGGCTATTTTGATTTATTACAGATACATGATTCATTCCTAGTTGATCAACATCTGCGATATTTCCATTTGCCATCTGATTCACGTAAGAATCGTTATTCATTCCATTCTGGATAGTTAAGGCTTGATTTCCTACCATTTGCCCACCACTTTGTATAACAATAGTTTCGTTTAAAACCCCATATTGCTCTTGTGATGCAGAATGATTCTTACCATTTTGATTTATATATGCTTCATTTAAGCCACCTACTTGATATTGTTCAGCATAATTATCTCCGCCTGTAGAAGATATGTTTTGATGTACTTCTGCCGTATTTACTAAGCCATTTTGCTCTTGGAAAGAAGTATTATCTGATCCATATTGTGTAGAATATGCATTATTATAACCACCAGATTGTACTTGTTGCGAGAATGCTCTCTCTGCTGTTATCGCTGCATCTCCTTGATTAGCCTCAGCATAGTTATTACCACCAAACGGCTGGTATTCACTATCTTGATTTTGAACTATTTCATTATCATCTCCATACTGAGTACCTATTGCTTTATGACCTGGTGTTTGGTTTCCATCAGAGATTTGACTTTGATAAGATCTATTCCCTACTCCATTTACAGCATCATTATTTTGAGTAATAGTAGATTCATTATTGTCATATCTTTGTTGTACCTCAGCAAAGTTGCCTTTACCATCTTGATTAACTAAAGCAAGATTATCTTGAGCTTGTTGAGCAAGATCAGCACCTTGTTGAACAATTGCTGTGTTATCTAACCCAGTTTGAGTACCAAAAACTTCATTCTTGTCCCCTTGTTGAGTTACCGTGAAGTTATTTCCTGCACCATTTTGTTTGATTTCAGAATAGTTTTCTTCACCACTTAAGGCTGATACATTTCCCCATTGAAGGACAACAACTGAATTACGGTTACCGGCATCTGTACCAGTTTGTTCTATAAAAGAAGCATTAGCTGTTCCTTGTTGTTGAACTAATGCATCACTACCGATTCCTTTTTGATCGATGTTAGAATAGTTACCTCCTACTGTTGCACCAGCTGTCGGAGAAACTTGTTGAGCAGGCGCCACAATTGTTTGTGGTGTCTGTGATGTTTGAGCGATTGCGATACCACTAACGAGCAGTGATAATCCGCATATTATTGAGCTTTTCATATAAAATATTTAGAAATATTAATAAAAGGATGGTAATGGTATGATACAATTACCATCCTTAAGTACTTATTTAAATTAAACCGTCCCTACTGGTTTAATAATTAAAATGTGTGTCTTTTAGACGCAGCGATTCTTCTAGTTTGTGGAGTTAAAGCTACATTAGCATTTCTCTGAATAACAGTTGCAGTGTTATAACCACCTGCTGCAGCGGCTGCTCCAGTCGTTGGGTTATTTTGGTTAATTAAACTAGTTTGACCATCACCTGTTTGATCTACCATAGACATGTTTCCATGAGATTGTTGGTTGATTACAGAGTTGTTTAAAGAACCATCTTGAATAGATGTTGCCATGTTACCAGCATCCTGACCATAACGTTGCTTCACGCTAGAAAAGTTATCTTGACCATATTGCTCTTGGTTAACAGTGTTACCGTTACCATTTTGATCAGAACGAGCCTCGTTACGATCTCCATCTTGGAATTGCTCAACTAAGTTGTTTCCTCCAGAAGAAATTCCACCAGTGTTTTGCTCAACAACAGCTTTGTTGTCTGTTCCTAATTGCTCTTGGTAAGACTCATCACTAGAAAGATATTGTGTAGCATATGCTTCGTTAGTTGCACCAGACTGAACTTGTTGTGCAAATGCACCAGTAGCTTCAGTAGTTGCATCACCTTGCTGAATTTCAGCATGGTTTCCACCACCTAATGCAGGAGAACCACTATCTTGAATTTGTACAGCCTCATTGTTATCACCCCATTGCTCACCTATCGCAACTTGTCCTGCAGATTGATTTGGGTTTGATCTTTGATCTTGATAAGAACGGTTACCTACACCAGCTACAGCATCATTTCTCTGAAGAATACTAGCTTCGTTATCATCATAACGTTGTTGAACTTCAGCATAGTTATCTTTACCATCTTGGTCTACTTTAGCTAAATTGTTTTGAGCTTGTTGTGGAGAAGTTGCTCCTTGTTGTACAAGTGCAGCATTGTCTAATCCATTTTGTAAACCTAAGATTTCATTTTCATCACCTTGTTGTGTTGCCATGAAATCATTACCTGCACCATCTTGCTTGATATCAGAATAGTTAAGGTGTCCACTTATACTAGGTTGTACATTACCCCATTGTAGTACATCTACTGAGTTGCGATTTGCAACATCAGTACCTGTTTGCTCGATAAATGAAGCGTTTGCTGTTCCTTGTTGTTGAACTTTTGCATCACTACCAATACCTTTTTGGTCGATGTCAGAATAGTTTCCACCTATTGTGGCTGCTGCTGTCGGAGATGACTGCTGTACTATTGGTGCGATTGTCTGCGGAGTCTGTGCAAAGACAAATCCTCCTATTGCAAGTGCCGCGGCACTCATGATTACTCTTTTCATAATTAAATATTTAGAATTAATATAAACACATTTGCGAGCGATGAAAATAGCCTTACATGCTATAATTCATTTGCGAACCAAGGTTCATTAATCTAAGGGGTTAATTATGACAGGAGATAGGGATATCTGCCAATTGTTTTTAAAAAACTTGAGCTGTTTCTTAATTACGCATCAAAGATAACAGCGAATTCTAAAGATATGCAAATGCACCTAAAGAAATGTTCTTTCACTTCTTAATAAAAACTAAATTTTTACAGCAAAAACAACACCTAACAGATTATGTTAATTTTATGTTAACTTCTATTTTGTAAGGTAATTCCGAGATTAAGTAGGTTTCGAAAAGGATTTCGTTTAACAATTGACCTAATAAAATTAAACAAATAATAAAGAATTCACATCTTTATCCTACATTAATTAATGATTTCTAATTATTAACACAAAAATGTCTATCGCTTTAAGCTGGTAAACTATTAGTTTTTGACCTCAAAAATATCAACAAAAAAACACTCACCTTTTGAGTGAGTGTTTTTGTTAGTTAGCTTAAACTTAAGCTATTTTATTTAATTAAATCATAACTTCTCTTAACAAAATCTGTAAGTGCTTCTCCTTTTAGAAGACCTTGAGAAAGCTTAGCTAGATCGACTGATTGTTTAATTAAACTCGCTTTCTTTTCATCAGATTTTGAGTTAAAAATCTCTTGAATAAGATCGTGATTTGCATTAACAACTAAATTGTACATATCTGGCATATTACCGAAGCCCATCATACCACCGCCGCCACCAGTGGCTTGCATTTCTTTCATACGTCGCATAAACTCTGGCTGTGTAATAATAAAAGGCGCTGAGTCACTACTCATTGCTTCTACTTGAACAGTGTAGCTCGCGTCGCTAATCGTGTCAGTTATGGTTTTTTGTAAGGATTCTTTTTCTTCATCTGATAATTTTGAAATTTGATCCTCATCTTTCTTAATCAAATTATCTATATGATCTGCATCTACTCTCACAAAAGAAACATTCTCTTTAGAACTTTCAAGTTTTTGCATTAAGTGAGATACTATAGGAGAATCTAACAACAATACCTCATACCCTTTATCTGATGCTGCATTTACATAACTATGTTGAGCTTCTCTATTTGAAGTATACAATACAACTGTCTTGTCATCTTTATCCGTTTGAGTAGGCTTAATTTTCTCTATTAACTCATCCCAAGTATAATAAGATCCATTTACAGTAGGATAAAGTGCAAACTTATCTGCTTTTTCAAAAAACTTCTCCTCACTCAACATACCATACTCAATGACTATCTTTATATCGTTCCACTTTTCTTCAAAAGCAGCGCGATCTTCATTAAATAGGGATTTAAGCTTATCTGCAACTTTACGGGTAATGTAACTAGATATTTTTTTAACCGCGCCATCTGCTTGTAAATATGATCTCGAAACATTTAAAGGAATGTCTGGAGAATCTATCACACCACGTAACATGGTTAAAAATTCAGGCACGATGCCTTCCACATTGTCAGTAACGTAAACTTGATTTTGATACAACTGGATACGATCCTTTTGTACATTCAAGTCTTGAGTCATTTTTGGGAAATATAATATACCTGTAAGATTAAAAGGATAATCAACATTTAAATGAATATTAAAAAGAGGCTCCTCAAATTGCATCGGGTACAATTCTCTGTAGAAATTTTTATAATCCTGGTCCTCTAAATCCGCTGGTTGTTTAGTCCATGCTGGATTAGGGTTATTAATAATGTTATCTACTTCTTGAGTCGGCGCTGGATCTTCTTCCTTAGCATCATCTGGCTTTGGTAGAGTTTCTGTTTTCATTCCAAATTTAATTGGAACAGGCATAAATTTATTGTATTTATTTAATAACTCTGTGATACGAGATTCCTCTAGGAACTCTAATTCATCATCAGAAATATGCAATACAATCTCTGTCCCAAAATCGGTCTTATCTGCAGGTTCAATCGTATAATTAGGTGAGCCATCACATGACCAGTGTACTGCTGGTTCATCTTTAAATGATTTAGTAATGATATCCACCTTATCGGCCACCATAAAAGCACTATAGAATCCCAGACCGAAATGTCCTATAATACCACTATCCTTTGCGGTGTCCTTATATTTTTCAAGAAACTCTTCAGCTCCAGAAAAGGCAACTTCGTTGATGTACTTCTGCACTTCATCTTCTGTCATCCCTAAACCTTGATCAATAATATGCAATGTTTTTGCCTCCTTATCAATCTTCACCTCTATTTGCTGCTCGCCCAATTCTACTTTTGCTTCTCCTATACGAGCAAGATGTTGCAGTTTGAGCGTTGCGTCGGTAGCATTTGAAATAAGCTCACGTAGAAAAATCTCGTGATCACTGTATAAAAACTTCTTAATAAGCGGAAAAATGTTTTCCACCGCCACGTTAATGGTTCCTTTTTGTGACATAATATGTGTTATTCTTTAAGTTATTGTAATTACGCTTTCGCGAAAGCGGGATTATTCATCTTCCTTCTATTACTCAAAGGCAGTACCATTTCAAACAAAATGACAAGGTGGCAGCAAAACTGAAAATCTATCAGCTTTTCAAAAAAACCATTGCTGTATTGAATGCTACCGTTCATCAATTACCTCTAGTTAACTCTTGTATTAGATTTCATATTTGAACCGTGGAAAGCCACAAATAACAGTGACAGAGCTGTGGTTTAAGGATTAGCCAAAAAAATAAATCATCGCTCTTTCACTTAATAAATAAAACTCTTAAAACTCTGAATCATGAAATTTTATAAACCATTACTTATTTTATTAATCCTATTACAAGGTATCATTTCATGGTCGCAAGTGAACTATGCGACCGACAATTATCTTCAAATATCACCTCGTATAGGTTATGATTTTCCATCTTATCACAATAACACACCATACATAGATTACAATGGTGGTCTTGAAGCTGGAATAAGTGTTGATTATTATTGGAATTGGATCGGTGTAGGTATAGATGTAGATTACATCAAGAACAGTCCCGAAACTACTTATCCTACAGAAGGGCTCATCGATTTTGACGGTTCTGCCTTTAATTCATTTAATGTGACAGAAGATGGAATAACCCGACTTTTCTATGGGATAGGACCTAATTTTCAATATCGCAACGCAAATAGAAACTTCAGTGCCGAGTTCAATTCTCGTGTAGGACTTGCGTCCATAAAAGGCGGACGTGTCTCTCATGAAGGTTCTACTGCTAATAGTACAGATGTTCCATTAAACTTTCATGCTGGATATGACGTAGGTAGTGCCTTGACCTTTAAGTTACAAACTAGATTAACTTACTTTTTCAACTCGTCGTGGGGAATTCATGCTGGTGCTTATTACATGAGACATCTCAATGTAACAGAATCTGTAGAAAGTAGCATTTCTACTGGATATCATGAATTTAATGACGATCAAGGAGCTCTTTTTTTAACACAGCGTTCTTATAGACAGCGAGAAGAGCCATGTGATTGTGACATTTCTTCAGTAGGAGCTTTTGCTGGTGTTACTTTTAAGCTCAATAAACATGATAAAGAAGAATGTCAAGTTTGTGATAAGTACAATTTAACTGTAATTGCACGAGATAAATTCACCAAAGAACTATTAGCCGATACTGAGGTCGTTCTTAAAGATACAGAAGGAAATATAGTTCAAACTGGGACTTCAAATTCCTATGGTGCAGTTGTTTTTAACGACATTAAAAAAGATGACTATACTATAGAAGGAAAATTATATGATGTAAATCTAGAAGGAACTACAGCAGTAAAAAATGAGTTCAAGGCAAATGAAACGCTTCAAAAAGAAATTGTTTACAGCGATCTAAACTTTATTCTTAAAGGAAATGCTGTAGTATGTAATACAACAACAGCGCTAGATGGAGTCTCTGTTATTTTAAATAATCTTACCGATGCAGAGCAAAAAAACACCATCACAAATATTCAAGGAGAATTTGTTTTCAACGTAAAGCAAAAAGCTACCTATTCTCTACGTGGTAAAAAAGCAAACTACTTCTCACAAACAGAAACGATTTCTACAGAAAATTATGACCGTAGCACTACTCTATTTGTAAAATTAGAAGTATGTCTAGAAGAGGCAGACTGTGGTAAAGCCATCGCTCTTAAAAACATCCTATATGATTTAGACAAGTACTATATACGAGCCGATGCTAAACCTGAATTGAACAGACTTGTACAATTTATGAAGGACAATCCAGGTATTCACATAGAAATATCATCTCACACAGATTCTAGAGGTTCAAACGCTTATAATAAAACACTTTCTCAAAACCGTGCTAGTGCCGCTAGAGATTATATCGCTTCTCAAGGAATAGATGCTAATCGTGTAGTGGGAATAGGCTATGGAGAAACCAGACTTTTAAACCGCTGTGCAGACGGTATTGAATGCAGCGCTGCTGAACATCAAATCAATCGTAGAACAGAGATGAAAGTAATCTGTCCAGAATAATTCATTTATAACACAATATCTCTGTCACGGATGTGGCAGAGATTAAAAATAGAAAACATGAAAAATATTGTAAGTAATTTTAAAACAATAGGATTAAGCTTCTTAGCTATTATGATTCTTTCCTGCGACGGCGATGAAGTTTGCGGCTACACTGGAGATAATGATCCCGATTGCCCTAACCTAGAAGCAAACATAGGTGATGATTGTGACAGTAATGGTGACACCATACTCGACGGAACGGTTAATGAGTTTTGTGAGTGTATTGGGGAAATGATGCCACCTGTAGCATGTGGTGATTTCATGCAAAATGTGGACTTTGAAGTAGTAACAGGAGATGTAAACGCCAGTATCGATCAAGATATAAACCTTGCAACGTCTTGGGGTCCTTTATGGGGCAGTGGTAGTGGATCAGCTAGCCTTGCAGATTTATGGAACTCATCATCTACATTACCAGGTGGATTTGTTCAACCTACTCCTTCTTCAGGAAACTATGCAGGAATGTGGATAGAAAATTCAAATGCTGCTAGCCCTAGTTTCAGAGAAGGAATGTTTAACCAGCTCAGTACATCCATTTTACCTTCTACAGGAATTTATGTCATGTCTTTCAATCATGCAGTGATGGGCATCACAGTAAATAATGATGTAAAAATAGGCGTGTATGGTGTGAACTTTAGTGGGACACTACCTCCTAACCCTACCAGTATGCAAACTCCATCTAATCTAGATTTATATGGACCTGGAAACTCTGTATTATTAGGTGAGATTTTAGTTCCTGCGGGATCTTCAAACACATACACAACAGCAAGTCTAAGTTTTGACACCAATAGCTTAACTATGCCAGCAGCTGGGTTTACACATATTATGATAACTCACAGTCATATCGTATTACCTGATTTTGGTAGAATGTTCATCGCATTTGACGATTACTGTTTAATTAGTGAATAATGATTTTTAAGGGGACAGTGTAGTGCAGAGCAATCTCGCTGCGCTGGTTCTTTTATAATATTTCGCTTTCGCGAAAGCGATTCTAACGATAATAAAAAAACATATACCTTTAAAACTTACTTAAAACCCAACCTTATGAAAACTAAAAAAATTAACTATCTATTACTGGCTTGTATTGTTCTATTAGTAACCGCTTGTAACTGGCCAACTGACACACCAGAAACAGCTCTAGATTGTTCAGGTGATGGACATGGAATTATTCAAAGATCTCAAGGAGTTCAAATGGTCAATGATTTTAATCAAATCAATCAAACGATTATGAATGAAAATTTACCTTA
The DNA here is from genome assembly GCF_000732625.1 of Nonlabens ulvanivorans. Lineage (GTDB taxonomy): Bacteria > Bacteroidota > Bacteroidia > Flavobacteriales > Flavobacteriaceae > Nonlabens > Nonlabens ulvanivorans. Next base: position 293,353 of record NZ_JPJI01000026.1, read on the forward strand.
TATAAATACAAACGGTGATTCCATTAATGTTTCTCATACACCTGAAGTTCACTTTAACTTAGATGATATGAAATGTTTTATTGAATACGTGGAGAGTTTTGAAGGAGAATATGAAAACTTAGGAATAAGAGCATATCTAGCTGCTCAAAATGACCCTACAACTAATAACTATAAAACGACCATCATTTTTGCTCCTACAGGATATCCAGTGGTAACTACTGGCTCTGCAATCTTCCCACAAGCACCTAATATTCCTGGTGCTGACTTATTAAATCATGGTAACGCAGGAATGCCACCAGTAGGTACTGGATTATCTAATCCTTAAACAATGACATTAGTAGAAGTAACGAGTTATATTCTGTATTCTAGTATGATTACTGCATTATTATATGCAGTAATTAACTGGAATCACATTAAAAATAAACCAGAATTATGGATACTTATTTTTTTATTAGTAACTACCGTTCTTGACTTGTGTGGTGTATATTTTAGGCTTTATCATGGTTCTAAACTACAGGTTTTCAGCAATCTTATTATATTAATTTCTAATCTTATATTGTCCTATTGGTTTTATAAACATATTAAAAATAAAGTCTTGCTCTTTATCAGTATTTCTACCATTTTTTTATCATTTTTCATCAGCGCCTTTCAACAAAATTTTTTAAGAGAGATATTTTATTATGCAAATTTTATAATCTCTATCATTTTATTAATTAATGTCTTTTTCTATTTATACAAGCTCTTGCTTTCAGATAATGTAGTACGCTATAACAAAACGCCGGCTTTCTGGATCTCCATAGGTATAGTTATCTATCAAATAAATCTAGTTATTGTATTCTTTCTTATACAAGAGAAACTTAAACTTACTACTAACATTTATTTCACGATTATTACAACGGTAAGCGTATTACTTTATAGTAGTATCATTTATGGAATAAAGCTATCTAAAGATTATGGATAATCTAGTATTAACTTATACTTTACTTTTCATTTTAGTACTGGTTGTTGTGTTAGGGATGGTGTTTTTATTTATAACCTTCAACAATCGTAAAAACCAGCTTCTTCAACAACAACTAGAAGATCAACTGGCCGCACAAAAGAAGCAATACGAGAGTGAACTTAATGCCTTGCGCAGTCAACTCAATCCGCATTTTGTGCATAATAGTTTAAATGCTATTCAATATTACATCCAGCGCAACGAGGTTGAAATAAGCGAAGATTATCTTACCAAGTTTTCAAAATTAATGCGTCTCTTTTTTGATTATTCTCGTACCAAAACTATTACACTTAAAGAAGAAATAGCCTTCATTAAAAAATATCTAGATATTGAAAAACTAAGGTTTGAAGATAAAATTGAATATTATATTAATATAGATAAATCGCTAGATACTACTGACCTCAACATACCTACCATGATGATACAGCCTATACTAGAGAACGCGGTAAATCATGGAATCTTTCATAAAACCTCAACGGGTACTATAGAAGTCGATTTTAAAACAACTAAAGAGGAGAATCAATATCAAATAGTTATTAAAGATGACGGAATAGGAATCAATAAGACTAAAAAACACAATAAAAACACCACAGGAACTGCAAAAGCACACTCTAGTACTGTCATTGCAGAACGATTAGATATTTTAAACGATAGTGGTGACTGGAACATCTCCTTCTCTATCCATGACCGATCTGATATTGATGACGGTACAGGTACCATCGTTCAATTAACCATTCAAAATTTAAGTGAGTTATGAGCATAAAAACTATTTTAATAGATGATGAGCCTAAGGCTATCGCGATACTTAAAAATAAAATTGAACGCTTATGTCCAGATCTGGAAATCGTAGCAACGATAGAAAAACCAGCGCTCGCATTTGATATTATAAACGAGTTACAACCACAACTAGTATTTATAGATATCGCCATGCCTGGCATGAGCGGTTTTGATGTATTGGAACAGTTTAAAAAACCGCAATTCGAAATCATATTTGCCACAGCTTTTGATCAATATGCCTTAGACGCTATTAAACAGTGCGCTATAGGCTACCTAGTTAAACCTATTGATAATGAAGACCTTGTAGAGGCAGTCACTAATGCTACAACAAATATCGAGCAAAAAAATGCACTAGTTAAAAACACGCAACTACTGGAAAACATCAATCAAGAAAACTTTCAAAAAAAGAAAATTGTCATTCCATCAACTGATGGATTAGAGTTTGTAAAAGTTAAAAGTATCACGCATTGTGAAGGCGTTGATGGATATACTAAAATTCACTTTACGAACCGTAAACCCATTCTTAGCTCCAGCAGCATTGGACATTTCAAAAAACTATTATCTCATCCAGATTTTTACCATGTGCACAAATCTTATGTAGCAAACACTAATCATATTATTAAGTATTTAAACGATGGATATGTAACCTTAACAGGTGATGTGACCATACCTGTCGCAAGAGCAAAACGTGCAGAGTTTTTAGAAAAATTCCGCAGTGCGTAAGAGTTATCGCCTGCTTATATAATCGCTAGTATTTAGGTAGAAACGCCATGGCAAATTCTTATCTTCATCAGCATAATCGATTCCTATTCTAGTGGTTGATATAATATCGCTTTCGCGAAAGCGGAATAAATCACTCTTCTCTATCCATACTTCATCACCGGTTAAATCTGCTCCATAGAACGATTTATCGAGTGCAAAGGCTTTACTAAAATTACCAGGTCCTGAGGTTAAGGTCTTATCTAGTTTCTTTTTACCTCTGCGTTTTAGCATGATGTCTATACCTTCTACAGGCTCTACTGCACGTATTAAAATAGCGTCTGCATTACCATCAGTATTTGTGATGATATTAAATAAATGATGGATGCCATAACACAAGTAAACATAAGCAACGCCACCTGGTTCATACATCACCTTAGTACGATCTGTAAAACGACCTAAATGTGAGTGACAAGCCTTATCATCATAACCACGATAAGCTTCAGTTTCAGTAATTATGCCGCTTGTTAGTTCTCCATTAATGTTACTCACAATCTTTTTACCTATTAAATCTCGAGATAATTCCACGACATCATTATGTTGATAATATGATATAGTTAACTTCTCAGACATCGTTTTGGATTGAAAACACTAAATTAATGCTTGCAACGTTTTTCTATTGTTATGAAGATGATAAAATACTTTTTCTTAATTTTTTCTGTCGTGGTTACCGCTCAACAAAAGACCGAACAGTTTTCGGTTTACTTTGATACCGATAGTGCTGTTTTAAATACTCAATCACTGGATATAATTAACGCCTATGTTATCAATTCTGAAAGTTCTAGAATCACAAATATTTCTCTATCAGGTTATTGTGACGACCGTGGTAGTGTTGTTTATAACGAGCAACTAGCATGGGAACGAGTTTGGTCTATTATTGATTATTTGAAACCTAATTATGCATACGGTGCATTTAGCGAGCAAGCTATAGGAGAAGTTGCATTACAGTCCAGTTCAAACATTAAACAACAACGCACTCAAAATAGACGAGTAGATATAACAGTAACTTATGAAGAAGAACCTGAGCCTAGAGTAGAACCTATAGCCGTTGCTGCAGATAGTATTGAAAAATACCGTTCTTATGATATCTTAAAAGACAGTCTTCAAATTGGTGATAAACTAGTATTTAACAATGTCATTTTCTATCCCGGCAGGCATGTTTTAAGAGAATCTTCTTTTCCAGTAATGGACTCTATTATCAACTCTTTATTACTTCATAAAAAATATGAAATCGAGATACAAGGCCATATATGCTGTCTATCTGCTGGTGTTTATGGACGAGACATGGACACAGGCCAATGGAATCTATCACAAGCTAGAGCAGAACAAGTAAAACGTTTTCTCGTTAAATATGGAGTCGCTGCTGATCGTCTAACGACCATAGGGAAACAGGCTAATTTTAAAACCGGAAAAGGTGATTTTTATGACCGTAGAGTTGAGATTCACATCACCGGAATACGTGAAGATGATTAAAAATAGTCAACCTGAAGATTTCATAGTCTAAACTTGAAATTTTAAAACTAAATATCATATCAGTTACACATACTAAGACAGATGCATTTTACTGCAAAAACGAGCTATCTTTGCATGGTATAAAATCAACATATGTCTTTTGAATCCTTAGGATTATCTAACCAATTACTTTTTGCCTTAAGAGAAAATCAATTCTCTCACCCTACACCTATTCAAAAGCTAGCCATGCCTGATATCCTGGCTGGTAAAGATGTGCTAGGAATTGCAAAAACTGGATCTGGTAAAACCATGGCCTATGCCCTACCGCTTTTACAGCGATTAGAAGGAATTGAATCTGAAAACAGACATATTACCGCATTGATACTGGTACCTACCAGAGAACTAGCAGCGCAGGTAAGTGAGGTTTTTATTCCATACTCTAAAGCTTTAACAAAGCCGTTGATTACTACGGCAGTTTATGGCGGTGCTTCCATTAATCCGCAAATGCGTAAGATGAATAACGTCGATATTCTAGTAGCGACACCTGGTAGATTGTTAGAACTTATTGAAGCAAATGCAGTGCATTTAAAAAATGTCAAAGCTTTAGTCCTCGATGAAGCCGATAAAATGCTAACTAAAGGTTTTAAAAAGGAACTCGACCAGATACTAAAACTATTACCTAACAAAAGACAAAACTTGTTATTCTCTGCCACGTTGAGTGAAGATGTTGATGAATTACAAAGAGTTTTGCTGAATGATCCAGTAACAGCATCTGTAGAAGAAAAGGAAGAGGATATATCTTTAATTAAGCAAATAGGTTATCGAGTCATTGAGAATAAAAAAGGAGCATTATTAAGACATCTCATGAAAGAAAAAGAGATGACTCAAGTACTGATTTTTTGCTCTTCTACCTACCAAGTAGATCATGTAAACGACAAGCTCAAAAAGAATGGAATAGCCTCAAAAGCTATTCATAGTAAGAAAAGTCAAGGTGCAAGAAACTCTGCATTGAGCGAATTCAAATCTGGAGAATTAACGGCATTAGTCTCAACAGATTTACTCGCTCGCGGAATAGACATCGAGTTTTTACCTTTTGTAGTAAATTATGAATTGCCTCGATCTCCTAAAGACTTTGTTCACCGTATAGGAAGAACCGGTCGAGCTGAAAATCCAGGAGAAGCTATTACGTTCATAAGCTCAGAAGAGTCTCACCACTGGCGAGTGATTCAGAAGAAAATGAAGATTAAAGTATGGACTGAGGATTTGCCGGAGTGGAATTCTAAGTAGGTCTTGAGTCTTTTTTAAGTTTTTACTCGCAGCGCAGTATCAAGTTTAGGTTTAAGTTTAAGTTTAAAATACTTAAAGGCACAAAACTTGATGACTTACCTATATGAAAAAACTCTTACTACTTTCTGTATTCACCTTGCTTTTTGTTTCTTGTAAGGACTCGGTTGAAACTGAAGTTCCTGAGGAAAAAGCATTTGACTACAAAGCTTATTTGTTGCGGAATAATGATGAAAATATTCCAACTTTTGAATTTCCGGCAAACGCACCTTCTAAGAATATTTTTAAAATAATAGATAATTATACACAACAGGAATGTTTTGATGGTTTCCGATTCAATTACAAGATTGGTGCTTACAAAGTACAATGTTTTGCTGCCGAGTTTTGTCACAATCCGCCACCACCATCGAATCCAACAAGGTTGTCGTTTGAAATAAATGATAAGAATGGGCTTTGGTTCAATTATAAAATTATCAAACCAAATCAAGTCAAAGATCAAAGCTTAATATTTTTGAATACTATAGAACGTGACTACAAACGTTTTATAATACGTTTTAAAGTAGATTCAAAAAGTGACGCTTTAATAACAGAGATAATTCTTGAGGATATTATTGAAGCTTACTTAACTTTCTCAAGTTCTTTATTTAAGCAGGAATATGGAAAACCTATTCATAAGGCATCGCAGTCAGATTTAAATGATTTTAAAAGAAAACACGGAATGTTAATTGTATTTTATGATATAGAAAGCTTAAGAGTTCCACCGCCACCGCCACCAGCTTCTGAAATCAACAACGAGTTTTAATGAGAAAACTTCTCCTACTTTTAGTATTAATTGCATTTCTTTCCTGTAAACAAGAAAAGAATACTATTCTAGAAATCGATACTCCATTTGACTACACTAGTTACCTACTAAGTCATTCTGATAGTGTTCCTACTTTAGAGATAAAATTTGACCAACCCGATTCATTAGTCTTCGTTCAATTAAACGAGGAATTAATGCCAGATGGCTGTGAAACCTCTAAAGATTTTAATCTCAAAATTGATAGTTTAACTATTGCAGCAAGATTTCAACAGCCATGTGATATGCCTATGTTCTGTGGCCTAAAATTGAATGTAGAGGTACTTATTAATAGAGATAATCAAATACTAGTTGAACAAGAATTTGTAAATGACACTTCAGATTTACTTTTAAAAATTGACAGAGTTATTAAGAATAAAAATGAATATGCTTATAAAAACAGAACTGGACTAATCATTATAAGAGATAAAAAAGCAGATTTAAGTCAAAGTAAACTTGTCATTCAATCTTTTGTAGCGTCTTATAATAAATACATGGATAGCATCGCATTAAACCGTTTCTACAAAAACCTTGAAAAACTAAACCTAAAAGAACTTGACGAACTTAAAAAAGAAAGAATTTTAGTTCTAGAATACTGGAATTATCCTAAACCTAGAATTCCGGAAAGACAAGAATTAAAAAATTAAGAATCTTTCTTAAAATCCACACTCACACTGTTTACGCAGTGTCTAATTCCTGTCGCTGTAGGTCCATCGTTAAAAACATGGCCTAGATGGCTACCGCAGTTAGCACACATAATCTCGGTACGTATCATACCATGAGATACATCACGTTTGCGCATAATAGCTCCTTCTATTTCATCATCAAAAGATGGCCATCCACAACCGCTGTCAAATTTAGTTTCAGACTTATATAAGTCATTTCCACAAGCGGCACAGCTATAAGTTCCATCTTCATAATGCGTATTATACTCACCTGTAAATGGTCGCTCTGTTCCTTTTTCTCTTAGAACTCTATATTGCTCTGGAGTGAGTTCCTTTTTCCACTCTGCATCTGTTTTTTCTAACATAATACTATTGTTTGTTCGCTTTGATTTGTAAATACGCTTTCGCGAAAGCGTAATCTACACCAGCTCATGGGATTATTTATTTAAAGCAGGAATTGCCTCACCTTCAGGTATAAATTCTAGAGCTACTCCATTTATGCAATGGCGCTTTCCCGTTGTATCGCTAGGTCCATCATTAAACTCATGTCCTAGGTGACTACCGCATGTATTACATTTTAATTCTGTACGTGCGTAGCCTATTTTATAGTCCACATCGCGTTCCACTTGACCTTCAATCGCTTGGTCATAACTAGGCCATCCCGTACCAGAATCAAATTTGTTTGCATTATCATAAACAGGAGCATTACAAGCTGCGCAGATTAAGGTTCCTGCGGCGTATTGTTTATTTAAAGGGCTCGTGTGAGGTCGTTCTGTACCTGCACGACGCAGTACATCATATTGCGCTGGTGTTAACTCTGCTTTCCATTGTGCATCAGATTTTTGTACTTCATATACTTTTTCTTGAGTATCATTCTGTGCTAAATCTGTTGTTGATGTTTTACAACCTATAGCTGCAATAATCGTTAAAGTTATTATTAAATATTTCATGTCTTATTTTTAAGTAAAGTTACATGATTAAAGAGTTTTCGGTTCTTTAAGATTTGTTAAGTATTATGTCGTTTATATCACAAAAACATTGCAGATAAGTAAACAGTAAGTAGGAATGATTGCAGAAACAAAAGAAAATAAAAAATGCTCTTAAATAGCGACTGCCTTTACGGCATAATTGCTAATTTTAGGGCATGAATAAAAAAGTAGCAATAATAATGGGCTCTACTAGTGACTTGCCAGTGATGCAGGACGCTATAGACGTTTTAAAAGAATTAGGAATAGAGACCTATGTAGATGTTGTAAGTGCACATCGTACTCCAGAGAAAATGTATGATTTTGGTAAAAACGCCCATAAGAATGGGATTGCTGTTATCATAGCTGGTGCTGGTGGCGCTGCTCATTTACCAGGTATGGTAGCAAGTTTATCTCCTTTACCTGTAGTAGGTGTCCCTGTAAAATCATCAAACTCTATTGATGGATGGGATAGTGTTCTTTCAATTTTACAAATGCCTGGTGGCGTACCTGTCGCAACGGTTGCACTTAATGGTGCAAAAAACGCAGGAATTCTTGCTGCACAAATCATAGGTGCCACACAAGAAGACGTACGTGAACGTATTGTTGCTTATAAAGAAAGTCTTAAGGAGAAAGTAACTAAGGCCGCACAAGAGATGCGCAACAATGTCTAGATCTTTTCAAATAGCATCTATTATAATCATAAGCCTTACCATTGTTTGGTTTATGATTATGGGAATGGATAAATACACACCACAATGGCAATTTCTAACCGCTGGTGGTATTCATTTCTTAATGTCTATCATTATTAATAGACAATTTGTAAAAGCACGTTATAATTACCTAGGCATCATACACAGTATATTAATGATTACGCTAGGTGGCTATGGCTACTTTTTTGTTTAAATTATTTTGTTTAACCTTTTTGTACAAAAGTTTAACAGTTCTACATGGAACATATTGACTTTTGAAGATTAATTTTACCATATCATGAGTGTTACTAAAAACCCTTTATTAGAAAAATTTGATACTTTTCAAAATACCGCTCCTTTTTCGTTAATAAAAGAAGAGCAATTTGAAGAAGCATTTGATACTGCCATAGAATTGGCACGTAAAGAAATAGATGCTATAACTAATAATACTGTAGCGCCTACTTTTGAAAACACGATTGAAGCCCTTGATGCATCAGGAGATGTATTAAGTCGCATATCAAGTATATTTTTTAATTTGAATAGTGCCGAGACTAATGATGAGATTCAACGAATTGCTAGAGAAGTAAGTCCTAAACTCTCACAATTTGGTAATGATATCACTTTAAACGAGTCACTATTCAAACGTGTTAAAGAGGTTTATGAATCTAAAAACGAACTCAATTTAGATGTAGAACAATCTACTCTATTGGAAAAAAAATACAAGAGTTTCTCACGTAATGGTGCAAATTTAATTGAAGATAAAAAATCACGCTTGCGCGAGATTGATAGTCAACTATCCCAGTTGACCTTAAAATTTGGTGAGAATGTTCTCGCTGCTACTAATGCTTATGAATTACATTTAGAAGATGATTCTAGACTAGCTGGTTTACCAGAGAGTGCTAAGGAAGCTGCAGCAGAGCTTGCTAAAGCCAAAGAAAAGGAAGGATACATTTTCACATTAGATTACCCTAGCTATATCCCTTTCATGACTTATGTTGACGATCGTGAATTACGTAAGGAACTATCAATGGCTTTTGGGTCTAGAGCTTTTAAAGACCAATTTGATAATCAAGATAATGTACTTCAAATAGCTGCTTTAAGATATGAAAGAGCACAACTTTTAGGTTATGAGACGCATGCTCATTTTGTGCTAGAAGAACGTATGGCCATGACACCAGAAAAGGTCATGGAATTTTCTAACGATATTCTAGAAAAAGCAAAACCAGCAGCAGAACGTGACTTTTTAGAATTACAAAATTTTGCCATAGCTGCCGCTTCAAAATCTGATGTGAGTGAGCCTATTACAAAATTGCAAAAATGGGATGCCGCATACTATGCTGAGAAGTTGAAAAAACAATTATTTGAACTAGATGATGAATTATTAAAACCTTATTTTAAACTAGAAAATGTAATCGATGGTGCCTTTGAGGTGGCAAATCGTCTTTTTGGACTAAGCTTTGAAAAGACAACACAGGTAGATAAATATCATGATGATGTCATGACTTATGAGGTTAAAAATGAAGATGGAAGTTTAAATTCTATATTTTATGCAGACTTCTTCCCACGTAAAGGGAAACGCAATGGTGCCTGGATGACCTCTTTTAAAAGTCAATATGTAGAAAATAACAAAAATGAACGTCCACACGTTTCTATCGTTTGTAATTTTACTAAACCTACAAATACAAAACCGTCATTACTCACGTTTAATGAAGTTACTACTTTGTTTCATGAATTCGGTCATGCATTACACGGCATGTTAGCAAATACACGTTATCGTAGTTTATCAGGAACATCAGTTTACTGGGATTTTGTAGAATTACCTAGCCAGATTTTAGAGAATTGGTGTTATGAAAAAGAAGCCTTAGAGATTTTTGCGAGACATTATGAAACCGATGAGGTGATCCCGCTAGAGTACATTGAAAAAATTAAAAAAGCAGCAAATTTTCAAGAAGGCTTACAGACCTTAAGACAGTTATCTTTTGGTATGTTAGACATGAGCTGGCATGGTATTAATCCATCAGATATTACAGATGTAAAAGCCCACGAAAGAACAGTCTTTGAGAAAACAGATTTATATCCAGATGTTTCTTCCAGTTGTATGAGTACGGCATTTGGTCATATTTTTCAAGGTGGTTACAGTGCGGGATATTATAGTTATAAATGGGCAGAAGTACTCGATGCAGACGCCTTTGAAGTTTTTAAAGAGAAAGGGATTTTTGATAGATCGACAGCAACCAGCTTTAAAGATCATATCTTATCAAAAGGAGGAACAGAAAACCCTATGATATTATATAAACGCTTCCGCGGAAGCGAACCTAAAATAGATGCCCTGCTTAAAAGAGCAGGACTCGTTACATAAATAAACGATGCCAGAAGTAAAACTGATACCTGAAAAATGGGTAGACCGATACGGTGACTACCTTTTTAATTTTACCATTTCTAGAGTAAATGACTCTATTATGGCTCAAGACTTGGTGTCTGAAACGTTTTTGGCAGGTTTAAAAAGTGCTCATAGATTTAAGGGACAATCTACAGAACGAACTTGGTTAATCTCGATTCTCAAGCGCAAAATAATAGATCACTATCGTAAATCTAATTCAAAAAAGGGTCAGGCCGAAGTGCGCATGAGTTACCTAGATAATGGAGATCAGAATGGTGACTGGATGGAAGAACAGGTTAGAGACCTGCGCAACCCAAATGTTGAGGATGAAATTGAACAAAAAGAATTGGGTGTAGCATTAAATGATTGTATTGCTGCTTTACCTGAGAGATATGCTACTATATTTGTCCAAAAGACCATTGACAAATTGGATACAGAAACTATCTGTAAGGAACATGATATCACAGCGTCCAACCTATGGGTAATCATTCACCGTGCACGCGTACAGTTAATGGATTGCTTAAATAGCAAATGGTACAAGAAGGATTAAGAAAATGAGTAGAATTTTTATCTCGTGTGATGAGGCGAGTATTTTAAGCACAAGAGATCAGTATAATGATCTTTCTTCCAAAGAAAAATTTAGGCAAAGTCTACATCATGGACACTGCTTGAGATGCAGAAATTTTGATAAAAAATCACGTTTATTTTCTAGAACAATCAACAGTTTAGGATGGGTAAAACTGTCTAAATCTCAAAAGAATTCTATTAAAAGCAAACTGAAAGCTGCCATGAAAAAGTAAGCTTATATCGCCCAAAATATTATCAACCATAATAATGGTATAGCCTCAACAAAAAAGCTAGCATAATAATCTGACTTAAATTTACCTGAAAACCATATAGCTGCTCCAGTTATAGTAACCATAATGATCTCGCTGTATTGAATATCTTCAATTTCAAAATTTTGAAAATATAGCAATAAGAGATAAAGTACACATAAACACAATCCGATATATTTAGATACTTGAACTCCTAGTACTTGTGGTAATGTCTGTAGTTGTTCCTCATCATATTTTAAGTCTCTAATTTCAAAAGGTATACAAAGCGCTATTACTAAAATGAAAATTTTTAAAGTATGAAGCTCGATATAATGACTAGGCAAAAAACTCAATTTATAGTCATTAATCAGGTGTGCAGCAGGTATTGTTTCATAATATAAAAATTGAGGTATAGCGATAATTAAAATAGCCCAAACAATAGAAACAGAAAACAATTTAAAAAATGGGCTATACCTTAATCCATGACCTTTCCAAATGGGTAAAACATATAACAAGTTGATTGCTGTTATCATCATTAATAAGATCAACGCATAACCACTTATTTCTAGTTTTATTAAAACTGCCAAAGCAATTACTGTTGCCATAAGTGATAACAACTTATAAGTGATGTTAAACCCTAGTGGCTTTTTAAGCCATAAAAAGCCGTATTTAATTAAGTTATATCCTGCAATGGCAGAGCAAAATAAAAAAATATAATATCCAAAAGGAACATATAATTCATAGACGTTATTATAAACAATAGCCAAAGCCACAAAGCAAATTGCCACGTGTAAACTACTGCGTATATAAAAGTCTAGAATTAATTTTAATAACCTCATCATTCAAATTTACAGCGCATAGTTAATAACTAGGTTAAAAAGGTTGAAAAATACATCCATTTCTTGCGAACGCTTGTTAGTTTAAAAGTCTTAAACGACTACTTTTGCACTATCTCAAATAGACCATATAAGTACTATGAATACAGATCGTTTTGCCCTAAGACATATCGGACCTCGCAAGGCAGACCTTGCGCCCATGCTAGAAACAATAGGTGTAGAATCTATTGACCAACTAGTTTATGAAACCGTTCCAGAAAACATACGCCTTAAACAAGATTTACAGCTAGATACTGCTATGAGTGAATATGAGTTTTTATCTCATATTAAAAAATTAGGTGATAAGAATAAGCAATTTAGATCTTATATAGGTCTAGGTTATAACGCTCCTATAACACCTGCGGTAATCCAAAGAAATATTTTGGAAAATCCAGGATGGTATACTGCCTATACACCTTATCAGGCAGAGATTGCTCAAGGCCGTCTAGAAGCTTTACTTAACTTCCAGACCATGATCACTGATCTTACTGGTATGGAGTTAGCAAACGCATCTTTACTAGATGAGTCTACTGCTGCTGCAGAAGCAATGACATTACTATTTTCAGTAAGAGAAAGAGCTCAGAAAAAAGACAAGGTTGTAAAATTCTTTGTAGATCAAGATGCCTTACCACAAACTAAAGAGCTTTTAAAGACTCGCGCTATTCCTCTAGGTATAGAGTTAGTAGAAGGTAATCCACAAGAAATAGACGTAAATGCAGGATATTACGGTATTCTATTACAATATCCTGGTGCTAGTGGTAATGTAGTAGATTATACCGCTTTTGCAAAAAAATGCCAAGAGAACAATATACGTATAGCAGTATCTGCAGACATACTTTCCTTAGTACTACTAGAAGCTCCTGGACATTGGGGTGCAGATGTGGTTGTGGGAACAACACAACGCTTTGGGATACCACTAGGTTATGGTGGACCACACGCAGCATATTTTGCAACACGCGAAGAATTTAAAAGACAAATTCCAGGTCGTATTATAGGTGTTACAAAAGACACTGATGGAAAACGTGCACTGCGTATGGCGTTACAAACGCGTGAGCAGCACATTAAAAGAGATAAAGCAACTTCAAACATTTGTACCGCACAAGTACTACTAGCAGTTATGGCTGGTATGTATGGTGTTTACCACGGTCCACGTGGTTTGAAATTTATCGCAAATAAATTACATTCTCAAACAGCAACACTTGCAGACGCTGTAGAGAAATTAGGTATTTATCAAACTAACGAAAACTTCTTTGATACGTTAAGTTTTAAAGTAGATGCTGAGGCCGTTAAAAAAGAGGCTTTGGCTTTAGAAATCAATTTCTATTATCCAGATGCTGAAACAGTTCAGGTTTCTTTAAATGAAACTACTTCTTTGGCAGACTTGAATGACATTGTTTCTGCTTTCGCGAAAGCGGTAAATAAAGACTTTACTCCTATTACTGAACTTTTAGATAGCACTCATTTAGGAACTGGTCGTCAAACTGAGTTTATGACCTATGAAGTATTTAATTCTTATCACTCAGAGACAGAATTAATGCGTTATATCAAAAAATTAGAACGAAAAGATCTAGCATTAAATCACTCAATGATTGCGCTGGGTTCTTGTACAATGAAATTGAATGCCGCTGCAGAAATGCTACCACTTTCAAATCCGCAATGGGGAAATATTCACCCGTTTGTACCAGTTGATCAAGCTCAAGGTTATCAAGAAATGTTGAATAAATTAGAACTTCAATTAAATGAAGCTACTGGTTTTGCAGGTACTTCTTTACAGCCTAATTCTGGCGCACAAGGTGAGTTTGCTGGTTTAATGGCAATACGAGCATATCATCATAGCCGTGGAGATCACCACAGAGATATTTGTTTAATTCCATCTAGTGCGCATGGTACTAATCCGGCAAGTGCAGTGATGGCTGGTATGAAAGTTGTCGTTACTAAAGCGCTAGAAAACGGAAACATCGATGTAGATGATTTACGTGAAAAAGCCCTTAAACATAAAGATAACTTAAGTGCTTTAATGGTAACTTATCCTTCTACACATGGTGTTTATGAAAGTGCCATTAAAGAAATAACAGGTATCATCCATGAGAACGGTGGACAGGTTTATATGGACGGTGCAAATATGAATGCGCAAGTTGGGTTAACGAATCCTGGTAACATCGGTGCAGATGTTTGTCACCTTAACTTACACAAAACATTTGCTATCCCACATGGTGGTGGTGGACCTGGTGTAGGACCTATATGTGTGGCGCCACAACTGGTTCCATTCTTACCTAGTAATCCTATTATTCCAACAGGTGGTGATCAGGCAATTACACCTATCAGTGCTGCGCCATATGGTAGCGCATCTGTATGCTTAATTTCTTATGGTTACATCTGTATGTTAGGTGCAGAAGGCTTAAAACGATCTACAGAGTATGCGATTATCAACGCAAACTATATCAAAGAGCGCCTTAAAGGAAGTTATGAATGTCTATATACTGGCGAGAAAGGTCGTGCGGCACACGAAATGATTATAGACTGTCGTCCTTTTAAAGAACATGGTATTGAGGTAGTTGATATCGCAAAACGTTTGATGGATTACGGCTTCCACGCTCCTACTGTATCGTTCCCAGTAAATGGAACGATGATGATTGAGCCTACTGAGTCTGAGTCTAAAGAAGAAATGGATCGTTTCTGTGACGCTATGATTTCTATTAGAAAAGAAATTGCAGAATGCTCTAGTGATAATCCTAATAATGTCCTTAAAAACAGTCCTCATACTTTACAGATGATAACGAGTGACGACTGGGAACTACCATATACTAGACAACAAGCAGCATATCCGTTAGAATACATTGCAGATAATAAATTCTGGCCTACCGTGCGTCGTGCAGACGATGCTTATGGAGACCGTAATTTAATGTGTACTTGTGCGCCTATGGAAGAGTATATGTAGCATTTAATGTTTATACATTTTAATAAAAAAAGGCCAAATTGACCAGCAGTTAATTTGGCCTTTTTTAGTAATACAGCAATTTAACAGGTATTTACTATGCAGTGCATTATATTATTCGCAACGAAATCGTTGTAAACGTAGAAAATTCTTAAACAACAGAAAAGTTCTATATATTAAGCTTTCAATTATTAGGAAAACATCGCATTTATCACTTTTTTTGTCTTTACAAGTTGATGAACATGAGAGCAAAAATTACAGGAGTAGGTAGTCATATACCTGATGTAGTGAGAAAAAATGAAGAATTCATGAATCATGAGTTCCTTAATAATGATGGTAGTTCCTTCGGTAGTGACAATGCTACTATAATTGAAAAATTTGTAGCAATTACTGGTATTGAAGAACGTCGTTATATGGACGACAAACTCGTTACTAGTGATATTGCAACTTTTGCAGCACAAAAAGCCATTGACGATGCAAAGTGTGATCCTGAAACATTAGATTTTATTATAGTTGCTCATAACTATGGAGACGTAAAAGCAGACGGTAGTTCTAGTGATATGGTTCCTAGTCTCGCAAGCCGAGTTAAAAACAAACTGGGTATTAAAAACCCAGCTTGTGTAGCATATGATGTCCTTTTTGGGTGTCCAGGATGGGTTCTAGGTTTGACTCAAGCAGACTCTTTTATAAAATCAGGCCTTGCAAAAAAAGTCCTCGTAATAGGTTCTGAAGCCCTATCTAGAGTAGTAGATCCTCATGATCGTGATTCGATGATTTATTCTGATGGTGCTGGTGCGGTGGTAGTAGAACCTAGCACTGACGAACACGGTATACTAGGTCAGGCAACAGCAACTTATACTGAAGAAGAGGCATTCTTTATTTTTAATGAAACCTCTTATAATAAAGACTTACAAGACAAGACTAAATACATTAAAATGTATGGACGTCGTATTTATAACTTTGCACTCTCTAAAGTACCTGAAGGTATGAAGGCCGCTATGGATCAAGCTGGTGTTGACATTAAAGACTTGAAAAAAATCTTTATTCATCAGGCAAATGAGAAAATGGATGAGGCTATTGTAGAACGTTTCTACAAGTTGTACGATATGGAAGTACCTCGTGATATCATGCCTATGATTATACACAAACTAGGAAACAGCTCTGTAGCTACAGTTCCTACGGTAATGGATCTAGTAGTACGAGGTAAAATGCCTCAACACAAAGTAGAAAAAGGTGATGTAGTCATGTTTGCAAGTGTTGGTGCTGGTATGAATATTAACGCCATTGTATATCGTTACTAAAAACGACCTTTAATAATAATTTAAAAGACACCTTATCTACTATTGAAAAGGTGTTTTTTTTATGTTCTATTTTTAAAACTACTACCCTATAATATAACTTTTATCGCATTCAAAATCAAAGTATTAAAAACATTTACTCCATCACACTCATCTCAATATAAATATCCGTTTTAGGCCAGTCTCTTGAATCGGTTTCAACTTTTGAAATCGCTTCGGCGACATCCATGCCTTTAGTAACACGACCAAAAATAGTGTGCTCACCATCCAGATGTTTTGTAGCACGTAGTGAAATAAAAAAGTCAAAAGGATTATGCCAGTTTTCTGGGTTATTCTCCCAATACTTTGCACTACTCAAAGTACCATAAGAATGTTTTACGTCGGGTAAAATATGCATAGGTAATTGATAATTTCCTGCACTACCCTTTTTCTGTGCAGTAATCATATTATCACTATTCCCAGCTTGAACTATAAATCCCTTAACTGCTCGATGTACTACGGTCTCATCAAAATATCCATTATTAATCAAAAACAGAAAACTAGCTCGATATAAAGGTGTTTCTTCAAACAATTCCATTTCTATATCACCATACGTCGTTGTCATTAGCACCTTAGTCTCGGGATGTTCTTGAGCATATCTAGTAAAAAAAACCTCTACAGAATCTTGAGGAATATATGGTAATAAACTATCTCCTTTTCTATTAACACTGCGCTTATAGAACCTAGCAATTTCTTTTTCCTTACGTTCTTTTAAGACCTGTTCTTTAGTACGTGTCTCTTCTATTTTAACATGTACCGGCGTTTCTTTTTGTGAACTATCTTTACAACTTAAAGTAAAGAGTATCACTAATATAAAAAACAGACCATTTGATTTCATTTAACGCATTTAAAGATTCGGTTTCAAAAATAAAGAAAATGCCTTTACCAGGTTTTGAAGCGCAACTTAAAATGGCTGCAGTAGAACGACTAGAAGAATTGCAACGCGAGTCGCTACGTAAAAAAACACCTCGCAAGGCAGCTGTTATGATGCTAGTATATCCCGTAAAAGATATCGCTCATTTTGTTCTCATCGAACGCATGATTTCTAAAGGTGCTCATAGTGGTCAGATAGCATTTCCTGGCGGCCGTAAGGAAGAAGAAGATCAAGATGATGCTGTTACCGCTATAAGAGAGACTCATGAAGAAGTAGGCATAATGCCAGAACATCAAGAAATTATCACTGCAGGCACTCCTATCTATATTCCTCCTAGTAATTATATGGTAGCTCCTTTTCTCGCTTTCGCGAAAGCGGAATTAAAATTCACAAGACAGCCTAGCGAGGTTAAATCTATCATAGAGGTACCATTACATGAGTTAATGGACCCTACAAACGTGAGCCAACATACACTCTCTACTAGCTATGCAACAGATATAACAGTACCATGTTATTATCTACAAAACCAAGTCGTTTGGGGTGCTACTGCAATGATGCTCTCAGAATTTAAAACTATGTTACAAGAAAGTTTATCTTTAAGGCATGACTAAAAAGGCTTTTTTTATAACAGTGCTACTGGGACTACTTTCAATTGTGGCACTGGCTCAAGAACGTGTATTTATAGACTTTGGCTCTACTAATGAAGATCTAGCAAGTCGGGAATACATCAACAATATTTCAACCAGTTATCAAGCTGGCTATTCAAACGGTGTATTATTATATAATCATTTAGGTGTTTCATCAGGAATTAACCTCAAAGTGCATGACGCTTGGTTAAATATTAACCTATCAGGTTCATTAGACCCTTCATATCAGGTGAACGTTGCTCAATCTGCAAGTAGAGATAGTTTTTTTGGTGCCACAAGTTCATTTAATGGCGGCACTCAGGTGACAGGTGGATTTAAATTAAGACAGTTAGATCCTAATAAATTTTACAGCTTTTCATTTTTTGCTTCTAGAATGAATGTAACTGATAATCGTGAAACTTCGTATACAGTTAATGGTAACACAACTCAAGTCGTAAACCTAAACGCTTCAAATAACACAACTCAAAAGATTGAGGTTTATAATATGCAACCAGACAGTAATGGCGAGATAGAGATTACTGCAACAGCTGGTGCAAACAATACAAACAGTTATGGATTTTATTATCTCAACGCTCTTGAAATACAAATCGATAACACACCTATCTCTCAATTTATTACACAACAAAATTTGCTACTCACCTATCCCATACAACAATCAACTTGGGAAGTAGGTAAAACGGTTCCATTATCGTGGATTAGTGAAGGTATCGATCAGGTTACCTTAGAATACTCTATCGATGGTGGAAATACCTTCAACAATATAGCAACAGTTCCTTCCACAGATCGGAGCTATGATTTTACCGTTCCCAATTCCCTTTCTAGTAATGTGATTATAAGATTAAGTGATGGAAGCCAAGTAATAGACAGTGTACCTGTTACAATTATACCAAATGACAATACCGTTTATCGTATAATTGTGCTAGGCTCTTCTACAGCTGCTGGAAGTGGTCCTTCAAACCAGTATAACGCTTGGGTATGGAAATACCGCCGTTACTTAGAACAATTAGACACACGTTATGAGGTTATAAATCTGGCACAAGGTGGATTTGTTACCTATAATATTTTACCTACTGGAACCACAATACCTGCAGGTGTTAATAAAACCATTAATATAGATAAGAATATAACTAAGGCTGTCAACCTTAATGCACATGGAATTATCATCAATCTACCATCTAATGATGCAGCTGGCAACTATCCTGTAACAGATCAATTGCATAATTATAGTTTAATCTCTCAAACGGCTTCTCAAAATCAAATACCATTATGGGTGGCAACACCACAACCACGTAACTTTCCAGCAAACGGAAGTCAAGTCGCTATACAAACACAAATGGTCACAGAAACATATAACACTTTTGGAACTTTTGCTGTAGATTTTTGGACAGGTATAGGTAACACTGCCGGAAATCAAATATTACCAGCATATAATAGTGGTGATGGTGTGCACGCTACAAACGAGGCTCATCAAATATTTTATGAAAGACTATTATTAAAAGATATACACGGCACTGTTAAAACACAGGTGGACGCAGCACTATCTATACCTGATGAACAACAGATTGAGCTAGCCTTATACCCTAATCCGGTTAAACATTTACTATTCTTAGAATCTACGAGTCCTATTTCAACAGTAAAAATTTATAATCAACTAGGTCAATTAGTATTAGAAAATCACCATACTGTAAACATGATTAACTTACAAGATTTACAATCAGGTTATTATGTTGCTCACATCTACATAAATGATAAAATTTACTATAGAAAAGTGTTAAAAAATTAAACGATTTTAAATGTGATTAACAGCTAGTATCCTTACAATCCCTATCTTAGCCGTCCCTTAAACTTAAATGACTCTATGGGATTATTCAAAAAAAATCCTTTCGGACATATACTATGGATTAAACGTTTTTTAATACGCTTTTTAGGTGTGTTATCTCACAGACGTTTTAGAGGTTTTAATGAATTACAGATTGAAGGAAGTGAGATTTTGAGAAACCTACCAGAACAAGGTGTTCTTTTCATTTCAAATCATCAGACCTATTTTGCAGACGTGGTAAGCATGTTTCATGTATTTAATGCTGCCTTATCTGGCAGACAAGATTCTATTAAAAACGTAGGTTATCTGTGGAACCCTAAACTTAATATCTATTATGTAGCCGCAAAGGAAACCATGACCAGTGGATTTTTACCGAAAGTGTTTGCTTACGTAGGCGCGATTACCGTAGAACGTACCTGGCGTGCAAAAGGAGAAGAAGTAAATAGATCTGTTAATCCAGATGACACTAAGAATATAGGTGTCGCCTTAAATGATGGCTGGGTTATTACATTTCCTCAGGGAACTACAAAACCATTTAAACCTATTAGAAAAGGTACTGCCCATATCATTAAACAATATAAACCTATTGTTGTTCCTATTGTAATTGATGGTTTCCGTAGAAGTTTTGATAAAAAAGGACTACGTATTAAAAAACGTAATATTCTACAATCTATGGTCATTAAAGAACCACTAGATATCGATTATGAAAATGAAAGCGTAGAATCCATCGTAGAAAAAATTGAATATGCTATAGAACAGCACTCATCATTTTTAAAAGTGATTCCACAAGAAGCATTAGAAGAAATGGAAGAGTTGAATCAAAAACGTAAATGGGATTACTAGAAACATTTCTTTAAATACTTTTCAGATTGGAAACTTTCATCTTTCTTACTTTTCTACTGACTGCACTAGCCATGATAGGCTTTGTAGTAGGAATGTTTTTTTTAATAAGATGGTTTGCAAGAAAAGCCAATAAAGAAAAGTCACCACAGCAGACTCAAAATGAAAAGCAGCAGTTGCTGGCACGTGTTGATTATATGAAAAAGTCCCTTGTTCCTTGGGGTGATCGTAGTTTTACAGATATATCTTCATGGATGACTTATCAATTTTCTAAAGGAATGACGAGACGGCTAGTAGGAACCGTTTATGCAACAGATCAAAAACCTATCATGGCTTTCAGTCGTATAGAGCGAGGTTTTAGATCTGATGGACAATTCTATGTGGGCTCAACGATTTTTAACTTGGGCTATGAAGTGAAAGAAGATACCATATACATTACTCTCAATAATCAATATTTAGGTAGTATTACAAATTCAGGTGGTCTCTTTAACTCACAAGGAAATTATATAGGTAATGCCGTTCACCCGACAAAGATTTCTATAAATTCGGGTAACTTCAGGTATCGCTTTGGTGATTCTAGCTATGAGGTTATTATCAATGACAAGAAATTAGCGACCGTTTATGTTGCACCTAATTATGCAGATTTTGAAGAAGGCCTTTTCAAAAACAACTTTAATGAAAACGCTATTGGACAACCTATAATGTCATTACTCAACACACCATCACCAGAAGAGGAAAAATGGTTACTCGCCATTGCTGTTTTAGAAATAGTACATCATGGTCATTGGATGATATAAACCTAATGTGATTATATGGGATACGCTTTCGCGAAAGCGCCATTAATACTATCTTTACTGCCTTAAAAAACTACAATTATATGAAGGTTTCTTACAACTGGATACGTCAATTTATAACTGTTCCTGAATCAATTGAAGAGCACGCAGCTTTGCTCACTTCTCTAGGTTTAGAAGTAGAAGGTATTGAGAAATTTGAAAGCGTAAAAGGAGGATTGCAAGGTATTGTAGTAGGTCACGTACTGGAATGTGTGAAACATCCCAATGCTGATAAACTTAAACTTACCAAAGTAAATATAGGCACTGAAACAGTGCAGATTGTATGTGGCGCACCTAACGTAGCTGCTGGGCAAAAAGTACCGGTAGCCACCATAGGCACTACACTATACACAGAAACTGGTGAGGCATGGAAAATCAAAAAAGGAAAAATACGTGGTGAAGAAAGCCATGGTATGATCTGTGCCGAAGATGAACTGAACATAGGTACATCACATGATGGTATCATGGTTCTAGACGCATCATTAGAACCAGGAACATTATTTAGTGAAGTAATAAATATAGAAAATGACTATACTATAGAGATTGGACTGACGCCTAATAGATCTGATGCGATGTCACACCTAGGTGTTGCACGTGATTTAAGAGCAGGACTTGCGATTGAAGGAGATTTATTAGAGTTTATCACGCCATCTGTAAGTAGTTTTCATGTAGACAACCGTTCACACAGAGTTGATATAGCAATTGATCAACCAGAACTTGCACCTAGATATTGTGGTGTTACACTTACAGGTTTAACTATAAAAGATTCTCCAGATTGGATTCAAAATAGATTAAAAGCCATAGGTATTGCTCCTAAAAATAATGTCGTTGATATAACTAACTATGTGATGCATGAGTTAGGTCAACCACTGCATGCTTTTGATTTAAGCGCCATTGAAGGAAATAAGATTGTTGTAAAAACATTACCGGCTGGAACTAAGTTCACTACTCTAGATGAGGTAGAACATGACTTACATGAAGAGGATTTAATGATTTGTGATGGTGTAAAACCATTATGTATTGCAGGTGTTTATGGTGGATTAAATAGTGGTGTTAAAAAAGGGACTAATTCTATCTTTTTAGAATCTGCATATTTCAATCCAGTAAGCGTACGTAAAACGGCAAAACGTCATGGTTTTAACACAGATGCTTCTTTTAGATTTGAACGTGGCATAGACCCTAATATTACAGAATATGCACTTAAGCGTGCTGCCTTATTAATAATAGAAACTGCTGGTGGAGAAATAAGTAGTGATATCACTGATGTTTATTCTCATAAAATTGAGGACCAACAGGTTTTTCTTCCCTTTTCTAAAGTCAATTCTTTAATAGGAAAGGAAATACCTAAAGAAGAAATCAAGAGTATTCTTAGAACATTAGATATTCACGTTAATAATGTAACAGAAACAGGATTAGGTCTGACAATTCCTGCATATCGCAATGATGTTACTAGACCAGCAGATGTCATTGAAGAGATTTTACGTGTTTATGGATATGATCGCATAGAAACTAGCGATAAACTAAATGCTAGTATTGCAAAAAGTTCGAGGTTAGACAATCATAAACTACAAAACCTAGTAGCACAGCAACTTGCTGGTCAAGGCTTTTATGAAATGATGGCAAATAGCCTTACCTCTGATAAATACCATACACTTACAGAGCAAATATCTCCAAAGAATGAAGTGCGCATGTTAAATCCTTTAAGTAGTGATTTATCTGTTATGCGTCAAAGCATGATCTATGGGGCTCTAGAGGCTGTTTCTCATAATATTAACCGTAGACAAGAGAATTTAAGATTGTTTGAATTCGGTAATACTTATCATCAATATCAAGAAAGACAATTTACAGAGCAAAAGCATTTAAGTTTAATAACTACCGGTGCTATACATGAACAAAGTTGGAATAATACATCTCGCACGGCTGACTTCTTTTACTTAAAAGGTGCCGTAATAAGTGCTCTTAAAAGATTAGGTATTACTAAAATAAATGAGAAACCTACTAAGATGGATTTCTTAAGTGAAGGAATATCATTGAATAGCGGTACTAAAATCGCAGATCTTGGAGTTGTTAAAAAGAAGGTATGTAAATCATTTGATATAGATGCAACTGTGCATTATGCAAATATCTATTGGGATGAAGTATTGAAATTAGTAAAAGAAGATCGCAAATCGGTAACTGCAATACCTAAATTTCCTGCTGTTAAAAGAGATCTAGCTTTATTAGTTAACGATGAGACTAGCTTTAAGGAATTACATGATATTGCCTTACAAACTGAGAAAAAACTCCTCAAAGAGGTTCAACTATTCGATGTTTATGAAGGTAAAAATCTTGCAAAAGGTAAAAAATCCTATGCATTAAGTTTTTTATTACAAGATGAAGTAAAAACACTTACTGATAAACAAATCGATAAAGCGATGCAAAAAATACAACAGCAACTAGAAAAACAAGCTGGAGTAGAACTACGTTAAAATATATCTTTAACTGATAGCTTTTAAACTCCTTTACGACATAGTTTGTGAAGGAGTTTTTAAATTTAAAAAATTCCTCATATTTTTAAATATCTAATTATAGGAATTTATGTTTGAGCGCACAGATATTGAACAACAACTACAGAAAGCTAGAGATAAAAAGTATCAAGAGGTTGATATTCTAGAACAAGTATCTCAAATTCTCAAAGATGATCAGTTGAAAGAGGATGCTATTATGGCTCGCATGAAAAGCCCTCAAAAACCAACTCCTCGCAATCAATTTAACCTTGATTTACTAGAGACCAATCGCATATATCATATTGATCAAATAAGGGACATATGTGTGGATTATAGATTGAGATTTCTAGATACTAAGTATTTTAAAAACGAGATTCCTCAAGAAGCCGTGAGCATTATTAAGCAAATGGAAAAGAGACATCATATCACTATGAAAGGTTTTAAGATAGTCGCTCCTTCAAAAATGTTTAAATTAGAAAATGCTGATGACCCATTACTTTTTGCTCCTATAGGAAATGGATACTTTTATTTGATTCATAAATGGGGAAATGATTTAAGTCCGATGAGAAAAATATGGGCTTGGTCCTTTAAATGTTTTGAAAACTTAATAGTCTCAACTTTATTAGTGAGTTTATTGATAAGTGCACTTGTACCTGGAGGCGTTTTCTCACCAGAAACTAGCGGGATTCAATTCGTATTAATTTTCTTTTTTATGTTCAAATCAGTTGCGGCAATAGTTCTCTACTATTCTTTTGCAAAAGGTAAAAATTTTAATACCGCCATATGGAATTCAAAATATTTTAACGCCTAATTGCTTATTCAAAAACAAGGCAATGAAACGCTCCTATTTTTTAATAGGAGCGTTTTTTTATTATCTTGCTTTCATATATTTAAATATGAAAACTAGAAACCCATTTTTAGGAGGTATCATTGCCGCAGTAATGATTGGATTTGGTTCTTGGAGACTATACAATCATTTTATTCTAGGACAAGAAATGCCCACATGGCGAGTAGTCTTATCAGTAGCAATAGTAGTTTACGGGCTTGTCGTGGCCTATAATGCTTTGATTAATAAAAATGCAGAATAAAGAGTCCATCAAATTTTTTCTAGGACTCGCTTTTTTAGGATTAGGAGCTTGGAAGATTTATGAGCGATTTATGTTAAATAAAGACGTCTCTAATTTTCAACTAGTAGGTTCAATTTTCTTAGTAGGTTTAGGGTTATACCGAGGATTTGAGTATTTTAAAAATAAAAAAACTAAGTCTGAATAGACTTAAAATATACCCTACTAAAAAACCCATTTCTAAAAACAGAAATGGGTTTTTTAATTTTATAACATTGGAAGTTTAAGAATTATACATCTTATTTCTTAGCTCTCTAATTGCTTTATCATCCATATACTCTTCAAATGTTGTGTAACGGTCGATAACTCCATTAGGTGTTAATTCAATCACTCTATTACCTACCGTTTGTGCAAACTCATGATCATGTGTCGTAAGCAGTACCGTACCTTTAAAATTCTTTAAACTATTATTTAAAGCTTGTATAGATTCCAGGTCAAGGTGGTTAGTAGGCTCATCGACGATAAGAACATTTGCTCTCTTCATCATCATACGAGATAGCATACATCTCACTTTTTCTCCTCCAGAAAGTACTCTAGCACTTTTCAGTGCCTCTTCACCAGAGAAAATCATCTTACCTAAAAATCCACGTAAGTGAACTTCTTCACGCTCTTCTTCAGTTTGAGCATATTGTCTTAACCAGTCCACTAAGTTCAAATCAACGTCAAAAAACTCTGCATTATCGACTGGTAAATAGCTTTGATTTGTAGTAATTCCCCACATAAAAGTACCTGCGTCTGCTTTCATTTTATCATTTATTATTTGATAAAAAGCGGTCGTTGCACGGCTATCTCTAGAAAACACAACTACTTTATCACCTTTTGCCAGGTTGATATCGACATCTTTAAACAGCACCTCTCCATCAATTGATGCAGCAAGTTTTTCTACATTTAAGATTTGGTCTCCAGCTTCTCTTTCTCTTTCAAAAATAATTGCAGGATAACGACGTGATGAAGGTTTGATTTCTTCAATATTTAATTTATCAATCATCTTCTTACGAGAAGTTGCTTGTTTAGATTTTGCCATGTTTGCACTAAAACGTGCGACAAATTCCTGAAGCTCTTTCTTCTTCTCTTCGGCTTTCTTATTAGCTTGTGCTTTTTGTCTAGCCGCAAGTTGTGAAGATTCATACCAAAACGTGTAGTTACCACTGTATTGATTTACTTTACCAAAATCGATGTCTGCAATATGTGTACATACAGCATCTAGAAAGTGACGGTCATGCGATACGACAATGACTGTGTTCTCATAATTTGCTAAAAAGTGCTCTAACCACGAGATTGTTTCATAGTCCAGATCGTTAGTAGGCTCATCCATTATAAGAACATCTGGATTACCAAATAATGCCTGAGTAAGTAACACACGTACTTTAAGTTTATTATCCATATCACCCATTAAGGTGTAATGGTACTCTTCACCTATACCTAAGTTAGAAAGTAAAGATGCCGCAGCACTATCTGCATTCCATCCATCCATTTCTTCAAATTGTACTTGCAGCTCTCCTATCTTCTCTGCATTCTCATCAGTATAATCTGCGTAAAGAGCATCAATTTCAGTCTTTAATTTATACAAAGGCTTATTACCTTGCAGCACCGTTTCTAGAACCGTAACCTCATCATAGGCATTGTGATTTTGCTCAAGAACAGACATGCGTTTACCAGCCTCTAACGAGACATGACCGCTTGTAGGTTCCATTTGTCCAGTTAAAATCTTTAAAAATGTAGATTTACCGGCTCCATTTGCACCTATAATTCCATAACAATTACTACCACCAAACTTTGCGTGAACATCATCAAAAAGGACGCGTTTACCAAATTGAACAGATAAATTAGAAACTGATAACATATTTTTGTCTTTGAGCGTGCAAAAGTACTGATATTATTAGGTATTTACCACATTGATTTTGTTGTTTTTAACAGCTCATTAACTAGTTATCGCACATATAAATGTTTCTTTTGCTATTAGCCCAAATGAGTACCGTTAATGATTTTTTATAGTCTGCTTTCGCGAAAGCGTAATTATCTTCTTATTAGCTCCTTAATTACTGGAGTACTATTACTATTTACCTCATGTAAGGAAGATAATTCTAATGCTGTTACTCATATTTCAGGTAAAATTATCAATGCTCATAAAGAATTTGTAACCTTAAAAGATTTTAATGGCTTAACAGATACAATTCCTTTAGCGGCAGATGGTTCTTTTTCAAAATCGTATAACTCACTTAAACCTGGTCTATATACATTTGCACATCCTGGAGAATATCAGTCTGTATATCTTTCACCTGGAGACAGCACTGTTTTAAGGCTTAATACTAAGGCCTTTGATGAAACTCTAGCTTTCTCTGGAACACATTCAAAAGAAAATAATTATCTTATTAATCTTTTTGTGCAAATTGAAAAAGATGATCGTGAATTTCTTAATAATTATAAGTTATCACATACAGAATTTAAAAAAGTGTTAGATAGCATTACCGAGGCTAGAATATTAAATCTAGAATCTATTGCTGAAGAACATTCACTAGATCCAGATTTTTTGTGCCATGCAGATAAGGTTTTTAAATTTTCAATGTGGTCAAAAATAGAGCGCTTTCCTTTTGTACACTATGGTAAAAATGATTTTTTAGAAAGTAAAGAATTGCCGCCTTCATTTTATTCTTACAGAAAAGATTTTGACATAGATGACAAATCACTACTTAATAATATAGCCTTCAGACCTTATGTAAATTCCCTGATTTCTAACCTTGCATTTACTAGCCTGGCAAAAGAATTAGGATCAGGTGTGCTGGTAGACCGATCTAGTTTAAAATATCAAAAGAAGAGACTGGCTGTAATTGATAGTTTATTTTCACGTGGAATAGTTAAAGATATTTTTGCTTCTAACATTACGCAACATTTCATAATGAATCGTAAAAATGCTAATGAGATTAATGAATTAGTTGACTTATTCACAAGCATGACTGACGATGCTGAGTTAAAAAACAGAATTACTACTACAGCATCTACCTACATTAAACTGGATCCTGGTAATGAAATGCCTAACATTAAGATCCAAAACACTAATAGGGATAAAATGGAATTATCTGAGCGTGTAAAGAAACTGACGGTCTTATTCTTCTGGTCTGATGATGAGCGTGAATATGCAATAAGAGTACACGATAAAATTAAAGATTTAAGACTTAAGTATCCTGAGATTGATTTTATAGGTATTAATCTAGATGATTCTGAAGGTAATCAATGGGAAGAAGCTTATGAGCGTTATAGTTTTAACTCTAACATGGAGTATCAAATCCTAAACACCTCACCGGTGACCGCACAATTAGCATTGCGCAATGATAATCGCAGCATGGTAATTGATAAAAATCTCACGATAATAGACCCTAGTATTAATCTATTTCATTATCAAATAGAAACAACGCTGTTGGGTTATATTAACAGATAAAGATTAAATAAAAAAGGCTCGCAATGCGAGCCTTTTTTATTTAATAACTGAGCTATCTCTTAATTCCCTTTCTTATAATCTGCAAGAAATTTTGCAAGACCTATATCTGTTAATGGATGTTTTAATAAACCTTCAATCGAACTTAATGGTCCTGTCATAACGTCTGCCCCTAATTTTGCACAGTCAATCACATGCATGGTATGTCTTACAGATGCAGCCAGAATTTCTGTATCAAAACCATAGTTATCATAAATCATTCTGATTTCAGCAATTAGGTTTAAACCATCTGTAGATATATCGTCTAATCTACCTATGAATGGAGATACATAAGTGGCACCTGCTTTTGCTGCAAGTAATGCCTGTCCTGGACTAAAAACTAAAGTGACATTAGTCTTAATACCTTTATCACTAAAATACTTACAAGCTCTTACACCATCCTTAATCATAGGTAACTTTACAACGATCTGGTCATTCATTGCAGCTAGTGCTTCTCCTTCTTTAACCATCCCTTCAAAATCTGTTGAAATCACCTCGGCACTTACGTGTCCATCAACAATATCACATATCTTCTTGTAGTGATTTAAAATATTCTCGCTACCTGTTATACCTTCTTTTGCCATAAGAGAAGGATTAGTGGTTACTCCATCTAGGACACCCATCGATTGGGCTTCGGCAATTTGATCTAGGTTTGCGGTGTCAATAAAAAATTTCATAGTTGTGATGTGTTATTATAAAAGTTGATGTTAAGTAGTTGCAAAAGTCGTCAATGTAATGTCTAAATTTGTAACCTTGTAGTCTTAAGATATTAAATGTTTTTAACAGCTAAGTTTTACTTAAATGAGTTTATTAAAAAAATTACCATTACCATTATTTATCCTTATTATTTTAACCATCAGCTGTGGACCTAAACCTAGCAATACTGAGGTTGCGATTGAGTTAGAAGACACATCAATCCCACCTGGAACCATTAAACTTACCGACAAGTTGTATATTGATAGAGTACCTGTTACTAACCTTATGTATTCTGAATTTTTAGATCATTTAGGCAACTACTGGTCTGAGAAGAAACATGAGAAAATGAAATCTTACCCATCCTATGGATTAGAAGCAGACTCTGTTTTCCAACCATATAACGGTAGTACAAGATTAATGATAGGAGCTACATTAGACCCTAGATTAATGGTAACTCCTAAACTCACACTAGGAAACTATACCAGCCACCCATATTACCAATGGCATCCTGTAGTTCACGTATCACAAGAAAAAGCTGAGCTATTCTGTAAATGGCGCACAGATATGGTAAACGCAGTTTATGGTATACGCAGTAAGAATGAGAATCAAAGATCCCAATATCCAACAAAAGTTTCTTATCGACTACCTAGTGAGAAAGAGATGATTGCTGCTCAAAACTTACTAGACAAGCAATTAAAACTACTTACCTATCAAGATGAGATCTATAGCTATGCTGGAGATTTTTACAAATTCAGAAGAATTCAAGACGACTATCACATGGCTGTTTTTGAAATGAAAGAATTGTCTAAAAACGGACCTTACTTACCTTTATATAAATCACTATCTTATTATGAGGCTAAAGAACTGAATACAGGTTTCCGTTGTATATGTGAGGTTACCCCATAATTAAACCATCCTAGTTATTCTATAAATCATTCTATACCTTCTTCTCTTATGAGTTTATTTTATTTATTAATAGGTTTAGTTCTTTTAGTCATAGGTGGTGAATTTCTAGTAAGATCATCTGTGGGATTATCTTTAAAGTTAAAACTATCTAGAATGATCATTGGGCTCACAGTAGTATCATTTGCTACTAGTGCTCCAGAATTAATTGTCAGTATTCAATCTGCATTAGATGGACTTTCTGGATTAGCTTTAGGTAATGTTATAGGTTCTAACATTGCAAATATCGCTTTGGTATTAGGAGCAACAGCACTCATCGCACCACTAGCCATTGACAAAGATTTCTTTAAATTTAACTGGCCATGGATGATGGCTTTTAGTATCGTATTATATATTCTTTTATTATCTGACAACAACTTAGTGCGATGGGAAGGTGGCGTTTTATTAGGTGGAATAGTCATTTTCTTGGTTTTACTTATAAGACGAGCTCGCAAGAATCCAGAAGCTGTTAATGTTGAAGAGGAATTACAAGAAACTAAATGGTGGAAGATTTTCATGTTTTTAGTCTTAGGAGGACTCGCATTATGGCAAGGAAGTGAGTTACTAGTTAAAGGTGCTGTTGATATTGCAGCTAGTCTAGGAATTCCCGAAAGTATCATTGCAGTTTCCATGGTAGCCTTAGGAACATCTGTTCCTGAACTAGCAGCTTCTATAATAGCCGCATTAAAAAAAGAGAAGGCAATTTCATTAGGAAACCTTATAGGGTCAAACATCTTTAATATAGGATCAGTTCTCGGTATCACCGCTTTAATCCAACCTATACAGATCAACCCAGAAGGAATGGGATTATTAAATAATGATATCTACTGGATGTTAGGCATCTCGTTTGCTTTATTACCACTAGCGTTTTTACCTAAAGCTTATAATATTTCAAGATATAAAGGTATACTATATCTAGCAGCCTACCTGCTATTCATTTACCTCGCCTTCGCCACCCTATCATAACTAAGGGGTTATTCACATATTTTAATGTTTTGTTGATATTACATCCCTAAAAAAACAAGGGTTGATTTATAAAAAGTGTTACTTTTGCGGTGTATTATTATAAAAATAACACCACATCATGTCTACATTAAGATTTAATGCTTTAAAAGAAACACTCAATCGCCAGCCTATTGAAGTGAATGAACCTAAACGTCGTAGTGAAATATTCGGTAAGAATGTTTTCAATAAGCACGCGATGCGTCAGCATTTGACGAAGCAAGCTTATAAAAGTGTCATAGACGCTATGGAAAACGGCACAAAAATAAGTCGTGAAGTAGCAGATCATATTTCAACAGGTATGAAAGAATGGTCTATCCAAAATGGCGCAACACACTACACGCACTGGTTTCAACCTCTTACTGGTGGAACTGCAGAGAAACATGATGCTTTCTTTGAACTAGAAATGGATGGTGAAGTGATTGAGAAATTTGGTGGCGGACAATTAGTTCAACAAGAGCCAGATGCCTCTTCTTTCCCTAATGGTGGAATAAGAAACACATTTGAAGCTCGTGGATACACTGCTTGGGATCCTACATCTCCAGCTTTTATAATGGGAACTACCCTATGTATTCCTACTGTATTTATCGCTTACACAGGAGAAGCCCTAGATAATAAAACTCCACTTTTAAGATCATTACAAGTGGTAGATCAAGCAGCAACTGATGTTTGTAAATATTTTGACAAAAACGTTTCTAAAGTAATCGCCACTTTAGGATGGGAACAAGAATACTTTTTAATAGACGCTGCACTTGCTGACTCACGTCCAGATTTACAACTAGCTGGTCGTACATTATTAGGTCACTCATCTGCTAAAGGACAACAACTAGATGATCATTACTTTGGATCTATACCTTCTAGAGTATTGAACTATATGCGTGACATGGAAACAGAATGTATGCTATTAGGTATACCTGTTAAAACACGTCATAATGAGGTGGCTCCTAATCAGTTTGAGCTTGCTCCTATTTTTGAAGAAGCAAATCTAGCGGTAGATCATAACTCTTTATTAATGGATGTGATGCGCAAAGTAGCTTCACGTCACAATTTTAAAGTATTATTCCATGAAAAGCCATTTGCAGGAGTAAATGGTTCTGGAAAACACAACAACTGGTCTCTAGCTACTAATACTGGTGTGAATTTACTATCTCCAGGTAGCACACCTATGAAGAATTTACAATTCTTGACATTCTTTGTAAATACGATTAAAGCCGTACATGATAATGAAGAATTAATTAGAGCTACCATCGCTAGTGCATCAAATGACCACCGTTTAGGAGCAAATGAAGCGCCACCGGCTATTATTTCTGTATTCATCGGTTCGCAATTAACTAAAGTTCTTGACGAACTTGAAAAAGTAACTGATGGAAAGCTTTCTCCAGAAGAGAAGACAGACCTTAAACTTAACGTTGTTGGTAAAATTCCAGAAGTAATTTTAGATAATACAGACCGTAACCGCACATCACCATTTGCGTTTACAGGAAATAAATTTGAATTACGCGCCGTAGGTTCTACAGCAAACTGTGCAAACCCAATGACCGTTTTAAACGCGATTGTTGCACAACAATTAATTGAGTTCAAATCTGAAGTAGATGCTCTAATTAAAGACAAAAAGCTTAAGAAGGACGAAGCTATCTTTAATGTATTACGTGAGTACATTAAGCAATCTAAAAAGATACGTTTTGAAGGTGATGGATATGGGGAAGCATGGGAAAAAGAAGCTAAAAAACGTGGCTTAAGTAATAATAAAACGACGCCTACAGCTCTTAAAGCAAAAGTTTCTAAGAAAACTATAAAGCTTTTTGAAGACTTAAACATCATGAGTAAGATCGAGACAGAATCTCGTTATGAAATTGAAGTTGAAGAATATGCAATGCGCATCCAGATTGAAGGACGTATCCTAGGTGATATCGCACGTAATCATGTGATTCCTACAGCAGTTAAATATCAAAACAGATTGATAGAAAACGTAGTAGGATTAAAAGAAATCTATGGTAAAGAATTCAAGAAAGTAGCAAAAGAGCAAATGATTCTTATTGAAGAAATCTCAGAGCATATTGAGAAGATCAATAAAGGAATTACAGAAATGACTGAAGCTCGTAAAAAAGCAAATAACGCAAAAAGTGCTGAAGATACTGCAGCTCAATACTGTGATAAAGTAAAACCTTACTTTGACGTGATTCGTTATAGCTGTGATAAACTAGAATTATTAGTAGACGATGAATTATGGCCACTGACTAAGTACCGTGAATTATTATTTACACGTTAGTATTACTAAAACATAAATGATATAAAAGCCTCTAATTTAATTATTAGAGGCTTTTCTTATATTTATACTTTCGAGAAAGTCATTAAAAAAATAGAATGCTCAAAAACTATATACCATTATTATTAATACTTCTTATCGCTCTTAATGCGAACAGTCAAAGACTAGACTCACTCACTTTTCATTTTGATACTGTTATTGAATATGACGAAATTCGCAAACACGATAAGAAAATTTTTAAACGATATATCTATATTAATCCTGAAAATCCTGATGTTCATTTAATTTCATACGAAAAAGACAACTTACGAATCTATAAGCTAAAAGGGAAAGCACCTAAAGTATCAATCTCTCACCAAAAAGATAGCTTATTATTTTTTAATGAAATAATAATTGATGTAAACGGCGACTTGAGCAATCACCGCGAACCATTTTCAATTAAATTTAACACCAATAAATTTAGAACAAAATGTAAAACTAAAACAATAGTTAATAACGATTCAATAATAAAATCTGAATCTAAAATAAAAGTTTACTCCAGTTTTGGAGGTGTTAAGAATCAACTTGCTGTTAATCAAGAAATACACATAGATTATAACAGAAATCAAATACCTATCAAAATTTTCACTTGGTATTCTGGAGAAATAGCAAAACATACAGACTCATTAACTCAAGGATTAATGACTTATTTTAAAGACAGCTACGATGGTGATGCTAAAGATGGAATTGAGCTAAAATTAGTAAGTATTAACAAATATGATCTAAAATTGAAACTCAGAAAATTATAAAAACAAAAATACACTTAAGGTTATATTACTCTATTTTAAAAACCAATTCTACTTGCCGCTCAATACTGTGATAAAGTAAAACCTTACTTTGACGTGATACGTTATAGCTGTGATAAACTAGAATTATTAGTAGACGATGAATTATGGCCACTGACTAAGTACCGTGAATTATTATTTACACGTTAGTCTAACTAAAACATAAATGATATAAAAGCCTCTAATTTAATTATTAGAGGCTTTTTTTAATAAACGCTTTCGCGAAAGCGTGGTTATAAGAAACAGGAACCACATTTTAAAAAACAGAATGGTTTTATTTAAATTCATTTCTTAACAACCTATTCATACTTTTTACTTAATACTTAGAACTTCATACCTCATAATTATATGTAAATAGTAAATTTGCCATATGAGCCAAGACATTTCCAAAAGATATGCGCAGCGTGGTGTAAGCGCTGGCAAAGAAGACGTACATAACGCGATAAAAAATGTAGACAAAGGACTGTTTCCACAAGCCTTTTGTAAAATCGTTCCTGATTCGTTGACCGGTTCGCAAGATCATTGTCTTATCATGCATGCAGACGGCGCCGGTACTAAAAGTAGTCTAGCATACATGTACTGGAAAGAAACAGGAGACATTGCAGTCTGGAAAGGTATTGCTCAAGACGCACTTATCATGAATGTAGACGACTTGCTTTGTGTAGGCGCGACAGATAATATCTTACTTTCTAGCACGATAGGTAGAAATAAAAACTTAATTCCTGGTGAGGTGATCAGTGCGATTATTAATGGTACTGAAGAGCTTATTGCAGATCTTAAAAAACATGGTGTAGAAATCATTTCTACAGGTGGAGAAACAGCAGATGTTGGTGATCTAGTAAGAACTATTATCGTAGATTCTACAGTAACGGCACGTATGAAACGTAGCGATGTAGTGGATAATGCAAACATTAAAGCTGGTGATGTTATCGTAGGACTTTCTAGTTCTGGTCAGGCTACTTACGAAATAGAATACAATGGCGGTATGGGATCAAATGGTCTCACTAGCGCTAGACATGATGTATTTAATAAAACACTAGCTCAAAAATTTCCAGAGAGTTTTGACGCAGCCGTACCAGAAGACTTAGTGTATTCTGGATCTCAAAATTTGACTAATCCAGTTGAAGGTAGTCCTCTAGATGCAGGTAAACTAGTCCTTTCTCCTACTCGAACTTATGCTCCTATTATTAAAAAGATTTTGAGCGATGTAAATCGTGCAGATCTACACGGTATGGTACACTGTTCTGGTGGCGCACAGACTAAAATTTTACACTTTGTAAATGACTTGCATATCATCAAGGATAACATGTTTGAATTACCACCACTTTTCAAAATGATTCAAGAAGAATCTGGTACAGATTGGAAAGAAATGTACCAAGTTTTCAATATGGGACATCGTATGGAACTCTATGTAAATGAATCTATTGCACAGCAAATCATTGATATCTCAAAATCCTTTAATGTCGATGCACAAATCATAGGTCGTGTAGAAGCTGCAAGCTCTAAAAAGTTGACTATTGATAGTGAATTTGGAGTTTTTGAATATTAAGATCTAAAGAGTCACACCGGGCTTGTCAAGGCACATTGGTTTATAATAAAAGCCTCGTCGACTACCTGAGACAGACGTTTAACTTTTAAGTATTTCGCTAACTAATTTTAACTTCGGTTCGATATATCTTTTACAAAATGGCGCGTCTGGTCTGGTTTTATAGTAATTCTGGATGGACTCGCGAGATGGTTCAAATGCTACAAAAGGTAACACTGCAGTGATGTATTTTTTATTACGCTTACGCGAAAGCGTATTTATAATAGACTTCACCTTTTTTTCAGTCTCTACATCAAAGAAATATACCACACTACGATAGTCTTCTCTCCTACTATGTTGTTGTGTTGAAGCATGTGTTTCTAAATGAACGTCAATAAGTTGCTCTAGATCAACTAGAGTAGAGAAATGAACGATAACAGCTTCACTCATAGAATCATAAGGTGTCTCACTAGAAATGTATCCTTGCTCTACTTTTACCACACCAGTCACTGCTTGAAAAACAGCCTCAGTACACCAGTGACAGCCGCCACCTAATCCTATTTTGAGAATTGTTTTCATAGAGATTAATATAGTAAAAAATTGGGCCGAATTTTGTATTTTCGCAGGACTTGATATAGACCATGATAGATAAATTAAATATAGTAAAAAATCGTTTTGACGAGGTTAATGATTTAATCATCCAACCTGATATTATTTCTGATCAAAAGCGATATGTTCAACTTACTAAAGAATATAAAGACCTTAAAGCTTTAATGGAAGTACGTGAAGAGTACATGACTCTTACGGCAAATCTTGATGAAGCAAAAGAAATCATAGCAGATGGTAGCGATGCAGACATGGTTGAAATGGCGCAGATGCAGTATGATGAAGCTAAAGAAGCTATACCTGAATTAGAAGAAAAAATACGCATGATGCTGGTGCCTAAAGACCCAGAAGATGCTAAGAATGCTGTAATGGAAATACGTGCTGGTGCTGGTGGTGATGAGGCGAGTATTTTTGCTGGAGATCTTTTTAGAATGTATGAAAAATACTGCTCTAGTAAAGGATGGAGCACGAGTGTAGTTGATACCAGTCATGGTACTAGTGGTGGTTATAAAGAGATCATTCTAGAAGTAAATGGAGAAGATGTTTATGGAACACTTAAATTTGAAGCTGGAGTGCACCGTGTACAACGTGTACCACAAACTGAAACTCAAGGTCGTGTTCACACGAGTGCAGCAACAGTTATGGTTCTTCCAGAGGCAGAAGAATTTGACGTAGAACTAGATATGACTGAAGTACGTATAGAACGTACAACTTCTACTGGTCCTGGTGGACAGTCTGTAAACACAACTTATAGTGCTATAAAATTACACCACGAGCCTACCGGAATGATCGTGAGTTGTCAAGATCAAAAATCATCTCATAAAAACCTGGAAAAAGCTTTAAAAGTTTTACGTTCTCGTTTATATGAAATGGAACTTGCAAAGAAAATGGAAGCCGATTCTGAGAAGCGTAAGAGCATGGTAAGTTCTGGTGACCGTAGTGCCAAAATTAGAACTTATAACTACTCACAAGGTCGTGTTACAGATCACCGTATCAACCTGACTTTATATGACCTAGACAATATCATTAATGGTGATATTCAAAAGATTATAGATGAACTTCAACTGGTGGATAATACCGAGAAGTTAAAAATGACAGATGAAGGTTTGTAACCTCGCATGCAATGAGCGGAAACTAGAAACGAAGTAGCCTAACCAGTAAGGGCGGATTGCATCCGCCGAGACAATGCAACCACGATGACTTTATCCCAACTCACCCAGCAAATTCACGATAAGAAATCCTTCCTATGCGTAGGCTTAGATGTTGATCTTGAAAAAATACCAGCTCATTTGTTGCAGGAAGAAGATCCTATTTTTGCATTTGCAAAGGCGATTATAGACGCTACTCATGATTTGTGTGTGGCTTATAAACCTAATACGGCTTTCTTTGAAGCTTATGGTGTGAAAGGCTGGCAGGCACTGGAAAAAACTATTAATTACCTTAACGAGAATTATCCGGACCACTTTACCATCGCCGATGCTAAACGTGGTGATATAGGCAATACCTCTACTAGATATGCAAAGGCTTTTTATGAAGACCTAAGTTTTGATAGTGTAACTATTGCCCCATATATGGGTAAGGATTCTGTAGAACCCTTTCTAGATTTTGAGGATAAGTTTGCGATTCTTCTGGCACTTACTTCAAATGGCGGCAGCACAGATTTCCAAACTAAATCAGTTGACGGAAAACCTCTATACCAAGAGGTTCTTAAAACAGCTTCACAATATAAAAATAGTGATCGCTTGATGTATGTAGTAGGTGCTACAAAAGCTGAGTATTTAAGTGACATTAGAGCTATTGTACCAGATGCTTTTTTATTAGTTCCTGGTGTAGGAGCTCAAGGTGGTTCTTTAAGTGAGGTTGTAAAATACGGTAAGAATGATCAGGTAGGTTTATTAGTAAATTCCTCTAGAGGTATTATTTATGCATCTCAAGGAAAAGACTTTGCTCAAGCTGCACGTGCTAAAGCGTTAGAATTACAGCAGCAAATGGCTGGATTATTGTAATCTGTCATTCTGAACTTGATTTAAAATCTGCCGTTAATGAAATTCTATGGCTGGTGGTAGCAATACACTAGCGTCGTTGTAAAGTGAGATGTTGAAATAAATTCAGCGTGACAGATTTAGCTTTACTAAAACTTCTTTTTATGATATAATTTACCATCTCTTGTATAAGCTCGCCAGGTTCCTGTTTTTTCTCCTTTATTAAAACGACCAGAAATCTTTAATTCACCATTAAAGTAGTAGAGTTTATAGCGTCCATGTGGTATACCGTCTTTTAGGTATACTTTCATTTCTGTTTTACCGGTATTAAATTTAGTTACATAACTGTTCGCTGTAAAATCGTTAGGGAAAATCTCAGGAATATCAAAAATCGTTTCCTTGCTAATTTCCTCCTTTTCAATTTCTAAAACCGAAAACGGTATGCCTTCAGATTTTTTTTCAAGACGTTGTGCCTCTACATCATAATCTGTATCAAAATGAATTACGGCTTTAGTCTTAAAATGGTTCCCATCTGCTTTAAGCTCTAGTCCTAACTGTGTGAATTGCGAGAAGAAATTCTCATTATCTTGAAGCTCCTTCTTAGAATCAGCATTTAAATATGATTGTGAAGCGTGCGCTAGCTTGTTGGTGTCTACATATAAAAACACATTGCTAGAATTACTAAATTCATCTATAAAATCACGATAATACTCGTCTGTAAACAAGGTTTTTTGAGATTCATAAGCATCTATATATAGTTTCAAGGTTATAGGTGAATTACTAAAAACTACGTACTCATTAATCGTGGTGTAATATGGTTTTTCTATGTTTTCAAATAACGAACCCAATATTAATTTAAAAAAGCCTTTGATATTTAAATAGTGAATATCATATCCTTTGTACTCTACCGTTTGGAACTTTACTGGCGTTGTTTTTCTAATCTGATTTTCTATGTGCTGTAAATGCTTATTACTATCATCTACGTCTTTAGTTTTAAAGGCAATGGCAAGTCCGTCCTTATCGTTGAGTTGTGGGAAGTCCGCTTTCGCGAAAGCGATCTCATCATCAATCCAGCTATAAAAATCATTTTCTAAATCGATGTCTATGAACTCTTCTACTCTAGTTTTTCCATCTTCATACTGCTTCGCCATATCAGGCTGTTTTTCACCCAATAAATTGTAAAAAGACTCGTGTAGTGTGATAAAGTCTTCAAAGCCAAAACTCATGTACAGCGCTGTTTCTTGAGGCAAAACACCTATAGCATCTATAGAACCAGTGCCCGAATCATCAAGCGCTTTTACCAGCGCATCCATTACCTCATTACCGCTAGAATAACCTGTTGCGGTTAACAAACGATCATCATCTTCATCTATATTAAATCCAGAGAAATTAAAATTGGTTTCTAGTGTTTCAACAATTGCACTAGGTTCATTTGAGAATACTTTGTAGTAGCTGGTAAGTTGCTTATGATTAAGATATAAACGAAATAAACCTTTCTTTTTGAGCTCTTTTTGGATCTCTAAGAATTGTAAATCTCTACCGATTTGTGGATTTTCATATTCATCTATGGACTTCTCCACTAGAGAATGTGTGTATGAGGCAATCATTTGGTTTTTTACAAATGCAATGGAAAGAGTTTCAAAGGACTCTAGATCAGTGATTTCTGTAATTTCAACTTCTTTAAAATTTCTTTTAGTTACTTTAAAATCCTTATTGAGTAATTGATTAATATTATTTTTAATAACGCCTAATCGCGATAACTTATCCATATCCACTACATAGAGAAAAGCATAATCATCACGCTTAATCATATGGGCAGATAGTAGGACATCGCGTTCTCCTATCATATTAAAGAGATCACTTTTTTGCTGAAACAAAGAGTCTAGCGCATTAACTTTGGCAGACATCTCATGAATTTGATCATTAGTCTGTAAATGATCCCATAGAGCACTCGTGGAGAGTGTTTCAATATTCTCTAGCGGCTCATCAAATTCCATGATGAAGATAGCGTCACTTGGTATTAAATATACCGAGTTAATTTTATCTTCTTCTATTGCAAAAAAGCTTATCGCCTGATAGCCTAAAAACGCAATCATCGCAATAATGATAATGTAAATGATTTTTTTTAAAGTCAAAATATTATAAATTAAGAGATTGACTAAAATTAATCAATCGGTTTCTTTTGTAAGAAAATTAAATTGATTTAATTTGAGTAACCTACATTTTATGAAAAGTACATTTATCAGCTCAGATGAAGAAAACATCATCGTTTTACTTCACGGAAACTCATCTTCATCTAAAGTTTTTAAAGATTTAAGGTTAAATAACTCAGTTTTAATCCCTACGCTTTCTGGGCACGAAATTAACGAGAATCCAGATGATAATATTGATTTTAGTTTACAGTTTTACAAACAAGAGTTAACATCCCTTATTAATAGTTATGACCAACCTATATTACTGGTAGGCAACAGTTTAGGCGGTCATCTTGCTATGGAAATCGCAAATCAAATAAAGAAACTTAAAGGGTTGATTATTTTTAGTGCGCCACCTGTTAAGAAGCCTATTAATTTTGAAGAAGCTTTTATACCTGTAGAAGCATTACAGACCTTTTTAAAAGAAAAATCTACTGATGAAGAAATAGCAAGTGCAGCATCTGTAACGGTGTATGAGCAAAAATTTACAGAACAAATAGTCAGTGATTTTAAAAATTCTAATCCCAAGGTAAGATCTGCGACAGCTGAAGACTTATTTAATGGTAATTGGTCAGATCAATATAAGTCTTTTACAAATCTAAAGTGTCCTAAAGTTATAGTAAGTGGCTCGCATGACCCATCAGTAAACAAAGAATATCTGAAAAAGGTAGTTAAAGAATCATCGCATAACACCAGTTATATTGAGCTAGAAAACTGCGGCCATTATCCAACTTTAGAGCGACCTGAAGAGATGTCTACTATTATCAACCATCTTGCCGGTGACGTTTTTAAGCTTCATTTAAAATAGAGAAATGAATCTATTTACCGAGAAAGAGTACCGCATTCAATCACAACATCTTGCCTTTAGGTTAAAACACTTATTTCAAAATGATAGAAATAGTTTTAACTCGATAGTAGATTTTCTACCTCAACCGGTTTATGTAAATGATAGAGAAACCTTAGAGTATGAAGTTTTTGCCGATGTATTTTTTAGTTATGGTCAAGAAATGGAATTGCTTTATGAAATTGGGATCGAATATTTACCATCCATATCAAATCCTCATTTATACCAAAATGCTATCAACAAAGCTAAAATTCTAAATTTAAAAAATGACTTTGATGAAGTTAGTGACTATTTACAATGTGTGTCAATGAATGGTAAAATGGTTACTTATTTCACAAATAAGATATTATTGAATGAAACTTTAAGCCTCAACACTACTTTTTTTCCACACCAACAAAGTGGATTAGAAAAAGTATTGAAGCAAATAATTCCATGGGGAGAAAAATCTCTTCTACAATGGCAACGATTTCAAACCTTAACTAAAAGGGAAAAAGAAATCATAAAGCTTATCGCAAAAGGAAAATCTAATCAAGAGATAAGCGAAATTCTTATTATTTCTAAGCATAGTGTCCATACCCATAGAAAAAATATTTATAGAAAACTTGATGTATCAAAAAATGCTGAAATTGTTAAAATTTCTTTAGCTCTTGAACTGTTGTAAAATATACCCCAAATAGGGTATTTTAAACTCTATGCTATGATTGTAGTTTTGACCAAACTACATATTATGAAAATTAAATTACTTATTATCATTGGGTTTGTGCTCAATATTTCATTAATGACAGCTCAACCTAATGATTTTATGGTTGGCTTATACCAACTTACTAACGGGACTACCGGAGTAGGTTCTGCTTTTACCGCTTCTAATTTTAATGAAACAGATGTTTTTATTTCAGTCGGAAACACACCTAGTGAGAGAGTATTTACGATTCAATTACTTCCTGAGTTTAATGGTGCAACAGTTTCGGTAGTTTTAGACTTATCAAATAATGAAATAGCTGTTCCCTTATTAGACACAACCCTACAATGTACCACGGCTCCTAATATCATCTATGATGAGGCTAGTGCCGGTAACAACTCTTTATGGAGTATTACTAGTGGTGATAATAATTTTACTATAAATTATACAGAAAATACCATGGCTGCTTGTGGGATTCCAACCGCTCAAGCCACGTTTAATCTATCCAAAATAAATGTTCCAGCAGGACAAACTATAATTCCTGATGATAATTTTGAACAAGAACTAATCGCTTTAGGTTATGATACGGTATTAGATAATTTAATAGATAGTGCAAATGTAAGTGCCGTAAACACTTTAGACATATCTAATAAAGGTATAAGTGACTTAACTGGTTTAGAGGCATTTGTTGCTCTAGACACATTAAGAGCAAATGATAATTCCATAGCTACATTTAACTCTCAACTAGTTAATAACGCTCGCTTTGTAAATCTAGGTAATAACTCTATTACTACAGTGGACATGAGTTCAACAAATTCAATAACATATGCCAGCTTTATCTTTAATTTTAGCTTACAGAATATCGACATTTCTGGAGCTATCAATCTTGACTTTCTAGATGCCATAGGCGGAACCTTCTCAAGTATAAACACCAATAATAACCCCAGTTTAAGAACCTTAAGACTTGCATTTGCAAGTCAATTAACATCCATTGATGTTACTCAAAATCCTTTATTAGAACGACTAGAATTACTATCCTGTCCATTATTAACAGGTATTAATATTTCTCAAAATCCGCAGTTAGAATACTTAAGATTTGGTTCAAATAATTTTGATCGCACCAGTACTGACTATCCCATATCATCAATTGATTTTACTAACAACCCAAACCTTATAGATCTAATCAACATTGGTAGTAGAATAACAAATCCAGATTTCAGCCTTTTGGGTAGTGTAGAATCTCTTTTTTGGGAAAATAGCGAACTTACCGCAGTAAATATTAATAGTAACGTTAACTTGATTGAGGTTGGTTTCGCAAACAATCTTTTGAGCACAATAAACTTCAGTCAGAATGTTTTATTAGAAGGCGCTTATTTCAATAATAACAATTTAAGCAATTTAGACCTTTCTATGAATAGTGCTCTACAATTTCTAAGAGCAGGAGACAATAACCTAGGTCAATTAGATTTATCTTCAAATGCTTTACTCACATTTATCGACGTAAACAACAATCAATTAACACAACTTAATTTAAATAACGGTGCAAACGGTCTGCTTGCTGCAAATGACCCTATAGATCCTACCAATCAAAACTTTTGGAGTTTTAATGCTCTTAACAATCCAGCTCTTACTTGTATTGAGGTATCTGATATAACCTACATGAATAGTAATTTTGTAAATAACATCGATCCTACAGCTTCATTTAATATGAATTGTGCAACAGCCAGTATAGTCGACATAGAAGTCGATTTGGAACTATTTCCTAATCCTTCACATGATTTAGTAAATATCAACACAATGAACTCATCTATAGAAGCTATTAGTATATATGATATCACTGGTAAAAACATCAAACGTATACAGTTGAAAAACCAGAGTAACAAGTATGCACTTAATATTGAAAACCTAAGTAAAGGACAATATTTACTTGTAATTGATACCAACAATGGTAGAAGTGCTGAAAACTTCATTAAGAACTAGCAACTATAATTTTTCTTTAAAAAAATAAAGCTCCAAAATCAAGAATGATTTTGGAGCTTTATTTTTGTTGTGTTATTAATTTAATTATGTCTGTATAACGCCTAAGTTAAAATCCTTTGTTATAGGCGCATGATCTGCTGCTTCAATTCCCATAGAGATCCACTTACGTGTATCTCGTGGATCGATAACACCATCAGTCCATATGCGTGATGCAGCATAGTATGGAGATACTTGCTCATCATAACGATCTTTTGTTTTTGCAAATAATGCTTTCTCTTCCTCTTCA
Organism: Nonlabens ulvanivorans; assembly: GCF_000732625.1. Lineage (GTDB taxonomy): Bacteria > Bacteroidota > Bacteroidia > Flavobacteriales > Flavobacteriaceae > Nonlabens > Nonlabens ulvanivorans. The sequence continues at coordinate 338,043 of NZ_JPJI01000026.1, forward strand.
GTCAGTTTTTTACCTGACTTTTCTAGCGATGCTTTTTCAATTTGCATCAGTACTTTTGCGGCACTATTACCGCTCATCACAGCAAGCTCTGCACTAGGCCATGCTGCTATTAATCTAGGATCATAAGCTTTTCCACACATCGCATAGTTTCCAGCTCCATAACTATTTCCGATCACGATAGTAAATTTAGGAACAACAGAATTGGAAACAGCATTTACCATCTTAGCACCATCTTTTATGATGCCGCCATGTTCTGACTTAGAACCTACCATAAAACCAGTTACATCTTGTAAAAACACTAGCGGTATTTTCTTCTGATTACAGTTAGCTATAAAGCGTGTAGACTTATCTGCACTATCGCTATAAATCACACCACCAAATTGCATCTCACCTTTCTTGGTCTTTACAATTTTACGTTGATTTGCTACAATTCCTACCGCCCAACCATCAATACGAGCATAACCTGTAATAATAGTCTGTCCATAGCCATCCTTATAAGGTTCAAAAGTATCTGCATCTACCACTCTATTGATGATTTCCATCATATCATATTGTGCAGATCGTTCTCTAGGAAGTACTCCAAATAATTCTTCAGGATCTAGAGCTGGTTTCACAGCCTCTACTCTACTAAATCCTGCACGATCATAGTCACCTATTTTATCTATGATGTTTTTGATTTTATCAAGTGCATCTTTATCGTCTGCAGCTTTATAATCAGTCACACCGCTAATCTCGCAATGTGTAGTTGCTCCACCTAGGGTTTCATTATCAATACTTTCCCCTATTGCAGCTTTTACTAAATAAGAGCCAGCAAGAAAAATACTTCCTGTTTTATCAACGATAAGTGCCTCATCACTCATTATAGGTAAGTAAGCACCACCAGCGACACAACTACCCATAACCGCAGCAATTTGAGTAATTCCCATACTGCTCATCACGGCATTATTTCTAAATATGCGTCCAAAGTGTTCTTTATCTGGAAAAATCTCATCCTGCATTGGTAAATAAACACCAGCGCTATCTACTAGATAGATAATAGGCAATCTATTTTCCATAGCAATTTCTTGTGCTCTCAGGTTCTTTTTACCAGTAATAGGAAACCAGGCTCCAGCTTTTACAGTAGCATCATTTGCCACCACCATTACTTGTCTACCTTTTACATAACCTATTTTAATAACCACGCCACCACTAGGGCAACCACCGTGTTCTTTATACATTCCATCACCTGCAAATGCCGCTATCTCAATACAATCTTCTGGATTATCAACCAGATAATCAATACGTTCTCTCGCCGTCATCTTGCCTTTAGAATGCAATTTTTCAATGCGTTTCTTTCCGCCACCTAGATGAACTTCACCTAGCCTACGCTTTAAATCTGAAAGTAGTAACTTATTATGATCTTCGTTTTTATTGAAGTTGATGTCCATGTATAGAATGTTTGCTCAAAAATAGCGATTTTAGATGTTAGAAAAATGTGAATTATTACGCTTTCGCGAAAGCGTACCCATCTTAACCTCTATCTTTAAAAGTTAAATTATTGATTATGAAAAAACTGGTCTACTTAATATTAATCCTAACTATTATAGGTTGTAATAGTCTTTCTAAAACACTCAATGGTGGCAAGGTGGCAAAGGATGATTATATGGAAACTATAAAATTTAATTATGATTATAATTTTGCATTAATAGATGTAGTGATCAATCAAAAAACCTATACTTTTTTAGTAGATACCGGTGCTCCTACCGTTATTTCTAACCAGATTTATAAGGATCTTAATATTAATCCGGCAAATAGTACGAACGTAACAGATTCCCAAGGACAGTCCAATAATCAAGAGGTCGTTATTATACCAGAAGTAAGGATAGGAAATCTAATTTACAATGATATAGGAGCTATAGTTGCAGACCTGCGCGATGTTTTTGAATTCAACTGTATGGGAATCGATGGAATTATAGGCGCTAATCAGATGGCAAAATCATTTTGGAAATTTGATTATCAAAATCATGAAATAACAATAACAGACCAGCTTGCTAATTTTGATATTACCAGTTATGAGGATCGTCTTAACTTCTTTACTAGCAATCAAAAAACTCCATATGTAGTCGGATTTGTAAATGGTGTTTCTACGACATACACTTTTGATACAGGATTTGCTGGGCATCTAGATGTTGATAGTGACATCGCAGATTTTGATGATGCCATAGGTTTTGTAAAATACGGCAGTTCTAGTGTCGGGCTGTACGATGTAAAAGACTCTATTTCTACTAGAACAATAAAAATAGATAGTTTAAGAATAGGCGATATAGATATGGGACAACAAATTGTAGAACTGGATCATGGTAGTTTGATAGGTAATGACTTTATGAATAAACATGACATGATTATGGATTGGTCTTCTAACCTTATTTATCTCAAAAAAATAAAAGAATATGAAAAAGGAGAGAAAAGTGTTTTTGGATTCCAAACAAGATTTAAAGAAAACAAAGCTATTGTAGTTGCTGTGATTAAAGAGGTAGATTTAGATTTACAAATAGGCGATCAACTATTATGTATCAACGACTATAATTTAAGAGAACTTAATGATCAAACGTCTTGTGACATTTATAACGATCTTGATTTAGAAAAATTAGAAACGATAGATATCATCTATTTACGTGATGGTAAAGAGTACAACACCACATTAAAACGGGTAAAACTCATAGAATAAAATAGCGATACATTAATTCCTCCATTATATTTTCTTAACTTAGGCAAGACATTGAAAACTAACCATTAACATAAGTCATGTTAAGCAGCCTATATAAAAAACAAACAGCCCAAAAACCCACTTTACTACATGATACATATTTTAACGATTTAAGACGCAAAGAGTACTCGCGTCTATGTCAACAGCAACATACGTATCTAGACTTTACTGGTGGTAACTTATATGCTCAATCACAACTTGATGAGCATCAATCTTTATTGCGCAATAATGTATTAGGTAATCCACATTCTGGAAACCCTTCTAGTTTATTAGCTACACAATTAGTTCAAGAAGCCCGAGATGAGGTTCTTACTTTTTTTAATGCTAGTGAAGACTATCAATGCGTTTTTACACAAAATGCCAGTGGTGCCTTAAAGATTGTAGGAGAATGTTATCCTCATAATAAGGATAGTCACTTACTTATGCTTGCAGATAATCATAACAGCGTGCATGGCATGCGAGAGTATTGCAGCAAGCAAGGTGGCAGCTATAGTTATGCACCACTTAACTATGAAGATCTTATGATAAGCGATCAAGATCTGGAGGAAAGTCTTCAACAACATGCATATAAAAAGAATAAATTATTTACTTATCCGGCACAATCTAATGTATCTGGAGTAAAACATGATCTAGAATGGATTAACAAAGCACAAAGTAATGGATGGGATGTATGTCTAGATGCCGCAGCTTATGTACCGAGCAGCCCTTTAGATTTAAAAAAATATCAACCAGAATTTGTTGCTGTTTCATTTTATAAAATATTTGGATATCCTACAGGTCTAGGTTGTTTATTAATAAAAAAATCTGCTTTTCATAAACTAGAAAAAAAATGGTTTGCTGGCGGCACAGTTCAGTACGCGAGTGTAAGCAATCCTTTTTATTTTCTGGCAGATGACTATGAACGTTTTGAAAATGGCACCATAAGTTATCTAGATATTCCTGCGGTCACCATAGGCCTTAACTACATCAGTAAAATAGGTATGCAACGTATTAATGAACGCATCACATCTATGACTAAGTACTTATATCAATCTCTTAAGGACATACGTTATAACGATGGCTCTAGGTTTATACATTTATTTGGTCCATCATGTCGTGAGACTACTGGTGGGACAATTATTATGAACTTTTTTAATCCTGATGGAGCATTAATATCTGTTTATGATGTTGAAGAAAAAGCAAACCTTATGAATATCTCTTTAAGGTCTGGATGTTTCTGTAATCCTGGAATTGATGAACTTAATAATCACATTACAAATGACGGTATCGAGAATGAATTTTATACCTCTGATAATAGTAATCGCAAAGATTTAGTTCGTAAATTAAAAAATATGCGTGGTGCAACTCGTGTTTCTGTAGGCATTGCTACCACACAAAAGGATCTAGATTACTATGTGGAGTTTGTGAAATCCGTAAGAGCTGAATTTTCTTAATTCAATATTTATAAATTATAATCAAAATATATTGATTTTTATTAAGTGATAGTTTTTACTTATATCAATGTAACTATAAGAAATTAACATTCTTAAAACGAAACCTATCTTATACCTAATTTTAACCATAATCTAATTTAAAAAATTCAACATATGGATTCCTCTAATAATACAAAAGTATGGGACATCAATAATTCTGATGCCGTTGCAAAATGTCCTTTTATGGGTAGCGCTACACCTAATACAGCTGGTCGTGGTACACGCAATAAAGACTGGTGGCCTAATCAATTAAGATTAAATGTTTTGCGCCAAAACGCACCTAAATCAGACCCAATGGATCCAGATTTTAATTATGTGGAAGCGTTTAATAGTTTAGATATGGAGGCGTTAAGAAAAGACTTGACGACATTAATGACAGATTCACAAGATTGGTGGCCAGCAGATTATGGGCATTATGGTGGATTCTTCGTGAGAATGGCTTGGCATAGTGCTGGTACCTACCGTGTCGGTGATGGACGTGGTGGATCATGTTCTGGTAGTCAACGATTTGCTCCTTTAAATAGCTGGCCTGATAATGGTAACCTAGATAAGGCTAGATTGTTATTATGGCCTATTAAGCAGAAATATGGAAAAAGTATCTCATGGGCAGATCTTATGATACTTACAGGTAATGTTGCGATGGAATCTATGGGGCTTAAAAAATTAGGTTTTGCTGGTGGTCGTGAAGATATTTGGGAACCAGAACAAGATATTTACTGGGGTAGTGAGACAGAATGGTTAGGAAACGATGCTCGATATGAAAATGGTGAATTAGAAGGAACTCTAGGTGCTGCGCATATGGGATTGATTTATGTAAATCCAGAAGGACCTAATGGAAAACCAGATCCAATGGGTAGCGCACACGACATTAGAGAAACCTTTGGTCGTATGGCTATGAATGATTATGAAACGGTTGCATTGGTAGCTGGTGGTCATACCTTTGGTAAAGCTCATGGTGCTTCAGACCCAGAGAAGTATATGGGACCAGAACCAGCAGGTGCTCGTATCGAAGAAATGAGTACAGGATGGAATAGCAGCTATGGTACTGGACACGGTGATGACACTACCACCAGTGGTCTAGAAGGTGCATGGACTCCTAATCCAGATCAATGGGATCATGATTACTTTAGGGTATTACTAGATTATGAATGGGAACTCACTAAAAGTCCTGCAGGCGCTCATCAATGGAGACCTACTGACGCATCTAATGCAGATCGAGCTCCTATGGCTGGTGACTCTTCAAAACGTCAGGATTTAATGATGTCAACAGCAGATATAGCCTTAAAAACAGATCCAGAATATCTTAAAATATCTCAACACTTTAGAGCAAATCCAGATGAGTTTGAAGACGCTTTCGCAAAAGCGTGGTTTAAATTAACACATAGAGATATGGGACCTACCACAAGATACTTAGGTAATGACATCCCAGAAAAAGAAGAATTATGGCAAGACCCAATTCCAGAAGTTACTCATGAATTAATCAATGATGAAGATATTAGCAATCTGAAATCTCAAATTTTAGATAGTGGTTTAACGGTTCAAGAATTAGTATCCGTAGCATGGGCAAGTGCTTCAACTTATAGAGATAGCGATAAACGTGGAGGCGCAAATGGTTCACGTATAAGGCTAGCGCCGCAAAACCAATGGGAAGCAAATAACCCAAAACAATTGCATAAGGTTCTTGATGCATTAGATAAAATCCAAAGCGACTTCAATAATGCACAAACTGGAGGCAAACAAGTTTCTATGGCAGACCTAATCGTTTTAGGTGGTAATGCTGCGATTGAAAAAGCTGCAAAAGCTGCTGGACATGACGTTACTGTGCCTTTTAACGCAGGAAGAGCAGATGCTACTCAAGAGCAAACGGACATTGAATCTTTTACTTATCTTGAGCCGCGTGCAGACGGATTTAGAAACTTCTTAGGTAGTGAACAAAAAGCGGCTGGTGAAGACTTATTGATTGATAGAGCTAACTTACTGAGCTTATCAGTACCAGAAATGACTGTCCTAGTAGGTGGATTAAGAGCAATGAATACTAACTATGATCAGTCTAACTATGGTGTTTTCACAGATCGACCAGGTCAGTTAACTAATGACTACTTTGTTAACGTATTAGATCTAAGCACAAAATGGCAATCTAAATCGTCTGCAGATTTATTATTTGAAGGACGTGATCGTAAGACTGGTGACTTGAAATGGACAGGTACACGTGTTGATTTAATATTCGGTTCTAATACAGAGTTGAGAGCTATAGCAGAAGTTTATGCAAGCAATGACAGTAAGAATAAGTTTATAGCAGACTTTATCGCTGCGTGGCATAAAGTGATGAACTTAGATCGTTTTGATTTAAAGTAATAACTTAATAGAATGAAATAAAAAAGGTGGACTTAATCAGTCCACCTTTTTTGTGTATTATAATTGTAATATTAAACCTCAGCATCTAGTAAATCTGTTGCGATGTGATATCTCGGGTCTTCGATACTACTTTCTATGATAGTATCAAACTCTGGACTATTCTTAATTAATAACTGCTTACATTCTGGGCTCAGGTGTGTTAACTTAATTTCTTTACCTAGGTCTAAGTATTTATTAGCTACACCTCTTAATGCTTCTATACCAGAATGATCTTGTACACGAGCCTCTATAAAATCAATTTCTATTTTATCTGGATCATTTTTAGGATCAAATTTCATATTGAAATCTGTTACAGAGCCAAAAAATAATGGTCCCCATATTTCATAAACTTTAGTCCCGTCATCTTTAATACTTTTACGAGCTCTAATGCGTTTTGCACTTTCCCATGCAAACACTAAGGCTGAAATAATTACACCTACAAATACAGCAATCGCAAGGTCAAATATTACTGTTACTACAGACACAATAATTAAAACTACAGCATCAGACTTAGGTATTTTACCCAGTATTCTAAAACTAGACCATGCAAAGGTCTCTATTACCATCATAAACATAACACCTACTAGAGCTGCAATAGGAACTTGCTCAATATATTGATCTGTAAAAAGTAAGAAAACTAGCAATGTTAGGGACATCATAACACCACTTAAGCGTCCTCGTCCACCAGCATTAATATTAATAACGGTCTGACCTATCATACCACAACCACCTGTTCCACCAAAGAGTCCACTAACGATATTACCAGCACCTTGAGCAACACACTCACGATTACCACTACCTCGTGTTTCTGTCAGTTCATCAACTAGATTCATGGTCATTAAGGATTCAATTAATCCTACGGCTGCTGCGAGAAATGCATAAGGCAGTATGAATTTAAAAGTCTCTAGACCTAGTGGTAGTTTTTCCCATAACTCTGTATTAAAAGTTGGTAATTCACCTTTTAAACCAGTACCACCACCATCTCTTATGTAAGAACCTACTGTGCTTACTCCTTCCATGTCACCCAATATAACAATTGCAGTAACAACAATAATAGCGGTCAACGCAGCAGGGATTTTTTTTGTAAGTTTCGGAAGAAAGAAGACTATCGCCATTGTAAGCGCCACTAACCCTATCATGATATAGAGCTGGGATCCTTCCATATAGCTCGCAACATAATCCGTGACACCATTCTCATCAACAACAGCCGTTCTGTTTCTAAACATTTTTACTTGTGCCCAGAAGATGACTATAGCTAGACCATTCACAAATCCCATCATCACAGGATGTGGAATCAATCGCACAAACTTCCCTACCTTAAAAACACCAGCTAATACTTGAATAATACCCATTAAAATAACTGCAGCAAACAGGTAGATGTACTGCATGTTATCCACAGGCACTTCCATAGCAAGGCCTTTTTCATGACCTTCTATAATTAGATCTGCAAAAATTACAGCAACAGCACCAGCCGCACCAGATATCAATCCTGGTCTACCGCCAAAAAGAGCTGTAATCAAACCGATCATAAAGGCTCCAGAGAGCGCTACTAAAGGATCAATCCCGATAACAAAAGCAAATGCTACTACCTCTGGAATCATCGCGAGAGAAACAGTGATACCTGAAAGAATATCGTCTTTAGGGTTCTTTGTAAAATTATTGAAGATCTTGCGCATGCTGCTTGATTTTTAAGCGTGCAAAAATACGTCTTTAAAAAGAATAATGTGAATTACGCTTTCGCGAAAGCGTAATCAATAAATGATAAGGCATATCCATCAACACTTGCCATACCGTAAAGGCTTAATGTTAAATACCCAAGTGATCTTGATCACAGTAGTAATCGTGTAGGCTTAGGTTTTCACAATGTTTCTCTGCAATAAGAGGTGATTGATTTTTGTAAGCGCCTTTTCTAAATATTTCAATAAGATTGAATAATGATTTTACGGGATTTTTCATGATGTATCGTTTTATGATTAATGATGATACAAAGATGAAAAGACTTTAAGGTTTTGAGAAGATGTGTTGTTCCCTATCAATGATTGATTATTCCCTTAAATAGTGAAAGCCACGATTCAATGGTTTAAATCGTGGCTTTTATATATGGAATTAGAAAATCGTTATTAATATCTTCTTCTCGGCTTATTACCACCAGTATTTTTTGATCCGCCAGATTTAGGCTTCCCATTACCTGATCCCGTTTTACGTTGTGGTCTACGACCACGTTGACCTTGCTTTTTCAAACTAGGCTCTGCAGCGTCTTCCATTTTAAAAGGGTACTCATGATCCTCTATTACAGGAATTTGTTGCTGTATCAATTTCTCAATATCTTTTAGAAATGGTCGCTCTTCAAGCATACAGAAAGAGACTGCTAGACCACTAGCACCTGCTCTACCGGTACGACCTATACGGTGTACATATGATTCTGCAACGTTAGGCAAGTCATAATTCACTACATAGCTCAACTCATCAATATCGATACCACGTGCCGCAATATCTGTAGCTACTAATGTTTGAATTTTCCCGTCTTTAAAATCACCTAGAGCTCTTTGTCGAGCTGCTTGAGATTTATTACCGTGAATGGCTGCACTACCGATTCCTGCTTTTTCTAGATCTTTTACTATCTTATTAGCACCATGTTTTGTACGTGAGAACACGAGTGTAGAATCTAACAACTTAGTTTCTAAAAGCTCGATTAATAATGCTGTCTTGTGCTTTTTATTAACATGATAGATTTGTTGCTCTACTTTCTCTGCAGTTGTTTTTTCAGGTGCGATAGTCACACGCTCAAAATCACCTAAGATTTGTCTAGATAACTCTACAATAGTTTTAGGCATGGTAGCACTAAAGAAAAGCGACTGTCTCTCATGAGGCAATAATTTCAGTAGTTTTTTAATATCATGGATAAAACCCATATCCAGCATTTGATCTGCTTCATCTAGGACAAAGTATTCAATATGCTTTAAGGTAATAAAACCTTGATTAATTAAATCTAGTAATCTACCAGGTGTTGCGACTAGAACATCGATACCACTTTTAAGTCTATTGACTTGTTGTGCTTGTTTAACACCACCGTAAATAACCGTATTTCTAATATCAGTATACTTTGCATAGGCCTTGAAATTCTCATCAATTTGTATAGCAAGTTCTCGTGTAGGTGTTACTACTAGTGCTTTAATAGGTCTGCGCCCTTTAGGCGGTGCACCGTTATATAAATGTTGTAAAATTGGAATTGAAAACGCGGCTGTTTTACCGGTACCTGTCTGTGCAACTCCTAATAAATCTTTCCCTTTTAATAAAACAGGAATGGATTGCGCTTGAATAGGTGTAGGATTTTCATATCCTTGGTCTTGCAGCGCACGCAAGATAGGCTCTACGAGCCCTAGTTCTTTAAATGTCATGAATTGTATTAAGCTACAAAGGTAAACTAATTAAGCTGGGCAAACGTGCCCAGCTTATTATTGTATTTGCAATGAGTAAAAACGCTCATCGGTATAAGAGCATAAAGAATCTCCATCTTCTAATGGACCGTCATCATCATCAAACACTAGATATTGTGGTTCTACTTCTAGAAAAACTTCTATACTGTATCTACCAGGTGACTGTGGTGTACCAAAAATATACAAGTCCTGTCCTACAAATTCATAATCCATTCCAGCGGGCAAACCAGTTACTGTAAAATAATACCAGTAATCGCGGTCTCTAGGTTCGTTTCTAATTTCGGCTCTAATAAAGTCTTCATAGTAAACGCCTTCTCTACCATCTACAAAGTCCGTATGTGGTAAGTGTGGACGTGTGTTAACAATACAGTCTGTGACAGGATCACAGCTCATCATTACCGTAGTCGTAAATATCAATAAAATAAGTCTCGTAAAATTTTTCATAATCCTGGCTTTAATTAGCTATATCAAAACCTTTGCCAGAATGATTTTACTCATCTCAAGATTTACTTACTCACCAGCGCTTTGCTCTAACTCTTTAAGCAACTCATCATAATCGATTTGTAAACCACTATCATCACTCTCTACGTCATATTCTAACTGCTGGATCGTTTCAACCGATTGATAAAAAGCTGGAAAATAACGATCTCTTCTATCTGTTAAAGTCCAGCAAGTAATATAAAATATATCGTGATCACTTTCAATAGTTGTGATTATGTAGGATACATTAAGACCATCAATAGAAGCGTTTGCCTCTACGATCATAGCAGGCATATCATTAATAACCGTTGTAGTTTTTTCTTTTACTATATCATAAGTAAAAGCCTCAGTCATGGACTCTAATTGCATGTCCATATAATTCTCTGCATAAGAAAGACTATCATTTCCCATACCTAAGATTTCACTAGCAAAATCAAAATCAGTCTTCGACTCTGCCATGACGATCATGTAGGTCTCACGGAACATGTTTTGCATTTGCATCTCTGCATCTTCATTTAAGTCTGCTGTTTCTGTTAAGTAATCCGGCACTTTAATGCTGAATTTTTTACTTTCAAAAAGCTTAAAGTCTTTTTCTACATCTAGTTTTTCAGGTGCATTAGATCCACCTAGACAGCTAGATAAAGTTGTTAATAATACAAAAATGAAGGATGCTTTTAATAGAATTTTCATGAAATGAGGTAAAAGGTTGGTTAAAGGTTTCGCTTATGCGAAAAAGAAATTACAACACAAATGTACTATTATTTGAGCCCTTTTATACAACCGCACACTACTACTCTATTTACATCTCAAAATACTTCACAAACAAAATAGATGGTATCATCAATACGCCATTATACAAAGCATGAAACAGCATAGAATAAAGTAAGCCTACTTTTACACGTATCAATCCTAGAAATAAACCAGTCACGATTTGTGGTCCAGTGATGATAGGCAATAGTAGTATGGTCGTTAAACTAACTCCATAGTTTGAGATATGTACAGCACCAAAGGCTAAGGCAAACAAATAAAATATCCATCTAAAATCACTGCGATCTACCGTACGGAAAAGTGTTATAGGTGCTCTAAAAATTAATTCTTCTAGCAATGGCGCTAGCACAACAGCAGCCATCAAAATAAAATAGACAGACTCGTTCTTTACCATGTCCATGACCGCATGATTATCGGTATCAATAAGACCTAGAGCTTCAATACCATAAATAAGAATGGAAAAAGCGATGTTACCAACCATGATCATCCAGAACGATGTCCAGAATAATTTTACCTTTTGAGTATTGAAAACGTTATCACCTTTAAGGCAATCGGGATTTTTAAAGTAATCGAGAATATCTTGAACCATCTAACTTATTTTAAAAGTTAGTATGGGATAAAGCAGATTTGTTACAGTTGCGTTATTGGAGAATAACAAATCTGAAATTAAAATATCACTATCATAACTTATCGCGTTGAAATAAGAATAGATACTTGTTTTTAACACATTAGCAAGGAAGTAAATTACAATTAGTAAGTCAGCGAGAAAACTCTTAGTAACTGAAAAGATCAATTATTTTATAAAGTCTTAGTTATTTTCTATTGATAGTAATCATGAATATCAACAACTGTGTCATTACCTTTTTTATAAAAGCTATATTCTCTAATTATCCCAATCCCATTTTCATCCACATCTACTCTTTTTTTAATTAATCCGGAACTCAAATCTTGGTTAGTTGTAAACTCTATTGAGTAAATTCCGCTCGCATTGAAATAATCGAAAAAAGTGTTAATCGGTTTTACTGTCAAATCAAAAGTTTCAGGTATTTCAGTAAGTCCTAATTTTTTTCTCTCACTATTATATTCTATTCCGTATTTACTCTGATTCACATTAGTATATCCAGTTATAAATCCATAAACTAAGTATGCTATTATGATAATTGAAGTAATAAGTATAATTTTTTTCATCTTCAGAATCTAATTGTCAATTGGTACCAAACTTCTATTAACGGTTTCTATGCTTGCAATAGAGTCTTTATAAATTGTAGTCCATCCACTACCAGCCACCGCTAGCACCACCACCACCAAAGCCGCCGCCGCCAAAGCCACCACCGAAGCCGCCGCCAGACGATCCACCACCAAAACCACCACCGCCAAAGCCGCCGCCCATACTGCCACGACCCATATTGCTCAGGATGATAATATCAAGTAAAGATGGATTACCACCACCACGACCACCATTATTGCCGTTGATTTTACTAGCGCTTAAAATGATGAAAAAGAGAAAAATCCCAAAAATGATCAAAGAACTCCATGGAAAATCTTCTTTAGTAAAATCTCGTGATTCTGTAAATTCTCCAATTAATACTTTAAAAATAGCATCTACACCATCGTTAAGACCAGCGTAATAATCGCCTGTCTTAAAACGTGGTATCATAACGCCATTAATAATGCGCTCAGACAATAAGTCTGTCATGCGGTATTCTATACCATAACCAGTTGATATATCGACTTTACGATCTTCTACAGCCAGTAAAATAACGATTCCATTATCTTCTTTTTCCTGACCTACACCCCATTTTTGTCCCCATTTTGTGGACACCATAGAGATATCATCGCCTTTAGTAGATGTAACGATAAAGACCACAATTTGTGTAGATGTAGAGTCTGCATAGCGCAGTAATTTATTTTCTAGCGATACACGTTGTGACTGGTCCAACAAACTGGCATAATCATACAGTGATGTCTGTAAATTATCTACCGGTTTTGGCGGAATTATAAATTGCCCATATACCTGTAAAGTAACCAGCAACAACAATCCTATAACAAAATGGAGCTTCTTCATTAACTGGTCGTTATCTCATCTGGTAGTTCATTGACATCATCTACATCCCATGGGAAATAGCACGCTAACTGTTCACCGGTAAGGTGTATGGCATCTATAAGGCCTTTGTGAAATACGCTTTCGCGAAAGCGTGATACCAACAACTCTTTAATACTTACCCAAAAATCGTCTCCTACATGCTGGTGTATCCCATGATCACCGATAATGGCAAATTTGCGATCTGTAACGGCGATATAAAATAGGATACCGTTTTCATCCTTTGTATTATCCATTTTAAGTAGATGAAAAATCTCTTGCGCACGTACATAAGCGTCACCAGCGCAGTGAGATTCGAGATGTACTCTTATCTCACCACTTGTGGTACGTTCTGCCTTTCTAATGGCGGCAATGATTTGCTGCTCTTGTGCGGCAGTGAGAAAATTTTCTACTTTAGAACCCATGGTATTAGTCAAATAAGTCTTCTACAACAGGTGCGGTTTCTGATCCAGCCTCTGCCTGGAAATATGGCGAACCAGTAAAGCCAAACCATGATGCATAGAATCTACCTGGTATCATACCTATGTGTGCGTTATATGCTTTAACGTCACCATTGTAACGGTTACGCTCTGTATTGATACGATTTTCTGTACGTTCTAGTTCGTTGATGAGTTCTAGGAAATTCTCGTTGGCTTTAAGGTCTGGATAGTTCTCATAGGTAGCAAGTAAACGTCCTAGCCCAGAACTTACCGCACCTTGTGCCTGAGAGAATTCTTGAATTTGCTCACTGGTTAAGTTTGATGCATCGACGTTAATAGAAGTTGCTTTGGCACGAGCCTCTATCACTTGCGTCAGTGTTTCTTGTTCAAACTCTGCATATTTTTTGGCCGTTGCGACTATATTAGGTATAAGATCTGCACGACGTTGATAACTACTTTCTACGTTTGCCCATTGCGCTTGTACATTTTCTTTAAGTCCTATCGCGTTGTTATACCAGCTGTATGCGTTAATCGCGATAATAATGGCGATAACCACTACACCTATTAATCCTAATCCTGCGCAGCCTAAGCCCGCAAATTTTGCTTTACTCATAATCTTTTATTTAATGTAATTTATTGGTATCTAATTAAGGTCTAAAGTTACAAAAAAGAATGGTGGACTATTAAAAGGAATCGGGATGTTGCATGCTATCCGACTAAGGTGAGTTTTGTATCTGTTAAACGCTTTTTTGCGATCTTAATGCTGTAGATTTATTATTTTAAAGAATACTATATTCCTGTTGAAACAGCAGATATCTTTCCTATGGATTCATAAAAAAAGACCTGATTGCTCAGGTCTTTTTAAATATAAAATGGATAGTGGTTTAAGCTTTATTTCCCATAAGAAGTAGCTCGCTGCATACAATCTCTGTAACGTATCTTTTGATACCATCTTTATCTTCATAAGATCTAGAGGTCAGTTTTCCCTCAACACCTATTTGGTTCCCTTTTTGAACGTACTGCTCTACAATGTCTGCGGTTTTTCCCCAGGCGATAATGTTGTGCCATTGGGTATCGTTTACTAGCTCGCCTTGCTTATTTTTATAACGATCTGTTGTTGCGATAGAGAATTTTGCCAGTTTATTACCAGAGTCTAAAACTTTGATTTCTGGAGTCTGACCTAGGTTACCGATTAACTGTACTTTGTTTCTTAATGTGCTCATAATTAAATTGTTTTTGTATGGATTAAATTAGTTTATATATCGTGACATCATTGTTTGTTTGTTGATGACGGTGCAAATATGTGACGAGTTAAAAGTTGTATAAGTATTTTAAACGTTTGTTTACGTTTATTTACGTTTGTAATGGTTTAAATCGCTTTTAAGTCATTAAAACACTATGTAATAGCATTTTAATAATTAAGATGAGATTTTAATAAAAACTAATTGATAAAGTTGTAAAATTGATTTTAGAACATGTTGTATATCATTTAATTAAGATGAGAAACTGGAATAACAATAAATGGATTTTTAAAAGTGACGGAGCATTAAGAGATATTTATGTCCAAAACACAATAGTTTCTGATTGAGAAAAAGTGATAGACTTGCTAAATTCTAAATACCAAATCACATTCGGAGTTTATCAAGATGATCTAAAAAACAAGATTGACTTTGATTTCGTCAGAACGATGTTTAAAGATGAAACTGGCGAATTCGAAACTAAAACTGCTACGATTGATCTAAATGTGATTGTTATTAAATGTTACTTTTTTATTGAAAACCAAATCGAATTTGATATAACCCCAACAGATATCAAAAGCGTACAAGAACTAAACAATCTTATTAATTTTATGAAATCGATTAGTCTAAGATTGGGTAAACAGGTAACTCTTTGTGGTCAAAACCAACCTGAATTTCCATTAATAAAAATTGATCATAAAAATGGAATTGAGAAAATATTGACTAAAAAAGATGCTGAAAACTTATGGAATGAATTTATTAAATCAAACTAAAAGGAGTTAAATGGGAATATTTGACAAAATTTTTGGAAGCAAAAAAGAGAAGTCTTCTGAAAACTCAACAAATCAAGACATGAGATTAGAGTATAATGTCATGAAAAATATCTCAATAGGTAAAAGTCTTAAATATGAGAATTCTGAACAATTCAAACCAATTGAAAATGGTATTTATCAAGATTTAAAAGATAATGATGATACAAAATACCGAATGACTATTTGTTATGAATTAGAACCTGATAATGAAACCAACAACCAATATCCGCTAGAAGATATATTAGATAAGTATTATCTATATGTTGCTGACTTTTTAGAAACTGAAAACCATACAGGACCTAATAAATTTAAGCTTGAACTGGCCGGAGAATTAACAGACATTAAAAATGGTCAAAAAATAATAGGTAAGAAAGTATATAATCAAGAATTTGAAGATGATGATGGACAGATAAGAGTACATCTAAAAATTGAGTAAAACTATATATAAATTCAATCTTACAATTTGAAAACAGACTTATGCTAAATTGAAAGGTTATTAATTTGTCAATGTACGATATGTCATAAACTATACGGTAAGCATATCACTCAAGCACATCTAGTCCCTATAATTTATCTTTTAAGTGATTTAAAAATTCACTGTAATGATCTAATTCTAAAGGGACATCGGCATTTTTTTCCATATCGTGAAAGTGATGTGTTGCTAATAATTGCATTCCTGTAAAAGCATTCATTTTGTGAAACCCAAACATGACTCCATTGTCAACACTTCTTTGATCAAAAAATTCATTTTCTAATGTAAAAGCCGTTTTAGGAGCATTCCAACTAGTGGTCAGCACATATTTTTTTCCATGCATTAAACCACCAGTTCCGTAATTGATGTTTGGATTTTTTCTACTTCTTCCATCGCTGGTATAAATACCATTTTGGTGACCTTCTGTAAAAACTTCATCTATGTATTTTTTGAAACCAAAGGGAATTTGAAACCACCATATAGGTGTATGATAAATGACTAGGTCTGCCCATTTAAACTTTTCGACCTCATCTTTGGCATTATATGAATCACCTACTTGGGTACATTTAATTTCAAAACCATCTAAAGATTCAAAAAACGAAATAGTGGTATTAAAAAGGGTTTCATTAAATCGTCCTCCAGAATGTGCAAATGGATGACTTCCATTAATTATAAATATGTTTTTCATAGATCTCTTATTTTATTTTGGGACAAAATTAAGTCGACACTATTTATTATAAAAATAATACAAATCATACCTTTGTATAAATATTATAATAGTTATGGTAAATTTGGAGTGGTATAGAACTTTTAAAGAAATATATGAAAATGGAACCTTGACCAAAGCTTCTGTTGCCTTATATGCATCACAACCAGGAGTTAGTGTACACTTAAATGCTTTAGAAGCGTATGTAGGTAAGAAGTTATTTGAAAGAACATCAAGAAAAATGATTCCAACAGAAGACGGGAAATTTTTATATGAATATATTATTGAGTCTTTAAATAAACTAGAGATAGCAGAGCAACATTTTAAAAAAACGACTCAAGAAAAAAATCCTTCTTTAAATATTGGGATGTGTTCAGAAATGTTTCAGCTTATTATTGAACCTGAAATTCCAAACCTAAACTTTGATCTAGTCGCTAGGTTTGGAGCACATACAGATTTAATAAAAGATCTTAATAATGGAATATTAGATTTGGTTATCACACCTAATAAACAGAATGAAAAAAGATCTTTGGTGGAATACCTTCCTTTTTCAAAAGAAAGAATTGTCTTGATCGCAGGAAATAAAACAAATACTGATGACATTCAAAGTCTTATCAATGCTAATCAATTTGATGAATTAGAAGAAGAACTACTCAAAAATGTATGGTATAGCTCATCAAACGAAATGGAACATTTCAGACGTTTTTGGTTTGAGAATTTCAATAAAAAGCCTGCCTTCAAACCCAACTATATTTTACCCAATATCACTTCCATTATTCGATGTTTAAACAATGGAAAAGGATTAGCTTTAGTTCCAGATTTCTTATGTCAAGAAGAAATTCGAAGAAACGAAATTGAATTGGTTTGGAATGGAAAAGTTAAAACAGAAAACACCTTATATTTTGCATCTAGAACAGATTTGAAGTACAAAAAAGAACTTGATACCATACAGAATATTTTTAAATCAAAAATGAAGTCTATGTCCTAAACTAAAGACCTGAGAAGAAATAATTTATCAAAACGAAACTAGAGTACAACACTTACCAACGATACTTCAAGCTTTTTTATCTTTACCATTCCATAATTTTTAGATTTCTAATACCATTGAGTAACGAGCAGCAACATCATTCTTGCTGGACCAGCTGTCCAGATTGTCAAGGTCGAGGCAAGAAAAGTGGCCGCTTGCGCAAAAAAGATAAGTTGGCTTATCAAAAAGCTTTAGAGCAATTTGAAAACAGTGATCAGAAAGGCATTGCGCCTACTCGACCTAAAGCGCATTTACACATTTGTAAAATATGCCATGGAAAAGGTATTATTCCTTCTACAAATTTCCCAACACCTGACGCAGAGGACTATCCGCACGTGGCTATTATCGGCGGCGGAATCGGTGGCGTGGCACTTGCAGTAGCTTGTTTACATCGTGGTATACCGTTTACTTTATATGAACGCGACAGTAGTTTTGATGCAAGATCACAAGGTTATGGATTAACCTTACAACAGGCCAGCAAAGCTATTGAAGGCTTAGGAATCGAAACACTTAAAGATGGACTGATATCCACAAAACATGTAGTACATACACCTGAAGGTAATGTTGTAGGTGAATGGGGAATTAGAAAATGGTTGCCATCAGAAAACAAACCATATCCAAAACGAACCAATATTCATATTGCGAGACAATCCCTTAGATTAGAATTAATCAACCAATTAGGTGGACCTCAACATATTCAATGGAATCATCAATTAATCGATGTCCAAACTGCCCTAGAAAACGGTGGAGCATTGACTTTTAATGTCAACGGAGAAAAGAAAACCGTTCAAGCAGATTTAATTGTAGGTGCAGATGGTATACGCAGTACGGTGCGCAAACAACTTATAGGAGAAGAACGCACACCTTTAAGATACTTAGACTGTATTGTGATTTTAGGTATTTGCCCTTTGGACCAACTTAAGAATGTGGAAAGTTCTTTATTAGATTCGGCAACGGTTTTTCAAACTGCTAATGGAAATGAGAGAATCTATATGATGCCATATGATGCTCATTCTGTAATGTGGCAACTCAGTTTCCCGATTTCAGAACAAGAAGCTAAAGATTTAAGTTTAAAAGGTGCTCAAGCCCTAAAGACTGAAGCCCAATTAAGAACTCCATGGCATGATCCTATTCCGCAAATTCTCGAAGCTACTAAAGAATCAGATATTACCGGTTATCCTGTTTATGATCGTGAATTGTTAAATCCAGACTTATTAAGTCATAGTAAAGTGGTGACCTTAATAGGTGATGCGGCGCATCCTATGAGTCCATTTAAAGGACAAGGCGCAAATCAAGCTTTACTGGATGCTTTATCCTTAGCTCGCTGTATCACTATGGGTTGCAGACCACAATCCAACTGGCGAGAAGTAGGATTAAAGAAAAGTGTCTTAAAAGACTTTGAAACTGAAATGCTTCAACGTACCGCTACTAAAGTGAAAGATTCGGCTGCCGCAGCACAATTTCTACATTCTGATGTTGTACTTCATGAAGGAGATGAACCTAGAGGTCGTTGTCTAAAACGTAGATAATTGTACCAGCCCAAATCCATTAATATTAATGTTTTACTTAAACTGAAATAAGGTTATTGATAATTATTAGTTAAAAGCTTTTTTAATACTAAACGGTTGGTTAGTTTTGTATTGTATTAGAAATAATGGCTAGAAAAAAGGAATATATCGAGAGTGAAGTCATTGAAAAAGCGATGACTCTTTTTTGGCGTAATGGCTATGAAAATACCTCTATGCAAATGCTAGAGAAAGAAATGGGCATTAATAAATTCTCTATTTATTCAAGTTTTGGCAGCAAACATGGCGTTTTTGTAGAAAGCCTAAAAAGCTACAAAAATAAGGTCAAAGATGTATTTGATAAACTGAAAAATGCTTCAAATGGTGTTGAGGATATCAAACAATTCTTCTATGATTCTGTTCAGTTAGGTCGCGGTGATGAAAAGTCAGCAAAGGGTTGTTTAATCACAAACACCTATAATGAATTTTCACAAAGTCCTGATGAATTAATTAAAGAACAGATGAATACTTTTATGAATGACCTTAAAGAAGTATTTATAGAAAAATTGAGAATGGATTCATCTAAGGATGAAGAAACCATTCAAAAACAAGCTAATTTTTTATTGTTAGCAAAGCATGGTCTAGCCGCTGCTTCTAGAGTAAACAGCACCAAAGAAATTGAAGATTACATCGAGATGACATTCGATAGATTGTAATATATTTTTTACCCTATAACTAAACGATTGTTTAGCTAAAATTAACATAAATTAAAAATTGAAATTATGACCACTTTAAAAGTTCACAACATTGAGAGCGCACCAGAAGAAAGCAAAGCTTTACTAGAGAATTCTCAAAAAGCATATGGAATGATACCAGGTTTACACGGTGTACTAGCAGCTTCTCCACAATTATTAACGGCATACCAGCAATTACATGAACTGTTTGTAAACTCATCATTTAATGAAGATGAATTAACTGTTGTATGGCAAACTATTAATGTAGAGCATGCCTGTCATTACTGTGTACCAGCACACACTGGTATTGCAAAAATGATGAAAGTAGACGATGGCATCACAGATGCTTTACGTAATGAGACTCCATTAGAAGACTCAAAATTAGAAGCCCTACGCAACATGACTTTATCTGTAGTACGCAATCGTGGTAATGTATCTCAAGAAGACTTAGACGCTTTTTATACTGCAGGTTATGGAGAAAGACAAGTATTGGACATCATTCTAGGAATGTCACAAAAAGTAATCAGTAATTACACAAATCACATCGCTCATACTCCAGTAGATGCTGCATTTGAAAAATTTGCTTGGAAAAAATAAATTGTTGATTCCCTAAATCTCAATTTATAACAATAAGCCTTCCGTTTAAGTGCGGAAGGTTTATTAACTTACTAAAATAAATATCATTATTATGATTAAAGTATCTGTAATGTATCCTAACGGCAAAGACGTTCAGTTTGATACAGATTATTACAAAAACAGTCATTTACCGATGATTTCTAAATCATTAGGTAAAGATTTAAAAGGACTAGAATTTGAAGTAGGAATTGCAGGAAGACAGCCTGGTGAACTAGCTCCTTATGTTGCAATCGCGCATTTACTGTTTGACGATGTCGCTAGTTTTAAATCTTCTTTTGCTCCGCATGCTGCAACATTTGCCGCAGATGTAAAAAACTATAGCAATGTCGATGGTGAATTACAAATTAGCGAACTTATAACTCTATCCTAATGGCTGATAAACTAAAAATAGATATTGTATCTGATGTTGTTTGCCCTTGGTGTACGATAGGCTTTAAGAGATTAGAAAAGGCTATTAATGAACTAGGTATTCAAGATCAAGTCGAAATAGAGTGGCAACCATTTGAATTGAATCCTAATATGCCCGTTGAAGGTCAAAACCTTAATGACCATATCACTGAAAAGTATGGTTCCACTATAGAACAGCAGCAAGCATCTAAACAACATATGATAGAGGCTGGAGCACAACTAGGTTTCACCTTTGATTACTTTGATGAGATGCGCATGGTCAACACCTTTGATGCCCATATCTTACTTGAGTATGCAAAAGATTTTGGAAAGCAAACCGAGTTAAAAATGCAGATTACCAAAGCCTTTTTTAGTGATCGTAAAGATGTTTCTCAACGCGATGTTTTAAAAGAAGCATTGATTTCAGTAGGTCTTAATGCTACAGAAGCTTTAGCACTAATCGATCAACCTGAAGCACAACAAGAAGTTAGAAAAAAGGAACAATTCTGGCAAAACTTAGGAGTAAGTTCAGTTCCTACAATAGTATTTAATAGAAAAAGCGCTGTTTCTGGTGCTCAACCTGTAGATATTTTTAAACAAGTACTATCTGAAATCATTGCAGAATAATATCCAATCTCAACTATAAAAAAAGAAAAATGGAAACCAAAAATGGAGCATTAGACCGTATACTAGAGCCACAGCGCAAGGCAGGAATTGCAAAATTTACAGCCGAAAAGAATAAAATCTATAATGATGGTATTGAAAGTGTTGCTAATTCAGGTGTTTTAGAAAATGCATTAAACATAGGTGATAAAGCCCCAAATTTTGAACTTAAAAATGCTTTAAATCAGTCCATTTCTCTGTATAATGAGCTAGAAAAAGGTCCTATTGTTTTAACCTGGTATAGAGGTGGATGGTGTCCATATTGTAATATTACATTGCACTATTTACAAGAAATATTACCTGAGTTTGAAAAGTTTAATGCCCAATTAATTGCTCTAACACCAGAACTACCTGACAATTCATTGAACACAGCTGAGAAGAATAATTTGAAATTCAACGTTTTAAGCGATATAGGAAATACCGTAGGTAAAGCATATGGTGTAGTTTATCAATTAACTGATGATGTTGCTGCGATATATGAAGCTGGGTTTAAATTAAGTGAGAAAAATGGTGATCATAGTAATGAATTACCACTTGCTGCAACTTATGTCATCGATCAAAAAGGAATTATTCAATATGCTTTTTTAGATGCAGATTATAAAGAAAGAGCAGAAGGAACAGATATACTATCTACATTAAAACATTTGAAAGCATAGATAAATCATTTGAACATGGAACCTAAAATCAAGCCTAAAGTATTATTCTTTGACGTTAACGAGACTTTGTTGGACCTTACACAAATGAAAAAACAGGTTGCAGAGGCCTTAGGAGGTAATGATCATTTATTACCGCTGTGGTTTACAACCATGTTACAATATTCATTAGTAATGTCTGCGAGTGGTCGATATGAACCTTTCGGTCATATAGGTGCGGCAGCTTTACAAATGGTCGCTGCAAACCACGATATTAAGATGACCGAAGAAGATGCTAGAAATCTTGTCATTAATGGATTGCGCAACTTACCACCACATCCCGAAGTTAAAGAAGCCTTATCAAAATTAAAAGAAGCTGGATACACATTAGTTTCTCTTACTAACTCATCTGATGAAGGTGTACAACATCAATTTGAAAACGCTGGATTGAATAGCTATTTTGATCGCAGACTAAGTATTGAACCCGTAAAAAAGTTTAAGCCTTTTACCGATTCTTATGATTGGGCTGCAAATCAACTTCACGTACAGCCAAAAGACTGTATGTTAATTGCTGCTCATGGTTGGGATGTTGCTGGTGCTTTATGGGCTGGATGGCGTGCCGCATTTGTAAGTAGACCAGGACAACAACTTTTTCCACTAGCTCCACAAACGGAAATCAATGCTCCAGATTTACTGAAAGTGGCAGATTTATTAGTAGCATACCATTAAACTTTTTTATTTCAGTGATTTACGATGTTGACAGTTCTTATTATTTGAAAGAAGGCAGATAAATGTAAAAGTTAAAACATGTATTAATTCTTATATTTAGCCTTGTTATACCTTACTCATTTTTCAAAATCCTTATATGCAGATTCTCATTTCCATTTTAATAGGTTTTATTGCTTTAATTCACGTCTATATTTTATGGTTTGAAATGTTTGCTTGGGAAACTAAAGGAAGAAAAGTATTTAAAAGCTTCCCCAAAGAATTATTTGCTCCTACTAAATCCATGGCTGCAAATCAAGGCTTATACAATGGTTTTCTAGCCGCAGGATTAATATGGAGTTTATTGATCACTGATGATATATGGCAATCATATGTTGCCCTATTTTTTCTAGCATGTGTCGCCATCGCTGGTATTTATGGTGCTTTAACAGTGGAACGTAAAATACTTTTTGTTCAAACCATTCCTGCTGCGATTACTATCTTATTAATATTGATATTTTAAAAAGAGATCAATGAATCAGAATTACCCAGAATTCAGGCCTTGGGGAATGGAACTCAACCAATTTTGTATGCTGATGCATCTTTCACAATTTGCAGGATATATCGTTCCCTTAATAGGCATTGTATTACCTATCGTGATGTGGTTAACTAATAAAGATCAATCCTATGTAGTTGATCAACATGGTAAACAGATTGTTAACTGGATGATTAGTTCTTTTATATATGGTATTCTAGGTTTGATTTTAACTTGTGCCATTATAGGCGTACCATTATTGATAGGATTAGCAATATTAACCATCGTTTTCCCTATCATAGGAGCTGTTAAAGCTGCTGAAGGTAATTTTTACAAATATCCAATCAACATAAAGTTTATTGCTTAATTACTGGTTAAGGTAAAACGGTATTCCCTAAAAAACCTCAATATCGGATCTTATAATTGATCCTTTATTTTTAACAGTTCTGCCTTGACATGCTCTAGTTTCTTGATGATCTCTAGATTAGATAATTCGTTTTTATGAGACTTCATATATTCTCTTGCACCTTCTAGAGTAAATCCACGTTCTTTTACCAGATGATAGATGGTCTGTAAATTCTTTACGTCTTCTTTAGTAAACTTGCGATTACCTCTCGAGTTCTTTTTGGGCTGTAGAATATCAAACTCCTTTTCCCAGAATCTAATTAATGATGCATTTACCTGAAAAGCTTTAGTAAGCTCTCCCATAGAATAATACAACTTATCGGGCAGGTCTATATACATTAGTCTAACGAGATATTTTCTTGTTGAGAAGCTTTCAATAGTAAGTTAAACTCTTCTGGAGTTAAATTACCATAATAGAAGTTAATAGGGTTGATACGCTCCTTATCCTTAAACACTTCATAATGTAAATGCGGTGCTTGAGAACGGCCTGTACTACCTACATAGCCTATGATATCACCACGCTTTACACGTTGACCTACTCTTACATTATAGGGTTTATTCTCTCTTAAGTGAGCATATAGCGACACATAGCCAAAACCATGGTCAATACGTATGTGATTACCATATCCAGCACTGTTTGCATCTGCTCTATCCACTACTCCATCACCAGTCGCAAACACAGGTGTACCACGCGGTGCTGTAAAGTCCATACCATAATGGAATTTACGGGTCTTATTAAATGGATCTGTACGATAACCATAACCACTCGCCATGCGCGTTAAATCTTCATTACGCACTGGTTGTATTGCAGGAATAGAAACTAAAAGTTCTTCCTTACTCTTTGCTAATTCTTCAATCTCATCCAGTGATTTAGACTGTATAGCAACACGCTTTTTCAATTTATCAATAGACTCTTTAAGACCTACAACCTTTTTAGAACTATCATAACCTTCAAAATCCTTATAGCGATTCACACCACCAAAACCCGACTGTCGCTGCTCATCAGATATAGGTGCCGCATCAAAATAGATACGATATATTGAATTATCTCGCTCTTCTACATTTTTAATCACCTTTGCAAGATCATTGACATCTTCTTGCGACTCTTTAAGGCTTAATTTAAGAAACTCGTTCTCACGTTTCAACTTACGTGCTTGCGGTGATTCATAAAACTGTGATGCCAGATTAAAAAACAAAAAACCAAACAATGCACTGGCCACTGTAAACAGAGCTATTTTTCTAAAAGTATTGCGTTTGCGCTTCTCTACTTTGCGGTAAGAAAGCGTTTCTGCATCATAGTAATACTTGACCTTTGACATATGGTATAAAGTGCTATTTTTGTCTCGTTAAATGGATTGTTTTAATAACGCATAAAAGTGGTAATTGTTACGCTTTCGCGAAAGCGAGTTCTCAACAACCCAACTACTCCATTTCAACAAAAATAACAAATTACCATTAACCGCTTTTAAAGCTGCACATGAAATCACAACAGATACGACAAACGTTCCTAGACTTTTATAAATCCAAGCAACATGAGATTGTGGCCAGCGCGCCTATGGTGATTAAAAATGATCCAACGTTAATGTTTGTAAACGCTGGAATGAACCCTTTTAAAGAATACTTTTTAGGCATAAATGAATCTAAATTTAGCCGTATTTCAGATTCTCAAAAATGTCTACGTGTAAGCGGTAAGCATAATGATCTTGAAGAAGTAGGCGTTGACACCTATCATCACACAATGTTTGAGATGTTAGGGAACTGGAGTTTTGGCGATTACTTTAAAAAAGAAGCGATTGCTTGGGCCTGGGAATTGCTTACCGAGGTATATAAAATTGATAAAGACTGTTTATACGTCACCATTTTTGAAGGTGACACCAGTGAAAACTTAGAACGTGACACTGAAGCCTACGATTATTGGAAAGAATTTATCGCAGAGGATCGAATCCTAAATGGTAATAAGAAAGATAACTTCTGGGAAATGGGTGATCAAGGTCCTTGTGGTCCATGTTCTGAAATACACGTAGACATAAGAACGGCTGAAGAAAAAGCTGCTGTTGATGGCGCTAGTCTTGTAAATGCTGACCATCCACAGGTAGTAGAAATATGGAATCTCGTTTTCATGCAATTCAACCGCATGGCAGACGGTTCTCTTAAAAATCTACCGGCACAACATGTCGATACAGGAATGGGATTTGAACGTCTTGCTATGGTAATGCAAGGTGTGCAATCTAATTATGACACAGATGTATTTACACCATTAATACGTGAAATAGAAACGATCACTGGTCATGCTTATGGTAAGACAGAACAAGAAGATATCGCCATACGTGTAATTGCAGATCATGTACGCGCTGTAGCCTTCTCTATTGCAGATGGGCAACTACCGTCTAATAATGGTGCTGGATATGTGATACGTAGAATCTTGAGACGTGCGATACGTTACGGATTTACCTATTTAAATAAAAAAGAACCATTTATATACATGCTCGTTAATACGTTGTCTAAACAAATGGGCGATGCTTTTCCTGAGCTTAAATCACAAAAGAATTTGATTCTTAACGTGATTAAAGAAGAAGAACAATCATTTTTGCGTGCACTGGATCAAGGGCTAGTCCTTCTAGACTCCATGATTACTGCGGCAAAAAGTAACTCACAAAATATCATTGACGGAAATAAAGCATTTGAGCTCTATGACACCTATGGTTTCCCTATCGATCTAACGGCATTAATCCTGCGTGAAAAAGGGATGGAACTCGATGAAGCGGGATTTGAGAAAGCAATGGCTGCTCAAAAACAACGATCACGTGCTGCTAGTGAAACCACAACTACAGACTGGACAGAATTGCGCAGCGATGACACTCAAGAGTTTATAGGATATGATAAACTTGAGGCAGATGTACGCATCTCTCGTTACCGTAAAGTGACTACTAAAAAAGATGGTGATTTATATCAACTGGTTTTTAACATGACTCCATTTTATGGAGAAAGTGGTGGACAGACTGGTGATAAAGGATAT
The DNA here is from genome assembly GCF_000732625.1 of Nonlabens ulvanivorans. Classification (GTDB taxonomy): domain Bacteria; phylum Bacteroidota; class Bacteroidia; order Flavobacteriales; family Flavobacteriaceae; genus Nonlabens; species Nonlabens ulvanivorans. The sequence continues at coordinate 365,333 of NZ_JPJI01000026.1, forward strand.
CTAGAAAGCACCAGTGGTGATACCGTTTATATCATAGATACTAAGAAAGAAAACGGACAAACCGTACATCTTACTAAGAATCTACCTAAAGATTTAGAAGGCTCTCATAAAGCAGCCGTGGACGCAAATCAACGTCATAGAACAAGCTCTAACCATACAGCTACTCACCTATTACATCAAGCATTGCGCAAGGTATTAGGAGATCATGTAGAACAAAAAGGTTCTATGGTACGTAGTGCGAGTTTGCGATTTGACTTTTCTCATTTTGCAAAGGTGACACCAGAACAATTACAAGAAGTAGAAAACTTTGTAAATGCCCGTATCCGAGAGCAATTACCACTTGAAGAAAATAGAACCAACACCTATGACGCCGCTGTTGAGGATGGTGCAATGGCCTTATTTGGTGAAAAATATGGGGACGTGGTACGTACTATAAAGTTTGGTAAGAGTTATGAACTTTGTGGTGGAACGCATGTGGCTAACACTGCCGATGTGTGGCATTTTAAAATCATGAGTGAAGGAGCTGTTGCGGCAGGAATACGTCGTATTGAGGCTATATCTAGTGATGCCGTTAAAGATTTCTTTGCAGAACAATCTAGACATTTTGATGAGATTAAAACCATCTTAAAATCTAATACTAAAAACCCTGCAGAGGCAATTGCTCAACTACAAGATGAGAACACAGCACTTAAAAAGGAAATAGAACAACTTTTAAAAGCCAAAGCCGGTAATTTAAAAGGTGATTTAATGGCAAGTGCACAAGATATCAATGGTGTCAACTTTATCGCGACACAAACAGATCTTGATGCTAAATCTGTAAAAGAACTAGCTTTTGAAATTGAACGCGAGATGGAAAACCTTTTCCTTATTATAGGAGCAAGCGATGGAGAGAAAGCGACTTTAACCGTTATGATTTCTAAAAATCTAGTAGAAGAAAAAGATCTGAATGCTGGAACTATGGTGCGCGAACTAGGAAAGCACATTCAAGGCGGCGGCGGCGGACAAGCACATTTTGCAACTGCTGGAGGAAAGAATCCTGCTGGAATTAGTGCAGCGCTTGATGCCGCTAAGAAGATGGTTTAAATGGATATCGTTAAGGAGAAGTTTACTTTAGAAGATAATTTAATAGGGCTTTTTTATAAAGCACAGCATTCTAAGGAGTATCAAGCAAAACTTCTAAAAACAAGACTTACTTTTCCATTAATTTGGTCAGCTTTAGTAATTGTTCTTTTTATAATAAATGATACCATAAGTTGGTTTGGAATTATACTATTGATATTTAGCATATTGTGGTTTTTCTTTTACCCATTAAGGTATAAACGTTTAAACATCAAACATTATAGAAAATATCTTGAAAACAAGAAAAAGGAATTAGGCGACAGCTATACCGAAGAAGATATATTTTATCTAAATCACACTGATTTTAAAATCTATAGTGATGGAGTTGAATTAAGTATCCCTATTTCTCGCATCGAAAAATTAGTTGAATTAAATACCCATCTCATTCTATTTATAAAAGCTGGAGGATTGATTGCTTTCAATAAAACCTCTGATAATTACGATAGATTCGATGAATATTTTAAATATATAAATATTCCTACAGAACAGGATTTAAACTGGTCGATGTAGTTCATTAAAATATAAAAGGTGTAGAAAAAAAGTTTGCACCTTTTTTTCTGGACCTCAAAAATTTTGTAACGTTTCATTGACTTATCAGACTGATTAAGTAATATGGGTTCAGGCGGCAGTATATCATCTATGGTAACTATTATGAGAAACAACAAGAAATTGTTTCTCGAGAGAAAAGAACGTCGTAAAAAAAGAAAACAATCTCAAGCTACTTATTCTCAAGGTGTAGAAAGAAAAGATTACACATTACAAGAAGTAGAAAACGCAAAACGCAAGATACGCAAGCAGGCAGATAAGGATAAGAGAAAATCACTTCTTATCATCATTATAACGGTTATCGCGGCACCTATCGTTTTTTATGGAATTGGCACCTTGCTATATGAAATAATGAAGTTTCAGTCTAATTCTTAAGCTGTATGTATTATAACAATCATCTCTATAAAAAAATACAGGCTATTCAAAATAAAGCGGCGCAACGTAGAACCAACAGAATAAATGATGCACGTGATTCAGTTTACAATGAGCAGACGAGTTCAAAAATGAGTCTGCAGTTTACACCAGAACAAGTCGCAAGTACTAAAAGAAAAATAATAGCAAAGGCACTTAAAGACCAGCGTGACAACAAACGCTTCTGGTACCTCAAATTAATACTCACCATCGTTTTATTACTCTTAATTTATTGGTGGTTATTTTTATAACTACAGCATTGCTATACCTTTGATGTTATTAAATGTGAAGATAACAATGCAACTTACCACACCAGTTCCTATTACTCCATTACAACCTGCCATTAACTATGACAGTTCTCTGGTATTTTTAGGTAGTTGTTTTACAGAAAATATAGGTAGCAAAATGGCTTATCACGGCTTTAAGACTTGCGTAAATCCATTTGGGATCATATTTAATCCTCATAGTTTACTGGTATTACTCGAGCGTTCTTTGAGTGGCGACTTGTTTACTCTAGAGGATGTAGAAACTCATTTTTCTTACCTCGCGCATTCTGATTTAAATGGTTCTACTAGAGATGCGGTTTTAAATAACCTGAATATTGCTGGAACATTACTTACTCAACAGATTAAAAAAGCCTCACATGTGTTTATCACGCTAGGCACGGCTTGGGTATATGAGCATATTGAACAACAATCGATTGTCGCAAATTGTCATAAACAACCGCAAGGATTATTTGTCAAGAAACTATTATCTATAAATGAAATTTCAAAAAAATTAAGCGACATTATCTCCATCATAAAAAATGCAAAACATGATGTTACCGTAACTTTCACATTATCACCAGTACGTCACATTAAAGATGGATTTACAGAAAACCAACGCAGTAAAGCAAGACTTTTCGAGGCCATTCAAGCGGTAGTAGAAACGCAAAAAGCGCAGTATTTCCCAGCATATGAGATTGTGATGGATGAACTGCGTGATTACAGATTCTATGGCCGTGATATGATTCATTTAAATGAAACGGGCATTGAGTTGGTCTGGGAACGCTTCCGCGAAAGCGTGATTTCTACAACTTGCTCACCTATAATGAAAGCGGTAGATAAACATCGTAAGCTAATGGCGCATCGACCTTCAAATGTTGATTTGCATTTGGAACAGATTGAAAAATCTCTGATAAGCCTGCAACAAAAATTTCCTCAAGTTGAATTATGAAAAATTTAAAAACACTAATTCTAGGTGCTTTGATGATGCTTGCCATCGTTTTGATTTATGACTACATAAAAGGCTATCGCACAGAGCAAGCAAACCTTATTGCGCAAACAGAACTTATTGAAAAAGAAGTGCAAAGTGTGAGTAAATTAATCGTCACTGAGGCTAGCTATGGTAAGATCTATACCTATGAAAACACAAAGTCCTATGGCTGGGATTATTTCTCTAGCCAGAAAACAGCCGTTGTGATTTCAAATGCAAAAGCACAAGTAATCTATGATTTAAAAAATCTAGAGTATTCTATTGATAGCGAGCGTAAAGAAATTGTTTTTTCAAAATTACCTGATGCTACCATTAACATCAACCCTAATTTAAACTTCTATCAATTAGATAACGGAATACTCAACACCTTTGAGGCTAAGGATTTCAATAGCATGAAGCAAAAAATATCTAAAGATATTGAGCGCCAAATTAGAAATAGTGATATCCTCAAAAACGCAGACGAGAGACTATTAATAGAACTGACACGTATTTTTGTGTTGAGTAATTCTATGGGATGGACCGTTGTTTATGATGGTAAATCTGTAGAAAACGCGACTGAAATAACCGAATTTAAAGATTAGTCTGCTTTGATTTGATATTCTTCAGACAGTTTATCATATTCAGTCTGTAACATTTGCCATCTTGTATTAAAGATTTGTTTTTTAAGAGCACACATTTTAGCATTCTTCTCTAGCGCTTTTTCAAACTCTGGTGCTGTAAGCTCTTTATTCATGTAGGCATTGGTTATTCCTGGACGCTCTTCTTTGCAAGCTTGATATTCATTAAAGGCTACTACATAATCTTGATAAGCTTGACTGCTTTTGATGCCGTCTGTCGCCTCGATAGTAGCTGTAGAATCCTGTTGATTGCACGATGCTAATCCTATTACTAAAAAGATTAAAAAGAACTTTTTCATGATTATTAATTTTGATTCAAATTTAAGCTTTGATATTAAATTTTAAAAACTAAGAAAGCCTTTTCAATTGCTTTTTGAAAAGGCTTTTATCCATTAATAAATCAAATAAACCGACAGTTGTTTTAAGGTCTGCCTCTACCTCTGCGTTCTTTGTATTCTTTCAACATCTTTTTTCTGAAATCCATTTCGGCTTTCATTAATTTCAAGAACCTTTTTGCTCCTATAATTTTTATGATCTCAGCATTGTTTTGCTCATAGCTAGAAGCATGAATTTGATTATCTAAATCTGTAATTTCACTTACATAATTTGTCGCTTCACTATTTGACATGGTGTCAATTTTAGCTTCCATTTCACGAATCAAAGCTTTCTTTTTACGTTCTAAATCATGACGCTTTTCTCTTAATTTATTGAAAACAGGCCAAAATTTACCGGCTTCATCAGGCGTCAATTCTAATTGCTCTGTGATATAAGCTACAGCTAGTGCTTCAATTTTCTCTTTATTCATACGACGATGATCATCTCGATCACCTTCTGGTCCTTGAGCCATACCTATAGTACTTATAAGAACAGCTATTATTAATATATACTTTTTCATTCTGTAATAATTTCGTTTAAATCCATTTCATCTTCTAGATAGTCATACAACACATCTGTGTCAACACTTTCAGTAAGACTAATATTGTCTAATATATCGTTATCTGCAAATAATATATCTACTGTAGCGTCATCATATAAAAAAGATTCTTCAATGAGATAATCTTCTAGTACTGACGTATCTACACTTGCTATATCTACTGACTCATTTCCACTATTTAAAGTTAGAACAATAGCAAGCATTGCCGCTATTGCAAGGACTGGATATAAGAAAGTAGTGACATTAGACTTCTTAGGTAATTGTCTTACCTTATCATCAACTACCGGTAATAATTGTTCTTCTAGAGTTTCAAAATAACCATCAGGCACTTCAAAACCAGTTTCTTTACCTAGCTTATCTTCAAGATTCAATTGTGTCATCATGTCCTCTTCAAAATTTTTGAAGAAGTCTTGAGGCACTTGAAAACCTAAATCCTTATTATGTTTATTTTCTTTTTCCATGTTCTGATTTTAAGACTCTTAAGTTCTCAAATAGTTTAATCTTCTTTAATAAATTGTTCAATTTTTTTTGCAGCAATATGGTAACTAGACTTAACAGCGCCTTCACTTAACTCTAACAAATTTGCAATATCCTTAAATTTAACCTCATCATAATAACGCATCTTAAAGATTTCGCTTTGTCTTTTAGGCAATTGAGCGAGTGCTTTCTGTAGTGCTAATTGGATTTCGTCACCAGTAAAATATACATCTGCTTCAATTTGTTCTACTAAATGAGCTTGTAGCTCTGCGTCACTTATTTGTAGCTGTTTCTTTTTTTTAGTAAGAAAGGTCATGCTTTCATTATATGCGATACGATATAACCATGATGAAAGTTTACTATCGCCTTTAAAATTTTTAATTCCTTTAAAAACTTTTACAAATACATTTTGCAACACATCATGTGCATCATCATGATCTATAACTAACTTTCTAATTTGCCAGTATAATTGCTCTTGAAACTCCTTTAAAAGCATGCGGTAGCCAGCCTCTGTGGAATGAGGCACTTTCAAAAGTTCCAGAATCTCGTATTCTTTATCTGCTATCATAGTCTACCTTATGACTCAAAAAGAAAGATAAGGTTTAATTCAATTGCAGAAAATTTTATTAATGTTTTAGCGTTGTAAAAAAGTAGTTTAATTATCTTCACTAATTGTAATATAAACTAACCATGGATCAAAATAATATTTCTTCTTATCAACCACTTATTGCCGCTAGCGATGATACTAGAGTAGCATTTTATAAACGCACCTATGCGCACGTTGCACTAGCCGTTTTATTATTTATAATAGTAGAGTCTATATTTTTACGCATTGAGCCATTGGTAGAGTTTGCGTTATCCATGACACAAGGATGGAGATGGTTATTAATGTTGGGAGGATTTATGCTAGCAACAAACTATGCAGAAAATATTGCGCATAAATCACACGATAAAACCAAACAATATCTCGCATTATTACTTTATGTGATTGCAGAGGCATTTATTTTTCTTCCCATGATATGGATTGCCATTGCTTATTCTGGTGGAAGCATGAATATCTTTGACAATTCCATCATTAATCAAGCAGCTGTAATGACTCTAGCTTTATTTACAGGCTTGAGTGCGATTGTATTATTCACTAAAAAGGATTTTAGTTTCCTGCGCAACATACTGATGGTAGGCTTTTTTATAGCTATAGGTTTAATTATCGCAGGTATGATATTTGGTTTTAATCTAGGGCTTGCTTTTAGTGCAGGTATGGTAGTTCTTGCTGCAGGTTCTATACTTTATCAAACCTCTAACTTAGTACATAAATATAGTACAGATCAACATGTAGGAGCTTCACTAGGTCTATTTGCATCATTGATGTTATTATTCTGGTATTTACTGAGTATATTCTCTAGAGATTAGATTTCTCTCTCACATACTTGTTCTTAATCCAGAGACTGAATGGATGGCGCCATATGCATTTGCGGCTGTAGCCATCGGATTTTTATTTTTCTTTGGACACCTCATTTTGCGCAAATTACAGCACAAGAACGATTTTGTATGGAATAGACAACCCGTAACGTATCGCAAGTTAACGCTTTCGCGAAAGCGTATTCTAGAAACATATCCTTTCTACCAACAGCTCTCTAAAAAATACCAACGACAGTTTGAACATCGTATGGTGGCTTTTATAAAAGATAAAGACTTCAGACATCGTTATGAAAATGAAGTATCTGATGCACAAGTTACTTATAGCGCTGCTGTGGCTATACAATTAAGTTTTGGTAGAGCAAACTATTTGTATAGTATGATGAATACGGTATTGTTTTTCCCACAGGCATTTCAAAGCCCTACCAATGAGGCAATGCATAAAGGTGAATACAATCCACGAGCTAAAGTACTTGCTCTATCCTGGGAAGACTTCTTAACAGGTATGGCTATTGATAACGATAATCTTCATTTAGGACTACATGAATTTATGCACGTTATGCATTTTGAAAGTAAGCATAGTACAGATGTAGATTCTGCTAGATTCCATAAATACGAGCAAAAGATATTACATCATATCATGCAACCTGAAGTAAGAGAACGACTAGATAACACTAAATACTTCAGAGAATATGCATTTACAAATGAATATGAATTTCTATCTGTACTTACAGAATACTTCTTTGAATCGCCAGCCGACTTTAAATCGGGTTTCCCAGTATTGTTCAATTATTTAAAAACTGCCTTACTTTATAAGGACGAATGGATTTTTGAAAATTAATACCGAGCCATATCATTGCGACCATTCCATATCAAATATAGTCCCAGCACAAATGGAAATGTATAAACAGCAACCACAAATTTATTTAAGGTGACCACATTATAAATGAACGGGAAAACACAACCAAAAAATACCAAAGCAATACCTATCCATAGCTTCGTTTTTCCACTTTGATGAATCCCTTTTAATTCTGTTAATCTAGCAGCTCTTTTATCAACTCTATGAACCGTATACTTTACGTCCTCTAGGTCCATCATTTGATTTTTAAGCTTGTTACGTACAGCACTTAAATCCATCTTACCACTGCTCACTTCTTGTGCATAATATTCTATTTGAGCTCTTAAGTCTGCCGTATGGGGAATCATATATTATATTTTTTCAAATTAAATAAAAAAAGTCCGTAATTCAAGTTTGAACTACGGACTCTATGTTTAAAACCTTAAGATCTCAATCCTAGTCTCTAATTAATTTCTTATAACGGATTCTCTTAGGCGTTACATCACCTAATCGTTTACGTTTATTCTCTTCATATTCTGTAAAACTACCTTCAAAAGAATAGATTTGAGAATCTCCTTCAAATGCGATGATGTGTGTACAAACTCTATCTAAAAACCATCTATCATGCGATATGATAACGGCACAACCTGCAAAGTTATCTAGCCCTTCTTCTAGTGCACGTAATGTATTTACATCTAGATCGTTAGTAGGCTCATCAAGTAATAAAACGTTTCCTTCCTCTTTAAGCGTCATCGCTAGGTGTAAACGGTTACGTTCACCACCTGAAAGTGTAGATACTTTCTTATTTTGTTCAGAACCTGAGAAATTAAAACGACTTAAGTAAGCTCTAGAGTTGACCATCTTACCTGCCATCATCACCATATCTTGCCCATCGGCAAAGTTTTCCCAAATCGATTTATCTGGGTCGATATCACTATGCGATTGATCTACATAAGCTAGTTTTACCGTTTCTCCTACTGTAAATGATCCTTTATCTGGTTGCTCTTGTCCCATGATCATTTTGAAAATGGTTGTTTTACCAGCACCGTTGGGACCTATAATCCCTACAATACCATTTTGTGGTAACACAAAATTTAAGTCTTCATAAAGTAATTTATCGCCAAAGGCTTTACTTACTCCTTTTGCCTCAATAACATTGGTTCCTAAACGTGGTCCATTAGGGATGTATATTTCCAGCTTTTCTTCTTTTTGCTTTTGATCTTCATTCAATAACTTATCATAGTTATTTAAACGTGCCTTTTGTTTAGACTGTCGACCTTTTGCACCTTGACGCACCCAATCAAGTTCACGCTTAAGCGTTTTCTGACGTTTAGACTCTGTTTTTTCTTCTTTTCTTAATCGGTCACCTTTTTGCTCTAACCAGCTTGAGTAATTACCTTTCCATGGAATTCCTTCTCCACGATCCAGTTCAAGAATCCATCCAGCAACGTTATCTAAGAAATATCTATCGTGCGTTACAGCGATTACCGTTCCTTTATATTGAGCAAGGTGTTGTTCTAACCATAATACAGACTCTGCATCGAGGTGGTTAGTAGGTTCATCCAGCAGTAAAATCTCTGGTTGTTGTAATAGTAAACGACATAAAGCCACGCGTCTTTTCTCTCCACCAGATAGGTTTTTAATGCTGGCATCTCCAGGTGGTGTGCGCAAGGCATCCATGGCAATTTCTAGTTTAGTATCTAGTTCCCATGCATTGGTTGCGTCTATTTTATCCTGCAGCTCTGCCTGACGGTTCATTAACTTCTCCATCTTATCTGCATCAGAGTACACTTCTTCTAGACCAAAATCGTCATTGATTTTATTATACTCGTCCAGTATAGCTACCGTTTCTGCAACTCCTTCTCGCACGATTTCCATCACCGTCTTAGTGTCATCGAGTTCTGGTTCTTGTTCAAGATAACCTACGTTATAACCTGGTAAGAAATGAATATCACCTTGATAGTTCTTTTCAATACCTGCAATGATTTTCATCAATGTAGACTTACCAGAACCGTTAAGACCTAAAATACCGATTTTTGCACCATAGAAAAAACTAAGGTGAATATTCTTTAAAACTTGTTTCCCTGTACTTTGATAGGTCTTTGAAAGACCTGACATGGAAAATATTACTTGTTTATCATCGCTCATAATTGCGCTGTTTTTTGTTGTATTAATGTATGTAATTGTGTGAGAGAATCTTCTTGAAAACGCTTTCGCGAAAGCGTCACCTCATCCATCTTATTCACTTTAAGAGTCATGCCCTTTTCTGTAAGGTCATAATGCTCTATTTCTTTAAATTGAAAGCCAAAGGTTTTATGACCTAATAATTTTGCCGTTAGACCTGTGTTTGTAAATTTAATAGTGTTGCGCTGTCTTATATTTTTGATTTGTGGAATACCGATGAGGATAATCCCTATAAATGCAGGTATAATGTAATAAAGGTGAGCACCATCTATTATAATTAAGGTTCCAAAAACAAAACAAGAAACTACAGCTATAATAGTAGGAACAACTACTTTAAGAGCTGTAAGATCTTCAAATTGAATTTTTTCCTTCACTAAACTCGCCCTTTTAATGCATTAAAAACCCAAGCGATAGCAAAGAAACCTACACCTACTGCAGCAAATCCATAGCCAGCTACCTGATTATATCTAAATGCGCCCAGTGCTATAAGTCCTAGTCCTATGATAATCATGATTAAAGTTGCCCAGCCTAAAACGCCATTTTTATTCATCGCCATATATTCTTCTTTTCAATTTCAAAGATAAGAAGGAAAGAACAAGTAATTAAATTGATATTATTACAAACATGACTTCCTTTAAATCTCTATGTTGTATTCTTTTAATTAACTATTTAAAATTCTCTAATGATTGCATTACTTAGAGTCTCCATCAACTAATTTATGGAGTTTCTTTGTACCGCGATACATTTCATATTTTACAAACCGTGCTTCTAGTTTACCATTATATACTTTAATCTTGCGCGATGGACGCAATCCTACAGATTTTAATGCCTCGAGATTACCGGTTATCATCCATGCCGTAGAACCAGTATAACGTTGTTTTAATGTATCGCCTATTGATTTATAAAATGCATCGGTATCGATCTCTATACGTTCATCATACGGTGGATTGAACATTATAAAGGCTTGTGCACTTTGATGATCTCTAAAGAAATCACCTTTTTCTAGTTTTATAAAGTCTTGAAGATTAGCATTTTTTACATTTTCTTTTGCTTTTTCTAACGTGTACCCATCTGCATCGCGTGCGATGATAGGACCTTCAAACTCACGCATTTTCTTTAGACAGCTTTCTTGAATCATTTCAAAAAGAGCATTATCATAATTGGGCCATTTTTCAAAGCCAAATTCTGGTCGGTTTAAATTAGGAGCAATGTTTGCTGCAATCATAGCGGCCTCAATCGCTATAGTTCCACTACCGCACATGGGATCTATAAATTGTGATCGTTGATCCCAATCACTAAGTAATATCAAACCTGCTGCAAGCACTTCATTAATAGGTGCAATATTAGTTTCTTGACGATAACCACGTTTGAATAGCGGCTCACCACTAGAATCTATAGAAACATCTACTTTTTGATCATTAATATGCACCGATACTCTTAAGTCTGGATGTTTTGTGTCTACATCTGGACGTCTACCAGTATTATTACGTATTTGATCTACAATAGCATCTTTAGTTTTTAAAGCAACATACTGACTATGATTAAAGTATTGTGACGCTACAGTACCATGTACGGCAAGTGTATCGTGCGCCGTCAGATACTTAGACCAATCCATCTGATAAATACCATCATATAAATCTACCTCATTACGGGCTCTAAAAGAATGTATAGGTACTAGAATACGTATCGCGGTGCGCAACATCATATTTGCCTTGTACATAAAGCCTAGATCGCCTTCAAAACTCACCATGCGCACACCTTTCTCAATACGTGTTGCACCTAACTGGCGCAGTTCTTTTTCAAGGACTTCTTCTAGGCCAAAAAGTGTTTTGGCAATCATCTTAAAACTTTGGGACATTCTTCACAGATTTGAGCCGCAAAATTAAGCTATTTTTGTTGCCTATGAGCACTGCATCCCAAACAGATCAATGGTACGCGAGTTGGTTTGATACTCCATATTATCACATTCTTTATCGAGATAGAGATTATCTAGAGGCTGGCGCATTTATGCGTCGACTTACAGACAGCCTTCACTTATCTAAGTCTTCTCATATCATGGACTTAGCCTGTGGTCGTGGTAGACACAGTATGTATTTAAATCGTTTAGGATATCGTGTAACTGGTGTTGATTTAAGTCCATCTAGTATTGCATTTGCAAAAGCACAATTGAGAGACAACACGACTTCTACCTCAGATGTAGAAAATGATAAATCGCTTTTACCAATCGATGCAAGCCGTATTAATTTTGAGGTACATAATATGACCGTACCCTATGATGGTCAATTTGACGCGGTATTTAATCTCTTTACTAGTTTTGGTTATTTTGATGATGTGGCAGATAATGTAAATACCATTAAAGCTATACATTCAAATTTAAAGCCCGGTGGATATGGAGTTATCGATTTTATGAATGCTCCTTTTGTCATTAAAAATCTGGTTGCCTATAATGAGAAAATTGAGGATGGTATTACCTTTAAACAATGGCGTCGTTATGAAAAAGGTCATATCTATAAAGATATTAAATTTACTGATCAAGAACGTGATTACCATTTCACAGAACGTGTGAGCGCCCTAGAATTAGCAGATTTTACGAACTATTTTAAATTAGCTGGATTAGAATTAATAGAGGTTTATGGTGATTATCATTTGAACAGTTATGATGCTGCAACTAGTGAGCGGCTAATTATGATAGTCAGAAAGTAAATCCAAACTAAACCAATTCTTTATTCAGACTATAAATCACCTCACAGATAATTCATTAACATTACTTTTACGCTTTAATACATAACCTGACTTGAATTTTTTACTTCCATTTATCGCAGTTTTATTAGGAGCTGGAGCAGCCATGTTTTTTAAATCACCAGCTGCAAATAGAATGAAATTGCTATTGGCTTTTTCTGGTGCGTTTTTATTAAGTAGTGTCGCTTCAGAGTTTTTACCAGAAATTTATGAAGATGGCGATAGCAATATGGGTATTTATCTTATTGCTGGAGTTTTTATACAAATCATATTAGAGTTCTTTTCAAAAGGAGCTGAACATGGACATTTACACGTGCATAAAGAGATTCAACAGTTTCCTTATCTACTTTTCGGTAGTTTGTGTTTGCATGCATTTCTAGAAGGTATGCCATTACAAGATCATGGCGGTATGGTATATGGAATTTCTATTCATAAAATACCTATAGCCTTTATTTTTGCTAGTTTTCTATTGAACAGCACCATGTCAAGATGGAAGGCTATTGTTATATTATTATTATTTGCGGTTATGTCACCATTAGGTAGTTTACTCGCTAGTGAGCTGAGCTTTTTTGATGCTTATATGACACCTATTAAAGCTATTGTGGCTGGTATAGTATTGCATGTGTCAACCACTCTTATCTTAGAGTCGAGTGAGGCACACAAATTTAATCTTGCTAAGATTTTAGTAATGTTAATAGGTGCTGTGCTGGGATTTTTGGTTTAAGTTGAAACCACCTCAAGCACCATTAAAAAATGACTAATACTACCACCTAAAACAAATAGGTGCCAAATTACATGGTTGAAATAGAGTTTATTCCAAGCATAAAAAATGATTCCTACGGTAAAGAAAACGCCACCTGCGATTAACCAAAAAATCATCGAGTCTGTAAATAAGATCTGCACACTTTCTAAATCTAGAACAATCAGCCAGCCCATCACCAAATAAAGGATGCTCGAAAACGCCTCATATTTACCTGTAAAAAACAGTTTCCAAACAAGTCCAAATAATGCGATTCCCCATACGGCATACAAAATCATCCAGCCATTACTATCTTGTAACATTAATAAACACATAGGCGTATAAGTCCCTGCAATAGATCCATATATAGCAATATGATCCATCTTGCGCAGTAAGTCTTTTCTTGACCCTACCGCAACCCAATGGTAATAAGTAGACGAGAAATAGAGAAAAATCTGTGAAAATGCATATACCATTATAGCAGGATATACATATGCCTGATTACTATCTTCTATCTTTAAAAATAATAATACAGCACCTATTAAGGCTAGTAAAAAACCAAAGCCATGTGTGATGACATTCCACTTTTCTTCTAGTGGTGACTGTGCTCTAGCCATGTAGTGACCTATTCATCATTTCTTTTCTAGCTTCCTCATATTCAGACACCATATTCTCAACGACTTGTGCTGCCGGAATAATATCATCAATCAATCCAGATATTTGACCTATTTCTAGTTCACCTTCATTTAGATCTCCTTCAAACATTCCTTTCTTAGCTCTCGCTCGACCTAGTAAGGTTTTTAATTCTTCAGTTGTTGGTCCTGTTTTATACAATTCTTGTACATCACCCCAGAATTTATTGCGTAATAAACGTACTGGCGCTAATTCTTTAAGTGTTAAGTGCGTATCACCTTCTTTAGCATCCACTACAGCTTGCTTAAACGCTAGGTGGCTACTTGCTTCATGGGTGGCTACAAAACGGCTTCCTACTTGAACAGCTTCGGCTCCTAATGTCATCGCGGCCAGCATACCTCTACCTGTTGCAATACCACCAGCAGCAATTAATGGGATTTTTAAAGCTGCTTTTACCATTGGAATTAAAGTAAGTGTTGTGGTCTCCTCTCTACCGTTGTGTCCACCAGCTTCAAATCCTTCTGCAACAACAGCATCTACACCTGCATCTTGACATTTTAAAGCAAACTTCACAGAGCTTACCACATGTACTACAGTGATTCCTGCATCTTTTAATCGTTGGGTATAAGTTTTAGGATTTCCAGCACTGGTAAATACGATAGGAACTTTTTCTTCTATGATTATTTGAAGTATTTCTTCTAGATCTGTATACAGCAATGGAACGTTAACACCATAAGGTTGATCTGTTGCTTTTTTTACTTTTTGAATATGTTCTCTCAATACATCAGGATACATGGATCCTGCACCTATAAGACCTAATCCACCAGCATTGGATACGGCGCTGGCCAGTTTATAACCACTAGCCCATATCATACCACCTTGAATTATAGGATATTTTATACCAAATAACGAAGTAATTCTATTTTCCATAGCTTGTGTTTACTCCTGCAAATTTAAAAGAAATTGAGAGGTGTGGAGCTTAAAATTTAGAGAATGGATGCAATAAATACTTAAAAAACTACTTTTATTGATCTATTCATATCTTCGATATGGAATATATAAATACCAGAATTAAAAGAGTTCAAATCTAATGGCTTTTCATTCTCAAGCATGCCATTCCACACGCACTGGCCCATAAGGTTATACAGTCTAGCTTTTACCGCTGGATGCTTTTGTGGTAAATCAATCATGAACTGTTTACTACCATTGATGTAGTGGTTCAATTCTAGACCTTCTAACTGTATTGTACTCAAAATTTGAAATACCGCGCCAAAATCAGGAATACCATATCCAAATTGATTATTTGGAGTCATAAAATTATCTGCACTTTGTTCTACAGCATTTTTAATTTGTAAAGGTGTTACATTAGGATATGCTTGTATCAGACAGGCAATAGCACCGCTAACTAAAGGAGCGCTATAAGAGGTACCACTACCAGAAACTAAAGCTCCATTTTCAGTAATTAGTGCCGTACTGCTTCCTTGAGCTACTACGTTAGGTTTTAAACGATTATCAAACGTTGGACCTATACTAGAGAAATTAGACAACTGTTCCGTTGCTGTTACAGATCCTATGCTAAAGGCTCCATCAGCATCTGCAGGTGCACTTATATAGGGATGCGAAGTCGACGTTCCAGAATTACCGGCACTTACCACGACAAACAATCCTTTCTCAAAAGCCACATTTGCACCACGTGATATAAAAGCCGTTTGTCCGTCCAGATCTGTATAACTCAAACTTTCTGCAGGGTTATCAAATCCTAAATAACCTAGCGACACATTGATAACATCAACACCTAGTGAATCTGCTCGTTCTGCTGCGGCAACCCAATAACTTAATTCTACTGGTGTTTCTGTTGCAACATCTTCCGTTCTGAATAGATAATATTGCGCATCAGGCGCGCTTCCTTCAAAATTACCAGCCTCATGTGCTGCCATTATACTTAACACTCGTGCACCGTGAAAATGATCTCCATAATAACTGTTATCGCCTGCTACAAAATCATAACCACCGGCGATTCCATTATTATTACGCAATTGATTAAATGCAGGATTAGTATCTACGTTAGGGAAACCGCTATCAGTTACAGCGATAGTAACACCTGTTCCTGTATGACCCAAATCATGTAAATCATTAAGTCCTATCATGTTAATTTGGTTCAATGCATTACCATACGTGAGCGGCGGCATCGTAGTCTGGACAAATTTATTATGGTTGTTGATTTGAGCCATTTTAGTCGGATCTGCAAAATCCACGCTCGAAACAAAAGAAAATGTTGTTAATGCATTAATATCTGTTTCTAAACCCGTAACATGTACACAATTAAACCATTTAGACTGAGTTTTATAAGTGATACCAGGCTGCGATTGGATTTGTGCAACATAACTTTGATTGACAGGCACGTCTCGATCATCTATAGCAATTCCATGCCTTGCCTTGCGTTGTATTGCCTTTTGAGTAAGTATACTTTGTGGCGACGCTATACTAGCAGTGACATTAGGCTTATCTGTAAAGTAAATCCATGCATGAAGTTCTTGTGCATACGCTTTCGCGAAAGCGAGATAAAAAACAATACACAGAATAACTCTCATGTGAGCAAGTTAAGAAATAACACCCGAACCTAAACATTCATTATCCCGATACCATGCTGCAAACTGTCCAGGTGAAATAGCACTTTGTGGTGTGTCAAAAATCAAATAAGCGCCATCACTTACTACATTTAAAACTGCCTTTTCTAAGGTCTGTCTGTAACGAATTCTGGCCATCACATCCATGGTCTGTCCTGGTTGAAATGCCAGATCTTCACGTATCCAGTGCAACTCACTTTTATCTATAAAAAGTCCACGACGGTAAAGTCCTGGATGCTGTTTTCCCTGTCCTACATAAATAGTATTACTCTTTACGTCTGTCTCTATCACAAATAATGGTAGTGGTGTTCCTCCTACAGCGAGGCCTTTGCGCTGTCCACGTGTAAAGTAATGAGCTCCTTGATGTGTGCCCAGTTTTTTACCTTCATGTGGTTGATAGTGTCGCTTGCGCGAAAGCGTCACCATAGTATCCTCATCTTCCACAACTTCAGCTTTATCCATACTTACCTGTGCCGGAATTTCTATAATATCACCTGTTTTAGGTTTCAATTGTTGCTGCAAAAAGTCTGGTAAACGTACTTTACCTATAAAACACAATCCTTGCGAGTCTTTCTTACCTGCAGTAATTAAATCTTGTGAAGCTGCAATTTCTCGAACTTGAGGTTTTTGAAGATGCCCTATAGGGAATAACGTACGAGCTAACTGCTCTTGTGACACCTGGCATAGAAAATAGCTTTGATCTTTATTAAGATCTGCACCACCCATAAGATGATGAATTTCTTTACCATCAATCATGGTGGTTGTCTTCTGACAGTAGTGTCCTGTAGCAACATAATCTGCTCCTAATTCTAAAGCGATATCCATAAAGACATCAAATTTAATCTCACGATTACATAAAACGTCTGGATTAGGCGTGCGACCACGTGCATACTCATCAAACATATAATCGACGATACGCTCTTTATATTGTTCACTTAAATCTACAGTCTGAAACGGTATCCCTAGCTTATCTGCGACTAACATCGCGTCATTTGAATCTTCTAACCATGGACACTCATCACTTATGGTAACGGTATCATCATGCCAATTTTTCATAAATAGACCTATAACTTCGTGGCCTTGCTCTTTTAAAAGATATGCCGCGACGCTAGAATCTACTCCACCTGAAAGTCCTACTACTACTTTTGCCATGCTGCAAAAATAATTCATATGTATTACAGTTAACCTTGTAGGCAGGTTGATTTTTCTTATAGTGAGCATGATAAAAATTGATAATGAACAGTCCTAATTTATTGTTTAATATTTTTAACAAATCATTAAACATAATAGAAAGTGTTTGAGACTATATTTGAACAAATAAAAAAACTAAAACCCAAACTCATGAAAAAGTTAATAACCAATTTCAAGGTATTGATGCTTGTGGCACTTACCATAGGTGCAGCATCTTGTACAGATGATGATGACAACGGCGGAGTATTAGATAATAACAATTCTGCTTATGACTTAACAGTAGACAATCCTGATTTTACTATCCTTAATGCGGCATTATTAAGAACAGGATTAGACGCTACACTAGATCAAGCAGGTGGAACATTTACCGTTTTTGCACCGACAGACACAGCTTTCCAAACATTTTTATCAGCAAATGGTTTTGCTACTATAGATGATGTGCCAGTTTTAATTTTAAGAAACACATTGCGCAACCACGTACTAGGAACTGTGGCACGATCAACAGACCTTACTGATGGGTATGTAAAGACCAGTGCAACGAACGGTGATGGTGACGCATTAGATTTATACGTAGACCTTACAGCTGGTGTAGTACTTAATGGTGGTGCAGAGGTTACTATGGCAGATGTAAGTGTGGATAATGGAGTCGTTCATGTAGTGGATGAGGTAATTGCTTTACCTACAGTTGTAACACTAGCAGCTGCTAACCCTAGTTTTTCAAATCTAGTTACTGCAGTAGACCAGGAAGGATTAGTACCTACATTAAGTGATGACACAGCAACTTTTACTGTATTTGCTCCTACTAATGATGCTTTTCAAGCATTAATAGACGAAAGCACAACAGACGGATTAAATAATATATCAGACGTTCTAGCTTTATCTAATTTAACAGATGTACTTACTTACCACGTAGTGAGTGGTGCAGCGGTAAGAGCCGAAAATATTGTAGACGGCGCAAATGTAGATCCTATAGGACCTGGAACTTTTTCTATTACAGGAACAGTAATTACAGACGCACAAACAAGAGATACAAACATTATTGTAACTAACGTTACAGCAATTAATGGTGTAGTACACGCAATAGATAACGTGTTGCTACCATAAACTTTTAGGTTAGTAGAGAAAAAGCCTCATTGCCTCGTGCGTGAGGCTTTTTTGTTTTATAAAATCTCGCGATGATATTGTTTACTTTTACAGTTTAATATCCTTTATGAAATCTACTGCCTTTAAAAAAGAAATTTATGATCACTGTCATCATATTTTAGAAGACCGAATGGCAACCATTACTAAAAATCTAGATCGCCTTATGGACTCAAAACAAAATGAGACCAAAAGTAGTGCTGGTGATAAGTATGAAACAGGTATGGCCATGATTCAAAATGAGGAAGATTTATTCAAAAGGCAACTTGCAGACACCTCTAAAATAATAGAGCATTTTAAAAAAATAGATGCTGTAAAAAAATGTGATATGGTAGAACCTGGTGCACTTTTAAAGTTGCCTGCCGGCTGGTTTTATGTAAGTGCTGGAATGGGAAAAGTTATGGTAGATGGAGAAGCCATATTCTGTATCTCTCTACAATCACCTATAGGAGTAGCTTTAAAACATAAAAAGAAGAATGATATCGTAAGCTTTAATCATCAAAAATTTACGATTCAAGAAATCTACTAGTCATGAAAAAGCTACAACAACAACTCACAGAACTTCAAAAGTTTATTGAATTAGGAGATAAGCAAAATAAAACAATATCTAAAGTAGGTAGCTACTGGCACATTGATCATACCTTACGTGTATTTAATGGTATACCACAAGCTTTAAAAAACTCAAATCCTCAAAATTTTGAACCTAAATGGTCTTTTCTTAAATGGACAATCATGACATTTAAGAAAATCCCTAGAGGAAAAGGTCGTGCCCCTAAACATGTGTTACCAGAAGATCATATCACAAAAACTGATTTGCTTCAACAAATACAGCTAGCAGAAAATGGCATTAATGATATTGAACAGCTAGATGCACAATGCCATTTTAAACATCCCTTATTTGGGCATTTAGATTTAAAAGAATCTCAAAAATTCCTTGCCATTCATACAGAGCATCATTTAAAAATTATCAGAGATATTTTTAAATAATCATCTTATAATTATTCCTCTTCGTCTTTAACTTTAGGAACAAATATTTCTGTGCGTTCTAGAAGCTTATCAGACACCTTAAATTCTGTACTGAAATTATACGTTTTATCTTCATAAAAGTATTTATAATAAGCAGTCTTCAACCATCTTACGTCAGTTGCTTTCTTGTTGTACTCATCATGCGTTGCTATTTTAACCACTTCATTATCTTTCCATACTAGCAATCGATATGCTCCTACTCCATTACTTGCACATCGATTGATAAGTTCTTTAAAATGGTCTGCATTAAACACATAAATAGATTCCTTTTTCACCTCATAATTAAGGTCGCTAAAAAGGATTTGCGTTAAGAATTGTTCTTGTGGAGTCATGGAAATAAATTAAAGCACAAAGGTAGGTTGAACTATAGTGTCAATAACATCTTTAAAGAAGAAAATATAAACTCAAAATCCTACCTTTGCCACATGTCTGAAAACAAAGGAATACGCATTAATAAATACTTGAGTGAACAAGGTTTTTGCTCACGTCGTGCCGCAGATCGATTAATCGAGCAACAGCGCGTCACCATCAATGGTTCTGTTCCTGAAATGGGAACTAAAGTTCAACCTGATGATGAAGTTGCTGTAGATGGTGAACCTATTTCAAAAAAGAAAGAAAAGCCTGTTTACATCGCATTTCACAAACCTACTGGGATTGTATGTACAACAGACACACGTGTAGAACCTGATAATATTATTGAGTACATTAATTATCCTACTCGTATTTTTCCCATAGGACGATTAGATAAAATGAGCGAAGGCTTAATTTTTCTAACTAACGACGGTGACATCGTTAATAAAATATTACGCTCTCGTAATAATCATGGTAAAGAATACATTGTTACTGTAGACCATAGTATTGATGACCGATTTATTAGAAGAATGGCATCAGGAATACCTATTCTAGACACGGTAACTAAAAAGTGTGAAGTAGAGCAAATAGGACGTAAAACCTTTAGAATTGTATTAACGCAAGGATTAAACAGACAGATACGTCGTATGTGTGAGTATCTAGATTATCGAGTAACAAAATTGAAACGTATACGCATTATGAATGTAGAGCTAGATATTCCTAAAGGTACTTATCGTGATTTAACTAAAGAAGAACTAGATGAAATCTACAGACTTACTGCAGAGAGCACAAAAATATATCAAGAAGAAAATAATATTTCTGACGAAGTAGATTAACCTATCCATAATAGATAAAAAAGCCTCGATAATTATCGAGGCTTTTCTATTTAATATAATTACGTTTTCAATTATTGTTTCACCACTTTAGTGGTATAAGTTTCATCTCCGTTACGCAACTCAGCAATGTAAATTCCTGCAGGTAGTTCAGTAAGATCTATTTGAGGATGGTTGTTTGTTAGCTTTCGCGAAAGCGTAATTCTACCTCTCACATCATATAAAACAACCTGTGCGTTTTCTAACATACCATTTTGCAAGTTTACCTGTACGCTTCCAGAAGTAGGATTAGGTACTAGACTGAAGTTTACTGTTTGTGGTGTATCAATACTTAATGGTGTTTGGAAAGTTGATGTAAACGTATTAGTAATAATAGGCGGATTGAAATCGAAATAAATTTCGGCTGTATTAGGTATTACCGTTCCTTCCATTGATGTTATAGGTTTTATTTTAAAGTATACATAACCATTTGCGCCTACTGGATCTGTGGTAGCGTCTGGTAATAAAATATTATCAAATCTCCAAACTACTTGATCTTCCATACGTTCCATAACATATGCATGACTTGCATCTATCATTTCAATAGAGTTCCAGTCCAGTTGTGCGTCTAGTGTATCTTCAATGCGCACGTTAATCGCACTGGCTGTTCCAGTATTTTCAAACCTGATGGTGTAGTAGAAATAGTCATTAGGACCAAATTCTGCTGGGTTAATAAACGCTCCACGAGATTCCATTTTATCATTAGGGTCATAACTACCTATGACGATTTGTGAACTTATACTAGAATTGTTATTAGGCGTGATGTCATTTGCAACTGGTGTTATACTTGCGGTATTTGTTAAAACATCTCCTAGGTTAATATTAGGTATTACAGGAATTTGCATCTCTATTTCCATCGTGCGGTATTCAAATGGTAATAGATTAGTGTAATTTAAGTCCACAGTCAATGGGTTAATGACTGCCGCTGGATCATCTACCGCAACTATAGAGAGCTGTGTGTCATAAGTATATTGTAATTGTCCCATTGCCACAGGTGTAGTTCCTAGATTTGCATAAACGACGGTTTCTTTATAAGTGAAACCTGGTCGAGGTTGTTGTTGCGGTATAATGTAAACCACTACATCTTCATAAGCAGCAAGAGGTGTTACTAGAAAATCTCTTGTAGTGACTCCTGATCCTGCAGGAATACTTTGTGCTGTATATGTTGCTGGTGATACGGAGTAATTTGATGCATAAGCTGGTAAAACAGTATAACCTAAATCATAACTATTTGTTGGGTCTGAATCATAGATACTATATGCTGCTAGTGGTGTTGCTACTTGCATGACACTACCATTCATGTTCATTTCCCAATCAAAAATCCCCAATGGAAAAGGTACATCTGTTGCGTCCACTACACCATTTAAGTTAACATCTAGGATAGATTGCATTCTAACCCCATCACAATTAACGGTAGCCGTACTACTTGTGCCTATTTCTACTTTTAAGAAACCTGGAGTATTTGAGAAGTTTGAAGTCAACAATAAATAGTAATCACCAGCTTGTGCATTATTTATTTGTCCGATTTCTGGCATGTTTACAGAAAAACTATGATCAACATAATTAGCCTGTGTAATACCATTTGCACAACCACCAGTAGCGGTTGTAAAAGGACCATATAGGGCATAATCGACATCTAAGTCTTGCCCTAAAAAGTCAGGTTGTGTGTTTTGCCACACCTCAATAGTTAAGTCACCACTTGTTGCGATGGGAATATAGAACCATGACGGATTGCGAGGTCCTGTAGCTGAAGAAAACGGATAATAGTTCCCGGCTTCGGCAGTTGAACCGTCAAAAATATTAATGAATGGTTGACCGATACGATCACATAATGAAAGTGCATTATCACATAAATAAGAGTTATTGCAATTTCCTTGAGCATTCAACTGTATAGAATAAATCACATCACAATCACCAGCCACGGTTTCTCTTACAAATATTGTATTGAATGGACTATTAACTGGTAAACTATAAAGCAAAGGGTTAGTAATTGATTGGGTCTCATTTTGAGCATCTACAATATCCTCGTAGTAAGTCAATACATTACCGGTATTAAGTTGAGTTGCCACTACAGTAAGATCAAAATCTACATTTCCATTAAGGTCAACGTCGCATTCATCTAATATCAGCGAAGTTGTATTATCATAGGTATAAGTATTAATGAACAGATCAAAGCTACCTACTCTATAAGCTCCAGTCGCATTTTCTTCTAGCCTAAAGTATATCATCTGATTATTATTAATACAGTAATTGTTAGGAGTTGATATCGCACTGGTATCGGCATTTGCGTCTGCATTAGTATTATGATAAGAAATACTGAAATCTGCAGGATTATTAGTTGCCATAATTTGAGCAGCGTGTTGTGTAAGGTCAAAGCAAACTTGAACTCCAGGATCTGCACATTGTAATAAATGAGATGGATTACCTATAGAGAAGCAAATAGGATCTATAATAAGTTGTAATGGTGAAGTACTAGCGCAACCAGAAGTAAAAAAGTCTGTTCTTACAAAAACTTGACTAACTGCAATTGCCGTTGATAACTGCGCACCATAGCCTACTGGATTTATGCGGTTTAAAGCATCTTGTTGTGTTAAATAGTATTCTGTAAATGCACTATTCACATTAGGTGTCGCAGTCGCGTCAATCTCTGCAAGTACAGTAGCGCTATTCCAATCAATAAATCCATCACCATCATCATCACAGCCCGTAATAGGAGTTAAATTAAATACTGGTGGTGCTGGACTGATAACTAAGTTAAAAGATTGAGAAGTATCTCCACTTCCTGTAGTAAGATCATGAACTCTAACAAAGATAGGTTGCGTTGTAGATGTACAATAAGGAGAAGTTAACGGGTTTACGTTGTTATCAGCATCTGCTTGAGAAATATGATAAGTGACACTATACTGGTTTGGTGAAAGCGTTCCGAGAGCTGGAAAATCATTCACGTTTAAATCAAAACATGCTGAATTATTTTGATCTTCGCACTCTTCTAAATCGATTACTTGAGAATTCTGATTACAGTCTGTTAGAATTGCGACTACATTAATGACTACATGACAGTTTAATGATGTCTGTACTCTTATAAATAAATCTGTGGGAATGTTTGCTTGATTAATAAAAGTAGTCGACAGCGGATTTGAATTAGTATCTGCATCTTGATAACTCAAAAAGTAAGTGAAAAGTAAATTATTCTGTCCGTTTGAAAGAAAAGGTTCTATATCAAAAAGGTCTACTTGAACTTCACCGGTGGCAGTAATTGAACCACAATACGTAAAAGTCTGTAAATTATTAACTACAGGTAATGACTCAACGACTAAATTACTAGTAGTAATATTAAAATTACCCGTTGTATTATCATCAACACGTATAAAAATCAACTCTGGATTAGTAACATTTGAATAATTTGCCATGGGCAGTTGATTCAAATTATTAACGGCATCAAATTGAGAAGAAAAATAAGTGACGCTATGTGTCGTTGAACTTTGGTTTGCTAATGCTGTAGCGTCCCAAAATGTTAAATCAAAAACTTCTGTTCCGTCATTAGAAACATCATCACATAAAATATAATCTGGAACTGGACCAGCAGTTACTTGTGCTGTAGCAATGGTAGTCAATAGTAGTACTGTTAAGAGTAAAATTCTTTTCATGGCGGTAGTTTTATGGTTATAAGTTAGTTGAAATCATGGTCATTTCAGGTATTGAACGACCTTTTTAGACTACTGACTTATTCCATAGATGAACTAATAACCAGATGGTTGCGTGAAAAAGTTTCCTACTTTTATAGATTCTCTGGCATTACTGCTAGACTCTTAAATAAATTTGCTTTTGATATAAAAAGTTTTTTATAGGTATTAATTTCTTTAAGTTTTGAATCGATTAATTTAACCTCTCTACTGTTGATGAGGAATAAGGAACTATCACCTAAGTCAAATTTACGTTCTTCTCCCGTTAACATAATTTGCGATGACTCTACAATATTAGTAATCATATTTACTTGAACATTATAAGAATCTAACTCATTAAAAATACTTGTCACCTTATTCTTAATTTCTAGTTGTGAAGATGCTAGATCGTATTGTGCATCTGCAATTTTAATTTTTGCTAGCCTTAAATCTCCGCGTTCCTTTCTTAAAAATAAAGGCATAGAAAAAGTGATACCACCTTTATAATTTGCTGTTTGAAAACTATTAAACTCATTCCACTCTGGTGAAAGAAAATTATAATCGAGTGTTAACTTAGGCAGTAGTTTATTTGCCTTTAATCGTCTATCGATATCTAATTGATCAATCTTAAAATTCATGGAGCGCAACTTAGGATGATTCTCGATGGTAAACTCATTTAAAGTAAAACCATAAATCTCTAGCGTTGCGTCTATCTCGTTATTTAAATCTTCTTGGGGCACTATATTAGGTTGTAATTCTAC
The DNA here is from genome assembly GCF_000732625.1 of Nonlabens ulvanivorans. Lineage (GTDB taxonomy): Bacteria > Bacteroidota > Bacteroidia > Flavobacteriales > Flavobacteriaceae > Nonlabens > Nonlabens ulvanivorans. Next base: position 390,870 of record NZ_JPJI01000026.1, read on the forward strand.
AGGCACTTCATTAAGCCATAGAAAATTAGAAAGTTCGAGGCGCTGTTTAACTAGCTGTATGCGTGCCTGCTCTCTATTAAGCGCTCTGTTTTGTGCCGCAATGCCAGCCTCTACCGTATCGATAGCTGCTTTATCACCAGCCACAAAACTACTTTTCACTGCTTGAAATCTGATTTGAGCATTTTCATAAAACTGATCATAAACTTTATATTCTTCATGGATTTGCCACCACTTAAAATATGCTAGTGCAGCTTCATATAACACCGCATTTACTAACAAGTCGCGATCCACTACACTTTGCTCACTATAAATTTTGGCTTTGCGCAATGTTGCCATACGTTCATTAATCAAAAACCCTTGTCCTAGATTAACACTCACACCAGCGTTATACAACCCATTTTCTGGAACTGTATTTGACGGGTCTAAAAAAGTACCTTCATTGCGTTCTACACCAGCTTTAAACTCTACACCATACCAGGTAGGTATTTTAAACATTGCATTAAGTTGATCATAATACTCTGTTCCTTTAAACTCTTTACGGTCATAGTCTACCTCAATTTTTGGATCAAATCCACCACGAGAACGCAGCAAATTAGCCTGTCCACCATCGATTAATAGTTGCGCTTGTTTTGCTATAGGATGATGTGCTTTTACAAATCCCATGTACTCTCTAAAACTCATTTCAGTAGAATCCAGAGCAACAGTTGATTGTTGGGTAGTGTGATGAGTCCGCTTTCGCGAAAGCGGACTCTCTAACACCGTAGCATTGATCATAAAGCTTATAAACGTCCCTAAAATGAATAGGTATTTACTTCTTTTTCTTATCGGCATCTTTTGTAGTTTTAGGCTGATAATAATTAGGTGGGAAACCGTTTAAACGTCGCCATAGTTCATACCATATAGGTACATCTTCTAACAATGCAATGGTATATGCACCCGAACCAGCGCGCAATGCGGTAGGCCATGGATGATCGTTCTCATCTGGTGCTAGTAGAACACGATATTTTCCATTATCACTGATAAAGGTTTCAACAGCAACCACTTTTGCGCCATAGGTACCATAGGAAACATTAGGCCAACCTGAAAAAACAATAGCTGGCCAGCCATCAAACTGAACTCGTACTTCTTCACCTAGATGAATTAAAGGTAAATCTAGTGGCTCTACAAAGGTCTCTACAGCTAGGTCATAGTCTGCTGGCATCACATTTACTAATGGTTCTCCTTCTTTAAAAGTTTCTCCTATTCCACCAAATATCGCCTTATTTATATAACCATTTTGAGGTGCGGTAATGAAGTAAAGATCATTACGCATTTGATAGTTTGTACGGTCCGTCTCTAATTTAGATACTTGCGCCTCTGCATCAAACTGGCTGGATTGTGCTGTAAATTGATCACTACGTGCTTTGGCGATCTTTTCTGCATACTCTTGTTGTATGCGATTAAGGTCAATTTGCGCATTAATGATATCATTGCGACTCGTTAATAATTTATTTTCTTGAGATATTAATTTAGCTTGAGTCTCTTGAGTTTTTAAGCGTTTTTCTTCCACCTCAGTCATAGGCTTAAGACCTTCATTATTTAAGGTCTGGGCTCGTTGCAATTGAGTTTCGGCTATTTTTAAATTAGTTTGTGCTGCGATGTAGTCGATACTATCTGTAGTCACTTTTAGTCGTGATTGCATCAACTTATTGCGACCTTGCTCTAATTTTAATTGTCTTTCTTGAGCAAGAGCAGCAATCTGACTATTTAGAGCTTTTACCTTCTCGCTATAAGATGAAACGCTCATCGTTTTGGCATCAATTTGCTGTCCTGTACGTTCTACAAGATTAGGATCAAAATACTCGTTCTTGATCTCGCTGATGCGCAGGATTGTATCACCCTTTGCAACAAAGTCACCTTCCCGAACAAGCCATTGTTCAATTCTACCAGGAATGGGAGATTGAATAGTCTGTGGTCGTTGATCTGGTGTAAGTGTAGTGACATAACCATTACCAGTAACATTTTGAGTCCATGGTAAGAATAGTATAACAACACAAGCAATTGCTGCGCCTGTTAAAAATCTATTGAAATATTTATAGTGTCTACGTTCTAGAACACGCTGACCCGACTTATAATTAATAAGATCTAGCCTTTTAACTAATTCTGTTTGAGAAATATTGAGCATCGTTCTTTATTTATCTTCTATTAATTTTCCTTGATCAAGTGTCACTACTCGACTACATTTAGTAATCCACGCTGGATTTTGACTTACTACTACTAAGGACCATCCATTACTTTTATCTGTTAAGAACTCCATAATTCTATCTGCCTCAGCATCATCAAATTGATCTAATGGATCTTTGAGTATTAACATCTTAGGCTTGCGCACTACACTGCGAGCCAAAACGATTTTTTTTGATACGGTGTAGGATAGTTGTTTTCCTTCTGGGAATAACATTGTCTTTAAACCTAGAGGTAATTTTTTCAAAAAACTGTTTAAACCTACTTTACTTAAAGCCCAGTATACTTGATCATCTGTAATTTCAGGATCACCAAAGGTAATGTTCTCCCTTAAGGTACCTTCAAATGGTGACTCTTCAGTTAATGACTGACCAATGTGAGACCTATAATAATTTAAATTGACACCTCGTAAATCTGTATTATTGACATATATATTACCATGTGTAGGTTCAATGATACCGGTTATGAGTCTCAATAAAGTTGCTTTACCACTACCATTACTACCTCTTAAAGCGATATTACAGGATTGAGTAATTTTAAGTGAAACATCATTTATGATAGGCAAACTTCTGTCCTCTACTTCATAGGTAACATGCTCTAAGTCAACAGAAAAATTATCGTCATCTTTAAATGGTTTTTCACCATCCATAGGCTCTAATTCCTTATCCACCACGTTACCTAATTTCTCTAATGAGGTTAAAACGTCATAAACCGATTCTAGGCCTGTGATTAATTTTTCAACAGCACCGATAATAATAAGGATTATCAACTCTGCAGCTACAAACTGACCTATGTTCATTTCCTGACTCAATACTAGAATACCACCTATTAACAGCAATCCTGCAGTAACTAGAACTTTAAAACCTATCATCTGTGTAAACTGGCTGATTAAAACATTAAAATGCTTTTCTCTATGCTTTAAATATTCAGACGTAAGTTGATCGTTTTTATCTACTGCAAGTGTTGTCTTCCCAGATAGTTTAAAACTTACAATTGATCGAGCTACCTCTTGTAACCAATGTGCTACTTTATATTTACTTTGAGACTCCATAAGGCTACTATCGAGACCCTTTTGTGCTGTAAATTTAAACAGGATATAGACCAGCAATACTAGTAGAAATCCATAAATTATAAAGAATGGATGGTAAAACGAGAGTAATATTAAACCAAAGATAATTTGCAATAAAGCTGTAGGATAATCTACTAAAATCTTAGAAAGGCTTTTTTGTATCGTAAGTGTATCAAAAAAACGATTTGCTAGTTCTGGCGGATATATACCATGCAGTTCACTCATTTTTATTTTAGGAAAACGATATGCAAATTCAAAAGAGGAACGTGTAAAAATCTTTTGCTGTATGTTCTCTGTAATTCTAATTTGCATTAATTGTAATACACCACCAAAAGCAACTCCTAAGGTTACTAAAATAACCAGTATAATCCACGAGGTACTGATTTGTGCACCTTGTATTAAATTAATAATTGCTTGTATACCTAATGGTAAGGATAAACCAACTAATCCAGCAAATATGGCATAATAAAAAATCTGACGCACATCTTTTTTATCCAACTTAAGCATTCTTACTAAGCGCTGCCATGCGGTTAAAATATTCTTACTTTTTGCCATGATTTATTTTAAAGTTTGAAATACTAAATGTTTAAAATAGTCTGTAGGAGATACTTGATCGTTACAATCTGTTAAGTTTTTAAAATGATCTTTTAAAAAATGTTGATGTAAAGCACCTTCTAATATCGTACTACTTAATGAAGAAGGATATGGGTAATCTGAATTCACCATTAAAATCATATCCTTTACTCTTTCTACTAATCTCTTATAAATAGTAAAGTAGCCGCTTTTATTTTCTTCATCGACCTCTTTTGTAAGGTATGATTTAGAATACTCTGCAATGACGATTTTATTTAAAACAACCTCATCAATATGTTCAAACTTTGAGTCTTGCTCTATAGGTTGTGTAATAATCTCTACCGCTCTACTTAAGCGATCTATAGGTACTGTAATCTTTAAAGTTTCAATCACTAATTGGTACTCTAACCAGCCCCAATACCATGAAGTTAGATACAACAACAGCTTATGTTTATTTTCAAAATATCTATAAATAGAACTCTCATTAGAGCCTATTGACTTACCTAGTTTTTTAAAGGTAAATTGTTCAAAGCCCATTTCATGAATCATAGTTATACTGTTGCTAATGATACGCTGGCCTAATTCAGACGATTCAGGATCTTTGACAAAGATTTTATCATTGATCTGCACCTTCAGGTTTTGTAGTAATTGGTCCATAGTGATTGTATTACCATACAAACATAATAGTATTACTATTAATAATAAATAGTTTTAGTATTATTTAACAATACCAAGACTTTCATTTAATTTTGAGATATAAAAAAAACCTGTGATTCTCACAGGTTTTTAAAATGAAATCGAGATTATTCTATTCAATCTCTGCCGTTAATCCTGCCTCAAGCAGTTTTGTACAGCGTGGTTCTAAATCTTTATATGCACCTGTTTTAACGCTGCATTTCCCTTTATAATGGACGATCATAGAACATTGCTCTGCTTGCAATGGAGTATGGTCACATGCCGCTACTAACATATCTATAACATGATCAAAGGTGTTTACCTCATCATTGTAAAGAACGATCTTATTTTCTTCTTGTTCTAGTATCTCTAAGTCTAACTCTGGAGACACTTTTTCTTTTGTACTCATAATCATCATATTACAAAGTTAAAAAAGATATTAATCTAAATTTTAAAAGCGTCTTAAATTTTACTTCTTTATCATTTTTAGCCCTACCCAGTTATCTCTAACCATATGTGAGTCGTATCGAATACCTACTTTATTACAGGCTTCTTTAATTAATTCTAAGTCTTCGGTGTAAAATCCAGAAAAAAGTATGGTTCCACCAGGTTTTAAACTTTCACCGTATACTGGTATATCTTGAAGTAAGATATTTCTATTAATGTTTGCTATAATAAAGTCATACGTTTTGCCTTCTAACTGTTCTGCACCACCTAGGATCACTTTTACTTTATCGGCTTTATTACGTTCAACATTTTCGATAGCATTTTCATAACACCAGGTATCGATATCTATTGCATCGACGTCAATTGCACCACGCATTTGGGCAAGAATACCTAGCACTCCTGTACCACTACCCATATCTAAGACTCTTAATCCGGTTAAATCTTCATTTAACAAATGTTGGATCATCATATGAGTGGTCTGATGATGACCTGTACCGAAACTCATTTTTGGTTCAATAACGATATCGTATTCTACACCAGTCGCTTCATGAAAAGGCGCTCTTACCTCGCAGCGGTTGTCTACAGTGATTGGGTTAAAATTCTTTTCCCACTCAGCATTCCAGTTGGTAGGTTCTATTTCTGCTTTCGCGAAAGCGATATCAACTAACTCACTGCTCAAAACCTCTACATCATTTAGTATAGAATCATTATCGAGTGATTTCAATACATAAGCTGTTACACCTGTTTCTGTTTCAACAAAGCTTTCAAATCCTGCCTCACCTAGTTGAGCTATTAAAACATCGTTCCACGGCTGAAGCGGTGTTATTGTAAATTGATATTCAATGTAAATTTGATCTGTGACGCTATGGCTCATATCTGTAATGTCCTGTTATTTTAAATTGAAACAGACAGTCTTCATATACCTGTCCTGCTCCTATATTGTGGACTATATAATATCTATTAGTCCCTTTAATTTTATTGCTACTCACCATGCCTATATGAGTTAACCCATTAGATAGTACCCAACTTACTATATCTCCTGGTAAATAATCTGACTCTAATGAAGTAACTGCTATAGAGCTGTTATGTCGTTCAAAAAAGCGTCTCAAATTAGGCACGCGCCTGTGGTCTATATTACTATCTGTACGAGTTAAACCCCAGTTTTGTGGATAAGCACTGAAGTGTTTCTTCATATCCTCATGTACTTCTTTTTGAAGATCAATGTCTACTGCTCTATATGCTCTTATGATGACATCTGTACAAACTCCATAACCAGATGGCACATCGCCGCCAGGATAATCTATTGAGAAATATGCGCCATTATACACCACATCATCTTTAGTAAGTTCATCTGCAGCATGCGCAAGTTGCCACCCAAAAGTAGTTTGACAAATTCCGCCAAATGGAATTAAAAGAAACGCGGTTAACAGTAATGTTTTAAAATGCATCTGCAATAGCAAGGAAGGATTTTGCGTCTAGTGATGCTCCACCTACTAATCCGCCATCAACATCTGGCTTTGCAAAAATCTCTGCAGCGTTGCTAGGTTTCACACTACCACCATAAAGTATGCTTGTATGTCTAGCCGTCATGTCCCCATATTTTGCCTGAATAAACGATCTAATATCTGCATGCATATCTTGCGCCTGTTCTGGACTAGCTGTTTCTCCAGTACCTATTGCCCATACTGGCTCATATGCTATTACAATTTGTTCCATTTGAGAAGCATTTAATTGAAAAAGACCTTTTTCAATTTGTGCCGTTACTGTACTTACATGATTACCAGCTTTACGCTGTTCTAGATGCTCTCCACAACAAAAAATAACACGCATACCTTTCTCTACTGCAGCAAGAGTTTTTTCAGCGAGCAGCTCATCAGATTCTGCATAGATATCACGTCGCTCTGAATGTCCAACAATAACAGTTTTAACACCTACACTTTGTAGCATGTCTATAGAAACTTCTCCTGTAAAAGCTCCTTTTTCTTGTTCACATACATTTTGAGCCACTACTTCTATAGGTGTATCTAATGTACTATTGAATGCTGGATATAGACATGGATGAGAAGGTGCTATCATCAACTCACAGTTATAATCTGCCTTAAGTCCTTTTTTCAGGTCACCTATTAAGGTTTGCGTCATGGATAAATCACAATTCATTTTCCAATTACCTGCAACTATATTTTTTCTCATCGTATTATTTTTAAAATGATATTAATCTAATTTAACTCTAGGATCGAGCCATACATAAATTACATCTACAAAGATATTGATAATTATAAAGAGCGTAGCAATAACTAAAACTGCTCCTGTTATTATGGGCAAGTCTAGTGTGTTAAGTGCTTCCACAATCTCTTTCCCTAGTCCGTTCCAATTAAAGATATATTCAACAAATACTGCGCCAGCAAGCATGCTAGCAAACCAACCACTAACCGCAGTAACCACTGGATTTAAAGCATTTTTAAAAGCATGCCTTTTTATAACTTGTAAGGTTGTTAGACCTTTTGCATATGCTGTGGTTATATACTCTTGACTCATCACCTCTAATAAACTATTGCGCATTAATTGAGTAATAACAGCAAGCGGTCTTATCCCTAAAACAATAGCCGGTAATATCAAATTGCGCCATTGAAGGTGCATTGCCTCTCCATAATCATCCATTTCATACAGACTACCACTCATTTTTAATCCAGTAAATTCATGCAAGACATAGCCAAATAAAAATGCAAATAAAATGGCACTAAAAAAGGATGGTACACTCATCCCCATGGTACTTACTACCTGTATGAATTTATCTAACCAGCCATCACGATATAATGCAGATATCACACCCAAGAATAAGCCTAAAACTAGTGCTACACTTATCGCTGCTACAGCAAGGATCATTGTATTAGGCAAGGTTTCACCTATGACAGTGCTTACATTTTTCCCTGTTTTCTGAAAAGACTGACGTAGATAAGGAAATTTTAAAACAGTCCTAATATCTCCAATTGTAAACAATGCCACACTCGTATATTTTAAGCCGTCATCATAAGTAAAATCAGATGTCTTTGTACTATGAAAGGATAACGGTGATAAATCATTTAAAAAATACAGATACTGTGTACCAATAGACTGATCAAAACCATACTTATGTTTTACAATGGCTAGTTGGTCTGCACTTTCATTTTGTCCCATCATCATTTGTGCAGGATCACCTGGCAATAGATAAAAGAGTAAAAAAACTACTGTTACAACTCCATAAAGAGTAAGTAAAGCATAGCCTATTTTGCGCAGCGCATATGATATCATAACTCTAGGCTATCGATATCGTTCCAGTGTGATTTTGCTATTATGGTTCCTTTATCTAAGAGCATGATTCCTGGATTAGATCGTATAATAGTCTTAAGTGCCGTTTCATCAGTAACATAGAAAGTAGTTTCAAATCCATACTTTTTCATGATCTCTTGTGCTTGACTATCGCTAGACGCACTTAATGCTAGGACTTCATATCCAGCACTTTCTGCACGGTCAATAAAGGCATTTAATTTATATAAACCTTCACTCTCAGACTTACTTAAGTTATAGGTGATTACTACAGCAATTTTCTCTTTAGAAAGTATATCTGCAGTAAAATCCTCTCCATTTCTTTCAATAGAAAAATCATGAATAGGTGGCACATATCCTTTTTCAACTAGTCGTGGCTCCACTTTATCATACTTTGGATAACCGCTAGGCGGCGCTCCTTCAGTTGAGACGATTTCCTCTTTTCCATCTATAGTATAATACCAATCATATGCATATACATCTGGATTATTAGGATCTTCTGCCATTCCTTCTTCAATATTCACACCTACTTTATATGCTCTAAAATCTAGGATTGGTAAATGCATTAACACATAATAAGCTATTGCAAAACAAAATATAGTGACTACTAAAATGATGTATTTCAAAGACGCTTTCGCGAAAAGCGGTTGAATATACTTCATATTAAAGAACATGATCACAATTAAAATAGTAAGCAATACATCTTTAAGGAAAGACTCAAACGGTACTAAAGGTATGGCATCCCCAAAACAACCACAGTCTGTCACTTTATCAAATGCCCAAGAATAAAAGGTAAGAAACGTAAAGAATACAATCATTAATAATAAGGACCAAATCGTAAATTTCTTTTGAAAACCTATGAGCAACATCACACCCAAAACCACTTCAAAAATGACTAAAAATATAGCAAGAGGTAAGGCTAACGGCTGTAAAAATTCTAATCCCAAAACCGCAGCACTGAAATATTCATCTAGTTTATAAGAAAAACCTAGTGGATCATTTAATTTAATTAATCCGCTAAAAATAAACAGGATACCTACAAACCATCTGCAAAATTGAACCAGTGCTTTCATTATATTTTTTTAGTTATTCAAATATAGGAATTAGGGCTGAGTTGTAGGCTTTTGCTGGTTTAGTTTATGAGATTTTTAGTGGTGTTCTAAAAGGTGAGCAATAAAAAAAGCATCGGCTTTTTAAAACCGATGCTTTTAAAAGTATAGTAACTAAGGATTATTTAATCCCTACTAATTCAACGTCAAATACTAGTGTAGCATTAGGTGGGATAACACCACCAGCTCCAGCACTACCATAACCTATATGAGAAGGAATGACTAATCTAGCCTTATCTCCTACTTTAAGTAATGCAATACCTTCATCCCATCCAGCAATAACTTGTCCTGCTCCTAATTGGAAATCAATAGGCTGCTTACGCTCAAAACTTGAATCAAACACTTTACCGTTAGGCAACATTCCTTTATAGTGTACAGAAACTGTTTTACCATTCTCTGCCTGCGCACCATTACCTTCTTGAATAATTTTATAACGCAATCCACTTTCTGTTTTATCAAATCCAGCTGCTATTTCATCTAGATCTTGCTCAGCTTGCTTGCGTGCCTGCTCTTCACGTAGTTTAGCAGCTCCTTCAAACTGACGGAACTCTTCTACAGCATTAAAAGATTGCGCTGCTTCACCTTCTCTAATAATTTCTACAGTTTCAATAGAATCTCCTTGTGCGATAGCATCTACAACATCCTGACCTTCTACAACTTTACCAAAAACGGTGTGCTTATCATCTAACCAAGCCGTTTCTACATGGGTAATAAAAAATTGAGAACCATTTGTTCCAGGACCAGCATTTGCCATACTTAATACTCCAGGACCATCGTGACGTAGTTCTGGGTGAAATTCATCATCAAATTTATAACCAGGTCCACCTGCACCAGATCCTTGTGGATCTCCACCTTGTACCATAAAGTCTGGAATTACTCTGTGAAAAGTTAACCCATCATAATATGGTGTTCCTTGTGGCTTTGCATCGTTTTCTAGATTACCTTCGGCTAAGGCAACAAAGTTTCCAACTGTACCAGGAGTTTTATCGTGGTGAAGTTGAATTAATATTGAACCTTTAGTCGTATTAAATTTTGCATAAATACCTTCTTGCATGTCTTCTTTTTTTAAGGCTACAAAGATACGCAATCAACGTAATGTCTAACTCATAGCTTATTCACAAATTCTTATAAAAAAAGCCACCACAACAATTTTGTTGTGGTGGCTTACTAATATATATTGGTAATAATTATTCTGTAGTTCCTCGCTTAAAGAAAACTCCATCATCCCAATCATCGTGATTATCATCTGGAAAATGACCGAAATCTTGGTTGTGAGTAAGTCGTTCACGCATATTTACCTGTCCACGTGCAGCAATTAATTTACCATTGCGATTATATCTTACTTCTAATCCACCTACTTGATTCAATACACCTCTTCTATATGTGTAATCCATATTAATATGTCCAATACGAGCGACCTGACCACTTGCAAAATATGAGATACGAGTATTGCCTATTTTAGTTACTTGACCTCGACGGTTATATTTCACAAAAACACGATTGTTAGATCGATTTGACGACCTTCTACTCGTATCATATCTGCGATAGCTACTGTTATTACCGTAAACCTGTCTTGTATTAGGTAATTCAAACTCAACACGACCATCTGGAAAAACAGCATAGTCTACATTATTAAGAGCAAAAAGAACTGGTTGCGCATTGCGGTAACGTGTTAATTCACCCTGTAAATTATCTTGGTTTACAAGAACTTCATTTGCCTGTGCAGTAGTCATCATCATCAGACCAGCTGCCATTAAAAGTATCATTTTTTTCATGACTTTAATATTTAGGGTTTTGCCTACTCTATAAGCTTTTCGGCGTTCGCTTATTAGGTAGGTTTCAAATCTCGTGCCATTTACGCAAACGTTTGCGTAAAACATAAATCACCCTTCAATAACTGATTGAAATCGTGATAATTAACTTTATTATAAATAATATACTGAATAAAAAAACGCTCTTAAATTTTAAGAGCGTTTTTGATTATTTGTACTAAAAGCAATTATTTAATTTGCCACTTCACTAATAAATTTTAAGCGATATAATCGTATTTCTTCTTCTTCATAGTCACCGTCAAATTCCTCCATGGCATCTTCTATTTTGTCTGATTCCGACTCAATAAAATACTCGTGTAACTCCTCTTGTTGATCTTCATCGAGTACTTCATCAATCCAGTAACCTACATTAAGGCGAGTACCACTATAGACTATACTTTCTAATTCCTCAATCAACTGATCGATTTCCATTCCTTTTGCACTAGCTATATCATCAAAACTCAATTTACGATCTATACTAGTAATAAAATAAAGTTTGTTTCCAGATTTAGATCCAGTTGATTTAATAATTAAATCGTCTGGCCTTGTAATGTCATTATCCTCTACATAGCGCTGTATGAGCTCAATAAATTTTGCTCCATACTTTTTAGCCTTTCCTTCTCCTACGCCATGAATGTTTGCTAGTTCTTCCATGTTAATAGGATACTTGGTAGCCATATCATCTAAGGAAGGATCTTGAAAAACAACGTATGGTGGAACATTTTTCTGGGCGCCTACTTTTTTACGTAGTTCCTTCAACATTTTAACTAGTGCTGCATCTACTGCACCACCTTGACCAGCAGCAATTACTGTGGTACTAGCATTTTCAGGATAGGTATGATCTTCAGTCATCATAAATGACTTCCCATTCTTTAAAAACTCTTCACCTTCTTTTAACAGCCTTAAAGTTCCATAAGATTCAATGTCCTTTTTTATATATCGCGCGACTAGTATCTGTCTTATCAATGCCATCCAGTAAGTAGGTTCTTTGTCTTTACCACTACCAAAAAAGTCTTGTTGATCTAGCTTATGAGAGCTAATCATCGCATTGGACTTACCTATTATTATGTTCACGATGTCTTTGGCCTTATACCGTTGCCCGGCAGACTCAATTACATGTATTAATTTTTTAACTTCTTCAACAGCTTCTTTTTGTGGTTTTGGATTACGCATGTTATCATCCATGTCACCACCATCGCCAGTAGCTGGATCAAACTCTTCACCAAAGTAATGAAGAATAAACTGCCTACGGCTCATACTCGTCTCAGCATACCCAACCATTTCTTGTAGTAAAGCGTGACCTATTTCTTGCTCAGCAATAGGCTTTCCAGCCATAAACTTTTCAAGCTTTTCAATATCCTTATAAGAATAATACGCTAGACAATGTCCTTCTCCACCATCTCGTCCAGCACGCCCAGTTTCTTGATAATAGGACTCAATACTTTTAGGTATATCATGATGTATAACAAATCGCACATCGGGTTTATCTATTCCCATCCCAAAAGCGATGGTAGCGACAACGACATCACAGTTTTCCATTAAAAACTTATCCTGATGTAATACTCTAGTTTTTGCATCCAGTCCAGCATGATAAGGAACGGCATCAATACCATTTACCTGTAATACTTGAGCTAGTTCTTCTACACGTTTACGTGACAGACAATAAACAATACCACTTTTACCTTCATGTTGTTTTATAAACCTAGTAATATCTGCATCTACTTGCGATGTTTTAGGTCGTACTTCATAATAAAGATTAGGTCTGTTAAAAGAAGCTTGATAAGTAGTCGCATTTGATATCTGTAAATTTTTAAGAATATCTTCTTGCACTTTAGGCGTTGCCGTTGCGGTCAACCCTATAATAGGGATACCTTCATCAATACGGTCGATAATTTTGCGCAGGTTGCGATACTCAGGTCTAAAATCGTGTCCCCATTCACTTATACAGTGCGCTTCATCTACAGCAAGAAAAGAAATCTTCTCACCTTTTAAAAAGTCTACATATTCTTCTTTAGTAAGTGACTCTGGCGCGACATAAAGTAATTTTGTAATACCATTGGAGATATCATCCTTTACTTGTTGAATGTCTGTTTTTGATAATGAAGAGTTCAATACATGTGCTACTCCATCATGATCACTGATACCACGTATGGCATCTACTTGATTTTTCATTAATGCTATTAAGGGAGAAACCACGATAGCGGTTCCTTCTTGCATTAATGCTGGCAATTGATAACAAAGAGATTTCCCACCACCGGTAGGCATTATTACAAATACATCTTCCTTATTAAGTAGTGATGTAATTACTTTTTTCTGTAATCCTCTGAATTGGTCAAAGCCGAAATACTTCTTTAATTGTTCCTCTAGTCCTGTAGACGATTCTGGCATGGGGCTGATACGTTTTACTTATCTTTGTAACTTGAAATTTACGATTTTTATCTTTTTCTACAAACCATAAAAAACAATTAACTTTTTTGGACACTGAGAATAATATTTTAGAAGTAGCAAAACGCACGATTCGCATAGAGTCTGCGGCGGTTAAAAACCTTGAAAATAGTTTGGATTCCGCTTTCGCGAAAGCGGTACAACACATCCATACTGCTCAAGGAAGAGTTATAATTACCGGTATAGGTAAAAGCGCCATAATAGCGATGAAGATAGTCGCAACAATGAATTCAACAGGTACACCAGCTATTTTCATGCATGCTGCTGATGCTATTCACGGTGATCTAGGGATTATACAAAGGAACGATGTCGTTATCTGTATTTCAAAAAGTGGTAATACACCAGAGATTAAAGTTCTGGTTCCTTTAATTAAAAACTTTGAAAATAAATTAATAGCGATCACTAGTCATAGAGATTCTTTTTTAGGTAAAGAGGCAGATTTTATTCTTCATGCACCTATTGAAGAAGAGGCATGTCCTAACGGTCTTGCCCCTACAACCAGCACAACTGCTCAACTAGTGGTAGGTGATGCGCTTGCGATTTGCTTGTTAGAATTAAAAGGCTTTACAGATAAAGATTTTGCTCGTTATCATCCAGGTGGTGCGCTAGGAAAAAAGTTATATTTAAGAGTTCAAGAACTTATAGATCAAAACACAAAACCGCAAGTAAACTCAAAGAGTTCTCTTAGAGATGTAATTGTTAACATATCAGAGAATCGCTTAGGAATGACTGTCGTTGTAGATGACTCTAAGTTAACAGGTATCATAACTGATGGAGACTTAAGACGTATGTTATCTACCGGAAAAGACATAGATAGTCTTACCGCCGCAGATATTATGACCACATCACCTAAAACCATCGCTGCAGACGATATGGCTGTGCAAGCTCGTGAAGTGATGGAAGAGTATAATGTTTCTCAACTAGTCGCGGTTGATGATGATGGATATGCTGGAGTGGTTCATATCCACGATTTAATCAGAGAAGGAATTTTATAACATGGCACGTAAAAAGGCAGACCCTAACAATATGTCATTTCTAGACCACGTAGAAGAGCTGCGCTGGTCTCTCATACGCTCTATATTAGGTATTCTTATCGCAGCTATCGTTGCATTTATTTTTACTGAATTTATATTTGACACTATTATTTTTGGCCCTAAGAGTAAAGATTTTGTTACTTATGGCGCTTTGTGTGATGTTGGGCGATTTATAGGTGTAGAAAGTGAATTTTGTGATCCTCAACTAGACTTCATGCCTCAATCACGTAAGATGTCTGATCTTTTTAGCGCACATGTATGGACCTCTATAACAGTAGGTTTTGTTGCGGCATTCCCATGGATCCTATGGCAATTCTGGAAATTTATATCTCCTGGCCTTAAAGCAAATGAGCGCAAGTACTCCAGTGGTTTTATCATTATAAGCTCGATTCTATTCTTTATGGGAGTTGTTTTTGGATATTACCTTATTGCACCACTATCTGTTCATTTTCTTGCTACTTATGATTTGAGTGATGGAATTAAATTTGAACCAGACTTACAGAGTTATATCGCGTTAATAAGAGCTAGTGTACTTGCTAGCGGACTCATGTTTGAGCTACCGGTTATTGTTTATTTTTTAACTAAAATAGGTCTTTGTACTCCACAAGGAATGAGAAAGTATCGCAAATATGCGCTAGTACTTATCCTTATTGTAGCAGCCGTTATTACACCACCAGATATACAAAGTCAGGTCATAGTTGCTATACCTGTGTTAATTTTATATGAGCTAAGCATTTTTATATCGATGTTTGTACTCAGAAATAAACGCAAACAGAAATTAGCTGCTTTAAACAATGAGTAATATCGTAGAAGAATTTAATGAGTATCGTGAGAAAATGAACGATGCCATTCTTGAGGACAACAATAAGATTATCAAACGTATCTTTAATTTAGACACTAATGCATTTACAGAAGGTGCATTGGATAAAAAAACTAAAGAGTTATTAGGCCTTGTTGCCAGTACCGTACTGCGTTGTGACGACTGTGTGAAATACCATCTAGAAGCAAGCCACAAAGCTGGCCTGACTAAAGAAGAGGTTGTTGAAGCACTATCCATTGCAACATTAGTAGGTGGAACCATCGTGATACCGCATTTACGACGTGCATATGAGTACTGGGATGCTGTAGAGAAACAATCATAATCATTTATGATCTATTGAAATTTACAAAACTTCTATCCTATGCAGGATAGAAGTTTTTTTTTATAATCAACATCAATAGAAATTGGCTATTCTAGTTGCTCTATTTTATATTTGAGAAATTAGCATTTATGTTTTATTGGGGACTTTTTGGTTTTGGCGGAATCTTCTTTTTTATTTGGTTAAGTAATAAGAATCGTAAGTTGCGACTACAAAAAAGAAAAAGTTATCGCAATAATTTAAAAGCTAGATTTAAAGATAACAGAGAAGGCAGAGAGATGAAGTAACGATGATTCTTAAATTTCAATGCATAACATACCAAAAATGAAAATATATACTAAAACAGGTGACGAAGGAACCACAGCATTATTTGGCGGCACTAGAGTACCTAAACATAATTTACGTATCGATAGTTATGGTACCGTTGATGAATTAAACTCATGGATAGGACTTATAAGAGATCAACCTGTAGATGACCACACTAAAAGTATTTTGATTCAAATACAGGACGATTTGTTTACCGCAGGTGCCATACTGGCAACTGATCCTGAAAAACTTATACTTAAAAATGGTAAAGAGCGATTAAACATCCCTAAAATAAACAATGAGAAAATAGAAGTACTTGAAAAGGAAATGGATGCCATGGATCAAGAGTTACCACCTATGACTCACTTTATCTTACCTGGCGGCAATCAATCCGTGTCATTTTGTCATATCACACGTACGGTGTGTCGTCGTGCAGAGCGACTCGCGACCGAATTACATGCACAATCACCTATAGATACTCAAGTATTAAAGTACTTAAATAGACTATCTGACTATCTTTTTGTCTTGGCACGTAAATTGTCACAAGACCTACAAGCAGAAGAAATCAAATGGATCCCAAAGAAGTATTAAAAACGTGGGGCAACTGAAGAGTATTTTTCAGCAAAAACATTTTGATTCTCAAAAGCTTACACGCTCTTGTAAATCTTGATATCATTAATTCAAAAATAACTTGCATAAATTCACAAGAAGTTTATTTTTGCAAAAATTAAAACGGTAAAACTATGTACTGGACATTAGAACTAGCATCTTATTTAAGTGACGCACCTTGGCCTGCTGAGAAAGACGAACTTATTGATTACGCTATTCGCACAGGTGCTCCTCTGGAAGTGGTAGAAAACCTTCAAGCAATTGAAGATGAAGGTGAAATGTACGACTCTATTGAAGAGATCTGGCCCGACTACCCTACAGACGATGACTACCTCTGGAATGAGGACGAATATTAATAGCGGTAATCGCTGCTTAAAAAGTCTCGTAAAGAGGCTTTTTTTTTGCCTTAATTTTTAGATATTGCAACTGGAACGTGTGTTTTTATAAACCACTATAAACCAATTAAATAACCACATAATGGGACTATTAGATTCCGTACTTAAAGTATTTGTAGGCGATAAAGCCAAAAAGGATGTTAAAGATATTCAACCTTTAGTTGATAAAATCCTAGCTATCGAGCCGTCTATGGAAAAACTTTCAATAGATGAATTAAGGCATAAAACGGTAGAATTCAAAGAAAAAATCGCTCTTGCAAAAGCTGATACTGTTGCTAAAATCACAGCTCTAAAAGCCGATGCTGACAATGAAAGTGACATCGATAAGCGAGAAGATATCTATAATGAAATTGATAAATTAGAAGATGTTGCTTATCAACAAGGTGAAGTCACTTTAAATGAATTATTACCTGAAGCCTTTGCCGTTGTAAAAGAAACTGCAAAACGCTTTTTCCACAACAGTACGATAAAAGTAAAAGCAACAGAACAAGACCGTATCCTATCTGCAAATAAAGATTATGTAAGTCTAGAAGGTGATGATGCTGTCTGGCAAAACTCGTGGGATGCCGCTGGTAAACCTATCGTATGGGACATGATTCATTATGACGTACAACTTATAGGTGGTGCCGCATTGCATCAAGGTAAAATTGCCGAAATGCAAACTGGTGAAGGTAAAACTCTTGTAGCTACTTTACCTGTTTACCTTAATGCTCTTTCAGGTAATGGTGTTCATGTTGTAACTGTAAATGATTATCTAGCAAAACGTGATGGCGCATGGATAGGTCCATTATTTGAATTTCATGGTTTAACGATAGACTGTATCGATTATCACAAACCTAATTCTGAAGAACGTAGAAATGCTTACAACGCAGATATCACTTATGGAACTAATAACGAGTTTGGATTTGATTACCTGCGCGATAACATGGCGCACAGTCCTAAAGATCTAGTTCAAAGACGTCATAATTATGCTATTATTGATGAAACCGATTCTGTTCTTATTGATGATGCACGTACTCCATTAATTATCTCTGGACCAGTTCCAGAAGGTGACCGTCAAGAGTTTGATGTTCTTAAAGCTCCTGTAGAAAGTATTGTACAAGTGCAGCGCAATGAGTTAATCAAAACCCTTGCACAAGCAAAAAAATTAATTGCTGATGGCGACCTTAAAGAAGGCGGAATGCAATTATTGCGTGTATATAGAGGACTGCCTAAAAATAAAGCGCTTATTAAATTCTTAAGTGAAGAAGGAATTAAAACTCTTCTTCAAAAAACGGAGAATTTCTATATGCAAGATAACAATCGTGAAATGCCTAAAGTAGATGAGGCTCTTTACTTTGTTATTGATGAAAAGAATAATCAAGTAGAACTTACTGATAAAGGTATCGATTACCTATCTGGTCAGGATGACCCTAATTTCTTTGTCATGCCAGAAATGGGAATGGAGATAGGAAAAATTGAAAACTCTAGTTTGAGTATAGAAGAACAAGCAGAAGCAAAAGAAGATCTTTTCCGTGAATTCTCTATAAAATCAGAACGTGTACATACCTTAAACCAGTTACTTAAAGCTTATACCTTATTTGAAAAAGATACGGAGTATGTAGTACAACCGCATGAGAAACGCACACCTAATGGTATAGTGCAAGAAATGCAAGTAATGATTGTAGATGAGCAAACCGGTCGTATCATGGATGGTCGTCGTTATAGCGATGGACTACACCAAGCGATTGAAGCAAAAGAGAATGTAAAAATTCAAGATGCAACGCAAACCTTTGCTACCATTACATTACAAAACTACTTCCGTATGTATCGCAAACTATCTGGTATGACAGGTACAGCGGTAACAGAAGCAGGAGAATTCTGGGAAATCTACAAACTCGATGTAGTAGAAATACCTACTAACAGACCTATCGCACGTGATGACCGTCAGGATTTAGTTTATAAAACAAAACGTGAAAAGTATAACGCTGTAATAGAAGAAGTAACACGATTAAAACAAGCTGGTCGTCCAGTATTGATAGGTACAACTTCAGTTGAGATCTCTGAGATTTTAAGTCGCACCTTACAACGTGCAGGAATCGATCATAACGTACTGAATGCAAAACAGCATAAACGTGAGGCAGAGATTGTAGCACAAGCTGGTGATCCTGGACAAATTACCATTGCTACTAACATGGCTGGTCGTGGTACAGATATTAAATTGTCTGACGAAGTAAAAGCCGCTGGTGGTCTTGCCATTATAGGTACAGAACGTCATGATTCACGTCGTGTAGATAGACAATTACGTGGTCGTGCAGGTCGTCAAGGTGATCCAGGAAGCTCTCAATTCTATGTTTCTCTAGAGGATAACTTAATGAGACTCTTCGGTTCTGAGCGTATGGCAAAAACCATGGACAGATTAGGAATGAAAGAAGGCGAAGTAATTCAGCACTCTATGATTTCTAAGTCTATTGAACGTGCTCAAAAGAAAGTAGAAGAAAACGCATTCGGTGTACGTAAGCGTTTACTAGAATATGATGATGTGATGAACGCGCAACGTGAAGTAATTTACAAGCGCCGTTATAATGCTTTGTTTGGCGATCGTCTTGCAGTAGATATTGCAAACATGGTCTATGATATTGCCGAGGTTGTTACCGAGACTAATAAACAAGCTCAAGATTACAAAAACTTTGAATTTGAAATCATGCGTTACTTCTCAATGAGTAGCCCAGTTTCTGAAGCAGAGTTCGGTTCTAAAAATGAGCAAACCATTACCGGTATAGTTTATAAAGCAGCTTACCAGCATTATAAAGAAAAAATGGAACGCACCGCTACAGAGGTGTATCCAGTCATCAAAAATGTATATGAAAATGATGAGCGCCAGTACAAGCGCATCGCTGTACCATTTACAGATGGAATAAAAACTTTAAACGTTGCTACAGATTTAGATGAGGCTTATGAATCTCAAGGAAAATCATTAGTCCTTGATTTTGAAAAGAACATTACACTAGCTATTATCGATGATTCTTGGAAAACGCACTTGCGCAAGATGGATGAATTAAAGCAAAGTGTTCAACTAGCCGTTCACGAGCAAAAAGACCCATTATTAATCTATAAGTTTGAAGCTTTTGAGCTTTTCAAAAAAATGGTTGATAAGGTAAATAAAGAAGTGATCAGCTTTATGTTTAAAGGCGATTTACCTACACGAGACACTGCAGCTATTCAAGAGGCAGAACAACGCAAGGTAGAAAAAACCACTACTCAAAAAGAAGAAATCTTAAACAGTGATGAACGTGCTGCACAAAACCGTGCCGTAGGTGCTGGAGCTAGTAACGCAGGACAACGTCCTCCAGTAACTGAAACCATTACTCGTGACCAGCCTAAAATAGGTCGTAATGATAAAGTCACTATTAAGAATGTAATGAACGGCGAGACTAAAGAAGTCAAGTATAAAGCTGCTATTCCTTTAATCAATAAAGGAGAATGGGTTCTAGAACGATAATTCTATAATCTCGCTATTGCGAAAAGATAATTTCAAAAATGCCTTTCTGTTTAGTAAGGCATTTTTGACTTTAAGTAAAATGAACTTAAAAAGGTAATTACTGTTTAGTCAATAACATATTAGGTGGGATTTGATAAGGAGTTGAATCTTGCTGACCTATTAAATAATTACTTGTATCTATCAGTTCTTTACCATTAAAAGTTATCCTATTCCAAAGTAGTTGATCAATATTATTAGTTAAATCAGGTTGATAAGTTAATTCTAGCGTTGAACGATGTAAGCCATAATTATTATAATAAGAATCGGTATAAATGTTATCAGATTCACTATAAAATAGTTTAATTTTTCTATTCAAATTGTAAAGCCTGTGACCATCATGAATAAGATAATTATCAGTTGAATTTAAATTATTATAAACTGTTACTCCATTCAACTTTAATTCAAAATTTGCAACTAATTGATCGAAATAAATAGGAGTGTTATCCCAATCATTAATAGCACTGTTTCTTTCTTTTTTTTGAAATACTACTTTAAAATAAGTAGTCCCATCATCATAAATCCATGTACCCACAAATTTATCTAAAACTCCATTTACGTCTTTATAATAATCGTTTAGACTGATTGATTCCGCAGAAAATTGTTCCAGTGGTATAATATTATCTTGAGCTAACCCTTCTAAAACACTTATAAACGCTATACTTAATAAAAACATCTTTTTCATCTCTTTACTTTATAATTAATCTACACAATTCCAGACATAATTTCCATCTGAATCTTTTGTTGCCGTAAACAAATCAATACCTAGATTTGCGTCATCTAAAAATTTATCAAAATTATTTTTATATTTCTCTTCTAAAATAGGGTCAGCACATAATTGATTTGTACCAGCAAAGCATTCTTCATCTATCGGCTCAATAACACGGCTATTATAAGCTCTTAAAAAGAAATCATGTAGATTTTGATTAAATATTTTATCATATAGATTTTCAAGCTTACTCAAATCTCCAATTCTCAAAGCGACTATTTTTCCATCTGAAATCATAATAGCAGTAATATTTTGTCCATTATTTAAAACAATCCCATTACTGTTAGTATTTGCCTCTTTAACTTGGTTAAGAAACTCAGATAATAGTACCAGATCTCCGTCCGAATGATAATCATAATCCCCTACTCCATGAGCATGAATTTGTACCACTGTATTAGCACTAGCCGTTGCAAAACTAGTAAAACCATTGCCTGTTGAGACCGGTGGCACAGATGTATAAGACCCATCACTTTCTAATTGTAATTCAACACCATCTTCATTAACAGGATTTCCATCCACATAAGCTTCCAAAGCTTCCATTTCTGGCTTCACATCAGGATGATTAGTCAGTTGATTTAAACGATTTACTAAAAAAGTATAACTATGAAAAGAACTATCTACTGCTTCTAAATATTTGACTTTATCAAGATTAACGTAAAAATCTTGAACAGAATCTGCAACAACATTACTTTTTTGGGATAACAACCTAGAATTCTTTTCTACAAAACGAGAATTATCTTTTGCAAGTGCAGACTAGCCATTATTTTGAATTTAATTCCTACTTCTATAATGGCACTAATCTACTAAAAAATGAAACATGTCCAACAAATGTGATAGCCAGAAAGCTTAAAACCTATGAGCTTTCACTGCTGTGAAAACTATTATTAGTATTTTTAAATCTTAAAAACCAACCATTATGAATCCAATTATAAAAAACATTCTAGCCGTACTCGCTGGAGTAGTCATAGGTAACGTTGTTAACATGGGATTTATAGAATTGGGTAATTTTGTGGTCCCTATTGAAGGTGTGGATGTAAGTGATATGGAAGCTTTAAAAAAAGCCATGCCCAATTTTGGTATTGAAAATTTTATCTTTCCATTTTTAGCCCATGCTTTAGGTACCTTGGTAGGTGCTTACATAGCAGCACGTCTTGCTGCTACTCACAAAATGAAATTTGCGATGGGAATAGGTGTCTTTTTTCTCATCGGTGGTATCGCTGTAAATATGATGCTGCCAGGTCCTACATGGTTCACTATTATGGATATCACACTGGCATATATTCCAATGGCCTACATAGGCGGTACTCTCGCAATAAAACACACACAAAAAGCATAGTTGGTCACTAATTCACATATTAATCCTCGAGCACGACGTAAAAAAGAAATTGTAAACGTCGACTCACTATTTAATGACTTGAAATCTGGTCAGGTAAGTGCGTTAAGTCGTGCGATCACTTTGGTAGAAAGTACCGCTAGTGGTGATTCCGCTTTCGCGAAAGCGATCATAAAACAAGCCTTACCAAAGTCAGGGAAATCATTTAGACTAGGAATAACTGGCGTGCCAGGTGTGGGAAAGTCCACTTTTATCGAAGCGATAGGAAAAGAACTCATTCAGCGAGGTAAAAAAGTCGCCGTACTCGCTATAGATCCATCCAGCAACATCTCACGAGGAAGCATTCTAGGAGACAAAACCAGAATGGAAGAACTGGTTAAAAGCGACCAAGCCTTCATAAGACCAAGTCCTGCAGGAACAACATTGGGCGGCGTGGCTCGAAAAACACGCGAGGCGATCATCTTGTGTGAAGCCGCAGGATACGACTTTATCATCGTAGAAACCGTAGGCGTAGGACAAAGCGAGACCGCAGTCCACTCCATGACAGACTTTTTCTTACTCTTAAAACTTGCAGGCGCTGGCGATGACTTACAAGGTATCAAACGAGGCATCATGGAAATGGCAGACGCCATCATCATCAATAAAGCCGATGGAGAAAATCAAACCGCCGCA
Source organism: Nonlabens ulvanivorans (assembly GCF_000732625.1). Taxonomy (GTDB): domain Bacteria; phylum Bacteroidota; class Bacteroidia; order Flavobacteriales; family Flavobacteriaceae; genus Nonlabens; species Nonlabens ulvanivorans. The sequence continues at coordinate 414,296 of NZ_JPJI01000026.1, forward strand.
AAACATGCCCGACGTGAATTTAAAAACGCGGTGCACCTTATGCCACAAAAAGATCACGGCTGGCCTACAGAAGTACTGACTTGTAGTGGTTTAAATGGCGTAGGAATCACAGAAGTCATAGAAGAAATTGACAACTATAAAACGCACGCTACCGATAACCTAAGCTTCACCAAAAAACGCAACGCGCAAGAACTTTACTGGTTCCATCAGACCATAGAAGACGCCATTAAAACCAACTTCTATAACCGCCCAGAAGTCATCGCAAAACTCGCTATTCTAGAACAAGAAGTTTTGAGTAAAAAGAAAAGCCCTTTTGATGCTGCTGGAGAATTGTTGGGGTTGTATTTCACTTAATTAAAAAAGTTCTATGAGCATTTTTTATGAAATAGATTAATTTTCAATGAATATAAAAAAAACAAATTGATAGAGTCCGTCAGATTAAACAAATTTTTACGAAATCATAATATGTCAATTGATGAGTTTTCAAAAATCATCACACATTTAAATCTGGACATAGAATTAAGACCTACAGCAAAAATCGACATCGTTTCAATTGAATTTATTGAATCATATCTAAGAATAAAAAAAGATGACAAATATCTATCAAAGCAAAATGATAAATTTGATTATTCAAAATCTACGGAAGGCGTACTTCTAAGATTGCGTAAACTAAAACCTCAACCAAAAACAATTTTTAAATACTATTCGAATGACGAAAAAGGTTTAAATCTAGATGCTTTGAAAAATAAATATTTATACCATAGCAGTTTCAAATCATTTAATGACCCATTTGATTGCAACATTAATTTAGTTTCATTTAGGAAAAACGGAAAATTTAAAAAAACTCAAAAGAAAAAGAAGGATTTATTCAAAAACAAACTTAATAATGTTGGTATTTGCTGCTTTACTACTAAAAAGGATTCAATTTTAATGTGGTCACACTATTCTAATAGTCATAAAGGTTATTGTTTAGAATTTATGAAAAAAGAGGAAGAATTATACCCAGTTAATTATATCAAAGATTTTAATAAAACAAATTACTATGATAATATTAAGGATTCAGAATTTCATTTAACATATAGTAAGTCAGAAGAATGGAGTTACGAAAATGAGTACAGATCGATTGTGGATAATATTGACCCAACTAATCCAAATTCAAGAAAAAGAAAATATTCTCCACATAGATTAAAATCAGTCTATTTTGGAGTAAATGCAAGTGATAAACTAAAATTACAAATAATTGAAATACTTAAAGAAAACTATTTGAATTTTAAAGAAATAGAATTATACGAGAATCATCTAAAGGAGAATTCATTCGGTATCGAGTCTGTTAAAATTAATTAAAAATCGGGACAATCTATAAAAATGCCAGAAGCAGAAGCTGTAATTTGGAGATTTGCAAAGGATATAATGATTTTGTCTAAAAGAATGGATAATGAAAATCAAATTTTTGCTGAGTCATTTACAGAAGGATTGTTCGCGTATGAACAAATTTTAAAAACACATAAAAATATAAATGGTAATGCCAATGAGATGTACTTCTCAAAAGAATTATTAAATAAAATCCCAAGTTCAATTAATCAAGCTATATCAGGTGTTGTGTATTTAAAACAATCAACAGAAAAATTTCCTGATGATTTTGAGCCTTTAAAACAGGATAAATATGTTATGTTATAGGTCTATTTAAATAATTATAAAGTCTTTAAAATATTCCACATTTGCCACGCAAGTATCAAACATCGCATATTCAGTGTGACATCACACATCTTAGAAAACGTAATCTTATCTTAGCAATATCAAAACCCAACAAATGAAAAATACCTTTTTTCTAATTCTAGTAACCCTATTCATACTCACCAGCTGTCAAGAAAACAAAGAATCACTCCAAAAACTACCTAACTACTTAGAAGAATCCCATTCCTACGCACAACCTAATGATGCAGTGATTACTCATCTAGATTTAGATATTACTGTAGATTTTGAAACACAAGTGATTAGCGGTACTGCGACATATGATATTGAGAATAGCGGTAGCAATCAAATCATTCTAGACAGTAAATATTTAGAGATTGAAAGCGTTACTCAAAATGGTGAACAAACAGAGTTTGATTTAGGTGATTTTGATGAATCATTAGGGCAACCGTTAACCGTTGCTATTAAAGAAGACACTAAACAAATTGCTGTCACCTACTCTACCACGTCGAAAACAGAAGCTTTACAATGGCTTACTGCTCAACAAACAGCAGACAAAACAAATCCATTTCTATTTACTCAAGGTCAAGCGATTTTAACGCGCACTTGGATTCCTATTCAGGATAGTCCGCAAATACGTATTACTTATGACGCTACTGTAAAAGTTCCTTCACAGCTTATGGCAGTGATGAGTGCTGAGAATCCTAAGGAAAAGAACGGAAATGGCGTTTATCATTTCAAAATGAAACAGCCTATTCCGGCTTATTTAATTGCACTTGCTATAGGTGATATCGAGTATAAAGCCATCAGTGAACGCACTGGTGTTTATGCGGAGAAATCAATGATTGATAAAGTCCATACAGAGTTTTCAGATATGGAGAAAATGGTTGTTGCGGCAGAGAATCTATACGGCGATTACGATTGGGATCAATTTGATGTGATTGTATTGCCACCTAGTTTTCCTTTTGGCGGTATGGAGAATCCGCGGTTGACCTTTGCGACGCCTACGGTTATTGCAGGCGATAAAAGTTTAACATCGCTGGTGGCGCATGAGTTGGCGCATTCGTGGTCAGGTAATTTGGTGACCAATGCCACTTGGAACGACTTCTGGCTTAATGAAGGTTTTACGGTTTATTTTGAGATTAGAATCATGGAAGCATTGTATGGAAAAGACCGTGCTAATATGCTTGCCTTAATAGGCAGACAAGATCTTGAAGATGAACTGGAAGCTCTAAAAGAGTCACCTAATGACACCAAGTTAAAACTAGACTTAAAAGGTCGCAATCCAGATGATGGAATGAACAGTATTGCTTATGATAAAGGTTATCTGTTTTTACGCACGCTAGAAGAAAAAGTAGGACGTGACAACATGGATGCATTCTTAAAATCCTACTTTAAAAAGAATGCTTTTTCTACCATAAATACTGAGGACTTTATCACTTACCTCAACGAGAATTTGCTAGAGAAAAATAACATCACGTTCAATACTGAGGAATGGATTTACCAGCCTGGTGTGCCAGAAAACGCTGCTGTCATAACTTCTGACGCATTTTCAAATGTCGAGAAAACGCTGGAAGAGTTCTTAAAAACAAACAAAATAGACGTTACTAAAACTGAAAACTGGACACCGCAAGAATGGGTTCATTTTGTGCGCAATTTCCCAGAAGATATTTCTGTAGCCCAAATGCAGCAATTGGATAATAGCTTTGACTTCACTAATTCAACCAATTCTTACATCACCATGGTTTGGTATGAGCAATCAATTTTAAACAACTATCACGGTAATAATGTCGACACAAAAATCGCTGAGTTTTTAAATACTGTAGGACGTCGCTGGTATGTGACGACTCTTTTTAACGCTTTCGCGGAAGCGGAACGAATAGAAGAAGCCAAAGAAATTTACAAAACTGCAAGAGGTAACTACCATTCCGTTACCGCAAATACAGTGGATGAGATGTTGGGAATATAAATCGCAACTGTAACATTTGTAGGCTATTCCCATCTTTATAAAAAGAATATCATGTTTTTACAGATGACCAACCTTCCCAATTCTACAAATATTTTCCCTCCTTTTCATTTGAATAGATTAGTACAAAAATGTTTGAAGCCATTTTACCTACTGCTATTTACCTTATCTATGTTTAATTCTGTAAGCTTAAAGGCCCAAGAATTAAATCTGGATAAGGAATTCCATAAGATTGAATCTTACTTAATGGTTATGGATGAGACAAATTTAGAAGTGTCTGAAGCTCCTGTTAAGTGGCATTTGTTCCATTCTTTACAAGTAATTAATGGAGTGCTTAAAGAAGCTGAACATTCAAATCCTGATGAATATAATTCAAAGACTAATTTTCAATGGAGATTTGTTTCCGTATTTAATAAAATACCGCGCAATAAAGTCACAGCACCGGACAAGGTTAATCCATCATATAATATTACAAAAAAGCAAATTCTAGAAGAGCTGAAAAAGGCACGTAAAAGCATAGAAGGATGGAGAGATCTAGAAAAGAACAATTTCTACAATCATGCTGTATTAATGAATTTGAACAAACGTAAGATTAGAAAATTCCTAAGAGTACATTCCAGGCATCATCTCAAAATAATACAAGATATATTGAAAAAGTAATCTTGATATTTTTTTGCAATATTTAAATACAATGGTTCATAAACTTAAACTATATTTTTAATCGATATATAAATAACTCCTTTTCTTAAATTATGAAAGTTGACAAAACGAGCGAGAGCAAGTTTTGGTCGGAAAGAATCATAGCGGTATTATTTAAAACTACTCATACTTTTAAGATTTTTTAATGCTGATAATATAGAATTGCAAAGTATCTTACTACCTGTTAAACCAGCGATTAAGATATAAAGCATTATGAAAACTTCCTTCAGCATTCAAGATTCTCTATTACCATTTTTACCTTTATTATATATCGCATGGGCTGATGGCATATTAGAAAAGCATGAAATCGATTATATTAAAAATCAGATTGATGACAACAACACCATCACTGACGCAACAAAACAACTGATTTCAAAGTGGTTAGACCCTAGTCATCCACCATCTGCAAGAGAATTAGTTTATTGGAAAAAGTATATAAAACAGCATGCTGATGTGCTGGACTTAAGAGAAAAACAAGATTTATATTCCCTAGGAACGGTACTGGCTAAAAAACCGAACCTAGAAGAATGGGCAAATGAAAAGACAAAACAGTCGTTACAGCAAATTGAAAATTACCTAGGTGTTTCAAGTCATGAAGCTATACGATTTATAGATGATTTTAATCCTGCTTTATTTAAGGTAGATTCTAATTTAAAAAGGTCTGAAGCGCCATACTCTAAGGCTTTAAAGACTTTGCTACAACATGGAAATACCGATTTAAAAAATAAAGTACAAAGCATTCTAGATCCACATAAAGAAGAGATAGAAAGCCATAGTGAGGATCTGTATTCTAGACGTGAAAAAGTATTGCAATGGACTCAAGAACTTGCTGATGCTGGACTAGGTAAACTTGCTTATCCATCTGCTTATGGAGGATCTGATTCCATGGTACAATATGCAGCCGTATTTGAAGAAATGGCCAAATATGATTTAAGTCTGACGATAAAATTTGGTGTTCATTTTGGATTATTTGGTGGCAGTGTAGAATCTTTAGGAACTAATTATCATCATGATAAATATTTAAAAGATATAGGCACGATGGCTTTACCAGGCTGTTTTGCAATGACAGAAATGCACCATGGCAGCAATGTAAAAGCATTACAAACTACTGCTATTTACCAACCAGATGATCAATCTTTTATTATTAATACACCAACACATAATGATAGAAAAACTTATATAGGGAACGCCGCGATGCATGCCCAAATGGCTACAGTGTTTGCACAACTAATAGTCGATGACGAGGAACATGGAATACATGCTTTTTTAGTTCCCATTAGAAACAAACAAGGTGCAACCATGCCTGGAATTACGATAGGTGATAATGGTCATAAAATGGGACTCAATGGTGTAGACAACGGGACATTACATTTTAATACGGTTAAAATCCCAAAAGAAAATCTGCTCAATAAATTTGGTGATGTAGATGAAGAAGGACAATACACAAGTCCTATAAGTAGCTCATCTAGACGTTTCTTTACTATGCTAGGAACACTAGTAGGTGGAAGACTTTGTGTTCCTATTGCCGGAAACACTGCTGCCAAAAAAGCTCTAAATATGGCTATCTATTTTGCACTGGATCGCAAGCAATTTGGTCCACCAGGTAAACCAGAACAGTCCATTATGGACTATCCAACGCATCAAAAAAAGTTAATGCCGTTAATTGCAAATGCTTATGCATATGATTTTGCACATGAACACTTGCTAAGAGAATATACCAGCCATTCAGATCATGATGCTCAAGAAATAGAAGCGCTTGCTGCTGGATTAAAAGCACTAAGTACATGGAATGCTACAGACACGATTCAAACCTGTCGTGAAGCCTGTGGTGGAAAAGGTTATTTAAGCGAGATGTATTTTGACCGTTTAAAAGCTGACACGGATATATTCATGACCTTTGAAGGTGATAATACAGTATTGTTACAACTTACCGCAAAAAGTCGTCTGACCTATTTCAAAAAGCAATTTGGCCGAATGGACTGGTGGGATACCCTTAAATATATTTCCAACATCGCGTCTACAAATCTAACTGAACTTAATGCTCTTGTAACAAGAGATACTTCTCAAGAACATTTATTAGGTGATGAATTTCAACTAGCAGCGTTCACTTATAGAGAAGAATATTCCTTGCGTACTCTAGCGATGAGACTAAACAAAAAGATTAAAAGTGGTATGGATAGCTATGAAGCTTTTCTAGATGTTCAAGTACATTTAATAGATATGGCTAGTGCTTATATCGATCGCATCGTTTTAGAACAATTTATAGGAGCCATCAAGAAACAAGAACAGAACAGCGTAAAAGAAGTTCTTACTTCCCTTAAAAATTTATATGCCTTGCATCGCATAGAGGAATATAAAGGCTGGTATCTAGAACACGATTACATATCAGGTTCAAAATCTCTTGCTATTAATAAGCTAGTTTCAAAACTGTGTAAAGAATTAAAAGAAGAAAGTCAGCATTTAGTGGATGCTTTTGATATTCCAGCACACATGACTGCAACCGCTTTAAAATTTTATTAGTACCGTTAGTTTATTGTAACCATTAATGCTGGATTTATAATTGAGCTTAGACTTTCATTTTGCTTATTATTGCACAATAAGTACAGGATATTTTCAAAATTGAGCGGTATCATCAATTTTTCTACACAGAGATATTAAAACAAATTAATGGAAGACTTACTAACCTTTGCGTTTACTGTTTTTACAGGTTTTTTTGCTATTATGAATCCTATTTCTAATATGCCTATCTTTTTAACGATTACTGAAGGAGCAGATAAAGAAACGAAGCAAAGAATTAATCTCAAAGCGATAATTGTAGCCTTTATCATTGTTAGCACCTTTGTGCTTTTAGGAAATTACATTTTTGAGCTATTTGGAATTACTATTCCAGCTTTTAAAATTACAGGCGGAATTTTAATATTCTTTGTAGGTTTTGAAATGCTGCAGTCTAAGAAGTCAAACATCAAAAGACTGAAAACGGTAAATTATGATGAGAATATCGCTATATCACCACTTGCTATTCCTATACTTGCAGGTCCTGGTACTATAGTAACCGCAACTAACTTTGTGGCAAACACCTCATCGTATGCTGATATTGCTGTAGTTCTTCTTGTTTTTGCTTTGATGTGTTTATTGAATTACATCGCATTTTCACTAAGTGATGTCATCGCTAAGAAAATAGGTGATAATGTCATTTCTGTAATCGGAAAATTGATGGGATTAATTATTGCGATAATAGGTACTAGTATGATTATTTCAGGTTTGAAATTATCATTTGACGTGTTGAACTAATATAGTATCGGTGAATTAATTATTATACTTACTCTGCTTGTAAGGTCTTTACATCTGCAATAAGTTGAGTTATTGATGCTTTATTGAGACCGTTATAAATACCACGAATATGTTTGTTTTTATCTACTAAAATAAAGTTTTCAGTGTGTAAAAAATCATTGATATCTTTAGTGGTACCTAGGTCTTCTTCTACAAAATAATGATTTCTACCTAGATCATAAATTAAATCCTTATCACCAGTAACGAGATTCCACTTTTCAACATTCACATCTTTACGTTGTGCATATTCCAATAAAACAGCAGGCGTATCATAATCTGGCGTGACAGAATGAGAAAGTAATAACACTTCTTCGTCTTCTAAAAATTCGTTTTGAAGGCGATTCATATTTTTAGTCATCGCAGGACAAATTCCAGGACAAACGGTAAAAAAGAAATCTGTAATATAAATTTTGTCTTTATAGAAATCTTGAGTGATGGTATCACCATTTTGATTGATAAAAGTAAAATCAGGAATTCTATGAAAATCTATAAGCGAGTCACTATCTTTTGAAAGCCAGTATGGTGTAAAAGTGGCCTCTTGGTAATAAGGCAACGCCTCTACTCTACTTACTACCTCTTCTTCAATGGGTTTATTTTTCTGTTCTTTAGAGCCACAACTAACTATTAAAGCAACATTACAAAGTATCAGTAACGACTTCTTGATTCTCGAGAGAGAAACAAAGTGTTGCTTTTTTGAGTCCAAAGATTCTACCATTTTTTGCTTCATAATTATTATAAAGTTTACCATTCTGACGGTAAGATTTTTGCATGCCTTGCTCACGTCCATCGACTAGATGTATTTCTTTAAAAATAGAACCGTTAGTATACCATTGAAACTGGGCACCTTGAGCTACACCATTCTCAAAATTACTTTGAGAACGTTTATGAGCATTATTCCACCAGGATATTGTTTTACCATGCTGTAGTCCATTCTCATATCGAGATTGAAAACTCAAAGTTCCATCCCTAAACCACTTCTCATATAATCCATGGCGTAATCCATTGAGATACTCAATCTTTTCTGCAGTTAATCCATTAGAGTAACTAATTACAGAGAAACCTGTAAAGGGCTCGTTGTTATAATACATGAGCCCTTCATTAGGTCTTAATTCTAAAATTGCTTTATCAATCTCTAACTTTTCAGTTGTTTTCACAACATGATTTGAGTCTGTTTTACAGCTTGATAAAAGCAATAAGACCAATATACTACTGTATGTTATTAGGTGTGCCTTGATAATCGCCAGGGAATATGATATAGTATTGATTTAAGTATACTGTATTCTGAATATGGTAATGATACTCTGCAGTTGTTGTATGTTGTGTAGTAGAGGTATGCCCACCAGAAGCATCTAGATCAGTAGGATATGTTCCTGTAGATGTACATTATCTACCATAAATAAAGAAACCATCGCTTATGATACCAACTAGTGCATCATCATCATCAGAAAAAGCTTTAGGTTCTAAGTGGTAGTGGTAACTTTGTGGTCCTGTATGCGCTGCGGTATAATCTAACGAGCCTACCGCGCTATCTAGTGGTACATTAGGTCCTTCTTCATCATTATAAATTACTGAACCACTAACAGCAATACCTATGGCTCCTAAACCAGTCGTTGAGGAACTACTAGCCAGCGTTGGACTTGATGGAACTGTTAAAGAAAAGGAACCGTTAAAGTCGTCTATGTTACCAGGTGCCATTTGATCTCCACTAGTAATAATAGGATCCACATATAAAGGATGGTCAGTAGCGGCAGGACCTGTCACAACCGCATTACCATTAGGACCAGTTATGGTACGTACATTTGTGCTGGACCAGTAAGGTGAAGTGTGATTAGGCAAACCATTAGTCTCAATATTTACAGATGAAGTACCACTCATCATAATCGTGACATTATCTGAGTCAAATTCAGCAAAAGCGGCATGTAATTCTGTTGCACCATTTCCACTTCCATCATCAGTTGTACTTCCATTATCGTCATCGCTTGAAGTACAAGAGTAAACTCCTGCGATAGCCATTATCGAAATCCCTATATACATAAGGAAGGATTTATTTTTTGATTGATTCATAAATTCAAGGGTTGTGCGACTTAGATTTAAGCGCTGTTCATTGATATAAAACTTAGACTATTAAAAAATCTAAAAGTTTAATCAACACTTAAAAAAATGTTAACGACCTTTAACTATAGGCTTTATATCAATCGCAAAATTGACAGAATTTGCTATGAAACAAAGTTGGTGTGCCTCTTCATGTAATTTTGTAGCTATATCTATTTGTTGAGCATCCAGAATTAAGACTTCGGGATTAAGAATAACTTTTTGAAAAGCACCACTAGCGTCTTCGTTTAATAATAAAGTACCTGAAACCTTATCTGTATATTCTAAGACATCTATACCATGCTGCTGGCACACGTAGAAATAAGACATCATATGGCAAGAAGATAATGCGCTTAACAAAAGGTCTTCTGGGTTGTGTTTATTCTTATCTCCTTTAAATTCTCGGGCTGCAGATACGATGATATCTTTTTTCCCTTCTATAATAGAGGTATGAGTTTTATGGTTTTTAAATTGTCCTTTTTTCCACTGAGTTTGTACCTCGAAAAAGAATTCTTTTTTCATTCTAAAGTGCCGTGGATGATGAAGAAGCTGGTGCATATTTCGCTTTCGCGAAAGCGAATAATCGATAACATAACCAACCTATTACAGTTCCCATAAACATCCCCATCAACACATCACCTGGATAATGTACTCCTAAATAAACGCGACTATAAGCCACTAACACAGCCCATATAAAAAGCAATATTCCAGTAGTTTTATGAGACTGCTTGAGCATATGCCACATAAATACAGCAAGTGCCATGGCATTACTAGCATGTCCACTATAAAAACCATAAGTACCACCACTTTTACCTACTTTAGAGATCAACCCTTCTAAAGCTGGTTCTCTAAACGGTCTTAATCGCAGTACCCATGTATTCTTAAATAGCATCGCAACTTGATCACTTATCGCAACTAATAATACAATAGTGATTAACGCTATAATCAATTCTTTTTTATTTAACTTTTTAAAAAGCACATAAAACAAGTACAGATAAAGTGGGATTGCATAAAATTTATAAGTAATGATATTGAAAATTAAATCAACGGTATCGTTTCCCCAATCATTCAACAAAAGCATTAAATCCCAGTCTAGCTGTTTAATATCTTCCATTATTCTTTATCATAGATAGCACACTGCTCGTCGTAGAATCGACTAGCTTCTTCGATTAGGTTCTTGGTTTCTTCCTCAAGTTCTTCTTCATCTTTCTTTTCAATATCTTCTAGAAATTCTAGAGTATCATCTTTTAAATTTATCACAAATCGAGGATAATCGAGGTGTACTACAAAAATATCTTCGGGATGGTGAGCGTTATCGCCCATAAGAAATCTAGGGAAAGCCATGTTACTAGTTATGAATTATATGTTATCGTTGAGAATTGTAAAATGTTGCTGTCGCAGCAGTTTTACTAAAACTCTAGGTTACCTTAACTTAGTTTTTAATAATAGTGCAATCTAAGAAATTCTAAATTCAGAATTATAAAAAGTATCTTTGTTTTATGCAACAACTAAGAGCAGATAATTTACAGAAGTCCTATAAAGGCAGACCAGTAGTTAAAGGTGTTTCTTTTGAAGTGAACCAAGGCGAAATCGTAGGTCTACTGGGACCTAACGGTGCTGGTAAAACAACATCTTTCTATATGACTGTAGGACTGGTTAAACCTACTGGTGGTGATGTGTGGCTAGATGATAAAAAGATTACTCAATACCCGATGTACAAACGTGCACAAAATGGTATAGGCTATCTGGCACAAGAAGCTTCTATATTTAGAAAATTAACAGTAGAAGAGAATATACTGGGCGTACTGCAATTAACTGACCTGACTAAAAAAGAACAACGAGAACGTTGCGAGATGCTATTAGAAGAATTTAGTCTAGAAGATAGACGCAACCGTAACGGTGACTTATTAAGTGGTGGAGAAAGACGCCGTACAGAGATTGCTCGCGCACTTGCGACTAACCCAACATTTATACTGCTAGATGAACCATTTGCAGGAGTAGATCCAGTAGCTGTAGAAGACATACAACGTATTGTCGCTCAACTAACTAAAAAGAACATAGGTATTCTTATCACTGATCATAACGTTCAAGAAACGCTGGCTATTACGGACCGTACCTACCTGATGTTTGAAGGTAATATTCTTAAACATGGTAGTCCAGAAGAACTTGCTGAAGATGAAGTAGTGCGTCGAGTATACCTAGGTCAGAATTTTGAGCTGCGCAAGAAGAAGTTGTTTGCTGATTAAAGATTAACCTTACGATTTTACAGCGCTTAAATTATTAAAAACGCTCATCAACACGTAAAGAACGATAATACAAGGAACCGCATAGATTTTAAGTATTACAATCATTGCAATGCATATCGCTATAAAAATCCATCTTATCTCGTTGCTTTTCCAGCCGAAGGTTTTAAATTTTAACGCAAACAACGGTAATTCTGCATTAAGTAAGTAACAGCTTATAATCGTGATTAGTATTAAAACATATGGATTACTTAATAATCCAAAAATAAAATCGCTAGTTGTCATTTGAGCAATAATCCCTAGTGAGATGATTAAAATAGCATTTGCTGGTGTAGGTACACCTATAAAAGAATCTGTCTGTCTGGTATCTATGTTAAATTTAGCCAGTCGATAACCACTGGCCGCAGTAATTAAAAATCCTAAAAAAGTAATTTCCTTAAATAAACTGGTTGCACTACTCCATCCTAGATCGCCATTCACAGCAAATAATGTAGAAGAGTGACCTGTAGCATCTGCAAGTAATTGACACATGACAATACCAGGCACAACACCACTAGTCACCATATCTGCAAGTGAATCTAACTGCGTACCTAACTCACTAGAAACCTTTAATAATCTAGCTGCCAGGCCGTCAAAGAAATCAAAAAATATACCTAGCGCCACAAAAATACCAGCAAGTATCAACTCATCTTTGAAAGCATATACCGCAGCGATGCAACCAGACAACAGGTTTAACATCGTTATTAAATTGGGAATCCATTTCTTCATTCTACAAATATGCAGTTTTCTACGATACTTGTTTCAACTTGATATGCAATATCCTAGGGTTTTGCTAGTTATTTAGTGAGAAACCTAGATATTTGCAGCTAGATTATATATGACCAGAAAAGCTAATTTTATTATTGTATTGTGTTGCGTTCTCGCTTTCGCGAAAGCGTATTCACAAACCTCTAGAGCATACTCTAACGAATTCTTAAACATAGGAGTCGATGCAGCAGCACTAGGTATGAGTAACGCCGTGGTTGCTAGCACAAATGATGTCAATGCTGGTTACTGGAATCCAGCAGGATTAATGCGTGTTCAAGAACAAGAGATTAGTGTAATGCATGCTAACTATTTTGCAAATATTGCACAGTACAATTATGGTGCATTTGCCATGCCTATAGACGACTTTAGTTCCTTTGGGTTTTCTGTCATACGATTTTCTGTAGATGACATATTAAATACAACTCAATTAATTGATCAACAAGGAAATATTAATTATGACCGTATTTCTACATTCTCAACTGCAGATTGGGCGTTCACATTTTCTTATGCAAGAGAATCACAATTAGATGGTTTTAGTTATGGAGGTAATGTGAAAGTCATACGACGAGTTATAGGAGAATTTGCAAATGCATGGGGTTTTGGCTTTGATGTAGGCGCACAGTTTAAACGTGGTGACTGGGAACTAGGTTTTATGGCTAGAGACATTACAACAACCTATAATACCTGGACCATCGATGAAGAAAAATATGCCGAAGTACAAGGAGCCGTGGAAAATCAAAATCAAGATTTACCAGAAACAACAGAAATAACATTACCTAAATTACAGATAGGTGTTGCTCGTACTTTCACATTTCACTACGACCATATTCTAACTGCCGAAGTTGATTTAAATATGCGCTTTATACAAACTAATGATATTATATCCAGTAGTGCCGTAAGTGCTACACCAGCATTAGGCTTACAGTATGGATTTACAGATTTAGTTTTTGTGAGAGCTGGAGTCGGTAATTTTCAAAACGTGCAACAACTCGATGGAAGTGATAATGTGAACTTTCAACCTAATATAGGAATAGGCTTTAAGTACAAAGGTATTGCGGTAGATTATGCACTGACAGATATAGGCGATTCTAGCGAGGCGCTTTATTCAAATATTTTCTCGCTTAAGGTAGATCTTTCTACATTTTCTAGATAAGTTTGATACCTTAGCATCTTAGTTTATTTATGAAGTACTCTAGTATTCTTCTCGCTCTTTTATCAGGTATATTATTATGGTTAGGATGGCCTACTTATGGTTTTCCTTTACTATTATTTGGTGCCTTTGTCCCTTTACTATTTGCAGAACTTCATATCAGAAAATCTGAATTAAGATTCAAAGGATGGCGTGTTTTAGGACTTTCGTATCTCAGTTTTTTTATTTGGAACATTTCAACCACTTGGTGGCTCTATCTTGCAACAGGATTTGGAATGTGGTTTGCTGTTTTAGTAAACAGTTTATTGATGGCTCTAGTATTTTTATGTTATCATAAATTTGCTAAAAAAGTATCACAAGGTGCTGCGTTTACCTTCTTAAGCTGTTTATGGATTAGCTTTGAGTACATGCACTTGCAATGGGACTTTTCATGGCCATGGCTCAATTTGGGTAATGGTTTCAGTGAATATGTAAGCTGGATTCAATGGTATGAATATACCGGCACTTTTGGTGGTACCTTGTGGATCTGGTTATTAAATGTAATCCTATTTTATACCATTTTCAAATTGAAGAATTATGGCTTTACTGTGATTCAAGCTCTTAAAAAATCAGTATTACCAGCGTTGGTGATTTTAATTCCCATAGGAATATCTCAAATTATTTTATTCAGTTATTTTGAAGTAAATAAAGATAGCGGCACTGATGTAGTAATTGTGCAACCTAATATAGATCCTTATGAAGAGAAATACACCTTTACAAATGATAAGGTCACTCAACTCATCACAAACCTTGCTTTACCTGAAATAACACTAAACACTGAGTTTGTAATTGCTCCAGAAACTGTAATCGCTGATAACATAAGGATAAGTCAAGTTAATTATCATCCTACACTACAAAGTCTGAGAGGTAATTTTGCCTCCTATCCCAACCTGAGTTACTTAGGTGGTATATCATTAGTTGATGTATTTAAAAATCCTGATCAAGCTACCAATCAAACAAATCTGGCTAGCGATGGAGTGACCTATTATAACGATTACAACAGCGCGATGTTTTTTAACCAGCTGGGACCTGTTGAGTTATATCATAAATCTAAGTTGGTTGTAGGTATTGAGAACTTTCCATATAAAAGTATTCTTAAACCAATACTAGGCGATGCCATGATAGATTTAGGCGGAACTGTAGCTACTAAAACCACACAAGAAGAACGTAGCGTCTTTACTTCATTAAATGAAACTAAAGTAGCATCCATAATTTGTTACGAATCTGTATATGGAGAATACGTCACTGGATATATAAATAATGGAGCGCAATTTCTTGCTATTATCACTAACGATGCGTGGTGGGGAAATACTCAAGGACATCAACAACATTTAAGTTTAGCTAGGCTGCGTGCTATAGAATCTAGAAGATGGATTACAAGAAGCGCTAATACGGGCGTAAGTGCTATCATCGATCACCGTGGAAAAATCATACAATCATTGGGATACGGTAAACAAGGCACCATAAACGGTACGATAAGAAAACGTGATGACATTACTTTTTATGTACAACATGGTGATTACATAGCTCGTATTGCGATATTTATGGGTGTATTTACTCTATTATTTGGCTTTACTAGACGCCGTAAAAAACGTGCCTAAATAGAATAATTCTAAAATGACTTCAATGTCTATTGAGTAAGATGAAAGTTTTATTGTTACCTATTGTCCTTTAAAAAAGATGATGGTAGTTAAAGTTTTAACGATGATTCTTAAGTCTAGGAATAAACTGCGATGCTTAATATAATAAAGATCATATTGTAACTTTCTTAGGCTGTCTAGCTCTGACTCTCCATATTTAGTTTTGACTTGTGCCCAACCAGTTAATCCAGGTTTTACGACATGTCTGGTTTCATAGAAAGGAATCTTTTCAGAAAGTTGTTTTACAAATACAGGCCTTTCTGGTCTAGGTCCAATAATACTCATTTCACCTTTTAAAATATTATAAAACTGGGGAAACTCATCAAGACGAGACTTTCTTAAAAACTTTCCAAAAGCAGTAATTCTGCTATCATTTTTAGTGGCAAATTGAGCTCCATCAACCTCAGCATTTTTGACCATTGTTCTAAACTTATAAATCTGAAAAGACTTACGATTTTTACCAACACGCTCTTGTTTATAAAACAACGGACCTCTATTACCCATTATATTACCGATAAAAATTAAAGGCAACAACACTAGTCCAAAAATCAAACCTAATATGGAGCAAACGATGTCAAACAATCTATGATATACCATATAGAGTTTATTCTGATTGCTACGTGCAAATGGGAAGTATTTATAAAAATCTTTACCTACATATTGAACAGGCACTCGATCTGTAATCTCCTCATAAATCTGAGTATATTCTCTTACAGAAAAACCGTTTTCTACTAACTCGATAAGCCACTCATACAGCTCTGGCGTGATCCCTTCAACATTTGAAGAAGCTATAACAATCTCACTCACCTCTTGACCTTCTAATCTGTTTTTTGCTTCTGGTATTGTTAATATACTTATACGATCATCATGACCTATTTCAAGTTGCCGATCTGTATTAATATAACCTGCAATTTTATAATTAGGATCAGCTTCCTGTAATGTTTCTGCTACTTGAGCAGCGTCTGTGGCATCAGCAATAATTAGTATGTTCTTATAAAATCTAGAACTAGAAAATAACTTAATATAAAAGGCTCGCCAAATTAAAAGTGATAAAGTAATGGCTAGATAAAAATATAAAATCTGTAATCTATTCTCTGGTAAAGATGGTGTTAAGAAAGGTGTCAACAGGTAAATTAACGAAGTAATAGAACTGGTAAAAACCACACCTCTCAATGTAGAAGTAATTCGACTTGCACGTTGTAAATGATACAATTCAAATACAGTCGCAAAAAACAATAAATATGCACCTAACAATATAATCCAAGACCAATGTTCTTCATTAATTTTAAAATAATCAAAATTAAACACAGTACCTACTAGATGAAGCGCGCCTAAAACGACGGCTACATCTATGATACGCAATAAAACCTTGCGTTCAGAGATTTCAAAATGTATAGAACCTGGTTGGGACATCGTTCAAATTGGGGCTCTAAAGATAAGATTACCCTTCAAATAATTGAAGCCATAATCCTTTAACTTTATCCCAGTTGAAATTTTCGGCAGTTGTCCTGGCATTTTGAGCTATACCTGTTACTAACTGATTATTCTCTAATAACTCATTAATATGGTTAGCCATTTCAACAGCCTTAAAAGGTGGCGTTAGAAATCCATTTTCACCATGTTTTATTAAGAATGGAATACCGCCTACATTTGTAGATATCACTGGCAATCCTAATGCCATGGCTTCAATGACACTTACTGGTAGATTATCAAAATTAGAGGTGTTTATGAATAGATCATAGTTTTTACTCAATGATATCCAATCTTCCTTATCGAGCAAACCTGTAAACTCTACAGATAAATTCTTTTGAGCTGCTATTGAAATACATTTCTTCATCGATCCATCCTTATCCGGTCCGACCATACATAATTTGGCATTGGGATAATTTTCAGATATCAAATCGAGAACTTCTAAAGCCATTTCAGGATTATAAATATCAGCAAAAGATCTAACCCATAATAATCTAGGTTGTATCTCAGATCTCAACTTAAATGAATATTTATTTAAATCGATATGATTAGGTATTTTAACTAGTTGTTTAAAATCCGCTTTCGCGAAAGCGTCTATCAAATAATCACTAGGACTCACAACAGTATGAGCATTATTAATAAAAGCTTGAATAGCTTTAGGATTTTTACTTAATCGGTCTGGTAAGTTACCACCATGAAGTATAGGAATATATTTGATTTTTAAAGATTTACATAACCGACCGATTGTTATAGCATACCAAAAATTACGAGTACTATAAGTGTCAATTAAGACATAATGTGCCCAGTTTCTACTTAAAAAAGTTAGACGCATCATATGTAATAATCTAGCATTGGTATTTTTTACGGAAGATGCGTATCTCAATTTAAAACCTTCTTTTTGAAGCAAAGGTCCAAGTATATCGATCGTTGTGGCAGTGCGTCCTTTACCAGCTAACTTATTCCCTATATACAGAATGTTTTTCATTAGGCGAGAAGGGCATTATCTGTACTATTTACAGTTGATATTTTCTTTTTAATTTTCACAGGTCTAACATATAATAAAGCCATTCCATAGAAAAATGCTGGTGCTGCAATACGCATGGCACTATGATTTATAGTTGCTATCCAAAAAATTAAAAAAGCATAGAAGTAAATATTACCTCGATGAAAAAGTCTAAAAAACAAAGGAGTAAATATTAAAACTAACAAAGAGAAAATCCCAATAGCTCCATGTTCTGAAAGTAATCTACTGGTCTCATTATGTGATGCAGCTATAATTCCATCTTTTTTTGCTCTATAATACTTTACCTGTCCAGCACCTATACCTGCAATAGGGTTTTCAAAAAAAGCTTCTAATTCAATTGATATAAGTTCAGTACGTCCAGTTGACAAATCATCTTTAGCACGACCAGCAGCATCTTCATTTGCATAGCGCTTATCTATCAGACCATTTGTTACTAGTGAGGTAAAACCCCAAGCCATTATTAAACCTAATCCAATAACCGCAAGCTTTGGAATAAAAGAAGCTCTGAATTCGCTTCTTTTTAAAAGAAACAAAGTTCCAATCACCGCTATAATCATTAAGAATGAGGTGTAAACGCCACCTCTGGAAAAAGTCACCCAAGCCCGATAGGTCATGGCTAGAAAGAGAACAATATCTAAAATATTAATCATTAAATTCTTAATACGTAAGAAACGAACAAAGGTGATAAACATACCTATCCCTAAAACTGTAGCTACTTGATTAGGACCATATCCTCCAGATGTCGCAAAGTTTGAAGCCGTATTAGTTACCACATCTCTAATATCTGGCGTTACTAAGAATAAATACGTGGTTATCATAACTACAGGTCCCACGCAAAGTTTTAATATTTGATCTAATCTCGTATTTGTAATTGTCCTTTGATAACAGTAAATGGCAGTTATTCCTAAAGTTACTGGACCACTTAAATTAAATGCTACAGCTTTACGCAAGCTCTCTCCTAAAGGAATATTTCCAGCAGCAACAATAATACTAGGTATTAATAACAAAAGATAAAAAACATAGGGAATGGACTTTAATGAAAAACCTCTCATGATAATCCCCATAATCATAAAAACGATGACTAGGTATTTCATAAATTCATAAAAGATTAAGGCTTGATTCATCCTTAAGAAAACCTCTAAAGTCACTAAATAAGCACAGGCTAAAAGTGCTTCTTGACCTGAATCTTTTTGTAACAAAACCCTAAGTCCAAAATAAATAATGGAAGCATAGAAAAACAAAGGAATCAAAAATGGTGCTGCAATCATGAATATGGTCAAAATGATATGACCAGCAATCAATAACGGATATGGTAATTTCTCAAATTGAATCATTATAAGGAACTATAAAAAGTCTCTAACTTCTCAATGTAAGAAGCAGCTCCAAAGGTAGTCATTACATGTTGTTGGTATGAGTGAGCCATTGATTTTGCTTCTTCAGGATTAGCTATAAATTCTTGAATGGCTTGAGATAACGAATTGATATCTTGAAACGGTACTACCTTACCATAACCCAACACCACTTCTTTACAAGCTCCTACATCTGTTGTCACAACAGGTAAACCTGCAAGTCCATATTCTAGTATTGCCACTGGCAAACCTTCAGACTTTGAGGACAACACTCCTAAATCACATGCTTTTAGAATTGCAATCGTATCTTCTCGAGAACCTAACAAGTGTATGTGTTCATCTAATTTTAAGTCCTCTATTGTAAATTTAATGTTTCGAGCATAGTCATCTTGAAAATCCATTCCGACTAGTAATAGATTCCATCCGGTAGTATTTTTAGTTACTTCTTGAAATGCTTTAATCAAAGTTGTATGATCTTTTTGAGGCCTCAGATTTGCCAAATGTACTATTCGTTTACCTGATGAACCAGGTAACGGTTTTAATAGTTGCTGTTCTAGGGAATTAGAAACAAAATTTCTTAAATAAATAACTTTTGAAGGTTTCAAATTACGGATAGACCAATCTTTCAAAATTTGATTCACACTTATAATCCCATCAAAAAAACGTGAGGATTTCCTTAAGAAACCAACTTTACGATTATCTAGATCTTCAGCATTACCATAATGGTCATGCCATATCAACTTAACAGAAGGTATCCACCATTTTATAATTGTTGCTGTAAAAAATGATGTGCTATGCCCATGAACTGTATCAATGTTATTTTTAACAATATAGGTTTTCAACTTGGTCATCGCCTTAATACCTAGCTTACCTTTTTTTTCTATAAATAGATAACCTACCTCATCATTAATTGTTTTTTTAAGTAATCCTTCTCTTCTTGTAACACATATGTGCGATTCATGTCCTGCGATTTGCAATTCGTTTGCAATTTGCACCGCCATACGCTCAGCTCCACCAGCATCGAGACTATCTATGATTTGAATGATTCTCATGAATGAAGCAATTTAACTATTTCATCTTCAAACTTCTCTAACGTATAATCCTGTGACCACTCTTGTGCGTTTTGAGATAATAAATTGATGTCTTCTTGTTGATTTAAAAATTGTTTTATAGTTGCAATGGTATTGTCTATATCTGTAAAAATAACACCTCTAGAACCTAAACTTTTATTATCACTTACACCTAACATCCATGGGACACAACTTACTGCTGTCGCAATAGGAATGCAACCATACCACATAGATTCTGCAACAGCCTTGGGCCAGCCTTCACTTTGTGAGGCAAGAAATGAAAAGTGCGCTTTTTTGTAACCATTTTGAACTATTTCCTTAGGTTGATTACCATAAAAATAAAAAGCTTTTTCTGAGCCGCATAAACTATTTACTTCAATTAATGAACTTTCATTTTTAAGCTTATCCATTAAAATACCATCTCCATAAAAATGAGCTTGAGATACTATTCCTTTATGATTCAATAGCTTAATAAGTTCCACTAATAATTGCGGATTCTTATTAGGAGAAAGTGTCCCTACAAAAATAAATTGTAGTGGTTCTTTAAACTCTTTTTTAAAGTGTTTCTTATCCTTTTCTGAATAGGTTGCAGTAAAAAACGATTTGATATTTCTAGACTGACCACTCCATTTTCCATAAACTAATACATCGATATTTTTAGACAGACTAGTATTTGACAATATTCGCTTCTGCCATCTGTAAGAAAGAGGTTGAGATGCATTAGGACTAAAATTACCTGCGTACTTTATAGTTTTACGCTTTCGCGGAAGCGTAATTTGAACAACGCTGGCAAGTAAAGCCAAATTCCCTGGACATCTTACATGGATATGATCTGCTTTGCGCATGGCATTCCATAAAATAATAGTCTGATAAGGAATTGTGATTATTGAAATTAATGCCGAAATAATGTTATGAAACTCTAATCGCCTGAGGGAAGTTATTTTAAAATCTTGTTCTTGAAAAGGCTGTGTTAATAGTTTGCGTTGATATCGCGTAGGACATACAAATGAAATATCGCTAACATGCTGCATCCATAAATCCATCTCACGCACGTATGGCGCATATGCTTCTTTTTTATCTGAGAGACGCAAAATAGGAGCGTCTGATATAATGAGCAGTTTCATAAAATATAGTCGGCTGAGTCGTTATCACTAACTTTTATGGCTGGAACACCTAAAACGGTTGTGCCTTCTTCCACATCTTTAATAACTAAACTGTTAGCACCTATAACCGCTTTATTGCCTACAATGATATTGCCGGCAATAGTAGCATTGGCTCCTATATATACGTGATCGCCTATGACTGGCACACCTCGATTTTCTCCACGACCGCTCACTCCTATCGTTACTCCTTGAGAGACATTACAATTGACACCGATTACAGCATTAGCATTAATAATAATCCCTGAATGATGACCTATGTAAAAACCTTCTCCAATGGTTGCGCTATATGGAATGGTTATCCCTGTCAACACTTCAATACCTTTCAATTTAAGGACTCCTATACCTAATAAAGGCCATTTTATTACTTTAGGCCATTTAGAAGTATAAATCCAGTTGAAGAAACGATACTGTAGTAATGCCCATAATCCTTGCTGAGTCAACAACATGATTAATGCAGACTTACCACTGTAATCTGTATATCGTTTAATGTCTTTTGAAAACTTCATTAATTAGGTTTATTGAAAATCAAACTTAGGATCCCAACGGTTCTACCCATCGCTTCTGTAAAAGCTTCTTTACGTTCACTAGTAGTAAAGATATTGAGAAATCTTATAGCAGTAAGCAAAATGGTGATTTGATACCATTTCACTTTGTTTTTAAATGACGGGTTGGGATGCTTAACACGCCACACATACCAGCCATTGCGCACTACCATTTTACCGTATCTATACTTATTAGGTCTTCCTGCTGCGTCGTGATGATGTTCTAATAGTGCTGCTGTATTTACATACAAATCTCCTATATGAGATAATCGCAATGTAAAATCTGCATCCTCGTAGAGACCATAACCTTCAAAATATTCAGAAAACTTATGTTCTTTTAAAACAGCAAGAGGAAAACTAGAAACACCACCCATTAACTGTTCTACTTTATAAATCTTACCAGAAGGTGGCAAAAAACTTATAGATCTACCATGACCAAACTCTGGATAAACAGCAGGTTGTGTCGTTTGAGCCAGTCCTAATTTTCTTCTTAGTTTGTAACGACTACTCTCAACTCTCCTATAACCATCGTAATAATAGTAGTTTAAATCTGCTAGATTTTCTTTTGATGATTCTTCCCAAGAAACTTCGTTTGTGATATAACCACCTACTCCTACTGCTTTTGGATATTGAGCATAAGTAGATACTAAATTCTCAAAATAATCTGAACTTAAAATCGTGTCATCATCTAAGAAAGCGACAATATCCATATCACCTTGCACTCGTTCAATACCATAATTACGTTGTTTGGTAAGACCACGATGATCTGGAGGCACTTTGTAATATTTTATAATCTTGTTTCCGCTTTCGCGAAAGCGAGTTTCAGTCTCATCATCTGTAGAACCATCGATAATTAAAATCTCTTCAGGTACTTGAGTTTGTACCATAACCGATTCCATAAGTCTAGTTAGCGGTTCTGGACGCATGTAAGTGCATATGATGAGAGAAAGATTCAATTTATAAAAGTGCTTTTAATGAATCATGCAACTTACAAAAAAACGCATGTCTAACTAAGTAATTTTCATATAGCGCGCGATTTGATTTTTGTAAGTCCCGAAAACTTGCAGGTGTTTGAGTTTTGTGAAAGGCAATTAGTTTTTCGGCAAGATTTTCATTGGGCAACACACGACAGATATGTCGATCCCAATCTATTTGATCTTCTAATGGTAATTGCACATCTGTATCCACTAAAACTGGAATACGACCACAAGCTAATGATTCATAAAATCGCACTGAAAAATTACCAGCACCACGCAAGCAAAATGTATAAGGAGAATTATTTAAGTTTTGGAAGAATTCAATTGTAGATTTTTCACGTTGTTCATTAGTAATAGCACCTGCACGATACTTATCTCGATAAATAAAATCGGTATGAATTGCTAGATGAGACTCCAGTTGTTTAAGGTAAGCATACCTTTTACCAGCCGCATTATAAATGGATTGTTCATCACTTTTATCTTTTTTCAACAGTCTTTTTAAATTCCCATTCATTGTTGATAAATAAACTCTTAATGATTCTAGAATACTAGGATTTGCAAAACCTGTAAAAGATACTTGCGGTTGCTCCTTATAATCGTGAATCATCAATTTTAAATCATCACGTTCTAACGGATCATTCATAAAGGCTGGAATCACAATCGTTTGTGAATCATTAGTAGATTTAAACCCTGCATTGCGCCAGGTAATGATTACCTCATCGTTAAAAGTAGTTCCATAATCACCACCGGTGTAAACGAGTAATTTTTTCTTCTGAACTTTTGCTAGGTCATGAATTGCGTTAAACTGTAACTCATATCCTTTTTGAGCAATGGAATAATAATTTATTGGAACTATAAAAGCATCAGCGAGTTCTGGTTGTTCTACCAGTTCATAATGTTTTCCAATTGACTCATGAGCATTTTCATAATAATGTAAATCAAAGAGTAATGGATGCACCTGCTTTCTATTCTCAGGAATGAGTAATTCTTGAAATGTGTAGAGTTTTATCATAATCTACTGGCCCATTTTTCGCTTTGATTCCAAGCTTGCAGGTACTTCTTGTAGTGTTTCCAAGGTAGTTTAGTCCCAAAAACACCAAATGTTTTAAATAGCTGCACCATTTTATATCCTGACAATTGTTTATGCGTATAATTTTTTTTGCGATAATACATAATTTGAGGTGAAGGCTTCGGCTTTACATCTTCGTTATCCCATGGAAACACATGTGATTTTCTAAATCCACCTATCGGTGCTTTTAAGTGTAAAATTTGAATCTGTGGTGCGTAAGTTACATCGTAACCTGCATTACGTATTTGCATTCCAAAATCGACATCTTCTCCATAGCCATGCTCTAGTGCCATATCAAAATTACATTGTTCTAATACATCTCTATGAACTATAGAACAACCTGAACCAAAAAACGGCCACTGTTTGAAAGTTTTTTGAGACTCAATTTCTCCTTTTTGAAGATACGCCATATTTAACACAGCTGTCTTAGTAATAGATAAACTATTAAAAATACGTTCGATTAAATTTTTATCAAATCTATTATCATCATCAAATAGTAATACCCATGGTGATCTTGTATGCGCTATCGCAATATTACGAGCATTACAAGCGCCCGTTTGATGTATAAATTTATGGATGATTTTAAAAGACCAATTCTCATTATTTAAAAAACCCAAATCAGAGCTAGAACTATGATCGCCATTTTGTTCAATTATTATTACTTGTTGAGGCTTTATAGTTTGTTGGTCAAGATCGAGCAGTACATCTTTAAGATAAGAAGCTCTTCCCATTGTTGGAATTATGACATCATAACGTTTCTCCATATCACTCTCTGGCACTGAATACTGTATGGGTTCTAATCTTAGTGTATAATTCAGTTGTCTTTTAAATAACGCTTTCGCGAAAGCAAGAATAGGAAACTTTTTTTCATAATATATCTGGCATAACAATAGAAAAAAGATCCATGTTTTCTTTTTAGTTTGAGAAATGAAAGAGAACACCTCTGAACTTGAAATTTGAATACGTTCTCTAGAAAGTTGAGAATAACAAAAAAGACCTTGAGACTGATAGATTCTGGTAAATAGATTTAAATCATAAATCCAATTACCAGTAGATTTAAATTCTATTTCTTGTTGAAGAACGCTTGAATGAATTAAACCAATGTTATCACTCATCATCCAAGTAGGATACCATTGATCTTCTTTAAAGTTAATAAAAGGTGTATCATCTACATAATCTATAGAATCCCTTAAAAAGCCAGGAGCTGAACCTTTACTTAGCACCATATAAGGGACAGTTGCTTTATTAAGTAAGTCATTCCAATCTGAAACTGGTCTTTCTATAGAAGTCCATCCTATCCATTGTTGAGGAAACTTGCGAGCCAATTCCTTTAAATGGTCGAAGGTTGTTCCAGCGTCTAATTTTAGTTCATTATTATTTAAATAAGCCTTATCAAAATCTGGATGTATATGTGATTTAAGGATGATCATAATCCTAAAACATATTGATAAAACTTCACATTTTCCTCAACTAAATGATTAATATCAAACTTAGAAGCTACGCTATTTATAGCATTTTGACCTATGCGATTCACTTCCTTTTCATCGGAAAAAAGTTTATTAATAGAAGTAACATAATTGTCTATATCATCCGGATGGTGCATATAACCATCTACTCTATCTTCAATCAGATCTTGAGCCCATCCTATATTTGTATTGACAACCGCCTTTCCCATAGCCATGGACTCTATAGTAACCATTCCTAGAGTTTCGGCGAGTGAGGGATATACACAGACATGTGCTTTTCTAATATGTTCTTGAACTTGAGAGTAAGGTACTTTTCCTAAATAATTGATATTCTCAAGAACAAGCGGTGGTGTTATATTCTGTATTAATTCCCATGTAGAGTGCGCACCTGTTTGAACATCATTACTATCTCCACCAATAAATGTAAGTTGGGATTGCGGGTATTTTTCTAGGACTTTTTCAAATACCTGAACAAGCTGAAAAACTCCTTTTTTGCGTATCAAAGTTCCAACGTTAAGAATAGTAAAGGGATTATAATTTGAAATATCTTCATTTATAAACTGACTTAAATCTAGTCCGTATGGAATTACCTTTAATAAATCCATAGGTAGATTAAATAATCGCATAGAAGTAGATCCAGCAAATTGTGTAGGTGCTATGTAGGCTTGCGCTTTGGAAACGGCATTACTTTCAAAGTATTTATTTTTTTTCTTTTGAGGCCTGTTTTCTACATGACAAAAATATGTATCACTTCCATGAAAACGTATAATTAACGGCATCTTTAATTTCATAAAAGCCGTAATACCTGTCCAGTCTGGTGCCTCTAGAAGATCAACGTTTTTTAAGTGTTTATTTATGTAATTTTCAATGTTCTTACGATAAAAGTAAAAGCCACCTATTTTATATTTTTTTTGTTTTATAAGATGAAAATGAATACCATTTTCATCAAATTTCTCTTGCGTTTTCTGACCATAAACCACTATAGTTATTTGGTGGCCTTTCACAACTAATCGAGACACCAAATTTTTGATACTCGTTCCCATGCCACCAGAGTGACCGGTTTTTTCATGAGGATATTCTGGTGTGAGGTAGGCGATGTGCATTATTTTATAATTCTTTTAATCCCATCCCATATACGTTCACTCGCTTTTTCTGGAGATTCAGGTTTATTAACTATTCCATACCACTTTTTAGTAATAGGTACTGGATCTAAATCACCATCCAGCAATCCTTTAATTCCATCATATATTTCTGATTTATTCATCGCCCAAATGACCGATGTATCATAATCTGGCATAGAACGGAAGTGGACATACTTATAATTTTGTCCTATATCACGTATTCCTTTTTTGAGTTGCGGTTGCTCATAGTTAGGATAAATAGTGGGCTTACCGTGCGCCACAAAATCAAACACCATACTAGAGCAAATGTTAACCACAAGTTCACTGTGGTGACAAGTATTCACTAATAATGTAAAATCCTCTTTGGTAGGCATTATTTGATTCCACTGGCTTCCCATAGGTTTCCATAAAGGATCTATAGGTGTAATGACATCTTTATATTCTTCAAGTACCTTATCATAACGACCAGAAAAGTCTATAGGTACTTTACGATAAATAATCGCCACATCTCTACCTTCTTCACGCAGCTTACGTATGGCGATAGCTGTATCTTCTAAATAATATTGGTCTAGCGGAGATGTCGTCTGATCATCTCCTGAAAAACAGATGTATTTAGTGTCTTCATTTAAACCATGACCTTCACAAAAACGCTTTCGCGAAAGCAATATAGAAGCATCATAATGAGGCTCAAATTGAGGTGTTCCTGTAACAAATATTTGTTTTTCTCTGGTTTTAGGGTAATATTCTAGCAGTTGCGATTTCATCAAATCTGACCAAACAAAATAATAATCAGTTTCAATGGTTGTCATTCCTTTAGGAAGATTATCCCAACTGTAAATCCAGCACGCAGTTTTAATCCCAAGATCTTTTGCAGCAAGTATAGGTGCTATAGCTTGTGTTGCTCGTTGAGTGGTGCAAAAAACCAGATTTGGTCGGTGTTCTTCCAGTTGTGCCTTAACTTCTTGATACCGTTGTGTAGAACGTTCGGCAGCATTCATGTCATCCATTAAGCATTTCCAGCCTTTAGGTGTAGCGCTAAAGGTTTCATGAAACTTTACAAAAGAACTTTTAGCTATATTCTTAATACTATTCCATCGTAGTGGAAATCTGTAGGTAGGATATACCTTATCCTTAGTCCGCTTTCGCGAAAGCGATAACTCCACTCTTTTACGAGCATGATTGATTACCGGTGTTTTAGGATGTATTCTAGTACTTTCTATCTTTATTTCTGGATAGCCCAACTCTTTTTCAAGAGAAAAAACAGTATTATTCCAGTATGTAATATCAAAGCCTTGTTGCTCACCGATTTCTTTGAATAGAGTAAACGCAAAATTGCGTAGTCCTACCCCATCTGGAAAAAGAATGAATACTTTTGGCTTTTTAGAATTATAAATTGACACAGTGCGGTTGTATTTTTCAAGTTCGAATTTAAATTCGAGTTCGATTTAAGCTTTACGGAATTTCAACTTATCACGTTGCACTTGCTCAATAGGTAAAATATCTGTCGCTTTATAATCTAATGCTTGATAAACGGCTTTTAAATCACGAGCTAATTTTCTCATTCCTGCTGGTTCTAGAGATGCGCTATGATCGGTTCCTTTCCAAGTACGATCTAGTGTGTAATGACGTTCTACCACATTTGCGCCTAGTGTATAAGCAGCAACATCAACAGCGATTCCCAAATGATGTCCAGAGAATCCTATCGTTTTTACTCGCTCACCATATTTTTGAATCATGGTGGTGATATCTAGTAAACACACATCGGGAAATGGCACTGGATAACCTGAAGTACAGTTGTAAAGCACAAGATCTTTTGCACGATGATGCTTTTCAAAAAACGCTACGAGTTCTTCCACCTCATCCTTAGTAGTCATTCCTGTAGAACAGTGAATTTCTCCTTTATAGTTTTCACACAACCAGCCTAGCATTTCGTAGTGATTGTTACAAGCACTAGGAATTTTAATAAATTTAGGGTTTAGACCTGCTATTTCTTTGGCACTGGTAACATCCCATACACTTGTAGAATAAGTAATACCAACCTCTTCACAATAGGCTTTCAATTCTGCATGCTGATTGACATCAAATTCTAAAAATTCTCTATGCGCTCCATAAGTATCTCCATATGAGTTTACTGGATTAGGATGTGGCGCCTCGTATTGTTCTTTAGTTAACAACTCTACGTTATGACGTTTTTGAAACTTTACCGCATCTACTTTACAAAAAATGGCAGCTACTTTGATCAACTCTTTTGCGATTTCCATATCGCCTTTATGGTTTCCACCGATCTCTGCAATGGTATAAGGTTTTTTATAATGACTCATATCGGTTGTTATACTTTATGATAAATTCTGTCGCTTCACGGATAGCTCCTTCGGCACTATTGTTTTGCAGAATCACATCTGCATGATTTTTTATGGGTTGGGTGGCGTTTGCTGGAGTAAATGACCAGCCAGCGGCACAAATATTTGCCATATCGTTAACGTCATCACCGATGTAGGCAATGTTGGAGAATGATAAGTTCCTGTCAGTTACTATCCTAGAGAGTAAACTGTATTTATCCTTTACACCTAGATAAACGTCTTTAATTTTTAATTTCTTCATACGGCTAGCGA
This sequence comes from Nonlabens ulvanivorans, assembly GCF_000732625.1. Lineage (GTDB taxonomy): Bacteria > Bacteroidota > Bacteroidia > Flavobacteriales > Flavobacteriaceae > Nonlabens > Nonlabens ulvanivorans. The sequence continues at coordinate 443,816 of NZ_JPJI01000026.1, forward strand.
CTATCTGAGAATCCTCAGAAGTCATGACCATTACCTCTACTCCATACTGACGTAGAATTTCTAGACCCATACCGTCACGCATGTCAAACTTTTTCATCAACTCACCATCTGCACCATAATAGATGCAACCGTCTGTAAAAACGCCGTCTACATCTAGAATTAAATGAGTGATGCGATTACTTTGTTTCTTCGTTTTTAGACGAGATGCTAGTAACTCTTCTACTATTTTCCAGTCGGTTAAAGAATCGATTTCAGTAAGACTGTCCTCAGGCATAGGGACTGTTGCTATGTTACCGCTTATTCTATTTTGACTTTCGCGTAAAGCAGAATCAGTAGTCACATAACAAGCACCATTTTCTATGAGAAGTCCTTCAAAATCTTGTCTTCTCGGTCTGTTGAAAATATCATAATTTTTAGGAGTACCGTCTGCATGCCAGGTGAATCGATGAGAATTTACGACGGTTAAGGCACTGTCATATTTCATCCCATTTGTAACGGCATCTAGACAGTTGTTGATATCAACAGCAGTTGTAAAAGGTGAAGTCGCTTGAAGTAAACAGAATAAATCAAATGCGGAATCAATGCTGTTTACAAATTCCATCATTGCTAGTTCTGTACTAGCGGTATCTGTAGCGCTGGCATCACTGCGTTTTATTGCTTTTACCTTAGTAGTCCAATGGTACTCTTTTTCTATAAAAGAAAGAATGTCGGCATCGTCTGTATAAACGTAAATCTCGTCGAGATTTGAAGCGATTGCTTCACCTAGCGTCCAACAAAAAAGAGGCCTTCCTAAAAGCTTCTTTTTATTTTTACCAGGTATGCCTTTTGAGCCTGAGCGTAATGGGATAAATCCTATGGATTTCATAGATATAGGGTTGTGAGCAAATTTAAGGAAAGATATTATTAAAAACGTTTTATAAGATGCTCAGACTTCAATTCCTCTTAATTAGTTTTTTAACACCAGCTTTTATTCTCATAAAGTGTCCATTAAGATAATAACTCATTTTAATCTGCTTTTTTTCACGATACAGTTCGAGCAATTCTTCATCGTGAATAGAATTTTTACCGGTTAAAAGACGGGATAAGTAAATCCTTTTATTTTTACGATAGGTATCTAAACAGAAAACCTCATGATACTTATTGAATACTCCTAAAATATCCAAGGTAGCTGCGGTTCTCATACATTTCTCGCAAGATGTACAATTTTGCTTTTTTAATAAACTTGCGATCATAGAATTAGTACACACGTCCAGATATTTATGAGAAGTCTTAAAAGTCGAAATGTACCCTACACGTTCTACTCGATTCATATTTCCTAGCGTGGATTGAGTACTAAAATAAGAGGCGAATAATTGAGGTAAAATTATGTGATCAAAATTACTTGTGTCTCCAGATTGCTCAGAGCTCTGCCTTAATGAATATGCAGATGCGTAGTGATAATGATTCAACAAACCTAAGGTTGCAAATGCACATGAAAGATTTAAAAAACTATGAGCACTTTTAAATCGACCGCTTAAAAAGCTGTGAGCATTAGTCTCTACCTTAATCATTTCACGCCCCAACTCTTGAGAAGCACGAGTAGCGTTTAATAATCTATGTTTATAATTAATTTTTGAATTTTGAGTATCATAAGCACCATGCGAACCTGCATTAAAAAAAGTGAGATAATCGAGCTTTTTAGAATGTTCTTTAAATGATTTTATTGTTGCAAAACTATCGACACCACAAGATATACCTGTTGCTATGGAATTATTCTGCAGCTGATGATTAATTGAAGTTTTTGAACAATTTATGGTTAAATTCAAAGTGATTTGATGAATCGCAAGCAGTTTTGGAATAACTATTTCATTAAGTTGTTTCTGTAAGGTAGCATCCATTAACCCTTTAACAATTAGAGATTCTTTTTTTTCTATCATTAAAGGGATAACAGCTATAACAAATGCGTCATAGATAAGCTCTTTCTCATCTATTAAAACTATGTGAGACGTTTCAAAATATAACCGTTCTTTATTTAACAAGCATTCTAAAACGTGTAATTGTCCCTGCTTCCTTAACTTTATATCGCTTAAAATCATATTAAAGCTTTATATAATTGTAAAACCTCTTCTTTCACTCGTTCTCTAACAAATCGATCTCTAATACTTTTATTTGCTTCATAAAAACCCTCTATAGTTCTTGAGCTATTTAAAGCTTGTAAAATGAGCTGTTCAATATGATCTACATTCTCTGGTTCTTCTATTAAATAACCATTAATAGTATTACTAATGAGCTCACTAGTAGCATTCCCAGGATTAGATTGAATAGGAATACAACCGCAATAAATAGCTTCAAGTAATGTATTAGGCATTCCATCACTTAAACTATTACCTATGTAAAAGATAGAATTATCCATTAATTCAAGCACCTCTTCATGAGCTATATCTCGATGTAATTCTAATTGAAGATTAGAAATCTCCTGACCTTCTATAAATTGAAGTAACGGCTGAGTCGCACCAAAAATTGAAATACAGATATTATAATTATATGCAATTTTAAAAAGAGCCTTAAATACTGGAATGGCTTTCCCTAACTCATTTTCATATCCTTTTACGACAAAAGAGTGATTTCCTCTTTGAGTATTAAATTCCCTTTTATCAAAACCACCACCACCTGGAATCGCTCCTAAATAGGTGCCGGCAAACCCCATATTCCTTGCAATTTGATGATCTCTTTCACAATCTGTGATTAGATAATTTACTCTATGTAATACTTGTGAAACCTCACGCCCATAGTTAGGCTTATTTGCTTTGTTAAATAGATCACTACCCCAACTGGAATAAATCCATTTTATATTTTCGTGCTTGTTCATTATATCAATAATTGGCAAACCTGATATGTAAAGTGCAAAACTATGTACTAGGTCCGGTTGTATTTCCTGTAACGCTTTAGCGAAAGCGTCTTCCACATGATTATCAAATTTATGAACGAGCGCATTGAATAATTTAGGAAGTTTACTCTTTAAAAAGCTACGTCCACGTTTTTTAAGAAAGCCTTTTTTCCAGCCGGTAATTTGAGTCATCCAGCTCATGGATGGTGCATAACCTTGATCTAAAATATCAAACCAATAAACCTCATGCCCACTATCTCGCAACTGATCTGACCAGCGACGGAAGTGAATAGAATTCATGGATACAAGAAGAATTTTCATCTTTTTATTATTGTTTTAAAATATCTTTTAAAAATTCTACCAGATTGATTTAGATTATTAAAAAATAACGAAATGAATAACTTAAAGGAATTTAAAAAATAATTATGTTTGTTATAATTACCCATTAAAAGATAGTTTCTCTCAAAAATCTGATTTATTATGACTGCATCACTATCGTGTTTCAAATGATTCTTCATCAGGTTTTCATAAATATACAAGTCTGCTTTTAAAAATTTAATATCACTTGTAGCTGTTTTTTTTGTGACTCCAATAGACTTTCTATAAACCGTTGTAACTTTATTTAGCACTCTTATATCTTGACCGTTTTCTACAGATAATAAATATAAAGGCCAGTCACCATAAGAACTCTTCATTAACCATTCAGGTAAATTAACGTGTTTATTTCTCATAACTACTGTAGATGCAAGAAGCATATTTGAAGCGATTAAGTCTTCATAGCTATAACTTTTAACTTGTTTTAGTTGTGGTGGTTCTTTCCACTTGTTATCAGGAAACAAAATTGAGGCTTGAGTACCTAAAATATCTGTTGTTCGATGTGCTTTGAGGTAGTCTATTTGAGTTGCTAATTTCCTTCTATCTATCCAGTAGTCATCTCCATCGCAAAATGCAATAAACTCTTTATCGCATTTACTTATGGCATCTATAAAATTGGGTAATATTCCTATGTTCTTATCCCTTAAAATAAGATCAATAGCTGGATATTTTTCCTGATATTCTTTTAAGATATAATGTGTACTATCTTGCGAACCATCATCACAAACTAAAATCCTAAAAATAAAATCAGTTTCTTGATTCAAAATACCGTCCAAGGTTTGTTGAATAAACTGCTCTTGATTATAAGTAAGAACAACGACGGTAAGAAGCTCATCTTTAGAACACATCATTACGCTACTTCTTTTTAATTAAGTTATGTATTCCAGTAATAATTAAAACATACTTAAGAATAACCCTAGATTTCAATTGAAAAAGATTTTTTAGACTTCCTAATTTGATCTCTTTCATTAATTCAACACGATCCCTATTACTTTTAACAAAATAAGCGCGATTAATAAATGAAGTGTTATGCCCCTTTAAGTAAAGTTGCAACCATGATTCAGGTAATTTATTTCTTTCTGCAAATTGCTCTCTACATAGTAAAGAATCTTTTTTGATTTTAATAAACTTCTCAGCCTTATTAGAATGGCTTGCACTATCTTCCAATATCCTGTATACCGACATAGGTTGATCAATGTAATGAAAATCACCTAATAAAGTTGCTTCAAGAAAAATTCTAGTATCTGCTATGATGGCATTTTTTAATTCATGTTTGATACAATCAATAATATTAAATAGTACCTGTGAAGGATACACTGAGGTAGCAAATTCTACAAATTTTGAATCAAGCATTCGTCTAGCGTTTGCTTTTTTGCTTGTTAAAGGTTTGCGAAGTGGATGATCTGATAGCGTACCACTGGAATTATTTAAAAATAAAGAATGAGTATATGATAAGCTGTACTGCGGGTTTTGAGCTAAAAAACTGACTTGTTGCTCTATTTTGGAGTTGTCCATCCAGTAGTCATCACCTTCACACATAGCTATAAAATCTCCTGTGCATTTTTTAATGGCAAATAATAAATTTTCCATCGCACCTACATTAGTAGCATGCCTATAATATTTGATATGGATTTGAGAAGTGTTATTTACTATAAATTGATTCACAATACTTTCAGTAGCATCAGGTGATGTATCATCTGCTATGATTAATTCTATCTCGTGACTAGTTTCTTGGGAAAGTACTCCTTCAATTGCCTGGCCTATATATGAAGCATGCCCATAAGTAATCATACATACAGATACCTTCATAATTCTTATTTATATTTAATAACTCGAGCAGGAACACCTACTGCAACTGCATTTGCAGGAATATTTTCTGTCACTACAGCACCAGCACCTATTGTGGCGTTATCTCCTATAGTAATGTCTGGCAAAATTGTAGCGCTTGCACCTATAAAACAATTATTTCCTATAGTCGCTCTACCTAAAATTAAAGCGGCTGGAGCTATATCACAATTATTTCCTATCACTACATCATGCAGTAATCGAGAACCTGCATTTATAAGGCAATGATCACCTATGGTAACATGAGTAGTTATACATGCTTGTGACATAATTTGAATACCAATTCCTAAAGTAATTTTATCTTCACCTATAATAGATGATGGAGCAATAACTTGTTTCAATAGTGCACCTATATCACTAAATTTATTTTCGATAATCACTTTAGCATTTAAGCCACCTAGCCCATAAACATAACTATTATCATTAGTAGAGTTCATCCATGAGGTAAGCTCATTTATTGATTTTAAATGTTTACATAAATCCGGTAGCTGCACATTTTGTATGGAATTCACATCATCAAAAAACGCTATATCTTCATTTTTAAATCCATTCAATTTTAAAATTTCGAAGACTTCATGTGCATGACCTTGTGAACCTGCAATAACCATTAAATGTGATTTTTAATTATTTGAGTAATAGTTTTAATTTCTTGAAATGACAATTGATTTGATAAAGGCAAACATAGAATTCTATCAGCGATATCCTCAGCTACTGGCATAGTAACTAGATGATCTAAATATGGTAATTTATTTAAACTAGGATAAAAATATCGTCTAGGAAAAATTTTATTTTTTTCGAGAGCTTCTTTTACTTGAGTCATGATTTGATGACTCGGAAACAAGACCGGGAAATAAGAATAATTTCTAGTAGCTCCTTTTCTCCATTTTATGAAAGTAATTTCCACATTTGAAAGAAGTTCTTCATATCGTTTACTTACAGCTTCTCTTTTTGATAAAATCATTTCCATGTGAGGCAATACGGTTAAACCCATAGCCGCTTGCAACTCACTCATCTTAGAGTTAATACCTAATCCATGAAACTCTTCAGCACCGTTATGTCCAAAATTATGATGGTAAAAAAGTTGATGTTTTAATTTTTCATCGTTACAGAAGGAAGCACCACCTTCGGCCGTGTGAAATAATTTAGTGGCATGAAAACTACAAGTACTTACATGTCCATAATTAAACAAGCTTTCACCTTTATAATTCACACCAAAACTATGTGCAGCGTCATAAATTACGATTAACCCATGTTTTAGTGCAATTTCTTCAATAGCTTCAATATCACATGGATTACCAAAAACATGAGTCGCAAGAATAGCCTGCGTGTTTTCAGTTATTTTCTCTTCTATTCTTTTAGGATCGATAGTCCAGTGTTCCTCTTCTATGTCTGCAAAAACGGGTTTTGCTCCTTCCCAAATTATGGCACTCGTTGTAGCGACGTAACTAAATGGAGTTGTAATTACTTCTTTATGAATACCGAGTGCTTTTAGGGCTATTTGAATAGGTAAAGTCCCATTAGTATGCAACGTGATTTGATTCACACCTAGATAATCCTGTAATTTATGTTCAAGCTCTAGAACTAGTTCACCTCGATTAGTCAACCACTCTTTTTTAAATGCTCGATCTACATTTTTTTGATACTCCTCTATGGGTGGAATAAATGATTTAGTAACATAGATTGGTTTTTGATCTGAACTACTCACAAAGCATAATTTTAAGAGATATAGACTCTTTTGAATAACTATAAAAATAAGGTAAGTTTCTATAACGGTTTACTATTTCTAGAAGTATCATATCGTTTACTGCTGTGGCATCTAGAAAATATTGTTTGGGCTTTAAATAATTCTTGATTTTATCAGTCCATGAAACTTCCTCTTTTATAAAACGAATCTCAATCACTTTGTTAAGACCCATAATAGGTAAACTAGCTAGCGTGGCAATTACATTGTTCTTCTCAAAGTTTACAGATATTAATTCTTCAGTAGTCTCTAGTCTACCATAATCTTGCTCAACTGGCATGAGTCCAAAACTATGATGTAGGTTTGACTGGACAAGTTTGTGTTTTTTAACGATTTCGGTACGTTGATGATTGATTTTTTCAAGTTGAGTGTGAAATATAGATCCTTGATTTAAACTTCTATAAGCCTTTTCATGCCATTGATGTTTAAAGTAAATCTCGCTTTCGCGGAAGCGGACTTCATAACCAGCATTTCTCAATCGCAAATGAACATCTGTGTCCTCACTGCCCCAACCGTGATAAAACTCATCAAAACCATTAATTTCTAACAGCTGATGAACTGGAAAAATAGAGATTCCAGTAGCCTCTTCATTAGACATAAACTTGATGGTTCTTTGATCAAAACTCACATCCTTCACAGACTCTTCTTGAGACATAAAACCAACTGGAAAATAAGATGTACTCTTATTATCGAGCTGCGGCATCATTGTTTCTAAAAAATCAGGATGCCAAATTAAGTCCATGTCAGACACCATTAAATGTGTTGCTGTAGTGTTTTTTAATATCAAATTAATGCAGCGCGATTTATTCCATAGCTGACCTTGAACTGGGCAAGTAATCAATTCTATTCCTTTAAAACCATCTATAAGTTCCTTGAGCTGGCGCTGGTAAGAAAGAGCACTACCATAATCCACGAGAGTAACCGTTACATGATCTATTAGTTGAGGATGAATAGATTTTAACGATTGTTTTACGATTTTTAAATCCCGATTGCGATTAGGAACAACGATAGTGAGTATATTATCCATCCAATTCTCTAATTAAATCAATGATTTCACTGACCGCATTTCCATTCCCATAAGGATTTAAAGCTCTAGCCATTTTATCATAATAATCTTTATTATTAATTAATTTACGTACCTCATTAACAATACGCTCTTTCTTATTTCCAACTAGAACTACTGCTCCGCTTTCTACAGCTTCCTGACGTTCGGTAATGTCTCGCATTACTATAACAGGTTTATTTAGTGAAGGTGCTTCCTCTTGAATACCACCACTATCTGTAATAATTAAAAAACTACGTTTCATCATCCAAATAAAAAGCTCATAATCTAAAGGTTCTAATAATGTAATATTATCTAGACCACTTAGTTCTTCATAAACAGGAGTCAGTATTTTAGGGTTTAGATGGACAGGAAAAATAATTTGAAATTCGGGAAAATCATTAGCGATGATTTTCAAAGCTTTGCATATTTCAAGAATACCTAAACCTTGATTCTCTCTTCTATGGCTCGTTACTAAAATAACTTTTGAATTCTTAATTTCTCTTTTAAATTCTAATAATTTTCTAGAAGGAGAATTCTCCACAATTTTCAATCCTAAAAACAAGGCATCTATTACGGTATTACCTGTAACAATAATATTTTTTTTAGGGATTTTCTCTTCTATCAGCGCCATCTTACAATTTAAAGTTGGTGCAATGTGTAAAGATGCGAGTCTAGATATAATTTGTCGATTTGCTTCCTCTGGAAATGGTGAATTAATATTGTAAGTTCGTAATCCAGCCTCAATATGAACAATCTTTTTTTGAAGATAAAACGAACACAATGCCGCAATCATCGCCGTACTTGTATCTCCATGAACAAAAACAAAATCTGGATTAAAACTATTAATCACAGATGTGATACCATCCATTAAACGACTAGACAAAGTACTTAGACTTTGATTAGGTTGCATAACATTTAAATCAGTGTCTGGAATCAAATTAAAGAAATCTAAAACCTGATCTAACATTTGCCTGTGTTGTCCAGTTACACATAAATGTGTATCAAACTCATTAGGTAAATTTAAAAATGTCTTAACGACAGGTGCCATTTTAATAGCCTCAGGTCTGGTCCCAATAACAATTAGTATCTTTTTCATGCTACTTTAGTTAATGATCTTCAAATCCTTATTATTAGGAATAACGATAGTGAGTTTTTCCATTTATTTTAAATAATGTTCTTTATAGATTCCGGGAACCTTGAATCTATTCATTGCATAATTGTAAAACCTTTTTCTGAAAAGAATTTTTTTAAAAAATTCAAATTTTAACCAATAGCTAAATTTCTTTTGAGATAATTTTTTATAAACAGACCATTCAACTAAAGATGGCGTGTTACTTTCTAAAGCCTCCAATTCCGTATCCATCCATGATTCCCAGGTGTTACCCAAGTGATAGGCATGGTTTTTAAAACAGGATAGTCTATATCCATCGTTTTTAATAGTAGGTAAGTCTAAATAAACACCTTCAGAGTTTCCACTCAATAAAAATTCTGACGGCACTTGTGGTGCAAATAACAAAGCTTCTCTTTTATAAGTAGTGCAGAAGTGACTGCAACCTACAATTGCTTGGGATGTTCCGTCAGATATAGTAAGTATGGTGTTTTTTTGCTCATCATTAAGATAAGACCATCCTATACTATTAGCAAACTTCTCTAATCCTTCAGGATCACCTGGCGTCTTAAATTTAACTCTACCAGTCCATAAATTTTCCAACCAAATATTACTCGTAAATTGATTGAAAGTTTTAAAAACAGGCACTGGAGAAACTGCCGTTGCTCGAGGGAAATTTTTAAAAACGGCAGCTACTTCTAGATCCCAATTTTTTAAAAACATCACATCACCATCTGTTATGGTAACGTAGGGTTCATCGCTAGCACCTATCACTCGACGTAAACTATTTACTTTTCCTAATTGTTCTGTTTCAAGAAGTAATTCATCAATAAGTCCTTCATTTTGCAGACCGAGTAACTTCTCATGAATGGATGGTGAGCAGCCATTTGCAATAACACTTATAGGTGTACCAGCGCTAGTAGTTTTTCTTAAACTTAAAACACAGGCTTTAAATATCTTAAAAGAATCTTTATAATAATCTTCTTCATGCGGAATGTATAAAGGAACGATAACTCTATGTTGCGCTTTATTTCCTTCATACTTTTTATCATGGGTATTACTACGTCCTATGCGCATAAGAGCTTATTTTTTAAGATGCTCCATTAATTTAACGATTCCATTTTCTAGTGTTATTAATTTTCTATTTAAAATAGCTTTCATTTTTGAATTATCAGGCTGTCTGCGCGTCATATCACCTTCTTCTAGTGCAGGTAAGTGTATGATTTGCGAGTTGCTACCAGTGACTTTCAGAATAACATCTACGAGTTCTTTAATATTATAAACTAAATCACTTCCTATATTGAACACCTCGTTTTTTAAGGAATCATCACTAAAAATGCGATAACTAGCCTCAATATTATCATCTATATAACAAAAAGTTCTCGATTGTAATCCATCTCCATAGATCGTGATATCTTCATTATGAAGCGCTTGATGAAGTAATTTAGGAATCACAAAATCCTTACTTTGTTGTGGACCATAGGTGTTGAAAAATCTAAAAATAGTATAGTCTAATCCATATTCCTGATGATAGGATCTAAAATATGCCTCACCTAAATTCTTAACTACTGCATAGGGCAACTTAGAATTTAAAGGTGTTTCATCTTCAATTTGGGGTAAGCTCACTGGCTCTCCATAAACCTCACTACTCGACGAGTATGCTACTTTTTGCACTCCTGTATTTTTACTTAATCGTAATATATTTTTAATCCCATCGATATCTTCTAAAACTTTAATAGGATTATCAAGAGTGCGTTGAACTCCTACCATAGCAGCATAATGAAAGACATAATCAAATTTATGAGATAACATTACCTCTGCAAGTTCTTCATATATATTAACATCTAATTTTATAAAAGTAAAGTTGTTGTCCTCAGGTAATTTTGAAATACTCCCAGTACTCAAATTATCTACACCTACTACTTGATGTCCTTTTTTTAAAAGGTAATGAGCAAGAGCACTTCCTACATTTCCAGCTACTCCGGTGATTAATGTTTTATTCATATTTACAAATATACTTTAATATGGTTTTAACCTAATTATAAATCAACTTTGATGACTGGAGAATAGAACCAATCTGTTCAAGAATCCAAGCCTATATTTAATTAGCAAAAGGGCAATTTTAAATTTTCTGTGTAACATGGACATAGTACCCCATTTTTTATGAAATTCTATAAGCCCAGCAGTCATTTTAGTATTTTGGATTTTCCAAAAATGCTTATTTTCGATGATTTCGGGTGGAATAGTATCAAATAAGTGACCATTTATTTCTTTTAGTTCTTCTAGATTTTCGATCATTTTAACCTGTTGCTTTTCCCTATGCTCCACAAAGGAATTCAGTACCACAGCATGTCTTATATTAAACTTAAGTAGTTCTAGAACAAAGTCATTATCTGCAAAATAAAACTGAAATCTTTCATCAAATTTCTTCAAGCGTTTCATCGATTGATTTTCAATTACAAAACACCATCCTTTAAAAAATTTTTGAATTTCATAACCTTCTATAAAACTCAAATTACTTTTATCAAACATCCATAGTTTATCATCCTTAGGATCTACTGGTGAACCAGCATTTAAACCGTTTTTTTCTAAAACGTTTTTAATGTTTTCAAACCAGTTTTCATGAAAAATCACATCGTTATTGCTGAAACAAACATATTCACCTCTTGCTTTTACAAACCCTTGATTCAATGCTTTGTGAAAGTTAAAATCTTTAAAGTCATAAGCTATAACAATACCTCGTTTACCAATGATATTTTCTGATTGAAAAAGATCTCCACTTTCAACTACAATGACTTCATAATCATTATGTGAAATACTACTGGATAAAGAACTTACCGCATCCACGAGTAGCTCAGCAGAAGCTGAATCTGTAATATTTGATAAAATCACAACCGATAACTGCATGGATACTTAATTTAAGAGACGCTTTAAGGCATCGGTCATTCTCATTTCGTCAGACCTTAGTTTGAGCCTTCCTTTATCTCCATCTATATAAAGATTAGGTAAATGGTGAATAAGATTTTCTTCAAAATCAGTAATACAAATTACTTTCTTCATTCCGCCATAGCGATATAAATCTGTATTCACTTTACATTTCACACTATAACTACTCGCTCTAGTTACTTGAATTCCTGTGAGTTTTTTGAACTTGATGACGACCTTAGAAACCAATGACGGTTTCTCATCCACTAAAGTTGTAAAATCAATAGCCTGACCCAATTTTTCAAGTTGATCCTTCGTAATTATAAAAGTAGCCTGATGCAAATTTGAAAAATGAGCAAAGAGTTTGCCTCCATGTTCTTCGACAGAATTAAAATCCCAGTCAAAATCTAAATGATACGCAGGATAATAGCGCCCTAAATCATTAAATTCATACTGAATCAATCCAGCGATGCGATTTTTAGGCAAGATATTAGAATACTTGATATGATTATCTAAGTGATGCTCTTTAAATAAGTGATCATTTTCTCCATAAAGAAACAATTCATAATCATTTCTATATTTCCAAATGACAGATCTACAGGTTAATGGTAATAGCTGATAATCTTCTAATTTTACAACATTCACCTCATCTATTCCTTCTATATCGAGCGGTATGTTAGATTGTACCACGATATATACTTCATACTTCTTAAAGCTTTTTAGTTCCTCAACAACCTCTTTTAAGTAAGACAACTGCTCTTCACCAAAATTTACTAAGACACTCAATACCTTCATCATGATTGTAATTTCTTAAAATCTAACAACTTTAATAAATTTTCACCTTTCTTAAAAAAGAAAAAACTGAATATACTTAATATTCCTACTATCAAAAACCTAGAGGAATAAAAATACTTCAGATTATAAAAATATAAATCTAGAGCTTCACTTATCCATCCAAATCTTTGCTTCTTCTTAAACTCGTCCTTGAAATATTTCTGAAAGTACAATTTAAGTCGATCCGTAAAAATTTCATGAAATTCACTGTAATATAATTTTCTTGCTAGCACATAACTAGATTCTCTTATTCTCAACTTATGGTCTGCATAAGAAATAGAATCTTCATGCATTCTAGAATGATAAAGCAAAGAATCTGCAAATGCATGAACAGGACTATGTAATAGTGCTCTAGATATAAAATCCCATTCTTGAGCCGCTTGAAGCTTTATATTAAAACTCATACCATGTAAACTCAAGAAGGCTTTACTCCACATCACAGAACCGGTTAAGATGGTTAATTGTCTAGTGACGTAGTTTTCCCATAATTCTTTATGATAGCAAGGTTTTTCCCGAGTAAAATAGTGGTCATTTTTCTCAAAAAAATCCATTTTACATACACTGAAATCAGCGTTACTATTTACTATATTATGTAATTGTTTTTCTAGATAAGTAGAAACCATCAAATCGTCACTATCAAAAAAGACAAGGTAATCACCACTAGATTTAGCCATCCCAATATTTCTACAAACGTTTGCCCCTTTCTCTTCAAGCTCTGGACGTTTTAATAAAACAAACCTTTGATCTTTTTCTATAAAAGATTTTATCACTTCTATTGTTTGATCTGTACTACCATCATCTACAAGAATACATTCCCAATTTAGGTAGGTTTGATTCTTAATACTATGTAAGGTTTCAACGATAAGCGCTTCCCTATTAAAAACAGGGATGATAATACTCACTAAATATGTGGTGTTCTGATTTCTCATAGCTCATCCCTTACAAGGCCGTTTAAAAGATTCTTTTTTAATGAAAATCCCTTATTCAACTTGATAAAAATAAAGAGGTATGCACAATATTGTATTGCAAATAAAAACCCTTTTATGCTTATTAACTTAGCAATCATAAAACTAAACTCATTGGTAACATGAGAGTTGACAAGGTAATTTTCTGCCATTTGGAGAATAATACTATCTAAAGATTCCTGATTCACTTCACTTTCACTTAACTCTACATAAGTTTCTTTGAACAGTTCAGATTTCTGTTTTACTAATTTCTTTGAATCTTTATTTAATTTAGAACGTATAGATGAATCATGCATCCTTCTCAGTGTTGTGATTTTATCTAAAACTACCGCTTTGCAGGTCTTCAACGTTAATTTTGAAAACAAATTAAACTCTTGGCCTGATTTAAGATTCTCATTAAACCTTAAGTTTTCAAAGAGAAAAGACTTCCCTAAAAAATCGGGAGTAAGCCAGTTGATATGTTGACTCACATAATTATAGTTTGTTATTCCAAAAGAATCAAATCGATAATACTTGTCATAACTCACGATAATATCTGAAACATTTGGGTGTTGAAAGCCATGAGTTTTAGATATTACATAGTCGTAATCTCCACTCTCCAGTAATGCCAACTTATCTTCTAACATAGAAGGAATCATAATATCATCACTATCAAAAAACTGTATGTAGTCGCCAGTGGCATGACTTAAACCCATATTTCTACAAGATGGCGCTCCCTTTTGCACCTCTTGAGGCCTTTGAATGAATTGAAACCTCTTATCTGTTGCTATAAAATTTTGAATGGCATTTTGACTACCATCAGTACTACCATCATCAACTATGACGCATTCCCAGTTTTGATAAGACTGTTGAGTAATAGAACCCAATGTATCTTTCACTAGATCCACTCTATTAAAAACAGGTATGATTATACTGATCATTATTTATTTTCTTAGAATAGAATTATTTAATGTTCCCAGTGAGATTATTGAAGGCCTCAAAAAGTCAATGATGAAATTTTGAAAGTAATAATCCTTTTTAAAAAACCATTTCTTAAAACAACGAGGCAACTCTTTAAAGATTGATATTACAAACACTTTTATCAAATCAAATATATTCTTATCATTTGTCTTTAATACGGCGCTATCTCGATACTCTGTATAAATTCTTTTTAAATGCCATCCTAAAGCAAGCTTAGAAGAATGAACAATATGATCCATTTTCAATTCTGGATCAAAACCTATGACAAAACCTTTTTCTCTTATGCGATACTGCAATTCACTTTCTTCACCATATCTCATGACAGTTCCTGTCATTCCATAGTCCAATTTAAACCCGTCTAAAAGCTCGAGGAGATCACGTTTTACATTAAAAATACCACCAGAAAGCGTATTCTTTTCAATAACACCTATATCATCTCGTATCAATTTTTTAGTTCCAAAATCATTAGAGATCCACCGTGGCTTTTCATCTTCGTAATACCCATAATACATTCCTCCAAAGCAATCAAAATCATAGTTCTCTATTACATAAATCAATCGCTTTAGATAATTATCATGCGGTATTCCATCATCATCGAGATAAGCGATCCATGTGGCACTGGACTGTTGCCATGCTGTGTTACGCGCAACTGACAATCCTTGCTTTTCTTCAAAAATATATTTGAGAAAAGAATATTCTTTTTGTAAACTTTCAACTAAACCTTTAGTAGTGTCTTTTGAATTATTATCAATAACAACCACCTCAACATCATCTCGATTTACCTGCGGTAATAAAGCATCCAGGCACTTTTTTAAAAGCTTCACACGGCTATAGGTACAGATGGCAATGGTTAGCATATTCGAAGCGGGTTATTTAAATAACTCCTAACAAGTCTCTTAAAATTATAATTATTCTTTAACAACAAAGTCTCAGGCCAGTAAAAAGAGCAGTATAACAGTGCACATAGACTAATTTCAATACGACCACTGAAGATGTTTTTTTTAATTTTTTCAATCAAAACTTTGGTGCAACTAGTTTTTGTTAACCCTATTACTTTTTCAAACTCACTAATTTCTTCAATGGCTAAATTCAAAAATTTAATTACTTTATAACCACTCAGTTTTGATGATTTACGATCAGTCAAATGTAAATTAACCAATAAATCCACCGTGGTTTCTGAAAACATATTATTATTTAAATTACCATAAGACATTGTCAAAGCTTTGGAATACTGTTGAAACTTTGTCGTGTTTCTGTTAATATTTTCAGTTAAACTTGATTCGTGTTTTCTAAAAAAATAAAGTTGTTCATTACAATGTGAAAATTTAAAGTTTAAACTTGCTCTGAGCCAAAAGTCATAATCTTCTACCAGAAACAAATTCTCATCATAACCGTTTAGAGATTTGAAAACTTCTCGTTTATAAAGGAATGAGGCCTGTATAGGATTTCCTAATAAAAGATTATCTAAGCTGGATAATTTTCTGGTTCCAGTAATTACTTCTTCCTTATCAATAATTTGAAAGTCAGAATAAACAATATCAGAACGTGTAGAGTTTAAATGATAGCGCATTCTTTCGAGAAAATTAATGTCAAAAATATTATCATGAGATATCCATGTCATCAATTCACCTTTTGCCATCTGATGGCCTACATTCAAACTCTTTGGTAGTTTTTGGTTTGTTTTATTATTTACAATAAGTATTCGTGGATCTTTTTTAGAGTACTCTTCAATTAATTCAAGTGTAGAATCTGTAGAACAATCGTTAACTACTATCAATTCCCAGTTTTCGTAAGATTGTTTTATACAACTCTCAATACATTCACGAACGTACTTTTGACCATTATATACAGGAAGAATTATTGATATTAAATTGTTTAGATGCCTCATTAACTAGTTACAGTTTGCCTTAATTATCTTTTGATTTTATTAATAATTCTTTGTGAAAATGAAAAAAACTTCAATCTTAAAAACAAAAGCAAATTTGGCCTTGCAGCTCCAATATTTTCTAAAGCTCCAATTTCTTTTTGCCCAACAATCTCAAAACTAAATTTCTCTTTATGAATTCCTCTTAGTCTTATGGCATCTGATTTAACATCAATTTCGTTAGCTGTAAGTGCTTGATTTATTAATTTAGCTAAATCTTTTGGCGACTCAAAATTATCAACTAAAAAAACATTTTTAAACTCACGAGGTAAAATATCACTCATAGGTTTTTTATTACTAGTGACGATTTTAGAACCTGCTGCTGCGGCTTCAATAAAAACAACACCAAAACCCTCATTTCTACTTGGAACACAGAATACTTCACATGAATTATACAAATTATTAAGTTCATGATTTGGTATAAACTGTTTTAGAACTAAGCGTTTTTCAACACCATATTCTTCTGCGATTTCTTGGTAAACACTGTCATCACCTCTTCCTATTGCAATCAAATTAACGTCTTTTGGCAGGAAAGTCAGCGCCTTTATAACATTGTCTAAATTTTTTTGATTTGTCTTTTTACCAATATGTAAAATATTTCTACCTTTTGGTAAAACTATTGAGTTATGAGAATTACCTTCTAAAGGCTTGAAAGTAGAATAATCAATTCTATTGCCTATCACGGTAATTTTATTCTTCTTAACTCCTTTTACAATCAAAATATCCTTTAAGACATCACTAACAGCTAGAATCCTATCAGCATATTTAATACTATCGTGAATAAAACTATCTCTATCATCATGTATACTTACAACAACAGGATATTTAAGAAGTCTTGCGTGAATAGCGAATGTGCAACTATGATATGAACCATATACTCTTACAAACAGAGGATTAATTCTTTTTAAATGCTTTTGAAACTCTACATAAGTTTTTGTTGGAATTACTTTTAAGTCTTCCCAAACAAATTCTTCATCCTCAAATGGTGACAGAATAATTACTTCATCAAAGTAATTATTAGGGTTATAGATTCTTTTAACTACTCCAGAAGTACCCTTTCTATCATAAGCTTTTACGGGATCTGTTGGTACAACTACTATAGTTTTATTCATTGAAACAAATTTTATTCTACTTAATTCAACTCCAACTAGACTTTAAAATAACATCTCCTTGACCATGTAAAAGATCTTCACCTGTTTTAAAGTAATCGTTGTTCAATATGGTGAGCTTTCCAGCAAACTCAATTATTTCAAAGTTTTGTCGAGGAGTTTTAGTTCCTACTGCTAATAGAACATCATAATCTCCTTGCTTAATGTTTACATTTAAGATAGTGCTTTTCAATGTTGAATTAGGCTCTATAAGTTTATTAAATGAACCGTCTTGATGAGTACCTACCGATAGAACTCGTCTTTCATTACTATCAGAAAAAGCAAGAAAGCAATAATTCAAATCTATATTTAATTTAAAATCATGAAAATCCACCTCAACATTAATATCATCGCCAATATAAAATGTATCATTCTCGACATTATTCTTAAAAAACTTTAAGCTATTAATAATATCACTTTTAATCCCTTTAGTCTTCTCTTTTTTATTGTCGGCCATATATAAATTCACAGCTTTTTCAGTTTTACCTTCAAAAGAAACAGAACCATTTTTAAGTAAAATAGCCTTAGTGCATAATTGTCTTATCGATGTCATGTTATGACTCACAAAAAGCACTGTACGACCACCAGAACTAGAAATATCTTGCATTTTCCCTATGGCCTTTTTTTGAAACTCGGCATCACCTACTGCGAGTACTTCATCTACTACAAGAATATCGGGCTCTAAAAATGCGGCTACGGCAAATCCTAATCGCACGCGCATCCCACTGGAGTATCTTTTTACAGGCGTGTCTATATACATTTGACAACCAGAGAACTCAACGATTTCATCAATCTTACTTGCTATTTCGCTTTTAGTCATTCCCAGGATAGCACCATTGAGAAAAATGTTTTCTCTACCGGTAAGTTCTGGATGCATACCAGTTCCTACTTCTAATAAACTTGCGATGCGTCCTCGAGTTTTTATAGATCCTGTGGTAGGACTCGTGACTCGCGATAAAATTTTGAGTAAGGTCGATTTACCAGCACCATTTTTACCTATGATTCCTAATATCTCACCACGTTTTACCTCAAAGTTGATGTCTCTTAATGCCCATACATAGTCAGAACTAGCTGTGGCACTGCGATCGTTAACAGCTCCTATTTTTAAATAAGGATCCTCTTTTCCTCGTACTTTATGCCAGAAACGGTTTAAATCATGTCCTAATGTACCTGTCCCTACAGTTCCTAGACGGTACTGCTTAGAAATATTCTCTGCTTTTAAAATGATATCATCATCGATCATAAGTCAGTAGCTTTAAAAGGACATACTTTCATTAAGTTAGTTTGAATTTCTTGAATCATTTCAGCTTGTGGTAATCGTTGCTCGTGTTGCTTCACCTTTTCTATTCCCATTTCTATGCTATGCAATTCACTTATAAATTCTGGATCATATGGTTCTAGACCTACAGACGTTAAATAATCATGGTACTTTACACCATCACCATAAATGCGGTCAGAAAACTGTACTTGCACTGCAGGAATTTGATATGCATGCGCTACTATAATACCGTGTAGTGAAGAAGATAAAATACGCTCACAAGAAATAATCTCGCTAGTCGTTTGCTCTACATCATTGGTCTTAAAGTTAATGATTTTTACCGCATCATTATCCTTAAACCACTCCTGAACCAGTTCATAATCATTAATATGTGGTACGATTCCTAATTGGTATTCTTTTTCTACTATAGGGTTATAATGCAGCGGTAAGAGCAATGCAGGATCACCATAAACGGCTGGACAATCGTAGCCCAGTTCTTGTATACGCTTTCGCGAAAGCGGACCTCTAACCGCCAAAAATGTTGCGCCAGCTATTTGAGCGTCTCTAGAAATAATACCACTACCCCAAACGGTACAATGCGTACCTATATGCTCTAAAATACTACCTATGGTCACGTATAATGGTTTCCAGAAGTTTTGAAGGTGAAACTTGTGAGCTCGTTGCCAGATTACTTTTTTGTGAGATATTTTCTCCACAAGGTATTTCCCCAACAGATCACCATAGTTTTCATAATCCTTTTTCTGGATTAAAACCTCACTCCACCAGTATAAACGTATCGATTTGCTCATTATACAGTATCTATAAAGGTTTTTTCTGTTTTATTAAAAACAATCAATCCTATAAAAAACAGTACCAATCCTAATCCTAGACCTACATAAATTCCAGTCCAGTGAATCTCTAGATTATCAAACCATAAACTGCGGTAACTCTCAATAATATGCGCTAGTGGATTCCACTCTACTGCCCAATAATATTCTCCTAATTTATCTCGAGCAGCTTCCATAGAATACATCACGGCACTTAAATACATTAATAGATTTAAGCCAAATCCTATAAGGATGGTTAGATCTCTATACTTAGTAGTAAAGGCAGATAGAATCATACCTATTCCCATCGCCATAAGTATGACAATAAATATGACTAGTATGATCAAAGGTAAAAACACCGATGGCTGTATCGCAACATCTTTGTAAAACACATAATAACAATAAAAAATAACTAGGATTAAAATCTGTATTCCAAATTTAAAAAGTCCCGATAGCACCTTAGACGCCGGCGCTATAAAGCGTGGAAAATATACCTTACCAAAGAGCCCTGCATTTGATTTAAAGGTATTACTAGTCGCATTAAGTGCTTCTTTAAAATAACTCCATAGCGTTAAACCGGTTAAGTTGAATAAAAAATTAGGAATGATTCCATTATCTATTCCTGCCACTTCATTAAATACGAGTGTAAAAACAACACTAGTAAAAAGCGGTTGTATTAAAAACCATAATGGTCCTAGAATGGTTTGTTTATAAACCGTAATAATATCGCGTTTAATAAATAGCACAAGCAAATCTCTATAACGCCAGATCTCTTTGAGATTAAGGTCGATTAACTTGCCCTTAGGCTTGATTTCATACAGCCATTCTTGTTGATTACTCATAGTTTGTTGTAATTCCACTTTCGCGAAAGCGATACCTTTAAATTATCCAGGTTTAAAAATGCCCTTGATTATTTTTTTGATTCTTGCAATAAAACCATCTTTCAGATCATTTTCATGATATCCATTCCCATAAGCTCCATAACCATAGCCATAACCGTAGCCATAGCCATAGCCATAGCCATATTTACCGCGTTCATTGAAATAGTTAAAGACAAAACTTAGGTTTTTAATTTCCTTACGGTCGTATTTTTCATTAACTACATCCAGCATTCCTTTTTTAGTATATCCTTGACGGACCATATATAGGGAAGCATCTGCATGTTTTGCGATTTCCATTGCGTCTGCCACTAGACCTAATGGTGGTGTATCAAGAATCACATAATCATAATCCATTTTGAACTGTTCAATCATTTCTCCAGCACGCTTGGACATAATTAATTCGCTTGGATTAGGTGGTACTGGACCAGACAAGACTATATCTAAGTTCTCCATACCTGCGGATCTTATAATCTCATTAAGCGAACAATCATTTACTAAATAATTAGAAACTCCTAAATCATTATCAATACCGAAATCATCGAAGATTTTAGGCTTTCTTAAATCCATACCAACTAATAAAGTACGTTTACCGCTTAATGCAAATACTGTTGCAAGATTGATACTTGTAAAAGTTTTTCCTTCTCCACTCACGCTACTGGTTACCATAATCGTACGTGAACCGTGTAGTGATTCTTGATCATATATAAAATGTAAACTGGAGCGTATTCCCCTAAAGGACTCTGCAATGGTAGACTTAGGTTTATCCTTCACAATTAAATTAGTAGGATGTTCCATTTTCCCTACTACACCTATTAATGGTATTTTAGATAATTTTTCAATATCCTTAGGAGAATGAATATAAAAATCAAGTATGGTTAAAACAAAAGCCATACTGAGAGGTATTGAAAAACCAACTAGTAGAGCCATTAAATAATTAATGTTTGAATCGCGACGAGTTCCACCACCACCGGTATCTTTTGCGTCATCGATAACGTACACATCAGACACGTTTGCAGCTTTAACCAGTTCTGCTTCCGCTTTTTTAGCCATAAACAGATTGTAAGTATTTTGATTCACATCAAATTGCCTTTGAATTTTTAAAAACTCTTGTTGTTCTTTAGGTAGCTTTTTAATTTGAGATTCCACTTTTCCTATTTGACCATAAAGTGTATTAAGCTCTTTATTTAATAGTGATTTAGAACTGATGATATTCTCAAATATTACATCTTTAACGGCGTTAATTTTCCTGTCTATTTGTTGAAAAACTGGAGCATCTGCTCTCATCGCAAACTCTCTTCTTTTGCGTTCTTCTGATAAGGATATCAATCGACCTACTGCTCCAGATATACTTCCTTCTTCAATACCTACTACTGATGGAGCTTGTATAATAGTATAGTCTGTTCTGTTTTGTAAATATTGATTTAGGTTATCGTAGTAATTCAATTTATTTTGAATACCACGTTTTTGAATTTCAAATTCTGTTAATTTTTGATTGAAGTCAGTATTCTGAGCAGTAGCGTCCAGTATTTGGGACTTGTCTCTAAAATCTTCTAAGTCTTGCTCGGACTTTTTAAGAGCCGCCACTTGAACTACAAGTGAACTATCAATGTATTTAATCGTACTAACAGCAAATTTATTTTTACGCTGCAACTCGCCACGTTCTAAAATAACAGAACTCGTATTAATATAGTCGATTAATCTTTGCTTATTGCCACCAGACATACTCAATAACAAAATAGACGAACCGTCAGGCTGCTGTCTAATCGATATACCTTTATATCTATTTACTGTACCCCAATAATTACCAAAATTGAACAACCATTCTCCTGTTTTAATAGACTCGGTACGTTTATCAATGACCACATTTAGAAAAGGTAATTGAATAGAGTCTCCAAATTTGAATTGTTGTTTCCAATCTCCTTCGGGCACAGTGACTACTTGACTTTTTTTCAAACCGTAATGATAACCTGAGGCTGTAGTACTAGAGAAATTACTAGAAAGCTCAAATCGTTCTTGATCTAACACTTTAATTCTAATATTTTTTCCGGATAATTGCGCTTTGCTGCTATCAGCATAAATATAGAATGGTGTTTTTTTATAAGCATCAGTATTATAATAATCACCTTCTTTTATATAATTAATATAAAACTGCAACTCGTCAACAACTTGTTCTGCATGTGTACGAGACTTGAACTGTACTATCGCAGTAGTTACCTTATCTGTAGTTCCACCCCAATTAAATGTAAGACTCTGACTACTCGTAAATAATGGATTTGAATTATCCTTAATACTAATTAAAGAGCTAGCTCTATAAACAGTCTGAATGAACTGATTTTTATAATGAGCATATCCAAGACCTATCCCAATACATAAAATAAACAACCACCATAACTTGATTAGCTTACTAAAGAACTGTCGTATATCAAATATTCCCGATAAGGAATTAATTTCTTTTTCTTCTTCCATCTTACAAACGAGTAAATAATAACACTGTAGTAACAAGTGTAGTCAACACTGATACTATAGTAGTAAAGGATGCAAGACCTGTAGTTCCTGTACCTAAAGATTTTTGCGGTAATGGATCTACTACAATCATATCATTGGGCTGTATATAATAGTATGGTGAATAGATAACATCTAATTGCGTTAAGTCTAAATGGTGCACTTTTACACCATCAGGATACTGCCTTACTATACGAACATTAGTTAAATCACCGGTTATTGGAACTCCACCACTGTTTGCTATGGCCTCGACTATGGTAACTTGATCTCTGTAAATGGTCTGTTCTCCTTTACCACTTACTTCACCTGCCATCACATAACGTAAACCTCCTAGACGTACCGTGACAAATAAATCTGCGTTCGGTTTGAAATATTCAGCTAGTAAGCGTTTTTCAATTAATTCTCTCAACTCTTCCAGAGTTAACCCTATAGCTTTAATCTCATCTAATTTTGGGACACGTATATCACCATGTTGATTTATGGTATAACCAGAAAAATAAAGTCCTCCAGCCGAATTTGAAGTAGTCGCATTATTTGATGTTCCAACATTAAACATAGAAACTAACTCTGGATCATAAGGTGCCTTTATTTGAATGCTTAAAACATCATTAATTTGTAATCTATAAGGTGGCTGTACTTTTTGAATGGTAATAAGAGAGTCATTTTTTACAGTTGGAGACTCTTGTAAATAGGTTATATTACGTGTAGGGACGCAAGAACTTACCATTAAAACCAAACCTATAATTAATAAACCTAATACGGTACGCATAAATCTTCTCGGAATAAGCTGTAAATATAAAATTATCTATTTAAAATGCCTATAAACACCATGCTATTATCATTACAGTTCTATGAACAACATTCCATGATTATTTTTATTTGAGCCATAAGTAAAAACGACTCTCCAATTTTTATATAAAATTGATCCAATAACCCATAGAAAACCAGCAATCTTAAATATCAAACCCCTCAAAAAAACACGTATTATTGCAATCCATTAAAACATAGGATTTCATGAACTATATATCTGTTGAAAATGTCTCTCGTAGCTTTGGAGAACGCGTGTTGTTTGACAATATCTCACTTGGGATTAATGAAGGTCAGAAAATAGGTTTTGTAGCAAAAAACGGTTTCGGTAAAACATCGCTACTTGATATCATTATAGGGAAAGAAATGCCTAATACTGGATCAGTAAACCGTCGTAATGATTTACGTATGGCATTCTTACTACAAGAACCAGATTTAGATCCCAATGCCACGATAGAAGAAATCATCTTAGATTCTGACATTCCTATTATAAAGATCATAGCAAATTATGAAAAGGCTCTTCAAAATATGGAAGATGCAGATAAGTATCAAGCAGCCTTTGACGCCATGGACTCTTCAAATGCTTGGGATTTTGAAACTAAATACAAACAGATACTTTCTAAATTAAAACTAGATGATCTTTCTCAAAAAGTAGAAAATCTAAGTGGTGGACAAAAAAAGCGAATCGCTATGGCTATAGCTTTACTATCAGATCCACAGCTATTAATCATGGACGAACCTACTAACCACTTAGATCTTGAAATGATCGAATGGCTAGAAGAGTATTTCAAGCAAGAAAACTACACCATTCTTATGGTGACACACGATCGTTATTTCTTAGATCGTGTTTGTAACGAAATTATAGAGCTGGATAATGGGAAACTTTATACCTATAAAGGGAATTATTCTTATTATGTAGAGAAAAAAGAAGAACGTTTAGAAATTGAACAAACTACACAAGAAAAAGCGCAGCAACTTTATAAAAAAGAGTTACAGTGGATGCGCCGCCAGCCTAAAGCACGTACAACAAAATCTAAATCGCGTATTGATGACTTTTACCAAATAAAAGAAGCTGCCCACAATCGTCGTAAAGATCATAAAGTAGAATTAGAAATTAACATGGAGCGTTTAGGCACTAAAGTGGTTGAACTTCATAAAATATCTAAATCCTTCCCTGGTAAAAAGCTTATCGATAATTTCTCGTACAACTTTATTAAAGGAGAACGAGTAGGAATTATAGGGAAAAATGGAACTGGTAAATCGACATTCCTGAATATGATCACTGGGAATCTACTACCAGACTCTGGTAAAGTAGTGAAAGGTGAAACAGTAAAAATAGGCTACTATACTCAAGGTGGAATAGACATCAAGCCTGGCCAAAAGGTCATTGATGTGATTAAAGAATACGGTGAATACATTCCTCTTAATAAAGGAAAAATCATTAGTGCAAGTCAGCTGTTAGAACGATTTATGTTTGACAGTAAAAAGAAACATGACTTTGTAGAAAAACTAAGTGGTGGTGAACGCAAACGACTTTACTTATGTACAGTACTCATTCAAAACCCTAATTTTCTAATTCTTGATGAACCGACTAATGATCTAGA
The DNA here is from genome assembly GCF_000732625.1 of Nonlabens ulvanivorans. Taxonomy (GTDB): domain Bacteria; phylum Bacteroidota; class Bacteroidia; order Flavobacteriales; family Flavobacteriaceae; genus Nonlabens; species Nonlabens ulvanivorans. Next base: position 469,431 of record NZ_JPJI01000026.1, read on the forward strand.
TATCCCTACTTTAAATATCTTAGAAAACTTTTTAATGGATTTCCCTGGTTGTCTAATGGTGGTAAGTCACGACCGTTATTTTATGGATAAAATTGTAGATCATCTATTTGTTTTCAATCAGTCCGGAACCATCACAGATTTCCCTGGGAACTATAGTGATTTCCGTGCTTATGTAGGAAACACTGATCTCGCACTAGACAAGGATGATAGTGCTCAAGGCGAAAAAACAGTTGCTAAACAACCTGCCGTTAAAGCCGCTACTACGAGCACAGGTCCTACTCGTGAACAGCAAAAAGAACTTTCCCGATTAGAAAACAGCATTAAAAAACTAGAAGAACAACGTGTGAAACTTCAGGAGTCTTTTCTAGACACTTCTCTTACACCAGAAGAACTAGCAGCTAATTCTATAAAACTAGATCAGGTAAAAGCAGACTTAGAAGAAAGAGAAATGGAATGGTTAGAACTTACGGAGTCGATTGGATAGTATTTTTATAAAATTAAAATTGGATTCAAATACTACTTTTAAATAAACAGAAAATAGTAACGCAGAAATAGTTTCCTCTTGCTACACCAACTCAAGAACTATATAAAACACAGCATTAAATCCTTTCATTTACATGGGATTCACTCGCCGTTTGTGTTTACACTCGAGAAAAAGTGCTTAAGAGATAAAGCCGTTTATGAGCAATATGATGTTATGAGACGCTTCCGCGAAAGCGTGAAAAATAACAACACCATTTTACACATAGAAGACTATGGAGCTGGAAGCAAAATCTTTAAAACTGATGAACGTCGTGTGAGCGATATTCTGAAATACAATTCCAGTGATAGAAAATCTGCCGAAATGTTATTCCGGTTGTGTAACTATTTTAAAGTAAACAATGTTCTAGAACTTGGCACTTCCATAGGTATAGCAACACATGCTATGGCTTTATCAGGTGCTCATATAACCACAATTGAAGGTAGTCCTGAAGTTCAAAAATTTGCACAATCGCAATTTGAAAAATTTAGCCTTGATAAGGTAAAAAGTGTTTGCAGTAAGTTTGATGAATTTCTTATAAATCAATTAGGTACAACATATGACCTGATTTACATTGATGGACATCACGATGGAATGGCTACCATAGACTATTTTAATGCTTGTCTAAAACTATCTCACAAAGACACTATTTTTATACTGGACGACATATACTGGTCGCGAGATATGACAGATGCATGGAGTCAACTATGTCAACATGTAAACGTCACCGCTAGTATAGACCTATATGATGTAGGACTCTTATTTTTAAGAAAAGAACAATTAAAAGAACGTTTTTACATCAAGTTGTAACGTTATCAGAATTTGAACGTCCTATGAGAAAGGCTAATAATTCCATACTTTTAACCTATGAGTGATAATGTAATAGATGTGCGTGGTATCGTGCGTAATTTTAAACTGGGACAAGAAGTTGTCAAGGTGCTTAAAGGAATAGATCTCGAGATTAAACGTGGTGATTATGTCGCACTTATGGGACCTTCAGGTTCTGGAAAATCAACTTTAATGAATTTACTAGGCTGTCTAGACACTCCTACAGCTGGTTCTTATAAATTAAATGGCACAGACGTTTCAAGCTTAAGCGATGATCAACTAGCAGATATTAGAAACACAGAAATAGGTTTTGTATTTCAAACTTTCAATCTTTTACCTCGCACAACAGCATTAGATAATGTCGCATTACCTATGGTTTATGCCGGTAAGTCTAAGAAAGAACGTAATGCACGCGCCACTGAAGTACTTGAAAGTGTAGGATTAGGCGATCGTATGGATCACCAGCCTAATCAATTATCTGGTGGACAGCGACAGCGTGTTGCCGTAGGTAGAGCTTTAGTTAATAATCCATCGATTATTCTAGCAGATGAACCTACAGGAAATCTAGATTCTAAAACAGGTGTTGAAATTATGGCTCTTTTTGACAAGATTCATGCCGATGGAAATACAGTGATTCTAGTAACGCATGAAGAGGAAATTGCAGAGCATGCTCATAGAGTCATAAGACTACGTGATGGCGTTATTGAAACAGACATTAGAAATAAAGAATGGAAGGATTAAGCGACTACCAAGACTGGCTGTATATAGGTGCTGTTATCATTGCCTTTTTTGTATTCCTATTATGGAATCGCAAAACACATGGCCGCTCTAGAACAAAAAATAGACGCAGCTTTAAAGCCCGACTAGAAGATCGTAAAAAAGAACAACAGAAATAGTATTACTCATTTACCATTTCTCTTAATGTTGCAGATAGGTTCAAATGCTCTGCAATAATATCTCCATAAACCTGAACAATTCTACCATCTTTATCTAATAGTAAGTTCATAGGAAAAGCTTGAACGCCATATGCATCGATTGCAGGTCGCACATCTGTAAGATGTTCAAAATTGAATGCCTTTCTATCTAGAAAATGATTGACCACATAGTCTTTATCAAAAGTGATAGCTACAAAATTAACTTCGCCATTAAACTCTTGTTCTAATTGATTTAAATATGGGATTTCTATAATACAAGGTCCACATCTCGTAAACCAAAAATTAACAACCGTAGGCTTACCTGTATAATCCACATCATCAATTCCAGAACTATCACTAGCTATAAAGTCCTCCATAGGAAAGCGATCACCTATCTTTTTGCGATGCACTAAAAAAGGATCATAATAATTGGAATCTGGATTACTGTCTACCACAGTAACTTTAACCGTTTGAATTACAGAATCCTGAGCCGTTCGTGTACTAACTGAATTATGTATTACTAAACCTGTGGATAAGGTTTTTTTATATTTTTCAAACTCAAAAAAATCCATCACAGTTCCATCCTCTATCTGATAGTAAGTAATTTGCGCTTGAGACAATGCAGCTGCACTGATCAATAAAATAATAAAAAACAACTTTTTCATAAGTCAAAAATACGGATTTGTAGAACGTATCACAGTATTCAAAGAAGATGCCACGTTCTGATTGAATAACTTTTATACATCGACAATATTGAAATAAACTATTTCAACGGCAAATAAAAAATGCTTCTTTAGTTCTCACCCAAAGAAGCATTGTTCATTATAAATTTAATAGTTTATTAAAATACAAACATTACTCTACCGGCGTACCATAAAGATCAAAATCCTCAGCCTCAGTTATAGTAACATTTACAAATGATCCTACAGACAGGTAATGCTTCTCTGCATCAATCAATACTTCATTATCCACATCAGGACTATCAAACTCTGTACGTCCTACAAAGTAATTACCTCTTTTGCGATCTATAATAACTTTAAAAGTCTGACCTATTTTATGCTGATTCAATTCCCAAGAAATCTGTGATTGAATTTCCATGATCTCGTTTGCCCGCTCTTGTTTTACTTCTTCTGGCACATCATCTTCTAACTTATAAGCATGTGTATTCTCCTCATGCGAGTATGTAAAACATCCCATACGCTCAAAACGTTGATCTTTTACCCATTGTTTTAAAATCTGATAATCCTCTTCTGTTTCTCCAGGATATCCTACAATTAAAGTAGTACGTATCGCCATTTCTGGAACCGTCGCTCTAAAATCTTCTAGAAGCGCATTAGTCTTCTCAAATGTAGTACCGCGACGCATCGATTTTAAAACAGGTGTTGAAATATGTTGTAATGGTATATCTAAGTAATTACACACTTTAGGCTCTGATTTCATTACCTCAAGAACATCCATAGGGAAACCAGTTGGGAATGCATAGTGCATGCGTATCCACTCTATTCCTTCTACTTTCACCAGTTCTTTTAAAAGATCTGCAAGACGTCTCTTTTTATATAAATCTAGTCCATAATAAGTTAAATCTTGAGCGATAAGAATAAGCTCTTTAACACCATTTGCAGCCAGTTTTTCAGCTTCAATGACTAGATGTTCTATAGGTGTGCTTTTATGACCACCACGCATTAATGGTATTGCACAAAAAGAACATGGTCTATCACAACCTTCGGCGATTTTAAAATATGCATAGTTTTTAGGGGTCGTAGTTACACGCTCACCTATCAACTCGTGTTTATAGTCTGCACCTAGCGCTTTTAATAATGATGGCAACTCTGTAGTACCAAAATATTGATCCACATCTGGAATTTCCTTTTGCAAATCCGGCTTATAACGCTCTGATAAGCAACCCGATACAAATACCTGATCTACTTCTCCGTTATTTTTGCGCTCTACAAAATCTAGGATTGTATTTACAGATTCTTCCTTAGCATTATCGATAAAACCACAGGTATTTATCACAACGATATTTCCTTCTTCTTCATGAACCACATCTTTGCCACTGGCCTTCAGCTGTCCCATCAATACTTCACTATCATAGACGTTCTTTGAACATCCTAGAGTGATAACATTAATCTTATTCTTTTTTCTTGATTTTGTTCTCATAAGCGGCTGCAAATTTACGACTTAACTAGATGTAAATGTTGTTTTTGATCACGCTTTCGCGAAAGCGTATTCATAAAAATTAGTATTTTCAACAATCTCAAGTAAATCAAATGGTAATATTCAACGGAGCAGCTTTTTTTCAAGGACTATTATTGGCCTTATTTTTTGGTGTCATTTATTTTATATTATACTTATTTAACATAGATGACAGCATCTGGCAGATAGGGAATGCGCGACCTATGGCGGTTATATTTCAAGCACATTTATGTGCATGGATTTGCATGCTCACAGCAACTTTTGGTGTTAACGGAAGATTGTTTTTTATTCCTACGTGGATTTTATTCACAGCTTTGTGCATCATTTTATGTTTGAGCCCAGAAACGCATTGGTCTCGCTATATATTTATGATGGTATCTTTTGCTATTCCGTTGGCCTTTTTCCGTTTGAAACGTAGCTTTATGAAGACTGCATGGTCTGAAGCTCACGAGGCTCTTACATTATTAAAATCAGGTACTGATACTTCTCAAATAGAATATTGGAAACTTGTGCAGGCTTCGGCTATTGTACCACAGTATACTTTTTTTACCGTTCATTTTTATTGGAAAGCTATGTATTACGGAATTTATAACGGTAACGACTGGCTTAACCATTATAAAGAATTACTACCCATAATAGGCAATCGATATGTAGGTTTTAATCAAAAACAGCAGCGCAAATATGTTGAATTACAACAAGCTGTCACTAACGCTTTGGACTGGAAACAATACAGTCACCCGATGCATGCATTAAGTACCTTACATTACTCGATAGAAGGAATGATTAAAATGGCAGAAAAAATGCCTCAACCACAAATTGCTCCTATCACTGGCCCATCTACTGCTAAACAGAACCTAACGTCAGAGAAAGAAGTGCGTGCTAATTTTGATCGATTGTAAAACGTCCTCAATACTTCTAATTTTAATGAAACATAGTTTCTTTCTTTTTTTATTACTGTATTGCACCACCTGCGTCGCTCAAAGGACGATTACTGGGAATGTGAGTGATACAGATGGTGAAGCAATTTTAGGAGTTACTATTGCTATTAAAGACTCTGCTATAGGTGTAGTATCAGATTTTGACGGGAATTATTCTATTGTTGCAAGTATTGAAGATGTTCTGGTGTTTTCTTATGCCGGGTTTGAACCTCAAGAGATTTTAGTTGGTTCTCAAAATACTATACACGTAGTTCTTGAAGAAGATTTGACTACAGTACATGCGATTGTTCACTATTATCAAAAAACATTTGAAGTTTCTACAAGCTATGGATTCAATTACAACACAGTTGGACTTGGAATCTATAAAAGTATATGGCACCCTTTATATATAGATTTAAATGCTTCAATAAGCAGTGATTTTAATATCAATAAGAAATTTGAATTCTCTTTGTCTAGATCATTAAGCGTAAAGTCTTTTTATTTTAAAGTAGGTTTAAATCATGAACAAGCAGATTTTAACTTTAATAATTTTAAGAAAAATGAACTGTTTTTTAAAAAAAACATAGGAAGAAATCGGGATCCTTTTCAGTATTTAAAGATTAAACTAGGCCAGCTTAAAATTCAAAACATTGAGTTAAATGAACATGATTTAGGAGCAGGAATTGAATTAAGAAAAAGATTAATTAGTGGCTTATACCTTAACTCGGCATATACCTACTGGAATGGAATTAATGAAGTTGAATTGAAAGGAGATTACAATATAAGATACAATTGGATAATAAATGTAAGATATCATCATATCAGTAATTATGAAGAAGTAAGCCTAGGTATATCTTATAATTTAAGAAATTGGTAAATCAGTTATCATTAATCTAATTCACCCAAGTTACAATATCCTCAAAAAAGAATCGTGTATACAGTGAGATCACTATGCAGGCCACGGTAACTAACCAATAATACTTTTTAGTCATTAGCATCGCACCACAAATTAGCAACATGATAAAATGTATACCAGCGACTATATATATAGGCAACTGATAGGTATCCACGATTGTTGATTCTTCAGATAGGGAATCTACATAAGTTTTTCCTAACACAGTTATAATATGAAAGGCTGCATAGATTGCCATAAACTTCGTTAGAATAACGAGGCTTTTAGAGCTAAGCAACGACGGCTTTTGAGTTGAATCTTTCAATGACTGATGATTTTAATTATAACCTTTAGGCATCTTACGGTGTTGGGTTGCTTTTTCATAAGCAGCTGCCCATTGATAAAGCATCTTCTCTTCTTCGGTAGGTGCAATAAAAGTTAATCCAAAAGGCTGACCATTCTCATCATATCCCATAGGAACAGTGATAGCAGGATAAAAAGCCACAGCAGCTTCTGCAGCATTATAATTATTTACCGATAAGAAACCATCTAGATTATGAGACTGAATGTAATAATCAAAATACTCTTGTGCTTGAGTTGTTAATCTAGTTTTAAGAGCTGCAGATTCTGCTGGAGAATAATCCTTTTCATCTGTTATACCTTTAAACAATCGTTGACCATAAGGCATATAATTTAATGAATCTGCTTTATTTAATTCCATCACCTTAGCCACATCCCATCCTTGATACTCAGGCAATCCTAATCCCATGAAATATGCAGGCAAATCCTTTTTCATATCGACATTAAGTAAAGAAACAAATCCATCTAGTTGCGGTTGTTTTTCTTCTAATTCTACCACAGTTGCACCTAAAGCTATAATTTGTTCAACAGCACTAGCATATAATGGATTCTTCTTATAACCAGGAAAAACTCCAAAAACACGACCTTGAACCGTAGAGGTCCCCAAATTTGCTATAAATAAATCACTAAACATGCGTTTATCACTTAACATCCCACGCATTAAAATGACATTATCCACAACATTTTTAGACATAGGGCCTGCTGTATCGAGATAAGTTGATATAGGAATAATACCTATCCCACTTAAAGTACCTACTGATGGTTTTAAACCTACTACACTATTTTGTGACGCTGGCGATAATATCGAACCTGCGGTTTCAGAACCTACAGCAGCTACCGCAAAATTAGCTGCTATTGCAACTCCACTACCACTACTAGATCCGCCAGTATCTATTTCCTTACGACCATATGGATTTAAAGTCTGTCCACCCATAGCGCTATAACCACTAGGACAATCACCACAAAAGAAGTAAGCCCATTCACTTAGATTTGCTTTTCCTAAAATAATAGCATCTGCCTCTATTAATCGCTGTACGATCCGCGCATTTTGAGGTTCCAGATCTTTTAAAACAGCAGCGCCACCAGTTGTTTTCATACCTTCGGTATTGATATTATCTTTTAACAAAATAGGCATACCCATTAAACTATAAGGGTTAAACTTACCTTCTCCACGTCTGAATTCATCAATTCTCAAATCATAAGCATATGCATCTTCCATTGCCTTTGGATTTAGAGCTATTACAGAATTTAATGATTTCCTGTTCTCTCTATCATACTTTGCAATTCTATTGATATAGAATAAGGTTAATTGTTGGTAAGAAAGCTTACCATCATATACAGCTTGTTGAATTTCAGGGATGCTTTTTTCTAGTATTAAAGATTTTAGTTCCTCGCTTTCGCGAAAGCTGGATAAATCATCTTTAAAAGGAGCAATAATATCTTCTTTTTTCAAAAACCTAGAATCCAAGACTTTAAATTGCTCATCATCCTGATTAATAGTTTGGGAGACTTCATTTACAGCTTTAGGAGAGTTACAACTCCATACTGTGAACGCTAAAAAAAGTAATATAAAACGCATAAAATATTTTTCTTAAAAATAGAAAAACTCTTAGACCTAACCGAGGCTAGATTTAAGAGTTATAAACTGTTTAATGAGCACTCTAATTAAAGAAACTGTCTACAAATTCTGATTTATTAAAAACTTGTAAATCATCCACTCCTTCTCCTACTCCTATATATCGAACAGGTATTTGAAATTGATCAGAAATCCCTATAACTACACCACCTTTTGCAGTACCATCCAGTTTTGTAACTGCTAACGAACTCACTTCTGTCGCCGCAGTAAACTGTTTTGCTTGTTCAAAAGCATTTTGACCGGTAGAGCCATCAAGAACTAACATTACGTCATGTGGAGCATTAGGAATTATTTTTTGCATCACACGTTTTACCTTAGTAAGTTCATTCATTAAATTGACCTTATTATGTAAACGACCTGCAGTATCCAGAAGAACCACATCTGCATTCTGAGCGACGGCACTTTGTAAAGTATCAAATGCAACACTAGCTGGATCACTACCCATATCTTGTTTAACAATTTCTACACCTACACGATCTGCCCAAATTTGTAATTGATCTACAGCTGCTGCTCTAAATGTATCTCCAGCACCTAGCACGACCTTAAGACCTTTTTGCTTAAATTGGTGAGCGAGCTTACCTATGGTAGTTGTTTTACCTACTCCATTAACTCCTACCACCATAACTACATAAGGTCCATCTTGCTGAGGAATGGTGAAATCAGTAGCGTCACCATTATTAACCTCGCTTAATAAACCTGCGATTTCATCACGTAAAATACCATTGAGCTCTGTAGTGCCTAAATATTTATCTTTTGCTACACGTTCTTCAATACGATCAATGACTTTAATTGTGGTAGCCACACCTACATCACTAGATATTAAAACGTCTTCAAGATCATCAAGCACATCTGCATCGACTTTAGATTTACCGGCAACGGCTTTACCTAATTTATCTAAGAACGTTGTTTTGGTTTTTTCTAGTCCTTTATCTAGGGTTTCCTTTTTCTCTTTTGAAAATATCTTTTTAAAAAAACTCATTTTTGGCTATTTCTGGTCGTTGCAAAGTTAATCATATATGTGATAATATAGAAGCATCATATTGTGTAGTCAATTTGCGAGCCACAGAAACATGACTGACAAATGGTCCATAAAAAAAGACCGCTCTGCAAGCAGAGCGGTCTTTTATCATCTTAACTAACCAACTTATTTCTTTTTCAAGAAATCGTTTACTAATTCAGGTGCCATAATAGCACTTACGAAAGTATATGCACCTGACTTAGGTGATTTAACCATCTTGATGGCTTTCGTTAATCTCTTTGACCCAGTTTGTAGGGTTGCTACTGATTTCTTTGCCATGTCGTATTATTTAATTTCTTTATGAACAGTCATACGCTTAAGGATCGGGTTGAATTTTTTAATCTCCAAACGATCTGGCGTATTTTTTTTATTCTTAGTCGTGATGTAACGAGAAGTTCCAGCTTTACCTGACTCCTTGTGCTCTGTACATTCAAGTATCACTTGAATTCTATTACCTTTCTTTGCCATCTTCTAGTATATTAATAGATTACTTGGTAAGAAGCCCTTTAGCGCGAGCTTGCTTCATTACCTCAGTAATACCTAATTTATTGATGTTTTTTATCGCCTTAGCAGATACTTTAAGTGAAATCCACTTATCCTCTTCAGGAAGGTAGAAACGCTTAGTAAAAAGATTCACGTTGAATCTACGTTTAGTCTTATTCATTGCGTGGGAAACATTGTTTCCTGACATCGCTCTCTTACCTGTAAGTTCACAAACTCGTGACATGATTATCTGTGTTTAAAATCGGACTGCAAAATAACGATTATTTATTCGTTCTCACAAGCCTAAATTGCACCCTTTTTTATAATTTTTTCTCAAACGCCTATTTTCCTACTATTCAAGCATTAAAATCAGCGTGTAATATTCTATTGTAACAGTAATTATTACTGAGCTATCAACTCTTTTTGCAATAATTCTAGTGATTTATTAATTGTTTTTTGAACCACTCTATCTCTATGATTACCCATCATAAACTGTAGCGCATATGTCTTTTCTGGTGTCGATATTCCTATAAAAACAGTTCCTACAGGAGCATCACTATCTCCTTGAGTAGGTCCTGCATTACCTGTAGTTGCAACGGCATAATCTGATTTAAACTTTAATCGTGCCTTATAAGCCATCTCATGAGCTACCTGCTCACTTACTACACTATATTTTTCAATAATTGCTGGATCCACACCTAGCATGTCAACTTTAGACTGTGTAGCATAAGTAACGGTGCTACCCATAAAAACTTTAGACGCTCCTGGAATTTCTGTAATAAGGCTAGCTATTTTTCCTCCTGTACAACTCTCTGCAGTGGCGACCGTTTTGTTATTCTCTTTCAATAATTGAACCACAGCATGCACTATACTTTCATCATTACTTTCACCTACAATGACATCTTCGATAATCCCATACAATTTCTGAACCTGATCATCTACCGTTTCAAGAATAAGATCTTTATCCTTTCCACGAGAAGACAATCTTAAACGTACAGTTCCTAAACTAGGTAAATAAGCCAGTTTAATATGAGAAGGTAAATCATTTTCCCATTGCTCTAATCTAGTAGCTATAGTACTTTCTCCTTGACCTGCTGTAAGAATTGTACGATGATGTATAAATGGTAATTCACCTATATTAAGAATTTTAGGTATGACACCATCAGACATTAAGGCCTTCATTTCAAATGGTACACCTGGCATAGACACAAAAATAGTTCCTTCACTCTCAATCCACAATCCAGGTGCTGTCCCATACTGATTAGAGATTACCTGTGCTTTAGAAGGGACTAACGCTTGGTCTTTATTCATATCGACCATTGGTGCTTTTACAAATTTTTCAAAAAGCATAATCACGTGGTCTAAGACTTCTTGATCCAGTACGAGTTGATCATCAAAGAATTCACAAATCGTTTTCTTTGTAATATCATCCTTAGTTGGACCTAAACCACCTGTAACAAGCACAATATCTGATTCTTGTTTCGCTTTCGCGAAAGCGGAAAGGATATGTTCCCGATCATCACTAATAGAGATAATCTCATAAACGTTAACGCCTATCTTATTGAGTTCGCTTGCCATCCATGCAGAATTGGTATCTACAATTTGACCTATAAGGATTTCATCTCCTATAGTAATTATAGTTGCTTGCATTTAGAAATCTCTTTTAAGTTGAATTAAGGCCATATCCAATTCTTGGTTAACACGCATGAAATGTTCTTTAATCTCCATTTCATCATCTGATTTTCCCCATGCCTCAATTATCAATATGTCGGACAAGCACTCTAACCCAAACATATCAACACTGGGTTTCATTTTATGAGCATACTCGTGAACACGTGCTCTATCGTCATCAATTATGGCGACCGCAAGATGCTCAAGATCTTTAGGTATTTCTGTAATAAACATCTCTACCATATCCTTAATAAAGTCTGCATCATTGTCTGAGAGCTCTATTAACTTTTGTAGATCGTATAGGTTTTGCTTCATTTTACTTTGATCTGGAACATTTCTTTACCAGCAAGAGTTCCTTTTAAAACATCATTCTCTTCTACTCTTGATACACCTGCTGGAGTTCCCGTAAATATAAGATCCCCTATTTTAAGTGTAAAGAATTGAGAGACGTGCTCTATGATTTCATCTATTTTCCAAAGCATATGACTGGTATCACCACTTTGCTGCAAGTTATCATTTTTAAACAATTCAAATGACAAGTTATTTAAATCACCTAATTCTTCTTTATTGATAAACTCTCTAGAAACTACACTTGCTCCATCAAAAGATTTTGCTTTCTCCCACGGCAATCCTTTTTCTTTACAACGTTGTTGCACATCTCTTGCTGTAAAATCAATTCCTAGGCCTATTTCATTATAATACTTGTGTGCAAATTTTTTATCGATATGCTTACCGATACGATTAATACGCACTACAACTTCTACCTCGTGATGGACATCATTTGAGAATGCAGGTATAAAAAACGGCTGTTTATGTAATAAAATAGAAGTGTCAGGCTTTAAAAAAACGACTGGCTCAGTAGGTCGCTCGTTTTGAAGCTCTGCAATATGTTCTGTATAATTGCGACCGATGCAAATAATTTTCATAATTATTTACGGCTATAATTAGGCGCTTCTTTAGTAATGGTCACATCATGTGGGTGACTTTCATTTACACCAGCTGCTGTAATTTTTACAAAACGGCCATTATTCTTGAGGGATTCAATATCACCAGCACCACAATAACCCATTCCGGCGCGTAATCCACCTATAAACTGAGTCATGCTTTCTACTAGATCTCCTTTATAAGGTACACGACCTACAATTCCCTCAGGAACTAGTTTTTTAATATCATCTTCTACATCTTGAAAATAACGATCTTTAGAACCGTGTTGCATCGCCTCAACAGATCCCATTCCGCGATAAGATTTAAATTTACGACCATCATATATAATGGTTTCTCCTGGTGACTCTGTAGTACCAGCAAGCATAGAACCTAGCATTACACAGTCTGCTCCTGCCGCTATTGCCTTAGGTATATCACCCGTGTAACGTATTCCTCCATCTGCGATGACAGGTACTCCAGTACCTTTTAATGCATGAGACGCTTCCATTACAGCACTTAATTGAGGAAAACCAACACCAGCTACAACACGAGTTGTACATATTGAACCAGGACCAATTCCTACTTTTACAGCGTCTGCACCAGCATCTGCTAGATATTTTGCAGCTTCGGCAGTGGCAACATTTCCAACCACAACGTCCAGATCTGGATAAGCGGCCTTCACTTTTTTAAGAACATCAACAACGCCTTTAGTATGACCATGTGCCGTATCGATTACTACAGCGTCTACACCAGCTTCCACTAATGCACCAGCTCTATCAACAGCATCACCTGTAACACCTATTGCAGCCGCTACTCGCAAACGACCATACTGATCCTTATTAGCATTAGGTTTTAAAGTTAGCTTAGTGATATCTCTAAAGGTTATGAGTCCTACTAATTTATCTTGATCATCAACAACTAGTAATTTCTCTATTTTATATTCTTGCAAAATCGCTTCTGCATCATGTAAAGATGTCCCTGCTTTTGCTGTGATTAAATTCTCTGAAGTCATCACATCAGTAACTGAGCGACTATTATCTTTTTCAAATCGTAAATCTCTATTAGTTACAATACCTTTTATATAACCAGCATCATCCACTATAGGAATCCCACCTATACTGTGCTCACGCATACTAGCTTTTGCATCACCTATGGTAGCCTCAATAGTAAGAGTAACTGGATCGATAATCATACCACTTTCAGCTCGTTTTACACGTCTCACCTTCTGAGCTTGAGCTTCAATAGACATATTTTTATGCAAGATCCCTATTCCACCTTCTTGAGCCATAGCAATAGCCATGCGGCTTTCTGTAACGGTATCCATAGCAGCACTGATTACAGGTGCGTTAAGAGTAATATTTCTTGAAAATTTAGTCTTTATACTTACTTCTCGAGGCAGCACCTCACTGTAAGCAGGTACAAGTAGTACGTCATCATAGGTTAAACCTTCACCTAGAAATTTGGAATCGTGGGAAATCATGCAATAGAATTTTATTGCATGCAAATATACGTTATTTAATTGGTGAGTATTCAAATGGATTAATACAATACTTAACTATTCAAACACTTACCTATTTAGAATCAATATGAATAATGAAAATCAATCCGAATATTATATAGTATCAGAAATATCAATAACGAATTTCCTACCTTATCTTTATTAAATCTAAATAAGGACTTAAATTTGCAGCCGAAATCAATTCAACTATTTATATCAAGTCTAAATAAAACCAAAATGACTCTAAAAAAAATATCTTTAATCGCCACTGCCGCTATAGCAACTTTTTTTACTACATCATGTGATAATGATGATGATCTAACCGTTAATAACGTTATAGCACCAGCAACATATTCTTTTAATAGAGGAACAGAAAGCACCGTTAGCTATTCTGGCCAGACTACTCGTATAGCAATGGCTGAAGAAATTAAGACCGCTTTTAAAGAAACATCTACTACCGAAACACAATTGTCTAACATGTTTGCGCATGTAGCAGGAGCAAATGATTTTAGTGATGCAGCTTTAAATTCTTCTGACAAAAGTGTACGTAGTAAAGTAGCTGCTAGTGCAGACTATTTTTCTAGCAACGCAACAGATGCTGCTGCGATTAGAGCAGATTTTGATAATTATATATCATCTCAAGTAAATGATATTTTCCCAGCATGGAACAATACAGCTAGCGCTGGTGTACCAGGACAGATTCAACAAGCTGGTGGTGGAACTATTAGATATGTAAACGCAAAAGGTCTGGAGTATGACCAAGCGTTTGCTAAAGGGCTTTTAGGGGCTTTAATGACCGATCAAATTTTGAACAATTATTTAAGCACGTCTGTTCTTGATGAAAGTACTAATAGAGCAGATAATGATAACGAAGTATTAGTATCAGGTAAAAGTTATACCAACATGGAGCATAAATGGGATGAGGCTTTTGGCTATTTATACGGTGCAGAACCAGATGCTACAATGCCTATTCTAGATCAAGATAGTTTTTTAAGTGAATACATTGATCGTGTAGAAGGTGATGCAGATTTTGCTGGAATCGCAACTACAATTTATGATGCATTCAAATTAGGACGTGCAGCGATAGTTGAAAAAAACTACAGTGTTAGAGATGAACAAGCAGCAATTATAAGAGAGAACGTCTCTTTAATTCCAGCTGTAAGAGCGGTGTTTTATTTACAAAATGGTAAAGACAATTTAACAGCAGATCCAGCAAGAGCATTTCATGGATTATCTGAAGCTTATGGATTTATCTACAGCCTTCAATTTACACGCAATCCTGATACTGACGCACCATATTTTAGCAAAACTGAAGTAGACACCTATTTAAGTCAATTAATGACTGGTAATGGATTCTGGGATATTACACCTACTACTTTAGATCAAATATCAGATGACATTGCGGCAAGATTCAATTTCACAACAGCACAAGCTAGCAATTAAATTATCATTTATTTAATGTAGTTAATAGGACATACTCTCGACTACAACGGTACATTTGCAAACTTTTAAAAAATTAATAATGAAAATCAAGCAATTAGCATTAGCACTGTTTTCTATCATACTGATCACCGCGTGTACAGAATCTAACGATGATTCTACTAGCGGATCATCTGATAACTTTGATAGAAAGGCTCTTTTAGAAAATGCAGCAGATAACATCATCATTCCTGCATTACAAGATTTGAATTCTGATTTAACAGCTTTAAAAGCGTCAAAAGAGACTTTTATAACAACACCTAATCAAACAAATCTTGATAATCTAAGAACTGACTGGTTAGCAGCTTATAAAACATGGCAGTACGTTGAGATGTTTAACATTGGTAAGGCTGAAGAAATTTTATATGGTTTCCAGATGAACATCTATCCTACTAATACGACAGATATCCAAAACAATATCGCGTCTGGATCTTATGACCTTACTAGTCCTAATAATAATGATGCCGTAGGTTTCCCTGCTTTAGATTACTTACTATATGGTCTAGGTAATGACGACAGTGCCATAATAGACTTTTATACCACTGACAGTAACGCGCTAGGTTACAAAAATTACCTCAGCGATGTGATAGACCAGATGGACAATCTAACTACTACAGTATTAACAGACTGGACCAGTTCTTACAGAGATATTTTTGTTAGCAGTACGGCAAACACAGCATCTAGCTCTGTGAATATGCTAGTGAACGACTTCATTTTTTATTATGAAAAGGGATTGCGTGCTAACAAAGTAGGCATACCTGCAGGAGTTTTTTCTACAACACCACTTGCAGATAAAGTGGAAGGATTATACAGTAAAGTTTACTCTAAAGAACTTGCCCTAACTGCTCTACAAGCGGTTCAAGACTTTTTTAACGGTAAAGCTTATAATAACTCAACAATTGGTATAAGTTATGCAAGTTATGTAACTCTTTTAAGGGATAATAGTGGATCTTCTGACCTTACAGCCTCTATAAACAGTCAGATAGAAGCCGCTAGAACTGAGCTTGATCAATTAGATAACAATCTATATAATCAGGTGAACAATAATAATGTAGCTATGTTAATGACTTATGATGAGTTACAGCGCGTCACTGTTTTATTAAAAGTAGACATGTTGCAAACACTTAATATAAGCGTAGATTATGTTGATGCTGACGGTGATTAAACCATATCAATAAATTTTAAAAAAGGTTGTCCTCATATTAAAGTATGAGGCAACCTTTTTTTAGGTTATGAATAAAACGATACAATCATATCTAGATAAAAGCGCATCTGCTGCGCCATTAGCGGTTTTCCGCATTGGCTTTGGGTTGATGATGCTTTATAGCATCATTAGATTTGCTGCACATGGTTGGATCAATAGTCTTTATATAACACCTCAATTTCATTTCTCTTATTATGGATTTGATTGGGTAAAACCATTAGGGTCCTTCACTTATTTATTATTTACTATATGCGGTATAGCCGCATTTTTCATTGCCATAGGATTTAAGTATAGGTTGTCCATTATTCTATTTTTCTTAAGCTTTACTTATATAGAATTGATGGATAAAACCACCTATCTTAATCATTATTACTTCATCAGCCTACTTAGTTTTTTAATGATCTTTTTACCTGCAAATAGGCATTTCTCAATAGATCATCCTAAAGCAACTGATCACACCTTAAAGACACCAATAATCCCGCAATGGAGTATCGACAGCATTAAATTGCTATTAAGTATCGTGTACTTCTATGCTGGATTAGCAAAAATTAATAGCGACTGGCTTTTAAAAGCCATGCCTTTAAAAATATGGTTGCCTTCTAAATATGATTTACCTTTTCTAGGCAACCTTATGCAACAAGAATGGGTACATTATGCATTCAGTTGGACTGGTATGCTCTATGATTTGCTCATTCCTTTTTTATTACTTTATAAAAAAACGCGGCTTTGGGCATTTATAGCTGTGGTTATATTCCATGTATTAACTCGTGTATTATTCCCGATAGGAATGTTTCCTTTTATAATGATTGTAAGTGCATTGGTGTTTTTTGACAGTTCACTACATGAAAAAATTATTGCTTATTTAAGAAGATTTTTAAGTCCTTTAAGCACTTTATTAGGTCCGCTTTCGCGAAAGCGTACCAACAACAAACCATTTGTAATTACATATCAGAAAGTTATAATACCAGTACTAGTGATATTTTTCACAATTCAATTAGTATTACCATGGCGATATCTCGCGTATCCTGGAGAATTGTTCTGGACAGAGGAAGGCTATAGATTCTCGTGGCGCGTGATGTTGATGGAAAAAATGGGAAACACACAGTTTAAAATTGTTGACGGATCTGGACAGTCATTTTATGTTCAAAATGATGATTTTCTAACGTCGTTTCAAGAGAAGCAAATGAGCTTTCAACCTGACTTTATTTTAGAATACGCACACTTTTTAGGAGACCATTATAGCTCCCAAGGATATAAGGATGTAAAAGTTTATGTAGACTGTTATGCCGCGTTGAATGGTAGAACCAGTCGCAGACTAGTAGACCCCAAAGCAAACTTATATCAAATTAAAGATTCATTCCAGCATAAAGACTGGCTATTACCATTAGAAGATGAAATTAAAGGATTATAGTATTTTAATACTATTGATATTGACATGGTCTATATCATATGCACAGTCATATCAAATATCAGGCACCGTTTCTGATAATATTACTGGTACTGCCATTGAAAACGTTGCTATTTATGATAAAAATGCTGGACAACTAGCCATTACAGATATAAATGGGAAATATCGATTTGAAACTACTCAAAAAGAATTAACCCTAATATGGTTCAGTTATGAATATGTTGTTCTAGAAGAATCTCTTACTATCAACAATGATCTTATTAAAAATGTACAATTACAACAATTAGGTGAAGAGTTAACAGCCATTGAATTAACAGTGCGCAAAGAAAAACTATTTCAACTAGAGCGTTTAAAAGATGTTGAAGGCACTTCTATTTATGCCGGTAAGAAAACTGAAGTGGTTCTTATTGAAAACTCTACCGCAAATCTAGCTGCAAATAATGCGCGTCAAATTTTTAATCAAGTTGCTGGTCTTAATATCTATCAAAATGATGATGCTGGATTGCAATTAAACATCGGTGGACGTGGACTAGATCCTAATAGAACTGCAAATTTTAACACTAGACAAAATGGGTATGATATAAGCGCAGATGTGTTGGGTTATCCCGAAAGTTACTATGCTCCACCGGCAGAAGGTCTACAGAGTATTCAGGTAATACGTGGTGCAGCATCATTACAATATGGTACTCAATTCGGTGGTTTAGTGAATTTTGTTATGAAAGAACCTCATCAATCTAAACCTCTAGAGCTTATTACCAGAAACACTATAGGTTCTAATGGATTGTACACTAATTTCACAAGTCTAAGTGGTACTAGTGGTAAATGGAGCTATTATACTTTTTTTAATTATAAAAAAGGTGATGGCTTTAGACCTAATTCTCAATTTGAATCTAAGAATATTTATGCTCATGTAGGATATCAATTTAATGATCAGACTAAGGTCACAGGAGAAATCACTTACCTAAACTACCTAGCCCAACAAGCTGGTGGGCTTAATGATCGACAATTTGAGGAGAATCCTTTTCAAAGTAATCGAGAACGTAACTGGTTTGAAGTAGATTGGTTTTTATACAATCTTAATTTCTCTCATGATTTTACTGAAGACACAAAATTCACTTTTAACGCCTTTGGATTACAAGCACAGCGTAATGCACTAGGCTTTAGAACTAATCGTGTCGATCAAATTGATCCTGGTACAGAAAGAGATTTAATAAAAGGAGATTTTAATAATTATGGTGCCGAGGCGAGATTCTTAAGCACCTACAATCTTGCTGGAAAGAAAAATATTTTCTTAATCGGTTCTAAGTTTTATAAAGCAAACAACACAAGTACTCAAGGTCCTGGAAGTGATGGTAGCGATGCAGACTTTGACTTTCGATTTGATGAATATCCTAATTACTCAAATCAAAACGACTTTGTATATCCTAATTTAAATATCTCTCTATTCGGTGAGAACATCTTTTATGTAAACGATAAAATTTCATTTACTCCTGGTTTTAGACTAGAATATATCAAAACAGAAAGTGAAGGTTTTACTAGAGAAATAAGAACTGACGCTGCTGGTAATGTTATTTTTAATGAAGTAATTGATGAAAATAGATCTAATGAAAGAACCTTTGCCTTACTAGGTTTAGGAACTAGTTATAAAGCAAATGATGCGATAGAATTATACGGTAATATTTCACAAAATTATAGGTCTGTAACATTTACCGACATAAGTACTATTAATCCTGCTTTTGAAATTGATCCCAACATTGACGACGAGAAAGGTTTTACTGCAGACATAGGTGCTCGTGGTAATTTTAACGATTTCATATCTTATGACGCTAGTGCATTTGCATTATTTTATAATGACCGAATAGGTTTTACACAAGTCGTTGCAGATGATGGTCGTGTAAAAAGTCAACGAGGTAATGTAGGAGACGCTGTTATCTATGGACTAGAAAGTCTAGTAGATCTTAATCTACAAAAGCTACTCATTAAAAACCAAGCTTATAAATTCAATCTATTTTTCAACACTTCTTTAGTAAGTTCTGAATACACAAATTCTGATGCCAACGGTATTGAAGGAAATAAAGTAGAGTTTATACCAGAATTAAATTTTAAAACAGGTTTTCAATTAGGATATAAAAACTTCATGTCTAGTATCCAATACTCATATCTATCGCAACAATTCACAGATGCTACAAACGCTACTGATGGGAATCTTAGTGGTGTAATAGGCGCTATACCAGCTTATGATGTTTTAGACTTTTCGGCCTCATATAAATACAGCAGGTTTAAATTAGAAGCTGGAATTAATAACGTGCTAGACAACTCCTATTTTACAAGAAGAGCAACTGGTTATCCAGGACCTGGAATTATCACCTCTCCTAATCGTAATTATTACATAACTCTAGAGATTAAGATTTGAGAAAACAATCTTTAATATTATTATATTCTTAATACCTGCTATCCCAAATTACATATATTAGAATATTCTTACTAATAGTTAGGATATTTTCATTTTATTCTATTGTATCTAGAAAACTATTTTACTAAATTGCTAACGTTTTGTAAAGTTAATTCAAAATGCTTTCCCCTAAAATGCCCTAATTCATAAGTAGGGCATTTTTTTATGCCTTTACAGCACTAATTTCAAAAAGCATCGGATATAATCCACCTTCTAAATAATACAACCCATCATCCCTCAATTTCATATTAGGAAACACATCGTAAGGGCTACCATCATGCTCTGCCAGTAAGTTTACAGAGAGACCAGCATCAATAAGCGACTGTACGACTTCACTAAGACTGTGGTTCCAACCATACTCTTTACTAACCATTTTAGATTTATTATTTGCATAGGTGCCTTCATACTCATCATATATAGCTTCTTCTCTAGCATAGTGGTATTTCATAACTGGTGGTGTCACATTATAATCATACATCCATGCGATAGGATGAAAATCAACAATATAAAAAACACCGTTATCATTTAATCGCTCACTGATCATCTGTGCCCATGGCTTTAAATCTGGCAACCAGCCTATCGTACCATAACTAGTAAAAATGATATCAAACTTTTCTTTAATATAATCTGAGGTTTCAAGCACATTGCAGCACACAAATTGTGCAGGTATATCTAGCTCTTTACTTAATTTACGAGCTAGTTTTATAGCCACATCACTTATATCTACTCCAGTTACCACAGCACCTTTATGTGCCCAACTTAAGGAGTCCTGACCAAAATGACATTGTAAATGCAGTAACTTTTTGTCTTTTACATTGCCTAGTGCGTTTAACTCGTAGGAGTTAAGTGAATTTTTCGCTTTCGCGAAAGCGTCCTTATCATAGAACTCACTTTCAAAATGTATAGCTGTTTTTTGATTCCAAGTGTTCTTATTTATTTCAAATGCTTCCCGTAAATCCATATCGCAATTTAGCAAAGTTTAAACATTTGAAAATGACGCTCATGAATAATTTGTTTTAACTTTGAGGTAAAATATTAAACAAATGAAGCATATTGATGCCATTGCTATAAAATCTATGGACCGTTTTTATCGCGGCAACCTTATTAATAGTGTTACCGGATTTAAGAGCGCAAACTTACTTGCCACTCGTTCCATAGATGAAATAGACAACGTAGCCATGTTTAGTAGTGTCACCCATTTAGGAAGTAATCCAGCCATGTTTAGTTTTGTACAACGACCACTAGGACATGGAGTCGGGCATACCTATGAGAACTTAAAAGCTACTGGTAAAATCACATTAAACCATGTGAATATGAACTTAGTAGATAGAGCACATCAATCAAGCGCAAAATATGCTGAACATATTTCAGAATTTGATGAGTTAGATATAGAATTACTTCGTCGTGATAATTTCAAAGCACCATTTGTAAATGAAGCGACCATACAAGTCGCGGCAGAATATGTAAACGAATATCCAATTAAGGAGAATAACTGTATTCTAGTCATTTGTAAAATTACTGACATTTTTATAAAACCAGATATTTTACACAAAGACGGATGGGTAGACATAAGTAAAGCAGGTAGCGTTGCTATAAACGGTTTAGACGGTTATGCCATCGCCAAAACAAAGAAGCGATTGTCTTATGCGCAAGTTGATAAAGAGTTAGAAGAACTTTCAATTGACAATGATGCGTAATCAACACAACTTACCTACTAAAATATGTCCGGTGTGTAATAGAGAATTTACCTGGCGTAAGAAATGGGAAAAGAATTGGGAAACTGTAAAGTATTGTAGTAAAAAGTGTAGCGCAAATAAATAGCATTAATTGATATATGAATAATCTCGTCTGGTTTAGGAATGATTTAAGAGTAACGGATAATCATAGCCTTAAAAAAGCATGCGATAATGACGGTAAAGTAATAGGTGTATATTGTTTTGACCCTATTTTTTATCAGAATAGTAATTTTGGTCTTGATATCGATATAGAATTACCTTTCGGTAAAACGGGAAAATTTAGAGCACAATTTATTATAGAAGCTATAGAAGATTTACGCAAACAATTAGATAAACACGGCATTCCTTTATTAGTCTATCATGATTCCCCAGTAAATGTATTTCCAGACATCATTAAGGAATACGACATCACAAATATCTATCTACAAAAAGAATGGACACGCGATGAAGTTGAGCAAGAAAAGCTATTGGGTAAAGCACTCAAGCTGCTAGAAGTAAAACCTAAAGGACATCGGACTTATGATCAGTTCATTTATCATCCAGATGACGTTCCCTACTCCAACTTTCAAGAAATCCCAACCGTTTTTACGCAATTCCGTAAAAAATGTGAGAAAGAATCTCACGTAAGAACACTAGTTGATATAAAAGATTATCAGCAAGAATTGCCCAGCATTGTGATGACTACTATTCCACAACTTGAAGATTTAGGCTTAGAAAGTTTTGAAAAGGACCATCGTAGCGCTTTCCCATGGAAAGGTGGCGCAACTGCAGCATGGGAAAGACTCAACCATTATTTCTGGGATACGGGCAAACTTCAATATTATAAAAAAACTAGAAACGGTTTAGTAGGTATAGACTACAGTAGCAAGTTAAGCACATGGTTGTCCATAGGATGCATAAGCGCTCGAGAAATCTATTGGGAAGTCCAACGATTTGAAAAAGAAGTGAAAAAAAATCAAGATACCTATTGGCTAATTTTTGAGCTTATATGGCGTGACTTCTTTAAATATGTTTCACTAAAAAATGGGAACGACATCTTCAAATTAGGTGGTATCCTACAAAAAGAATATGAGTGGAAAAGCAGTGAACGTGAATTATCAAAATGGATTAATGGTGAAACACATGAACGCTTTGTAAATGCAAACATGAAAGAACTAGCTACCACTGGATGGATGAGTAATCGTGGTAGACAGAACGTTGCCAGTTACTGGTCCATGCATAAAGAACAAGACTGGCGCATAGGCGCTGCATATTTTGAACATATTTTAATCGACTATGACGTGCATTCTAATTATGGCAACTGGATGTATAATAGCGGTGTAGGTAATGACCCTAGAAATAGAACCTTTAATATAGAATTACAAGCCAGTAGGTATGATAGTGATGGTACATATCAAAGAATGTGGTTACAAGAGGAATTGTTTTAAATCTCACTTATAATAGTTCAAATCCTTAGGTAAAAAACCATTACAGACCCAATCTGAAATTTTAAAAAATGAAAACATTAAGACTCATACTAGGCGATCAACTTAACCACAAGCACTCGTGGTTTGATGATGATCAAGAAAATATCATTTATTTCATGGCCGAAATGCGTCAAGAAACAGATTATGTCACACATCATATACAGAAGGTAGTTGCCTTTTTTATGGCGATGCGTGGTTTTAATGAATGGATTAATGATCGCGGCTGGAACAGTATTTACTACCATCTCGATGATGATAAGAATAACCAAGATCTAGTAGAGAACCTCAACCAAATCATCAAGGAACAAAAGATTGAAAAGTTTGAATACTTAGCTCCAGATGAATACAGACTTGATCAACAGCTCAAAGAATTTTGTAAATCACTAGAAATCGAATGGCAAGGTTATGATACCGAACATTTTTTTACTAAAAGAAAAGACGTTGAGAAATTTTTTGAAGGTAAAAAGCGTATGACAATGGAGTACTTCTATCGAGACATGCGCAAGAAGCATCAAATCATGGTTGATGAAGATCTAGAACCTGAAGGTGGGAAATGGAATTATGACCATAGCAATCGCAACCAGTGGAAAGGCGAAACTGATATACCACATGAGCGCGGTTTTAGAAAAGACGTTACTGCTATAGTAAAACTGCTCCATAAAGCAGATGTCAAAACCATGGGACGCATCGATGAACACAACTTTAACTGGCCTACCACGAGACAAGATGGACTTGATGTATTAAATTATTTCTGTGAGAATCTTTTAATAGAATTTGGTACTTATCAAGATGCGATGCACACTGATCAGCACTACTTATATCACTCTAGGTTAAGCTTTGCCATGAATTGCAAACTATTAAGCCCACGAGAAGTCATAGATGCTGTTTTGTCTCGCTTTCGCGAAAGCGGGAAACCAAAAATTGACATTTCACAAGTAGAAGGTTTTATAAGACAAATACTAGGATGGCGAGAGTATATGCGAGGAATATACTGGAAGGAAATGCCTAGCTATCAAAGTCAAAACCAACTAGAAAATCATAATAAGCTACCAGATTTTTACTGGACTGGAGAGACTAAGATGAACTGTTTAAGTCACTCTATTAATAACTCACTAGATAATGCATATGCTCATCATATTCAACGATTAATGGTCACCGGCAACTATACGTTACTCACCATGACTGAGCCTAGTTATGTAGACGAATGGTATCTAGGTGTCTATATAGACGCTATAGAATGGGTAGAAATTACTAATACACGCGGCATGTCTCAATGGGCCGATGGCGGAATAGTCGCTACTAAACCTTATGTTTCTAGTGGTAGTTATATTAATAAAATGAGCAACTACTGTAAAGGATGTCATTACAAAGTATCTAAGAAGAATGCTGAGGATAATGCCTGTCCATTCAATTCTTTGTACTGGAATTTCCTAGATGAAAAAAAGGAATACTTTAAAGGAAATCACCGCATGGCCATGATGATGAATTTGTTGAAAAAAATGGATACTGAGAAATTAGAAGCGCATAAATCAAGAGCAAATAACGTTATTAAAAATCCTTACAATTATTAACATAATTTAATGTGAATTCTGATTATATTAATAAATTCATAGAAGATTAGTTATAAATTAGTCTTGTAACCAATTAAACATTTAAATTATGAGAAGTATTTTATGGCTTGTAGCAGTAATTTGTATAATCATTTGGGTTTTAGGATTAGCCGGCATAGGTGGTGGAATGGGAATGGGTAACCTTATTCACGTTTTACTAGTAATCGCGGTAATCGTAATTCTTTACAATATTATATCAGGTAAGAAACCACTATAATTAATCACTAACTAAAAAAAACAGAATCATGATTAAAAAATCAATCGTATTAGTAGCAGTTGCTTTATTTACCATATCAATATCTAGTTGTCGTGAAGAAAGCACTGGAGATAAAGTTGAAGACGCAGTTGAAAGCGTTGCAGATGACGTAGAAGATGCAGTAGACTAGTTGTACTGTATATCATAAACAAAAAGCCATTCTTTACAGAATGGCTTTTTTCTTAAGGCTATATTCAAAGGTTCTTATTGAACAACTAAATCAAATTCAACTTGCACATCAGTTTCCCCACCGGCATTTAATAATGTACCATCGTTAGGCTTTAAAGGCTCGTGTCTTAAGACGATTGTTAAAGTTCCTGTGCCAGCTGCTCCGGTTGTGAAAGTAGTATCTAATCCTAGTGAATTACCATTTGCATCTGTGTCAACTTTTGCGACAGTAAGATCTGTTATAGAATCGATGTAAAAAACTTCGTGTTCATCAGCTTCTTCTGCTACTTCCACAGTAATATCTTCTGCAGGTGATTCTAATTCATTTAAGAATTTTATACTTCCGTCATAAACAGTGCTAGCCATTAAAGTTCCTGTTACTGTTTCTACTGGAGCTAATGGTCCTTCACCATCTGCGTCTACAGATGTAAATACCACTACGTTAGTAGCATCTGTAGTACTAGTTAATGTGTATTCTACAGTGGTTATCACTTCTTCTTCATTTTCAGCGCTAATATCATCGTCGTTATCACATGATGTAAATACTGCTGTTGCTGCTAGTAATCCTAGCACTTTAATTGCATTTGATCTCATTGTACTTGGGTTGATTGTGTTAATTGTTTTCATTGTTTACTTAATTTACTTGTTTAATTAATTGTTATTATGGTTTATTATTAAATATTATAGATGAATTGAAGCTGAATATCACGACCTATATCATCGGCATAAAATCGTTGTCTATTGAGATAGTTGCGATAATTAGTATTAAATATGTTAAACACACTTAACTTTAATAAGGACCTTTTAACCTTGGGATTTTTCTTTGAGAAAAAACTATAACTCACGCCTGCATTCCATAAACTATAGGCTGATGGTGGTTGAGAAATGTTAACTTCACGCATTTCAAAACCACCTGTTTCTAACGGAACATTCACCTCATAATCATTATCTGGAAAACGTGTTTGTTCAAGAGTGGTTTGATTAGTCAAATGAAAGTCTAATCCAATATTTATAGCATTAAACCAAGTTATTGTGTTACTAAACTGCGCTGGCGGCATATCTATAAGTGCCTCATTTGCATCCACATCTGTCCCATGTATATATGAAAATTGCGAGTTAAAATTTAAAAGCCTTTGTTGATTACTGTTTAGTCCACCTTCTTCGGTCACATCAGCTTCTTTTTTAGCAAACACATCGTAGCTAGCACTTACATCTATTCCTAATAAACGTGCATCCAACTGTTCATACTGATAAACTGGAAATGCTCCTCGTGTTGTTGTCTCAATAGATGTAGGTACTAATTGAATAAAATCATTTACTAAGTTCAAGTAAGGATTTAGTTCTAGATCTAGATTTTTGTGATTGAAATGAAATGTAGTATTAAGTTTATAAGACTGTTCTTTCGCCAAGTCCAATCTTCCTAGTTCAATCGTTGCTAGCGCATGATGCAATCCATCACTAAATAACTCACTAGGATTAGGCGCACGATTTGCCGAACTTAAATTAACCGCGATATCATAATGGTCATTAAAGAAATATTTAGTCCCAACTGTAAATGCATACAGACCGTAGTCTAAAATAGGATTTGTAAGCAGCTGATTTCCTTCTGTCCTTCTTTCAAATTGTGGAAATTGCTCATCATAGCCCAAACTTTCCCAGCGAGTTTGAAAATAAAATTTATCAGCATCAATTTTATAGGAATCGAGTCTCAAACCAGCATCAATAATCCAATTATCCTTAAGTTGATGATTAATACTAATGTAAGCTCCAACTTTAGTAGCATCATAATCTGGAATTAAGCGTCGCACACCAGTATTAGCATCTGGAGTATTAACTTGATACATACCATCAAGACCTACATTAATAGTGGTAGTTTTATTTGAGTCAAACAACATGTTTATTGCGGCGATATGTGTCATCAAATCCATATCTAGCGATGCTCTACCAGCATTACTTCCTCGCCGTATATCATATTCCTTTCGGTTATTGAACTGCAAAGAATAATCTGCTTCTAGCTTTCCTAAACCTGCAAACCTTTTAAAAGAACTAAGTCTTAAACTGTGATGTGCTACCTCTTGTCTAGGCACATCTATATCATAGGTAAAATCATTAATAACTGTAGGTACACCAGAGTTTATACTGCGCACTAAATCGGCAGCATTACCTATATGTGAAGCTCTTAAAATTCCTAAAGACGATTCGTAATAAGAATATTTTAAATCTGCTCCATATTCAAATGTCTTAAATCCCAATCCCAAATTAAATGCTGCTGTCTCACTACCCGTATTACTTAGAACATAATCTGGCGCATCATAATCGCCTAACCGTTTATATGTCAAAGTAGCTTGTTGATACCAGCCAGATTTACGATAATTATTGATGGATCCTGTAATAGAGCCACCTCGTCCATTTGTTTGTAATTGACTAATGATAGATCCTGATAAGGTATCTTTTGAAATAATTCTTGCTGGTTCTATAACTATTGTTCCACCTATCGCATCACCACCATATCTTAAAGCACTTGCTCCTTTAATAACTTGTATACTATTTGCCGTATTAACGTCTATATTAGGCGCGTGCTCGATTCCCCATTCTTGATCTTGTTGACGGATTCCATCATGCACAATTGCCACTCTACTTCCGTAAAGACCATGCACCACAGGCTTAACGACACTATTACCTGTTTTTAATGAACTGACTCCAGCAACACTAGTTAGAGCATCGCCTAAAGTTGCTCCACTAAAGTTTTGCAATATCTCTTTCTTAATGCGTGTTGTTGCTTGTGTATTTGAGTGATCATCATGTACATCTGCAATAACTTGAATGGTCTGCAGGTCCTCGACATGATGTTCTAGCAATATTTCAATTTTTTGCGAGCCTGTCAGGTCAACTGTAATTTTCTTAGGCTCACAATCGATATGAGCTATTGATAAATTATAAGTACCAGTACATAATCCCTTTAAAATGAAATAGCCATTTACATCAGTACTTACTGTTTTTTGTAAGCTCTCAACATAAATAGTAGCTAGTTCAAGAGAACTATTGTCGTGATAATCTTTAACGGTACCTTCTAATATATAGGTACAGTCTTGTGCTGTTGCCCATGATGCTGAAATAAGCATCACAAACAACCACAATGTTTGTAATTTCATTGTAATAATTTAACTGTTAATCGTAAGAGTAATAATAAGATTAAACAGCTGGCGGTGGCCTAATGGAAAGATGTGAAGGTGTGTAAGACGCTTTCGCGAAAGCGAAATAAACATCTATTTTTCTTTGAACAACAGGTATTTGAGTAACTGTAGAAACAGTCGTTGTTGTTGCTAATTGAAATGATTCTGATTGAAAATCATGAGAAATCATACAAATATCGCAATTGTGCGATGCATCATCGTGCTGCAATTCATGCAATACCGATAGCTGAACCATTACAAAAATGGTTAGCAAAAGACGCGATATGAATAATCTAGATTTCATCAACTCCAAATATAGACTACTAATTCTTAATTAATTCTAAATAAAGGCATAAAAAAAGCTGCTATTGAAATAGCAGCTTTTAAATAATATTGGTGTTTCCCAATTAACTATTCATTATAAAAGTCGACAGAACTTGCAGAAGTCAACATATTATTTACACTAGGTGTCGCATCACCAGATGCTGTTACTGGAAAACCTAAGATTCTACCGCCACCGTTAGCAATCTCTGCGATATAAACCACATTTGCATCTGTATCATATGTTACATCTACTGGATTACCTAATAAAGTATTAGATCCTGCAATTCTAGTTTGAGAAGCTACTGCTAGTGTACCACCATTAGTAACACCAGAAATTTGTGAACTTGCATTTTGTATAAGATGATAACCACCATCTGAGTCACTTCCTGCATCACCTATATCAGTCATGATTAATAAATCATCTGACGCATCGTAAGCGATACCATGTGTTCTAACTATTCCTTCTATTGTAATTCTTTTAGATGCTGCAAGCGCTCCATCTGTAGAGTTGCTAAGAAAATTATTAAATACAGCAAGATCACCTGTGGTATCTACTACTACATAAAGATCATTACCTACAAATTCAACACCCCAAACTGGAAATGAAATATCAAAGGTATTTGCTAATGATAAACCACTAGAAGTTCTGTTGTATACAAATAGCTGATTGTTTCCATTATCTGCTACTACTACTGAATTTCCATTTACCGCTAGAGCTCTAGGACTTGTGAAATCGATTGATCCATTCACACCTACAATTGCAGATGTAGTCCCTATAAGTTGAGCCTCAATATTAGAATATGCATTTAAATTAAAAGAACTTCTGGAAGCTACATAAAGCTCGTCTTGAGATGCACTGTATTGTATACCTTCATTTGAAGTAGATGCAGTTGTCAGTGTACTTGTAGTAGGGCTTGCACCACTAGCAAAATCATAAACGGTAATATCTCCGTTTGCTGTACTTGTTGCATAAAGTTCAGCTCTTTTTGTGTTGTTGCCTCCATTATCATCATCATTTGAACATGAGAAAATGGTTAAACTTAATACTGCGATGGCAATAATTTGCTTTTTCATAGTTGTACTATTTATTGTTAGTTATAATATGTACGCTAGAACAGTTCTTATGGTTTTATCTAATTGTCGGTTTTAGATAGGTTTTAACACTTTAAACGAATTTACTGCATTCATAGCCCAAGTAAAATTCAAAAATTAACAGTGTTTAAGAAAACATTTAGAACCTGAGGAAGGTGATTTTATAAGAAGAAATTCCAAACGACACCAAAACGAACAGTAAAATCTCGATATGGTGTACGTGGTGCACTGAAGTAATCGTCACCACTAGCAAATAGCTGATTAAGATGTTCAAGTTTAAAAAAGATTCGAGTCTGTCTTACCTTAGCATTTACAAAAACATCTACCATAGGAAATGCTCCCAATTCTTGGTCTGTCTGTACAGTAAATTCACCTAATACAGGATCATAAGAGTCCATATAATAGCTGCTAAAGTATTTCAACGTAATACCTGTTTGTAATAGAAGAGCATTTTTAAAAAGACGATCTTTATAATACAGCGAGTTTCTAGTTGTAAATTCTGGAACATTAATAATATCTGATCCTTGTGAAACACTTTGAAACATGACGGTGTTATCAATTCCAAAATGCCTGAAAAACCTAATATCCTTATGTGCTTTTATTTTTAAATAAGTAATATCATCTAAAGCCTGAACTGGACTAGCATTATAACCAGTCACCTCATTATCTGTATCAAGCACTTGATTTTCTTCAAAATACACATAGTCTTGTAAAGTAGTGAAGCTTATATCTAAATCAAGATATTTTTCTGACTGAACATTAAATGATAGTTGTTGTTTTTCAATATTACTAAAACTATTTTGCCAGTTATAATTGACATAGTCACTCTGAAATAATTGATAATTAAAATCTGGCGCTCTAGAACTAATTGCTATTCCTGCATTGACCTCAACATCTTTAAATTTATAACTAGCACTTCCATTGAGGTACTGACCATCCAGATCACCTGCAACATTAATTCCAGTAGCCACATTTATATCAAATTTACCAATACGCTTTTCAAAGGCGCCTTTAAACTGATACAGTTCACCTTTCAGTCGGTTTGTAATAAAGTTACCAGAGCCTAAATCTAATGTTCTATTGTAACCATAATTATACTCTTGCCTAACAATACCAGCTTTAAAATAACCTAGTATATAATGATCATAAGTTATTCCTGCTTCAATAGCGCCTTGCTCCAGATCAGTCTGATCTCCTAAACTGCTACTCACATAAGAATCACCTAAAAAGCTATTACTAGCGGTGCTCTTTTCAAAACGATAAAGTTTATCTTCATAAAACGCAGTATTATAAATGCGTGCACTATAGTATGATGTAGAGTCTTTATCTCCTATAATCTCATAATCATGATTGAGGTAATAACGTTTTCCTTCTAAAAAACTAGTAGCGTCTGTTAAATTAGGTTCTAACCTACCGCGATCTTGTAAATCTTCATTACCTGTCACAAAACCTTCTAATGATTCGGGATCTAGACCACCGTTTTCTTGATTTGAGTTATCTTGAAAAACAGTATGCAGCCTTAATCTATAACGTTGATTTTTTGACACATAATTTGTAGTAAACTTAAAGTTACCTGTGCTAGTCAATGTATTTACATAATTACCTGCACTTCTTAAACCCTTATATGATAGCGAGAAGTTCAATCCTGGCGACACATTTGTTGTAAAAAGGGCATCTAGTTGTTGACCTTGATTTACAACGGTTTTGAAGTATAATTCAGTTAACGGTGTCGGGACGTGGTAATCTAAAACATCGTCAATCTCGATATAATTAAAATGTCTTGCCCGTGCACCCATACGTGGTGACAGTAAATCAAAATCAAAGTTTCTTCCTAAACTATTATAAGGTCTACCAATGTTATGAAAAGGCATTAATTCAAAATCATCACGACGCAAGTAATTATATTTATAATCCTTGGCCATAGTAAGAGTTGTGTCTACAAAGGTCGTATCCCGATCTTGCGATATGATTAAATAATCCGTAATGGGCGGTTTTTCACCTTCAACCGTTAAATCTTTTTCATTACCGAATTGTGGGCGATTGTTACCGAGACCACTTGTTGTAGTTTGGGTAGGCAGTTGAGCCCAAGCCCAAAGCGGTAGTAGTAAAAAGAGTAAAATATTCTTATTCATGTGCATAGCTGCTCAAGGCATCAAAAGTAAACATTATAACGCTTTTAAAGTGGTGGTATTATGAAAAACGATTAACCCGTGTAATTGTATCAATCTGTTAAAGCTTAAAATTAACAGTACTTCATATTCATAGAATTTGTCACTAAACATATGATGCGGTTTTAAAGCACCATCATAACAGTACTCCTAAAAAGATTATAACTATAATTCATATTTTAGCATATGCTTTTAAATCAAATACATCCTAACATTGTTGAATGCGGTACTGACGAGGCTGGACGAGGCTGTCTTTGTGGACCTGTAACTGCTGCCGCTGTAATATTACCGCCAGATTTTAAAAGTGATTTATTGAATGACAGTAAGAAGCTTTCGCGAAAGCGTAGATATCAACTACGCGGTCTAATCGAAGAGCATGCTATCGCTTATCATGTATCCCATGTTATGATGGAAACTATTGATAAAATCAATATTCTTAATGCTAGTATTCTAGCCATGCATCAAGCCATTGACGGTTTACAAACAAGACCAGAACATATTGCTGTGGATGGAAACCGATTTAAACCATATGCTGATATTGATGCCACTACAGTAATTAAAGGAGATGGTAAATATTTACATATTGCTGCAGCATCTATACTTGCTAAAACATATCGTGATGATTATATGGAAAAGATTTCTAAAGAATTTCCCGAATATGGTTGGAATCAAAATCAAGGATATCCTACTAAAAAACATCGAGAAGCAATTAGAGAATTTGGAACTACTCCTTACCATAGAATGACCTTTAAACTTTTACCTGAAGA
Source organism: Nonlabens ulvanivorans (assembly GCF_000732625.1). Taxonomy (GTDB): domain Bacteria; phylum Bacteroidota; class Bacteroidia; order Flavobacteriales; family Flavobacteriaceae; genus Nonlabens; species Nonlabens ulvanivorans. Next base: position 502,591 of record NZ_JPJI01000026.1, read on the forward strand.
ATTAAAATCTACATTATAACTTATTGCAAACTGTGATGTTATCGTAAATTATCTTTCTATTTTTGTGCAAATACTTAAACTATGCGTGGCCTTATTGCCGTCCTTTTTATCAGTCTTTTTTTAATAGGTTGTAATGATAATGTGACCGTTAATCAACAGATTTTAAATCGCATCCCTACAGATTCAAAAATAATTATTGCTACTAATGATGTAAAGAACCTTAACGATGTTCTTTCCTCTAGCGCATTAATGGAAGAGGTTAAAGAATTGGAACGCATTCAGGAATTAAAAACAGCGAGCGCTTTTTTACTTGATTATGATTTAAAAGGGGAAAGTATCATCGCAATTAGTCCAGAAGGCAAGGACGATATTGCCATTACATTAATTACAGACATTTTAGAAAGCAAAATCATTAAAGCAGATAGCATGTCTGTTCATACCTATGACCAGATCACTTATGCCAAAGATACTACACATGAAATTCCTTATTATTATCTTAATCATAATGGCTTTCATATTGCGAGTACCTCACGTTTAGTCATTGAAAGTTTAATACGTCGCAATGTAGAAGATTATATCTTTGATTCTCAATTTGCGTCTATTTATGATCGTACTTCAGGATCAGACTTGAGTATATATATCCATGGTTCTCAAAAGGACTGGTTACAGCATTTTTTATTGAAACAAAACTCTCGTACTTCTAAAGTTAGAGGCCACTGGTTTCAATTAGAACCACGTAAAACAGATCATGCATTTAATATTGATGGGATCTTCACTTATGCAGATTCTTCACAGCAGTTCCATGCTATTTTTAATGATTTGAAAGCACAACAAAATAGGGTTCCTGCCATCATTCCTAGTAATGTGGATCAAGCAGTAATTGTAACCTATAAAGATGCACATAAATTACACAGACAGGTCAATCATTACAATGGCACTACCTCAAAACTCAATAAAACCCTTCAGTTAATACTGGACAACAGTACTGAACTAGCACAAGTTGCTTTACCTAAAACAGACGCACTCGTATTTTCACTTAAACCATTTGAAGCCTTGTTCATGGATATGGACAGCGCCACCAGTGCAAAATTTGATTATCGCAATTTCACCATTTATGAATTAAGAGAACCTGTTAAAACTCAAGGTATGCAACCACTGCTGCCTGTCAATAACTATAAGTTCTTAACAGTAATAGAAGACTACTTAATTCTATCGACCACAGCTACTGCACCAGAAGAATTTATCGTCAGTTACCAAAATAAATCTGCACTATCTCAGCAAGCTTGGTGGGAAGATTTGTCTAACAACATAAGCGATTCTAGCACGCTCATGTATTTTACGAGCTTAAATATTATACAAGAGTCTGTAACAGATAAAGGTGATTCTAAAATTATCAATAAAATATCAAGTAAAGATTTCCCTTTCATGGTCAGTCAGTACGTTCATGAAAAGGGCTATGCACATTACCACACCAGCATACCTCAAATAGATGCTAGCATACAGAATACAGGAATCGTTCAAACTGGTTCTTATAAATCACCACGCAAGATTATTGCAGGTCCATTTTTATTTCCCAATCACCTCACAGGAAAACATGATGTCGCTTTCCAAGATGAAGATTTTAAATTACATCTATTAACAGATACCGGTAAAAAACACTGGAGTAAGCAGTTAGACGCCATCATAATAGGTAAAATAAATGCTGTCGACGGTTATAAAAATGGTCGTAAACAACTTGCTTTTTCTACCAGTAAATCCGTTTACTATCTAGACCGCAATGGTAAAGATGTCAATAAATATCCTATTCAAATTAAAGGTGGCATCACCCAACCACTCAGCGTATTTGACTATGATAATAATCGCAATTATCGTTTTCTAGTGACACACGGTAAAACACTTACCATGTATGATATTAATGGTAACGTAGTAAAAGGATTTAAGTATAAGAAGCAAGATGAAATCATAAGCCAGCCACAGCATTATAGAGTAGGAAGTCGTGATTACATCGCTTTCGCGAAAGCTGACAACACCATCTCACTACTCAACAGAACAGGTAAGGTAAGAACTAAGGTTAAAGAAAAAGTATCATTAACTGGAACGATGAGTTTTCAAAAAAACCTTATAAAGATGCTAGATGGTAATCAACTGATTTATCTAAATCCAGTTACTGGTAAAATTACAAATTCTGGTAAAACAGTTTCTGCAACCGAGTATTATATCGCTCTAGATGGTATTGAAATCATTCAAAACAATAATAAGTTATTAATTAATGGCAAGTCGACAGAGCTACCTTACGGCACATACAACAATGTAAAAGTTGATAAGCTGTTAAGAGAAGAGTATATACACCTAATAGATTCTGGTGAAAATCAAGTTTACTTACTTGATAAAAAGGGTGCAATTTTGAACTCATTTCCAGTATATGGTAAAGAAAATACTGCTATTGCAAGATCTAAGAGTAATTTCCTAACGACTCTAGATGGTGATGACATTATTATTTATAAGTGGTAAATTGTGATTTAGACATCAAACTCAATTTCAAAATCTGCTATAATTTCTTGAACGCATTTCTCACTTGATTCAAAGTACTCACTATCTTTTGAAGCATGATACCTAGCCCTATACTTTTCAAAAGAACCATTCCTATAAGATTCTGGTAATTGTGGATGCACATAATACTTTTTACATACCGTTCTCGTGTTTCCTAGAGCATCTGCAGCTGCGTCCAATGATTTAAGAATATTTTTCTCACAGCCCTTTTCATCATCATAAAGATCTAATTCTATAAGACTTTTAAAAAACTCACGTGTCGCGCCCCAAGTTCTGAAATCTTTTGCACTAAAAATATCACCTGCAACGTCATGAATATAGTCATTAATCATTCCACTATCTATAGATTGATGTTGTCCATGCTTATCATAGTATTGAAATAATTCCCATCCCGGTATTTCCTCACATTGATGGATATGATCTACCAGATCTGAATCCTCGATACTGGTTTCTTGCGACACACCTTTTTTCCCAACAAATGAAAACAGTACACCTTGATCAGTATCCTTAACATGTCTGGTGCGCATGGTTGATAAGCCATAAGTATCATTCTTATCTGCATAGTGTTGATTACCTACTCTTATGTAAGTTTGATCCATGATGCTTAAAACTAGGGCGAGACACTTAGATTGTGGCATTCCATCTTGATCAAGATCATTTTCCAATCTCTTTCTTATCTTAGGCAACACCTTTGCAAAAGCAGACATTTTAAAAAACTTAGTTTGATTGCGTAATAGCGACCACATGTCATGATATAAATAGACTTTTCTACCTTTATCATCGCGACCTACTACTTGTAAATGCCCATTAGGCAGTTCACTAATCCTAACCTCACTCCATGCCGGTGGAATCACCAAAGATTTAATTCTTTTAAGCTGTTTTTTATCAACTAGACGCTCTTTATTATGAATTAAGTAAGTGAATCCTCTACCATACTTTTTGCGGTAAATATTTAAATGATCGTTATGTATATACACTAGATCTGCTAGTTGAGCCGCTGCTTCTGGTTGAGTAAGGCATTCTTTTATTTGATCTGGTGATAAAGTCATGACTTAAAAATAGAACAGAAACCTACTTTCAAAACATAAAAAAAGGCTAATTCTGAAACAATTAGCGTAGTAAACTCAGGTTTTTAAACGAGTTCTGCTTCAAACAATTCTGAAAAATAAAGTTTGATTTTCTCTTTTACTTCATCTTCATTCACTGGTCGCTTTAACTCTGCAGCAAGTGAAGTGACTGCTTTGTCTTCTATACCACATGGGATAATATGATCAAAGTAGCCTAAGTTAGTATTTACATTAAATGCAAATCCATGCATGGTCACCCAGCGACTAGCACGCACGCCCATTGCACAAATCTTGCGAGCAAATGGTGTTCCTACATCTAGCCACACACCTGTTTCTCCATCGCTACGCTCTCCTTTAAGACCATAATCAGCAAGGATTTTAATAAAGATTTCTTCTAGGAAACGTAAGTATTTATGAATATCTGTAAAGAAGTTTTCTAGGTCTAGTATAGGATAACCTACAATCTGTCCTGGCCCATGGTAGGTAATATCACCACCACGATTGATTTTATAAAAAGTAGCGCCTATGTTTTTAAGCAAACTTTCGTTAGCGAGTAAATTTTCAAGATCACCACTTTTACCTAATGTATATACGTGATCATGCTCTACAAATAGTAAATGATTATCAGTTTCTAGACCTGCATCTTCTCTCCTATTCTTAATTTTTACATCAATAATATCTTTGAAAAGTTGTTCTTGATGATCCCAAGTTTCTTTATAATCCTTGCGACCCAAATCTTTAAACTGCACTTGTTTATTCATATGGCAAAGGTAAAACTTGCAGTCTTAAAACTATCAGACTAGTATCTTAAAAAAGCAATAAGACCTATCTAATTATATACAATCTCATTATTTATTTCTCTTAATTCACTCAAGGTTAAATCATATCGCTCATCAAATAGATTATCATTCACAATATCTTGCCATGAATTTGTATCATAGACATCTTTAGTGATAATAATAAGCGTTAATTCTTTATTCCCGGAAAAGACACTTTCATCCACAGAAAACAGATTGCTGCTCATAGATTGGATTATTCTTGAAGATTCAAGACTAGAATCTTCAAACGAAGAAATTACAGAATTATCAAAATCAAAGGCGATATAAATCTCTTCACTAGAGTTGTTAGTTACATTAAACGTGTTATAATCTTCTTCAATCGAACAAGAAACAATAGTAACTACAGCGATAAATAAAAAAATAAGGCGTTTCATAAAATTGGTTGATTATATAAAAGGTAATGCTTTTACAGTATTATAGATGCGTGTTTAACTTATAGGTTGCTTAAAAAAGCTAGTTATTTTTATTTAAAATAATCAGCGCAGCAATCACACCTGTTTCTCGATCGCTACGCTTTTCTTTAAGACCATAGTCTGCAAGAATTTTAATAAAAATTTCTTCTAGAAAACGCAAGTATTTATGAATATCAGTAAAGAAATTTTTGAGGACTAGTGTAGGATAACAAAGAATTTGTCGAGGACCAAGAATAGGTAATATCACCACCACAATTGATTTTATAAAAAGTAGCGCCTATGTTTTTAAGCAAACTTTCGTTAGCGAGTAAGTTTTCAAGATCACCACTTTTACCTAATGTATATATATATATATGATCATGCTCTACAAATAGTAAATGATTATCAGTTTCTAGACCTGCATCTTCTCTCCAAATCTTAATTTTTATATCAATTATATTTTTGAAAAGTTGCACTTGATGATCCTAAGTATCTTTATAATCCTTGCGATCTAAAATCTTTAAACTGCACTTGTTTATGCATATGGCAATGGTAAAATTTATAACGTCTAAATTATAAGAGCCATCTCAGAATACATTAAGGTTCAATTTCATGGATTATATTTTGTAGATGCTCTCTATGTTCTTTCAATTGATCTCTAAATTGATATAATTCAAATTGATAAGCGTCAAACACAATTAAATTAAAATAAGTTACTCTATTACGATAATCACAGCTTTCATTAAAGTAAGTCATACAGTCATCATTGCATTCTCCTTGAGATATAAATGCTGTAAACCAACTATTATTATCTTTCAAATAATTCATATTTTCATGCAGAACATTTTGAGCAGATTTTATATAAATATCAGATATTTTGGAATAAGCATTATAGTCTGCCGTTATTTTTTGAGAAAGCAATGATAAAGAGTCATTATCTGATCTAATCATATCTGATCTGACTGCAGCGCGATTATCTATTTCAGGATACAAAAACCCAAAAAGCATTTGATTACAATTTTCACAGTTTGAAATGGGTTCGTCCGTTGGTGTGTAAATAATTTTTGAAATAATGGGCTCAAAAGCTTCATATTGCTCCATAACCATGTCTAATTCTTGAATATGCTGATCCATATAAGTAAGGACCGTTTGAGCATGCTTGAGATTGTCTTGCTCAATTTTTGCTTGTGCATTTTTATTATTAAGCCATAATGCAATTAAAATTCCAGCAACCACAAGAACTATTTCACCAATAGCATATAGCAGGTATTTTCTAAATGAACGTGCACGAATAGTATTAAATCTTAATTTATTGAAGATCTTCATCAAAAAGTAATTTTATTAAAAGTAATAAAAGAACTCTAATTCACTAATCGTTACCTTTATTAAGTATAATCAGTGCAGCAATCACCCCAGGAACCCAACCTAGACAGGTCAGTATAAAAACAATTAAAATAGAACCACATCCTTTTCCTATCACAGATAATGGAGGGAAAATAATTGCAAGTAATACACGCCAGAAACTCATATATTTATTCAGTAATCAGTTGGAAAAAAAATTAAAACTATACTTAAATAGTAAATGCTTTAAGGAACAAAATGTCCCATAACTAAAAATAGGACTCTATAAAAACAATTTTGTTACACCATGTAAGCAAGTTATCTTTGCAAGCTTAATAAATTAAGACATGAATCCACTTTCTGAACAAGAAATCATACGCCGCGAGAAACTAGGCAAATTGCGTGAGATGGGAATTGATCCTTATCCAGCAGCTTTATATCCTGTAGATAACACATCTACATCCATAAAAGCAGATTTCAAAGAAGGTAAACAGGTAAACGTTGCAGGACGTTTAATGTCTAGACGTATCGCTGGAGCAGCCTCATTTGCAGAGCTTCAAGATAGTGAAGGCCGCATTCAAGTTTATTTTAATCGCGATGAAATCTGTCCTGGCGACGATAAATCACAATATAATGATGTTTATAAAAAGCTTCTAGATATAGGAGATATTATAGGTATAGAAGGAGAATTATTTAAAACACAGGTGGGCGAAATGACCATCATGGTTAAAAAATTCACACTTCTTACTAAAGCATTAAAACCATTACCATTACCTAAAGTTGATGCAGAAGGTAAAGTACATGACGGATTTGTAGATCCAGAAATGCGTTATCGCCAGCGTTATGCAGACCTAGTGGTAAATCCACAGGTGAAAGAAGTTTTTGTAAAACGTACAAAGTTATTTAACGCCATGCGCAACTTCTTTAATGAGCGCGAGTACTTTGAAGTAGAAACTCCTATCCTACAACCTATCCCAGGTGGAGCTGCTGCACGTCCTTTTATTACACATCACAATTCATTAGACATACCGCTTTATATGCGTATTGCAAATGAGTTGTATTTGAAAAGATTAATCGTAGGTGGTTTTGATGGTGTGTATGAGTTCAGTAAAAACTTCCGTAATGAAGGTATGGATCGTACTCATAATCCAGAGTTTACCGCAATGGAGATCTATGTAGCATATAAGGACTACAACTGGATGATGGATTTTACAGAGCGTCTTTTAGAACATTGTGCTGTTTCTGTTAATGGAAAAACAAATAGTCAATTTGGAGATCAAACAATAGAGTGGAAAGCTCCTTATCCTAGAATCACCATGCGTCAATCGATCATTGATTTTACAGGATTTGATATTGATGGAAAAAGTGAGGCTGAGTTATACGCTTTCGCGAAAGCGGAAGGAATAGACGTAGATGCCACAATGGGTAAAGGAAAGCTTATCGATGAAATCTTTGGAGAGAAATGTGAAGGAAACTATATCCAACCTACCTTCATCACAGATTACCCTAAAGAGATGTCACCGTTATGTAAAGCGCATAGAGATAACCCAGAACTTACAGAACGTTTTGAACTTATGGTGTGTGGTAAAGAGATTGCAAACGCTTACTCTGAGTTGAATGACCCTATTGATCAACGTGAGCGTTTTGAAGCTCAAGTTGCACTAGCAGACCGTGGTGATGATGAGGCGATGTTCATCGACCAAGACTTTTTAAGAGCACTAGAATACGGTATGCCACCTACCAGTGGACTAGGAATAGGAATGGATCGTTTAATCATGTTTTTAACTAATAATCCATCAATACAAGAAGTATTATTCTTCCCTCAAATGAAACCTGAGAAGAAAGCACTAGACCTTACTGAAGATGAAAAAACCGTTTTTGATATTCTTAAAAAACAAACAGAAATGGATTTAAATGAACTTAAAGGACAAGTTGGTTTAAGTAATAAAAAATGGGACAAAGCCGTAAAAGGATTGAACGCAAAAAAGATCACTAAAGTTGAAAAGACTGATGAATCTTTAATTATCAAGACTATTTAATACGTAATCAGTCGTTTTTAAAAATATAAAAAAATATACATGAAAAATATTATATCCTTAGTTGCCATTTTAATAATTGCAGCATCTTGTCAAGAAACTCAAAAAGTTGTTTTTATTGATAATGCTAAAGTTTATGAAGAATATCAAGAAAAAATAGATCTAGAAGCGTCTATAACTAAAAGACAAGAGGACTTTAAAAAGAGAACAGATAGCCTAGCGATGGCTTACCAAATGGAAGCCGCACCTCTTCAAGCCAAATTTAATAACCTGAGTCAACAACAACAGCAAACAAATCCAGAAATCGTAGCTTTTGGTAAAAAATGGCAGATGATAGAATCACAAATCAAAACTCAAGAACAAAGCATGCAAGAGCAACTTGAAAATAATTTGAAAGAACTCGATACTCATGTAGAGGAATTTATTGCTGCTCATGCAAAAAAGAACAATTATGCGTTTGTTTTAGGTAAAAATAAATCTGGTGGATTAATCTACGGGAATGAATCTAGCAATATTACTGAAACTGTTATTAAAGAAATAAACGCTTCTTATAAAGGTAAAAACAGTTCTACTGAAACGTCTTCAGAAACCGAAGAAGTAACTGAAGAATAAGATATTACAAATATTTTATTTTTATTAAAATTAAAAAGTCAAGCCATGTGCTTGACTTTTTTTTTGAGTTGTGATTAAACCTTTTTATCTATACACTAGTCATAGAAGTGTAACAAATAATATAAATAACATGAAAAAGATAATCGTTTTAATTGCCTTAATGGCAATGACAGTTGCTCAAGCACAACAAGGTAGAAAAGGAGATCGAGGAGAAAAAATGAAAGATGTTACTCCTCAAGAAATGGCAACATTTCAATCTAAAAAATTAACACTAGCATTAGACCTTTCTGATCAACAAGAAAAAGAAGTATATCAAGTACTTTTTAAACAAGCAGAGAAAAGAGAGGCTAATAAAATTTCACGTGAAGATCGTGAGAAATTATCTGATGATCAGAAGAAAGAAGCTCGATTAAAAATTCTAGATGAAAAAATAGCCGTCAAACGAAAAATGAAAAAGATTCTTAACAACGACCAGTATGCAGAATGGGAGAAAATGATGCAACAAAGAGCAAAAAAACGCGGTAAAGGCGATAAAAAAAGAAGAAATAGAGATTAGTTTGATTTAGTTTAGTTTGGTTTAAAAGTCCTTATCATGAGAATGTTAAGGGCTTTTATTTTGTTTAACTATTTTATTTCTTATTTTTAAAATCTTGAAAAACAACAATCATGAAAAAATTACTTTTTATTATAGCAGTATCAGTTGCAGGTCTAGGCTATGCACAAACACCTCAAATAACTGACGCTCAATTAGAAAACAGTCGTGTGATCTCAGAGAAGAACGATAAGCTTAATGCAATTGTAGATCAAAAAGTAGATCAAATCATGACATTAGGGAATGTAGATGCTAAAAGAAGAGGTGAATTACTTGAGCTAGTTCACGAAAAAGAGACTCAAACATTAAGTGTTAAAAGAGAGAATCTTTCTGATATCGCAATGCAGTCGAAAATTAATGACATACGTGATTCATTTGAAACAAAATTAAAAGCATTCTTAGGAGAAGAAAAATACGCAATGGTAAAAAATGCGATCAGTCCTAAGTAAAAAATTAATTCATATATATAAAAAAGCCGTTTCAAATGAAACGGCTTTTTTATATATGATTTTTCAAACTACCAATCTGCTACTACTTCTCTAGTCGCTTCAATAGTTTTGTCTATATCCTCATTACTCAAGGCATTGTTTAAGAAATAACTTTCAAATGCACTCGGTGGTAAATAAACACCACGCTTTAAAAGTCCGTGGAAAAATTTCTTAAACCATTCATTATTTCCAGTGGCTGCACTAGCAAAGTCGATTACAGGCTGATCTGTAAAATGCACAGACATCATTGAGCCATATCTATTAATTTGATACGGCATTCCTTTCTCTGTTAAAACAGTATCAATTCCTTTATGAAGTCGTTCTGTTTTTTGGGCTAGACTTGAAAAAATATATGGGTTGTTATTTAAATGAGATAGCATTGTTAAACCAGCACTCATCGCCAGCGGATTTCCACTCAAGGTTCCTGCTTGATATACTGGACCTAGAGGTGCTAGATGATTCATGATTTCTTGTCTCGCACCAAATGCTCCTACTGGCAATCCACCACCTATCACTTTTCCATAAGTAACAATATCTGCTTTAACGCCAGTTGTTTCTTGCGCGCCACCTGCAGCAAGTCTGAAACCTGTCATTACCTCATCAAAAATGAACAAGGAATCGTTCTCATCACACAAAGACCTTATACCTTCTAGAAAACCTTCTTGCGGTACAATACATCCCATATTACCAGCGATAGGCTCTATGATTACGCAAGCTATTTCTCCTTCATTTTGCTTGAAAATATCAGCAACTTGTTCGAGATTATTGTACTGTGCTAGCAGAGTATCCTTTGCAGTACCTTGAGTTACACCAGGACTATTAGGACTACCAAAGGTAACCGCACCACTACCTGCTTGAATTAAGAATGAATCACTATGCCCGTGATAACATCCTGCAAATTTGATGATTTTATCGCGTCCAGTGTATCCTCTTGCCAGTCTTACAGCACTCATACAGGCCTCAGTACCAGAATTAACCATACGTATTTGATCCACATTAGGCGCCATAGAAACGGCAAGCTCTGCAATTTTTGTTTCTAATTCTGTAGGCATTCCGTACGAGGTACCTTTATCTGCGGCTGCTTTTACTGCATCTACAACAGGATCAAAGGCATGACCTAAAATCATAGGTCCCCATGAAGCTATATAATCAATAATTTTATTGCCATCGACATCATATAAATATGCGCCTTTAGCATGATCTACAAAAACAGGAGAACCACCTACAGCATTAAATGCACGAACAGGAGAATTGACTCCACCAGGAATTACTTTTTGCGCTTCTTTAAAAAGCGCACTACTACGTTGGTAACTAAATGACATTAAAAATCTTTAGAAATTGGTTTAACAATTAGGACTTGTCCTATACTTAAGGTTGTAGACTTCAAACTATTATAAGTTTTTAATTGTGCTACAGTAATATTATATTTTTTGGCGATACCATAAAGTGTATCTCCAGACTTAACGATATGATTTTCAGTTTTATCTGTTGATGTGGTCGTTTCTGTATAGGTTTTCACAGGATTACCTAAAACAATGGCATCATATTGATATAACTCATACCTCTCAATAAGGCTTATTAATTTTTGTGGATATTTTTTATCTGTGGCATATCCTGCTTTGCGCAAACCATAGGCCCAACCCTTATAATCATCTTTATCTAGCTTAAATAAGCTTGCGTACCTTTTACGCTGTGTTAAGAATAAGGAATGATCACGGTATGAATAATCAGGCGAAACGTATTTTCTAAAACATTCTTGATCTTCATCATCATCGTGATAGATACGCTCACCTGTCCATGCAGTGTGACACTTAATTCCAAAATGGTTATTTGCCTCTACCGACAATCTACCGAATCCAGAACCACTTTCTAAAATCCCTTGAGCTAGAGTGATACTTGCTGGAATTTTATAGAGTCGCATTTCCTTCATCGCAACATCTTTAAATTGATCTACATAATTAGCCACTTTATCACCGCTACGCGTTTTTACAGTTTCTGTGATTTTTTCTTCATCTTCAGTAATTACTGTATTCTGTGTTTCGGTATTAGGGTTATCGTTACGGGTTTTGGTCGTTTTATCCCGTTTTTTAGTGGTGACCACCTTTTTATTAGAGCCACAAGAAGCTATAAATAAACTAATAAGTGCGATGTAGAGTATGGACTTAAATTTCATTGATATAATCTAAGGTAATTTTGCCTTTCTTTTCAAGCATGGCGTTGTATCCTGCGACACTTTGTAAACCACCAGTATGAATGGCTAAAATACGAGTTTCTCCAGATATAACGCCAGTCTTAACAAGATGTTCTAATCGATACATCATTTTTCCGGTATAAATAGGTTCAAGTGGTATTCCCTTAGGATTTTGCTCAGTTACGCTTTCGCGAAAGCGTCCATTCATAAACTTAATCAATCCATCACTAGACTTTGCATATCCACCAAATCTATCCTCATCAAAAACCATAAAATTCTCTCTATCTGTATACTGTGCAATTTCATCAAACATAAAATCACCTTTCAATGCAGAAAACACCAACACTTTCTGGTGTGGCGCAGCACTATTTATAATTCCAGCAGCAGTACCGCCAGTTCCTGCGGCCACACATATATAATCATAGTAATCTTTATCTTTAATTGTTAAGATTTCTTCAGTTCCTTTAACTGCGAGATCATTAGTTCCACCTTCAGGAATATTGTAAAATGAATTAAATTCCTTTTTCAAGGCAAATTGAAAAAAATCTTCATACTTATCTCTGTAAGCGGAACGAGAGACAAATTTAAATTGCATGCCTAATGCGTGTGCGGTATTTAAAGTCTTGTTTCCGGCAAGTGTTTTCTCTAGGTCATGTCCCAATTCTTCACCTCTAATAACACCTATCGTCTTAAATCCACAAATATTCCCAGCCGCGGCTGTTGCTGCTATATGATTGGAAAAAGCACCACCATATGTGAGTAACGTGTCTAAACCTAGTCGTTGCGCTGCTAGAATATTGTATTTCAATTTGCGCAGTTTATTTCCAGATACTTGAGTATGTAATAAATCTTCGCGTTTTATATCCACTATAATCGCTCTATCATTAAATTCACGATATCGCTGATTCACCGCATTTTTTACATTAAAAAGCTTCATACCCTATATTTTTGAGAGTAAAACTTTATAAAACTCCATGTTTTACGGAATTTTAAGTAATCCAGATCACATTCCATAGCATAAGCTTCTCTTTCAAAAACAATATTGCGATAAGCTCTATCATGACTATACTTTAGTCTTAAGACACAATACTCTATTAAATACCAAATAAAAAAAAGTATTAATATCAACTCTAATTGTTGTCTAGCATGGATGCGCTCATGATTCATAAAAACTGGATCTTTTATGGACTTTTTATCTTGAACTAATAAAAATGGCCATATCACCATTCCATTTACCCATTTAAATAATGTAACGCGTCTTATAAACATGGAACAAAAATACCACTTCTAGGATTCTGCTACTACAATACTTTATAGACCGCAAACAGAATCGTATTTTTATACAATGAAAAAAATCATTCCCGTAGAAGAAGGAGATTACTACCTGACACCTCAAGGTTACAGATGCTTTACTGAGCAGTACCACCTTAAAAGAGGCTATTGTTGTAAAAGTGGTTGTCGCCACTGCCCTTACGGATATGATAAATCATTAGACAGTATTAAAAAAAAACAATAATGCAAACAGCCGTAGATAATTCCTTAGTTCGCTTCCGCGAAAGCATAAAACAAGGAATTCCTGATACATTACCAGCACCTCATGTTTATAACAAAAATGTAAATCACGCACCTAAACGTAAAAAGATTCTTTCTACAGAAGAGGAAGAACTAGCCCTACGTAATGCCTTACGCTATTTTGAACCACATCATCATGCTATTTTACTTCCAGAGTTTAAGAAAGAACTTGATGATTATGGTCGTATCTATATGTATCGTTTCATGCCAGAGTATGAAATCAAGGCTCGTAATATTGAGGAATATCCACATCGCTCAAAACAGGCTGCGGCACTAATGTTAATGATTCAAAACAACTTAGATCACGCTGTAGCACAACATCCACATGAGTTGATTACTTATGGTGGTAATGGTGGTGTTTTTTCTAATTGGGCACAGTACCTACTGACCATGAAGTATCTAAGTGAGATGACAGATGAGCAAACACTGGCTATGTACAGTGGTCATCCCATGGGACTGTTCCCTTCTCATAAAGGCGCACCACGTTGCGTAGTAACTAATGGTATGATGATTCCTAACTATTCTCAACCTGATGACTGGGAAAAATTTAATGCACTAGGTGTTACTCAATATGGACAAATGACTGCTGGTTCATACATGTACATAGGACCTCAGGGAATTGTGCACGGTACTACTATAACTGTATTGAATGCTTTTAGAAAAATTAAACAAAAACCTACTGGTAATATTTTTGTTACCTCAGGTCTTGGTGGTATGAGCGGTGCACAACCTAAAGCCGGTAACATCGCTGGATGTATCACAATTTGTGCAGAGATGAATCCTAAAGCTGTTCATACCAGACACTCACAAGGCTGGGTAGATGTTGTGATTAAAAGTACAGAACAATTAATTACACGAGTTAAAGAAGCCCAATCTAACAAAGAGATAATATCCATAGCATATGAAGGTAATATTGTTAATGTATGGGAAGCACTTTATGAGGCAAACATAGATATATCTATAGGTAGCGATCAAACCAGTTTACACAATCCTTGGGCAGGTGGATACTATCCAGTTGATTTAAGTTTTGAAGAGTCTAATGAGATGATGAGTGATCATCCCGAAGAATTTAAAAAAGAAGTGCAACGTTCTTTGCGCAGACACGTTGAAGCCATAAATAAACACACAGATAAGGGCACTTACTTCTTTGATTATGGTAACGCATTCTTACTAGAATCTAGCCGTGCAGATGCTGATATCGCTGGTGAAGACAAAGAGTTCAGATATCCATCTTATGTACAAGACATTATGGGACCTATGTGTTTTGATTACGGCTTTGGTCCATTTAGATGGGTTTGCGCATCTAATGATCCAGAAGATCTTAAGAAAACAGATCAAATTGCGACAGATGTATTAGAACAATTATCACAAGACGCACCTGAACGTATCCAACAGCAAATGCAGGATAATATAAAATGGATAAAAGGCGCTCAAGAGAATAAACTTGTGGTAGGTTCTCAAGCGCGCATCCTTTATGCAGATGCGCAAGGACGTATAGAAATAGCAAGAGCATTTAATAAAGCGATTGCTGATGGTTACATAGGACCAGTTGTTCTAGGTCGTGATCATCACGATGTATCAGGTACAGATTCACCATATAGAGAGACCTCTAATATATATGATGGTTCTCGTTTCACCGCAGACATGGCGATACAAAATGTTATAGGAGATAGTTTTAGAGGTGCTACTTGGGTATCTATTCACAATGGTGGTGGCGTAGGTTGGGGCGAGGTAATTAACGGTGGTTTTGGTATGCTTATTGATGGTAGTAATGAAGCAGAAGCTAGACTTGATTCTATGCTTTTCTGGGATGTTAATAATGGTATTGCTAGGCGCAATTGGGCTAGGAATGAAAATGCTGTTTTTGCTATCCAAAGAGCTATGGAATTGAATCCGCAACTGCAAGTCACCATTCCACACAGTGTTAGTGATGATTTATTGAATGAAGTTTAATTGTTTTTGAGAAAGTTGATTAGTAATCACGTTTTCGCAAAAGCGTAATCTATAAAGCCATGATAAAAAAAGCTACTTTACTAATCGCAGCAATTGTATTGCTAGTAGGATGTCAAACCGTGAGAGTTTCTCAAGACTATGCGGTAGGAACTGATTTTAATCAATTTAAGACCTACGGATATTTTAAACAAGGTATCGATGAAGCTGACATTAATGACTTAGATAAAAAACGTATTTTAAAAGCAATTGATGAACAAATGCTAGCGAGCGGCTGGAGCAAATCACAAACGCCTGACGTTATGATCAACATTTTCACTAAAACACAACAGCGTGTTGATGTGTACAACAATTGGGGCTGGAATGCTGGCTTTGGTTGGGGCTGGGGCGGATTAGGTTGGAATAACGGTTTTGGCGGTAATAATGTTAATACAGTAAATGAAGGTGTTTTACATATTGACTTTATAGATGCACAGAAAAAAGAATTGATATGGCAAGGTGTAGGAACTGCACCAATACGTAGTAATGACCCAGTTAAAAAAACAGAACGAATCAATAAGATTGTTCAAGAAATTTTAATGCAATATCCACCGCAGTAAGGTTAATTCTAAAACTAGAAAAGATTTAAATATCTCGTATCATTTTGTTTGAAACGAGATATTTTTTTGCTTTAAAACTTACGAATTACAGTTTAAAAGCACCTTACACCATACGCTTTACCGGTACTAAACGTACTATCATCGATTAAATATACGATTATTAGATTTTCAGAATATCAACGGGTAACAAAACTTAAATTTGAAAACAATAATGTTTATATGAAGTTTTTTACACTCATTCTAGTTTTCTTGACATGCCAAGTGATTTTGGGACAAGTAGGGATCAATACCGCTACACCTGCCGATGGAACTGCATTGGATATTAATGAAAGTGATAAGGGTATATTAATTCCTAAAGTTGCTTTAAGTGCAAATAACAGTCTAACAGGAATTTCGCTTTCTGGTACCACGTTAGAAGAAGGTGTTTTAGTTTACAATACACAAGTTGTTACAGGATCAAATCCTTTAAATAAAGGTTTTTATTATTGGAATGGTACAGATCAATGGGTAGCATTAGGGAATGATTCTGACTGGTCCTTAAATGGTAATACTATTGACACTACAAACCGATTGGGTAGTAACAATGCATTTCCTCTGATTGTCAAAACCAATAATAATGATAGATTTAGATTTGAAACAAATGGTACGTTAAGAAGTTTATCTAACGGTACAGAAACCTCACCTAGCTATTCTTTTACAAACTCAACAAATTCTGGAATGTATCTGGCCACTAATAACACAGATTTGACCTTTACTAGTAATGGTGACGATTTTCTATCACATCGATCTTTTGGTAGTTCAAGTCAGGTTACTTTTAATCCTGATGGTGATCCAGATATGAATCTACAAATACGTGGAGATTCTGGAGTGATACTCAATGCAAATCCAGAGAGAGAAAACATTCAAATAGGAGCAAATAGTAATCCTGATTATGCTTCATTATCTTTAGCTCACAATAACAAAGGTTTTCTACCTAACCGTATTAATATTGCAGATTTATCAACCTTTGCTCCATTAGTAAGTGATCCATTAAATGGTTTAATTGCTTATAATTCGAGAACAAGTTCCGGTACTGAAGGCTTATATGTCTGGCAAGAGAGATGGAATAGAATTATAACAACTGCTGACAAGGATTATGACTGGCATGTAGAATCTACTACTAACGCTGCTACTGATATTACTGATAACATTTACACTAATGGTAGTGTAGGAATAGGTACTACTTCTATAGAAGATGCAGCTAGTCTAGAGCTAGGAGCGACAGATAAAGGACTATTAATTAATAGAGTTGCTCTTACTGACGCATCACTAGCAGCACCGGTTACTGGTGTAGTAAAAGGAACGATTGTTTATAATACTAATGAGGATCTAACTCCATCAGGTTATCGCAACGATGTTAGAGAAGGATTATATTCATGGAACGGAAGTAGATGGATTCCTCAATTTAGAGAAGATCGTTCAGCACGTTTTGGTAATGCGGCAAATAGAACTCAGAATTTAAATGATTTTACAACGAACGAATTAGAGTTATTTGCTTTCAATGAATGGAATGATGACACAAGTCTTTTCACTGTTGCTGAAAGTGATTCACAAACTCGTCTTACCGTTAATGAAGATGGGCGCTATAGAATTGTTGTAGCAATGGCGATAGTTATCGACCCTACGACTACTGTAGTGGACTTGCAATTAGATGCCGAATTAAGAATTAATCGTTCTGGATCCATTGAGTTTCCTGGCTCACCTACATCAAATAATTACATAAGAAATCGAAACGGAGTTAATACTTCCAGTATTAACATCACAGAAATAATTGAAATTCAAGCTGGTGATGAAATTTTTATTCATGTTGAACAAGCTGGAAATAATGGAATCATTACAATGCGTCCAGACGCCGGTAGCAACTTTTTTACGATTGAGAAAATAAAATAATTTCAATATTATCTTCAAATAAACAAGCCTTCTTAACTAAGAAGGCTTGTTTATTTGAATACTATAGGTGATCTCCACACACTTATCAAAACTCTTTGAAACTGAGCAATATTTATCAAAACTCAAATCGGCTGCTTTTTGAGCTTTATCGAGATTGATGTCTCCTTCTAATTTCACAAGAACATGCATAGATTTAAATGGTTTAGAGTCATCTAACTCATAACGCTCTCCAGTGACCTCAACCTTATAACTAGTAATATTCTGGCGTTGTTTTTTTAAAATCGCGATAATATCTATCGCACTACAAGAGCCTACACCCATAAGAAGTAACTCCATAGGACTTACTCCTTGAACAGTTTCCATACCGCTATGGTCTATCATCACGGTGTTTCCAGATTTTCCTGTCGCTTCTAGTAGGTATTCTGTATTCTTTCTTTCTATGGTGATTTTCATAATTATTACTTTTATTTTTATTTTAAATTAAGTTCTGATAAGTTATTTATTTGGTAGTTGTATTCAAACTCGTCTAATTCTCCTTTAAATCTTACTTTTTTAGATAAGTAACAGAGGTACAGTTTATTTATCTTATTTAATTTTTCTTGGCTCAATTTTATCTTTTAATCTAATAAATGTTCCTTGTATACAGTTTCAGGAAATACACTTAATGAACCTTTTAAATTTACCATATAATTGAAATCGGCACCTCTTAAATCTACTCCTGAGCAAAAAGTAGAACGCACTAACAAAATTGTGAAAGAAATATTGAAACAATATCCACCGATGCCTAAGAGGTAACTTATGTTAGTCTGAGCTTGTTGAAGACAATTTTAAAATTTAAAATCCCATTTCATTGATTTGAAATGGGATTTTTATTATCTAGAATTTATTTTTTTAAGGCAAATCAAATGCGTTATCAAAGTCTTGTTGGGTAATGGTAAATGTATAATTGTTACCGTCTTGTTGCCAAGCAATAGTTGACCCAGCAAATAAATTCCGATCACCAGAAAAACATTTTGTGTTATCTCCGATTACTATGCAATCATAACCTAGATTATCTTTAAATTTTATAATGATTTTATTACCTCGCTCAATGCCGTCTATTTCTGGACAACCGAGTAAGGACATAAAACCTTCTGCTACATAATCACAGTTAAAAGAAGAATTACTAGCCACTACAAAAGAATCAAGTAAAACACTAATGCTTGCATTAACGCCATAAAATTCTAATGTAACTGGCACATTACTTTCATTAGAAAATATTAAATTATATTCTCTTTGATCATCTTCTATAGAACATCTATATAGAAACATGGAGAAAAGGACAAAAAGAATACTAATTTTATAAATTATTTGCAACTGTTTCATAATCTTCAAATAAAAAGGTTAATTGATTTTAAATTATGGTAAATCAAATGCATTATCAAAATCTTGCTGGGTTATTTTGAAAATATAAACATTGTCTACCAATTCAAATCCAGCACCACTGCTCCCAACCACGTTATTACGATCATCTGTAAAACAAAAACCGTTATCCATAATTTGACAAGAATAACCTTTGTTATTTTCAAATAAAAATACAACCTCCGATAGGTTCGTAAAAAATTCTTGATTACGGCATAGTCTCAAGGATTGAAAATTCTCAGATACATAGTTACAATCATAACTGTCCATTGAATTTACCACAATCATATCTATTTCTTCACCATTTGAATTTTTATAAATAAGCTTCACTGTACTAGTACTAGTATTATCAATTTTAATAGAAAAAGTACTTAGATTCTCCTCTTTGGTACAACTTAATATTGTTGTGAATAAGACCATCCAAAAAACAAGTTGAATAAATTTCATTTTTATGTATTTAAAGTGCATCCGCAACTCGTTGATAATAAGTAAATAATGCATTTAATTCAATTTCAGTAGGATTAATATGATCATCAATTAAGTTATTTCGCCAAGTATCCAAAGAACGTCTTCCATCCAAAGATTGCCACATCTGTGATAGTTGATAGTTTCTTACCATATCGTTTGCTCTGTCTTCTGATATATCGAATTGATTTGCATTGTCGATCATATCATAAACAATAGCGGTATATTCATTTTGCTGTGAAAAACTCCTAAGTTGTTTATCACTATTTCTTCCACTTATAGTATTAATATTAAAAAATGTTGGATCTAAGGTAATATATCGAGTATTAGTTGCAAAAGTTTCCACTCCTTCAGCCCAACTCTCTCTCATTAAATCTCGTTCTTTAACTTTACCATCAAATAAAATTAACGGATGAAATATACCACTATCCTCTCGATAATGAGCAGCATGAGTCATCTCATGAATAGTAGTAGCATAGACACCTACAGTTCCACGAGGCTGACCGCTTCTTATCCTACTAATTCTAAGATCATTGAAAAAAGCTGGGGCAAACACTCTGAATCGAGAAGAGACATCACGATTATATTTAGCGCTTATTTTAAGTTCAGAGATAATATTAGGAACTGGAATATTATAAGTAGGAGATACTCGATTATAATAATCAAATGCAGCATATTGAACCTGAGCATAAAAATGTCTTTTTGTGCCAGCGGTAAATAACGCAGGGTTCCAATCTTTCCTTTTATGTTTTCTTGTCGATCGATATCTAGCGTTCCAAAATGCTGTTCCAGCTTTAATTACAAATCTATGATTGTTATTTTTAAAATAAACAGCATATTTAACTCTCTTAGTCCTAGTACTACTAGTTTGAAAATAACCATCGACATTCGTGTGCGCTTTTCGGATAACTTTTAAACCCCATTTTCTAACTCTTATTCTAGCGCCTGCAACTCCGACTTCTGGTTGTCCAACCACATCGGTTTCTTGAAATTTCAATGTGCCTTTAGGTGTCCATGGACTTCTTCTTCTGAATAATTTTTGTTCAGAAACAGTATAGTCTATCAACAAATCTGAAACATTCAAGTTTCTGTTGCGTACCTCAAATATATCAATAGATACTAATTCCTGAACTGGATATTCTGGATCAAGAAATCGTAATGCTTGCAATTCTTCCTCATCAAAATTTCCTGTCAATTTAAAAGCTTCATTTTCTAACATATCAAAAAACTCTGTTGAAAACAGAATATTTTCTGCATTAGTTCTACTCTCTTCACTTTCATCCTCAGCGGGAAAATAATAATCATCAATTTTAATATTATCTATTTGATTTAGTAAAGAATGACTCGGAGAAATAATCGCATATAAAGGATATACGGTAGGTTGAGAAAATGGCTGACCATCCTCAAAATTATCATTTTGGTCTTCCACATCAATATCTTCACCTGTTGCTTCAAGATCAAGATTTTCGTCTAAATGTGTAAGCAAAGTTTCTGATGGGTCAGCCTTAGGATCTTCCCATAAACTTTTGTATTGGATGGAATCTGATGGGATAAATTTATACTGAGCATCTGAAGTGTAAATTTCAAAATCTGAAATACTTAAATTATTGTTTTCAAAAAGTTGATCAATATTTGCAGTTGGGTTATTTTTTAGGTTCTCCCAAGCAGTTTCCATATTTGCAATTAGAAAAGGGTTTTCACCATTTACGGTGTCATCTTCAATATTATAGCTTTTTAATAGAGCTTCCTTATTTACTTCATCGTCAGCAGTACAGCTAGAAAAAGAGGTTACTAGTAAGGAACAGATAACAAAATATTTCAAAACATCTTGTCTTTTCAATTTTTGAAGTTGAAATTGTTTTTTCATTTAAAATTATTTAAAGTTTGTTATTCATTTTTGAACCTTGTAGATAAAATCTAAAAACCAAATGAAAATTTTTTCAATTAAATAATTTAACTAAAAGTTAACTTAAATAATTTTAAAAGATTGAAATTAAAACCTTAAAAGAACGTATAGCCCGACTTGAGAAAATAGTTCTTAAGAAATAGCTTAAACTGTTTTTAATTCTACTTCATAAGTAATCTCAACACACTTGTCAAAACTCTTAGAAACAGAGCAGTACTTTTCAAAACTTAAATCTGCTGCTTTTTGAGCTTTTTGAGCATCTATTTCTCCTTCTAGAATTACTTTAACATGCATAGATTTAAAAGGCATGGAGTCATCTAATAGGTAACGTTCTCCTTCTACTACTACTTTATAACTAGTAATTTCTTGACGTTGTTTTTTAAGAATATGAATAATATCTATGGCACTACAAGAACCTACACCCATAAGAAGTAACTCCATAGGACTTACTCCTTGAACAGTTTCCATACCGCTATGGTCTATCATCACGGTG
>NZ_JPJI01000026.1:525023-720589 GCF_000732625.1 Nonlabens ulvanivorans
AACACCTTTTGCTTCTAGTAGATATTCTGTATTCTTTCTTTCTAGGGTTATTTTCATGCTTTCTAGCTATAATTTTAATTAAAAAAACTTATTTAACTCTAACTTTAGGTCGGTAATAAGATATCGTTTCAGAATTTCCCCAATTGATTTTTAATTCTTTATAAGTTTGAAATAGGAGTTTGCCAGAATAAACTTTCGAATTTCTGAAATAGAAAATACTATCCATTTTCAAAACATATTTTTGATTCTCATTTTTAGTAAAGTTATTTTCCTTATTTAATCTATAACCATCTTTATAAATAACATAGCTCTTGTCCGATGGATAATTGATAAGCCATTTTCCTTGAACCGCATTTTCATTAAATGTAAACAAAGTATCACCAGGTTTTAATACATAACTTGGTGATTGAACATAGGTGTAATTCCTATGCGCGCATGAAAGAACAACAATCAGTACGAATAAAACTAGAAATCGCTTCATAACTAATAAAACAATATTTCCTTAATCTTAGTTTTTACTTTCTCTGTACTAGGAATCATCGTTTCCTCAAGAACAGAATTTAATGGTATCGCTGGCATATTTTCAGATCCTATGACCATTACCGGAGCGTCGATGTATTTAAAACATTCTTCTTGAATGCGACCTTGTAAAGCACGTGAGAAACTATTATCACTAGGTTCTTCAGTAACGACTAGACATTTACCACATTTTTTCACACTTGTAAAAACCGTCTCATAATCTAGTGGATGCAGCGTTCTTAAATCCACTACTTCTACTCTATCTTGTAATCCTAATTCTTCAGTTGCATTCATTGCCCAGTGCACGCCCATTCCATAAGTAATAATACTCAAGGTTTCTTCTTCTTCTTTTTTCCAGATTTCTTGAAGCACCCATGCTTTTCCAAACGGCAACACATAGTCCTCACTAGGTTCTACACTTGTAGCGCCTTTAGTTCCTTTTACCTTAGACCAGTACAAGCCTTTATGTTCAAAAATCACCACCGGATTAGGATCATAATAAGCAGCTTTCATCAATCCTTTTAAATCGGCACCATTTGATGGATAAGCGATTTTTAAACCTCTTATATTAGAAACTACACTTTCCATAGAACTAGAATGGTAAGGCCCACCAGAACCGTAAGCTCCTATCGGCACTCTCAAGACCATAGAAACCGGCCATTTTCCATTACTTAAGTAATTAGATCGAGAAACCTCTGTAAACAATTGATTTAGTCCAGGCCAGATATAATCTGCAAATTGCACCTCTACGATAGGTTTCAAACCTGCAGCACTCATTCCTACCGTACTACCTACTATAAATGCTTCTTGAATAGGCGTGTTGAAAACTCTATTATCGCCAAATTTTTGCGCCAGTGTCGCCGCTTCCCTAAAAACACCACCTAATCTACCACCTACATCTTGCCCGTATAACAAGCATTCTGGATGTTTTTTCATTAATTCTTCAATGGCAAATAGTGCACAATCTACCATCACGACTTTATCAGCACCTTCTGGAGAGCGCTCTCCTTTTTCTTCTGTTATCGGTGTTGGTGCAAAATCGTGTGTGTATAAATCTGATGACTCAGGATCGGGCATTTTCATTGCTTGCTCTAGAGCTTTTTTAGATTCCGCTTTCGCGAAAGCGTCATAACCATCCACATCTTGCTCACTAAATCCATTATCGAGCAATAACTGTCTCATACGCGGATATGGATCTCGAGTTCTCGCCTCTTCTAAATCATCGCGATAAAACTCCATTCTTACACCACTGGTGTGGTGATTTAATAATGGTACTTTAGCGTGAACCAAAAACGGTCTGCGCTCTGTTCTTATTTTTTCAATCACCTCGTTTAAGGTGTTGTAACTTTCTTCAAAATCAGTCCCGTCGATAGAAATAGCTTCTATACCGTGGAATCCTGCAGCATATTCGGCAGCATTTTGCGCACGAGTCTCTGCAGCATTTGCGCTGATATCCCAACCGTTATCTTGCACTAGATATAAAATAGGCAATTGCTTTAAAGCTGCCATTTGAAAAGCCTCAGCAATTTCTCCTTCTGTGACTGATGCGTCACCTAGAGAACAAACTACAATGGAATCAGAACTTGAACTTGAACTCGAACTTGAATCAATAGCAGCTCTTTGTTCTTCTGTTAAACTCTCGCGATAATGAAAACCTAACGCCACACCAGTAGCAGGAATAGCCTGCATTCCTGTAGCACTAGATTGATGTGGGATTTTAGGCTTATCAATATCATTCAACGATGGATGTGAGTAGTAGGTACGTCCACCAGAGAAAGGATCATCTTTTTTGGCGAGTAACTGCAACATTAAATCATAAGGTTTCATCCCTATAGAAAGTAACATCGCGTCATCACGGTAATATGGAAAAGCATAATCTTGTGGTAACAACTGCATTCCTAGCGCAGTCTGAATCACCTCATGACCACGACTGGTGGCATGCACATACTTAGAAACTGTTTTAAAGTTCTCTTCGTAGAGTTCTGCCATTGCTTTGGCAGTGGTTAGGTTTTTATATCCGAATTCTAAAATTGACTTTTCCAATTTGTTTGTTTTTATGTCAAACCGTTCTAGAACGGCTACGCTTAATAATTAACTGAGTAGATTTTTAATTCGTCTTCGACAAGCTCAGACTGACAGATGAATTTTTTAATAATCCTTTTCAGGAGCAGCTTCCAGATTCAAAGCCACTTGCTTTAAAAAACTACCTCCTAAAAATCCATCTACTACTCTATGGTCAAATGATAATGATAACATCATCATACTTCTTATCTCAATACTGTCCACGCCATCTTTGGTCATGACCTCAGCACGTTTTTTAATGATTCCTGTTGCTAGAATAGCTACCTCTGGTTGATTAATAATAGGTGTTCCCATTAATGAACCAAAAGTTCCCACATTTGATATCGTAAATGTTCCTCCTTTAATATCGTCTCCACCTAATTTATTCTCACGTGCTAGGTTTGCCATGCGGTTCACATCTGCAGCGATTTCTTGTAGAGATTTTTGGTCGGCATTTTTAACCACAGGAACGATTAAATTACCTGATGGTAATGCCGTCGCCATACCTACATTGATATTTTCTTTAACAATGATATTGGAACCATCTACACTAGCGTTGATATTAGGATATTCCTTAATCGCTCTCGCTACCGCATCTACAAAAAGTGGTGTAAACGTTAATCGCTCATCGTATTTTTCCTGAAAAGGTCCTTTGTTTTTATTACGCCAGTTCACTAAATCTGTAAGATCTGCCTCCACATAAGCAGTCACATGTGGACTTGTATGTTTAGAATACACCATATGATCTGCAATCATAGAGCGCATGCGGTCCATTTTTATAATGGTTCCAGTTCCTTTATCCAGTTTTAATTGTGGTATACGATATGCCGTAGGATCTGGTTCATTATTTACTGCTTGTGCAAATTGAAAAGGTCTTCCTTCATTAATATAATTTACCACGTCACTCTTGCGTAATCTACCTTTATGACCAGTTGCTGGTATGCGAGCTAGCTCTTCATAAGATATATGATGCTTGCGCGCCATGCTATCAATTAGCGGACTCACAAAAAGATCCTGATTAACATAAGAGTTAGAAACAGAAGTGGTTTTTGAAGTTGTCTTTACTGGTTTAGGCTGCTCACTTACAAGCACATCTTTTCTTACAGCTTTATTAGAATCAGCAGGTTTTGGAGCGGCTACCGTCTTTACAGACCCATCTGACTCTTCAAATTGTGCAAGCACGCTACCTATTTCTACCACATCACCGTTTGCACATAAATGCTTAAACATAATACCTGCTGCTGGCGCTGGCACTTCATTATCTACCTTATCAGTACCTACTTCAACAAGGATATCACCTTCTTCAAAAGCTTCTCCTTCTTGAACTAGCCAGTTAAGTATTGTTCCTTCTGTTATTGATTCTCCCATTTTTGGGAGCAAAAAATCCATAGTCTTTGCCATGGTATAAAAATACAAAACTAACAGTTGTTAGTTGTAAATTTTATGTTGTAATTCCGCTTTCGCGAAAGCGATAAAAAATCATTTCATTTATGAAATCAACTGAGCTGATAACTAGAAGATAAGAGTACAAACCATTTATGATTTATGTTTCTTCTACAACTGAGTGATTCTATTAAAAAAGGCCAGCAAAATTAAACACAAAAAAAAGTGATAATAACGACTGGGCTATTATCACTTTCAAGGCTCGATTTTCATAATAGTATACTTTATAGTTTTTTATTAATAAAGCATTTTATCTATGAATTGCATAGCTTGCGGAACGTGCTATGTCACTTAATTGAACAAATAATTTTCTTGTTGTTGGGACGAATACTTTCAATAAATTTTTCATAGTACATAGGTTTTAAATGGTTTGTTTTATATACTAATAGGACTTAATCGAAGTAAATAGGTTTAATTAAATACGTGACTGTTTAATACATAGTGTTAAAACCATAAAGGATTAAATCTTTTATATTAAGCTATCATTTAATGATCAGCTCTTTTTGATTTCCTGTAAGGTCTTATAAAAATCTTCTTGAACTGGTCTATTTTCAGGGATTTCACGCAGCGGCTCTACTTCTCTCATAGTTTCATGACAGTCTGCAGGTAATTGTTGGTACAATTTAGTTCCAGCAGTTTTCCAAGCGATCATTTGATCAGAAACCTCTTTGATTTTTTTGGCTGGATTCCCTACAATTAAAGAACGTGGTTCAAAAACAGCTTCGGCTTTTACAAATGCCATAGCTCCTACTATGCATTCGTCTCCTATAGTCGCATCATCCATTATGACACTATTCATACCTATCATGCAGTTGCGACCTAGGTTTGCACCGTGAATAATTGCACCATGACCTACATGAGCACCTTCTCGTAGTGTAATGCTTTTGCCAGGAAACATATGCACGGTACAATTCTCTTGTACATTAACGCCATCTTCTAGAATTATCTCGCCCCAATCGCCTCGTATTACAGCTGAAGGTCCAACGTAACAATTCTTACCTATAATCACATTACCAATTACGGTCGCTTGTGGATGCACAAAACTGGACTCGTGAATTACTGGAATGTGGGATTTGAAAGAGTAGATCATAGAGCTATGAGTTTTGAGCTATGAGCGGTTAGCTCCTAGCGTTCAATTATTTTGATTTTAATTTACTTCTTAGTCCAGAAATCATTTTACCTATTTCAGTAAGCACGGCTCGATTATTTTCAAATTCCTCTTTTGAGATATACTTTCTCAGAAATGCTTTAGTATTCCAAGTAACGCATTCATGACTGCTATCCCAGGCCATTTTTAGGTATCTATTAAAATTAGGATCTGTGCTTCCTGAACCTTCTGATATATTAGCAGCTATTGAATCTGCTGCTCGACAGAATTGTGAGGATAAGCGATACATTTCCTTTTTAGGAAATTTATCTACAAGTTGATTAATAGTCTCGCCAAAATCAACAGCTTTTTGGTAAACCTTTAGATTTTCAAAACTGAAATGATAATTACTTTCAAATTCCATAATTCTAATTTGAATATTTATTGTCATTTTATAAGGATCAACTTATAACTCATAGCTCATAGCTCATAGCTCAAGACTAGCGAAAGCGCTTCAGCGTTTCCTTAGTAAACTCACTCAAAACAAGTCTCCCTGAAATCTTTGCTCTTTCAAAAAGTAATTGATCCCAATCTTCACAACCAGACCAGAACATCTTTTTCATTTCTGCCATAGCATCTGGATTATAAGTACAAAGGTTTTCGGCAAATGCTTTTATTCCTGCATCCATCTCTTCTGTGGATTCATAAACCTCTGCAAAAAGACCGTTATCTTTTGCCCATTGCGGTGTGTAGAATTCGTTTGCGTTGATAGCAATCTGGCTCATTCCTGTCAATCCAAGTTTGCGCTCTACCGCTGGACCTACTACAAATGGCCCGATTCCTATGTTGAGTTCGCTTAATTTAATACTGGCAAATTTAGTCGCAAAGCAATAGTCCGTTGCACTAGCTATACCTACTCCACCACCAACGGTTTTACCTTGTACACGACCTAGTATAAATTTAGGACACTTGCGCATGGCATTAATCACATTTGCAAAACCTGAGAAGAATATCTCTCCTGTTTTTGCATCGTTTACCGCAATTAATTCTTTAAAGCTAGCTCCTGCACAAAAAGTACGTTCTCCACCAGATTTTAAGATGATCACCTTAGTAGCGTCATCGTTACCAGCATCTGTAATAGCTTGCGCAAGTTGTGCTAGAATATCACCTGGTAGCGAGTTGTGCGCTGGATGGAAGAATTCTATGGTTTGTATTTGATTTTCTGTTGTTGTTTTTACGTATGGTGCTGTCATGGTATAATTTTCCGCGCAGGCGGAAATCTTTAAATTATTATCTCAATCTTTATAAATGTCTAAGTTCCAGCCTTGACTTAAATCAAGCCAGTCCTGGTTTCCTTCTTGAATCAATCGCATCTTCCACGCTCGATTCCATTTTTTTAGTTGTTTTTCTCTTTTATGCGCTTCTTCCCAAGTTCCTTTTACTACTTCGTAATAAACTAACCAATCTACATTGTATTTTGACGAGAAAGATGTTTTATATTTCTTAGTCTTATGCTCAAAGGTTCTTCTTTTGATATCATCAGTTGCACCTACATAAAGTATTCTATTATTTTTACTAGACATTATGTAAACATAGTAGGTTTTCACTGTTATGGATTGTACAATTTAATATTCATTACGATGGTACTAAAAGATTTCCGCCTACGCAGATGTTTTGAACAGTTTAACCTATCAGGTTAAACTGTTCAAAATGATGACTCAAATGCTTTCTCTCCAACAAAGTCCACTCATACTTACTCAACGGTCCAAAAACAGCATTCTTAGTAGTTGCTTTTGAATTCTTTTTATAGAAGTCTAGATATTCATTTCTAGCTTCTAGCAGTTGTTGTTTTGCAGTTTCTAAGTCTTCATGCTTTAGGTCTTCTAGTTCGCCATCTTTCATTAAAGGCATTTTGTGATTTTGTGGCATTTTATCATAATTCCACAAAGTCGCTGCTACTTTTTCTAAATATTCCTCTGGTGTGGCAACCTCAAAATCTTGAATCTCTCCACTAGCAATTCTATAGCTCATCTCGAGATGTTCTACCATGTGCTGTGGTGTCATTGTACCCCATTGAGGTTTAGCGTTTGCATCTAATTTTGCTAAAGCAGACTTTATATCACCTTCCGTAATTTCTGGAAATACCGTTTGTTTTTTCTCTACCATAGTAAGAATAGTCGCCACCGCTACAAGTGCTGTTGCTTCTTCATCAGTCTTACCATTTTCATAATCTACTGGCTCTGCATCAAAAACTTCTACATACCATTTTACAATTCCAGATGGATGTTCTCTACCAGCTACGTCTCTTTCTCGTTTTTCTTTACAGGTCAATCGTACATAAATCGTGTCATTATGATATAAAGGCCTCAAGAAACGAATGTCTTCTAGTCCGTAATTTGCACTTACTGGTCCTTTATTAGGATATACAAAAAGTCCTGCAGCTGCACTGATGATAAAGTAACCGTGCGCGGTACGTTTCTTAAAAATACTACCATCTAGACTCGTAATATCTGTATGCGCATAGAAATGATCCCAAGTTAAGTTTGCAAAATTCTGGATATCATTATCAGTCAGTGTTCTTTTATGAGTTTCTAGGCTCATTCCTGGTTTAATATCTTCATAATGGTATGAGAATGGATGATTCTCTGCTTTTTTATAAGCTCCATTAGGCTGATAAATTCCAGTGATTTCAGTTAACGATGTTGGACTTCCTTGAACGGCACAACGCTGCATGTAATGTTTAATACCTCGCAGTCCACCCATTTCCTCGCCACCACCAGCACGTCCTGGTCCGCCATGTACTAACAGTGGTAATGGCGATCCGTGACCTGTGGATTGTGGTGCACTATCTCTATTTAAAGTCAATATTCTACCATGTGACGATGCTGCGTTTATGGTGTACGCTTTCGCGAAAGCGTCATCACTAGTTACTACACTGCTCACCAACGAGCCTTTACCCATGTGAGCCAATTCAATTGCCTCATCTAGATTTTTATATGGCATCAACGTACTCACAGGACCAAAACATTCTATTTCATGAGCTGCGGTATTTTTAAACGGTTGATCTTCTCTCATCAAAATAGGTGACATAAATGCTCCTTTTTGGGCGCGATCTCCTAAAATTTCTACCTCATCTAGGTTACCATAAACCATTTGTGCGGTTTGAGCAATTTTTGAAATTTGTGATTTAGTAGTTTCTCTTTGATCGTTATTAATAAGAGCACCCATGCGAGTTTCTCTCAATAATGGATCTCCTATAACGGTTTTAGAAAGTTGTTTTCCTAATGCGATTTGCACGTCTTCCATCAGGTTTTCTGGGACAAGAATTCTTCTAATCGCTGTACATTTTTGTCCAGCTTTAGAGGTCATCTCTTTACGTACTTCTTTTACAAATATGTCAAATTCTGGAGTTCCAGGAACAGCATCTGGTCCTAAGACAGATGAATTTAATGAATCTGCCTCCATCGTGAATGGAACTGATTCTTCTAATAATCGTGGATGTGCTTTTAATTTTCTACCTGTATGAGCACTACCTGTAAAGGTTACCACGTCTTGCGAGTTTACCGTATCTAAAATACTTGTGGTCAATCCACTTAGGAGCTGTAAAGATCCTTCGGGAAGGATTCCTGAATTGATAATCTCGCGTACTACCGCTTCCGTTAAAAACGCTGTTTGCGGCGCTGGCAATACTACTGCTGGCATACCAGCCATCCAGTTTACAGCACATTTTTCTAACATTCCCCAAACTGGAAAATTAAATGCGTTGATGTGTACGGCGACACCTTTGCGAGGCACTAGAATGTGATGTGCCATAAAACGACCACCACGCGATAAATCGATAGGATCACCTTCTACGGCATAACTCTGATCTGGAAAGAGTTTTCTCAAACTAGCATTTGCAAATAGGTTTCCAAAACCACCTTCTATATCGACCCAACTATCTGCACGTGTAGCACCAGTTTTGTAACTAATGTCATAAAACGCTTTTTTTCTTTTATTGAGATAAAGTGCTAATTTCTTAATCATATTACCACGTTGTTGAAAGGTCATATCCCTCAACACTTTACCATGATCGCGACCATATTGTAACGCACTAGCAATATCTAAACCTTCAGTACTTGTAAGACCTATGATGTCACCAGTAATGGCGTCATACATATTACGTGTAGATTTCTCTTCACCAGCTTGCCACTGGCCATTGATGTAACTTTCTAAGATCATATTCTTTTTAATAGATGGTTGTGATCTCGCTTTCGCGAAAGCATAAATTTAACCTTCAACGAAAATACAAAAAGTGAATGGAAAGACTAACAGTTGTTAGTTATTTTGAATGATGTAATTATCTGATTACTCTTTTATAAATTTAATCATCTTATCTGAGTTAATTGAGCTAACCGAAAGAAAGAAAATACCTTTACCAAGATGTGATATATCTATTCCATTTTGATAAGAAATATTATTTAAAACTTTTTTTCCATTCATATCAAAAATGGAAATAGCAGTGATATCTGAAACTTGGTTACCGGTTAATAAAAGTTTATTATTGACTGGATTTTCAGCCAAAGTGATGTCTAAACTTGATGGTATGTTATCAATGGACATTGTTGCATTACCATATAAGGCAAAATCGCCATTAGGTTTTGCTACTCTTAAAGTAACCGTATTTGCAATAGTATTGATTTCGTAATCATAATTAGTATTTGAAGGACCATTCCAAAACATAAAATAGTCAGCACTAAACCCTAAAAGAGCCACACAATCTGGATCAGGCGGCATAGTGATATCTACTTGCGGATTACAACACATTCCTAAGGCTTGAGCCGAAGATAAAAAAGTAAACCTTTCTGTAGTTGTACCAGCAAAAGGATAACTTACAGTACCAGCTATAGC
Organism: Nonlabens ulvanivorans; assembly: GCF_000732625.1. GTDB lineage: Bacteria > Bacteroidota > Bacteroidia > Flavobacteriales > Flavobacteriaceae > Nonlabens > Nonlabens ulvanivorans. Next base: position 535,024 of record NZ_JPJI01000026.1, read on the forward strand.
TTCATTTGAACAAACATAAGTATCAAAACTATAATCTGTTCCTGTATCCGTAAATTGAAGAACAACATCTTGTGTTCCTAGATAGACTATACCAGAAGGTAAGGTTATAGTTCCATTCACATTTAACTCTGTTAAAACCCAATCATTTACTGTAAGCGCTGGATTTTGAGCGTTAATTTTTAAAATGCATAACAAACAAACTACTGTGAAAAGCAATACCTTATTCATAACTGTAAGATTCACCCTTAAATGTACATAAGTTTATTGAACATTTTCAATCACCATCGCATAGCCTTGTCCTACTCCTACACACATAGTTATTAAAGCATATTTCTTATTAGTTAATTGAAGTTCTAAAGCAGCACTATAAGCTAATCTAGTTCCTGTAACACCTAGTGGATGACCTATCGCGATAGAACCACCGTTAGGATTGAGGCGCATATCATCGTCTGCAAGTCCCCAAGCTCTAGTGCAAGCCAATGCTTGCGATGCAAATGCCTCATTAAGTTCTATCACGTCCATATCAGCTAGCGTTAGACCTGCTTTTTCTAATGCTTTATTACTCGCTGTAACTGGACCTATTCCCATAATGCGTGGCTCTACTCCAACTACCGCACTACTTACTACTCTTGCTATCGGTTTGAGGTCATACTTTTTTACAGCATCTTCACTAGCAATAATTGTTGCAGCAGCACCATCATTCAAACCGCTGGAATTCCCTGCAGTTACAGATCCACCTTCTTTTTTAAAGGCTGGACGTAGTTTTGCAAGAACTTCTTTTGTAGTAGTTGGTTTGATGAACTCATCATCTTTAAAGATGATTGGATCTTTTTTGCGTTGAGGTATTTCTACAGCAACAATTTCCTTAGCAAGTCTTCCTGATTGTTGAGCTGCTGTGGCTTTTTGCTGTGACCATGCTGCAAAGGCATCTTGATCTTCTCGAGAGATCGTAAATTTCTCTACTAGATTCTCAGCCGTATTTCCCATACCATCTACACCATACATTTCGGCCATTTTATGGTTGACAAAACGCCATCCAAAACTAGAATCATACATCTTTGAATCAGTACCAAAAGCGCTGCTAGGTTTTGCAATTACCAGTGGTCCACGAGTCATGTTCTCTACTCCACCAGAAATAAAAACATCTCCATCACCAGTTTGTATAGCTCTATGCGCATGCACAATAGCACTCAATCCAGAACTACACAATCTGTTTACTGTTTCTCCAGGAACTGTAACTGGTAACCCAGCCAATAATCCTGCCATGCGAGCGACATTACGATTATCTTCTCCAGCTTGGTTGGCACAACCCATGATCACGTCTGCATAAGCATCTGTTGGGATATTAGGGTTTCTATCTACTACGGTTTTTATTACATGCGCTGCAAGATCATCCGGTCTTATGGTAGATAATGTCCCTTTGTAATTTCCTATGGGTGTACGAACACCGTCGATTATATATGTGTTTTTCATTTGTTTTTTGAACTAAAATGTTATCGTATTATCATTTTCTCTAATTGCAGATGGAAAATATTCTGCAGGAATATGAAATTGGTCTGTATTTTGTAAAATTATCGGTTCTTTTTTTTCTTTATAAATATTTCTAGTTGCTTCTATATCTAAATCAAAAACAGATAATAACTCTTTACTTGCATTTGGATCTTGGTAAACTATTTTTTCAAATTTATTATTATTACCTATTAATAATTGTGCATCAATCTCTCTATTGAAGGTTGGGAAAGAATATCCAATAATGATAAGAATATCCGTTTCTTGAAAAATTCTTTTAGCGTCTTTCAATTTAGATAAATTATTATCCCAAGCATAATTAATCAAACTAGCACTTTTACCAAAATTGGATGGCTTATATAATTGTGCAATACGTTTAATTATAGTTTTGATTTCTAATTCATCATCGTCTTGAAAAATTCTTTCTAATTTTTTATTATTATTAATCCAAAAATTTGAGATTCCGTTTAAGTGAAGAATCTTATTATTCGAATAAACATTTTCACTAGTTGGCAAAAATTTAATTTGATCATTTAATTCTGTTAGGTTCAATTTATTCTTAAAAAACAAAGAAAAAGCACTCTCTAATTGATGATCGTAGTTCCAACTAACAAAATTCACATTAGAATCGAGAGTAGGAAAAGAGTTTTGAGTTTTCAATAAGTAATTTGAAACTAAACTCTTATATCTAATATCAATATCAGAATACTTTATCCTTGAGCTTTCATCTTGTTTTAAAATATGACTTTTGTAAAAATAGCCTTGCCATATGGTGAAGAAAATACTCACCAAAAACTTCATTTTTTTCAGCTCTTGATGTTCATTATTAAGCTCTAATTTTTTAGCGTAAGTATCTATAGTTCCATACTCATCGCTTTTAAGTGCTAATTCATATAAATCATCAGAAAACAAGTTTACAGCGGTTGCATAATCTTTTAGCCACCAATCAGCCTCTTTAAAATTTCTATTTCTCGAGTTAGGCTTCCTAACTTCTGTTTTTAAGAACACTACAACTGACCTCATAGACTCGGACAAAGAATTCAAAATAGGAACAGCATTATAACTTGCTCCTGCTCCAAATAAATAAGTAATCTTTTTAGCCTTTTTCATTATGTCCAATCCTTATTAGTCCTATAAACCACTCCTTTAAAAAGCGCCACCAAATCATCGCCTTTTTTAACCTCAACGATGTTGAAACCTACTTTGGTTTTGGTTTTGTCTAGCGTACATTCCGCAGTGATGTAGTCGCCTTCTTCTAGTGCTTCTATGTGGTTGATGCTGGTCTCTATAGAAACGGCAAATTTACCATGCGTGTTTGATGAAAAACCAAAAGCAGTATCTGCCAGCGAGTATGTAATCCCACCATGTGCTTTTCCCATACTATTGAGCATTTCTGGTCTTATAGTCATTCCCAACTTCACACAACCTATTTCAACCGACAGGATTTCAATTCCTAACCAAGTTGAGTAAGGATCAAGTGAAAGCATTTTTGCTGGAATCTTTTTTCCTTCCATAGTTATAATTCTGTCAATTTAAGTGTCGTATTATAGTTTCTCATGGTAGATGTCATACCAAGCTTCTTTTCAAACCAAGCGTTAGTCATTTTAGTCTTGCCAAAACCTACTCCACAATAGAAATAAATAACGTCATCTATTATTTTAAAAGTTTCCATATCATTTGAAAATTCTTCAGTAGTGTTTACTTTCTCTTGAACAGGACTTTCATTTAAAAAGCCGAAACTCATAAATTTTGAATTCTCTATAGTTCTCGTTTTGAAAGGGCTTGCTTTTAAGGTTTTAGAAATCTCTTCTTGTTCCTTTACCATAACAGGAACAGCTAAATCAAATTCTGATTTCAGTAATTCGCTGATAATATCAGCACATTGCGCCGATTTTAAATCACTACTAAAAAGGATATTTCCAGACTGGATGTAAGTAGTCACTCCATAAAAAGGAGTCTTTTCTAAAGCATTTCTTAACAAAGCCATAGGCAGCTTGTTTTTACCGCCTACGTTAACACCTCGCAATAGTGCTACATATCTCATTACAGTGAGAATTTAGTTCCAACAGCATTCATTTTACGTAATATTGGTGAGCATCTATATCGATCTTCTCTATATAAATCATACATCTCGTCCAGTCCGTTTACACACCATTCTATTCCTTTTTCATTTGCCCAAGCGAGCAATCCTTTTGGATAGTTCACACCTTTGGTCATCGCGCTATCTATTCCTTGAGCCGTTGCAATGTTTAAAAACAAGGCATCTGCCGCCTCATTGATAAGCATTATGAGTACTCGATCTTGAATTTCTTTTATGAGTTCAGGAGATTTTACTGGGTCCGCTTTCGCGAAAGCGTGCTCACTATCCACATTTACATAATCATAAAAACCACGTCCAGATTTGCGCCCTAGCCAGCCGGCTTCCATCAATCGTTTCTGAGTTAACGACGGCTTGTAACGTGGATCAAAGTAGAAAGCTGCAAAAACAGTTTCTGTCACCACATAATTCACATCGTGACCTATATAATCCATCAATTCAAAAGGTCCCATTTTAAAACCAAGTCCTTTCAAGGCATAATCTATAGTGGCAAAACTCGCCATTCCTTCTTCATAAATACGCAAGGATTCACTGTAAAATGGACGCGCCACACGATTGACTATAAAGCCAGGAGTATCTTTTGCTACGGCAACTACTTTTTTCCAATTCTCGATAGTAGCCACACAAGTATCTGTAACGTTTTGAGCAGTTTGTACGGCAGGAATTACCTCAACGAGTTTCATTAATGGCGCTGGATTAAAGAAGTGAATTCCTATACAACGCTCAGGTTTATCGAGTGAAGCTGCAATACTAGCGATACTCAAACTAGAAGTGTTAGAAGCTATTATACAGCTGTCAGACACGTGAGATTCCAATTCTTGAAATACCTTTTTCTTAATATCTAGGTTTTCAATAATCGCCTCAATGGTAAGATCAGAGTCGGCTAGATCCTTTACCGTATTGACATAAGAGATATTAGATTGAATGCGAGTTTTCTCAGCAGCATCTATTCTACCTTTCTCAATAAGTCGGTTCATTATCTTTTCAAGAGCTGCTTGCGCTTTATCCAGTTGCGCCTGATTTACATCAAACAATTTCACTTGACAGCCAGCTGTGGCAGCTACTTGAGCAATACCACTTCCCATTGTTCCTGCTCCTATGACTCCTACTTTATTTATATCCATAGATTTAATAATTCACCTTTAATTTTTCGCTATTATTAGTTTCTTTTGCTCACCAAATATAATAAGTTAGTTAGTGAAGTTATCTAATAAACTCATAAGTCTTGACCGGACACAGAATATAAACACGTTGATTATTTGCCCTTACAAATAAATTGTTTTGAACTTTTGGGCAATAGGACCTAGATTTGTTTATAAGCTCAAGGCATTAAGTTACTTTTATAACTTGCCAACTAAAAAACATTGAACTATGCTTTCTTCTTTTTATGATACTAAAAATTTAAAAGGTGATCTCACTGGTGGTCTAGTCGCTGGTGTTGTTGCACTACCGCTTGCACTAGCATTTGGTGTTCAATCTGGTTTAGGAGCTATTGCTGGACTATATGGTGCTATCGCAGTTGGGATTTTTGCAGCTATCTTTGGTGGTACTGCAACTCAAGCCAGTGGACCTACTGGACCTATGACGGTAGTATCTGCTGCTTTAGTGGTAAAAGCTATTGAACTTACCGGCAGCGTAGAAGCCGCGATGCCTATAATCATACTTACGTTTTTAACTGGTGGGATTATTCAAATGCTTTTTGGCTTTATCAACATAGCTGGATACATTAAATACTTCCCTTATCCTGTGGTTTCTGGTTTTATGAGCGGTGTAGGTTTAATCATTATTTTACTTCAAATATTCCCGCTTTTTGGAATGGTATCGCCTAAAAACACATTGAAAGTTCTAGGTGACACGCCGTTATTATTAGAAGGTTTTAATTGGCAAGCACTAGTATTAGGATCGTTAACTGTATTCATTTATTATACATTTCCTAAAATTACAAAAGCAATACCTAGTGCACTTGTGGCGTTGATAGCTGTTTCTGTTGTTGCTTATTTCTTACCGTGGCAAGTGCCTATCATAGGCGATATCCCATCTGGATTACCTTCTTTAAAATTGAATGGAATTTTAGATATTGACTCGAGTGCCTATGCACTTGTGGCCGAATATGCCTTAGTACTAGCTGTTTTAGGGTCTATAGACTCTTTGCTTACATCAGTCATTGCAGATAATATGACCAAAACAAAACATAATAGCAATAGAGAATTAATAGGTCAAGGAATAGGGAACATGGTTGCTGCGATATTTGGTGGTATTCCAGGTGCTGGAGCTACAAAAGGAACAGTAGTAAATATAAATTCTGGTGGAAAAACGCGCTTATCAGGTGTGTTACATGGATTATTTCTTGCAGCAGTTTTGCTAGGTTTAAGTGGTCTTGCAGCGTATATTCCTCTAGCGGTTCTTGCCGGAATCTTGATTCCTATCGGTTTTAAAATTATAGATACAAAAGGATTGAAGCATTTACTTGCGGTACCACGTGCAGATGCCGTAGTATTAATTATCGTACTGTTGATGACCACATTTGGTAGTCTAATACAAGCGGTAGGTATAGGAGTTATACTGGCATCCTTACTATTTATGAAACGCGCAAGCGATCTAGGAGAAAAAGGACTTGAAGTAGGAACTCTTGCAGGATTTGACGGTGAACAACCTTGGAAAGACGAGCAAGAGTTATATAATACTTTTAAGGATCAAATTTATATAAAGCACCTCTATGGACCGCTGTTCTTCGGTTTCACCTCACACTTTCAAGAAACTATTAAAGCTCTTTCTCCAGAAGTAAAAGCGTTGATAATTCGTCTGGATCGAGTTCCTTACATAGATCAATCTGGTTTGTATGCTTTAGAAAATGCGGTTCTAGATTTAGAAAAACGTGATGTAAGGGTAGTTCTTACTGGTTTACAAGAACAACCTAAAGATAAATTAGAATCGATTGATATCATACCAGATCTGGTAAGTGAATCTGAGACTTTTGAAACTATAGAAGAGGCCTTTGAATACTTAAAAAATCATTTTAAATTATAAAAACGGTTTTATTTTCCCTTAAAAACAGGCTTACGTTTCTCCATAAAACTAGCCACACCTTCAGCATAATCTTCTGTAGATGCGCTTTCAATTTGTAGTTTAGACTCAAGCGTTAGCTGCTCTTCTACCGTATTGTAAAACGATTGATTCAGTGCTTTTTTAGTATTGGCTAACGCTACTGTAGGTAATGCGGCTAACTTTTGTGCTGTTTTTTGAGCGGTAGCTAGAAAATCTGCGTCAGGAACAGCTTTATAGATCATTCCCATCTGGTCAGCTTCTGGTGCTGTAATTTTATCGCCAAGCATCATGGCAGCACTTGCCTTTCCAAAACCTATTAATCTAGGTAAAAAGAAAGTACCTGCGCTATCAGGTATTAAACCGATTTTAGAAAATGCTTGTATAAAAGCAGCACTTTCTGTGGCGATTACTACATCGCAACATAGAGCGATATTTGCTCCTGCACCAGCGGCTACTCCATTTACAGCCGCAACTACTGGTTTTTCAAGGTTTCTAATTTTGAGTACAATTGGATTATAATGATCGTCTAGAATCGCTTTAAAACCTGGGTTCAATTCTGGATCAGTAATTTCTTGAATATCCTGACCAGCACAGAAGGCTTTTCCTTCTCCTACAATCATCACCGCTCTCACCTCATCATTTGAAGCACATTGATCCAGTGCTTCTTGCATAGCAAATGCCATCTCGCGATTAAAAGAATTGAATACTTGTGGTCTATTTAAAGTTATGGTTGCAACACCGTTGTCGACTTGTAAGAGTATCGTTGACATATAAAAATCTGTTTTTTTGTAAAGGTATTGGGTTTTCCGCTTTCGCGAAAGCGGAAAGAACACATCTCTGAAGATTCTAAAAAAATATATTAAATTTCTTACTTTTATAAAAATTGAGTTATCATGAAATATATCTTAGTACTAATAGTGTTTTTTATATCACTACTAATGAATGCGCAGGCGGAATTAGATTTTGACATGGATGTAACTAACGGTCCTATTGGTGGTTATGCAGATGTGACCTATACTATTACTAATCTTTCACCTAATGACACCTATTCAAATGTCACAATAAATCATCCCGATGCTTTAATCCCAAATATAGTTTTAAACCCTTCTACTATAGGACCTGGTATACAAGTAACCGCTACGGGACAAATACCTCTTTCTGGAGATTCTTACTCGGTAGGACTTTTAATCACACAAGCAACAGCTACAGGAATAATGAACGGTTCTATGATTACAGAACTTTCTGATGGAATAGATTCTATAGGAAATCGAATCGATGATGGTCAATCTGTATATTTCCGCCATGAATCTTCAAGCTATGGAGTTATTTATTTAGATACTAATGGAAACTCGATGTATGATGATGGTATAGACACAACAATTCCTGGAGCAGTGATCAACCTCTATGATGACCAAGGAAATACAGATAGTTTAGTGACTAATGAAACAGGTTGGTGGTATTTTGACAATAGTTTTATAAATACAACTTTACCCGATTATTATGCTGCTATTATAGACGTTAACTCTTTTCCTAGTCCTACAAATTCGTACCATCTAGTAGATGGCCCAGCATCTCCATTTACACCTAATGGATGGTTTGCATCCAATATTAGAATGAGTCATGGCTATGTGGATGATAATTTTGGAACTATTGAGGCGAGTAGTTTTTTAGATACTAATGGCAATGGTTCTCGAGATAATGGCGAAGTCAATATACCTTACACAAGTTTTGAATTTATAAAAGATAATAATCCGGCGACTAGCGAAGTCATTTTTAACGGTTTTGGCAATACGATAAGAAGAACGGATCTAAATCCAGGAGTTCAATTAAATGATATAAATGCAGCTCTCACTGCTCAGCAGGCTTTCTACAGCATTACCACGACTAATTATGACGATATTCAAACCGTTGCCAACCAAATAACCTCAACAGCTTTTGCGGTGACCGAAGTTTCCAGTAGCAACAGAGATACCTCTCTAACGTTAACGCCTATGATATGGCCTAATCCTGGATTTGACAGTACTCTTGAAGTTACCATTAACAATCTACATGCTGGAAATAGCACCGGTACTTTACAATTCAATCATGACCCTATGGCGTCTATAATCGCAGTTTATGACCGCAATGGAATAGATATTCTGGCAAATGGAACGGCGACGGTAACTTCAAGCGGTTTTAGCACTCCATATAATATTATGGCGTTTGGTCAGTACGATTTAGAGGTTGTAATGGCAACTCCTGTCACAGGAGTTCAATTAGGCGATATATTTACTCATAACGCAAGTATTAATCCTACCTCTACTGATAGTGACGCTACTAACAATAATACTTCTGTAGATGTAACTGTTGTCGCATCTTACGACCCAAATGATGTTACTGAAGCAAGAGGTCCTGGTATTCCTATTGATACTTTTTCTACTAACGATTTTTTAGAATATACTATTAGGTTTCAAAACCTAGGAACGGCTAGTGCTCAGTTTGTAAGAGTCTTATCTAGCTTGCACCCAAGTCTAGATGAAAGTACTTTTGAAGTCATCGTTACTAGTCATGCGTATTTATATACTAAAAATGGTCGCCAGCTTGATTTCTTATTTGAAAATATACATTTACCACCAGAAGTTGTAGATGAGCCAGGAAGTAATGGCTTTATTACATACAGGATCAAACCACTTGCGGGCTATGCCGCAGGTGACACAATAAACGCAAGTGCCGAGATCTTTTTTGACTATAATCCAGCGGTTATTACTGAAACTTGGATCACAACTTTTAATGCTCCTGCTTCTTTAAATGATCAAGAAGGTACTATTAGTATTTATCCTAACCCTTTAAAAGGTAATGAACTTTACACCAATTTAGAAGAAGGAACTTATGAGATTTATGAGTTAAAAGGTTCAAAAGTGGTTAATGGAACAATTGAAAATGGAATTATTCAAGCCGAGATCGCTAACGGTTTTTACATCCTAAAAATAACATCTAGCGATGAAGTTTATAATTTTAAAGTTTTAAAGGAGTAATTCAGTATTACTTCAAACACTAGAATTAATTGTTTCAAAATTCGTAATTTTAACCATTATGAAAAAAGTTTTATTATTAGGAATATTTGCGTGTTTATTGTCAAGTACAACTACTTCATGTAGTTGCGATGATGATGGAGAAGGCGGTAAGACTTTTTTATTAACAGAACGAGGAAAATCATTTCTTCCTTATCAAATTAATGATACCGTGAGACTTGCAAATCCTATATTAAATGACACCTTAATACTTACGGTTAATCAAATAGAAGATAATTTAGGAACTGATGAAGATAGTAGTCCATCTCCTATGGTGGGATTTCCAGAATGCTCTGGTGGCAGCAGACCAAATACTATTGAAGAGAGATTTGTAAATTTTCAAAGTTCTACTGGTTGTTCTATAACAAATATTCTTGGACCTACAGATAACGTTAGAATACAAACATTAGCATTCGGTTGTCCATTAAATTTTGAAGCGTCATATTTTCCAGAGGCTTTGGATTCTATAACCTTTAATAATGTTCAATATACTGACGTGATTAAAGTTGTTGGGAATTCATTAGAGAATGAAATTTTCTATGCAAAAAATGTTGGCCTTATCGCCATACTTCGAGGAAACACAGCTTATTATTTAATTCCATAAAACTCCTACTTCAAACATTTAAAATAATCAAACGGTTCTAGACAGTCTTCACACTGGAACATTGCCTTGCATGCTGTAGAACCGAATTGACTTACCAGCTTAGTATTCTGCGAACCACAATTAGTACATTTTACAAGTTTCTTGTCGTTCAACAAAACATCTTTATCGGCAGTTTCTTCTAGTGGTGCTGCGACACCATATTCTTCAAGTGCCTTGCGGCCACGATCGGTAATCCAGTCTGTCGTCCACGGCGGACTCATAATTAACTGAACCGTTGTGCTGTAACCGTGAACAGCAAATGCTCTTTCTAAATCATCTCCTATCACATCCATGGCTGGACAGCCGCTGTAGGTAGGTGTAAGTTTTATGGTAATTTCTTTCCCTTCCACTATAACTTCTCGGATTACTCCAAGATCTACCACATTCAACACAGGTATCTCAGGATCCTTCACGGTTTCAAGAATAGCGACAACAGATTTTGGTAAAGAACCAAATACTTGGTTTGCCATTCTTGAAGAACTTGAATTTGAACTCGAATTTGAACTTGAATTGTTAGTCATTTGAGTTTTTAATTAAGGTTACTACTATTCTAATAAGTTCATCGTTTTCAGACTGTAACGTTTGATATTTTTCTGAAGTTAACAAATTTGCCTTATTTTGAATTCTTAAGTTTCTCAAGCTTTCTCGAAGTTCTTTGAGCGTAATTCGTAATTTATTAACTCGATCTTTTGTAGTTCCTGCACCTAAAGCTTCTCCATAATTTAAAGCTGATGAGCAAGCTGATCGAATCAATTGCTGTGCAAGATATTGAGCCGCATAAGAATGAGGCATTTTTTCATACAGCTTAATAATTTCAGCTGCAAAATTCTCCAATCTATCAGCGAGGTCTTGATAAGCCATATCTTAATAATTCTTTTTTTAAAATTCGAGTTCAAATTCAAATTCAAATTCAAATTCAAGTTCAAGTTCAAGTTCAAATTCGAGTTCAAAGGTTTACCATTTCGAGTCCGGATAGGTTCTTTGCATATACTGCATATCTGCAAGAATATAGCCCATGTGCTCGCTATGTAATCCTTCTTTACCGCCTTTTTGAAAGTATTCTACTTCTGGAATGTCTAGCGTTGCTGTAGACAATAATTCTTCTACTTTTTCATAATAATACTCCTTAAGCTGTAGCATATCTGGAGCCACGCCAGCAGCTATCATCGCATCATCTGCTTTTGTGGAATGAAATAATTCATCTGTAAAAATCCATAAGTCGTTTACTGCTTCTTGAACTCTCGATTTGCTTTCTTCGGTTCCATCACCTAGTCGCTTTAACCAGTCGCCAGAAAATCGCTCGTGATAGCTCGCTTCTTTAATTCCTTTAAAGGCTAGTGCTCTTAGTGTTTCATCGGCACTTTGTTGTAAAGCTCCTAGAAACATTCTATTATATACATCAAAGAAAAATTGACGTACAATTACATATCCAAAGTCGGTGTTAGGTTGCTCTACCAGCAATACATTTTTGTACTCACGCTCTTTTCTCAAAAAAGCAATATCATCTTCAGTCGTTTTATCACCTTTTAATTGTGCGATATATTGATAGAAACTACGCACCTGACCTAGCATATCAAGTGAGATATTAGTAAGTGCAATATCGGGTTCTAAGTTAGGTCCGTGACCACAAAGCTCTCCTAGACGCTGACCAAGAATCAAATAGTTATCTGCCACACCTAAAAGATAGTCGATCAGGTGTTGTTTATTTTCTTTAGACTCTAGGAATTGTGGATTTAATTCCTTAATAGGCACTGCAGAATTTGAAATCACTTTTGTTTTTGAATTTGAAATGGTTTCCATAATGGATATTGTGGTATTAAATTTAAATCTAAACTGAAATTTAAATTTAAAAGGGTTTATCGTTTATTTATAATAGCAACTAGAATTCTAACAATCTGCTCAGCTTCATCTTGAAGTTTTTTCAAATACTTAACATCTCCCAAACCAGCTTTTAGTTGAATTCTCAAATTATTGTTACACTCTTTTATTTCTTTAAGAGCAATTCTTAATTTATTAATTTTATCCTTTTCAGTACCAGCTCCAGCAAACTCACTAAAATTTAGAGATACAGAACCTGAGGATCTTATCAATTGTTCAGCATAATATTTAGAAGCATAGGTCTTTGCTGGTTTATCAAAAACTAAAACCACATCAGCAGCAAAACTGATTAATCTTTCTTCTAAATCATAAGCCTTACTCATTGCCTTTAAATTTAAATTTCAACTTAAGTTTGGATTTAAGAATTAAAACACATGCAAAAAGCAAAGCTTTTTACATGTGTTTTAATTCTTCAGGTAACTCATAAAAAGTAGGATGTCTGTAAACTTTATCTGTTGCCGGTTCAAATAACTCGCCACTTGCTTCTGGACTACTGGCAGTAATGTTTTTAGATTCTACTACCCATATGCTCACACCTTCATTCCTGCGTGTATAAACGTCGCGAGCGTTATTCATTGCCATTTCAGCATCTTCGGCATGCAGGCTACCGCAGTGTCTGTGTTCTAATCCGTTTTTAGATCTTATAAAAACTTCCCAAAGTGGAATTTCTTGACTCATATGATTTTATTTTTAGTTCGTGCGCATTGCATGCGCTACACTCAAAATGGACGCATACAATGCGCCCTTGCTAGCGAGCGAGCTATACCGCTTGCGCAGTCTCTTCTTTTTTAAGTTTCTGTTTTGCTGCATAAGCAGTAGCTGCTTCACGTACCCAAGCGCCATCGTTCCAAGCGTTACGTCTATCATCTAGGCGTTTTTTATTCATAGGTCCGTGGCCTTTTACTACTTGCCAGAATTCGTCCCAATCAATTGCACCAAAATCATAACTTCCCTTTTCATCATTCCATTTTAAATCTGGATCTGGAATAGTAAGTCCTAGAAGTTCTGCTTGTGGTACTGTTTGATCTATAAATTGCTGGCGTAATTCATCATTTGTCTTACGCTTCAACTTCCATTTCATGGATTGCTCTGTATGCGTACTTGCCGCATCTGTAGGACCTAACATCATTAATGACGGCCACCACCAGCGATTCAATGCATCTTGTGCCATTTCTTTTTGCTCTTCACTACCGTTACATAGGGATAACATAATTTCATATCCTTGGCGCTGGTGAAAACTTTCTTCCTTACATACACGCACCATCGCACGAGCATAAGGTCCAAAAGAGGTACTACACAATGGTACTTGATTAATAATCGCAGCACCATCCACTAGCCAGCCTATCGCTCCCATGTCTGCCCAAGTCATCGTAGGGTAGTTGAAAATCGAAGAATACTTTGCTTTACCAGAATGTAAATCTTCATAAAGCTGCTCACGAGTGATACCTAAAGTTTCACAAGCGCTGTATAAATAGAGTCCATGTCCAGCCTCATCCTGCACCTTTGCCAGTAGCGCTACTTTGCGTCGCAATGACGGCGCACGAGTAATCCAGTTCCCTTCTGGTAACATCCCTACTATTTCAGAATGAGCATGCTGGGATATTTGTCTGATGTGCGTCTTGCGATACTTCTCAGGCATCCAGTCCTTAGGCTCAATCTTTTCGTCTCTCGCAATTTTAGCATCAAATTGCGCTTCTAAATTTTTGATTTCTGCTTCACTCATGGTATTATGTTTTTGACGCATCGACTGCGTCTATGATCCTTTGTTGTGGACGCATCGCATGCATTTGTGATGTTCGCATGCGATGCGAACTTACTTTTCTTTCTATATACTTGTTGTGGTTCCGCTTTCGCGAAAGCGATATAACAACATACTTTTTTTATACTCTAGACATCGTAGTCTACAACAAGTTTCTTACTCGTTGGTACACTTACACAACTAAGCACAAATCCCTTTTCTACTTCTTCATCAGTCAGTGCATAGTTCACTTTCATGGCTACGCTACCTTCTACCACTTTACATTTACATGTACTGCACACACCACCTTTACAGGCATATGGCAAATCTGCTCCAGCTCCTATGGCACCATCTAGGACGTTATCATAATCATCACCTAGTACAAAATGAAATTCTTTACTACCGTCTATAATGGTCACATCTACACCATCTACTTTTTTCTCTAACGCTGCAGCGGCACGAGCTTTATCTGCATCGCTTAATCCGCTTACAAAGAGTTCAAAATGAACATTTTCTTTCTTCATTCCTGCAGCGACTAATTCATCTCTTATTAAGAAAATCATCTCTTCTGGACCACAGATAAAAGCATGATCTGTATGTGGTGCATTAATTAACGTCTGTGTGAGCGTTTGTAATTTTTCTTGGTCAAAACGTCCATTAAACAATGGAATATCTCTGTGCTCACGACTTAAGAAGTAAAAGACCTCAAAACGACTCAAATACTTGTTTTTAAGTGCTTCTATCTCTTCCTTAAATATAATTGATTTTACGGTTCTATTGAGGTAGAATAACTTGAATTTTGCATTAGGTTCGCTAGCAAGATGTGTCTTAATGATACTCAACATAGGTGTAATTCCACTACCTGCGGCAAATGCGATATAGTTTTTGGCATCATTCTCTTCTGATACTTCGATTCCAAAATCACCACTAGGTGCTGATACCTGTAACACATCACCAGTCTTTAACTCACGATTTACATAAGTAGAAAATTTACCTTCAAAGATTTCTTTAACCGCAACTTTCCACTCATTATCCAGCGGACTGCTGCATAATGAATAACTGCGTCGCACATCTTCATCATTTATCATAGCGCGCAAGGTCAAAAACTGACCTGGACGATAGTTAAATTCTTCTTTAAGTTCTTGTGGAACGTCAAAGGCGATTACCGTAGTATCGTCTGTCTCTTTATAGACTTGAGATAATGTTATGTTATGAAAGTTGCTCACAGATATTAGGTCGTTAAGTTTACACAAAACTAACACTTGTTAGTTTGGAAAGCAAGCGCCTTTTTAAAGGATGCATTTTATGGTATCGTTAATTAACCTTTAACGCTATTTTCACGACATCAAATCATTACCTCTCGTATATTGCTATATATGCAATACCCTAATATTACAGCTCCAGATTCCATTTTAAAAGAAGCCGAAAAAGCGATCTCTTTTTATCCTGCCTTAAAGGATACTGAAATAGAATTTAAGTTCAATGATATGGTGCGCAAGAATTTCATGCAAGCACAACCTACTTATAAAAGTATTTTTAGAAGTAAAGAAAATCGCGGTTATATCATTTTAATAAGCAAAGAATTTAAAGTAGAAAATGAAATCTTTACTATAAACGAAATACCAAGCGATGTCCTTACAGGATGGTTGGGTCATGAACTAGGCCATGTCATGGATTATCGTTCTCGATCTACTGTAGATATGATTTTCTTTGGGTTAAAATACTTATACTCACATGCACACATTCAAGAAGTAGAACGTGCCGCAGACGACTATGCCGTGCGTCACGGTATGGGTGAATATATTTTAAAGACTAAAGAATTTATTTTAAATCACACGAGTCTGTCTGAGAAATATAAAAAGCACATGCGTAAATTCTACCTATCTCCTGAAGAGATTTTAGAATTGATTAATCGTTATGGGGAAACTGGAGAAAAGCCTAGTCAAGATGAACTAGCGCCTAATTAGTCTTGGATTGGTGAATTGTCAACAGCTTTATTTTTTCAAGGACTCAAAGACTAAGCCACTCAAAGTTCCAAATTAATAGACTTATAGACTACTTACAAACTCTTCCCACGTTTTAAACTTCTCTTCGTCCATGACTTTTTCCATTTTTACCTGACCGCCTTTTTTCTTATTGTGATCGTTCCATTGTGCAAATGTTTCTGGTTGTATTTTATGAACTTGCACACCTTTTAGTGCCTTGGTTCTTGCTACTTTATAGTTTTTATTAGCTTCTTGTAGCGATTGATCTAGAGCCTCAGCAAGTTCTTTTTCTGAAGTTTCTGTTTCTGTACCTAGATACCATACATGCTGAAAGTTGCCATCAATTTTCTTGGCAGAAACGGTAAACTCTTTAATGCTGGTATTAAATTTTTCTTGTAATTCTGTAATCGCGGTTTCCATTTTAAGAACTGATAACTGACTACCTACTACGTTTAAGAAAAACTTAGTTCTACCAGTTATTTTAATTTCGGCTCTTTCTAGGTCTGTAAATTTTATTGTATCACCTATTAAGTAACGCCATGCACCAGATACTGTCGATATGATTAAAGCATAATCGACCTCTGGTTCTACCTCATCCATAGTTAGAACTGGCGCATCATCAGAAATGCTACCATCTTGTTCCACGTATTCTGGTTGAAAAGGCACAAATTCAAAATAAATACCACCATCGGTAATCAACTGCATAGAACTAGATTCTGGACGTTGTTGACAGGCTATAAAACCTTCACTAGCTAGATAGGTATCTACTATCTGAACTGGTTTTGTAAATAGCTTTTCAAAGCTCGAGCGATAAGGTTCAAATGCTACACCACCAGAAGTATAAACCGACAGATTAGGCCATATTTCATGAATAGAATCTACCTTGTGATAATCCATTACTTTTCTAAGCATCATTTCTAACCATGATGGAATACCGCTTAACATACCTATATCCCAATTTTTAGCTTCTTCTGCTATTCTTTGAACGCGCTCATCCCAATCGTCTATGGAAGATATTTCTTTTCCTGGTCTGTAAAAAGAGTCTAAAAACTCTGGAATATTACTGGCAGATATTCCACTAATTTCTCCTATCGTAAAACCATTTTCTTCACTCAAATCTGTAGAACTACCTAGTGCTAGGACTTCACTCTCAAATACATCTGTGGGCAAATTGAAATTAGTCAATGCACTTACCTGCCTGGTTCCTGCAGCTTTTATCGCCGCAATCATCTCATCTGTGACTGGAATTGTTTTAGATTTTTTACCTGTGGTACCACTAGATCTAGCAAGAAAATTTGGTACGCCTGGCCATGCGATATCGGGCTTTCCTTCTTTCATGCGAGACCACCATTGCTCGTCCATTTTGTGATAGTCGTAAAACGGTACCGCTTTCGCGAAAGCGTGCTCCATATCATCTCCTTCTAAAACACTATTAAAGTCATAATACAAGCCGAAAGAAGTGCTCTTTGCCGTTTTTAATAAATGCTCCAATACTTTGCGTTGCGCAACCACATGGTCTGACGTCGCGGTAATCGTCTCGTGAAGATTTAATGCTGTCTTAATAATAGGACCTAAAAGTGCCATGAAATAGTGGTTTATTCCAAAAATAGACCTTTAAACACCTGTGCTAGGTTAAGATTCTGATAAGATTTTAAATATGAATAAAATTAAATTCCGATCCCAATGACTCTAGAAATGTCACTGTTTAAATATAGCCTAATGATACTTAGTAAAGATTTTTGTCGCTTCATTGTAACTACTTTCAAAGGACATCGCGTTTACGTTTGAATCTGCTTTTACGGCGTTAAAATAACTTACCATTTTCTCTGTAGGCATATTACCTGTAAGTTCATCCTTTGCCATAGGGCAACCGCCAAAACCTTGAATCGCACCATCAAAACGACGGCAACCAGCTTTATAAGCAGCGTCTACTTTTTCATGCCACGTGGTAGGTGTGGTATGTAAATGTGCGCCAAATTCTATTTCAGGATATTTAGGAATCAAGTTAGAGAACAAATAGGTAATCGTCTCAGGATCTGAACTACCTATGGTATCAGAAAGCGATAAAATCTTAACGCCCATCTTGTATAATTTCTCAGTCCACTCTCCTACTATCTCCACATTCCATGGATCTCCATAAGGATTACCAAATCCCATCGAGATATAAACTACTAACTCTTTATCATGCTTTTGAGCGATATCAATTACTTCTTGCAACAACTCCACACTTTGTGCAATAGTTTTATGGGTATTACGCATCTGGAAATTCTCTGAAATAGAGAACGGATAACCCAAATATTGAATCTCTGGATGCTCACAAGCAGCCTTTGCACCACGTAGATTTGCAATAATAGCAAGCAGTTTAGATTCTGTTTTAGAAAGATCTAGTTTTGAAAGAACCTCAGCCGTATCCACTAGTTGCGGTATTGCTTTAGGAGAAACAAAACTACCAAAATCTATGGTATCAAATCCACATCGCAATAAGGACTGAAGGTATTGCACCTTCAAATCTGTAGGAATCATTTCTTTAATTCCTTGCATTGCGTCACGCGGACATTCTATGATTTTTACCTTTTCCATCAGAGTGTAAAGATAATGTGGATTTAAGGTTTACGAAAACGATTTCAACTTCTTATTTTTAACGCAAAAAGCCTCTTAAAAACTAAGAGGCCTTAAGGTTCAAGCAAAAATTAAGGGGAAGTTTAATTTTCAATTGTAATTTCTTTTCTATCAAATCTGAGTTCAAATATGAATGATAAGAATCACATAATTATCACAACGCCACTTAATTGATTACAACCACTCTTTTTTAAGATATAAACAAACTCAACAAACCTGCTACATCTTCTTGTCTTTCTATATAATATCGTGCGGCAGTATTTACACGTCCTACTTTTACAGTAACGGCATCTTCTGGTAGATCTTGGAACATAAATTCATCAGTCCAGTCGTCTCCAATAGCAAAAACAAAATCTTTTTCTGAACTTAATATATGATTAGTTGCCGCTTTACCTTTGTGAACATTCATACTTTTTATTTCAATGACTTTGTTACCATAAAGAACGCTTAAACCACGGTTGATGCTTAGCTCTTTAATAACGTTAGAGAGCTCTGTAGCTCGTTGCTCACCTAAATCAGGATCTGCCTTACGATAGTGCCATACTAAGGAATATTTCTTTTTCTCTATGAATGTACCAGGAGTACGATCAACATATTTTTGAAGAATAGGCTCTATAGTCGGAAACCAGTCTGTATTCATGGTCTCAGTTAGACGCCATTTTTCATCACCTAGGTTCTTTTTAAGCACTCCATGTTCTGCAATAAGAACCACTGGAATATCCTTAAACCATTCTCCCAAAGTATCTGCATCGCGGCCACTGATAATCACAACTTCAGTACGTGGCAATTCATTTAAACCGCGTACTAAATTTAAAATTTCTTCATCTGGATGTGCTTCGCTAGGGTCGTTAACAAAACCTCTTAAAGTCCCATCATAATCTAAAAAGAAGATTCTATTCTGAGATTCTTTATATCGTTGTAACAATTCCTCTTTACAATTAGAGTTTATTAATTTAGTCTTTACCAACTCTTCATTTCTTTTAACGGATTTAAGCTTGTTCATAAAATCTTCTGCCCATTTCTCTACATTGTAGCGTTTCAGGCGACTTTGCATATATTTATTACGTTTTTTTTGCTCAATCACAGGCATCTCTATAGCTTTCTTTATGGTGTCTGCAATCAATTCGAGGTCATTAGGATTAATGAGTAATGCCTCATTCATTTCCTTTGCTGCACCTGCCATCTCACTTAAAATCAATACACCTGTGCGATCAGTACGACAGGCGATATATTCTTTAGCAACTAAATTCATTCCGTCACGTATAGGTGTTATAAGAGCCACCTCACAAGAAGTATAAAGATCTATTAAGTTGGTAAATGGCATAGACCTATAGAAGTACCAGATAGGCGTCCAACTTACGGTGGCAAATTTTCCATTGATACGTCCTACTAGCTCGTCAATTTCTTTTTTCAATCGTTTATATTGTTTAACGTTTGAACGACTGGGAACCGCTAACATGACTAGTCGCACCTTTTCAATATAATCTGGATATTTCTCTAGGAACCGCTCATAAGCCTTGATACGGTTTGCGATACCTTTTGTATAATCTAGTCTATCAATAGACAGAATCATTTTAGCCTCAGGAGTTTCTTCTTGATGATGATATAATCTGCGTTGTAGTTCACTCTGCGTTATATCTGTTTGTTGTTGGTTCGCTTTTGAAAAAGAAGAAAACTTTTCATAATCAATACCCATAGGAAAGGAATCTACTGTCACGACACGATCTGCCAGAGTGATACTATTAAAACTAGTCGCATAGCCTAAAATCCTACTTACCGAACTTAAAAAATGTCGCTCATAATCATAAGTATGAAACCCAATAAGATCAGCACCTAAAAGTCCATTTAAAATCTGCTCACGCCATGGAATTGTTCTGAAAACTTCAAACGAAGGAAATGGAATATGTAAAAAGAAACCAACAGACACATCTGGACGTTCTTCTTTTATAAGTTGTGGCAACAACATAAGTTGATAATCATGCACCCAGACGGTATCACCTTCTTCTAAGTTTTCTAATACTACTTGCGCAAATTTTTCATTTACCCTTTTATAGGATTCCCAATATTTGTTACTAAATTTTGCATATTCCATAAAATAATGAAACATGGGCCATATGGTATGATTGCTAAACCCATAGTAAAAGCCGTCTAAGTCTTCTTGAGACAATGCTACAGAGGCACATTGTTGCTCTTGAACCGCTTTTTCCACAGCACTTTCTAACTGTGAATCAACATCTTCCTGTATAAGTCCATTCCACCCTATCCATATTCCATTACTCTCTTTATGTACAGATTTAAGTCCTGTAGCCAGCCCACCAACACTAGGAGAAGAGGAAACTTTACCGTTTTCAATGTTTAATTGTAAGGGTAATCTATTAGAAACTATTAATGTTTTTAACATAAAGATAAATCCTTTGGTTTGAATTATTGATTAATCCTTAAATTTCGGAAAAATCTGTTTGCCCTAAAGAAAATTATACGATTATTATGAATAATTTAAATTATGGAATTATAGGTAACTGCCAAAGCGCAGCCCTTATTTCTGAAAAAGGTTCAATTGACTGGTGCTGTCTTCCCATATTTGATTCTGCATCTGTATTTGCAAAATTACTAGATGACAAAAAAGGTGGTTCTCTCAGTTTTATAATCACTGATGATTATTCTATATCTCAGGAATATCTATGGCAAACTAATATCCTAAGCACCACTTACGATAATGGAATCGATGCATTTCAGGTAATTGATTTTATGCCACGTTACCAGCAAGAAGATGGCAGTTATTATACGCCGCCAGATATCATAAGGTTTATAAGACTGTTGAAAGGAAGGCCACAATTTTCCGTACAGTATGATCCACGTCTAGAATATGCTTCTAGCAAAGTATTTACTACGATTGAAGAAGAGTATATCCATAGCCAGACTAAAGATGGTAAATATGATTCTTTGTTTTTATACAGCGATCTCAATTATAGCGACATTGTCAACCAGCAAACTATAACATTGACTGGTAACGCCTATTTATTAGTGAGTTATCATGAGAAATTGAGTCCGCAAAGTCTAGACAGATGCTATCTTAAATTCCAGCGTACTAAAACCTACTGGATGGACTGGAGTGAAAAAACGACTCGCTATCCGATCTATCAAAATGAAATTGTACGTAGTGCTCTTACTCTCAAAGTACTTTCTTATGAAAAATCTGGAGCTGTACTAGCTGCTGCTACCACGAGTTTACCAGAAACCATCGGTGAGGTAAGAAACTGGGATTATCGTTTTTGTTGGATACGAGATGCTTCTATGGTAATTAAAGTCATTGCAGATTTAGGGCATCCATTAAGTGCACGTAAATTTTTACAATTTGTTATAAATACCATACCTGATAAAGATGAAAAAATTCAAATCATGTATGGAATTAATGGTGAGCGTGACCTTACAGAGAGTTTTCTAGACCATCTAGATGGGTATCAGAATTCGCAGCCTGTGCGCATAGGCAACGCTGCTTACATACAGAAGCAAAATGATATCTATGGGATTCTAATGGAGGTTATATATCGCCAGTTTGTAGAATTTGAAACCACTCTAGAAAACCGCGAAGAACTGTGGACCATTATTAAAGGAATTACTAAAATAGTAGAACAGCACTGGCAAGAACCAGATAAAGGTATATGGGAGCTGCGTACAGAAGATAGACATTTCACGTTTTCAAAATTACTTTGTTGGGTCGCTATGGATCGAGCTATTAAAGTAGGTGAAATATTAGGACGTAATGAACCTTTGAAAGATTGGAAAACATTAAGAGCAGAAATTTATGAGGATATTTACCAAAATTCTTGGAGCGAAGAAGTACAAGCATACACCCAATCTTATGGTTCAAAAGATTTAGACGCCTCGACGTTGTTAATGGAACAGTATGGATTTATTAAAGCAACTGATTCTCGTTTTATAAGCACCGTACAAGCAACAGAAAAAGAATTATGCCGCGATGGATTAATGTATAGATATAAGAATCAAGACGACTTTGGTGAGCCGTCTTCTAGTTTTACGATTTGCTCATTCTGGTTTATAGATAGTCTTAACAAAATAGGAGAAACCAAGAAAGCTCGTAAGTATTTTGACCAGTTGTTATCGTACAGTAATCACTTAGGATTGTTTAGTGAGGATATAGATTTTGAAACCAAAAGACTACTAGGAAACTTTCCACAGGCCTATTCACATCTTGCGCTTATTGAAACTGCTATCAATTTTTCAAAAACCTTAAAGGACAGCTAATTAAGAAAATTTAAAAGTGAAAATTGTTTATCATCGTTTTTTTTAAGGAATCAATATCGCCACCGCAATCCCTATAAAAACTACGATCTGCACCCATTTCATAGCTGGGGCAAACCATCGAGAAGATTTTATGAAACTTGCTGCTTTTCCGGCAAGCAAGGCAATCGTATAGAAAGTCATTAAAGAAACAAGCATAAAAACACCACCTAGCACATAAATTTGAATCCAATCGGGATAAGAGTTTGCGATTACAAACTGTGGTAATAAAGCTAGAAAGAATAAGGTTACTTTAGGATTTAGCAAATTCATGGTGATGCCGACTTTGTAGAGTTTCCATAGACTTTTATTAGATGCTTTTTCAGCTCCAAATTCTATAGAATCATCAGACTTAACAATTTTGTAAGCTAAGTAAAGTAAGTAAATGGCTCCAGCTATTTTTATAGCATATAACAACCACTCGTTATCTCTTATGACAATGGCAAAACCAAATGCAACTACAGATGTATGAACTATGCAACCTGTAATCAATCCACTAGCAATGGCAATTCCATATTTAGAACCACGAGCTACCGATTGTGTTAGGACAAAAATATTATCTGGTCCTGGAGAAATGGCAAGCAGTAAGGTTGCAAATGCAAAAGATACCAGTGACTCTATCACAATCCTTGAGCAACTATAGCATTATTAATATCTCTAATCAACTTAGGCCCTTCATATACAAATCCTGTATACAATTGTACGAGACTGGCACCAGCATTCATTTTGTCAATGGCGTCTTGAGCCGTCATGATGCCTCCTACACCTATGATAGGAAACGCGCCATTGCTTTTTTGATGTAAAAAGGCAATTACTTCTGTGGCTCTTTGAGTAAGTGGCGCACCACTCAATCCGCCAGCTTGTTTTACTAGACTTTCTTCTGATTGCAATCCTTCTCTAGAAATGGTTGTATTACTAGATATGACTCCATCAATTTGAGTATCTTCTACTATTCCTATGATATCTAGTAACTGATCATCAGTCAAATCTGGAGCAATTTTAAGAAGTATAGGTTTTCTGTTAACCTTTTTATTATTTAAGTCTTGAAGTGTTTGAAGTATGTGCGTTAGCGGTTTGCGATCTTGCAGCTCGCGTAATCCTGGTGTATTGGGTGAGCTCACATTTACTGTAAAATAATCTACATAATCAAACAGCTTTTCAAAACAAATGATGTAATCGTTTACCGCATCCTCATTAGGCGTGAGTTTGTTCTTCCCAATATTTCCACCTATTAAAACGTGATTAGGTTGGCCTAGCTTTGGATTTTTTTTCAATCGTTCTACAGCAGCATCTACTCCACCGTTATTGAATCCCATTCTGTTTACAATCGCTTGGTCTTTCTTTAATCTGAACAATCGTTGCTTAGGATTTCCATCTTGCGGCTTTGGTGTCAGCGTTCCTATTTCTATAAATCCAAAACCAAGATTTGAAAATTCCTTAAATGCTTTAGCATCTTTATCAAATCCTGCTGCCATTCCTACTGGATTCTCAAACTGTAAACCAAAGAGTTCTCTTTTTAAAGCAGGATGATTTTGTTTATAACGCTTTCGCGAAAGCGCACTAAAACCAGGCACTTTGCTCAATAATTTGATGCTTTTAAAAGAAAAATGATGAACTGCCTCTGGATCAAAGGAGAAAAGTAACGGTCGTACTATAGATTTATACATAAGAATAAGGTTGTGCAAATTTACAATCCGTTGGACTTTATTCCATATTTTTGTGACTCTTAAAAATTGACAGATATGAGTAAATATGATGTAATCGTTTTAGGTAGTGGACCTGGTGGATATGTAACTGCAATACGCGCGTCTCAATTAGGTTTGAAAACTGCTATTGTAGAGAAGGAATCTCTAGGTGGAGTATGTTTGAATTGGGGTTGTATCCCTACAAAAGCACTAATTAAAAGTGCTGATGTTTTCAATTACCTCAACCATGCCGAAGATTATGGTCTTAAAGTTACTGGTGTAGATAAAGATTTTAACGCGGTTGTGAAACGTTCTCGTGATGTTGCTAACGGAATGAGTAAAGGTGTACAGTTCTTATTAAAAAAGAATAAGATAGATGTCATCATGGGTTACGGTACCGTTAAAAAGGGAAAGAAAATAGAGGTAAAAGCTGAAGATGGATCTACTTCAACTGTTGAAGGAAAGCATATTATTATAGCTACTGGTGCAAAGTCTCGTGTACTTCCTAATTTACCACAGGATGGTAAAAAAGTAATAGGTTACCGTGAAGCTATGACTTTAGAAAAGCAACCTAAGAAAATGATCGTAGTAGGATCTGGAGCAATAGGAGTTGAGTTTGCTTATTTCTATAACTCTATGGGAACTGAGGTTACTATAGTAGAGTATGTAGATCGTATTGTACCTGTTGAAGATATTGACGTTTCTAAGCAAATGGAACGTAGCTTTAAAAAAGCAGGCATTAAAATCATGACGTCTAGTGAAGTTACTGGTGTAGATACATCTGGTAATGGCGTTAAAGCAACGGTAAAAACTAAAAAAGGAGAAGAAATTCTTGAAGCTGATATCGTTTTAAGTGCGGTAGGAATTGAGACTAACTTATCTAACATAGGTCTAGAAGAAATAGGAATATCTACAGATCGTGGTAAAGTACTAGTTAATGACTGGTATCAAACTAACATACCTGGATATTATGCCATAGGTGATATTACAGCTGGTCCAGCTCTAGCTCACGTGGCAAGTGCCGAAGGTATTTTGTGTGTAGAGAAAATTGCAGACATGCATGTAGAACCACTTGATTATGGTAACATACCTGGTTGTACATACTCTACTCCAGAAATTGCGAGTGTAGGTATGACAGAAGCACAAGCTAAAGAAGCTGGTTATGAATTAAAGGTTGGTAAATTTCCATTCAGCGCATCTGGAAAAGCAAGCGCATCTGGAGCAAAAGATGGTTTTGTAAAAGTGATTTTTGATGCTAAATATGGTGAATGGTTAGGATGTCACATGATAGGTGCTGGTGTTACTGACATGATTGCCGAGGCAGTTCTAGGTCGTAAACTAGAAACTACTGGTCACGAAGTGTTAAAAGCGGTGCATCCACACCCGACAATGAGTGAAGCGGTAATGGAAGCTGTAGCAGACGCATATGGTGAAGTGATTCACTTATAAAGTAAGATTGATAATAAATCAAAAGCCTCAATTTCTTATTGAAATTGAGGCTTTTTTAATTTGTTTTAAAAATTTAACTTTTAAAACTTAATTCCCATACCTAATGTAACTGTATTTATTCTACCTCTGGATGTAGATAAATTTTGAAGCTGAGTTCTTTTAAGAATATCTCCTTCATACCTTAAATCTATAAAAATACTTTTACTTGCCTGATACCGGACACCTAGTTGAAATCTAGGCATTATGGATCTGTATTGAGGATTATTTTCTCTACTATCATAGAAATTATAACTGCCAGCATACTCAACTGCCAGACCACCGTAAGCAGTCCAACGAGGCGCAAATTGATAACCGTATTGTATAGATATGGTAGAAGCTAATCGGTAGTATAAACCAGCACTTAATTCCATTTTCAGATTGGAATTCTTATTAATTTGATACTGCGCAAAAAATGCTAGTCTGGTAATACCATCGGTTTGAGAAAAACCACCTGTGCCCTGAAAATTAGAATAAGAACTTCGCTCTAATCCTTGATTCACTTGAATTCCAAAATCCCATGACTTGGGTTCTGGAAATAAACAGGATAAATCTGTCGATCTTTTTTCTTGCGCGCTTGTTAGTAAGACACTAGAAAATGCGAGCAACATAGCCGCAAAAAATTTGTTTTTCATCATTTAGTTTTTTATCTCAGGAGATAACCATATTTAAAACACAATTATTTGTTAATCAAATTGTTAAATGCTCCCAATTAACAAATGAACATCTCGACCAAAGTATTTTCCTATAAATTGAAATTTTATTTAATAAATTAGATACATTAGGGCCTTAACTAACCAAATTTATAATATGAAAAAACTATTATTAACTTTAATCACCTGTGTATCATTAAGCTTAACTGGACAAGCACAAGAAAAAGGGCTTATTGAAGTGATGGGAAGTGCAGGATTAAATATCTCTAACGTCTCTAACGCATTTGACAATACTAAATCTGATTTCAACTTTAATGCAGCTGTAGGTGCAGAATATTATTTTAGTGATCGATGGGGAATTAAAGCTAAAATTATACTAGATCAAAAAGGCTGGGCAGATGGTTTTGTATCTGATGAATTCGGTACTTTAATAACAGACTTCAGACTCAGCTACACGACAATTCCTGTAACTGGTGTTTTACATTTTGGAAGAAGTGATAATTGGTATTTACACTTTGGAGGTTATGTAGGTTTTCTAAATGATGCAACAGCTCTTGCAAATGACTCGGATGTTTCTGAAGCATTTAGTAGTACCGATTTTGGATTTAATACAGGTATAGGTGTTCGCATTCCTATTTCAGATCAAGCAAAAATATTCTTTGAATACGATGCACAATCCGGATTAAACGATGTATTTAAGGAGAATGACGGTGAAGCAGCTAGAAATGGCCGCAGTAGTATAAATGCAGGAATTGTGTTTAGTCTTTAAAAACATTTTAAAAAATAAAAAAAGCTCTAAAATAATATTTTAGAGCTTTTTTTATTTTTTATTGATCTGTGGTTTTTCTCTATAAAAGACTAGAGTAACTTCTTCACCTACAACAAGACTTGATAATAAATCGATGGTCTCTCCTTTTCCATCAGATAATTTGATTTTTGCGGTATTAGGCGCCTCTTTACCTTCATTTAAAGCAGTGACAATAATTGTATTGACATCTTCTGTAAGTTGTAGTTCTAATTCTTTTTGCTTCTTTACCGTACTATAGGAAGACAAAATGTCTTTACCATTTAAAGTGATTTTAATGATATCACCATCTACTGTTCCTGGATCCCAAATCATCAATTTCAAATAATCTTGATTCCATATAATATTTACCTTTTCTCCACCTTTCAATCTATTATCTTCAAAACGACTCATGAATTGATTCATGTCTATTTTTTGCTTAGTGCTATCTGCAATTTTATTAGACTTTGCGACTAATCTCTCAAATCGTTCAGTTCGCTTTTCAATTTTATCAGCAGCGTTAAGACTCAACTCACCATCAATGCAACTCGTTAAGTCATCATAGTAGCTTTTAAAAGTTCCTTCTACTGCAGCCTTACCGTTAAGTTTTCTAGTTTTACCAGTAAAGTACACGTAACAAAAATCAAGTTCGGTAATATCAGACTTGGTATAAATAGTTGAAACCTCTCTAAATTCTAAAGTATTCTTACGATCATTAAATCGTCCAACAATTGACGATTTAGTCTCGTGATCTCCATTCATATCTGTATAAGAATATCCTTTAATAAAACCTTCTTTCTCAGTAAAATTAACTTTATAAGATATAAATGTACTGTCTGGTAATTTCAAAAAACCTAGGTACTCATGTTCTTGTGCATTAGAGAATATTGAGAAGAAGATTACTACAATAAGAAGGTGCTTATTCATTATAAATTATATATTTGGTAAATATAACTAACTAAATTTTCTAATATGAAAACTAAATTGACTCTAGCTCTTATGAGCATTTTCATGCTGGTAAGCACATTAAGTTTTGCTTCTTTCCCAGTAGAACGCAACGTTGTTACTACAGTTAACACGACAACAACTGTTGAGGAATCTACTACAACGGTTACTCTTTCTTCTCCAGCTGCTGCGGCACTTGATGAAGAAATGTGGATTGCAGCTGCTTTATGGTTCTTCTTAGGAGGATTTGCTGCTCACAGATGGTACTTAGGTAGCCCATGGTACTGGAATATACTTTTCATTATCACTTTAGGTGGTATAGGTATATGGTGGCTAGTTGATGGTATTCAAATACTTTCTGATAACTGGTAGAAATCAGTTTTCATCAATATTAAAAAGGCCACTATTTCTAGTGGCCTTTTTTTATAACTTAAAACTTTTAATGGCTAGTTCATAGCCTTTAAGACCAAAACCACTAATGATCCCAGCAGCATTTTTTGAGATATAGGAGACATGTCTAAATTCTTCTCGATCCATCACATTAGAGATATGGACCTCAATTACAGGAACGCTTATACCAGCAACGGCATCTCCTATCGCTACAGAGGTATGCGTGTAACCACCAGCGTTAAAAATTACACCATCTACTCCATTTTGTTGAGCAGCATGTAATTCATTAATTAGTTCTCCTTCAATATTGGACTGATAATATGAAAGCTCAATTTCTTTAAAAGCGAATTGTAGCTCTCTAAAATAATCTTCAAAACTTTTAGAACCATATGTTTCTGGTTCTCTCTTCCCTAATAGATTTAAATTAGGACCATTAATGATGTGTATTTTCATGGTTTAAAGATATTGGTAATTACGCTTTCGCGAAAGCGTGAAACAAAAAAAGCAGCCCTGCGGCTGCTTTTTAAATCATCGTTTATAATCTCCTTAGAATTTATATCCTAATGAAATCTGTAAATTTGAATTAGTGATATCATCACCGAAAGTGTCATTATCTTTATAGACATTACTTAGCCCAATCATATAACGTGCGCTAACATTAAATCCTTCTAGAGAAGTACCTTCTTTGAATTTATAAGCTAGTCCACCACCTACACTTAGATCAATCGTTTCTGCATTAAGTTCTTCATCAACATTTTCACCGTTAACTTCATACTTATCACTTACTAAGAAACCTATTTGTGGTCCTGCATCAATAGAGAATCCAGAATCAGCGATATAAAATTTAGCTAACACTGGTACATTGATGTAGTCTAATTTTAATACTTGTTCAACATTCTGCCCTAAAATCTCATCTTCTGATTGTAATCCTTGCGTAGAGTATACTACCTCACCTTGTAATCCAAAAGTGTCGTTGAACATATATTCACCTGTAAGACCTACATGAAAACCAGTTCTACCATCTGCGTCTTCAACACTATCGCCTGTTAATTTTGCAAAGTTAACACCACCTTTAACTCCAAAATCAATTTCTTGAGCTGATGATAATCCAAAAGCAAATACCCCTAAAATTAAACTTAATGCAATTTTTTTCATAATATTTTGATTTTTTATTAGTTCGGTGCAAATATAATTGCGTCCTAAACCGGTATGTATTAAAAAAAATATAAGGAGTCTTAAAGGATGTTAATTGAAAAATGCCAATTATTAACTGTCAACCTTTTAAGCCGATGTATTAATTTTTAATTAACACGACCTCATTATCCTAATTTATAAATAGTAATACTTCTACCTTTACAATTATGAAATGGGAACACAGCATTAAGGACTTTTTGACATACTCTAGATTGGAACGCAGTCTAGCAGATAATACCATAAAAGCTTATAAACGCGACCTAGAGAAGTTTACGACTTGGTTAACAGATCACAAGATATCTCAATCACCGACACACATTACCACAAATACAATCAGAGATTATATTTATGAACTCGCAAAAAACGTATCTGCCAGATCCCAAGCAAGAGCTTTAAGCAGTTTAAAAGCATTTTTCAATTACCTAATTCTTGAAGATTATAGAAAAGACAACCCACTAGAATTAATAGAATCGCCTAAAATAGGTCGCAAACTTCCAGACACTTTAAGCACAAGTGAGATTGACACACTTATTAATTCCATAGATCGATCTACACCACAAGGCGAGCGCAATCGTGCTATACTAGAAACATTGTACGGTTGTGGACTACGCGTGAGTGAACTCATTACACTGAAGATAAGTGACCTATTTTTTGAAGAAGGCTTTATAAAGGTAACTGGTAAAGGAGATAAACAACGATTTATACCTATAGGAGAATTTACTATAAACGTTATCAATCTTTATAGAGATGAGATACGTTGCCACATACCTATTAAACCACAACATACAGACACTCTTTTCCTTAATAGACGTGGTGCAGGACTGACTAGAGCAATGATTTTTCACATTATAAAAGAGCTTAAAATTAAAGCAGGTATTACAAAAAAAATTAGTCCACACACGTTCAGACACTCATTTGCCACGCACCTCTTAGAGAATGGTGCTGACCTTAGATCTATTCAAATGATGCTAGGACATGAAAGTATCACCACCACAGAAATATATATGCACGTCGATCGTGCTCACCTCACTAAAATTATGGAAAAACACCATCCTAGGGCTTAGTTATTTTCTATTAAAGTTATGTCAAAGTAGTAGAATTGCTTTTATCTCGCTTACGCGAAAGCTAACTTTATAAAAAAACTAAAACTTATGAAATCTTTAAAATTTAAAAATGGTGATGAGCTATTCCCTATAGGATTAGGAACATGGAAATCAAAACCAGGCGAGGTTAAAAATGCTGTAATCAGCGCTTTAGAATCTGGTTATAAACACATAGACTGCGCCGCTATATATGGTAATGAGAAAGAAATAGGAGAAGCATTTAATGAGGTATTCTCTAAAGGAGAAATAAAAAGAGAAGATGTATGGATTACATCAAAACTATGGAACAATGCTCACTTACCTAAAGATGTAGAGCCAGCGATGAAACAAACGCTCAAGGATTTACAACTGGATTATCTAGATTTATATTTAATACACTGGCCAGTCGCATTTAAACCCGATGTACAGTCGCCAGAAGGTCCTGAAGATTATTTAACACCACAAGAGGCGCCTATCACTGATACATGGAACGCCATGGGAGAATTAAAACGAAAAGGTCTTGCAAAACATATAGGAGTTTCTAATTTCAGTAAACAAAAATTAGAAGAACTTATCGCAAATACAGATGAAGTGCCTGAAATGAATCAAGTTGAGCTTCATCCATTATTACAGCAAAATGAACTTTTTGAGTATTGCAGTAATAAAGGAATACATCTTACAGGCTATTCACCACTAGGTAGTGGAGACAGATCTGAAGGAATGAAACAAGAGAACGAACCTAATATGTTTGAAAAAACTGAAGTTCAAAATATTGCAAATAAGCATAATGTTTCTCCTGCACAAGTTCTAATCAACTGGTCAGCTCAAAGAGGAACTGCCGTGATTCCTAAATCTACAAATCCAGGTAGGATTAAGCAAAATCTTGAGTCTGCACAATTGCAGTTAGATAAAGATGACCTTAAAAACCTTGCCCAACTCGATGAACATTATAGGTATGTAACTGGTAAGTTTTTTGAAGTCGAAGAAAAAGGTTATAAGAATATTTATGACGAATAAACAAATGTTTAATTTAATGTAATTAAACATGTTACATAAAAAATACCCTTTAAAGGGTATTTTTTATGAGCTAGATTTGCTTAACTTTATACCGTAGTAATTAAGCAAAACTTTTTAAGTACGCATTAATTAAAAAGCTGTGAGAGATTTATTTTAATCACATCACTAATTATTATGAATATGAAAACCTGTAAAAAGGTGATCAAAAAGAAAACTCTAGACGTGTAGGGGCGACTAGAGTTTTACTTTATAATAAAAGAGCGCTGCATGATGCAGCGCTCTTTTTAGTTTAAGAAAATATAGCTTAATTACTTTGCTATATTAACAGCTCTAGTTTCTCTTATAACAGTTACTTTAACCTGACCAGGATAAGTCATATCTGTTTGAATTTTTTGTGAAATTTCAAACGATAACTGTGCTGCCTTATCATCGCTTACTTTTTCACTTTCTACAATCACACGTAACTCACGTCCTGCTTGAATGGCATATGCTTTTTCAACACCGTTGAAACCAAATGCTATTTCTTCAAGATCTTTTAATCGCTGAATGTAAGAGTCTAGCACCTGACGTCTAGCTCCTGGACGTGCACCGCTTATAGCATCACACACCTGTACGATAGGAGAAAGTAATGATGTCATTTCAATTTCATCGTGGTGAGCACCTATAGCATTACAAACTTCTGGTTTCTCACCATGCTTTTCAGCTAGGTTCATACCTAAGATTGCGTGAGGAGTTTCATCTTCTGTTTCTGGCACCTTACCAATATCATGTAGTAATCCAGCGCGTTTTGCAAGTTTAGGATTCAACCCTAACTCTGCTGCCATGGTACCACATAACTTTGCTACTTCCCTACTGTGCTGCAATAAGTTTTGTCCATAAGAAGAACGATACTTCATTCTACCTACCATTTTAATTAATTCTGGATGTAGACCATGTATTCCTAAATCAATCACAGTACGTTTCCCAACCTCAGCAATTTCTTGATCAATCTGCTTTCTTGTTTTTGCAACAACCTCTTCAATTCTAGCTGGGTGAATACGTCCATCAGTTACTAATTTGTGTAATGACAAACGAGCTACCTCTCTACGTACTGAGTCAAAACAAGAAAGAATAATTGCGTCTGGTGTATCATCAACTATAATCTCAACACCAGTAGCAGCTTCAATAGCTCTAATATTGCGACCTTCTCGTCCTATTATACGACCTTTTACGTCGTCCGACTCAAGATTGAATACAGAAACGCAATTTTCTACAGCCTCTTCAGTACCTATGCGCTGTATTGTATTAATAATAACTTTACGTGCTTCTTGTGTTGCGGTAAGTTTTGCCTCTTCGATAGTACTTTGCACTATACTCATCGCTTCGGTCTTTGCCTTATCTTTTAAAGACTCTACTAATTGTTTTTTAGCATCCTCACCAGACATTCCACTAATAACCTCAAGTTGTTTTACCTGAGACTCGTGCATTTTTTCAACTTCGGCTTGTTTTTTAAGAATAGACTCTCTTTTAGAATCTAAGTCATTTATTTTATTGGATAATTTTTGCTCTAATTGTTTAGTTTTTGCAAGTTCACTAGACACTTTAGACTCCTTATCTCTTGTACGCTTTTCAGCATCGCTCATTTTCTTTTCGCGATTCATGATTTCTTTCTCATGTTGCGATTTAAGCTCTATAAATTTCTCTTTTGCCTTAAAAGTTTTTTCATTTTTAATTTTTTCGCCTTCTACTTGGGCTTCTTTAACTAAAGATTTTGCTTCTTTCTGTGCATCGGCTATAAGTTGTGAGGCTTTGCCTTTTTCAACTATTGATTTTGCTATGAAGTAGCCTATTGCTAGACCTACTATTAATGCTACGATAGCATATATGATTGGTGTCATTGCTGATGTTTCCATTGGTTATTATATATAAAAAAACCTGCACAAGTTGGGTTTTGAATGAACTCCTTAAATAAAGTTTAAGGTTAACTGGTTGATCAAGGATCCGGCTCATAGGTTCGGCTTGCTTTTACAACCACGACTCACCTTTTTTAAAGAATTACGTGTTGAGTTCACCAAAAAATGAAACAAGTGCAGGTAGTAACTGTTTATGTTTAAAGAACGACTAAGATAATTGTTGTGATAATAACTGGCTCAAGACTTCTAACTGTTCTTGTGCCTGGGCTACATCTTCACTACTATCTATATTTATTTGTTCAGCTTTTGCTGCAAATTGAAGAGCACACATCGCTAGAACGTCTTGCTTATCTCTTACGGCATAACTGCTTTCAAGCTGTTTAATCATCGCCTCGATATTTTTTGCTGCTTTACGCAAACCTTCTTCACGAGAAGGATCTATGGTTAGTGGATAAACACGATCTGCAATTGAAATCTTTATTTTTAGTTTATCTGCCACTATGAAGCTATTTGATCTATACACTGATCGAGTTCACGAATCAATGCGTTTATTTTGAGCTTGGTTTTTGTTTTATAATCGTCACTACCCAGCATAGCATTTGCGGTTTTAAGTGCCACAATTCTCTCTTCACTAACTTTTAACGCCTCAACGAGCTCTTTATTATCGTCTTCTAGCAAGGACATTTCAGCCTTTTGCTGTTCATTCTGCGTTTTTAATCGCACATTTTCTTCAATTAAAGCTTTGATTTTAAGCTCTATGGTTGCAATTTGGGAAGAAAGTGTTGGCACTTGAGCAAATTTTATACTGTTCTTACAAAATTAGGATTACCGCGAGACTTATCAAACATTATTGGAACAAAGTTTGAAAGACCAGTAAGAAATCTCTTTGCAAGTTGGCGCAAGCCTATTATATTTAGCCTATGTTACATAAAAAAATAATTTTCTTCTTTTCATTGCTCGTTGTGTCCAATTTTGGCGCAAGCCAAAACCAAAAAAATATTCCTGAAGGTTATTTCAAGAATCCACTAGATATTGAATTAAAATTATCTGGAACTTTTGGAGAATTGCGCTCTAATCACTTTCATAGTGGTTTAGATATTAAAACAAACCAGCGCACTGGTTTAAAAGTTTATGCTACAGCTTCTGGTTATGTTAGTCGTATTAAAATTGAACGCTATGGTTATGGTAAAGCTATTTACATCACACATCCTAACGGATACACTAGCGTATATGCACACCTAGATAAATTATCTCCTCGTATAGAAGAGTATCTTAAAAAAAGACAGTACGATAATGAAACTTATGAAATCCAACTTTTCCCAA
Organism: Nonlabens ulvanivorans; assembly: GCF_000732625.1. Lineage (GTDB taxonomy): Bacteria > Bacteroidota > Bacteroidia > Flavobacteriales > Flavobacteriaceae > Nonlabens > Nonlabens ulvanivorans. Next base: position 570,341 of record NZ_JPJI01000026.1, read on the forward strand.
CTGATCTTGAATTGAGAGTAGATCAAGGTGAGGTAGTTGCCTTTAGTGGTAATAGTGGCGGTAGCGGTGGACCTCACTTACATTTTGAAATTAGGGACAGTGCTGCAAGACCTATCAACCCAATGATGATGGGTATTAATGTACCAGACACTAAAAAGCCGTTAGTAAAGCAAGTAATGGCCTATCCACTAGATGAAAACGCAACTATAAATGGAAAGAATGAACCTACTCTTTTAAGGCTTATACCTTTAAAAACTGGTGGGTTTAAAACAGAAAAGCTAAATGCATATGGTACGATAGGTATAGGCGTTAATACCAGTGACCGTCAAAATGGTGGTAATAACCAGAATGGTGTTTATCAAATTAAAACCAGCTTTAACGGTACTCCTAATTTTGAAATTTGTTTTGACACTTATGCATTTAGTGAGACCAGATATTTGAATCAAATGATTGATTATGAGTTTTTCAAAGAAAAGAAAAGTCGTATTTCAAAATTATTTATTCCACCAGGAAGTCCATTAAGCCTTTACGGCAATTCAATTAACGATGGTAAACTATCCCTTTATGAACCTGGATCTAATAGCAGCTATCATATTGAAATCAAAGATTACCAAAACAATACCAGTAAGATTGTTGTAGACATCATTAATGATCAACCGCCTACAGAATTATTAGCACCTGATAATGACGGATTAGAATATGTAAGTCATTCAACCACATTCAATAGTAAAATGGGGAAATTTAACCTCACAATTCCCAAAGGTGCTTTATATGAAGACCAACTATTAGAAATCAAAGAAAACTTAGACACCATAACTATTCATAGAGACATTGTACCGTTGCATAAAAACTTTATACTTGAATTTGATATAAGCTCAAAAGCTGGTGATAATCTGGATCAATACTACATTGCACGTATTACCTCATGGGGTGCTGCCTATCACGTTAACACAAAACGCAATGGCAACAAACTGACTGCTTACAGTAAAATAATGGGTACTTATGCCATTACTAAGGATGATAAAAAACCTACTATTAAACCCATCAATTTTAAAAACAAACAATGGATTAGTAAGAATAAAACATTAAAACTATCTATTGCAGATAAAGACAGTGGCATTGACGGATATCGAGCAACAGTAAATGGCAAATTCATTCTCATGGAGTACGATTATAAAACTGGTATCATAAAACACGATTTTTCAGATAATGTCGTTACAGATAGTGAAAACCACCTTAAAGTAATCGTAACGGACAATGCTGGAAATAGCACTACATTTGAAGCTACGTTTTTCCGCAAGATTTAATTAAGACATTTGAAGACCTACCTTTTCCTCGCTGCATTCCTTTTAAGCCTTATCACAATGGCTCAACAAGCCACTATACAAGGTGTTATTCTAGATGAATTTAATGAACCTGTAAAAGATGTAAATGTATCTATACAAGGCACTACAATTGGAACAGCCTCTAATGAAAATGGATTCTATCAATTAAAAGTGCCTGCAAATCAAAAAGTGGTCATCACATTTACCGCAATAAGTTATAAAGGTGGACAAAAGGAATTAACCCTTAAAAATCTTCAGGTTTATGAATTAAATCCTGTGATGGTTTCAAGTATTGAGATTATAGACACAGTAGTTTTAAACACTACTACACGTGAGGACCTAGAAGGTATTACAACCATAAGTGCAAAGGTGATACGTAAAATCCCTGGAGCACAACCTGGTGTAGAGAACATTTTAAAATCATTACCTGGTGTAAGCGGCAGCAATGAATTAAGCACACAATATCGTGCTCGCGGTGGAAACTTTGATGAAAACCTAATCTACATCAATGAAATTGAAGTTTATAGACCATTCTTAATACGCAGCGGTCAGCAAGAAGGATTGAGTTTTGTAAATTCAGATATGGTGCGTAGTGTAGACTTTAGTGCTGGTGGTTTTCAATCTAAATATGGTGATAAACTGAGTTCTGTATTAGACATTGATTACCGTCGCCCTACAGCCTTTGGTGCAGGAATAGATGCCAGTTTACTAGGTGTTAATGCGTTTGTTGAAGGAGACGCTTTCGCGAAAGCGTTTACAGGAATACTAGGTGTGCGTTACAGAGATAACAGTTTATTAGTAAATTCTAGAGAAACCGAAGCTAATGCTATACCAAGATTCTTTGACGCACAGACCTACTTGACTTATAAAATCAATCCAAAGTTAGAACTGGGCTTTTTAGGTAACATTGCGATTAACAGTTATGAATTTGAGCCACGATTTAGACAAACTAATTTTGGAACACTACAAGATCCACAAGCTATCGTGATACGTTATCAAGGTCGTGAAGATGATCAGTATGAAACCTATTTTGGAGCCCTTAAAGCTAGTTATGACGCTACCGAAAATTTAAGCCTAAGGTTTATTACTAGTGTTTATCATACTCAAGAACAAGAGCATTATGATATTTTAGCTAACTATGGTCTTGGAAGACCAAACACGGATATAGGTGGCGCAGACTTAGGACAAGTAGATTTTACCACAGCTATAGGTTCAGAGTTAGAGCATGGTCGTAATGATCTAGACGCACTTATTGTTACTGCAGAACATAGAGGAACGCTAGAATTCCCAAGTGATAAAAAAGAAAACGATCGCCTCGATTGGGGAATTAAATTCTCTAAAGAAGATATAAGAGATCGTGTACGAGAATATAACGTGATCGACAGTGCAGGTTTTAATATAAGACCACCATTTGCTGACCTAGCAAACGATCAACCTTATGAACCTTTTACTGGACCACTCGTTCCTTTTGAATCCACTAGTGCAGATAATGATGTACAAGTGACACGTTATCAATTATTTGGTCAATATAGCAGTCGTGGTTATATCAAAGACACAGAGGTTTTTTGGAACGCTGGGATACGTTCCCATACCTGGAATGTAAGTGGTGACGGCATTGAAAGCACAACACAAACGGTAGTCTCGCCACGTGGTCAACTCGCTATTAAACCAGCCTGGAATAATACTGATATGCTCTTCCGCATTTCTGGTGGGCTGTATTACCAGCCACCATTCTATAGAGAGTTACGTGACCAGCAAGGTGTAGTAAATCCTGCTGTAAAAGCACAAAAATCCATTCATGCTGTAATAGGAAACGACTGGAGTTTTAACTGGATATCTAGCGATGGTAAAAAACGACCTTTTAAATTAACAACTGAAGTTTATTACAAAGATTTGACAGATGTAAATACTTATACGCTAGAAAACGTACGCATCAGGTACAGAGCAAATAATGATGCCGTTGCATATGCCTATGGTGTAGACTTGCGCATTAATGGTGAATTTGTACCAGGTACCGAAAGCTGGTTCAGTGCTGGATATTTAAAGACAGAAGAGAATTTAAATGATAGAGGCTACATCGCAAGACCAACAGATCAGCGATTAAAATTTGCTGCATTATTTCAAGACTATGTTCCTAACATGCCTCATTTAAAAATGTATTTAAACTTAGTATATAATACAGGCTTACCAGGTGGATCACCTAATTATGCAGACCCATATGATTTTCAGTTCCGTTTACAGGATTATCGTAGAGCAGATATAGGTATCAATTTAGTATTGAAAGACGATAAAAAGTCTAGTAAATTATTCAGCAATTTTGCTGAAGTGACCATTGGTGCAGAGATTTATAACATCTTTGATGAAAGTAACTCGATCACTAATATTTGGGTACGTGACGTTTCTAGTCAGCAGCAATTTGCTATACCTAATGAGTTAACGCCACGAGTATTTAATGTAAGATTGGTAGCTAGATTGTAAAAGTTTAGCTTTAAAATGACGCTTTCGCGAAAGCGTATTAAATAGACTCTAAATACTCTACTAAAACATCCACCACATAATCCAGCTCTTCTTTGGTATTAAAAATAGAGAAGCTAAATCTCAGACTAGGTTTATTTAAATCCTCGTCTGCCAAAACATTAGTTAATACGTGAGAGCCTTTTTGAGAACCACTCTGGCAAGCACTACCTTTAGAACAAGCAATTCCTTTAAGATCCATTGTGAAAAGCAACATCGCTGCCTTATCTGCAGGACAAGGAAGACAGACGTTTAATAAAGTAAACGTACTGTTTTCATGATCACCACAATTCCCGTTGAACTTGACACCTGGTATTTTTTCTAACAGCTGAGCTTTAAAATAATCTTTGAGATCTTTAACATACTCGCGTTCTTTTTCTAGATTTTCATAAGCCATAGATAAAGACTTATCCATACCTACAATATTATGCACACTTTCTGTACCAGCGCGGTAACCACGTTCTTGTGCACCACCTAAAATTAATGGTTTTAAACCGGTACCTTTTCTAATAAAAGCAAACCCAACACCTTTAGGACCGTGGAATTTATGCGCGCTTACCGCGGTAAAATCAACAGGAAGTTTAGAAAAGTCCATTTCATAATGACCTATGGATTGCACACAATCACTATGAAAAAGTGTATTATATTTTTTACACATATTCCCTACTCGATCGATATCTAATTTGTTACCTATCTCATTATTAATATGCATCAAGCTTACAAGAGTTTTTTGAGACTCATCTTTAAGTAACTCTTGTAGGTGATCATAACTAGGCGTTCCACAATCTTGTAAATCTAAATATTCAACATGAGTTCCATATTTTTCTTTACAGTAGTCTACAATATAAAGAACAGCATGGTGCTCAATTTTTGTGGTAATGATACGTTGTACTCCTAGATCACGAACACAACTGTGAATGGCTAGATTATCTGCTTCAGTACCACCAGAGGTAAAAATGATTTCTGCTGCTGTAACACCTAGTTGAGCTGCGATGTTCTTACGAGCATTTTCTATTAATGATTTTGCACTGCGACCATAACTATGTGTGCTGCTAGGGTTACCATAAATGTCCTGCATTACACGAGTCATCTCGTCGATTACTTCAGTTCTCATTTGTGTGGTAGCGGCACTATCTAAATATACTTGTCTCATGCCGGCAAAAGTAAAAGAAATGACCTTAAAAATTAACTTTAAAGCTCGAATAGTAATCCTTATTTTTGAAGATATGAAAAAACTGCTTTACCTAATAATCCCTATAGCTTTAATTGGCTGTGATGATGGCGACTTAATTCTAGAAGATTTAGATTTTGAAGGCGCAACTGTTCAAGCATGTGAAATCCCTGACGATGGTGACACATCAGACTATCTATTCTATATGATTAACGATACCGAAACAATATCATTACAGTTATCTACAATAGACGATATTTTGAGTTCTGAGGCAACACATGGTCCATATTCTTTAATTACTAATGATTTAGAATACCGTAAACTTAGTGACGCAGCAGGTAGTGATTATTTTTGTAATGATATACCACCGTCGAGCCCTACCACATTACAAACTTTTATAGGAGAAGATGGCGATGTCTATATTACAACCAGTATTGAAGAAGAAGATAATGATGGAATCAGTGCTGTGGACGAAGGAATAGCCACGTTACAAGACACAGATATGGATGGATTGCCAGATTACATCGATGAAGACGATGATGGTGATAATGTATTAACCATTAATGAAGGTATTAATCTTACCGACCTTTCTTTGAGCCAAGACACAGATGGTGATGGAACACCAGATTATCTTGATAATGACGACGATGGAGATGGCATCCCAACCATACAAGAGGACCTTAACCGAGATTTAAGTCCTGCAAATGACCGTCTTTTAGTCGGGACAGATTTACAACCCTACTATCTTATCAATTCTATAGAAATGGCTAGTCCAGCAATTGACACATTTAGACCACATGAATACTCAAGTACAGCAAATTTAGATATTAGTATAGAAGATTTAACAGCAACTAGTGATAGTCGCGAAATTATCATTGCTTTTTATGAGTTCGGAACATTTGTAAGAACAGTTACAACGACTATAACACCTAATTTTGTTCCTTAGAACATTTATTTAGGATTCTGATAGATGTAAACCTCTGTGGCGCCTCTTCCATATTTCTGAAAATCTGCATCATAATAGGTTATATCACTATAACGATCAAACAAAAATTCTAGTTCTTTTTTAAGCACACCTTCACCTATACCATGAATAAAAACTAGTTTAGGAATGCGTTCTTTACGAGCCCATTCTAGTTTATATCGAGCAGTATCCATTTGTGTATTAAGCTTATCATAGGCGTCCATACCACGTTCACTCTTTACTAATTGATGTATGTGTAAATCCACCTCAATGGCAGGTATTTCTTTAGATTTTTTACGAGAAACCTGTCGCTTTTTTCCTTTTTGAATAGGTACTTCTTCCTTAACAACAACACGGTCTACCTTAAACCTTTGATCTAAAATAAGCTCTGATTCATTATATTCAATTTCAATATCATCGTCAGTAATAATCGTTATTTGTTCCGCTTTCGCGGAAGCGACCACTCCACCAAACTCATCGTCTAACACCAATACTCGATCACCTACTTGAAATTTACTCATTTTCATCAATATTATCATCTTCTCGATTACGACTATAAAGATAAGCAGCAATCATAAGTGAAACTATCCCAGCGACTTGAAAGAACAAAACACCTTTTTCAAAATACATAGAGCACAGGAAAAATAGTATACCTGCAACAAGTGCAATCCCGTTAAATTGTTTTATATTTATCATATTCATCGTCAAATTTACACCATACATCTAATTTAAGTGTACATAATTAATATTTACATGAAACTTTTACGGTATAGGTATGAAAAGCTTTTATTTTGTAATCGCTAGTTAATAGTATTTATATGAAAAATTTTATTTTAAGCATTCTCGCAGTTCTATTCATCAGTTCATTATCTGCACAGGTATATGTAGGTGATGGATTTATTTATTCAAAAGGAACTAATCTATATGCTAAAGGGAAAATAAATCTTTCTACTAACGGAAAGTTATATTTAAGAAACGAAGCTCAATTAATTCAAGGTGATGATGTAGATAATGAAGGAGCTGGTGTTTTATCTGTATTTCAAGAAGGAACATCAAATGAGTACACTTATAATTATTGGTCTTCTCCGGTAGGAAACCCAACAGGCATAGGAAATCAAGATTTTGACTTAAGTGAACAAATTTACTTTCCGGTATTACAAGCTGGATTTACTGAAACCGGTTTTGACGCTGCTGCTCCAAATACCGACTTGAGAACTAATTTGGTTATCGATGCACAAAAAGCAACGTTAACCGGAATTGGTAATCCAACTGGAAGATCTGATGTCCAGGATTTATCTACACTAACCGTTACTAGACCTTTAGAGATTTCAGGTCGATGGTTGTACAAATATGATCTAGCAGGAAGTGGAAACGGAAGTTACGGTAACTGGACTAGAGTAATTACAGCAGATGTAGAACCTGGAATAGCTTTTACTATGAAAGGTGTAGAACAAGTCGGTGGTGGACCTAACTTAGTTTCAAATGCTGTTACTGGCTTTTTAGGTCAGAGAATAGATTTTAGAGGAAGACCTCTTAACGGTGACATTTCAATGACTATCGCATTAGATGACGTAGCCATTATAGGTAATCCTTATCCTAGCGCATTGGATATGAAAAAGTTTTTAGAGGATAATACCAATCCTTCATCTTCTTTATCACAAATTGATCCAGTAATTTACTTTTGGGAATCAAAAAGTACAAGCCATCAGCTTACTGACTATATAGGTGGATACGGAACATATGTACCTAATGGTTTCGCTGTAGACGGTAATGGTGAGTATCTTGATGATGGTATTTATGCATCTGCAGCATACAGTCGCTACAATTCTGACGGAACACCTTCTAATGGTAATATCTCAGGAGGCGCAGGCGGATTTGTATCACCAGCAGGAGCTTCTGGTGGAAGAAGATATGCTGCGATAGGTCAAGGTTTTGTGGTTACAAGATCAACTGACCCAACACTAGCTAACAATAGCGCAGGTAATCCTGTTGCCGGAACTGGTGGAACTTTCTCTGCAGGAGATGGTGATGGAACTATAACTTTTAATAATAGTCAACGTACTTTTTATAAAGAGAGTGACGGCGATTTATCATTCTTTGCATCGGCACCAGGTAGCAATAATAACAACCCTATTAATGGAACGCCTGCAAACGTATTACCAGCAATCAGATTCAATGTTGCTATTAATGATCTGTATGTAAGAGAACTAGTATTGCAATTTGAGCCAAGTACAACTATGGACTTAGACTATGGATGGGAAGGCCCTATAGCTAATAATAAGCAAGTCAACGATGTATATATGGAAGTTGAGGATCAAGGCCTTGTGATTAACTCAATACCTTTTTCAACAGATAAAAAAGTACCTCTTAGTTTTGATTTAGCTAACAATAGCATTTTTGAATTCAATATTAAAGCGTTACAAAACTTTGACACACCATATATTATCTTACATGATAAATATACCAACACAACATATGACTTAAAGAATGGTACATCTACTATTTCTTTAGCAGCAGGAACTATTGATGATCGTTTTGAAATTATTTTTCAAGACCCGACAACACTTTCTAATGATGAAATTGTTAACGCTGAAAAAGAATTTGATATAGTACAAAACAATAGTCGTCAAGAATTAACTATCTTCAATCCTAATGGAATCGAGGTAAGCAACATCTCTTTATTTGACCTTGCTGGAAAAGAACTAATCTCAAGTAAAGAAGGAACTTCTAATAGTACTTATACTTTTGAAACAAGTAACTTTAGCACAGGAATCTACATCGTAAGAGTGATTACTGCTGACCAAAGAGAAGCTGCTGTAAAAGTGAGTATCAGTAATTAATATGAATATACTAAATGCCGATGATAGCTGGATGCTACCATGCATGAGTAAAAAAATGACTGGAATGGACTGTCCTGGATGTGGTATCCAGCGGTCCATTTCCTTTTTAATGAAAGGCGAAGTTGTTGATGCATTCTTTATGTATCCGGGAATTTACCCGATGTTTTTTCTTTTTGTTTTTCTTACATTTGACTGGTTCTTTAAAATTAAACATGGAGAGAAAATAAAGCTTACACTCGCTATACTCACCATAGGAACTATTTTAATTAACTATATCATTAAATTAATCTTTTAACCAATCAATCATTATGCAAAAATTAAACACAACCCTAGTTTACATACTATCTGTAGTAGGTTTTATATGCTGTTGCTTCAGTGGTGTCGGAGTGATACCAGCCGGAATCGCATTCTACCTTGCAAACAAAGGAGTTAAAGAATATGAAGCTAATCCAGAGGCATACTCTAATGGACCAGCGATGAAAACAGCAAAAACTGTTTCATTAGTAGTTACTGTAATAGCAGGACTAATGGCTCTTTATAGTATTTACAACTTTGTTTCTACAACTCCAGAAGAAAGAGCTCAACAACAACGTGAAATGCTAGAACAATTTGGTATGGATCCAGAAATGATGGAAGACGCTGGATATTAATCCGATCTTTTCATAAATTTTATAAGGGAACGCAATGCGTTCCCTTTTTTATTATTTTTACGTTTTAATCAAAATATAAATCATGCAAAAATTAAACACCACTGCCATATACATCCTTTCGGTTGTTGGTTTCTTATGTTGTTGTTTCTATGGAATAGGTACTATTGCAGCCATCATAGCACTAGTTCTAGCAAACAAAGAACTAGCTAAGTACAATGCAGATCCTGAACTTTACAGTAATGGAAAAGCAATGAAAACAGCAAAAACACTAGCTATAGTATCATTAGTTATTTCTCTAATCGGATTAGCGTTTATCATTTGGTTTTATTTCAACCAATGTGAATTTTATGAATGGTATATAGAATTTGCTTTAAATAATCCAGGCGTTACTGAAGAGCAACTAGCTCCATTATACGATGCCATGGAAGAAGCAGGATGTAGATAACATTACGACATCTTTTAAAATAAAAAGGCTCGCAATTGCGAGCCTTTTTATTTTAATTAATATGGTTTATTCAAAACTCTTTAAAGTATGAATAATGATATCGATACATTCATCTAGTTGCTCTTGAGTCATTACCAATGGTGGTGCAAATCTAATAATATTACCATGTGTAGGTTTAGCTAGCAATCCGTTATCGCGAAGCTTTAAGCATATGTTCCACGCTGTATCACCTTCTTCAGTATCGTTAATCACAATCGCGTTTAATAAACCACGACCTCTTACTAAAGTTACTGTATCAGTAGTCTCTATATATTCATTAATTCGAGATCTAAAGTGATTACCTAATTCACGTGCATTTTGAGCTAACTTCTCATCCTTTACAACATCAAGTGCTGCCATACCTACTACCGCTGCTACTGGATTACCACCAAAGGTACTTCCATGCTGTCCAGGTTTAATGACATTCATTATTTCATTATTTGACAGTACTGCACTTACGGGATAAGCTCCACCAGATAAAGCTTTTCCTAATATCAGAACATCTGGCTGCGCATAAGTTGCGGCTTGCTTTTCACAATGTCCAGCACAATCACATTTACCACATACCGCAAGTAAAGCACCGGTTCTAGCGATTCCTGTTTGTATTTCATCTGCAATAAAAAGAGCGTTGTACTTTTTACAAAGTTCTTGCGATGCTCTCATATAATTATCATCTGGAGTGTAAACACCAGCTTCACCTTGAATAGGCTCTACAAGAAAACCTGCCACATTATCTTGCTGCAATGCTTCTTCTAGGGCAGCCGTATCATCATAAGGAATCTTAATAAAACCAGGTGTATAAGGACCAAAGTTTTTACGTGCACCTTCATCATTTGAGAATGATATAATGGTTGTAGTACGACCGTGAAAATTATTCTCGGCAACTATAATTTTTGCTTCATGCTCTGCAACGCCTTTTTTCTCATAAGCCCATTTACGAGCAATTTTGATAGCGGTCTCCACTGCTTCAGCACCAGTATTCATCGGCAGTACTTTATCAAAGCCAAAATACTCGGTCATGTATTTTTCATAAACGCCTAACTTATCGTTATGAAAAGCTCGCGATGTTAAGGTTAATGTTTGTGCTTGCTGGTTCATAGCATCTACAATCGCAGGATGACAATGTCCTTGATTTACTGCAGAGTAAGCACTTAAAAAATCATAGTAACGCTTACCTTCTACATCCCATACATATACACCATCACCTTTCTCAAGTACCACTGGTAGTGGATGATAATTATGTGCTCCATGTTCATCTTCTAGATCTATGTAATGTTGACTTCCATTTTTAGTCGCTGTGCTCATAAGTTGTTTTTTATCTAAGTCGCAATTTACAAAAAGAGCTGTCCAAGACATGAAGCTATAGCTTAAATTTTATAGAAATTATGAGCTACACCTCAGTCTATTCTCTTAAATTTGGACACATGTCAAAAAGAAGAAATCGAGCAAATAAAACCTTTGAAAATGTTCCTGTAGTAGATGCCGGAGCAAAAGGGAAAAGCGTAGCCAAAACTGAAGATGGCGCCGTGATATTTTTAAAAAATGCAGTACCAGGTGATGTGGTAGACATCAAAACTTTCAAAAAGAGAAAATCTTTTTATGAAGGAGAAGCGACTGTTTTTCATACCCTTTCAGATCGTCGTACAAAGCCGGTCTGCAAGCACTTTGGAACCTGTGGTGGTTGTAAGTGGCAACATATGGCTTATGATAGCCAGCTGTTTTTTAAACAAAAAGAAGTTGTTGAAAACCTAACCAGAATAGGTCATTTAGACTTACCAGAGGTTACTCCTATTGCAGGATCCGCAGATCAGTATTACTATCGCAATAAGATGGAATTCAGCTTTTCAGCCAGCAGATGGTTGACCTTAGAAGAAATTCAGAGTGATGTTCAAATCGAAGATAAAAAAGCGTTAGGCTTTCACATTCCAGGAATGTGGGATAAAATATTGCACCTAGATGAATGTCATTTACATCCTACCATTGGAGAGCAGATAAGGTTGAGTGTTCACGCTTTCGCGGAAGCGGAACATATAGAATACTTTAATCCTAGAGAAAAAACTGGTGTTTTAAGGACATTAATGCTGCGTATGTCATCCATAGGAGAAACGATGGTTGTGATACAATTCTTTAAGGAAGATGAAAATGCTAGAATAGCTTTATTGGAGCACTTGAAAACTTCTTTTCCTCAAATTAAATCGTTGCAGTACATTATAAATGAAAAGGCTAACGATACTATTTATGATCAAGAGGTTATATGTTATGATGGACGTGATCATATCTTTGAAGAAATGGAAGGATTACAGTTTAAAATCAACGCAAAATCTTTCTATCAGACTAACTCACAGCAAGCCTATGAATTATATAAAATCACAAGAGACTTTGCAGGATTAACAGGCAAGGAATTAGTTTATGACTTATATACAGGTACTGGAACTATTGCACAATTTGTAGCAAAGAAGGCTAAACATGTAGTAGGAATCGAATCTGTTCCTGTAGCGATTGAAGATGCAAAGACAAACGCAGCACACAATAATATAGACAATACCACATTTTTTGCTGGTGATATGAGAGATGTTTTTACTGCAGATTTTATCGCTGAACATGGCGCACCAGATGTGGTTATCACAGATCCACCACGTGATGGTATGCATAAAGATGTTGTAGCACAATTACTAGCTCTTGCTGCACCACGAATCGTTTATGTAAGTTGTAACAGTGCAACACAAGCTAGAGATCTTGCGTTATTAAAAGAACAATATAAAGTGGTAAAATATCAACCAGTAGATATGTTCCCGCAAACGCATCATGTAGAAAGTGTTGTGCTTTTAGAAATAATAAAATAATTCTATTATGAAAAAATCACTCTTTATCGTTCTTATTATTGCAAGCTTTATAGCCTGTGGTGATAAACAAGATAACGAATCGATACGTAAAGAAGCTCAAATATCAGGTAAAATCACTGCTGTTGACTCAATAGATATTCCAGAAAAATTGGTTACTTATCTATACAATGAAACCAAAGCAGATTATGACCAGATAGAAATTGAAGTAGGGAAAGATGGTGCTTTTACATCTACACTACCGATAGACAGATCTATGAGTATATCTATATATGGTGATTATGGCGTTCAATTACTGATTAGTCCTGGTGATTCTATTCATATTGCTACAGATGCGAGATTTGAAAATGTAACTTATGATGGGAAAGGTGGAGATGTCAACACAGCTCTTACTGCCTATAAAGACAACAATCCAACAGAGAAATTATTAGAATCTGAAGAAGTCTTGTCACCACAAGATTATGCTTTATTACTAGACAGTATATCTATTGAAGTTCAATCTTATAATAAGGATTTTCTAGCTAATCATGACCAGCAAGTTTTACAAGATTATGTAATGTCTGAAGAGGCATTTTTAATACCTGCAAAAAAACTCGCCTATGCTCTTTATAGTCCACAAGGAGCTGTTGCGTTAAACGATAGTACATTCACAAATAGCTTTAATAATTTACCAGAGTACAAAAAAGAATATGATCTCAACACCAATAACCCTGCGATGATTGCAAATTATCTAGGTTATGTATGGGAAGTAGATGCTTTAGAAAATACAACTGACTCGAGAGAAAAAGCTTTTATGAACCGTTTAATGTCGTTAGAAAACAATGACTATTTAAAAAAGAAAATATTACAAAGTAAGGTAATGAATAAGTTAGAAGACAACAATGTTTCTTTTTATGAAAACCATAAAGATGAAGTTGACCTTGTTTTTAATAATACTCCTATTCTAGCAACAGTGTCACAGAAATATGACGAAGTAAAAAAATTACTTAATAACCCAGAATTACCTGTAGATACAGAGCTTTTAACTTTTAAATCTGAAGATGCTACTCAATTCATAGATGAAATTATAGAAAATGCTGATGGTAAAGTGATCTATATTGATAATTGGGCAACATGGTGTGGACCATGTAAAAGTGAGTTTAAAAATGCCTCACCAGCATTGCATGAGAAATTTAAGGATGATGTTGAATTTGTGTATTTATGTCACCAAAGTAAGGAAGCTGGTTATATACCTTCTATTTCAAAATTCAAAATCGCTGGAAAGCATTACTTTTTAACTGAAGATCAATCAAGACCTATCTTCAAACAAATAAATTTAGAAGGTTTTCCTACTTACACAATTATAAATAAAAACGGAGACATCGTTTTATCTGACTACATTCACAGACCTAGTTATGCTAAAACTACCGAGATTCTTACAGGCTTAATTAATGAAGAAATATAACTACACTTTATTACTAAGTATTATCCTTTTAATGACTGGTTTATCTAGTTGTGAAAAAGATGATTTATGCGACCCTTCATTAAGCGTAACACCACGTTTAATTATTAAATTCACTGATATAGGTAATCCAGAAGAATCTAAAGAGGTAGAACAATTACAAATAAGAGAGATAGGTTTTACAGAATTTGCTCCTTTAGACAGTGAAGGTTCAACCTTACTCACCGCCGTTGACTCTATTGCAATACCATTAAGAACAGATAGCAATAACACTAGCTATGAATTTTTCTTAGATGATGATGACGGCACTAATATAGATAGCATAGACTTTAATTATAATCTTGATGAAATTTACATTAATAGAGCATGTGGTTTTAAAATTGTTTATAATGAACTAGGCGCATTCAGATTACCTGAACCTACTGGTGATGAATGGATTATAAACATTCAAGTAGTTACTCCTGAAGTTACATCAAATAACGACATACACATTGAGATACGTCACTAACATATTAATATTACTTGTAGGTTTCGTAGCGTTTTCACAAACGCAAGAGAAAACTGCAGTTGACAGCGTTCAATATAAACGCACCTATGGTTTGCGGTTAGGAATAGATGCAGCCAGTTTAATACGTACTGGTATTGATCCAGAATATAATGGGTTTCAAATCTTAGGAGATTACAGAATAAAAAATAAGTTATACATCGCTGGGGAATTAGGTAATGAAAATATAGATCGTAATTCTGACAGAATAGATTTTAAAACCAGCGGTTCATATTTTAAAGCAGGTATTGATTACAACTTATATCAAAACTGGCTAGACATGGATAACATGATTTATTTTGGCGCACGACTAGGTGCCGCAAATTTTTCACAGAATTTATTGAGGTATGACTATGCTCAAGACAATAGTTATTTCCCTGTTTTCACTAATGTTGTAGACAGAGAGTTTAAAGGTCTTACCGCAGTATGGTTAGAATTACAACTAGGTATAAAGGTTGAAGTATTACCTAATTTATATATGGTGGCAAACGTGCAGTTAAAGAGAATGATTACAGAAAAAACTCCTGATAATTTTGACAACTTGTATGTACCAGGCTTTGGTAAAACTTATGACACTAGTGAAATAGGTGTAGGTTATACTTATGGTCTGATGTACCGCATTCCATTTTTCAAGAAATAAAAGCATTAAACTATCACTTATAAAAAAAGCCTTTCAATTCAGAAAGGCTTTTTTTATCTTCTTATATCATAATCTAACTCTATTCTTCTTCTTGACTAAGAGAATTTAATAAATCATTAGATTGAAGTAAGTTATACCATTGCACAACCTTTTTAATATCACTAGCATAAACTCGATCCTCGTCATAGTTAGGTAACACCTCACTAAAATAAGACTGTAGTTCTTTCTTACTTACTTTGTGATTGATTGAAGGACCTTGATTTTCTTTTTCAGCAATCTTTTGAAACACTTCCTTAAGCGGTACTTCAGTCTCATAAGTATAAATAGAGATATCTTTAAGTACACTCACGTTATGGTTGATTCCTATTATAGCTGTTTTCTTATCGATTAAAGATTCGACTACAAAACCATTACGGGTTTTAGTCTTTAATTGATATAAACCTGGCTTACCTGTTACTGATAAAATGTTTTCTAAACTCATATTCTTCTTTTTCTGAGGACGGCAAATATATTAAACCTCATCTTTAAAATGGTGATTATTTTCTTCCTTTCACTTCTGGAAAACGCATGCGATAATCGATACTTACTTTTCCTTTAGAAATATTAGCAAGCTTCCCTTTTATTAATCGCTTTTTTAGGGAAGATATTTTATCAGTAAATAAAATTCCTTCAATATGATCATACTCATGTTGAATAACACGAGCCATTAAACCCGTATAAGTCTCGGTTACTTCATTAAAATTTTCATCACTGTACCTAATGGTCACTTCTTCTGGTCTAAAAACATCTTCTCTTACATTAGGTATACTTAGACAACCTTCATTAAAAGCCCATTCTTCTCCATTCTCTTCTACGATATGCGCATTTATAAAAGCCTTCTTAAAAGAACCTAACTGTTTCTGCTCTTCAGGTGATAAATCTGGATCATCTCCAAAAGGTGATGTATCTACCAAAAAAATACGAATAGGCATACCTACCTGTGGTGCCGCCAGCCCTACTCCACTCGCTCCATACATGGTTTCCCACATATTTTCTAGAACTTTATCTAGATTAGGATAATCAGGTGTGATATCCTTTGCTACTTTTCTTAATACTGGATCGCCATAAGCGACTATAGGATAAATCATGTGTTCTGAATGATTAATTTTAATAATTCTATTTAAAAAGGACTTTTCTTGTCCATAAATGTTTGCAATATAATAGTCGCGGCGATTTCATCTACTAGCGCCTTATTCCTACGCTTGGATTTACTCAATCCACTATCAATCATAGTCTGAAAAGCCATCTTTGAAGTAAATCGCTCATCGACTCTTTCGATAGTTATGTGAGGATATTTTTCTTGTAATGCTTTCGCGAAAGCGTGAATAACACTACCCAACTCACTATCTGTATAGTCCATCTGTTTAGGCTCACCAATGACAATGGTTTCTACATCTTCAGACTTTAAATACTTTTCTATAAAAACCGACAATTCATGCGTCGCAACAGTAGTCAGTCCAGACGCAATAATTTGCATAGGATCTGTTACCGCGATACCGGTTCGTTTTTTACCATAATCTATAGCCAGTATTCTACTCATAAGAACTGCAAAAATAAGGTTATTTGTGAACTAGTTGCTAAAATCGAGCCAAGGCATGAAAACCTATAAATGTTTCCATTTATATTTGTAAAAAATCAAAAGCTTTGGATCAATTACAAAACGTTATAGAAGCAGCATGGGATGATCGTTCCCAGCTAGAGAATGCAGTAACTCAAACTGCTATTAGAGAGGTTGTAGAAATGTTAGATCGCGGTACTTTGCGAGTGGCACAACCTAGTGAAGATGGTTGGGTCGTAAATGAATGGGTTAAAAAAGCAGTAGTTCTTTATTTCCCTATACAGAAAATGGAGACTATTGAATGTGGTCCATTAGAATTTCACGATAAAATTCCGCTTAAAACTGGATATGCAGATAAAGGAATACGTGTTGTACCACATGCCGTTGCTAGACATGGTGCTTATATTTCAAAAGGTGTCATAATGATGCCTAGTTATATCAACATAGGTGCCTATGTAGATGAAGGCACCATGGTTGACACTTGGGCTACCGTAGGTAGTTGTGCTCAAATTGGAAAAAATGTACACTTAAGCGGTGGTGTAGGTATAGGTGGTGTTCTTGAACCATTACAAGCCGCACCAGTAATTATAGAAGATGGCGCGTTTATAGGATCTAGATGCATCGTTGTAGAAGGAGTACATGTAGAAAAAGAAGCCGTGTTAGGTGCAAATGTTGTACTTACAATGAGTACAAAGATTATAGATGTTACCGGTGATGAGCCAGTTGAAATGAAAGGACGTGTACCTGAAAGATCAGTAGTGATTCCTGGCAGTTATTCAAAAGAGTTTCCTTCTGGAACTTATAATGTACCATGTGCATTAATCATAGGTAAACGCAAAGAAAGTACTAATAAAAAGACTTCTTTGAACGACGCGTTGCGTGAGTATAATGTAGCAGTTTAGTGAATATACTGCTCATTCAATATAAAATGATAGGTGATGTACTGACCAGTACTATCATCGCAGAGCAGTTAAAAATCATCTATCCAGACGCTCAAATTCATTATCTGATTTCTAAAACAGCACTTGCTGTTGTAGAAGGTAACACAGCTATTGATAAATTTATTTGTGTAGACAATAAAGAGTTTGATAGCTGGAGAGGTGTGTTCACGCTTGCGCGAAAGCTCAAAAAAAACAACTATTCTATTTCCATAGATGCCTATGGGAAAAACAACAGCGCATTACTATCTAGAATAGTGGGCGCTGTTCAAAGAATAGGATATAAAAAGTGGTTTGCACCATGGGTTTACACAACCGCTATAAAAAATAGTCCTGATTCTGCAATTTATAAAACAGGATTATCATTAGGTAGTCGCTTGCTTTTAACCACATCGTTGACTCAAAACGTACAATGGGATTTATTACCTAAAATTCATCTTTCTGAATCCGAAAAGCAAGAAGGTAAGAAATGGTTGCTAGAAAACGGGCTTGATTTGAACTCACCTATTACAATGGTGAGTGCTTTAGGGTCTAGTATGAACAAGACTCTACCTTTGATTTATATGGCACAAGTTGTTGACCTAACGGTTCAAGAAAGTGGTAGTCAGGTACTTTTTAATTACCTGCCTTCACAAAAAGATCAAGCTTTTGAAATATACAATGCTTGTCTACCTGAAACACAAAAACATATTTTTATAAACGCGATTACTCCTAGTTTACGTGACTATCTAAAAGTTCTTCACCACTGTACTACTGTAATAGGCAATGAAGGTGGCGCTATAAATATGGGTAAGGCACTGGATATACCTAGCTTTGCTATTTTCAGCCCATGGATCAATAAACGTTCTTGGAACGCTGGTGAAGATGGAAAGAAACACATTTCTGTTCACCTTAAAGACGTTAAGGCAGAACTTTATGGTACAAAAAAAGCGAGTGCTTTTAAAAAACAAGCGCAAGAACTATATCAACATTTTAAGCCTGAGTTAATGTTTGAAAATTTGAAAAAGTTTGTGGATGGGAATTATTAAAATTGCCGCCTCAATTAAGATTTTTTCACAATTCCATAAGGCGTGTAGTCCTTCTTTTCAGTGCGAGTAGCTTTTCTTATGGCTAGATTTTTATCTATTGATTCTTGGTTTTTATAACCACGCGCATGGTCTAAATGTAGACATATAGCACTATATCTAATCTGTTTAGACTTAATACCATAATTGAATAAGCGTTCTCCTAGTTCTCTATCCTGTCCGCCATATTGCATACGCTCGTCAAAACCATTTACAGCTTTTAAATCGGTTAACCAGCCACTAGAGTTGTGACCATTCCAACTAGCATTAGTAGGCGTTAAACGTTCCATAACTCCTGCCTGAACAAATCCTGAAGTAAGCTTTTGGTTTTTATAAGAAGATGGCAACCCATTTTCTTTCAACCATTTTAAATCAAAACACTTTTGCGTTGCTATATCTTCCTTAGTAATGGATTGAGATAAATCAAGAGGTAATTTATAGTAACCACCAGATAGAAAATATCCTGGCGAACGGCGCTCGTAATGAATCTGTAAAAAGTCTTCTCTAGCAATACAGTCTCCGTCAGTCATGACTACATATGGAGAAGTACAAGCCATCAATGCTTTGTTAAGAATCTCACTTTTTTGAAAACCATTATCCTCATGCCAGACATGAATGATAGGTTTTGAAGAAATGGTTCTATAATGATCTATAAAATCTTTAGTTTCTTGACCACTTCCATCATCTGCAATTACGATTTCAAATTCCCTAAAGATTTGATGCTCATAACTCCACAAGGTTTTTTCTAACCACTCTACTGAGTTATATGTACTAATGACAACAGATATAGACGGATTTTCTATCATAAAAAAGAATAATACTGTAAATTTCGACAAATTTAGTGATTCATAAGCGGTTATATGAATTACAAGTTTATTTTTGCTCAGTAAACCCCAGAACCTACCTGCCATATGTCTAAAGTTTCATTATCTGCTATAGTACCTGCATACAATGAGGCACACAATATTGTTGAAGTTTTAAAGAGTGTTGATTTTTGTGATGAAGTTATCTTAGTAGACAGTAATAGTACTGACAATAGTATAGAACTAGCACAACCACATATCACAAAACTATTAACTAGAGAGTACGTACATAGTGCTTCTCAAAAAAACTGGGCAATCCCGCAAGCAAAACATGAATGGATTCTATTAGTAGATGCAGATGAGCGAGTAACGCCTGCATTAAGAGAAGAAATCCTCACACTACTAGAAACTATAGATGATCGTGAAGAAGTAGGTTACTGGATGAAGCGTCGCAACTTCTTCATGGGAAAGCAAATACGCCATAGTGGATGGAAAAATGATCGCGTTATACGTCTCTTTAAAAAATCTAAATGTAAATATGTTGATAAACATGTACATTCAGAAATTGAGGCCGACGGTAAAGTAGGTTGGTTAGAAAACAAACTATTACACTACAAGTATATAAGCATCGATCATCATGTCGATAAGTTACAACGATACGCAGGTTTACAAGCTCGTGATTTTGATAAAAAAGTAGGGAAAATAACAGCCTTTCACGTTGTTATTAAGCCCATGTGGGGTTTTACAAAACATTACTTTGTACAACTAGGGTTTTTAGACGGTTTTGTAGGGTTCTCAATTGCTTACTTAAGAAGCTATGGGATCTTTATGCGTTATGTAAAGTTATGGCTTTATCGTCGCGATCTGGAGTAAACTACCCTAGCTTTTCTTTTAATTTTTCAGGTGTGAGTTTAAAATAATCCATCAAGGCGTTCCATTGTACCCTATTAAGATCTTGACCTTTATTTACCGTTTTAAGAGCAACAAATTGTGTTCCTATAATAGGCACTGGATCGATGATCTCTGAACTGTTCTTAATTGATAAAGTACCATTTAACACAGCCATCATTTTAAACCATAGATCGTCTGCCTTAGGAGCTAGTTTCATAAACAATTCTACATCCTGCACTCTACTATCTAGACTACCTGCTGGATACAACACACAAAAAGCACCTACTGGCATGACCAGTTGAGAATATGGTGGCATTTGATTTATGAAAGGCCACTTTCCATAGGACAATAACTTGCCATCTTTATAGGTAATATTACGACAGCGATTTCCTATGACGCTTTGTGGATACTTAAGATACTCTTCATAAGTGATCCTTAACGTAGATGGATGGTAAATTACATCATCATCACAGGTAATGATAGCTTTATCTGGAAATGCCTCTAGGCTATGAATCAACTTGCGGTGTGAAAATCCATATTTAGAAAATCGAATCTCAAATAAATCACCTTCTAATTTGCGCAATGAAGCCGGGATTTCATCTTTCAAATCTTTCTTGAGCCATAATATAATTTTTTCTGGCTGGTATTCTTGCATCATCATACTACGTATGGTGATTGATAATGTTTTAAGTCTCGTAGGGATTGAAGTAAGAGATACAATTACCGGAATACGTTTCACCGGATTCTTCCCTAACTTCTTTCTAGAAATACATAACATTTTAGCGCTATGATAAATGGAACCTGGTATTTCACTTAACTTCATAGCTATTTGTTTCCTTTAAAAATAGATTTAAACTTATTCTTCAAACGCTTCTTCCGATGAAAAGCTTCTTGAAAGTCCTGTGTGTACTTCCACATTTGTGCAATTGTTTCCTCAGGACGCTTCCGCGAAAGAGTAGCATATTCCTTTCCCATTACTTCATACATCCATTTATGAGGTGACAGTCTTTCAAAATTTTTAAGACGGTCATCCCATGGAATCTCATAAAACTTCATGCGGTTCAAATCGACCAAAGTAAATTCATAATGATCACCTACCTTAGCGATTAAGGTGTTTCCTGGTGAATTATCTAAAAAATAAACACCGGACTCGTGCATATGATAAATAAATCTAGTAAACTCTTTTAGAATTTGTTCCTTATCTTCTATTGAGTCGTCATTAATAAGCTCTCGATAGGTAAAATCGCAATTTAATTGCTTTGAAATATAGAAACTAATACCAAAATTAAACAAGGATTTTTGTTCTAGATAAGCGATAGGATCTGGTGTACCTATTCCTTTTTCCATAAGGATTGTAGCATACTCAAAAGAACGTTGTGCTTTTGATTTTCTGAAAAATCTATATACTATTTTATTAATAGCATTAGGCTTTCTGAATCTCTTAAAATTAAGAGATTCACCATCTACATCAATAACTTTTACCACATTACGTCCATCGTGTAATGACTTTCCTATCTGGTCAAAACGAGTAATCGCTCCTTCTATTGAAGGTTTTAAATATTGATATGAATCTTGATAAACGCTTTTCATGTGTCAAAACTACGAGAAGTTGATAAATACACATCCTTTGTTTTGATTTATATTTTATATTTAGAGTAGTTTTTATTCTCGATAATCGTTTTGTAAAGTTCATAAGTTTGTAAAGCGACTTTTTGAGCAGTAAAATTGGAATTAAAAATATCTATAGCATTTCTAGAAAATTGTTTTCGCAGTTGCGTATTATTTGCAAGTTCAACTAAAGAAGTTGCCATTTTTTTAAAATCTTTTACGGGAACTACATAACCGTTTACACCATTATTTATGGCATCTGGAATGACACCTACGTTAGTACTTATAACAGGTAATCCATGACACATGGCTTCTAGCACCGCACTTGGTCCACCTTCACGTTCGGAACTCATTATAAATATATCAAATGATTGTAGGTATCCACTAGCATTATCAGTAAATCCATAAAATTGAATGTAATCCTGAATTTTATATTCTGAAATTTGACGGTTTAATTGCTCTGTTAATTTACTTAAGTAGCCAAACTGGTGTACTTTGAAATCCTTATATCCTAAATGATTTACAGTATAATCAATAGTCTTAATGAGAGTTTCTAAATCCTTTGCAGCATTATGATTTGCGATATTAACTACATGAATAGAAGTATCATTTTTCACGATAATATCCTCAACTAGCGCAGATTGTGATTCACATCGCTCTCTTAAAACACCATCTGTTATTATTTCTAGTTTGTGATAGTTTTTTTTAAACATCACTACGTTTTCCATTGCTACTTTAATAAAGGTAGAAATGCATAAGATTTTATCAATTTTATAAAAATTGTACTTAAACTTACTTAGAAAGCTCATACTTGCACTCATTCCTTTTTTAGACATTACCACAGGAATTTCTAGCTTATGGAATAGATAAGCAAAATAGAAAAGTGTAATTGCATTACTGGTATGTAAATGAATAAGGTCTGGCTTTATTTGAGTTGCTAAATCTCTTAGCATCTTTTGTGAACTACGGCTTTTATATTTTCTTGGGCTTTCATGAATTACAAAACTTGGAAATTCTACTAATTTTTGTTTTAGAATTCCGTGTGGTAATAAAAAAACATGATTCTCAACACCATGTGCCATCATAGCTTGAGCAATATCTATTAACTGCTGCTCATTACCACCATAAGGTCTATGGCCGTTAAGATGTAGTATTTTCATGATTTACTTTATCCAAATATCTAACTTTTTAAAATAAAAAAGGGTTGTCACATGGACAACCTTTAATAAGTAATTAGTTAAATTGTTATTTAAACCAATTGACATTGTGGTAATAAACATTAGAATTATCACCATTTACTTGATGATTTATAGATCCTGTAACACTGTATTTAGTACTACGCCCAGAGCTACTTGTAGAGGAACTACTTACATTATGGGTACCAATAACATGTTTTCTGTTTCCCTTAGCTGGGTTACTACAGTCATAAGATCCTGAAATGTTTACCGGTATGCTATGCTCAACTGCTCCTTCAAATCTTGTTATTTGAATGAGTCCATTTAGATTATAACTTAATAACCTTTCAGTTTGATTTGCATCTTTCCAACTTGAGCTTTTGTAACTCATTCTAAAATTAACAGAATATTCAATTTCCCAATTGTAACCAGCAAAACTAGTTTCTATCTTTTTAAATTCATGAACCAATCTATATTTTAAAGATTTAGGGAATGGATTTCCACATCCATTTCTGTAATAAACTCTATTAAATTGTTCCCATTCTTTTTCCATCACGTAGTGATTACTCGACTTAGCTAAGTCAGTTGGGAAGTTTTGATCCAACGAAGATGAAATATTAATTCGTCCAATTTCCTTTACTGAACCATCATGATCCTTGATTGATATTGAACCATTATTTATTAAAAGTAACTTGTCATTAATAGTACAGTTACCATTTTTATTCAAAATTGCAGCTAAAAATCTCGGGCTATTATTTAAAAGATCATGATTATCACTTAAAAATAAACTATTTATATTATTTTGAGTTATCCACTCGATAACCTGTTCCTCTGTTTCAAGATCAGTTACTTGATCTACAGTTTTCATAAAGTGATCTAAATCATCAAATTTCATCATTGAATCTGATGATTTTTCTCGTAATACTTCTTCTTTCTCACAAGAAATAAATGCTACGCATGCAAATGCGATTAAAAATAATTTTTTCATAGTTTTTTTGGTTTTATTATTTTACGAAAATAAAAGGTTAAAATATTTTACAGGATTCTCCCACAATACCATGCAGTTATGATTACGTAAATTATCATAGTTAATTTTTCATTTACTTTAATATAGTCGTGAGCTTAATCGTAATTTTGCCAAAAGAGCTTTTGAATACCTAGAAGTCTAATAATACAGTAGATTATGCCACGACGCAGTGAACGCGATAGAAACAGAAGAGATCAAGTAAGAGGACGCACTCCTAGCAAGAAAAAGCAAGAAGTTGTAGACTTACCTATGGAAGATGTAAGAGAAGCAGTTACTGCTTTAAAGAAAGGTAAAATTATTCTTTATCCTACAGACACGATTTATGGTATAGGCTGTGATGCCACTAACTATGATGCTGTAGAAGAACTTTATAAAATTAAAGAAAGAGATCCAGCAAAATCACTAATTATCTTAGTAGATAGTTTTGACATGTTAGACCGTTATATTGAAGAAGTGCCAGAGATGGCATGGCAAGTTTTAAAATTAAATAAAAAGCCACTTACTATAATCTATGACAGGCCTAAAGCTGTTGCAGAGAATCTAATCGCCACAGATAATACACTAGCCATAAGAGTGACTAACGATCCAGTATGTCGTGCATTGATCAGAGGATTAAGAAAGCCTATCGTTTCAACTAGCGCAAACTTAAGTGGAGAAAAAACTCCCGTAGGATTTATAGATATAAGTGAAGAATTGAAAAGTAGAATAGATCATATCTTAGATTTACCACTTACAAAAACTAATGTCCCACCATCATCCATCATTAAAATATCAAATGATGGAACAATGAAAATATTGAGAAAGTAACATCATGGAGCAACTGCAATTTAAAGATGCAATCTCACATCCAGTATTCAAAACCATTAGTGAAGCTGCAGCAGCAATAGGAGTTGACGCATATGTTATAGGTGGATTTGTAAGAGACTATTTTCTCAAACGTGGTGCAAAACAAGATATAGATATCGTCGCAGTAGGCAGCGGTATTGAACTTGCTCAAAATGTAGCAAAATTGTTACCGCAAAGCACTAAGGTATCTGTTTTTAAAACCTACGGTACCGCCATGGTAAAAACCGATGATTTTGAACTTGAATTTGTCGGTGCTCGCAAAGAAAGTTACACTAGAGATAGCCGCAATCCCATCGTTGAGGATGGTACTCTAGAAGATGATCAAAACCGTAGAGACTTTACCATTAACGCCATGGCTTTCTCATTAAACCCAGAAAACTACGGACTTTTAGTAGACCCATTTAATGGAATGGCAGATCTTGAAAAAAAGATTATTAAAACCCCATTAGCACCGGACGTTACTTATAGTGATGACCCATTACGCATGATGCGAGCCATTAGATTTGCTGCTCAATTAAACTTTAGGATTAACGATGATTCATTTCACAGTATAAAGAATAATGCAAGTCGCATTAAAATCATCACAAACGAACGTATTATCAGAGAATTAAATAAAATCATGATGTGTAATGAGCCATCTCATGGATTTATTTTATTAGAGAAAACAGGTTTGCTATCTTATTTCTTGCCAGAGCTTACTGCACTAAAAGGCATTGAAGAAGTAGAAGGTCAGAAACATAAAGACAACTTTTATCATACCCTAGAAGTAGTCGATAACATCTCTCGCAAGACAGACAATTTATGGTTGCGATGGGCTGCTTTATTACATGATATAGGTAAGGCGCCGACAAAGAAATTTAGTAAAAAAGCAGGCTGGACCTTCCATGGTCACGAATTTAAAGGAGCTAAGATGGTCTATCATCTTTTCAAACGTTTAAAGATGCCACTTAATGATAAAATGAAATTTGTGCAATTAATGGTGCGCATGTCCTCTAGACCTATAGCAGTCATTGATGAAAGTGCTACAGATAGTGCTGTACGCAGACTAGTCCATGATGCTGGCGATCATATTGAAGACTTAATGACATTATGTGAGGCAGACATCACTACAAAAAATCCATATCGCTTTAAAAAGTACCATAACAACTTCCAAAAAGTAAGAGATAAAATTATAGAAGTTGAAGAACGTGATCATGTACGTAATTTTCAGCCACCAGTTAGTGGAGAGGAAATCATGAAAGCTTTTAACTTACAACCATGTCGAGAGATAGGTATGATCAAAAGCGCGATTAAAAACTCCATCCTCGATGGCGATATCCCTAATGAACATGATGCAGCCTATGCTTTTATGATTGAAAAAGGTATAAAACTAGGCCTTACACAAGTAGAAGAACTTTAAGAGTATCGCTTTCGCGAAAGCGGAACACAATTGCTATCTTTAACCTATGAAAAGGAATGTTTTATATATTATTCTATTGTATTTGATAAGTTGGAACGCTAACTCACAAATAGACAACGACAGCAACCTAGAACAATTCAATTTATATGTATTGCCACAAGCACAAATTGAGGTTCAACTAAGTTTTGATAGTAGAATACTGCGCAACGATCCTAGAGCATTCTCTGTAACACCAGGTCGAGAAGGAATAGATATGATGGCTATTTATAGAGAAAAACAAGATCTAGAAGAGAAAGAATACATACCTTTTGTAGTTGCTCATTTTGAACGTAAAAGACAGCAACAACAGGAACAACAACAAAGTACTTTATCTAGACCATCGAGTCTTACCGTTCAAAATCCGTACTATAGTAATTCAAACTACACGCTTCAACAACTGCGACGACAGAGTTACTTTAATCAATTATACAGACCTATTTACAGATATTAAATGATCAATAAACAAGAAATTACAGACAGATTTATTAGCTACATCACTATTGATACAGAATCTGACCCTAACAGCGAGACTACACCTAGTACCGAAAAGCAATGGGATCTAGCACGTAAGCTTCATCAAGAACTAACTGACATGGGAATGAGTGATGTGAGTATTGATGAGAATGCATATGTCATGGCTACACTGCCATCTAATGTTGATCATGATGTTCCGGTTATAGGTTTCATATCACATTTTGATAGCACGCCAGACTTTACAGGAAAAAATATCAAACCTCAAATCATCCATGATTATGATGGTGGAGATATACCGCTTAAAGGCAGTGACCTTATTTTAACACCAGACTATTTTGAATCTTTAACTCAATATAAAGGGCAAACGATAATAACCACAGACGGTACTACCCTACTCGCAGCAGATGATAAAGCAGGTATCACAGAAATCATGACTGCAATGAAGATAATGATTGATAATTCATCTATAAAACACGGTACTATTAAAGTAGGCTTTACACCTGATGAAGAAATAGGACGTGGCGCACATAAATTTGATGTAGAAAAATTTGGAGCAGATTGGGCATATACAATGGACGGTAGTCAGATAGGTGAGTTAGAATATGAAAACTTTAATGCTGCTGGAGCCGTGGTAACATTCCATGGTAAAATTGTACATCCAGGATATGCAAAAGGTAAGATGATTAACTCTATGTATATAGCGCAAGAGTTTATCGAGTCACTTCCTAGAATGGAAACTCCAGAACATACTGAGGACTATCAAGGCTTTTTTCATTTACACAACATGAAAGGTGCAGTGGAAAAAACAGAACTACAATATATTATTAGAGATCATGACCGTGGCCATTTTGAAGCCCGTAAAGAAGTAATGATGAAACTTGTTACTGATTTAAACGCACAATATGATCGTGAGGCTGTAACCATTGAAATTAAAGATCAGTATTTTAACATGCGTGAAAAAGTTGAGCCAGTAATGCATATTGTTGATGTGGCAGAGAAAGCTATGCGTGAACTAGGTATAGAACCACTTATCAAACCAATTCGCGGCGGAACAGACGGCTCTCAATTAAGTTATATGGGATTACCATGTCCTAATATATTTGCAGGTGGCCATAACTTTCATGGACCTTATGAGTACGTGCCAGTTGAAAGCATGATGAAAGCTACAGAAGTTATTGTGAAAATAGCAGAGTTAGTCGCTGTGGACGCTAACGGTTAAACGATTAACTTTAAATTAGATATCGACGCACGTTATCTCAATAATTACATCTAGTCACTACAAACTAAACTATGAAAAAAATAATTTTAACAGCGATTGCAATTTGTACATTAAGCATTGCTATGGGGCAACAAGAAGAACTAACAGATTCACAAGAACGTATGGAAAGTTTCAATTCTGTTAAAAAACATGAAGTCAGTCTAGATGTTGTCGCAGCTATTGCTGGTTTAGGTATCAACCCAAGATATGAGTATGTTTTAGGAAGGTATTCTGGTGTTGGAGTTGATCTTAATATCGGGATTTTTGATAACGATGATAATTTTGAATACATAGAAACATTTAGTTTAACGCCGTATTATAGACAATACTTTTTTTCAAAAGAAGATTATGGTGCTAAAGGCTTTTATGGAGAAGGATTTGTAAAAGTTTTCACCTTTGATGACGGTTATTATGAAAATGATATTTTTGGTTCTGGAAGCTACAGGACTGAGTCTTATACCGAGGCTGCCATCGGTGTTGGTATAGGATGGAAATGGGTAAGCGACAGTGGTTTTTTGATAGATATAGGTTTTGGAGTTGGTCGTAATTTAGGCATTGCGAGTGACCCACAAGATTATGAACTACCTGCCGTTGCTGGTCGTGGTGGAGTCAACTTTGGGTGGAGATTCTAATTAGAAATTTATACTTAAAACGAGCCTAGCGGCTCGTTTTTTTTATCCCACAATCCTTAATAACAGCTAACATGGCAAATCCTAAGGCAAAGAACACACAAGAATACATCTCCTTTTTTCCAAAATGGAAATCTCATTTCAATACTATTTACAATGTGTTACAAAACACAGAACTTGAAGAGTCCATAAAATGGGGAGCACCATGTTATACCTTAAAAGGTAAAAACTTAATAGGTATGGTAGGTTTTAAAAATCATTGTGCCGTATGGTTTCACAAAGGTGCTCTTTTAAAAGACAATAAAAATGCATTGATAAATGCGCAACCTGGCAAAACCCAATTATTAAGACAATTACGCTATTGTGAATCTGACATGGTAGGTATTGAATTACTTGAAGAATATATTATAGAGGCTATCGCTATAGAAAAAAATAATACATAATGCCAGAGTTACATTTAAAGACTTATATAAAAGCTCCTATTCAAATCGTTTTTGATCTAGCTAGAAGCATCGATTTACACATGCTATCACTAGAACACACTAATGAAAAAGCGGTAGCAGGCAGAACTACTGGCCTAGTTGAGAAAAACGAGACCGTTACCTGGCAAGCTAAACATCTAGGAATAACGCAAAAACTCACTAGTCATATCACTGACGTAGAACCTTATCATTTTTTTGCAGATGAAATGCTCCGTGGAGCTTTTAAAAGTTTCAGACACGAGCATCATTTCGAACAATTGGAAAATGGTGACACTTTTATGCGTGATGTATTTTCATACACTTCACCATTGTGGTTTTTAGGCAAAATTGCAGATAAATTTTTCTTAGAAAACTATATGACTAAGTTATTAGAGCAGCGCAATTTAACACTCAAACAGGTCGCCGAAGATGGTAGATGGAAAGAGTTGCCCGGTATGGACAAACACTTATAACTAGCAAAGCTTTCTTTTAAGTCTTCAATACAACCTATAACCAGCGACAATTTTAAATATAAAAAGCCCTTGATTTCTCAAGGGCTTTTTATTTACGAAGTAAAACTTCTTAATTTTCTTTAGGTGCTGCAGTTAGCTTTTTAGATAACTCAGTAGAAATCGCTGATCTCTCAAAAGTTATTTTTCCTGCTCCAGTTTCAACTTGAACAGTACCTTTATCTGCATTGATCTGGCTTATTTTTCCGTGTATCCCACTGGACATAATAACCTTATCACCTATTTTAAGAGTCTCTGCAAACTCTTTTTCTTCTTTTCTGCGTCGGGCCTGTGGTCTTAAGATGAGGAAATAAAAAATCACCACCATAAGTGCAATAGGTCCCCATTGCATGATCAAATCTTGATTCATCAATTATGCGTTAGGAGCAGCAGGCTTAGCCTTAGGAGTAACAAATCCTTTGATACGAATAGACTCAGTACCAGATTCAGTGTTTGCCTTAATTGTAACCGTTTTAGTCTGGTTATTAGGTTTTCCGTTAGTGTTAAATTTAACTAACATAGATCCTTCTTCACCTGGAGCGATAGGCTCTTTAGACCAAGTAGGAACAGTACATCCACAGCTACCTTTTGCGTTAACAACGATAAGTGGTGCGCTACCTGTATTTTTAAATTTATATTCATGCTCTACAACAGTACCTTCATCAACAGTACCAAAATCATACTCTACCTGCTCAAATGTCATTGCAGGAAAATCTCCAGCAACTGACTCACGCTCTGCAGCGGCAGTTAAGTTTGCTTCATCAATCGTTGCAGCAGCTTTCTCATTACAACCTGTAATTGCCATTGTAGCTATAGCAGCTACCATTAAAACCAATTTTTTCATAATATAATTTTTAAATTCTTTTTTAGAGTATTGCAAATGTAACTAAAAGAACGATTTACATCAAGCCACGACCTGATTTATTAAGAACACCTTCTGTTTCATATTCTTTAGACAGGTTATCTAAGATACCGTTTATAAAGAAGCTACTTTTAGGAGTAGAATAATCCTTAGATATTTCTAAATATTCATTAAGACTTACTTTAACTGGTATGCTATTGAATTTAAGGAACTCACATTGCGCCATCATGATTAATACCAGATCGATTTGTGCAATACGATCTTGTTCCCAATTAGGTGTTTTTCCTTCAATACGTTCTAGAAACTCTTCTCTATTAAACAAAGTTTTTCTAAAAAGGTCCATCGTGAACTTTACGTCATCCTCATCTTTAATAAGCTCTGGTAATTTAATTTCCTTTCCAGGTTTTATCTTACGCAAGAACATTATCATAGCAGAGTTTACTAATGGATAATCGTCTGTCCATGTGATATTCTCATCTTCTAAAAAGTCAAGAATTTCATCGTTAGGAGCAATTATGTCTGTATATATTTGAGTTAAGAATTTAAGATCTGCTTTAAGCGACTGATCTGGTTCACTCATATAGATGACATATGTTTTACTCGTTGTAATCTGGTTATACAGATTTTCAACATATCTAACATTAAGATGCCATGGTTTAAGATCACGCTGTTTAAGAGCATCAACTAGAACCTGACTTTCTCGCAGTTTCGTTAGTATTTTATTATCTATAAAATTACGGGTTGGATTAAGATCAGAATCTGTTGCCAGATGACGTTGCTGTCCTTTAATTACTTTATCCTCTGCTAATTTGTGTATTTCTACAAGTAATTGAGTCATGTATAAAAACAAAGAATAGGTCTTTGTCATGCTTTGATTTAAGAAAGTTTCAAATTCTTTAATCTCTGCATTCTCCTGCTTCTGAAAAGCAAAAATGGCTTGCATCACTTTGATACGTAGTTGTCGACGGGTAAGCATAAGAACGTTTTTTAAGTATACGCTTTCGCGGAAGCGTTATTTAAATATTAATAAGGCCCAACGGACCATAATTGAAAGGACAAAGTTACTACTTTACTGGCAACTTATCCACGGTTTTCCTGACGACGAGCATCAATACGAGCTTGTGCAATTTGCAACGCTGCGGTATGAGTAGTCACACCATTTTGTTGCGCTTTGTTTAAAATCTCGATGGTCGTAGTATATATGTTCTCTGTTTTACGCATGATTTCAGAACGGTCATAACCTTCTAACTCTGCATAAACATTAATAATTCCACCTGCATTGATTAAGAAATCTGGTGCGTAAACAATACCACGTTGTTGTAGAAGCATACCATGTTTACTTTCATCTGCTAGTTGATTATTTGCTGCTCCAGCAACAATATCTGCTTGTAATTTCTGGATGGTATTATCGTTTACCGTGGCACCTAATGCACATGGTGCATAGATATCCATCTTTTCGGCATGAAGATCAGCGCCTGTATAGATTTTTGCTCCGTACTTTGAACTTACTTCTTCTAAACGATCTTGATTAATATCTGCGATATAAACTTTAGCTCCTTCTTGAGTAAGATATTCTACAAGGGTTTCTCCTACATTACCTATTCCTTCTACATAAACAATTTTATCTTCTAGAACATCGCTTCCATATTTATATTTTGCAGCCGCTTTCATTCCCATAAACACACCATATGCAGTTATAGGAGATGGATTACCTGCTCCACCTTTTTCTTGAGAAATACCGGTAACATATGGCGTTACCTCACGCACTGTATCCATATCACCTGTAGTCATTCCTACATCCTCGGCAGTGATATACTTTCCACTTAAAGAATGTACAAACTCTCCAAAACGACGCATCATTTCTGGAGTTTTTTGAGTTTTGGCATCACCTATTATAACGGCCTTTCCTCCACCTAGATTTAATCCCGTAATAGCACTTTTAAATGTCATTCCACGAGAAAGACGTAAAGCGTCATTTAATGCAGCCCATTCATTGTCATATTGCCACATACGTGTCCCACCTAAAGCTGGACCTAGAACAGTATTGTGAATTCCTATGATGGCTTTTAAACCTGTATCTTTGTCATTACAGAAAACGACTTGTTCGTGATCGTCAAAAGACAACTGTCCAAAAACAGGATCTTGGTTAATAATCTTTTCCAATGTAGTATGTTGAGACATGAATGATTTTTTAATGGCTGTTTTAAATACTCTTAAAAAGCGTGCAAAAATAACGTCATTTTAGCAACTTAACAATAACACTGACTTAAATTCGCGTTTAGAATATAGAAAGTAAATTCTTTGAAGGATTTTTACCTATTATGAAGGAACTTAAAAAGCTCAATAAACTTTTTGTAAAGTACAAGTGGCAACTGCTAGGAGGATTTCTAGTAACCATAATTGCACGAGTACTTTCCATCTTCTTACCTAAATATATAGGTAAAATCATCAACTTACTTAATGATTGGGGTAATGGTAACATTACAGATGAGTCATTTCTCAATGATCAATTGTTATTATACATCGGTATTATTCTAGGTACAACATTACTTTCTGCAGGACTTACTTTTGTAATGCGTCAGTTAATTATTGTGGTATCTAGACATTTAGAATATGATCTCAAAAACATCATCTATAATCAGTATCAAAGATTATCACTAGGCTTTTACAAGCAAAACCGAACTGGTGATCTAATGAATCGTATTAGCGAAGACGTCTCAAAAGTACGCATGTACATGGGACCAGCTTTAATGTATAGTGTTAATATGATTACCTTATTTGCTGTAGTGATACCTGCCATGATTTACACGGCTCCTACTCTAGCTATTTACACCATCATACCACTTCCCTTTTTATCAGTAGCGATATATTTAGTTAGCCGCGAGATTCAGAAACGTTCAAAACTGGTTCAAGAACAACTCTCTAGTTTAAACACGATTGCTCAAGAATCTTTTAGCGGAATATCTGTTATAAAGGCTTACAATTTATCACAACAAATGAATGAGCAGTTCACTGTTGTTGCAAATGACAGTAAAGAAAAAAACATAGACCTAGCTCGTATTCAAGCCTTGTTTTTTCCTTTAATGGTCTTACTTATAGGCCTTAGTAACATTCTAGTCCTATATATAGGAGGAAAACAAGCAGCAGAAGGCATTATTGAAGTAGGTGTCATTCCAGAGTTCTTAATTTATGTCAACATGTTAACCTGGCCAGTAGCCGTTGTCGGTTGGGTAACTAATATGGTACAACAAGCAGCCGCATCACAAAAACGTATCAACGAATTTCTAGATATCAATCCCGCAATTCAAAACATGGTTGAAACAGATACGCCGGTTACCGGAAACATCACTTTTAACCATGTGAATTTTGTTTATGAGGATACTAATATACAAGCACTTAAAGATGTAAGCTTCACTATTGAAGCAGGTAAAACATTAGCCATTTTAGGTAAAACCGGTAGTGGTAAATCTACCGTACTTGAATTAATAGGTAGATTATATGATGTTACCGACGGCACTATAATAGTAGACGACTACCCTATTAAAGACCTTAACCTTGATAAATTACGACAGGCTATAGGATATGTACCGCAAGATGCGTTTCTATTCTCTGATACAATAGGTAATAATATTGCATTCGGTAAAAAGGATGCTAGTAAGGATGAAATAATTGAAGCTGCAAAAAATGCAGTAGTTCACAAAAACATTATAGACTTCACTAAAGAATATGATACGGTATTAGGTGAACGAGGTATAACCTTAAGTGGTGGACAAAAGCAACGTGTTTCAATAGCACGAGCGATTATCAAAAAACCTCAAATCTTATTATTTGACGATTGTCTAAGCGCGGTAGACACAGAAACTGAAGAAAAAATTCTAAATAATCTCAAAAAAGTGACTGAAAACACTACCACTATCATCGTTAGTCACCGAGTAAGTAGTGCAAAAAATGCAGATCAAATTAT
This sequence comes from Nonlabens ulvanivorans, assembly GCF_000732625.1. Classification (GTDB taxonomy): domain Bacteria; phylum Bacteroidota; class Bacteroidia; order Flavobacteriales; family Flavobacteriaceae; genus Nonlabens; species Nonlabens ulvanivorans. Next base: position 605,298 of record NZ_JPJI01000026.1, read on the forward strand.
TGTATTAGATGAAGGTCGTGTTGTTGAAAATGGCAATCATGACTCTTTAATTAAAAACAATGGCTATTATGCAGAACTGTATACAAATCAAATGATGGAAGACGATCGTTAAATAATCTAGAATCTAGCGATTCTAAAAAAACATGATAGTTTAACCTTTTTAAATCCCTTTTTAAACCACAAACTATCAACTACTTCACACAATAAACCGATAATCTCTTTCCCATTTAACATTTTTTTATATTTTTGGGCTTATTGACAACCTTGAAATAGCATAATGAGCGATAGAGATTACAAAGATCAAGAAGATATTTTTTCAAAAGTAGTACGTGCAGGACGACGCACTTATTTCTTTGACGTGAGGTCAACTAAAGCAGATGATTATTACCTAACCATCACTGAAAGCAAAAAGTTCACCAATGACGATGGTAGTTTTCACTTTAAAAAACATAAAATTTATCTTTATAAAGAAGATTTTGCAGAGTTTGAAAGTACTCTTGCAGAAATGACACAATTCATCATCAAAGAAAAAGGTGATACGGTCATTTCAGAAAGACATCAGGCAGATTATAATCCGGCTGCTCATGCAACAGAAACGGTACAAACAGAAACTACTGAAGCAGCACAAAGCTTCACAGACGTTAGTTTTGATGACATATAAGTACATCACAAAGATTTCTTAAAGCCTTTCATTTTGAAAGGCTTTTTTTATTTTTAAACTTTAACAACCTACTATGTATAAAGCAATACTGATGGTGGCTTGTCTCGCTTTCGCGAAAGCGTTAACAGCACAAACACTAGTCGATCCTACATTAAGCTATTATTTACCAAATCCATCAACCACTTACAATAGTGAGATTTCTACACCACAAGAAGTACTAGGTTACGTACCGGGAAAATGGCATGTCACTCACGATAAACTTACAGAATACATGCGTGTTCTGGCGCGTGAATCAGATCGCATAACTTTAGAAAATCGAGGCACCACTTATGAAGGAAGACCACTGTTGCTACTGACAATTACGTCGCCTCAAAACCATGCAAATATTGAACAGATACAGGCTGATCACATAGCATTATCTGATGGCAGCAATGCATCTACCGCAAATATGCCTATCGTAGTTTATCAAGGGTTTTCTATACATGGTAATGAGCCCAGTGGATCAAATGCGGCTCTTCTTCTCGCCTATCATCTTGCTGCTGGAAAAGGATCTGAGATGGATGAATTACTGAATAATACCGTCATACTTTTTGATCCTAGTTTTAATCCAGATGGATTGCAGCGATTTGCTGGTTGGGTCAACCAACATAAAAATGAGAATATAAATCCAGATTCTTATGACCGTGAATATAGCGAGGCATGGCCTGGTGGACGCACTAATCACTATTGGTTTGATATGAATCGTGACTGGCTACCTGTTCAATTACCAGAATCTCAAGCAAGAATTGAGACCTTTCATAATTGGATGCCTAATATTCTAACAGATCATCACGAGATGGGAACTAATGCAACTTTCTTTTTCCAGCCAGGAATTCCATCACGCACGCATCCCTTAACACCAGCAATGAATCAACAGCTGACTCGTAAAATAGGAGATTTTCATGCAGCAGAATTAGATAAAATAGGATCACTTTATTATACTGAAGAAAGCTATGACGACTTCTACTATGGTAAAGGATCAACGTTCCCAGACGTTAATGGCTCTATAGGAATTCTTTTTGAGCAAGCTAGTTCTCGTGGACATGCTCAAAATTCTGAAAATGGAGTGTTGACGTTTCCATTTACTATACGCAACCAGTTTACGGCAGGCATTTCTACACTAAAAGCCGCAGTAAGTATGCGTCAAGAAATCCTAGATTATCACAAAAAGTTTTATGCCGATGCTCGTAAAGAAAATAATAATGGTGCCATCATTTTCGGAGATTATACTGATGCTGGTAGAACTGATGCACTTGCAGATATTTTAATGAGGCACAAAATAGAAGTGCGTTCTTTAAAAAATAATGTCACTAAAAACGGTAAAACTTACAAAAAGGACTATGCTTACATCGTTCCAAAAAATCAAAAGAATTCGCGATTGATTAAAGCGATGTTTGAAAAACGCACCACTTTTCTAGACAGTTTGTTTTATGATATCAGTGCGTGGACTTTTCCGCTAGCCTTTGATATGGATTATGATGAGAATGCTAGTTTAAATGATGCTATGGATGAATTAGCATATAAGAACGGTATTGGTAAAATAAATTCGTCTGACTATGCTTATCTCATGCCGTGGAATGAGTATAAAACGCCTAAGATTTTAAATATTTTGCTTTCTGAAGGAATACGTGCAAAGGTGGCAATGAAAGAATTTACTATTGAAGGTAAAGATTATGACTATGGAACCATATTAATTCCTGTTCAAAATCAAAAATGGGATGCGTCTGAGTTTGCAGATCGTCTAGGAGATATTGCCATCCATGAAGGCATAAGCTTTTATGGTGTTCAATCTGGACTTACTAAAGGCATCGATCTAGGTTCTCGACAGTTTAGAGCATTAACCTTACCTAAAGTTGCTTTATTAATAGGCGATGGAATTAATCCTTATGATGCTGGCGAGATTTGGCACTTACTAGACCAGCGTTATGACATGGTGGTAACTAAGATAGATGTTAATGATATTAATCGTAAAGATTTATCGCGCTACAACACCATTATTGTTCCAGCAACCTATGGTAGCCCAGAAAATGAGGTTGTCGATCAACTTAAAGAATGGACACGTGCTGGTGGAACTTTAATAGGTTATCGCAGTGCGTTAAGATGGATGAGTAGTTCTAAATTATTACCGCTTACTTTTAAGAGTATCGATAATCCAGCAAACAACATCACCTTTGAACAACGTTCTGATTTTTATGGAGCACAAAATATAGGTGGTGCCATTTTTGAAACTCAACTAGATCGTTCACATCCTATCGCATTTGGATTTAAAGATGATCAATTACCTATGTTTAGAAACACACGACTATTTATTGAACCTCATTCAGACTCTTTCAGAAACCCGATACGTTATACAGATAACCCTTTGATGAGTGGTTATATCTCAGACCTGAATTTAGAAGTGTTGAAAAATACGGTTCCATTTCAGCATAACAATTATGGGCGAGGTGATGTTATAGGTTTTACTGACAACACACAGTTTAGAGCTTTCTGGTATGGAACAAATAAACTATTAATGAATGCTATTTTCTTTGCAGAGGAGATGTAGGTTTTATTTTAAGTTTTAGATTGCTGGGCTGTTAGGATGCTGGGTTAATTAAAAGTAAATAATGTTAGACAATATTATACATGTATTAATAGCTATTTTGAATCTGGTTTGTTTTGGGTATTTAATTCATGTGATCGGTGGATTGATTAAATATAGAAAAAATGTATTTGAACATAGAAACAAAGCTTTAAGCATTATTATATTAGTTCTAACCATATTCCAAGTATCTAAAAAACAACAAGAAGAATTACAATCATTTAATGTAAAACCTCTAAATTCTAGTAACATAAAGATATCTATTGAAGATAACTGGTTCAGTGATTTGAATGTCATAAGTTATAATTCAAATCAGCATCAACCACGCATAGCGACTTTATCTCACACCGGTCTTATAATGGGAATCGACTATCAGGCTATTTCAATTAATTTCACAATAAATTCAAATCAAGAATATATAAAAGTACAATACTTCAAAAACTATAGAATCTATGGCAATACCATTTATAGAAGTTTAAAATCATCAACTATGCGTATTAAATAGATGAATTAAAAAAGCTCTAACCATAGTTAGAGCTTTCTTTTTAAACATTATTTTCTTTTTTGTTTACGACGTCTTTTCACTCTCCATGGGGCATTCTTATCGACATCGCCTGCCATGATACAACCATACGGCATCACTTTCTCTATCACTTTACCTAAACCAAATTCACTCATTTGACTTCTTACAGAATCAGCGTCTTTATAAGCACTAGGTAATTCAGATATATCAATTTCATTTGAATAAAACCTAATATCTAATCCTTCTGTCTCCTCTTCAAAAATTTGTTCATTCGTTTTATGAGCTAAGTTTCTTTTATGTTGCGATCGACTCATATTTCTACCTGCACCATGAGGAGCAAATCCTAAATTATCATCTGTAGTATCTCCTTCGACAATTAAGATAGGCTCTGACATATTTAACGGTATCAATCGAGGACCTGTTATATCGGGCATAAACTTAGGATTCAACGGTGTCGCACCTTTTGCATGATAAAAAATATCATCATCTTTAAAAACAAAGTTATGTTCATTCCAAAACCTATTCTCAACAGAAGCACCAACTTTTTGAGCTATCGTATCATGGATTAATTCATGATTTAATTTAGTCCACTTTCTAATAATTTGAAGAGCTTTCCAATATTCTTTGCCTTCACGAGTTTCAAATGGAATCCACGCGTTCTGTTTTAAAGTTTGTGGAGAAATTAGTTGCCTGAATTTCTCTGCAACTTTCATACCTTGAGAATAAAGTCTTGCTCCAGGCGCTCTTGAACCATGATGAGTTACAAGCATTGTATGACCTGTTAATGAACTTTTACCCACAAATAGAAAATGATTACCATCACCTTGAGTTCCAAGATGTTCTTGAGCAAGAGACAAACCTCTCTCAGAATGTAAAAAGAAATTGTTTTTAAACTCTTCTTTCAATTCTGTAGGTAAGGCAAACTGTTTTCCTCTAGGTCTGCCACCAGGACCAAAATGAGTAGTTTGATGAGCCATATCTAAGACGATTTTAGGATCTATGTCTCCCAAATCCGTAAGCATAACTGAGCAACAAATATCTGCACTATGCATACCTGGGTGAATAGCATTTTTAGTAGCAACTATTCCTCCAACTGGAATCGTTCCTACCGGACCTGCTGGACAAGCGTCTGGCATGACGGCACCACTAACTACTGTCGGAGTTCTCATTACAGCATCCATTGTTGCTATCACTTTATCTACATTATCCTGCTCCTGTTCATTTTCGGCTTGAATGTTTAAGCTATAAGAAATAGGCTTCTTAAATAACTCCATCTCTGGTGGCAATCTAAATTGCTCTAAATAAGCCTCCATATCTTGTTGATTTAATTGATTTTGGTTGATAAAAGCTATCGCATCTTTAAACCAATGTGCGCTAGGGTAACCCAATGCAACTATCTCTTTTCCTGTTATTTTAATTTCTTTTTCCATCTTCTCTTTTAATAAGCTGCGCCATATCCTCTGTATGACGCAGCACCTCATTACGGGTTCATACCCTTTGTTTAACTATGATACAAATATGCACACCTTACTGCGCAGTCTTTTTGCGTAGTTAAAATTTAAATATCTATCATTGCATGTAGACACATTCAAAAACCTAATAGGTGCCTAATAATCAATATTTTAAAAATCATGGCTGTAAATAAAAATGCATTACTCAGGTATAAAACCATTGATAAATGTTTACAAAACACATATCGCACATGGACACTAGCAGATTTAGTAGCATACTGTTCGCAAACTTTATATGATTATGAAGGGCGAGATGTTTCTGTAAGTACAAGAACTGTCCAGCTTGATATTCAAATGATGCGTAGTGACAAACTAGGTTATAATGCGCCTATTGAGGTGTATGACCGTAAGTATTATAGATACAGTGATCCTAATTACACCATTACAGATATTCCAGTTACAGAAGCTGACATGTCTGTATTAACAGAAACCATGGAAATGCTGCGTCAGTTTAAGGATTTTTCATTCTTTGATGAATTAAAAGTTATCATAAATAAACTTCAAGATAAAATTCACACTGAGAATAGTGAGAAACCATCCATCATCTATTTAGAAAAAAATGAGAATTTAAAAGGTCTGGATTACCTAGACGAATTATACCAGGCGATTTTAAAAGAAGTAGTCATTATTCTAACCTATCAATCATTTAAGGCGAGACAACCTCAACATATGACTTTTCATCCACAGTTCTTAAGAGAATATAATAACCGATGGTTTGTCATAGGACTAGTGCAAAATGAGGATGGTATTAGAACGCTAGCTCTAGACAGAATTATCGAAATAGATTATGATCTAAAAATCGACTATCAATATGCTCAAATCAACCCCAAAGATTATTATAAAAATACGGTAGGTGTTACCGTTTTAGACCATCATCATACGGCTCATGTAGTCTTTAAGGTCAATAAGACAAATGCTCCTTATGTTGTCACTAAACCGTTTCACCATTCTCAAGAAATTATCTCTTTACAGGAAGATGGTAGTATGACTTTTCAAATATTTGTAAATTTAAACTTTGAATTAGAGCGATTAATTCTAGGTTTCGGCGAGTCGATTGAAGTCCTTAAACCAAGAAACTTACGACAAAGAATAAAAAGGAAAACCGCACTTGCAGCAAGAATTTATCAAAAGAAAAACAGGAATGAGTAAATTCTTTTATTTGATAAAAACATCTTCAACAAACATACACTGACCTAATTTCACATATATCTCACCCTTCAATTTTAAATCTCAGACAACCATTTCAAAAATGTTTCGTCTATATACAAAACGAGCCGTAAATTCGTTTGTAGGTGAACCACCAAACTAACTCTTCTATGAAAAATGTTCTATGTACCGTAATGCTTTTATGTTTTGCTTTCGCGCAAGCGCAATTATCTGGTACTTTATATGATGATCAAAAAGAACCTATCGCCTTTGCTTCTATATATGTTGAAAGTACTTACATAGGAACAACTACTAATAATAGTGGTCAATACACTCTTACATTTCCAGAAAACGGAACCTATAATGTCGTTTTTAAATCGCTAGGTTATAAAACACAAGTAGTAGAAATAGTGCTTAACGGTACTGCGGTTACTAAAGATATTACGCTTACTGAAGAGTTGACCACACTCGACGCTGTGGTAATCACAAATGGTGAGGATCCTGCTTACCGCATCATACGTGAGGCGATTAACAATAGAGAAGCTAACCGTAAGAAATTCTCGAGCTATACGGCAGATTTTTACTCGCGTGGTTTCTGGTATATGGATGATGTCCCAGAGAAATTTCTAGGTGAAGAGATAGGTGATCTAGAAGGATCACTAGACTCTTTAACGCGCAGCGGTATCGTTTACCTGTCTGAAACCGTGAGCGAAATCGCTTATGACGCACCAGACAATTTTAAAGAACGTATCGTGGCCAGCAAAGTCAGTGGTGATGATAATGGCTTTTCTGTTAACAGTGCCGAGAGTGCCAACTTCGACTTCTATAACAATAACATAGATTTAAACAATCGTATCGTATCGCCTATCGCAGACTATGCACTAGGATACTATGAATATAAATTGCTAGGTACCTTTTATGACGATAATAATTTTTTAATCAATAAAATACAGGTAAGCTCTCGCAGACCTAAGGACAACACCTTTAACGGTACGATTTATATTGTAGAAGATGATTGGACCATTTATGGTGTAGAGTTAACCACTCGTGGCGAGAACATCAACGTGCCTATCATTGAAGAATTGGTCTTTAATCAATCTTTTACCTATGAAGAAGCAAGTGGTGACTGGATAAAAAGATCGCAGTCTATCGATTTTCAATTTGCTTTTTTTGGCTTTAAAGGTTACGGTCGTTTTATAGCAAACTATACTAACTATGACTTTAAACCACAATTTGATAAAAAATATTTTGGCCCAGAAGTGTTGAGCTTTGCAGATGGTGCTAACAAAAAGGACAGCACCTACTGGAATGCAAAACGTCCTACACCACTTACCGTTGCCGAGACTGATGAGTACGTTAAGAAGGACAGTATATCTGCCGTGCGCAACGACCCAAAATATAAGGACAGTGTTGATGCCGTAAATAATAAATTAGACCTGCTTGAAATACTGACCGGTTATACTTATCGTAACTCAAATAACCGCAGTTCTATAGGTTATAAAGGTGTCACAGATTTTAAAGGTTTTAATACAGTACAAGGTTATGTACTAGGTACTGGACTGTTTTATTCAAAAGGATATGATGAGGATTATAACAAATACCTATATGCCAGTGTAGATGCAGACTACGGATTCTCTGATGATCGCGTGCGTTACAACGCATCCATCTATTATCGATTTAATAGAACAAACAGGCGTAGCCTGCGACTGTCTGGTGGTACCGCTGTACAGCAAATCAATAACAGTAATCCTATATCGACGATGGAAAACACGTTATCCAGCTTACTGTTTGAACGCAATTATGCCAAATTCTATGAAGTCGATTATGCCCGAGCTAGCTATAGTGAAGAACTCATCAACGGACTATTTGCAAACGCTTATGTCGGTTATGAAAGACGCCAGCCGTTAACCAACACAACAGACCAGGTTTTCTTCTCACAGTCAGACGTAGACTATACAAGGAATAATCCATTACAGCTGGACAACAGCAGACTTGCCTTAATCGATGAGCACGAGATGGTAAAAGTAGGTCTAGGACTGACCATACGACCAGGACAGAAATTCCAGAGCTATCCAGATCAGAAGTATAACATTAATAACGAAAAATACCCAACCATTACTCTTAACTATGAAGGTGCACTCGCTTCAGACAACAGCAACTATGACTATCACCAGTTTAGAGCAAGCCTTTATCAATCATTTGACATGGGTAATGTAGGACGCAGTAGTTACTGGGTAAACGGTGGTACTTTTATTAATGGCGATGGCATCTCATTTTTAGACTACCAGCACTTTAATGGGAATAGGTTACGTTATAAGTTACAAGCCTTAAATCCCTATGGTTTTGGTCTATTGAACTACTATGACTACAGTACAAACAGCGATTATGCACAAGTACACTTACAACACGATTTTAAAGGCTTTATACTAGGTAAAATCCCAGGATTAAATAAGCTTAACTATGACCTCATTTTAAGTGGTAAAGCGCTGTTTACAGACCGCAAACCTTATTTTGAGGCCAGTGCCGGAATTGATAATATTGGATTTGGTAAGTTCAGACCGTTCCGTGTGGACTATGTGCATAGTATCACCAGCGGTCGCAGTTATGGCGCCTTTGTGGTCGGTATTAACTTTGGGCTATAATACAAAAATACACATACCGCTTACGCGAAAAGTTAGACGCTAACACCTTGTGATAATAATTAACTTCTAAGTAAAAGACTCATACTTGTGTATGGGTCTTTTTTATTGGTATTTAACAGTATTTGCAATGATTAGAAGAATTTTCTACGATATAATATTTAAGCACTAAGTATATAAAACTATATTTAGTTGAATTAACAGAAACATTGATCTTCTATAGAAATGAAAAACATCACTTATCTATTACTCTTATTTCTAATAGTTATTGGCTGTAAGAGTAACTTATCAGACACAGAAGAAAAACAAGTTTCTGAATTGATCCGTAAAGCACAAGTCCATAGAATGAATGGTCATTTAAATCAAGCACAAGTTAACTACCTAAAGGCGTTAGAAATTGATCAAAACAATACTGCTATACGATATGAATTAATAGATGTTTATATTGAGAAAGATACTTTAGACCTAGCTTTTCAAGTTTTAAAACAAATCCCAGAAGAAGAAAGAGAATCAACAGATTACTATCATATAGAAGGTGGACTTTATGACTACAATGGTCAAAGTCAAAAAGCAATAGAAAGTTATCAAAAAGCCTTGAACCTGACCCAAATTCCAGTAGTTGTTAATCAGCAGGATTTGAATTTATTGATCAATTATGCAATGTTAGAAACTTTAGCCGGCAAGAAGGAACAAGGAGTTAATAGATTAAATAATACACTCTCTTTTTCATGGCTGACAGAAAGTGACAAAGCATTATTAGAAAATTTCAGAAATGAATTTGAATATTATCAAGGAACAGGAGTGGTAGAATTCCATACTAAAAGAGATTTTTCAATACTTACCAATGATCCAGATAGTTTAGGACAAGTTTTAAAAACTCATCATATCAATATCAAAGCAAAAAGTACAGGTCAACATCATGACTCTACCGAAATATTCTTTTCCAAAAAATTTAAATCTGGAATTGAGAAACTAGGAATAAAAACAGGTCTTAATAATAATCTTTAGTAAAAAAACGCCTTAGTGTAGCCATTGTTACTCAACTAATTAAAAGATGCCTTTACATTTGAGTATGACAATGTGTACCTTATGAAAAATTATCTAAAAACAGCTCTTTTTACTATTGCTAGTGTATTGCTTTTTAATGCAACTCATGCACAAGTAGCACCTTTTGAAATCACCCTAGAACCTATTACAATTCCTCAATTAGGTGGCTTGCAATCCTATGCATTTGGTCAGGCAAATGGAAAGTGGTTGATTCTAGGTGGTCGTTTAGATGGACTACATCGCAGGCAACCATGGGCATCTTTTGATGTAGCAGGACATAATAATGAACTGATCGTCGTAGATCCTGTATCACTGCAAAAATGGAGTGCTCCATTAACGTCTTTACCTTCCAGTATTCAAGAGCAGTTAAGTGCTACTAATATGGAGTTTTATCAGGAAAACGATTACCTGTATTGTCTAGGTGGCTATGGCTACAGCCCTACAGCAAATGATCATACTACTTTTGATAAACTTACTGCGATTAAAGTACCTGATGTCATTAATGCTATTATAAATAACACCAGCTTTACAAGTTATTTTAGACAAATTACAGATACGCAATTTCAAGTTACTGGTGGACGCCTCAAAAAAATTAATAATACTTTTTATCTCTTAGGTGGCCAGAAATTTATTGGGCGATATAATCCTATGGGACCTAACAATGGACCTGGTTTTATACAAGAATATACCAATGCGATTAGAAAATTTAATCTTACAGATGATGGCACAACCATTAGCGTAACACATCTTGCACCATATATCGATAGCGCCAACTTGCACCGAAGAGATTATAATGCGGAGTCTCAAATTTTGCCTAATGGTAGCGAAGGAATTACGATGTTCTCGGGTATTTTTCAGCCTACTGCTAACCTACCTTTTTTAAATTCAGTTACTGTAGACGCCAATAACTACACTGTAAATAATACCTTCCAACAATACTACAATCATTATCATTGCCCAGTATTACCTATTTATTCTGCTACAGATAATGAGATGCATACGGTATTCTTTGGTGGTATCGCACAGTTCTATGATAACGCAGGCACTTTAGTGCAAGATGACAATGTCCCTTTTGTAAACACTATTGCCAGAGTCACTAGAGATCAAACCGGCAGTATGGCCGAGTATAAATTACCTATAGTAATGCCATCACTTCTAGGTGCTGGTGCAGAGTTTATTCCAGACTTAAGTTTTCCTCGTTTTAACAACGAAGTATTAAAACTCGATCAATTAACGACAACCAGTACTTTAGTAGGATATATATATGGTGGAATCAGTAGTACGCAACCTAATATTTTCTTTATCAATGACGGCACCCAAAGCAGCGCAAACCATCAAATCTTTAAAGTTAAAATTAAGAAATCAAGTTCTTTATCTATAGATGATTTAAATGAATCAAGTATCAACCATTTGAACTTGAGAATTTATCCTAATCCTAATTATGGTCAATTAAAAATAGCCTTTAACTTAAAAACATTAGACGACGTTACCTTAACTATTCATGATGTAAAAGGATCTGTTGTTGATACTACATTATTAACTAATCTAATGATAGGTGAGAATATCTTTGAGAAAGAAGTACAGCAATTAAATCACGATAGTGTTTATTTAATTTCGTTAGAAACTAGAAATCAAAAAAGCACACACAAACTAGTCATTAAAAAGTAATGCCCTATTACACATAGAAGTGAACTTAAAAAAGTTGACTTCTCGTCATACCCAATCCTTTAAAGCTCTAAGAATCCATCACAGGATTTTAGAGCTTTTTTTTAATAAGTTTTTAACGGTTAGAGGAATTTTCTTTGATGAGGTTCTTTTATTTTAGGTGACGACAGTATCTTACTAATATTATAATTTTAATCTAGTCATTAGATTAAAAACATCAACAACTCACCTATGCACTTTATTAATAGACTTGTATCAATACTAAAATGTGTTTTAATATGTGTAATACTTATACAGTGTAAAAATTCTAGTACAGCATTAAAAGAATCTCAAGAATTAAAAACAGTAGAGAATAGTACTCCTATACCCTTTACAGATTATTATCCTTCAGGAAACCTTAAAACAAAAGGGCAATTACTGCACGATAAAAAAACGGGTACATGGATTTCTTATCTTGAAAATGGAGACGAAAAATCAATTCAAAATTATAAAAATGATGTTCTAGATGGTTTTCAAAAAACACTGTACTCGCAAGAACTTTACATGGAAGGCGATTTTAAGCAAGGTGTAAAAATTGGTACTTGGAAAAGCTATTTTAAAAACAATCATCAACTTAAATATCTCAAACATTTCGATAATAATGGTAACAGTACTGGTAAATGGGAAAGTTATTACGACAGCGGCGAATTATCTTTAATTGAAAATCATGTCAACAATCAAGCGCATGGATTGCAAACACAATACTTTAAAAATGGTCAAATAAGTAGTACCGGAAAACTGGTTAATGGTAAGAACCATGGTTTATGGAATCATTACTATGACACTGGCGTACTACAATGCGTGAAAGAATTCAAAATAGGTGTTGAAGAAGGCGTATACAAACAGTATTATGAAAACGGCACCCTATATAAAGAAGGCACTAAAACCAACTTTAAAAAAACTGGTGTTTGGAAAACATACAACCGGCAAGGAACTATTATTGAAACCAAATCATACGACCATCCATAAAATTAATAGATAAAAATTATGAACGACCCATTAAATACAGACAGAGAAACCAACTGGGAATTAGCCGCCTTTGTAGGTGAGAATCGAGCTTATTATTTAGAGAAATGGGAAAGCTTAAAAAACGGTAGTGTTTTATCTTTTAATTTCTACGCATTTTTATTTGGTATCACTTGGCTACTTTATAGAAAAATGTATCGTGAAGCAGGTATTTTATTTGCCATCATCCTTGTTGAGTCCGAGGTTACTTTTAATCTTGTTGGTGAGAATGGTGCGGTAGATATAGCAATTAGAATCTTCTATTCACTAGCCATTGGTTTTACGGCAAATTACTTTTACCTCAAACATGCCGAAAGAGAAATTCAGAAATTGAATGAACAATTTCAAGACCCTACTGCATTAAAAGAACTTATTATAAAGAAAGGTGGCACGTCTTGGGTTTCGGTAATAGTAGGAATAGCAATTATCGTTGGGTTATCGCTACTTCTCGCTTATTTATTAGGTGACTTGAATTTTTAGTTATGAGAATTTTCAAATTTTGGATGAAATATTCTAGAGAACTCTCTATAAATGGAATTAAACAACTCTCTACCACCTATGGAGGTTCTAATATCTCTGAAGATGAAGCTATTAAAGATGCTATTCTCAAACTTAACAACGCTCAAAAAAGAATCAATGGCGAGCTAGGCAGAAATAGAGATTATGAAGCAGACATCAGAGAAGAGATTATAGAAACAATTAATCAAGATAATATCATTACCAGAAATAGATATGGTGCACTGGTATTAAATTCTAAAAAATTAATGTTTATTGATATTGATGAATACTCATCTTCTGTAAGCGACCTTATCTTCAGAAGAACGTATTCTCAAAAACAGTTAATGCTGCGCAAGATTGAGAAAACAGCACAAAAAAAGGATTATCATCAACTGGGATTCAGAATATACGAGACCGCAAAAGGTTATCGTGTTTTAGTAACTAATAAAGATTTTGATCCTAGGAGTTATGAATCAAAGCGCATGATGAGAGATTTTAACGCAGATCATTTATACCGCTGGTTGTGCAGAAAACAGAATTGTTATCGCGCAAGATTAACACCTAAACCGCATCGCATCAATTTAAAAAGGATTAAAGTAATTTTCCCAAACAGGACAGCCGTACAGCAACAAGAATTAACAAATTGGCTTCATGAATATGAACTGAAATCTCAACGATCTTCTAGTTGTCATCTGGTAAAAGAAATTGGTCAGGTACGCACTAATGAAGCCATTGAATACCACGATCGATTGAGCGGTGTTAAATGGGAATATAATCTCGCTTAAATAAACCTTAAGTTGAAAGCAACACCACGATCGGCTACTGGGTTTGCTTTATTTTTTTAATCATTTCTAGCAAATAAGGTATAACCAGTTCCGGTCTTGCCCAGGCAATCTCGTGTCCCAAACCTGAGATAGGAACTACCTCAACATTTGAAAAAACAGATTGGCTATATGCCACGTTAATAAAAGGCACCAGTTCATCACGATCACCATGAATATGCATTACAGGAACGTTAACCTGTGACCAATCTTTTTCTATAGCAGCCAGTTCTTGTGCATGTACGGTTTTCTCATCTCCAGCCACTCGATAACCTGTAGGAACTAGCCACCGTGTTAACCACCATTGTGTAAAATCTGATTGCCAGACTCTTTTTTCATTGTCTGGATCAATCGCTGGCGACACCATTACAACAGCTTTTATATGATCATTTTCTATAGGTAATCGAGCAGCTACTGGACCACCATAGGAAGTACCTATGGCTATAACGTTCTTAAGATTCAATTGATTTATAACCTCACTTATAACCTTAGTCTGTGTATCTATAGAGATCATTTGTTTTCCAAAATTTGAATAGCCATAACCAGGTCGATCAATAGCGTGCAACTTTACGGTATGACGCAACGTGCTATCTTTTAAATAAGCCTGCCATGCCGTTAAGGAGCTGGGCGATCCATGTAAAAAAACTAGATTGTAATCCTCTATACCTTGCGTGACACTTTGCACACGGACCTTTAAATCCAGACTATCAATCTCAACATACGAGATGCTGGTTGGTATGTCTGCTTTCGCGAAAGCGGAATATATAGCCTCATCGGGTAATCGATATTGTAAACTTTTACAAGAGCTAAGAAATAGTAAACCTAGTAGAAAGAAAAAAAGAAGCCTCATGAGTTAATTATGACGTGATATAAAAGTAAGTTAATTTAGATAGTGATGAGATGTTATTCAACAAGTAAGAGATTAAGATGTACAAATAGAAATAGAGAAACGTGAAGTGACCTACAGTAGTTTACTATAAAGCTGTTTAGGTCGTATATTTGCAACCGTTAAAATTGGTATATTCCACATTACTGCTTTCTATGACATTACATGTCCAAACTTCCTCAAGAGCATAAATTTATCGATCTGTCCGATTATGGACGACCGATAGCAAAAATTATAGCTACTTCATTAAAAAATACAGCAGCAACACCAGTTCATGTGACCATAGGTTTTATAATATCTGGTCTTATAGCTGTTTATTGCATCTTAACAGGTTACTACTGGATTGCAGGTTTCTTTCTTATTCTTAAGTCCATATTAGACGCAGCAGATGGTGAGCTGGCTCGAATTAAACAAAAGCCATCTTACACAGGTCGTTATCTAGATTCTGTAGCAGACATTTTGCTTAACGCCATCATCTTTTTAACCATATGGTATGTCACAGACACTAGTTTATGGGTATGTATCACCGCTTTTATAGGGCTTCAATTACAAGGTACCTTATATAATTACTATTATGTCATCCTGCGCAATAAGTTTAATGGTGATAGAACCAGTCGTGTGTTTGAAAACAAAACTCCGATAGCATTAGATGGTGAAAAGCAACAACATGTTGATGTGCTCTTTAAGCTTTATAAATTTCTATATGGCGCCTTTGATAAGGCAATATATGTTTTAGATCCTAGAGCAGGTTATGGTAAACCATTACCTAAATGGTTTATGACCAGTGTATCCACCTTTGGTTTAGGATTTCAATTACTTATAATTTCAGTAATGCTCATTCTAGGATTTAAAGCTTTCATTCTTCCCTTCTTTTTATGTTATACCGTGATGGTATTGATCTTTGTAGAGATTAGAAAAATGTTTTTTAAATGATAAATGGTTAACCAGTAGATGAGTTTTAAAACATTTCATAAAAACCTTGTAGTTAATTGTCAGATGATTACATTTCCTGACCAAGTTATGGAAGTACTAGAATATGACGACTTTTATGTGGTAATGACAGATTATCATCAATCCAGTACTAATGAAAATGTTTATGGTATTGACCCTAATGGATTTATATTGTGGCAAATAAGTACATTTAAAAGTTCTATTGAAAATAAAGAGGTTAAGGATCTTTTCTTTAACCCGTATACCTCAATCGAAAAGTTAAATTCACGACATGTTAAACTTATAGATTTTAATAATCAGTCCATAATAATAGAAGCCTATAGCGGTTGTCTTTCTGATGATAAGTAATTCTAAATGGCGTAAGCTATAATCTCTATAAAACGATTTTTGGCAAGTATATACAATAAAAAAGCTGTCTTAAAAATAGCGTTCAAATCAAACTATAACTTGCTATTTTTTATAGACAGCCTTAACAATCTATATCAATAAATTAAGCTCTGCTTGCCTTTACGGGACAACCTATTGCCTTTGTAAAATTAAGCTCTGGCTTTTCACCTCTTTCTAAAGCATTTATAGCGTTTTCTAGATATTTGACTTTAACATCCTTGGCAGATTTTGCATTATCATCGATGGTACCTATATATTGCACTTTACGGTCCTGATCTAGAAGAAAAACGTGTGGTGTGCGCACTGCTCCATATTGCGGATAAATTTTCTGTCCTTCATCAACTAAATATGGAAAAGGGAAGTTTTTATCTTTTGCTCTTTGCTGCATCGCTGCATAGCCTTCTTTTTCATCTTCTGGACTGTTGGGATTAATGGCAACTACGCTATATCCTTTAGGTGCATAAGCATTATGCAACGCTATCAAACGGTCTTCATACATTTTTGCAAAAGGACATTCATTACAAGTGAAAGTAACGATATAACCTTTGGCATTTTCTATACTCTCAAGTGATACCACAGAACCACCTACATCTTTAAGGTTGAAATCTGTTGCAACATCTCCTATGGCATAACCACCGACCTCTTCGAGAGTTTTGGTCTGTTCTGGGCTACCACCTTTAGGAGGTCCTTTTCTCTCACCATGTGGTGGTCCTTTTCTTTCCTTATCGTGATGAGAATGATCTTTATCGCTATGATGATTTTCAGTTTGTAAATTGTTATTCTCATTAGCCTCATTCTTACAAGAAAGTATGGTTAATGCAGTAAAACACATTACTGCAATACTTAATAATATTTTTTTCATCTCAAAAATTGTTTAGTTATAAAATTGGTTTATTTGATTTTGAAAATCTTCTTCATTTTCAAAGGACTGTTCTAGATATAAGCGTTTATCTTTATTAAAAATGATGGTAAATGGTATAGCACCAGACCAACTAGGATCTATTTGATTAATCCAATAATTAGCATCGGGATCATCCATTAAAATAACACGTGACTTGATATTATTATCTTTCAAAAAAGGTTTTAACCTAGTCTCAACATCATTTGTAAAATCCATACTTACTAGTAACATATCTATATCAGGATTTTGACTTGCCACCTGTTGTAAATAGGGTAGTTCTGCGACACACGGCGCGCACCACATTGCCCAAAAGTTAACTACATGGATGCGGTCATCTTCAGTTTCTAGATAAGGTTGCAACCCATTATAATCGACAATATCGATTGTATCGTGACTATACTCTTTCGATTCAAACACTTGACTATCAGCATTATTATTTTTACAACTCAATGTAATCAACATGATAAACACGTAATAGAATTTGATACTTTTCATTAAAGATTGGTCCAGATAATTTTATCACTAAGACTTTAAATAAATCAAAAGGTTTAAACGTAGGGTCTTTTATTAACTCGCTTTCGCGAAAGCGTAAATACGATCTGCATAAAGTGCATGAAACGATAAAAACAGACATCATCATTAAAATTTATACTGTTATAAGCAGCACAGAATCAAGAGGTAATAAAACTCTTATTTAGATTTATTATAAATAGTTTGGTTGCTTTAAAAGAGGCATATACTTTTGCACAAAATTCATCTATTAATAATAAGTCTAAATAAAAATAATGAAACCTTTAATATCCATTTTACTACTATTTTTTAGCGTACAAATAGCGCTATGTCAACAAGCATCGATAACAGGTGAGGTAACAGACAGTAACAATACTCCTTTATTAGGAGTGAACATATTTTTAAAAAACACCACGAAAGGTGTGCAATCAGATGTTGATGGTCAGTTTAAAATTGAGGAAATAAAAGATGGAAATTACACACTTATATTATCTTCTATAGGTTTTAAGACTAGAGAAATCCCTTTTTCTATTATCAATCAAAAAGATTTAAAAGTAGAAACAATCATTTTGTATGAGGGAAATGAAATCTTAAGTGCAATAGTTATTGAAGGAGAAAGACGTAATAAATTCTCGAGAAAAAAGACTGCATATGTGTCTAAATTACCACTTAAGGATATTGAGAACACACAAGTTTACAGCACGGTTACCAATGAACTTTTACAATCACAGATTGTCACCAATTTTGATGACGCTCTTAAAAATGCTACTGGTGTAGAAAACTTATGGACCTCTACTGGTCGTGGTGGCGATGGCGCAGGATATTTTTCTTTGCGTGGTTTTTCTGTACAACCACAATTAGTAAATGGATTACCAGGTTTAACTAACGGAACGATTAATCCGGCAAACATAGAACGTATTGAGGTTTTAAAAGGTCCATCTGCTACCTTATTTGGTAATGCTGTAAGCTCTTATGGTGGATTAATAAACGTAGTGACCAAAAAACCATATGCAGGTTCTGGCGGTGAGCTATCCTTTACATCGGGTTCCTATGGACTCAACCAGATAGTAGGTGATTACAATACAGCTTTAAGTAAGGAAGATGATTTATACTTTAGGATTAATACAGCTTATAATACAGAGCAGAGTTTTCAAGATGCTGGTTTTAGAAAATCTTTTTTTGTGGCTCCATCATTATCCTACAAAGTAAATAACAGATTGTCTTTTTCATTTTATGGTGAGATAACTCAAGCAGAACAAACCAATCCAACTTTTTTATTCTTAAATAGAAGTGCACCTACTGCAGCTCGTAATCTAGAAGAACTGAACTACAACAACAAATTATCATTTACAAGTAATGATTTAACTCTAGAAAATCCAACACAAAACTACCGTATCGAGATGGATTATAAACTGTCTGATACCTGGCAATCACAAACATTGTTATCTAAGAGTTCCACATCAACAAAAGGATATTATTCTTACCTATTTGATTTTGGAATCCTAGAAGGAGACACTTATTCAAGATACATCAATAAACAAAATGCAAATACTCAAACAACAGATATTCAACAAAATTTCATAGGTGACTTCAAAATAGGCAAACTGCGCAACAGAATGGTGATAGGCCTAGATTATTTTAATGAATCACAGACTAATAATAGTACAGGATATGCGTTTTATGGCAATATTACACCAGACGGCGGTGCAAACGGTGACAATCCATTTACGGCAGCTATTGAGGAAGATGTATATCCATTATCAACTTCTGGTGTTGATGCAGCTCTTGCCGGTATCGGTGTTAGTAACGTAAAATCAAATTATGAAATTTACAGTGTCTATGCGTCTGATGTATTAAATATTAGTGATCGCCTGTCTGTGATGGCTGGTTTACGAATTGATCATTTTAATAATGAAGGCGACCTTGCAACGATTGACGATGATTATGATCAGACGACACTTTCACCTAAGTTAGGTGTATTATATCAACCTATAAAAGATCAACTATCAGTATTTGCAAATTATCAAAACGGTTTTACTAACGTAGCACCTCAACTAGTTGGTGATCCATCTGCAGGAGCACAAACTTTAGCAACTTTTGATCCAGAGCAAGCCAATCAGATTGAAGTAGGAATCAAAACAAATCTTTTTAAAAATAGACTTAATGCCACCATAAGCTATTATGACATTAAGGTAAAAGACCGAGTAATAACTGATCCTTCTTCTCCATTCAATAAAATTCAAGGCGGCGAAGTTGTAAGCAGTGGTTTTGAAATAGAAATCAATGCTAATCCTATTAAAGGACTTAATATAAGAGCTGGTTATAGTAAAAATGATAGTGAGACAACTGAGTCTGACAATACAGAGATACTAAATAAAAGACCACTAGAGGCTGGACCTGAAACGTTATATAATCTATGGGCTAATTATGAATTTCAACAAGGAAATCTAGATGGCTTTGGACTAGGACTAGGTCTTAATGGAGCCAGTGAGCGATTTGCCATAAATTATGCCTCTACTGGTGATTTTATCTTACCTAGTTATACGATTGTAAACGCATCTGTCTTTTATCAAGCAGATCATTATCGAGTTGGTTTAAAGCTTAATAACGCCTTTAATAAAGAATATTATAAAGGTTGGACTACAATTAATCCACAAATGCCTAGAGCATTACTAGCTAACATTTCTTACCGTTTTTAATTAGCCAATTGTCAAAAAGAGCAGCTCCATGTAGAGTTGCTCTTTTTAAAATAAAATAAAATGACATTTAAAAAATTTGTATTTCAGTTACACAAAATCTTGGGTCTTGCCACAGGGATTGTTGTTTTTATTGTAGCCATTACTGGTTGTTGCTGGGCATTTAGAGAAGAGATAGAAAGTCTATATGATGATTATAAAAAAGTTAAACCACACAATGCACCTATATTAACGCCTACTGAAGCCAGAGATATAGCTGAAACGGTTTTCCCTAATAATACCGTACATGGTACCGTTTTTAAAAAAGCAGATGATGCCATTGAGGTCATTTTTTATGACGCACAACCAGAATTTTATCAAAGCGTATTCCTCAACCCTTATACTGGTAAGGTTATACAAGTAGATGATCATCTATCAGGTTTTTTTGCTTTTATTCTAAAAGGTCACATGCGCCTGTGGTTACCTAAAGATATCGGCGAGCAAGTGGTCGGTGTTTCTATATTACTATTCATATTCATCATCATTTCAGGTTTTATACTTTGGATTCCTAAGAAGAGAAAAAACATAAAACAACGCATCCAATTTGATTGGAAAAAAACCACAAGATGGAAACGTAAAAATTTTGATTTGCATACCGTGATAGGATTTTACATATGTTCATTTGCCTTAGTGCTTGCATTTACTGGATCTATGATGTCCTATAACTGGCTTAAATATGTAGTTTATAAATCAACTGGTGGCGATAAAGAAGCTCGATTTATCATACCGCAAAATAATAGTGATACGCCACTTGATAATAAAACTATTCCCATGGATTATTTGATAGTAAAGCTTCATAAAGAAAATCCAGAGGCCAAAGCATTTGAATTACACTATCCTAAAACTGAAGAAGAAAGTATTTATATAGAAGTTACTAATAGCGATGGACTTTACTATGATGCTGACTTTAGATTCTTTGATCAACATACTTTAGAAGAAATAGAAACACCTAGTATTTATGGAAAATATAAAAATGCAAAAGTAGCAGATAAGATACAACGCATGAATTATGACATTCATATAGGTGCTATAGGTGGTATTGTAGGCAAAATAATTGCCTTTATAATTAGTTTCCTTACCGCTAGTTTGCCCATCACGGGAATTCTATTATGGTATGGCAGACACTATAAAAAGAAAAGAGTCTAATTTATTTGATTAATTATAGGTCTATTAACTTAAAAGCGATTTGAGAAATTACTTGAATCGCTTTTTTTATTGTTTCCCGTCTAAAAATGGAACAAACCTAAACTCTCCAAAAGTTTCTTTAGAGAACTGTGTCGCAGATTCTCTAATCAATAAGGTCATAATTTGTGGATCATCACCGACCGGTATGACCATGCGGCCACCTATTTTAAGCTGACTTAATAAAGTTTGAGGGATGTGAGGCGCACCACATGTGACTATAATAGAATCAAATGGCGCATCTTCTGGCATACCTTTATATCCATCACCAAAAAAATATCTTTTAGGCCTATAATTTAATTTTCTAAAAATCAGATTGGTCTTTTTGTACAATTCATTCTGACGCTCAATAGTGTAAACCTGTGCGCCCATTTCTAAAAGCACTGCGCATTGATAACCACTACCAGTTCCTATCTCTAGAATCTTATCATTAGGCTTAACTTGTAAAAGTTCACTTTGAAAAGCCACTGTATAAGGATGTGATATGGTCTGATCTGCACCTATAGGAAAAGCTTTATTTTGATAAGCATGCTCTAGAAAAGAACTATCTAAAAAAACATGACGTGGCACTTTATTCATGGCATCCAGCACACGCTGGTCCTTGATTCCTTTCTCACGCATCAACTCTACCAGCTGGCGTCTTTTCCCTTTATGTATGAAGTCATCTTTGATACCGCTAATTTATAATGACTACTTAAAAATCACAGCACATTTTATCAAAAAGATTAAGATAATTTTCTCCTTGCTAATCCTTATTTTTGTGGAAAACCCATAAACTATGCTTAAAGCTGGCGTGCTAGGTGCTGGACACCTCGGAAAAATTCACTTAAGACTTCTTGAACAAAGTGAGCGTTATGAATTAATAGGATTTTATGATGCAAATCCCGAGTATGCAGCATCCATTGAGGCAGAGTTTGGTTACAAATATTTTTCAGACATCAACGCACTTATCGCGGCCTGTGACATGATAGACGTGGTCACTCCTACTTCTTATCATCACGAGAGTGGAATGAAAGTTCTCGAGGCTGGCAAGCACTTATTTGTTGAAAAACCTATAACGGTTACTGTAGAAGAGGCAAATGATTTAATTGCGCTTTCGCGAAAGCGTAATGTAAAAGGTCAAGTAGGTCAGGTAGAACGTTTCAATCCGGCATTTAGATCTGTAGTAGATCGATTTGATAACCCAATGTTTATAGAAACCCATCGCCTGGCAGAGTTTAATCCACGTGGCACGGATGTAAGTGTAGTGCTGGATTTAATGATACACGATATTGATGCCATTTTAAGTGTGGTAAAAAGTCCTGTAAAATCTGTAAGTGCTAGTGGTGTTTCTGTAATTTCTAAAACTCCGGATATTGCTAACGCTCGTATAGAATTTGAAAATGGTTGTGTTGCAAATCTAACCGCTAGTCGTATCAGTCTTAAGAAAATGCGTAAAGCACGTTTTTTCCAGCGTGATGCTTACATATCCGTTGATTTTTTAACTAAAGCAGTAGAAGTTGTGCGTATGAAAGACGCTCCAGAGGTTCCAGGAGATTTTGATATGATTCTTAAAAATGCTGAAGGTGAGAAAAAACAAATCTATTTTGACAATCCTGATGTTGCAGATAACAATGCCATACTCGATGAACTAGAGACCTTTGCAGATGCTATAGAAAATGACACCAGACCGGTGGTAAATCTAGAGGATGGAACAGCGGCACTAGATGTGGCCTTAAAAATCATTAAGGAATTTAAATCACTGTAATGAATTATAAACTTCTGGTTAGCTTATTAATCTTATGTGGTTTGAGCAGCTGCAAAAATATTGATACTAGCGCTACTGATGAAAACATCATTGTAAAAGCTGTTGAAGTAGAACTGGATAAAAAATTAGATAGCATACACCAACTTAAACAATTTCATGGTATAGGTGTTTCTATAGTTAATGAAAAAGGACCTGTTTTTCAAGAAGGTTATGGATATCTAGATCGTAAGATAAGAGCAGATTATACAGAAAACACTATTCAAAACATCGCTTCTATCTCAAAAGTAATCTTAGGGTTAACTCTTGCTAAAGCAGTAGAAGACGGATACATCAAACTGGATGATGATATTAACAATTATCTTGATTTTAACGTACGCAATCCTCAATATCCAGATGATCCCATTTTAGTAAAGCATTTAACCTCACATACAAGTAGTATTCTAGACGGTGACTATTATGATTTGAGTTATATCAATCTTGAAGATGACGCTGTAGATAATCCTAAAATTGATCAAGAAGAACTTGCTTATTTTCATTCTCAGAAAACGGCTCCATGTCTTGAGGCCTATTTAAAAGAAGGTTTGCAGACAGTGGACTCCACACAGACTTCCTATATCTTTCATCAATTTGCACCAGGCACCGCATATTCATACTCAAACATAGGAGCTGGACTTACAGCATTGATTATTGAAAAAGCCACTAAAACTTCTTTTAAAGAATATTCTAAAAAGCATATCATTGATCCTTTAGGTTTAAAAAACACCTCTTGGAATGTTGCAGACCTAGACTCGCGTCAACGTAGCACTTTATACAGCACACTAGAACTGCGTTATCCTGTGTATCGATTAATCACATTTGCAGATGGTGGTTTATATACCACACCTAACGATCTAGGAATAATTCTTACTGAACTTATTAATGGTTATAACGGTAAGGGAACTTTATTAAAAACGTCCACCTATGTACAGTTATATAAAAAGCAACTAAATGAATCAATGTTTAAAACAGAAAAATCGCTAGCCGACTTTCAGAAAGGTTTTAATAAAGGAATGTTTATCACCTATGAAAGAGATGGCATAGGTCACTCTGGTGGTGATCCAGGCGTTTCTACCTTAATGTATTTTAATCCTAAAACTAGTATAGGTCAAATCACCTTTTTAAATACTGATTTTAATAGTCAGGAAGCTTATGATAGTTTTATTGCTATCGATTCCATTTTAAAAGAATATGGTAACAAATTATTAAAAAAATAAACAGCTATAACAATGAAAAATATAACCGTAATAGGAGCAGGAACCATGGGAAATGGTATCGCACATACATTTGCTCAAAAAGGATTTAAAGTAGCCCTAGTAGAACGTACACAAGAAGCTATCGATCGAGGTTTAGGAACTATTTCTAAGAATCTAGACCGCATGATTGCCAAAGAACGTATTACTGAAGCTGATAAATCAGCTACTCTAGGAAACATTACTACATTTCTGGACTTAAAAACTGGAGTGGCTCAAGCAGATTTAGTTGTAGAAGCAGCTACAGAAAATGTAGATCTTAAACTAAAAATATTTAGTGAAATGGACGAGTTTGCACCAGCAGACTGTATATTATCTACTAACACTTCATCTATTTCTATTACTCAAATCGCTGCGGTTACTAATCGTCCAGAAAAAGTTATAGGGATGCATTTTATGAATCCGGTGCCTATTATGAAACTGGTAGAAATCATAAGAGGTTATTCTACTAGTGATGAGGTCACCACTACTATCATGGAGTTATCAAAACAACTAGGTAAAACACCTACTGAAGTAAATGATTACCCAGGTTTTGTAGCAAATCGTATCTTGATGCCTATGATTAATGAGGCTATTGAAACCTTATATAATGGCGTTGCTGGTGTAGAAGAAATTGATACCGTAATGAAGTTAGGTATGGCACATCCTATGGGACCATTACAACTAGCAGACTTTATTGGGCTAGATGTTTGTCTTTCTATTCTTAACGTCATGCATGATGGGTTCAAAAACCCTAAATATGCACCATGTCCATTATTAGTAAATATGGTCATGGCAGGCAAAAAAGGTGTAAAATCTGGAGAAGGTTTTTATGACTATTCAGAATCCAGAAAAGCAGAGAAAGTGAGTGCTAGTTTTAAATAGGATTTTTAAATGCCCATCATAAAACCTTTTAAAGGAGTAAGAGCAGCACCGCATATGGCGTCACACGTCATATCGCGCACATATCAAGATTATAGTGACACAGAGCTAGAGGCGATTTTAAAATATAATCCCTTTAGCTTTTTGCACATTCTCAATCCTGGTTATAAATTTAGTAATAGCCTTAAAGGAGAAGAGCGATTTAATCTAGTGCGCAATCGGTATCTAGAATTTAAGGAAGAACAATACCTTGTTCAAGATGAATCGCCTGTATTTTACATCTATGAAAGATCAGATGCGGT
Organism: Nonlabens ulvanivorans; assembly: GCF_000732625.1. GTDB lineage: Bacteria > Bacteroidota > Bacteroidia > Flavobacteriales > Flavobacteriaceae > Nonlabens > Nonlabens ulvanivorans. The sequence continues at coordinate 631,224 of NZ_JPJI01000026.1, forward strand.
ACACTCTTACACAGGAATCATCGCTGGAACTTCCACTGTAGATTATGATAGCGGAAAGATAAAAAAGCATGAAGACACCTTAGAAAAACGAGAAAAACTATTTAAAGACTATTTAAAAACAGTAGGCTTTAATGCAGAGCCTGTACTACTCACCTATCCAGATGATCACGTCATTGATGAAGTAATTGACCAAGAAAAAAAGAACAGACCTGTCTATGATTTTGTTACCACAGATCGCAGTTGTCATAAACTATGGGTGATAAAAGACATCCATCATATACAGTCATTGCAACAGCAATTTGCAGCGATGCCACACGTCTATATTGCAGATGGTCACCACCGTAGTGCAAGCTCTTCCCTACTCGCTAGTGAGATGGGAGAAAAGCACGACAGCTATAATCATTTTATGAGTTACCTCATCGCTCAAAGTCAGTTGCGCATCTATGAATTTAATAGACTCGTTAAAGATCTAAACGGTTTGAGTAAAGAAGCTTTTCTCATGCAACTGGATATGAAATTCCGTATACAGAATCGTGGTCTAGAGATGTACAAGCCATCAAAAAAACACCATTTCTCTATGTATCTAGATGGCGAGTTTTACAGTTTGTATTTACGTAAAGACATTTATAATATTGAAACGCCACTCGATGATCTGGACACTCAAATGTTATTTGATTTGGTCTTAAATCCTATCTTGGGCATTGAGGACTTGCGCAACGATTCTCGCATCGCTTATAGCTATGGACAGACAGATTTATTGCGCATTAAAGATCGAGTAGATAAAAATGAATTTGCCGTTGGTTTTGGTTTATTCCCTGCCACAGTAGAGCAAATGAAATCCATCGCAGACGAGTCTCTAATCATGCCACCTAAGAGCACTTACATCAGACCTAAGTTACCTAGCGGCCTTACCATTTACGAATTTGAATCATGAGCATAAAAGATCATTTATTACGCTTTCGCGAAAGCATAGAACCCAAAGCCACTCTTGTTGCGGTAAGTAAAACTAAGCCTATAAGCGACCTGCAAGAGGCTTATGATGCTGGACAAAGACACTTTGGCGAGAATAAAATTCAGGAAATGACCGAAAAATGGGAAACGCTACCTAAGGACATTCACTGGCACATGATAGGTCACACACAGCGCAATAAGGTAAAATATATGGCGCCTTATGTTCATTTAATTCACAGTGTGGATTCACCACGATTACTCAAGGAAATCAACAAACAAGCAGAAAAAAACGAAAGAGTCATCGATTGTCTTTTACAGATTCATATTGCTGAAGAGGAAACAAAATTTGGTTTTGATCAAAATGAACTGCTCGAGTTATTGAGCAGTGATGCCTTTGCAGGTTATAAAAACGTGCGCATCACAGGACTGATGGGCATGGCCACTTTTACAGATAATAAAGAACAAGTACGTAAAGAGTTTAAAAGTCTCAAAACACTACTAGATCATATCAACGATAATCACCTGATTAGTGATTCACACGATTTGAAAACACTATCTATGGGAATGACAGGCGATTATGAAATTGCCCTTGAAGAAGGCAGCACGATGGTGAGGATAGGTAGCGCGATTTTTGGGAGTAGGAATTATAACGTATAAGTAAATCCTATATTGAATTGTCTAGGTCTTAATTGATATTGATATTGTGACGTAAAATTGGCACTATTGTTAATTATAGTGTAGTTGTTTATGTTAAAAATATTCAATATCTCGAATCTTAATTTCAACTTTTTTGAAGGCTGATAATGATAGGAAGAATTAAATAGAGAATTAGTATTAACCGACGAATTACCGGAAAAACTAGCTCTGATAAGCTCTCCACCTATATTCCACCTGCTTTTTGAATTGAGATAAAAGCTAAAATCAAAAGCGCCTCTTAAATTTTTGTTACTATTCGAGATTTGTGCAAAAGAGCTTATTCCTTTCTCATAATTACCGTTAAATTCGAATCCATACCACGAGCCAGTATCAAAAGACCATTTTAAACCAATTTTATGATTTTGATTATTTATATCTAACAATGTTCCATTGAAAAAGGTTTCGGTTTGATTATTTGAGAAATTATAATCAGCAGTTAAGAGCATCCCATCTGCTATTTTCTTAGTTACGTCAGTAGTAATTGATAAGGTTGAAACTTCATTATCTCTTTCTATCGCATTTATGGTATTTAATCCATTATCGTCAATAGTTGAAGTAAAGGTGAAATCAGAAACAGATTTAGTACTTGAGACTCTAATATTTGCATAGAAACCTTTAATAATATTTTTATAACTAGAGTAAAGTGAATTAGTTTGAGTTGTAGTTTTATTTATCTGAGTTGGGTTTAAATTTAAGCTTAGATAATCTTGAAGAACTACTGAAGGGAATAAATTTGAGAATTGTGAAATCTTACTATTAAAAGAAGACGTAATATTTACAAAAAAGTCATTGTTAAATTTATAATTAAGTGAGAGTCGTGGTTGAAAGAATAAGAAACAATCCTGTAAGTCAGATTCAGAATCAAATCCCTCACTTCTAGTTAAATGATTGTATTCCAAAGATGTACTTAAAGTCACTACCATTTTTTTATACTTGTAGGACGTTGATATATCTGAGTTAGATTTAAGTGTATTAAGTTTAAAATCACTTTTAAATGGAAAAAAAACTTCAGTTTGTTGAGGTTCTTGAAACAATGACGATGCCAATTGTTCTGATCGCCAAAAAAGCTTTTGATTGACATTCCAATTTAAGTAACCTGTTCTAAAATTGAATTGAGAAGATAGACCGAAATTAAGGCTTTGCAATTTTATATTTTGTAAGGTGCTTTCAGAATTTGAGGTTGATGATATTTGGCTAGGAAAAACTATGGGACTTGTTGATGATTCTTCATTAGTTTTGTGATATTGAGCAATCAATACATTACTAAACAAAGTATTACCTATTGTTTTCTTTATTTCATAAGTATTTTCGATTTGAACCTGTTCTCTATTAAACAAATAATTAATATGTTGGTCGTTCAATAAGTTAGAGGATGAGCCATTTCCATTTTTTAAGTTCACATAAAATTTGTTTTTAGCAAACTTTTCTTTTTTGTTTTCCTCAATTACAAAAGCCCCAGTAAAGTTCTTATCATCAAACACATTTTGAGACTGATTATTCAAAACTACCTGCTCATTGCTTAAAAAATAAGTACTGTTTGTGGTACTTAAAAACTCATTATCATTTTGGTTATAACCTAGACCTAATTTATACTCTGTGGACTGATCGTTTTTAAAAAGTAAATCATTTGAAAAAGAGTAAGATGTATTATCACGCCAGTATTTTTCAGAAATTGCTTGACCAGTTGTATTGGGTTCTTTAAGAACTGTAATTGATTCTTGAGAAATAGCTTTAATAGAGTAATCTAGTGGTGTTAACTTATTTCCTTCTACGCTTAAATCAGTACCTATTTGATTAGTTTTTGTAGTGCTTAAATTTTGAAATTTTTTATTTATAAAAATTGGTGTTGCTTCAACATTATACAAAGGAAAAGGAATACCGACATCACCTTTTAGACTACCAAATATCACATTTTCTTTATCTACAGTAATATTAATTGCTACTTTGTCAGAGTTGGTTCTTCCTTGATCTATACGAGCATGATTATGCTTAGTAAGCACCTGTATATCTTCAACAGCTGTTGCTGGAATTCCTCTAGTTGCAAGATTATACTTCCCTTCAAGTAAATTTAATCCATTAATATAAAAATGAGAAATAAGCCTACCGTTGTAACTAATAGAGCCATCTTGTTTAATAGAAACACCAGGAATACGTGCAATAACATCTTCTATAGTATAATCTTGTTGTTTTTGGAGAGATTGAGTATCAAATGACAAAGTATCTCCTTTAATAATCAACGATTTCTGTGCTTCCAGAAAGATTTTATCTAGTAAGTTTTTATCTTCTTGTAATTCAATTGAAAAAAACTGTGATTTGTTAAGAACAAATATTTTTTTTGTTCGATATGATACATGTCTAATAGTCAACCATATGGAATCCAATTTTATATGAGATGGAATATCAACTCGATAAATACCATCTTTACTTTTTGAAGTATAGGAGATCACTTGAGAATCTAAACTATCGTTTGCGGCTACAATGGATGCAGCAAAGATTTCATTTTTATTTTTGTCGAATAATTCCAGATTAATCTGAGATTGCGCACCTAAACAATTAATGAGGAGAAATGTCAAAATTGCTATATAAGAATTAAGAGACGTTGTGAATCGCATAAAAACTGGCTATTCTATTAATTCAATAGGTATATAACCACGACCACTAGTTGTATTAGAATTTCTTACCGTCGAATTATTATTTGGAATTGAAACTCTAAAACCTGAAGCCCCAGAATTATTCAGTTCACTTAAAGTTGCATTTTTTGAAGAATACTGAATTTTTAAAAAATTAGTTCGAGTCGTCTTTTTAATTTCTTCTGGATTGCTGCTAAAATAAAGTTTTTGAAACATTAACTCTCGATCGCTTTTGTACAGCTTAAAAAAATCCCATTGATAGTTTCGTTCTTCATCGTAGCATTGCAAAATTAAACCTGGCAGACCTTTGAACTTATATGGACCTGCATCAATTGGTATTTCCACCGCATACCAAGCTGACCAAAGCCTACCACCATAATTCACAGTTGCTAACTTGCAATTATATCCTGATATAACTTTTGACTTATTTTGAATTTTCCAATCAAAATTAATAGCCTCTTCGTATTTATAATCTACCTGAAAAATCTTCTCCCAATAAACCAAAGAATCCTTATAATATCTTATTGCATAAGGATGATGGGTATTAGGTAGTTTACGATAAACTTTAGTTTTGGTTATTTCTTCTAAAATAGTGTCTTTAGTCATTTCATTGATGCTCTGAAAAATAGAACTATCTTTTCTTTTCATTAACCTAAAATATTCTTTATAGGTAGTCTCTTGTGAATTATACTTTTTGTAAGTACCAACATAATCGATTACGAAAAGTTTGTTTTCATTTGTTTGGCTAAAAGTCAATTGAACAACAACAAAAAATATTAAATATTTGATTATTCTCATATAAAAGTACTCTGCAATAAATAATATTGCAGAGATTTTTTTTTACAATGGATTAATTACCTATTTCGTCAAATGCTGGATATAATCCTTCTGACGGAGGACACGTTTCGTTTAACATTGAAACAGCACTTAAATACTGATTAAATGTTAAAGCATGGTCACCAGTTGCATCGGTCCATGAGACACATGCTACACCGCAGTCAAAATCTACTCTAGTAGAATTTTCACCACAAATTACAGGATCAAATTCTGATTTTTCAACAAAATCGAACGAGCACAACCCTATGATGGCAAATGCTAGAAAAAACAATTTTTTCATAATATAAAGTTTAGTGATTAATTAAATCACTAAAAAACTAAGAAACTAAGAAACTAAGAAAAATCCTAATATTTTCATATATTCTTGTAATTTGAAATTCAAAACTTAATTAAAAAATGAATTTATCCCTAAGCATACCAGCCCTACTCTTCCCAGCTATTTCATTAACCATGCTAGCTTATAACGCACGTTATCTAGCCATTGCTGCGTTAATAAGAAATCTACATGCTAAGTACGAAGAAAATCCATCAGATAAAGTACGTATTCAGGTTCAAAAATTAAGAAAGCGACTGACCATTATTAAAAATATGCAAGCCGTTGCCATTTTAAGTTTCTTACTTGCGGTAATCACGATGTTCTTGATTTATATAGAATTGAATTTTTGGGCAAATCTAGTTTTTGGAATCAGTTTACTGGCTTTAATGATATCACTGATTCTATCACTTATAGAGGTGCAGTTATCTACTAAAGCACTATCAATCCAACTGGAAAGTATAGAGAAGAAATAGAAATTAATTAAACGTAAAAAACCTACAAAGCGAGCTTTGCAGGTTTTTTTTGTTGCAAATAATTATCAACTTTTTGCTTAATCACCTTAACCGTTTGTTGATTATTAATGGTCAATAAATAGATTCCTTGCGTATAGTTTGTTAAGTCTAATTGACTTTGTTGTTCTCCATTAAATTTGAGACTCATCAACTGTTGTCCTTGTAAATTATACAGCGCTATTTGATTAATACTTCCATTATTAGTATTGATGTTTATCACCTCGTTAACCGGATTAGGATAAATAGAATAATCTGTAATAAGTTCAAAGTCACTATTACTTAATGTTTCATTATTAGTACCAAAAGTAGGTGCTTGAATCACAAAGTTACCAGTACCATTAGGTACACGAGCATATCCCATATCAGTGGTTTGTGCACCAAATGTGATGGACTCAATTACGGTTCCATTATCATATGACAATACAGCATCCTCTCCATTTGATGAAAATTTTAAGTCGGCATGAAGACCTGTTTGAGTTAAATCTTTATCGCACCATACAATTAGATAGCTATCTGGCGCTATGGTTGTTCCACTAGGAAATTGCCACATTAAAGGATCGGTAGCATCATCAGATAGGTATAAGTTATCTAGACTCAAAGTTGAAGAAGAGTTATTATAAAGCTCTACCCAATCTTCATACTCACCATCATCATCTACAGCAGTTGTACTGTTAGACGCCATTATTTCATTAATAACTAAATCTCCAGGAGTAATTGTTGTATAAGTTGCTACTATAGAGTGATATTCATATTCAGCTCTTGCTGGTGAAAATGCTCCTATATTGTTATTTTCTGCATAAATATAATATTGGGTCAATGAATTGGTAATCGGTAAGTCAATACCATAAATATTATCACCAGCAGCCCCATCATTATGTGCTCCATCATCATACATTAAAATCTTAGTGAATGGTACAAAATCACCTTCACGATATCCTAAATATACAGCTGTTGTATTCGTATTAGTTACTTGTGCAGTAACAGTAATCGTATTGCCTATGATTGGTGTAGCTACAGATGGAGCTACCGCGGTAATAGATGGCTGTATGGCAGTAAAGTCGGACTGTGCTAATAAATATGTACTTCTCGCACTCATTAAATTTGTTAATCCACTAGCAGTATTCATTTGTGCATTTACATCTGAATTGATATTACTATTGAACTGTGCGTAGCTGTAAAACTTATTATTATCTGCTTGTACGGCAAGGTCAATAATATTTTGATAAGCATTTGCGCTAGTTAAATAATCAGAGTTCGATATATTTTCAGTTAAAATCGTTTTAAAATGAGCCAGATACATTTTTTTATAACGTGGTACTGCCATTAACTTACTCATCAATGGCCACGCAGCGTCATTTTCATGTAACAAATGAGTTAACTGACTTTTCTGCGTAGTACTATTCAAAGATCCTCCAGATCCAGTCTGACCGAAAGTTCCGAAAGACATGTTCAAATCCCAAACTACAGGTCTAAATCTACCGTTATCATCTTTATATAAATAATAGTTTTGTTTAAATTGACCTAGATAACTGTCTAAATTTACCATCACATTATCAAAGGCAAGCATCCATAATGCAGCATCTACGTCTAGCACAGTTTCTATATTATTTATATCCGTATTTAATATTCTAGTTAATTCTATTAAATCGTCCCATCCAGTACCTGTCACATCTGACTTTATTTCATAAGCGTCTTCATAACTTGTGTAATTGGTTCCTAGATATTGTAAACTAGGAAAATCATTTCCTTGAGGTCCTGCGCCTGCTGGTGGACTACAACTAAAGAATGCATTATCATTTGAGTTAAAGTGCTTATTGACGAATTTCTTAGAAATTGACTCTACATTAGTATACAACCCAATCAATGTTCCATTTACGTATACATTAGCATAGTTTGCTTGTGGCGCATCCATGTATTTATTGACAATGTTATAAGAAACTGTTTCTCTAACAAATGATGGATCAAAATAAACATTGGCTAGTTTAAGATCTGTGTAGCCTTCATAATCTTGATCAACATAAGTATCTAGCTCGATGTGAAAAGGGTTTTTAGTTTGGTTTGCTCTATAAGAACTGTTCCCTTTATATTTCACACCTACATTGTTAAATACGGTACCATTAATAGTCACTGAAGTGGCCGCTATATAACCATCTGCACCAGCTTTCTCGGCATCTAGTAATGCGTCCCAATTGCTTTGCGCAAAGACAATTCTAACGTCTTGGATGGTATTCATGTCATAAAGAGTCTGAGAATAGACCGTTGCTACCTGAACTAATAGCAAAAAGAGTAGTAAAGTTTTTTTCATGATTAAAGTCTTATTATTCAGATTAGACTTTAATTTCATGTTAAGGTTTAATCAAACCTTAAAAAAATCTTAATAATCGATAACTTCACTTAAGTCATAACCTCCAAAACGTTTCATATAAGTCTTTACAGAACTACCGTAAGCATCACGATTAGACTTACGACCTTTAGTTTTAAAGAAACGTTTTACACCACCAGGACCAGAAAGGTGTGCTGCAGCAAGAATTCCGCTTTCAGTAACATGTATACCACCTATCTTTTTGCCAGCATATTGTTTAATATATGGCTCTAAAATTTCATGATTGTAACGTAAATTTTTAATAAACACGCGTTCTTGTAATCTAGGAGATCTTAAAAATTGCAAGGAATCTCTAACACCTAAAGTTTCTAATGTGGTCATACCAAATTGATATTTCCCCATATAACCTAGACTATTCACCTTCCAAAATTTCCCTTGGGATTCTTTAAAAGCTAAAGCTTCTCTAAAGGTTAAAAATGAATCTGGTGGTGTAATCGCTAAAGAGTAATAGCGTACATCAAATAAATTAGAGCTTGTCACAGGACCTATAAAAGCATCTGCATCATAGAACTCTTCATTGATATTATTAACACTGGTTTTAAGAACACCAGAATCTAATTTCAAGTGGTTATTACTAAAAGACCAAAAGATTAACACTAGTGGTAAAACAACCAAATACACATGACGTGATTTCATAAATTTTGTTTTCGAAAGTTACTGTCACCCTTTCTTTAACGCGGCGCAAATTTACGACTAATTAACGGTTGTGGATTTTTAAGATGTTAAATTAGTCCTAACAGACTCATAAATATTTGAAAACCAAAATCATACGCAATACTTCACATGGATTTTTAAAAACTTAACTAAAGATAATTTCATAAGCTTTTTGTGGAAATCAGTAAATAAAATGGCTATTCTATAAGAAACAACTTATCTATTTATTCCTTGTCTACTAACCCATCTACGATAAGCAGCTGCATTTGCATTATGTTGACTTAAAGTCTTAGCAAACTTATGATACCCAAAATTTTCAACATTGGCTACAAAATAATAATAACCATGCCTCTCATAATTAAGAACTGCATCTATAGCATTTAAATCTGGCGTGATAATAGGTCCTGGAGGAAGACTTGCGTACTTATAAGTATTATATGGAGAGTCTATGGTTAAATCAACATACAAAACGCGTTTAATAATCTGACTGAAGTCTTTTTCCTTTAGTTTTTTAGCATAAATTACAGTTGGGTCTGCATCGAGTTTAATTCCTCTATTCAATCTATTCATGTAAACACCTGCAACTCTAGGACGTTCATCTACTTTAGCCGTTTCTTTCTGGACTATACTGGCAAGTGTATAAACTTCTTGAGGTGTGAGATCTATCTTTTTTGCTTTTGCGAGTCTGTCTTCATTCCAGAAATTTTTATAAGCACTTAACATCTTATCTCTCAGTTTTACAGCACTAGTATTCCAGTAACAATCATAAGAATTGGACAAATACATGGTTAGTGCAGTTTCTTCTGTAAACCCATGTTCCTTTAAAAAAGCTGAATCTTTCATCACTTTTAATAGAGTGAGGCTATCTGGTTCAACCTGCTGTGCTAGCCTACCTGCTAGATTTTCTAGTCGCTCTTGATTATTAAATCGCACTTTTACGGGTTGGTTCTGACTGCGAATGGTATTGATAATATCATTATTACTCATTCCTTTTTTAAGAATATAATGTCCAGGTTTTACATTTGAGTTGTAACCTTTACGTACCGCAGTTTCATGGAATGCATCTCGGTCTTCAACAGCGTCTGCTACTAGCATAAAAGCGGCATTATAGTCTGCTGTTGATGGAATGAAAACTTCAAAAGTTTGAGCCTCAAAGTTTGTATTTGCACTAAAAAAGGTGCTATAAACTTTAAAGGCAAATAAAGACATTGCGATTAAGCCCACTAGGGCTACTCCTACGATTACGTTTTTATATTTATTCATTAATAAGTTGGTAGGTGATTTCGTTTTTATAAGAAGTTTCTGTGGCAATCCAGTCTTTTTTTATTCCGCTTTCGCGAAAGCGTAATTTCTCAAACAACTTTCTGCTAGCTTTATTATCCTCTGTAATACCAGCATACAGCTGGTGTAACCTAAGATGCTTGAAGGCATAATCAATCATTAATTGTAGTCCTTCTGAGGCATAACCCTTTTGACGATCTGCATGTTGAGATATCACGATTCCTACACCAGCACGTTTATGATAAGGATCAAAATCGTAAAGATCCACAACACCTATTATTTCTTCTTTTAAATTACAAATGGCAAGTCGCAATTGCTTGACCTCATAGATATCACGATGCGCGTTTTCTAGATATTCTCTGATTGTATATTTTGAAAATGGCGTCCAGGTATTTCCCACTTCCCATAACTCGGAATTGTTTTCTAGTCTATAGATAAACTCCACATCTTCAGGATCTACAGCTCTTAAAAAGCAATGTTGAGATTGTAGCATCATGCTGTAAAGGTTCCTTTAAAAACTTGCAGCGCAGGTCCTGTGAGCCATATATTTTCATATCCAGTATCACAAGCTTCAAAAGATACTTTTAAAACACCACCTGGTGTTTCTAAAGTCACCTCATTAGACGCTGTGTGGTTAGTCTTGTGCATAGCAATAGCAACAGCTGTAACGCCAGTACCGCAACTTAGTGTTTCATCCTCTACTCCACGCTCATAAGTACGTACTTTAAAGGTGTTGTTATCTTGAAGCTGAACAAAATTAATATTTGCACCAGCTTTTCCATATACATTATCTCGCAAGTACTTTCCTTCTTTATAAACATCTAGTTCTGTCAAATTTTCAGTAAGTTGAACATGATGTGGTGATCCAGTATCTGTGAAAACATAGCTGTTTTCTAATCGCATATCTGTAACATCACTCATCTGTAAACTGATAGATATATCATCCACAACTCTAGCGTGATGCAAACCATCGATAGCTTCAAAGGTTGCCGTATCTTTTATTATCTCTAGAAATTGAGCAAATCGTACTAGACATCTTCCTCCATTACCACACATGGTACTTTCCTGGCCATCTGCATTAAAATAAACCATTTTAAAATCTGCCGTAGGATGATTTTCTAACAAAATAAGTCCATCTGCACCTATGCCAAATTTTCGGTCACATAATAATTCTATGAGTTTGGTATCGTTTTTGGAAAATAATTGATCACGATTATCAATCATGACAAAGTCGTTACCGGTTCCTTGGTATTTATAGAATTGTATATGGCTCATAATTGCAAAGGTAAAGCGAAAACTTTTTTCTAACGCTTATGGCCGCAATTTCTTAATGATCATAATAAAGAGGAAAATAGATGATACAGCTGTTATAAAATTAAAAAAGAAATCTATTTCTTAAAAAGCTTATGCTCAACTGTTAAATAAGGTTAAACTAATATGTATTGTACAATCACTAAACTAATTTTAAGTTATTAAGTCATAATAGAAAAAGAAAGCAAATGAAAACATTTATCAAATCTCTAGGAATGGCTATTCTAGGTGGAATAGTCGCATTAGGCGGTTACCAACTGGTACAAAATGAAGAATCTAATGGTGCCATCACTCAATCATCTATCATAGAAAGCCCTTTACCGGTAACACCTGTTTCTTACACAGGCAACACCTCTATTGCTGGTGTAGATTTTACTGAAGCAGCAGAAAAAACCGTACACTCTGTGGTACATGTAATTAATAAAACAGTCGCTAGAGCACCTATGTCCATGGCAGATGTATGGGCAGGACGCACTCCATACCGTGAGGCTATAGGAACAGGTAGCGGTGTTATTATCACACCCGATGGTTATATAATCACTAACAATCACGTGATTAAAAATTCTAACCATTTACAAGTGACGTTAAACAACAATCAAACTTATAAGGCAGAACTTATAGGAGCAGATGAAGAAAGTGATATCGCATTAATTAAAATTGATACCGATGAGGATTTACCGTTTGTTCCTTTTGGCGATTCTAATAATGCTAAAATTGGAGAATGGGTACTAGCAGTAGGAAACCCTTTTAATCTTACCAGTACAGTAACCGCAGGAATTATAAGCGCAAAAGGTCGTGACCTTGAATCTCGTGATTCAAAAGTCCAATCGTTTATTCAAACAGACGCAGCAGTTAATCCAGGGAACTCTGGTGGTGCGCTAGTAAATACACGTGGTGAACTTATAGGAATTAATACAGCAATTAAATCTCAAACAGGTTCTTATATAGGTTACTCATTTGCAGTGCCGTCTAATAATGCTCGTAAAATCATCGAGGATTTTATGGAGTTTGGTTTTGTACAAAAAGGTATGTTAGGTATCAGAGGAACGGACCTAAACGGGACAAACTCTAAAGAATTTGGCCTTAACTCTACTGAAGGAATATATGTAGCAGAAATCGTAGAAGATAGCGGTGCCGATAAAAGTGATTTACAGAAAGGAGATGTAATCACTTCTCTAGATGGTGTTAAAATCAGTAAGTTCTCTGAATTATCTGGTTATATAAAAACCAAAAATCCAGGTGATGTTGTTAACGCCGAAGTGATTAGAAAAAACAATCTGATTCAAATACCTATCACTATTACAAAAAATAATACGGTAACCATCCCACAAATTGAAATGGAATTGCGCAACTTAACCGGTGAAGAAAAAAAGATCTTTGATGTTAAGGATGGAGTGAAAATCACTAAAACAATAGGTAAATTATCACGTTACAACCTCAGCGATTATATTGTCACAAAAGTTAATGATACAGATGTAACAGACATAGATGATATTCAGGCTGTTTTAAGAGATGTTGTTCCAAATGAAACGCTATTGATTCAAATGAAAAATTCTAAAGGTGAAATAGAACGTTTCCGATACACAGTGAATTAGTAAATAATTATATAGCATAAAAAAGCAGCTCATTATTGATGAGCTGCTTTTTTTTATAAATGCTAATATTAAATTAACGACACTAACTTACTCTATCACCATTGTTTGCAGTCGCACTGGGCTGTAAAAGTATCACGTCTTTATTATCTCCTACTACTCCTAACACAAGGCATTCACTCATGAAATTTGCAATTTGTTTCTTAGGGAAATTTATCACAGCAACGACTTGTTTTCCTACCAGTTCATTTTTATCATATCGCGTTGTGATTTGAGCACTTGTTTTTTTAATACCTAGAGAACCAAAGTCAATTTGTAATTGATAAGCAGGATTTCTAGCCTCTGGAAAATCACTTACCGTAAGCACAGTTCCTACTCGCATGTCTATCTTTTCAAAATCGCTCCAAGAAATCTCCATTAATGCATTCTTAATTTCTCTATCATTTCACGAGAAATAGCAACATCTGCTCCATAAGCATCTAACAATAATCCTTTTTCACCATCTGAACATTCTAGTGCATACAATATCATATTATCACCAGGATTAGTCATTCCCTCAAATCTAAAAAATTGCACAACTTCTATCTCGCCTGCCTTCCATTCTTTTTTTAAATGTTTAGAATGCACGCCATCTTCTACCAAGTCAAAATCTATCGTGTATCCTTTGGACTGTAAATCCTCTACTGCTTCTGTTACTGTGTCGTATCCTTTTTTCATCTTTTTATTTTAAATTTAAAAAAATTAAATCCAATCTTCACAGGTTTAAAAAAACTTTAAGTAATCTTTTTATGGCTATTTTTTATAATTACGCTTTCGCGAAAGCGTAACAAAAATCATTTTCATACTACTAATAATAAAAAACTAAATGGCTCTAACTCCTTCTACCATGCTGCCTTTAAACACAAAGGCACCTCAATTTCAATTACTGGATACTATTAGTGGTGATATGTTGTCTTTTGATCAAATTAAAGGCAAAAAAGGAACTGTAGTCATGTTTATATGCAATCACTGTCCATTTGTTATTCATGTTAATGAGGAAATTGTAAGAATGGCAAATGATTACAGAATCCTTGGTTTTGGATTTGTAGCGATATCTAGTAATGATATTGAAAGATATCCACAAGACTCACCAGATATGATGTATAAAACGGCTATGGAAAACGATTATACTTTTCCATATTTATACGACCAAAGTCAAGAAGTTGCAAAAGCATATGATGCGGCGTGCACTCCAGATTTTTATCTTTTTGATAGTGAGGACTTCCTGGTTTATAGAGGTCAACTAGACGATTCTAGACCTGGAAATGGCATACCATTAACGGGACGTTCTTTAAGAGAAGCGATGGATGCCATAATGGGAAATAAAAAAGTCCCTACAGTTCAAAAACCTAGTATGGGTTGTGGTATTAAATGGATCTAATTAAGGTTGCACGTTTTAAAGTTGATGACACCTGATACAGCAACTTTAGGCTTTTGAATTATTGACCTAAATGAATCATCGCAAAAATGGCGTAATTAATCATGTCCTGATAATTTGCGTCTAGTCCTTCAGAGACAATGGTTTTACCTTTATTATCTTCAATTTGTTTTACTCTTAAAAGTTTTTGAAGAATTAAGTCTGTAAGCGAGCTTACTCTCATATCTCGCCATGCCTCGCCATAATCATGATTTTTATCCATCATCAACTTTTTAGTAACTGCTACATGATGGTCGTATAATTCTAAAGATTGCTCTAACGTTAAATCAGGCTGCTCTACCACACCTTTTTCTAGCTGTACTAGCGCGATGATAGAATAATTGATAATTCCTATAAACTCACTTTCCTGACCTTCGTCAACTTTAGATTCTGCAAGTGTTTGTAATCCTCTAATGCGTTGTGCTTTAATAAAAATCTGATCTGTAAGCGATGGCAGTCTTAAAATGCGCCATGCACTACCATAATCTTTCATTTTCTTTGAGAAAAGATCTCTACAGGTTGTAACTACTGCATCATATTGCTGACTGGTCTGGGACATAAACGGATAATATTTTGTGTAAATTTCGGCTTTAAATTTTAAATAACCATAATTTAATGCATACCATCAACTGTAACGGTAGATTAATAGACCTGTCCACACCACGCGTGATGGGTATTGTTAATGTGACACCAGATTCTTTTTATGATGGCGGTAAATTAAAATCAGACTCAGATCTAATAAATCAGGTCACTAAAATGTTAACTGATGGCGCTACATTTATAGATATAGGTGGTTATAGTTCTAGACCCGATGGAGTCAACATATCAGTTGACGAAGAGTTGAACCGTGTAATTCCGGTGCTAGAAGTATTGAGTAAAGAATTTAATAATCTGAATATAAGTATAGATAGTTTCAGAGCTAAAGTAATGGACCAAGCAATACAACATGGCGCAAATATGGTTAATGATATAAGTGCTGGAACGCTAGATGAAAAAGTCATAGAAACGGTGGCTCATCATCAAATTCCTTACATAATGATGCACATGCGTGGCACGCCACAAACTATGAAGTCTTTAACTGATTATGACAACCTTATAAAAGATATTAATATTTATTTTTCCCAACGCATTGCTACCGCAAGGGCTGCAGGTATTAATGATGTTATTATTGATCCAGGCTATGGGTTTGCAAAAACAATTGATCAAAATTATCATTTACTTAAAAACCAAAGACTATTAAAATTTCATGATGTACCTATCCTATCAGGTATATCCCGTAAGTCCATGATATACAAAACACTAGACATTAAAGCATCGCAAGCACTTAACGGCACTAGTGCTTTACATATGATCTGCCTACAACAAGAAGCTTCTATCTTACGCGTTCACGATGTTAAAGAAGCCATGGAAGTGATTCAACTATATCATATATTAGAATCAAATTAAACTCTATTTTTACAAAAACCGATCCCTTTGGAATTACCAGATTTAAGAATTCTCGACGTTATAGATATTTTGTTAGTGGCAGCACTAACCTTTTATCTATATAGACTGGTAAAAGGCACACCTGCAATAAACATTTTTATTGGAATAGTGATTATCTATATCATTTATAGCATTACAGAAACGCTTAAAATGGAATTACTTAGTCGTGCTTTAGGTGCTTTTACTGGTGCCGGAGTTTTTGCTTTGATTGTTGTATTTCAACAAGAGATTAGAAAATTTTTATTAATGCTGGGCTCTACAAATTTTACTTCTCGTAAAGGTTTCTTAAAGCAGCTTCACTTTTTTAAAGATGATATCGATACAGATCATACTGCTGTAGATCAAATTGTAAAGGCCTGTGGTGAGATGTCTAACACGTTTACAGGTGCATTAATAGTAATTAAAAGAGATGGATCACTAGATTTTGTAAAAAACACTGGTGATGAGCAAGATATCGTAGTGAACACTTCAATTATTAAAAGTATCTTTTTTAAAAATTCGCCATTACATGATGGTGCCATGATCATTGAAGGCAACCGTATCACTGCTACTCGAGTTATTTTACCGGTATCTGATAATAGAAGTATCCCTCAACGTTTTGGATTACGTCATCGTGCAGCAGTAGGCGTTACTGAAAGAAGTAATGCCATCGCTATTGCGGTAAGTGAAGAAACCGGTCAAATTTCTCTAATTAATAATGCTGAATTTGAAACTTTTGAGAATTTAGAAGACCTATCTGTAAGGATAAAAAAACATCTCGAGTGAAAACCTGTAAAAATTGTACCACCAGATACTCTAGTAAATTCAATTATTGTCCGCATTGCGGTGCACAATGGTTGGACTACAGACTTACACCTCGTAAAATCACAGCAGAGTTTACTGAACGTTATTTAGGAACTGAAAATGTTTTTATTAAAACTTGTGTTACACTATTCCGATATCCTGAAGATGTTATAAATGGATATATCACAGGACAACGCAAGAAGTATGTTAATGTGATTAATTTCTTCTTTATTAGTTTAACGCTATTCGGAATTCACATATTTGTGCTTAAAAACTTTTATCCAGAATTACTAGGGTTTGACACAGTATCTTCAAATGAAAAAAACGCAGAAGAATACCTTTCCTATTTCTATGACTATATGGGGCTATTAACCTCATTATTCATCCCTTTTTATGCATTAACTGGCTGGGTGACATTTTATAAAAAGTCATATAATTTTGTAGAACACCTTGTGCTATTCGGCTATGTTTTTGGATTAATAAATCTGATAACGGTATTATTAACGCCTGTAATCATTATTACATCTCTGAATTATTTTCAGATGTCTTCGGTTCTATCTATTTTCTATTTTATTTTAATAGGTTGGTACTATAAAAGGATATTTAAATTATCATTTTGGAAAACGGTTTGGAAAACTTTTTTAATGACCATCCTCTACTTTATTGTACAGTCCATCATCACTTTAATCATAGGTATGATTATAATTGCAGGAATAGTTATTTTTTATCCTGATTTACTAGAAGGTCTTAATATCAAATTGAATGGAACGCAACTGTAAAAACTGTAGAAGTCTCGTATATGCTGGTAAATCATACTGTGCAGACTGTGGTGCAAAATGGATTGAAAAACGTATCACAATGCGCAATGTAGGTGCTGATGTCGCAGACATGTATCTGGGAATAGATACTAAATTTGGACGTAATTTCATAGACCTTTTCACTAAACCACACCACGTCATTAATGGATATATAAAAGGTGCCCGCATGAACTATGTAGACGCCATACGATATGTCTTTATCGCTATTTTCATGAGTGGTATCTATATGTTTGTTGTGAAAACTTTTAATATCGACATAACCGCAGGCCTTGCCAATAACGATGAATTTTACAGATCATTAGGTTATACTGAAGAAAGAATAGCCGAAACCAATGTAATGAATGGTAAAGTTTTTGATTTTGTCACTAAGTATCAAGGCTTAATCATTTTCATGACCTTACCTATACTAGCGTTTATAGGACGTATTACGTTCTGGAAAAACAAGAAATACAACTTTACAGAGCATCTGGTATTTCATATGTACACTTACAGTCATTTTGTAATTGTAACAACTCCTATATCAATATTATTAAGTTTTATTAATGTAGATATTTTAATGGCGTGGTCCATGATGGCATACCCGATGCTATTCATATACAATACTTATTGCTATAAAAAATGCATGTATTTAAACTGGCAAGAAGCTATCCTTAAAGCACTTATCGCTATTCTGATATCGGTTGCTCTTGCAATAACTTCATTTTTAGCAGGTATAATAATTACTATAATAGTTGTTGTTATTTATAAAAAATATGTGAATCCAGCTTAAGAATAGATTTACAAATACGCTTTCGCGAAAGCGAACTCACAACAAGGTATTTGAAATTATGCGACCTCTTCTTGAGCAAATTGAACCTCATAAAGATTTTTGTAATAGCCATCTTCCTTTTGAAGAAGTTCTAAATGCGATCCTATTTCAACAATTTGACCAGAATCCATCACAATAATCTTATCGGCTTTTTTAATAGTAGCCAGCCTATGAGCTATAACTATTGAAGTACGGTTCTTTGTAATCTTTTCTGTAGCAACTTGTATTAATTGCTCACTATAACCATCTACAGAACTTGTTGCTTCATCTAATACGAGAATACTAGGATTAGACACATATGCCCTTAAAAAGGCGATTAACTGTCGCTGACCAGAGCTTAACATCACGCCACGCTCCTTAACATTATAGTGGTATCCACCAGGTAATGACGATATGAATTTATGGACACCTATTTCTTTAGCAGCATTTACAACGTCATCTTCTGTTATATTAATATCGTTGAGTGTAATGTTATTAAGTATCGTGTCTGCAAACAGGAAAACATCTTGAAGGACCACAGCAATTTCTGATCGCAAGCTGTATAAATCATAGTCCTTTGTATTTACACCATCAATTAAAATATCGCCAGCATCTATCTCATAAAACCTAGATAGCAAATTAATGATTGTTGATTTACCAGCACCTGTAGCCCCAACAATAGCAACAGTGTTTCCAGGATTAACTTTAAAACTAATACCTTTGAGTACAAGTTCATCATCAACATAACTAAATTTTACGTCTTCAAAAACAATTTCACCTTTAAGATGATTAGCCTGCACATTACCAGTGTTTTCAATAGTAGAGTCTGTGTCTAATATACCAAATACTCTATTTGCTGCCACCATACCCATTTGCAGCGTGTTAAACTTATCTGCGATCTGTCGTAGTGGTCTAAAGAGCATTTGAGCTAGCTGTATAAACATTACAATGGTACCAATTTGCAAACTAGCATCTTCTAATGTTTCACTAGAAACCATCAACTTAAAACCTAAAAACACAATTAGTGCTATCGTTATACTTGAAGCCATTTCGGCAATAGGGAAGAATATAGAATTATACCACACCGTTTTAACCCATGCATTACGATGCTTATCATTAATTTCTTTAAACTGGTCGTACTCTACTTTTTCACGATTAAAAATCTGAACGATTTTCATTCCAGTTACTCGTTCTTGAACAAAAGAATTTAAATTACTTACCTGATTACGCACATCTTCAAATGCCTTTTTCATTGCCTTTTGAAAAACCCGAGTTGCATAAAGTATAAAAGGCATTACAATTAGAGAAACTAAAGTTAGTTGCCAGCTAGAAATACCCATAAAAACAAGAACTACAAGCATTTTTAATAAATCAGATATAATCACAAATAGTCCTTGTGAAAAAATACTTGCTATAGTCTCTATATCACTTACAGCTCTCGTTACCAATTTACCGACAGCACTTTTATCAAAGTACTTCATTTTAAAACTGAGCATGTGACTAAATAGTTTTAACCTCAAATCTCTAATCACCTGTTGACCTAACCAGTTTGCATAAAATATAAATGAAAATTGTAATAACACCTCAAGTAACAGAGCAGCGATCATTACACAAATCACTATATAAATACCACTTAATTCTTGTGGGATAATGTAGTCATCTATTAAAACTTTAATTAAATATGGCATTGCAATAGCAAGACCTGAAAGTAAAATAGCAGAAACAGCTACAAAATAATATGTAGTCTTATATGGTTTTGTATAAGAGATCAGCCTCTTAAACAATTTAAAGTTAAATGCATTACCTGTAGTAGATGCCATAATTATTATAATAAATGTGCAATACTAGATTGCAATTCTTTTTCTTTTTGTGTACCGATTACATATTGACGATCAGCCATTTTGATATGCAATCCTTTTGAGCCAGTTACATTGTAAACGGTTCCATAATTAGTCCATAATCTTATTCCCCATCCACCTACAAAACCATAGTCAATCACTTGTGCTTCTGACAATTCAGACCATTTAAACACCTTTTTAATAAAAGGAATATATCTAACGGTAATTTCATCGTCCGTTATTGTCGTTGTCAAGGTGAGTGATAAAAATAAAACCAAAATAAAACCTATAATAACACTTGGCATAACTTTATCAATAGTGAGTTGACCTAGAAGATCTTCATCCCAATTAAATTGGAACGTTATGACTACTACTAAACCTGCAATTATCAGCCACAACCACCACTGCGTAAAACGTTGCTTTTCTTGAAATATAATTTTACCTTTCATAAAAACAGCTCCTCTGGATAATGAATTTTAGTAAGAAACAATCCTCCTGCAGGAGCACTTGCGCCAGCATTACTACGATCTTTAGAAGCAATTATTTCGCGTAAATCTTCAATTGTTTTTTTACCATACCCAATGTCTAATAAAGTTCCTACTACTGCCCTAACCATATTACGTAAAAATCTATTTGCAGTGATATGAAAAATCACTTTATGATCTTTAAATTCAAAATAGGCCTCTGTTAGATCACAGATATAAGTCTTTACATCAGTATTAGACCTTGAGAAACATTCAAAATCTTTATACTCTGGTAAAATGGCTGCAGCTTCCTGCATTAATTTAAAATCAGGTTTTCTAAACAGGACATAAGCCTGCATTACCTGAAAAGGATCCGGTCTTAATAAAAAATGATATTCATAGGATCTTTTATAAGCATGGAATCGCGCATGTGCATTTTCTACAACAGGTTTCACTTCGTACACAGCAATATCTTTAGGCAACCACCTATTTAATCTATAAACTAGATGTTCTAGATCTATTTCTCCTTTATAATCAAAATGGGCTACCATAAATGCCGCGTGCACACCAGCATCAGTCCTACCAGCACCTTGAACCGCTATTTTTTCTCTCAGCATTTTATTCAATCCATCTTCTAAGACTTCTTGCACAGAAATACTTTGTGGTTGTCGTTGCCATCCATGATAAGCTGTCCCATCATAAGCGAGCTCAATAAAATAACGTCTTTTCTCTTGCATCAACACAAAGATAAGTGGATATGTCGAATAATGAACCAGTTTTACAACTAGTAAAGACCTAAGAATGACAGGAAGTATAAACCATTACAAAACTCTATCAACACATATTCTCACACTATCTTTGAATTATGAAAATATTACTTCTTTCAGATACACATAGTCATATTGATGATTTCATCATTAAGTATGTAAAACAAGCAGATGAGGTCTGGCACGCTGGCGACATCGG
This sequence comes from Nonlabens ulvanivorans, assembly GCF_000732625.1. GTDB lineage: Bacteria > Bacteroidota > Bacteroidia > Flavobacteriales > Flavobacteriaceae > Nonlabens > Nonlabens ulvanivorans. The sequence continues at coordinate 652,984 of NZ_JPJI01000026.1, forward strand.
TGATTTAAAGGTCACTGATCAGATTGCAGCAATAAAACCGCTACGTGCGGTATGGGGAAATATTGATGATGATAAAGCAAGAATGCAGTTCCCAGAACATAATCGCTTTAAATGTGAAGGTATGGACGTATGGATTACCCACATAGGTGGTTATCCTGGCAGGTACAACCAGCGAGTAAGACCAGAGATTTATAATAATCCACCAGATCTATTTATTTGTGGCCACTCACACATTCTTAAAGTAATCAACGATAAAAAAATTAATTGTCTACATATCAATCCCGGAGCTATCGGCATACATGGATTTCATAAGAAACGCACCATGTTGCGGTTTGAAATTAATGAGGGAAAGATTTCAAATTTAGAATTAATAGAGAAAGATCGTTAAAATTGAAAGAGTACAGATGGTAATAATGACGCTTTCGCGAAAGCATAAAAACAAAAACCTGCAAGGTGGCGCCTCGCAGGTTTTTCACTAAATAAACTAAGATACAGTGTTTAACGAAAACGATCTGCAGATTTTACGAGTTGCTCATCCCTACGAATAGCTCTGTTTGCCAGAACTAAAAAAACGATAGATATGATAGGTAAAAGCATCCCAATGCCTTTCTCAGAAACCGCCGTTTCTCCAGACATAGTTAGCGATCGATAAACGAAAACTCCTAGCAAAATAAGGTTCAATAAAATATTAAGACGGTTAATTACCGTTTGTAACTTTCTGTTATTGTAAATAAATATAGCCACTAGTGATAACAGCGCACTAGCAACAAAGGCACCAAAATAGCTAGACTCATCCATGGCCACAACTTCATTACCTTCTCCATCAATCCATAAACTCACTAAAAAAATAAGACCACCAGAAACAGCTGCTGCTAGTATTAAATAAATGGTTTGAATACGTTGTATCATAAAATAAAAGTAGGCTATTAGCTTTCCTTAACTATTGCCAAAAATAATATATATCCTTAAAAAAGCATAGCCCATATTAATATTTATATGTATTATTGTATCACCGATTGGTTAACCATCTCTTACTAGGTTAACTAACCCCAAAATAATTTCTTATTCTTTCGGTTCATCTATAGAATGATATATCACACACATTATAATTTATGTTTCAAATCGCTGATTTAAAATCAAAAAAGCTACCTGAATTACAGGAAATAGCCAAAGGACTTAACGTACCTAAATACAAGCAGCTCAGAAAGTTAGACCTCGTATATAAAATACTAGATCTTCAAGCCGCAAATCCAGATGTGGTGAAAAAACTAGATGTTGAAGCTACACCTGCTCCAGTCGAAAAAGCACCTGTTGCTGAGAAAAAAGAAGCTCCTAAGCAACAGCGCAAGCCCAATCCAAGACCTAGAAAAACGGCTGAAAAGAAAACAGAACCTAAAGAAAACAAGACAAACTCTAATAAAGAGGAAACTAATAAAAAGGAAGATTCCCCTAAAAAAGAGGCTCGCACACCACGTCCTAAGCAAAACGACAATCGTAATGAAAAGTCTGATCGCTCAAATGACAAAAAGACTAAGAACTCTCAAAACGATAAACGCAATGATCAAAACGGCGATCGCAACGATAGAAATGATCGTAATAGCCGTAATAAAAATCAGCGCAACAATAATCAAAACAACGTTCCCAAAGGCAATAAAGATACCCGTAATCGCTATCGTGATCCTGATTTTGAATTTGACGGAATTATAGAAAGTGAAGGATGTTTAGACATGATGCCTGATGGATATGGATTCTTGCGCAGTAGTGACTATAACTACCTCGCTTCACCAGATGACATTTATGTATCACAATCGCAAGTACGCCTTTTTGGACTTAAAACTGGTGATACCGTATTAGGAATGGTTCGTCCTCCTAAAGAAGGAGAAAAATATTTTCCACTAATTAAAATCATTAAGATTAATGGATTAGATCCTAGTGTAGTTAGAGACCGCGTGTCTTTTGAACACTTAACACCACTATTTCCTGATGAGAAGTTTAACATTGCAGAACGTCAATCATCCCTTTCAACACGAATAATGGATCTTTTTGCACCTATCGGTAAAGGTCAACGTGGAATGATTGTAGCGCAACCTAAAACTGGTAAAACGATGTTACTAAAAGACATCGCAAATGCAATCGCAGCAAATAATCCAGAAGTTTACCAACTAGTTCTACTTATTGATGAGCGCCCTGAAGAAGTTACGGACATGCAACGTAATGTTGATGGAGAGGTCATTGCTTCCACATTTGATAAAGAGGCTCATGATCACGTAAAGGTGGCAAATATAGTTTTAGAGAAAGCAAAACGTATGGTAGAATGTGGACACGATGTTGTGATTCTATTAGACTCGATAACACGTCTTGCTAGAGCTTATAACACTGTCCAACCTGCTAGTGGTAAAGTATTATCTGGTGGTGTAGATGCAAATGCATTACACAAGCCAAAACGATTCTTTGGAGCAGCACGTAACATTGAAGGCGGCGGATCATTAACAATTATTGCTACCGCATTAACAGAAACTGGCTCTAAAATGGACGAGGTTATCTTTGAAGAATTCAAAGGAACAGGTAATATGGAATTACAATTAGATCGTAATATATCAAACAGACGTATTTTCCCAGCTATAGACTTGACTTCCTCTTCTACAAGACGTGATGACTTACTACTAGATGAACAAGCTATCAAACACATGTGGATTCTAAGAAAGTATCTTGCTGACATGAATGCTGTTGAAGCCATGGAATTTATTTCTCAAAGAATGAGACAAACTCGCAATAACGAAGAGTTTATCGCTACGATGAATAGCTAACGATAAACAAATCAAATTTTTAAAAAAGAGCTTATTATTTAATAAGCTCTTTTTTTTTATGCATTTGTAAAAAGGGTAAACTTTCAAACTAATGGATTAGTACTAATAGATTAGATATTAAAAACAAATAATCACTATTTTTAAGGGCATTTTACCCTAAAAATCAAAAAATTGAAACACACCACATTAATACTTAGTTCTTTATTATGTTTAAATGCCTTGGCTCAGGAAAACGAACCTATCCAAGAGATAACAACTATCAAAGCGAAATTTGAGCAAACAATTGACGAAGCAAATCGCTATCAAGATTTTAAAGTAATTAAACAAAGTAAGCTTCAAGAACTTAAAAAACAGACCGTAGAGCGCATCGATGGCCTTAAGGACTCTATAAAGGTATTAGAAGAACAAATAGTAACTAAAGATAAAAAAACGATAGCTTTAGAAGATCAGATCACATCAAAAGATGCTGAATTAGAAAAAATAGACCAAGAAAAAGATTCTATTTCTTTATTCGGTATTATGCTTGACAAAGTCACTTACAATTTAATACTATGGTCTATAATTGGCATACTGCTATTAGCACTCGTTATTTTTATATTTAAATATCGTAGTAGCAATGAAATCACCAACGTATCACAGACCAATTTAAAACTTGCAGAAGAAGAACTTGAAAGTTATAAACGTAGATCTTTAGAAAAGGAGCAACAATTAAGTAGACAATTAATGGATGAGCGCAAGAAAAATACTGGGAATAATTAAACATAGTTTTACACTCCTTAAACTTAAAAAAGGTCGTTATGTTCAGAATGACCTTTTTTTTATTTAGACCATTATCATAAAAAATTAAAAAGTATTTATAAAAATAACATTCTAAAATATAAGGAATAGGATTACTTTTTAAATAGGATCAACTTTGATAACAAACATATAAATCCCTCTGACTGACAGAAAACAAAAAAGCCTTTCATAAATGAAAGGCTTTAAATTTTAAAAGTAACAAATACTATAACGCATTAACAAACTTGGCAAGTTTTGACTTAATATTAGAAGCCTTGTTATCATGTATGATATTACGCTTAGCAAGCTTATCTACCATAGAAGTAACTTCTACATAAAGCTTCTGAGCCTCAGACTTATCTTCAGTCTCACGTAATTTTTTAATAGCATTACGAGTTGTTTTGTGCTGGTACTTATTTCTAAGTCTAGCAACTTCGTTTCTTCTAATTCTTTTTAAAGCACTTTTATGATTTGCCATATACTTTCTAAATGTGGTTTTTTAAAACCTAATTTGTTGTAGCCCGTAGGGGAATCGAACCCCTCTTACATGGATGAAAACCATGCGTCCTAGCCGATAGACGAACGGGCCATTAATGTTTTGCTCGTTTAGCGGATGCAAAAATAAGTACTTTTTTCAATCTCGCAAACATCAAAGGCAACTTTTTTTAAAAAATTTTAATAAGCCTTTGCAAATAACACCCTTTTTGAAGATTTATTACCGCTAAAAACACAAATACCTTCCTCATTATCAGCATCTAAAGGCACACACCTGATTGTAGCTTTAGTAATTTCTTTTATTTTATCTTCTGTTTCAATTGTTCCATCCCAATGCGCAGAAATAAACCCACCTTTTGTCTCAAGCACATCTTTAAACTCTTCAAAAGTATCCACTTTGGTGGTATGTGTATCTTTATACTCCAATGCTCGATTATATAACGACGACTGTATTTCTTCTAAAAGACCCACTACTTTATCCTCTATACCAGCTATAGCAGTTGTCTCTTTAGAAAGGGTATCTCGCCTCGCTAATTCCACCGTTCCATTCTCAAGATCTCTAGCTCCTATAGCAATTCTTAACGGAACACCTTGTAATTCATGCTGAGCAAATTTTGCACCTGGTCTTAAAGTGTCTCTCTTATCATACTTCACAGTAACACCTTTTGATCTTAAAGATTTTATCAATCCATTTACCACATTTGTAATCTCATCAAATTGCTCTTCTGTTTTAAAAATAGGGACAATAACTACTTGATTAGGCGCTAAGTTTGGCGGTAAAACCAATCCTTTATCATCACTGTGAGTCATGATAAGCGCACCCATTAAACGCGTGGAAACACCCCAAGAAGTTGCCCACACATATTCTTGCTTACCTTCATTTGAAGTAAATTTCACATCAAAAGCCTTAGCAAAATTTTGACCCAAAAAATGTGATGTTCCTGCTTGCAATGCTTTACCATCCTGCATTAAAGCCTCAATACAATAAGTTTCGTCTGCCCCAGCAAAACGCTCACTCTCAGTCTTAAGCCCTTTGACCACTGGTATCGCCATAAAGTTTTGAGCAAACTCTGCATAAACATCATTCATCTGCTCTGCTTCAGCAATCGCCTCATCTCTTGTTGCATGAGCCGTATGTCCTTCTTGCCATAAAAACTCTGCTGTACGCAAAAATAATCTAGTACGCATTTCCCATCTTACGACATTAGCCCATTGATTAATCAGTAATGGTAAATCTCTATAAGATTGAATCCATCCTTTATAAGTATTCCATATTATAGCTTCACTTGTAGGCCTTACCACTAACTCTTCTTCAAGTTTTGCCTCAGGATCAACTCTTAACTTACCAGGATTATCAGGATCATTTTGTAATCTATAATGAGTTACAACAGCACATTCTTTTGCAAATCCTTCAGCATTTTTCTCTTCAGCTTCAAAAAGGCTTTTAGGAACAAAAAGTGGAAAGTAAGCATTTTGATGTCCTGTTTCCTTAAACATACGATCCAACTCTGCTTGCATCTTTTCCCATATTGCATAGCCATATGGTTTAATAACCATACATCCTCTAACCGCACTATTTTCTGCTAGATCTGCTTTAACAACTAGCTCATTATACCATTTTGAATAGTCTTCACTTCTACTGGTTAAGTTCTTTCCCATGTACTTTATTTTGGCACAAAACTTGATGATTATTATTAAGTTTTGTTAAAAGGTTTATTTAGCCCTCAAAACTACTTATTTTTATACTATCATCATAAATTATTACGCTATGAGAACATCTACTTTAAAATTTCCAAAATTATCGAGCATTTATGCCCTATTGGCACTGATGATAATTATAACATCATGTGGCTCGTTTGATGCGGTATCCTATAATGATGGAATTTACGGCGATAGTTACGAAGACGAAGAAATAGATCAAGTGAGCTATGAAGAGAATAGCGGATCTTATTATAAAAATTTATTTGCTGAAAAAGCTGAACAATATGGACAAAACTTTGGTCAAGACAGTGTGTTTACAGATGTAGACAGTTATTCTTCTCAAAGCTATGATCAATCTAATCCAGACTATACCTCAAATTATGGCGGTGGAGAAAGTGGTTTTGGTGAAACTCCAAGTACGGTAGTTATTAACTATTACGATAACGGATGGAATAATTGGGGCTGGAATACTGGATTTGCATGGGGATGGCAACCAGGTATAGGTTGGAATAGCTGGAATCGACCTTTAGGATGGAATCGACCTTTTGGATGGAACACAGGTTACGTTTGGGGAAATCCATGGTTTAGAGCCTATGGTTGGAATTCTGGCTTTGGCTGGAATGGATTTTACGGAGGTTGGAATGGTTTTTATGGAGGCTGGAATAATGGATGGGGCAACTATTACAATAGAAATAATTACGCATTTGTAAATGGTAATAGAAATTTCTATTCTAGAAATTCCATAGGAGATACTTCAAGAAACTCTAGAGGAACAACGTCGGTGAACAATAGAAACACAACAAGACGTAACGTAGGTAGAGGTACTAACGGTGTAAGTCGAGGTCGCTCAACAACTGCAACGAACTCTCGTAGTACTAGTAGAAATAGCACAGGAGTATCAAGACGTAGTTCTACGAGGTCAAGAAGTAATACAACAGCTAGAAACAACTCTTCTAGTCGCTCCTCTAGAAGCAGTACTATGGGGCGTTCAAGCTCTAGTAGCAGAAGCTCTTCAAGTTCTACAAGATCATCTAGTGGTTCATCTGGAAGATCATCTAGCGGAACAAGATCTAGTGGTCGTAGAGGATAGTTTTAAACTCATTATTTTATTATGAAAAAATCAATAATATTATGCGCTTGCCTTTTAGGCGCAGTAAGCAGTTACGGGCAAACGATAGCTGATGGATTACTATATGGCCAACAAGGCTCATATGGAACCGCTCGCTATCGTAGTATGAGTGGAGCCTTTGGAGCCTTAGGAGGAGACCTTACAGCCATAGGAAGCAACCCTGCAGGATCTGTCATATTTGCTAACCATTACGCAAGTGTCTCGCTAGGGTATACCGGTAATCAGACAGACAGTAATTTCAACAGCTCATCTGCAGAAAATAACGATAATGACTTTACCTTAAACCAAGCTGGAGCTGTTTTAGTATATAAAAATCAAAATGAGAACGCAGCTGTAACAAAGTTCTCGTTTGGACTTAATTATGACGATACTCGTAATTACGATAACAATCTTTTTATAGCTGGCACTAATAATATCTCTATTTCTGAATATTTTTTAAGTTTTGCAAATGGAGTCGAACTCGATAATTTTCAATTAAGGCCTGATGAAACCGTTTCTGGTCTTTATCGATTCTTAGGTGAAGATCAAGGATTTGGAGCTCAACAGGGTTTTTTAGGTTATCAATCTTTTGTCATTGATGCCGTTGATAACAACGATGAATTTAATACTGCCTATGTTTCTAATACTGGGACAGGAACATTTGACCAACAACTTTCTCAAAACACTTCTGGATATCAAAGTAAATTATCTTTTAATGGAGCGTTAGAAATTAAAAACAAATTGAGTTTAGGACTCAACATAAACACTCATTATATAGACTATCAACGTTCTACATCATTTTCAGAACAAAATAACAATGGAGCATTAGTAGATGCTGTAAGATTTAATAATTATCTAGATGTTCAAGCCTCTGGTATCTCTCTTCAAGTAGGCGCTATAGCAAAATTAACAGACGCCATAAGAATAGGTGCTGCTTATGAATCGCCTACATGGTATGATGTAGAAGAATCTATCACACAATCTGTATCTGCAAGACGTGCTGATGGAAGTGGTGGCACCATAACTGAGATTATTGACCCTAATGTAGTTAATATCTTTGCACCTTACGATTTAAGAACACCTGGCAGTATCAGTGGAAGCCTCGCTTACATCTTTGGAAAGAAAGGTCTAATAAGCATAGATTACAGTTCAAAAAACTACTCTAGTCTAAAGTTTAAGCCTTCCAGCGATCCTCTTTTTGCTGAAAACAATCGACAAATAAATCAAGATTTAACGAATGCTGGTACGTTACGTATAGGTGGAGAATACCGAGTTAGCAATTGGTCATTACGTGCAGGATACCGTAATGAGCAGTCTCCTTATAAAAACAAAGATATCATGGATGATCTAACTGGATACAGCTTAGGTTTAGGATACACTTGGGGACAAACTACGCTAGACATCTCTTACGATCGTGCAGAAAGAGATTACAGCCAGCAACTATTTGAGTCTGGCTTAACTTCTAGCGCTGCAATTAATAATGTTCAAAATAACATTATCGCTACCATAGGTTTTAATTTCTAGAAACTATTGGACATAACAAAAAAAGCCTTTGAGAAATCTCTCAAAGGCTTTTTTTGTTAACGAAGATTAAAAGATTCATATTGGTAATATGATTTTGCTTTCGCGAAAGCGAAATACAAACTAATCTATCGTTTCAATGCAAAGTGACCAGTTGCTTCACCTCTTCTTCCATCTTGTTCATACTCTATCTTAAACCAATAATCTGAGCTAGGTAATGGCTGTCCATTATAATTCCCGTCCCATCCAGGTCCTACGGTATCTAGTTGTTTTAACAATTTACCATATCTATCAAAGATGTATAGGGTTGTAATAGGTAATCGATCTGCACCGATGATATTCCAAGTATCATGATAACCATCATTATTAGGTGTAAAGTAGTCCGGATAACCAAATACAAACACCTCAACGATTATTTCACCACAACCAGAACGTTCAGCTATCGTTACATTATGTAATCCTGGTGATACGTTATTAAACACTCCATTGTTTACATATGGTCCATCATCAAGTCTAAACCAGTATTCATCTGGTCCTGTTGCAGTCGCGATTATCTGATGATCTACTGCATAGGTTTCTGTTGTTACGTCGACACTATATGCTGTAGGAATACCTGATTGTCTCACATTGGTCGTAGTGGAATTATCACATCCAGTAGCAATGTTAGTAACGATTACTTCATAGTCACCAGGCTCTATTGCATCGTGTGAAGCACTGTTAGAACCTGCGATAACTGCTCCATTTAAAAACCACTCAAAGGTATAATCTGTGTTGTTCAAACCAGTGTCCAGAACCTCTGGACCATTTAATAAAACTCCATTATTATCAATACATAAAACGTATTGTGACAACAAGCTAGGCTGTGGTAATGGATCGATAATTAAATTAACTGTGGTAAAACTTACACAATCTGTGTTATCATCTTCTACCCTTATGAATAAAGTGGTATCTGAACTGTAAGCATAAGTGGATGTTACTACATTTGAATCATTGTCAGCATCGGCTTGTGACTCATGATAACTCACAGTAACACCTGTTTGATTACCGATAACTTGAGTAGTAACCGGTGCTAAATCTGCAATAGCGTTTCCAGTACCATCGTCACAATTATTTACATCCATAGGAGTAATTACCATTGGTGCCGCAACTGCTTCAATAATAAAGTCCCCTATTGCATAACAGCCAGAAGCATTAGTTAGTCTATAACTTATAGTTTGAGGATTTGCGGTATTAGAATAAGAGTTTTCATCTAATGCATTGGTATTATTTAAAGCATCTGCATTAGAAGCATAATATAATACAGTCACACCGGTCTGGCCATTTATAATATCGGACTCTCGATCGCTTAAAGAAAATAACGCAACCGTATCACCATCTTCATCACATTCCTCAAGATTAGAAACGGCTGCTATAGCAGGAATAGCATCTACTATTAAATCAAAACTAGTGGTGTTATAACATCCTGTATTAATGTTTTCTACTCTTACATAAATTGTTTCTGGCGAGGATGTGTTATCATAAGCGGTTGCAATAGATGGCGCATCAGCATCTGCATTTGCTTGACTCGTATGGTAGGTAAACATAAAATCTGCTGGTACTAGACCATTAAGAATTGCAGTTTCATTAACCGTTAAATCAAAATTCTCTACACCATCACCACTAGGATCATCACATAATTGTAAATCTGCAGCAGCTGCAATAGTAGGTGCTGGATTTAATATTAAATCAAAACTTGTCGTTGTATAACAATCAGTATTATTAACATTTTCTGCACGAACATAAATTGTTTGTGGACTTGAAGTATTAGGATAGTTTAAGGCTAAAGATCCTGTGTCCGCATCAGCATCTGCTTGTGATGCATGATAAGTCACCTCAACATCAGCAGGTAATTGTGTTCCTAATACCGTTGCTGTTTGTGTAGATAAGTCGAATACTTCAGTACCATCATTTGAAGAATCATCACACAATGTCATATCAGTAACAGGATTTGCAACAGCTGTAGGACTTACTTCAATATCAAAGGTACCCGTTGCATAACAATTCACGTTTCCATTAGGAGAAATTCTAACATAAATGGTTTCAACAGCTGTTGAAATATTAGTATAACTTCCTGGATTAGGAATGGACGCCGTATTCATATCTGCATCCATCTGAGTATTATGATAAGTAATCGTAAAATCTGTTGGATTTTGAGTTCCTAAAATATCAGTTTCATTGCTTGTTATATCAAAAATTTCAAAACCATCGTTAGAAGTATCATCGCACAAATTGATAGTTTGAGCCGTATTAAACACAGCTTGAGGATCAACTCTAATTAAAAATGAAGTTGTGTTATAGCATTCATCGTTAAGTACACTTTCTATACGAACATAAATCGTTTCAGGACCAGTACCTGCATTCATATAACCACTACTAGTTAAAGCTGCTGTATTTGAATCTGCATCAGCTTGAGTACTGTGATAAGAAATACTAAAATCTGTTGGGTTTTGAGCTCCTAACACCATACTATTTCTAGACGAAAGAATAAACGTTGCTATTCCATCATTAGACACATCATCACACGCAATTATATCCATAGGAATATTTGCTATTGGTGTAGGAGAAACAGTGATATCAAAACTTCCTGTATCATTACATGTAGCATCTGTAACACTTTCTATACGCGCATAAATTGTTTCTGCTGGTGTCTGCACATTTACATAACTAGTAGGATTAGGTATAGCATTTATACCAGCATCAGCATCTAGTTGAGTAGTATGATAAGTAACGGTAAAATCCATAGCCGATTGACTACCCAAGATACCAGCCTCTTGTGAAGTTAAATCAAAAATCTCAAACCCATCATTACTAGGATCGTCACATAAGTCAATGTCTGGAACTGTATTATAAGCTGCACTACCCACAGAGATATCAAATGATTCAACAACCACACACATAGTTGTGCTATCTGTGATTGCTGCATAAATAGTTTGTGGATTTGATGTGTTTGTATATGCCGTAGGAGTTGTTATTGCTCCTACTCCATTCTCTGCATCTGACTGTGTCAAATGATAAGTAATAGGAAAATCTGTTGCTGCAAGACCATTTAATATCTCTACATCACGAGTTGTTAAATCTACTGTAGCGGCTGTTCCTGTAGGATCACAAATGACAAATCCAGATGGAACACCGTTAGTTATTTCTGGAAGTACAGTAATACAAACCGTATCAGTATAGGTACATCCAAAATTATCGATAAATTCATAAGTATAACAATTCACACCTTCAGCAGTAGGCGTTACTGTTATCGTACTTCCTACCGTATTAGTTATAGAAGGATCTGCTAGCCATTGCTCACTGGTCGCGTTAGGTGTAAATGATAAGTCTGCTGGGATAATTGCTGGATTAAAATTAAGTCCCCAATAAAAAATATAACCATTATCAGACGACAAATTATCTGTAATGTTTATACACCATTGTCCATTAAGCGGTGTACCTACAAAGGTACTGTAAGGATCAACTGGCAAATAATCACCTGCTGGCAAAGTAGTTACACCAGCCTGAGCTTGCGCCCAAGTTTGCGTTGCACTTTCTGTAAAAACATAATCAAATCCAGTACCTGGATTTAAATCAGTATCAATATCAATAGGTACTCCTAAGAAAGTATTTCCACCACCACTTCCATAAGTGTGTAAAGAAACAGTTGCTCCGTTAGGTGCAGTAACTGATATATCTAAATCACCTAAATAGGAGTGCTCCATATTTAAGAAGATATCTACTAGATCAGATGCGTTAGTCATCGTCGCTCCAGGTGGGAACAAATCAACACTCACACAAGTTTGATAACTGGTTGTCCCATTATCATCTGGTAAAAATGTTCTACCAGTAATAGGTGGTGATGGCGTTATTGCAAATTCTATAGGTGTTACATTACCATTAATATCAGTAGACTCTCCATAACAGATGGTATTATCTACCGCTGCGGTTCCTGTAAAATCTGGATCTGTAGATACATGAACAACGACATCTCTAGATTCTCGATCAGAACAACCGGTTGCATCAGTAACTACAAAGTCTATTAAATAAATACCAGATGTGGTATAAGTTTCACTTTGAATTGCTCCAGCATTTAATCCTCCACCGTTACCTAAATCCCACTCATAGGTAGCTCCAGTTCCGTCAACACTAAAGGTTGCAGACCCATCAAAGTTTACAATATCACCTTGACAAATACGAACAATCCCATCTGCATCGGGTGCTGGTGTTGTTAAAATTGTAGTGCTTATCGCTTGACAAGGATCAAAACAGCTTATCCCAGCTCTCCATCCTGCACCAGTTCCACTACCATTAGAAGTAAAGGTCACCGTTAAACAACCCGTAGGGTTTCCTGCGCTAGCCTGAAACATTCCTGGTGCGGTAGTCGTATTAGTAAAAGTTCCTAATTGCGGCGCTGCTGTAGAATCACCATCATAGATGGTTAACACATCTCCGGTTTGGATAATCATTTGGATAAAGTTGAGCTGCATCCTATCGGTCTGTATACCTGGACAAAAAACGGCATAACCATTTATATTATTTCCATAATCTCCATTTTGACCATCATCATTAAAGGAACCACTACAGGTTACAAACCTAGTAGGAACGCCGTTATTATCGGGCATATTAATAATTCCTTGACCAGTGGCAAATAACCCTATAAAGATTATCGCAATTGTTAATAAATATCTCATCGTTTTAAATTTGCTTTTTTCACTTTTTCATCTGCTTCTACAAATATGCAGAAAATCCTTAACATCATCTTAACGCAACATCACTTTTCTTTAGTCTAAATCCCTTAAAACACTCGTATTACATCCGTATTCCATACCTTTGCTTTTTAATATTTATGGCTCCTTTTAGAGCAAATGTGCACATGAAAATAGAAGACTTAATTAATAATGTAGATGATCACGATCATTTATCATCAAATGAACAAACACCTTTACGACCTGACGCTTTTGAAAAAAGCGATGCAGAAAAAATAGAACTCATCAAAAAAGATGTCCACAACATCCTTGAAACTCTAGGAATGGACATGACTGATGATAGCTTAAAGGGCACACCCAATCGTGTTGCCAAAATGTTTGTAAAAGAAATTTTTGGCGGTTTACGTCCAGATGCAAAACCTAGTGCATCAACCTTTGACAACAAGTATAAATACGGCGAGATGCTCGTAGAAAAGAACATTGTACTTTATTCTACCTGTGAGCACCACTTACTTCCTATAGTAGGTAGAGCACACGTTGCTTATATCTCAAACGGATCTGTCGTTGGACTTTCTAAAATGAACCGTATTGTAGATTATTATGCAAAACGTCCACAGGTTCAAGAACGATTAAACATACAGATTGTACGTGAACTGCAACAGGTCATGAATACAGAAGATGTAGCCTGCGTTATCGATGCAAAGCACTTATGCGTTAATAGTCGCGGTATACGTGATATAGAAAGCAGTACGGTGACCGGTGAATTTGGCGGTGCGTTTAAAGATCCTATTGTACGTCGAGAATTTCTCGATTACATTAAAATGGAAACAAAATTTTAATTAGTATAGAATCGTAAGTTTGTAGATAGTTTTGCCCCATAAATTTTATTGGGTAAAAAGCTTTTATATTATGCTTTCGCGAAAGCGTATTTTTAAAAATCAATCACCTACAACTACTTCAAATAATATATAAATCATGGTGCGATATCAAGATCAAAAGCTCCAATTGTACAACTCTCTTACGGGAGAAAAAGAAATTTTTAAATCTATAAACGAAGGTCTAGTAGGCATGTATGTCTGCGGTCCTACGGTATATAGCAATGTACATTTAGGAAACTGTCGTACGTTCATTTCTTTTGACATGATTTATCGTTATTTACAGCATTTAGGTTATAAAGTGCGTTATGTGCGCAATATTACAGATGCTGGTCATCTAACTGATGATGCTGATGAAGGTGAAGATAAAATATCAAAAAAGGCTCGTGTAGAAAAACTAGAACCTATGGAAATCGTACAGCAATACACGCTAGATTTTCATAACGTTCTAAATAAATTCAACAATCTACCGCCTAATATTGAACCTACAGCAACTGGTCATATCGTTGAACAAATAGAAATTATCAAAACAATTATTGATAACGGATATGCTTACGAACGTAATGGATCTATCTATTTTAATGTTCTTAAATTTAATGAGGACCATGAGTATGGTAAACTAAGCGGTCGTAAGTTAGAAGATATGATTGCTAATACTCGGGCGCTAGATGCGCAGAGTGAAAAAGATAATCCACAGGATTTTGCATTGTGGAAAAAAGCAAGTCCAGCACACATCATGCGATGGCCTAGTCCATGGGGCGATGGTTTTCCAGGATGGCATCTAGAGTGTACTGTTATGAGTTCAAAATATCTAGGAGAGACTTTTGACATACATGGTGGCGGTATGGATTTAAAATTCCCACATCATGAATGTGAGATTGCACAAGGTGAGGCAGCGCATGGCCACAGTCCAGTAAATTACTGGCTGCACGCTAACATGTTAACGCTTAACGGTAAAAAGATGTCTAAATCTACTGGTAATTCTATATTACCAGAAGAACTCTTTACTGGCGATAATGACTTTATGGAAAAGGCATTTTCACCTAGTGTCGTACGTTTCTTTATGATGCAAGCGCATTATAGAAGTGTTTTAGACTTTAGTAACGATGCGATCCTAGCAGCAGAAAAAGGATTCAATAGATTAAGTGAAGCCATTAAAACTATCGCTGATCTAACATCAAGTAAAGAAACCAGCATAGATGTGCCTGCATGGGTAGAGCGTTGTTATGCAGCCATGAATGATGATTTTAATTCGCCTATTCTTATTGCCGAGCTTTTTGAAGGTGCCAAAATGATTCATGCGGTTAAAGAAGGTAAACAAACAGCTACAGCTGCTGACATAGAATTGATTAAGGAAACATTTAATGCATTTTTCTATGATGTGTTGGGTCTAGAAACCAGTTCAAAAACGGGCTCTACAGACTCTAAACACCTGGATGGCGCGATGCAATTAATTATAGATTTAAGAACGCAAGCAAGAGCTAATAAAGATTGGGCCACTAGTGACCAAATTAGAGACCAATTAGTTGCTGCAGGTATTCAATTAAAAGATGGTGCAGACGGCACTACTTATACCGTAAAATAAAAATGAAGTATTCGATACTGGCATATCCGTTATTGTGGATTGTAAGGTTTTATCAAGTTGCGATATCTCCTTTCACACCAGCGAGTTGCCGGTACTCGCCTACTTGCTCTCATTATGCTGTCGGTGCCTTAAAAAAACATGGTGCTTTTAAAGGTGGCTGGCTAGCCCTTAAAAGAATACTGAGCTGTCATCCATGGGGCGGCAGTGGTTATGATCCGGTTCCCTGATTTAAGTTTAAGTTTAAGTTTAAGTTTAAGTTTAAGTTTAAGTTTAAAAGCTACAGATTTTCCTTTTACTCACTTACAAGTTATTATACCATAAAATAGAAATATATCTAGGTCTCGACTGTAGCTAAACCAAACACGGCTTTTACTTTTATAATAATCATATTATATAACAACTTTAAAATCCGAAAATATCTTAGCCCACATTTTCATTCTTATTGCAAGACAAACTCACTACTCAAAAACTAAAACCTCACAACTAAAATCCTTAATTTAGCCACTCAATAAAAGCATATGTATTCATTAAAAGTTATCTGGAACCCATTAGAAGGGATTGATCTAGGATTTTTTACCATTCATTTTTACAGTTTATCTTATGTCATTGCCTTTGTACTAGGCTGGTATATCATTAAACCAATTTTTAAGCGCGATGGTGTAGGAATGGATAAGTTAGATCCTTTGTTTATGTATACCGTTATAGGTTGCCTTGCTGGTGCGCGTATCGGGCATTATCTTTTTTATGAGACAGAGGTACTTTTTAATGACCCATTACACGTTTTACTACCTTTTTCTTTAGACCCATTTGAATGGACGGGATTTGCTGGTATGGCTAGTCATGGTGCAGCATTAGGAATCATCATAGCCATGTTTTTTTACAGTAGAAAACATTTAAAAAAACATATGTTTTGGGTATTAGACCGTATTGTAATCCCTACCGCAATAGGAGGAACTTTTGTACGATTAGGAAACCTATTCAATAGTGAGATTAACGGAAAGGAAAGTGGAGATTTCTGGGCTGGATTTAAATTTGTAAGGGATACGTCAGATCCACATGTGGCTGCCGCATTACAAAAAACGGGCTATACTGATACCGATAAAGCCATAGATACGGTCGTAAATAATCCGCAATTTACTGAGGTTCTAGAGTCCATACCTTTTAAACATCCTGCGCAGTTATATGAAGCTATATGTTATGTCGGTGTATTTGTGATTTTATATCTGGTTTATTGGAAAACAGAGAAACGTCATAAACTAGGTTATATCCTTGGCCTTTTCTTTGTGCTCTTATTTACAGTACGTTTCTTTATAGAGTTTATCAAAGCTTCGCAAACAAACGCAGATCAAGAACTACTTTTAGAATACGGTTTAAATACTGGTCAATTCTTAAGTATACCGTTTATACTAATCGGACTCTTTTTAATGTTTAGTCCTAAAGGGCTATTCAAAAACCAAGAACCTAAAGCCAATGCGTAATTCAATCTTTACTATTATTATTGCTACTATGGCACTTACAGGTTGTCGCGATGAAAAATCTGCTTCCTTAAGTACTGACGAAATCTCTTTCACCAAAGAAGCTACAGGTTACTTGATCAAAAAAGCTACTCGAGATACGATACAAACTCTAGAGGTTGAAATTGCCGATACGGATTATGATATTCAAACAGGATTGATGTACCGTACCAGCATGAATAATGATCAAGCGATGTTATTTGTTTTTAAAGAAGAACAAGAACTTTCTTTTTACATGAAGAATACGCAAATCGCTCTTGACATCATCTATCTTAAAGCAGATGGCACTATTGTAAGTTTTGTAGAGAACGCAAAACCTATGGATGAAACACTGTTACCTAGTGCTGGACCTGCACAATATGCCTTAGAAATAAAAGCTGGCCTTGCAGAAAAATGGGGCCTAGATGTAGGTGATGTTTTTGTTTGGGAATAGAAATAATCATGTCTTACTAAGAAATATTCTGTCATACTGAGTTTATCTCAGCATCTGATTTTACAGCGATGAAGACTTATTTTGCAACTCAATCTCTAGCTTTTCATGATCAGCAGATTCTGAAACAAGTTTAGAATGACAGACCTAATTTTAATATTATAAAACCCAATTTTTAGATAAATCATCCCAATAAGGATTATCCTTTTCAATAAGATTTATTTTCCACTGTCGATGCCAATTTTTAATTTGTTTTTCACGAGTAATAGCATCATTAACATATTGAAATTCTTTAAAATAGACCTACTTACTAGCGTTGTATTTTTTAGTAAACTTGGATCCTTGCCCTAAACGATGCCTCAATAATCTATCGTCTAATCCTCCAGTCATGCCTGTATATAGTACTCCTAATTTTTTATTGGTTAAGATATAAACAGTATAATTATGAAGAGCTCTTTTTGGCATAAACTTTAAATTTACTAAAAAAGACATAAGACCTGTCATGCTGAATTTATCTCAGCATCTCATTTTATAGCGACGATGGATGATCATATAAAACAAAACTCAGTTTTACAGCACCAGCAGATTCTGAAACGAGTTCAGAATGACAGTATAAAAAAAGAGCCTCTCAAATGAAAGGCTCTTTTTTAAAATTCAGATGTCTGTGATACGCTTTCGCGAAAGCGTAATTACTACAGTATTAATAGTTGATATAAACCCAACTAGCTACATCTTCTGTTTCGGCATCGTTGTACTTAATTACATAGAAATAGGTTCCTACTGGAAGAAGTCCGTCGCCTGCTAATGCTCCTTTATTAGGCACACCAGCAAACTCTTCATAATTAGATGCTTTAGTTTCATAAACAGTACTACCGTTTCTATTAAATACGGTAAGCTCAAAATTAGGATATTGTTCTAAATTAGGAATAGAGAACGTGTCGTTGATTCCGTCATTATTAGGCGAGAATCCTTCTGGTATCACTACTTCACATACTTCAACAGTAATGTTGAATGAGGTGTAGTCAAAACATCCTGTAGCGTTGTCTGTAATACGTGCATAGATCGTTTCTTGATCTGTTGATGCATAAGGCGAGCTTAATGCACTTGCTCCACTTTGTGCATTTGCCTCACTATTGTAGTAAGTAATAGTGTAGGCTGCTGCGCTCTGTCCATTTAATACTGCGGCGTCATAGTCTGCAAGTACTAGATCTAATTGATTTGTGATAGGATTAGTAGCACAGTCAGACACGTCTGACACTGCTCCTATCGCTGGAGCGCTTAATACTTCTATATTAAATTGTCCTGTCTGGTAACAATCTTGATCTTGAGCGTTTGAAACACGAACATATATGATTTCTGGATTAGAAACATTATCATATGCTGCAGGAGTTGTAATCGCTCCTGTATTAGCATCGGCATCTGCTTGGCTATTGAAAAAGGCAATATTAAAGTCTGCAGATGACTGTGAACCTAATATGCCTGCAATTTGAGATGTTAAGTCAAATGTCTCTACTTGATCTGCAGATAAATCATCACAAAGTTCAAGATCTGCAACGGTATTATAATTCACTTCTTGGAAAGTAACATTTACTTGTTCTGTTTTAAAGCAAGAATTTACATTATCAAATACTCTTGCCCAAACCGTAGTACTAGTAGTAACCGCAAAAGCATCTGGTGTTAAAATAGGGTTCATGTCTGCTTGTGCGTCTGCATCACTATTGAAATAGGTCACATCATAATCTGTAGCGACTAGGCCATTTCTGATCTCATCATCTTTGGCTGTTAAGTCAACCGTAACAGATCCTGTATTTTGACAAACAATAATATCTGCTGGTTGAACACTTGTAATTTCTGGTGCCACATCGATACAAACTGTTTCTGTATATGTACAACCGAAACTGTCTGTTAATTCAAAATCATAACAATTCTGACCTGCAACGGTAGGAGTAACAGTAATATCTGATCCATTAGTAGCAGTAATGTCGGCATTTGTAAGCCATTGTTCAGTTACTTCTCCGGGCTCAAATCTTCCAGCCGCTGGTATAATCACTGGATTAAAATTAATTCCCCATTCAAAAATAAAACCATTATCGCTTCCTATATTATCGACAATTGTAAGGCACCAAAGCCCATTAAGAGGTGCTCCAATAAATGCAGAGAAAGGATCTTCTGTTCTATAGTCACCTGCCGGCAAAGTAGTTCCAAAACCTCCAGCGGCTTGAGCAAGAGTCTGAGTAGCTGTTGTTGCCTCAGTAAAAGTGTATATGAATCCAGTTCCAGGATTTAGATTTGTATCTACATCAATTGGTACACCCAAAAATGTACCTCCACCACCATTAGGATATGTAATTATTTGAATACTCGAACCATCCGGTGCTGTTAATGATATATCTAAGTCACCTAAGTAAGAATGCTCCATATTTATAAAGAAATTCAATAAATCAGAAGCATTTTGAAAAGTTGAACCTGCAGGAAAACCAGTTACATCGATACATGTTTGATAGGAAACTCCACTACCATCTGGTAAAAAAGTGGTACCAGCAATAGGCGGAGCTACATCTGCAACAAACTCAACTGTTTCTACCATTCCTGTAATTATTGTTGATTCTCCAAAACAAATTGAAGTATCGGCAGCTAGCGTTCCTGTAAAATCTGGAGTCGTTGATACCTGGATCACTACGTCATCAAAAAATCTATCTCTACAACCGTTAACATCAAATGTTACATAATCTGCTCTATAGATACCAGCATTTGGATATGATTTAGAAGCTGTATTGCCCGCAACAACAGTTCCATCATCAAATCTCCACTCACTAGTTGCACCAGTACCATCTACACTAAATACGGTAGTTGCTGAGAAATTTATCGTTTCACCTTGACAAATTCTTGTAATTCCATCACCATCAGCTGCTGGAGTGGATGTCACAGTATTTGCTATTGTTTGACAATTATCAATACATAAAACAGCAGCTTGCCAGCCGTCTGCAACACCAGTAGCACCTGAAATAAATCTAAATGTCAAACAGTTCGTTGCGGAAGAAGTTATCAAACCAGGAACATTTGTAGTGCTATATACAGCAAGAGGACTACCTGTTGCCATATCTCCATCATAAACTAATAAAATATCTCCTACACCCAAATCCCAAAAAGTAAAATTTAAGGACATAAAATCAGTATCAAAAGGAGAACAGATTGTAAATATGGAGTTTTCGCTATTTTGATAATCTGCCGTTGGTCCACCAGAATCAGAAAAAGTTCCTGAACAAGTGACTATACTTCCATCAGCCATTGGAAAATCCTGAGCTGTCGCTATCGTGGCTGTAAACAACAAGCTTAAGGTTAAGAGTAATAATTTTTTCATGGGTTAGAGTTTAATCTCAGTTAGTAATAGAGTGTTCTTGCTCTCGCTAAAACACCATGCAAAATAATAAAATAGTATGACACCAAGCTATATCATGAATAATTCTATTAACTTATTATTAAGAATGAACTTTTGCGTTAGATAAAAAGTGAAAAAAAGCTATTAATGGATATAAAAAAACCGCTGTGAAAAATCACAGCGGTTTTAAATTTAGAGGAAAATGTTCTTATAATTCTTCCTTAGCCGGTTTAGGCTCTTTAGGAAGTAATTTACCATTTGACTTCTCCATAGTATCAAACATGATAGGAGTTGCAATAAATACAGATGAATACGTACCTACTAAAACACCGATAATTAATGCTAACATAAATCCTTGAATAGACTCACCACCGAATGTAAAAATAGCAAGAAGTACAATTAATGTTGTTAACGATGTATTCAATGTTCTAGAGATAGTACTGCTGATTGCTGCATTTACCGTACGTGCAAATTCCCAGTTTGTTCTCTCGTTAATAAATTCACGAATTCTATCAAATACAACTACCGTATCATTCAGTGAGTAACCAATAACCGTTAGTATAGCTGCAATAAAAGCTTGATCAATCTCCATATTGAATGGTAGAATATCATAAGTTAAAGAGAATATACCTAATACTATTAATACATCATGGAACACAGCGATAACCGCTCCTAAAGAGAACTGCCATTTACGGAAACGAATTAAGATATAAAGGAATACTACAATTAGAGAACCAAAAATAGCATATAGCGATCCTGTTAAGATATCATCTGCAATTGTAGGTCCTACTTGGAAGTTAGACATAATCCCATATTGCTTATCGTCTTTACTCACATCAACAAACGTAGCCATATCCATATCGGCTGGCATATATTGCTTCAAGTTTGCAAATAATTTGTCTTCAATCTCTTTAGTAACCTCAGCATCTACTCCATCAATACCATACTTTGTACTAATTTTTAATTGATTATCTGAACCATAAGTCTTAGCCTCTGCACTTCCGAAAACATCTTCTGCAGACAACATTTTAGTTACTTCAGTAGCGTTAACTGGTTGTTCAAAACGAACTGTATACGTACGACCACCTGAGAAGTCAATACCAAAGTTCAAACTCTTTGTAAATAATGAGATAGCACTAATCAATACAAAAGCAAGAGATATCATGTATGCTACTTTTCTCTTCTTTAAGAAATCAATATTTACATTTCTGAACCAGTTCTTAGTTATAGGTGTTGAAAATGCAAGCGACTTACCATTTTTACCGTATCCATCAATAAATAATCTAGTGATGAAAATTGCCGTAAATAATGAAGTAAGAATACCGATCATTAAAGTTGTTGCAAATCCTTGAATTGGACCTGTACCAAAAATGAAAAGAATTAATGCAGTAAGGAAAGTTGTAATGTTTGCATCAAGAATAGAACTTAAGGCGTTATTAAAACCATCTTTAATACTATCTGCTTGAGATTTACCTTTTGCTAATTCCTCCCTAATACGTTCAAAAATCAGAACGTTTGCATCCACAGATATACCTATGGTCAATACGATACCGGCAATACCAGGTAAGGTCAATACTGCTTTAAGAGAAGCAAGTGCACCAAAAATAAACAAGATGTTCACTACTAATGCAATATCTGCATAAAGTCCAGCTCTACCGTAATAAAACACCATCCAAACTAATACTAGTAATAATGCAATACCAAAAGACCATAAACCACTACTAATAGCCTCTTTACCTAAAGATGGTCCTACTACTGCTTTTTGAATAATCTCTGCTCCTGCAGGTAATTTACCAGCTCGTAAAACGTTTGCTAAATCTTCAGCATCTGCAACCGTAAAGTTTCCAGATATCTGGCTGCTTCCTCCTGTAATAGGTCCATTAGTAATACCAGGTGCACTATAAACAGTATCATCTAAAACTACCGCTATTTGAGACCCATTTTGATAAGCCTCAGTAGTCATGTCTTCCCAGATTTTTGCTCCTTCTGAGTTCATAGACATACTTACTACTACCTGACCACTCATTTCAAAATCTTGACGTGCATCAGTAATTACAGCTCCACCTAATGGCGCTTCACCTTCACGGTTAGAACGTATCGCATATAAGTCTGTAATTTCATATCCTAACTCATCATTTAATACTGGTAAACCCCACGCAAATTTAACGTTACGCAATTCTGCTGGTAATTTAGAACGAACTTGAGCATCATTTAAGTAACTAACAATAACATCTTTATCTGACGCTTTAAAAGTTGCGATAACTGGACCTGTACCGTTACCTGGAGCAAGCATTCTAGATAAGATTGGGTTTTGATCATAGTTAAATTCTGCATCTTCTCCTTCAGCATCTGCTGTAGCATCATTACCTAATATATCTCCTACTGCATCTACCGCTTGATCAGCAGCATCTTGAGCAGCGTCTGCAACATCATCAGATACCGAATCAGCTTCCGTAGAATCAGCTGGTTGAGATTCTTGATTTTTTGCAGCTAACTTTTCTGCCCAGTAAGTATCTGCTTCAATCACAAATTGTGAAACTTCTGAAGCCTTGTATACGTGCCAGAATTCTAATTGAGCCGTACTTGTTAAGATATCTTCAACACGCTTAATATCTTTTGCACCTGGTAATTCAATTAAAATACGTCCAGAATCACCTAAACGTTGAATATTAGGTTGCGTTACACCAAATTTATCAATACGCTTTCTTAGTACTTCAAAAGCACTAACCATATATTCCTTAAGCTTCACTCTTAATTTAGGCTCAATTTCTGAGTTAGACATATTAAAGTCTATTACTCCATCCATTTCTTGATTAGAGAAAATATCAGGAGAACCTAGCTTTGCACCATCGATAGCATTAAATTCTTCTAAGAAGTAGTCAAAGTAATCTGCCTGACCATCTTTTATACGCTCATCTGCTCGCTCTAAAGCTGTTCTGAAATCTGGATCTTTAGATCCATCTGCCATACCTATTAATAGATCCTTTACAGAAATTTGAAGAATTACGTTAATTCCTCCTTTAAGGTCTAGTCCTTTTTGAAGTTCCTGTTCCTTTGCGTCGGCATAGGTAGTATATCCACCCCATACGTCTTTAGACGCAATAGAATCTAGATAAGATTTTGTAGCCTCATCTCTTAGTGTGGCTGCATTTTGATCATCTGCGTTTACAATTGTATTTGCATACGTATCTGCATCTCCTTCTACTTTATTAGTAATAAAAGTATAGGTTAATTGGTAAATACTTACCAATGCAAAAACGATCGCAAAAACTCTGATCAGTCCTTTATTTTGCATAATTAATTGTTTTTAATAAAATTTTTCAATCCGGCAAATATATAGTGAGCCATAGGATTGTATGTGATTTTTTTGATATAAATAATGGTATTCTTTAACGGTAAGAAATAGTTAAAGAAATAGACCTTGGTTAAAGGTTATAAAAAACAGAAAGAAATAGTCTTTCTTAAGATAAAATGGGTCCAGCTCTCACAGCGGGAACAGCATATGGACGATTTGCTATAGTATGACCTAAAACACAATTTGTGTCCTGCAAAGAATCTATAAAAACAGTAATTGAACTTGGATATAATTCACCAGAAAAAAATGGGTGACTTACTTGAGAACCACGTGAATAATCCTGTTTGATTTCAAATAATAGTGCATTATCAGTATCTGCAAATCCACCTGCATCTTGCTGGATATCATACACATCCATTAACAACACCACTTCATCATCCTGAACAGGAACATCAGATAAAGGTGATTGTTGATTTATAAAGCCAGTAAATGCATCAACATCGATATGATTTTTAATACTAGTAACGCTAAGATCGCTATGGTAACTAATTTTGTAACCACCACTAGGTTGTAGTTCAGTTTTAATATCAACAACTCCAACATCGGTAAGTTGATTCTTCAATAAACTGAGAGAACACTGAACGTCTTCTGTAGAAATTGCATCATTATTAAAGTGTAATACAATTTCCTGATTAGGCACCATAGATTCCTGTTGCTGAACAACAAAAATTGAAATAAGGCCAATAAATATGCCTATGTACCATTTAAAACTCATGCGGCAAATATAACAAAATAGAACGTTCTAGAAATGATGGGCAAAAAGCTAATTCTTCTGCTTACGATAATGATATACCAAGCTGTCTTTTAACTCACGCTTTCGCGAAAGCGTAATACCAGTAACCACTGAAGAATAACATTTCTTCCATAAAAAAACCGCTCTAAAAATAGAGCGGTTTTAAGCTTATACCTAAGGTAAATATTAGATAAGGCCGTTAGTTACCTTAACACCTTCGGCACTTTCTTGAAGTTTTGCCTTTTCTGCATCACTCAAGTTAATTTCAACAATCTTTTCAATACCGTTGCGACCTAACACAACTGGCACTCCTATACAAAGGTCAGAAAGCCCGTACTCACCATCTAACAATACACTACATGGGAAGATTTTTTTCTGGTCACATGCGATTGCTTGCACTAATCCTGACACAGCTGCACCTGGTGCATACCATGCGCTAGTACCTAATAATTTAGTTAATGTTGCTCCACCTACCTTAGTATCTTCTAAAACTTGATTAAGTCTATCTTCACTTAAAAATTCACTAGCTGGTACTGAGTTGCGAGTAGCTAGACGTGTTAAAGGCACCATACCTTTATCACTATGACCACCGATTACCATACCGTCAACATCTGATATAGGAGCTTCAAGAGCTTCTGCCAGACGATACTTAAAACGAGCGCTATCTAAAGCTCCACCCATTCCTATGATACGGTGTTTAGGTAAACCTGTTACTTTGTGAGCTAAATAGGTCATGGTATCCATAGGGTTAGAAACCACAATAAGAATTACATTAGGCGAGTGCTCCACTAAACTAGTCGCTACCGACTTAACAATTCCTGCATTAATACCTATTAACTCTTCACGAGTCATACCTGGCTTGCGAGGAATTCCAGATGTAATTACTGCGATATCACTACCTGCAGTTTTAGAATAATCACTAGTAGAACCAGTAATTTTAGTATCAAAACCGTTCAAAGAAGCCGTCTGCATTAAATCCATGGCTTTACCTTCCGCAAATCCTTCTTTAATATCTAAGATGACTACTTCACTTGCAAAGTCTTTAATAGCGATATACTCTGCACAACTTGCGCCTACTGCGCCTGCTCCTACTACGGTTACTTTCATTATTATATTTTTTAAATTTATTAAATTAAATGGTCTATCTGTTGGACTTCCAGCAGATTGTAAAAATACAAAACGGCAACCACAAATTAGAATTAGAGCTTATGAAATAAGGAATATATTAACAGGATTAAATTCTGAAAAATATACTGGCTGTTGCTGTACTATATTCTCCAAAAGTATAGTCTGCATTAATGTTAAATGCTCCTAGAGTAAGCTTTACACCTGCAGTTCCTAAAAAGCCATTGATATCTGTATCTACTGATATTGGATCTTCAACAGTTGCAGCTATAGGAAATATAACTGTATTAGAGGCAAATGTATACGTACCTAGTAAGTCCGTTTGAGTTGTTCCTCTATAATAATTTAAACCACCATAAAAATTAAGAACCTTATAATTAGTACTAACTATTGCTGATAGATTTAAACTACTAATTTGTGTCTCTATGGACTGATTTGCTCCATCAACGACAACTCCATCTTCAAAATCATAGGAAGCGTCTAAACGAGTATAACCAGCAAGAAATGATGCCGCTATAGGTAGCGTTGAATCATCACTAGGTTGTAAAAGTTTAGTAAATTCCCATTGTAGTCCTACCCCATACAAACTGGTTTCTGCCTCCTCAAAGGTTATTTTAGGAACTAACCTTGCTTTTAACTCTAGTCCAGCACCTAATCCTACACCAGCTTGTAAAAAAGCAGTAGGAACAAGATCTAAACCTTCATTACCTAAACCATTTGGTAAATTAATCACATCTTCTTGTAATAAAATCCCACTTGTAGCCTCTCTACTCCTTATTATTAATTGTTGTTCCATAGCGTTTTCTCCTAAAGCTGTCGCAATAGAACGTGGTGCTGTAGAGCCATCGCCAAAACTAACTTCTATATTTGCCGGCGGATTATTAGTGTTATCATAGCTATCTTGAATAATAGCCTCATATTCAGCAGGATCTAGAAGAAAATTCTTTTTACTATCAGGTGCAAATGTACCGTGGGCTTTAACCTGAATTTTAAATTTACCAGGCTTTAAAACTCGCGCGTCATCGTACCATCCAGAACTTAAGTTAAAACTTAATGCCTCACCTGCTGGTGCCATGTAGGAATTTGAATAACGTTCTCCAGCTTCTACACCAGCGGCTAGTATGTCTGAGAATCCGTCTTGAGCAGTTGTAATAATAGAACCTAATAAAACACTTAATAATAAAAAGAACTTTTTCATACCAATCATATTTTGTTTAATAATTACGAAAATAAAGAGTTAATGGTTCAATTAATGAAAAAGGCCCTTTAAATATAAAGGACCCTTTTTATTAAAATAATAAGAAACAACAATTACTATGCGTCAATATTTGCATAGATAGCATTCTTTTCAATAAATTCTCTACGTGGCGGCACCTCATCACCCATTAACATAGAGAATATACGATCTGCCTCTGGAAGGCTATCTATAGTCACTTGTCTTAAAGTTCTAAATTCCGGATTCATAGTTGTATCCCATAACTGATCAGCATTCATCTCTCCTAGACCTTTATAGCGTTGGATATTCACTCCACCACCAAAACTCTCTGCGATTTCATCACGCTCTTTATCAGACCATGCATAACGCTTCTTAGCACCTTTTTTTACTAAATATAAAGGTGGAGTAGCAATATATATATAACCTTTCTCAATCATTTCACGCATGTAGCGGAAGAAGAATGTTAATATTAAAGTAGCAATGTGAGAACCATCAATATCGGCATCACACATGATGACTACTTTATGATATCTAAGCTTTTCTAGATTAAGCGCCTTTGAGTCCTCTTCTGTACCTATAGTTACACCTAATGCAGTATAAATATTCCTAATTTCTTCATTTTCAAAAACCTTATGAGTCATGGCCTTTTCTACATTTAGAATCTTACCACGCAACGGCATAATTGCTTGAAATTCACGGTCACGACCTTGCTTAGCCGTTCCACCTGCAGAATCTCCCTCAACAAGGAATACCTCACATAATGTAGGATCAGTCTCAGAACAATCAGATAACTTACCTGGCAATCCACCACCACTCATCACGGTCTTGCGCTGCACCATTTCGCGAGCTTTACGAGCGGCATGACGTGCCTGTGCCGCTAGAATAACTTTTTGCACAATCGTTTTGGCATCATTAGGATTCTCTTCTAGATATGCTTCAAGCATTTGAGAAACAGCTTGAGACACCGCACTGGTAACCTCACGGTTACCTAGTTTAGTTTTAGTTTGACCTTCAAATTGAGGTTCTTGAACTTTTACAGAGATAATAGCGGTTAAACCTTCACGGAAATCATCACCTGCAATATCAAATTTCAATTTATCAAGAAGACCAGACGCATCTGCATACTTCTTAAGTGTTGAAGTTAATCCACGACGAAAACCTGCTAAATGTGTTCCACCTTCATGAGTATTAATATTATTTACATAGGAATGAAGATTCTCTGCATAACTATCATTATAAATCATAGCTACTTCTACAGGGATACCATTTTTCTCGCCTTCCATAGAGATCACATCTGCAATGATAGGTTGACGCGTGTCATCTAGAAAACGTATAAATTCTTTTAATCCTTCTTCAGATTGAAAAACGTCTGTAACAAAGTTTCCTTCCTCATCTTTATGACGTTTATCAGTAAGAATGATTTTAATACCTTTATTAAGGAAAGCTAATTCTCTTAAACGATTTGCTAAAGTTTCATAGCTAAATTCAGTAGTTTGTGTAAAAATACTTCTATCTGGCAAGAAGGTCACATCTGTACCTCTTTTATCAGTATCACCTATTGCTTTAACAGGATACATCGCCTTACCACGTTCATACTCTTGCTCCCATATCTTACCGTCACGGTAAACAGTTGCTTTTAAATGATCAGAAAGTGCATTCACACAAGAAACACCTACACCGTGTAATCCACCAGAAACTTTATAAGAATCTTTATCAAATTTTCCACCAGCACCAATCTTAGTCATTACAACTTGTAGGGCTGAAACACCTTCTTTCTTATGTATTCCAACTGGAATACCACGACCATCATCGGTAACGGTAATACTATTATTTTCATTAATTGCCACTGTAATATTATCACAATGACCGGCAAGCGCTTCATCAATAGAATTATCTACCACCTCATACACTAGATGGTGCAATCCACGCACTCCTACATCACCGATATACATCGATGGACGCATGCGTACGTGCTCCATACCTTCTAGTGCCTGAATCTGATCAGCACCATATCCACTTTTATCGTTTTCTTCGCTCATAATTTGAGTGTAAATTTTACTTAAATTCCGTAACAAACAAATATAAGGAACCATCAAGGTTTATAGGCTTTTGAGCCTTATTTATGACCCTAAGTTATTAACAAATTATTAATATCAAATCTCTTTTTAATTGTTGAATTTTATAACTTACAGTCACTTAAACATCACCACATGAAATACTTTGTTTTTATATTTTCTTTTTTCACGGCAATTAGTGCTACTCAAGCTCAAGAAATAGCTTTTTCTAAAATAGATAAAAGCCCACTAGACGTGGTTATTCACAGAGACAACAATAATCAAGCTATCGCTCGCGTGATTTACAGTAGGCCTGCAAAAAGAGACCGCACTATTTTTGGAGAATTGGTAAAATACGGAGAAGTATGGCGTACAGGCGCAAATGAAGCTACAGAAATAGATTTCTTTTATGATGTAACCATAAACGGAAATTTAGTAAAAGCTGGCGCATACTCTATATACACAATCCCTGGCGAAGATAAATGGACCTTCATTCTTAACTCACAGACTAATCAATGGGGAACAAAACACGATCCTGAAAAAGATGTTTTAAAAGTAACGATGGATAGCATGCCGTCACCGCAAACCATAGAAGAATTCTCAATCAGTTTTGTTGAAGATCCAGATGGACTTATTTTGTTTATGGGATGGGATGACACGCTAGTGAACTTACCTATACAAGTTGCCCAACTTTAAGGTATATTTAAATACTTGTGTGTTTGTAAAGAGACGTGCCATTCTGGATTATCCATTACAAACTCTGTAATTAAAGGAATCATCTTTTCACGTACAGACCATTCTGGTTGCAAATAAAGCTTACAGTTTGAGGAAACTTTTTCGGCTTCCACTTTCGCGAAAGCGAAATCATGCTTGTTAAATATTATCACCTTAAGTTCGTGAGCTGCCTCATAGACTTCAGGCAATGGCATTTTCATTTTTTTAGGAGATAGACAAATCCAATCCCAAGAACCTGAAAGCGGATAAGCACCGCTGGTCTCAATATGAACCTGCATTCCTTCACTTTTAAGCCCTGTAGTTAAGGGCCCCATATCCCATGTTAAAGGTTCTCCACCAGTAACAACGATAGTCTTACTGTATTTTGCCGCATTAGCAACAATAGCATCAACCGCTGTAGGTGGATGTTTTTCTGGGTCCCAGCTTTCCT
The DNA here is from genome assembly GCF_000732625.1 of Nonlabens ulvanivorans. Classification (GTDB taxonomy): domain Bacteria; phylum Bacteroidota; class Bacteroidia; order Flavobacteriales; family Flavobacteriaceae; genus Nonlabens; species Nonlabens ulvanivorans. The sequence goes on from NZ_JPJI01000026.1 coordinate 683,548, forward strand.
TCACATCACACCAGTGACAACCTACATCACAACCACCTACTCTTATGAAGTATGCTGCTTTTCCTGTATGACTACCTTCACCTTGAATTGTATAAAACTCTTCCATAAGCGGAAGCATTTCACCCTTTTCAACTGCTTGAGAAATTGATTTTTCTAACATACTGCAAAAATAAGACTTATATATAATCGGCGACCATTTATATTCTAGTTAAATTTTTGATCTTCATTTTAATTGAAAATCTTTTATCTTTTATTTGCAAAATGAAAAGAAATATACTGGTACACATTTTATTATTAATAAGTTTTTTGAGTGCTGCGCAGGTAGGAATTAATACAGACACACCTGATGATGGTAGCGCATTACAAATAGAAAGCACTACTGGTGGTTTGGTGCCTCCCAGAATGAACACCTCTCAAATGATTTCTATACCTACACCACTCGAGGGCAGTATTATTTTCAACACGACAGAATCTGCGCTTTTTATTTTCAACAATGGAAGTTGGGAATCAAAGAAAAATAATTCTAGCGTTGTACTTAACAGAAACTTTGCTGGTTCTGAAACGATTCCATCAAATGGCACCTTCAACAATTTACCTATAGGAGCGTCAACATCAGAAATAGTTGAAACAGACACTGCTGACTTTACAATAAATGGTGACAGCAGCATTACCGTATTGAAAAACGGCATCTATCAGATATCTGGCGGTATATCTATACGCAGTATGACCGCTGGAACTCATAAATATATATTGGCAGCTTTTATAAACGGCTCTCGATCTGGTTATTTAAGTAGAGGTTATACAACTTTACCTAGCTCAGATTACTGGGGTACATCAGGCACAGTAACACTTAAGTTAAATGCAAATCAGACCATCACGGTTGAATTTTGGCTAAATAGCGGCAGTACAGAGAACCTGGACTTTTGTAATATCAGTATCGTAAAACTGAATTAAACTGCCGAGTTCATTGTCTCATAAATTTACAAATTCCCAGACGGGCTAACTTTGTTACGTCTTAATTTGATTATTTTTGATTTTAAATCAACTTATAATGTCAGATAAAGATTCTTTACATAAAATAATAACTGAAGGTTATAACCCAAAAGGTGACTCAATCATCATGGGTGCAGCCATGCTCAACGGTGAAACCTTAACGGGTGCACATGTAAAAATCCCACTTAAGACCATGAACAGACATGGCCTTATCGCTGGTGCAACAGGAACTGGTAAAACTAAAACCCTGCAAATCATAGCAGAACAGCTTTCTCAAAAAGGAATTCCATCTTTATTAATGGATATTAAAGGTGACTTATCGGGTATAGCTGCCGCTAGTGATGGACATCCTAAGATTGATGAACGCCATGAAAAAATAGGCCTTGATTATACCGCACACAACTCTCCTGTCGAAATCATGACAATCTCTGAGCAAGAAGGAATAAGAATGAGAGCAACGGTCAGTGAATTTGGGCCAGTATTACTTTCGCGAATTTTAGACGTAACAGAAACTCAGGCAGGAATTATTTCGGTAGTATTTAAATATTGTGACGATAATAAATTACCACTATTAGATTTAGAAGATCTTAAAAAAGTATTACAATATGCTACTGGAACAGGAAAAGAAGAGTTTCAAGCAGAATATGGGCGTATATCAACTTCTTCAACAGGAGCGATTTTAAGAAAAATTATTGAACTAGAACAACAAGGTGCAGATCAATTCTTTGGTGAACGCAGTTTTGAAGTAAAAGATTTAGTACGTAGAGACAGAGAAGGACGTGGTTATGTTAATGTAATACGTCTGACAGATATTCAAGATAGACCTAAATTATTCTCAACATTTATGTTGAGCCTACTGGCGGAGATTTATAGCACATTCCCTGAGCAAGGTGATGCAGATCAACCGGAACTCATCATGTTTATTGATGAAGCGCATTTGATTTTTGATCAAGCGAGTGGTGCATTATTAGATCAAATAGAAAGTATTGTAAAGTTAATACGATCAAAAGGTATAGGTCTTTATTTTGTAACTCAAAATCCTACGGATATACCTGAAGGTGTTTTGAGTCAGTTAGGTCTTAAAATTCAACATGCATTACGTGCATTTACAGCCAAGGATCGTAAAGCTATTAAACTGACTGCTCAAAACTATCCTGAAACAGAATTTTATGATACTGCCGAAGTATTAACTTCTTTGGGAATTGGAGAAGCTTTAATATCTGCTCTAGATGAAAAAGGAAGACCAAGTCCACTTGCGGCAACTCTTTTAAGAGCACCAGCGAGTAGAATGGATGTATTAACCGACAGAGAGTTAAGCGACCTCATCGCAGACTCTGAACTGACTGATAAGTACAATGAAGAAATCAATCGTGAAAGCGCTGAAGAAATTCTTCAAGAGAAAATAGAAAAAGCAAACGAAGACGAAATAAAAGAAAAGGCTAAAGTAGAAAAAGCCAAAGCTAAAAAAAGCTCCTCTAGACGCACTAGCACTAGACAAAATCCTATTATTAAAGTGCTTACTAGTGCCAGTTTCATAAGAGGTGTCATGGGAATATTAGGAAAAGCTCTCAAGTAAAATTTATAATCATTTTAATCGTTTGTTATCATAACTAAAAGTAGTTTTGCAACTTCAAAAAATCCACCGCATGAAAAAGACTCTCTTATTACTTATCCTAGTCATAGCAGTAGCATCCTGTACTAAAAAACAAAATCCATTTGCTTGGAACAAAGATCGAGTAGGACATCTAACTAAAGAAATGATGGTTTATCAATTAGACAGCTTATACTCTAATGATAGTATTGTAAAAAACATCAAAGGTGATGAATTCAGTAATGGACCAAGTGCTATTGAAATTTATGAAAAAGGCGGTAAACATTTGTTGACACTTACACCTGTGGAAGAGGATAGCACATCTACAATCGAATATGTGCGCATAAGGGATAATCGTTATACTACAGAAAAAGGCATCACTATTGAAAGCGATTATAAAACGATAAGTGCTGCATACAATGTATCTAGTATTGATAATATGATAAAAGATGCCGTCGTAAGAATAGACGATCAAAATTTTTACTTTACGATAAGTAAAGACTTGTTGCCACCAGAAATCAGATTTGATATGACAGCACCTATTGAAAAAACAATGATTCCTGATACAGCCGCGCCTAAATATGTTTTTGTAAGTTGGTAAAATTATTTCATGAAACAATTATTACAAAAAGCCATACCTAAACTGTATGGCTTTTATTTTAACATCATTAGCCTATTCTCTAAGAAAAAGGCAGCACAATTAGCTCTAGAAGTTTTCAGTACTCCACGTAGAGGTCGTATTCTAGAACATCAAGCTACATTTTTAAACACGGCACGTCAACAGCGCATCACGTCTGAAGATTGTCTCTATATGCTTTATCATTGGAAAGGTAATGGTCCTACTGTCTTATTAAACCATGGATGGGAATCAAACGCTTTTAGATGGAAATATTTATTTGATGATTTAAAGAAATTAGATTTAAACATTATTGCTGTAGATGGACCTGCTCATGGTAATTCTAGCGGCAAATTATTCACCGCTATTAAGTACTCAAAGGTTATCAAATCTACCATTGAATTGTATGAACCAGAAATAATCATTTCTCATAGTGTAGGCGCGATGGCGACCATTTATAATGAATACCACCATCCTTCTCCTAGTCTTAAAAAATTAATTTTATTAGGTGGCCCTAACTCACTAGAGACAATTATGCAAGACTATCAAAAGCTACTCAGTTTCAATAACCGTGTTTATAATGGGTTAAACGCAACGCTAAAAGAGAAATTTGGTTATGAAATAGAGAAATTTAATGCGGCAGATTTTGCAGTAAATATAGAGGCTGACACATTATTATTACATGCTCAACAAGACGCAATAGTTCCTTGCTCAGCGAGTAAAGCTATTGCAGGACGCATGAAAAATGCTACCTATATTGAGACACAAACAGGTGGCCATAGTTTGCATACTGAAGAAAACACTAAGCACATTCTTGATTTCTTATCAAAAGCTTAATTAGAGTCATTTTAACAGAGTTATTATTGAGATTGAATTATCTTAAAAATAAAAATGGATTCAATTAAGAATAGAGATCAGTATGAAGCCTTGCGTGACCAAGGTTACTCTAAAGAAAAAGCGGCTCGCATTGCTAATACTAAAAAAGCTGGTGAAAAAGGCGGTAAAGCTAGTAACTATGAGTCTAGAACAAAAGATGAACTCTACCAGAAAGCTAAGGAAATAGACATAGATGGTAGGTCCAATATGAATAAACAAGAACTTATAGACGCCTTGCGTAATAACTAACCTATGTCTCGTCAAATCCCTACGATTAAAATACGTCAGATATTTATTCTGATTGTGATAATGTACATCCTTTACCTTATTGGTAAAGAGCTAGCACCATACCTAGGTGGTTTGCTAGGTGCGATTACTTTATACGTGCTATTAGAACCAGTGCAAAAATGGTTAGAAGCAAAAAAATGGAAACCGTCTGTAGCCTCTTCACTTCTTATCGCATTTTCCTTTGTAATCATATTACTACCTATAGTAGGTATAGGTTTAATGATGAGTTCAAAGGTAAAGACCGCTATTGATAATAGTACTCAAATCACAGAAACCATAAAGTCAAAAGTGGCAGAAACAGAGAATCTTATAGGAGTGAATGTGTCTGAAAACATCAATACTGAAGAAGTCAGCAGTTGGGTTTCTAGTAATGTTCAAAATCTTGCCAACTCTAGCCTTGCCGTTTCCATTTCTATAGGGATCATGTTTTTCTTATTATACTTCATGCTGGTGGATCGTAAAAAATGGCTTGAAGCAGCATTAGTATATATGCCATTAAAAGAAAAGAATTTAAAAATCATTGGTAAAGAAAGTATCGACTTAGTAAAATCTAACGCTATAGGCATACCGCTAGTGGCGTTATTACAAGGTATAGTCGCACTGATTGGTTACTTCATTTTTGGAGTTGAAAATCCGTTTTTCTGGTTTGTAATTACAGTTATAGGAAGTATGATACCTTTTGTAGGAACAGCATTGGGTATCTTACCAGTGACTATATTATTATTTTCTCAAGGAGAAACTGCAGCGGCAATCGGTATATTAATATACGGCGTGATTGTCGTAGGCTCTACAGACAACCTGTTCAGACTCGTTGTTCAAAAAAGACTCGCAGATGTACATCCTTTGGTAACATTAATAGGTGTCGTTGTAGGCGTGCCTTTATTTGGATTCATAGGTTTAATTTTTGGACCACTTTTGGTTAGCTTATTTTTGCTACTTCTAAAAATTTATAAAAACGAATACGGTAAAGAAGGTGAGACCATATAGTCTTGTTAAATCGGTAATTATTTTTTTTAGATTCCTTATTTTTAACACTTAAATAAAATTGAATGAGCAAAACATCTAAACTTCAAGATAAGATAGATAATGTCCATATAGAACAACGTAAAATTTTTATATGGGGAATGGTTAATGATCAAACTGCAAAGCATTGTGTAGATAGATTACTTTATCTAGATTCAGTAAGCCATGAAGAAATTACATTTGTCATCAATAGCCCAGGTGGTTATGTGACTTCAGGTTTCTCCATTTATGATACGATGCAGCAAATTAAAAGTCCAGTAAGCACGGTATGCTCTGGTCTTGCCGCATCTATGGGATCTCTTTTACTTTCTGGAGGAGAAAAAGGACGCCGTTTTATTCAAAAGCACGGTCGTGTTATGATACACCAGCCTAGTGGTGGAGCACGTGGAACAAGTGCAGATATAGAAATCACAGCTGCCGAAATTCTTAAAACTAAAGAACTAAGCGCCCACATTCTTGCAGACAATTGTGGCCAAACATTTGAAAAGGTAATGAAAGACTTTAATCGTGATTACTGGATGGGAGCAGATGAAGCTGTTGCATATGGTATTGTAGATGGAATCGTTTAATAAAACATTTCAAGATATTTTAAAAAGCCACCTTATATTTAGGGTGGCTTTTTAAATTTATGCTATTATGAAATTAACACCTTTCCACCTTGCTATTCCTGTTAAGGAAATCACCACTACCCGTGCATTTTATCGCGATACTTTAGGTTGTGAAGAAGGACGTAGTTCAGACCATTGGGTAGATTTTAATTTCTTCGGTCATCAACTCGTGATTCATATTTCTGACAATGCTCCTGTAAATGCAACAAATGCCGTAGATGGAAAAGCTGTGCCAGTTCCTCATTTTGGTGTGGTGCTAGAGTGGGATGTTTTTCACGCTTTCGCGAAAGCGGTTCAAGAAAAAGGCATCGAGTTCATCATAGAACCATACATAAGATTTGAAGGATTGCCAGGTGAGCAAGCCACTATGTTCTTTAAAGACCCTAGTGGCAATGCATTAGAATTCAAAGCGTTCAAGGATATGAGTCAGGTATTTGCTACTTAGACTCATAAACCTGTTCTCCATTTATGAAGGTTGACTTTACAGTTGCCTGATGTAATTGAGTTACTGGAATCTCCATGATATTATCATTCAATATCACAAAGTCTGCGGCTTTTCCTGGCTCTAGACTTCCTTTTTCTGTTTCTTCAAAATTGAAATAAGCCGCCCAAATAGTCATACCTCTTAAGGCATCTTCTCTACTTAAGGCTTGTTCTGGTAAAAAGCCACCTTCTGGATAACCACTCGTATCTTGACGAGCTACGGCAGCATAAAATGTCAAAAACGGATTTACTTGCTCCACTGGATAATCTGTTCCTAGTGCGATTCTTTTAGATTGCTTGAGCAATGTTTGATAAGCATAAGCTCCTTTGATACGGTCTGCTCCTACTCGATCTTGTGCCCAGTACATATCACTGGTCGCATGTGTAGGCTGTACAGATGGCAGAATATTCTCTTCATCAAAAAGATTGAAATCTGCAGAGTCAACGATTTGAGCATGTTCAATTCTCCAGCGTCTGTCGGTTTTATCTTTTAATAATTCTTGGTAGGTTTTTAAAACCACGTAGTTAGCGCTATCACCTATGGCATGCGTGTTCATTTGGTATTCTGTTGCTGCTATACGAGCTGCGGTTTCTTTAATGGTAGCGATAGGACTAAGTAGCGCTCCATAATGATCGTGTCTGTCAGAATATGGCTCTTTCATCGCTGCACCACGACTTCCCAAAGCACCATCTGCATAAAACTTAACAGATCTTACATTTAAACGATCTGTTTTTATGATTCCTTTATTGAGGTAATAATCTAGATTCTTTGGCGTGTTGCTAATCATCGCATACATCTTAACTTTTAAATCTCCAGCTTGTTGTAAACTGTCTATTAACTCTATAGTTTCTCTATATAATCCTGCATCATCTACCGTGGTTAAACCATAACTCAAATTGATGTCTTGTGCCGCCATTAACGATGCGATAGATTCTTGAGTAGTTTCTTTAGGAAAAACAGCCTCTACTAATTCCATAGGATTATCAACTAAAATCCCTGTGAGTTTGCCATCTTTAATCTCAATAGCTCCGCCAGATGCGTCTGTAGTTGTGGTTATTCCTGCTGCGTCTAGTGCGGCCTGATTTGCAATCATGGCGTGACCGTCTATACGAGTAATGGCTACTGGTGTGTCAGGAAACATTTCATTAAGCTCTTGATTTGAAGGGAATTCTTGAATTTCCCAGTCGTTTTGATCCCAACCACGACCTATGATAAAAGATTTATTTTTCTCTTTTTGGAAACTAGAGATTCTTTCTAGCACCTCATCATAGCTTTTAGTTCCTACTAGATCTACGCGTTGTAATTGCTGTCCTAATCCATAGAAATGGCAATGCCCATCTATCAATCCTGGAACGATGGCTTTTCCTTGTGCATCTATGATTTGTGTTGTGCTATAGGCTGCCATATCAGCATCAGTTCCTGTTGCGAGGACTTTGCCATCTTTTACAGCCATTGCTGTTGCCATAGAGAAGTCATTATCTACGGTATAAATTTTTGCATTGGTAATAACTAAATCGGCAGTTGCTTGCTGCTCCTTATTACAAGAAATTAAAATAATAGATAGTGCGAGTAGGTAGATTTTTTTCATGACCGAAAATTAAGCCATAGAAAACGAACAGAAATATAAAATGCTGTGAAAGTTTCACAGCATTTTATAATAAGATAATAAGTCATACACTTTCGCGAAAGCGAAATTTTAAAAATCAAACTTATATACAGCACCACCTAAAATCTGTAAATTCTGTACTGGATAATCTAGGTAGTACTGATAATTACCACCAGTAAGGTTGTGACCTCTTAAGAAAGCGGTCAACTTAGGATTAATTTTGTAATTGATATCTAGGTTCAAATCTATAAAAGAATCTAAAGTTTCAGTTGCCGTTGTGTTACCGGTTCTGAAAACATCACGTTCTCCGACGAAGTATAGCGTTGTACCGATGTTCCATTTATCATTGATATCATAGTTACCGACAATATCTGCCGTAAAGGTTGGTAACTGCGATGCTACGTTATCAAAATCGTCGCCATTAGCGACATCATAACTCATGAACTGAGTATTTAAAGTTAGATTAAATTGAGTATTTAAATCCACACTTGCAGATCCTCCAAAAGTCAATGTGTTTAAATCACCATATTGAGTCGCAAATGTATTTGCATAATTGTAGGATGGTCGCTCAACTCCGATTCCTGTAAAAATGGCATTATTATCTTTAGTATAGAAATATCTGTTTTCTTCTAAGCTATATCCTCCGTAAAGCTTGTAACCAAAATTAGAAGATAGCTTTCCTTTGATCCCTAATTGTGCATCTACTTGACGATTAGTAGGCGCTACGGTTATTGCTGGAGCGATAAATACGTTCTCATCTGCAAAATTTTGTAATGTATTCATATCTAATCCACCACCGATGACCGTATAAGCAATCACTTTTTCTTCCATCAATATATAGCTGGCATTAATATCTGGATAGACATAAAAGTTACTTTCAGAATTCTCACTGTCTGTGATATAATTTAATCGAGCTCCTAACTCTACTTTATACTTATCGCCATAAAGATTGATACTAGGATTTGCTCCGATGTTTAAATAAGAATATGCGTCTGGCGCTGGTTGCGATCCTTCTGTATCAAAAGAACCGGTTAAGTAATCTACCTCTACTCCTAATGCAATTTCTTCCTCAAGCACTTCAAATGCTAATTGTGGTTGTAATCTTACTCGAGTTTCTGAACCATCATTACCAGAACTTATATTAGAAAGCCCTACCTCAACTTTTTCTAAAACAGAATCAAAGAACTGTGCTTTACCAGACAGGCCTATCGTTAAATAAGAAGTTCCAGCATCTACCTCTATACCAGTAGGAACACTAGATAACGCTACTGGTGCTACACCATACCAGTTTGCGGTTTGATACCTACCACCAGCGGTAATTCCCCAATTTGAATCGCGGTTGCGTTTTCCATAAGATATGTCTAGAGACGTATCTGAAAAATCATCGTCAAAAGCAATGTCATCGATACCACCTTGCGATGAGTTATGATTAAAAAACACGCCTACGTCTGAGTCTCTATCTATTTCAAAATTACCTGCAAACTCTCCTAAGATGTTCACGTAATTACCAACACCTAATCGTGCATAATTATCAAAGAATTTTGCTCTTTTAGGAGCTTTGCGTCTAGACAATTTTCCTTTGGCTGGTGTAAAAGTAGATGCTACCGGCACAGAGAAAATGCTATAGGTAACTGGCTTTTTCTTAACCTTGGTCGTGTCATTTACTGATGGTGTGCTTTTAACTTTAAACGCATCACTAATGGTAGGATCATAAGGTTTTACAACCGTAATGGTTCCACCATTCAATTCACTTTCTTCTTCTACTTGTGCCTGCACATTGCTAAAAGCTATTAATGCGATGACAACTGATATATATGATTGATATAATTTCATAATGCTTCTTATTAATTTCCTGCAGGAACTACTGATGAATTTGTTTTGGCAGCGTTAGTTTTTATAGCGTCTAATTCTGCTTGAGCGCTAGCGACTACTTCTGGGTATTGAGCAAAATTACCAACGACATATTCTAGTATAGTAGTTGCATTTAATGTTTGTCCTTGTGCGTTATAACATTTACCCATAATTACTAAACCTTTTGAGGTCCATAATTTATAACCAGCATAGTTTTTAGTAAGACTTTGCACAGTAGCGATGGCAGCGTCATAATTACTTGCTTTATGTTCAAAATAAGCTTTAAAGTAAGTAGCCTCTGCCGCTAGTGTACCACTTGCATTCAATCTTACCGCTTCATAAGCTGTTTTTGCAGCAGCTTCATTTCCTGTTTTCCAACTTGAGCGAGCAATAATCACGTTTGCATCTGATCTTACATTATCACTTATAGTAACGTCTGACAACACCTTATTTGCATAACTCACAGACTGGTTATAATTTTCTTGCTCATAATATGCTTTCATCAGGTTAGATTGTGCATAAATCACATTTTGAGGAAAATCTGCTAGTTGTTCTAATTGAGTGAGCACTGGAATCGCTTTTGCATAAGCTTTATCGCCCAAGTAAATCTCACTTAAACGTGCCAAAGCTTGTTCTGTAAACTCACTGCGTTCTTTATTAATCACATATTCATAACTAGCGATAGACTCTTGTTTTTTATCTTGAGAAAACAATGCTTGTGCTAGATAAAAGTGTGCTTGTAATGCGTGTTTACCATTAGGATATTCTGCTAGATATTTTCTCATAGAACGTGTTGTTCCAGACATATCATTTTGCAGATAAGGCTGCTCTGCACTTTCATAAGCCGTATCATCCAACTCAGAATCGCTCACATCTACAAAGTCCAGTGTGCGCACCCATGCAGCATAGTCATTAGTACGGTTTTGATCCACATAAATCAATCGTGCACTACTTACCGCTTCATTTGCTTGTGGTGTACCTGGATATTTTGCTACAACATCTTTAAACACTACTAATGCATCATCTAGTTTTGAATCGTTATAAAGCTGTAACCCTTTACGCATCATCGCTTGCGAGGTGTAACTACTTTGTGGAAATTCATTAATTAATCGGTCATAGGTCTGTATACCTTTATCAACATTATTTGTATTGATGTATGTATTTCCTAATTCATACAACACGTCATCGCGATAAGCAGATTTATTGAATTTATTTAAAAAACCGTTAAGATCTTCAATCTTACGATCATTCTTACCTACAAATCCATAGGAAATAGCTTTTTGAAATGCCGCATAATCTGCATTAAAACCATTCATTGAAATGGATTTATTATAAGCCTCCATTGCTGGCCAGTATTGCTTACTTACAAAGTTTGCATCACCTATACGCAGGTAAGCATCATTCAATCTAGCTGGCTCATTATCAATACCAGATTGCTTTGTATAAGCCGTGAATGTATTGATAGCATTAGTATAATCTTTAAGTTTAAACTGCGTGTACGCTAGATCATAATTTAATAAATTATCTTCTTCAATACTATTATTCATTTTCTTCACAGCATTAAAAGCGGTAAGTGCTGCCGGAAAATCATTGAGTTCATAATAACTTTCTGCCTTCCAAAAAGTTGCTTTCTTTTTTAAATCTGCAGACTGCGCATATTGAATGGTTTTATTAAGGTTTTCAATAGATTTTTTATAATCTCCTGATTTAAATTGACTCAAACCTTCATAAAGCGCCACTTTACCATATACATCTTCATTACCAGCAATACGTCCATCTTCCATAAGGCGCAAAGCCTCTGTATAGTTTTTTGAAGAGAAGTATGAATCGATTAAGAATTCATTCATCTCTGCATTTTTATCCGTGTCTGGATATTTTTCTAGATAAGCCAGTATTACAGCAGGCACACTATCATATGGATTGCCGTATTCATAACTGATCTTAGCATAGTTGTAACTCGCATCTTGCTGGATCTGAGCGTCAAAATCCATCTCACTCGCTTTCTTAAAAGCATTCAATGCATCTTCGCTTTTATTAAGTTTAATATAGCTTTGCGCTAGATGGTAGTATGCATTTTGTGCCGTTTTATTCTCACCATCTACGATTTTATTAAAAGTCTCTACAGCCTTTTCATAATCGCCTTGTTTATAATAAGCATATCCTAGCTGATAGTAATCGTTATTATTCAACCTACCGCGCACACCTTTATATTCTTGTAAATAAGGTAGTGCTTGATCATATTTACCTTGATTAAAAAGACTTTGTCCTATAATTCTATTTAGTTCAGACTGTTCTTGCTTTGTAGATTTAGGCATTTGCTCGGTCGCTAGAGCTATTGCTTTATCAAAATTCCCCAACTTATAATTTAAATCTGCCTGATAGTAAGAAAGCTTTTCATCCTCATCAGGTGATTCTCCAGCTTCATCAAATAAATCACTAGCCTCTTGATAATCGTCGCCTTCATAAGCGATGTATCCTAAATAATATTTAGCCTGCGAGCCATATTCTGGATCATCACTAACTCGATTTAGATAAGGTTTTGCCTCTTCATACTTTTTGCTTTGTACAAGAGTATATCCAGTATTGAAATTGTATCTGTTTTTTTGCTTTCGCGAAAGCGTGCTCTCATCAACCTTTTCATACCATTTTGCTGCCTGGTTGTATTTACCATTGTCAAAATAGAAATCTGCCACATCGATAAAAGCCGTATTGCGTTTTGTAGAAGTAGGGTACTCTTCAACGAAAGACTCCATAAGCGCGTCTGCATTGCGCTGGTTCAAACGCACGGCACAATTTGCGATGTAATATGCCGCATTACCTTGAATGGCATCATCTTCTACCTGATTTTTTACTTTTTCAAATAAACGTTGCGCTGCAATGTATTGCTGCTCTTGATATAAATCAATCGCCTGATTATAAGTGCGCAGGTCATCTGTAAATATTTTGGACTGTTGTGCGTTAACCTCTATAAAAGAAGTAGCAGCCAGCAACAGAGTAAGCACGATTTTTTTCATAACGGGTTATGTTATTTATAGGAAAGTAAAGTTAAAATCTTACGATACTATAACGTCATAAAGTCTGTTTAATTATTCATAATCTTATTCACAGCATTGTGTAACTTTACAGCAAAACCTATACTTATGTCAGACCACGTTTTATCATTGAACCATGTAGACATCTACCAGCAAGAAAATCTGATACTTAAGGACGTCAACTTGAGTATTAAGAAAGGTGAGTTTGTCTATCTTATAGGTAAAACAGGTAGTGGTAAAAGTTCTTTAATGAAGACACTTTATGGCGATATACCACTTAAAAAGGGCGAAGGAACCATAGTAGAACACAATCTATCGACCTTAAAAGAGCGTGACATACCGTATTTAAGACGTAAACTAGGTGTGGTTTTTCAAGATTTTAAACTCTTAACTGATCGTACAATTAAGGACAATCTCAAATTTGTTTTAAAAGCCACTGGCTGGAAGAAAAAGGCAGAGATGGAAGAGAAAATTGATCAAGTACTGGATAAAGTAGGTATGAAAACGACCGGATTTAAATATCCGCACGAGCTATCTGGTGGAGAACAACAACGCATTGCCATTGCAAGAGCACTTTTAAATGACCCAGAACTTATCATTGCAGACGAGCCTACAGGAAACCTAGACCCACAAACTAGTGTCGAGATTATGGAAGTATTACAACAAATCAATAAAAATGGAAATACCATTCTTATGGCGACACATGATTATGCATTGCTATTGAAATATCCGTCAAAAACTTTAAAATGCGATGGTGGCGAAGTATTTGAAGTAGTTCAAAAAACACTATAAGTTCATACAGATGCAAGAAGTTCGCCCATTTTTTAGCATCATTATACCAACATATAACGCGTCTTCAACTCTTGCTACAGCTATAGACAGTATTCTTTCTCAAACCTTTACTAGTTTTGAAATTATAATCATGGACGGCGAGTCCAGCGATACTACTGTACAGATTGCCAAGTCTTTTTTGAATCTTGACCATTCTATTTCTATCACCTCGCAATCAGATGATGGAATTTATGATGCTATGAATAATGGAATTAAAAAGGCACGTGGCCTATATCTTTATTTTTTGGGCGCAGACGATTATCTTATCGACACTACAGTTCTAGCAGACATTCACCAGCAATTCATCTTAACCAGTACAGATGTTATATATGGTAATGTACATAGCCCATCATTAGGCTCTAGCTATATGGGTAAATGCGACGATCAATTGATATTTCACAAAAACATTGCACATCAATCGATCTTTTTTCACAGAAGAGTTTTTGAACTCACTGGCTATTTTAATTTAAAATATAGAACTCACGCAGACTGGGCTCATAACATCAATTGGTTTTTTAATTCTGAAATAACAAATCAGTATTTCAACAGAGTTATTGCACATTATGCAGATGGTGGATACAGTTCTAGAACAAATGATCATTACTTTAGAAAAGACTTGTTTTCAATTTATTATCTTAACGCAATAAATAGAAACAGTAAATTAAAAGTTATTTTTAATATAACGAAAGGATTGTTTTCAAGAATAACTCGATGAGTAACCCTAACATACTTGTTATTATACCTGTGTACAATAAACAGGCTACTATTGAACGTGCTATAAATTCAGTTTTAGAACAAACTGTTTCTTGTGATTTACTAGTTATAGATGACGGTTCTACAGACTATAGCGCATCAGTTGTTGAAAAATTCAACAATCCTAGACTATCCTATATATCACAACCTAATCATGGTGTGAGTTTTACTAGAAATAGAGGAATTAAAACAGCTATTAAAAAAGGTTATGATTTTGTGGCTTTTCTAGACGCAGATGATTACTGGTTGGATAATCACATGGAGCAAATAGAACAGCTGATTGAAAAATTTCCTGAAGCTTCTGTATTTGCAAATAACTATCACCTTAAAATAGGTGAATCGCGATGGAACCGAACTAAATTCAGCAACCTTAAAGATCAAGAATCTCAAATAGTGAAACCTTTTTTTAAGGCAAACTACCTCAACTCTATTTTAAGCTCTTCTAGTTACTGCATGCGTTTAATAGGAAACGATCCTATTTATTACAATGAAGAACTGACGCATACTGAGGACACTGATTTTTTAATAAAAGTCGGATTAACAAAAACTGTTGCTTTTAATAATAAAGCTACTGTAATTATTGACAAACAAGCAGATAACAGATCTGATGCTGTACACATTCTTAAAAGAACGGTAACCAACTTTGACTGTTATGAAGAAAACTATGGAGCCGTTGAAGGATTAAAAAAATATCTAGACATTAATAGGTTCTCAATAGCAGTAAATTATAGAATGTACGGCCTTATAGAAAGAGCTGTATATTATCAAAGAAAAATCGACTTGGACCATCTATCATGTAAACAACAACAGTTATTAAAAATGAGTCGTTTGCAACTTAAAGCACTTCACAAGACCAAAAAAATTCTTGAAGTAATTGGGTTAGATTTAAGAACTGGCTAAGTCTTTAAATTCATTATAGTCTCTGATGTAGTCATCTTCACTAAACTCCATAGAAGCAACAACCATACATACAGAGCCACTAGAGAAATTCTCTAATTCGCGCCAAACCATGGTAGGTATTAACAGACCTTTATCTGGCTTATTAAGCGTGACAGTTTTTTGCTCATTACCATCATCTAGGACTACATCAAAGCTACCACTTAACGCTACAATAAGCTGTCTCAACTCTTTATGCGCATGACCACCACGTTGTGATGAGCTAGGAACATCATATAAATAGTAGACGCGTTCCATTTTAAAAGGAATGGTATCACCTTCTATGACCGCAAGATTTCCTCTTGGGTCTGTAATTTTAGGAATATCAATAATTTTTACATCCATGTGGTAAATATAACTATAAGTCTGGATGACCTATACGATGACCTTCAAAACCAGTCAAGTAATCATTCATGCCGTGATTAAAAACCATGTATTTATCATATAAATTGCGCCAACCTTTCACATAGCCTTTACGCCACAAGAAAAATACATATTTAAACTGCTTCATTTGTGCTGTCCATAGATTTTCTCTAGCCGCTAGTGCTCCACGTGCATAAATCACTCGATTATTTACTGGTTCATCACTGCTGGTATGAGCATCATGTATAACAATGGTTTGTGGTACAAATTGAACTCTTAGATTCTTATCAATAGTATCAGTCAAGAATACATAATTCTCACTATCTCCAAATTGAGCACCTAATCCAAATCTTGTGTCAAATTGAATTGAACTCTCATGAATAGATTCTCTTTTAAAAGTTATTTCTGGAGAAAGCACATTTTCTACTTGCTTACGCGAAAGCGTTTCTTCAACAACAGCATAGTTTCTAAAAAGTAAATCTTTCCTTATCGCTGTCCGAAAAGTAATTATCTCGTGTTCACAATGGTTATGAGCTGCAATAACTTTGTCAACAGCATTATCCATAAGAACACAGTCATCATCTAATATCCAACAAATAGCAGTAGAAGCTTTTTCAATAGCAAGGTTGCGACTGCGAGAAAGACCAAAACTGTGATCATTAATAACCAGAATGTTGTCGTATTCTGAGCTAAGGTTTGCGGTTTTAGACTGATTAACAACAATAAGGTGATACTTAATCTCACTTACCTTACATTGAAACATAGCCTCAAGAAAAGACAGATCGCTCCTATTCATCGTTGCGATAAGGATTTGTAAATCTTGATTAGTGTATGAATTCAACAGTGTATCTTTACGTCAAAGATAACTTTTATGCGCATTTTGCTCATAGGCGAGTACAGTGGTTTTCACAATTCTCTTAAATATGGACTTCAACAATTAGGTCACGAGGTAACCCTTGTGGGCGATGGTGATGGTTTTAAAAAATTTCCTGTAGACATAGAAGTAGGTAGTGATTACTTTAGAAGAGACTGGTTAAGAGAAAAAGTTAAAGTAGCCTGGTGGAAACTCACCGGTCATAATCTAGAGGATAATATCCGTTTAGCACGCTTCCGCGAAAGCGAGCATCTTATGAAAGGTTATGATATCGTTCAATTTATCAATTCAAACGCGCTGGGTTGTGAACCACCGATCGAGTGGCAAATGATTGATTATCTTCTTAAAAATAATAACAAAGCTTTTTTAGTAGCTTGTGGAGATGACTATCCATATGCACAGTTTCTAACCGAAAAACATCAAGGCTACAGTATACTGACACCATATCTAGAAGACACTTCTCTAAAAAACCAATATCTCCATACTTTTAAATACCTTAAAAAAGGATATCGAGAGAATTATGATCGATTATTAAGCAAGTGCAGAGCCATCATACCATCTCATACTGATTTTCAAATGGCATTAAGTGACGAGTCTAAATGTGCTCATATGATTCCCAGTGCAGTGATTATGGAGCAACTTGAATTGCATCAAAATCATATCGCGCAACCTATAGAAATTTTTATGGGAATTAATAGAGGTAACTATTTTAAAAAAGGGATTCCTTATTTTGAAAAAGCTCTTGATATTTTAAAATCTAAATATGGCCAAAAAGTAAACATCACTATTGCCGAAAATTTGCCTTATGATGAATATATCAAATCCTATCGAAAAAGTCACATCTTACTAGATCAAGCCCTTAGTTATGATCAAGGTTATAATGCACTAGAAGCTATGGCACAAGGTAAAGTTGTTTTTGCAGGAGCTGGGACGCCATTTTTAAAGGCTTATGAACTTGAAAAGGCTCCACTTATAGATGCAAAACCAGATGTTAATTATCTAGTGCAAGAACTATCTAACCTCATCGAACATCCTGATGAAATTTTTAAATTAGGTAAAGAAGCTAGAGAATTTGTAGAGAGACATCATAATGCTATTGACACTGCTAGAAAGTATCAGGCTTTATATATCGCTTAAAAAAGAAATCCAAAAATAACTGGATTATCTATTCTTCCACTGGATATCGATACCATTAAAATCTGTCGCAGCTTGTTCTTTTGCCTGTTTAGAAATCATAAATTCGAATTCTAAGACCACTTCTAGACCATCATCTAGATAGAACAACATGGTTTCTTCGCCTTCATAATCACAGATAACAACAGCGTGAATTTCATGAACATTGAAATATTCGTCCTTCACTTCTTGTGGCTCTACAAACTCAAAATAATGCAGTACCCTAGCACCTTTAAAGTAATCGATTTGCTGTAAGTAGATATCTTTTTCCATGTGACAAAGGTAAGGTGTTTTTAAGTAATTGTTTATGAATCATGAGTTATGAAACCTAAGTAAATTGAAAAACCGCTTCAGAATACTGAAGCGGTTTTTCTATAAAAATATGATAAAGTAATTATTTAATTCTAGATCTCACGTTTATCATCAAATCCTTCTAATAATTGCGCTACTCGTTGAACAAACTGTCCACCTAGCGCTCCATTGACTACTCTGTGATCATAACTGTGTGATAAGAACATCTTCATACGTATTCCTATAAAATCACCTTGTGGTGTTTCTACAACCGCAGGAACTTTTCTGATTGCTCCTAGCGCAAGAATACCTACTTGCGGTTGATTGATAATAGGAGTTCCTAATACAGATCCAAAAGTACCGACATTAGTAACTGTATAAGTTCCACCTTGTGTATCATCTGGTTTTAACTTACCATCTCTAGATCTTCTAGCCAGGTCATTTACAGCCTTTGCCATTCCCATAAGATTTAATTGATCAGCATTTTTAATAACTGGTACAATTAAATTACCATCTGGTAGAGCAGCTGCCATACCTAGATTAATATTCTTGCGCTTGATAATGTTATCACCATCTACCGCTATGTTCATCATTGGGAATTCCTTGAGCGCCTTAGCAACGGCTTCCATAAAAATAGGTGTGAACGTCAGGTTTTCTCCTTCTCTTTTTGCAAAGGCGTCTTTATGTTTCTTTCTCCAGTTCCAGATATTAGTAACATCACATTCAATAAAACTTTGAACATGAGCACTAGTTTGAACTGATGCAATCATGTGATGAGAAATAAGTTTTCCCATACGCGTCATTTCAATTATCTCATCACCACCGTTTACACTAACTGGCGCCGCTGGTTTTTGAACTGGCGCACTGGCTGGCGCAGTTGTTTTAGCTTGTGGTGCAGCAGCGGTAGTTGTTTTACCAGCTTTCTTATCTGCTACGTAACTAAGTATATCATTTTTAGTCACACGACCATTACTACCAGTACCTTTTATAGACTCTAGTTCTTGCAAAGAAATATTTTCTTCTTTGGCAATGTTTTTAACTAATGGAGAATAAAAACTATCTGAATCAGTATAATCTACTGGTGCAGCAGTTTCCATACCTTTTTCTACCTGTGCACTTGCTGTCTCAACAGTTGTCGCTGCTGGCGCAGTAGTTTCTGTTGCAGCTGGTGCTGGTGCAGATGCGTTATCGCCATCTGTCTCAATAATAGCTATCGTCTGGCCTACTTGAACTACATCATCTACTTGAAAGAGTACTTCTACAAGCGTTCCATCCACTTCACTAGGGACTTCACTATCTACCTTATCTGTTGCGATTTCAAGAATGGCCTCATCAGCCTCTATCGTGTCACCTACATTTTTAAGCCATGAAGTAATTGTAGCCTCAGCCACAGACTCACCCATTTTAGGTAATTTAAGTTCAAATTTTGCCATATCGTATAGTAACTATATCGTTTTCTTAGAAGTTGCAAAAGTAAGAATTCTAAAGAAAGAAAAGCACAATTTATCTCGCGTTAGGACTATTTTAAGTTTCAGCTAATCA
The DNA here is from genome assembly GCF_000732625.1 of Nonlabens ulvanivorans. GTDB lineage: Bacteria > Bacteroidota > Bacteroidia > Flavobacteriales > Flavobacteriaceae > Nonlabens > Nonlabens ulvanivorans. The sequence continues at coordinate 703,279 of NZ_JPJI01000026.1, forward strand.
AGTATCAGCTCTTTAACCTCTCCACGAGAAGAACTACTATCACTTCCTATAATCAAATTACGTTTAAAATTTAAGAAACGATAGGTATATTGTGAGGATATATTGCCGGCCATAAAGTTGATTATTTCATCAAAGGATAGTGTGGCCGTATCCCAGATAAATTGTGTTTGAGAATTCCACTTAAGATCAGACAACTGCTTATAAGTAGCTACCTTATCACAAAGACCTATTTGAAGCTTATTATCATTGGTAACCAAAACTCTATATGAGTTACTTGTACTTACAACGCTTTCATTTTCAATAGATTTTGTAGCAATAATACCTTTTAAAGCCAAATCTACCAATGCTTTTTCAATTTTAGACTTCTTAAAATGTTTATTGTAAAACAGCCCCATGGCACCATAAAAACGCTCTAAGTATTTTCTATCCTTTACAGTACTTTCGCCTTTAAAATGTATGACTTTAAGCTTGCCTAAATAATAATTCTGATAGCCATGTTGTAACGCAGTGTAACTTAGATCAATGTCCTCACCATACATAAAATACATTGGGTCAAAACCACCTAATTCTTCAAAAACCAACTTTTTACAAACCATCATTGCTCCTACTAAGACTTCAACCTCACCATTATCATCTTTTTGTAAATGGCTAGCATAATATTTAGAATCATTACCTAAAATCTTTTGTCTAGCTATTTGTGGAGTTGGGACGTTGCGCTTGCTTTCTGGCAGGTAGGTTCCGGTACCATCTATAAGCTGTGTAGTAGTAAATGCTATTTGTGGATTCGCTTTCGCGAAAGCGAGAACCTCATCAAACACAGTTTCTCCAACAACCGTATCGGGATTAAGAATGCATAGGTAATCACCTTGCGCGTGTTGCACTCCAATATTATTACCTTTTGAAAACCCTAGATTTTCATGATTTGTAATCAACTTAACTTGTGGAAAATTGTGTTGCAACATCTCAACACTGTGATCTGTAGAGTCGTTATCAACCACAATTACCTCTGCATCAATATTGTTGACCGCTTTTAGAACACTATATAAACACTGCTCTAGAAAAGCTGCAGCATTATAATTAAGTATGATAATGGATAAATCCAAATTTAGTTTTTTAGCGAGTTTTCATAAGGAACACGGTGTAAGATACTGCGCCCCAAAGTAACCTCATCTGCAAATTCTAGTTCATCTCCTACAGCGATTCCTCTTGCTATGGTAGATGTGTTCACCTCTAAACCATTGAGCTGTTTAAATATATAAAAATTAGTCGTGTCACCTTCTATAGTTGGACTGAGCGCAAAAATTAGTTCTTGAACTCCATCATTCTGAATGCGTTGTATCAAAGACTTAATATTTAAATCTTGTGGACCTATACCGTCCATCGGGCTTATTTTTCCACCAAGAACATGGTATAAACCTCTATACTGGCTGGTATTTTCTATCGCCATTACATCGCGTATATCTTCTACCACACAAACGATGGTTTTATCTCTATTATGACTGGCACATATCTCACAGATATCGACATCACTTACATTATGACAGTTTTTACAAAATTTTAAATCATGACGCATATTAGTAAGCGCTTGTGATAAAACGTCTGTCTGATTTGCGGGCTGTCGCATTAAATGTAATACTAATCGCAAGGCCGTGCGCTTACCTATACCTGGTAATTGCGAGACTTGATTAACAGCTTCTTCTAATATTTTTGAGGAAAAATTCATGTGCTACAAATATAAGAGATGTGTTATTAGCGATAAGTCTTGTGTGGTAAGGAATTGATCAATTTTAATTTACCCATGAAACGCATCCTATTTAGATATTAAAAAAGTAGTTATTAAATACACCTATAAATAAAACCAGCAATATCACTAAATCACTAAAGCGTTTGTCTCTAAAATTAAAAATTCTATCAGTATTTTAGCATTAAAATTCAATCTGTGTCTTCTACTCAAATTCTTATAACCATTGCGGTATACTTTGCCGTGCTTATTTTGATTTCTTTCATTGTAGGTCGTAAAGGCGATAGCGCTACATTTTTTAGAGGTAATCGCAGCTCGCCGTGGTATGTAGTAGCTTTTGGGATGATAGGCGCTTCATTAAGTGGTGTGACTTTTATATCTGTGCCTGGCGCGGTAGAACTGGGCGCAATGAATTATTTTCAAGTGGTGCTGGGCTATATATTAGGCTATGTGGTTATAGGATTAGTACTGTTACCACTGTACTATCGGATGAACCTAACTTCTATTTATAGTTATTTGAACGACCGTTATGGAAGTGCAGCACAATACACAGGTTCTAGTTTCTTTTTATTATCTAGAGTCGTAGGTGCGAGTTTCCGCCTTTACTTAATTGCTGGAGTTTTACAGGATTTTGTTTTTGAAAGTATGGGAATTCAGTTCTGGCAAACGGTTACATTAACGGTTATACTTATATGGCTATATACGTTCAAATCTGGAATCAAAACGATTGTCTGGACTGATACATTGCAAACTCTCTTTATGCTTATTGCTGTAGGAGTTGCCATCTATTTTGTGTCGGACGGACTAGGTTTAAATGGAATAGGAGAAATCACCTCTTTTATAGGTGATAGTGAGATGTCACAAATATTCTTTTGGGATGACTGGAAAAGCGGTCAACATTTTGTCAAACAATTTATGGCTGGTGCCTTTATCGCTATAGTTATGACAGGACTGGACCAGGACATGATGCAAAAGAACTTAACCTGCCGTAGTTTAAAAGAGGCACAAAAGAACATGTTTTGGTTTACCATCGTATTGACCTTTGTCAATCTGATCTTTTTAGGATTAGGAGTTCTATTGACAGAGTATGCTTTATCAACTGGAATAGATGCTCACAAAGACGCCTTATTCCCTACAATCGCATTACAGACCAAAATGGGAATAGGTCTAGGCCTCGTATTTATATTAGGTTTAATTGCTGCAGCTTATTCTAGCGCAGACAGTGCACTTACATCACTTACCACTTCATTTTCTGTCGACATCTTAAAAATAGAAGAACGCTATGAAGTAAAAAAGCAAAACCTACTGCGCAAATTGATACATGTAAGTTTTTCAGTAATTCTTATTCTAGTTATTGTGAGTTTTGAATACCTGATAAAAGATGATAGCGTTATTAATAAGCTGTTCACATTTGCAGGTTATACTTATGGCCCATTACTGGGGTTATTCTCTTTCGGAATCTTGACGAGACTCAAAGTACATCATATCGCAACGCCATTTATAGCTATAGCATCACCATTTATAGCCTATATATTAAGTTGGCTAGCTCTTGAAATGTTCGGGTTTGAATTTGGCTTTTTTATCTTGCTACTTAATGGAGCAGTGACGTTTATTGGACTACTAACTGCATCCTTATTTACAAAAAACTAATATTGTCCTGTACCTAAAAGTACTAAGGTACAAGCTACCTCAGATGCAATACCAGCTTGATTTAATTTCTCATAGAACTCTGGATTCTCAGTTCCTGGATTAAATATAACGCGTTGAGGCTTTAAACTTATGATGTAATCATAATACTGAGGTTGACGTTGTGCATTAAGGTATAGTGTTACCGTATCAACACCTATAAATGGCAATAGTTCTTTATGAATTTTTACATCGTCCACCATACCTGTGCGCATACCTATGGCCACAGTCTCAATATTAAACTTGCGCAATCTATAGATAGCGATATTTGAATAACGTTCTTCTTTAAGTGACGCTCCTAGTACTAATGTTTTTTTAGACATATTTTAAGATAATTGCTGTAACAATAATACAAATGTATCGTCTTTTAGATGAAGAGGTTGATTACCCTTTGATTTATTTGATTAAGATTGAATTTTATGAAAAAGAAAAGTTCAAGATAACAATCGTATGATTCATAATTAATGGTTAGTGTTATTATACGATTTAGAAAACCCGAGCTTGCAGGCTCGGGTTTTTGATTTTATAAAATAAGCGGTCGTAATTATTTTACCATTTGATCACAGCACTAGCCCATGTAAATCCACTACCAAAGGCTGCTAATACAACCGTATCACCTTCCTTAACCTTACCTTCTTCCCATGCCTCACATAAAGCGATAGGAATGGAAGCCGCAGTGGTATTACCATATCTCTGGATGTTATTGTAAACCTGATCGTCTGATAACTGAAATTTCTTTTGAATAAATTGAGAAATACGCAAGTTCGCTTGGTGTGGAACTAGCATATCAATATCACTCACCTCAAGATTGTTTGCCTTTAAACCTTCCATAATCACCTCGCTAAAACGTACAACTGCATTTTTAAACACAAACTGACCGTTCATATATGGATAGTAAGGAATATCCTCTTGCGGATTTTCTTCAATTAATTGAGGTACCCAATGGTTAGTAGATGGACCTTTGAGCGATAACTCCAGCGCATGTTTACCTTCACTATGTAAATGTGTAGAAAGAATTCCGTGACCTTCCACTTCACTTCTTGAAAGAACTGCAGCTCCTGCACCATCACCAAAAATCACTGACACAGATCTACCACGAGTCGTAAAATCTAATCCACCGCTATGATTCTCTGATCCTATCACGAGTACATTTTTATACATACCGGTTTTAATAAATTGATCTGCAACTGACAGAGCATATACAAAACCACTACACTGGTTGCGCACATCTATCGCCGGACAGGTATGAATACCCATCAATTCTTGAACTTGTACACCACAACCAGGGAAATAATAATCTGGCGATAAGGTGGCAAACACGATCATATCGATGTCATCTTTCGAGATCTTAGCACGTTCTAATGCCATTTCTGCAGCTTTAACACCCATCACAGCAGTAGAATTTCCGTCACCTTTTTTAATATGACGTCTTTCCTTAATACCAGTGCGTTCCTGAATCCACGCGTCGTTAGTATCCATTAATTTGGAAAGGTCATCGTTAGTAACTATATTTTCTGGGACATATTTTCCCATTCCGGTAATGCGAGAAGTATACATATTTATCTTTGTAAGGGTCGCAAGATAAGACCTACTCTACATAAGGTACTAGAAGTTTTCCTTAATTTAATATGCATGCATAACAATTTGTTCCCATCAGATTTTCCGGATATACCAGATGCTCAAGTGCATTATGATGGTAACTTTTACGCTTTCGCGGAAGCGCAACAACTACTATCCAAACTACTTAACGAAACACCATGGAGACAAAATAAGATTACGGTTTATGGTAAAGAACACGACGAACCTAGACTAACGCAACTCTATGGCGATCCAGGAATAAAATATGGATACAGCAATATCTCTTATGATGCCTTACCATGGACTACCACATTACAAAAAATCAAAGAAGATGTTGAAAAAGCTACAGGCGCAACTTTTAATATATGTCTAATCAACAGGTATAGAGATGGACAAGACTCCAACGGCTGGCACGCAGATAATGAAAAAGAACTAGGCATTAATCCCATAATTGCTTCTATAAGTCTAGGTCAAGAAAGGTTTTTTCATTTAAAACATCATCATAATAAAGACTGGAAATTTAAATTCCCACTACAACATGGTAGCTTATTAGTTATGGCAGGTCAAACACAACATACCTATAAACATCAAATTGCCAAAACGAAAAGACTTATTGATGAACGCATCAACCTTACTTTTAGAAAGATCGTTCAACCATAGTTTAGATAAGTATTAACGTTAAGAAAAATCTAGTGATTGTAAATTAGTAATCTAGTTTACGACAACTTACTTATGGCAAGAGCAAAAGATATTTTAAAAGACCTAGATGAAAGAGCAATAGACCGTATTATAGAAATGGGCTGGGAAGATCGTACACCTTTTGATGCTATCGAGGCACAGTTTGGTGTTACAGAAAGTCAAGTCATTAAAATCATGCGCAACCAGATGAAGGAAAGTAGTTTCCGTATGTGGCGAGCACGAGTGCAAGGTCGATCTACAAAACATGTCGCACAACGTGATCCAGAAATGGACCGTTTCCGCTGCTCTAGACAACGTCATATATCAAATAATAAAGTATCAAAACGATAATTATAATTCTTTTATAAGGAGCTAAAGGAGCAAACTAAGTTTGCTCCTTTTTTTATGGCTATTATTTTCAATTAGATTGTTTTCTTAAAAATCATCAAATAATTTGTAACAAATTAGTTTTATTACATACTTATTTAGAAATTTGTCTAAATACCTAATTAAGTGAATAGCCTTTTTAAAGCCTTAAATGATCATACCAGAAGAGCGATTCTTGAGCTTCTCAAAGAAAACGACCTCAACGCTGGAGAAATAGCAAATCATTTTGATATTTCTAAACCCAGTATATCGCATCATCTCGATTTATTAAAGCAAGCTGGTTTAGTAACGGCTATAAAAAATGGGCAGTACATCACCTACTCTATTAACACTATAGTTATGGATGAGTTAGTTCAATGGATTATGAAACTTAAAGACTAAAAAAAATGAGAAATTCATCTTTACAAGAAACGGTTATTATCATCCTTACACTGATTCCCTTTATCTATCTAGGACTGGTTTATAGCGATTTACCAGACACCTTACCTATGCATTGGAATGCACAAGGTGAAGTGGACCGTATGGGTAACAAAAGAGAACTATGGTTAATTCCTATCTTACTTACTGGTTTGATGTATGTTATTTTAAAATATGTACCTAAACTAGATCCAAAAGGTCAAATTAAAAAAATGGGTAATAAATTTGGCCATTTAAGAGTTGCTATAACTATATTTCAGACAGCACTTGCGGTAGGTATTATATATATGTCTACCACTTATAAGGACGGTGATACCAGTTCACCTACGTGGATTTTTATGCTCATCGGACTATTATTTATAGTTTTAGGGAATTACATGCCAGCTATGAAACCTAACTATTTTGTAGGCATAAGAACACCATGGACACTTGAAAATGAGAATGTATGGCGCAAGACACATCGTGTAGGTGCTATTTTATTTATTACATCTGGCATTATAATACTGATCACGTCATTGCTATTTGATATGCAAATCGCTTTCTATGCAACCATTGGCACAGCATTTGCCATAGTAGCATGGACCTTTATTTATAGTTACACACTTTATAAAAAACTACAGTAATCATGAAAAAAATAATCATTTTATTCGCACTACTTCCTCTAATGGGTTTTTCACAAAACCTATTTGATAAAGGCAATAAAGAAGTAGAAAAAGATCCTACAGAATTAAACATTACAGAAAATGTTCAAGGAACACTATGGTTACCTGATGGAGAGTCTAATCCACCTCTAGTGATTATGTTAACTGGTAGTGGTCCTAATGATAGAGATGGTAATAGTGTAATGACTAAAAACGATAGTCATAAACAACTTGCACTAGCCTTGAAAAAAGAAGGTATTGCTACCTATCGATATGACAAGCGAGTAGTAACACAAATGAAAAAGAAAAAAGTAGATCCTAATACTAGCTTTGACGATTTTATCACTGATGCACGTGATGTCGTTGCATATTTTGAGAAAGACAAACGCTTTTCAAAGATTTACATCGCCGGTCATAGTCAAGGTTCATTAGTAGGCATGCTAGCCATTAATAAAAATATTGACGGATTTATATCACTAGCTGGTGCTGGAGAAGTTATTGATAACGTCATTGTCTCTCAAATAGCAGCACAAAGTCCCGGACTGGACACCATCGCGAGAACTACTTTTGATAAAATGCGTGCTCAAGAAGAAATTGTAGAAGATGTAAATCCTTATTTGATGCAATTACAAGGTCCGCAAATGCAACCTTTTATGGAGTCCTGGATGGCGTATGATCCAGCAATAGAAATCGCAAAATTAAAAACACCTGTTTTGATTATTAATGGAGATCGCGATTTTCAAGTATCTATAGAACAGGCAAAAATGCTACATACTGCAGCACCTTCTAGTCAATTAGAAATCATAGAAGGACTGAACCATGTACTTAAAAAAGTAGGTAGCGATGATATAGAAGCTGCCAAAAGTTATACCGATGTAAATTTCCCAATTCATCCTGTTTTAATAGAAAAAATGGTCGCCTTTATAAAGGAATAATTTCTTAATAATTACGCTTCCGCGAAAGCGTGATTTCAACCACACAATATATATAAAGTCGTATTTTGCAATCATTCAAAATACGACTTTATGATTTTTCAAGAGATAGTAGAAAAGGCCATCGACACAACTCCTTTCATCACTAAGGACACCATCGTTTTTGGTTTATTGATGATATGTCTCGCATTGGTATTTTATTCTTCTTCTTTAAAAAAAGGCTTTTGGGCTGGATTTTATAAAATTGTTCCGGCTTTACTAATGTGCTATTTATTACCATCTATCTTAAGCTCGCTGGGAATTATTGCTCCAGAATGGACTACTATAGCTGAGGATGGTACGGTTATCGAGAATAGCTCATCTTTATATTACATGGCGTCGCGTTACTTATTACCAGCAGCACTAGTGTTGATGACCTTATCTATAGACTTAAAGGCCGTATTTAATCTAGGACCTAAGGCACTTGTAATGTTTCTTACAGGAACGGTAGGAATTGTTATAGGTGGACCAATCGCTATTTTAATTATAGGTTCCTTTTCTCCGGAGACAGTCGGTGGCGAAGGTTTTGACGCAGTATGGCGCGGACTTTCTACTCTTGCTGGAAGTTGGATAGGTGGTGGTGCAAATCAGACAGCCATGCTTGAAGTTTATGAGTTTAATCAAGCAAAGTATGGCGGTATGGTACTGGTTGATATAGTGGTGGCTAACTTGTGGATGGGAATTCTTCTTTTTGGGATAGGGAAAGCTGTAAAAATAGATCGATGGTTTGGTGCGGACAGTCGTGCGATAGAAGATCTTAAAAAACGAGTATCCGATTATACAGCAAGTGTAAAACGAGAAGCTACTTTTACGGATACAATGGTAATGTTAGGAATCGGTTTTGGAGCTGTCGCCATAGCTCATTTTGGAGCAAATTATCTATCTGATTTAACAAGTAACATCGATGGAATTTCTGATAATATTTATTTAAGCTTTTTAACCAGTCAATTTTTCTGGATGATATCTATTGCTACATTGATAGGTATCATATTATCCTTTACACCAGCAAAGAGTTATGAAGGCACTGGTGCTAGTAGTATAGGAAGTATTTTTATTTATGTGCTAGTAGCAACGATAGGAATGAAAATGGACTTGACACAAATTGTAGAAAACCCATTATTAATTTTAGTAGGTATAGTATGGATGGCTATCCATGCTGGATTATTAATCCTTATGGCTAAGCTGATTAAAGCTCCCTATTTTTTCCTTGCGGTAGGATCACAGGCAAATGTAGGTGGCGCCGCAAGTGCTCCTATAGTTGCGGCCGAATTTCATCCTTCACTGACTAGTGTCGGTGTATTACTAGCAGTATTTGGTTATGTTGTAGGTACTATAGGTGCTCTTACCTGTACGATTCTAATGCAAATTGTAGCGACATCTTAAAGATTTTTAGAATAACAATTTCAAATGACTATATGGTATAAGTCAAACTTATACATCATATTTGCAGCCCAATAAAAAGCTCATGAAAAACACATTTATAGCCATAATTACTTTATTAATTTTAACTTCTTGCGGTAATGATAAGAACGGTAATCTGATTGTTAATGGAACCGTAGATGGACTTAAGATAGGTAAGTTATACTTACAACAATTGCAGGATACTACTTTAGTAAACGTAGATTCTGTTATTGTAGATGGAGAAGCGCCTTTTCAAATGAGCGCGACTATAGATGAACCACAATTAATGTACTTATATCTAGATAAAAAAGACGGTACCATTTATGATGACAGACTAACATTTTTTGCAGAGGATACGATCATTACAATCAATACAACACTCGATAAATTTGAAACTAACGCAGTCGTTTCTGGTTCAAAAAACCAAAAATTATATAATGAGTTTAATGAGGTGAACAAGCAACTATCAGAACGTTATACAGATTTATTTAAGCGCAGTATGAATTTGAGTCAAGCAGAGGTAAGAGATCAGGACTCTATCAATGCATTGTCCAGTGATATCAATAAGCATCTGAAGAGAAAAGTAGGTTATGCCTTAAATTTTGCAATGCTTAATAAAGATTATGAAATAGCACCGTTTATACTATTAAAAGAAGGCTATGAAGCAAATCCAGTATATCTAGATAGTGCTTATAACATGATGCCAAAAAAAATTCAGAGCAGTCGTTATGGAAAACAACTGTCTGAATTTATTAAAGAAAGAAAAGAGGAATTATAACTTATTGATACGCTCAATAAGTTCTCCACCTTTAGTTTCAAGATCTGTGCGCACACTTTTTAAGTGAGCTTTACGGTTTTCGACACTTTTGTCGTTCACTTTTGCGATTAATTCATCAAAGACAACGATACTGTCGTCTACGATTGCTTCAGTTGCTGCTACATCTGCATCTGGGTTAGCATCTTGTTGAATTAATGCTGCGTCTATAATATCTCCTATTACAAAGTTGATATCTTGTTTAAGGTCTCTAATACTTGCCATGGTAAATTATTTTATGCAAAAATACACCAAAATTAAACGCTATAGATGAACGCTCAACAATTTTGCCTCATTACTCGATTTCACTAATATATAAGGAACTGCAGCTGGTATTAAAATAGTTTGTGCAGGCTCTAATTTATGGTTTACACCATTACAAAAAACATCGCAAGACTCACCTACATTCATTAATACCATAAAGCTTTGGTGAGTATTTACCGCAATACGTTTACATCCTTTGAAGAAAAGATAATCTGTAGTAAAATATTGATTGGTGGCTAGATTCTGTTTTCCCGATTGTGTGGGATTATAATCAATCACATGGTTATGAGATTCTTGATAATCACTTACCTCAATAGAATCTTCAATATGTAATTCTCTTGCATTTCCTAAGTGATCTCTTCTATCAAAATCATAAACTCTATAGGTAATATCGCTAGACTGTTGAATTTCGGCCAGTGTAATACCTGCACCTATAGCATGTATCAAACCAGGTTTAATAAAAAAAGAATCGCCTTCCTTCACCTTGATTTGATTAAATAGATTCATTACGGTATTTTCAGAAATCGCTTTCGCGAAAGCGTCTTTATTACTCTCTTCCTTAAATCCTAGAATCAATCGTGAATCTGGCTGTGCATCCATGATATACCACATTTCAGTTTTACCAAAACTGTTGTGTTTCTTCATAGCTACAGAATCATCTGGATGTACTTGAATCGATAAATCCTGGGCTGCGTTGATATATTTGATAAGTAGTGGAAACTGTTTGCCGTGTAGTTCAATAACTTTTTTACCCAGCAATTCTAATGGAAATTTTTCAATCAACTCATTAAGATCAAGACCGCTATAGGCTCCAGTATTAACGACACTAACATCATTTTCAACAACTGAAATTTCCCAACTCTCACCTAATTGAGATATGGGTGGCTCTATATTTTTAATGGCATTGAGTTCTTCTCCACCCCAAATTTTTTCTTTAAAAATAGGCTTGAAACTTAACGGGTATAATTTCATTATTCTCCTTTATAGACTACAAAGTTGCGTTCTGTTTCATAGAGTTTTATTTCTATATCGTACTTTGAGTCGAGTTTTGCTTTTATTTTATTATAAATCACATAAGCAATATTTTCTGCCGTGGGATTTAATGTTTTGAAATCTGGAACTTCAATATTTAAATTCTTATGATCAAATGCATCTTCAACTTCAGATTTAATGACATCTTTTAAAATTTTTAAATCTATAAGATATCCTGTTTCTGGATCAACTTCTCCAGTAACACCTACTTCAAGATCATAATTATGACCATGAAAATTAGGATTATTACACTTACCAAATATAGCCGCATTTTTTTGATCACTCCAGTCAGGTCTATGTAGTCTGTGCGCTGCATTAAAGTGCGCTTTACGATATGCCGTTATTCTCATGAGATATGATTATAATATTTATCAAAAATGATCTTAAACCATGCTGTATAAAGATCTGGTTGCGCTATCATGTCTTCTTTAATATCGTTTGCCGTCATCCATTTATAACTTGCTACTTCATCCGGATTAATATTAGGATTTTCATTTGAGTATCCTACCATAACATGATCTAGCTCGTGTTCAGTAAGACCATTGTCAAATGGAGCTATATAGATAAAATGAAAAAGTTCTTTTAGATTTGCTGTCATACCCATTTCTTCAACGAGTCTTCTCTTGCCAGCCTCAATATTACTTTCTCCATCACGTTGGTGGCTGCAACATGTATTAGTCCATAAGCCAGGTGAATGATATTTACTTAGCGCTCTTTGCTGAAGTAATATTTCATCCTTGTCATTAATAATGAAAACTGAAAACGCTCTATGTAAAAGTGCTTTTTCATGGGCCTCAATTTTTTCCATAAGGCCTACTTTTTCATCCTCAGGATTTACTAATATAACGTACTCTTTATTATCCATTATTTTAATTATAGTTTCAAATTTACGAAATGACGTTATATCTTTTCCTAGTCACCATGTTAACAAAAAAAACCGTCAGAGATCGTCTGACGGTTTTTTTGTTGAACAGAAATTTATTATTTCAATTTCATAATTATAAATTCTGAACGTCTGTTAAGTTGATGTTGTTCTTCAGTACAATCCACACCATTAGAACATTCATTCACTAATTGATACTCTCCATAGCCTCTAGCCGTTAAGCGATTTGCCTTAATACCCTTCATAATTAGGTAAGCTCTCGTACTTTTTGCTCTACGATCACTTAATTTAATATTATAACCGTCAGTTGCACGACTATCTGTGTGTGATCTTATGTCAATAATCGAGTTAGGATAAGCATTCATAAATGCAAGGACTTTTTGTAATTCAATCTCTGCATCATACCTAATATTGTGTTTGTCAAAATCAAAATAGATCATATTAAGATCTAGTATAACATTTAAATCATCACCTACCTTAATATCAACAACCTTATCTTCTACTGCTTTTGCTACAGCAAGTGGTTGCTCTAATGTAGTAGAAACCTTAGGTGTTTGAACAAACTCTTCAGCAATAGAGAAATCTTCTTTTTGCGCTCTTATTGAATAATTCTGCCCACACTCTAGCACAAAGCTGTAAGCTGCATCCTCACCTACTACTATAGATTTTATTTTCTTATTGTCTTTATCAAATAGAGTTACTGTTGCAAACGGCATTAATTCACCGTTTTCTTCATTAGTAACTATCCCATTAATATCTACAACACATTTCAAATCTTTAGTTTGTTTGAAACTGTAAATATCATCTAGCCCTTTACCCGATTTCCTGTTAGAACTAAAATATCCAGTCTTTAAACTATCTTTAATAATAAAAGCAAAATCATCATATGAGCTATTGACTGGCTTACCTATGTTGATTACTTCTTTAACTGGCATTCCTTTATCATTAGTTTGCACTACATAAACATCTAAACCACCTAAACCTTGATGACCTGTTGATGAATAATAAAAATCGCCATTATCACTTATAAAAGGAAATAAATCATTACCAATTGTATTCACTGACTTCACATTAACAGGCTCACTGAATTCACCATTTTCATCGATGGTAACATACCAAATATCTGATGTCAATCTATTATTACCGTCGGTCATACTACCTGGTCGATCACTAGCAAAAAATAATCTTTTCCCATCCTTACTTAAAGCTGGATGCGCTGTTGAAAATTCATCGCTGTTAAAAGGTAGCTCTGTAATATTCTCCCATGGAGCAGAGGAGCTCACTCTTGTCGCTTTTAAAATTTTAAGTTTATTGATTTCATCAGAGCTAGTTTTATAACTACGCTTTACATAATTATTTCTAGTGAAGAACATAGTATTACCATCACTTGTAAAAACAGCATTACTCTCGTGAAATTTAGTATTAAGTGCCTTGTTTAATTTTACTTCATCGTTTAATTCTAATGTTGTTGAATCTGCAGTGGCTTTATATAAATTCAGAAAAACTCTTTCATTCCACTTATGACGTCTTTTAACTAAAGACGCTGTGTCTTGAGAACTTGCATAAACAATACTATTAGAATTAGGTAAATAAGACGTTCCAAAATCTTGAATCTCACTATTCATTTCAAGGTTTTTAATTTCATACCTACCAGATTGCCTTTTAATCTTTTCTAGATAATTAGGCTGATTAAGATAATTATCGAGGTATTGATCTTCTCCTTTTACATCTGCATAAAGGTCCAAAATCTCATCAGCTTTATCATAGTCTCGGATCGCTTTTAAAGTCTGGATATATTTGAAATAATAATTACGATCTATGGATTCCGCATCATACTGAAATACTTTGGCGTACCAAATATTAGCATTTGTGTAATCATTATTGTAATAATAAGTATCTCCTAATTTCTCAAAAACCTCTTTGTTTTCGTATCCATTTTTAACAATGCTTAAATACATTTTTTGAGCATCGATATAAGCAAGGTCTTTATAATCTTGATTAGATTCTTTCACCTTTTCCTTTTGTCCAAAAGTCACTCCTGACAGTAAGACAAATAGTATAAATAGTTTTTTAGTCATAATCTGTATATTTTAAAAGAATCGAGGCGTTATTATTCTATCGTAACTATTGAAAAGTTCAAACCTTACAAATAGCTCATAACTTCCATCATTGTATAAAGCATTTCCTAGCTCTGTAGTTTCTCGATCATATGCAAATCCTATCATCATTTGATCACTTAACTGAAACCCTACTAATCCACTAATAGCTGCACTCCAGCGGTAAGCGGCTCCTAATGTTAATTTCTCATTGAATAAAAAGTTTGCCGTTAAATCTACCTGTAGTGGAGACCCGTTTACCATCTTAACTAGTGTTGCTGGCTTAAACTTAATATCATCATTCAAATCAAATACATATCCTGCAGTTGCAAAGTAATGAATACGCTCTTCTGCAATAAAGGTCGTTGCACTTGTATCGTTGCTATCATCAAAGTGATTTGTCTGCAATACATTTGGTGTACTTAAACCTATATAAAAACGATCTGTGTGATAATATAGCCCTAAACCTACGGTAGGTGATAGCTTATTATCAATGTTCTCCTGCAATCTAGGATCTGACGTATTAAAAATATTAAGCTTTGTAAAATCTACATTTAATAAATGAACTCCACCTTTTAAACCAAAACTTAAACGGGCCTCATCACCTACTGGTAAGGTATAACTGAAGTCTGCAGCTATATAAGTCTCATCACTAGGTCCTATCTCATCGTTCACAACACTTAAACCTAGCCCTACTCGACTATTCTCAATAGGTGTATGCAATGATAAGCTTTGAGTACGTGGTGCTCCATCTAATCCTACCCATTGACTTCTATGTAGCCCTACAACACTCATCACACCGCGATTTCCTGCATATGCCGGATTAATCGTTATTGGATTATACATATACTGCGTGTATTGTGGATCCTGTTGTGCAGTAACCGCTTTCGCGAAAGCGAACAATAATATAATAGTTAATAATTTATTCATCATTTCTTATGTTATAAATAATTGAACTCACCAATTGAAATATCGGTGAGTTCAATAACATTTATCGATTAATATATAGATATCCAGCTAATTGCTTCGTCTCATTCTGGTCATTGATGTATTCAATAACGTAGAAGTAAGTCCCTTCTGGGAGCGCATCTCCTTGTCCTATAGTCACCCTACCTTCTGAGATACCTCTAAATGCGCGGTTAGCATTGTTATAATTATCAACATTATAAACTTCTACACCCCAACGATTAAAGATACTTACATTATTATCAAAGTTCTCAATTCCTTGAATAAGGAAGAAATCATTTTGCATATCTCCATCTGGTGTAACTGCATTATAGATATTAATACCTCTAGGGTCAGAATCTAAGTAATCAGGTATACCATCGTTATCATTATCCTCATCTATAGCATCTGGTCCGGTTACAATCATATCGTTATCATCATCTGTATCTCGATAATCAACGTCATCCATACCATCAGTATTGTTTAGGTCTGCAAATGGATCTGTACCAACGATTAAACCATTAGGATCTTCATAGCCTCCTAAATCACCATCAAAAGCATCATCTAAACCATCCATATCAGCATCGATACCTGAAGGAGTAATGTCTGGGAAACCATCGTTATCAAAATCGAATCCTTCAGTGCTATCAGGTACACCGTCATTATCAGAATCATCATCTAGATAATCAGGATTATCTGTACCGTCTGTATTTACTGGAGTAATACCTTCTCCAGCACCTGGAGCAGATTCATAAGCATCATCTAAACCATTACCATCTGCATCAACTCCACTAGGATTAATATAACCATCAGTTAATTGTGCTTCTACATTATCTGGTATACCATCATTATCTGAGTCTTGGTCAAACCAATCAGGAATACCGTCTCCGTCAGAATCACCGCCACCTTCTAATACATCTAAGATACCATCATTATCATCATCAATATCATCAACATCTGGTATACCATCACCATCATTATCTGCGAGTAGCATATAACCATCACTTATGGTAGTTGTTGTAGAACCTACAGTTACTACTACAAGAGCCTCTGGATCAGAACCTACAGTTGTCAAGTCATATCCATCTGGAAGTGAGTCCTCATCTACATCTACTGTATAATTACCTGCTGGAACTGTTACTACCCAATTACCTAATGCGTCAACAGTTGTAATAGTCACATTACCGAATTCATCTGTTAATTCGACAACAGTACCTGCTGGGAATAACATATCTACTAGTGGATCATAAACCCCATCGCCATCAACATCTTCATACACAAATCCTGTAACATCTCCACTACCCTGATAACCATCATCTACGGTAGTCGTTGTAGCACCAGCTACAACAGTAACCATTGATTCTGGATTAGAACCGGTAGTCGTCAATGTATAACCTCCTGGTAGGGTTGTTTCAATAACTTCAACAGTATAGTCACCAACTGGAACAGTAGCTGTCCAATTTCCTGCTGCATCCACAGTTGCCGTAAACACTGTACCTGCCGCATCTGTTAATTCTACTAAAGTACCAGCTGGGAATAGCATATCTACCGTTGGATCATACATACCATCACCATCAAAATCGATATATACAAATCCTGTAACGTTACCTGGAGTAGCTAACGGTGTGATTGTTGGATCATTCGTCGTATCACCATCCATGTCATTATCCTCATCAGCTGGATTCTCACTATCTGACACATCGCTTACTGGTCCGTTTGGACTTGTTGCATCTGTTGTCGCAGTATTCTCAACTTCTCCATTATCGATATCCATTTG
>NZ_JPJI01000027.1:0-5963 GCF_000732625.1 Nonlabens ulvanivorans
ATGGAAGTTATGAGCTATTTGTAAGGTTTGAACTTTTCAATAGTTACGATAGAATAATAACGCCTCGATTCTTTTAAACACAACCATAATGATGAAAAAAATACTAATTACTCTTATTTGCCTTGTTTCTTTTATAAGTTACGGACAAGTAAAAGATGTAAAAAAGGCAAATAAAGAATTTGAAAAGTTTGCTTTTATTGATGCACAGCAGATTTATTTAAAAGTTGTTGAAAAAGGGTATAAAAATGTTGAAATACTTTCGAAATTAGGAGATACTTATTACTTCAACGATGAATTAACCGAATCATACAAATGGTACAAAGAGTTATTTGATTTAGATTCTGAATCACTTGCTCCAGAATATTATTTTAGATATGCTCAATCTTTGAAAGCTGTAAAGCGATATGCTGAAGCTGATGAGTTAATGGCTAAGTTTAATTCATTTAAAGGCTTCGATTCACGATCTAAGTCTTATAGTGATCAACCAGATTATTTACAAATTATAGATTTCCAGTCGGGTCGTTTTGAAATTGAAAATACGGCAGTAATCAACTCTACAACTGCAGATTTTGGTCCGTCATTTTATGGTGGCGCAGATCAAATAGTTTATGCTACGGCTAGAGATACAAACTCTTTTGTAAAGAGAACGCACAGTTGGAATGATCAGGCTTTTTTACAATTATATGTAGCAGATGCTGACGAAGCAGGTAAACTGTCTAACGAAGAGAGATTTTCGAAGGTTCTGAATACCCGATATCATGAGAGTACACCAACATTTACAAGTGATGGTAAGACGATATATTTTACTAGAAATAATTATAATGCTGGAGTTTATAGACAAGATATTGATGGTATCAATAAATTGAAGATTTATAAGTCTACCAAAGAAGGTAAGTCTTGGTCAGATCCAGTTGAGCTACCATTTAATAATGATGAATATTCAGTAGCACACCCAGCGTTATCACCAGACGGTAAATTTCTTTATTTCACAAGTGATATGCCTGGTAGTATGGGTTATGAGGCAAATGATGAATTCACTAAATCCGACCTTTGGGTTGCACCTATTAATGAGGATGGTAGTTTTGGAGAGATTAGAAACCTTTCAGAAATTAATACGGAAGGTAGAGAATCGTTCCCATTTGTGTCTAAAAAAGGTATTTTATACTTCGCATCTACTGGTCATCAAGGACTAGGTGGTCTAGACATATTTGCGAGTTCCATAAATCCTGATGGAACTTTAAGTTTACCTATCAATATTGGTAAACCTGCTAACACAGAAGATGATGACTTTGCATTTATCATAAATGATGACACAAATATGGGGTATTTTTCTTCTAACAGACCAGGTGGTCAAGGAGACGATGATATCTATAGATTTGTTCAATTAGAAGATCTTAAAGATGCCTGTGAAATCATACTAACTGGTACCGTTACAGATGAGAAAACAGGCTTGCCTATGGATAAGGCAACTGTAATGGTAATGGATGCAAACAATAATAAAGTTGATCAATTAGTTACTAAAGCAAACGGTAAATACGTATTCAAATTAGAATGTGGTAAACAATACTTTGTGAGAACTGAAAAAGAGGATTACTCTTCAGATGAGGACCTTTTTACAACACCTACACAAAGTGATTTCTTAGATGTGCCATTGGCTATGGTGAATGAAAAAATTCAGATTGTAGATTGTGATGATATCGCACCATTATTAAATATTAAAGATATTTACTTTGACTTTGATAGGTTCAATATCAGACCAGATGCAGCATTAGAGCTATCTAAGATATTAGCGTTTATGGAGTTATATCCACAAACATCTGTAGAGATTAGATCACATACAGATAGTAGAGCTCCTGATGCTTATAATGATGTTTTATCAGAAAAAAGAGCACAAAGCACAAGAAAATGGTTGATAGAAAAAGGTATCAACGCTTCTAGACTTACAGCTAAAGGTTATGGTGAACGACAGTTAGTTAACAACTGTTCTAATGGAGTAGATTGTACGCCAGAAGAACACCAGTTAAATAGACGTTCAGAATTTATTGTGACAGGTCTAGGTCAATACAGTGATTGTAATTAGAATCTTTTAAATATTACTAAACAAAAAAAGCCTACGATTGTAGGCTTTTTTGTTTATAAAGTTGAAATGCAGTTAGCTATGCTTCCATAGGTTCAAACTCAGATACAAAATGAAACTTAATACTAGGATATTTTTGTTGTGTCATTTGTAACGAGAAAGAAGAATCTGCAAGAAAAACTAGTTGATCTCTCTTATCATGAGCAAGAAACTTAGCCTTTACTCTTTTAAAATCTTTAAATTCAGCGCTGTTAACGTCCTTTGTTTCTATCCAGCAGGCCTTGTATACATTTAAATTTTCATAGCTACAGGATGCGCCATATTCGTGTTCTAGACGGTATTGTATAACCTCAAACTGCAGTGCACCTACAGTTCCTATTATTTTTCGGCCATTAAGTTCTAGAGTAAAAAGTTGTGCAACACCTTCATCCATTAATTGATCGATACCTTTTGCAAGCTGTTTAGACTTCATAGGATCAGAATTGTTAATGTATCTAAAGTGTTCTGGAGAAAAGGCTGGTATTCCTTTATAATGTAATGTTTCACCAGAGGTCAGTGTATCGCCTATCTTAAAGTTACCAGTATCATGTAGGCCTACGATGTCACCAGGGAAAGACTCATCTACAATTTCTTTTTTCTCCGCAAAAAACGCATTAGGGCTAGAAAATTTAAGATTCTTATTAAGTCTAATGTGTTTATAAGCTTTATTTCTCTCAAACACACCACTTACTATCTTGATAAAAGCTAGACGATCCCTATGTTTAGGGTCCATATTAGCATGAATTTTAAAAACAAAACCGCTGAAGTCTGACTCATTAGGCTGTACTAATCGTTCTTCGGCCTTTTTAGGCCTTGGAGCAGGTGCGATCTCTATAAAGCCATCGAGTAATTCTTTAACACCAAAATTGTGTAGAGCACTACCAAAAAAGACGGGTTGTAGATCTCCAGCTAGATATTCTTCTCTATTGAAATTAGGATAAATACCAGTAACCAGTTCTAGCTCATCTCTTAAAATTCCAGCGGCTTTATCACCTACCAGTTGATCCAGTAACTTGTCGTCTAAGTTCTCAATAGCAGTAGTGCTGTGAATATCTTTAGAAGATGCACCGGTGAATAGATTAATGTTCTGTTTATGAATGTTATAGATCCCTTTTAAGTCATAACCCATTCCTATGGGAAAACTTAAAGGAGTAACTCTCAATCCTAGTTTTTGCTCAATCTCATCCATAAGGTCAAAAGCGTCCTTACCTTCACGATCCATTTTATTAATAAAAACAATCATCGGTATGTTGCGCATTCTACATACCTCTACCAGTTTTACAGTTTGTTCCTCAACACCTTTAGCGACATCGATCACTACTATAACACTATCCACAGCAGTTAGCGTTCTAAAAGTGTCTTCAGCAAAATCTTTGTGACCAGGCGTGTCTAGTATATTGATTTTAATATTTTTATATTCAAATGCAAGTACAGACGTCGCAACAGATATACCTCTCTGTCTCTCGATTTCCATAAAATCACTTGTAGCGCCTTTTTTGATTTTGTTGTTTTTAACGGCACCAGCTTCCTGTATAGCACCACCATATAACAACAGTTTCTCTGTTAAGGTCGTTTTACCAGCATCTGGGTGAGATATAATTCCAAAGGTCCTGCGTCTAGCGACCTCTTTATCAAATTGTTTCTTATTCATAAGACCGCAAAAATAGAGAATACTTCAACTTTAAAATAATTTTTTATTATGCTTTCGCGAAAGCGTATTTTAATTGAAAAATTTACCTTAACCTGAAATGTAGTGCTTCTGAAAAAATTAATAGTTTAAGTTCAGATTATTCATATTGGCGAGGAGTCTTAATATTTTGTTTTCATACAACTCATAAAATCATTCTTTAGTTAAACGATTATGATGAGTATTTTAGTTAAAAAGTGCTAAACCATTCTTTCTTTATACCATTCATCGTAACTTATCTGTTTTTTAACCTGTATTTAAAGGTTTTTTAACGAATGTTTTTCCTACACATGTAATCTTAAAATATCTTTGCATATATTTAATTAAATATAAAACTACAATTTAAAAATTGTGTGTTTTATTTTGTTAAGTAGAACTTTGAGACATGCTCAAGGTATAACGCTTTTTTAAAAAGTGTTTCTAATTAATTAAATCATAAACTGACATTTTGCTTGTTTTCAGATTGTTCTACAACTAACAAGAAAAATTAAGTGTTATTAAAAGTAAATATATTTTATGGGAAAAATTACAACTCCTTCCGTATTAAAATGGAACAATAAATCATTTTTTTTGATTGAATTTTCTTTTAAGCAAAATTTTATAGCTACCATTTTACTGTTTTTGATAGCTTTTTCTAGTTATGGGCAATGTCCTCCTGGGCAAGATGGTTTGACCGGTGACTGTGATAGTGATCTGGTTTTAAATCAAGATGATCTAGATGATGATAATGATGGAATTCTGGATACCAATGAAGGTTGTAATCAACCAGGTGTCTTAACCGTTTTTAATCAAATATCAGCAATTCCTGCTTCTGCTTTTATTCCTAGTGGAGGTACTGTGCCTAATGGATCTTCAGGCCTTAGAATATCTGACTCATCAGGTAATTATGCTGTTGATATCTACATAGGTCCTCAAACCATTGAAGCAGCAGGTCAGAATAATGCGGCAACTTTTAATTTAACTACAGGTGCTATTGCAAATGGAGGTACTGGATTAAATGATAATGAATTTGTAGAGTTAATCTGGACAACGACAAATTCTCCAACGCCTTTTCAAATTCCTAGTTTAAGCATCAATGATGTTAATAGTTTAACTGCACCGCTCAATCCTACTGATGTTAGGGATGCATATGCATGGAGTGCGTTAGGAAGTTGGTCTATTAATACCAATGCTGCAGATGCTGGTAATCCTGGAGGAGCTGTTGTGTCTGTAGATCTTGCACAAGTTGATGATGTTGGGGTATTCATTGTTTCTGATAAAGATGGTAATAATGTAATTTCTAATATTGGGAGATTTAATACTTTAACAGGTGTTGATTCGAATTCTTCAGATGTTCTGTTAAACATGACTGGAAATGCAAATGGTCATAACGCAAGTTTTACTTTTAATAATCCGCAGACAACAGTATCACAATATATATTTGATAGTCGTAACTTAGGAAGTGGTGTAGTGATGGCATGGAATTTTTTACCTCAATCGACAATTGCCGTGGCTCCTTTAGATAGAGATACAGATAATGATGGGATTTCTGATTGTTATGATTTAGATAGCGATAACGATGGTTGTAATGATGTATTGGAATCTGGAGGAACAGATAATGATGATGATGGAATTTTAGGAACAATACCTACTACTGTTAATAGTGACGGACTTGTTACAGGAGGTTCTCCTGCAACGGGAGGTTATGATGGTGTAAGCGGAAATGAAATACTAGCAACACAAGTTAATGTTGCGGCAATGCAGCCTGTAGACCAAACGGCTACGACAGGTGAGTCTGTTACGTTCACTGTTACGGCAACCGCAGATAATTCTACAGGATTCACAGCAGGAATGCCAGATTATGGTGCACCAGGCAACGCAGGTGCAGGATTAAACTACCAGTGGTACATAGGTGACCCAGAAACCTCTGGCGTAGCTATTTCTGCAGCAGATACTAACTATAGTGGTGAAACCACTAATATGTTAACCGTAAATGATGTAACTGGTTTAGATGGTACAGAATATTTTGTCATCGTAACACACGATGATAATGTATGTATTTCAGAAACACGCTCTGCAACATTAACAGTAAATCCAGACCCATGTACAGACGGTGCAACAGCAGGTATGGTTACAGCAAACGACCCAGATGCAGATGGTATAAATAATGTATGTGATCTA
>NZ_JPJI01000027.1:5973-9442 GCF_000732625.1 Nonlabens ulvanivorans
GTGTATTGCAGAAACACGCTCTGCAACATTAACAGTAAATCCAGACCCGTGTACAGACGGTGCAACAGCAGGTATGGTTACAGCAAACGACCCAGATGCAGATGGTATAAATAATGTATGTGATCTAGATGACGATAATGATGGAATTCTTGATGTAAGTGAATGTCAGTCAGTTAGCTTAGATTGGACAATAAATGATCCAGATAATGCCACATTATATGATGCAAGTACCACTGCTACTTTGAATGGCAGTAGCTTAATCAGCTCTTATTCTCATAACTCTAACATTAGAGACCCTAGAGTTAGTAGTTCTGATCTTTCCGGATTTCCAAGCTTTAATGGAACTTCTAATGAAGGAAGAATTTTTACTGGTGGTGTTGAGTATTTGAATTTTGCAGACAGTGCACCTTCAACATATATATATAATTTTTCACAACCAACAACTGAGCTATTATACGTTCATTTCAATTCAATGGATAAGGCAGAGATTACGATTAATGCTTTACCTAATGATCCTACTATCATTAGTTTGATTAATGGTAGTGGATTAGGAACTAACACCTATATTAAGATGACAGGAACTCCTTCAAATGGAGCTGGCTTTTCTGCAGATATACCTATTGGAACAACCCAATTTTCATTTACTGTGCCAGGAGGTGGAGATAATTATTTCATGGGTATTACTTCTGGTTGTATTGATACAGACATGGATGGTACGCCAGATCTTTTAGATCTAGATAGCGATAATGATGGTTGTAATGATGTATTGGAATCTGGAGGAACAGATAATGATGATGATGGTGTACTTGGTGATACAGCCACAATAGTTGATTCAAGTGGGCAGGTGCTAACACCAGGAAGTGGTAACACTACTGGCGGTTATGACGGAGTTGATGGTAATGAATTTAATGCAACAGAAGTAGTTGTTGATTCACCTCCTTCAGATCAAACTGTGGAAAGTGGATCGAATGCTACTTTTACCGCAGTAGTGAGAGCAACGAGTACAATAGAATATGATGGATTTGCGCCAAGTACAACACCAGATTTTAACGATCCATCTGCAATAGATATTTCTGGGACTACAACATACCAATGGTATTTGGGAGACCCTAATAGTGGTGGATCATTACTAGCAGGTGAAACAGGTTCTTCGCTAACATTGACTACTGATCCATCAATGGATGGGAATCAATATTGTGTAGTAATTACACATCCAGATAATATTTGTTTTACTCAAACTGAATGTGCTGTATTAACCGTTACAATTCCTGTGGATCAATGTGATCCTGTTGCTTCTGGGAATCTTGATTCAGATTTAGATGGAGTAAGTGATATTTGTGATGTAGATGATGATAATGATGGTATATTAGATACGGAAGAATGTGAAGCTCCTATTGGATCAATTACAATGGGTGATGGGACAACAGTTTTGGATGGAAATTATAGCAATTCAACTGGTACTTCTGCTGAAATTACTATTACAAGTGATCACAATACTTCTGAGTTTACAAGTGGCGTTACGAGTGGTCTTCAATTAGTCTGGGATCAAGGAACTGACGTAATACATAATATGTCATTGTCTATTGAACAACCTGTCTTAGGAACTGTAGGTAGTATAGTCGTGGCTAACAATGCTCCAGGTTCTAACTATGGCGCGGCAAATGCGACAAAAGAAGTGAATATAACGTGGCCTGGAGGTGGCTCTGCGATTCTTAATGATCCTAATGATGAAATTTCTGGATATAGTTCAGGTGACGTCATTACTTCTGGGGAAGTATTTGTCGTAAATACGGGCTCATTGGTGAGAGATTCAAGATGGACATTGTCTATTGATTTAACTGGATTAAATACTTATCCTGTAGTTATAGGTTATAATTCAGATGCTTCAATCGCTACGACGGGTATCGTTAATGAAGGTTTTGCATTCAATTTATTGTTAGATTGTGATTTTGACCAAGATGGTATTCCAAATAGAATAGATTTGGATAGTGATAATGATGGTTGTAATGATGTATTGGAATCAGAAGGAACAGATAATGATGATGATGGTGTACTTGGTGATACTGCTACAATAGTTGATTCAAGTGGGCAGGTGCTAACACCAGGAAGTGGTAACACTACTGGCGGTTATAACGGAGTAGACGGTAATGAATTTAATGCAACAGAAGTAGTTGTTGATTCGCCTCCTTCAGATCAAACTGTGGAAAGTGGATCCAATGCTACTTTTACCGCAGTAGTGAGAGCAACGAGTACAATAGAATATGATGGATTTGCACCAAGTACAACACCAGATTTTAATGATCCATCTGCGATAGATATTTCTGGGGCTACAACATACCAATGGTATTTAGGTGACCCTACAAATCCAGCAAATGCGATTGCAGGACAAACTAATGCTTCTCTTACTCTTTCCAGTGTGGATAACACTTTTGATGGTAATGAGTATTGTGTAGTAATTACACATCCAGATAATATTTGTTTTACTCAAACTGAATGTGCGATATTGACAGTAACAACAACCGATTGTTCCCAAGTTGTTGATGGTACAGTAGATGTTTGTGCTTTATTGGCAGCAAACCCTTCAAATCCAATCGGTCTTGAAGATTGTGATGGCGATGGTGAAACAAATTTGGATGAATGTAATGCTGGTTCTGATCCGACAGATCCTTGCTCAATTCCTTCAGGAAGTTCAGCAACAGCCGATACGAGTAATCCAATATGGCAAGCCGCCGATTGTGATGGTGATGGTGAGACCAACGGAACAGAAGACATGAATGGATCCGATCCAACAGATCCATGTGATGTAAGTGGAACAGCAACGGTGCCAGACGTAAGTGATGAGAATTATGCCGTATGGGCAGCCGCAGACTGTGATGGTGATGGTGAGACTAACGGAGAAGAAGTGATGAATGGTACAGAGCCATTTGATCCATGTAGTGTAACAAATGCTACGATACCAACAAATCCAATGATGGCAGGAACGCCAGCTCAAAATGCATATGATGTATGGGCAGCTGCAGACTGTGATGGCGATGGTGACTCCAATGGAACGGATGCAGATCCAACAGATCCATGTGTGTTTACAGCCGGAAGTGTAGCAGATACAAGTAATCCAATATGGCAAGCAGCAGATTGTGATGGAGATGGAGATTCTAACGGAACCGATCCAGACCCAACAGATCCATGTGTGTTTACAGCAGGAAGTACAGCAGATACGAGTAATGCAATTTGGCAAGCCGCTGATTGTGATGGCGATGGAGATTCTAACGGAACCGATCCAGACCCAGCAGATCCATGTGTATTTACAGCAGGAAGTACAGCAGATACAACAAATCCAATTTGGCAAGCAGCAGATTGTGATGGAGATGGTGAGACCAACGGAACAGAAGATATGAATGGATCCGATCCAACAGATCCATGTGATGTAAGTGGAACAGCAACGGTGCCAGACGTAAGTGATGAGAATTAT
>NZ_JPJI01000028.1 GCF_000732625.1 Nonlabens ulvanivorans
AGTTTCTAATCCCAAGAGTGTAATTATAAATTACAAAAGCGAAAACCTACGGCCGCAGGCAATGGACTAGAACGGTCTTGTGTATGGTTAGTTGCGTGTTTAAGCAACTAATTTAGTAAACAAAAACGAACGCGAGAAAATTCCGAAGGAATTTTCAAAATAAGCACTTGCCAAGCAATTAATTATACACGGTGTTGGCAAATCGTTTTTTTTATTTATGGTATTAATATTAGTCGTTGTTTTAATTTCTCGTTTCCTAAAACCCAAACAATTAAATATCCACCAGCTCCATCGCTATTCCATTGATGAACAATATAATCACCTTTGTTTTTATTAATTTCAAATACATTGTCGCATTCAAAAATATCCTCGTAAAAGATGTTCGGAATTTCAATAGACTTTCCATTTATTGAGGTTTCAATTCCGACAACTTCTGTTTTAGGAATATTTCCGTCAGTTCCGTAAATTGTACGTCCATTAATTTTGGTCAGCCATTTTCCGTCAAAATCCGAAATTTTATTTTCCAAACTAAATTTCTTTAGATTATACTCAAATGAAAATTCAGTTCCAGTGTATTTAGTCAAATCCTCAATTGGGCATAAACGACTTTTATGAATGTAACCCATAAAAGTATCGTCTTCTCCACATTCCAATTGGTATTTGTTTTTTGAAATATATACGGTTATCCATTCCGATTCTGTTTCGTTTTCTTGATAACTAAATACTTCAGAATCTTTGAGCTTATAAATGACATCAGAATCAATTTTAGGAAGTTTCCGAACGTTTGTAAATCCATCAACATCTTTTATAACTGCAATTTGTCCGTAATTCAGATTACAGAAAAATAGGATTGATAAGATTATTAAAAAGTTCTTCATTTTCTTATTATGCAATTTTTCTTAAATGTTTGCCAATGGCAAAGGTATAAGGCGAGTGAGGCGTTTTAGCCGGTACGCGTAGACCTTTTGTATGTTGGTTATTGGTTGG
>NZ_JPJI01000029.1 GCF_000732625.1 Nonlabens ulvanivorans
CTAGTGGATAACACGGATGGTACGTTTACCTATACTAATGAAGCTGGAACGCCAGTTACGATTGATACGAATGCTGCTGAGACACTTACGACTTTAGTGCTGAATGCGGATGATACGAATCTTGATTATACGGATGAAGATGGTGTAACGACTCAATTAGATTTTACAGCTCTGGTTCAGAACTTAGAAACCATCACTAC
>NZ_JPJI01000030.1 GCF_000732625.1 Nonlabens ulvanivorans
TGATGGTGAGACCAACGGAACAGAAGACATGAATGGATCCGATCCAACAGATCCATGTGATGTAAGTGGAACAGCAACAGTACCAGATGTAAGTGATGAGAATTATGCCGTATGGGCAGCCGCAGATTGTGATGGTGATGGTGAGACTAACGGAGAAGAAGTGATGAATGGTACAGAGCCATTTGACCCATGTAGTGTAACAAAT
>NZ_JPJI01000031.1 GCF_000732625.1 Nonlabens ulvanivorans
TGAGCTGGCATGGTATTCCATACACTTCCTACTTTCAATTCTGTCATTCCCATTTGTAACTGGCAGGTAGTAATAATTCCGCCAATAATCATTTGAGAAACCGTTCTGTGATTTGCTGTTTCTAGACTACCTAGTTCTATTTTATTAGCCTCGGCAAGACTTGTTTTTTGAGTAGGATACGATTGATGTGCTGGAGCTGAATTGATATAAAATTTTGCAGGATCACTAGCATCTACACTATGGAAAATGACATCTTTTGCGCCCATTCCTATGTATAAAGCATCTTTATGAGCTAGCTCGTACTTAGTTCCATCTACTTCTACCGTTCCTGTGGCACCTACGTTGATGATTCCCATCTCACGACGATCTAAGAAATTATCCGCTTTTAAAGGATCAATCGTTTCAAGCTTTAATGGTTTAGTAGGAACTGCGCCACCAGCGATATATCTGTCATAATGTGTATAAACCAGATTGAT
>NZ_JPJI01000032.1:0-1102182 GCF_000732625.1 Nonlabens ulvanivorans
ATTGTCTGGAATCTCCAAGTAATCTGGTGTTCCATTCATATCAGCATCTGGAATCTCGTCTGCTGTTGGTATTAAATCATTATCATCATCAGTGTCTCTATAGTCTGGTTCATCTGTACCATCCGTATTGTTCAGCTCATTGGCTGGATCATTCGTTGCCGTAGCTCCACTTGGATCACTGTATGGATCTGTAGCATTTGCTGGATCAAAGGCATCATCAATACCATCGCCATCAGTATCGCCTACTTCTGTAGTATCTGCGATTCCATCATTATCTACATCATCTCCTTCGATACGATCGCTTACGCCATCATTATCACTGTCATCATCTAAGTAATCTGGAGCGTCTGTTCCATCTGTGTTCTCTGGTGTGATTCCTTCGCCACTTCCTGGAGTCGTCTCATAGGCATCATCCAATCCATTCATGTCACTATCTACACCATCTGGTGCTGTGTAACCTGGAGTGGTTTGTGCTTCTACGTTATCTGGAATACCATCATTGTCAGAATCTTGATCCAAAGAATTGATTAAACCATCACCATCATTATCACAAGCAGAGAAAGAAATATTAGCAATACTAAAGCCTGGCTCAGAACCTGGGTTGATTATAGAATCATCAGTAACATCAAAAATTATTTCAAAGGAATCAATAGGAACTGAAAACAGAACTCCAACAACCCCATCAGCGGAGCTAACTCCAGAAGGACTAACTGGATTTACTCCTAGGATAGTATTAGAAGAAATTATTTGACTACCATTAGCTATTAAATTAGGATATACAGCTGTTCCATTATTAAAACCAATTATAGTATATCTCTCCATACGTTGATTAGAACCTATCTCACCATCAACATCAAATAATTCAAAGCTAACTTTACTATATGCAACGTTATTAAAATCTACAGTATAAATAACATTACCAGTTGTACCCAATGTTGCTAAATCCACAGCAGAAATTAAAGTTTGAGGTGCAGTGGCTTGACCTCCTTGATAAAAACCGCCAATTATTGGTAAATCAACAGGAGAATTTAACAAAGCATTATTTGAATCTACAATAGATATATTAACATCGCGACCATCAATAACATAAGAATTATTAAGACTTCCAGAAGGCCAAGGAGACGTTGTCCAATCAAGTGTAGATACGTCAGTACATTCGTCTACATCAATAATACCATCATTATCATCATCAATATCTGCACTATCTGGAACACCATCACCATCTGTATCGTCAATATCTAAATAGTTAGGAATTCCATCGCCATCTTCATCATCATTGGTTGGATTACCATCATTGTTCGTGTCTTCACCTGTTCCTACCGTTGGTAAGCCATCATTATCATCATCGGTATCTCTATAATCTGGCTCGTCTGTTCCGTCTGTGTTGTTCAAATCCGTTGCTGGATCTGTAGTGGTTGGTGTTCCGTTTGGATCACCATAACCTGTCGTGTCTCCATCAAAGGCATCGTCTAATCCATCGTTATCTACATCGTTTCCACTTGGTACCGTGTCAGCTACTCCATCATTATCTACGTCAAAGCCTTCAATCGCATCTGGTACATTATCATTATCACTGTCATTATCTAAGTAATCTGGCTCGTCTGCTCCATCTGTGTTCTCTGGTGTGATTCCTTCTCCACTTCCTGGTGTTGTCTCATAGGCATCATCCAATCCATTCATGTCACTATCTACACCATCTGGTGCTGTGTAACCTGGCGTGGTTTGTGCTTCTACATTATCTGGAATCCCATCGTTGTCAGCATCTTGATCGAACTGATCGATAACACCATCACCATCACTATCAAAACTATCCACTACGCCATCGCCATTTGCATCATTAGCCGGAGTTACGTCTTGATAATTTAAAATTCCATCATTATCGGTATCACCAAATGGATCTACGCTACCATTCTCTACCGTATCTAAAATACCATCATTATCGTCATCGATATCAATAGAATCCACTATTCCATCACTATCATTATCATCACAAGCCATTGAATATGAAGCTTCAAGAAAATCATAGACACCGTTATTATCTACGTCATTTGGTTCAGAATAACCCTCAGAACCTTCTCCTGACGTAACTAATCCATTTCCATCTACAGTCTCTGGTGCTGAATTACCTAAAATGCCGTCTCTATCTGCATTCGCGAAAGCATCAATATAACCTGCCTCTAAGGTATCATTACAACCATCACCGTCTGCATCAGAATCCAAATAGTCTGGTATTAAATCTCCATCAGTATCTGGAGCATCTACGAAAGAATGAGAGGGATCGTTATATAAATTTATACGACATTCATCAAATCGAACGCTGTAAAAACGTTGAGACGCTGCCGTTGTATTCTTAGTTACCCCTATGGTAAAATTAAATTGAGATACTTCTCTTTTTTGAAAGAAAACTCTATACCTGTTATCTATATCAATAGGTTCAATAGGCGCACTACCAGAACCATCAGCTCTTAATTGAATTACGCCGGCTGCTAATTCTTGAGCAACTACCCTTGTAGGATTACCTATACTGTATCCTACTAGATTTTGCAAGCGATAGAATTCACGTACCGTACCATTACCGTTACTATCAATATCTTGAATAAATCCACCAACTCTATTTACAACAGCCGGTGTAGTAGTTCCTGCATTTACAAATCTTACCTGGAATGACATCGTTAAATCTCCTGTAGAACCATTTGCATAATTTAATACAGGTTGCCAAGCAAGGTTATCTGTAGCATTAGTATCTATATTATTAAGTGTAACTCCTGCACTACGTTGCGTTATTTCAATAATAGCATCAACACCAACCGTAGCAGTATTAAATCTATACTGAGCTCCAACAGAACCTGCTGTACCAGAAATCAAAGTTCCTCCAGTAAAGTCATAGGATTGTCCCGTACAATTAGCACCACCATTTTCAAAATCCGGAAAGAAGCCATAGCCTTCAGTTACATCATCTATACCGTCATTATCATCATCACGGTCTTCCTTATCTTTTATACCATCTCCATCTGCATCATCTGGAGCCGTTCTATCTCTAAAATCTACGTTACCACCTTCAGTTAAATCATTATCTGTATCTGGCAATTGTGAGGTTAAATTAATTGTCCCGTTAGGATCACCGTAACCTGTAGTTGTATCTATATTATCATCAAGTCCATCACCGTCTGCGTCATTATTTGCAAGAGCAAGAGCAGCCTCAGTAGTGTCATCAGTCCCTTGATTATCTGAATTGAGATCTAAATAGTCAGGATTATCTACATTATCCGTATTTACAGGCAAAATACCTTGCTCTTCACCGTAATCGTATGTGACCGGAAGACCATTGACTGTGACATCAGGAACACCATCACCATTTGAATCCAAAGGTGCCGTATAATCCCCTGTAGATTGTGCTTCATTATTATCTGGAATACCATCGCCGTCTGAGTCTAAATCTAAATGATTAGGTATGCCATCATTATCTGAATCAAGAACCGAACAGACTCCATCAGCATTTAAGCTACAGAAATCAGAATCTTGATAGTTAAGTATACCATCACCATCAGAGTCTACCGAAGGATCTCCAAGACCTTGTGACTCAACAGTATCTAAGATACCATCATTATCATCATCGATGTCTAAATTATCAAAAACACCATCACCATCTGTATCAATTGGAGGCATACAGGCATCAGCAATCCCATCATTATTAACATCAGGACCATCTTCTCTATAATCTAAGGTACCATTACCATCGATATCTACTGGAGTAGTAGCAGCATAAGAGGAAGCAACCACCAAACCATTTGCAGGATTTACGGTCGCAGGATCTGCACCGTATTGACCAGCATCTCCACCATCGGCATTTTGATCATTATAAGCCTCATTAGCATCAGAACATCCATCATTATCAGAATCTGTATCTAAATAGTCAGGATTATCTAAGCTATCAGAATTTGCTAATGTATAATTCACTAAACCACTATCCTCGTCACCAGTGTTTTGAACACTATCAGGAACACCATCCACACCTACTGGACCCGTCAATTGGCCGTTTGCATTAACTTGATCATGACCAGCTTCTACTGCATCGTAAATTCCATCATTGTCAGAATCTAAATCCAAACTATCAATTACTCCATCACCATCGCTATCCTTACAAGTGAAAACCTCTGTAACAATAAAGACTTTACCATCACCACCATCACCATTAATAGACGGAGAAACAGTTATAGATTTAATCACTGAACCAGCAGTTGCAAATTGTGAAAGCGGATACAATGCAATTCCAATTTCTTGACCTATTGAGGTATTTATGCCCGTTCCAATATAATCACTAGTTAGAACATCTAAGCTACCAATCAGTACTCCATTTGCATCAAATGCTTCTAAATTAAATCCATTATTTAAATTTCTTTCAGAGACCAAAATAAAAGACTCACCAGAAACTGGTATTGGCACATCATAAGTAAGTGTATAAAAATCAGAGTTCAATACAGAACCTGTCAATTCTTGAAAGTGATTAAAATTATTACTACGGAAGGCATTTAATATTATATTGTTCCAATTAGGATTAGAAATATTATTACCAGAAGCCCCAGTACCAGAACCACTAATTCCATTAAAATTTTCAAAAACTACTTGATCACTATTAGAAGCAAAACTTTCTGCATAAGCATCAGGAACAAGAAATTGCGAGTATTGAACTCCATTAATTGTAACAAAATTAAGGTCTGCATTATTCGAACCTCCGTTACCTGTAAAATCAAAAGAAGCATTCCCAGAGTTAATCGGACCAACAGTTACTGGAGTCTCAAAACACTCTACAGAATCTAGAATACCATCATTATCATCATCAAGATCTGCTTCATCAAATATTCCATCTCCATCAGAATCAATTGAAGACTCCGTATCCCTAAAATCAACATCTCCACCTCCATTAACATCACCGTCAGCATCTGGTAAACCAGAAGTATTATTTATAGTCCCATCCGGATCTAAATAATTATCAGAAGTACTATCAACAGCATCATCAAGACCATCATTATCACTATCAGAATTAGACAAGCTAACTCCTGCTTCGACAGTATCAGTAACACCATCGCTATCACTATCTGTATCTTTATAATCAGGAACACCATCCGAATCAGTATCAACAGGAACCAATCCTGTCGTACCATTATCATATGTATTCACCAACCCATCATTATCAGAATCTGTCAAACCGCCTTGAGCAGTAAAAGCTTGAGTGCCTTGAGCCTCGTTATTGTCCGGAATACCATCACCATCTGAATCTAAATCAAATTGATCAATAACACCATCTCCATCAACATCATATTGATCACTAACACCGTCACCATTAGCATCTACAAAATTTGGGTTAGCTGGCCCATCATCACCAGGCCCAGTGGTAGGGTCGAAGTAGTTAAATAGACCATCACCATCATCATCTCCTAAAGGATCTCCACCAGATACACCAAAAAGTTCGTCAACATCTGCAATACCATCATTATCATCATCGATATCTACGTTATCATCAATTCCATCACCATCCTTATCACAAGAAGGTAATCTTAAGGAAACAGGATTAGATTCTTGAACATACCCATAAAACCAAGTATTTATAACACGATCATTACCATAATCATCACAAAGCAAAACTGTATCAGTCCCTAAACCTCCAGGAGCAGCAGGCACATTTTGATTAGGATTAGAACCGTTCCAACCATGAGTAGGGCCCAATAGAGGATCTAACAAATCCACTCTCTGATAAGAACCTACAGTAATATTATTCCCATTACTATCATTTACATCATTACATGATCCAAAAGCTGCAAGACCTGAATCATCCCAATATAAGCTTTGAGTTGAAAAAGCAGGTGCGATAGCCTCAATTGACAATCCATCAACATTAAACTCTGCATCATACATTGGTAAATTAGTACGACCTCTAAAAGTAGTTACAGTCACACTGACATTCGTGTTCTCAGAAACAACAACTCCATTCCCATCTACACCATCCCAGAACAAAACTTTATCACCAGGCTGCTCTTCAAACGACTCAACAACTACATCTGCAGTATTTGGTTGATATCCAGCAACACCATTTAAATCTAAAAGAATTGCTATATCACCAGCAGCATCTAATTTATAAGGTATATAATATGCTCCTGGACATCCTAATATATTACCCGTCACCACTGGAGCAGCAACAGGAGTAGGAACAAATACATTTTGATCAGGCGAAGTAATAAATACCTTATAACCATTATTTAATCCAGGCGAGGTACTTGAAGGTCTATTAGTAGACATTCTAGAGGTAAGAAAGTCGTTAGCTGGATCAGCATCATCTTCAACCACACCAAATCTATTCATAGACAACTCATAAGCCAAAGGCCTAAAATCAGTAGCGAAATCGACCTTTACAATCACCCCATCATCAGTAAAAGCAAAAAATTCACCTTCAACCGAGGCATCCAAGCTTGGTGTTGGAACATCAGCAGTACCAGCGTTCCCATCAGCATCATCAAACAAATAAGCGATAAAACTCCATTTATCAGACCAAACCCTTCCTAAAATCGGACCAGCAATAGTTCCAACCGTAAAATCAAAATAAGGCATGAAAAAATTCAACTCATTTCCACTTGGAAAAACAAAAGGTGTAACACCACCATCGTCACTTACATAAATCTCGATATAAAAATCACCATCAGTCGATGGATCAAATATAAATGGATTGTAACCATTTGTAACACCACCAACTCCGTTAGGACCATTGAAGGCTTCAAGGTAGGTAGCAATATATCCTGAATCACCAGGCGTAGGATTATTATCATTAGCAGACCCATCATTAAATCTACCTTGCTGGACTAAAGTGTTAGATTCATCAAAAATCCTATAGTATGTAAATCGACCTATTGCCGGATTATTTAACGCCTCTAATCGTTGAAGTGAATTTAAACCAAAATAAAAGTTTTCATTTGCATTATCAACAATCGTAAACCTTATCCTATTAGAATTCGGCGCATTGAAATAAGAACCTCTAATATTATTAGTGATATAAAGAGCCGTACCATTAGTAGGTTCAACACCTGTAGCAGATGGCGTTACCTGTTTGGTTCCATCAGCATACAATAAATTACTAGAAAATAAAAGAAGTGAAAATGTAAAAAACAAAAATTTGAAAAACAAATTTTTGGAATTTTTTGGGGAGGTAAAAATGTCCATATATTGAAATACCTTGTTAAATTCATAAGTTACGACACTGTTTCTTGGGAGAATTCAGCGTGTACAGGCTGCAAAAATAAATCTATTGACACAGCTAGAGTGATTATATATATGAATTAAAAAAAGTATTCGTTTATTAACAATATTTCATCGTTAAATAGCACGTTCATTTTAAATCGTTTTGATAACAACTAAAAATAGATAGAATTAACATTAGTTAAAGCTATTAGCGGTGGTGATAAAACAAGAATAATAAAAATCAATTTAAAGCCTTTTAAACAACTTTAACACCGCGACAATGTAACGTATATCAATTTTTTCAATAACGCATTAAAAGAGTTTTGACAAACCCTCTTATTCAGTTATCATCAATAATACTTATTAATAAAATAGATAGAATAAAAAAGCCTGATGAAAACATCAGGCTTTTATTTACGCTTGTCCCGTAGGACCAAAATTTAACGGAATCGGAGGTTGTTCATAATCCTTGATATCACCATTAGCTTTTTCAAATTTTCGAACATTCTCGGCAAGAGCTTTTGCAAGTCGCTTAGCATGTTGCGGTGTTAAGACAATTCTCGATTTGACTTTACTCTTTGGATTACCAGGCATTATATTAACAAAATCTACAACAAACTCAGACATAGAATGATTTATAATAGCAAGATTACTATACTGTCCTTCCGCTATTTCTGCATCAATTTCTATATTTAATTTATTATGATCTTGTTTCTCCATCTTAATTATAATTAGGTGTTGGCTCTTCTTTAGACGCCATTAGTTTTTCAAATTCTTCCTTAGAACCTACAATTATATCATCGTAATTACGCATTCCAGTACCTGCCGGAATTCTGTGACCCACAATAACATTTTCCTTAAGACCTTCTAACGAATCAACCTTACCACTAACAGCTGCTTCATTCAATACTTTAGTCGTTTCTTGGAAAGAAGCCGCACTAATGAATGATTTAGTTTGAAGAGAAGCTCTCGTAATTCCTTGTAGAACAGGCTCTGCGGTAGCAGGAACAACGTCTCTAGCAACTACTAATCCTTTATCCTCACGACGTAATAAAGAGTTTTCATCTCTTAATTCTCTAGAAGAAATTAATTGACCTAGTTTCAGTGAATCTGAATCTCCAGCATCTTCTACTACTTTCATACCGTAAAGTTTATCATTTTCAACAATAAAATCTTCCGTATGAATTAGTTGGTTCTCTAAGAATACTCCATCACCTGGATCTACTATTCTTACTTTACGCATCATTTGACGTACAACTACCTCAAAGTGCTTATCATTTATTTTCACACCTTGCAAACGATAAACTTCCTGCACCTCATTTACGAGATACTGTTGTACAGCACTAGGACCTTTAATTGCAAGAATATCTTTAGGAGTAATTGAACCATCAGATAAAGGCATACCAGCTCTTACGTAATCATTTTCTTGTACAAGAATTTGATTAGAAAGTTTTACTAGGTACTTCTTAACTTCATCAGTCTTAGAAGTAACAATGATTTCACGATTACCTCTTTTAATCTTACCGAAGGCAACAACTCCATCAATCTCACTAACTACCGCAGGGTTAGAAGGGTTACGTGCTTCAAATAATTCTGTTACACGTGGAAGACCTCCTGTAATATCACCAGCCTTTGCAGACTTACGTGGTATTTTAACAAGGACCTTACCTACCTTAATTTTTTCCGAATCGTTCACCATTAGATGCGACCCAACAGGCAAGTTATAAGATATCTGTGTATCTCCTTTACTATCTACAATATGTAGCGTTGGAATTAACTTCTTATCTCTAGAGTCCGTAATAACTTTCTCTTCATAACCAGTTTGCTCATCCGTTTCAACTTGGAATGTTGTTCCTTGAATAATATTTTCGAATTTAATTTTACCCGCAAACTCGGAAATAATTACTCCATTAAATGGATCCCATTTAGCAAGAACATCTCCTTTTTTAACTTTAGAACCAGCCGTAGCATATAGCTCAGAACCATAAGGAATGTTATTTGAATTAAGCAACATCTTTGTTGCAGGATGAAGCACTTTAGCTTCTGCAGTTCTGGATATCACAACATTTACCGGATTACCAGTATTATCCTCGCTCTTAACCAGTTTAAGATCCTCAATTTCTAATATACCATCATGCTTAGCAACGATAGTATTTTCTTGAGAAACGTTACCTGCAACACCACCCACGTGGAACGTACGTAATGTTAACTGAGTACCAGGCTCTCCAATAGACTGTGCAGCTATTACACCTACCGCCTCACCACGCATCACTAATTTATTAGTTGCAAGGTTACGACCATAACATTTCACACAAATACCTTTCTTAGCCTCACAAGTTAATGGTGAACGCACCTCTACAGATTCTAAATCTGAAGCTTCAATTATATCTGCAATTTCTTCTGTAATTAATTCTCCAGCCTCAACTATAACAGTTTGTGTCGCCGGGTCGATAACATCGTGAAGAGCAACTCTACCTAGCACACGTGCACTAAGTTTTTCCATTACCTCTTCATTCTTCTTAAGTGCAGAAACATCAATACCTCTCAATGTCTCACAATCCTCCACATTTACAATTACGTCTTGAGCAACATCATGCAGACGACGTGTTAGGTAACCTGCATCTGCCGTTTTAAGAGCCGTATCTGCAAGACCTTTACGTGCACCGTGAGTAGAGATAAAGTATTCAAGAATCGATAATCCTTCTTTAAAGTTAGAAAGAATTGGATTCTCAATAATTTCTCCACCACCAGAGTTAGATTTTTTAGGCTTCGCCATTAATCCACGCATACCTGTTAACTGACGAATCTGTTCTTTAGATCCACGAGCTCCAGAGTCAAGCATCATAAACACCGAGTTGAAACCTTGGTTATCTTCTCTAATGTTCTTCATCGCTAATTCAGTAAGTTCAGCATTAGTAGCTGTCCATACATCAATAACTTGATTATATCTTTCGTTTTGCGTTATAAGACCCATACCATAGTTTCCGCGTATTGCATCAACTTTAGTATTAGCTGCATCAATCATAGCTTGCTTCTCATCTGGTATCATAATATCACCTAAAGAGAATGATAATCCACCACGGAATGCAAAACCATAACCCATGTCTTTAATTTCATCAAGTAAAGCTGCTGTTCTCGGTACATCAGTTACTTTAAGAATGTCTCCTATAATATCACGTAATGCTTTTTTAGTAAGTACTTCATTGATATACCCAGCTTCATCCGGTACCGCTTGATTAAATATCACACGACCAGCTGTTGTCTCTATAACCTCCGCTTTGTAAGAACCATCTGGTTGTAGTAAGTCAATTCTACACTTAACCGGCGCATTAATATCAACACGCTTTTCATTAAATGCAATTACTAATTCTTCAGGACCATAAAAAGTTAATCCTTCACCTATAACTTTATGCTCTGGCGTTGAACGACGTAGCTTAGTCATGTAGTAAAGACCCAAAACCATATCCTGAGACGGTACAGCAATAGGGCTACCATTTGCCGGATTTAATATGTTATGAGATGCAAGCATCAATAACTGACATTCTAATATAGCCTCAGGACCTAACGGTAAGTGAACAGCCATTTGATCTCCATCAAAATCGGCGTTAAATGCAGTACACACTAATGGGTGTAATTGAATCGCCTTACCTTCAATCAACTTTGGCTGGAATGCTTGAATCCCTAACCTGTGAAGTGTAGGAGCTCGGTTTAGCATAACTGGATGTCCTTTAAGAACATTCTCCAAGATATCCCAAACTACTGGCTCTTTTTTGTCTATAATTTTCTTTGCAGATTTTACAGTCTTAACGATTCCACGCTCTATAAGCTTGCGTATAACGAAAGGTTTATAAAGCTCTGCAGCCATATCTTTAGGAATACCACACTCATATAATTTAAGTTCTGGTCCAACTACGATTACAGAACGAGCAGAATAATCCACACGTTTACCTAATAAGTTCTGACGGAAACGTCCTTGCTTACCTTTTAATGAATCTGATAAAGATTTAAGAGGTCTGTTTGAATCTGTTTTTACAGCACTAGACTTTCTAGTATTATCAAGAAGTGAATCTACCGCTTCTTGTAACATACGTTTCTCATTACGCAAGATTACTTCTGGAGCTTTTATCTCCATCAATCTTTTCAAACGATTGTTACGTATGATTACACGACGGTATAAATCATTTAAATCTGATGTCGCAAAACGACCACCATCAAGTGGTACTAGAGGTCTTAATTCTGGCGGTATAACCGGGATCACTTTCATGATCATCCATTCTGCCTTATTTTCTCTTAGAACGTTAGATTCCTTAAGAGCTTCTACTACTTGCAGACGCTTTAAAGCCTCAGTCTTACGTTGCTTAGATGTTTCATTATTTGCCTTATGACGTAAATCATAAGATAATCCCTCTAAATCGATACGTTGCAATAGATCGATAAGACACTCTGCACCCATCTTTGCAATAAATTTATTAGGGTCAGAATCTTCAAGATATAAATTCTCTTGAGGAAGACTATCTAAAATATTAAGATACTCTTCTTCCGTAAGAAATTCTAATTTTTGAACTGGTTCGCCTTCTTCATTCTTTGCAATACCTGGTTGAATCACTACGTAGCGTTCGTAGTAGATAATCATATCAAGCTTCTTTGAAGGAAGCCCTAAAAGATAACCAATTTTGTTAGGAAGACTACGGAAATACCAGATGTGCGCCACAGGCACAACAAGGTTTATATGTCCAATACGGTCACGACGTACTTTCTTTTCAGTCACCTCTACACCACATCGATCACATACGATTCCTTTATAACGTATGCGCTTATACTTTCCACAGGCACACTCATAATCCTTTACAGGACCGAAAATGCGCTCACAAAAAAGTCCGTCACGCTCAGGTTTGTGCGTACGGTAATTAATCGTCTCAGGTTTCAAAACCTCACCTTTAGACTCTGCGAGAATAGATTCTGGTGATGCGAGACCGATTGAAATTTTTGAAAATTTCTTCTGGGTTGGGGCGTCTTTATATCTAGCCATAATTATGGTACTATTTTTAGTTAAAGCTGGTGAGAGTTATGATTACGCTTTCGCGAAAGCGTAATCATAAAAACCACCGTTAAAAAATTAATCCTCAAGTCTTAAATCTAATCCTAGACCTTTCAACTCGTGCATTAATACATTAAATGATTCTGGAAGACCAGGTTCTGGCATAGGCTCACCTTTTACAATTGCCTCATAAGTCTTAGCACGTCCTATAACGTCATCAGACTTAACTGTCAAGATTTCACGTAGAGTACTAGATGCTCCATAAGCCTCGAGTGCCCATACTTCCATCTCACCAAAACGTTGACCTCCAAACTGTGCTTTACCACCAAGTGGTTGCTGTGTAATCAATGAATATGGTCCGATAGAACGCGCGTGCATCTTATCATCTACCATGTGTCCTAGTTTCAACATATAAATCACACCTACTGTTGCAGGTTGATCAAATCTGTCTCCAGTACCACCATCATATAAGTATGTATGACCGAAACGTGGTATACCTGCTTCATCAGTATAAGCATTAATCTGATCTAAGGTTGCTCCATCAAAAATAGGAGTAGCAAAAGTTTTACCTAACTTCTGTCCAGCCCATCCTAAAACGGTTTCATAAATCTGACCAATATTCATACGAGAAGGTACCCCAAGTGGATTCAATACGATATCCACAGGTGTTCCATCTTCAAGGAAAGGCATATCCTCTTGACGTACTATACGTGCAACAATACCTTTGTTACCGTGACGACCTGCCATTTTATCTCCTACTTTTAGTTTACGCTTTTTAGCGATATACACTTTAGCAAGCTTGATAATTCCTGCAGGAAGTTCATCTCCTACAGAGATGGTAAACTTCTCACGACGTAATGATCCTTGAAGATCATTTTCTTTAATTTTATAATTGTGAAGTAAATCAGCAATCATCTCATTAGTATCTTTACTTGTAGTCCAAGTACCTGAAACTAAGTGAGTATAATCATCAACTGAATGCAACATCTTAAGTGTATACTTTTTACCTTTAGGAAGAACTTCCTCTCCTAAATCGTTAAATACACCTTGCGAAGTTTTACCACTTACAATTTCGAATAATTTTTCAATTAAACGCTCTTGAAGATTATCAAATTTAGATTGGTAAGCCTGCTCTAATTTTGCAATATCTTCTTTATCCTGAGCTCTTTTTCTCTTATCCTTTACGGCTCTAGAGAATAACTTCTTGTCTATAACAACACCACGTAATGAAGGTGAAGCTTTAAGTGATGCATCTTTTACATCACCTGCTTTATCTCCAAAAATAGCGCGTAGTAGTTTCTCCTCTGGTGTAGGATCCGATTCTCCTTTAGGAGTAATTTTACCTATCAAAATATCACCAGGTTTAACCTCTGCACCGATACGAATCATACCTTGCTCATCAAGATCTGCCGTTGCTTCTTCAGAAACATTTGGAATATCTGGCGTAAGCTCTTCATTACCTAACTTAGTATCTCTAACATCTAAAGAATACTCGTCAACGTGTATAGAAGTAAAAATATCTTCACGAACTACTTTCTCGGAAATTACAATTGCATCTTCAAAGTTATAACCCTTCCAAGGCATAAACGCCACTTTCATATTGCGTCCTAAAGCTAGTTCTCCAGCCTCTGTAGCATACCCTTGACATAAAACCTGACCTCTATTAACTCTATCACCTTTTTTAACAATAGGTTTTAGTGTTATACTGGTTCCTTGATTCGTTTTACGGAATTTAATAAGATTATAAGTTGTTTCCTCTGGCTCAAAGCTAATTGCTTTTTCACGATCTGTTCTATCATATTTAATACTGATGTGTTGAGCATCAACATAAGTTACTTCACCATCTCCTTCTGCATTGATAAGAACTCGAGAATCCGTTGCAACCTGTCTCTCTAAACCGGTACCTACTATAGGTGCATCCACTCTTAAAAGTGGTACAGCCTGACGCATCATGTTTGATCCCATCAAAGCACGGTTTGCATCATCATGTTCTAAGAAAGGAATTAAAGAAGCTGAAATAGAAGCTATTTGGTTAGGTGCAACGTCAGCATAAACAACCTCTGTCGGGTCTATTACTGGGAAGTCACCTTCCATACGAGCAATTACCTTATCCTGATCTATTTTACCCTTACCATCTAACGGTAAGTTCGCTTGTGCAATATGCATTCCTTCTTCTTCCTCAGCACTTAAATAAGTAGGCTCCTCTTCAAGGTTTACTAC
Source organism: Nonlabens ulvanivorans (assembly GCF_000732625.1). Lineage (GTDB taxonomy): Bacteria > Bacteroidota > Bacteroidia > Flavobacteriales > Flavobacteriaceae > Nonlabens > Nonlabens ulvanivorans. Next base: position 14,486 of record NZ_JPJI01000032.1, read on the forward strand.
TCCATCTTTAACTGAGCGATATGGTGTCTCAATGAATCCCATACTATTCACTTTAGCAAACACAGCTAAAGATGAAATCAGTCCGATATTTGGACCTTCAGGAGTTTCAATAGGACATAATCTACCGTAGTGAGTATAGTGAACATCACGAACCTCAAATCCAGCTCTCTCTCTCGAAAGACCACCAGGTCCAAGTGCAGATAACCTACGCTTGTGCGTGATTTCAGCAAGTGGATTAGTTTGATCCATAAATTGAGATAACTGATTTGTCCCAAAGAAAGAATTAATTACAGAAGATAATGTCTTCGCATTAATCAAATCTATAGGAGTAAATACTTCGTTATCTCGAACATTCATACGCTCACGAATTGTTCTAGCCATACGCGCTAGCCCAACACCAAATTGTTGTGAAAGTTGTTCACCAACAGTTCTAACACGACGATTTGATAAGTGATCAATATCATCAATCTCTGCTTTAGAGTTAATTAACTCAATAAGATATTTGATAATGGTAATGATATCTTCTTTGGTAAGCACTTGCTTATCCATCGCAATATCAAGACCTAATTTCTTGTTCATTCTATAACGACCAACTTCACCTAAGTTGTAACGTTGATCAGAAAAGAACAATTTATCTATAATACCACGAGCTGTTTCCTCATCAGGCGGCTCAGCATTACGTAGTTGTCTATATATATGTTCTACAGCCTCTTTTTCAGAATTTGTAGGATCCTTTTGTAAAGTATTATGAATAATTGCGTAATCTGCAGACTGATTATCTTCTTTATGAAGTAAAATAGTTTTTGCCTGAGACTCCATAATCTCATCGATATGCTCCTTATCTAAAACCGTATCACGATCAAGAACAATCTCATTACGCTCAATAGAAACAACCTCACCAGTATCTTCATCAACAAAATCTTCATGCCATGTTCTTAAAACACGAGCAGCTAATTTACGGCCAAGATATTTTTTTAAACCAGTCTTTGAAGCCTTAACTTCTTCTGCAAGATCAAAAATACCTAGGATATCTTTATCTCTTTCAAAACCAATTGCACGGAAAAGGGTTGTTACAGGTAATTTCTTTTTACGATCGATATAAGCATACATAACGCTATTAATATCAGTCGCAAACTCAATCCATGAACCTTTGAAAGGAATAACACGAGCTGAGTAAAGTTTAGTTCCATTTGCATGGAAAGATTGACCAAAGAAAACTCCAGGAGAACGGTGTAATTGAGAAACTACTACTCGTTCAGCACCGTTAATAACAAATGTTCCAGAAGGAGTCATGTAAGGAATGGTCCCTAGATAAACGTCCTGAACAATCGTTTCAAAGTCTTCATGCTCTGGGTCAGTACAGTATAATTTAAGACGTGACTTTAAAGGCACGCTATAAGTTAAACCTCTTTCAATACACTCTTGAATAGAGTATCTAGGAGGATCTACGAAGTAATCAAGAAACTCCAATACAAATTGATTGCGAGTATCTGTAATTGGAAAGTTTTCCATGAAGGTGTTATAAAGACCTTCTACTTCTCTTTTGTCGGATTTCGTTTCTAATTGAAAGAAATCTTGAAAAGATTTAATTTGGATATCTAGCAGATCAGGATAATCTGCTTTAGTTGTTACCGTCGAAAAATTAATTCTCTCTGTGTTTGTTGCCAGCATCAATGCACGGTATTAAAGGTTAAAAAAAGCGTTATCGATGACGTCTCATCTTTATACGCAAAATGGTCTAAACCTGTGAGCCTTGCTCACAGGTTTAAACCGATAATGTTTAGTTAAGAAGAATTACTTCAACTCAACCTCAGCACCAGCTTCTTCAAGCTGAGCTTTAAGTGCTTCTGCCTCATCTTTAGATACACCTTCCTTAATTGGAGATGGCGCATTATCAACTAGGTCTTTTGCATCTTTAAGTCCAGCACCTGTAAGTTCTTTTACAAGTTTAACAACTGCTAACTTAGCACCACCTGGAGCCTTAAGGATAACATCAAATTCAGTTTGCTCATCAGCTGCAGCGTCTCCACCACCAGCTGGTCCAGCCATGGCTACAGCAGCAGCTGCAGGCTCAATACCATACTCTTCTTTAAGAATGGTTGCTAGTTCATTTACTTCTTTAACAGTTAAGTTAACTAACTGCTCAGCGAAATCTTTTAAATCTGCCATTTTTCTATCGTTTAATAAAATTTATAAATAATTGTTTGCGTACTCGTTAATACTATCTTTCTGATAGTGTCTTAATTAAACCTGCAATTGTACTACCACCTGATTTAAGTGCAGATACAACATTCTTAGCAGGTGATTGAAGAAGGCCAATAACCTCACCAATCATTTCTTCCTTAGATTTGATATTACTTAACTCATCAAATCTATCACCTACATAGATAGCTTCCTCAATATAAGCTCCTTTAAGAATAGGTTTATCTGATTTCTTTCTAAACGTTTGAATAACTTTTGCCGGAGCATTAGCTACCTCAGAAATCATTATTGAAGTGTTCCCCTTTAACAATTCCGGTAATTCACCGAAATCTTTATCTGAAGCCTCCATTGCTTTTGAAAGCAATGTGTTTTTAACTACAGAAAGAGAAACATTTGCTTTAAAACAAGCTCTTCTCAAATTAGATGTATCCGAAGCATTTAAACCAGAAATATCTGCTAAATAGATTGTTGAACTAGTACCTAACGTAGCAGTCAAATCTTGAATAACATTTGCTTTTTCTTCTCTTGTCATGATCTAGATTTTTTAGTCGTCTGCAAAACGTTTAGCGTCAATAGCAATTCCAGGACTCATAGTACTAGACATGAATATACTTTTGATGTATACACCTTTTGACGTTGTTGGTTTCAGTTTAACTAACGTATTAATTAATTCTTTTGCATTACCAGCAATTTTATCAGCATCAAACGACGCCTTACCAATTGCAGCATGTATAATACCTGTCTTATCAACCTTAAAGTCGATTTTACCAGCTTTAACATCTGAGACAGCTTTTGCTACATCCATAGTAACTGTTCCAGTTTTAGGATTAGGCATAAGACCTCTAGGTCCTAAAACACGACCCAAAGGTCCTAGTTTACCCATCACGCTAGGCATAGTGATGATTACATCAACATCTGTCCAACCTCCTTTAATTTTATCTAAATATTCATCAAGACCTACAAAGTCAGCTCCAGCAGCAGTAGCTTCCGCTTCTTTATCCGGAGTAACTAATGCTAGTACTTTAACATCCTTTCCTGTACCATGAGGTAACGTTACCACACCTCTAACCATCTGATTAGCTTTACGTGGATCAACATTAAGTCTCACAGCAAGATCTACAGAAGCATCAAATTTTACAGTTGAAACTTCTTTTACCAATTTAGAAGCATCAGCCAACGAGTACATCTCAGAACTGTCGATTTTTGAATGAGCTTCTTTTTGCTTTTTAGTTAATTTTGCCATTGTTACCTTTTTTTAAGCTGGAGATTCTCCACCTTTAACGTTAACACCCATTGATCTAGCAGTACCCGCAACCATTCTCATAGCGCTATCTACTGTAAATGCATTCAGGTCAGGCATTTTATCCTCTGCAATCAATCTTACTTGATCCCAGCTGATAGTTGCTACCTTTTTACGATTTGGTTCTCCACTACCACCTTTAAGTTTTGCTGCTTCTAGGATTTGAACTGCTGCTGGAGGCGTTTTAATAACAAAGTCAAAAGACTTGTCCTTATAAACAGTGATTGCTACTGGTAACACTTTACCAGGCTTATCTTGAGTTCTAGCATTAAATTGCTTACAGAACTCCATGATATTCACACCAGCCGCACCTAATGCAGGTCCTACAGGAGGAGATGGATTTGCCGCACCACCTCTAACTTGTAACTTTACAACCTTAGATACTTCTTTAGCCATTTTTAAAAAATTTCAATTTATACAATTATCAAAAAGTGGAAGCCTTTTGATAATCTAAAACGCAACATTTATATTTTCTCTACTTGCATATAGCTTAGTTCTAATGGTGTTTTTCTTCCGAAAATCTTAACCATAACTTCTAACTTACGCTTTTCTTCATTCACTTTTTCAATCGTACCATTGAAACCATTGAAAGGACCATCTACAACCTTAACGGTTTCACCCATTTTAAACGGAATCGATATATTGTCCACTTGTTCAGCAAGCTCATCGACTTTACCTAACATCCTATTAACCTCACTCTTTCTCAACGGCACAGGCTCTCCACCCTTAGTTTCACCCAAGAAACCTATCACACCATTAACGGATTTAATAATATGAGGAACCTCACCTTCAAGTCTAGCCTGAATCATAATATAACCAGGAAAGTAAACCTTTTCCTTATTTATCTTCTTACCGTTACGAATCTGAACAACTTTCTCAGTAGGAACTAAGATTTGCTTCAAATAATCTTGTAAGTTATGATGAGCAATTTCCGACTCTATATAATCTTTTATTTTATTTTCTTGACCACTAACCGATCTAACCACATACCAATGCATCACTTCATTACTATCAACTGCCATAACGTGGTTTTTAACTATTCTTAATCCAAGAGAAATAATTAGTAATCACTTTACTGAACACTGAGTCAATACCCCAAATAATCAAAGCAAACACTATTGAAAAAACAGCAACCGTAACAGTTAATTTCTGAGCTTCTGACCACGTCGGCCAAGAAACATGATTTGTCAATTCGCTATACGACTCTTTTACGTAACTTACTAATCCCATAAATATAGAACTCTATTATAAAATCTCTAAAAGATTTCAGTTATTAATTTCGAGCACAAACTCGATAATGCACGGGTTGAGAGGCTCGAACTCCCGACACCTGGTTTTGGAGACCAGTGCTCTACCAACTGAGCTAAACCCGTATTTGTTAAAAAATAATTCTAACAAAGGGAAAGTATCCTATCTAAAAAAGATAGGATACTTAAATATTAAAATCAGATAATTAATCTAGTATCTCAGTAACCTGACCAGCACCTACTGTTCTACCACCTTCACGGATAGCGAAACGTAAACCTAAGTTTAACGCAATAGGTTGAATCAAATCAACTGTAATTGTCAAGTTATCACCAGGCATAACCATTTCAACACCTGAAGGTAAAGCAATATTACCAGTTACATCAGTTGTTCTTACATAGAACTGTGGACGATAGTTATTATGGAAAGGCGTGTGACGACCACCTTCTTCTTTCTTAAGGATATAAACCTCAGCTTTAAATTTAGCATGCGGAGTAACAGAACCAGGCTTAACAATAACCATACCTCTTGAAATCTGTGACTTCTCAATACCTCTTAACAAGATACCTGCATTATCACCAGCCTCACCTCTATCAAGGATTTGACGAAACATTTCAATACCAGTAATAGTAGATGTCAACTTTTCAGCTCCCATACCGATTATCTCAACAGGATCTCCAGTATTACCAACCCCAGTCTCAATACGACCAGTGGCTACCGTTCCACGTCCAGTGATAGAGAAAACATCTTCAATCGGCATTAAGAAAGGCTTATCCATATCACGAACAGGCTCTTCAATCCAAGCATCAACAGCTTCCATTAATTCAAGAACTGTATTTACCCATTTTTCCTCACCATTAAGCGCACCAAGTGCAGAACCTGAAACAACAGGACCATTATCACCATCATACTCATAGAAAGATAATAAATCACGAACTTCCATATCCACTAGCTCAAGTAGCTCTTCATCATCTACCATATCCACTTTATTAAGGAATACAACAATACGAGGAATACCAACCTGACGACCTAACAAGATGTGCTCGCGAGTCTGAGGCATAGGACCATCAGTTGCAGCAACAACAAGAATAGCTCCATCCATTTGCGCTGCTCCAGTAACCATGTTTTTTACATAATCGGCGTGACCAGGACAATCTACGTGTGCATAGTGTCTGTTTTGAGTTTGATACTCTACGTGTGAAGAGTTAATAGTAATTCCACGCTCTTTTTCTTCAGGAGCATTGTCAATTTGTTCAAAATTTACCGCATTAGAGAAACCAGCATCAGCAAGAACTTTTGTAATTGCAGCAGTAAGTGTAGTTTTACCGTGGTCAACGTGACCAATTGTTCCTACATTTAGGTGGGGTTTCGAACGATCGTACGTTTCTTTAGCCATAATTTATAATCTTAATTTATATTAGTGTTCAATTCAAATACTAACAAGGCAAAACCAAATCAGCATATACAAGTAATGGCCTCAACTAGAGACCTTTTTCTTCAGAGCCAATGACGAGATTTGAACTCGTGACCTCTTCCTTACCAAGGAAACGCTCTACCCCTGAGCTACACCGGCGATTAAACCATTATAGATTTAAGGAACAGAGTTGACCTTAAAAAAACGCGCTTCACATGCACATTTAAAATTAGAGCGAGAGACCGGGTTCGAACCGGCGACATTCAGCTTGGAAGGCTGACGCTCTACCAACTGAGCTACTCTCGCATTTATCGACAACAAAATTGTCAAAAGGTATTCAATATTTCAACAAGCCTCAAACAATAATTTGAGTCAATGTGTGGGGAGAGCAGGATTCGAACCTGCGAAGGTTTCCCAACGGAGTTACAGTCCGTCCTCGTTGGCCGCTTGAGTATCTCCCCAAAAGATCAATTAAGATCTAGTATTTTAAAGAGCCGATGGAGGGACTCGAACCCACGACCTGCTGATTACAAATCAGCTGCTCTAGCCAGCTGAGCTACATCGGCTTTTAATCAATTTTACTTGCGTAAAAAAGCCCGCTATTTCTAACGGACTGCAAATGTAAGAGTATTTTTTAATTCTCAAAATTTTTTTTGAATAAAATTAATGAGAATTCTGTTTTTCTTTTCTTTTTTTGAGTTGGCGCTCTAGTGCATCGGAACATTCATCTATGCATTGCTCAAAGGACTTACATGTTTTTGAGGCAATTAGGTCTTCACCAGGAACAAACAACCTAACTTCAATTATTTTATTTTCAGGAGCAGAAGTTTTTTGAACTTTCATATAAACATCAGCATTTATTATCTTACTGTAAAAATGTTCAAGTTTATCTAATCGTTCTTGAATAAAATCTACAAGTTTAACGTCTGCATTAAAATTTACAGACTGCACATTTACCTTCATAAGCTATTTATTTAATTAATCCTTCTTTGAGCGCGGATGCGCGTTTTTATAAACCCCTTTCAACATTTTCATACTTGAATGGGTGTAAACCTGAGTAGAAGCAAGACTCGCATGACCTAACAACTCCTTAACAGCATTTAAATCAGCACCTTCATCTAAAAGATGTGTAGCGAAAGAATGCCTTAAAATATGCGGACTCGTTTTTACCTTCTCAGATACCTTACTAAAATACGATTTTATAATCCTATAAACAAGAACTGGATACAGTTTATACCCTTTACCCGTCAAGAACAATTCATTAAATCCGTTAACATTTATCAAATCACGCAACACCAAATATGACTCTAGTTTATTTGAAATAGAGTACAATAAGGGAATAATACGTTCTTTGTTACGTTTCCCCATCACCTTAATACTTCTTGTGGAGAGGCTAACATCTTGTAATTTTAAATTAATCAACTCTTCTCTCCTCATTCCGGTAACATAAAACAGCTCAATTAGCAATAAATCCCTAACTGTTTCAAAATCTGAAGAATCATAGGAGTTGTCTAGGATTTGTTGAACTTCTTTTTTTGAAAACGGAATTTGAACATTAATTGCAACCTTTAGACTCTTGTGTTGAGATAAAGGGTGAAAATCAATTTGCCCTGTCAATAATAAAAACTTATAATAACTCTTCAAGGATGCAACTTTACGATTGATGGTCCTCGTACTTAAGTCATCATCGAGCAAGTTACTTAACCAAGTTCTTATTAGGGGATATGACGCATTTTCTATCTCTATATCATATTCTTCCTTTAAAAAAGACTTCATTTGTTCTAAATCCTTTTTGTAAGCCACAACGGTATGACGAGAATATTTTTTCTCAAGAGATAAGTAATCGAAAAAGGATTGTAATGACATAAAAAAACCGCTAGAAAGTAAAATTAAGAATTTTACTACTAGCGGTCTTTATAAATTTAAGAAATACTAGATGTTTTCTGCATCTCTTAAGTGCTGTATATAAGAAGCTTTTATTCTTTGAGCTCTTTTAGCAACAGATGGTTTAGTAAACTGCTGTCTTCTACGTAGTTCACGCATCTTACCTGTACGATCAAATTTTCTTTTGAAACGCTTTAGGGCTCTATCGATATTTTCTCCGTCTTTAACTGGTATTATTAACATAGTGTCATCACCTCCTTTCTTTGGGATGGCAAAAATACATATTTATTTATAATTACAATACTTTTTATCAATTACACTTTCGCGACAGCGGTACAAAAAGACACTAATTACTTTGCAGCTGGTTTATAATCCTTACCATCCATAACCATCTTTGCAATAATTTCACGCATGATTTCACTAGTACCTCCACCGATTGGACCTAAACGGCTATCTCTCCACATACGAGCGAGTGGATACTCTTCAATGTATCCATAACCACCCAGATATTGCAAACATTTATAAATAACCTCATCAGCGATTTTGGTAGAGACAAGCTTGGACATACTAGCTTCCTTAACTGGATACAAGCCTTGATCTAGTTGTTCAGAAATTGAATAATTGAAGTTTTTTGCCATTTCTACTTCACTATACATATCTGCCATGCCATGACGTAAGGCTTGAAACTTATCTATTGTGGTACCAAAGGCTGTTCGCTCTTTCATATACTGAGCCGTATATTCTAAAGCATATTCTGCTCTAGCATGCGCATTAATTCCCATAATTAAACGCTCCAAAGCAAAATGTTGCATGATATAAGGAAAACCTTTCCCTTCTTCTCCCATTAAATTCTCAGCAGGAATGCGTACGTTGTCAAATCCTATTTCTCCAGTGTCACTAGCTCTCCATCCCAGTTTATTCAATTTTGTAGCGCTTATACCTGGAGTATCCCTATCCATAACAAATATGGAAATTCCACGACCATTTGCTTCTGGATCCGTCTTTGCAGCGATAACTAGATAATCGCTATAAACACCATTAGTAATAAAAGTTTTTGAACCATTAATCACGTAATGATCACCATCTTTAACCGCAGTAGTTCTCATTCCTGCGACATCACTACCTCCAAAAGGCTCTGTAATACCTAAGCATCCTATTTTCTCTCCTGTTAAAGTTGGAACTAAGTATTCTTGTTTAATGCGTTCATCTCCTTCTTTAAGCAAGTGTTGCGCTCCTAGGAAAGCTTGAACCCACATCGCTGCTGCGAACCCACCAGAGTTGATGCGTTGCATTTCTTCAAGAAATATTACTGTGTAAAAGAAATCTAAATTTAAACCACCATATTCTTCTGGGTAGTACAAAGCAAAGTAGCCCATTTCACCCATTTTTTCAAAAATCTCTCGATCAATTTTACCCGTTTCTTCCCATCTATCGATATGAGGAACAGCCTCTTTATTGAGAAAATCTCTAAAACTCTGTCTGAAGACATTATGTTCTTCAGTAAAATATTTTGAATACATATAAAGTAGTTAAACTGTTGATTTAGTTAAGTGTCAAATATAGCTGAATTAGCTCTAATTTTTCTTCTGGAAACCTAGAGGTTAACACAACTTTATCCCAACTTTTAAAGCCATCCCTTAGCGTACGCTGTTTAATAAGTTCATCAACGAGATAGTCGTTAAAATAAGGAATACTTAACAATTCATCTTTACTTGCGTTATTAAGAGCAATTCTGTTTTGAGTAGAGGAAAGTGGGATGTAAAAATGTTTTTTTAGCTGGATCATAGTAGAATCGGTAAGGCCGTAAACACCTCGCACCTGCTTCATATCTATAAAGCCCTTTAAAAATTCTCGCTCTTTAATGATTCTACCCGATAATGCTGGACCTATACCATAAACTGCCTTAAGCTCTTCTTGTGTAGCAGTGTTAATATCCTTGGCAACAACCTTACGTTCTTTGAACGGAACAAATTTGTTTTGCTTTTTAGGATTAGTAACCCATTCTGGAAATTTAAAATATGGACTAATACTATCTAGCCACTGATCTGAAACACCTGTTACATTTTGAAAATCTTTTTTGGAATTAATCCATTTATCGCTTTCGCGAAAGCGATGTAACCTTTCTAACTCCTCTTCACTAAGTCCCAACACATAACCTCGATAGTCTGTTATATAGTTAGGATTAAAAGGATAAATTTTGTTTCGTTTTGCAATCGCAACAGATTTCAAAGAATCTACTTGTCTTTGATATTCGCTTGTATCCTCAACAATAAGCGGTTGCGATGATCTACTATTTGAAAAAATGTAAATCGCAACAACTATAGACAAGACAATTATTAATATAAAAATCCCTCTTTGCTGTTTACGGTTAAACAAAAAGAGGGATTTAAAATTTTTCATTTATCAAGGATTAGTCGATAGCTTTTGACTTTAATTTGATAGCACTCATATATCTATTCAGCTCCTTCTTAACCTTAGGAGCTAATAAGACAATACCTATCATATTAGGCACCATCATTGAGAATATCATCGCATCAGAGAAACCGATAACATTACCTAAACTAGCAGCTGAACCTATCACTACAAATACACAGAATAAAATCTTATAAGTATACTCAGTTCTAGTGGTTCTACCAAAAAGGTATGCCCAAGCTTGATATCCGTAGTAAGACCAAGATATCATCGTTGAAAATGCAAATAATACTACCGCTAGGGTTAGTACATATGGGAACCAGCTTATCACTGATTCAAATGCTCCAGAAGTTAATAAAATCGCATCTGCATCATTAAGTCCAGCATTTTCAGAACTTACGTTACCTGTGATAATTAGAACCAAGGCAGTCATTGTACAAACTACCACGGTATCAATAAACGGTTCTAATAATGCCACTAAGCCTTCACTTGCCGCATATTTAGTTTTTACCGCAGAGTGTGCGATAGAAGCACTACCTACACCAGCTTCATTTGAGAATGCTGCTCTACGGAAACCTTGTATTAAAACTCCTATAGCTCCACCTGCAACTCCTTCTGGGCTAAAAGCTCCATCAATAATTTGAGTAAATGCCTCACCTATCAAATCAAAACGAGCAAAAATCACCCATAAAGATGCTCCTACATATATCACCACCATAAAAGGAACAATTTTATCAGTCACCTTGGCAATTGATTTAATTCCTCCGATGATTACGATACCAACAAATACTGCCATAAATAAACCAAATGCCCATTTATAACCATATAAAAAAGATTCTGTTCCACCAGTGATATTTTCAACCATTTGAGCAGCTTGATTAGCTTGGAACATATTTCCACCACCAAATGATCCACCGATACACATTATAGCAAATAATACAGCTAAAACCTTTCCTAAACCGGCAAGTCCCATGGACTTCAATCCTTTAGTTAAATAATACATCGGTCCGCCATAAACAGTTCCATCTGGACCGACATCTCTATATTTTACACCCAAGGTACATTCTACAAACTTTGAAGCCATACCTAAAAATCCTGCAACAATCATCCAGAAGGTTGCTCCTGCACCACCAACAGATACAGCAACGGCAACACCGGCGATATTTCCTAATCCAACAGTAGCAGACAACGCAGCCGTTAAGGCCTGAAAGTGTGATACCTCACCATCAGAGCTTTCATCTCTAATAGTATCTTTAATATCTCCATCGTTAGCAATTTCGTCACTGAACTCATCGATGTGAGCCTCTATATCATCAACGTTATTGATATCTACACCATTTGCAATACCATCTTCACCATAAAGAGTTTCTGCTCCGAATTTCTCTATATCTTCATATTTACCTCTTACAACCTGAATAGCTCTCCAAACTCCTGTTAAATTTATAAACTTAAAGTAAACAGTGAAAAACAAGGCTCCTAGAATAAGAGGAAAAAGAACCCAATAAATTTTTATTTCGTCTGTAAAAGGAATTTGATAAAATACTGCTTGAACATAATCTCCTGTCGCCCAACCAAAGGCATCATCAATTTTTTCATCTAATCCTTTCTCTGCAGCTTCCTGCGCAAAAACAAATGCAGGCATAATAAAAGCCAGCATTGATAAACATACTTTATAAATACGTTTCATTCTTTTTTTGATTTAAATTTTGGTTAAGTCAGCAAGATGCACAAAAATCTTGCTTTTTAAAAGTTTTAAAGGCACTTATGTTACCTCATTGTTAATTCGATAGACCTTCTGTAGGTTCAAAATTTGCTGTGTATTTCCTACAACTATAATTTTTGAACCTGCAGTAAGCATCATTTTAGGATCTGGATTAACGGTATAATTCCCATCTGCCGATTTATATCCTATAATAGTACAACCTGTTTTTTGTCTTAAATTAAGATCAATTATTGAGCAATCTCCATTATCATCAAACATTTGCTCAAAGGACACTTGTTCAAGGTTTACTCCTTCATCACCACCATAACTTAAGTTATCCCAAAACTCAATCAGGTCAGGACTTACAATAAGTGAAGCCATATGCTCTCCTCCTATTTTATCTGGTAATATAACATTATCAGCTCCTGCAAGTTTTAGTTTCTTATAGCTGGTTTCTTCACTAGCACGTGAAATAATCTTAAGAGATTTATTAAGTTGTCTTGCGCTCAATACGGTAAAAAGATTATCTGCATCATCGGGCAAGGCTGTAATAAGAGTAGATGCCCTTTCTATTCCTGCTTTAATAAGGACCTCATCTTCATTTGCATTTCCTCTTAAAAACATATTGCTATCTAGCCCACAATCATCTATAACCTCTTGATTCTTCTCAATGATTATAAATTCTCTGTGATAATCTCTTAGCTTCTCAACGGCCTGTCTACCATTGCGACCATAACCACAAACTATAATATGATTCTCCATAGCATCTATATGTTTTTGTTTTCTTTTTTCTCTCATATCTTTCAATGAACTACGTGATATTAAATACTCTGTAATAACAGACACCGCATAACCTACGATTACAACACTAAATAATAAGAGTAAAACAATAAAAATCTTAGTCTGTTCATTTGGAAGCTCTACCTCACGATAACCTACAGTTGAAATAGTTATTACTGTCATGTAAATAGCATCTACCCAAGAGAGACCTTGAATAAATTTAAATCCCAAAACACCTATAAGCAAGATGGTAATAAGTAAGGAAATCGCAACAGCTATTTTTGAACGCACGTGATTAAATTATTTTAGAGATCAAATACAGAGCTTCTTTTAACATACAGCATATCTTTGATTTTGAGCCAAAAGGCGATAATGAGATACACTCCAAAACCTGCTCCCAATGTTGCAAACGTGAAATAAATGAAGGTGATACGTACATTACGAGCACGCATTCCCATACGATCTGCAATACGAGTTGACACATAGAAACCGTACTTCTCCATGTAATGCCTTAAACCTGTAACTATTCCCATGTGGTAAATTTAATGATAAGCGATTAAATTATATACCTCAACTAGATTTATCTCTAAGGAGCGACACACCTATATCACAACTCAAACATTTATTAACATCACAGTAATGTGACTTTAATTGAAGTACGGCTTGCGATTCCAATGCATTATTAATTTCAGTTCGTTTTTTAAACTCACCGACTATAGTATTGGATTCAAATTTTAAGTCATACATCAATTGAAGTAACTCTTCGGTTTTATCCTTTCCGGCAAACTGTGCATGAGCAAATTTTACTGGCACAATGCAATTTATAATTACCAAATCAATAAACGATGCTGTAAGTGATTTTTCTCTAAATACAGTTTCTTTATCAAAGACATGATGGGTATCCCAGTAAGAGACCGATTTCAAATCAAATAATTTGTGAATATCTTCTCTGGTTTTTGCAAGTAAAACTTCTCCGAAGAGATGTGGCGAGTTATGATAAAGCATGGCTAGTTGAGATATCCGTATCGTAGGATAATTTGCAGGCCTTAACCTGAAAAACTTCATAGGTATTAAAGCTGGCTGTAATTGAAATTTCGCTTTCGCGAAAGCGTATTCATCAACTAACAATTTATAATAACGATCCTTTTTAATATCATTAAGTAATCCTGCCTGACCTAAAAGCGTCGCTTCTAATTGAAACGCGTCTTTTGCAAGTTTGCGTATCGTAGTTGAATCTATACTTTGTGCTAATTGTTCAAAAGCATCGCCGTTAATTTTAGTTCCAAAACTTCTACATAATAATTGAAAAAATAAAGCTTCCCAATCGTTTTGGGTTTGTTTTAATATTCTATTTATATGAATACTGCGCTGTTCTAATCTTTCAAAAAACAACTTTTCAAACCATTGGGCTTTTTTAAAACCATCTACCGCAGCTATGTCATTTTCACAGTTAATGAATTGATCTTTCTTAATCGCATAAAGTTTTTGATAGTTCTTAACTAATGATTCTGGCACATATTTACTCACTTCTAGCACGGGTATGTTTATCTCATCACGACGAGTAATTTCTGCATCATGTATCCATACCACATGCAATATGACATTATCGTAAGCAGGATCATCATCATGACCATGCAAGTACCAGTCACTTGCTTTTACATGCATTTCCACATTTCCTGCCCATTCCTGACCATCGATTTCTAATCTACCGTTAAAAAAATCGGGACCTGAATGAAAATTGTGTGTTCCTAAAGATTTAACCACGATCGACTTACCTTCTGTGGTTTGCAATTGCTGGCCACTTAGTTTTTTAAACTTCCAGAGATAATGAATAAAATCTTCTTGCATGAATTAAGTATTAAATTGTAACCCGAAACAATACTTGTGAAAATATACACAAAAACACTTAGCAGTCAAAAATTAACCTATTTTTATAGGAAATAACCTCAAAGCTAAACCATGAAAAAACTCTTTACTTATCTATTTTTCTTGTCATCATTATTGGGGATTTCTCAAAACTCAGGAATCGAGAGCACTTTACCTATGGCGGTAAATAACATCATTGAAATTTGCCCAGGAGACACTATAGATTTCACGGCCATCGATGGCTCAAACTATATGTTTGAATGGGATTTTGGAAATTTAGGTAATCAAAATACTAGAGTTGTAAATCAACAATTTAACAATTCAGGTGCGTTCTTTGTACAACTACGTACTACTGATCAAAATTCTAATCCAGTAGGCACAACAGATTATGTTACCGTTGTGGTTTCTCCAGAACCAGTTTTAGACTATACTGCAACGGATACGCCTATTCTATGTTTAGGAGATTCAATGGATATAACTACAACTTCACAAATAGATACAGTACTAACCTGTGATGATGCAGCTTTTGTAGCTGGCACAACTTTTTTACCTGATGGCAATGGAGTTAGCTACCAAACTGTAATAATAATAGATTGTTTTCCTGACGGTGCGACTTTAGTTAATCCAGCAAATTTCTTAGGTGTATGTATGAATATCGAACATTCTTATTTAGGCGATTTGAGAATAGAGTTAGTTGCTCCTAACGGGACTGCGATAGATCTTATTACCTATCCTAACTCAGGTGGCGGAACTTTTCTAGGTGAACCAGTAGATGATGTGACAACGACTCCTGGCATAGGATATGATTACTGTTTCACAACTCAAGCTACAACAACTATGACAACTGCAGCGATTACAAATACAACGATTCCTGCTGGTGATTACGCATCTGAAACGCCTTTTAATAACCTTACTGGAGTACCACTAAATGGAGTATGGAGATTAAGAATAACCGATAATTTGTCAATAGACAATGGATACATATTCAGCTGGTTTATGAAATTCGGAGTTGGTTTAGAATCTAGTGTGAATTACACTAACCCAGTAATAATAAGTGAATCATGGTCTTCAAGTCCAGATATAACTTCTACAGGAACAAATCAAATTTCAATTACGCCTACACAGACAGGTTTGAATTGTTATGATTACACTACAACAGATAATAACGGCTGTACTTATACAGAACAATATTGTATAGATGTTCTTGATCCTCAAACAGATTTTGAAGCGGTTGATTTATACAGGTATGATAGTGACGGAAATGGCACTGAAGATTTTAATCTAGATTTTAATACTGCAAGAATTATTGGTGATTTAAACCCTATAACAACATCAGTTTTATACTACACAACTCTTGCAGATGCCCAATCGCAGACCAATCCTATTGGAAGTACTAGTGCTTTTGCAAATACGACCAATCCACAAACTATTTATGCGAGAGTGGATAATGCAAATATGTTATGTTCAAATATTATTGTAGATTTTGACTTATTACTTACTACCCAACCGCTCACAGATACAGATAATGATGGAATACCTGATTTAAGTGAAGATTTAAATGGAAACGGAAATCTTAATGATGATGATACTGATGGAGACGGAATACCTAACTATCAAGATGATGACGATGATGGTGATGGTGTTCCTACCGCTATAGAGATAAGCGCTACTGGTTATAGAATAGAAAACATTCCTTTTCTCGATACAGATGGAGATGGAATTGAAAACTATCTAGATGACGATGATGACGGAGATGGAGTTTTAACAATTAATGAAGACTACAATAACAATGGTGACCCAACAGATGATGATACAGATGGATCTGGAATCCCAGATTTTCTCGAAGCAAATGTTACTTTAAGTATTACAAATATTGAAAAAGATGGATTCAGTATCTATCCTAACCCTTTAAACGGAAATAACTTTTCCATTAACTTCTTAAATCAAAACGGCCCTAGATATATTGAGGTATTAAATTTAAATGGTCGTTTAATTTTAAGCAAAGAACTTGATACTTCCTCAAATTCAATTAACATAGAATTACCTGAGCTTTCAACAGGAATGTATTTAGTTAGATTGAATAGAAATAGCTCCTTAATCTATAAATTGATTAAAAGATAATGGTTAACCTCAATAAAAAAGCCCCAAAATCTATATTAGATTTTGGGGCTTTTTTGACTTAATTAAATTCTTATTTATCATCCTCAGGATAAGAACCATCTTCGTTAATGTATCCTTTTTCTAGCATCCAATCATCGTTAAAAAACTTCCCTACATAACGACTACCATGATCATGGAATAAGATTACTACCACATCATCTTTAGTAAAGCCATGCTCCTTATGAATTTGTTTTAAACCTTTAATGGCTGCTCCGGCACTGTTTCCTAAAAACATTCCTTCTTCTTTTGCCAGTCTTCTAGTGTAAACAGCGGCATCTTTATCAGTCACTTTAGTAAAACCATCTATGACTTCAAAACGCACATTAAGCGGTAAAATGTCTTCACCTATCCCTTCGGTCACATAAGAATGAATTTCATTCTCATCAAAAATTCCCGTCTCGTGATATTTTTTAAAAACTGAACCATAGGTATCTATTCCCCAAATCTTAACATTGGGATTTTGTAACTTTAAATAAGTTCCTACTCCAGATATTGTTCCTCCAGTTCCTACACCTACTACAAAGTGAGTCACCTTACCTTCGGTTTGTTTCCATATCTCTGGACCTGTACTTTGATAATGAGCCTTACAATTAGACGGGTTATCATATTGATTTACATACCAAGAATTAGGAATCTCCTCACTCAATCTTTTACTGGTAGAATAATAAGAACGTGGATCATCGGGCTCTACGTTAGTTGGGCACACGTGAACTTCAGCTCCTACAGCACGTAGGATATCCATTTTTTCCTTAGACTGCTTATCTGCAAGAACGCATATAAGCTTGTAACCCTTCATTATAGCGGCTAGGGCAAGTCCCATTCCTGTATTACCACTAGTTCCTTCTATGATAGTACCACCTGGTTGTAATCTTCCATCAGCCTCTGCGTCTTCAATCATTGTTAAAGCCATGCGATCTTTTACAGAGTTCCCTGGATTAAAAGTTTCATACTTTGCAAGTACAAGACATGGTAAGTCCTCTACTAGTTTATTCATCTTAACTAGAGGTGTATTACCTATCGTACCTAGTATATTTTCTACGTATTCCATATTCCTATTTGAAATGCAAAAATAATGTTTTGCATAAGTTCTTAGACCTCTATAGCATTATTGATTTGTTAATTGATTTTAATGACGCTTTCGCGGAAGCGAAATAAAAAGAAAACTATCCTCTTAAATAGCTGATTACTCAAATCTCATCGCCTTAACGGGTGATATTTTACTTATTATAAACGAAGGTATTATGAGAACTAATAAACACAATATAAACGTCCCTAAATTAAGAGCAATCACATGCCAAAGTGATAGATAAACTGGCGCCTCAGTGACATAATAGGTTGATGGATCTAAAGTAAATGGACTAAAGAAATATTGAATACCTATCAGCCCTAGACCGATAACATTCCCTATAACGAGTCCTTGTAAAATCAGGCTCATCGCATTATATAAAAAGATTTTGCGGACTAGCCAGTTACCAGCACCTAGTGCTTTTAATATACCTATCATACGTGTGCGATCTAATATAAGAACCAGTAATGCGGTGATCATATTTATGATACCTACGATAAGAATAATCGCTATAATACCATAAACATTAGAATCTAATAATGCAAGCCATGAGAAAATGGTTGGATATTGCTGTTTTATGGTTTGACTGTTTAATAGCGAGTCAGTGTTTTGAAATATCTTTATACCTAATTGATCTAGATTATCAAAGTCATCGATAAAGACTTCAAATTTTCCAATTTGGTCATTTTCCCATTTATTAATTTTTTGAATATGCCTTATATCACCTATAATAAATTTAGTATCGTACTCTTCTAGACCGCTATCATAAATTCCTGAAACTGTAAATCCTCTTGAAATGGTCGGATTACCGTTTGATGATGCATTAGGTTTCACAAAATAAGTAGGTGCCTTATCACCAACTTTAAGTCGCAACCTGCGTGCAATATCATCTGATATTAGAATTTCTCTTGTAACACTTTCTAAAGTCATATCAGGCAATGCACCATCTATTAAAAAGTCTTTAAAGTAAGTCCAGTCATAATCGGTACCTACACCTTTAAGAATGATACCTTCAAAATCTTTTTCGGTTCTAATCATTCCACCTAATGTGGCCACTGCTTGCACATGTACTACCTCTGGAACAGATTCAAACTCTGGATAAAAAACTTGATTTATAGAGATAGGTTTTACAGTTGTAATAGAGTTATTGCGGTCATAAAGGGAAATACTGACGTGTCCATTAAAGGCACTCACTTTTTCTTTTATCTTTTTTTGCAGCCCAACACCAGTAGCAATGGCTATTAACATAACTATCACTCCTATCGCGATTGCTGCAATTGCAATTTTTATAATCGGTGCACTTACGCTATTTTTATAGGCGGCACTACTTTGCACTCTTTTTGCTATGAAATACTCTAAATTCACTTATTCTTTTATGATTTTCAAATATACCATATTAGCTATCGCTTTAACCATGATTTCTTGCGATGCAAAAATCAATCATAAAAATAAAACGACTGCTAAGGCTGAAAAAGTATCTGATTCTTTAGTTGCTAGTCGCAAAGTGATACAATCTAAAAATGCTTTAGAAAACCAACCTACTCCTGCCGCAGACAACATACAACAGTGGATTGCCTTATTTAAAGGACGCAATGTTGCTGTTGTAAGCAATCAAACTAGCGTGGTAAGATCGAGTGTAAAAAACAATAAAACTAACTGGGATGAACCTGAGGTTGTTACCTACACACATTTAGTAGACACCTTATTAAGTCGTGGTGTACTAGTCAAAAAAGTTTTTGCACCAGAGCATGGTTTCCGAGGTACGGCAGATGCTGGTGCGAGCATAAAAGATGGAATCGATTCAAAAACTGGACTACCTATCATCTCTCTTTACGGTTCTAATAAAAAACCTACTGAAGAACAACTTGCAGATGTTGACATTGTCATTTTTGATATACAGGATGTAGGAGCAAGATTCTACACATATATCTCTACGTTGCACTATGTAATGGAAGCCTGCTCCAGGCTAGATAAAAAAGTAGTGGTATTAGACAGACCTAACCCAAATGGACATTATATCGACGGACCTATCTTAGAACCTGCGCACAAAAGTTTTGTAGGTATGCATCCAGTGCCTGTTGTACATGGTATGACGATAGGTGAGTATGCTCAAATGATTAATGGAGAGAGATGGCTAGAATATGGTTTAAAATGTGACCTGATGGTGTTGAAAATGAACAATTATCGAAGAACAGATTATTATTCTTTACCTATAAAACCTTCTCCCAACTTACCTAACGATCAAGCCATAAACCTTTATCCTAGTTTATGTTTTTTTGAAGGAACAGACATTAGTGTAGGTCGTGGTACTGAAATGCAGTTTCAGATCTATGGATCACCTGTACTTGCAAAATACAGAGACTTTTCTTTTACGCCTACACCTAACGAAGGAGCAAAAAGACCATTGCATAACGGGAAGAAATGTTTCGGCGTAGATTTGAGAAGCTACCCAAAACTTGATCAAATAAATCTAGATTTTTTAATTGACGCTTACGCAAAAGCGCCTTCAAAAAAGAACTTTTTTAATTCATTTTTCACCAATCTAGCCGGTACAGAAAACTTGCAAAAACAAATTGAAGCGGGAATGACCGCTAGCGAGATAAGAGCTAGTTGGGAAAATGACCTAAAAGCTTATGACGTGATGAGGCAACCATACCTATTGTACTAACTTATAATTATTACTTATGAAATCTTTTTTTGAAATAGAGGCTTATCAAGAATTACAAGAACGTATTGATAATATAACCATAGATAGCAATGCGCAATGGGGAAAGATGAATGGTTCACAAATGCTAAACCACTGTCAGGCGCCTATAAAAATCGCGTTAGGTAAATCAGATGTCACCATGAAATCTAACTGGCTGATTAAAGTCCTATTTAAAAAAATGATGTACAGTCCAAAGCCATTCAAGAAAAACGCACCTACACCACCACAGTTTAGAAGTTTAGGGGACTATGATTTTAATATAGAAAAAATAGAATTACAGAAATGGATGAATGAGTTGTGGGAAGATCGCAATAATGAGAATCGTAAGCCGCATCCTGTTTTTGGTGATTTTACTAAAGATCAATGGGGCATCATGCAATGGAAACACTTAAACCATCATTTTGAACAGTTTGGTGTTTAAAAAGTGTAAGTTTTATACTTATTCTCTAACCATATATAAGTAAGTCTTCTCTTTTAGATGTTGTACGATCATGTATTCCTCAAACACTTGAATTATAGCATACATTCTATTCTCTTCAGCATCAGGCTTTATGAATACTAGTTCTTGGGTATCCATATCGATTTGATATTCTTCTACAGTTTGTATACCTGAAATACCTAGAGCAACCTCTTCTTCTGTTATAAAATTAAAGGTTATCATCATACCTATCATCTCATACATTCCACCACCTTCAACACCTTCTGCCGCTTTTACCTCTTGCACCTTCCACTTACCCAATAAGGATTCTGTTTTAAATGATTGTAATGCATATTTATCTTCAGTTAAATAACTATAAGTTTTTTGATTTTTGAAGTCTCCTTTTGCAAATAACAATCTCGCATTTCCAGATTCCATTCTAGCCGTTCCATCGTCCAGCAAAATAAATTTATCACCTTTATCTAAAAGCAAAGTATCGCCAGATTTAGTATAACTAGACTCTTGTACTTCACCCATAAACTGCATCTGATAAATTTCAGTATCTAGTATTTCAAGTTTCATCTCTTGAAACATATTAGTTACTAACCTGATTTTTTCTTCATCAATACTTTCCATAGCGCTACGGTCCAATTCTTTAAAAGACCATAAACCTATATAATCCAAGGACTCTTGGGCTACAGAAACAAAAGAAACCGTAAATAGCAAAAAACAGATAATTAACTTCATTATATAAGGTATGTATTAATAAATATTCAAATAAAGATAGTACAAATAAAACAGCCCTTTGAAATGATTTCAAAGGGCTGTTTTATTTACTCATTAAGCATTTGCCACAAGCGATCTTTCAATTCTTGCATATGAAATTGTGATAACGAAGAAATGAACATATAAGGCGCGCCATCAAAAGCACCTTCCTCATCAAGACCTTCTTTCATTTGCTCCATTAATTCTTCATCCAGCATATCGGCTTTTGAAATACAGACAAATCTATTTTTATCAAGCAATTCTGGATTGTATTTTTTCAATTCCCGTAACAGGATATCATACTCTGCACTGATATCATCTGAATCTGCAGGAATAAGAAATAATAAAGTAGAATTACGTTCTATGTGTCTTAAAAAACGATGCCCAAGACCTTTTCCGTCTGCTGCACCTTCAATAATTCCAGGTATATCTGCAATTACAAATGATTTAAAATCACGGTATTCTACAATTCCAAGATTAGGTTTTAAAGTAGTAAACTCATAGTTAGCAATCTTAGGTTTTGCACTAGTAATTACAGAAAGCAATGTTGATTTTCCAGCATTAGGAAATCCTACCAGACCAACATCTGCCAGTACTTTCATTTCAAATACAGCATCTAGAGATGTACCTTCCATACCTTGCTGGGCATAACGAGGCGTTTGTCTAGTAGAGCTTTTAAAATGCCAGTTACCACGACCGCCTTTACCACCTTCACAGATTACAAATTCTGCTCCATCTTCAAGCATTTCATAAATCACATTACCGGTTTCAGAATCTTTAACGACCGTACCTAGTGGTAAATCGATATATACATCATCTCCATCTTCACCAGTACGTCGTTGCTTTGCTCCATTTCCACCTTGAGCAGATTTAAAGTGACGTTTATACTTAAAATGATACAATGTCCATAAGTTCTTGCTACCACGCAAGATTATATGACCACCACGACCACCATCACCACCATCTGGACCACCTTTATCGATGTACTTTTCTCTGTGCAAGTGCGTGCTTCCTTTACCGCCGCGACCTGACTCAAGATGTACTTTAGTATAGTCTACAAAATTTCCTTCGGTCATTGTTTTTTATCTAATGTCTGATAACGGTTCATCGTCATCAGTTAATTGTTTGTATGTTACTCTTGCAAAACTCGTTGTTACCTACTATAAGAGTAGAAACATCAAGGTTATAATTTAAAACACCTAAACCTTCCGTTTATTTAACTTCGGTTTTTTATAGTCTTAAAGCTTATCAAACTCCACACTTAATCGAGCTGTTATTTCATCTAGTGCTCCTACACCATCTACTCCATGATACTTATCTTGTGCTGTATAGTAATCTTTAAGTGGCGCTGTTTGCTTGTAATAGACAGCGATACGATCTCTTATCACTCCTTCACTTGCATCATCTGCTCTACCGCTTGCTTTTCCTCTTTCTAATAATCTTTCAACTAGAACTTCATCATCTACTTCTAGCGCAACCATACCGGCAATCTCAGATCCTTTTGAAGCTAATAATTCATCTAATGCCTTTGCTTGCGCATCTGTTCTAGGAAAACCATCAAAAATAAATCCTGCTGCATCTGGTGTTTTTTCCACCTCAGCGTTAAGCATTTTAATAGTTACTTCATCTGGCACTAGGTTTCCTTTATCCATGAAGGATTTTGCAAGTGTTCCTAATTCTGTTCCATTTTTGATGTTATAACGAAACACGTCTCCTGTAGAGATATGAACTAGTCCGTATTTTTCTTTTAAACGTTCTGCTTGGGTTCCTTTTCCGGCTCCTGGAGGACCGAATAAAACAATGTTTTTCATGCGTTGTGTTTGTACGTAAAGTTCAGGCAAATTGCGCCCTAAATTATCATAATCCATGCCGTATCCCACGACAAATTTGTTCTCAATATTTAAACCCACAAAATCGATTTTCAATTCTCGATTATAAACTTCTGGCTTTAAAAATAGCGTCGCTACATGTAAAGCAGTAGGATTGTGTTTTAGCAGCTTTCGCGAAAGCATGTCAACAGTTAATCCTGTATCTACAATATCTTCTACGATAACAACTGTTCTATCGGTAAGGTCTATATCAACATTTAAAGTCTCTACTAACTCACCAGTGGAAGATGTCCCTTCATAACTAGAAGCTCTTAAAAAAGCAATCTCACAATCATGATTAAACTTGCGTGTCAAGTCTGCCATGACCATGTAACTACCATTGAGTATTCCTAAAAAGACGGGCTTTTTATCTGCAAGATCTCTATTGAGCTGGTATGCGAGGTTGTTAACGGCATCGCTTATTTGAGTTGCCGTTAGAAAAGGTTTGAAATAGAGGTCGTGAATCTTAATCACTTCTTAAATATTTTATGCAAAGATAGTATTTAGTAGGCAGTTGACAGCCGCTGTTGATAGTGCTTCTTCATGTCATTTGATATTGTTGTTCAAATTCATCTTCAAGTTCAAGTTCAAGTTCAATTTATCCTCTTATTTTTGCCTAATGAGCACACCACTTTTTTCTTCACCGTTTACGCTTGGGATTCTGGGCGGCGGACAACTAGGTAAAATGATGTTATACACCACGCGTAAATGGGATATCGCCACTTATGTGATGGATAAAGATGATACAGCACCTGCTTTTGAAGGTTGTACTGTCTTTTTTGAAGGAGATATTATGGACTATCAGGCCGTGATGGAGTTTGGCGAACAAGTCGATGTGTTAACTATTGAAATAGAAAACGTCAATGTGCAAGCACTTCAGGATTTAGAAGATAAAGGTATCGCGGTTTCTCCCAGTGCTCGTGTATTGAACTTAATTAGAAATAAAGCGGTTCAAAAACAATTTTATCTAGATAGCAATATTCCTACAGCTCCATTTCAAATTCATGAACAACCAATTTTAAATCATGGAAAGGACTATCCATTCATATGGAAAAGCGCTGAAGGTGGCTATGATGGTAAAGGTGTAAAAGTAATCCGTCAAGAAAGTGATCTTACCGACTTGCCTCAGGTGGAATGTATCTATGAAGATATGATCGATTTTAAGCTGGAACTGGCTGTAATAGTCGCTCGTAATTCTAGTGGAGATATGAAAACTTATCCTGTGGTAGAGATGGAATTTCACCCAGAAGCTAATCAGGTAGAATATGTAGTATGCCCAGCACGTATAGATGATGCCGTTTCTGAAAAAGCTCGTGCTATTGCTCTAGAAGTGAGTGCTGCTTATGACCATGTAGGCCTATTAGCTGTAGAAATGTTCTTAACTAAAAATGGAGACATTCTAGTAAATGAAGTGGCACCTAGACCACATAATTCTGGTCATTATTCTATAGAAGGTTCTGTAACAGATCAGTTTGAACAACACGTGCGTTGTGTACTTGACTTACCTTTAGGAAATACAGATAGTACTGTTGCTGCTGTTATGGTAAACCTTGTAGGAGAAGAAGGTCATACTGGGAATGTCATTTATGATGGTATTGAAGATATTCTAGCCATGCCTGGTGTGACACCTCACATTTATGGTAAAAAACAAACCAGACCTTTTAGAAAAATGGGTCATGTTACTGTGGTAGATAAAGATGTCGCTGTCGCACGTGAAATTGCTGCAAAGGTTAAAGATCGAATTAAGGTTGTTGCTGAGGATTAATTTGACAATGTGAAAATATGGTAATTGCTTTTCTTAATTGCTATCGTAAAAAATTATCTTTTTATTACTGATTGCAGCTTCAATTACCTTAAGTCTAATAAAGTGAAGAATATTATTCTTTTCTATTGTTCTGATGTTTTTTCATTTTCCAGTAACCATAAATCGCGAAGCCGATTATAACGGTCACAACTAAACAAATAACATATTCAGCACCAGGAGCAAAACCTTCTGCAAGTCGGCTAGTTGTTTTAAAACGAGATGATTGAAACATTATAAAAGTTAAGCCCATACTTCTATATTCAGCATTCCAAATCCCCTACGGTGTGCTTGCACTCACCTGCATTACTTTACCGTTATAGAACTTATTTCCTGTAAGGGCAAAATTCATGATATAGTCTGCCATTTCTGAAGCCGTGAGTGGTGCTTTATATCCGGGAAAGGCTTCTTCTAGCATCTCTGTTTGTACGGCTCCTAGGGCAAGTGTATTGAATGATGGTCCGTTTTCTTTGTATTCTTCGGCAAGAAGTTCAAAAAGAGTGATTACGGCCGCTTTTGCACTTGAATAAGCGGCAAGACCAGGAAACTTTGCACTACCTTGAATTCCACCCATGGAGCTAATAGCAACAACATGAGAATCCTTAGTCATTACCGGCAATAACTTTTGCGTTAACGATGCAACACCAAATACGTTTACCGCATAACAGTTTTGAAAATCTTGAGCTGTTAATTCTTCAAAGGGTTTATTCACTAGCATACCTGCATTATGAATCAAGATATCTATGTGATCCCATTTTGCTAGAATAGCTTTTGCAGATTCAGCAACACTTTGTTCACTTGTTAAATCACAAGATAAGGACATGATACTATTGCGCTCTAAGGCTTCTATGGAACTCGTTTTTCGCGAAAGCGTTATAACATGATGCCCAGCATCAGCTAACAATTGTGCTAGTTCAAATCCTATACCACGACTGGTACCTGTGATGACAATATTTTTATTCATTTGCCATCATTTTAAGACGTTCATCATTTACCACCGCCATGATACCAGGCATTACTGCGTCAACTACAGCAGCCATATGTGGAGCGTTTACCTCTGATACTTCATCACCTGGCTGGTGATAGTATTTAAAATTAGTAAAGTCAAACGTACTGAAAGTTTGTGCAGGCACCTGAAATTCATTGAAAAATGGATAATTATCTGATCGCATGAATAGATTATACTCTACTGCTTTATCTAACTTACCAGTTACTAGTCTATTATTATTTGCAGCATTAAAAACACTAGCCATGTTGGACTTATCATGTCCAGTGATGTAAGCTATATATTCACGACCTACCATAGGTGTACCTATCATCTCAAAGTTGAGCATAGCTACTACATTTTCTTTTTCGGCTTTCATACGTTTTGCAAGATGTTTAGAACCTAGAAGTCCCTTTTCCTCTGCAGAGAATAATGCAAAAACGACAGTTCTTCTATTAAAATCAACTTGTTTTAACGCTTGCGCAATTGCTAAAACACTTGCTGTTCCTGTAGCATTATCATTTGCACCATTTGCAAGACTGTCACCAGCTACCGCTTTCATAAAACCGATATGATCGTAGTGTGCACCTATTACTACTATTTCATCTTTTAAAACACCATCTGTACCTGGCAACATACCTACTACATTAAAAGCTTGAGCACCTTTTGCATCAAAATCATCAAAGAAGTCACCTTTATACGGTTGTAGACCTATTTCATGTAATCGGTTTTGTAGATACTTAGCAGCTGCAAGAATACCGTCTGAACCGGTATCACGACCTTCTAAATCATCACTTGCAAGAAAAGATACATCTGCTGCAATTTGAGATGCATTTGCTTTAGGTATTTTAACCTTAGGTAAAACTTCAGACATAGTACCTGTTGCTTTTTCTAACTTAGCCACCTTATTGCCCTGACTACCACAGCTAGCAATAAGAACTGCTGCCGATAGTATAAGTACGATTCTTTTCATAGTATAATTTTAAAGTTTAAATATAGGTATTTTGTGATGTATGGTTAGTTAGGTTAATAGGTATTTTAATGAAAATGAGTAACAATCATTTCAATCCTAGAAACAAAAAAGCCGAATCTCTCGATTCGGCTTTTCCATAAATATTAGTTGATGTTATACATACATCACTATAGGGTTTTCTATATACGATTTAAACGTCTGTAAAAATGCTGCGCCTGTTGCACCATCTACCGTTCTATGATCACATGCCAGTGTAATTTTCATCACATTACCTACTACAATCTGACCATTCTTCACGACTGGCTTTTGCACAATAGCTCCTACGGACATGATTGCACTATTAGGCTGATTAATGATTGAAGTAAACTCTGTAATACCAAACATTCCTAAATTAGAGATTGTAAATGTACTTCCTTGCATTTCTGCAGGTTGTAATTTTTTATTACGTGCCTTACCAGCAAGTTCTCTTACTTTTGCTCCTATTTGTTGCATACTCATCTGATCTGCAAATGGCAATACAGGAACAAGAAGCCCATCATCTACCGCTACAGCAACACCAACGTGAATATGCTTTGCAATAATTGTATTTTTATCAGTCCACTGTGTATTTACTTTAGGATGTAATCTTAACGCCATTGCTGCCGCTTTAATTACCATATCGTTAAAGCTGATTTTAGTGTCCGGCAATTCATTAATAGCTTTTCTACTAGCAATTGCATTATCCATATCTAGATCTAAACCTAGATAGTAATGTGGTGCAGTAAACTTAGACTCACCCAAACGCTTTGCAATCGTTTTGCGCATTTGTGAATTAGGAACTTCTTCAAAAGTTTCTGTACCAACCGCAACAAATGAACTGGCAGAAGCACTTCCACCTGCACTAGGTTTAAAGTTCTCTATATCGCTTTTTACTATACGTCCATTTTCACCAGAACCAGAAACCTGATTAAGATCAATTCCTTTATCCTCAGCCATTTTCTTAGCAAGTGGAGAAGCAAAAATTCTTCCTGAAGAGTTTGAACTTGAATTTGAGCTGGTGTTTGAACTCGATGAAGCTGGCGTTGACACCTTAGAAGTTTCTTTTTTCTCTTCTTTCTTAACTTCTTTTTTCTCTTCTTTTTTCTCTTCTTTTTTAGGAGCTGCCGCTTTTGCGCTCGCATCGATATTTATTCCAGAAACATCTGTACCTGCAGGACCAATGATTGCTAACAAGGCATCAACCTTTGCCGTTTCACCTTCTTGAATTCCTATTTTTAATAACGTACCTGCATTGAAAGATTCAAATTCCATGGTAGCTTTGTCGGTCTCAATCTCTGCAAGAATATCACCTTCTTCAACAGCATCGCCTTCAGCTTTTAACCATGATGCTACCGTTCCTTCTTCCATAGTATCACTAAGGCGAGGCATATTTATAATAATTACGCCTTCAGGAAGTTCATTATCAGAATTAGATTCTTTACTAGAAGAAGTCTTTGATTCATCAGACTCTTCTTTTTCAGCAGCTGCGTCATTAGAGGCAGTACTAGCTTCTCCACTAAGCAGTCCAGAGATATCTTCTCCTTCTTCACCTATGATACAAAGCAACTGATCTACTGGAGCCGTTTCTCCTTCTTGAACACCTATATGCAATAAAACACCTTCTTGGAATGATTCAAATTCCATAGTTGCTTTATCGGTTTCAATTTCAGCAAGGATATCACCTTCTTCAACCTTATCACCTACGTTTTTCAACCACGCTGCAACTACACCTTCTTCCATGGTGTCGCTCAATCGTGGCATGTTTACAATCTCTGCCATGAATTATAATTTTGATGGTAAAAATGGATAATCTTCTTGCTCATAAACAGCGTCATACATAACGCTTTTATCTGGGTAAGGAGAATCCTCAGCAAACTTCTCACATTCTGCAACGCGAGATTTTACTCTTTTCCCCATTTCTTTTATCTCTTCCTCAGTAACACCGTGATCTTTCATCAATCGGTCTTTTATTTGAGTAATAGGATCTATTTTTTGATATTCAGCTACTTCATCTTTGGTACGATAGTGCTGTGCATCACTCATCGAGTGACCTCTATATCGATATGTTTTTAATTCTAAGAAAGTTGGTCCACCACCAGAACGAGCTCTTTCTATCGCTTCAGACATTGCTTCTGCAACTTTTTCTGGATCCATCGCATCTACAGGTCCACACGGCATTTCATAACCTAAACCTAATTTCCAAATATCAGTATGGTTTGCTGTTCTTTCAACACTTGTACCCATCGCATACCCATTGTTTTCCACACAGAAAACTACCGGTAAATTCCATAACATTGCTAGATTAAAAGCCTCATGTAAAGAACCTTGACGTGCTGCGCCATCACCAAAAAAGGTCAGTGTTACCGCATCTACATTATGGTATTTATCACCAAAGGCAATTCCAGCACCTAAAGGAATTTGTCCTCCTACAATACCGTGACCACCATAGAAACGATGCTCTTTTGAAAAAATATGCATTGATCCACCTAATCCTTGTGAGGTACCCGTTGCTTTTCCATAAAGCTCTGCCATGACTCTTTTAGGATCTACTCCCATACCTATAGGTTGTACGTGATTACGATAAGCAGTAATCATTTTATCCTTAGTAAGGTCCATCGCGTGCAGAGAACCGGCAAGAATTGCTTCTTGTCCATTGTAAAGGTGAAGGAATCCACGAACTTTCTGTTGTATGTAAACTTGTGCTAGTTTATCTTCAAACTTTCTCCAGAAAAGCATCTCCTCATACCAATTGAGAAGTACGTCTTTAGTGACTTTTTTCATTTAAGTGGTTGTTTTAAGTGCGCTTTCGCGAAAGCGAATTAATACAACAATAGTACTACTTAACTTTCACAGCTCAAAGCAAAAATAGACCAAAAAAGGGTAATGAAAAACCTATTGAAGGGTTAAAAATGTCCGAAAACGTTATAGATAGCTCTTATCAAAGATAAGTGGTAGTAAATCTTTAAGGGAATCTGACTTTACAATAGTGCCTGAAGCTCCCATAAAATATATAGGAATAGAATCTTGTTGTTTGTTTTCATACTCTGCAATGGCCTGTCTGCAAGCACCGCATGGTGGTACAGGAACAGTAAGAGAATCATCAATAGGACTTGCTGTAAGCGCCATCATTTTAATCGCCACGCCAGGATATTGAGCACCTGCTGCATAGATAGCTACTCGCTCTGCACAAAGGCCTGATGGGTAAGCGGCATTTTCTTGATTATTTCCTGTAATAACTTTTCCATTCTCAAGTAAAATCGCGCACCCTACCGTAAAATTTGAATATGGGGCATATGCATTATGACGTGCTGTAATGGACTGCTGCATTAAAGACTGCACGTTACTATCAAGCTCAGACATATCATCGTAAGCCTCCAGCGTAGTATGGATTTCTATTTTTTTCAAATGATCTAGTATTCTGTATACTCGTCTCCAAAATTGAAGGTCAAGCCAAATCTAAGTGTACCTTCTAAAGGACTTCTTACACGACTAGTAGAGAACAAGTAAGATAAATCGATACCGATTGAAGAAAACTCAAATCCTGCGCCCATGGCTAGAAATTTACGAGCTCCTTTATCATCTGCTTCATTAAAATAACCTGCTCTTAACGCAAAACTGTCATCATAAGTATACTCTGCGCTTAATGCCCATGTAAATTCTCTAAGCTCTTCACTAAAACCACCTGGTGCATCACCAAAAGATTGAAAAATACCATTAATAAAAGTTACATCGTCATCTTGTCCTGAGATAATCTCGCGAGAAACACCATTATTATTATCATCACCATCTTCCCTTATCGGTGGTGTAGGAACTAAAAGTTTATTAACCTCAGCAGTTACTCCTATCTTACTAAAACCGTCATTAAGGATAAAATCGAATCCACCACCTAATGCAAGATTGGTTGGTATGAAATTTTCTTGTCCACCTTCATCGTAAGAAACTTTAGGACCGATGTTAGAGATATTAAATCCACCTCTCCAGCGTCCATTAAAATCTGCCAGAGCTAATTCTTCTGATTGATAGTAACCAGATATATCAACACCAAAGCTATTTGCTGCGCTTGCATCACTATCCACACCTTGTATTCTCAAATCGCTTCTTAAAAAACGACCTGTTACTGCAAGTGCAAATTGCTCAGAAAGTTTCAATGAATAGGTACCATCTAATACGAACTCGTTAGGACTTTCTTCACGTCCAGGATCATTTTGATCTTGTCTTAAAGTAATACTTCCTAAACTGAAGTATCTTAAACTACCTGCAAAGGCACTATTATCATTAATACGATTTGCATAAACTAATTGTGCAATCGCAATATCGTTCACTAGATTCCCTAAATAAGGAGTGTATGCAACCCCAAATTTATGCTCTCGTAACCCGAATGCGTATTTGGATGGATTCCATTGTTGGGACCATGCATCTGGACTGGTGGCAACACCCATATCACCTAAACCGGCAGAACGTGCATCACCAGCAATTCTTAAAAATGGTAGTGCTGTGGTTATTACTCTTGTATCGTTATCTTGAGCGTTACTTATGCTAGGCACCGCTAAAACTAAAGCGATAAATACTAAAAAAACTTTTTTCATCAATGCTTATTAATCTGAAACAAATATATGTTAATCCTTACGAGTTACAATATCACCAGCTTTTCCACCTTACTGGTTTGCTGATTAGATAACGTAGACTTTACTGTTATCTTATAAATATAGACACCTTTTCCTAATCGCTGGCCAAAATCGTCTGTACCATCCCATGTAATTTCTCTAGAGGTAAAACCAGTCGTCGTCACTGACTGATTCTTACTCCAAATAACTTTCCCAGAAATAGTCATTACTTGTATTTGAACATTTAATGGCTCAAATGGCTTATTATGATTGAACCAAAACTCTGTATAAGTAGTAAATGGATTAGGATAATTAAGGACACGTTCTAGTTTAATACCGTCATTTTCTGCAACAATGAATTGTATTTCTTGTTCTGCAGAGTTATTGTAGGTATCCCAAGCTTTTAATTTTAAGGTATGCAATCCAGGCTCTAAATCTCTAAGTGGAAAATAAACCTGACCACGAGCAAAGTTATCTACGTCTGCCTCATAATAATCATTAAGTATAAAGGGATCTACATCATTACCGTCTAATGTTGCAGTAATATCATGACCTATACCACTAGATGTGTTAATCCCATTATCATCACTTAAAAAAGCTAAAATAAATGGATTTTCATCTGTAATTCCACCATTCACAAAATTAGTATCATTCATATACAAGTCAATCTCAGGACCTATATCATCGGCAGGAGCGGCTGTATTAACTCCACCTATGCGAACATCTAAGTTATAACCATTTTTATCTTCTTGAACACCATCCCTTTTTGCATAAAAAGAGATCCTACCATTACCTATAGGAACCTGAGTATCGAGCGGCATTACAAAATTTACATCAAAAACACCATTTGTTACCGTAGCCTGACCTCTAAAAAGAACCTCGCCTTGCTGCTTAAAATCTAAAAGAATTAATTGACCCGTCGAATCTCTAGCATCATCATTCCCCAAGGTAGTGCGATCAATTTCTTTATCAAAAACAGTCACTGAAACCTCACCATTATAATTAGGTATTAAATTCCCCTGTAAATCGTGCACCTCTCCACTTAACACAACAGGATCTAGCGCTCTTAACACATCAGTATTACTTGCTATAGGATTTCCATTAACGGCAGTTAATACAACATTAGGATCTGGTATTGCAAGTTTTAAGGCTGGATCACCTATAAACGCAACAACTCTTCTGGTTGCATCATTATTAAGCGCCGGATCTACTTTGGCAAGCCTAAGAGATTCGGCCATTGAAATAGCTTGTGCGTTATTATATGAAAACAAATATTGATCTAGAGTACGATTTAAGGTGACTCCAGTAGAAATAAAGATTAATCGATTAGTAGCTACTAAACCTATCGCACCACCATCTGGATTAAGATATACTTTTTCCCCACCACTAGGTCTTAAAGGATTATCAAATCTTGTAAACTCACAAGTTACAGTTATGAACAACGGTAAATTATTTGGATTACGTAAATTTTCAACAGATGACTGTGTCACAATAAACTCTTGAGCAAGGCCATCTTCATTCCCATGACCAAAATAATTAATCACTAACGAACCTCTTTCAAAAGCATTTTTCACAGCTTCCTCTACGTCTGGATACCTAAAACCACCAGCTGTACTCAATTGCTGATAACTATCCATCATTATTTTACGCACATTATAATCTGGCCTGTTCAATTCTATTTGATCAGCAAGATCATTTACATTAACCTGAAGATTACTATCTGTTTGCGGATCATCGATATCATCTCCTATTAACACAACATCATTGCGCCATCTTTCAAAAGCTGGCTGCGCAGTATAGCTTACAACTTTATCAACCATTTCCCTCGCTTCTGTGATATCGGTAACAATCATGCGTCCTACCGCCAAATCCATCAAGTTATTAGTAGCTACATTTCCTTCATTAGGATTCATGTATGTAAAAAAATCATCTGTCACATAAGACTGTGTAAGTGACGTGGCCTCAGCCGTTAGAAATGAAGGAACAATATTTTCTCTTACAGAAATACGATTTTTATAATCAAAACTAGCGTCACCAAACATATTTAAATACTTCACTCTATTTGCAGGGCTAGAAGCATTATCATAAACATATTTTACAAAATTTCTGATTGCTGCAATATCCTGTTCTCCTTCAGAAAACTCATTATAGATATCTGAAAGAGTCACAACTTTAGTATTTAAGTTACTAGAAGTAATGTGGTAATTTGCAAGTCTTTGGGCTTCACTTTCAAGAAATGATGGAGTAATAATTAAATAATCTATATCCTTAAAATTTCCGTTGCTATCAATAAAAATGGTTCCTTTCAAGTTCTGATTTGCTACTCGTCTATTTGAAACTGAGATAGGATTAAAAAAATCATTATTATCCACGACAATGTATTCCTTTACCTCACCACCGTTATCTACAAAAGAAAAATTAGCATCACTAGTATTGTTCAAAACGGTCGTGACATTATAAGGATCTGATATATTCCAAACTTCAGAAATGCTAGTAGCGTTAGAAAACTGAAATTGCACAACTCCAGGCTGTAAAGCAGCTTCTGTATTTCTAAACCTATATGACTCACCTATCCCTACTAAAGATTGAGGCACCTCTAACTCTATATAATCTAGATAGCCTTCGGCACCAGGATTTCCAGAATTTTCAAAAGTAATTTTCACATCAACATCATCACTAGTAACATTAATATTATTTGCAATCAATTGTCCTCTTCTTGAAACCAAAGTATTAACACCTGCTAAACCAAAATGACCTATAGTTCCCGCAGACACGCCATTAACCTCACAAGTAAAAGAACTACCAATGTCTGATATGGCACCTGTCACTACTTTTAAACTTGCTGGTCTTGAACCTATCACATTGTTAAATTCAAATTCAAAAGTCTGTTCTGGCTCAAAATCAAAACGTTCACCATACCATATGCGACCTATTTGCCCTATATTTCTTTCATCAATTTCATGATGTTGTCTAGCGTGAAAATAATCATAGGTAATTGCAGGAGTACCCATAGGTTGTACAAAAGGCAAAATACGTTTACCATTACCTGAACTTATAGTTATATAATAAAATGATTCATCCGTATAAGGATTAATATGACTATCGTTTTCCAAGATATATTCAGAGTTAGCGGCCGTGGCATAAAATAAAATTTCATCGCCACTATCAAAACTACCATCATTTTCACCTCGCACACTAATTGCAATCTCCGCAGGATCATAAGCCACAGTTTGAGAATTTACTAAAGGCAATGATGGACCACCATTTCCATAAACTTTAATCGTACGAGGATCAATATCACTCACATTTATACCTAGACCACTTAAAAAAGACCTGGTGATTCTATGCACACCCGTATTCTCTACTTTAAAGCGGAACCATTCACCTGATGTAAGCAAAGAGTTCCCATAATTAGTAGATTTAGTAGTAAATATTGGTTCTCCATCTGTAAAAAATGGAGTAAAAGATACAACCTTACGATATTGATTTCCATCCTTGAATATAGGAGACACTCTTATTTGTGCATAATTACGCTTTCGCGAAAGCGCATTTCTTAAACTATACTGCAATCCATCAACAATAAATTCTTTATCCAGATCTGCAAGTTCACTGTTTGATAAGACCTCTGTTTGTAAATTCTCTAAAACCAAACTTGATTCATTAACCAAAGATGAAGTCTCAATAGACTTAGAAAACCAAATTTGAGAACCATTAAACTGATATCCATTTTCAAAATACGGAACTAAAACCGTATAATCACCAATCGACTGTTTTAAAGCAGGCTGCCATTTCAACTCTTCTTTCTGGCCTTGAGCCATTAGTAAAAGGGGAAAACTAACAATTATTAAAAAAATATATCTCATCAAACCGATAACGTCTATTTATAAAATCTAGTATAAAAAATAAAAACTTAAAAAAATGTGAACACTCATGAAATAAACGGCATTCAAGCTCGTTTAAAAACATGGAACGACAAATGTAATGGGAATATTAACAATTTATGCTTTTGGTTTTCTCCGAAGTTGTTATATTGCGAGACATTTTTCAAAATAATATCTTAAAATGAAGAAGTACTTTGCATTAAAAGCAGTATTTACACTAATCGCTGGTGTGGCACTAGTGAGCTGTGGTGGTGGTGGAAACGATTATTCTAGCACATCTCGAGGAACTGGATGGGACGTTACCGGTAAAAACGGTGGTTTTGAATTAAATACTAAATACAAGGAGCAGGAAACTGGACCAGGATTAGTATTTGTTGAAGGAGGAACATTCACAATGGGACGTGTAAAAGATGATCCTATGCATGATTGGAACAACACTCCTAACCAGCAACACGTTCAGTCGTTCTATATAGACGAAACTGAAGTTACTAATGGTATGTATCTTGAGATGCTAGATTGGATAAAAGGTGTATTCCCTCCAGAAGATGAAGAATATCGTAATATTTACAATGGTGCGGTACCTGACACTCTAGTATGGAGAAACCGTTTAGGATTCAATGAAGAGATGACTAAGAATTACTTACGTCACCCTGCATACCAAAACTACCCAGTAGTAGGTGTGACTTGGATTCAAGCTGTTGAATTTTCAGAATGGAGAACAGATCGTGTAAATGAATTAATTCTTAATCAAGAAGGATTTACTTCTAAAGATGCTTTAGCTAATCAAGAAGCTGGATCTACATTCAGCACTGAGACCTATTTAAATGCGCCTACTCTAGCTTATGGAGGAGATGACGAAAAGACTCGTGGAGGTAAAAGAAGTGAATCATTAGAAAAAAGAAAAACACAAAAAGCTGCAAAGCAAGGTGAAGGTGGCGGCGAGGCATCTGGACTTTACGTAACTCGTAAAGACGGTATTATTTTACCTGGATACAGACTACCTACCGAAGCAGAATGGGAATATGCAGCACTTGCTGAAGTTTCTCAAAGAGAATATAACGCTTATCGTGGTAGAAAGAAATACCCATGGGATGGTCAGTATACTCGTAGCGGTAAGAGACAGACTCGTGGAGACCACATGGCAAACTTTAAGCAAGGTGATGGAGATTATGGTGGTATCGCAGGATGGAGTGATGATGGAGCAGATATTACTGCTGAAGTTATGACTTATGAACCTAATGAATTTGGTGTATACGACATGGCTGGTAACGTTTCTGAATGGGTAGCTGATGTTTATCGTCCAATCGTTGATGATGAATTTAATGACTTTAATTACTATCGTGGTAACCAATACACAAAAAATAAAATTGGTGCTGATGGTATGATTGCTGTCGTAGAAGCTGACTCAATCGTTTATGACACTTTAAGTAATGGTAAAACTATCGCTAGAGCATTACCTGGTGAAATCCAACAGGTAGAAGTTGATGAAAACGAAACTTATTTAAGAACAAACTTTGACAGAAGTGACAACCGTGACTTCCGTGATGGTGACCGTCGTTCTTCTAAGTATTTTGACAACACTGATCAATTAGAAGATAACAAAAGAATGTATGATTCTCCATTGCACACAGTGGACTCTGATTCCTTAGGTACTTTAGACAGACAATACGATCAAGAAAACACTCGTACAACACTCATCGATAACGAAGTTCGTGTTATCAAAGGTGGTTCATGGAGAGATAGAGCTTATTGGTTAGATCCTGCATCCCGCAGATTCTATCCACAAGACATGGCAAAAGATGACCTAGGTTTCCGATGCGCAATGTCACGTGTAGGTTCTAAATCAAAGAAAAACAAAAGACCTCGTAATTAATTCTGCGAATCTTTATAAATTAAAAAGAAGCCCTTATTTTTAAGGGCTTTTTTTATGCATTACTTTTATGAAGGAATTATACCAAATATTCTTAACCAGCAATGGCGTTCAGACTGATACTCGTAAGATAATTGACGGTCAATTATTCTATGCCTTATCAGGGGAGAACTTCGACGGTAATACTTATGTAGAACAAGCTTTAAGCAAAGGAGCTATCCATGCAGTTTCCAGCGATCTGAAATGGGAGAACGACTCTAGAGTCACTGTTGTAAAAGACACTTTAAAAAACCTACAACAATTAGCAACTTACCATAGAAAAAAAATAAACATACCCATTCTCTCTCTAACAGGTAGCAATGGAAAAACAACAACCAAAGAGTTAATCATATCAGTTTTGCGCCAGCAATTTAATGTTAAAGGAACTGCAGGCAACCTTAACAATCATATAGGCGTTCCATTAACTCTTTTAAGTTTTAATGAGTCTACAGACATAGGTATTGTAGAAATGGGAGCTAATCATTTAAAAGAAATTGAAACTCTCTCTAACATCACCTTACCCGATTATGGCTTGATAACTAATTACGGTAAAGCACATTTAGAAGGTTTCGGTAGTGAAGAAAATATAAGAATAGGCAAAAGCGAATTGTTTGAACACTTGAGGAAACATAACAAAACAGCGATTGTAGGTCACTGGGACAAAGAACAATTAAAAAGATCTAAAGGAATCGAGCGTTTTTTAACAAGTAGCGATAGTAAGCTTATCAAAGCTGAGCCCTACATCAGTCTAGAATTTGAAGGCAAACAATGCGACACACAGTTAGTAGGTGAATACAATTATCACAACATGCTACTCGCTGCTGCAGTAGGTCAAATTTTTAACATGAGTACGACTAACATAATAAAAGGGCTCGCTCATTACACACCTAATAACAATAGATCTCAGATCATACAAAAAGGAAATCTTAAAATAATACTAGACGCATACAATGCAAACCCTAGCAGCATGGTTGTTGCTTTAAAAAACCTAAGTAAACAATCAGAACGTAAAAAAATAGCCATTCTGGGCGATATGTTTGAATTGGGGACATACTCGACGACAGAACATCAAAATATTGCTGAGTTAACACAACAGCTTCAAATAGACCAAACTTATTTAATTGGTGAGGCCTTTTCAAAAGTAAACTGTGAACAAGCTCAATTATTTGAAAACCTCGAGAATTTTAATAAGCAGT
Source organism: Nonlabens ulvanivorans (assembly GCF_000732625.1). GTDB lineage: Bacteria > Bacteroidota > Bacteroidia > Flavobacteriales > Flavobacteriaceae > Nonlabens > Nonlabens ulvanivorans. The sequence continues at coordinate 53,642 of NZ_JPJI01000032.1, forward strand.
TTAACATTGACAAAACACAAGAATCTGTACTACTTATAAAAGGATCTAGAGGCATGGCATTAGAACGGATATTAGAGATAATTAAGTAGATTTAAAAAAAAATGAAAATAATTAGCAAAAAGCTTTTTACAAAAATAAAATTATGTAAATTTGCCACCGCTTTAGAGCAAAAGGTACCTTAGCTCAGTTGGTAGAGCAATGGACTGAAAATCCATGTGTCCCTGGTTCGATTCCTGGAGGTACCACAAAAGGCTGTCTGTTTTAGACAGCCTTTTTTGTTTTCTATAACTTTATTATTACAAAGTCAGTTTATATTTATCACCTTAAAATGTGGGATTAGCTCAGTTGGTTTAGAGCGTTACGTTGACATCGTAAAGGTCACTGGTTCGAATCCAGTATTTCACACAACTTTATATATATGATATTAGTTATAGACATAGGCAACACTTCGATTAAAATCGCTGCAACGGATAACTATAAAATCATTTCTTACCAGAGAACAACTGAGATCGATTTCATTAATGACTGTAAAAGTGTTATCACACAATTTCCGCAAATAAAAAACGCAGCCCTATGCCAAGTAGGTAGAATCAATCTAGACAAAATCAAACAGTTAGAAAAGCTAGTGTCTGTTTTCAAGATTGAGAACCACATTAAACTACCTTTTACAAATCTGTATCAATCAACAACTTTAGGAAATGACAGAATAGCACTAGTATCTGGAGCAATTTCGAGAATTGAAAAAGAAGAAAGTTGCTTAATAATCGACGCAGGGACCTGCGTGACCTATGACTACATTGATAAGAATTTAAACTATCACGGCGGTGCAATTTCACCAGGTTTAAGATTACGTTATGAATCACTTCATAATTTTACAGCAAACCTTCCGTTATTAACTGCACAAACTATAGATAACTTCATTGGCAATTCTACCACAACAAGCATTCACAGTGGTGTTATTAATGGTTTAGCACAAGAAATAAAAGGCTGCATTAGACAGTACGAACAAAAAAACAAAGACATTAAAGTTTTTATGACCGGTGGAGACGCTCAACTATTGTCAACTCAACTAAAAAGCCGTTTCTTTGCCACGCCTTTTTTGATGCTCGAGGGCATCTATTATTTATATCAATTTAATAAAGACTTATGATCAGAAGTATTTTAATCGTTTTAGTGGCATGTACTTGCTTTACAGGAATGGCACAACAGCGTACTTCATCTCCCTATTCCTTCTTTGGTTTAGGTCAACAAACCTTTAAAGGCACAATTGAAAATCGCAGTATGGGAGGAATTCGAACCTACAGTGATAGTATACATGTTAACTTACGAAATCCTGCTTCCTACGGTAATTTAAGAATTACAACCTACACAGTTGGGGCTGTTCACACTGAGACATGGGCCGAAACAAATACGGCTAACGAAACTTATGACAATACTACTATTGAGTATGTAAGCATCGGTATTCCTGTAAGCCAAAAAGCGGCTTTCGGATTTGGACTGGTGCCTTTTCAATCTGTCGGCTATGAATTAGGAACCTTAACTGAGGATATTTACACAAACTTCAAAGGTGAAGGAAGTCTTAACAGAGCATATTTCGGTTTTGGTTACAAACCTTTTAAAGGTTTTAACGTCGGTGGAGAGCTAAGATATAATTTTGGTCAAGAAACAAATTCTTCAAGTGTAGTTCTAGCAGATGTACAATATGGAACCAATGAACTTAATGAAACAGACTTTAGCGGTGTTTCTTATAATTTCGGGCTTCATTACAATGGTACATTTAACGATAAATATGAATTTCAAGCAAGCGCCACCTACTCTCCTGAAAGCGATATCACAGGTGACAACAACAGAACACTCTCTACAATATCATTAACCGGTCCGTCAACAGAAATCATCGTCAATTCTGAAGAGTTTGATATCCCTAGAGAAAAATTCAAATTACCTTCCGAAATCTCTTTAGGTATTGGTATAGGAGAACGATTAAAATGGTTTGCTGCTGCAGAGTACACATTACAAGGCACCAGCAGTACAACAAACAGATCCTTTGCTCCCGCTACAGCAACGTTTACAGACGCTGCCTCTTATAAATTAGGAGGATATTTCATACCTGATTACAACAGCATCTCAAGCTACTGGAAAAGAGCAACTTATCGTGCAGGAATACGGTTTGAAGAAACCGGCTTACAGCTTAATGGAGAAGACATAACTGAGTTTGGCATATCTTTTGGAATGGGTATACCTGTAGGACAAACAAGAGCCTTTTCAAATGCTAATATTGGATTAGAATACGGTCAAAGAGGAACTACATCAAATGGTTTAGTTAAAGAAGACTTCTTTAGCATTTCCCTAGGGTTATCTTTAAATGACAGATGGTTCCAGAAAAGAAAATATAATTAAGAACGATAAATTAAGTATTATGAACCTTAAAACTACATTTTTAACTTTTGTTGCTGTTATCAGTATCGCTTTCGCGAAAGCGCAAGAAGCAGGAGACTGTAATGTCATGTTGAGCATATTTGCAGAAAATGCAAAAGCAAAAAATTATGACGAAGCCTATAAGCAACTCGGAGACTTAGTAACTAATTGTCCAGATGCTAGTGCAGCAATTTATCAATATGGTGAAATAATTTATGAACACCGTTTAAGAAAAAAAATAGGTGATGAAGGAGCAAATGCTCAAGGGTTAATTGATATGCTAAACGCTCAAATTACAAAATTTGGTGATAAGGTAAATACTAGCAAGAAAAAGATTGAAATGGCTAGTAAAATGTATAAGTACGGAATTGGTGAGCAGTCTAATCAATACATGATGTTAGAAGATGTTTTCACAAAAGATCCAGACAACTTTACAGACCCTAACGGAATGATTACCTACTTCAAGTTAGCAGAGAAAGAATACAAATCAAGTAAAATAGATCTTCAGAAGTTATTTGATACTTATGATGCTTTAACTGAAAGAATAGCACAAGTACAAGATGAGCGTTCTACAGTTATTCAACAATTACTTGACAAAAAAGAAACTGAAGGTTCATTAACTGATGAAGAAGAAAAAACTATTGTTAATCAAGAAAAAAACTTGAAAAACTACAACATAGTTAACAAAAGTGTTAATGGTACACTAGGACAATTAGCAGATTGTGATAAACTAATCCCATTATATGAGCAAGATTTTGACTCAAAGCAAAGCGATGAGAAATGGTTAGGTAATGTATTAAGAAGATTGCAAAGTAAAGATTGTACGGATGCACCTTTATATGTAAGATCAGTAAAAGCTTTACATGTATTAAAGCCTAGTTGGAAGACCGCTTACGGACTAGGAAACATAGCAACTACTCAATCGGAAAAATTTCAATACTGGGATCAAGCGATTGAACTAGGTGCTGATAATGATACAAAATCAAGAATTCACTACAAGAAAGCTGAAATCTTTAAAGGTAAAGGTCAATATGGTAGTGCAAAGAAAGAATATCTTGCCTCTAATGCTGCAAAACCTTCTTTTGGATTACCTTTCTTAAGAATTGCAAACCTAGTTGCTAGCAGTGCAAACAGCTGTGGTACTACTCCATTTGAAAAAAGAGCTGTGAATTGGCTAGCGGCACGTTATGCTGATAAAGCAGGAAGTGTAGACGCAAGTTTAAAATCTACAGCAGCAAAGACTGCAGCTAGTTACAGAGGTAGAGCTCCACAAAAATCTGAGATTTTCATGGAGAAAGCTTATAATTCTGGTGACACTATTAGATTTAACTGTTGGGTTGGAGATTCTGTAAGAATACCTTAAGAATGAAACAACTTATTCACTTATTAAAAATTACAATCACGGCTATGGCCGTGATTTGTGTTTTATCCTGTGATGATAATTTAAAGGCTATTCAAAAGATGCAAATCGCATCTAATGAGCCTATGGGAGAAGTAAAAGAAATGCTTCTTAAACATACTGATAGCGGATTAATTAAAGTGAAAATGAGCGGTGAAACTATGTTAGATTTCTCTAACGATATTTATCCCTACACAGAGTTCCCTGACGGCATTCATGTCGTCGTTTATGAACATAAAAAAGACAGTGTACTAGAAACCAATATAACTGCAGACTATGCTATTATGTATAGTGAATCAGATTTAGTAGATTTGAAAGGAAATGTAACTATAGTCAATCATGACGGAAATACTTTTCACGGAGAACAACTTTACTGGGATCAAACTGCAAAGTGGATTTTTACTGATCAGTCATTTTCTACCCAACTTAAAAACGCATCAACATCTGGTACCATGCTCGACGCAGATGAGGAGTACAATAAAATAACTGTACGAGATAATAACGACCAGTTTTACAGAACACCTTTGAAAAAATGACAAAATTCTTTAAATACTTCCAATACGCTTATCTAATTTTTGCTGGATTCTTTTTAGTTCGCGGTTTTTATGAACTTGAAGAAAATCCTAACATGGCTTATGTATTATGGGCAATGGCTGCATTAGTTTTATTCATGTTTTTCTTTAGGAGAAGATATATCAGTAAATTTGATGATCGCAATAATAACAGCGATTCAAAATAATGCTTACAGCGGTACTGATTATATTCACCATGCTAGTTCTTAGCGCCTTTTTCTCAGGTATGGAAATAGCATATGTATCTTCTAATAAGATACACATAGAGCTAGAAAAACGTCAAGAAGACTTCATAGGTCGAGTTTTGCGCAATCTTACAGCTCACCCATCAAAGTTCATTATCTCCATGCTAATAGGCAACAGTATCGCGCTTGTTGTCTATGGATTATACATGGGCGATCTAGTTACAGAAGAGCTTATTATACCGCACCTAGAACTGACAGAAAGTTTACAATTAGTCGTTCAAACCATCATTTCCACCTTAGTCATCTTACTAACTGCTGAATTTCTTCCTAAAGTATTTTTTCAAATTTACTCTAACGAATTACTAAAATTCTTTGCGCTACCAGCTTATATATTTTACCTATTATTCACTCCGATATCTTGGATTTGTATAAAAATATCTGATTTTTTCCTGCGCATATTTTTTAAATCTAATGGTGATAATATACAGTTATCATTTTCAAAAATTGAATTAGGTAATTATATTACCGAACAAATGGAAAGCGCTCAAGAACAGGATGAAGTGGATACTGAAATTCAGATATTTCAAAACGCATTAGACTTCTCTGCTGTTAAAGCTCGTGAAGTAATGGTGCCACGTACAGAAATGATCTCAGTGCAACAAGATATTGACATTAAAGAACTGAACAAAAAATTTGTAAATACTGGGCTTTCAAAAATTTTAATTCATCATGAAACCATCGATGACATTACTGGATATGTACACAGTTTTGATTTATTTAAATCTCCAGATGATTTAAACAGCATCGTGCGCAGTGTTATAAACGTCCCAGAGACTATGCTTGCAAAAGACGTTCTTAATCTATTAATGAAACGACGTAAAAGCATCGCCATTGTATTAGATGAATACGGTGGTACATCGGGATTAATAACCGTAGAAGATATTGTTGAAGAGCTCTTTGGTGAAATTGAAGATGAGCATGATTCTGATACTCTAATCGACACTCAAATTAGTGATACAGAATTTAAATTCAGCGCTAGATTAGAGGTAGACACCATCAATGAGAACTACAAACTAGACCTACCAGAAAACGAACAATACGAGACACTAGGTGGACTTATTGTATTTGAAACTGAAGGTATCCCTACAGAAGGTGACATCGTCACTATTGAACAATACAAATTCACGATTCTTGAGACCTCAAATAACAAGATTGACCTTGTTGAATTAGAGATTTTAGACAAGGAATAAGTTAAGGAGTTATCGCGCGTTTGAGAATACGCTTTCGCGAAAGCATATTTATCACCCAACTTACTGCTATAAAGCACCGTTTAAGCTTTAATTATTAGAGGGAAAACACTATTTTCGCCGACACTTTAAAATTAAACCCATTTAAGATGGCCATATTAGGTAAAATCAGATCACAAGGATTAATCCTTATTCTAGTAATCGCTCTTGCATTATTTGCATTTATTATTCAAGGTTTACTGACCTCTAACGGTGCTGCAAAAGCGTCTTCATTAGGATCAGTAGGAAGTACTGAGCTAGACAGAGAAGCATTTGCTCGTAGAGTTGAGGCGACAATGCAACAACGTGGCGCTGGTACATCTACCGTTCAAGCAGTAAATAGCGTATGGGATGCAGAGGTTAGAGATGCTGTTTTAAACATGCAAATCAACGAAGCAGGTATTGAAGTATCTGACGAGGCTGTGAAGAATCAAGTAAAAAGTATGTATGCAAATGCTCCTATTTTCTTAGATGAAAACGGACAGTTCTCTGAAATTAAAATGAACACATTTGTTGCAGACTTAAAAAATAATCAACCAGAACGTTATCAATTATGGTTACAGGATGTTGAGAATGCAGCAGATCAGGCTAAGCAAACTCAATTCTTTAATCTTTTAAAATCTGGTATTATTGGTACACAGGCGGCAGGAGAAATGGAATATCGCCTGGCAAATGATAATCGTAGCTTTACTTTTGTAAACATACCTTACACCAGCATTGCAGATTCAGAAGTAGAAATTTCAAAATCTGAGATATCTTCTTATATCGCAAAGAACGAATCTAAGTTTAAGTCTGAAGCACAACGCGACATTCAATATGTAGTATTTGAAGACAAAGCTTCTGAGGCAGATAAAGCAGCCATGAAATCTGATATGACTAAGCTATTAAGCTCTTATGAAGAGTTTAGTGAAAATACCAACAGAACCGAAACATACCAAGGTCTTAACACTGTGGAAGACGTAGAAACGTTTGTAAATTCTCAATCTGACCTACCATATGACGGCTCTTATTTATTAACTTCTAAGTTACCAGCAACTGCAAAAGCTATAGCTGCTTTAGAAGAAGGATCTACTTATGGTCCTTATGAGGATGGTGAATACATGAAAATATCACGTCTTGAAGACAAGAAAACAATCATGGATAGTGTTCAAACTAAACACATTCTTGTCGCATATGCTGGTGCAACGCGCTCAGCTTCTACACGATCAAAAGAAGATGCAAAAAAGGTAGCAGACAGTATTTTTGCAACAATAGGTCAAAGTAATAGTAAATTTAATGCTAAGTGGGACTACTTTAACGAGAATACTGAAGTAGCTAAAGGTGAAGACATAGGTTGGGTAGTTTACTCTGGAAATGCTAGAAACTTTGCGCCTGGATTCACAAAATTTCTTTTTGAAAATGATAAAGGTTCTGTAGGTATATCAGAAAGCTCTTTCGGTTACCACATTATCCATATACAAGACACTAAAGCACCAACTGAAGCTGTTAAAATAGCGACTATTGCAAAGAAAGTAGAAGCTTCTAAAGCGACTGGAAAGCAATTATTTACTGATGCTCAAAAATTCCAACAAGGTGCTGCTGAAAAAGATTTTACAGAAGTTGCTAAAGAATTCACACTGGATGTAAAGCCTGTAAAAAACTTAAAAGCAATGGATGAGAATTTACCAGGCTTACAGAGAAACCGTTCTGTAGTTCAATGGGCTTTTAAAGAAGGAACAGACATAGGTGATACAGAACGTTTTGAAACTCCTGAAGGATATGTAATCGTGCAATTGACTAGAAAAGCTGAAGCAGGACTTATGTCTGCTGAAGAAGCTAGCGCAACTGTTACTCCTATCCTACGTAACAAGAAGAAGGCAAAAATGATCATGGATCAAATTACAGCTACTGAAGTCAATGACATCGCATCTGCACAAGGCTTAAATGCTAGAGCAGCAACTGCTGTCAATCGTAAATCACCTACAATACCAGGAGTTGGTGAAGAGCCAAAAGTAGTAGGTACTGCATTTGGTCTTGCCGAAGGAGAAACTTCAAAACCTATTGCTGGTGAAAAAGGTGTATTTGTTGTTAAAGTAACAGCAATTGAAAACGCACCAGATCTAGGAAGCTATAAAGCAGATGCTAATGAGGTTGCTAATCGTACTGCAAACCAGGCTACATCTAAGTTAGTAGAGGCTCTTAAAAAGTCTATAGAGATTACAGATAATAGATCTACTTTTTACTAGAAAGCAGATTACAGCATATTAAAAAAAGCCACTCTTTGAGTGGCTTTTTTTATTGATAACTCATTCCATTTTATATTAATAATAAAACATCTCTAACTCGTATCCTAACCCTAATTGTTTCATCGGTCCACCAATCGTTCTGGGATATTGTCTTTCCGATACTTCTCTCCATTCAGCCTTATCAGAATACCTAGAATGAAAATAATCAATAGACTCATTCTTCTTTTTTGGATGTAGTGCAATTAAAGGTACATCATATATATTGTTAATCGTCTTAATGGTATCTCCATTATGTTCTAAATATTTAAACCTAGGAATAGCAAGCATATCACCATTTTCGTCACAAGGACCCATATTCAATATACTCACAAGAATACCATTATCTGGAAATACTATTTCCTCATTTGAGTAATTCAACTCATACTTAAATTTCTTACCTGAAACTATAAAATCTTTAGTAGGATAATTCAATTTTACAAATGAAGAATCGGAAAGCATTTCATAAAATTGAACGCGAAACAAAAAATTAGTTTCAAGTCTTTTACTTTTAACAGGATACCATTTCTTGCCAGGTTTTTTCTTCATCAATTCATTTGATTGTTCCCAATCAGCATTTTTCTTAATAATTGGCACTGTTAATTGGGTTAACCTCACATCAGTTCTATCATTCTCCTTGATAAGAAACAACCCATATTCTTGCCCGTGATAATGCGGTATACCATCTAACCAATGTTTCTTTCTAGATGGTGGTTGCTTAAGTTTCTTAGTCTTTATAGGTTCACCTTTAAGTACGACTGCATCTAGAAACTGATCTTTTTTCATCAAAATAATCTGATAATCATCTATATCAGACACTTTTATTTTTAAGACCTCATAACCTAGACCATCTAGATATAATTCCCCATCTTTTAACTCTTCAGGTAAAAAAAATAAACCGTCAACATTTGAGTAAATACTATTATCCCCATAATAAACTAGGACATTTGAAATCGGCTCTTTAGACTGGTTATCTATTATCTGATACTCGATTTGAGCATGTAATAAAACTGAATAACTTAATAGAAGTAAGAACAGCAGTTTCTTTATGGCTTTCATAGATAAGTGTTTTTAACCTTAAAAATATACTACTTATCAAAGCAAAAGGCGAGATATTATAAAATCATTTCAATTCTCTAGGCCTCAAGCTTAAGTTTATTTGAGTTTCAATTTCCTGAAACAACATCATCCCATTCCAGAACAATTTCAAATCCTTTAGATTTAAAATAAGCTCGTTCTTCAATATCACCAGTGCACATTATAAAATCGCCACCCCAACCACCTAAACTTTTTATGGCTTGTGTATAATCTGGAAAAAGCTTTTGCTTTACTGACTCTAATCCTATTAAACTAGAAATGATAGCTTCGTGTCTATTGACAACCTCATTAAAGTAAGCTAGATCATTAGAGGCATCCTTAAATCTTTGTGGCATTTCATCCAATTCCTTCCTTAATTCATCCGTAATTAATGAATTATCAAAACGTGCTATAGAGTCTCTACTATTTTGTTTTCTGTTGAGATACACAAAGAAAATAGACTCCATTATAGTGGGATTCCAATCAAATGGTTCAACAATTGGTTGCCCGTTATTATAATTATAGATCAGTCTATTATTTTCAGTAGCACAAGCTATATCATATCCACTACCACCGAAACAAGCAAACTGTAACATATAGGCATCACATTCTAGCCATTGCGCTATAAGGGAAATTAATGTAGAACTAGTTCCCATACCGTATTTTCGATTAAAATCTAATGTCGTGATTGCATTGAATCCATCAGCCATTTTATCCAGCGCTTGAGGATGCAACTCAATTGCTTTTCTTAAAATCTCAACAAGTTTAACTGTAACCGCATTATCAGATTTAAAAGTGTCTAGATTTTTCAAAACATTTAAATCAAGTGTAGCTTCAAACCACAAACTACCATCATGGTCGTAGCTTTTCCAAGCGAACTGACCATCATTTCTAGAATTAATAGTAAGATACTGATTTAACTTCAAAGGCATCGCTAGCGCAGACACGTTATCGAGCACGACATATTCACCTGTGATAAGGAATTTACCATGAGCGCTATATTTCTTTTTGATGACTTCTTTATTCAATTGTTTTTATTTGTCGTTGTGTTTTCTTTAAAGTGCAATACTATTGATACTTATTAATCGATTAGCGCTTTTTTAATTAAAACTATTTGGCCCAAGTGATAGTAACTATGCTCGATAATAGCATCGATATTTCTATAAAAATCACCATACTTAGGATCTACAAAATCTTTTTTAAGTTCCTCGTCAGTTAATCGCTCGACATACAAGGCTAGATCCTCACAATCCTGCCAGAACCGATTTAAAAAAAGATTCCAATCTTGTTGTGATTTGATTTCAGGAAAATCAAAACTATATATATCACTAATTTCTAACCTACCGTTTGCAAATACATTCTTAACACCAGCGACATAATAGTGAATATGTTGAGCAAGTGCGGCTATAGTATTAAATGAATGTAATTCAGTAATTGCAACATGCCAGTCTAGACTTATTAACTGATCTTTATAATTAGTATTGGCAATCCACATTCCATTGAGAAAAACTTCTCTCAAGCGATCAGCTAGGACATTTGAATTAGCCATAACCTCTTTATTTTTTTCTTATATCTGCTAGCATTTCTCGCAATCCTGAGAAACTAGGTGTCTTATCTTGAAAAGCTTTTTTGAGCAATAACTTTTCATCATCGCTTGCTCCTATTTGTTCTAACATATTCACTAAATGCATTTTCATGTGTCCCGCCTGTATTCCTGTAGTTACAAGTGAATGTAAAGCGGCAAAGTTTTGCGCTAGTCCACAAACGGCAGTTACCTTCATTAAATCCTGCGCACTTGGATTTTCTAGAATCTGCATGGCAAGTTTAGAAAGTGGATGTAGCGATGTGAGACCACCTACCGTACCTAAGGCTAATGGAAAATCTGCTTCAAAAATAAAGACATCGTTTTCTACTCTTGCTCTAGTTAAACTTCTATATTGTCCATCTCTAGCCGCATAAGCATGCACTCCTGCCTCAACAGCTCTAAAATCATTACCCGTTGCGATCACTACAGCATCTATACCATTCATAATCCCTTTATTGTGAGTTACCGCTCGATAAGGTTCTACCGTAGCGATATCTACGGCACGAGTAAATTTACGGGCAAAGTCTGCACCGCTCACACCATTAATTGTTCCTATCTGATCAATTTTACACGATACAGATACATTCACCACACATTCTGGCACATAATTACTTAATATACTCATAATTACTTCAGGTATTCCCAGTGAGAACCCTTGAAACTCATTTGCTTTTTCTCTTAGCGTGTTTGCTAGCTGCTCCAGTGTAGTATTGATGAAATTTGCACCCATCGCATCCTTTGTTTCAAAAGTAGCATGCAGTTGATAATAACCAGATAGCACATCAGTCTTGTTTATCAATTGTACGTCTAATAATCCACCGCCGCGTTTTTTCATACTGGCATTTATGGACTGGATAGATTGTAGTAAGTCCGCTTTCGCGAAAGCGTAAAACGCATCCATCTCACCATGTAAACCTTTGTACATAATATGCACTTGACCAGATTTTATCGTCGACTTTATAGTAGTTTTAAATCCTCCACGTTCTAACCAAAACTTAGCTGCTTTACTTGCTGCAGCCACCACAGAACTTTCCTCTATCGCCATGGGAATGGTCACCAATTTCCCATCAATTAAAAAATTAGGAGCTAGTCCAAACGGCAAATAGTAATTAGTAATCGTATTCTCACTAAAACCATCATGTAATTCTTGTAGTTTTTGGTCCTGATTCCAGTAACGTGTTATCGTATCATGTGCTATGATATCACCATCAAAATAAGTATCTACTAGCCAGTTAACTTTTTCTGTTTTAGAGAGTTTTGAAAAACCGATTACGGGTGCATCCATTGAAAAAAATTTAAGAGACAAAGATACAATTACAAGCGTTAATCCTAGTTTAAGGATAATGCAATAATCGGCGGGATTTTTGCGATTTTTTCTGTATACTTGATACTTTAACCCATTTTGCAATTACATGATTAAGAAAACACTTTTTGCTGCCCTATTTTTATTGACCAGTTCAGTGATGATTGCACAGCAAAACATTACTGTAGAAGATATTTACACAGGTCAATTCCGTACGGCTGGTTTACAATCTTTGGAATCTTTAAACAATGGAAAAGAGTACATTGTCCTGAATTATAATCGCGATCGTACACAAACCATAGATAAATATAGTTATGCGACTGGTGAAAAAACAGGTACGTTAGTAAGCAGTACAGATCTTAAATTACCGATTCGTTCTTACACTTTAAGTGATGATGAATCTCAAATGCTTATCGTTTCAGAAAGTCAACCTATTTTTAGATACAGTTCACATGATAAAGTACATGTTTATGACATGAACTCTAAAGAATTGACGCTCGTTAGTGAAGAGTTGGTGCGCAGTCCGGCACTTTCTCCAGATGGTAAAAAAGTGGCTTATGTGTTTGAGAACAATATTTATTACAAAGATTTAGCCTCAGGAAAAACTACTCAAGTAACTACTGATGGTATAGACAACAAACTCATCAATGGTGTTTCTGATTGGGTTTATGAAGAAGAATTTGCCATAGTACGTGCTTACCAATGGAGTCCAGACAGTAAGCAAATCGCTTTTATCTCGTTTGACGAGAGTGATGTTCCAGAATTTTCTATGGATGTTTATGGTAACGGACTATATCAAAAACAAGACGTTTTTAAATACCCTAAAGCTGGTGAAAAGAATGCCGTAGTAGGATTGCATGTATATGATCTGCTTTCGCGAAAGCGTAATAAAATTAACTTAAATCGCAATGAAGAATTTTACATTGCAAGAATTAATTACTCGCCTAATGGTAAACTTGCGGCGCAAGTATTGAATAGACATCAAGATGTACTAGACTTTTATTATGTAGACCAATCGGGTAATGCCAGCATTGCATTCACAGAAAAAGATAAAGCTTATGTAGATGTTACTGATGACTTAACGTTCCTAGAAGATGGTAGTTTTTTATGGACCAGCGAAAAAGACAACTGGAGACATATCTATCACTATGATGCTAATGGAAATGAAAAAAAACAAATCACAACGGGTAATTGGGATGTCACTTCTTATTACGGTTATGATGCTAAAAACAAGCGCATTTTTTACCAAAGTACAGAAGACGGAAGTATTAATCGCGGAATTTATTCTATTTCTTTAAAAGGTAAGAAAAAGTCGAAGTTGTCGAACCAAATAGGTTCGAACAGTGCTTCTTTTAGTAGTGATTTCAGTTATTTCATTAATACTTACTCGAGCGCTACTACTCCACCTATGTATACTTTACATACTTCTAAAAAAGGCGAGCAGGTTCGAGAAATTCAAAATAACAATGCATTATTAGATAAACTTGATAATTACAAGTTTGCTCAAAAAGAGTTTTCTACAATCAACATTAACGGGAATGATTTGAACATGTGGACTATGAAGCCTGCAAATTTTGACCCTAGCAAGAAATACCCTTTATTAATGTTTCAATATAGTGGTCCTGGATCACAACAAGTGGCCAATCGCTGGTATGGTGCAAATGATTACTGGCACAGTATGCTAGCAAATGACGGTTATATAGTAATATGTGTAGATGGTCGAGGTACCGGCTACAAAGGAGCCGACTTTAAAAAAGTGACTCAAAAAGAGTTAGGTAAATATGAAGTTGAAGATCAAATTGCGGTAGCTAAAAAAATGGGCGCAATGGATTATATCGACAGTTCTAGAATAGGAATTTGGGGTTGGTCTTATGGTGGATTTATGAGTTCTAACTGTATTCTTCAAGGTAATGATACTTTTAGCACTGCTATCGCAGTTGCTCCGGTTACATCTTGGAGGTTTTATGATAGCATTTATACAGAACGTTATATGACAACACCACAAGAAAATGCAAGTGGATACGATAATAATAGCCCGATGAGTCATGTAGATAAGCTCAAAGGTAAGTACCTACTTATACATGGTAGTGCAGATGATAATGTACATGTACAAAACACCATGCGCATGGTTGAAGCTCTTGTACAGGCTAACAAACAATTTGACTGGGCGATTTACCCAGATAAAAACCATGGAATTTATGGAGGCAATACACGCATCCATTTATTTAACAAGATGACAAACTTTATTCATAATAACCTTTAATAACACTAATCTTAATTAATAATCAAATGGAATATAAATTTGGTGGTTCACTTACGAACCAAAAAACAGTTCTAGGACATCCATCAGGATTGTTTGTTCTTTTCTTTACTGAAATGTGGGAACGATTCTCTTATTATGGAATGAGAGCATTACTTGTTCTTTTCTTAGTCGCATCAGTCTTTGACGAAGGTTGGGGCTGGGATAGAGCTGACGCGTTGACTTTGTATGCTTTTTATACAGGTCTTGTTTATGTAACTCCAATTTTTGGTGGATTAATAGCAGATAAGATTACAGGCTATAGAAAAGCCGTTGTTATAGGGGCTTTATTAATGACTTTAGGCCATGCCTCTATGGCACTTGAAGGACTTACAGGAACTTTCTTTTATTTAGGTCTCGTTCTTCTTATCATAGGTAATGGAATGTTTAAACCGAACATTTCATCGATGGTCGGTAAATTATACAAAACAGAAGACAAAGAGAAAGATGCTGGATACACGATATTCTATATGGGGATTAATGCTGGTGCTTTCTTGGGTATTTTACTTTGTGGCTACATAGGTGAATCTGTTGGATGGCACTATGGTTTTGGACTAGCTGGAATATTTATGTTTGTCGGAATGTTGCAATTCTATTTTGCTCAAGAAATTTTTGGTAAAATAGGATTATCTCCTAAAGGCGCTGAAGATTTTGATGATGCGATGGAAGACGCCTTAGAAGAAACTGAAGACGCCATTGAAGACACTATAGAAGAAGCTAAAAGCTCTAAAGTTGTATCAGATCGACTAATTGTAATTGGTGTACTAGCATTCTTTACCATCTTTTTCTGGTGGGCTTTTGAGCAAGCTGGTGGATCTATGACTATTTTTGCTGCAGACTATACAGATCGTGTATTAGAAGGTGATGGTGCATTAATATTTAAGATTTTCAATACACTATTAACAGTAATACCTATGATAATTATCACATGGGTATTAGGTATGTTATTCAAACAGACATATGTAAAGTTTGCTTTATCCAACATATTACTAGGTTTAAGTTTTGTTATCATTTGGGCAATTGTAATATGGATGTTATATCGTCAATTCACTGATCCTGCTCCTGAAGTTCCTGCTTCATGGTTTGGAATTTTAAACTCATTCTTCATCATTGCATTTGCACCTATTTTTTCTAAAATTTGGGAAAGTAAATTAAATCCTTCTGGACCCGTAAAATTTGCTATCGGACTAATTCTACTAGGTATTGGTTTCGGAATTTTGGCATTTGGTTCTATGGGAATTCCGTTAGGAGCAAAAACGGCATCGGTAAGCATGATTTTCTTAATACTAGCATATTTGTTCCATACACTAGGTGAACTATGTGTTTCTCCTGTAGGATTATCCTATGTGAGTAAACTATCACCAGGAAAACTAGTCGGGTTAATGTTCGGTATATGGTTTGTTGCAAACTTTATTGCAAATACAGCAGCTGGACTAACAGGTCGATATATTGATCCTATTGTTGAAGATTATGGTATGGCTACATTCTTTATGATATTTACCATCATTCCTATTGCTGCTGGTTTTATAATGCTGGCACTTAGTAGACTATTGGTAAAAATGATGCACGGAATCAGATAACCACATCTTCCTAATATTTTATAAAAAACGCACCATAGTGGTGCGTTTTTTGTTACCTTGAATTTTCAAAAGAAGGATACCTATGAAATGGATGTTTGTAATGATGTTATTAATAGGTTCATTTGCTACCGCACAAGTGAACTGGATGACCATGGATGAAGCGCTTGCAGCTCAAAAGAAAGAACCTAGAAAGATTTTATTAAAAGCATATACAGAATGGTGTACCAACTGTAAGTGGATGGATAAATATGCCTTTGACAAACCAGAAATTGCTGCCTTTATTAATGAAAATTATTACCCAGTAAAATTCGACGCAGAAGGTACAGAAGTGATCAACTATAAAGGGGCTACTTATGGTAACCCGATGAAACAACGTAACGAACGTTCACAACATGAATTTGCAGGATTTATGCGCATTTTTGAATATCCTACATTAGTTTTCTTTGATGAAACCGGACGTATTATCAATCCAGTACCAGGAAAAATGGGACCTAAAAAACTAGAGATCTACATTACCATGCTGGCAGATGAAACGTATAAATCAATAAACACCGGTCAAAAGTGGTCGGATTACCAAGCTAATTTTGTTTATGAACTTCAAGGTGACACAAATTAATAGCACCTTCTTCATAAGTACTTAAAAATGTAATATTCCTTTTTTCACTAGTTAACCTCCAACGGTTTACATAAGTTCTATAATTAGAACCATCTGCAATAATTATTTGCGGTCTTAAGGCAGTTATTATTTTATCTAAATGTATTTTTGGAGAGTGAGACAAAAGTAAAATTGGGGTTTCGGCGCTTTTTAATATCACACCAGATTCATCTAAAACAACTACTTCTGTATCATTAAACTTCACTTTATTACTTAAAGAATCAATAGTTATAATTTTATTTCTATGTAATGAAGAAGATTTAATACGATCTAGAGCTGCCATGGACCTAGTTGAATCCATAGCGTGAAAATCAACTAGTAGTAAAACCTCTTCACGATTACTGATACTTATTACACTACCAGATGCTTGATGCATTACTACCACCTTAGAGTCTTCGGTTTTCAACTTTTTGAAAGACTGAAACCCTATAAAGCATATAATACTAATTATAGCTATATGTAAATTATAACCTGGTTCTTTAATGAGCACTCGTTCTCTCCTACTTTTTCTTACAGAACGATAGAAAAACAACGCACTACTTATCATAAATATGTAAATCAAAATAAGCTCTATGAGATCAAGATGTATTCCTTTAATAATAAACTGATCTTGAGAGCTAATTTTTTCAATGATAGTTACAATCCAATCCAAGCTTAAATTAAGTATTTCAACTAACCAATAAGACGGAATACCTGACCACAAAGATGCTAATAATAGAATTGAGAGCCCTATTATTAATGGCAATACAGGAAGTAATAACATATTACCTAAAAGAAACAGCCCTGGAAACTGATGAAAATAAAAAAGGCTTAATGGTGCAACGCCTATTTGAGCAGCAATGGTTACAGTGCCTATTTTCCAGAAGTAATCAATCACCTTCCACCGTGGTTGTATTAAATTGTATAAAATAGGCTGGATTAGCACGATAGCTATTACTGCAGTATAACTCAATTGAAAACCTACGTGAAATAGTAGCTTAGGATTAATTAATAATAATAAAAAAGCAGATAGTGCTAAGCTATGAAAAATGGAAGTTTTACGATTCACATTCATACCTATCGCAATAAAAGAGAACATAGTTACCGCTCTCATTATAGAAGGTGACATGCCTGTAATTAGAGCAAATATCCATAACAATATTATTATAACGGCACTTTGTAGCCAGCGACCATTTTTTACAACTTTTAACCAATTCGTAAACCAGCGCAAAATGAGTAAGATAATACCAACGTGTAAACCACTTAAAGCAAGTATATGGATAACACCAGCATCTCTAAAACTTTGCGTGACTGATGACTCCACATTATTGCGTTGTCCTAATATCAAGGCCTGAATTATTCCTAGTGGCTTATCTTGTAAGCCTGATGTTTCAAGAGAATTCATTAATTGATTTCTTAAAGCAATAATCCACGATTCGTTCTCACCGACGTAGACATTGAGTATATGATCATCATCGACATAAATCTGCCCATGGACATCAATCAAAGCGAGATACTCCTTATAATTAAAATCGCCTGGATTGCGCTCATCACTAGCTTGACTAATATCATCATAAACAGTAAGTCTATGACCTATTTTGTATTCAACACTATCTGATTTTTTAAATAAGACCAGGACCTTACCTGTAACATTTTTACCATCGATTTCATTAATACGCGCATAAAATCGATCATTGTAAGCATTAGGATTTAACTGATCCGTTAATTGAAACGTAATCATTTGCTCCTTACCGTGTATGGTGTGATTAGAAAAATGATGGGACTGATTAATAGGTCTCTTACTTACCATATTTAACACTCCTAAGGCAATAAGGAAAAATATTACTGAAAAACTAAAAAGCGCCTTGAATACGGTATTAGTTCTACTGAAAAAAATGGAAAAACATAAGATAAGAAAAGATGTGGATAGAACTATAAAAGCAATATCTATAGTAATTTGCAGATACATCGCAATCAACAATCCTATCACATATGCTAACAGTAACCTATAAATAGGATATCCTAACCACTTCATTATATGAAGTTAACAAAATAATTTCAGAAAATAAAGAAATGCCCTACTCTAATCTACCAGCACTTAAATAGGCATTGAGCCAGTAACCTTCATTCATGGTAGAAACGATTACACCACGTGAGGTGGTAGAATGAACAAAACTAATTTCTGCAGGTGTCGTTTTTACTACTAGTCCTACATGGTTCACTCTAGTTTTGTTTTTTCCTGTAGCAAAGAATAATAAATCACCTTTCTCCACTTGTTTAAAATCAATAGTACTAGCAGCATTATATAAACTAGCACTTGTACGAGGCACCGATTTACCTGCTTCTTTAAAACTTACATGTATAAGACCACTACAGTCCATACCACTGCGTGAACTACCACCGTATTTGTACTTTGTACCTTTATAACTTAGCGCAGTTTCAATAGCGTCTTTCAGTATTGGCGCTGTCTTTTTATCATCTACTCGAGAAGGCGCTGTGCTAGCTACGGGTTTCTCTACAGACTCTGCTTTCACCTCTCGAGAAGAAGTGTATACTCTATCTGGATAACGTTTTGCTGCTTCTTTTTTTGTGGTAACTATTCTAGGCTTAGAGCTCTTACAAGATGAAGTCCCTAAGAGCATCATGCTGGTTAAACTAACAACAAATATTTTTGTTAAGTTGACTTTATAAATACGCTTTCGCGAAAGCGAGAACAACATCATCATACTACTTCTGTGAGTTTTTAATAATTAAAGAAGCTACTTTATCACTGGCACCTATGCCGCCTAGACGCTTTTCGAGCTCATAATAGTCAGCAAAAATGCGATTGCGCTGTGTGGGATTAAGTATCATATCAAGCTCCTTCTTAAGGTTTGTAGCGTTAAAATCTTTCTGTATCAACTCTGTAACGACCATTTTATCCATAATTAAATTAACTAGCGAGATATAATCTAGTTTGATAATTAATTTTGCGATACGATATGAGATAGAACTGCCTTTATAACAAACTACCTGAGGTACTTTAAACAATGCTGTTTCTAATGTTGCCGTACCAGAGGTCACTAGTGCAGCATGACAAAGGCTTAAAATATCGTAAGTACGATTCATCACTAGGGTAACATTCTTTTTTAAAAATGGCTTATAAAAACTTGCTTCCTGACCAGGAGATCCTGCAATTAGAAATTGATAGTCAGGATACTGATCTACCATTTGTAACATAACACCTAGCATTTTACTAATTTCTTGCTTGCGACTACCTGGCAATAATGCTATTAATGGTCTATCGTCTAACTGATACTCTTTTAGAAACTCAACATGATTAACTTGATGATGTTGATCGATCGCATCTATGATAGGATGCCCTACAAAATCGACTGGATAATTATGTTTTTGCTCGTAAAAATCTTTTACAAAAGGAAGTATCACATACATGTGATTGATATTTGCCTTAATGGTTTTTACACGGCTTTCTCTAGAAGCCCATACTTGTGGACTTATATAGTAGTGTGTATTAAAGCCTTGAGGTTTTGCCCATTTTGCAATACGTAGATTGAATCCAGAATAATCCATAAATATGAGCTCATCCGGCTGGTATCGCACTATATCTTCTTTACAATATTTGATGTTTTTGAGAGCTGTACCCAGTTTTCTAATCACCTCAGTAAAACCCATTATTGCACGTTCTTTATAGTGCATGACCTGCTCGCCACCTACTGCTTCCATAAGATCACCACCCCAAAACCTAAATTGTGCATCTGGATCTTGCTGACGTAAAGATTTCATAAGATTAGAACCGTGCAAATCGCCACTAGCCTCACCTACAATGATATAGTATTTCATATTCTAGAATTCAAAGTACATAACTGCTAGAGCTGCCAGTATTGTGGCCATTAAAACACCACGTGCTTCATAAGGCTGAGCTACTTTTTTAAATTTATAAATTTTTGTAGTTAAGAAAAAGAAAAACAGCAACAGATTTAATACTGCTCCCAGACCTATAAGTCCGCCCATAAAGCCCTTTTCTACCGCGCTTTCCATCATTGTTTCAAAACTGTAAGGAGCAAAGAAGTATACATATAGATATGTACCTATAAAATTTGCTAAAAGACCTAATAGAAAACCTTTTATAATTTTAATTACCAAAATCCCAAGTATTAAGTTCGCTTATATAATGATGTGCAGTCAGATCATATTGTGTAGGTACGATAGAAATATAATTATGAGCTAGTGCCCATTCATCTGTATCTTCTCCTTTATCGTCATTAACAAATTTACCGGTAAGCCAGTAATAATCCTTCCCATATGGATTCGTGCGCTTATCAAATTCTTCTACCCAATAAGCATTTGCCTGACGACAAATTTTTATTCCTTTTATTTCTTCTCTTTTTGCTTTAGGAATATTTACATTAAAAACCACTCCTCTTGCCATTCCATTATGAATAACATTTTCGATTATTGTTTTAATAAATGGTCTTGCAGCATCAAAATCTGCATCATGGTCATAGTCACAAAGTGAGAAACCGATTGCTGGTATACCTTCAATACCTGCTTCTACCGCTGCACTCATAGTACCGCTATATATAACATTAATAGCACTGTTGCTTCCATGGTTAATACCACTAAGGCACAAATCTGGTTTTCTATCTAAAATCTCGTGGCTAGCCATTTTTACACAATCAACAGGCGTACCGCTCGTTGTGTATTCCTTATGATCATGACTATGCTCTTTAAATTCTTTTACATGTAAAGTATTATTAATCGTTATTGCATGACCCATTGCGCTTTGAGGACTGTCCGGTGCTACTACAACAACCTCACCTAATTCTCTAGCTATTTCAATTAGCATTCTTATTCCTGGAGCTGTGATACCATCATCATTAGTAACGAGAATAAGTGGTTTTTTAATGTTTTCCATAAAATTTTTATCGAGGTTAAAATTAAGTAAATTAGCGATAGCATATCAATCTCTTGTTATACATTGTGCAATGTAAAGTGGCACGATTTTTACATCACTAGAATAGACAAATGAAAGGACTTATGAATTTTATAAAAAATAACGTGGCAATTGCCATATTAGTTTTGCTCGCAGCTACTGCCAGTTGTAGTTTTACTAAAGATATCGATCCAGGAGATAAAGATAAGGAAGAGCTTTTAGTAAACCTTATATCACATGTATTACAACGCAATCACTACTCACCTGCTGATCTAACAGATGAATTTTCTCAAAAGGTTTTTAAAAATTACATCAATGATTTAGATCCAGCAAAAAGATATTTTCTAGAATCTGATTATCAAGAGTTTGCTAACTATGAGTTTTTATTAGATGATGAAATCAGAGATAGTAGAGTTCAGTTATTTACACTTACTTATGAGAGATTAGAGCAAAGACGCAAAGAAGCTGAGAAGCTATTTTCTCAGGTTATCAAAGAACCTTTTGATTTTAATAAAGATGAGGTTATGGATACGGATTATGAAAACATCCCTTATGCAAAAGATTCAAAAGAACTTAAAAACCACTGGCGCAAGTTGTTAAAATTAAGTGCTTTGGGTAGTTATTATGACAAAATGGAGGAGCAGGAAGACAAGCCTGAAAATGAAAGAAAAACTGTAATTGCCATTGAAAAAGAAGTACGTGATGAAGTAAAGCGTTCTATGGAAGAAAACTTTGACTTCAGTAAAGACATTGAAAGATTAGATTATTTCTCCCTATACTTAAATAGCGTGATGGCTTACTTTGATCCTCACACGAGTTACTTTGCTCCACAAAATAAAGATCGTTTTGACACAGCAATGAGTGGTAAGTTAGAAGGTATAGGCGCTCGATTACAAAAGAAAATGGATTACATCAAGGTTTTAGAAATTATATCTGGTGGACCAGCATGGAGAAGTCAAGATGTAGAAGTAGGTGATGTAATTTTAAAAGTAGCACAAGAAAAAGATACTGTGGCAACAAGTATTGTCGGAATGCGTATTAGTGATGCAGTGGATCTTATTAAAGGTCCTAAAGGAACTAAAGTGATTTTAACTCTTAAACGTGTTGACGGTACAATAGAAGATGTAACTCTAACACGTGATGTAGTAGAAATAGAAGAAACATTTGCTAAGTCAGTAATTGTAAAAGATCCTGAAGGCAGTATTAACTATGGATTGATCAATCTACCTAAGTTTTATTTTGACATGGAAAATAGAAATGGTCGTGCGTCTGGAGATGATATTAAAAAAGAAATCGAGCGTCTTAAAATGCAGGGCATGGACGGTCTTGTGTTAGACTTGCGTAATAATGGTGGTGGATCATTAAGAGAAGTTATAGAAATGGCAGGACTTTTTATAGAAAAAGGACCTGTTGTGCAGGTGGCACTTAAAAATGAACGTACTCAAACATATAGTGATGATGACCCTAGTATTATATGGGATGGTCCATTAGTAATTATGGTTAATGAATTATCGGCAAGTGCCTCAGAAATTCTAGCAGCCGCATTACAGGATTATGAACGTGCTGTTATCATTGGGTCTAAGCAAACATTTGGAAAAGGAACTGTTCAAAATTTTGAAGATTTGAATAGATGGGTGCGCAATAGCGATCTAGGTGACCTAGGAGCCATTAAATTGACTACTCAAAAATTCTATAGAATCAATGGAAAAAGCACCCAATTAGAAGGTGTAAAAAGTGATATCATAACTCCAGATCGTTATAGCTATATTGACATAGGTGAACGCGATGAGGAATTCCCATTACCTTATGATGAAATTCCAGCTGCATCGTATACTAAATTTAATAAGTATATAGATTTTAATAGCACCATTGCAAAATCCCAAGCTAGAATTAATTCTAATGAAACGTTTCAACTTATCGATGAAAATGCAAAATGGATGAGTGATCAACGAGAAGAAAATATAATACCATTAAACTATACAGCTTACAAAGAAAGACTTCATCGTTTAGAAAAAGAAACAGAAAAGTTTGAAAAACTAGAGGACTATAAAAACGATTTATCTTTTGAATATGTAAATTATGAAAAAGAATTAATTGCAAAAGATAGCTTACTTGCAGAAAAGCGTGAACGCTGGCACAAGAGTCTTTCTCAAGATGTGTATCTTGCAGAAGCAATTAACGTACTCAAAGATTTGAAAGTTTCTAATATTCAAAATGCAAGAGTATCTACCATTAAAAATTAATGTCACATAAATCGGCATCATTAACGACTTTAGCGCTCCAAAAATTCAAGAGGAATTTTTGGGGCGTTTTGAGTTTAAGCGTGATTGCTTTTTATATAGTAATCGCTTTATTTGCTTATATCATTGCACCAGACAACACAGCATATGCCAACCAGATGCACCTATCTATTCACTCACAACCACCAGGTTTTGAAGTAAACATGTTAGAGCTTCCTGTGGCTAGTCTTCCTTCTAGTATTTGGGACTGGTGGAATGGCCGCAAATCAAATCAAGAAGAAATACCTTATTCCGAACTAAAAATTGAAAATGATCGGAGTTATTATAGACCTTATGATGTTAATGGTTCCCAACTTGATTTTGTAGATGCAAACTTTGCTGTAGCAGATGGGATGGAATTATCACGCTTTCGCGAAAGCTACACCTCGCATAAAACATTTCTATTAGGTACTGATAAATATGGTCGTGATTTATTAAGCCGCATGATGATAGGTGCAAGAATTAGCATCTCGATAGGTTTTATCGCCGTTTTTATATCATTAATCATAGGTATTACACTGGGCGCATTAGCTGGATATTTTGGCGGTTTCATAGACACCATCATTATGTGGTTGATTAATGTTACCTGGTCCATACCTACTCTATTAATGGTTATTGCTATAAGCATCGCTTTAGAAAAAGGCTTCTTTACAGTTTTTATAGCGGTAGGACTCACCATGTGGGTAGAAGTAGCCCGTGTAGTCCGAGGACAAATAATTGTCGCTAAAGAATTCCAGTATGTTACCGCAGCAAGAGCATTAGGATTCAACAGTTATCGAATTATTACAAAACATATCTTACCTAATATCATGGCACCTATTATTGTAATCAGTGCAGCTAACTTTGCAGCAGCAATTCTTATAGAAAGTGGTTTAAGCTTCTTAGGAATAGGAGCACAACCACCTATGCCTAGTTGGGGTAGTATGATAAAAGATCACTATCAATACATCATTTTAGATAAAGCTTATCTTGCGCTTGTACCTGGAATAGCAATCATGACACTAGTAATGGCATTCATGCTCTTAGGAAATGCCTTAAGAGATGCGCTAGATGTAAAAACTACTTAATATGAAAAAATCGATCTACGCAATCATACTTATAGTTATCGCTGTATGTTTTTATTTTTATGAAACGCACCGTAATGAAGAAGCTTCTCAGCATATACTTGAACAAGAAAATCAGCAGACTATAAATGATCAAGATGCTGATGGATTCAAACCTTTATCACGTAAAGACTTTTTGCCTAGTTCAAACAATCAGGTCATACACCACAGTACCTACAGCCTCTCTTATAGTGAAAAACATGAGCAAGCCGAATGGACAGCTCATGTACTAAGAGAAAGCGACATTACTAATAATAACTTTAAAAGACCTTATTTTGAAATTGATAACTCAGTAAAAACTGGTGCTGCGCACTGGCGCAATTATAAAAAAAGTGGATATGATAGAGGTCATTTAGTACCAGCAGGTGATAGAACAGGTAGCAAAAAGGTATATGAAGAAACCTTCCTAACATCAAATATAAGTCCACAAGAACACGAGTTCAATGCTGGTATATGGAATCGACTAGAACAAAAAACGCGATACTATGCTAAACGATACGATGAACTATATGTAGTGACCGGACCTGTTTTTAAAGGTAACATGGATGAAATAGGCACAGAAAATGTGACGGTACCATCTGCATTTTATAAAATAATTTATAGACAAGATAAAAGTGGTAATGAAAAAATACTAGCCTTTTTAATGCCTCATAAAGCTAGTAGTAAACCTATCTACGATTATGTTACGTCAGTAGACGAAATAGAAAAACAAACTGGTATAGATTTCTTCTCTCAAATACCCGATCATGTAGAGAATGAACTAGAAGCCTCAAATAGTAGTAAAGGATGGTAATTCTCAATTAAGGGATTACTTGAAAATGAATATGATCATCGTGCCTTACCGCATGACAGCCATGAAACCTTAATTTAGTATTTATATTTTTAATATTTAAGCGTTTGATTAAATGAGGCTCGATAAATATCTTTTGCACCTTAGGATGCGACTGTATTTGCTCAATTAGTTGTTTAGTAAGCTGTTCATTTAACGACACATCTTTATCTACATTAAATCCTAGCGCTTTAGCATAATCGTACTGCCAGTAACCAGCATCTTCACAAGCCTGTGTTTGATTGAACTCATTATCTCGAGGCTCTTCATAAACTCCGTATCCAATTAACGAAGGATTCAAATTGTAATGAGAACCTCTAGTTCCATCCTTATATACAAAAGCCACATCCACTTTGCGCCCATCATTATGACTTAGATGTGGTAATAATGGAAAACCATTTATGAAAGGAAAGCCTGCATCTAGGTACACCAATTGCAATCCATTATATTTTGAATCTCTATAATTATCAGAAACATCTTCTAGAACTGTGTACAAATCATAGCGCACATAATTGCGACATAATAGAACGTACCCCATGTTATGTGGTCGTATGGTTTCATGAAACACTGGCAACATTTTACGATTATCGATACTTGCCGCTATAGGTACTATAGTAAAAATAGAAAAGATGTAAACGACACAGAAAACACTAAGTCTTTTCCATAAAATCCAATTTGATTTACAATATTTAAAATAGCCGAAAACTAGAATCCATATCAATCCACCTACTTGGGTAACTAATGTCAATATTATGACCATTAGAACATGGAATAAACCTTTCAGTAATTTCATAAACTCATTTAATGTTCATAGCTCATTCTATGACCATCTAATTTCACAAAAATGAATAATAATATGGTAAAACCCCATAAACCACTACCACCATAACTCATAAATGGCAACGGTATTCCAACGGTAGGTAGTAAGCCCAATACCATACCTATATTTACGAAAAAATGTATAAAGAAAATTCCTGCCACACTATAACCATATATACGGGCAAATTGATTCTTCTGTCTTTCGGCCATAATAATCAATCGATAGCATAAGGACATGAATAAGATAATGACTAACGACGCACCTATAAATCCCCATTCTTCACCTATGGCACTAAAGATAAAGTCAGTTTCTTGCTCCGGCACAAATCCACCTTGCGTCTGTGTACCTTCTAAAAGTCCTTTACCAGCAAAACCGCCACTTCCCACAGCAATAACACTTTGATTAATATTATAACCTACACCTTGATTATCCTCTACCCTACCTAATACGATATCGATACGATTTCTGTGTCTGTCTTCTAACAAGTTATTAAATATATAATTTGTGGAAAGAGAATACAAAACACATACACCAGATATGATTAAAAACAGAATGATTCTAGGTTTAGGCAATCGCTTTTTATGTCTACGCTTTTGCGAAAGCAAGTAAATAACGGTCATCGCGATTAAAATAATCAATGCAATCCACCATGTTCCTAAAACTAAAGTCCCCAAGAACAAACCTATTGCTACTAATACCAGACTGAGATACCACAAGGATAAACCTTCTCTATGAAGAGCAAAGAAAAATGCGCCATAGACTAGTGCACTTCCTGGATCTGGTTGTGGTATAATAAACAAAGCTGGTAATGCTATGATAAGACCTACTAGTAGTAAGTCTTTAGTATTTTTAAGTGATATATTAATACCACTTAAAAATTTTGCGACGGCTAGAGCTGTTGCCGCCTTTGCAAATTCACTGGGCTGTAAGGTCATACTACCTAAAGAGTACCAAGATTTTGCTCCATTTAACTCTTTACCAAAAACGAACAAGCCTAATAATGATAAGAGTGAAATAATATAAATAATACTTCCAAAACGTTCAAAAAACTTCACATCCATTGCCAGTATGAAGCTGATAATTAGAAACGCTAATCCAATCCATAAGATTTGCTTGCCGTACAGTTGATCCATATCTAGAATACCATGGTATTGAGAAACTTGAGCAGCAGAGTATATGGTCAACCAACCTATCAATAGTAAGGCTAGATAGATTAAAATGATATAGATATCAAACTTAGGCTTATCTCCTATTCCCATTTTACGGATTTAAAGCATTAGGTTGTGGTGCAATAAGGCCTTTATCCACTTTAGGGTTTATTTCAAAGGGCTCGCCGCTATATTGCTTTTCATACTCATACTCTAAGCTATGCGTAAGTAAATATTTTTCTAAATCTTTACGAGTAATCTCACCTTTGATATGTTTTTCAATGAGTAAACTGGCAATCTTTGCAGCATATCGAGAACCCCAATAACCATTTTCAACAAATACTGCAATCGCTATTTGAGGATTATCTTTTGGTGCAAAAGCTATAAATACGGAATGATCTGTAAGTTGTGTGCGTTTACCATCAATCTTAACAAAGTTTTCTACGGTACCAGTCTTACCACAAATTTCTATTCCTGGGATTTGTGCATACTTTGCTGTTCCAGTTTTATAAACGGCTGTCATTCCTTCCACTACTGGTTCAAAATGTCGAGCATCAACGGTGGTGTAATTTTTTACTGTATAATCTGGATTATCAATAGGTTCGCCATCAATAGCTTTAATAATATGTGGTCTATAAAAATATCCACGATTTGCTATCGCAGCCGTCATATTAGCCAGTTGTATAGGTGTTGTGATTACCTCACCTTGCCCTATCGCATTTGAAATCGTAGTAGGTGCATACCATTTATATTTATATCGGCTAGAATAGTATTTGCCATCTGGTATTAATCCTGCTCGACCTACCGGAAGATCGTAACCTAAATAATCTCCTAGACCAAAACTAGTAACATGCCTATTCCAATTATCCATTCCTTCTTCAGGAGTACTTCCTTTTTCTATAATACGTCGGTAAACCTGTGCAAAATAAGCATTACATGATTCGGCAATACCTGTATTTAAAGCAAGAGGTGATTGATGACTATGGCATCCTAATGGTTTTCTACCGCCATAATCATATCCATGATTACACCTCAATTTCTCAGTCGTTGTGATTACACCTTCTTGTAGACCTACTAACGCATTGATAACTTTAAATGGTGAGCCTGGTGCATACTCTGCCTGAAGAGCTCTATTAACACCAGGCTTTTTTATGGTATCATTAAAAATCAGAACAGAGTTTTTAGAACGATCACGTCCCATCAACAGTGCAGGATCATAATATGGTGCAGTAACTAGAGTTAGAATTTCACCAGTCTGTGGTTCAATCGCAACTATTCCACCTCGTTTATTTTTCATCAATAATTCTGCATATGCCTGCAAGTCATTATCTAATGTTACCGTCAGGTCTAATCCAGAATTAGGTATGGTATCATATCTACCATTTTCATAAGATTCTTTAGGTCGCCCATAGTGATCTCTTATAAAGTGTTTCACTCCTTTTTTACCTCTTAATTCTTGCTCATATTGGAGTTCAATTCCTGCTTTACCAGATAAATCTCCAGATTGATATCGAGGATCTTTTTTAATTTTCTCAGGACTTACCTCACGTATGTAGCCCAATACACTAGCACTATGATCTACCATATATTTACGCAAGGATCTTTTCTGAGCATAAAACCCAGGGAACTTACGTAATTTCTCTTGCAAGGGCGCAAACTCTTCTTGTGTGAGTTGAGGAACGATTACGCTTCCTTTTTGCCATGACCAATCTTTTGCATCCTGAATTTTAGACTTTAATCTAGTCTTATCCATTTGCAATAGCGTGCATAATTGTAGGGTATCAAATTTTTTAAGCTCCTTAGGAATCATCATGATATCGTAAGCGACTTGGTTTGCCACCATTAAATCTCCATCGCGATCGTAAATAAAGCCTCGTTCTGGGATGTCATAAATACTTTTAACAGCATTTAATTCTGATTTAAGCTTATAGGAATCACCCTTAATTATTTGAAGGTAGAAAACCCTACCTATCAAAGTAAGTCCCACTATGGTAACTAAGAAAAAGAATAATAATCTTTTCATGATTTATTGCGCCATCCAAATAAAACAAACAAAACGACTCCCATAAAGATAGAAGACAAGCCTATAAACAACGTCATTTGCAACACCTGAAGTACCTGACTGATGTTAAAATATATGAGCAAATACAATATTAAATGATGTATTAAAACACCTAGTACAAGTAATAAAGAAAATCGATCTAATGGTGATTTTAAGATTTTAAGGTTCTTGGTAAGATATCCTTCTCCATAAACCAGTTTAAGCAGTACTGGTCTCACGAATGCAAGTGTTAATGAGGCTGCGGCGTGAGCACCACCGGTGTCTTGAAAAGTATCAACAATTAAACCTAGTAAAAAAGATAGAATTAAAAAAGACCATCGGTTATTATCAACAGGATACAACACAATAAATAACAAATAAACTAATGGACTGATATAGCCCATAAAATTTACTTCATCCATTACAAATACTTGTAATAATAGTAAGGCTATAAAACGTACGACGTTATTTAACAATGTGCTATTCATTGACATTAGTAGTTAGTGTGTCAATAATTTGTAATGGTTTCACATCGCGACTTTTAATCACATATGCAGTCCCTATATCTGTCATATCATTAAACAGAGCAACATCAATTTTATAGCGACTACCATTTTCTACCAGTTGAGCATCTCTAATAGTACCTATAAGAATATCTGGCGGGAATGTAGTACTTTGTCTTCCTGTAACTATAGTATCTCCTTTAGTTACTTTAGCAAGTCTAGGGACATCTACTAAGGACATCATATAAGGATCATTCCCATCCCATGTCAACGACCCTATGACATTACTACCTTTAATTTGCGCGTTTAGAGAAATTTCAGAATTTAAAATTGAGATAACCCTTGAAAAACGATTGCTTGATATATCAATAATCCCCAAAATACCATTAGTAGTAACCACACCCATATCAGGTTCTATACCTTGATCAATTCCTATATCTAACGTGATAAAATTATCTCGTTTTGAATAATCATTTTTAATCACGCGAGAAGGAAATACTCGATAAGGGACATCTTCAGAAAATAAAAATGTGGTCTCATCACCTAGTAAGGTATCTGCTGTAACTAAAGCTTTCATGCGTAGCATCGCATTTTCTTTACGCAGTTTATCATTCTCTTCTTTCAGATTTAGGTAATCATAAATTCCACTACGAGAACTTAAAAAAGAACCCGTTATATTACCTGTAGAATGTACAAATGAATTGCGATGATAGCTATGCGATTGAACGGTAAAAACAAGTGCAATCAATAATAAGCTCAGGTAGAGCAGCAAGTTTCTGTACTTGATCAGAAAATTGATAATTTGCTGCATCTAGTAACTTTTATTTAGCTAATACACTTTTGTAACGCTCGATATTTTTAAGAGTCAAACCAGTACCACGCACTACAGCTCGTAGTGGATCTTCTGCAATATAAACAGGTAAATCTGTTTTTTGAGAAAGACGCTTATCAAGACCACGCAACATCGATCCACCACCTGCTAGATATATTCCTGTATTATATATATCTGCAGCAAGTTCAGGTGGAGTTTGTGATAACGTCTCCATAACAGCATCTTCTACTCGTAAAATTGATTTATCAAGAGCTTTGGCTATTTCTCTGTATCCAATTTTAACCTCTTTAGGCTTCCCAGTAAGTAAATCACGTCCTTGAACGCTCATCTCTTCTGGCGGCACCTCTAGATCTTCAGTTGCGGCACCTATTTGTATTTTAATTTTCTCAGCAGTACGTTCTCCAACATATAAGTTATGTTGTGTACGCATGTAGTAAACAATGTCATTAGTAAATACATCACCTGCAATCTTTACAGACTTATCACATACAATTCCTCCTAAAGCGATTACTGCAATCTCAGTTGTTCCACCACCTATATCAACGATCATGTTACCTTTAGGCTGCATGATATCTACACCTATACCTATGGCCGCAGCCATAGGCTCGTGTATTAGATAAACTTCTTTTCCATTAACACGCTCTGCACTATCTTTTACCGCACGCATTTCCACTTCTGTAATACCTGATGGAATACAAATCACCATGCGCAATGATGGAGTAAAAAGCTTCTTTTTTAACGCAGGTATTTCTTTAATGAACATCGAGATCATCTTCTCACTTGCGTCAAAATCTGCAATAACGCCATCCTTCAATGGTCTTATAGTTTTGATATTCTCATGCGTTTTTCCTTGCATCATTGCCGCTTCTTTACCTACTGCAATAATTTTTCCAGTAGTGCGATCGCGTGCAACAATAGATGGACTATCTACAACGACTTTACCGTTGTGGACTATAAGAGTATTTGCCGTACCTAAATCGATAGCAATATCTTCTGTTAGAAAATCAAAAAATCCCATAAGTGTTAAGGAGGAAAAAGGGTTTAATTACTTGAGCTTTACAAAGCTAACACAATTCTTAGTGTTTAAAGTGTCTTGTACCAGTGAAAACCATCGCAATATCATTTTTATTGCAATAATCTATCGATAATTCATCTTTTATAGATCCACCTGGTTGTATCACGGCTTTAACACCTGCATTATCTGCAATTTCTACACAATCTGGAAAAGGGAAAAATGCATCACTTGCCATCACAGCACCTTGTAAATCAAATTTAAAAGACTGCGCTTTATGAATTGCCTGATTTAACGCATCAACTCGTGACGTCTGACCGGTTCCACTAGCACACAATTGTTTATTCTTTGCCAGTACGATAGTGTTAGACTTAGTATGTTTACAAAGCTTTGAAGCAAATAATAAATCCTCTATTTGTGCTTCCGTTGGAGCTAATTCAGTTGCCGTTTTTAAATCTTCCTTAGTATCTGTTTTTAGATTAGCATCTTGGACTAGATAACCATTTAAGCTAGCTCTTACTTCTAGAGCGTTAGTGTTACGCTTTCGCGAAAGCGCATCTCCAACAAGCTCCAGCATGATTCTATTCTTCTTACCTTTTAAAATCTCAAGTGCTGCAGGATCGAATGAAGGTGCGATTACCACCTCGCAAAAAAGTTTATGGATTTCTGTCGCTGTAGGCACATCAATCTCTACATTAGATATTAAAATCCCTCCAAATGCAGATACTGGATCACCAGCAAGAGCATCTACATATGCCTGGTGAATCGAATCTCTTTGAGCAACTCCACAAGCATTATTATGTTTAAAGACTGCAAATGTCGGAGCGTCATCCACAAACTCACTCATTAAATTAACAGCGGCATCTACATCTAGTAAATTGTTATAAGAAAGCGCCTTACCATGTAATTTAGTAAACATACTTTCAAAATCACCATAGAACCAGCCACGTTGATGAGGATTTTCTCCATAACGCAATGGCATGACATCTTGTTGACTCATTTTAAGAGACTTATTCACAGAATCACCAGCAAAATAATTATATATCGCACTGTCATAATGAGAAGAAATATCAAAGGCTGTTGCGGCAAATTCTTTGCGCTGATCTACAGTTGTTGTTCCATTTCCTTCTTCTAGCACGTTTAACAACTTACCATAATCATCCATGGTAGATACACAAAGTGTGTCTTTAAAGTTTTTTGCAGCTGCGCGTATAAGTGAGATACCACCTATGTCAATTTTTTCAATAATATCTTGTTCTGGTGCTCCACTAGCTACCGTCTTTTCAAAGGGATACAAATCGACTATAACAATATCAATTTGCGGTATATCATACTCTGCAAGTTGAGCCACATCACCTTCATGATCACGACGATTTAAAATACCTCCAAATACCTTAGGATGTAATGTCTTAACTCGACCACCTAAAATGGATGGATATGACGTCACATTCTCTACTGGAATCACAGGTATCCCTAAGTCGTTAATAAATTTTTCAGTACCACCTGTTGAATAAATAGCGATTCCTAATTCGCTCATTTTCTTAACAATAGGTTCTAATCCGTCTTTATGAAAAACAGAAATTAATGCAGATTTTGCGGTGATGTTGCTCATGTTGTGAAATGCTTAAAAAAGTAAGTTGCAAAAGTAATGGATTGTTATGGTTTTAATTTATTTATTGGAAAACAAAGCGCCATTTCTTTTGCACCATTACTTAACAAGTTTCACATTTAGAAGTATAATTATGTAACATTTCTACAACATCATAGTCCAATGAGATAACGTAGATTTAACCATTCTAAAATCCGGCTGCAGTAATGCTCATTTATTTAAGTCTTTTAAAAGAAAGTTTCTCTTTTGCATGGAGTGCATTGCGCACTAACTTGTTGCGCACTTTTCTTTCATTACTAGGTGTTACCATTGGGATTTTCTCTATTATCGGTGTACTTGCTGCTGTAGATTCTTTAGAACAAGAAATCAACGACGGATTAAGTTCTCTAGACATTTCTACTATTTATGTTTTAAAAGTTTCTTTTGGACCTACTGAACTCGAGCGCTATCAATATGAAAACTTTCCTAACGTTTCTTATGACGAGTTTCAAATGCTTAAACGCAGTATGGAAGACATAGACGCCATGACTTTTACCATGTTCTCTGCACCAGAAAGCATTAAGTATGAAGATAAAATAGCTACCGGAGTTAGCATCGTACCAGGCACTAATGAGTTTTATGATTTAGAAAACCTAAAGCTAGACCAAGGTAGATTTTTCAGTGAGAGCGAGAGTGTGAGCGGCGCACCAGTTGCTGTTATAGGCTATGAGGTGGCACAAAATTTATTTAAAAACACTAATCCATTAGGCAAAAGAGTACGCCTGTATGGTAATAAATTTACAATCATAGGCGTGATCAGTAAGCAAGGATCTGGTCTAGACTTAGGTGCTCCTAAGGACGAAAGTGCGTTTATCCCTGTAAATTTTGTTAGAAAAATCTATGGCGATAACAATAAATCTAAAACCACTGCACTGATATTAAAACCTAAAAAAGGTGTGGATCAAGATGAGTTTATTGCAACACTAGAGCAAAAACTACGTAATTATCGAGGTTTGAAAAATGATGAAATCAGTACCTTTTTTATCAATCCATTAAAAGGTTTTGCAGACTTTCTTGATCAGGTTACAGGAACACTGACTATTATAGGTCTAATCATTTCTGGATTCTCTATGTTAGTTGGTGGATTTGGGATTGCAAACATCATGTTTGTAAGTGTAAAAGAACGTACTAACTTGATTGGTATTCAAAAATCACTGGGCGCAAAAAATAGTTTCATATTATTTCAATTCTTATTTGAAGCTGTGATTTTAGCATTATTTGGTGGTTTATTTGGTCTTCTATTTGTGTGGCTAGGTACTGTCGTCGCAAACTCAATGGTTGAAGACTTTAACTTTATCCTATCTACTAAAAACATCATTCTAGGTACTAGCGTCAGTGCTATTATAGGCCTTATTGCAGGAATTATTCCCGCAATAACTGCGTCTCGCTTAGATCCAGTAGAGGCGATACGTACAGGAATGTAAATCACATTATTTCTAGAATAATTAAGCACCTCGTTTTTGAGTCCAGTATGCCCAAATCATTATCTTAGCGGCATGGAGATTAATTTACACAACAAAACGGCATTAGTTTGCGGTAGCAGCGCCGGAATAGGAAAAGCGACAGCGCAACAATTTGCAAGTGCTGGTGCACGAGTAATACTTTTAGCTCGTAATGAAGATAAGCTTAAGGATGTTTTAAAAACACTAGATCAATCACACGGTCAAAACCACGATTACCTAGTAGCTGATTTTTCAAAACCAGATGAGTTAAGTGATGTAATAAACGCTTTCGCGAAAGCGAACCCGATACACATCCTTATCAATAACACTGGTGGACCTGCCGCTGGATGGCTTATCGATGCAGAGGTGAGTGCGCTAGAATCAGGATTTACACAACATATAAAATGCAACCAAATTCTGGCTAAAGCTTGTTTCCCTAGCATGAAAGAAGCTGGTTATGGACGTATTATCAATATTATTTCCACTAGCGTAAAAGCACCTATCGACTTTCTAGGAGTTTCTAATGTAATACGCGGCGCCGTAGCAAATTGGGCTAAGACTTTATCCAACGAACTAGGACCTCATGGCATTACTGTTAACAATGTACTACCAGGTTTTACAGCGACGGAACGTCTAGACGCTATTATCAAAGGTAAAGCACAACGTGCAAATCATAGTGAAGATGAAGCTGCAGCCATAATGAAAAGTTATGTGCCAGTAAGAAGATTTGCAGAAGCTGATGAGGTGGCAAATGCCATCACATTTCTAGCAAGTGAAAAAGCTTCTTATATCAATGGTATTAATTTACCTGTGGATGGAGGAAGAACTAAAAGTCTTTAATAAAGATATTTTACAATTTTTCAGCACTATTTTTTATGGCCCAATAAGGCAAGGCGTAAAATACATAGCAGATTTTAAACGATGATTTACTTTATCCTAGTTGCAGTACTACTTCTTCTTTTTAGTTACAGAAGAAATAGAGAATTTAAAAGACGTAAGAAACTCATTAATGGGTACGTTGAAGAACGTCAACTTATGAATTACGACTGGGATGAATTTAACAATCATTATCTAGCCCAAGGATTTCATCAGCAGCAAATAGATGCCGTTAAAACAAGTATTCAAGATTATTCTGCCGTAGCAAAAGAAGCCTTGTTTCCCGAAGACCATATTTATAACGATCTACTGATCAGCAACCACGGAGCAGAGCAAACAGAGATTCTAATAGAAATAGAAAAAAAGTTAAACTTAGACACTATTGATGATGAACTCTTTTCTTCTTATGAACCTATTGTAGATTCATATTTCAAGGTATTAAGAATAGTATTAAATTAGCAACATGTCAAAAAAACTACGCATTAACGGTCACTCGCATTTACTTCCATATCCAGAGCAGATTCCGGATTTCATGCGTGAAAAAGGAATTTTTTGGGTAGATCCTGAACGCAAGAACATGTTACAAAAGGATTGGTCACGTCCTGTTACGGATTCCAGCTTTTTTCTAGATGAAAAACTAGAATGGATGGATAAGTACAAAATAGATCATGCTGTTATCTTGAATCTAAGCCAGCTATATGGAAACGGTTTGCGCCTAGAAGAAATGAAACAGGCCTTGCGTTTTCAAAATGATTTTAATGCAAAGGTGCAACATGATCATCCTTCTAAATTCACAAGTGGTTTTGTGGTTCACCCAGGTTTTGTAAGAGGTGCTTTATGGGAAATAGAACGTTGTGTAAAAGTGCTAGGCATGAAACTGCTTTGTTTACCAACACACTACATGGATACAATAGGTACCTGGCGATGTATTTTTGATGAGGAAAACGAACCCATTTTTGAATTAGCTAGCGAACTAAATCTAGCTGTAGAAATTCATCCTTATGATGGTGAGAAATTTATCAAATTACAAAATACCTCATGGCGTTTTCATTTGATATGGATGCTCGCTCAGTGTGCAGATGCTTACCACTTTCTAACTTTGAATGGGTATGCTTTTAAATATCCAGGTATGCGCATATGCTTTGCCCATGGTGGACAGCTTGCGCAAATGAACCTCGGTCGTAGAATTCAAGGCTTTGACGGTAGACCTGATTTGTTTGAAGGTAAAACACATCCACGTAAATCAGTAGGTCATCCTAATATCTTTTTTGACACGTTAGTACACGACACTGGTTCACTGAAACTACTGGTAGAAAATCAAGGAGCAAAACAAGTTCTTATGGGGCTAGATGATCCTTACCCATTAGGAGAAATGGATAGCGAAAAACAATCTAGTTATCCTGGTAAAATTTTAGACCTTGCTATGGATCGTAAAATCATAAGTCAAGAAGATTATGATGGCATGTGGGATGAACATGTGGTGCGATGGTTATTTGGAGATAACGACACCGCCAAAAAAGAGTTTTACAATAGGATTACTGGATAGATTGACATTAAACATTTGTAGATACTTACTAACCATTTCCAATAATACAATTCAAGTTAGAGAATAAACATGTTTTTCCTACCAACCGACCTAGACGATTACATTGTAGCGCATACCCAAGATGAGCCACAAATTTTAAAAGATCTTACTCGCGAGACACATCAAAAGGTCTTACAGGCCATTATGTTATCTGGAGCTTATCAAGGACGTGTACTGAGTATGATTTCCCATTTAAAAGCACCAATGCGTGTCCTAGAATTAGGAACTTTTACAGGCTACTCAGCACTTTGTATTGCTGAAGGTATGCCTGCTGGCAGTGAGCTCATAACGATAGATATTAATGAAGAGCTTGAAGATCTAGCAGGAAGATATTTTGCACGCTTCTGCGAAAGCGCAAATCACAACATCACTATTACACAGAAAGTAGGTCCAGCATTAGACATTATCCCAACGTTAGAAGGTAAGTTTGATATGATTTTTATAGATGCTGATAAGCCTAATTACATTAATTATTTTCACGCCATAATGGAGAAAGTTAATCCTGGTGCTTTAATACTATCTGATAACGTTTTATGGCATGGTAAAGTTGTAGAAACGGTTAATCCTAAAGATAATTCTACTCCTATTTTACTAGAGTTTAATCAACTACTAAAGGAAGATCCACGCTTGCAAACTGTACTATTTTCTATTAGAGATGGATTAACTTTAAGTCGTGTGTTGTAATCGATTAAATAAATTCATCAACAACTTATAAAAGGCAGCTCCCAAAAACAATCCTACAAGAGCGCCCACAAGCACATCTAATGGGTAGTGCACACCTACAAAAATGCGCGATGTGGCAAACAGTAAAGGCCATATAAAAAACAGCAGCCACCATTTAGATTTGGTATAATTATTTAATATCAAAAACATTAGTAAACTAACTGTCATACTTACAGCGGTATGACCAGACCAAAAACTAAAATTCTCTGGTCGCTGTAAAATATTAATACTATCCAGTAAAACAGGCTCGTTATTAGGTCTTAACCTTGCGACAGCGTTTTTAACTAGGTCTGTTAGACCTATCGCAGTAAGGGTTGCTACAATAACAGTTAGTGAAGCGATGTAGTTTAACCTCTTGGGTAGTTTTACAATAAGTAAAACAAAAAAAGTAATATATAGCGGCAACCAAGTTTCTAATCTTGTCACAAATAGCCAAAAAGCATCAAATCGATTAAAATAAGAACCATTAATGTATCTGAAAATTTGCTGATCTAATTCAACAAGCCATTCCCACATTAAAACCTTCTTTTAATAGAGCCAGTTTCTTCAATTTGATCTTTTACTTCTTCTATTTTAGAGGTGATTTGTTTTACGTCCTCTGTAAAGCCGTGCTCATCTGCCGTTTTAGAAATTTCGTTCTTAATATCATCTGTGGCATTACGCACCGTATTCATTGCGCGAGCAATTCCACGAGCGATCTCTGGAAGTTTATCTGATCCAAAGACTAAAATAACCACTAGGCCTACTATCATAAGCTCTGGTGTACTGATAAAAAGTGGTAGACTTATCATATTGCAAATATACTATTTGCACCATTCATAGTTATTTAAGAATGTTATAATTTATCATCGATAATTAAAGAATTCAAAGTAAAAAGTAGTCATTAACCCTTCTGTCACGGATAGCTCTCTAGAAACTGGATAACCTTCAGAATCTAGTACATATTGATAATCAATACTGCGCTCTAATATAGCAGTACCAGTAGAAAGATCGTAATCTAAACGAGTTGCTGGCAAATAACGACTATAAGGAACAAACTCATCAAACATATAAAGCCTGATGATATCATTCATATCTGTAAACGGATTATTATTAAAGTTATAAGTGAAATCAGAATATCCCGTTATAGTAAAGCCATCATTTGCAATTTCTTCAATACGTAAAACATTAAAATTTTGAGAATACTCAAGTCTCAACTCCTCAACTTGTGATGTAACGCCAGATAGATCAGTTTCTCTAGTCACTACCCTATTAAATCTATTTTGCGGATCTATATACAAAGTTTTATGATGCGTAACACCTGCCATGTCTATATAGCTTAACTCAACGGTTGATATAGCTTGC
This sequence comes from Nonlabens ulvanivorans, assembly GCF_000732625.1. Classification (GTDB taxonomy): domain Bacteria; phylum Bacteroidota; class Bacteroidia; order Flavobacteriales; family Flavobacteriaceae; genus Nonlabens; species Nonlabens ulvanivorans. The sequence goes on from NZ_JPJI01000032.1 coordinate 93,356, forward strand.
ACACTGTCATCGTTTCCGTAAGCTACATTAACATTAACCGCAGGCACTACAGCTTCCTCGATAATTAAGTTTTCTAATTTATTACCGTTACTATAATTGGCAGTTGTAGATTGATTAAGGTTACCTGTCTCCATTATACTAGAAAGTAAATCTAGCCCATTATATATAAAATTTATGTCACGAGTAATGTTAGTTGGTGTATTGATAGCTACCTGTATTGAAGATAGCTGCCTTAAGTCTTGTATAGGCTCTATTACCTCATATATACCAGAATTTGGATCCTCTAATGATGGATCATCACAACTAAATATGAAAAAACTGAGTATAAAAATAATGCTGTACTTCATATGACGAATATAATGCTTAACCTTATAACACAAAAAAACCAGATTCATTGTGAATCTGGTTTTTAAAAATATTAGTTAAATACTTCTTATTGTTTCATCTCTTCAAACTTATCAACTTTTGGTTCTTGTGGCCATGAGTTATTAGAGGTATCAATATCTGCAGTCTCTAACTTAGGATCGATAACGATTCCTACAATCTCTTTTTGAGTCGCTTTAGATAGACTTACTTCTTTATCATTCAATCTCCAGATTTCTGCTGGATGAGTAGCTGTTTCAGTAGTACCGTCAGCATAAGTGTACTCAATGATAATAGGCATTACTAATCCACCTGGCTTTTCAACCGTGATTTGATAGAAATACTTAGGCTCTTTCATTGCAGCACGTTGCTCTGCAGTAAAGTTGTCCATCATATAATCTTTTAAATCGCTTACAACTTCACTAGGAGCTTTTCCTTTCATTTCTTCTTTATAGTCTTCACTACCTTCTTTAACCATGTAAACAAGTTGTGGAACTCGATCTTTAGGAATATTTCTTTCTTCAAGGTAGTCTTTCATCTCTTGATTCATATCCGCAGATACATAAAATTTATCTACAGACTTAATTCCCATATCATTGAATTGAGTGGTATAGAACCAACCTCTCCAGAACCAGTCTAGGTCCATTGCACTTGCATCTTCCATAGTACGGAAGAAATCCTCTGGTGTTGGGTGCTTAAACATCCATCGTTGAGAATAAGTACGGAAAGAGTAATCAAATAACTCACGTCCCATTACCGTTTCACGTAAAATATTTAAAGCGGTACCTGGCTTACCATAAGCATTAGAACCAAACTGATAAGTATTCAAACCTTTACTCATTATAGGAGCGATATACCTTTGATCTCCTGCCATGTAAGGAACAATTGCTGCTGCAGGTCCACGACGAGATGGATATGCATCCAATCCTTCAATAGACGCTGGATAATTTTCTCCCATATCCTGCTCTGCAACATATTGAACAAATGTATTCAATCCTTCATCCATCCATGTCCACTGGCGTTCATCACTATTCACAATCATAGGGAAATAGTTATGACCTACTTCATGTATAATAACTGATATCATACCAAACTTAACACGATCACTGTAGTTTCCTTCTGCATCTGGACGTCCATAGTTCCAACAGATCATAGGATATTCCATTCCTTGATTTTTTGCGTGAACTGATATCGCCTTGTGATAAGGGTAGTCGAATGTCATTCTAGAATAAGACTTTAATGTTTGAGCTACAGCCTTAGTAGACCATTGCTCCCATAAAGGATTACCTTCTGGTGCATATATAGATACAGCCATCACATCTTTATCTCCTACTTTTACAGCCATTGCATCTGCAATATAGCGGCGAGAAGAAGTCCATCCAAAGTCACGAACATAATCTGCTTTTAACTTCCAAGTTTTCATCTTAGTTGCACCTGGCATCATCGCTAGCTTTTCAGCCTCTTGTTGCGTACGTATCACTACAGGCTCATCATAAGTACGTTGAGCCATTTCATATCTTCTCAACTCTTCACTACTGTAAACATCTTTACGGTTAGTCAATTTACCTGTTCCATCTAACCAGTGATCTTCTGGTACTGTGATATTAACTTCAAAAGAACCGAATGGTAATGCAAATTCATCACGTCCCCAGAACTGGCTGTTTTGCCATCCTTCAACATCATTATAAACACACATACGTGGATAGAATTGTGCAATCACATAAGCTCTGTGTCCATCAGGAAATTCTTCATAACCACTACGACCACGACCTTCAACATGATTATTAACGTTATAGTCCCATTCAATGTCAAATTCAAATTTCTTACCTGGAGCAAGTGCTTTAGGCATTTCAACTCTCATCATGGTCTGATTGATCATGTACTTTAAAGGATTACCCTTTGAGTCCAAAACCTTTTTAATATTAAATCCACCATCAAAAGGCTCTGAAAGATACTCACCAGCAAAACCTGCAGGCTGTGCAAATGGAGCTACTCCACCACCTTCAATTAAAGGTGTTTTAGAATCTTTTGCACGCATGTTTTGATCTAACTGTACCCATAGATAATCTAATACATCTGGAGAATTGTTAGTATAAGTAATCGTTTCATAACCATAGATGTGGTGATTCTCATCATCTAATCTAATGTCCATTTCATAATCAGCACGTTGCTGGTAATATTTAGGACCTGGAGCACCACTAGCACTACGATACTGATTAGGAGTAGAAAACTCCTGATATAGCTGGCGGAATTTGTTAATGTTGTAATGTTCTTCTGCCTTAGGCTCTTCTGCTTGTTCTGCTTCTTGAGCAAAACCTGAAAAAGAAACCATCAACATACTGATAAACAATAGTTTAATAGCTTTCATTTTTTTGATTTAGTTTATAGAGTTGCTAAAATAAGAATAATAGATTACTCAAAAGAAATTTAACTAAAACTTCACAGAGTCTATTTTCTTTTTTGCAACCATAAGTAATGTCTTACGTTCACCTCTTATTTTAAGATGAACCATATTTTTTTGATCTTCAAATAGCTCCATAAGTGCTGTAAATCGCATCTCGATTTCTAAAGGTTCTCGATCTACAGGTATCTCAATGTATAATACTAATTGATCGTTATCTATCTCCGACCCTAAGTAATCGATAGGTATTAAATCTCCATCAACTTTGACACGTAATCTAGAAGTAAAGTAATCACCTATTAATTGTTTATGCTTTGTTAAGTTACCATCTTCCGTCAGTATGATATTCTCATCTGCTCTTGCAGACAGTACATCTTCTAAATCATCAATAAAAAAACGAGAGGTCATTTGAAGTGCTCCAACCTTTGCATTATACTTTAGATTTGATACTGACAGGTAATATTTATGAGCTGTAATGTTTACGCTTTCGCGAAAGCGTAATTCATCAGCATCATGATTTCCATAAGATGCCTGTGATAGAAATGGCATCAATAAGAATAGGAATATGTATTTCATACAGAAGTAAGGATTTAATCCTTTTAAAATTAGTCTATTGTAAAAGAGCTACGTTTCCTAGATAAACACCATGAAATTCATCACCATTTGTATCTAGTCCATCTACCGTAATAGCATATCCAGTTTGATAAGTTTCCACTCTTATGAATCCGCTTTCTAAAGCTGTTGATGTATTAAACATCGCGGTAGAATCAAAATCGAGACTGTAACTTAGGGATGCGTCTGCTGGCTCTTCAGTGTTCGCAATCTGATAGAGTCCTGTTTGAAAATTATCTACAGAATTACCATAAAAATTGATTTGCATCAAAACACCAGCTCCTTCTATTTCATCCATATCGTTGAGTTGTAACCCGTCACCTAATACGGTAACTTCTGTTAATACGCCTGTGCCACCACTAAGTTGAGGCTCTTCTCTAATGGCACCTATGGTTTCAAAATTAGTCGTCTGGTCTCCATAGCAAAAAGTATTTACTTGAATAGGTTGCGAGACCGGTAAGTCATCATCACTATCGCAGGATGTCGTCATTACCAAGGCAGCTGCCATGAATAATAATGTGGTTATTTTTTTCATCATTGTATCTTTTAATTATTGCTTTCTTTCTTTATAGGCTGTTGCAGTGTCTGACAAGAACTGCAGTAAAACGAGTTCATTTTCTGGTTGCATGAGTTGATTATTCAATCCTCGATCTGTCGCAAAATAAATGAAATCGTAAAGATTCTCTTTATCAATATCTAAAAACTCTACTAAATAGTCAGCATCAAACTGATTTTTCAATACCGCTACATCAAAACGTTCTTCAACCGTGTTTGCTGATCCAAAATCAAAATTAATAGCATTTAGCGCTGTATTTAATACTACTGCTGCTAATAAACCTACCAGATTAAACATGTTGTAACGTGGCTGGGATTGCATCATAGCCTCATGGCGTAAATCATAATCTTCTGGCTGGCGCACCATATCAGACAATGTGTTCTCAGTTCTATCGATTGCTGGTGTCCACATGTTTTGTCCAGAAATTTTTTCGAGTCTAGTGTCTGCTGTTTCAAGTCTTTTAAGGTTTAAGCTGATGTTTTGATCACCCTCTAAGAGTACCTCATCCAGCACATTCACTCCACTACCTAATGTAATTGCAACTACTTTTTCTTTTATAGTACGATCTGTAACTATAAGTGTGACCGGCTCATGATCAACAGATTTAAAAACAATTTTGTCGCCAGCCATAACATCTATTCGATAAGAACCTGTTGCAGATGTTACTGTTACCTCATAACTGTTTTCATTGAAAATAGTAATCCCTTCAACAGGTTCATCTAGCTCATTTTGAATATAACCAGAAATCTGAACGCGCTCTTGCTGGCCTATGGCCATATAAGAGATCAAAAACAAAAGTAGAAACTTATTCATTTGTTGTCTTTTTACGCTTTTTAAATATCACAGCTTGCTGAGATAGAAACTCTAAAAGATCTAACTCATTATCGGCCTGAACAAGATCTTTAGTAAGACCATTATCTTGCACAAAATACCCATATTCAATAAAGTCTTTTTCTTCCAAATCTAGATAATTTAAAAGGTATTCTTTACTGTATTTATTTTTAAGTAATACTAGCGCATTAGTCTCAATGGGCACACTATCATCTTTAGATATATTCTTTACATCAAGGCTTCTCGCAATATTAGCAGTATTTATAGTAGTTGAAAGACCTACCATATTAAATCGTGGCTGACTTTGCTGAAAGGCTTCTGCACGCACCTCGTACTCTTCTGGTTGTCTCACACGATTAGAAAATGTGTTATCGATACGATCAACTGCTGCTGTTTTAATATTTTCAAGAGACACTTTCTCTAATCCAGAATCTACGGTTTCTATTCTTTTAACCGGAATCATAAAACTAGTGGTGCTTAAATTAACGGTCTCTAAATCTTTAACGTCTGGATTAAGACCTAAATCAATTCTCTTTTCTTCAACAACCTTTTCAGACACGTTTAAAGAGAATGATTCAAATTGAATTGCCTTAAAGGATAGTTGATCTCCTTTTTTTACATCGATATAAAACACTCCACTATCGTTTGTAACTGTACCTTCTAGAGAACTGTTGTTAAAAATTGTAATACCGCTTAAATCTGTATTTAGTTCTGAACTTATGGTTCCTTTGATCTGTACACGTTGTACTTGGGCATTAGATAACATTCCCAAAAACAGAAATATGTAAATGAAATTTTTCATAGTTGTATTTATGTTAAGCAATTTAAATCAAATTGCCTTTTAGATAACGATAACATTATCCAATTAATTGTTAAATACCTTTGCTCAAAAGCTTTCTTATGAGAAACATGATTGTTGCAAGTACATCAACCATACATGGCAGTGGTTACCTTCAATATTTGCTAGAAGATTTACTAACTGTTTTTAAAGAAGAAAATATCACAGACCTATTGTTTATTCCCTTTGCAAGACCAGGTGGCATATCACATGATGCGTATACTCAAAAAGTACACCAAGTTTTACAACCTCACGGAATCAGTGTTACTGGCCTACATACCGTAGAAGATAAAGAAGATGCGCTATTGCAAGCAACAGCAATTTTTACAGGTGGTGGTAATACATTTCAACTAGTAAAAGCGCTTCACGATATAGAATTAATGGCATCATTAAGAAAAGTTATTTTTAATGGTACCTTTTACATGGGAACTAGTGCTGGTAGTAACATTTGTGGTCTTAACATGCGCACAACAAATGACATGCCTATTGTAGAACCTGTAACCTTTAAAACCACAGGTGCCCTAGGATACAACATTAATCCACATTATTTAGACCCTATTAAAGGCTCTACGCATATGGGAGAAACACGCGAGCAACGTATTAAGGAATTTCATTTTTACAACGCCATTCCAGTAATAGGACTTAGAGAAGGCAGTTATATTAGGGTGAAAAATGACCAAGAAATTTTACATGGACCACATACAGCTCGTGTATTCCTTAAAGATCAAGAGCCTCTAGAAGTGAAAACCGGATATAATTTTGCACAATTAGTGTAATAAAGTAATTTTAAAATAAAAATAATGGACTTTCCTATTCAACATAAACAGAACGATAAAAGAGGAATCTTTTACATGAAGAAGGACGGCAACACTGTTGCTGAACTAACTTACACCTTAGAAAATCAAATCATGACCATTGATCATACTGAAGTTAACCCAAGTATGGAAGGTAATGGTTTAGGTAGTAAATTGATAGAAGCAAGTTATACTTTCGCGAAAGCGGAAAACTTAAAAATCAATCCATTATGTCCATTTGCCGAAGTTGTTTTTGACAGACATAGTGACTGGAGTGATACTCGTGTATGATACTAAGATTTGAAACAGATCGATTAATTCTAAGGCCTTTTGAAGAGTCTGATGCACCCTATTTATTTGAGCTTAATGATGATGAAGAGGTCATGCGTTACACAGGTGACATACCTTTTAAAGATGTAGAAGACGCACGCAAATTTGCTATAGACTACAGTAATAATCCTCAAGGTCAGATTAGAAAATATCATATGGGTAGACTGGCTGTGATACGTAAGGAAGATGATGTATTTATAGGCTGGACGGGACTAAAATATCATGTAGACGGCGACTTTGTGGATACCGGCTATCGTTTTATGAAAAAATATTGGGGTAAAGGATATGCAACAGAATCAACTAGACGCGTATTACAACACGCATTTGAAGATCATCATTTAAAAGTTGTTGAAGCTCATATACATGAGCATAATTATGGTTCACAAAAAGTAGCACAACGATTAAAAATGAAGTTAGACCATCGATTTTTATGGTCTGGAGTTAAACCTGCGCGATGCTATAAAATCACAAATGATGAATTTAGAAATTCGTAATATTTCTGGTATTGAGACTTATCCAGTACGTCATCCAGTCTTAAGAGCTGGTAGACCTATAACAGATTGTTATTTTGAGGGCGATGATTTAAATACGACCATTCATTTAGGCATCTTTGTAGAAGAACGACTCCATGGCGTTGCAACATTTTTAATGAATAAAGATCTTAATATTGAAGAATTAATTTCGCTAGAACATCAACAGTGCTATCAATTAAGAGGAATGGCGATAAAGGCAGAAATTCAAGGTCAACAACTAGGTAGTCAACTAATTAATCATGCCGAAGAAATGCTGAAGAATAAAAATGTGCTCGCATTATGGTTCAACGCTCGTGAAAGCGCCGTATCTTTTTATAAGAAAAAAGGATATCAAATAGTAAGTGAACCATTTGAAATTGCTACAGTAGGTATCCATTATAAAATGTATAAAGCATTATGAAATTAACAACCATATTCTTTTTATTCCTCTTTGCAAGCACTACTGCGCAAATAAGCACCCAGCAACTTACTGGACAAACTACAAATGTTGAGAATGCGCTAGAGTCAGATGCACAAAGTGCGTTCAATAAAATGCGAGCCGCTGCACTTAAAGATGGTATCGATCTAAAAATCGTCTCTGGCTATCGCAGTTTTAATAGACAGCGGCAAATCTGGAATAGAAAATATAAAAAATATACCGCTCAAGGCCTTGCTCCCGATGCTATATTTGATAAAATCGTAGAGTATTCAACCGTTCCAGGAACGAGTAGACATCACTGGGGAACAGACATGGATATTATAGATCAAGGCGCTTCATACAGCGGTGATGTACTAGTACCCAATAAATTCCACGGAGAAGGACCTTTTTGCAAGATGAAAGATTGGATGGAACAACACGCAGCCACCTATGGTTTTGAACTGGTCTATACACTAAATGAAAATCGAACAGGTTTTAAATATGAACCATGGCATTATAGCTATGCACCGCTTTCGCGTAAGTTGCTCAAAGAATACCTTTCAGAAACCGACTTCTTGATCTTTTTAAGAAGTCAAGACATTCTAGGGATGGAAAAAATAAGCGATGAACGTTTATTAAGGTATTATAACGAACACATTAAAGGAGTGAATCCTTCACTTCAATAAAAAAATGATTCCGTTATTTTTTTTCTAATTTAGGCATGTTATAAAACCAACCATCATGAGAGGCGGATCAGGAAAAATCAGATTATTTATAGGACTAGCCATTGTTGCTTTTGCTGTTCTTAAATATTGCTCAAGTGCAGAAACGAACAACTTCACTGGCGAAACCCAATATGTAGACTTGAGCACAGACCAAGAAATCGCCATGGGATTAAGTGCTGCTCCTAGTATGATTGCTGAATACGGCGGCTTGCATCCAGATCAAAATGCACAAGCTCAACTAGATCGTGTAGGTAAAAAATTAGTCAATAGCAGCATAGGTAGAAATACAGACTATCAATACGACTTTCATCTTCTTGCAGATGACAGAACAATAAACGCATTTGCATTACCTGGTGGACAGTGTTTCATTACTGCAGCTCTTTATAGTCAGCTAGAAAATGAAGATCAACTCGCAGGCGTTATGGGACATGAAATAGGTCACGTCATAGCAAGACATAGTGCAGAGCGTATGAGCCAGCAAGGACTGGCACAAGGCGTTATCACTGGTGTAAGTGTTGGGACAGATGGCGGCGGCGAGGCAGCAGCCTCTATCGCTCAAATGTTAACCATGAAATATGGACGTGATGACGAATTACAGAGTGATGATCTAGGTGTTAAAATGATGATAGACGCCGGTTATGACCCTTATGAAATGATAGGCGTCATGGAAATTTTAAAAAATGCCGCTGGACCCAATCGTGCTCCAGAGTTTCAAAGCACACATCCAGATCCAGAAAACCGTGTTGAACGCATTAAAGAAGCCATCCGTAAATACGGGAAATAACACATAGCATTTATGAGTATCATGTTAGAAAGCAATATTAAAATTTTATGGCACGATGGAAAGCAGTGGCACACCTCGCCATATCACTATTATCCAAATCGTCAACCAGATGCTAATGCAACATTGTTTTACAATAATTGCATGATGACATTAGACTTTCTGTATGAAACTAAAGCACTAGAAGTAGAATTTAATGACGGTAAAATAGTCAACATATTAGAAGAGTTTATCCAGCGACACGGAAAAAGCATCACCATACGTGATGGAGAAAAAAATACTTATAGCCCATCAACAGACACGATAACTTTTTTTGATACTGACGGAGCGATGTTTCGTAAAAACTTAAGAAAACCGTGGTCTAAACATAACACAGGTAGAGTTTCCAGCGCTTCTCTTCTTGGTCATGAGTTTATACATGCATATCATGAGCAATTCACTCCTCAGGAATACATTAAACGTAAATCTAAAAAAATACTAGGCTGGAAAGTGAAGTTCCCACATTTCCCTAATCAAGAAGAAATACTAGTTACTAAAAACCTAGGGAATCAAGTCATTAAAAAACTGGGCGAAGATGAACGCGAACACTACAAGCGTAACTACTACCCTACGATAAGCCCTATTACTACAGAGCCTATGAGGCTAGATGAAGAGGTAGTTTAGATTAGGTAATTGGTGAAAAATTTTATTTTTAAATTTTAAAAACCGTTGATCAGCCTAAATATTATTCTTCCAACTGCCCACTACTTGCTTAACGTGGCTCTTCAAGTTCAATTAAGTGAGCATTGAGACACTCGAAATACGACATCCAAGTTCATGTTGCTTTTATTTTAAGATGTTTTAAAATCATTCCTCGATCTTCACTCTCATTCCTTCACTGTGACTTGAGAATTCTGGAGCATACATACATTCTAGTTGTGTAATACCATTAGAAAATTGTCCAGCATTGCTGGCTCGCACGTCGTATTCAAAAACATAAGTTCCTTTGTTCATCTGATCAAAAAAGAAATGCGTTGCTACATCTTTAGTGCTTTGATAATAGCCTAATCCATCTTGCCATTTATACTTTGAAATCACATCTACAGGTTCAAAACCACTCGCACGCATGTCTTTTAAATGGACAAAATCCATATCAGCATTTGTTTTAATAATCAATCTGACTGTGATTAGATCGCCTATTTTTAAAGGATCTTCACTAGTTATTTCCTCTAGCTTCTCTCCACTATCGGTCATTACTTTTTTGAAGAGTTTTTTCTTTACAGATAATGGCAAATCATCATCTACTTTAATCTTATCTAGATCCTCAAAATACTGCCAGTACATCGCACCATAACCTGTTACATCACTTTTATTTTTTACTATAACGGTAGCCAGTTCTTTATAAACTTCGGGCGTATTCATGGTGATTTTAAAGTAACCCGTTCCGGCTTCTTTCTCTACTGCTTTCATCTTATCTGCAGGTAAAGGCTTGTTTCCCCAAGTGATTTTGTTATTTTCTTCTACGTCCAGCCATTTTCCACCTTGCAGCAATAAGGCATATGTAGCATCGGCAGTTGCTTTTGTGGATTTCCACTGGTTAATTCTTTTATTTTTAAGTAACCATATTTTAAGTTCTTCGACACTATTTAAATCGGCAGTGACTTCTTGAAATGCTTCTATGGCAAGAGCTTGCGTTTCGATATCGCTACTGTACCAGTACCAGCTATTTTTATTTTCTTTCCAGAACATTCCATTTTCATCGCTTTTAACGGCAGTTTGTTTCAATCCTTCCATGATGGAGCTGGCTAGTTTGGTCTTACCATTGCGATGCAGTGTGATGGCCATAAGCAACTTAGTATATAGTGGCTGTGAGGAATATGATTTTTCCGCTTTCGCGAAAGCGTACTCCATAGCCTTCTCTAATACTTCGTCACTGTTTTCTGTAATAGAAACATCAAAACTTCTCGCATACTGATAATGCCAAAACGCATTTCCATAACTATAATCTTTAAGTGTTTGATGGTTTTCTAGATAGCGATTGAATCTTTTTTTCCACTCTGTATCTAGTGCATCTATCGCATTTTTATACATGCGATCGGTCTGTGGCGTGTCATCATTTTTAATACCTAATTTTTTCATGTGACCTAATCCAGCGGCAATGTGACGCGTGATATACTCATTAGTATATCCACCATTAAACCATGGAAAACCACCAGAATCACCTTGTAGCTTTTCTAATTTTGCAAGTGTTTTCTTTTTCTGTTTGGCAGTTTCGGCCAGGTCAAATAATGTGGCGAGTCGCTGTTGTTTTTGCGCTTCACTTTGTGCATCACGCAGCCATGGCGTGTGCGATAACATCACTGTTTTTAACTCCTCATTTTTCTCAAGTGCACTTACATTGGTGCCATTTTGTGCCCAACTATCAAAAACGGTTTTTACCTTAGGATTACTCGTTAAAATATGATGTGCCATAGCATTTGCATAGTAGCGAGAAAAAGTTTGCTCTGCACATTCATGCTCATATTCCATCAAATAAGGCAATGATTTAATCGCATACCACGACGGATTTGATGTGTACTCAAACACCATTTGATGATGCGCCATCGTACCAGAATCGCTCTCTAACAAGTTGTCCATAACGGCTGTTTGGGTTTCACCAGCACGCACCCATAAAGCTCTCGATTCACTCACCAGCATGCGGTTAGAAAGCACTGGTAAGGTATTCTCCTCGCCATCAGAAAAGTTTCCTGCAGCAGCTACAACGCGATACGTCACCGCTTGCGTCCCTAGCGGAATTCTAAAAGTCCAGTTTACTGAGGTGTTGCCACCTTTTTCTATGGTAAAATCTCTGTTGTTATTTACGTTGCCTAATTCTACATCAATCGCTTTCACAGTCATGGCGTCAAACAGCTGTAGTCGCGCTGTTCCATCCATAGCAGCGTCTGACAGATTTGCGATTTTTGCAGAGAAACGTATGGTGTCCGTTTCTCTTAAAAAACGTGGTGCATTAGGTATAACGTTGAGTTCCTTTTGAGTCACCACTAGTTGTTCCAATTGTGCTGTTTTTCCTTTTTTATCGTGCGCTAGTAGTCGTAGTTTCCATTGGGTTAATGCCTCTGGTGAAGTGAATGAGAATTTTAAATTCCCCTTTTCATCAGTTCTTAATTCAGGAAAAAAGAAAGCGGTTTCTTGGAGGTTTTTGCGAGCTTGAACATTATTCAAATTCATTTCTCGCAATACCAGATCATTTGCTGAAATGCCTTCTTTTGTGGAAATGATGATGACTCCATTTGCTCCTCGATTACCATAAATAGAAGTTGCGGCAGCATCTTTTAATATGGCAGTTTCAAAAATATCATTAGGATTCAATCCACTAAAAAAATCTTCATCTACTGGTACTCCATCAACTATAATTAATGGCTCTGTATTTTCATCCAAAGACGCGACACCTCTAAGTTGAACCAAAGCATTTGCACCTGGCTGACCAGAATTACTAATAATATTTAATCCAGGAACTTGACCTTGGAGAGTTTGGGTTAGGCTTGCGTAAGGTCTATCATTTGGATATTTTTTTCTTCCTCGATAAGAACTATATACTCTTGAACTCTCATTGTTAATATCACTATCTCTAAATTCTCTTTTATCGGCTCCAGTGAAGTTAGTCCTTAAATAATCTTCGTTTTCGGCAAATATGATGTCACCAGGCAATGCTCTAGCTATAAGTTTTCCGTTTGACAAAGTATCATAAGCAATGGCATTAGAATTTACTACGGCAATCATCCCATCATCTCCAATCAAGCTTTTAGTGTATTGATTGCCTCGATAATAATTAAAGTCATTAATATGATTATAATTACCTCTATTATTAATCAAAAAGAAAATATCATTATTGATATAATCATTCGAGCTGTTTAAATCAGCAGCTAAAACGGCATTAATAATTCCTGCTTTTTTAATTTTGATTTCTACAGGTTTGTGAAACTCATGGTTAAAAACTAGTACATCATTAATGTCGGCTTTTATTTTGTAAAGTCCATTTGCTCCAACTAGCGCGCCAATTTTTGTGCCTTTAACAACAACTAAAGTTCCATATAATGGATTGCCATTTATATCAGTAACTTTACCTGTTACAAAACCTTTTTCTTCTCCAGCTTCTATAATCTTATTGAACAAGGTGTTTTTATAGCTCGCGTTATAGTTCCTATTATTAATTGATAAACCAAAATAATAAATCTGATCATAGGCAAGAGAAGTATTAAAACTAGTTCTAGGAAACTGAACATAGAGCGATTGAGATCTATTATAAGAAGTGTTTTGATAAAGACTAGGAGAAAAAGAATACTGATTATTTCTAATAAACGGCGCATTCCAATTTGCCGTTGCAAACTCATCCAGACTCTTATCATACATACTCGCTAGCACCTCAGCCTGCATAGGAATTTGATTATCATCTTTTATGGTAAATGACCAAGTTTCTTCGCCATCAGGTTGTAATTTATTTCTAAAGCTTTGTGTTTTGATTTGATACTGAGCTACTGGATCTACTGGTTTTTCGACTGTAGCCGTATTAGTTTGTTCAAATCCATTTTCTTTTTGAACTTGTAATTGAATACTTATTTGCTTTCCGTTAATTTGAGACCATGGATATTTTAATTCTGTTTTTCCCTTTTTAAGGAAAATGAGTTTTTCTTCAACCATTTCTTGATCTGTCCAAACAGATAGTGTTGCATAAACTCCATCCATAGAAGTATACATGTTGAATACTGCGGCCTCTTTAGTGAACTCGCCATAACTAGAAATAAGTTCTGGCTGTAATGGTAGATCCAGATTTGCCCAAAGACTTTTTTCTACTCTAGAATCTACTACATCATCTTCATTATCAAAACTCTGTCCCAATTCCACAGCTCTTATGTAAACATAATAAGCACCATTTTCCCAGTTCTTTGTTATTGGAAGCTTTACAGTTGTTAACGAATCTGTAGTGAGCTCTTTTCTAAATATAATAGGTGCTTTTTTCCAGTCGGTTTCAATTTCGTCTTTTCTTAATTCGGCATATGGGAATGTTTTGCGGTAAGTCTTATCATCTAGTTCTTGAAACTCGACTTGCGGTAATCCTGAAGCTATTATAACATGAGATGCTTGCGGTTGCTTGCGTAATTCCACGATAAGTTTACCATTGACAAACTGACCGTTCAAGTTTTTAACGCCTACCTTTAAAGTGTTTTTTTCTGCTGTAAATTGATAAGGCAATTGAGAAGTTATTTGAATAGCATTTGTTCCCACTCGCATGGTTGTGCTAGCACTTCTAGTTTCTCCATTAAGATCAGTAAGATCTGCTTCTATTTTATAGGTGTACAGCGGTTGATATTCTGAGTCGGCATCTTTATCGTTTTCGGCTAGGAATTTTATTTTAAAAACTCCATCTGCATCTGTAGTGGTTTCTCCTTGTAAAATCACTTTTTCACTATTCCCGTAATAACCACTGCGCCATCTTGCATAATTATAGCTTCTTATTACTTTATAGGTTACTGTTGCGTTAGTTACATTACTACCCAAAAAGGCTTTCCCAAATCCAGAAACCGTAACACTATCACCCAACTTATAAGTTTCAGTGATTTCGTTAAAATCTACTTCAAAAGTAGGACGTTTATATTCCTCTACTTTAAAGTTGATTTCACCATCTTCCCAATCATTTACTGTATTGTAAAAAGCCGTTTCTTCATCAGGCTCGTCAATATATAGAGTAAACTCTCCGGTAAGTACATCTTTAGGAATTTCAAAAGATCCATGAATACTACCAAACTCATTAGTCTTTAACTTAGTTCTATAAATCTCTGTCCCACTAACATCTTCGGCATAGATTTCTAGAAGCTCATTAGATACAATACCAGATTGTTCTTCGTTTTCTTTTTTCTGTAATACAATCGCTTTGAAATAAACCGTTTGACCTGGTCTATATATGGCTCGGTCTAGATAAATGAAGGTTTTTACATTGAGGTCGTAATGCTCGATTTTATTCCTATTTCTATCCCTAGGGTAAGAATAATATTGAGTCTTTAAACTATCGCCATTTTTACTAATGATTACATTTTGATTACCTCTCAGGGCTTTAATATCATAATCAAGCATACCGTATTTATCCGTCTTAAAACGTTTAACAGTTCTGTTGTAAGAAATTTGAACATCTACATTACTCATTGTTTTACCGGTAGTTCTATCTTTTATAAGTAATGCTGTTCCTAGTTCGCTATCTTTTTTAAACAAAGTCAGATTAGTCACTGTTATAAAAGTATGTGCGTATTTCACTTCATCAGCTTTATCGGTTTTTGCCATCACCACATAACGACCTTTTTCAATAGCTGGTGCAACATATTCATAGGTGTGGTTAAAAGTGTCGTCGCCTTTAGGTAGTTGAATAGATTCTTTATGAGCTAAATTTTGAGAATCAATTGCTTTATCGATAAACTGTTGATATAAACTGTCTGCAAATCGCAAATCCTTCAAATCTTCATCCATAGAGACTTTAATGTAGTATAAATCAATCTGTTCTACATTGCTATAACTCACTACTCCACGATGTGGCCTATTGGGAATAATTAAATCTTCTACCTGAACATTGATGCTCGATTGATACATCTGACTTTTCAACTGCTCGCACAACGCAGCTCCATAGGATTTAGGATATAAATCAATAGCCTTATTAACTAATTGAATAGCTTTCTGTCTATGACTATACTGCTGTTCTTCACCTACCTGATTACTTAGATTTTGATGATATAAAGCTAGATAATAATAAGCCTCGGTAACTGCTGGATTAGTATCATAAGACGTTATTATACTTTGCAGTTCTTTTTCATAGTCCTCATAAACCTGATAATTTCCTAGCTGATTTTGTGCATACCATAATCGATCAGTAATGACATGAATAAAAGCAGCGTCATTGTTTGATTTTAAATGCATGGCTTCTAGATGTGCATACTGCTGCATCACATCATATTTTGAAAAAACGGTATCTCCAGCTGGCCGTTTTAACTTCAATAAATGTGCTGTGTTGAGAAAAGCATTTTCTTTAGTAATAGCAAACTCCTCTTTGGGTTTTGTAAGATTGAAATAGCCGCTTTTATAAAAGTTTAAAGCCTGGTGCGATAATATGTCCAGTAAGCTAGGTCTTAAAAAACGTGCTGGCGCCATAGGTCCTATGATAGCGCTGTAATCACTAAGCGGAATCTTAACTAATTTCTCTGGCTGATCTAGAGAAGCCTGATAGCTATTATGAATCTCGCTATAAAAACGTGTTGCATCCCATGTTTTAAAATCTACATCATCATCCTCTACTGCTGTTCTTTGTCTAATTTTCCATTGATTTGCACGAGCATAATCATCTAATAATTTAGCTCTTATTCCGTTATAAATATTCTTATTAGGGAATTGAGCTTTTACGATCATTTTATCCAGCTCAGCGATAATTTTATACTGCGCTTCTTCCTCGTTAATCAATTGGTATTTTGATTTGAATAAGAAAACCTTGATATATTGATCATGATCATTTTTACGTCTAGCATATTTATAAATTTCATCTACTACTTGAGTAGCATCTTCAATTCTATCTTGTAATTCAAATTGCTCTACCTCGCGCCATTTATCGATATAAAAATTTTGTGCAATACCTTGTTGCATCGCAAACAATATTAAAACAGCAGTGATATAGTGGTTAGGTCTCATAATTCTTTAATTCTTGTATAAATCTACACATAGTTCATACCATTCTACAATCTATAATGAGGGAAATAGCCTTTTGAATTAGGGAAATCCTTTTTAACAACTCTATTGATGGCATTGGCTCACTTTTTGATAAATTTAGAGCATGAAAAAAATGTTTTTTATCATATTACTGTTGTGCAGTGCAATGGGTTGGAGTCAGGACGCTTTCGCGAAAGCGGAATCATTATTCAACTCTGAGCAATATGAAGCCGCAAAGCCCATATATAAATCCTTACTGCAAGACAACAAAAAAGACCCCATAATATTGCGCAGACTAGGCGATATTGAATCACATGCTCAACGTTATAAAAAAGCATTTCCATACTATAAAAGATTATTAGATCTAGATGACTCTAATCCAGATTACCATTTTTTATATGGTGGTACATTAGGTTTGCACGCTAAAGAAAGTTCAAAACTTGAGGCGCTAGGTTATCTGGACGATATTAAATTTCATCTTAAAAAAGCGGCTAGCTTAGACCCTAATCATGTAGAGGCTAGATGGGCACTGGTGCAATTATATTGTGAGTTGCCTGGAATCGTAGGTGGATCCTTAAGAACCAGTCGTAAATATGCAGATGAGCTTTTAAAAATATCTCCTGTAGATGGCCATCTGGCACAAGGCTATATTGAAGAGTATGATAAAGAATATCGCGCTGCAGAGAAATGTTATAAAAAAGCCATAGAAATAGGTGGTTCCCTAACTACTTATAAAAAACTAGCATCTCTTTATGAGCAAAAAACAAAAGAATATCTTAAGGCTTTAATCACTTTACAAGACGCATATGCTGTCCATAAAGAACCTAGTTTACTAGAAGAAATCTCTAGACTTAAAAGAGATCATGATCTAGTAGGTGATTAAGCTCATAAAGCACTCCATTCCTTAGTCATTCCAGCCTTTTATTAGTAGCTTTACGTCTTATAAAGTTACTTATTATGCGCGTACATTTTATCGCAATAGGCGGCAGTGCCATGCACAATCTCGCTCTTGCGTTACATCATAAAGGTTACCAGGTTACTGGTAGTGACGATACCATTTTTGAACCTAGTAAATCCAGATTGGACAAATACGGTTTACTACCAGAACATATGGGATGGAATTCAGAGAACATTAATGCTAACCTAGATGCGGTCATTTTAGGCATGCATGCAAAAGCCGATAATCCTGAGTTATTGAAGGCTCAAGAACTAGGTTTAAAAATATATAGCTATCCAGAGTATTTATATGAGCAGTCTAAAAATAAAACACGTGTTGTTATAGGTGGTTCTCATGGAAAAACAACGATTACTTCTATGATACTGCACGTGATGCATTATCACGATCGTGAGGTAGATTATATGGTAGGCGCACAATTAGAAGGTTTTGAAACCATGGTGCATCTTACTGATGATAATGAATTTATGATTCTAGAAGGTGATGAGTATTTATCAAGTCCTATAGATCGTAGACCTAAATTTCATTTATACCAGCCTAATATTGCTCTGATCTCTGGAATTGCGTGGGATCACATTAATGTGTTTCCAACTTGGGAAAATTACTTAAGTCAGTTTTCAGAATTTGTAGAATGTATGCGAGATGGAAGTATCCTTGTTTACAACGAGGACGATGAAGCCGTAAAAACGATTGCGGAGGCAGCGACCAAACCTACTCGTAAACACGCCTACTCTATTCCTGCTCATTCTATCATTAATGGAACGACTTACCTAGAAACACCAGAAGGTGATATGCCTATAGAGATTTTTGGAAAGCATAATCTTTCTAATCTCGCAGGTGCAAAATGGATTTGCCAGCACATGGGAATAGATGAAGATGATTTCTATGAGGCGATCGCTTCTTTTAAAGGCGCTTCTAAACGTTTAGAAAAAGTAGCTCAAAATGAGAACTGTGTGATTTATAAAGATTTTGCGCACTCACCAAGTAAAGTAGAAGCTACTACCAGAGCGGTTCATAATCAATATTCAGAACGCAAACTTATCGCTTGTCTAGAACTACATACTTATTCTAGTTTGAATCCCGAATTTCTAGTTCAGTATAAAAACACACTCGATGCAGCAGATGTTGCTGTGGTGTTTTACAGTCCACATGCGGTGGAGATTAAGAAACTAGAGCCTATTAGTGAGCAACAAATTTTTGAGTCTTTTGATAGAGATGATCTCATCGTAAAAACAGATCCAGCCGACTTTAAAAAATGGTTATTCAGTCAGGATTTTAATAACACAGCGGTTTTAATGATGAGCAGTGGTAATTATGGCGGATTGGACTTTGAGGAATTAAAAAATGTATTATAACGCTTAGGCTTTTAGTCTACAGTCAGTTGTGCTATTTATCGAACTCTAGTTGATCATTTAAATTGACTATGAGATTTGGTAGCATTGTCGTAAAAATCACAAAAAAGTAATAATGATTAAGAGTCTAATACTTTATACGTTACTTTCAATGTTGATTTTCTTCAGCATCTCATTTTTTACATTGTTTAATGATATTCACTCTCCATTAAGTGATATAAACTTGAGTAAAGAGTTTACTATTGGCTTTCCTTTTACCTACTATTATGAGTTCCGGTTAAATGATCATTCTATTCCTAACGCTGGTTGGAATTTAAAGAATCTATTGCTAGATTGTTGTTCAACTTGGTTAACGGTTGTTTTCATGGCATTTTTATTAAAAAAGTATTTTAAAAAATGAACGACGTTTTAAAAAACCTCATCGTTGCCGAAGCTAAAGCAGCACAACTGTTTCAAGAAATAGAAAACAGAAATATCATTGCAGCCGGTAAAACCGAAAAAGAAATAAACACCGAAGTATTTCAACTAGCAGATGAATTATTTGGGATCAAAAAATACTGGCACAAACGCATTGTAAGAGCAGGATCAAACACCTTACATCCATATGACGAGAATCCGGTAGACTTACTAGTTCAAGCAGATGATATCGTGTTTCTAGACTTCGGTCCGATACTGGAAGAATGGGAAGCAGACTATGGTCGTACTTATGTGATAGGAACCGATCCACTGAAAATAAAATTAAAAAAAGACATAGAAACCGCATGGCAAGAATGTAGAGATTACTACTTCTCACAAACTGACCTAACTGGTGCGGCTTTTTATGATTATTGTGTTCAAAAAGCGACGGAATATGGCTGGGAATTTGGTGGTCCTATCGCCGGGCATTTAATCGGTCATTTCCCGCATGAGAATCTAGAAAGCGAGAACAAACTCAATTATATCCATCCCGAGAATAATAAAAATCTTTTTGCACCCGATGGAAACGGTAATAAAAGAGAATGGATTCTAGAAATTCACTTTGTAGATAGAGCTAGAGAAATTGGTGGATTTTTTGAGCAATTGTTGGTTTAGAACGATTAATTTATAAAACCATCCTTGTTTTTAAGTTCAAGTATGACTTTAATTTTCATAACTAGCAGATTCCGAAATAAATTCGGAATGACAGGTTCAACGGCTGCTCTTAAATATTTACCTTTGTAGCTTAATTCAAGGCTATTGGAAACTCAGTTTAAGTTAGAAGGCGATTTTACTTTAATAGATAATTTATCTACAAAATGGCAAGCGCCATCTAATATTGCGCTTGTAAAATACTGGGGTAAATATGGCATGCAGTTACCTGCAAATCCGTCGATAAGTTTTACCTTAAATGCTTGTAGAACCATTACTACAGTAACGGCTAGTAAAGGAACTCACGGTTTCAGCATTTCTTATGACGGCACTCCTAAACCTGAATTTGCTCCTAAAATTGAAGCTTATTTCAAGCGCATTGCTGACTATTGTCCATGGATTGCGAACTATCATTTTGATATAGACACACACAATACGTTTCCGCATAGTTCGGGAATTGCGAGTAGTGCTAGTAGTATGGCGGCGATGTCAGTTTGTATGATGGATTTTGAGAGCACGCTTACTGGTCAGAAAATGGATTTTCATAAAGCATCCTTTCTCGCTCGATTGGGATCTGGAAGTGCTTGTCGTAGCTTGAAAGGTAGCGCCGTGGTTTGGGGAACGCATAAAGAAGTTGATGACAGCTCGCAATACTTTGGAGTTGATAAAAGTGACTATCTACATCCTGTTTTTCAGGATTTTCAGGACACGATTTTACTGGTAGATAAAGGTGAAAAAGTGGTGAGTTCTACGATAGGACACGAGTTGATGAATGGACACGCTTTCGCGAAAGCGAGATTTGAACAAGCCCATGAGAACCTTTCTTCTCTTAAAAAAGCATTGCAGGAAGGTGACCTTGAAACTTTTATAAAAATTACAGAAAGTGAAGCGCTCACATTACATGCAATGATGATGACCTCACATCCTTATTTTATATTAATGAAGCCCAAAACACTGTCGATTATCGAGGAAATATGGGCGTTCAGAAAAGAGACTGGCATACCTGTATGCTTTACACTAGATGCTGGTGCTAACGTGCACATGCTTTATCCACATGAAAATAATGAGGCTGTGCAAGGATTGATTAACAGCAAATTAGCGCAATATTGTCAAAATGGTCACTATATTTGTGATCAAGTAGGCACAGGTGCAAAAAAGTGCTAACTTTAACGCTATGAAAGGACCACTTTTTTATTCAAAGATTTTACTTTTCGGTGAGTATGGGATTATTAAAGATTCAAAAGGTCTTTCTATACCCTATAACTTCTATAAAGGCGCACTTCAGATAAGTGACCATCCTACCGAAGAACAAATTAAATCAAACGGCAATTTATCTCGTCTTACTGGTCATATTGAGCAGTTAATGAAAGAAAATAGTGATTTCCCAAGATTTGATGTTGAGACTTTAAAGGCAGATGTTGCTGCTGGAATGTATTTTGACTCTAGTATACCACAAGGTTATGGTGTAGGAAGTAGTGGTGCACTAGTTGCATCTATCTATGATAAATATGCGATTGAAAAAATCACTGTGCTCGAGAACTTAACTCGAGAAAAACTGCTGATTTTAAAAGATATATTCGGAAAAATCGAAAGCTTTTTTCATGGTAAAAGTTCAGGTCTTGACCCATTAAACTCTTACTTGAGCTTACCTATTTTAATTAATAGTAGTAATGATATAGAACCGGCTGGTATTCCATCTCAATCTACAACTGGTAAAGGTGCTGTGTTTTTACTAGACTCTGGTATTGTAGGAGAAACAGCACCTATGGTAAATATCTTTATGGAAAACATGAAGCAAGAAGGTTTCCGTAGTATGTTGAAAGATAAGTTTGTGAAATACACAGACATGTGTGTAGAAGATTTCTTGAGTGGCGATGTAAAAGGACTTTTTGGTAACGTAAAGAAATTGTCTCACGTCGTTCTCGATAATTTTAAACCTATGATTCCAGCGCAATTCCATGACTTATGGAAAAAAGGACTGGATACTGGTGATTATTACTTAAAACTTTGTGGATCTGGTGGTGGTGGCTACATTTTAGGATTTACTGAAGACCTAGAAAAAGCAGAACAAAGCTTGAAAGATTACAAACTAGAAGTGGTTTATAATTTTTAGTTTAAATCAGATATTAACATAAGTTTATTCAATTCATCTTCAACAGAATTTTTAAAATCTGTTTCAGATAATCCCAATTTATTTTTAATAGATATGTCGAATGTTGAATAAGGTGTTATATTGGCGGCTTTTTTGCTACCCAACTCGCTTAACATCATATTTATTGTACAATCTTTACAAGAAATACCATCATTACTGTCATAAGCAATTGAAACACTTTTTTCTGCTGAGTAGTATGGCTTTTGAATAATTGATATTGAGATTTTATTAGTTGATGATTCTATTACAAATTTATTAAATTGTATTTGATATAACATAATTAGAATTAAAATCAAATTGTAAGAGGAATGAAGGATTATAGCTTTCTTCAAAGAAAAATTATAACATACAAAAAGGAATACTGATCCTAAGAATGAGAAAAACATTAAATTTTTTACATCGATAAAACTTATATCCGTCAATTGAGATAAATGAAAAAGCCCAAACAACAAAACGCTACTTGTCATAGAAACCATATATAATTTATCATTTTTACTACGTCGACTATGATAAAAAAGTATTATATGGATAATGCATAAAATTCCTAGAAGAATACTCTGTTTGATACAAACACTAATTAATAAAAATAAAATTGAAATAATGTATTTTTTACCGTTTCGACTAAAATGACCTCTAAACGCTAATTCTTCAAAAATTGGTGTTACTATAACAGTTAGGATTGCGAATAAAGTAAAAGTTATATTTCTCTCAAAAAAAACTAGTCCCTTTGTAACCTGAACTGCTTCAGCGTTTATCATTGTAGCTATAACAATAAAGGCAATTAAAAATACACCCGTTAAAACTAACGGGTATATTTTTAAAGAAAATAAATCTTTCATTATCATATTTATTTGCAATCAAATTCACAGTGACTATCTGTTGTAAACCAGCCTTCATCCACAACCATTCCATAGCTTTGTACATTCCCTGCTCCACAACCTTCCACTGCGGCAATTCGGCAATTTTGTGCATCTGACAAACTTTCATCTGAATCACTTAATAGCCAAGTGGCAATCGAAACTACAACGCCAATAGGACCCCATGGTACAGGTGGTGCGCTTAAGGTTTGTATATCATTTTGATAAGTAAATATATTAAAATTTGAATTTATATCAGAAACAACTGTAGTAGTTTCATCAAGACCGTTATATATTTCAAAATCATATAAATAAGTTCCATTCTCTAACTGACGCAGATTCGAAATTTTAACAGAATCATCAATTCCGGACTCATTTTTTATAATTAAAGACTCAGTGTTATCTTGTTCAACTAGAATCTCTGTAGAATAACTTAAGTTAGTGTAAATGTGTTCTCCAACAATACCTTCATCACCATTTAGTTTTGTTAAATATTGATCTCCTTCAATGTGTGAAATCTCATAACCATGAGCTGACATTGTATATAATGAGCTACTTTTTTCAAAACTAGAGTTGAGATTTTCTTGAGACAGTTCTTCTTGAGTATCACTACAAGAATTTAAAACCAAACAGAGACCAAAAAATAAAATTGGTAAAAATTTAAAATACTTTTTCATAAAATTTAATTTGTGAGATTATCTATTTTTTATTTAATCACGGTTTATAATATGCCTACTCTTATCGATTTTCGGCTTATCTCGTTTGAAAATTGATGCATCTTTTCATAACCATATTCCAGATATGCCGTTTTAGTTTCCTAAGCAAATGTTAAAACCATTAAATAAATTTTATTTTAGTTTTAAAGTATTAAAAATCATAAGCTTAAAGTAATAAAATTAAAATTTCATTTTTCAACCTTTCCGACCAAATTTGCGATACGCTACAATTTGCCCACCTTTCCTATTCTTAGGAAAGGAGTTTTTTAGATATTGCCGTTATACAATTTCACATACCATTATCATTTACAAATCGGAATGTCCTTAACTTAGTCGAGTGAATCAAGAGCAAACATATACCATGAGCACAAAGGCTAGTATAAAAACACTAGTCATTAAAGCGTTGAGTCTTTTTTCAACAGTAAGACTTTATAATATCTCTATAATAGCGATAGCGCAATTACTAGCGGCTGTTTTTATTATCGCCCCAGAATTATCTGTTAAGGAGATTGTGCTGGATTATAAGTTGTGGTTGATTATTCTGGCTAGTGCCGCAGCTATAGCAGGTGGTTACATCATTAATAATTTTTACGACCGTGAGAAAGACCTTATTAATAGACCGCAAAAAACCATGCTAGAAAATCAAGTAAGTCGCTCTACCTTATGGACGGTTTATTTTACAGTTAACGCGATTGCTTTTATACTTGGATTGATAGTTTCGTGGCGTGCTGGATTGTTTTTTGCGGCTTATATTTTTGCCATGTGGTTCTACTCGCATAAATTAAAAAGGGTCCTTTTTGTTGGTAATCTTACTGCAGCCCTACTGGCTATTACTCCATTTTTTGTGCTATTCATGTATTACCGTAATTTATATCTAGTCGTATTTGTACATGGTAGTTTCTTATTTCTCATACTTGCGATGCGCGAGCTCATTAAAGATCTCGAAAACTTAAGAGGTGATCTAGCTCAAAATTACCATACTATACCAGTAGTACTAGGAGAAAAAGCAAGCAAGCGTTTTTACACCTTACTAACATTACTTACTATTATACCTATTACAGCATTGATACTCTATTTTAATATAGGATATATGCGTTATTACTTTGCTTTAATAGGCGGTGCCTTACTAGTATGCTTACCATTATTATGGAGCTCGCGACGTAAAAGAGAATATTTACTCATTCATTTTATACTTAAAATAGTCATTGTAGGTGGCGTGCTATCCATATTATTAATAGATCTACCAGCCATTATAGAACGACTTCAAAATTTCTTTTAATGCAACACCTCATCAACGTAGCACTTGCTCAAATCTCTCCAGTATGGCTGGATAAAAAAGCGACATTAGACAAAATACTTTCCACGCTAGAAGAGGCAAAGAAGCAAGATGCTGAATTAGTTGTTTTTGGAGAAGGATTATTGCCTGGTTATCCTTTTTGGCTTGCGCTAACTGATGGTGCTGCTTGGAATAAAAAAGAAGTCAAAGAACTACACAGACACTATGTGCTAAATAGCATAAGTATAGAGGACGGCGAGCTGGATGCGGTATGCGCTTTCGCGAAAGCGAACTCCATAGCCATTTATTTAGGTATAATAGAAAGACCTGAAGATCGTGGTGGTCATAGTGTTTATGCGAGCATGGTTTACATCAATCAAAGTGGAAGTATAGAAAGTGTACACCGTAAATTACAACCTACTTATGATGAGCGACTCACCTGGTCGCCTGGCGATGGAAATGGTTTAGTGACACACAAACTCAAAGATTTTACCGTAAGCGGTTTGAACTGCTGGGAAAACTGGATGCCATTACCACGTGCGGCCATGTATGCGCAAGGAACGAATCTACATGTTGCTTGCTGGCCTGGTAGCGATCATAATACTAAAGACATTACTCGTTTTATAGCACTTGAAGGGCGCACTTTTGTCCTATCTGTTTCAAGCATGATGTTTAAAGAAGACTTCCCAGCAAACACACCTCATCTAGAAGCGATTCTAGATAAATGCCCAGATGTGCTTGCTAATGGTGGCAGCTGCATCGCTGGTCCTGATGGTGAGTGGATCATAGAACCACAGATAGGAAAAGAAGAAATCATAACTGCTACTTTAGATTTTAATCGTGTATTGGAAGAGCGACAAAACTTTGACGCGGTAGGTCATTATTCACGACCTGATGTGACGCAATTACATATTAATAGAGAGCGACAATCTACTGTGAGATTTAAAGATTAATGAATAGATAAATCT
Source organism: Nonlabens ulvanivorans (assembly GCF_000732625.1). Classification (GTDB taxonomy): domain Bacteria; phylum Bacteroidota; class Bacteroidia; order Flavobacteriales; family Flavobacteriaceae; genus Nonlabens; species Nonlabens ulvanivorans. The sequence goes on from NZ_JPJI01000032.1 coordinate 119,619, forward strand.
TAAAAAACAACACTTTAAAGTGCTCGAGTAACTCCTCTAAATTATTCTTTTTGAGGAACTAAATACTTTAGAATTCTTTTTGCAACATCACATTTTTAAAAACTTATCTTTGCAAAAAATTTAATACCATGGGAAGAGGTAATGATGGAGCAAGAGGAAAAGGAACTGGCCGCCAAGGCGGCAGAGATTCTTCTAGCTCAAAAGGTGGCAACAGACGTAATGCTGGAAGCACAGACCATAGAGGAAAATCTCAAGCTAGAGGAAATGCACCTACCGGAAAACCAACAACTCGAGGTGGTAAAAATCAAGTAGTAGGAACATCACGCACAGGTAATCCAGTAACAAAGAAGGAATATATCATGCGTAAAAAATCTGAAGGCGCTAAGTCTAAGCCTGATGATGGAACAATACGATTGAATAAATATATTTCAAATTCTGGTATATGCAGTCGTCGCGATGCAGATATATACATTAAAGCTGGTAGTGTAACCGTAAACGGTAAACCTGTGTCTGAAATGGGTTATCGTGTTAAATTAACTGACGAAGTGAAATTTGACGGACAGAACATTCAACCATATCAAAAGCAGTATTTACTACTTAATAAACCTAAAGGTTTTATTGCACCTCGCAAAGGAGAACGTGCTAGTAAAACTGTACTAGACCTAATGCAAAGTGCTGGTGTTGCTAATTTGCACTATGTAGGACGTCTAGGAAGACAGTCTGTAGGTTTAATGTTATTTACTAACGACTTAGAGATGGCTAACAAGCTTAACAACCCAAATCTAGAAATGCGCAAGATTTATCAAGTTGCCCTAGATCGTAGTTTTAAACACGAGGATTTAATGCAATTACGTAATGGAATCGCTATCAACGGCGAAGTCATTGATGTAAAAGAAATTAACTATGTAGAAGATGGACGTAACAATGAAATCGGAATTGAAATACATAGTGGAAAAGACAATATCGTTCAGGCCTTATTTGAGGCAGTTAAATATGAAATTAAAGTTTTAGATCGCGTTGTACTAGGTGGATTGACTAAAAAAGACCTTCCTCGTGGGCATTATCGTACTTTAACAGATCAAGAAATCATCAATTTAAAGATGATATAAGCTACAATCACTTGTAAACACTAGCGTTGTCTAAATTTTTAGGCAGCGCTATTTTTTTTGAAAATATTTCAAAAAAAGGAATATTATTGTCCCTTCTTATCGCCATTCAATTTTAATATTTAGGTAACACATTTCATTCTATTATTAACGTTTTTTTGTTTAGCTTGTAGTTCACTTAAAACTACACTTAACCTATAGCCATTGAATACTAAATACATTGATCTAATCGATCAAACGTACTTCTTCCCAACAGAGGAGTTCAAACTAGAAGACAAGACCTTACACTTTCACGACATCGATCTGATGGAACTAGTAGAACAATATGGATCTCCATTAAAGTTCACCTATTTACCTAAGATATCTGATAATATACAGCGTGCACAGAGGTGGTTTAATGACGCTTTCGCAAAAGCGGACTACAAAGCAAAATACCATTATTGCTATTGTACAAAAAGTTCACACTTTAAACATGTGCTAGATACGGCGTTGACTAACGATATACATTTAGAAACCAGTAGTGCCTTTGATATAGATATTATAAAAAGTCTAAAAGCTGAAGGTAAAATTAAGGACGATACCTATATCATTAGTAACGGTTTTAAACGCGAAAAATATATAGACAATATCGCAGACCTGATCAACTCTGGTCACAAAAACTGTATTCCTATCATAGATAACTATGAAGAATTAGACCTATTGACAAATGCGACAGATAAGCAATTTAAAGTAGGAATAAGAATAGCGAGTGAAGAAGAACCAAAGTTTGAATTTTACACGAGCCGTTTAGGAATAGGTTACAAAAACATTCTCTCATTCTATAAAAATCAGATACAAGAGAACAAACAAGTGTCGCTTAAGATGCTACACTTTTTCATTAATACAGGTATACGTGATAATGCATATTACTGGAATGAATTACACAAATGTCTTAAAGTCTACATAAGCCTTAAGAAAATATGTCCATCATTAGACAGTCTTAATATAGGTGGTGGCTTCCCTATAAAAAACTCACTAGCATTTGAATTTGATTATGAGTATATGATCAATGAGATCGTAAATCAAATAAAGCAAGTATGTGATGAGGCAGATGTGGACGTACCACATATTTTTACAGAATTCGGTTCTTTTACAGTAGGTGAAAGTGGTGGAGCTATTTATAAAGTGTTGTATCAAAAGCAACAAAACGACCGTGAAAAGTGGAACATGATCAATAGTTCATTTATAACAACCCTACCAGATTCATGGGCAATAAGCAAGCGTTTTATTATGCTAGCCTTAAACCGCTGGAATGAAGAATATGAACGTGTATTACTAGGTGGATTAACTTGCGATAGTGATGACTATTACAACAGTGAGCAAAATGTTAATGCTATTTATTTACCAAAATATCATAAAGATAAACCACTCTATATAGGCTTTTTTAATACTGGAGCTTATCAAGAAACAATAGGTGGATATGGCGGTATACAACACTGTTTAATACCAGCTCCTAAACATATTTTAATAGACCGCGATGAAAATGGAGCTATACAAACTAGAGTTTTTAAAGAGCAACAAAGCTCAGAACAAATGCTAGATATATTAGGATATTAATATTTTATATAAATCGATTAACTTTAAAACAAACTTTTAATTTCAAGACATGAGTAATTCAAACTATGCAGGAATTCCAGATGAATATGCTGGAATCGATAATGCATCAATCGTTTTAATTCCAGTTCCTTATGATGGAACAAGCACCTGGCAAAAAGGCGCAGATAAAGGTCCAGAAGCCTTTCTAGACGCCAGTGCAAATATGGAATTATACGATATTGAAACTGATACAGAAGTGTATCATCATGGAGTCTTTCTTGCAGATGCTGTTACAGAGAACAGTTCGCCAGAAGCAATGGTAGATGCCGTGCACGCAACTGCTAAAAAGTATATTAAGAAAAATAAGTTTGTAACCCTTTTTGGTGGAGAACATTCTATTTCTATAGGAAGTATACGTGCTTTTAACGATATGTATGAAAACTTGAGTGTATTACAAATTGATGCTCATGCAGACTTAAGAAAAGAATACGACGGCAGTACTTGTAATCATGCTTGTGCCGTATATGAAGCGAGTCAAAAAACAAATCTAGTGCAGGTAGGAATACGTTCTATGGACAGCATAGAAGTAGGTATTAATGACGACGATAAAATCTTCTTTGCTCATGAAATGGTACAAGATGATTACTGGCAAGAAAAAGCTACTGAAGCACTTACAGAAAATGTATTTATTACCATCGATTTAGATGCTTTTGACCCATCGATATGTCCATCTACTGGTACGCCTGAACCTGGTGGGCTCTTCTGGTATGAAACATTAGATTTCTTAAAAATGGTTTTTGCAGAGAAGAACGTGGTAGGTTTTGACATTGTTGAATTATGTCCTAATCCATCAGAGAAATCATCAGATTTTCTTGCTGCAAAATTGTATTATAAAATGTTGAGCTATAAGTTTAAAGACATCGCTCTAGAAGGAGAAGACGGCTATGAGGCAGACAACGCTTTCACAAAAGCTGGATTGAAAAAAATGAAAAACATAGAAGATTAATCTTCAAAAATATCATGGGAAAACCTATTACTGATTTTATAGAAAACTATTTCTTACACTTTAACAGCGCTGCGCTTGTAGACGCTGCCAAAGGTTATGAAGCACAATTAAACCAAGGCTCCAAAATGCTAGTCTCACTTGCTGGAGCCATGAGCACGGCAGAGATTGGAAAGATCTTTGGCGAGATGATACGCCAGGATAAAGTACATATTATTTCTTGTACAGGTGCAAACCTTGAGGAAGATTTGATGAATCTAGTGGCGCATAGCCACTATAAAAGAGTGCCTAACTATCGCGATTTAACACCGCAAGACGAATGGGATTTACTTGAAAAAGGACTCAATCGTGTGACAGACACTTGTATTCCAGAAGAAGAGGCTTTTAGAAGACTACAAGAACACATCGTGAAAATATGGAAAGATGCAGAGGCAAAAGGCGAGCGTTATTTCCCTCATGAATATATGTACAAACTACTTTTAAGTGGTGTCCTAGAACAGTATTATGAAATCCCTATTGAGAACTCATGGATGTATGCCGCTGCCAAAGCCAATCTTCCAATCGTCGTTCCTGGATGGGAAGACAGTACGATGGGTAATATTTTTGCTAGTTATGTATTAAAAGGTGAGTTAAAAGCCAGCACTGTAAAAAGTGGTATCGAGTACATGACTTTCCTTGCAGACTGGTATACTGACAACTCACAGAAAGGAATCGGTTTCTTCCAGATAGGTGGTGGAATCGCAGGAGATTTCCCTATTTGTGTAGTACCTATGTTGTATCAAGATATGGAACGTACCGACACGCCGTTTTGGAGTTATTTCTGTCAGATATCTGATTCAACGACCAGTTATGGAAGTTATTCTGGAGCCGTACCTAATGAAAAAATCACTTGGGGAAAACTAGATCAAGACACACCTAAGTTTATAGTAGAAAGTGATGCAACTATTGTAGCGCCGCTGATCTTTGCTTATTTGTTAGAGATGTAAATTTTTAATTCCGCTTTCGCGAAAGCGGAACTAGAACACAACCTGTAAGTTGCTCAACACATAGCGGTTTACAGGTTTTTTATGCTTAAAAAATTAACTTTTTAGGCGCTTAAAACAATTGAATTCCCATTACATTTAGATACAACTAAGACACTATGAGTGATATTAATATGAGTAAGATTGACAACTTAAATCTAGAGTTTTTACAGCTTAAAGATTATGAAGAGTTAAAGCACGCGATGATAGATTCTTATAGCAATCTACCAGATTCTTACTGGCGAGAAGAACAGATCAAAACGCTTATAAATAAATTTCCAGAAGGTCAAGTTGTCCTCAAAGTGAATGAAGAGATTGTAGCTTGTGCGCTTTCTATAGTGGTAAAGTATGAAGATTTTAGTGGTCAGTACACTTATGAGCAAGTGACCGGAAATTACAAGTTCACCACGCACGATGATGATGGTGATGTACTTTATGGAATTGAGGTATTTATAAAACCACAATATCGTGGTATGCGATTAGGTCGTCGCTTATATGATTACCGTAAAGAGCTGTGTGAGAATTTGAATTTAAGAGGTATAGCCTTCGGTGGTCGTATTCCTAACTATCATAATCACGCGAGTGAAATGACACCTAAGGAATACATCGAAAAAGTGCGCAATAAAGAGATTACAGACTCTGTACTGAACTTTCAACTATCAAACGACTTCCATGTTTCTCGTATTCTTAAAAACTATCTGGATGGCGATAAAGCCTCTATGGAGTTTGCCGTATTACTAGAATGGGATAATATTTACTATACAAAACCAGTTACAGAAACCACAGCATTAAAAAGCACGGTGCGGTTAGGATTAATCCAGTGGCAAATGCGTCCTTACTCAGGTTTTAATGAGTTGATGCAACAGGTAGAATACTTTGTAGATGCTGTTGCAGCTTACAGATCTGATTTTGCTTTATTCCCTGAATATTTTAATGCGCCACTTATGGCTGCTTACAATAAGTTGAGTGTTAGTGATTCTATTAGAGAACTAGCAAAATATACCGAGATGATCAGAAACAAGTTTTCTGAATTATCCATTAAGTATAACATCAACATTATTACAGGTTCTATGCCTGAAATCATTGATGGACAATTGTATAATGTAGGGAATTTGTGCCGTCGAGATGGTACGATAGAACGTTATGAAAAAATACATGTCACACCAGATGAGCAAAAAGTATGGGGACTTCAAGGTGGAAGTAAGATCCAGACTTTTGACACCGATTGTGGTAAAATAGGAATCTTGATTTGCTATGACAGTGAATTCCCAGAATTGAGTCGTATTATGGCACAAGAAGGGATGCAAATTCTTTTTGTACCATTCTTGACAGATACACAAAATGCTTATGCTCGTGTACGCCTTTGCTCTCAAGCTAGAGCGGTAGAGAATGAATGTTATGTAGCTATCGCTGGTAGCGTAGGTAATTTACCGGCAGTTGAGAATATGGATATTTCTTATGCGCAAAGTGCTGTATTCACTCCTTGTGATTTTGCGTTCCCATCAAATGGAGTAAAGGCAGAGGCCACAGCAAACACAGAAATGATTCTTGTGGCCGATGTGGATCTGGATTTATTAAAAGAACTACACAATTATGGCGCTGTAAAGAACTTAAAAGACCGAAGAACAGATTTGTATGAGGTGAGTAAGAAGTAGATTATTGCAAATACTTAGTTGAAAGGGATTCTTATAAAAGTATAAGAATCCCTTTTTTTTTATTTAATCATAGGAATAATACTTGGGTAGGTGATTTGCTTACCACGAAAGTTTAAAATAGCAAAAATGATTGCCGCTATGCCGTTTAAAACACCCAAAGCCAATACAATCTCTAAACCATTTGAAATTAAAAACACTTCTTTATGAAGAATTTTTAATATTACTGCTGACATAAAAAATACAAATCCGAAGGCTTGAAAAACGATTTGAAAATTCAATAATCTTGCTCCTACTTTTTGAAGTCCTTGGACTTTGTCTTTTTTAGTTAGCCATAGAATTAATGGTAGTATGATATTACCTACTGGAATAAAAATTCCTGCTAAAACAGACAAATGAAAAAACATTAAAAACTGATGATCTTCATGCTTACCGTAATCAAGCAACTCTTCAATGTTTATATCCAGCGTTTCACAAATAAGTTTCATTGTTTTACCTCGAGGTTCATTTTCATTGTTCTCGATACGTTGAATGGTTCGTAAACTGACTTGAGATTCTGTCGCAAGCTCCTCTTGAGACATGCCTTTTTTGAGACGTATTTCTTTGATTTTAGCACCTATTGGGCTCATCATTTTCATAATTTAAAATTAGTGAAACAAATCTAAGAATGAAGTCATTTAAAGAACAAATTATAGTGCTGACTTGTTTACGTCATTCTTATGACAAATATGTCAAAAATCTGATATACAGTATTTTAAAAACTACTTCAATAAAGCCTCAAAAGTTAGCACATCTATTTTCCCATCTGGGAAAAGATTGTTTTTTGATTCAAAATTGGCCAGAGCTTCCATAGTAGCTTTTGCAAAAACACCATCTAGAGACATATCATAACCTTGTGCTATGAGTTTTTTCTGTATCTCAAAAATCAACACGTTTTTTGCTCCTATGCGTTGACTATTTTCCCAATGATTATTATAGAGTTTCTTCATTAAGTTCTTTTGTCCTATGGTTTTGATTTCTTCTGGACTACTGTGATTATTTTCAAAATCGATTATCTGTTGATTGTTCCATCCATTAGATTTATAACTTGCAGACTGCGCTAGTTTTTGCTCTAGATAAGTAACACGCGCTAATTTATGAGCATACTCTTCTACAGCAAGTGTTGTTTCTAAATCGTCATCTTCTGGTAATCTTACATCTATATCATTTGCTGTCCATTGTAGTTTAATAAAGCTATTTAAATCGGTAATAGCATCGTGATACATCATGACTACGTCTTGATTATGATATTCTTGATCGATTATCGTTTCTGTAGAGTAATGATATTCTGGAGCATGAAATCGATCCCAGTCTTTATAGAAATCATAGACGATAAATCCTAATATAATTATCAGGATTAAAATAATTAATTGCTTCATGACAGGTGGTTTAATGGTTAGTTATTTCCCCTTTACTTTCTGATAGTATTGTTTTGGTTAAAAACAGTTCAAAAATAAATATAAATAACACTAAAATGTATTCAATAGCGATAAACCAGCTATTCTCAGTAAAACTTTCACTCGAGTAGGCCGAATAACTAAGAAAGATCGTAAAGCTCCATAGTAACATAAAACGATACTTAGTGAAAACAGAAAATAACAATGGTATGGTCAGGTACCATGGATGCACAGTAGTCGAGAGTATTAAGTAAGTGAAAAAAGAAAATACGACGCTGGATAGAAGTATTTCAGGAAATTCATTCTTTCTTACAAAAGATATCCCTAAAATAATTACTAAGGTAATTACAGGTAAAATCTTTCCTACGGTTTGTATAATGTTATAACCTGTTACTTTGTAGCCTATTGCCCTAATGATGTAATATACACTAGCATTAAATTCAAAATTACCAAACCACAATCCTACCGATGCCGAATATTTATCAATCAAGTCTTGAGAGAAAAACGGAAGAAAGCCTAAAACAACAACAATTAAAACAGTGATGTAATAGATAAATGCTTTTTTAAATTTCAATTTTCTCAAAAGTAAAGGCAACACCATAACTGGTAATAATTTGAGCAATATACCATAACCCATAAAGAGAACGCTTTGCCATTGTTTATAGACGAGTAAGTAATAAACTGACGCTAATAAAAAGAATGCCATCATTCCTTCCCAGTGAAGATTACCTGTAAGTTCAATGATTATAAACGGATTCAAATAATATAGCGCTATTAACCACATGGGCTTACCTAGTAATCTTAGTAATTTAATGCCGTAGATGAAAATGGCAACATCTGCTAGGATAATTAATATGCGCATCCATATTATACTAGCTAGAATACTATCGCCACCCAACAATGCCGCGATTGCAAAGAACAATTGATTTAAAGGCGGATAATTTGTGTAATGTCCACTTGATAATTCGCCCATAGATGCATGCAAGAATGAAGCATTAGGGATATGGCTGGCTCCAGATTTAATGATATCATCTGGCAAGTACAAATAAGGGTTATTTCCATTTAACAATTGATGTCCGTCCCATATAAATCTAAAAAAATCTTGAGACAGATGTGGTGTATTGTCTATTAAAAGTAACCTTAAAATAAGTCCAATAAAAAATATACCGCCAATGAGCGATGCCCCATAAAACCACTTACCGAGAAAATCAGGAAACAGTTTTAAATTTTCTTGAGATCCTTTTTTAGATATATAACTATAACCCAGAAAAGCAACGAAGAGTAGTATATAAACAATGAGTAGGTTTGAAAAATCTTTTCGCGCAAGCGAGAAAAACCACCCATATAAAATTGCGCTAGTAATGGTTAAGATACCGAAGGCATTTGTTAACCTGCGTTCCATTAATGCTTATCTGTGATACTACGGAAAAACACAAAACCAAAACCTATAAATAGCATTAAGTGAAAAGGAAAGAGTCCAAAATCACCACCTTGATCACCAACGATAAATGCCGAGTACATTCCAAATCCAAAGTAGAGCATTAATATACCTTCTAATATCACGTTGCGACTTATTTTTTTCTTGAGGTATTTATTGCTTTTCCAATTGCCTCCTACCGCTGCGAGATTAAACTTAGGTGTACGCACAAACTCGCTACGTTTCCCTAAGTGACCTTCTATTACTGCTATTGAATTGTGCAGTGAAAAACCCATTGCGATTGAGAAAAAAGTGAAAAACATTCCTATATAGCTAATGAAGTTTTTAAAACCGCCACCATACGTGTTTTTGTACATATACCAATAACATATAAAAAATATGATAGTACTTATGACAAAAAAGCTCATCACAATAAAGTATACTCTTAAGTGAGCATATTCATTCTTTATATAAAGCATCGGTATACTAAGTAACCCAACAATCAATACGTTTAAAAACATGGTACTGTTTAATAAATGTAAGACACCATGCAGTTTTGTTTTAAAATCTATGTTTGAACTGCCTACGACACGTTTAAACATTTTTCTGAAATTTTCTGCACCACCTTTATTCCATCTAAACTGTTGTGAACGCGCTGCACTAATAACAATAGGAAGTTCTGCCGGTGTGGTAACATCTTCTAGGTATTTAAACTTCCAGTTTTTGAGCTGCGCTCTATAACTTAAGTCTAAATCTTCAGTAAGTGTATCGCCTTCCCAATTACCTGCATCGATGATGGTTTCTTTACGCCATATTCCTGCAGTTCCATTAAAGTTAATGAAGTGTCCTTTTGAATTGCGTCCTACTTGTTCTAAAGTAAAATGAGCATCTAATGCAAAGGCTTGTATCTGTGTAAGAATAGAATAATCCCTATTTAAATGTCCCCAACGTGTTTGAACAACGCCTATTTCTGGGTCTTTAAAATGAATTACCGTTTTTTTCAGCCAATCTGTTTGTGGTAAAAAATCTGCATCAAAAATGGCTATAAGTTCTCCTTTTGCCTCTACTAAACCTTCTTTAAGTGCTCCTGCTTTAAAACCTACACGATTTTCTCTAGTAATATGAGTTATATCGATACCGGTAGCAGCGAGCTTTTCTACATGTGCTTTAGTAGTAACAACAGTTTCATCTGTAGAATCATCTAAAACCTGAATTTCTAACTTTTCATGAGGATAATCCAACAAGACGATGTTATCTAAAAGTCGCTCCATCACATAAGCCTCATTAAAAACAGGCAACTGTATGGTTACATAAGGAATCTCTGCAGGGTTATCTAGGTTAAAGGTAGGTCCGTCGACTGTGTTTTTGCGAGCTGCCAGATAATTAAATAGTAAATTGAGTTGAGCAAATGCATAGAACAAAATCATCACAAGTGATGTTGAGTAAATTATGATGCAAATCCATTCTAAAATCATTTTTTAAAGCCGTATTTAAATATCCAAGTTAATATTTTAACGCCTGCAAATATAGCACCTTTAACAGTACCCGAAACCTTAGAAACACCTATTCTATTGCGGTATTTCATAGGTTTTTCAACATAAGAATATTTTTTACGCAATGCTTTCAATTGCATCTCTACAGTCCAACCATAGGTTTTATCCTCCATTTCTAGAGCTAGTAATTTTTCATATTTAATGGCGCGGAAAGGACCTAAATCTGTAAAACGAGATCTAAAAAGTATCGACATAAGTGTGGTTGCTAGCCAATTACCAAAGATTTGTGGCGCAGTCATAGAGCCTTTTTCACGCAATGATTTTACACGAGCGCCTATGACAAAATCAATATTTTCATCAATAATAGGCTGCACTAACTCTAATAATTGTTCTGGATAATCGCTATAGTCACCATCCAAAAAAACAATAATATCTGTGGTATCGCTTAATTGAGACACATATTCCATACCCTTTAAACAGGCATATCCATAGCCTCGTTGTAGTTCTTCTAGAACTGTGGCACCAGCTTTTTGTGCATTTACAATAGTGTCATCACTAGAATTATTGCTTACTACAATAACTTCAGTAACTAATGAAGGTATATCTTTAATGACCAGCGGTATAGAGTCTGCTTCATTATAGGCAGGTATAATTACTCTAATGATAGGATTAGTGGATTGCAATAGGGAATTTTAAAGGTGGAAAGTTAAGAAATATCAGACTTACATGGCATTACTTAACGCAAATCGCTCATAGAAAATCCTGGGTGGTCTCTTTTAAATTTGAAATAACTGGTCCAAGCTCCTATCTTCTTACTACTCTCATATTCTTCTACCATAGATAGAGATGATTTTTTATAATAAAGAGCGTACCCATGCTGGAGACCTTTTTTAAATTGCTTTTTAATAGTACGGTATCCTTTTTTATTATGACAGGTCCACCAATCTGTTTTCAGATCGTTGGTATAATGTCCTTCAGAACTAATTAAACCGGACTTATACTCGTGCCAATAACCTGTTTTTTGATTGTTAATATAGTGGCCTGAAAAGGATAGATGTTGTTGCTTATCATAAAATTTCCAATATCCATTTTTGGCACCATTCAACATCCAGCCTTCACTGACTAGGTTTCCGTTATTATCAACTTGCTTTACATACTCTTTTTGCATAGGTACAAAAGGCAATAATGTACTGATGCACAGCATGACTGTTATTAAAAACTTCATCGATTAATTACTTTGATTGCAGCAAAGTAATCTGTTCTACATCACAAAGTGTTCACAGAATCTTAAAAGGTTCTTCACGCGGGAATGATGTTATATGGAAAAGGAAATATTTACCAGTTGTTCAAACAATATGATTAAATACGCTTTCGCGAAAGCGTCATAAAACAAACCTTTCTATTCTCTATTTGGATCCTTACCACCAAATTTTGAGAATTTATAAGTGAAGCTAAGCATGAAATACTGGCGTAACACTAAGCTACTGGAATCTGAAATAAAATCTTGTGAAATGGTACGACGTGTGTCTATGACCTGATTTAAAATGTCATAAGCTTTAAGTTTTACGACAGCTTTATCTTTTGCAAACTTATATCCCAGACTACCTATAAGTACAAAGGAATCGTTATCAAACTCTTCTGTCACATTACCAAAGACATTATACTCGCCTCGCAATCCCATGATCAAACTCTTAGGCCAGAAAGTCGTTAAATCTATCGCGGCGGTATGGTTGGTAAAGCTTTGATCATCGATATTGTCTAGTGAAAACTTACTAGAATTAAAACTTATATTGTACTCTGTTTCTAACTCAAAAATATCATCAATACTATATTCAAAACTTACGTTAGGAGAAAGATTTACATTATTAGTTTCAAAAGAAACACCGTTAGTAAAACCTTTATTTAAAGACAGGTTTGCGTCTAATCCAAGTGACACATCAATAGAACGCTCGTCTTTTTTAAACTGCATGCTATAACCAGAGTACAAATAACCGTTATAAGTGCCATCTACATTTGTATAAGTGGTAGTCCTAACTAAATTATCATCAGTTGTTGTTGTGGCTGCGACTTGATTATTTGTGTATGTAAATCCTGCGCCAGAATAAATACCTTTTCCTTCTTCCCAGTTATAATTATTGAAATTCAAATAAATATTATGAGTATTAGTAGCCTCTAGATCTGGATTACCTTTTATAATGTTTTGAGGATTAGTACTATCTTCTACAGGTTGTAATTGATTAACACTAGGCACATTAATATTATTACTATAATTGAAATAAATCCTACCGAATTTACCAAACTGCTTACTTAAATATGCTCTAATGTAAGGATTAGAAAAAGAACGATCAAAAGAACTGTCTAGCGCAACATTGTCCGTATTTAAAGTTTGATATAAAAGTCCCGCCGTGATTTCCCATCTCGTTTTATCTTTGTTATATGATAACCCTACACTAGGTCTTTGTTGCGTATTATCAGTCTCAAAATCATTACTTAATGCATCATTAAAAATAGTGGCTTCTCCTGTGACCATATCTCTATCAAAGACATTACGACTTTGCTCTTGCTTATTTGCAGACACACGATAAGAAATATTTAGTCTATAATCATCACTCAAGGATTTGCGCCATGTAGGTGTTATAGAAAAGTTAGTTCCTTTACTTTCTTGATTAATGATTTGATTTTGAATCTCAGTTTCATCAATAACACCATTATCTGAAATGACGCGTTCAGAAAAGAAGTCATTTATAGATTCTGAATCATTGACATTTATTGTCGTAAAAAGAGATATGGAATTTCCTTTCTTCTTAAACCTGCGACTGAAGTACAAGTTTGCACCAGCAGTGTAATTATCTGAATTTGAATTATTAGATGATTCTATGTCAATTTCTTGACCAGTATCATCTTGAGTATTTGAGATACGATTACTCAAGCTATTATTAGAGCTTTGATTATAACTAGGCTCAATACTGATGGTGGTTAAAGTATCCAATTTTACTTCAACTCTCGTATTGATCCTATGAGAGTCTCCCATACTTCTACCTCTGGAAGAAGATGTTGTCGTGAATTCTCGATCTGGCAAAAAAGTGGTCGTTCTATTATTGGTTTGTGTTTCTGTATCGTTATTCCCATAAAAGTAGCTACCAGTGAGTTCTACTTTCTCATCCCAATCATTTGCAAGACTTAATCCCGCAGATCTACTAGAAGTAATACCACCAGAACCACCGAAACTAATTCCGTTGATACCAAAACTTCCATTTGAATTACGTGAAATAGAGTATGCGCTGTTTCCCATGGCATCATAGATTTCATCAAAAGAAAAGCCTGGACTATTAATATTGTTACTACTACCTAAAACACTAACTCTAAAAGAGTCCTTAAAATAATTCACTATACCACTCATAGAGTATCGATCATCAGTACCGGCACCAGCGGTTAATCTTGAGAACCATCCTCTATTTTTATCCTCATCAATGGTGATGTTTATCTCACTCGCATTTGCATCTCCAGCCTCACCATTTGCTTTTTGTTCATCAGTTTTTGATTCTGTAACCTGTATTTTATCTATGATTTCTTTAGGCAAGTTCTTTAATGCTACTTGAGGATCATCACCAAAAAACTCTTTACCGTTTACTAAAATTTTAGTAACCTCTTTACCGTTTACCGTAATTTTACCATCCTTATCAATCTCTACACCTGGTAATTCCTTAATAACATCTTCTAGATTTGCATCTGCTTTTGTATTAAATGATTTGGCATTAAACTCTAATGTATCTTGTTTTACAGTTACGGGCGCTTTACGTGCATTAACCACAATTCCTTCTAGAAACTCAACATCACTAGATAAATTAATAGTCCCTAGATCAATGATAGTCCCATTTTCAAACGTGATTATCTTATTATATTCTTTATAACCTGTAAATGATGTAAAAAAGTTGAATTCTTTAACCGCAGTATTTCCTACTAGTTTAAAAAATCCATTTTCATCAGTAATGGAGTATGATATTAAAGTTGAGTCTGTCTTACTCTCTAGAAATACCGTGGCACTTTGTAATAATTCTTGATTTGTAGAATCCTTTACAATTCCTTTAATTTCAAACCTTTGTGCATGCACAAAAGCCATAGCAAGAATTGCTATTACGGTTAAAATCAGTCTTTTCATAGTTTAGTTAGCTAGTGGGATGAAATTACTTACATCTTAAAAGTCAAACGTTAATGTTATATCAAAATTGTAGACAAGCAGCTAGTTAAGAATCTTTAAAAATAAAAAGAGCCGGCAATGCCGGCTCTTTTTATATCAATATCTATAGTATTCTTATTTCTTTCTCATGTATACACTTACAGGCACACCATTAAAGTCAAAATTCTTTCTCAATTGATTCTCAAGGTACCTTTTATAAGGATCTCTTACATATTGAGGTAAATTACAGAAAAATGCAAATTGAGGCTGTGGCGTCGGTAATTGAGTAACAAATTTTATTTTCACAAATTTACCTTTCAAAGATGGCGGCGGATAGTGTTCAATGATAGGTAACATCACCTCGTTAAGCTCACTAGTTTTAATACGTTTAGCTCTATTTTTAAAGACGTCAACAGCAGTTTCAATTGCTTTGAAAATACGCTGCTTATTCAAAACAGATATAAAGACAATAGGCACATCAGTAAAAGGCTCCATTTCTCTTCTTATTTGCGCTTCAAACTCCTTAGCAGTATTAGTTTCCTTGTCAACAAGATCCCACTTATTAACGAGAACGACAATACCTTTACGGTTGCGTTCTGCCAGCCAGAAAATGTTTTGTACCTGTCCATCAAATCCTCGAGTAGCGTCTAATATAAGTATACAAACATCAGCATGCTCAATAGCACGTACACTGCGCATGACACTATAAAACTCTAGATCTTCTTTTACTTTTTTCTTCCTTCTAATTCCAGCAGTATCTACGAGATTAAACTCAAAGCCAAAACGATTATACTTTGTATCAATAGAATCTCTGGTAGTACCAGCAATATCGGTAACAATATACCTATCCTCGCCAATTAATGCATTTATAAAAGATGATTTACCTGCATTAGGTCTACCTACTACGGCAAATCGAGGTAAATCGCTATCCTCTCTAACTGGTGTGTCTGGTAACAACTCTACAATTTTATCTAGTAAATCTCCAGTACCACTACCACTGGTACTAGAAAGCGTAAAGAAATCTCCAAGACCCAAATTGTAAAATTCGACAGCGTTTGCCTCACGTTCTGGGTTATCAACTTTATTAACCGCTAGAACCACTGGCTTTTTAACCTTGCGTAATAAGTTAGCGACATCTTCATCCATTCCAGTGATTCCATCCTCAGCGTCGACCATAAAGAGTATAACATCTGCTTCATCAATAGCCAGTTCAACCTGGTGGTCAATCTCTGCCTCAAAAACGTCATCACTACCCAAGACGTATCCACCTGTATCTATTATAGAAAAATCCTTTCCATTCCAGTCACTTTTCCCATAATGACGATCTCTAGTGACACCACTTACCGCATCGGTAATGGCCTCACGACGTTGTATCAATCTATTAAAAAGTGTAGACTTCCCTACGTTAGGTCGTCCTACTATTGCTACTATGCTCATGCTGTTTTATTTGCGGTTGCAAAGGTACGTTTTTGTTATGAGGTAGTGAATAGTAAAAGTGCAGGTTTTTATAACGCTTTCGCGAAAGCGTGTACGCAGAATTCATGAAGTAATTTAATTATTTCTTACGGTCGATAACATACTCTACCATAAGCTCTAGAGATCTTTTATACTCAGAATCAGGATAGGTATTTAAGATTTCCATTGCTTTATCACGGTAATCGTACATTGCTTTAACGGCATATTCTAAACCACCATTATTCTTTACAAAATCAATAACCTCTTTAACTCGCTTTTTATCTCTATTATGCTTTTTTACAGAATTGATCAACCACTTGCGATCTTTTTTACTTGCCCCTTGCAAGGTATGGATAAGCGGCAATGTCATTTTTTGTTCTTTGATATCAATTCCCGTGGGCTTACCGATGCGTTCATTACCGTAATCAAAAAGATCATCTTTAATTTGAAAAGCGATTCCTATCATCTCACCAAATTCTCTCATCTTTTCAACATCAGGAGATCCTGGCGAAACGGCACATGCTCCTAGACTACAACAAGCCGCTATAAGTGTCGCAGTTTTTTTGCGTATAATGTCATAATATACATCTTCAGTGATATCTAATCTACGAGCTTTTTCAATTTGAAGTAATTCACCTTCACTCATCTCTCGTACAGCAACACTAATAATCTGCAGCAAGTCAAAATCGCCATTATCGATACTTAACAACAAGCCTTTAGATAATAAATAATCACCTACTAGGACTGCTATTTTATTTTTCCATAGTGCGTTAACTGAAAAGAATCCACGTCTTTTGAGACTATCATCTACAACATCATCATGTACTAAGGTAGCTGTATGAATTAACTCTATTACAGAAGCGCCTCTGTAGGTACGATCATTTACTTCTCCATCTCCTATCATTTTAGCAACTAGAAAAACAAACATAGGTCGCATTTGTTTCCCTTTGCGATTCACTATAAAATGAGTAATTCTATTGAGCAAGGCGATGCGAGATGCCATAGCTAACTGGAACTTTTTTTCAAAGAGTTCCATCTCGTGTGCAACGGGTGCTTTTATTTGCTCAACTATTTTCATAACTACAAATATACTTACCCTAGGACGAACCTTTTAAAGACTTTTACCTTTATGAAGGATGAAATTGTAATTTATCAAATATTTAACGTGGTCATTTTCACACTTGAACCGATTAAAATGCAGTACGTCTAAATTTTAAAGGAAATCTAGAAAAAGACAATAATTGTTAAACAAATGACAAGTCGGTTTTTTGAGATATGGCTATATTTAGCCGAAATAATTAAATTACTAGACATGAAAAAAATTACTTTAATCTTAATGGCGTTAGTGTCATTTAATTTTGGATTTGCCCAATATCTTGAGGACTTCAATGGTGCAGGTGCAGCGTTCCCACCAGCAGGATGGGCTGTTTATGATGGCGCAAATGGACTTGGTACTACTGTGCAATGGGCACAAGCTGGAACTGACCCAGAATTCCGTGCTCAATGTCTTTGGGAAGCTGTTACTGCCGGACAAACTGCAGAAGATTGGATTGTATCTCCATTAATACCTATTAATGCTACACAAAATGTTTTATTGTTTGATGCTACAGATTTGAATCAAGGTGATTTTGGATCTGAGCTTTCAATTAGAATCTCAACAACTTCTCAAACTGATACCACTTCATTTGTTGAAGTAGAAAATTTAACTGAAGCAGAATTAGGAAACAATGCATCTGCTGTATTTACTTCATTCAATGTAAATCTAGCCGCTTATTTAAATCAAAGTGTTTATATCGCTTTTGTACACCTTCAAAATGATGGTGATGCAATTACTTTTGACAATGTTGAGGTAGTACAAGGTGCTGCAAATGCACCAGGACCGGCAACGACTCCAACACCTGCTGATATGGCTACTGGTGTAATCGTAGATACTAGTGATGCTGATGCTGACGGATCACCTGACAATTCAATTCTTTTTGCTTGGGCTCCTGATAATAGTCTTGGTTCTGTTGCACCAGATGAATATGAAATTCTTTTAGGAGACTCTCCTACAACATTAGTTTCTTTGGGTACTGCTCCAGCAACTATAACACTTCCGATTTCAATCAATGGATTCTTATATAACACAACATACTACTGGCAAGTAATCCCTAAGAACACTGCAGGATCTGCGACTAACAACCCAGTATGGAGCTTTACAACAGAAGTAGGAAATGTAAATGCACCAGATGCAGTTACAACACCTACACCAGCTGACATGGCAACTAATGTTGTAATCGATACTGCTAATAGTGACGCCGTTGCTTTTGCATGGACAGACGCTACTACAGGTGACGCACCAGAATCTTATGTTTTCTTATTAGGTGATAGCCCTACTACATTGAATACATTAGGTACTACTGCTAATGCTTCAGTAAACATTACAGGTATGCTTACAGGAACTACATATTACTGGCAAGTACAACCTAGAAATGTAGGTGGAACGAATACTGCTGGGCCAGTATGGCAATTCACTACTGAAGGTACTGCATCTGTAGATGATCAAATTGCAAACCTATTTACTTTGAGCCCTAACCCAGCAACAGATGTTTTAAACATCCAGATTGATGAGGTTATTACTAATGCTACAATTTACAATGGTCTAGGTCAAGTTATTTCTGAAAACGTTAAATCTAACAACAATCAAATTAACATCAACACATTAAGCGCTGGTCTTTACTTATTGAAATTAGATACTGATAACGGTTCTCAAACTGTACAATTTATCAAGAAGTAATTGATAAACATTAAAAAAAATAAAACGGCCTTCAATTTGAAGGCCGTTTTTTTATACAATAAATTTAAAAAGTCTTATTCTTTATTTGCCAGTTGTCCACAAGCTGCATCAATATCCTTTCCTCTACTACGCCTTACATTTACAGTAAAACCATATCGGTTGAGTTCTCGCTCATAAGCATCTACTGCTTGTTTTGACGCTTGTTCAAAACGGGCGTCATCTATGGAGTTATATTCTATGATGTTAACCTTACAAGGTATTACTTTACAAAAATCGATCAACGCATCAATGTCTTCTTTAGTGTCATTGATCCCTTTCCACACTACATATTCATAGGTTACACGAGTTCCTGTTTTATCATACCAGTAACGTAGAGCATCTTTAATATCCTCTAGAGGAAATTGCTCATTAAAAGGCATGATTTTAACACGCTTTTCATCTATCGCGCTATGCAATGAAAGTGCTAAATTAAACCTAGGCCTATCGTCTGCCAACTTTTTCATCATTTTAGGCACACCACTAGTGGATAAAGTGATACGTTTAGGAGACATCCCTAGACCATCATCACCTGTTATTTTATCGATAGACTTAATGACGTTATTATAATTCATTAACGGCTCACCCATTCCCATAAAGACGATGTTTGAAAGTGGTCTGTTATGATAGCTTCTACTTTGTTGATCTATGGCAACGACTTGATCATATATCTCATCAGGATTCAAATTACGCATGCGTTTTAAACGCGCCGTAGCACAAAATTCACAATTTAAACTACATCCTACTTGAGAAGAAACACAAGCTGTTGTTCTCGTTGGGGTAGGTATCAATACAGACTCTACAGTTAGACCATCATGTAATTTTACTGCGTTTTTAATAGTGCCATCTTTACTGCGCTGCATGTGATCTACTCTTATGTGATTGATCACAAAATGCTCTTGAAGAAATGCTCTTGTTTCTTTAGAAAGATTAGTCATGTCCTCAAAGTGATGCGCTCCTTTTTTCCATAACCACTCATATACCTGATTACCTCTAAAAGCTTGTTGACCTTGATCCACAAAATACTCTCTCAATTCATCTTGAGTATATGATCTAATATCTTTTTTAGTTTCTTTCAATGGAACTTTTTATAAATAAAATGCGCTGCAAAATTAGACAATCTTGCAGCGCATTTTAAAGTTGTTGAGTTAAAAATTACTCTTTGATTAATTTTGCTGTTGCCTTACCATTAATCGTTTGCACATTGATAAAATAGATACCATTTGATACAGCGCTAAGATCAACACTGTTATTATTATCTGTAAATTCTCCTGTAGCAATTACTTTTCCAGATAGGTCATATACTTGATAAGAAGCTTCTTCTTCTATATCAAACTGAAAAATATCTTTAGATGGATTAGGGAATACACTAAAATTAAGCACTTGATTCTCTGATGTACTTAAGGTAGAGTAATAATCACCATCATATGATGCTGCTCCAGTATTATCTGGATCTAACCAATCTCTTAATTGTGTCGCTGCAGTTCCTCCTGTATTCCAACTTACATTAAATCTACCATAAAAGTCTGGTGCGCCATTGTCATTTGTACCAGAACAAGCTGCACTTCCACCCAGTAATTGTCCTATAATTTGACCTTGTGGATTTAATAGACAACTACCTGAAGAACCACCTTCAGTAACACCATAATCCCAATCTGCTATATTCCAACAGGAAATTCCAGAAACAGTAACAAATGTTGCGCTTTGATCATTTCTTGCTAATTTCATAATATCACCACTAGGATGATGAATACTCAATTGAGAAGTCACGCCGGATGTTGCTCTAGACCATCCTGCATAGTATAAATCCCATGACGCAGGTGGAGTGGAGTTCAATTCAAAAAGCGCCACGTCACTAGCACCTCTATTTGCTCTCAACGTTGCTCCAGATACAACTCTAGATGGGTTTTGAGTACCTACTGTATTTGAATTTGTTGCACAATCTGGTGTATTAGTATACCAATCAAAGCCAAAACTCCAACCAGTTGCAGAATATGATGTTCCTGCACCATCACCAGTATTACCTAAACAATGATCTGCCGTCAAAAAATATGGCGTTCCATCTTCTCTAACATTATTAACCAAGGTACCAGTACAAAGTCCTGCACCGTTGATAATAATTCTAGCTACCGCATGTCTGTAATTATCTCTTATTGTCGACCAATCCTGACCATTTGTAGAACCTTGATTAGGATCACACATTACGTCCACATTACATGCTGCAGACTCGTTTAATTTCAAAAAGCTTTCTTCAGCTTCACCAAATCCTCTATAACCATGTACAACCTCATTAATAGAAATGCGGCCTAGACCTCTTACAGATGCTGGCTCATAATATTCAATCCATATATTATCTCCATATACCACCCATGTTCCTAATATTCCATCTTCTTGGTTTTCATTTATAGTGTATGGACCTATCTTGTCTGTATGATTATCATTATAAATATACATTTCTGCGCCTTCAGGAAGATTATATCTATCCATCATAAAATTCATCGTGCGAGCGCCTGTTGATACTACATTTAATCTCCATAAACGATCACCATTTTCTAACTCAGTCCACTGACCAGAATTAAATAAATCCATTGCTACAGAGAATTTTTTACCAAAACGGTAAGGCTTTTTAATAACTTGAGTTGCTTCAATTTCATCTTCGGCAATCATGGACTGCAAGTCAAAAGACGGCATAATTTCAGCTACTGGTTGGGATTTTAAATTAAATGCCCAACTAGGTGGTGTTGTTTGATTAGATACTTGAGCATTTAAATTAAAAGCTACAGTACAAATTAATAACGTTAGTAATATTTTTTTCATCACTGATTTTTAGGGAGTTTAATAAGTTGCAATATACGAGATTAGCACAAAAAAACCGCTTAGAATGGCTCTAAGCGGTTCGTTGTAAGATTAATTGTATATAATTTAGTCAACTATCAACATTGCATCTCCATAAGTAGAGAATTTATATTCTTCTTTAATGGCTACATCATAAGCTTTTTTCAATAAATCATAACCTGCAAAAGCTGCTGCTTGCATCATCAAAGTTGACTTAGGATGATGAAAATTTGTAATCATAGCATTTGCAATACTAAAATCATAAGGCGGGAAAATAAATTTATTAGTCCAACCATCAAAAGTATTTAAACGACCATCACTACTTACGGCGCTTTCTAGAGTACGCATGGTGGTTGTTCCTACCGCACATACATTCTTTCTATTATCTATAGCTTTATTTACTATAGCACGTGTTTCTTCAGTAATTTCTGCCTGCTCACTATCCATTTTGTGTTTAGATAAATCCTCTACTTCCACCGGAGCAAAAGTTCCTAAACCTATATGCATAGTTACCGCAGTTCTATGAATACCTTTAATTTCTAAACGTTTTAATAAATGCTTTGAAAAGTGTAAACCTGCAACAGGTGCTGCAACAGCGCCTTCATTAGTTGCATAGATAGTTTGGTAACGTTCTTCATCTTCTTCTTCAACCTCGCGACCTAGTTCTCTAGGAAGTGGAGTTTCTCCTAGATCTTTCAATTTCTGACGGAATTCTTCATAACTACCATCAAATAAAAATCTCAAAGTTCTTCCTCTTGAAGTTGTATTATCAATCACCTCTGCTACTAGGCTTTCATCTTCACCAAAGTAAAGTTTATTTCCTATTCTTATTTTTCTCGCTGGATCAACTAGAACGTCCCACAACTTTGTAGTAGGGTTTAATTCTCTTAAAAGAAAAACCTCGATACGTGCACCTGTTTTTTCTTTATTACCATAAAGTCTGGCAGGAAACACACGTGTATTATTAGTTACAAAAACATCGTCTTCTTCAAAATAATCGAGAACATCTTTGAACATTTTGTGTTCAATTTCACCCGTTTTTTTATGGAGTACCATAAGTCGCGACTCATCTCTATTTTCTGCAGGATGTTGCGCAATCAAATTTTCTGGTAGTTTGTAACCGAATTGAGATAGCTTCATGTATTCATTTTATATTGAGATAACAAATATACGATTGTGGAATAGGCGTTGTCAAGTAAATCGACACTTAAATTTCTGTGATATTGACATTTACCCGTTTTAAATCGTTCCAAAACTGTGGATAGCTTTTTGTGACCACACCTGCATCTTTAATTAACAATGAAGTCCGACAGGCAACTGGCGCAAATGCCATGGCCATTCTATGATCATCAAAAGTATCAATCACAACAGGCTCGGCATGTTGTTCTAGAGGTATACAGGTTAATGTTATAGTATCTTGGGTTGTTTCTATTACGCTTTCGCGAAAGCGAGATCCCACATCTTTTAAGGCCGCTATACGATCTGTTTCTTTTATGCGTAGGGTATGAAGTCCAGTAAGATGAGCGTCAACACCTAATGCTAAACAGGTGGCAAATATAGTTTGTGCTTGATCTGGCTCATTCACCAGATTAATCACGATGCGTTGCGCTACCTTTTCAGACCTCTTAGTTAATATGAGTTGATTATTATCAAAGCTAGTTTGAACTCCAAATGCCTCGTAATACTCGCTTAACTTACTATCTCCTTGGACTGACTCTTTAAAGTAATGTTGTAAAGTTAATTGATAACCTGTGTCCTGTAAAGCTACCCAACTATACCAATAGCCAGCGCTACTCCAGTCACTTTCTACTGTTAATGATTTTTGAGATGTAGAATTCAAAGAACTGATTGAGATCAATTCTGATGGTGATTTATCATCTTTTTCAACTGAAATATCAATCTGTGACCAGTTTACAGTCACGCCTATAGATTGTAGGTGACGTACCGTCATTTCTATATATGGCCTTGAGGTTAACTTACCTATTAACTCAATTTTTAATCCATTTTCCAGCGATGGTGCTATGAGCATTAAAGCAGTTATATACTGACTAGATACACTGGCATCTAACTTAACCGCTGTATCATTAATATGTCCACCTTCAATTTTTAGCGGTGGATAACCTTCTTCATTTACATACTCAATTTTTGCACCTATAGACCTTAATGCATCGACTAATACTGCTATAGGTCGTTGCTGCATGCGCTGGCTTCCAGTTATGGTGACCAGACCTTTTTTACTTGCATAATATGCAGTAAGAAAACGCATTGCTGTACCAGCATGACCTATGTCAACATGATTTTTTTGAGACATTAATGCCTCTTGCATATGTATTGTATCATCACTATTAGAAAGATTGACAATTTCTAATTCGGGATATAGAGCTTTGAGAATAAGTAAACGATTACTTTCACTTTTTGAGCCTGTTATGGTAAAGACAACCTCTTTACTTAACGAGTCTAAGGGCTTTTCTAATAATAAATCCATGACTAGCCTTTGAGTTTATCATTATTGTGATGCCTGTCATGATCACGCTCTGTTTTAATTTGCAGTTTTTTTTCAAAAGCGGTTTCAAGATCAGTTCCTGTTTGATTTGCGAGACATAGCACTACAAACATAACGTCAGCGAGTTCTTCTCCTAGATCTTTGTTTTTATCGCTTTCTTTCTCGCTTTGCTCTCCATATCTTCTTGCGATAATACGAGCAACTTCACCTACTTCTTCGGTAAGTTGTGCCATGTTAGTAAGCTCGTTAAAATAACGCACTCCATGATTTTTGATCCAGTTGTCAACTTGCTGTTGTGATTCTTTGAGGCTCATAGTCTTAATTTGAAGTTCAAAGTTAACGACTATCTTTATGAAATGAGGATTCTTAAATTTTCTTTAGCACTATTTTTTCGGCATCCTTTTCTACTACAGATGCATAGAAATCTCTGAAAGCTTTATAATCAATAGACAAAACCACCGAAGTATCCATATTAAAAGTTGCCACCGTGGTTATTATATTATTTGAAATTTTTGTGATGTATTTATAATACCCTTTATTCAAGTAAACGTAGTTAACACTTTGTGGCATAGACTCTACCTCATAGCCATCTGGTATCGCTAAGTTAACAATCGTTTTAACTTCAAGTGGATAAGATAAATCTAAAGGAAGATTACGCCTTGGTAAACTAAATGGGTTTTCTTCATTTGCTTCAAACAATAATGGAGTTATATAGAGCTTATCTCCTATTTCATCAACAGCATCTTTATAAACAACATCAAAACTATAATTTAAATACTCGTTTGTAGAATTCATGTCATCTACCTTAACATCGGCAACTTGTAATCCTACGTTATCATTAACTAAGTATTCTTCAATATCTTCTTGGTTTGCATTTTGATTTTCATTTCTGGATCTTAAAGCCATATACTGTGATAGTCTTTTCTTTGCTTTACCAGCGATTAATCCTTCTTCATCTAATGATAGATTGAGCAATACTATTTCTTGTGACTTTTGGTTTTCTGTAAGTTTAACCCAATCAGAAGCTCCATTTTCTTGAACTACTCTACCTTTCCAATTTGCAGCACGTAGAGGAATTAAATTAGGTCGCGCAAATTTTTCAGTGGCATCTAATAAGATTTTTTCTCCATTAATAATTACTTGTACGATTACATAATCAAACCCTTCACGAGTAGGAAAGATAGGCACACCATTATCATCTGAACTTACTAATACTGGATTTGCATTTACACCAGCTTTTTTAAGCATTGAGACTAGTAAGAGATTTACATCTGCTACAGAACCGGATCCATCTTTATAGGCACTTTTAAGTCCGTCGCGAGTAAAAACTCCATAACGTCCATTCCATTTGACTTTAGATTTCACAAATTCATAAATAACCTCGGTCTTTTTAAGATCGCCCATCGTGTCATCGAGAATGCTTTCTAAATCTTTTTTATAAAAACTGCTTTTCTTAATAGCACTACCGAACCTGTCACTGTCGTAAATAGTTTTTGCGACATCTCTCCAACTGGACGCATACTCCTTAGACACTTGTCCATTAGTAAACCTAGTCGCTGCAATATTCATTATTAATTTTGCACGATATCTTTGTGCTCCACCAGACATAGGCTCAGCAGCTAAAGCCGGAATGTTTTTTGTTGCTATCCCTATACTTTTACCGCTTATTCTTAATTGCTCAGTTTCTATATCTGATCCAAATTCTTCATCTTCTTCAGCCGTAATTTTTGATCCCGAGATTCCTTCTCCAAAATCAGAAGCATTAAAAGCTACTTTGTACACAGCTCTAGGATTAAAAACTACATTATATACAAACTGTCTAGGGAACAATATTCCTGCCTCTAGATTTAATATCGGTATTTCATACTGTAAGTATAAGTCATCAATATATGCTGTATCAGAACCTATTGTGTAAGTATACTCAATTACAGAGCCTACTTTAACATCAGGCATAGTAAACGATTTAGATTTATAAAATTCATTAATATCTTTATCAAAAATCGCATCCTTACCTAATTCAGAACTCTCTACTTTTCCATCGATTAAATTGTACGTGACACCTTCTAAATCAACGACATATTCTTTAGCATTACCTTTTTGATACAGACTTATTTGTTCAGTTGCATATTCTAATCCGTCTTGGTTCTCAATTCTAATTCTTTTATGAACTATGCGCATTTGCCCAAACTTAGCTCCAGGATAAAATTTAATCAGCTCTCTATTAAGGACATACACAGCATCAAAGTCGTTACTTTTATCTACAGTCTCTACTGAAAAATCCAATACAGAAACTCCTTTAAAGTCAAGATTTAATTCTTCATCAGCTCCTTGAGCTGCTACATTAATAATGTAAAAACTTATTAATGAAAGTGCTATTATTAATTTTTTCATTAGTCTACTTTTAAAACTGCTTTAGATTTATCGTGTTTTACTAAGGTTGCTCTAAATTCTCGATAGGCTTCATAATCATCCTTATCAAAATAACCTTTATTAATTCTCAAATACCTGTGCACCTTAAGTTTTCCATCACCAGAATCAGTAATACTCAACTTATATACTCCAAACTTAGAATTGATCTCAACAGGCTCAGGAAGAGCATCTATAGACAATCCATTTTCTAGATTAATCTCGTAAACGTCAGTATCTATATAACCACGATCTATTTCAAAATCATTTTGTCTGTTTTTATATCTAGTCGGTTCATTTTCATTACGGTTAAAAAATACGGGCTGTATGAGTAATAAATTCCCTGTTTTAGATCCATAACGACTTACTGTGACGCTAGCTTTCTCGACAACTTGAATTTGCTCTTTATCACTCAATGCGCTTGCATCTGTAATAGACAAACCATTTAAATGACTCCAATAACTTTTATACTTTTTAATTAAATCCTTTTTAGAGTATGTTTCTAGATGATCTCTAAAGGAGTATTGATAACCTCTTGTCACCATTTCTAAGCTAGCAGATGCACTACCATCCTTTTGAACCATTATCACAGCACTAGATTCTTGTGTATTATCTTCCGTTTTGTAAACAGTGGTATGTAAGATCTCTCCACCATTTTCAGTAACTACTAGCGCATCTCTATCATCGGTAAAACCAGCTATATAGCCAAATGGACTGGTTTTACTAGTACACTCTAGCCAGAAATCCTTCTCATTGTCTAGTTCTGGTACATATAAAATCATATGATTCCCCTGTGTTGAAGAAAACTCACTGTCTATATTTCTTATATTATTACCACCATATATTACTGCATGATAAGATGATATGCCTACTTCATTAAGTAAGGCTTTTGTATAATTTGATAAACCTTTACAATCCCCATAAGACATGTTATGCACTTCGGTAGCATCAATAGGCTTCCATCCACCGATACCTACTTGTACACTTATATAACGAGATCTATCTTGCATGAATTCGTAAACTATTTTAGCTTTTTCCTTCTCTGTTTTAGCATTTATAGTAAGATCTTTTATTTCCTTTTTAACACTTTCAGGCAAGATTCCAACATCTGACAATAGTTGATCATTCATCCATTTTCCAAAATCTGACCATTCATTATTCATACCATCAACACCTTGCATTTTAAACTGCTTAAGCGCAATCTTAACAAAAGGTCCGTAAGTAGTAAAATCAGGACTATATGACTGATAGTCAACTGCAGGTAAATTAGTAGCAGTATAGTCTAACAGACCATTTTTTGAAATTTCATATTCAGCTAAATGTGACTCTTTAAATTTAATTTCAATATCAGACTCATTAATAACCTTAAAGGAAGAAAGTTCTGTACTCGTATTATAATACTCAAGTGGCATCCATGACGGTAAAAATGCAGTAGACTTTAATAAAACGGTAGATTTAAAATGAACTGTAAAAGGATAATCACGTGGTGTATAATCCAGATATTTCACTCTATTATCACTGTATAATGTTCCACTACTTACAGAACTAACATCTTTAAAGTCTCCGTTTTTAAATCTAGTCACTTTATTCCCATCAGCATCATAAATAGTAGCTTCCATTTTTTTAATTTTGGTACTACTATCGTAATGTTCAATGGCATTAATATCTCTTTCACCATCTTTATTAAGAACAGTTACTAATCGATCTGTTACCACCTCTACCTCATCATAGTCTTTAATTGTAATAATTATATTACTATTCCTTACAACGGCGTTTGCGTTTACTTTGAGTTCTTTTGGTATAGTATGACTTTCAAAATCAGCTTCTTGCTGGGCATAACAATTAGTCCATCCTACAATAAGAAATAAACTAATTAAGAGTAACTTATTTTTCATAAGCCACAATTACCGAAAAAAAAATGAGTGATAAAATAAATATGTAAGAAATAGCTGTTAAAAAACGCTTAAAGAAAATAGTTAATCCTTTTTCTTACTATCCATTACAATAGTAACAGGTCCGTCATTTACGAGAGCTACTTTCATATCTGCACCAAAGATTCCTGTTGGGATTGTTTTATCCAGCTTTCGCGAAAGCGTGCTCACAAAACTTTCATATAATGGTATAGCCACCTCTGGTCTAGCGGCATTAATAAAACTAGGCCTATTTCCTTTTTTTGTACTGGCATAAAGTGTGAACTGAGAAATCACCAATGCGTTTCCACCTATACCACTGATGTTCAAATTCATTTTACCGTCTGAATCTGAAAAAATGCGCATTCCAGCAATTTTATTTACGAGCCAATCGATGTCTTCTTGAGTGTCTTCTACAGTAATACCAAGTAAAATAAGTAGCCCATGATCTATGGCTCCATGGACTAGACCATCTATAGTAACACTTGCTTCACTGACCCGTTGCAAAACTACTCTCATGGTGTGGTATATTTATCTGCACGATAATTATCCTCATCTCCATTAACAATTTGCACATAGCTCTCATAACGACTCAAATAGACTTCTCCTGTCTCGACAGCTTCTTTAACAGCACATTTAGGTTCTTCAAGGTGTAAGCAATTATGAAACTTACAGCTCTGACTAAGTTCAAAAATCTCTGGGAAATAACCGCCTATTTCTTCTTTCTCTAAATCTACAACACCGAAACCTTTAATACCTGGTGTATCAATAATGCGAGCATTAAAATCGAGATCAAACATTTCTGCAAATGTAGTTGTGTGCTGTCCTTGTTTATGCTGTAAGCTTATAGCTTTAGTTTTTAATTCTAGTCCTGGCTGGATTGCATTTGCAGTAGTACTTTTACCAGCACCACTATGGCCAGCAAACATGCTGGTTTTACCCAGCATCTTCTCTTTTACTAAATCTATATTTTTACCTGTTGCTGCACTTATCGCAATGCATTCATAATCAACAGATTTATATAACTGCATTAAAATACGCACCTGATCCAGCTCAGTCATCGCTAGCATTTCTTCACCAGTTTCTGGATCTAACACCACTTCATCTTGATCATCGTTATAAGTATCTACTTTATTAAAAAGTAAAATAACTGGAATTTGATAAGCTGCCGCACTTACTAAAAAACGATCTATAAATGAGGTAAATGTAGGTGGATTATTTAAAGTGACTATCAAAAAAACCTGATCCACATTTGCTGCGATAATATGGGTTTGTTTAGATAGGTTTACAGATTTGCGCACGATATAATTATCACGTTCTTCAATCTCATTAATAATTCCTATTTCTTCATCTCCTTTTTTCTCGATTTCAAATTCTACTCGGTCACCTACAGCCACAGGATTAGTACTCTTGATTCCTTGTAGTCTAAATTTACCTTTTATACGACATGAATACATCGCACCATCAGTACCTTTTACTTCATACCAGCTTCCTGTTGATCTATAGACGGTTCCTTTCATTTAAACTAACTGCTTTATTTCTAGAAGTCAAAATTAGGTTAATTATATATAGTGCTGCCAGAACATAAAATCTTTACCGCAATTATTTATTAATTACTTTCTCTTGATGGTTGATAGATTCTTGATGAACCGCTTTAAAAACTCTAAGGATAAACTCTTCACTTAAACCTTGTTCTTCACCAGCAAGAATCATTTTACCTAAAATCTCGTTCCATCTTTTAGATTGAAGAACTGCTACATTACGCTCTTTTTTTAAGGCTCCGATCGCATCAGCTGTTTTCATTCTTTTACCCAAAGTCTCAATAATATTGCTATCTATTACATCGATCTGCGCTCTTAAAACACCTAGTTTAGATTGATATCCTACCTCATCATCTTGTTCTTTTCTAATGCGTAAGTCTTGAAAAATTTGCAACAATGTTTCTGGAGTTACTTGCTGTGCCGCATCGCTCCATGCATTATCAGGATCATAATGTGTTTCAATCATCAATCCATCATAATTAAGATCTAGTGCGGTTTGTGATACTTCAAAAATCATATCTCTCTTACCAGTAATATGGGATGGATCGCATATCAATGGAATATCTGGGAAACGTGTTTGAAAATCTACCGCAATTTGCCATTCAGGTATATTACGATATTTTGATTTTTCATAAGTAGAAAAACCTCTATGAATTACTCCTAGATTTTTAATATTAGCTGTATGAAATCGCTCAATCGCACCTATCCATAAAGCTAAATCTGGATTTACAGGATTTTTTACTAGCACCACTTTATCTGTTCCCTCTAAAGCATCTGCTATTTCTTGTACTATAAATGGACTTACTGTAGATCGTGCACCTATCCATAATAGATCGATGTCGTGTTCTAAAGCTAGTTCTACATGTGCTCTGTTAGCAACCTCTGTAGCAGTAAGCAAACCTGTTTCTGCTTTTGCTTTTTGCAACCATTTTAATCCTATCGCTCCTACACCTTCAAAGTTTCCTGGTCGCGTTCTAGGTTTCCAGATACCTGCACGTAAATATGTTACGTCGCTGTCTTTAAGCTCATGTGCAATTCTTAATACCTGATCTTCAGTTTCTGCACTACAAGGTCCAGCAATCACTATAGGATGCTCTAGGTTGTGATTATCTAACCAAGTTCTAAATTCCTTTTTATTTTCCATTTTCAATTCCTTTCAATATCGTTTTTATTCTATTTGTTTCTTCCATATCTTGAAATATGGATTGGTGATCGTTATTTTTTACGCTTTCGCGAAAGCGAGATAAATTCTCAATATATCCATCTAGACTAGCTAGTACATTTTCCTTATTCTGTGCAAATATGGGTGTCCACATGGCTGGAGAACTTTTTGCTAATCGTACGGTGCTTTCAAAACCACTGCCCGCGAGGTCAAATATATCACGCTCGTTTTCTTCTTCTTGAATGACCGTTTTACCTAACATAAAGCTAGAGATATGAGACAAATGTGACACATAAGCAATATGTTTATCATGTGCCGCAGGCGTCATGTATCGCACTCTCATTTCCAGTTTCTCAAACAACTCATTTGCCAATTCTTGCAATTTAAAGGTGGTTTTCTCTACCTCACATATAATTAGCGTTTTTTTGACAAATAAATTTGAGATGGCAGCATCTGGTCCAGAAAATTCAGTTCCCGCAATAGGATGTGCCGCAAGAAACTGCCTCCTGTTTTTATGATTTTCGACACTTTTACATATTGCTTCTTTGGTAGAACCTACATCTATAATTAGTGCATGTTCATTTACTAAGTCGAGCACTTGAGGTAAAACTTTTAAGGTTGCATCTACGGGAATTGAAATGATAACCAAATCTGCATTTTTCAACTCTTGAAATTGTGCCACTTCATCTATAATACCATTTTGCTTTGCTTTTTCTACATGAGCATCATTGTGGTCAATACCATAAAAAATAGCCTGCGGATAATGAACACGCAAATCTTTAAGTATGGATCCACCTATCAATCCAGTACCTATTAAATATACTTTTTTCATGCCTCGACTTTTTTAGTAACTCTGTGAATCATTTCTTGTATTTTATCTTCATTTACACAAAGTGAAAATCGCACATAACCTTCTCCATTCTTTCCAAAAATGCTTCCTGGTGCGATAAAAATATGGCTCTCATGTAGCAATTGATCTACAAAAGCTTTGTCATCTGTCATTCCATTTGGCAACTTGCACCAAACGAATAAACCACCATTTTGTTCTTGAGGTTGTATCTCTAATTTTTCAGCTAGCTGTATGGTTAAATCTCTTCTAATTTTATAGATTCTATTTTGATTTTCTATCCATACATCACCAGTTTTTAATGCTGCAATGGCGCCTTTCTGAACACCGTAGAACATACCACTATCCATATTAGTTTTTACTTTAAGAACTTCTTTAAGTAAAGTACTTTTACCAGTAAGCATTCCTACTCTCCATCCAGGCATATTAAATGTTTTGCTAATAGAGTTTAACTCTAGAACTACATCTTTTGAATGAGCTACTTGATGAACACTTATTTTCTCTTCATAACCTACACAACTATAAGGGTTATCATTTACAAGCAATATCTCATGCTTTTTTGCAAAATGAATCAGTTTTTCAAACAACTCTTTTGAACCTGCAACGCTAGTAGGCATATGTGGATAATTGACCCACATAATTTTTACTTTACTTAAATCAAGTAGTTCTAATTCTTCTAAATCAGGTAACCAATGATTCTCTTCTTTCAGAGCATATGTAACGGGCATAGCCTCACATAATCTAGTAGCGCTAGCATAAGTTGGATATCCAGGATCTGGAATTAAAACCGCATCTCCAGGATTAAGAAAAGCCATAGAAATATGTAAAACACCTTCTTTACTTCCCATCAACGGTATAATCTCCGATTCTGCATCTAGAGAAACACTATAATGCTTTTTATAGAACTGCGACATCGCTTCTCGCAGTTCTGGCAATCCTAAATAACTCTGGTAACCATGTGCTTTAGGATCCTGTAACGCAGCCGTTATTGCAGGTATAACCTGCTCAGGAGGAAGTAAATCTGGATTACCTATTCCTGCATTAATGATAGGTTTTCCTTCTTCTAATAAAGATCTTACCTCACGCAGTTTAGTCGAAAAGTAATATTCTTGAACGCTATCAAGTCTCGTGGCTGCTTTTATCATAACGTGTGTGATTTATAAATTCCTAGGATTTTTAAAGATTCTACAAGAATGCCTATTTCTAATTGCGCTTCTTTAAATAACTGCAGATTTTTAAACTCAAGATCTGCAACAAAAGAGAATAGAAATGGCTTCTCAATGATCGGAATAGATTGAATTTTTGTAACATTCATATCTAGATCTCCCAATTTGGTTAATATTTTTGCGAGACTACTAGGCTCATGATTAGCGGTAAAATTGATCGTCGCTTTATTAGCTTGTTCATCAATGATACTTTCCCTATTTACTACCACAAACCTAGTCGCATTATTCCTTACTTCTTGAATATCTTTTGCAACCACATCTAGTTCATAAAAAGCAGCCGCTTGTGAAGATGCTATAGCAGCAATTCCCATTTTGCTATCCCTTGCAATTCTTTGTGCGGCAGCTGCGGTATCATCAGTCTCAACCAACTTAATATGAGGATGCTTTCTGAAAAAAGATTGACATTGTAGTAAAGCCATAGGATGGGACTGCACCTCAAAAATATCTTCAAAAACCTGACCTTTCTGAGCCATTAATTGGTGTTCTATATTTAAATAATACTCTGCTGTGATGCACAGATTTTGTTCCTTTATTAAATTATAATTAGGCAAGATGCTTCCTGCTATAGAGTTACCTATTGCCATTACACCAGTTTGAACGTGACCAGTAGAAACAGCATTGACCAGCTGATCAAATGTGGAACATTCTAATAGCTCAACATTCCCATATAAAATAGACGCCACCTGATGATGATAAGAACCTTGAATCCCTTGTATTGCTACTTTCATTTAATTGTAAAAAAAAAGTCTTGATTAAATCAAGACTTTATTGTTAGTATATTTTAAATTTTCACAATACAGCCTTGTCTTCTATAAAATAGAAGTAAAATCCGTACCAGAAATAAGTTTTTGTGTTCATAATAGATGGCTAAAGTAAAATAGAATTTTTTAAATCAGGAGTTTTTTAAAAAAAATTATATAATTATTTAAAATCTGACGTTATTATTAGGAATAAAATCAGAATTCATTTGTGATATTTATAAGTGAGCTAGAGATTTTTATAAATATGCTTTCGCGAAAGCGTGTTAAAACACCAGACCTAATCTCCTCATTTCTTATCTTTACCTGATGTCTATAGAAGTTCAAAACATATCAAAAAATTACGGTAGCCAAAAGGCGCTCGATAAAATCAGTTTTTCTATTAAAAGCGGAGAAATTGTAGGTTTCCTAGGTCCTAATGGTGCCGGTAAATCCACCATGATGCGTATTTTAACGACTTACTTAAATCCGAATGAAGGTAGTGCTGCCGTTAATGGTCACGATATCTTAACGGCACAAAAAGAGGTTCAAGAATCTATAGGTTATTTACCTGAGAGTAATCCGTTATATCCTGAAATGTATGTGCGTGAATATTTAGATTTTAGTGCTGGAGTCTACCACATTAAAGATGCTAAAAACCGTATTACACAAGTTATAGAAGAAACTGGACTGACTTCTCACATAGGTAAAAAAATAAGCCAACTATCCAAAGGATACAAACAACGTGTAGGTCTTGCAAATGCGCTATTACATCAACCTAAAGTACTGATCCTAGATGAACCTACTACTGGATTAGATCCTAATCAACTGGTTGAAATACGTCAACTTATTAAAAAAGTAGGTGCGCATACGACCATATTATTATCCACACACATCATGCAAGAAGTAGAAGCGATGTGCGATCGTGTGATTATTATCAATAAAGGTAAAATTGTTGCCGACGATTATTTGAAGAACCTTAAAAGTGATGCCGCTCAAGTCATTGAGGTGGAGTTTGACTATAAAGTAGAACAAGAGTTATTGAATCGCATTACTAAAGTAAGAGAAGTAACTGATCTTGTCAAAGAACCTGGTTTCACATATTCTTTAAGATTTGAGACACAAGAAGATATGCGTAGTGCTGTTTTTGACTTTGCACATGATAATGAGTTAAAAATCTTATCGCTTAATAAAAGAAATAAAAATCTTGAGACGATGTTTCAGGAGTTGACTGGTGAGTAGAAATTCTCATCTTTGCACATGCAAAAACCGCAACGTCTTTATTACCTCATTAAATTACAGTATCTAGGATTCCGTTTTCATGGATGGCAAAAACAGCCTGACGTTCCTACCGTGGAAAAGATGGTAAAACGCACCTTGCGATTTGTTCTAGACCATCCTAATTTTAAAGTCCTTGCCGCTGGTAGAACTGATGCTCGTGTGTCTGTAAATGAAACCATTATTGAGTTATTTCTGGATGATGAAGCATTAAATCTAGATACTTTTCTAGCAGAATTTAATTTGAACTTGCCTAGCGATATTAGAGCACTAGCGATAGAAAAAACCAACGCACAGTTTAATGTCATTCAACATCCTAAAGAGAAGGAATATATTTATTTGTTTTCCCATGGTGAAAAATTCCATCCTTTTTGCGCATCCTTAATGGTGTACATGAAAACAGAACTGGATATTGAATTGATGAAAACCGCTTCAAGACTATTTGAAGGAACACATAACTTCTGGTCTTATACATATAAACCATCCGACACCACCGATACAGTAAGTACTGTGAATAGTTGTCTTATCGAAGAAAACACCTTGTTTACAGCTAATTTTTTTCCAGAAAAAAGTTATGCTTTTAGAGTAACCGGAATGGGTTTTAAGAGACATCAAGTGCGTTTAATGATGGGAGCTTTATTTGATTTGGGAATGCATAAAATTACACTTGACGATTTTAAAGAAACTCTGGATGGTAGTAAAAAGATACATTTATCTCATATCGCACCTGCGAGCGGATTAATGTTGTACCGTATGGAGTTAAGCAAAAGTGAATCGTGATATTTTAGTGATGGTTTACATTTATCTTTATCTCATAAAATAAATACTATGAAAAAGATACTTTTACTTCTAGCGATTGCCTTAATAAGCAGTAATCTCTATGCGCAAGATTTTATAGATCCAGATAAAAGCCCAATGGATGCGGCTTTCTTCCCTTCTCAAGCTGCAAAAAGACAATTTGCAAAAACTGAAGAGCAAAAAATGGCTCTTGAACCACAGATACGTGTTTTATATAGTAGACCATCATTAAATGGCCGCAGCATCTTTCGCACGACAGATAACCGCGAGGATGGAATCACAAAACTAGGTGAGTCATGGCGTGTAGGTGCAAACGAAAGCACCGAATTATTACTTATGAAAGATGTCATGATAGGTGGAAAATTAATTAAAGCTGGTCGCTACTCTATCGTTATTACTCCTAGTGAAAATGAATGGACCGTTCACATCAACTCAGAAAATGATGGTTGGGGAAACTACAGCCATAAACCAGAACTTGATCTTGTTACCGTAACAATTCCTGTAACTAAAGATTCCAAGAGCTTAGAACAATTAAGTATTGCGTTGTACTCACCTAAGAATGACAATACTGTACATTTAAAGATAGGATGGGGAACTTACAGAGCTGAATTACCTATTGTACTACAATAATTAATTTTTGATAATCAATCTGCCTTGCCAGGTTTCTTGAACGTTTACAGAAACTGGAGCAGACTCTAGTATTACATCGCCGTAGCCCACAATGCTACCGGCGATGTTTTGTTTTACATCAATTTGCCAATTGTGTGTGCCGCGATGATAAACTTGCGCATTCTGAATTTCTAGATCAGTAGCAAATAGCTGTCCATCACCAGAATACCATTCTAATGAAGCAGTGTTTACTTGACCTGTAAGATAAAAATTACTTAAATTATTTGTTACGATTCTAAAATTATCGACATCTAAATCTAGATAAAAATTACCGGTAGTGTGATATAGGTCTTCTTCTTGGGCGTCTTCAGAATACAAGGTTAAGCTTGGATAATTTAAAGTTCCTATACTACGGGTATCTTCTCCGGTACTGGATCTAATCTCAGTCAAGTTAGGTGCTATAACCGTAACAGTAGTGATTCCGTAATCTCTCACTAGATTACAGCCGTTATTATTGACAATGATAAGTTGATTATCCTGTACCTTTATATCTATATCATTCAATAAATTCTCTCCAGTTTCTACAATCACCTTGTATTCTGGACCTTGCTGCACAAGTAATCTTGTTCTTTCATAAACAAGTACTCTTTCAAAAGATTCTACACTTAATTCTTGACGTACTAAATCACCAGCGGCTTGTGTACAATTCAAACCGTTTTCAGAATCACAACTGGATATAAAAACCAGCAGAAATACTATACTTATTTTAAAAAATGTTCTCATTTCTATAATCTATATCCTATTCCTAGACTAACACCTTCGGCAGCAGCGCCGTGGGATTTCAATGTTAAACTAGCAAACACATGTTCATTAAACCTGCGTTGTAACCCTATTCTATTATAATTTGATGTTTCAAATTCAATTGGTCTATACACATAATAGCCAAACTGCGTTACCACACTTGTTTTACCTAAATGTAATTCATGACCTATAAAAACTCCTACACGTTGGAAATTTTCATCACCTGTTATGCCATTTTCGGGATAACTATTTGCCTGATAATCTCGGTATTCTTTTAAAAACTCTGAAATCATTACTTCTGTTCCAGCATGTAGACTACTTTTAAAACCTATACGCTTGTCTGCATAAAAAGAAAAAGTATAAAAAGGATACTGACCACTACCGCGCACATCACTTTCATTGACACCTATTCTTGCTACCGCATTAAAACTTATTTTCTCTGAGTATGGAGTCTTTTCCCATTTCTTGTATACTGGTGCTTTATCATAGCCTAGATTATAATTTAATCCCACATTAAAAAGCCAACTGTTTGTAGAGTTATTAGGAGCTTTTACATTTGCATTTGAGTAGTGAACAATAGTAAATCCTGCTTGAAAACCTATTCCTCTATAGATATTTTCTCTCTTGTAATCAACAAGTAAATAAGTAGAACTGGTGATTCTAGAACCATAGGCGTTATTGCGTGCATTAGTCACTGGATCAAAGGGTCTATTGATATAAGCTAGACCAGTTCCTAAACTAAGCTCTAGATTTCTATTGAAAAAGTAAAAATTATAATGCCCGTATGCAGAATACACTTCTCCTAGATATAAGTTTTTAAGGTCTTGATAGACTGCTGTAATTCCCCAATCTGGATAGTTAAAACGTGATTCCCATTCCTTTTCGCCATAAGTCTTGCGATTATAACGCAACATTACACCACTAGGATGATCCGTTATTAAATGTGCTATATCTGGATTATGTTCTAAAATCGTTCCATACAAATAGGAAGCTTCAAAATTACGAACTACTGGTAATTTAATTTTTTCAGATTCCTGCGCTAGAGACGCTTTCGCAAAAGCGAGACACAGAAAAACAATAATCCATTTATTCATAGCGCTAAAGTATGAAATAGAATCCTGCCTATTAACCTTTCAAAAATAAGTTTCTCATACTATTCTTACAGTCTATACCCTAATCCTATACTTAAAGCCTCGGCACTTGCTCCATGAGATTTAAGGGTTAAGCTAGTTAACCAATGATTATTAATCCTACGTTGCAAACCTATTCGATTATAAATTACTGATCCATAATTGATTTCATCGTACATGTATACACCTAAATAGGTGAGCACACTGGTTTCCCCTATATGTAGTTCGTGGCCTGCAAACAAGCCTATTCTAGCTGTTGACTCATTACCTGTAATACCACTATTAGGGAAACTATTTGCCTGATAATCTCGATGCTCTTTTAAAAAATCTGTGAGCATTAACTCGGTACCGGCATGAATTGAACTCTTTTTATTTAATCGTTTATCTACGTAAAAGCTGAAGGTATAAAACGGAAATTGTCCACTACCTCGCAAGTTGCTCTCATTCCATCCATATCTAAGAATAGCATTAATATGAATAGGTTCTTTATATTTTTCAATACTCCATCTTTTATAAATTGGATTTTCTGGCTCTAAGGACCAGTTAAGACCTACATTAAAAAGAAGTGAATTAGTAGATGTGTTAGGCTCCTTAATATTTCCGTTTGAGTAATGAATTAAGGTAATACCAGTTTGAAACCCTATGGAACCTATTAGATTTTCTTTACGATAGTTTGCTTGCAGATAGGTTGCACTCGTGAAACGCGTACCGTAAGCTACATTCCTGAAGTTGGTTACTGGGTCATAAGGATTTGTCATATAAGCTATTCCTGCACCAATACTATACTGCAACTGTCTATGGAATGCATAAAAATTGTAGTGCGCATAAGCTCCAAAAGCTTCACCGAGTGACCTGTTCTTTAAATCTTGATAAGAAAAAGTAAACCCAAAATCTGGAAATCCATACAAAGATTGCCATTCCTTCTCACCACAAGTACGTCTATTATAGCGTAAGATTACACCTTCTGGATGACCCGTGATTAAGTGAGAGATATCTGAGTTGTGCTGTAGAACAGCTCCATAATAATAGCTCGCATCTATAGAGAATGAGCTTGAAACAGCTGGCTCATTAGTTTGTGCTAGAGACGCTTTCGCGAAAGCAAACAAAACAAGCACAATGATCCAATTATTCATTGTGCTAAAATATGAAATAGATTACTGCTCTGGAGCTAATTGAACAATGAGCCCTTCTAAATCAGTAGAAATAGGAATTTGACATCCCAAACGACTATTATCTTGCACATGTAAAGCTTCCCAAAGCATAGCCTCTTCATCTGGATTGCGCTCACCTAAATCGTGATCGCTCTTTACATATACCTGACAGGTGGCACACATTGCCATTCCACCACAAACTGCCTCTACTGGTAGTTCATAAGCTTTACAAACTTCCATTAAATTCATGTTCATATCTGTAGGTGCTTGAACCTGATGCTCTACACCTTCTCTATCTATGATAGTAATATTTACATCTGGATCCATTATGAACCTATTTTTTTAATCACGGCTTTTTCTGCCTCTTTACGAGAACCATCAAAACCATCGATACCACCTACGGTAGTATATTTAAGAACATATTTTTTATTAGGATTCATACGCTGATAAACGCTTTGACACATTAAAGTTGCCTCGTGAAAACCACATAAAATCAACTTTAACTTTCCTGGGTAAGTGTTCACGTCTCCTATAGCATAAATTCCCGGGATGTTAGTCTGATAGTCTAAAGTATTATCTACTTTAATAGCGTTTTTCTCTATTTCAAGACCCCAATTTGCAATAGGCCCTAACTTAGGAGACAAGCCAAATAATGGTACAAAGGCATCACATTCA
This sequence comes from Nonlabens ulvanivorans, assembly GCF_000732625.1. Classification (GTDB taxonomy): domain Bacteria; phylum Bacteroidota; class Bacteroidia; order Flavobacteriales; family Flavobacteriaceae; genus Nonlabens; species Nonlabens ulvanivorans. The sequence goes on from NZ_JPJI01000032.1 coordinate 160,376, forward strand.
ATTTCTTGAAAACGCTTTGCTTCATCGTGTATTGTTATTGTTACAGACTCTACCTTATCACTACCTTTCACATCTGTCACCTCAGCAGGTGTTATCAAGTTAATTTTGTTCTGGGTAACTAATTCTTGAACTTTTTCAACGCTATCTAACGCACCACGGAACTCTTCTCTCCTATGCACGAGTGTCACTTTTTGAGCAACATTTGCTAAAAAGATAGACCAGTCTAAAGCACTATCACCACCACCAGCGATAACAACTTTTTTATCTCTAAAAGCTTCTGGGTCTTTAATCATGTAAGCCACACCGTGATCTTCATAATTCTCTATTCCTTCAATCTGTGGTTTACGTGGCTCAAAAGAACCTAATCCACCAGCAATGGCTACAGCATTTGCATGATGTTTAGTTCCTTTATTAGTAGTCACTATAAAAGTACCATCTTCTAATTTCTCAATATCTTCTGCTCGCTCGCCTAAAGTAAATCCTGGTTGAAAAGGCTTTATTTGCTCCATAAGATTATCTACTAGATCACCGGCTAGAACTTCTGGAAAACCAGGTATATCGTATATAGGTTTTTTAGGATATAACTCACTACACTGTCCACCAGGTTGCGGTAGTGCATCTATTAAATGGCATTTTAACTTTAATAAACCTGCTTCAAAAACGGTAAAAAGACCTGTAGGACCTGCTCCTATTATAAGAATATCTGTTTCTATCATAACTTTATACTACCAACATTAAGGCCAAACGATTGACCAATGCAAAGGTCGGCATCAATTGGATTGTAACCAAGTCAACGGGAAGTATTTGAGTAATGAAAATGATTGAAAACACACTTTTAGTTAAGTAGTGTCAAAAAAAATTGAGGAACAATGACATTTATCAGTTTAACAAAGTAGTGATAAGGTCTAAACACGAGTTATTATAATTATTTGAAAACAGCCCAATCAAATAATCCCAACTCGTGTTTTAGTACGACCTATCCAAAACTAACGTCATTATTAAATAACAGGACGAATATATAATAAAATATATATCCTATAAGCTTAATAGGGTAATAAAATTAAAAAAATTATTTAATCAAATCCTTAAGTGTTTGATTTTCAAGAATCTCAAGAGTATTATCACGAACCTGAGTCATTAATCTATTTACAGCACAAGTTTCTTCATCAATACAATCATCACATTTTTCATAAAAATTGAGACTTACACATGGTAACATGGCTATAGGACCTTCTAGAATACGATGCACGGCCGACATACGCACTGTTGCTGGCGATTGCATTAAATAATAACCACCACCTTTTCCTTTTCTGGATCCTAGAATACTATTTTTACGTAATTCTAATAAAATTGCTTCTAGAAATTTATGTGGAATATGCTCAGCATCTGCGATGGTACTAATTGATACAGGATCATTATTATCTAGTCTTGCTAGATAAGTTAATGCTTTAATTCCATATTTAGTCTTACGTGATAGCATGGTCAAATGTAGTATTTTCTAGAGATTAATCACATCAATTAACCTCTAGAAAAAATAATAAAGGGATTATTTAACTGAGATTATTTATAAGTTACCACCGGACAAGATTTGGCTATTTTTATGATATCAGATAAAAGTCCACGTGCAGTAACAGCTTTGCCTGCTCCGGCACCTTTTATAACTAAAGGATGTGCGGCATAAGACTCTGAATAAATCTCAAAAAACCCATCACTACCTTGCAATTGCCCGGCAGGGCTATCTTTTTTCACCACTTGTAAAGAAACTTCAAGACTCTTATTAACGACATCAAGTTTACCTAAGTGTCTTAATACCTCATCAGGCTGCAATCGAGATTTATGATGTTGTAAAGGTTTATCTAATTCTGTAATCCTATCAATGAATTGATTTGCAGAAGCTGTTTGTAAATCGGTTACTACTAAGTTTTCAATAATGATATCTGAAAACTCCACTTTTAATCCAGATTCTCGAGCTAGTACAAGCAGTTTTCTTGCGACATCATTACCTGATAAATCTTCTCGAGGATCAGGCTCTGTATATCCCTGCTTAAGTGCCTCTAAAACAATTTGTGAAAAAGGTACTTCTTCTTGAGAAAAACGATTAAAAATATACCCTAAAGAACCGGAAAAAACACCATTAACAGCAAATATCTCTTCACCGCTTTTATGTAAATTACGTATCGTGTCTACTATAGGTAAACCTGCACCAACATTAGTCTCATATTCAAATGACAATTCCCTTTCTTTTAGCAATAAACGTAAGTCATCATAAAATTCTTGAGATAATGTATTTGCAATTTTATTTGCAGTTACTACATGAAAACCTTGTTCCACTAGTTCTGGATAAAAGCGTGAAAGTTCTTTACTAGCAGTTGCATCTACCGCAATGCGTACCTCATCATTAGTCATTGCAAATTCGTAAAAAGCATCAGGTCGCCTGGTTACAGATTGTTCAACAAAAACTTGTTCCCAATCCTCTCCAATTCCATCGGCTACTGTCAATACTTTCCGGCTATTTGCTAATCCGACTATTTTCAATTCAACACTTTGATTAATTTTAAAAAAATGTTGACTCTCTAATATTTGCTTAATCAACGTACTACCGACGTTGCCTAAACCAAATAAATATATATGTATGATATTCATAATTAAATTTTAAGCGCACTTTTTCACAAGCGCAATAGGTTCAATTTCTTTTAGATATTTTTTTAATATTTCCTCTACTTGTATGTGCTCTATTAAAAAGGCATCATGACCGTGAATACTATCTATTTCTTGGTACTCTATATCTCTATAATTATTTAATAAGTCAAAAGTTTCGCGATCCTCTAGGGCTGTAAAAAGACCATCGCTATTAATAGCTATTAACCTAATTTTTACTTCACTATTTGCAATAGCCTTTGATATGTTATCATCGTTATTTGTAGCAGCATTTGTAGTGGCTAGTAATTGATTCAACAACTTATAAGCTGGCAGCGTAAATCGCTCTTTAAGACTTTTACCATGATAATTCAACCACAACCTCACTTTAAAATCAGTTGTTATTTCTCTATTAAATTTATACCTTAGGCTTTGTGGAGTTCTATAAAATGTCATAGCATGCTGTCTCGCATCCTCTATCGGGTGAGTTGAATTTGAGAGCAGTCGTTCTTGAATATGACAGTTTGCAATGACCCAGTCTGTTGCTTTCCAATCTGCCGCGATAGGAATAATAGTACCGAATAATTCTGGATAAGACACTGCCATTTCCCAAAGTAAACAACCTCCTATACTACCACCGATGCCTGCATGAATGTAACATACTCTTAGCTCACTTAAAACCTGATAAAAAATACAAGCGACGTCATTTAATCGCCAGTCTTGATAATTATAAATCAAGTGCTCTACTTCTTCATCAAATCCATTTCCCGGTATATTGATAGAAATAACGGTATACCGACTAGTATCAACTACTTTCCCTGAACCTACAATCTCTGACCACCAATCAATTACCGAAGAATTACCAGTTAATGCATGGTTAATCAATATTATGGGTGCCGTGTGTAATTGACACCCAAAAATTTGATAATTTACATGAACTGTTTGTGCTTTACCAATGCTTAATTTAAAATCTGGTAATTCTATATGGTTTAAAGAACCACTCATTATATCAATACTGATTTATCGATAGTAGAAAAAGCTTCTTCCAGGTCTTTTTTAAGATCTGATATATCTTCTAACCCAACAGATAGACGTATTAAATCTTTAGTTACCCCAGTACTTAATTGAGACTCATCATCAAGTTGCTGGTGTGTCGTACTCGCAGGATGAATAATTAATGATTTAGTATCTCCTATGTTAGCTAATAAAGAGAAAACTTTAGCACTATCAACAATCTTTTTAGCACTTTCATATCCACCTTTCACCCCAAATGTTACAATTCCGCTTTGTCCATTTGGTAAGTATTGTTGAGCGAGTTTATAGTAAGCATTATCCTCAAGCCCTGGATAATTCACCCATTCTACTTCATCTCTATCTCTTAACCATTTTGCTAATTCTAGTGCATTTTGACTATGTTTCTCAATCCTTAAATTCAATGTTTCTAAACCTTGAATAATTTGCCATGCATTAAATGGTGAAATTGCTCCACCTAAATCGCGTAATCCCTCTATACGCACTTTGGCAATAAAACTTGCTTCTTTTAACACATCTGCATATACTAGACCGTGGTAACCGGCACTAGGTTCTGTAAATTCTGGAAATTTCCCATTAGTCCAGTCAAATTTTCCGGCATCGATAATTACACCACCTAGAGCGGTTCCGTTTCCGTTAATATATTTAGTCAACGAGTGAATGACGATATCTGCTCCGTGAGCAATAGGATTTAATAGATAAGGAGTTGCTACGGTATTATCAACGATAAATGGCACACGAGCTTTAGTAGCTTGTGCACTTATCTTTTTTAAATCTAATACATCAAGTTTAGGATTCCCTAGAGATTCAACAAATACAGCTCTTGTGTTTTCTTGTAATGCATTTGTGAAAGCGTCATCCTCGTTAGGATCTACAAAAGTGGTGGTAATACCGAATCGAGGTAAGGTAACCGAAAGTAAATTGTAAGTACCACCGTAAAGAGAGCTGCTAGCTATAATATGATCTCCTGCCCTTAACAAGGTTAATAAAGTTGTTGAGATGGCGCTGGTTCCTGATGCTGTGGCTACCGCAGCAATACCACCTTCTAAAGCCGCAAGTCGTTGCTCTAGAACGTCTACCGTAGGATTATTAATTCTGGTATAGATATAACCTGGCTCTGATAGTGAGAACAAATTTGCTGCATGATCACTATCGTTAAACACGTATGCTGTGCTTTGATATAGAGGTACCGCTCTAGTTCCACCATTGTTTTTAAAGTCATGACCTGCATGAAGTGCGTTTGTTGAAAATTTTTGATTTGACATTTTGTTTCTTTTTAAATTAAAAATTGATTTAAGAACAAAACCAAATTGAAAAGTACTTCCTGTCCAGACTTAAAGCCTAGATAGAAAATCAAAAAAGAAACTTGTTAGTATAACCTACTTACATGTGTATCATCTCGTCTCAAATTAATGAGCAGAATGTAGCACCTTCTTAACGAGTGTTAAGGGTTGCTAAGGAGTCGATGGGTCTGTTCCCTCGTCCTTTCTTGATAATTTCAATATGGTTATGAACGTGAGTGTAAAGATTCATAAAACTTTTTGAGACTACCAAACTTTTTACAAAATAAATTCCTACTAATATAGTAGGAATTAGATATAATAAACTGAATTACAAATTTTTACAGCAAACGTTAAAATTAAAAGCAATCACTAAACTCTATGAGAATAGTTAATAAAGCTATAATAACAATGCTCACATAGCGCTCATTTTATTACATTTGCACTTCAATTAGGGGAAAGATTTGGCTGCTTGCGACCTCGTTTTCATGTTCGAAAACATAAACGCTAAAACAGTGTACCGCACTCGAGCATACAGCCCTTTTTATCTTCTATAATTATTAATGTCGAGAGCGATTTTTAATTTCGCTTTCGCGAAAGCGCAATATTTAAAATGCCATATTTATTTACAAGTGAGTCCGTAAGTGAAGGACATCCAGATAAAGTTGCTGATCAAATCAGTGATGCCTTATTAGATAATTTTTTAGCCTTTGATCCAGAATCCAAAGTAGCCTGTGAAACTATGGTTACGACTGGTCAAGTTATACTTGCCGGTGAGGTAAAATCAAACACCTACATAGACGCACAACACATTGCTCGTGAAGTGGTTAACAAGATAGGTTATACCAAGGGCGCTTACCAGTTTAGCGGCGATTCTTGTGGTGTAATTTCTTTAATCCATGAACAATCACAAGATATTAATCAAGGTGTTGATCGTGAAAACAAAGAAGAACAAGGTGCAGGAGATCAGGGAATGATGTTCGGTTATGCAACGGCAGAGACGGATAATTATATGCCACTAGCCTTAGATATTTCTCATAAAATACTTATCGAGCTGGCAAAATTGCGTCGTGAAATGGATCAGATTACTTACTTGCGTCCTGATGCAAAATCACAGGTAACTATTGAGTATAATGATGATAACATACCGCAACGTATAGATGCAATTGTTATTTCTACACAACACGATCCTTTTAATGAAGATGATGATGCGATGCTTGCACAGATTAAAAAAGATCTTGTTGAAATTTTAATTCCTAGAGTTATTGAGCAATTACCAGCATATGCTCAAAAACTTTTTAATGACAAAATCACTTACCACATTAACCCAACTGGGAAATTTGTAATAGGTGGACCGCATGGAGATACTGGACTTACAGGTCGTAAAATTATAGTAGATACTTATGGTGGTAAAGGTGCTCACGGTGGTGGAGCATTCTCAGGTAAAGATCCTTCTAAGGTAGATCGTAGTGCCGCTTATGCTTCGCGTCACGTGGCAAAAAACCTAGTTGCGGCTGGCCTAGCAACTGAAGTTTTAGTGCAGGTTTCTTATGCCATAGGTGTGGTAGAACCTACTTCTATACACGTAGATACTTATGGAACATCAACTGTAGATTTAACCGATGGAGAAATCTCTAGAAAGGTTGCTCAAATCTTTGATATGCGTCCTGCTGCGATAGAAAGTAGATTAAAATTAAGAAATCCTATCTATTCTGAAACGGCTGCTTATGGTCATATGGGTCGTGAGCCTCGTACAGAAACACTAGTTTTTGAATCACCGTATAATGGTCGTGTAGAAAAAACCGTAGAGTTATTTACATGGGAAAAATTAGATTATGTGGACGATGTAAAGAAAGCTTTTTCTTTATAGAATCCTAGAAACTAAAACGTATTTAAAAAACAACGCCTCGTGAAATCACGAGGCGTTGTTTTTTTGATCCTAATTTTCAATTAATGCTTTCACTCGATTGAATCGGTTTTTTAAATCTACTGAATCAACCTTATATTTTGACACATCGATATATGCGGTGTCTATTTTATCAGATTCAAAACCGCTTATAATCTGATAGTATTGAGTTGTAAAATCAATTTTATTATTACGAGGATTATTTGAAGCAAATTTCACTTGATAGAAGTTCCCTATTTTAATATCATCAGATATGTAAGCGTTAGAATTTCCTAAATACTTTTTCCCTTCTACAAAGAATTCATAATGATAAGAACGCTTACTATATTTCTTGTAAACTGAAGATGTATAATTTACTCGAGCAAAAGTAAATTTGAATGAGTTATCGAGCTCTCTTTCATTTTGTAGCGTTTTAAAATAAAGAAACACAAAAATGGGTATAACAAGCAACCAATAATAGTTTTTAATAGTCTTCCATATATAATCTATTGACTTGTTCATCCATCAATAAACCTTCTCTCCCGTTTTTAAATACTTTTCCCATTCTTTAGAAAATACATGAACACGTTCTGTGGCCATATCATTTGAATCTACTAATGAATAGCCAGCATCTTTCCATGAAAAAATACTACCATAAAGATTAAATATATTCTTGAAACCTGCTTGTAAAGCCTTTTCACCATAATCTTCACTACGTATTCCTACAGAGCAATAAACAACAATAGGATTATCACCTATGACATGCCTTAAAGTATTTAACTTTTTGGCATCAAAATCTTCACCTACCCAAATGGCACCAGGTAAATGACTTACCTCATACTCAGGTTTTTTACGAGTGTCCAAAATGATATATTGATCATATTCCATCTTTAAGGTCTGTACAGTGATATACGGCACGGACATTCTATTATACTGATGCAATAATTCATTGATTTCTTGAGCTTGAATGCTGGCAGAAATGGATAAAAATGATATGAATAGGATTAGTTTTTTCATTAGTTATAACGCTTGTGGTTTTCCCTGCAATAGTCGTTCCTCATCTGGTAGGATTTCCATATTATCCCATATTCCAGTTTCTAGTGTTAGTGCATATTCTTGTGGCAAGTTGTGCTTTTTCATTTGAGCAATCGCTGTTTGATGATCATAAACCACTGGAATGTGCCGTGCTTCAAAACCATTTTCATCTTCTAGTATCATAGCCCATGTGTGCGTTGCTCCATCATTTGCAGGCATACCTATCACGCCTGGATTGAGCCATAATAAATTTTCATATTGATCTTTAAATGGCAATCCACAATGACCAGCTATGATAGTGTCTACTACTAGATCTTGGTAACTTTCTATTTTCTCTGCCCAATCGCTGGACTTGAATATAAATTGTGATACATAATCTGCGCTACCATGCACCACTCCTACAGTTCTTCCACCATATTCAAAAGTGATATGATCTGGTAAGGTGTTGAAATATTCTTTTGAGTTGGTGTGTAAGTTCGCTTTCGCGAAAGCGTACCAAACATCACTAAATCCGTCACAACGAGAACCTTCTGTAAAGTCACAGCCGCAATCTTCTTGATCATCACGCAATTGGATTTCTACATTACCTAAAATGCTGTATGGATTCCACTCTTGAAAAGTATCTAGAGTTTCTTGCGGTTGACCACAGTAACCTATAATGTCACCGGTACAAATACAATTTTCTGGCTCTATATGATGTTTTCTAGCTATCTCCATCACAGATTGCAATGCTTGTAGATTACTATAAACGCCACCAAAAAGAAGCATTTTACCTCGTTTATGACCTAAATCTTTTACTTTTTGAACCATATGGGAATTAAAAAGAGGATAAAACTAATAATTATACCATAGAAATTAATCCATAGTAATAAAGAATATTTACCACTGGTATGAATGAGTTGTTCTGGAAAAAGCTCAAAAATCAATAACACACCAAAAACCAATCCAGCGATGACAGATAGGAAATAACTAATTTTAGGAGCGTCCATTTTCCATAATAAAAACACTGGCGTGAGTCCTATAACCATTGTACCACTAATCGTTGTGGCACTTAAAATTTCTGCATCTAGAAATACAGGAATCGTTCCTAGAACTGCAACAACAACCATCATTATTCTACCAAAACTGACCGTTTTACCCAAATTTAAATCGATAGTCAGCATTTTTGAGTAACTAGAAAATGTACTATCTAGCGTACTAGCCGCACTGGTAATCATTATAAAATTGATGATAAGCAGTAGTACTACTCCTAGTTTTTTTGCAACCTCAACGGCGGCTTGTCCTTCTAATCCAGCTTGCTGTGCATACACACCTAACATACTGAATAAGACTATACAAATCGCTCCCAATAGTGCTGCCCATAAAAAGCTTTTTCTAGTAATTCTAGGATTACTTATAAAACCACGATCTGTTAATACTGGATCGTGAAATGGGTAACTGAAGCTTTGTAGAATGGCCGCAAAAAATAAATTTAATCCTAATTCCATAGACCAAGTTCCGCTGGTAAACATTTCCCCTACCTGAACATCTGGTTCTGTAAAAATAACGCCTAAAATAATTACCAGTAAAATAGAGAACAATACCATTTGGATTGCATCAGTAAATATAGAACTACTTAATCCACCTTTTAAGGTGTAAGCTAGTGTTAGCAATGTAAAGACAATTATGGCGCCATAATAAGCCGTAGTTCCTATATCACCGAAATAGGTTCCTATCACCATCGTGTTAGACCAGACTTCATTAAATAGTCTAAAACTAATTAATATCGAGAATACATTTACAGCACTTTTACCAAATTTAGAACTCAAAAAATGATGGATGCTTTCAAATCCACCTTGAACTCTCAATTGATAAATTACAATTCCTGCTACCGCAAATGACAAATAATAACCTGCGTAAGCAACGCCACCTACTAGACCAAACGCCAGTCCTAGATTTGCAGCATTAGTAATGCTTTTTGCAAAAATCCATGAGATGATCAAACTACCTGTAAGCATTACCATACTAGGTTTCTTACCACGATGCTGTGCTTTAAAAAACGTCTCTACATCTTTAGCATATGGCGCCAGTATGAAAAATATCACACTACTCGCTATGATGAGAAGCCATTGTAAGGTTGATGTTTCTTTTAGAAAATCCACTTTTGGGGTTATTGGGTTACTGGGTTACTGAGTTACTGAGTTACTGAGTTACTGGAAATAAATCTTTTCAAATTAGTTTTCGATTTCGAATTCAACTTGGATTCCTTTACTCATCCCACCATACAGGTACATTAATATCATTATTATTAGTCGCACTAGCTGCTACATTATAATTATCTGCATTAAGCGCTGCTTCTTCTGCAGGATAAGGCATTCTTACCGGTATTAAATTATTATTTAAACTAGCCGATATGTTTTTTAAAACTGGGAAACCAGTTCTTCTATATTCAATCCATCCTTCATAACCATTGATGACACCAGCAATCCATTTTTGAGTGATGATTTGCTCAATAGGATCATTTCCATTTGCAGCATAAGCGGCTGTGGTAGTTAAATAATCCACGGGCAATGTTGTATTCCAGTATTCAAAGGCTTGAGTTACCGCTGTTTCATATAAGGTTTGTGCAGGTGCAGTTATCAATCCTTTTTCAGCAGCTTCAGCAAGTAAAAAGTTGGTTTCCCAAGCGGTCATATAATTTGCATCTAGCATTCCTGTGTTCTCTCTGAAGATTGTTCCGGCAAGTGAATAATCTGCAAGGCTTACTGATGTTGATGAAGCGTCAATACCGTTTAACAATCCTTCATAATCATCGCCGTTCCCATTATTTCCTCTAGGTCTAAAAAGAATGTCGATACGCGCATCATTTAATCCTTCTAGGATTTCCTCCATCGTCTCGCTCATCACAAAATTATTGAAATCTCCAGCTCTCAATCGTGCCATACGGAAGTTGTTAGGTTCACTATCTGTAAAGTTAAAAATGGCATTTTGAGTATTGCTTGCTATGTAATTTCCATCATCATATAATTCTTGTAAACGAGTGCTTATATTTTCTTTATCAGAGATTCTTACTAGCGCCTTTATCTTAAGACTATTTGCTAATCTTACCCAAGCTTGTAAATCGCCATTATACAATACGTCACCATCTAAAGCAATAGATCCTGTATAATTTTCAATGGCTGCAATCCCTTTGTCAAGATTATCCAAAATCCCATTCTCTTGAAGGTAAATATCTTCTTGTAAATCATATTTAGGTTGCACAATCCCATCTAAACCACGGAACGCTTCATTATAAGGAACATCACCATAAATATCTGTAAGTGCAGCGGTCATATAGGCTTTAAAAATCAGTGCTGGACCTTCATAAACCTTAAAAGCCTCGCTAGATCTGGACTGATTAAGGATCAATTCATTATCTCTTAAATTACGATAAAAAATAGGCCATGGATCACCACCTAATTGCGGACTTTTTAAAGCATGTCTATCAAAAAGATTAAAATCTAGTGCTGTCATATGCTGACCTAACAATCCACCGGCAACAAAGCCTTCATAAGACATCTCTTCTCCATAGTTATAAATGACCTGTCTCAACAATAAACTAGGTTGTACAGTTACTGGTGCATTAGAATTAGTATTTATCTCTTCAAAATCTGCTGTACAAGAAGTAATTCCTATACTTATGAAAGCGATTAAAAAATAGTATTTATATGTATATTTCATAATGTGTGTTTTACAATTGAAACTTAAGTTCAAACTTAAATTTAGAATTGGATTCCTGCTTTAATACCTATACTTCTAGTAGATGCATATGACATATCCTCTACTCCACTTACAAATCCCTGACCTTGTACGGCAAGTTGCTCAGGATCAAAATGAGGAATTTCTGAGAAGGCAAACAGGTTTCTACCTATTAGAGAAACTCTCATTTCTGCACCATCATTAAATAGACCTAAAGCACCTTTATTTAAATCAAAAGAATACCCAATAGAGAACTGACGCAGCTTTAAATAACTCGCATCATATACATTATTCTCCTCGTGATTACGGTCATAAAACTGACGATAATAACTCTCAGCACTTACCGCAGTGGTATTTTGAACATATACTGGATTATCTGCAGTGCCTGTGTTGACTACACCATTTGCTACGATTCCAGCATCTGGTCTATTAGCTGTTTCTTCTAGCTGTCCACCTACTGCAGCTAGAGCGAGAGTTCTAGAAACTAAAATCCCTCCTTGTCTCCAGTCCAGTAAAAAAGATGCGTCCCAGTTTTTATAAGTAAAACTGTTATTGAATCCCATTGTAAAATCTGCATTATAGTTCCCTAGTTTTTTCAACTCAGGATCTGCGATAAAACGACCATCTGCCGTAAGAACAAAATCTCCATTTTCATTACGTAAATAACCAGTTCCATAAAGGTCACCTATACGGCCACCTTCTTCAACTTGATGCCAGACCGTTTGATCTTGACTATCATATACTCTTGAATAGGCTAGTGTTAAACGTCCTTCATCCTGTGGTAAATCCTCAACGATTGCTCGATTAGTCGCAAAGTTTACTGTTGAGCTCCACTGAAAGTCATCAGTACGTACAGGAATCGCATTTAAAACAACCTCAACACCTGTATTTCTAACAGATCCTGCATTTACTACCTGCTGACTAAAACCTGAAGAGATCCCGATAGGTAAAGAAAGTATCTGATCTGATGTTACAGCATTGTAATAGGTAAAATCTACATTCAATCGTTGCTTTAAGAATCGCATATCAAACCCTAATTCAACACTAGAGGTAGTTTCTGGTCTTAGATTCTGATTAGGGATAAAATCTTGATTTGTAAAAGTAGGTTGCGCATTTACAGGTGTCTGTGATATAAAAGTTCCTTGGGTTTGATAAGGATCTGTATCATTTCCTACTTGTGCATAACTGGCTCTGATTTTTGCAAAGTCGATAACTTTAGGTAAGTCTACTATGTTACTCAATATAAAACTAGTCGATACTGATGGGTAGAAGAACGAGGTATTATCTGCTGTAAAAGGTGTAGCTAGAGCGCTGGACCAATCGTTACGAGCAGTTACGTCTAGATACAGGAAGTTTTTGTAGCCTGCTTTCGCGAAAGCGTATAAACTATTAATTCTCTTCTCTGAACGGAAACCGAAACTCTCAATAGGACTAGCGGCATTATTCAAAGAAAAAATACCTGGTTGTGCTAGACTAGTCGTTTGAACCTGTCTAGTTGAGGCCGTTTGACTTAATCTATTACCACCAATACTTGCGTCAAATGTGATATCATCAAACTGGTTTTTATAATTCAGTAAGAAGTCGGTGTTGATTTCTCGGTAAGTCACGTCATGCTCTGCATAGGCACCGTTTCTAAAACGGTTTGTAGAATAAGACCTTAAGAAACGGCGTTTCTCATTACTATAGTCCATTCCAGTCCTTACAGTAGCAGTCAACTCTGATGTCAACTGTTGAGTTAAAGAAACATTCCCATATAAACGATCACGGCCAAAACTGTTGCGATTCTCATTCAATATAAAATACGGGTTATCAAAGAAAGTATAGTTGAAAGAATACTGTTGTACACCTTCAAGACCAGGCTGCCAGTAGTTTCTTAAATTATCAATATTTAAAGATCGTGGTCCCCATGCGACTAGTGAATAATTTACGTTCTCACTTCCATAACCATTTGATGGCCTATTGTCAGATGCACTATTCACATAATTAATACTGGTGCGGATGGTTGTTTTATCACTAGGCGTAAAATTGAGCTTTGCAGCGACGCTTTGCCTGTCTAGATTAACGCCAGGAATAATGCTTTCGCTACGTAAATCTGTAAAACTAAAACGGTAATCTCCTTTTTCAAAGCCATTAGAAACTGCAATGTTATTGATGAACGTGTGCCCAGTTTCATAAAAATTCTTCAAATTATCTGGATTACTATTGAACGCTGTAGGTGTTATTGATAAACCGTTATATAGAGATGTATCACCACCACGCACAACCGTACCATCTGGCAAGGTGACTGGACTATCAAATTGGGCGATATTGATACCAGCGTCTAATCGTGGTCCCCATGAATAGGTGATGTTATCATTGGTTCCGCCACCTAGTCCATCTACATATTCAAATTGACCGCTATTTCCTTGCCCATATTCGTTTTGGAATTGTGGTAATTGAAAAGCTGTGTCTACAAAGAAACTGGTGTTATAAGAAATTCCTAATCCTTTCTGTTTTCCTCCATTTTTAGTTTCTATAATAATGGCTCCATTAGATGCTCTAGTTCCATAAAGAGCTGCTGCTGCAGGTCCTTTTAAAACAGATACACTAGCGATATCATCTTGATTTAATTCTCCTGCTCCATTCCCGAAGTCAACTTCTTGAAATCCAGCTGCGGCCTCGTTTGTAAAATTGAAAATCGTATTATTATTTACTGGAGTACCATCTACAATAAATAATGGATTATTGTTTGAAAAACTAGCCTCGCCACGTATGGTGATTTTTGAAGAAGATCCGACTCCTGTTGCACCTTGTGTTACTGAAATACCAGCTACTTTACCTGCCAGATTATCCAGCAAATTGACCGCTTTTACTTCTTCTATTTGGTCAGCATCCAGTGTTTGTACAGCATATCCTAGCTCGCGTTCTTGTCTTTTAACGCCTAATGCTGTAACGATGATTTGATCTAATGAATCGCCTTCTTCTAGAATCACGTCTAGTGTTTGTGCACTAGTGACTGATAGTTTTTGCGATTTATATCCTATAAATGAGAAGACAAGTGTAGCGCCTTCTTTTACTGTAATACTATAAGTACCCGTAGATGATGTGGTCGTCCCGTTACGAGTTCCTTGCTCTGCAATATTTGCAAATGCAACCGGTTCACCAGTATTGTCCTTTACGGTTCCTGTAATTGTAATTTGTGCTGTTCCTATTAAGCTACATAGAAACAACATGAATAGAGTAATTCTTTTCATGAAAATAAATAAAGTTAAAAAACACCCAATTAGGGCAATAAAAATCTTAAGCCGCTATAAGATCTGGCGAGCCTTTATTTGCAGGTTGAAAAAGAAACACCTGTTTATTGTAAAAAGTAGATTGCTTGTGGTTATTACGCTTACGCGAAAGCGTATTTAATAACAAAGCTATGATTAAACTACGAGCGTCTTTACCGGCTAGAAAGTGATACAAATCTGCCGTTGAATCAATATCTTGAAGTGTTTTGAGAATTGTAATCTGTCCTTTGTACCTTTTTAAATACTGTTGAAAGCAGTTGGACAATTGATCTGATTGCCACGGTAGGATTTCAAAATTTTCAGCATCAAATTGCGAGTGATTTAACCCTATAAGATATAAACCACCATCTTGTGATTTACCCAAAACAGAATTTCCATTAATTAAAGAATTTGCTGCTTTATGGATTAAATCAACAGATAATAATGGCGTGTCATTTCCGATACAAATCACCGATGTGTAGCCCAGTTTAAAAACATCTTCTATAGAGTTTTTAAATCTTAAACCAAAGCTATCGCCGCGTTGTTCTTTTTCTGTAAAATGATAATAATCAAGCCCAGAATTGCGTACTGTATTAAGAACATGATTATTTAAAACATCCATCACCGCAACGTCTACCAGTGCTTTACTGATAGCATCTACTCTTGCCGATTGAGCAAAAAGTAAAATGGCAGTTTGTGAATGATTATCAATCATATTATGCGACAACACCTTGACAACTACTACCTGCACCAGCGGTACATCCGTAACAGTGTTGAGAAATTTGAATCTTTCTATTATTTATTAAATCCTCGTTGTAATCATCAATATGCTGAATCTTATTGTCGATTTTTAGGTCGAGCATTTGATTAAAATCACAATCATATAACCAGCCATCCCACGAGATTGAGATGGTATTTGTACACATTACATTCTCTACAGCTGCAGGATTGTAAGCGTCTACTAGAGCATACATATAGTCTTCATAATTCTCACTAGCGACTAGATAATCTAAGAATCGAGCTATAGGTAAATTAGTAATTGCAAAAAGGTTATGAAATTGAATATTAAAATCTTCTAATAATGCTGCTTTCATATCTTTTTCCATACTCGCCTGATCACCTGGTAAATATGCACCACTAGGATTATATACTAGATCTAGTCTTAAATCACTACCTGGCATTCCATAACCACGCTCATTTAATTCTTGCAAAGCCTTTATAGATTTATCAAAAACACCATCACCACGTTGTGTATCGGTCTTTCCTCTAGTCCAGTGAGGCATAGAACTTACCACATGAATATTATGTTTTTTAAAAAAATCTGGTAAATCGTGATACTTAGGATTTGCTCTTATAATCGTCAAATTAGAACGCACAATAAAATCCTTAATCCCAGCAGCACTTGCTTGTTCTACAAAGTATCTGAAATCTGGATTCATCTCTGGCGCTCCACCAGTTAAATCTAGCGTGTGTGCTCCTGTGGTTTTAATCACATTAACGATTTTATCCATCGTCTCGCGCGTCATAATTTCTTTACGATCTGGTCCGGCGTCCACATGACAGTGAGCACAAACCTGGTTACACATATAACCAACATTCACTTGGATAATCTCAAGTTTTTTAGGTCGTAGTGGAAACTGGTCGGTTGTATCTTTTATTTTCTTTGCAAACGATGGTAGCTCTCCATTAGAAAAAGGCTCTCCATTAAGAATAGCCATTTGCTTATTAATATTTGCTAAGTCTGAATCTCTCTTTTTTAAAGAAGTCTTTGTATTTACAGCCATAAATTATGGTCACTTTTTATTTAATTACGTAGTTATTTCTACTACGGTTTTGCATAAGTAGTCAGAATATCTCACAAAACTGTCACTATTGCGCTATATATCTAAGTCTAAAGGTAAAATATACGAGCTTGTGGGAAATATTTACAATCATCTCTAAATCTCATAAACGATTGAGAACACAGCAGTATTCCTTTAATGGTATTCAAAAATAGTTTTCAAGTCAATCGAGACGCCTATTAGAATATTTACATTTCTAATTTATTGACTTTATTCATCATTTGAACTCCATGTACTAGTGTTGCTCCAGCTTGAATTGCCCCAGCAACATGAACTGCTTCCATCATTTCACCTTTTGTGATTCCTCTTTTAAGAGCATCTCCTGTATAAGCATCTATGCAATAAGGGCAATGCACAGCATGTGATACAGCAAGTGCTATTAGTGATTTCTCGCGAGCGGTTAATTCTCCTTCTTCAAAGACTTGCCCATAGTAATCAAAAAACTTTGTTCCTAACTCTTCACTCCATTCTGTGATTTTTCCAAATTTTCTTAGATCCTTAGGATCGTAATAGGTCTTATCCATAATTATATTTTTTGTTACTAAAATAAGTTTATTCATTAAGGCATAAAAAAACCGCTCAACAACAGCTAAGCGGTTTTCATACAAATATATCTTATTTTATTTACGTACTTCCCATACTCTATATCCATATGGTGGGAATGTAAAGTTATAATCTGCAGGAATGTTAGATTTTGAACCTCTAACTGCATCGGTCATTTCACCAACTACCGTTGGTGCTTTAAATTCAACCAGTTGATCTGAAAAGTTTGCTACATAAATAACCTTGTGGTCATCTTTTTGTCTCTCTATCGCATAGATTTTTGAATCTTCAGTAGTATTAATACGTCTATAAGATGCCGCATCTTTACCTCCATTTAATGCTGGATTAGTTGCTTTTAAGGCTCCTAATTTTTCCATCATATTCCATACTTTTCCTTTCTCATGTGGAATTTGATCTTTTTCAAAAAATTTCAATCTTTCTGTCATACCATATTCCTGTCCTGAGTAAATTAATGGCATACCTGGTATCACATATTGTAATGCTAACATTGCTTCACTTGCGTCACCCATTCTTTCAGTAACACTACCGTTCCATGAATTCTCATCATGGTTGGTAATAAAATTCATTAAAATATCGTCTGACTGATAATTCTCTTCAACCCTTAACATGTATTCATCCCATGAGTTCACATCAGTTTTTCCTTGTGCTAGTTCATTCATAATATGATGACCTTCCCAATTGTAACCCATATCAAAAGCATCTATAAAAAGATCTTTCTTTTCACTTTCTGCAAGCATAAATACTGGCTTTACATCTCTAATAGACTTTGCAGCATAGTTCCAAAACTCTGTAGGAACCTCATGAGCAACATCACAGCGGAAACCATCAACATTAAAAGTTTCTACCCAATAAATCATAGATGAAGACATGGCATCCCATAATTTTTTGTTTTCATAATTTAAATCTGCAGTATCAGTCCAGTCCGTTCCTTTAGGATGAATGATATTTCCTTTCTCATCTTTAGTATAAAAATCAGGATGTTTTTCAATCCATAAATTATCCCATCCAGTATGATTTGCTACCCAATCCAAGATCACAAACATCCCGTTTTCATGCGCTGTTTCTATCAATAAATTTAAATCTGCCTCTGTACCTAGGTCTGGATTAATTTTCTCATAATCTGCAACTGCATAGTAGCTGCCTAGATATTTTGCACGTTCCACAGGATCTTTTATATCTTCTACCATTAGATCTCCTTTAGCTTTTCTATTCTTTTCAGAAATAGGAAAAACAGGCATTAACCAAATCACTTTTACACCTAGTTTTTTAAGCTCTGGAATATCTTTTGTAAACTCATTGAAAGTTCCTTTTTCAGAATATTGTCTGATGTTAGCCTCATAAATGACAGCATTCTCTAGATCTTCATTTGTAATCGGTGAGTATGCACTAGAGGTGTCGTCCTTTACCTCTTCATCATGATCTTTTAAAGCTTCTTTACAAGAGAATAAGGTCATGGCTGCAAAAAGTAAAACAAGCCATTGTGATGTTGATTTTTTCATAAATAATTATTCTTGTGTTGATTCTTTTAATTTGGTTTGTATAATAGCAAAGTTACGTGGTTTTACTTGGATTTTTTTATCAGTCTCAAGCGCATTAAGGACTTTAATATCCATTAAATCAGCATTACTAGATTTAGTAAAAACGTTAAGTAGTATGGCATTTTCATTGAAATACACTGTAGTTTTTTCTCCAAAGTAAGTGCGTTCTAAAACAAACATCCCATTGTTATCACTCAATATTTGAGTTGTCCCATAAAGTAATGACATAGAGTTACGTCTTAATTCTACTAATTCTTGAACCAGTTCCTTTAAATTCAATTCACGTTGAGACAAGTCTTTAAACTTCATCATCTTACGATTATCGGGATCATTTGCACCTATGCTTCCATACTCGTCTCCGTAATAAATTACAGGCACTCCAGGAACAGTCATATTAAATGCTTGTAACATACCCAACCTATCAAAGGCTGTCGTATCACTCATACCTATCTCGCGAGTCCACCCAGCTTTTTTAGCATCTTCTTCAAAAGAAACATCGCCACTGGCATAGCTTATAAAACGTGCTCTATCTTGATTACCTGATATATTTCCCATCAGGTGATGGTGACCATAGTATTCTAATCCTTTATAGAGTGTTTCTGCCAGATTAGAGAAGTCGCCATCTGCTTTCGCGAAAGCGGAAACAGCAGCATCATACTGGTTAAAATCAAATTGTGCATCTAACATTCCTGTGCTTACATAACTGCGTATTAAATCATAAGAACCATAAGTTTCACCTATCTGATAAATAGGGCGATCGGTATTGCTACGCACCTTTTTAGTTAATGTTCTCCAGTACACCTCTGGTACATGTTTAGTAGCATCGTGACGGAAACCGTCCAATTCATAATTAGTCACCCAATAAAGTGCAGAGTCTGTCATTTTCTCAACAACCTCAGGTTTTGAGAAATCTAGTGTAGGCATAAAGGTATCAAACCAAGTTGTTAATCGCTGGTCGTCCCATCGCTCTGTGTTCAAACTACCATCTTCTAGATAAAGGTTTGTCGCCCATTCTGGATGTTCTTTGTATAATGGATGCTCTTCATGAACATGATTTGCTACATAATCTAGAATAACATTCATATCTCGATTGTGAGCTTCTTCTATGACCTCCTTAAATAATTGTTCATTACCAAAACGATAATCAATTTCAGTATTTGAAATAGGCCAGTAACCATGGTAACCACTAAATTTTGTTCGTGGCTCAGGCCAAAGTCCATAAGCACCTTCTGGGTTTTGCGTTATAGGCGATAACCAAATGGTGTTAATTCCTAATTCTTCAAAATAACCGTCCTTAATTTTGGCCAATACTCCTGCGAGATCTCCACCCATGTAATTTGCTTTAGGTAAAATTTCTGGGTCAGGCACCGGTTTTGTATTTGAAGGATCTCCATCTAGAAAACGATCCACCATCATAAAATATAAGACCTGATTATGAAAGTCTGATCTCGCAAGTTGAGATGGATCTTGAACTACATTCCCATCTTGTACAGGAACTAACAAATCATTTGTGCGACCATTTGCATCACTGGCATAGATTCTTACTAATTGTGTTTGAGAATTACGGTTTGTAAAATCCTTTTCTGGCAGCTCTACTGTATATGAATTACCGTTTTGAGAAGCACTTATCATTTGGTTTTCATAAAGCACCACAATATTTTCAAGTGCTCCAGTAGTGGTAAATGTAAAGCCATTCTCTAGTATTTTACCATATGCTAATTGTGCTGGCGCAGCTGTTCTAGAATTATCTATAACTCTATTAAAACCTCCCATACCGTTACTGATTACTTGAGGCTCACTACCAGTCAACTTTTCTTCTTTTCCGTTTTCAACAAAAATGTATTGAAACTTCCCTTGTGGTATCGTTGCATTATAAACCAATTGACCATTCTCTTCTATTAAATCAACGGTTGACCAGTTTGTGAACTCGCCTTTAAGTTTGACATTTTTTGAATTACCTGTGTAAACAATAGTCATCATTCTAGAACTACTTTTAAAAACTGGAATATCATTGCGCACACCATCAGTCCATAAGGTTACATGAGAAACATATGGCGCCACAGAGTCCATTTCTATTTTTAATGGCTCATTGTAATTGCGAGTATCTTCATTAAACAGAATACCTTTACCATAAGTGATACTATCTAATTGATTAACATCCAGTAAATAATCTGAAGTGTATACTTCTGTTCCCGATGTAGATGAATAAATAGGCGTGGACATTGCCTCGATAATACTAGGTCTATTATCACCTGTATTCTTTTCTTCTTTTTCACCACAGCTTATTAGAAAGATTGCGATAAAAATGGTAAATAGTTTTTTCATGTTTTAATTTTCCAGTTAGCTAAATCTCACAGATATACCGAAATATAAAGGCTTACTTCATAAATTTTTAAAAAAATCTTTCTTTTCTTTTTTGATTATCTAAATCAATCACCATACTTGTTTTGCCTGGCACTTTAACAGAATCAGAGAGATTAATTTTTTGATTGGTCAGCACATCAATACCATTTTCTTTTCCATCAATTCCTTCTTTAAAACGATTAAGATTTAAGGTAATAGCTTCAGGATTATTATTAATGATGATCATAACACGGCTCTCATCATTATATCTAAAGTATACGTAACAATTATTTTCTGGTACATACTGTAATAATTTACCGGTATGCAGAACAGGTTTATTTTTACGATAATTCAATAATCTTTTAGTGAAGTCTTGAAAACCTTTTTGATAATCTGTTGGTTTTTTAAAAGCGTTTATTTCATCACCATTCCAGCCACCAGGGAAATCTCTACGTATGTCACCATCGCCATCAGTATCTCTATTTCCTGCCATACCTATCTCATCACCATAATATAACTGTGGTATTCCTCGAGTAGTTAAAACCAGAGTCATCGCGAGTTTATATTTCTTTAAATCACCATTATACAAACCATCACCATTGATACGATTTGTATCATGATTACCTGCAAACACTAGAATATTATTAATGTCTGGATATAAAAAATCATTGACAAAATTATCGTAGACCTTAATCATTCCTTGATCCCAATTCTGCTGATCTTCATCAAACGCCTTCATAATAGCATCGTGAAGCGTAAAATCCATGACACTAGGCAAATAAGTATTATAATCTTGAATGGCTGCAATTTTAGAGTCCTTTTGCCAGTAAGCAATTTGCGACTGATCATGTAACCAGGTTTCTCCTACTATATTAAAATTTGGATACTCGTCCATTACAGCTTTGGTCCATGCTGCGATACCTTTTTTATCGTTGTAAGAATAAGTATCAACCCTTAATCCATCTAAGCCTGCATACTCAATCCACCAGATCGTATTTTGAATTAGATAATTTAACAATAATGGTTCGCCTTGATTTAGATCTGGCATGCTGCTTACAAACCAACCTTTCTCGGCATAAGTCTCATCAATCTGAGAAGCATTAGGATCCATTTGAGTGGTCTGTCTATAAGTAGAGTTTGCATATCCAGCCACAGGAAAATCTTTACCTCTATTGTCATCAAATTGATGAATCCAAGTTTGTGTAGGTAAATCTTGCATCATCCAGTGCGTCGCGCCCCAATGGTTGGTTACATAATCCATGATTAATTTCATATCACGTTTGTGCAACTCATCTCCTAAACGTTTATAATCTTCATTACTACCATAACGTGGATCTATTTTATATAAATCACTTTGTGCATAAGTGTGATACGAATATTTCTCATCATTATCTTCTAATAGTGGCGTGCTCCACAATGCTGTGGCACCTAAATTATCGATGTAATCTAAGTGATCAATAATCCCTTGAATGTCACCACCATGACGTCCACCTTTGAAGTCTCGATTTACTTTTTCTACAGTATCATCTGTACTATCATTAGACGGGTCACCATTTGCAAAACGATCTGGCATTACTAAATAAATAGCATCACTAGAATCAAAACCTTTTCTATTTCTTGAATTTATACTACGTTCTTTTAACTCATAATCCATGACATAATAAGTATCATAAACATTGAAATTAATACTATAGCTACCTGCTTTTTTCTCCACAGTATCAAAAGTGATAAATAGGTAGTTAGGATTTTCTGTCTTACGAATCTTAGCAATTGGTAATTCACTTTCAATTTCTCCTGAATACGAAGCGATATTTTCTATATAAAACATCACCTCAACTTGGGAATGCTCCATTCCAGCCCACCAAAAAGGCGGTTCTATACGTTGTATATCTTGTGCTAGAGACGCTTTCGCGAAAGCGATAATAAAAAGAACACTAAGAATTTGAACTACCTTATTCATATTTTAAGCATTTACCATTTGAGGTTGTAGAGTGATTTCCTCACCATTAATTATCACGTCAACCGGTTCTGTTCCATGCGATGTTACTTGTGTGCCAGATTTATCTACCTGAACATGTAATATCTGATTGCGGAAGTTTAATTTAAAACTAAATCCTTTCCACTGCTCTGGTAACTTAGTTTCAAAACTAGGTTTATCATCCACTATTTTAAGCCCACCAAATCCTTCTACAATACTCATCCATGTTCCTGCCATACTAGTGATATGACAACCTTCTTCAACCTCTTTATTATAATCATCTAGATCAAGACGTGAGGTTCTTAAATAGAATTCATAAGCTTGATCCATGCGGTCCAATTTTGCTGCTTGAATACTATGAACACAAGGAGATAATGAGCTTTCATGAACTGTTAATGGCTCATAGAAATCAAAGTGTTTTTCTAGTTCTTGTCTAGAAAAATGGTCTTCAAAAAAGTAGAATCCTTGAAGGACATCTGCCTGTTTGATATAACAACTTCTTAAAATGCGATCCCAAGACCATTTCTGGTTAATAGGTCTGTGTTTACCTTCTAATTCTTGTACAGGAATAATTTCTTTATCAAGAAAACCATCCTGTTGTAAATAGATTCCTAATTCTACGTCGATAGGTTCATACATTTGATCTGCAACTTCTCTCCATGATGCAGTTTCTGATCCTGAAAGGTGTGTAAGACCTATGATGCGCTTATAGTCGTCGTCATATCCGTCTTTTACCTTATCTAGATTTTCTAAGGCTTGATTGATACACCATTTGGCTAAATAGTTAGTATACCAATTGTTATTCACATTATTCTCGTACTCATTAGGTCCTGTCACACCTAGGATCATATATTTATTTGCTTTTTGAGAGAAAGTAGCACGTTGATGCCAGAATCTAGCGATGGCAATCATGACCTCTAGTCCCATTTCTGGCACATAAGAAAAATCACCTGTATAACGTACGTAGTTGTATATGGCAAATACCATGGCACCGTTGCGATGTATTTCTTCAAAGGTGATTTCCCATTCATTATGAGATTCTTCACCATTCATGGTTACCATAGGATAAAGAGCAGCTCCATTAGAAAACCCTAATTTCTCAGCGTTTTCAATGGCCTTGTCTAGCTGCTCATATCTGTATTTCAATAAATTTCTTGCTACTTGTTGATCTTTAGTAGCCATGTAGAAAGGTATACAATATGCCTCTGTATCCCAGTAAGTAGAACCACCGTATTTCTCACCAGTGAATCCTTTAGGACCTATATTTAAACGAGCGTCCTTACCTAAGTAAGTCTGGTTTAATTGAAAGATATTAAAACGTATACCTTGTTGTGCTTTAAGATCACCGTCTATAGTAATATCGGCCATTGCCCAAATTTGAGCCCATTGCTCAATCTGACCTTGCAATAATACGTCATATCCGGCTAATGTAGCATGAGTCAAGACTTTTCTTGCAGCATCAAACAATTCATATTGTTGATGATTAAGACTAGAACAGTATCCAGCATACTTTCTTAAGGTTACCGTTTCACGCTCTTGAAGCTCTATACTAGCGGTATGGCGTATTATTTTAGTATTTTGTTCTAGATGATTTGCATATTGCAAATGCTCACCATTCTGAACTAGCTCTGATTGCATGAAGGTACATACATGAAAGTTAGTTTTATTAGTACGGCTGCGTATAAAACCTTGATGATCTTCAGAAATCAGTTCTTCTATTTCCCAAAATGCATCATCCCAATTTGAGTCCTCGTTAGTAATTCCGGCATCTAAATATGGTTGAAATTCTATTTTTACATCACCTTTAACCACACTGACTTGATAATCAATCACTCCTAACTCATCAATCTCTAAACTCAAAAATCTACGAGCAATTACTTTTATCGCCTTATCATCAGAAAAATGAGCTACAAATGTGCGTTCATACCAACCTTCTTTCATGTTCAACTCGCGTCGGTAATCCGTCACTTTATCTACTTGATTTAAATCAAGCGGTTCTCCATCAACAAAAACATCAATACCTATAAAATTAGGTGCGTTAAGAACTTTTGCAAAATATTCTGGATAGCCGTTTTTCCACCATCCTACTCTTGTTTTATCTGGATAGTAAACTCCTGCGACATAACTTCCTTGAAAAGTTTCACCACTATATTGTTCTTCAAAATTAGCGCGTTGTCCCATGGCTCCATTCCCTATAGAGAATAAACTTTCACTTGACTTTACTAAGCCAGGACTCCATCCTTCTTCTATGATGGACCATGCGTTGGGTTTTATATATTCCTGATTCATTACTTATTCTTATTCAATAGTGTGTTTATATAATCTTCTGGCATGTCTGTAAAGTGATTAAAAACTTCATCTGCCTCGTGTAATATGTCTTTTTCTCCTAATCCAATAGAAATCATGCCTGCTGTATTTGCAGCTTGCACACCAGCGACACTATCTTCAAATACGATACTATCATGAGCATGGTATCCCAGCTGACTACAAGCACTGAGAAACACCTCTGGATCTGGTTTTGCTTTAGTGACATTAGTACCATCTACAATAACGTCAAACAAATTTTTAATGCCTAACTTTTCTAAAATGGGCCTCGCGTTTTTACTAGCACTACCTAATGCGATAGGCTGATTTTTATCCTTTAACTCTAGAAGAAAGTTATGGACTCCAGGCATAATATCTGATGTATCTAATGTTTTAATTAGATCTAGATATTCTTCATTCTTTTGGTCCATTTTCTCCTGAAAAACTTCAGCAGTAATTGTCTTATTTCCCCATTCAAGTATTTTCTTCAATGAGTTTACTCTAGAAACTCCTTTGAGTTGCTCGTTCTCTTCATGAGTAAAGTTGATTCCTAAAGATGCTGCTAACCGTTGCCATGCAATAAAGTGAAATTTTGCAGTATCAACAATAACACCATCAAGGTCAAATATGAATGCTTTTTTATTCATTATCTATAGACGGCTGATACGTAATCGCCTTTTTATTTGTGATTAATAAATTTGAAAATGCAGCAATAATTAAAAATATTCCTGCGATGGTCATAGCGTGTATTGATTCCTCTCCTATTAAGTTTTGTAAGAAGACAACACCACCTATAGCGGCTATGATTTGTGGTATAACGATAAACATATTAAAAACGCCCATCATTAATCCCATTTTATGCGACTCTACTGAGCTTGAAAGCATGGCATAAGGCATAGACAAAATACTTCCCCATGCAATCCCTATTAAACTGAAAGAGATAAGCAATTTATCTGGTTCACCTGGTATGAAAAACATATATAAAAACCCTAATCCACCTAAGATTAAACTGGCCATATGAATATATTTCCTATTGATACTATTGTATGCAGTATAAAAAGTTAATCCTAGTGCAAACACCATAGAGGTCAATCCATAAATACCCATTTTAGAACCTACATCATCTGAAGCTTCATTATATGATTTATCCTGTTGCTTATACTCTAATGCTTTGGCATCATTTAAAAACACCACTTCATCATTAGCATCTCGCATCGTTATTAATTCTCCATTATCATCAGTTGTAGTTTTAGCAAACTCAATAACATCTGGCTTAGGAGCATTGTAGATATGTGAAGTTAAAGCAGGATTTGCAAGCGTCCACATAGCAAAAAAAGCAAACCAAGAAAAAAACTGCACCACACCTAATTTTTTCATAATCAGTGGCATCAGTGCATAGGTTCCTGATATGGTTTCCCACATTCCTTTCTTTTCTTCAGGTTCTTTTTCGGCGTCATCAAATTGTGCGAGTTCGGCTGGAGAGTATTCTTTTGTTGTAAAGATGGTCACCAAAATTGCTGTGATAAAAACAAAAGCACCAACTCCAAATGCAACCTTAACTGAATCTGGAACAACGCCAGATGGCGCTTCATTTGATATTTCTAATGTATCATTTACCCATTTCGGTAAATTACTGGCTACCCAAGTACCGACACCTATTATTAATGTTTGAACTACAAAACCATAGCTGCGTTGAGATTCTGGTAATTTATCTGCTACCAGAGCACGGAATGGTTCCATAGAAATATTAATAGAAGCGTCTAGCACTAATAAAAGACCAGCAGCCATCCATACCTCAGAAGAATAAGGCATAAATAATAAGGCGATAGAACTGAGAATGGCACCTATTAAAAAGAAAGGTCTTCTACGCCCTAGATTTTTATGCCAGGTATTATCACTTAAATAACCTATAATAGGTTGCACGATTAAACCAGCAAGTGGAGCTGCAATCCATAGTAATGGGATCTCATCTTTATTTGCTCCTAAAGTCTCAAAAATACGTGACATGGTAGAGCCCTGTAGGGCAAAACCGAACTGAATACCCAGAAATCCGAAACTCATGTTCCAAATGTTCCAGAAACCTAACTTAGGTTTTTGCATATCGTTATAATTTATAATGACGATAAGCCTTATGACTTATCAAAACTTAATGTGTGTGAAGAAGATAAGTTTTGATAGTTTGTCTAATTATTTACATTTTTAGACGGTCGCAAGTTAAAAAATTAAGGCGTAGATTCTCTTTCAATTAATGAAGTTTTTACGATAACGGTTTCGTAAGTTTCATCTTCTTGATGATCAGATTCTAATTTTTGAATCAGCTTTGCAGCAGCTAATCCACCCATTTCTTCGCCTTTTTGTCCTATGGTTGTTAATGTAGGACTAGCATACTTAGACAACATACCATCAGTAAAAGCAACGATTGCAACATCATCAGGCACTTTTCTACCCATTCCTTGCAATGCCTTACTAGCGGTTACCGCAAACAGTTCATTAACTGCAAGCAACCCGTCATAATTACCAGTCATTAGAAAGTCCTTTATCTTATCTCCACAATTTTCAATGTCTTCAACTTTTAAAATAGCACTTTCATCTATTTCATAACCTCTTTTCATTAATGCCTCTTTAAAACCTTGAGTACGCAACCTACCTACATTAACATAATCCGGTGTTGAGATCAGACCTAGGTTACGACGGTTTTTACGCAATAAAAAATCGGTAGCTTTATTTGCGGCCTCAACATCATCAATTATGATTTTATCACAGGCGATATCATCTGCAACACGATCAAACATGACAATAGGCATACCTTGATTAGTCACCTCTCTTAAGTGGTGGAAGTCCTGTCGCTCCATAGTCTCTTTAGAAAGACTCATTACAAAGCCATCAATACTTCCATTTGCCAGCATATCCATATTAACTACTTCTTTATCAAAACTTTCACCAGACAGGCATATAATTACTTGATATCCTTTTTCATTTGCCACACGTTCTACACCAGAAATTACCGTCGCAAAAAAATGATGGACTATCTCTGGAATAATCACACCTATCTTTTTAGTCTTTTGATTTTTTAAGCTTAACGCGATATTGTTAGGCTTAAAATTATACTGCTTTGCATACTCTTGAATCTTGGTACGTGTTTCAACGCTAATCTCGTGAGAATCCCTTAAAGCCTTGGAAACAGTTGATATGGAGACCTTTAATTCTTGTGCAATTTTCTTAAGAGTTAACTTTTGAGCCATCTGATCTAAATATTTTAAAAATAAAGAGTTACGCTTTCGCGAAAGCGTAATATAGTATATAATAATTTACTACAAAACACCGAAAACGTTTTCGTAGAATTACATTACGAAAACGGTTTCTTAACATAAGGTTTACATATTTTTGGGGCGTGTGAGAAGAAGATATTAACTATTAATTTAAACTAATTTCAGTAATGAATCAAAAATTTAAAACTGCTTTATTGCTCCTAATCTTACCTTTGCTAGCTGTTGCCCAAAGTGTTATCACAGGAACAATTAAAGATGCAAGTACTGGATTACCTGTCCCTAGCGCCAGTGTACTTGTTAAAGGAACCTCTAATGGTACCGCAACAGATTTCGATGGGAATTACACTCTTAATAATGTACCAGATGGTGCAGTCATTGTTTTTTCTTACATAGGATATACTACTCAAGAAGTAGCTTATACTGGTCAAAGCACAATTGACATTGCACTAGCTGAAGATCCGTCAGAATTAGACGCGATTGTATTAATAGGTTATGGTAGTATTAAACAAGAAAATGTTACTAGTGCTCAAGAAACTATTAAGTCAGAAGAGTTTAATAAAGGTGCCATTACTTCACCAGGTCAATTAATCGCTGGTAAAGCTGCTGGTGTGCAAGTTACGGCTGCAAGTGGTCGCCCTGGAGACGGACCTGTTATACGTGTACGTCCTGGTTCTACCTTATCTGGTAGTCAAGATGCTCTTTATGTAGTAGATGGTGTGCCGCTAGATCAAAGTAATGCAAGTTTAAACTCCATTAACCCTAATGACATTGAAAGTATCACTATTTTAAAAGATGCATCTGCAACGGCTATATATGGTAATCGTGCGTCTAATGGTGTTGTTTTAATTACTACAAAAAAGGCCAATTTCAGTAGCGATCTTAAGGTAAGATATGATGTACAGTTTGCTGTTGAAAAGGTAGACAACTATACAGATGTATTAACAGGCGATGAATTTCGTCAAATGGTAGCTGACCAAGGTCGTGACACTTCTATATTAGGAGACGCAAATACTGACTGGCAAGATGCTATCTACCAAAATGGTACTCGTGCCATTCACAACCTTACCATTGAAAAGGGATATGATAACACATCTATCAGAGCTTCTCTAGGATACAATAATGAACATGGTACATTACAGCGCTCTGGTTATGAACGAGCAAGTTTAAGTTTGAATGTCATCCAGAAATTATTGGATAATAAGTTAAAACTAACATTCACTTCTCAATTAGCCCAAGAAGAAATAAGAAATGCAGATACAGGTGCTGTAGGTGCAGCCGTAGTTTTTGATCCTACACAACCTATCTTCAGTGGTGGTGATTTGTATGGTGGATATTTTGAGTATACAAACTCTACAGGTATAGAGCCTAATGCACCTAGAAATCCTCTAGGGCTTTTAAACAGTTTAGACTCGCAATTAGATAACTATCAGGCGAGACTTAACATGAATGCAGAATATAAGCTACCTGTTAAAGGACTTAAATTTACAGGTAATGCTGGTATCGACTATAATGAATTTGACTCTTATTCTTTAAGAGATGCAAATTCTGGGGCAGGTGATCGCGTCGCTTCTAAAAACTTCAGTCGTGGTATAAGAAGAAATAACCTTCTTGATGGTCGTTTTGATTACAAAAAGAACTTAGAAAAAATAAATACTCAAATGGACCTTACTTTAGGTAGTAGTGTTCAAACTTTCTTTAGACAATCTTTTGACCGTGGATTAGAAAATGGGTTGCTAGTAGATTTCCTTTCTTCACCAGATGAGAATTCAATTGTAACGTTCTTTGGTAGAGCATCGTTTGACATTAATGACTTGCTTGTTCTTTCAGGAAGTTATTCTCGTAATGGTAGTTCAAGATTCTCTAAAGACAATAGATGGGCAAACTTCTACGGAGTCAGCGGAGCTTTAAAGTTGACGAACACTGACTTTGTAAAGAACAGTACCGTTCTTTCACAATTAAAAATACGTGGTGGATTTGGTCAGACTGGTCAGCAAGAAATCAGTGCTCCATTTGCTTATTTATCTACATTTACTCCAGGTCAACAAACGGCGGCCGTTCAATTCGGTAATCAGTTTGTAACAACCATACGTCCAGAAGGATCAATAGACTTAGTTTGGGAGACAACAGACCAATGGAATGCTGGTATTGACTTAGGTTTCTTTAACAACCGTTTAACGGGTAGTGTTGATGGATTCTATAGAGAAACATCTGATCTATTATTATTCGGTCCACTTCCGGCAGGTGGATTAGAAAACGGTAGTATTCAAAATGCAGGTTCTACTTTAAGTCGTGGTATTGAAACGAGTATCAATGTAAAAGTTCTTGAGACAGAAAATATGACTTGGAACATTGGTGGAAACATTACATTCCAAGAAATTGAAATTACTGATCTTGCTGGTGCAAATGATGATCCTGTGCGAGTAGGTGGTATCTCTGGTGGAGTAGGTAATAATATTCAAGAATGGGCCGTAGGATCTGATCCTACTACATTCCACGTGTTCCGTCAGGTATATGATCAAGATGGTGCGCCTCTTGACGGTGTCTTTGTTGACACTAATGGTGACAATGTGATTAACGATGCTGACAGAGTACGTTACAAGAAAGCTAATCATGACGCTTATTTTGGTTTAACAACTAACTTCTCTTATAAGAGATTTGACTTAAGTGCTACTTTAAGAGGTGCCGCAGGTGGATATAATTACAACAATGTAAGCTCTAATTCAGCAAACCTTGCCACTATCTTCCCTACTAATACTCAAAATCCGCTGTATCTTAATACTCCATCAGATTTTTTAAACACAGGATTTAGTGATCAAGAAGTGTTTTCTGATTACTATCTTCAAAAAGCTGACTTTGTCAAATTAGATAACGTATCGTTAGGATATAACTTCCCTGGCGACAAAGTGGATATAAGAGCCTCTATTACAGGAACTAACTTACTTACAATTACAGATTATGATGGTGTAGATCCTGAGGTTTTCAATGGAATTGATAACAATCTGTTCCCTAGAAATCGCGGAATCATCTTAGGTCTAGGATTTAATTTTTAAAATTTAAAAAAGCAATAATATGAAAATGTATAAATCGATTATTTTGGTTTTCTTAGGTATGCTATTATTCACAGCTTGTGATGATGTACTTACTGTAGAGCCAGATGGAGATTCTCTAACAGAAGCTGATTTATTAAAAGACCCTACTACATATCGCGGTCTTATTGCAAAAGCCTATGCAGGATTAATGCTAGGTGGACAATCTGGTGGTGATGGAAACGCAGATATTTCTGGAATAGATGGTGGTTTTTCAAACTACTTAAGATTATACTGGAACATGCAAGAGCTAACTACAGATGAAGCTATCATCGCATGGAACGACGGGACTATTAAAGATCTTCATGGTCACGTGTGGACAGATGGAAATGAGTTCATCAACGCTATGTTCTCTAGAATAAACTATCAGATAGCTGTATGTAATGAGTTTATAAGACTATCATCAGATGCAAAACTTAATGAGTTCAATGTTCCTAGTGATATTAGAGCTGAAGTTGCAGATTATAGAAATGAAGCGCGTTTCTTGAGAGCCTATTCTTACTATCATGGTATGGATCTATTTGGGACTATGCCTTTCAGTACAGAAAATACAGATGTAGCAAATGGATTAGACGCTATAAATAGAAGCGATTTATTCAACTGGATTGAATCTGAACTTCTTGCAATAGAAGATGCTATGATGCCAGCAGGAATGAATGAATATGGAAGAGCAGATCAAGCTGCCCTACAAATGTTATTAGCAAAATTATACTTAAATGCCGAAGTGTATACTGGAACAGAAAGAAATGATGATGCTTTAATCTATACGAATAAAGTAATTAATGGTGGATACACTATTCCTTCAGTACCATATGCTTATAGTTTCTATGCAGATAATGATAGTAATGGCGCACAAAGCGAGTTTATATGGACTCTAAACTTTGATGGTTTAAATACACAAACATTTGGTGGAACAACTTACTTAACACACGCGCCAGTTGGTGGAGATATGGACCCTTCAGAATTTGGTATCAACGGCGGTTGGGGTGGAATACGTACGACAAAGGAATTTGTTGAGTTATTCCCAGGAATGGAAAATAGCGCAGACCAGCGTGAAACTTTCTTTACTCAAGATCAAAATTTAGAAATTGCTGATGTTGGACGATTCAAAGATGGGTTTGCTATTCAGAAATTTAAAAACATCGACGTAAATGGTAATGCTGGTAGCGATACTGTAGGAGACTTTGTTGATATAGATTTCCCAGTATTTCGATTATCAGATGCCTATTTAATGTATGCTGAAGCTACTGTAAGAGGCGCTGCTGGCGGAGACTTAAACATAGCCGAAGGCTATATCAATCAACTACGTGAAAGAGCTTATGGAAACACTAGTGGTAATATCACAGCAAGTGATATAGACCTAGATTTTATACTAGATGAAAGAGCTAGAGAACTCCATTGGGAAACGCATAGACGTCAAGATTTGATCCGTTTCGGAAAATTCACGACAGGTAAAGTATGGGCATGGAAAGGAAATGTTCAATCTGGAACTACAACCGCTCCATTCCGTAATTTATTACCTATTCCAGCACAAGAAGTAAATTTAAATCCTAACCTAATCCAGAATCCTGGATACTAATTATAAATAAGCAATACGATGAAAAAGTTTTCAATATTAATACTATCGTTTTTAGCAATTGCTGCTATCACATCTTGTGATGACAATGATTCTGAAGAATTCAATTTAAACACTAATACCGCTGGAGAAATTACATTATCTCCAGGATCTGGAGCATTTGAAGTAACAGAGTTTAATGGTGATGACCTAGCAGAGCGTTTTACATGGAACGCTATAAGCCTTGAAGTACCTGTACAAATAGACTATACTTTACAAATGGATACTGACATGGGTGACTATAGTGCACCACAAATATTAGGAGCTAGTACTGAGACTAATGTTGCCGTTACTTATGAAACGTTAAATGCGGCTGCGATTGCACTAGGTGGAGAAGCAACTGTTGCTAGTAATTATAAATTAAGAGTTGTAGCTACTACAGCAGACCCAGCTGTTAACCCTATAGTTTCAAATGAGGTAAACATCATTATCACTCCTTTTGCAGCATATCCATTCTCAGACTTATATCTAGTTGGAGCAGCTACGGAAGCTGGATGGAGTAATGATAACAACAACCCTGCGTTGTTCCGTGATCCAGCAAACGAAACCGTTTATTATTACACAGGTTATTTCAACGGTGATGAATTTAAATTACTTTCTACTCTAGGATTCTGGCAGCCACAGTATGGTGAGCGCAATGGAGCTGTAGGAGTTAATGATGGTGGTGGTAGTGACCCTAATTCATTTGCTGCACCTGCTGCTGGTTACTATGACTTTGTGGTAGATGTAGATGGCGTGACCAACTCTTCAGAAGGAGCTTCTAGTTTCTCTATAACAGCTAATAGTACTGCAGCAACTGCGGCAACTTACACAACGGTTGGTATTATAGGTGATAGTACTCCTGCAGGATGGGGCGCTAGTACAGCTATGAATCAATCCAGCTTTGATCCTCACAAATGGAGCTTAAGAAACGTTACTCTTATATCTGGTGAGATGAAGTTTAGAGCAAACGATGATTGGGCGACTAACTGGGGAAGCGATACTGAATTCTCAGGTCAGGGAACTCAAGATGGTCCTAATGTGCCTATCGCTCCAGGAGCTTACGATATCTTCTTTAATGATTTAGATGGTCGTTACATATTAATTCCAGTTCAGTAATAATGGACTTATAATAATTAAAAAGGGCTGGCAACAGCCCTTTTTTAGATTAAAGACTTTACTATGAAAAATAATTTACTTTTCTTTTTAGCGGTTATAGGATTCGCTTTCGCGAAAGCGCAGGTAACCACAAACCCTTCCACACCTACACAAACCGATCAGGTTACATTAATATTTGATTCTACTGGTACAGCTTTAGAAAATACTACAGGCACACTGTATGCCTACACAGGTGTAACGATTAACGGAAATAGATGGCAAAACATCATTGTGCCCACATTTAATGATAATAATGGCGCACCTCAATTTGTAAATACAGGTGGAAACATTTACCAATTAACACTTGGATCTGATATAGAATCATTTTATAATGTTACTGCTGGTGATGTCGTTAGTGAAATATGCCTAGTTGTAAGAAACGCAGCAGCAAATGCCCAAACAAGTCCAGATATTTTTCTACCTATTTTTCAACCAGGCCTAAATGCATTAATTACCTCACCTGCAGATGGAGATATTTTTACCTTAAATCAAACCATCAATATATCAGGTGACGCTTCTCAAAATGCAACACTTGAATTAAAGGTCAATAATACATCAATAGGCACTGCGGCTAGTTCTATGAACATCACATCACCGTATACTTTTAATACGACAGGTGGACACACAATAGAATTAACTGCAGATAATGGAGCACAACAAATCACAGATGCTGTGAACGTTTTTGTTCCTGCGGCAACGCAAACGCAAACAAGACCTGCTGGGCTTAAAAATGGAGTCAATGAGAATGCAGATGGTAGTGTCACTTTTTTACTCGCTGCTCCAGGAAAAACGGATGCTGCCTTAATAGGTGATTTTACAAACTGGAACCTAGACACTAACTTTCAAATGTTTAAAGATGGTGACTACTTCTGGGTAACCGTTCCTAGTTCAAACTTTACTGCTGGACAGACTTTTCAATATCAATATATAGTTGATTATACTTTCAAAGTTGCAGATCCATTTTCTGGATTAATATTAGATCCAGATAGTGATCAATATATCAAGCCTGGTAATTACCCTAATTTACCAACATATCCTACAGGACTTACAACTGGTGATGTATCATTATATACTTATCAAGCGACACCTTATAATTGGACGGTTAATAATTTTCAGAAACCTAATAAGGAAAACCTAGTTATTTATGAACTATTAGTACGTGACTTTTCAGAGAACGATAGTTTTCAAGAAGTAATAAATCGTATTGACTATTTAGAAACATTAGGAATCAATACGCTACAATTAATGCCAGTAAATGAGTTTGAAGGAACGGATAGTTGGGGTTATAATCCTAAGTTTCATGGAGCATTAGATAAAGCATACGGTACCCCAGAAAAATTTAAAGAGTTAGTAGATTTATGTCATTCTAGAGGAATTGCTGTTGTAATAGATGTAGTATATAATCATGCCTTTTCGCAAAGTCCATTGTGTCAACTTTGGTGGGATGAAAATAACTTTAGACCAGCTGCAAACAACCCTTATTTAAATTCTTCTCCTACGCACGACTTTAATGTTGGTTATGATTTCAATCATGAGAGCCAGTGGACCAGAGACTATGTTAAACAGACATTACAATACTGGATCGATGAGTATCGTATCGACGGTTTTAGGTTTGATCTTTCGAAAGGATTTACTCAAAACTTCACACTAGGTAACATTAGCGCATGGAGTGCATATGATCAATCTAGAGTAGATATTCTTAACGATTATAAGAACACCATTTGGAATGCAAATAGCAATGATATATACATGATTCTTGAACATTTAGGCGATAACTCTGAAGAGACAGCCCTAGCAAATGCAGGCTTTATGCTATGGGGCAAGATGACTGATGAGTTTAATCAAAATTCTATGGGTTATTCTAGTAACAATGATGTTTTTAGATCGTACTATCTAGCTAGAGGATGGAATGACCAGCACCTAGTTGCTTATGCAGAAAGTCATGATGAGCAACGTTTAATGTATAAGAACTTAAATTTTGGAAACGCCGCAAATTCTTCGCATAACGTACGTAGTTTACCTGTAGCATTAGATAGACAAGAGGCTATTGCTGCGATATTATACAGCATACCTGGCCCTAAAATGCTTTGGCAGTTTGGCGAGTTAGGCTATGAGATAGATATTGATCAGAACGGTCGTACAGGTCGCAAACCGATACCATGGACACTGAATTATGATACTGACCAAGACCGCTTGGACTTATATAATGTTACTGCTACTATGATAGGTTTTAAAACTAAATATCCAGATACGTGGAACACTACAAACAACAACCTAGATGTGTCTGGAGTTACAAAACGTATTAATTTAAATGGACCTGTCTTTGACGTCGTTGTACTGGCAAATTATGGCATTACAGCCCAAAATGTTAATCCAAATTTTAGTCAAAACGGAACTTGGTATGAATACTTCAGTAATACAACTGTAAATATTACTAATACCACTGCAATGATTAATCTACAACCTGGTGAATATCGAGTTTACTCTACTCAGCAATTACAAGATCCATTAAGTAATGAAGACAGCTCCAACTTAACGACAGGTATAAAGTTGTATCCTAATCCTGCTCAAAACTCTTTCAGATTATCTGAAGACATTCAAAGCATGAAAATTTACAACATGAAAGGACAGCAAGTACTTGATTATGAAAAGAGCTTACCCAATTACTCTATCGAGAGCCTTACAAGTGGCGTTTACATCATCACAGTTCAAACTGTAAAAGGAAATCACCAAATAAAATTGATAAAAGAGTAGTTAATCAGACAAATAAGTACTTTGACGATTAGTTTTTCTGGTTTGGTCACATTTTAAGTAAAAGAAGAGTATAATCAGATATTTGTAATGCTCAAATAAAGGACTTAGGTTTTCCCTAAAAATTTAAGTACCGATTTAAGTGTAACCTAATACTCTTTTCATAATTCATTCGGTTACGAAAGCCTATCTCACGATAGGCTTTCTTTTTTAACGACCTTTTGTATGAATTTTATACCGTTTATCGATATTAGAAAAAATGTAAGATTTTAATTATCTTTATGCATGCATAATAAACAAATTTGCAGAAGGAATAATTAATTATTCTTATAACTCTTACTCTTTTCAAAAATAGAGTTATGAAGCCCGTTTAACGACGGGCTTTTTTTATTGGTATATATATTATTTGAAAAGTTGTCTTTCTAAAAGAAAAGTAGTGAGTACTACATCAAAATTGCGCTGTATATCAACAGGCATATATTTAATTCTATTTTGACCACAACGTACTCTCAGTTTTTCAAAATAAGCACTTACAGCTTTTTTATAAACTTCTTTTACATTATCTGCATATAAATCGATATGCTCACCAGTCTCCACATCTGTATAACGAGCAGGTTTATTTGTAAAGTCAAAATTTACTTCAGTAGCACTATCATAGGTATGAAAGAGGACTACATCATGTTTATTATATTTTAAATGTCTTAACGCCTCAAACAGTTCTTTTTCTTGGACGTCACTTTGGAACATATCTGTAAAAAGAAAAATGAGAGATCGTCGCTTCATTTTCTCTGCAATCTCATATAAATACTTATAGGTATTTGTTGTTGTTCCTTTAGGCTTATTCACAACCATTTTAGACAACTGATCTAATAACATATTGTGATGTCTATCACTACCTTTTTCAGGTGCGTAATATTCATAAGAATCACTGTAAACAGATAATCCTACAGCATCCCTTTGTTTTTTGAGTACACTCATTACACTAGCAGCTGCTAGTGCGCTGTATCCTACTTTATTGAGATTTCCTAATTGTTGATTAGAAACTGAAGGATAATGCATAGAAGGGCTATTGTCTATAATCAGATGACAACGCAAATTAGTTTCTTCATCGTATCGCTTTGTGTATAGCTTATCCGTTTTAGCAAAAAGCTTCCAATCTATGTGACGTGTACTTTCTCCAGGATTATAGATCTTATGCTCTGCAAATTCTGCACTAAAACCATGGAAAGGAGATTTATGCATTCCAGATATGAAACCTTCAACTACCTGACTGGCTAGTAGCGCAAGGTTTTTAAAGCCTGTAGTTTTATTTAACTCCTTTTGAATATCCATTTTGTGAAGATAAGAGTATCAAGAATATTTGCAAATTATCTTTTTATAAAAGTACTAAGGACTGAAAAGATTCCGCTTTCGCGAAAGCGGAATACTTATCAACCTAATTGTTATGCATACCTAATAGATTTTAACAACCATCTTACCCTTATTTTTACCATCAAACAAATCAATAAAGGCTTGTGGTATGGAATCAAATCCTTCTACAATTGTTTCTTCATGTTTTAACTTACCTTCTTTTAACCATTTAGACAGTTGTTGAACACCTTCTGGAAAATCTTCCTCGAAATTACGAACTATAAATCCTTGCATTTTAACACTTTTCTTTACCAGTGTAGTCTCTAAACGAGGACCAGTAGGTTGCTCTGTTTCATTATAAAGCGAGATAGCACCGCAATTAATGACACGCCCAAAGCGATTTATATTTTTCATGGCAGCATCTAAGGTATAACTACCTACATTATCAAAATAGATATCGACGCCGTCCGGTGCATATTCTTTAATAGCCGCTGCCATATCATCTGTCGTGTTATAATTAATGGCTGCGTCAAATCCCAGCTGATCAGTAAGTAGCGATACTTTTTCATCAGAGCCTGCAATCCCTATTACCCTTAATCCTTTTATTTTACCAATTTGACCTACTATGGAACCTACCGCACCAGCTGCACCAGATACTAGTAATGTCTCACCTTTTTTAGGTTCTCCTATCCTATTTAATCCAAAGTAAGCGGTTAATCCTGTTAAACCTAAAACTCCTAAATAGGCACTTAGAGAGATACTGTCACCATCTACATTACGCAAATTATCCCCAGTATGCACTTGGTATTCTTTCCAATCTAGCATTCCTGTTAAAAAATCACCTTCCTTATATTTTTCATTTTTACTCTCAACTACCTCAGCAACTACAGTGGAAGCGATTGGTTTATTGATTTTAAATGGCTCTATATAAGACTCTTCATCACGCATGCGACCTCTTAAGTAAGGATCAACAGAAACATATTTTGCTTTTAGCAGTATTTCTCCTGATTTAATGGATGGTTGATTTTCATTAATGATTTCAAAATCATTATTCTTAGGTGTACCATCTGGTCGTTGCTTCAATACTATAGTCTTGCTCATGATCAATATTTTTATTTTCAAGATACCGTAATAGCCATCAACGATATACTAGCATTGTATTAAATTTTAAACAAATAGGTTAAATATTTAAAAATATAAATCTTGTTAAACTTGAAAAAAAATAAATTAAATGCATAAAAAAGCCTGTTTCTTAATGGAAACAGGCTTTTTATAAATTAAGAACTATAATCTAGTTCAATAATGCGTCTATTGCGTCTGTATATGCATTTTTAGGAGCAACACCTACTTGACGTCCTACTACTTCTCCATTTTGGAAAACTAGAACTGTAGGGATGTTACGAACACCATATTTTGCAGCAAACTCTTGATTTGCGTCTACATCCATTTTACCTACCACGGCTTTACCGTCATAATCTGTAGCTACTTCATCAATGATAGGACCTACCATACGACATGGTCCACACCATGCTGCCCAAAAGTCAACCAATACTGGCTTATCAGTGTTTAATACTGTTTCTTCAAAATTTGCATCTGTTATTTCTAGTGCCATCTTACTTGCTATTTAAAATTCTATATACAAAAGTAATCAAATCCTATTCCATATCACAGGCTGTCACCATTAGACTTATTTATAGCGATATGTTGCTTAGTGATTTGGGCTTAATTCACACCATAATTAATGCCTTGTTCATCTAATAGATCTAACAATTCATTAGTCACATTTACTTTCTTTAAACGACTAGGCATATTCAAAGAGATTTTTTCTTCATGATCTACTAGATTAAAAAACAATTGATGATCACCTTTATGAGTTTCTATGACATCCTTTAACCATTCCACTCTATTCTCAACTACCTCACTAATATGAAATTGAATGGTTAGTTTTTTTGCACTGCTAGCCATTAAGTCTTGTAGTTGTTGCATCGCCATAAAATTGATACGTGGATCTGTAGGCTTACCAGTCTTTTTATCAATCCAACCTTCCTTGATTTTTATCTTACAATGGATGAAAGAATTAGGCACTAAAAAGTGTCTAAATTTCAAGTAATCTTCATTGAAAAGTCTGAACTCAAAACTGTCTTCATAATCCTCTACCGTAAACATTCCCCATCCTTTATTAGTTTTTGTAATACGATGTTGGACATCACTTATCACTCCACAAAAGGTCAAATCTCGATTTACTAAACCATGTAAGTCTTTTAAACTAGACAGTCCTGTATTACAGAAAAATTCCATCTCCTTTTTATAATCATCGAGTGGATGACCTGAGATATAAATACCTACAACTTCTTTTTCACGTTTCAATTTCTCCATGGTGCCCCAATCTTCACAGATAGGTAATTCTGGTTCTGGAATCTGTACATCACTAGCTTCTCCAAAAAGACTTACCTGAGCACTATTTTCATTTTCTTGATATTTTTGAGCATATTTCACAACTTGCTCTAGAAAAATCTGACCATTATCAGATTGATGGAAATACTGTGCTCTATTCTCGCCTCCTAATCCATCAAAACCACCACTTAAGGCTAGTGCTTCAAAAGACTTCTTATTTGCAGCACGCAGATCAATACGCTTTGCCATATCAAAGATGCTTTTGTACGGACCATCCTTTCTATTTTCAATAATCGTCATTACCGCTCCATGACCTAAGCCTTTCACTGCTCCCATCCCAAAACGTACGGCACCATGTTTATTTACGGTAAACTTATAGTTAGACTCATTAACATCTGGACCCAGTACAGGTAATCCCATATGCTTACACTCATCCATAAATTTAGTAACGTCTTTAATCTGATTCATGTTATTAGACAAGGTTGCTGCCATAAACTCAGCAGGATAGTTAGCTTTTAAATAAGCCGTTTGATAACCTATCCATGCATAACATGTAGAGTGAGATTTATTAAATGCATAAGATGCAAACGCCTCCCAATCCTTCCATACTTTTTCAAGTATTTCACGATCATGACCATTTGATTCTCCGTTATCCAAGAACTTAGGCTTCATTTTTTGCAGTGTAGCCATTTGCTTTTTACCCATTGCCTTACGCAAGACATCTGCTTCACCTTTTGAAAAGTTTGCAAGCTTTTGAGAAAGTAGCATTACTTGCTCTTGATAGACGGTAATACCATAGGTTTCTGAAAGATACTCTTCCATACCATCAAGATCATAGCTTATCTCTTTTACACCATGTTTTCTATCAATAAAATCTGGTATATATTCAAGCGGACCAGGACGATACAAGGCGTTCATGGCAATTAAATCTGCAAATTGCGTCGGTTTTAAATCACGCATATACTTTTGCATACCAGCACTTTCATACTGAAATATCCCTATTGTATTACCTTCTTGAAAAAGCTCATAAGTTTTAGCATCATCTAATGGTATAGACTCGATATCGAGATCAATATGGTGTCGCTCTTTAATAATTGCAACAGTGTCTTTAATCTGACTTAGTGTTTTAAGCCCTAAAAAGTCCATCTTCAACAATCCCGCGCTTTCTACAACCTCATTATCAAATTGGGTTACATAAAGGTCTGAATTTTTTGCGGTAGCAACTGGCACAAAATTAGTAAGTGGCGCAGGTGTTATGATCACACCACAGGCATGAACTCCAGTATTTCTTACAGAACCTTCTAAAATACGAGCTTGTCTTAAAGTTTCAGCAGCCAGGTCAGATCCTGCTGCGATACCTCTAAGCTCTTCAACCATGTCAGCATCCTCACCACGGAATTTGCTACGAATCTCATTATCTTCAAGAGCAAAAATCTTTTTAAGCTTAGCAAAATCAGGAATTAATTTTGCAATATGATCTGCTTCATTAAGTGGTAAATCTAATGCTCTAGCGGTATCACGTATGGAAGATTTTGCCGCCATGGTACCATAAGTAATAATTTGTGCCACCTGACTGGCTCCATATTTCTCAATGACATAATCCATCACTTTGTATCGATTTTCATCATCAAAATCGATATCAATATCTGGCATACTTACACGATCTGGATTTAAGAAACGCTCAAAAAGTAAGTCGTAATGTATCGGGTCTACATTTGTAATCCATAAGCAATAGGCGACTACACTACCTGCCGCACTACCACGACCAGGACCTACTGCTACATCCATGTCTCTAGCAGCCTTTATAAAATCCCAAGTAATTAAGAAATATCCTGGATATCCCGTTTTACGGATCGTTTCTAGTTCAAAATCTAGACGTTCTTCAATTTCTGGTGTAATCTCACCATAACGTATTTTTGCACCTTCATAAGTTAAGTGTCTTAGGTAAGCATTCTCACCACGTTTTTCATTATCATGTTCATCTTGCGCGTCTAGAAACTGTTCTGGAATATCAAACTTAGGTAATAGTACATCTCGTGCTAGTTCAAAGGGTTCTATCTTATCTAGAACTTCGCTAATATTAAGAATCGCCTCAGGCAAATCCTTAAACAAAAGTTTCATCTCTGTAGCAGATTTGTAATAGTACTCTTGATTAGGCAATCCATATCGATAACCACGTCCACGACCTATAGGTGTCGCTTGCTTCTCTCCATCTTTTACACATAATAAAATATCGTGTGCATTTGCATCTTCCTTATGTACGTAATAAGTATTATTAGTCGCTACCATTTTGATATTATGCTTTCGCGAAAGCGATATCAAAACCTCATTTGCTCTATCTTCATCTTCCTGTCCATGACGCATGATTTCAACATATAAATCATCGCCGAATTCTTCTTTCCACCAAAGAAGTGCTTCTTCGGCTTGATTTTCTCCTATGTTGAGGATTTTTGAAGGCACTTCTCCATACATGTTACCAGTAAGGACAATAACGTCTTCTTTAAACTCTTGAATTAATTTTTTATCAATTCTAGGAACATAATAAAACCCATCTACATAGGC
Organism: Nonlabens ulvanivorans; assembly: GCF_000732625.1. GTDB lineage: Bacteria > Bacteroidota > Bacteroidia > Flavobacteriales > Flavobacteriaceae > Nonlabens > Nonlabens ulvanivorans. Next base: position 203,945 of record NZ_JPJI01000032.1, read on the forward strand.
TTTACTAGACATTTTTGCAATGTTGAGATAACCATTTTTATTTTTGGCCAGCAATACGATTTGATACCCATTGTCTTTATGGGACTTATCATTCATATCCTCGCAAACAAAAAACTCACAACCTATAACAGGTTTTAATGGCTTTTTTTGTAACTCATTATCATCATCATTTACTAGGCTCGCATTATAGGCTTTTACCGCTTTTACAAAATGAAAAGCTCCCATCATATTTGCATGGTCTGTCATGGCTACAGCAGTCATGTCATTTGCAGCAGCTGCCATTACAAGATCTTGAACACTTGCAGTAGACTGCAATATTGAAAATTGAGAATGAGAATGTAAATGCGCAAATTGTGCTTCATTAAGTTCCTCTAGATTTTCTTTAATTTCTTGTTTAGAAAGCTCTGGTGACGCAGATTCTTTTAGTTGATCTGATGCTTTCTTAAGATTAATATGAGTAATCCCTACAGGTCGTATAGGTGCCGGATTCTGTTGTTGAAAGCGTACAAAGTAATCGTCTGCAACGTCTAGTTGTTGTTTTGAATATTGTTGCTTACGTATTAATTCTAAGAAACATCTAGTTGTCGCTTCAACATCTGCAGTGGCGTTATGGGCCTCTCCAAACGGTTGATTAAAAAGAAACTGATGTAACTCTGTAAGTGTAGGTAACTTAAATTTACCACCACGACCACCAGGTATCTGGCATAATTGTGCAGTGTGCTCTGTACAGGTATCTAGTACTGGGATCTCTTGTAAATCGTTTGCGATTTGAGTTCTCTCAAACTCTGCACCAGTAACGTTTAAATCAAATTTTAAATTCTGACCTACTACAAATTTTGCTTTACTAAGTGCTATATTGAATTCAGACAGCATTTCTTCTAGCGGCACACCTTGCTGATCTGCAAGTGCTGTAGAGATACCATGAATACGCTCTGCATCATAGGGTATATCAAAACCATCTGGCTTAACTAGATAATCTTTGTGCTCAATAAGGTTACCCATTTCATCATGCAATTGCCATGCAATTTGTATCACACGTGGCCAATTGTCTACATCTGTATAAGGTGCATCCCAGCGTTTAGGTAATCCTGTAGTTTCAGTGTCAAAAATGAGATACATAGTAGAATGAGTGTTGCGTTATCGAGTTGTCAAATTATTATTATTAAGTCAAAAAAATCAGTTATACTCAACCAGTTAATTAACTTAAAAACAGTTATTTAAAAATCGATTAAAATTTAAAATCAGAATTTTAAATATACGTGATTGAAACTCTTTTTAAAAATGTAGTTATGAACAAAAGCAGCAAAAGATTTACTTATTTACATCTAAAAAAAAGACCCTTTTGATGTCTCAAAAGGGTCCTCAATCAATAATCTATGGAAATTATGCTATGCTTTCCATCGCACTTACTTTATTTAATGCTGTTTGCACATTATCACGATGCTTCGTTAACAATGAATTTGTTGACGGCGGCAATGTCATATCTGCAATTATGGTATCATACTCCTCTACAGCAGCTTTCTCTCCTCTAATTGCCTCTTCTAACATGCTTTCTTCATTACCTGAGGTAAAGGTAGATTTGATGTTCATCCATGCGCGGTGCGCATCACCTTTTACACTCGTTCCTTTATCTGGAGTTGCTCCATAGTTACGGATTTCATTTTTAAGCTCGTGACCAAAATCATATCGTTCTTGCGCTTGATTTTCAAAAAATCCTTTTAATCTTTTACTATCAACTTTTTCTTTGGCCAATTTATATCCAGCCTCAGCATCATAATTTTTTTCTAATAATTCATTTAGCTTGTTTGCTACTTCTTCTGTGTAATTCATAATATTAGTTTGTATGGTTATTTAATTAATATACCTCAATATACAGACTGAATACAGTTCAGACCGAGTGATTAACATGGGTTTACACCAAGCTTAATATAGATTTAAGTTTATAATAGCGATATAACCCATTCTTGTTAAAAGACTTAACTTTTGGGATGTAAATAGGGCTAGTTATATACGCTTTCGCGAAAGCGTACAAAAAAAGCGACCTTACAATAATTGCAAGGTCGCTTTACATTAAGTAAATAAGTAAGTTTTATGAACCGCACATCTCGCAGTCATCTCCATTGCTTGCCGCTTCTTTTGCCCGCAATAGGATTTCTTTATATTCTTCAGCCGTCATTTCTTCACTCTCTGTAACGACTTTTGTATTAATAATGTCTGCAGCAGCTTCCATAACTTTTGCAGCCGCTGGAGAATGATCTTCTATAAGTACCGGTGCTACTGCTGGTTGTGCTATTGGAGCTTTTTTAGCTTCTTTAGTTACCGTAAATTTAATAGCATCTACAGCTGCCTTAGTTCTTAAATAATACATTCCTGTTTTAAGACCACTTTTCCATGCATAGAAATGCATTGAAGTAAGCTTAGACGTTGTTACGTTTTCCATAAACAGGTTTAACGATTGAGACTGATCAATGAAGTAACCACGTTGACGAGACATATCGATGATATCCTTCATCTTTAATTCCCATACCGTTTTATACAATTCTTTGATATCTTCTGGAATACCTTCTATCGCTTGAATAGAACCATTATTTCTCATAATCGCGTTCTTCAAACTATCATCCCAAAGTCCTAGGTCTACTAAGTCTTTCAATAAGTGCTTATTAACTACAATAAACTCACCAGACAGTGTTCTACGTGTATAGATATTTGAAGTATATGGTTCAAAGGCCTCATTGTTACCTAAGATTTGTGAGGTACTTGCTGTAGGCATAGGCGCTACTAGAAGTGAGTTTCTCACACCATGTTCCATTACCTTAGTTCTTAAATCTGACCAATTCCAACGACCGCTTAAATCTGAATCATTGATATTCCACATATTGAACTGGAATTCTCCTTGTGACATAGGCGATCCTTCAAATGTTGAATATGCTCCTTCTTCCTGCGCCATTTCCATAGAGGCTTCACATGCTGCAAAATATAAAGTCTCAAAAATCTCTGAGTTTAATTTCTTAGCCTCGTCACTTGTAAATGGTAGACGTAACATGATAAAAGCGTCTGCAAGACCTTGAATACCTAGTCCAACAGGTCTGTGACGCATGTTAGAATTTCTCGCCTCTATTACTGGGTAATAGTTGCGATCAATTACTTTATTTAAGTTGCGTGTTACCCTTTTAGTTACTTTATAAAGTGCTTTATGATCAAACGCACCGTCCTTTATGAACATAGGTAGTGCGATAGAAGCTAGGTTACATACAGCCACCTCATCTGGAGAAGTATACTCCATGATCTCAGTACATAGGTTTGAAGACCTGATGGTTCCAAGATTCTTCTGGTTAGACTTATTATTTGCTGCATCTTTATACAACATATATGGTGTACCAGTCTCTATTTGAGATTCTAGTATCTTATCCCATAGCTCACGCGCTTGAATTGTTTTGCGACCTTTCCCTTCTTGCTCATACTTAGTATAAAGCGCTTCAAATTCATCTCCATAAACATTATAAAGGTCTGGACATTCATGTGGACACATTAAGGTCCACTTATCGTTTGCCTCAACTCTTTTCATAAATAGATCAGACATCCACATCGCATAGAATAAATCACGCGCACGCATTTCTTCTTTACCGTGGTTTTTCTTAAGATCTAAGAAATCAAAAATATCTGCATGCCATGGCTCCATGTAAATAGCAAAAGAACCTTTACGTTTTCCTCCACCTTGGTCTACATAACGTGCTGTATCATTATAAACCTTAAGCATAGGCACAATTCCATTTGAAGTACCGTTAGTACCACCTATGTAAGAACCTCTAGCTCGTATGTTGTGAATAGACAACCCTATTCCACCAGCACTCTGTGAGATTTTAGCTGTTTGCTTTAATGTATCATAAATCCCTTCTATACTATCATCTTGCATCGTTAATAAGAAACAAGAAGACATCTGAGGTTTAGGCGTACCAGCGTTAAACAATGTAGGAGTTGCATGAGTAAAGTACTTTTTAGACATCAACTCATAAGTCTCTATCGCTGCATCTAAATCATCCATATGGATTCCTACAGAAACACGCATCAACATGTGTTGTGGACGCTCTGCAATTTTTCCATTAATTTTTAATAAATAACTACGTTCTAATGTTTTAAACCCAAAGTAATCGTACCCAAAATCACGATTATAAATAATGGCCGAGTTCAAGCGGTCTGCATTATCTTGTATTACTTGATACACCTCATCAGAGATCATAGGTGCTTTTTTCTCTGTACGTGGATTTACATACTCATATAAATCAGTTACCACATCAGTGAACGTCTTTTTAGTATTCTTATGTAAGTTAGAGACAGAAATACGTGCCGCCAGACGAGCATAGTCGGGATGAGCTGTGGTCATCGTTGCAGCCGTTTCTGCAGCTAAATTATCTAATTCGCTTGTAGTAACTCCATCATACAAACCATCGATAACACGCATCGCTACTTTTACTGGGTCTACGTGATTACTTAAACCATAACATAATTTACGTACTCTCGCTGTGATTTTATCAAACATCACTGGCTCTTTGTGGCCGTCTCTTTTTACTACAAACATATTGAACTAGTTTTTTGGGTTAAGAGATAAGGATTCTAATCCCATTCTCTAATAATTGGGTTAACATTTGTGAAGAAAACTTAATTTATCTTCAATACACTATAATGGAACAGCCCTAAGAGCTGTAGGGTTATTTAGGTTACTTACTAGAAGTCAGCATCTAAGGAGAATGAATCCATTGAATCCTTATCTTCCTTAGTACTGTTCATGACACCTGCTTTTTGGTATTCACCTACTCTTTTCTCAAAGAAGTTAGTTTTACCTTCCATACCTATTAAATCCATAAAATCAAATGGATTAGTAACATTATACACAGGATCACATTCCAGCTCACCTAATAAACGGTCAGTTACAAACTCTAGGTATTGTGTCATTAATTTTGCGTTCATACCTATTAAACTAGCCGGTAATGACTCAGTAATAAATTCACGCTCGATATTTAATGCATCAACAATAATTTCTGTGATACGTTCTTTAGGAACTTTATTTACTAGATGATGGTTGTGTAGGTGTACTGCAAAATCACAGTGCATACCTTCATCACGTGATATCAACTCATTAGAAAAAGTAAGTCCTGGCATAAGACCACGTTTTTTCAACCAGTAAATAGAACAAAATGCACCAGAGAAGAAGATACCTTCTACCGCAGCAAATGCGATTAAACGCTCTGCAAATGATGGGCTTTCAATCCACTTCATTGCCCAATCTGCCTTTAATTTAATAGCAGGAAAGTTCTCGATAGCTCTAAAAAGTTGATCTTTTTCTGCATCATCCTTTACGTAAGTATCGATAAGTAAAGAATAAGTCTCTGAATGAATGTTTTCCATCATGATCTGGAAACCATAGAAAAACTTAGCCTCAGAATATTGTACCTCATTCACAAAATTCTCTGCAAGATTTTCATTCACAATACCATCACTAGCCGCAAAAAACGCAAGGATATGCTTAATAAAATAACGCTCGTCAGAATTCAATGAATTTTGCCAGTCTGTAATATCAACTTGCAGATCGATTTCTTCAGCAGTCCAAATACAAGCTTGTTGTTTCTTATACCATTCCCATAAATCATCATGTTGAATAGGAAAAATAACAAATCTGTCTGGATTCTCTTGTAAAATTGGTTCTTGAGTCGTCTGCATGTGTCCTTTTAATTTTCTCGGTTATTTCTTCTGGCTTGAAGAGTAACAAATATCAAAAATCATTGAGAGCAAATCAGCGTCTTAACAATTTGCTTTTAAACAAGTTTTCAACATCATCAAAGCTACTTTAAAATGTTAAAAATAAATTAATTCATTATCTCAAAACACTGTATCACAGTATATTAAAATTTCGTCTAACATTCAATGCATTTAATAGAAACAAGATAATACAAGCCTATATTTTATCACTGATAGACAGCAGTATTTAGTCTAATTCCTACATTTTATTTATAAACACAGAAGAATAAGTTATCCACGCTTTCGCGAAAGCGAAATGTTGAAAATTGAAATTTGAAAACGCAGATTTACGATTTTTAGGAAAAATTTTGAGCTATTTCTTCCAACTCCTCATACCAGGCAATTCCAAATTTACGTACGAGAGCTTCCTTTAAAAATTTATAAACTGGAACACCTAATTCTTCACCTAATGTACACGCGTCATCACAAATTTGCCACTTGTGATAATTTACCGCTTTAAAATCGGTGTATTCTTGTATACGCACCGGATAAAGATGACAAGAAATAGGTTTATAGAAAGAAGTTGCCCCATCTCGATAAGCGGCTTCAATACCGCATAATGCCGTACCATCTTCTTTAAAGGTGGTGTAAGCACATTCTGCCCCATTTACTAATGGAGTTTCTAATTCGCCATTTTCACGTTCTATCCACGTACCTTGAGCTTCTATAGCCTCAATCCCTTCAGATCTTAAATAAGGCTTCACTTTTTCATATTCTTTATCTAGAATATCTAACTCTTTTTGCTCCAATGGTGCACCAGCTTCTCCTGCAACACAGCAAACACCTTTACAAGCTGTAAGATTGCAAACAAAGTCTTTTTCTAATACATCATCTGACACGATGGTTTTTCCTAACTGAAACATAAAGGCAAATTTGAAGCTACAAAGATACTAGAAGTCATATTTAATACTGATAGAATATGGCATAGTTGAAAAGAGCTTTAACACGATGCAGACCTACAACTTAAAAGTCACAATTCGTTAATGAATATTTAACCTTTACTAATCAATACTAAACTATTAAATAGCAGTACTTTTGCGCGCTCAAAACAAGACGATGGAAAGCAATTCTTTTGTAGATTTTTTTGCAGCCTTTGACCTAAAGGAGTTTTTTACAGCAACCATGATTTTATTTGCGGTAATCGATATTATAGGAAGCGTTCCTATTATAATTGACTTACGTCGTAAAGTAGGTCATGTTCAAAGTGAAAAAGCATCTGTTGTTGCTGGTGTATTAATGATTGTATTCTTATTTGTCGGTGAAAGAATGTTGAATTTAATAGGCATTGACGTCAACTCATTTGCAGTAGCCGGTGCTTTCATAATTTTCTTTATCGCATTAGAAATGATTCTAGGCGTACAACTTTATAAAGACGAAGCGCCAGAAACTGCTGCTATTATACCTATCGCATTTCCACTTATCGCTGGTGCAGGTACCTTAACATCAGTTCTTTCTTTAAGATCAGAATACTCAGTTATTAATATTATTGCTGCTATTATCGTGAACATCATCTTTGTATACATTGTACTTAAGAACTCTGGGTACATTGAAAAACTGATTGGAAAACAAGGTATTAATGTGGTACGTAAAATTTTTGGGGTTATCTTGCTAGCCATCGCGGTAAAGCTATTTACCACAAACATTAAAGAACTTTTCTAAATGAAAATAGTTATATACATATTAATGGCTCTTGCAGCTGCTAGCATTATATTTAACGCTACTAAACTAGATTTCTCTAATCTTTTTAAAGGTGATAGTCAAATAGCAGTTATTAGCATACTCGCTTCTTTGTGTGTACTTATTTTACTGGCGATACTACAAGTATCTCTTAAGATAAAAGATAAGCACGAGAAACGATAGATTAAAAATAACAGACTTACTTATTAAGCTCTAGCACTTTTTGAATCATACGATCTTGTTGATTCAAGATTTTAATTTTTGCCTCAGTATCAAAAAGCTGCTCTGCAAGCGCAGATTTAATAATTGTAGAGATCTCATCTCTATAACCTGGCAACGAAATACTAGTATTGTATAACTGTGCGTATTGAATAAAATCTTCCATGACTAATTCTGGAACACTGTAGGTTTCCATGAAATCTTTTTCAGTCATGTTGCGCAAATTAATACCATCGCCTTGTAAATACCGATTAGCAAACTGATCTGCAAATCCTGTACGAGCAAAATATTCTAGGGTTTGTAAAACATATCCATCTGCAGATGGTACAAAAACGTCTGGAATGATTCCGCCGCCACCATAAACTACTTTACCTGCTGGCGTTGTTCTTTTTAAAGAATCATTCACCTCAATGTTAGCAGCATCTTCTAGTTCACCGTTATTATAACGATCGATATACTCTTTAAAGTAGTCTTCATTACCATTATCATATGGGCGTTGAATACTTCTACCAGTAGGTGTATAATATCTAGACACTGTTAACCTGACTGCACTACCATCACCTAGTTTAATTTCTTGTTGCACCAGACCTTTTCCAAAACTACGTCGGCCTATAATCGTTCCCACGTCATTGTCCTGCAAAGCTCCAGCGACTACCTCACTAGCACTAGCGCTATTTTCATTAATTAAAATATAAACAGGTTTATCCTCAAAATCACCATCACTAGTAGCATAAGAATCTTTGCGCTCATTATCACGATCTTTTTGAAAAAGGATTAATTTTTTACGTGGTAAAAACTCATCTGCCATAGCGATTGCAGCACTTAATACACCACCTGGATTATCTCTTAAATCGACTGTTAGGCGTTGCGCACCTTTTTCAATTAAGCCATCTATAGCAACGTTGAATTCTTTTTCCGTAGACTCTGCAAATCGATTAACTTTTATATATCCCATATTTTCATTGAGCATATAAGCCGCCTCGACACTATTAATAGGCACATTGCCTCTTACTACAGACACCTGTTGAACATCATTATCACCAGGTCGCAATACACCTAGTGTAACCTTTGAACCTTCTTCTCCTTTTAAAACATCTGTACTTACAGCACTTGTTCCAAAAAGTGGCTTCCCATCGGCATAAAGAATTTTATCACCACCTTTAATACCAGCCTTTTTACTAGGTCCACCATCTAATACATTAAGAACAGAAATCGTGTCCTGATTTACAAAGAATCTAATACCTATACCCACAAAATCACCTCGCATCTGATCAGCGACGTCTTCCATCTCGTCGTTAGTTATATAGATGGAATGAGGATCAAGATTAGATAATATACCATTTACAGTAATATCAACAATACTATCGGTATTCACATCATCCACATATCGCTGATCAATAATATCTATTAACTTATTAAGTTTACGCTTATTGGCGTTACTAGCCATAAGTAATCCATCACTAGACTCACCACTATGCATCGTATAGCCCAGCCCTATTCCTAGCGCTACTGCTATTCCTAAAAACAATGGAAAGTATGTCTGTGATTTTTTCAATATTACAGTTGATTAATTTGTTCTACTTCAACGCCAGCTTTTTGCAGAAATTGCAAACCGCTATCATCTTTATAGCCTTCTACATATACAACACGTTTAATGCCACTTTGATGAATCAGCTTACTACAATCTTTGCAGGGTGACATCGTAATATATAATGTAGCACCAGCGCAAGATTGAGTTGATCCAGCTACTTTAAGAATTGCATTAGCTTCTGCATGTAATACATACCATTTTGTATACCCTTCATCATCTTCACAAAAATTCTCAAATCCACTAGGTGTACCGTTATAACCATCACTTATAATCATACGGTCCCTAACAATTAAAGCACCTACCTGCCTGCGTTTGCAGTGCGATAACTTAGCCCATTCTGCAGCCATCTTAAGATAAGCAACATCATATTTATGCTGTTTTTGATCCTTCAAATTTTCTATTTTTAAATTTTGCATTGCATTTAATAATGCCGCACTATACTATCATTATTACGCTTTCGCGAAAGCGAGGTCAAAAAATCATCTCATTAAATCTACCACAACCACCTATCAATCAACATAGGTATAACCATTCCTAAAACAATACCAGAAATGACCTGAACCCAATCTTTTCTACTAAAACGGAAGATCCCAGTGAATATAAAGTTTAAAATAAGAACTAATAGCACGATAACTAATTGAGCACCTTCTATACCTATTGCATATTCAAGTAATAATAAAAACTCATTATCGCTTCCACTGGCCAACATCTTATAAGCACTAGAGAATGCAAGGCCATGTATTAACCCAAAAAATAATGAAATAGATATAGCTAGCCATGCCGCATTATCGCGGTGCCTATTACCTGCTGTAAAGATATTATACAATGCCGTGATTGCTATAGTCACAGGAATTAGAAATTCAATGTACGTACTTGAAAAGCTCACTTTTGCAAAAGCTACAAGCATTAATGAAATGGTATGACCTACCGTAAATGCTGTAACCAGCCATAATAGCTTTTTCCAACTTTTAAAGAGGTAAGGTACTGCAAGTAACATGATAAAAAGGATGTGGTCATAAGCTCTCCAATCTAGCACATGTTCAAACCCAAAAATCATGTTTCTTAAAAAATCATCCATCTATTTATAGTTTTAAGGGGTAATAATTCAAAAATAGGATTTTTAGTGATGTGGTATAAAAAAACCAGAACATTTCTGTTCTGGTTTTAAAAAGTACCTCAGGCCGGAATCGAACCGGCACGCCGTGAAGCATTGGATTTTGAATCCAACGTGTCTACCAATTCCACCACTGAGGCCTAAAAATTGGATTGCAAAAGTACATATAATTTTAAATCTCACACCTTATTTAGAGCTATTTTTAAGGACAAAGAATAAAAATATCTGTACATTTGCAGCCTTAAAATCAGGAGTCTAATTCATTTTAAGATGATCAACACCATGACAGAAGCAAAATTATTCGGTTGTAGACAAAGTATGGACCTTGCTAAGGCAGTAGCTGAGAAGTATGGTGCCTCACTAGGCCAGGTTAACTTCTCTACTTTTAGTGATGGTGAATTTCAACCATCTTTTGAAGAATCAATACGTGGTCGTCGCATCTTTATTATAGGATCTACACATCCTAGCAGTGATAACTTAATGGAGTTATTGTTAATGCTAGATGCTGCAAAGCGCGCAAGTGCTAGACATATTACAGCTGTAATTCCCTATTTTGGTTGGGCACGTCAAGATCGTAAAGACAAGCCTCGTGTACCGATAGGCGCAAAAATGATTGCAAAAATCTTAGAAAGTGCTGGTGCGACTCGCATTATCACCATGGATTTACATGCAGATCAGATTCAAGGATTTTTTGAAAAACCTGTAGATCATCTATTCGGTAGTGCATTATTCATCCCTTATTTAAAGAGCCTTAATTTATCAGACCTAACTATAGCTTCACCAGATATGGGTGGTTCTAAGAGAGCATATGCCTATGCAAAAACTCTTGAAAGCGATGTAGTGGTTTGTTATAAACAGCGTCAAAAAGCAAATGTGATATCTCACATGGAATTGATAGGTGACGTAACAGGGAAAAATGTAGTCCTAGTAGACGACATGGTCGATACTGCAGGTACTTTAACAAAAGCGGCAGATGTGATGATGGAGCGTGGAGCAAAAAGCGTAAGAGCTATTTGTACTCATGCCATCTTATCAGGTCAGGCTTATGAGAGAATTGAAAACTCTCAACTAGAAGAACTAATTGTAACCGACTCTATCCCTTTAAGAAAAGAAAGTGGAAAAATAAGAGTTCTTACTTGCGCAGGTCTATTTGCAGAAGTAATGACTAGTGTTCAAAACAACGAGTCTATCAGTTCTAATTTTATCATGTAATTTCAATAATTAATAAATAAACAACAAATGAAATCAATCACGATCAACGGATCTAAAAGAGAAAGCGTGGGCAAAAAGGCAACTAAGGCCCTACGTAATGCTGGATTGGTTCCTTGCGTAATTTACGGAGGAGACGAGCCAGTGCATTTTCAAGCAGAAGAAAAAGCATTTAAAAATTTGGTTTACACCTCTGACGCTATGACAGTTGTTATAGACCTAGGTAAAGATGGTCAATATGCTGCAATTGCTCAAGATATGCAATGGCACCCAGTAAAAGAGCAATTATTACACGCTGACTTTTATCAAATTTTTGATGACAAGCCAGTTACAATGGAAGTACCTGTAGTTACTGTAGGAACTTCTCGTGGTGTACTTAATGGTGGTGTTTTACGTAGAAATAACCGTCGTTTAAAGGTTAAAGCAATTCCTGCTAACTTACCTGATCTAATTGAAGTAGACATCGCGCCTATGAAAATTGGAAATAAGAAATACGTACGTGACTTACGCGTACCTGAGTATGAAATCATGCACCCAGACAGCGTTGTGGTTGTAATGATCAAAACTTCTCGTACTGCTATTGCAGATGATGATGATGATGATGTTGAAGCTGGAGATGTACCATCTACACAAACAGATGATGTAGCTGCAGTTAAAGAAGATTAATTCTTTACTCAAATACTTACAAGCCGCAAGATTTATTTCTTGCGGCTTTTTTTATAGCTTTGAGCCATGATAAGTGAATTGAAAAATTGGTGGGTGAACCTTTTTAAATCATCTATCGTTGAAAAAGAGAACGACATGAAAAAATTTCTAATTATAGGGTTAGGTAATATAGGAGATAAATACACTGAAACGCGTCACAATATAGGATTCAAAGTTCTAGACGAGATTTCAAAGATAAAGGACGCTTCTTTTGAGACCCTAACTTTAGGAGATGTTGCAACTATTACTCACAAAGGAAAAAAAGTTACTTTACTTAAGCCTAGCACCTATATGAACCTAAGTGGTAAGGCAATTAAATATTATATGAATCAAGAATCTATTCCTAAGGAACAGATCTTAGTAGTTACTGATGACTTGAATCTGCCGTTTGGCACATTACGCATGAAGGCAAAAGGGACTGATGGCGGTCACAACGGATTAAAGGATACACAGATTAAATTAAACACACCTAATTACCCAAGGTTACGCTTCGGTATCTCTGATGAATTCTCTAAAGGCCGTCAGGTTGACTACGTTTTAGGAGAATGGAACAAAGAAGAACTAAAAGCTTTACCAGAACGTATTGATAAAGCAGCAGCGGCGTGCTTATCTTTTACTCATGCTGGACTAGCTAACACCATGAATCAATTCAACGGTAAATAGCTATTCTTTAATAATCTGCTTTACTATTGTTTGATGATCTATTGTTACTTTAATTAAATACATTCCGCTAGACCAATGGCTCAAATCGATTTGAGTGCGAGCTGCAACTATTTCTTGAGAAGTTATAAATCTTCCTGCCATATCGTAGATATCGTATTCAGCTTCTGCAAAAGCGATATTATCTAATTGTAGAAAAACCGATTCTTTTGATGGATTCGGATATAAACTAATGTCATCAAATACATTGTCAATTGTGGAAAGAGTTTGTGTTCCACAAATATCTACAGACCATCCGTTTAAACTACCACCATCTTGATCAGTATCATCTGCAACAGTTAATACCCAATCACCTAGTGCATTTTCTCCATTAAAAGAAGAGAACGTATCTTCTGCTAGGATGGTTCCACTTACTGTAGGCGCTGCAAAAGTACATTGAAGTGCTGCCCCATCATCTGTAAATGTAGCTAGTAAGTCATTTCTATTATTACATCGATCTTCTATAATCGTTATTTGAGTACCCGACGGACTGGTTAAATAAATATCAACATCACTCATCCAGGTATGCGACAAGTCTATATTTAATACAATATCGTTAATCACTACATTATCAGTTACCGTAATGATTGTATCAAATGAAGATGGTGGACCCGAACTTATAGTTATAGGGACAACAGTTGAAGACTCGTTAAAACAAACAATATTTGCTGTTCTAAAACTACGACTCGCACTAAAAGGTCCGTCACCACATACATTTTTGTTTCTTACACGCCAATAATAAATGGTATCCTCATCTAGACCAGTCGTTAAAGTATATGTACTTGCTGCAGTTGTTGTTGCCTCAACAATTATATTAAAACTAGAATCTGATGATACCTCTACATCATATTCTTGAGCTCCGGTGCTAGCGTTCCATTCTAAGGTCGGAAATAACGCAACATCAATTGCCATGTCTACTGGCTCAATTAACGTCGTATTTTGAAGACTACTCTCTAACACGTTTAGAGTTAACCCGACAGATCGCATAGTAGATCCAGCAGTTCCATCAAAGGAAAGATTATAATTACCTACCATTGAACTATTAAGACCACTAATGGTAATATTTACCGGCGTATTGTTATTAGTAACAGTACTAGGTGTGATTACAACCGTTGAACCAACAGGTTCACCCGTTAATGAAAGCGTTGTAGGCGTGTTAAAACCATTAAATGTTCTATATGTAAAATCGTAACTGGCATTTGCTGGCAAACAAACGTTTTGCTCAAGCTCAGTGGTGCTCAAAGAAAACTCATCGCTGGTAACTGTGAAGTTAGAAGAATTTACAGCATAATAAACATTACTATTTGCCTTTACCATTATACGCGCTTGACTGGTAGGAGAAACTACTGGCATAATAACCGTTTGAGTTCCATCATTAGGTGTCGCTACTTCAATAATATCATTAAAAGTTAAACCACCATCTGTAGACATTAAAATATCAACACTCATTGTATTAATAGGAGATTGATCTGTACCTGCTACGTCCCAATTAACTACAAAGGCTTCTCCCGTATTGTAACTTACATTAGAATTCTGACTAGTAACAGTAAACGGACCTGCTATACCATCAACAGTAATATTCATTAAATCTGAATCATTCTGCCCTACATTATTATTATACTTACGGGCAGTGAAAGCAAATTCCATATTTCTAGCTACCGATGGTGTTACTTCATAAGATGGTGCTAAATTCCCCTGTACAACATCTGATAAGGCAGGAAAATAACGTTCTGGAACCGTTACGGAAGGTAACGACCTATACATCGGACCTTGAACTCGTGTAGGATCTGGCCCATTATTACTTCCTGGATTTTCTGGGTCGTTTTGTTCCCAATTATAGACTACTGTCTCTGTCCCTAGATTACTCGCTGAACCGGTTAGGACAAATGCCGTGCTATAAGGTATGATATAATCTAAACCTGCATCAACTACCGGAGCTGTAAAAGGAATATTTGTAACTACCGCACAAGAACTAGAAGGACCACTTTTAATATTTGCCGTAATATCTCTAATATTTACATAGTGGAAATAATCATCTGAATTGTTTTGAATATTGGGATTGCAAATACCAGCATAAGCCATTATGGTACTTCCGCTTCCGGGCTCTACTTCGGTCTGACCACTTCCACTTCTACAGTTACTTGATGCCATGGAATGATAACCACCAAACTGGTGTCCCATTTCATGAGCTACATAATCAATATCAAATGGGTCACCAGTAGGGTTGGCACGACCGGTCATACCACTACCTTTTTGACCAGTCACACATACACAACCGATACAACCGGCATTTCCTCCACCAGAGGTATTAAAATTATGACCTATATCATAATTAGCATTCCCTATACCAGGAAAGCCTTGACTTGCAAGATCGCCATCTATTAAATCTTGTGTTCTATTATTAAAATCGTTAGTGTAAGGATCTAAAGATGTATCACCAAAATATAACAAGGAATCATTATTGGCCACAAAGATCATATTAATAGCAAGATCACGCTCATAAACACCATTCACACGATTCATCGTTATCACTTGTCTTGCTTGAATATTTGCTCTCTTCTGCACATCTGTACCGTTACCTGCAAAAAGATTTCCATACTCTGCATTACATGAGATGGCAACCCGATAAGTGCGCAGTGAACTATCATTTGTTGATTTAGGAACCACATTTGATATGTTGAGATCAGTTCCAATTACAGAAAGCTCATCCATTAAACATTCAAAATCTTCCTTTACTTCAGGAATTGAAGATCTATCATAAACGATGTACGTATTATGATCTATAGTAAATGGGTCGATATATACTGTAGGTGCACCTGTGACAAACTCGATATTATGAAAACCATGAGAGGTAATTGAAAACCGTATAACATCTGCAGCATCATTTACATTAAGACCTAAATAGGTCTTAATACTGGGATATTTTGCAGATAACGAATTCTCCATTATTTGATTTTCAAAGATTTCAAAATCATTAAAATCTCCATCAGCATTAGGCATAGACACCACTACATTTGAGTGACTTGAAGTAAACCGCATTGGCGATCCAGTAACAGATTGTTTTAAACCATCTATATCTAAATTATATGTCAAATAGTTATCAGGTGTAAAATTGCGATTTTCTAGGTTCTCAGTAGGTGTTTGTGAGACAGATTGCCAGAAGTTTTGCGCTTTCGCGAAAGCGAAATTAAACAGCATTACAATCGTTAAAAGATATTTCATAGGGAATAATAAGTTTACAAAATACTTCATGTTTGTGGTCTGTACAAACATTTTCATAAACATGCTGTTTTTTAGTGCAATTCACCGAGAATATTTTAATTTGCATCTACCTGAAAAAAGAGCTCTAATACATTGAAAATATTTGATAACATTGCCTCATATGTGGCAGAAAAAGGCGCTGTAATAACCATAGGAACTTTTGATGGTGTACATCATGGTCATCAAAAAATCCTAAGCCGAGTTACTGAAATCGCGCAGCAGCAATCCCTTACGAGTGTACTGCTTACTTTTTTTCCTCACCCTAGAATGGTATTGCAGCCAGATGGCGATCTTAAATTAATTAACACGATTGAAGAGCGACAGCAGTTGATTGCAGCAAATGGGATAGAAAACATTGTGACGCATCCATTTTCTTTAGATTTTGCCAGAACTAGCGCACATGATTATGTTAAAAATATTCTTGTCGATCAATTAAAGGCTGCTGTAGTTGTCATAGGTTATGATCACCGATTCGGCAGAAATCGTGCTGCGAGTATTACTGAATTAGAAGAATATGGTAAAGAGTTTAATTTTAAAGTTGTCCAAATCTCTAAAAAAGAAGTAGAAGAGGTTACTGTAAGCAGTACTAAAATACGTAACGCCATAGAAAATGGTGATATGGAAGTAACTGAAAATTATCTGAATAGACCCTACAGTATTAACGGTAAAATCGTTCAAGGAAAAGCAATAGGTAGAACTATTAATTACCCTACAGCAAATTTAAAAGTGAGTGAAACCTATAAATTATTACCTAAAAACGGAGTCTATATCACTAGTAGCATCATAGATGGAACTGAAGTTTACGGAATGACTAATATCGGTTTCAACCCTACAGTTTCTGACGGATCACAAAAAACCATTGAAACATTTTACTTAGACTTTAATGCAGATTTATACAACTCTGAAATAGAGCTGTTTTTTCATAAGAGGCTAAGAGATGAGGTTAGATTTAATTCTATTGAAGAGTTAAAAGCAGCAATGAAAGAAGATGAATTAAAGACCAGAACCTATGTACAGCAAATGGGATAAATGGTTGTTCAGGCAAGTAGATAATTCTGCTCTGGTTTTATTCCGAATGTTTTTTGGTTTCTTATTGGCTTGCGAGGCATTTGGACATATAGCCTTAGGAGCGGTTGATAAGCATTTTTTACAACCAAAATTCACGTTTACTTTCATAGGCTTTGAGTTTCTAGAACCTTTACCAGCGCCATTAATGTATGGCTTATTTGTAATGATGGGTATTGCAGGATTATTGGTGATGGTAGGTTTTAAGTACCGTACTGCGATGATTTTTTATGCAATCACCTGGACTTATGTCTACTTATTGCAAAAAACATCTTACAACAACCACTATTATTTATTGATGTTACTTAACTACATCATGATTTTTTTACCAGCACATCGATCTGTTTCTATAGATGCAAAATGGAACCCAAGGTTACGTAAAGAACACATGAGTAGATGGATTTATTTATTCATCATAGCGTTTTTATTTATCGTTTACTCCTATGCTAGTGTTGCAAAGTTTTATCCAGACTGGATAGACACCTCATTCCCTAAGCATTTAATGAAAATAAGAGCTGGTGATTGGAATATCTTACAGCAGGAATGGGCTCACTGGGCAATTATGATTTACGGATTGAGCTTTGACATTTTAATCGTGCCATTATTGCTTTGGAAAAGAACGCGCATGATTGCCGTTATAGCGTCTTTCTTCTTTCATATTTTTAATTCAATCATTTTTAAAATAGGGATATTCCCTTATCTAGCATTAGCATTTTTAGTTTTCTTCTTTAAACCTAAAACAATACAAAAACGATTCTTAAAAAAGAAGCAATTCTATGACGGTGACGAAATAATTGTACCATCGTACAAAAAGCCAACAATTGCTGTAACCACGGGCTTTTTAGTTATAATGATTTTATTACCATTAAGACATTGGGTAATAAATGACGACGTATTATGGACTGAGGAAGGTCATCGGTTAAGCTGGCGTATGATGTTGCGCAACAGACGTGGTTTCACTACATATTATGTGGAAAATAAAAAAACCGGCAGTCGCAAAGCGATTAATTATAATGACTATCTAACTACTAAACAATCTTACAGTGTACAAACAAAGCCTGATTTTATGTGGCAATTTGCTCAAAAATTAAAAGAATTTCACGCGATGGAAGGTGAAGATGTTGCTGTATTTATTGATGCAAAAGTCAGTATCAATGGTCGACCTTTACAGCAGTTTACAGATAAAGAAATAGACGTCGCTGCTCAAGAATGGAGTCACTGGTCACATCACGAATGGATTTTACCATCTTCTCTCTATGAGAACAAGGAATAAATGGTAATTTTACAAGCTTAGAATTAAAAACGAATACCATGTTACAAATCGCAGCTATACGCGAGCATAAAGATGCTTTTGCAAAAGCGCTTAAAAAAAGAAACATCGACGCAATGCCAATGCTAGAAAACGCTATTTCAGTAGATGAAAAAAGGCGTTCTCTACAAGCACAACTTGATGAGACACTTGCTATAAGTAATAAGCTATCTAAGCAAATAGGCGATTTATTTAAATCTGGAAAAGCTGCAGAAGCAAATCAACTTAAAACTCAAACGGGAGAACTTAAAGAAAAGTCTAAACAACTTAATGAAGAACTAACCACAGCTGTTACTGAGTTACAAAATATTCTATATACCATTCCTAACATCCCGCAAGACAGTGTACCTACTGGGAATAGTGATGAAGATAACGAAGTTCTCTCTCAACATGGAGTGATCCCTACTTTACACGCAGGTGCAAAACCACACTGGGAACTTGTGAAGGATTATGATATAATAGATTTTGAACTTGGTACAAAAATCACCGGCGCAGGATTTCCTGTATATAAAAGAAAAGGAGCTCGTTTACAACGTGCCCTAATCAACTATTTCCTAGATAAAAACACCGCTGCTGGTTATGAAGAAATGCAGGTACCTCATCTTGTAAATGAAGCCAGTGGTTATGGAACTGGACAATTACCTGATAAAGAAGGGCAAATGTACCATGTAGGTGTTGATGACTTATACCTTATCCCAACCGCAGAAGTTCCTATCACTAACCTTTACCGTGGTGATTTATTAGAATCAAAAGATTTACCTATCGCAATGACAGGCTACACACCATGTTTCCGTCGTGAAGCTGGTAGTTATGGAAGTGATGTACGTGGTTTGAACCGTTTGCATCAATTTGATAAAGTAGAAATTTTACGTATAGAGCATCCTGACCAAAGTGAAAGTGCACTAGACGCCATGGTTGTTCACGTAAAAAATATTTTAGAAGAACTAGAATTACCTTATCGTATTTTAAGACTATGCGGTGGTGACCTTGGATTTACCTCTACACTTACTTATGATTTTGAGATTTATAGTACCGCACAAGATAAGTGGCTAGAAGTAAGTAGTGTCTCTAACTTTAAAACATTCCAGAGTAACCGCTTGAAATTACGTTTTCGCAATAGCGAAGGTAAAACAGAACTGGCACACACTTTGAACGGTAGCTCATTAGCTCTACCACGTATACTAGCTGGTATTTTAGAAAATTACCAGACAGAAAGTGGTATAAAAATCCCAGAAGTATTAAAACCTTACTGTGGATTTGACATCATTGATTAAAACCCTATATTAGACCTATGCGTCATTTATTAATTCTCTTCATACTGTTGTATAGCAGCTTTGGTTTTGCACAAAACCCGAGATTGGCAGAGAATTATATGGACCAAGGAGAATACGGTAAAGCGCTCAAGATTTATAACAAAATCTATGAAGAAAATAAGCGCAATATCAATAACTTATATAAGGTCATTGACATTCATCAGCAATTAGAGCAATACCAGCAGGTAGACTCATTAATTAATGATGCAGAAAAATTCATGCGCAATAATAAAAGTCTCACTATTGAACGTGGCTATAATTTAACGCTTCAAGGTAAAGATTCACTAGCTGCACCCTATTACAATGAGGCTATTGCAATCATTGATTCCTTACCTAATTACACCTATCAAATCGCAAATCGTTTTGAGCGTCGCAATTTACTAGATGAAGCTATTATAGCTTATGAAAAAGGTATGACAGCAAATCCTAATGCTAATTTTAAAATTCAATTAGCAAATCTATATGGACAACAAGGAAACCTTGAAAAAATGTTTGATCAGTATATAGATTTAATTGAAAGTAATGTTTCATATCGTGGTCGTGCTCAAGCTATATTTTTCAGATACATCACAGATGATCCTGATAATGAAGGCAATAAGCTTTTGAGAAAATCCTTATTATTACGCTTACGCGAAAAGCAAAACCCAATCTATAATCAGCTCTTAAGTTGGCTATTTATTCAGCAAAAAGATTTTAAGAAAGCATTCCTACAAGAAAAGGCTATTTATGTGCGTACTAAAGAAAGTACGGTAGAACTTCAAGAGCTAGCCGTGACCGCGATTGAAGAAAAAGATTTAGATGCCGCCAAAGAGATTCTCGAATATTTAGTACGAGAATCGCAAGTTAGTTCTACTCGTTATATCGCTGAAAGTTTACTGGCAAAAATTAAGGCAGACAATGCTATAGCAAGTGATTATGTGACCGTAAAATCTAATTATGAGCAACTACTAACTAAATATGGTCGCGATGGTCAGACCTTTATGTTACAATTAGATTATGCAGATTTTCTAACCTTTAAAGCTAGCGAACCTGAAACAGCTGTAACCATATTAACAGAACTTGAAAACAAAAGACTAAGCAAGTTTCAAAAGGCTGAAGTAAAAATGTTACTCGCAGATATTCTTGTATTACAAGAGCAGTTCAATCGCGCGTTAATTTTGTATAGTCAGGTTCAGACTGACTTACCTAACGATGAGCTTGCACAAGAAGCTCAATATAGAGTAGCACGCACTAGTTATTATCAGGGCGACTTTCCATGGAGCCTGACGCAATTAAAAGTATTGCGCAGTGCTACATCAAAGCTTATCGCAAACGACGCTATGGAACTAAGCCTTACTATTAGCGATCATAGTCTAGAAGACACCACATTTGTAGCTTTAAAAGCCTTTGCTAAAGCAGATTTAAAACAATATCAAAATAAACGATCAGAAGCTATATCGCTTTATGATCAATTGTTACAAAATCATAAAGGCGATCCCATAGAAGATGAAGCATTGCTCAATCAAGCCAAGTTATATGAAATTGAAGGCAATCTTGAAGCGGCCAAAAACAACTATCAAACAATTATCGACAACTTTGCAGATGGTATTCTAGCAGATGATGCTTTTTATAAACTAGCATTGCTTTATGAAGAGAAATTTGACAATCCTAATAAAGCACAAGCGTTATATGAACGTATTATTTATGACTATGCAGACAGCATACACTTTGTAGATGCTCGCAGACGATACAGACGTTTAAGAGGTGATGAAAACCTCACTGCTTTTTAAAAAAATAATTATGGTAATATATAATGTGACTTGCAACATGGCAAGTCATTTAGAAGAGGAATGGTTAGAATGGATACGTGAACATATTGCACACGTTTTAGGAACTGGTCTTTTTAAGGATGCAAAATTAACACGTGTCCTTGTAGAAGAGCAAGATGGTGCTAGCACTTTTTCAATTCAATATAAAGCAATTAGTAGAGAAACTTTAGAAACATATTACTCAAATCATGCCGAAGCATTGCGTAAAGCCGGATTAGATAAATGGGGTAATAATGTTTTATCATTCCGCACAGAATTAGATGTACTCGATGAATACACAGTGCACACTAATCTAAATTAGGTTTAATTTTACATCTAATACTGATAATAAATACTAGCAATTGGCCAAATACAACAAAAATAAATCATCTCATAAAGGAAGCGATAAAGGCGTTACCGCAAAAAAACATCTAGGACAACACTTTCTTAAAGATGAAGATGTAGCATTACGAATTGCAGAGGTATTAAGCTATGAAGGTTATGACCAAATTCTGGAAATAGGACCTGGAACTGGTGTGCTTACTAAACATGTGATACGCAAAAACATGAAGGTGACGGCACTAGAATTAGACAGTGAATCGGTGATTTATCTTAAGCACAGTTTCCCTCTGGAACATGTAAAAATTGTGAATGATCAAACTTTTCAAGTCATAGAAGCAGATTTCTTAAAGAAAGATTTGAAAGAAATTTACGGTGAGCAATCTTTTGCTATTATTGGAAACTTCCCATACAATATTAGCACACAAATTGTTTTTAAAACCATAGAGAATAGAGAACAAATCCCAGAATTTGGAGGTATGTTTCAAAAAGAAGTTGCTCAGCGTATATGCGCACCACATGGCTCTAAAACATATGGTATTCTATCAGTACTCGCGCAGGCTTACTATGAAGCAGATTATGTATTTACTGTAGGACCAGATGTTTTTGATCCACCACCACGAGTAGATAGTGGCGTACTCTTTTTAAAACGTAGAGATAATTATGATAACCTCACTTGCTCCTACTCTATTTTAAGACAGGTCGTAAAACTTGCCTTCCAGCAACGCCGTAAAACCTTGAGAAATTCATTGAAAACATTGAATTTACCTGATGAGATGCGTGAGAAAGACATCTTCAGTTTGCGTCCAGAGCAAATAAGTGTAGATGCCTTTGTTGAGTTAGCTACACAAATTGAAAAGTTGTAAGATTTCTAATTGAGTTTATATCTAAGACATCATTAATTTGTTTATGGAAACATAAACTGGCTAATAACGATAGAACTATAAAAGTTGAATTGTCAGAAACAATGTGCAGTGTCAGAACTACTTCAAGTTCGCTTTCAAAATCTATAACCTTTATATTTGCAGCAAGTCCATAAATCATGCAGTTTAATATTACCAAAGATTTTCTAGAAGAAATATGCACGCTCATTGAAAGTGATAATAGTGTGCAACTAGAACATATTCTAGAAGAATTACACTTTGCTGATGTTGCAGAGATTATAGACGAGCTCAATCTTGAACAAGCGGTTTACATTGTTAAGCTACTAGATTCTGAAAAGACGAGTGAAGCTTTAATGGAACTGGATGAAGACCAGCGTGATCGCGTTCTTAATGCATTATCACCTAAAGAAATTGCAGACGAGCTCGAGGAAATGGATACTGATGATGCGGCTGACATTCTCAACGAGCTTCCTGATAACATTGCTCAAGAAGTCATTTCAGAGCTTATAGATGAACAACATGCTGAGGATATCGTAGACCTTCTACGTTATGAAGAAAATAGTGCCGGTGGATTAATGGCCAAAGAGCTCGTTAAGGTAAACGAGAACTGGACCGTTACCGGTTGTGTAAGTGAAATGCGTGCTCAAGCAGAGAATGTTACAAGAGTACACTCCATTTATGTAGTGGATAATAACGATAAATTAAAAGGCCGCTTATCCCTTAAAGATTTATTAACCAGTCCAGCAAACACACCTATTAAAGATGTGTGTAAACCTAAGGTTGATTATGTAACCGTTAAAACATCTGGAGAAGAAGTTTCTCGTATCATGCGTAAGTATGATCTAGAAGCCATACCTGTTGTAGATGAATTAGACCGATTAGTAGGTCGTGTAACCATCGATGATATAGTAGATTTTATAACAGAAGAAGCAGAGAAAGATTACCAACTTGCCAGTGGTATTTCTCAAGACGTTGAGGCAAATGACAGCATCTGGGATTTAACTAAAGCACGATTACCTTGGCTAGTCCTAGGCCTAGTAGGTGGAATAGGTGCTGCAGCCATTATGGGTGGTTTTGAGCATCTGATTAAAGAATATGCTGTATTATTCTTATTCACACCGCTTATTGCTGCGATGGCAGGTAATGTAGGTGTACAATCCAGTGCGATTATTGTACAAGGTATTGCAAATGATGATTTAAAAGGTAGTATAGGAAACCGACTATTAAAAGAAATATTACTAGCGATGCTCAATGGTGTGATTTTGGCTATTCTATTATTTGCTTACACCTTCTTTGCAGAGCGTGAATTCTTAACCTCTTTAGCCATCTCTACTTCTCTATTTGCGGTAATCATTGTGGCAGGATTAGTAGGTACTTTTGTGCCTCTAG
Organism: Nonlabens ulvanivorans; assembly: GCF_000732625.1. Taxonomy (GTDB): domain Bacteria; phylum Bacteroidota; class Bacteroidia; order Flavobacteriales; family Flavobacteriaceae; genus Nonlabens; species Nonlabens ulvanivorans. The sequence continues at coordinate 228,299 of NZ_JPJI01000032.1, forward strand.
CTTTACATAAAAGAGGTATTGACCCAGCACTTGCAACTGGTCCATTTATTACAACCAGTAATGATATATTTGGTATATTGATATACTTTTTGATTGCAAAGGCTATCATAGGTATTTAGAATTACGCTTTCGCGAAAGCGTATATAACATCAAACAACTACATGAAAACGGCCAGCGTTAAAGAACTCAAAGACGAACTTAAATACAAGGACGAAAAAGAGCTCATGGAAATCGTCCTGCGTTTATCTCGTTTCAAAAAAGAAAATAAAGAACTGCTCACTTATTTACTGTTTGAAGCGCATCATGAAGATGATTATGTAGATAGTGTAAAAGCAAATCTAGATAAGCAATTTCTATCTGTTAACACACGCAATATTTACTACGCAAAAAAAGGAATACGTAAGGTATTAAAAGACGCAAAAAAATTTATACGGTACTCTGGTAATAAGGAGACCGAAGTTGCTATACTCATTCATTTTTGTAAATTACTTCAAGACTTTCAACCCTATTACTCACAAAGTAAAGTGTTGAGAGATATTTGCACTAGACAAATTGTTCTCATTAAAGTGCGTATAAGCACTCTACATGAGGATTTACAATATGATTTTGAACAAGAATTGAACATGATTGATTATTAATAAAATCAACTTATTAATAGTCCCTACGTAATTTACGTACGTTATTCCATCCTATACCCTACATTAATCCATATTTATAAATTGTATTTTTAAACCATGAAAGTATTGCACCTAGATTCTAATCATGATATTCTAGCCTCCATGCTAGAAGATGCTGGTTATACTAATCACTACGACTACACATCTTCAAAAGAAAATATATTAAAAGTTATCAGTGATTACGATGGTCTCATTGTGCGCAGTAGGTTCCCTATTGATCAAGAGTTTTTAAAAGCCGCACAAAAACTTAAATTCATAGGTCGCGTAGGTGCTGGATTAGAAAACATAGATTTAGATGTCGCCCAAAAGCTTCATATCGCATGCTACAATGCACCTGAAGGTAATCGTAATGCGGTAGGTGAACATGCATTAGGAATGCTGTTATCTCTATTTAATCACCTGAATAGAGCAGATCAAGAAGTGCGAAATGGTATATGGCTGCGAGAAGAAAACCGTGGATTAGAACTAGAAGGAAAAACAGTAGGACTGATAGGTTATGGTAATATGGGAAAATCTTTTGCGAGAAAGCTTTCTGGTTTTGATTGTAAAGTCATTTTTTATGATCTTAAAAATGGATTAGAAGATAAGAACGCCACGCAAGTGTCTTTAAAAGAATTACAATCTCAGGCAGATGTGTTAAGCTTACACACACCACAAACTACCTTAACCACAGGTATGGTTAATAAAGAATTTATTGCTGGGTTTAAAAAACCTTTCTATCTTATTAATACTGCAAGAGGCAAATCTGTTATCATAGCAGATCTGGTAGAGGCTTTGGAATCTGGTAAAGTAAAAGGTGCTGGATTAGATGTTTTAGAATATGAAAAAAGCTCGTTTACATCCTTATTTGATAAGGAAATGCCTTTACCCTTTAAAAAACTATTGAAGATGGACAATGTTTTATTAAGTCCGCACGTAGCAGGTTGGACCATTGAATCTAAATATAAACTAGCACATGTGATTGCTAGTAAAATCATTAAAAACCACGGATTATGAAGGCAAAAGTAACAGGTATAGGAGGCGTTTTTTTCAAATGTGAAGATGTTGCTGCCACTAAAGCATGGTATCAAGAACACCTAGGTCTTCCGGTAGATGATTACGGCTGTACCTTCTGGACAGGACCTACAGAAGAAAAAGCTTCTCAACAATGGAGTCCTTTTAAGAAAGACAGTACTTATTTCAACCCAGGTAACCAAGAATTTATGATTAATTATCGGGTGGATGATCTTGTAAAATTAATAGAACAGTTAAAGGATGCTGGAGTTGAAATTGCTGGAGAAATAGAAGAATTTGATTACGGGAAATTTGGCTGGATTATAGATATAGATGGTCGTAAAGTTGAGCTTTGGGAACCTGCTAATGAAGAGTTATTTGAAAAATAGAACATTCTTAATACCTTTAAATTAAAAAAGTATGAGCGATCATGGATACGATAGTACAAAAGATAGTTTTAATAGTGCAAAAGAGGCTGCCAAAGAAAGTTTTGAAGAGGCAAAAGAAGCTGCTTCAAATGCTGCAGATGATTTCAAGAGAGAATATGATAATTTTACTAAAGACACTAACAATAAAAGAATACTTGCTGGAGTATTAGGCATATTCTTCGGTTACTTAGGAATTCATAAATTTGTTCTAGGCTATAATAAAGAAGGTATTATACTTCTTATCGCAGGTGTTTTAACTTGTGGTGGCGCTGGCATCATAGGGATCATAGAAGGAATTATTTATCTAACAAAATCTGAAGAAGAATTTTATCAAACCTATCAACTCAACAAAAAACCTTGGTTTTAGTAATTATTTGTAAAACAACACATTAACAAGTTTAATGTTAAGGTTTAAATTATTTATTGTGTAACATAAATAGTCGTCTTAACTTTGGCTTAACATTAACCTAGTACTTATTACTAATCTAGTGAATCCTCAATGCTTCATATACTAGTTCTTTCTATATCTAACGCCACTGCTGGTCAAATGGCACATGGATTTATGGATTATTTCACCAATGAGCGTGCTCAAATTTATAGTGCTGGACTAGAGCCTCAATCTATTCACACCAATGTAATAGACAGCATGGATGTGGTAGGAATTGATGTGTCAGACTACTCTTCAAATCACATTAATGACTATCAGAAAATTTCTTTTGATTACATCATTACAATTGGAGATGACTTAGCAAGTCGTATTCCTAAAACGATTGCTGAAAAGGCTAGCATTATTGACTTTCCTATTGCAAATATAAGTGAGCTTAATGACGGTAATGAAGACACGTTTGCAAAAGCTAGAAAAAAAATCCAAGCTTATTGTGAAGAGTTCATCGAATCTGAATTAAAAAAGATAGAAAAAACAAAAGCAATCAAAAAGGTCAAAAAAAGACTTAATAAAAAGAAGAAAAAACAAGATTAATCTTCTTGAGGTTTAAAATCTAGAGGTAACATTCCACCTACTCTCAATTCTGCCATAAAACCATTAAATTTTATAGCCTTACCTGACAGATTGTTACCGTGTTGATCAACTATAATTTGCTCACCTGTCAGATATATATCTGTTCTATTATTTTTGGAATCCATAATTGGATATTTATCATGCCTAAATCCAACGACGGAGTAAGTTTCAAATTGCTTTACTCGTATATGGTTTTCAACACTTACTGCAAATTTATCATAAAAAAGCACATATCCTTTATCCTGTAATTGATCCGAAGCTAAGGCTCTAAAAAACCTCAACTCACTTACTTTATATAAGTCATTCCTTCTACTTAAATACTTTCTACGTCTTGATGGTTTATCACTAAGTTCTTGAAAAAATGAAGACCCTAAATAATAGGCCTCTTTAAGATGAAAACTTTCTAAGATGGGAACATCATTAGGCAAAACAATACCAGGTCCTGCTCTTAAAACTCTTTTCTCAAACTGTAGTTCAAAATCTATCAAGTCATAACTAATTAAATAGCCTAAATGCTTATTTCTAACCATAATGGGCTTATTGCACCGAGCTGTCATTAAACCTGTTACTGGATTAAAACGCATTTTCACGTCATCTAGATTAAGTATCTTACAGTCAGCAGCAATGGCTGAGGTACCTAGAAAGTATTTTTTAAAATATTGTTCTTTCTTTTTACGCGACCATGGATCTGGATTAATCATCACTGGATCTAACTCATCTGCTTTTTGAGCAAGAGCTACTCTGCTCAAATCAGCTTCTAGCGGATTAGAAAATCTAATGGTTTTATATCCCATCATTCTAATCACTAATGCTGATTTTACATTATCAGGATAATTAAATTTGAAGTTACCATCTAAATCGGTAATAACACACTTTGAAGTTCCATCGATATAGACGGATACACCGCTAACGGCCTCTTGTGTTAAGGAATCAACGACCTTTCCTTTAAGAACTTGCGCATTGCAATAATGGTGAAAAAAGAATATGGATATTACCAGAAAGAATAATCTCATATTATTCTTCGCTGTCTTCATTATCTCTGAAATATCGCGCCTCCATCTCGGCTTGAAATTCTTCCATAACTGGTTTTACAGTACTTTCAGGCAAGTCTGCAATACGTATATACATTAGACCATCAATCGCATTATTGAATAATGGATCAACATTAAACGCTATTACTTTTGCGTTTTGTTTGACATACTTTTTAATGAGAACTGGTAAACGCAGCTCGTTAGGTTCTAATTCATCTATTAACCTATCAAATTTATTTAAGTCAGCCTCAGACTCATCAAAAATAAAATCCTTATCAGCATCTTCTAGCTTTACTTTAAACTCTTGCTTAGGCGTGATGTATTGTGCAATGTATGGATCATAGTAATTGCTTTTCATAAACTCGATCATCAATGATTTTGAGAAATTTGAAAACTTGTTACTTATACTTACACCACCTATTAAATATTTATGCTCTGGAAAACGCAAAGTACAATGAACAATACCTTTCCATAAAAGAAATAAAGGCATCGGTTTAAGTTGATACTCTGGTATGATAAACGCACGTCCCATTTCTATAGACTGATTCATCATTTTATATAACTCAGGTTCAAATTTAAACAGCTCGTTAAGGTAAAAACCTTCAATACCACGAGCCTCATAAATCTCACTACCCATTCCCATACGATATGCACCAGCTATCGCTTTTGCCTCACTATCCCATAGAAACATTTGATGATAATAATTATCGTAGTGATCTAGATCTATCGCCTTATTAGTTCCTTCACCTATTTTTCTAAATGTAATTTCACGCAGTCTACCTATCTCAGTCATTACATGAGGCATTTTATCGCTTTTAGCTAGAAATACTTCATAATTTTTAGATTGTAAAAGACGTTTATCTTCTCTTCTTAACTGGTCGACTTCTTTTATCATTTTTGCAGGATCAACCTGCTTTATGATCTTTTTAGGGCTTTTAGGAAGCTTTATTGTTTTAGGTATATCCTTTAGTTTAGTAGACTCTTTATCATATGCCTTAGAAAGCATATAAGTTTTACGCCTCAAAAAATCAGTAAAACCAGTTAGGTTCTCGTGCTCTTTTTGATCTTTTACAGAAATAGCATTACCGATACGCACCTTTATAACACGGCGTTTTTGCGTTAAGGTTTCTGAAGGCAGTTTTGCCGTTCTGAAAGTATCAGATATTTTTGCTAGTCTATAAAATAACCTGCTATTTTTTGCATGAAAATATATCGGGATCACAGGCACCTCAGCACGTTGAATTAATTTCATCGCAGCCTCTTCCCATGGTTTATCTACCACTAATTTACCATCCTTATATGTAGACACTTCTCCTGCAGGAAAAACACCTAAAGGCATATCAGATTTAAGGTGTCTAATCGCCTGCATAAAACCAGCCGTAGAAGACTTTACATCTTTACGATCCTCAAATGGGTTTACCGGCATTATAAAAGGTTTTAGAGGCTCTATACGATGCAATAAAAAATTTGCTATAATCTTATAGTCTGGTCTTTTATCCAGTAATAATTTCATCAACAAGATACCGTCAATTCCTCCCAGAGGATGATTAGATATCGTTATAAAAGCACCTGTCTTAGGAATACGTCTTAAGTCTTCCTCAGGAATTTCAAACTCTATTTGTAAATCCTCGAGTAGAGCTGTTAGAAACTCTACATCTTTTAAATGCTTATGTCTGTTATAAAGTTTATTGAGCGTGGAAATGCGCAATAATTTCATAAGTGACCAGCCACCAAGAGTACCAAGGAAACCATATTTATCTATATGAATCGCTTTTGCGACCTCTTTTGCTGTTACCAGACCCATTCTTTAATTTAGATAGTAGAACTACAAATATAGTATAATTGATAAGTGCTCAACTCTATCCTTTAACGACTAGCTGTAAAGTTTCTTGAGTACGCTGTCTTAAAAGCACCTCTTTTCCATTTTCTATAGATTCAATTGCATTATCACTATGGTGTCTAATAGTGTAAAGCGATACATCACTTACCGCATTTACTTTATACCTAGCCTCTAGGTCGTCTAATAATTCAGATAGTTTACCATACTTATCTTCTACACATATCGTAAAACTTATAGCAGAGTTCTGTAACAATCCTACCTCCATTTTACTCTCACTTAATTGATGAAAAATGTCGCTGATATTATGTTCTCCAATAAAACTAAAATCACGTGCAGATATTTCTAAAAAAACAAGATTCTTGCGCACGATATAACAAGGTGTCATAGGCTTCAAAGCATCTCCATCTTTAATAACGGTCCCTTGCGATTGTGGATCAAGGAAAGAATTTACTCTCAACTCAATTTGCTTACCTTGAAGCGGTTGTAGGGTTTTTGGGTGTATAACACTAGCTCCATAAAATGCTAATTCTATGGCCTCGCGATATGAAATTTGCTCTAAAAGAACTGTGTTTTCAAACACACGTGGATCGCCATTTAATACACCAGGCACATCCTTCCAAATGGTTACGTGGCTAGCGTCAAGAGCGTAAGCTAGAATAGCCGCAGTATAATCACTACCTTCTCTACCTAAGGTTGTGGTAAAACCATTATCATCAGACCCTATAAAACCTTGTGTTAAAAACAGTTTTCCTGTACAGTTATTTTTAATTAATTTCTCAGTTTTTTTCCAGTCTACAGCAGCATCTCTATACTTTTGATCAGTCTTGATCAATTGACGTGCATCCATCCAATCTACGGGAATCTCATTTGCATTAAAATAACTTGCTACAATTTTAGTAGAAAGTAATTCTCCATGACTTACCACTTGATCATAAATAAACGCGTGATTTTTACTTTGATTACGTAACATGGTACCTTTCAAAGATTCTATGGTTGCCTTAAGGTTTTTTTTAAGTTCGCTTTCGCGAAAGCGTATCAAAACATCCTCACCAGCGCCATTAGTTTCTAGATCAGATACAATTTCTAGATGTTTAGTAAATAATTCGTCAATAAGAGTCAAGTATGCTTGATCATTATTTTGATAACAATTAATAATATCCTCTAAAGCATTAGTCGTTTTACCCATTGCAGAAACCACAATCCCTAGGCCATCATAGCCCATCGTTTGAACTACTTGTACAACATTGCGCACACCAGCGGCGTCCTTTACTGACGCACCACCAAATTTAAATATCTTCATTTCTTAATACATAATTATGAAGCGATTCCTCGTCCATTTGTGCAAGATGCCAATCCTCTAAAATTGTTGCTCCTGTATTTTTATAAAATTCTATTGCTCCTTCATTCCAATCCAGCACGACCCATTCTACTCGACGTACTTTTTCCTCAAATGCATATTTCATCACCTGATTATATAAAGCTTTTCCTAAACCTTTCCCTCTTAATTTTTGGGTCACGATGAGATCTTCCAGATGAATTGTCTTCCCTTTCCAAGTTGAAAATCTAGGATAACAAAGTGCAATTCCTTCAATCTTATCATTATAAAAGCATACAAAACATTTAAAAAGTGGATGATCTCCACTACCGTTTTTTATTAAATCGTCAACGGTTATCTCTACCGCATCAGGTTCTTTTTCAAAAGTGGCTAACTCTTGAATAAGCTCTAATACTCTAGGGTAATCATTTATACTAGCTTCTTTTATCTGTATCATAATCTTAAAATTAAGTAAATATATAATAGAGTTAGACACAAATTCTTAAAACTATCTTACTACATCGTTATATGTATGAAGAATATTTTAGGATATTTGCAATACACCTCAAACCAACATGGCACGTAAAAATCAAACCTTAGGAGAATTTATTATTGAAAACCAATCTGAATTTCAATATTCTAGTGGCGAACTATCTAGACTCATCAACTCTATAAGATTAGCTGCTAAAATGGTTAATCATGAGGTTAACAAAGCTGGACTTGTAGATATTACCGGTAGCGCTGGTGAGATTAATACTCAAGGTGAAGATCAACAAAAATTAGATGTTCTTGCAAATGACACATTTATAAGAACACTTACTAATCGCGAGATCGTATGTGGTATAGCTAGTGAAGAAAATGATGACTTTATTACCATAGAAGGTCATAAAGAGAATCATAGTAACAAGTATGTAGTTTTAATGGATCCTTTAGACGGTAGTTCAAATATAGATGTCAATGTCTCTGTAGGAACTATTTTCTCTATATATAGACGTGTAACACCTGTCGGTACTCCAGTACAGTTAGAAGATTTTTTACAGCCTGGTAATTTACAAGTCGCTGCGGGATATATTGTTTACGGTACCTCTACAATGCTAGTTTACACAACTGGCCATGGTGTGAATGGATTTACATTAAATCCTGCATTAGGGACTTATTATCTATCACATCCTAATATGAAATTTTCTGAAGATGGAAATATTTATAGCGTTAATGAAGGTAATTACAATAATTTCCCACAAGGTGTCAAGGATTATATTAAATACTGTCAACAAGATGAAGATGACAGACCTTACACTAGTCGTTATATAGGTAGTTTAGTATCTGATATTCATAGAAATATGATAAAAGGTGGGATTTACATGTATCCACAAAGTGCTAAATCGCCAAATGGTAAATTGCGTCTTTTATATGAATGCAACCCAATGGCTTTTATTGCCGAACAAGCTGGTGGTACAGCCAGTGATGGTCATACACGTATCATGGATTTAAAACCGACAGAGCTTCACCAAAGAGTACCTTTCTTCTGTGGAAGTAAAAACATGGTTGCCAAACTAGAGGAATTCATTCAAAAGCACGATAAGTAATATTTTTCTAGTATTTTTACTTCTCAAATGAGAAATGAAAATGAGTAAAATATCTAAAACCCAAAATGCTGCAACTGAAGGTGTAGATAGCAACTCAAAAATAGAGGCCATAAAGAACCTCATTTTTGGAGAAAACATCCAACAGTATAATACGGAGTTTGATGAACTAAAAGCGGACTTGCTGAAGAAAAAGCAAGAATTACAAAGCTTTATAGACGATACACGTGATGAGCTTAGCAAAAGCATTGACAGTCTTTCTACAGATTTAAACATTCGTATTACTGATTTAGAGAATAAGTTGGAAGATAGACTAGACACTATAGAAGATGAAAAAACTAGTAGAGACATGCTAGGCGAAGCTCTTATAGAGTTAGGTAAAAAAATCAAAGCTTAATAACACAATACCGCCATGACAGAAGATGAAAAGCTGGCGTTATTGAAGACGATCTTACTTACGGATGATAGAGAATACGCAGAAAGTATTACTCACAAAATCAATGTTCTAGAAGAAATTTTAAGAGAACGCCATAGGCTATCTGAAAAAGTTTCTCCTATCATAAAGGAACAGTTAGACGATTTCACAAAAAACATTCCTCAAAACTTAGGGCCAGCAATTACTGAGTCATTGAAAATTCAAATTGAAAATTCAAAAGATGAAGTTGTTGAAGCGCTCTATCCTATTTTAGGTAAGATGATAAAAAAGTACATCTCGCAAGAGATAAAAGTACTTTCTGAGCAAGTGAATAAAACGGCCAAAGACACATTTTCAATGCAAGGCATTAAACGCAAAATGAAATCAATTTTTACTGGAGTAAGTGAAAACGAAATCATAATTAGCGATTTAGGAAATGCTAAAGTAGAGCAAGTGTTTATTATCGAGAAAGGCTCTGGTATATTAATAGGTAGTTTTCACTTAAAGGAAACAGTAGATGAGGACATGATTAGTGGCATGTTAACGGCAATTAAAGGCTTTGTAGAAGATGCTTTCAAGCAGTCCAACCATGATTTACAGTCTATCGAGTACGATTTATACGAAATACACTTACATAATTTTCATAAGTATTATATTGCAACTGCCGTAAGTGGTACATTTACAGAGACTCTAGAAAATGAACTTGAAAACTTTAACCTTGAAGTCTCACAAGAAATCAATAAAAAGAATCTATTAGATTCAAGAGAAGCACTAGAAGAATTACTATTAACCAGGTATAGTGCTCTTAAATTCAGTAACCAATAATATGATATCAAAAAAAATCGTCATCGTAGGACATTTTGGAGTTGGGAAAACTTCACTTATAAGGCGTTTTGTAGAAGATGTATTCTCTGCAGACTACAAAGTAACTATAGGCGTTCATATTCTTAAGAAAACTGTTCATGTTAACGATAAAGAAGTTAACTTAATTCTATGGGACACAGAAGGTACAGATGACATTGAAGAAATTAGAAAAGCGTATTTACTGGGAACACACGGATTCATATTTGTGTGTGATGTGACGCGCCCTGTAACATATCAAAATATTGAATCACAAACTCAATATCTAAAGGATAACTTCAATAAAGTACCTATTTTAAGTATTGGTAACAAATCTGACCTTTTACCTAAAGGAAGTATATCCGAGAAAAAGGAGGAACTTGAGTTTCTAGATATGCTAGTAAGCGCAAAAGAAGGAAACAACGTTCAGCGCTTATTTGAAAAAATTGCTAAAATTTTATCCTAATGGCGATGCATGAACTACAACGTGACTACAGCACAAAAGATTTGCAGTTTATCTCTATTGATAAACAAGGGACCATCCTCACAACTGACCAGCAACTTTTTGAGCTAAAGAAAGACTCTTCGATAAAAAGTTTTCATCCATTTTTTGAAGGAATAGATACTTATTTCTTAGAAAAAAGCGATCATATCAAACTAGAGTGTGTTCATCTAAATGATCGCGTTTTTGATATAGATTTTATAAAAAATGATGATGATACCGCTGTCATCATTTTTAGAGAAGGAACTGATTTCTATAATAGAGTACAACTAATTGCTCAAAAACGCAATGAGTCTATTATATTTCAGGAAACACTGGAACTTAAAAACCAAATATTAAAAGAACAAGAAGAGTTTAAAAACAGGTTCATTGGCAACTTTTCTCACGAACTGCGCAATCCACTAACTTTGGTAAGTTCATTTTCATCAATGCTGCTTAAGACAGAGCTTAACTTAGATCAAGAAATGCTAGTAGGAGCTATAAAAGATCAAAGTGACAAGTTAAGAGACATCCTAAATGACATTATTGATTTATCCATACTAAAAAACAGCTCTTTATCTCTAGAAAGCGAACCTTTTTCCTTAAGGAAACTTCTTAAAAATGTTCATTTAAACTATTCTACAACTTCTACCACAAAGGATCTTAGTATCAATCTAAAAATAGATGAATCTGTCCCTAAGACTATTATTGGTGACAAGAGACGTTTTGAACAAATCATTACTAACTTCTTAGACAATGCATTAAGGCATAACAAAGGAGATAGTATTGAAATTAACATTAAAGAAAATCAAAGAAGAGCAAATAAAGTTAGTCTTAGAATAGAGGTCATTAACAATGACGGTTTAATACCCGATTTCTTAGGTGATCAAGAAATCGAGACGTACACTAATCTTGATAATGGGGACATAGAAAAAACAACCAGCTTAAGCTTCTCAATTGCAAGAGAACTAGCGCAATTAATGGACGGCGAGATTCTCATAAAACCACTAGAAACAGGTGGAACCTTGCAGGTTGCAAATATCAAATTAGTATTCCCTATACACGATAAAGAAATTATAGAGGAAACTGAAGAAACTACTAAAAACAGTAAAATACATCTTACAGATAAAGTAAGAACTATCATTGCCGAAGATAATAGCGTCACACAAATGACAGCTTTAAAGATATTGGTAAGTACAGGTAACTTTGACAATCGTGTTTTTACTGACCCTAAAGATTTACTAGAAGCAGTTGATAAAGATGATTACGACCTTATACTAATGTCCTCATCAATATCACAAGTCGACGCCTTAGAACTGATTAGTCTGATAAAAGAATTTGCAAATGATCATAACAAGAAAATACCGATCATTGCTGTAACAACAAAAACATCTGCCCCAGAATTAGTAGAATACCGCAAGGCTGGATTTAAAGATGTAGTAAAAAAGCCTTATACAGATGATGAGTTGTTAAACACCATTTATAAAAGGCTTAATCTTAAAAAGTTTAAGTAAAGAAATATTACTTACGATTCTTATTCAATAAGTATCTGTAATCTTCTAGATTTAAATGACCAGAGAAAATCTCGACTGATCTATCTACTAGATATTTAGCATCTTCATCATTGTAACCGATAGCGGTAGCATATCTTCTCAACAGTTTATGCTCGTTTTCATCCATCGCATGATCAGCAAAAACTATTTTAAATAAATCGTGCAACCACTGGATGCGTTCCTCACTGTCTGTTGGAGGCGTTACTGGATATGCAGATGGGTTTTTAAGTATCGCCGCATAATCCGAATCAGATATATCCAGTTTAGACTTTAAACGCTCTAAAACTACCGTTTCTTGAGCGCTCATATTTTCATGCGACTGCGCAATACTTACTATAGTAGCAAAATGACTTTTATTTCTGGCACTTTCACCAGATTCAAATAAACTTGAGAATGACATATCTATTAATTTAATACCGCAAATATAATAAACACAGTAAGTGTATAAGAGACTTATTTAAGGTTATCTAGCATTTCTTTAACCATTTTCTCTAGGTCATAATCATGGCTCCATGACCAGTCCTCTCGAGCCACACTATCATCTATTGATCCAGGCCAGCTATCAGCAATAGACTGCCTAAAATCTGGTTGATAAGTCACTGTAAAATCAGGCAAGTGCTTAGTAATTTCACTAGCAATCTCTGCAGGCGTAAATGTCATTCCAGCAAGGTTATAAGAACTGCGTTGCTTAATATTTTCTGATTTAGTCTGCATAATAGATACAGTTGCTTTAATTGCATCTTCCATAAACATCATGGGCAAGCTAGTATCTTCTTTTAAAAAACAATCATAGTGATTATTCTTAAGGGCTTCATGAAATATCTCAACAGCATAATCTGTTGTTCCACCACCAGGCAATGTTTTCCAAGATATTAATCCAGGATATCTTATGGAGCGCACATCAACACCATATTTATTATAATAATATTCACACCAGCGTTCACCCGTTTGTTTTGAAATTCCATATACTGTACTAGGCTCCATAACGGTTTGTTGTGGCGTATTCTCCTTAGGTGTTGTAGGTCCAAAAACAGCAATACTTGAAGGCCAGAAAATTTTATCAATCTTACCTTCCTTTGCAATATTAAGTATATGAAAAAGGGAATCCATGTTTAAATTCCATGCCTTTTTAGGATACTTCTCTGCAGTAGCACTTAACATGGCAGCCATCAAATACACTTCATTTATCTCATAATGCAAACACACATCTTCAATAGAAGTCCTATTCATAGCATCAACTATTTCAAAAGGACCAGATTGCATTAATTCTTCACTTCCTTCTCTTATGTCTCCAGCAATCACGTTATCATTTCCATAAATCTCACGTAATCGAATTGTTAGCTCTGTGCCTATCTGCCCACAGGCACCTATAATCAGTATTTTAGTCGCCATAATTAATTTTAAGAATGGTAAAGATACCAACTCTCTATTCTCAAAATCTTAAAATTTACTTGTAATAATTAACATTTTCACATCTCGCTTTCGCGAAAGCGTAAGAGTAATAATTAGTTAACATAATTAAGAATTCTTATTTTTTATTAACTATTATTTAGTTATTATTAGTTTTTATACTAATTAATTGAACTTACATTTGTCTTAACATTAAAAACCATACTATGAAAAAGACACTAATTATCGCAGTTTTTGCGACCGTAACCTTAATAGCTTGTAAAGACAAGGAAAATAAAGAACTTGAAGAAATGGTAGAAGACACTACAGAACAAGTTGAAGAAACTACAGAAGACGCCGAAGACGCTATTCAAGATACAATGACTTATACTAGAGAGAATGTTTCCCAATTAGCTAACGACTTTGAAAGTAATGTAGAGGTTAATGATGATAAAATTGTCTCGATAAAAGGATATGACTCTTATACTGTTTTAAGAACCAATATCTCAGAATTATCAGCGACCACAGAAGAGAATATCAATACCAAATCAGAAAGCTTAAGAACTAGCTTTAATTCATTTAAGTCTACTATTCCAGCATACTTGCGCATTGATGATGTACAAGATGCGATTGAAGATGTAGAGAAAGAAATTGCTGAATTTGAAGAAGAACGTATGGGAGAAAAAGCTTCTACTAAAAACAATAAGGAAAACATGGAAGAGATTCAGGAAGCTTTTGACGATTTAGAAAAAGAAATTATCCAAGCTCGTAAAAAATATGTTGATAATAAAGAAGATGCAATGGAGGAATATATGGAAGAAATCAATAGCAATAGAAAACAAAGTACAACAGAAAAGTACCTAGACGCTACTGAAGAATATAATGAAGAGATGAAGGATAAATAATCTTAACCTTTTTATTAAAATTAAATAAGTATCTTGATTCTATCAGGATACTTTTTTTATGTCTACAATATAATCATCTTTGTAATTATACGTTTTAAAACTATGCGTTACCTATTCATATTACTGCTCCTTATTTCCTGTGGTGAGACTCCAGAAACAGCACCTGTAGTCGAGCAAAGCACAGAAATCTCTTTTGACCCAGCGACATCACGCATGGTTTTAAGAGGTGAAGCCCAGCAATTATCAACTAAATGGGATGCATACCAGACCTTTACAACAGAATTAGAAAACTTTGACCACTCCACGGCGGCGGCACAACGTCTGGCTACCTCAATCGATGATATGATTGTGAGTATACCAGATGAAATTGCAAGTCAACCAGTTAAGTCACGATTAAAAGTTCTAGAAACTAGAATAAAATCTTACCATGCTCTACTAACTCATAATGCTTACAGCACTAAGGATCAACAAAAACGCTATGATCAGGTAATAATAGCTCTAGACGAATTTAAAATCCAGATGATGGAAGTATTTGCTCAGCAAAAATCTAAAGAGAATCTGTTAAAGAATCTAGAAGCAATGGAATTAGAGCTAGAAGAAAAAGACAGTATCAATCCCTAATAAAATTCTCTTAATCATACATACTTTCTCAAAACCAGTGCTTAATTTTAAGCAATGGGTAAACCTCTACTACAATTTACTAAGAAAGGAATTTATTGCGCTGCTGCTAGAGTCTATCTTGATCCATGGCAACCAGTTGATAAAGCGCTTATAACCCATGGACATGCAGATCACTCTCGATGGGGACATAAAAATTACATTACACAACACGATAATGTACCCATAATAAAACATCGCCTGAGTGACATCAATGTATCTAGTATCGCTCACGGCGAAAACCTGCTCATCAATAACGTAAAATTCTCATTTCATCCTGCTGGTCACATCCCAGGCTCTAGTCAGATACGTGTAGAACACAATGACGAAGTTTGGGTATTTACAGGAGATTATAAAACCGAAGATGACGGAATCTCAACACCATACCAGCCTGTTAAATGCAACACCTTCATAACAGAATGCACTTTTGGACTGCCTGCTTTTAAATGGCAACAGCAAGCACAAGTAATGGACGATGTAAACAATTGGTGTGCTCAAAATCACGCAGATGGTAAGACATCTGTACTATTTGCTTATTCGCTAGGTAAAGCACAGCGGCTCATCAAACATCTTGACACGTCGCAAATGAAAATATACTGTCATGGCGCTGTTTTTAAAATGACTGAAGTACTTAGAGAACTCATAAACTTCCCGCCTACTTATTTAATCACTAAAGAAACGACTAAAGAAGAACTCGCAGGTAATATAGTAGTAGCGCCACCGAGTGCCCATGGTAGTACATGGATGCGCAAAATGGTACCTTATGTTACCGCAAGCGCTAGTGGTTGGATGGCATTTAGAGGAGCACGACGCAGACGCGCAATCGATAAAGGTTTTGTATTATCTGATCACTGCGATTGGGATGGATTATTAAACAGTATTGACGCAACCGGATGCGAAAATGTCATCACTACACACGGTTATCAAGATATCTTTGCCCGTTATTTAAGAGAAGAAAAAGGCCTTAACGCCATCAGTGAACGTACTCAATATGAAGGTGAAAATTTAAATGAAGCCGAAAAACCCATCATTGAGAATGAGTCAAAGCCATCTAACACAAACTTTTCATCATCTAAATAGGCGCCATGAAACAGTTTGCAGAGCTCATAAGAACCATAGACGGCACTAATAAAACTACTCTAAAAGTGGCAGCACTAACAGAGTACTTTAAAACCGCTACAGACGAGGATAAACTCTGGACCATTGCCATTCTTTCACATAGACGACCTAAACGCCCTGTAAACACAACACTGATGCGAGAATGGGCGACAGAAATTAGTGGTATTCCCTTATGGCTATTTGAAGAATCCTATCACATTGTTGGTGACCTAGCCGAAACTATTGCTCTAATTCTACCTACCACAAATGAATCTTCTGAAAAATCACTTTCTCAAATCATTCAAGAACTCATTGAGTTGCGTAAAAAGGAAGATTCAGAAAAGAAAGCATATTTACAAGAAAACTGGTTGAAACTCAATTATTATGAGCGATTTGTTTTTAATAAAATAATGACTGGTGGCTTTAGAATAGGAGTTTCTCAAAAATTAATGACTCGTGCGTTATCACAGGCTACAGATATTGATCAAGACGTTCTAGCACATAAACTTATGGGAAGCTGGACCGGAGAAAACACTACTTTTAAAGAACTAGTTTATGAAGATAACGAAGTCGCCATGCGTGGCAAACCGTATCCATTTTATCTAGCCTATGCAGTAGAAAATGAAGTTTCAGACTTAGGCGATGTAACACAATGGAGCGCAGAGCATAAATGGGATGGAATCCGATCGCAAACCATTATAAGAGCTGGAGAAATTTTTGTGTGGTCACGTGGAGAAGAACTAGTGACTGATAAATATCCAGAATTTCAAAAATTTCTAGATGTTATTCCAGATGGAACTGTCATTGATGGCGAGATATTACCTTATAAAAATGGACAAATACTTAATTTTAATGACCTACAGACTAGAATAGGCCGCAAAACTGTTGGTAAGAAATTACTTTTAGATGTACCAGTAGTAATTGTTGCTTATGACTTACTAGAGTGGCAAGGAAAAGACATTAGAGAATTACCTTTTCAAGAACGTAGAGCTTTATTAGATAAATTAGTTTTAGACAGTAATGAGAAAGCAAATTTGATTAAAAGTGATTCTATGTTTCCGCTACTTATTTCAGAAACGATGAGCTTCACAACTTGGGAAGATATTGCCAAGGAAAGAGAACGCAGTGCAGATCGTAAATCTGAAGGATTAATGCTTAAACGCAAAGACAGTCCATATCTAGTAGGTCGCAAAAAAGGAGACTGGTGGAAATGGAAAGTAGATCCTTTTACTATCGACGCAGTGCTCACCTATGCTATGCGAGGTCATGGTCGTAGAGCAAATCTCTATACAGACTACACCTTTGGTCTATGGAACGATGGTGATCTCGTCACTTTTGCAAAAGCCTACTCTGGTCTTACCGATGCAGAGTTTAGAAAAATAGACGCTTGGATTAAAAAAAACACTTTAGAACGTTTTGGTCCGGTAAGATCTGTAACTCCTCATCACGTTTTTGAAATTGCCTTTGAAGGAATCGCACCTAGTAAGCGTCATAAATCTGGAGTTGCAACACGTTTCCCTAGAATTTTAAGATGGCGTAAAGATAAACCTATAGAGGAAGCAAATACTTTAGATGATTTAAAAGCTTTAATCCCTAAAGACGGCGGATTTTTAAAGGATGAATAAAACCCAACTTCATAAAATAGCTGAGGATTACTTCGACCATCAAGGTTGGGAAGCTTTTCCATTTCAAAAAAAGACTTGGGATGCCTTCTTAGCTGGTAAGCATGGATTATTAAACGCACCTACTGGTAGTGGAAAAACCTATGCACTTTGGGTTGCCGTAATTCTAGATTACATAAAAAAGCATCCCGATTATAAGAAGAAACCTAAAAAAGGGCTCAAAGCGATATGGATTACTCCGTTGCGGTCGTTAAGTCAGGAAATCGCACAGGCATCACAACGATTTGTAGATGGTATCGATTTGCCTTTTACTGTTGGAATACGTAGTGGTGATACGTCTACAAAAGAACGTACAGCTCAACGTAAATCTATGCCCGATTTACTCATTACCACACCAGAAAGTTTACATCTTTTGCTGGGCTCAAAAGACCACGCAAAGATTTTTAAAGATTGTCAAGCTATCATTATTGATGAGTGGCACGAACTTCTGGGAACTAAACGTGGTGTTCAAATGGAACTTGGTATTTCTCGACTTCTAGGCTTGAGTAAAAATATCAGAGTTTGGGGAATTAGTGCTACGATTGGTAATCTAGAGCAAGCTCGTGAAGTGTTGCTAGGTGTTGATGAAAACCGCTTTCGCGAAAGCGTATTAATTAAAGCCAACATCAAAAAAGACATCAAAGTACAATCCATTATTCCGGCAAGTATGGATAAATTTCCATGGCGTGGTCACCTAGGATTGCATTTACTTGAAGATGTCGTTAAAATCATCAATTCTAGTCGTTCCACACTGATTTTTACAAATACACGAGCGCAGTGTGAGTTATGGTTCCAATCCTTAATGACAAAACATCCTGAGTTTGCTGGTGAAGTAGCAATGCATCACGGATCGATTAATAAAGAAACGCGCATATGGGTAGAAAACGCGATTAGAAACGAAAGCTTAAAAGCTTGTGTTTGTACCTCATCGCTGGATTTAGGTGTTGATTTCGCACCTGTAGAAACCATCATTCAAGTAGGCGGACCTAAAGGTGTGGCACGTTTTCTACAACGTGCAGGACGTTCTGGTCACAGACCTGGAGAGACCAGTGTGATTCATTTTTTACCTACGCATGCGTTAGAACTCATAGAAGCTAGTGCGCTGCAAAAGGCTGTCGCAACACAAGCCGTAGAGGATCGACTGCCTTATATTTTATGTTATGACGTGTTAATTCAGTACCTGTGCACACTCGCAGTGTCTGGTGGCTTTTATCCCGATGAGATTTTTCCTGAGGTAAAAAACACATTCTGCTTTGCAGCGATTACAGATGAAGAATGGAAATGGTGTCTGGATTTTATAGTTTACGGTAGTTCCTCTCTACAATCCTATGATGAATATAAAAAAGTAAAAATTGATGATACCGGTCGGTATTTAATTGATGATAGAAAGATAGCCATGCGTCATCGCTTGCAAATGGGAACTATTGTAGGAGCAACACTGGTAACGGTAAAATATCAATCTGGTGGTTATATAGGTAGTGTAGAAGAATATTTTATAAGTAAAATGGATCGTGGTGACGTATTTATTTTTGCTGGTCGCACGCTAGAATTTATTCGTTTAAAAGGGATGATTGCTCATGTCAAAAACACGACCAAAAAAACTAATACGGTTTCTAGTTGGCAAGGTAGTCGCCTGCCGTTAAGTGCACAATTAGGAGAGTTACTACGTGACGAAATGGAAAACTTTCAAACGGGCAAAAAACGCACACCAGAAGTAAAAGCACTTAAAGAAATTATACAGCGACAGCAATTAGAAAGCATCGTACCGCAAAAGAGTGAGTTTTTAATCGAGACTTTTAAAACTCGTGAAGGTTATCATGCCGTTTTTTATCCTTTTGAAGGACGTTTTGTACACGAGGCTATGGCAGGAATAATCGCTTATCGAGTCAGCTTATTAAAACCTATCACATTCTCACTGGCTTTTAATGATTATGGATTTGAAATATTAAGTGACCAAGCCTTTGACATGCAGGAGATTCTGGACAACGATTTACTCACACCAGAGATGTTATCACAAGACTTACAGGCTAGCATGAATGCCACAGAAATGGCTCGTAGGCAGTTTAGAGATATTGCCGTCATATCTGGATTAGTATTCACGGGTTATCCTAATAAAGCGGTAAAAACAAAACACCTGCAAAATAGCAGTCAGCTACTTTTTGAAGTCTTCCGTGATAATGAGCCTGATAATTTATTATTTAGACAAGCGTATACCGAGACCTTTGAACAAGCCATCCAAGAATACCGCTTGCGTGAGGCACTAGAACGAATCCAGGAACAAGAAATCATCTGGAAAGCCTGTGAAAAACCTACACCATTCTCTTTTCCGATCATCACAGACCGCTTACGCGAAAAATTAAGCAGTGAAAAGCTCGCGGATAGAATCAAGCGGATGCAGTTGAAATGGGAATAGTTGAAAGGTTCAATCTGCGTTTTCAGAAATCACTTTTTAACAATTTGCTTTCGCGAAACCATGAATAACTTCTTCCTATATTAACATATCAAAAATGTAGGAATTATACTAAAAATTGTGGTTTATCAGTTATAAAACTTGGACTTCCAACATCTTGCTTCTATTTAATGCACTGAACGCTAGACAAAATTCTAATCAGCTATCTATCAATACTTAAGCTAAGTAGATTAGTTTTTTTTAACAATGTAATTTACTGTTAATGATGTTTAAAACTTGTTTAAAAGCAAATTGTTAATACTACCCATTTGCTCTTAATACAAACTACTTTTATACCTCACTAACGGTAAAAAGCCAGAGATGGACTCTGGCTCTTAGATTTTACCATAAAAAATACTTTTTATGGAAGGGATAAACACCTTTTTACTTTTAGTACTTTTAATCTTAGTACAATTCAAAAAATAATTATATCCGTAAGTTGCATTACAAATATAATTATTAAAGACAAACGGCTGTTAATCTAAAAACAATAATGTTAACAGCGTTCAATTCTCAGTTGATTCTGAATACTATAATAAATGGGCTATTAATCGATCTAAGCGTTAATAGCCTTTTTTTTGTTAAAAACTTTTAAGCAAAAAATAGAATTTTTTTATGGTAACGGTGGAATTCCATTAATGTAAATTAAGATTATAATTAAACCGGTCGATAACCTTTCCTAGTCTTTACTCCTATCAATCGCATTTCTTCTTTAAGAACCGCAACTTGATCATCAAGACTCTTACGATTTTCTTGAGGTTTGTTACCTATACGACCATATCTGGTTATGATATCAAATCCATCTACGGCGATTTCCCAGTATTTATTACTAGAACCTTCTACAAATTCATAACGCTTAAAAGTAAGGTTGCCTTGAGGTCTTTGTGCCGTTTCAGGTTCAAGTTCCGTTTCAAGTACTTCAGGTATTAAAGTGTTTGAGCTTTCATCATTAGACTTTATTTCTTCAACAGCATCTATTTGATTCTCACGTTCGAGTTCAGATTCAAGTTCTTCTGGATCTTCTGGATCTTCTTCTTTCCCTTCTAGTTTTTGACGAATTTTTTCTAGCACACGCTCTGGTTGCTCGAGCCAGTCCTTACTATAGATATGTTGTAATTTCCACCCAAATGCTTTAAGAACTGCTGGTTTTTGACTGTATTGTTCTAAAATATCATCAGTAGCATAGTGTGTAGAACGATCTATTAAAATAGCAAGCTCATAAGACTCACTATCACTTTTACGCAAGGCGAGATCACATTTAAAATGCGATTGACCTATAGCTCTATCAACGATATAACCATCTTTTTCAAGAACAGTTTTAAGTTGATTAATAATTGGTAAGCGTTTTGTTCTTTCTTCTTCGTCGTCATCAAGATGTAAGCTGTCTAAAATACCATTTGCTGACTCTAATTGTCCATCGCTAATAAATTTTGCGTAAGCGAGAAAACGTTTAAAATAATTAGCTCCTTCATTATAATCGTTCTTAATATTTGCCGCGAGAATAGAAGAAACAATAATCATATTGCGCTTTGCACGTGAGAAAATTACATTCAATCGTTTTTCTCCACCACGTCTATTGATAGGTCCAAAGTTCATAAACATCTTACCTTGATTATTAAAACCGTAGCAAATACTCATGATAATTATATCACGCTCATCGCCTTGAACATTCTCTAGATTCTTAACAAATAATCCCACGAACTGATCTTCTTCTGTACGCTGATATTCTTCTTCTAGCAATTTCCCAAAATGTGGGTCTTCTTGAGCTAGTTTATCCAGTGCTTCTTCTATCTCGCTTTGTTGCGCCATAGAGAATGCAACAATACCTATGCTTTTTTTCACATCTTTCATAAGAAACGTGCGTACCATATTTGCGATGTAAGTCGCCTCGTCTTTATTAACACGTTTATGATATACCGCATTTTCCATATAATGAAAACTGATGCTGCGCTTGAGCACATCCTGAGCATCTATTTCTTGATCTGGCGTGATAATAGGCTCCAGCGGCTCTATACCTGCATTAGGGATACGACTGTCAGGTATGGTAAGTAAATTGCGTTTATAAAAAGCGGCATTACTAAAACTAATTAAACTCTCTCGACGACTGCGATAATGCCATCCTAGCATGACGGAACTCAATTTTCTAGCGCCCTGATTTAAGAGGCTATCTGCATCCAGCATAATTCCTGTTTTCTCTTCGGTCTCTTCTTCATCTTCTTCTTGATCTGTAGTATTGGAACTAAAGAAGTTTGTAGGCGGCATTTGCATTTCATCACCTACTATAATCGTTTGATGCGTTCTAAATAAGGATGGAACGCCTTCTTCTACCGTGATTTGAGAAGCTTCATCATAGATTACTACGTCAAATATTGACGTGTCAATAGGCATAGAATCACTGACACTCAACGGACTCATTAACCATACTGGTTTTAAAGTAGTCATTATTTCTTGTGCCTCTCCAGTAGCTAGCTCACGTATGGATTTATAACGCATACTTTTGCCAAACTCATTTTCTAATACACGTCGAGAAGCATTATATTTCTTTTTAAGGATTTTTTCTTCTGGTGTTAATTGTGCTGCAACAGATTCTGTAATGCG
Source organism: Nonlabens ulvanivorans (assembly GCF_000732625.1). GTDB lineage: Bacteria > Bacteroidota > Bacteroidia > Flavobacteriales > Flavobacteriaceae > Nonlabens > Nonlabens ulvanivorans. The sequence goes on from NZ_JPJI01000032.1 coordinate 251,230, forward strand.
CACTTTATTTAAGAACTTATCTCTAATCTTAGAACGTATAAAAGCTACATTAGATTCATAATAACTATCTAGTAAAGCATCTACACTGCGTACGGAACTAGCAAGGATATCTTCACTGGTTTGAGAGAATACAGGCTCTTTATCATAAACCTCTTTTAAAGATTTATAAGCGGTATGGAAAGCGATGTCGCCAGTTTGCCATGGTTTACGGCGCAAGTTATCTTGCATCTCTTTACTTGTAGACTGTAATTGCATGATATAAGGTGTAAAAAGCCCTATAGTATGAATACTAGCCTTACCACGTTGTAATTTATCTTCTATTTGAGAGAGTAAGTGATGATCACAATTTGTAAATAGTTGATTTAAATTCTCATCAAATTGATCAAAATCTAATTTAAAACCTAATAGGCTATTCACATATGATGTATGATCTGTCGCCATCCAGCTTTTAATGATGTCATCAGGATCTAGCTGCTGTTGTTTGATCCATTCATAGTCGCTTACAAAATCTTCTAAACCAAATTTGTTGGCGGCTTCTTCTCGTTGTTGCTCTAAAGATTCTAGTGCTGCATATTCCTCATTTAAGGTCTTTAACACAGACTCTATAGAAGGCGCAATATTATGAGCCCTAAAATTATAAGCAGCCTTAAGTTGATTTTTTATTCTATACCAGCTAGGGTTTAAGAATTTAAAAAAAGAACCATCTAATCGTTGCCATTGTTCTTGAGCAATTTTAGCATCTGTCGCATCTAGTTTCTGTGTCCAGTTTTTGTTTTCATCAACAAGTCTTAGATACAACTTGCGCTGTTTCTCAATTCGTCTATTTAAATTATCCAAATTAGAAGCGGCAATCGTACTGGTATCAAAAACCCCTAATGCATTTTGAGCTACTATTTTTGAAACCTTAGATGCAAAATCAAATTCTAATCGCCATGCGGCAACAGATTGTGTTCTGACAGTAACTTCTTGTTCATCGAGGAGTTCATTGAGACGATCTAACAAACTCACTGTTGCTTCTATTTTTTCTAGAACAACTCCTTTAGAATTAGGTACATCAAGTAATCCTTGAGATAATCCATTTAGCGCATAATCTGAAATATTATGTCCGTGATTATTCAATTTTATTTGAGCAATCATTTCGGTTATCCATGTTTCATTTTCTTTCCATTCCTTATAAAACGGAACATAAATTAACTCGTTATCACTGAGCTTTTCTTTGGTTTGGTAATAGGTAATCAACTCTTGAAACAGCTCAAAAAGTGGCGGCATCCCATCACGCATCGTATCGTGAAAATGCTCTAACTTCCCTAGATGTGTTTCTATTTGATTGATAATTTTTTCACGCTTTCGCGAAAGCGTAGAAGTACTCATATCCTTCTTCATAAAGGCCTCATAGGTATCCTTGAGATTCATTATAAAGGCTTTTTTATCGGTTTGAGAATCGTGGATCAGGCAACACAACTCATCTAGTTTTTTATTTTTCAATCGGTGAAAAACCACATCTAAAGCGGCACGTTTTTCACAAACAAAAAGCACTTTTTGATCTCTAGCTACATAATCAGCAATGAGGTTAGTAATGGTTTGCGACTTACCGGTTCCTGGTGGTCCTTGAATGATATAATTCTCGCCAGACCGAGCTCTTAAAACGGCTTGAGATTGTGTAGGATCTGACTGGATAATGGGATATAAGTCTGCTAAACCACTTTTTTGATAACCATCGAGATTCATTTTCTTGGGCTGCTCACTGAAGAGTTCATCAAAGACCTCATCTTTAATATCGGCTTTTAAAATCTCAGAATAATCTCGTACAAGACTCATTTTACGGTACTTAAAATTACCTATAGTCATGTTACAAGTATCCACTTCCCATACCAGCGGATTTACATCTCCATCATTATCGGTATGATAAAAACTGCGGCGGCGCTCTGCAACAGCAAGATCACTGTATGGGTTGATATCCTCATTAATGATATACTCGAGCTCGTTATGCTTTTTGGCAATCAGGTTATTGAAAATAGCAAGCCCTAATGGTTTTACATTTTGAGCGTCATAAGAATAGTCATAACTGCGTGTGCTTAAACCAGAATTGCGATTAGAAAGTTTGCGCTTTTTAAGTTTGAAGTTGCGTTTTGCCAGCTTGTGAATTAACTGGATTTTAGGCTTGTCTCTCCATCTTAAATCGATTCCTGTACCACCTAGTGAGATTTGGTTTTTGATACTTTGAACAAGCTCTTCAATAGAACTGGTTTCTAGGTCTATAAAATCTGGTAATTCAATACCGTATAAATCTTTAAGATAGTAACTTAATACTGGATTGATCTCTGCCTCAGAATCATTTACATTTAGTTCAAAACGATCTTTAACACCTTTCTTTTTTACCAAAGAAACTGGTAATAATAACAGCGGCGAACTGATACGCTCATCTTCACTTTCTTTAAAATTATACCAGTGCAAAAAAGCAACAACAACACGCAATTGATCAAAACCGTATTCATTTGTACTCTTGCGCGCCTCTAGTCTTATTTTATTAAGTGCTGGACTTAAAAATCTGTTTTTATCAAGTTCTAAATATCTATTAAGATTGACTTTTTTCTTTGAAATGAACTGCGTTTGAATATGAGCGTTCCAAAAAATCAAATCCTTTTCAGTAATGTTTTTATAGTCCAGTAACATAGGCACTGAGGCTTCTGTCAAGTTTAAGAAACCACCACGATCATTAAAGTAAAGCAATTTATTCCTGCGCGAAATATCAAAAAGTCTACGTTTTAATTTATCTAGAATATAGCTACCACGGTCTGACAGATTTAAATTACGGAACCCTTCAGTATCTGTTAAATCAATGTAATTCTCTGGATTGAAATCTCGGTAATTTTTGAGTTTCGCAATGATTTCTTCAAGACTAGGTGCACGATCTTCTCTGTACAAAGGTGTCATTTCCCTAATCACGTGATGTATGGTAGGATGTAAATCTTTGTTATAGAAATATAAGCGCTCACGGTTTTCTATAAAACGCTTAAGCTCGTCAATGTCTCTAAAATCTATACCATATGCGACTGAAGCTAGTATAAAGCCTAGTGTAAAAATCTCAGTAATAGGATCATAATGTCCTGTTTCTAAATCCCAACTTTTATATCGTGCAAGGTAAACAGGCTTAGTTATAGGTTTTTCAAAATCCTCTTGAATCGCTTCATCATCATAGATGTGCTGGTCATAATCATCACCTTCAATCTTACTTATTTCACTATAATTACCACTTACTTCAACCGCATAGCGCTGTTTAGGTTTTTTAAATATCTTGTGCTCTCCTGTTCTAAACTCTTTTCCTTCAGAATCTATGGAGATGATTCTTCCATTAAAGTAAATATCTTCAATAGAATAAACCCCTAACACGAGATTGCGAGATCTCAAAAAATGAGCCTTTTCTATAAGCGGTAATACACGTGCAATAAAATCTGCCGTGGTACTACCGCCATGATCTTTCACCTCATCTAAAAGACTAAAAAAACTTGCTTTATAATCACTCATTATCGTAGATGCTGTTATCTTGATTTTCATTAACGTTGCTCAAATCCGTCATCGCCTCTTGCTTTAAGTCTTTAAAACTGCGAACGCTAAGTTTGAGTTCTTTTCTAAGAACTCGTTCGTATTCTTCTATTAGACCAAGCAATTCTGCTATTTCTAAGGTATGTGCAATAGGCAGTTTTTCTAATTCGCTATCTATTCTAGCAAAATCTAATAGGACATAAGACAAATAACTTTTTGTACTAGGTGTGGTGTGTTTCAAACGTTCCAACAGTTTAGTTGTATCCACTTCTTTTTCTCTTGCGAAATCTGTAAAAAACTGTTGAGCGAGATTGAGTACCGCACTAGAATTCATCCATTGTGGTCGCAGTATGATTTGTATAAAATCCCTAGATAGTGCTCTAGTTTTTTCTTGCTCAAAAATATCGAGACTGTTAACATCCCATTTTCCTTCTATAAGTTTGTGCAATTCCTCGTGATATTCTCGAGAGTTACGTGCTTTTAAATCTAGGGCTATACTACGTATATATGATTCTGGATGCGTTTGTTGATTTGTAGCTTCATCATCTTGATTGATAATTTCTTTTGCCTGATTTAGGTAGCTTTGCGCATTCACTTCTGACAGACCTGTATTAAGCTTGATCAACATTTGAATGACTGTGTAATGCTCTCGGCATGATTTAAATGCGCCGGCATCACAAAAAAGCTCGAGGTATAATTGGAAAATACGTGCAGTTTCAATGATACTATCTTCACTACGAGAATCGTTTGCTAAAGCAAGAATAATACGCTGTGTGATTTCATATTCTCCATCTTCTAATTTATAGAATAGATAATGAGATAACTCGTGCGCTAGTAATGCCTTAAGTTGTTTTTCATCCAGCAACTGTAAGATATTACCTGAGAATACAATGTGAGCTTCTTGATCTATAACTGATATGCTTGCGTTTAACTGTAAGCTATTATTCTCTTGATATAATGTAACCTGTGCATCTATATTTAAATCTACACATATGTCTTGCGCCATCTGGTATAGATTGCGATGACTGTCTGTATCGAGTCTGTAGGTGTTTTTAAGAAGTTCTTTTTTGAAGGACTCTATTTGTTGCGTCTTTACTTTCTCATCTTTAAACCACTGCCAGGTTTTCTTGCGACTTTTCAAATGATCTCTCAACATTTTATGATAAGGAAAAGGCTCAAGAGCTGCCTTAGATTCCATAAGGTCATCTGACATAAAATTCTTTTACTGCGTGAATATTAAGTTTTAAATTTAAGGATTTTGAATTTGAAGTAAGGCAAATGATTATAAAAAGCTACACTTTTCTTTCACCTCTATTTCTCTAAGATTTATATGATATATGAGACTAATTATTAGATAAATATAGTTTCTTAACTACAAACTATTTTATTAGTTAATCCATTAAATTATTTCTATAAGTTTTAATAATGACTATACCATTTAAGTTAATGAAAATACTATGTAAACAGAGGAGAATTAAATTCCTACAATTTAGATAAGAATAATTTGTTTGTTAAAATTTTAACGTTTAGATTTACTTGCCTGAATGATAGATGTTTGGATCATCAATGGAGACCAACTCTAAACCTAATAGTGTATTATTAAATGTAAATGTCACTATTTTACTAGGTAAAAGATCATTTGCGTCAAATGTTAACCCATCTGATTCATAAATTTTTGAAACGCCTTTTAATGAATATTTTGTATAAACCATAAAATGAGTATAGTCTTTATTTTGAACAATCGAGTCAATAGATTTAAAATCATAAATTACACCAATCATTGTGTAGGAATCATCCGACTCTTGGAGAATTAAATCTTTAACGGACTCGGTTGGATAAATTCTTAGATTATTATTTCTATTAGGCCTCAATATAAACAAGCTATCCTCAATTATAGAACTGTATCTAGTTTCTATAGACTCCACTGCAGGACTTTTAGGATATTTTAAAGTTAAAAATAACTCGTGATAATTATTTGAATTTAAATAATCGCTTATCTCTGATTTTGTATTCTTATTTGAACAAGACGAGCCACACAATAAAAGACAAATTAAGCAAATGAAAAAAAATAACTTCTTTATATTTTTAACATTAGTTATCATAATATTTTCGGTAAACAATGGTTACTCGCAAGATACAGAATATGAAAATTCAAACTCTTCTTGTCAAACATTTTTAGAACATGCTAAAAAATACCATCGAGAAGCATTATTTTCTAAGGCAATTGAAAATTATATTAATGTAAAAGAATGTGTAGGTAATGAAACCTACTCGGCGCTCTATGTTGAGGCTTGCGTAGGTTTAGGTAATATTTACAATGACATTTATGATACCTATGAAGCAGTTAATCAATTTAAAGAAGGTATAAACCATCAAATTATTTTTAAAGCTAACGATCCTATTCCGCAAATGTATGTTAGAGATGGATTAGGAAAAACTTTAATAAACGAAGGGAAATTTGAACAAGCAATTACTCTTATAGACCTATCTGTTAAAATGTCTTCATTAGTTGATGATAAGCAGTTTAAAATAGAATCTCTAAATAACTTAATCTACCTTCTAGCACTAAAAGATAATTTGAAAGATGCAAATGAGCACCTTTTAGCTTTAGAAAAGCTTACACAAGAGACTGATGTATCTAAAAAAATGGAAACACTAATTCAGGTTTCAAAATTAGGGATTGAACTTTCTAAAGATTTGAATGGCGTTAAAAGTGAAATTGTAAATTTTGAACGAGATAATTCGCATGATTTTAATACAACAGCAAAAGAGCGTATACTTAGATTAAAGCATCAGATCGATTTGAGAGAATCAGATAAAAATAAATGCATAGAATCTTATAATATCTGGGATAATTTTAGAGACAGTATTCAAATTGATTTTTATAAAAATCTTAAAGATTCTTTACAGTTAAGATCGCAAAAAAGGGTAGTAGATGAGGAATTACATCGATTAAGGATTCAAGAACGATTAAACCAAACTGAAGTTAGTTATAAAAACAAAAATATATTATATCTATTAATTTTACTTCTAGCTTTAATAGCTATAATAGTATTCATTTATTACTTCTTTAATAGACTTAAAAAACAAAAAGCTACTATTGAATCCCTACAAAAAGAACTACACCATCGTGTAAAAAACAACTTGTCCATTATCGACACTTTTATAGAAGTAGCAAAGGAAGAGTTTAATGAGATAAGATTCACAACTAAACTTAGTGAATTACAAAATAGAATTGATAGCATCAATGAAGTACACCAGCAATTGTATTTAAAAGAAGATATCACCAATTTAAATCTTAAAAAATACATTGACAAACTCTCTAATAATATTACCGCATCTTTCTCAAACCATGAAATTGAAATTGTAAATAACATTAATAACAGTCTCACAATTAAGGCAGATAAGTCTTTCAGTATTGGGTTAGTAATAAATGAGTTTATAACAAACTCATTCAAATATGCCTTTGAAAATAAGTCCGGTAAGGTGTCAATTAATGTAGTAGAAAATAAAAACAGCTATGCGGTAACATTAAAAGACAATGGAAAAGGACTTCCTGAAGATTTTAATGTTGAGGAATCGGAGACTTTTGGTTTAAGAATCATAAAACTACTATCAAAACAACTCAACGGTACCTTTGAACTGAAAAACAATAACGGTGTAATTTTAAATATCACTTTTCCTAAATAAATGTATTATGAAAAATAATATTTTAATAGTTGAAGACGAGGCAACACTATATGAACGTCTAAGACGTACACTAGTGAAACAAAACTTTATAGTGGATGAGTATACTAAATCTTATGAAGAGGCTATACAACGTATACATAAAAAAACTCCTGATATTGTTTTATTAGACATCAATCTAGAAGGTGATAAAAACGGCATACAATTAGGTGAAGCTCTTTATAAAAACTACAATATACCGTTCATTTACTTGACTAGCTTAAGTGACAATATGACCTTCTCTAAAGGTATGCATACTAATCACGAGCATTTTATAGTTAAAACTAAACCTAGACTTAACGTTGAAGAAATTACTCGTGCTATACATACTGCAATTCATAAAAGAACAGTCACTATTGACAATTATAAAAAAGGTGTTATAGGATTAGTGGGCTATCTTGATGAGATAAAAAATATGGGACGTGATATCATTTCAAAAGTAAAGGTAAATTATTCAGATATTGTATTCTTTTCTACAGCTCCATATACTAATGAGAATAATCAAATTGAAAAAGTAGAAAAGAATTACTGTTGGTTTTTGACTATCAATGGAGAATACTATTTTTTGAAAGATAGTTTAAGCTCGCTTTCGCGTAAGCTTCCATATCACTATATACGTATTAATGAAAGCTACATAGTTAACGTAGGGGAAAATATCAACGTATCAAGAATCAACGGATCGCGTCTTAAAATCGAAAAGCATGAATTTACTGTTAGTAGCACTTACAAGAAAGAAACAAATAAAAGATTAGAGCATTTTTACGGATAATATTTTCCCTAAAAATCAATAGATTTTCATAATTAATTTTTTGAATTGAGGTATCTACAGAAATTTATAACCACAAAATCAATCAATTATGAAAACAATAAATTTACTATTATTATTCCTTAGTGCACCTATCCTAGTTATAGGTCAGCAAATCAATGTTGAAGAACCTTCTTTTGAAGGAGAAATTATTTTTGCTAGTGAGAGTGGAAATTCTATAGAGTTAGAATATCAAACAGCTTCAGTAAAAACAAAAGCTTCTATGGGCGCTATGTTAACTGGAATAGGAAAAGTTAAATCTAGAGTATCTGTAAGAGGTAAAATCTCAACAACTATTTTACCAAAACAAAATACTTATTACTTCATCTATAATCATGGGAACAACTCAAAAAACCCAAAAAATCTAGCCCAACTTGTCAAGTTTGAAAAAAAAGGTAAAAATCGAGTGGCAGAAATATCCTCTGTAAGTGTTACTACCGGTGCACAAAGCTCTGGAGACGTAGAATCAATAGCATTTAAAGGTAAAAAATATCAGGATAGTGATATGTCTTATTTACTTATCGTGAAAAACTTAGAACCGGGACATTACGGATGGTTTGTAGGAGAAGAGGCTAATAATAATGTCCATCTATTTTCTATTGAAGAAGATGATTAATCTCAAACTGCTTAAACCAACTACAAGCTAAAAAGCAAAAATCCTACTTCATTCTCATTTCCTTTCATAACAGACCGCTTCCGCGAGAAGGTAGCCAGCGAGAAGCTTGTCGATAGCATTAAGAGGATGTAGTTAACGTGGGAATAAGATTTGAACCTGAAGTTGAAAAGTTATAACTAAAAGTATTTCCCTTTGGAAAATGAAGGGAATTAAATTTCTCTAAGTAAAAAACTACAAATAATTTATCTTTGATTGTCTAATTATGTTTAGGCCTACTCAAAACCAACGATTTATGAGACTAATTTTTACTTTTTGTTCACTGTTTATTTTCACGATTAGCTTGGCACAAACTATAACAACAAAAAATATCACCTTGAGTGAATTACCTATTCATTCATTAAGAAATGATTCTGGAAATTTAATTACAACAACACTTCCTGGCGGTTTCTCTGGAACCGCTAGGATGCGTAAATGGAACTCATCAGCCAATTTACTACATACCTTAGAAATCCCAAATGATAATCCATCCTTTAATACAGTCAATAATGGTCAATTTTATTATAATGAAACAAACAATAGTTTATTTGGATATGGAAAAACTTGGTCAGTAGGAACACCTATTTTTCTTTATTCCGAATCATTACTATTTTTAGATTCAAATTTAAACGTTGATAGTACAGGAACTACCTTGGTAGCTTTTGAATGTGGTTATGCATCACCAATAAGTATTGGAAATAGATCTTATATTTTACTTGGTGCAAGTAATAATAACGCTAAACTAGTCTACGATGACTTTGATGATAGTCAAAATTTATCCAGCCTTATATCTAATATGGGACAAGGTACTAATGGTAATGTTTGGCTTTTAGAAATTGACAATAATACCAAGACACTACTCAGTAGTCATCAAATTGGTAATATTTCGGATGATGTTAAACCGAACGCCGTCAATATTAACGGATCTTTTTTGAGGTCTAATGGTGTCGACTTAGGTAACGGATTTTTTGCTTTTAAAATCCGTATAAATGGAGATTTGCAATACCATGTAATGGATCCTAATAACCTGGGAACACCAGTTCATGTATTTACAGGCTTAGGAAACAATGCATATATAGTAATGTGTGATAACAAATATTATGTATCCAAAGCAAATATTAATAGTTCAGGAAATGAAGGTATTGATGTATATGATGATAATTTTAATTTAATTAATCAAAATTATGCTCTTGATTTTTCTGCAGGTACACCCGAAGATTTAGCATGTTTATCAAACGACGAGCTCTTAATTTTTATTAATATGGGAAGTGGTCCAAGATCTGACCATATGCGTAATGGATATTCTACCAAAGAAGCATTTGATAAGGGTTTCGAACACATCAGTTATGACCCAAATAATAGTAGTACAGTTAGTAATTTATGGGCTTATGATGATGTCTACATGATAGATGATATAAAATCTCTACACGTCAGCGCATATCAAGGGCCAGGTATGATTTGGGGCGGTATGACTATTCCAGCCACCTCAGGACCTGATGATTATCATATGGTGATTTGGGAAGCAGATATTTCACTAACTCCAGCCACCATGACATTTAGTGATACTCAAGCTGGTGTACTAGATATATACATGAACGCTCGTTACAATCCTAATGATCTTACCCAAGTAGTGAGTTGTGGAGACTGCCGTGAAGCTGTAATTACCGTTTCACAAAATGAATTCAATAATTTACCTGCTGATTTTGGTTTTTCTAATTTTCTAATTAACATAATAAATACATCTTCTGGAGAAACCGTTTCTGCAGCAAATATGGGTACAGACCCTAATATATCAGATCCAAATTTGAACCGATATATGAAAGCTGAGTTAGTTACGGGAGGCCCTACATATGCTCTTGCTTCTAGAGGTCAAGCTTTCAAGGTATATTTAACACCTAATGTGATGACACTTAGCAATGATGAAGTATCAACAGCTCCTGTACAAATCTACCCTAATCCAGCAACCTCTTTTATCACTGTAAAAACCCAAATATCCATATCATCTTATTCCATTTTGAACAGCCTAGGACAAGAAGTGCAAAAAGGTAGTTTCCCAAGTAGCGCTCAACTAGATATTCAAAGACTATCAAAAGGTATGTACTATTTACAATTAAATGATGAAGAACAAACGCAGTCTTTTAAATTTATAAAACAATAAATTCATTATAGGGATTTACCCAAACTCACCAAAAGCGCTGAACAATTTCAGCGCTTTTTTCATGCCTTTTCCGTACTTTTGCCAGCTTTAAAACACCTGTGTGATGAGCAAAAAATTCAATGAATACAAAGGATTGAACCTTCCAGAAGTAGATCAACGCATCAAAAACTTCTGGAAAGAAAACGACATTTTCAATAAGTCCATGACGACTCGTGAAGGAAATGAACCTTTTATTTTCTTTGAAGGACCGCCATCTGCAAATGGATTACCTGGTATTCACCACGTTATGGGACGTACGATTAAGGATTTATTTTGTCGTTTTAAAACCCAGCAAGGTTACCAAGTAAATCGTAAAGCTGGATGGGACACACACGGACTTCCAGTTGAGTTAGGTGTCGAAAAAGCACTAGGAATCACTAAGGAAGATATCGGAACTAAAATCTCTGTTGAAGATTACAATCAAGCCTGTAAAGATGCGGTATTAAAATATACAGACATATGGAGCAAGCTTACAGATGATATGGGATACTGGGTAGATATGGAAGATCCATACATTACCTACAAGCCTAAATATATGGAATCTGTATGGTGGCTATTGAAACAAATCTATTCCAAAGATTTACTTTATAAAGGATACACGATACAACCATATTCTCCAGCTGCAGGAACTGGATTGAGCTCGCACGAGTTGAACCAGCCTGGTACCTATCAAGACGTTACAGACACGACAGTTACGGCACAGTTTAAAGTTGAGGATCCATCAAAATTACCATTTGAAAACAATGGCAATGTATTTTTCCTTGCTTGGACTACTACTCCATGGACACTGCCATCTAACACTGCGCTTACCGTTGGTCCTAAAATCGAATATGTACTAGCTGAGACTTTTAACCAATATACTGGAGAACCTATGCAGGTGATTCTTGCTGAGAAATTAGTGAGCTACCAGTTTGGTAAGAAGTATGAGCATTTAGAAGGTGACGCTTTCGCGAAAGCGAAACTAGAATACAAATTAGGAGATAAAAAAATCCCTTATCAGTTATTAGGTTCTTGTAAAGGAACTGATCTGGTAAATTTAAGATACGAGCAGTTGTTGCCATATGCACAACCGTATGAAAATGCACAAGATGCTTACAGAGTAATTGCAGGAGACTTTGTAACTACTGAGGACGGTACAGGAATCGTGCACACAGCACCTACATTTGGTGCAGACGATGCGCTGGTTTCTAAACAAGCAAATCCGCCTATTCCACCGATGTTGGTTCTAGATGAAAATCAGAATCCAGTACCGCTAGTAACGCTTCAAGGAAAATTTAGAGATGAACTGCCAGAGGTAGGTGGTAAATATGTAAAGAACGAATATTTTGCAGATGGAGAAGCGCCAGAACGCTCTGTAGATGTAGATATCGCGATTGCTTTAAAAGAACAGAATCGTGCTTTTAAAGTAGAAAAATATGTCCACAGTTATCCACATTGCTGGAGAACTGACAAGCCTGTTTTATACTATCCACTAGACAGTTGGTTCATAAAAGTGACGGAATTTAAAGACCGCATGCACGAGCTGAACAAATCTATCAACTGGAAACCTAAATCTACCGGAGAAGGAAGATTTGGCAACTGGCTGGCAAATGCAAACGACTGGAATTTATCTCGTTCTCGTTTCTGGGGAATCCCATTGCCTATATGGAGAAATGAGACTGGAACTGAAGAAATGATTATAGGTTCTATAGAAGAACTTACAGCAGAGATAGAGAAATCTGTAGCAGCTGGATTTATGACTTCTAATCCTTTTGCTGGCTTTAAAACTGGCGATATGAGTGAAGAGAATTACAACCTTGTAGATCTTCATAAAAACGTGGTAGACGACATTTATCTAGTAGGTAAAAATGGAGAGAAACTAACACGTGAATCAGACCTTATTGATGTATGGTTCGATTCTGGTTCTATGCCTTATTCTCAATGGCACTATCCTTTTGAAAATAAAGAACAAGTAGAAAACCAACTTAGAAAAGCAGATTTCATTGCCGAAGGTGTGGATCAAACTCGTGGATGGTTCTACACACTACACGCTATCGCTACCATGATAAGTGATGACGTGGCTTATAAAAATGTAGTTTCTAACGGACTCGTACTAGATAAAAATGGACAGAAAATGTCTAAACGTCTAGGTAACGCAGCAGATCCTTTTGAGACTTTAGGTAAATATGGAGCAGATGCTACTCGCTGGTACATGGTGAGTAATGCTAATCCATGGGACAACCTTAAATTTGACTTAGACGGTATCACAGAAGTGCAACGTAAGTTTTTCGGTACACTTTATAACACGTATTCTTTCTTCAGTCTGTATGCAAACGTAGATGGGTTTACTTATAGTGAAGCTAACATTCCATTAGAAGAACGTCCAGAAATAGACCGTTGGGTTTTATCTGAGTTAAATACTTTGATAAAAGATACCACAGCATTCTATGAAGATTATGAACCTACAAAGGCTGCTAGAGCCATCACCACTTTTGTGACTGAGAACTTAAGTAACTGGTACGTACGTTTATGTAGAAGACGTTTCTGGAAAGGAACTTATGAGCAAGATAAAATTGCTGCCTACCAGACACTTTATACTTGTCTTAAAACGGTAGCACAATTAGGCGCACCTATTGCTCCATTCTTTATGGATCAACTATACCGCGATTTAACTAGTGTTTGTGAAAGCGACGCAAGTGAAAGTGTACATCTTGCATTATTCCCTAAAGCAGATGAGTCTCTAATAGATGCAGCTCTAGAAGAAAAAATGCATAAAGCACAAGTAATTTCTAGTCTTACTCTATCGTTACGTAAAAAGGAAAGTATCAAAGTACGTCAGCCTTTACAGCGTATCATGATACCAGTATTAGATGCAAAAGATAGGGCACAAATAGAAGCGATTGCAGACCTTGTAAAAAGTGAGGTAAATGTAAAAGAGATTGAATTAATTGATGACGCTAGTGGTATATTAGTTAAAGAAATCAAGCCAAATTTTAAAGCGTTAGGACCTAGATTTGGTAAGGCGATGGGGCAAATAGCTGGGAAAATTAAAAGTTTTCAACAAGAAGACATCGTTTTGTTAGAAAAAACTGGGCAAAAAGAGGTTGAAGTAAATGGAAATGCAATTATCTTGACCCTTGAAGACGTGGAGATTACATCTTCAGATATAGAAGGATGGCTAGTAGCAAATCAATCTGGAATAACCGTTGCGCTCGATGTAACGATATCACCTGAACTTAAAAAGGAAGGGATTTCACGAGAACTTGTGAATCGTATTCAAAACATAAGAAAAGACTCAGGTCTCGAGGTAACAGATCGTATCAATATTGTGATACAATCACAAAATGAGATTGACGACGCAGTTCATTCTAATGAGAAATACATCATGGATGAAACACTAGCAGATGATTTAACATTAATACAAACTGTAGATAATGGTACGATTGTTGAATTTGACGACATTGTGACCTCAATACAGATTAAAAAAATATAGAACATGAGTAATACAGCAGAAAAAGAAAGATATGGAGACGCAGACCTAGCTTACTTTAGAACCATAGTACAAGAAAAAATGGACGAAGCCATAAAACAACATGAGCTTATCAAAAGTGCATATATGAATGACGCCAGCAATGGTACAGAAGATACGGCACCACAGTTTAAGGCATTTGATGAAGGTAGTCAGGTAATGAATAAAGAGACTAGCTCTCAACTAGCCATAAGACAAGAAAAATTTATCCGAGATTTAAAAAATGCGATGATACGTATAGAGAATAAAACTTATGGTATCTGTCGTGTCACTGGAAAGAAAATCAAAAAAGCACGCTTAGAATTAGTACCTCACGCAACATTGAGTATTGAAGCAAAAAACATGCAGTCTTAACAGATTTTGCATTTTATAATTAACTCCTTTTAACTATGGCTCTATTGCATAAATGCCCTGTAGTCAAAAGGAGTTCTCTTCTAAGCATATTTTTGATATTCGCTTTCGCGAAAGCGCAATCACAACGCAATTCTAGTCATATCACTTATGACAACACAGGAATCTCTACAGTTGACATATATCTAGAATCTACTATTGAGCTAGAAATTATTACAACGAAAGAGGAACACATTAGAATAATTGAAAGTCAAGGAGGAGAATACCGAAGTGCAGTTTTGTTAAATACAGCAATATCCAACGACACTTTAAAAATTACCGATCCTTTTAATCCCAGCTTTTCTTTTCCACAAGACAAATTGAGTGCACACAAGATTATAGACGGAAAAGCAACGATTTACCTTCCAGAAAACTTAGCTCTAGATATTAACTCGCGCAATTGCTTTTTAAGCATCAATGGTAAATTTGAATTTTCTTTTATCAATCTAGAATCTGGCAGCTGTTTATTAAAAAATGTACGTGGAGATTTTCATATCGTATCAGTAAACGCGATGGTTACAGTCATCAATCCGTCATCTTACATAGAATTGTCCACAAAATATGGTGTAATAACCCAATTAACTAATGAGTCGATTGTTTATTATAACCAGAAAATAGAAACCATAAATAGCAACATTACTATTAAGGATTAAATAGTATTTTTGCCCCTATCCAAACGCAACTGATGAAGTTATCCAAAGCGATTCTTATTATAATTTTAGTGTTATTAATTGATCAAATCAGTAAGATCTATATCAAACTGAATTATACACTTACTACAGATTCCAACAACCCAATTTATGATCTTAATAAATTCAAACTCATGTTTTATGAAAATGCTGGTGCAGCATGGGGCGCTGAAATTCCAGGAGAATATGGGAAGTTGATTCTAGTTATTTTTAGAGTCTTTGCCGTTTTTGGTATTGGGTATTGGTTATGGAATAGTATTAAAAATAACGGCCACAAAATTCTTATTATATCCATTGCACTTATTTTCTCTGGTGCTTTAGGTAATATTATTGACTCTATATTTTATGGGGTGATTTTTTCTGGTAGTGATCATGGCGCGGTAGCTACTTTATTTCCTGAAAATGGATATGCACCATTAGGATATGGTAAAGTAGTGGATATGCTTTATTTCCCTCTTTTTGATGGTGTATGGCCAGCATGGTTGCCATGGATCGGTGGAGAAACCTTTTCTTTTTTTAACGCGATATTCAACATAGCAGACTCTGCTATAACAATAGGTGTAATCTTATTAATTCTTTTTAGTAAAAAAGCTTTTCCAGAAAAATCTTAGAGTCTAAAAGCACTTATCATCGCCTCTTTTGATATAGGCTTTGTAATAAAGTCGTTTACAATAGCGTGATTACGAGCTTTATTCATTTCTTCAGGATTAATGGTAGAACTTACCACGTTAAGCTTGAGACTACTTTGCTTCAGTTCATTTGCATATGGCTCCAGCGCATCTAGAAATTCCCAACCATCCATAATAGGCATATTAAGATCTAAGAGAACTACCTGTGGTAAAGCTGTTGCATTATTACCCGCAAGAGCTTCTTCAAAATAATCAAAGGCTTGCTTGCCATTTTCAAATACTAATAATTCTTGAGCTAGCTCATTTTTATTTATGAGCATTTTGATCAGACTTACATATAGTTTGTCATCATCAATTATACAGGCTCTATGTATGGTTTTTATAGACATTTATTCAAATCTTATTGAAAACGTACTTCCTTTTCCTAATTCACTTTTAACAGATATATCACCACCTAAAGCTTCAACCTTACTTTTTACTAAAAACAAGCCTACTCCACGGGCATCATCATTGGTATGAAAGGTACGATACATATGAAATAATTTACCTGCATGACGTTTTAAATCAATACCTATTCCATTATCTCTTATAATTAACAGCTTCCGTTTATTCTTAGATTTAGTCTTAACCACAATCTTCAATGGTCTTTCCAAATCTCTATATTTGATAGCATTACTTATTAAATTTCTGAAAACACTTTCTAAAAATGATGGTACGTATTCTATAGAAAGCAACTCTGCAAAATCATAAGTTACCGTTGCGTTTACCGCTTTAATATCTTCTTCAAAATCTAATAACACTCTATTAAATATAGCCTCTATATCTATATTCTCTTTAATCTTTAATTCCGTATTAATAGTCACGACTTCATTCAGATGATGTAATGTCTGATTAAGACTGAAGGATATATCATTTAAGTAACTATTGAATACCTCAACATCACTAGGCTCTTTGACATCATCAAAGGTCTGTAAGGTAAGTTGCAAATTACTGGCATGAGATCTTAGATTATGAGAAAGTATATGAGCAAAATGAACTAGTCTTTCATTCTGAGCTTTAATTACTAAAGCAGCGTTCTCTACTTCTTGAGTGTTTTTTATATACCGATCTACGCTTGTAAAAACTCCACGTAGACCTACAACTCTATCTTCCTGTAAAAATGGATGACAATTAAATCGCACCCAAAGACGTTCTCCGTCAAACTTATTCATTTCTAAATCTAGAATCGTAGAATTTCCTTTTAATGAATCACCTATCAGCTTTTTAAAAACCTTCTTATTGGCAAAAAATCGAGAAACATTATCGATATTTATTTCATAATCATGAGGAATCCCAAGCAAGTCTCTACTCCCAAAATTGAGAATAATCGCTCCGGTAATTAGATTACAACCATAGCCACCCGTTTGAGTCATCGTAGCTATCTCATTTAAGAAATATGACTTGTCTTCTAAGGCATTTTGAAGACTTATTTCATTATTGTTTTGCATCGTTTTTTAGGGGAAAACGTTTATTTCTAACCAGCAATTTAACCGGCCTTTCTAGTAACAACCGAAAAATAAGGTAAAAGTCGCAAACCACCTAGCTCATTTGCGCACTATCAGTAGTCTTTTAGTAAATTATTGCCTGAAATCGTAAATTTCATCAGGACAGACCAACACATCTAATGGGATATCATTAGGATAGGTTTCAATTTGATAATTTAAAGGTTTAACAAAAGATAAACCTATCTTTAATACCGTTGGTCGGCATTTTTCCAAAAACCTATCGTAAAATCCTTTTCCATAGCCTACTCTATTACCCATAGAATCGCAAACCAACAACGGTACAAATACAACATCTAACTGTTTTTCATCAATTGCAATACCGTTACCATCTGGTTCAGGAATACCCCATTTATTAATCAGAATACGAGTGTCATCAGTCAACAAATAATGACTCATACTATAATCTAAAAAATTACTTTTTGATAAAATGACATTTTTATCTTTTCCTTGAAGAGCATGAAGTATGAAATCTGTTTGAACTTCTTTATGTTTTTCTATACTTAAAAAAAGATGATACATTTTAAAATCCCAGATATCCATAGTTAACAACCTATTTGCAATCTGTAAACTATAATCTTCAACCTTTTGAGGACTTAAATCTAATCGCAGTTGTTTATATTTATTTCTGAGTGCTTGCTTCTCCATGATTTGCTGTAATATGGAAGATGGCGTCACCTTGATAAACCATCGGACTTTGATTTACATTAATGATATATCCGGTCTGATTAGACTTTACTTTGTGTCTAAAAGAACCATAAGGATCAGTGATGGTAGCAATGTATTCACCCTTTTCAACTAATCTACCATAAGGCACTTTGGGATGAAATAGTCCAGAATAAGAAGCTCTTAACCACTTTGAACTTTTAACTACGATACTTGCTGGAGTCTCTGGTGGTAATTCAAAAGCTTCATCTAGCATATCTAAATGATGTAATACTCTTTTTGCTCCTTGGACACCTACCCTAACAATATTTTTATCACTCTCAAATGACTTACCACCTTCAAATAATAAATATGTTTTACCTAATTCCATACAGGTATGTCTAAGAGTCCCTTTTAGTTTACCGCTATGAATAAGAAACGGTGCTTTAAAAATTTGAGCTAACTCAAGAGATTTCTCATAACTCGAATCTACTCGCATTTGAGGAGCATTAAAACGCTGGGCTCCACCTGTATGAAAATCCATAACGATATCTACATGAGGCAAAATCTCATTCACAAATTGATGTGCAAATCTACCTGCAAGAGAACCAGATTTATAACCAGGAAAACTTCTGTTTAAATCACGACCATCAGGAAACTCTCTTTTCATGTTCAGAAACCCAAAAATATTGAGCACTGGCATACAGATAATTGTACCAGACTGTGGCTTATTGTAACCTTTGGCAATAATCTGACGCACTACTTCAATACCATTAATTTCATCACCATGCAAACCACCAGTAAGTAGCACTACTGGACCAGCCTTGCGTGCTCTACTAATTATTACTGGTACTTCAATAGCTGTTGAGGTATAAAGCTTTGCTTTATTAAAATTAAGCTTGTAACTGTGTCCAGGCTTAATCTCTGTATCAAGTATGTTTATAATTCTTAACGACATTATACACTTTGCTCTATAAACTTGATGATTTCACGAGCAATATTATAGTTAGTAGCTCCTTCGATACCTTCTAATCCTGGAGAAGAATTTACCTCGAGCACTAACGGACCACGTGCACTTTGTAATAAATCTACACCACAAACTCCTAGCCCTAAAGATTTTGCCGCACCTATTGCCGTTAACTCTTCTTCCTTAGATAGTTTTATTTGTTTTGCGCTACCTCCACGATGTAAATTAGATCTAAACTCGCCTTCCATCGCCTGACGTTTCATTGCGCCCACGACACGATTACCGACCACAAAGGCTCTAAGATCAGCGCCACCAGCTTCTTTTATAAACTCTTGAACGATAACTCTTGACTGCATTGTATTATAGGCCTCAAGAATGGTCTGTGCACTGTCAAAATCTTCTGCGAGATTAACACCTATACCTTGAGTTCCTTCTAATACCTTAATAACCACAGGTGGTCCATCTACCATTTTTAAAATCGCATCAGTATGTTTACCAAAGTTTGTAAAAACAGTTTTAGGCATACCAACACCAGCACTTGATAAACGCTGCAGGCTTTGCAGCTTATCTCTACTACGTACTAAAGCTTGCGAACTCACTGTCGTAAAGCAATTCATTGCTTCAAACTGTCGTACAATTGCAGTTCCATAAAAGGTTATAGAAGCACCTATACGTGGTATGATAGCATCTGGTTTATCTAGCTTTTCACCTTTATAGTAAACGCTAGGTTTCTGTCTTTCTAATTTTATATCACACTTTAATGGGTCAATAACTTTGACTTGATGGCCAGCAGCTTCTGCCTCTTCCACCATTCGTTGTGTGCTATATAGCGTTTTACCGCGTGAGAGTATATTAATTTTCATGTAGGCCTTGAAGATAAGAAACATCCTGTAATTCAGAATCAACGATAAATTTAGAAGATAAAAATTTGCGTCCGATAAGCACCGGATATCTCATTTGCTCTCTATTACTAAGCGTTAATGAAATCTTCCATAACTTACCAAAGAGTCTGATGTTAGCCTGCACTTCATACCTCAATTCAGAAGTACCATTACTACTACGCACACTAGTTATTTCATACTCTTCAAACCTCATTTGCTTGCCATGATATTGCTCGTGTGCTTCATCCAGTAATGTAGCGAGCAGTATACCGTTTTCTTCAACAATATCAGTACAATGAATACTAGAGGTATAAGCACCCGTATCAATTTTTATATCGAGATTTTCGATTTCAAGTTTAGGAAAGTCTGCACGATCAGTGCGACCTATTATAAGTTTCTTTTTAGACACTATTTATCATCGATTAAGTAGGCAAAGATGCATGTAATTTATGAGAATATATCTTTAAGTAATCGTTAATTGTATCATTTGACAAACGCTTTCGCGAAAGCGTATAATCTATATCATATGGCATATAATTAACCTTAGGTTTATACAGGCTATGTAAATTTTTAAGACCTTTAAAAATTAAAAAATCATCATGAAAAAGATACTTCTACTCTTACTCTTTATATCAAGTCTCTCGATAGCACAAGAATCCTTACTACAATCTGGACCTATGGTGGGCTACTCTGATTTTAGAGAAGCGCTTATATGGGTACAAACAAAGGCACCTGCAAATGTGAAAATCGGATACTTTACAGGTGATGAAGACATGCGATTTACAGAAACCGTATCAACTCATGCTGATGGAGATTATATCGCAAAACTATATCCGCGAGAGGTTATCTATGGCGCTACTTACACATACAAGCTCTACATTAATGACATATATGTCCCTAGAGAGTATAAATTAGAATTTCAGACACAAACCCTATGGCAATATAGAACAGATCCACCAGATTTTAAAATAGCTTTAGGCTCTTGCAATTTTATAAACGATCAAAAAGATGATAGACCATCGCCATATGGTGGTCATTATGAAATTTTCAATAGTATTTTATCTAAAAATCCTGATCTGATGCTTTGGTCTGGAGATAATACTTATTTAAGAACACCTGATTTTTTAACTGAAACAGGTATTAGATACCGTCACAGAAACACGCGTGCCTTACCAGAACTGCAGGCACTTTTAGGAAGTGTACATCATTATGCCACATGGGATGATCATGATTATGGACCTAACGACTCTGACCGCAGTTATGTTCATAAAAAAATTACCGAAAAAGCCTTTAATGATTACTGGGGAAATTTAAACACTAATGCTGCTGGAAATGGTGGTGTCACACAGCACTTCCCTTTTAATGATGTTGAATTCTTTTTTCTAGATGATCGCTATCATCGAGCACCTAATAAAGGTATGGATAACCATAAAGACTATTTTGGAGAAGATCAACTAGACTGGCTTATCGATGCGTTAACAGCTAGCAACGCATCTTTTAAAGTAGTCGTTGCTGGTGGACAGATCATAAGCGATGCGGCAGTTTATGAAAATTATGCGACTTATCCAGGTGAAAGAGAACGTCTCTTAAATCGATTACATGAAGAACGTATTGAGCGTGTTCTATTTATAAGTGGTGATAGACATCATACTGAAATATCAAGATTAGAACGTGAAGATGCTTATCCTTTAATAGATATAACTTGTTCACCATTAACTGCTGGAACTCATCAAGCCAGAGAAGAAGGAAACACTTTACAGGTAAAAGGAGCTACTTTTTATGAACATAATTTTGGAATTATAGACGTTACTGGTTCTTATGGAAATAGATCTTTAAAACTGACTATATATGATACCCAAGGCGATAAAGTTTTTGATTATTCAATTAAGCAAAAAGAACTACAGTACCCTAAAAATTAAACGTATAAAAAAACCGTTTCTTTTTTAAGGAAACGGCCTTGCTTTTTTAATTTTTAGACTTGAAGGGTGCAATCGTATTGCACCATAAGAAACAATTACTTCTTTGGAGCTTGTTTCTTTGCCTTTGGAGCTACCGCAGGCTTGGAAGAAGGTTTACCGAAATTTTTCGGGCCTTTTGCTGGTTTATTTGCCATGGTTTATGACTTTAAGATTATGAAGTAAATGTATTCTAGTTCCAGAATATGCAATTCTTTTTTTAGTTAAATTTTAAGTGCGTTTTAGTTAAAAAAAAGACATACTAAATTCATAAAAATTTCTTACCTTACTGATATTCAAAAACATCAATTATGGGTATCAAAAGTTTTGTAGGAAAAAGAACTGGTCAGGTAAGTAGTTCAAATCAGGCTTTTCAAGTAAAAGATTTTATGACTCGTAAATTAGTCACTTTTAATCCAGATCAAGGTATTACTACTGTAATGGAAACCTTACTTAAACAACGTATTACAGGTGGACCTGTTGTCAATGAAAAAAAAGAGTTGGTGGGTATTATAAGTGATACTGACCTTATGCATGTAATAGGCGATAGTCGATATCACAATATGCCCGTCGGTGATCGTAAGGTGAGTGATTATATGTCTAAACAGGTAGACACTATAGAAGCAGAAGCAGACATTTTTGAGGCCGCTACTCGTTTCTTAAAAACAGGTCACAGACGTTTTCCTGTAACTGAGAACGGTAAATTAATCGGTCAAATCTCTAGAATGGATGTTATTATTGCTGCCACAAAACTTAAAGGTGAAGACTGGCAAAAATAACTATTACTCTATCGCATGCTTTTTAAGTAATTCTAAACTAGTGTACTTTAAAGCAGCATCGTCAGTAGCCATAAGATTAATTTGAGGAGCGACACCAGCTTTCTCTGCTTCTAACCATCTTAAAATACACAAACACCACTTGTCACCAGGTTTTAAACCAGGAAAACTATAAGCCGCAATAGGTGTGCTTAAATCATTTCCTCTAGACTTAGTATAATCCAGAAACTCTTGCGTCATCACAGCACAAATTACATGCGTACCATAATCTTCACTTGCAGTACGACATAATCCATCACGCCAGTAACCGGTCATAGGGTTAGTACAACAAGACTCTAATGCAGTTCCTAATACGTTCATTGGTTGATCTGTTTGCATGGTCCTCAGTTTATAAGACACGTTATATTAAAATAAATGCGTCTATTTTTAAGTAAAAAATTACGAGTCTACAAGTTTATGCCTTTGCTATTTGTTCTTTAAGAACGTGTAATGGCTGCACTCCACTACCATTCCAGATCAACTTACCATTTTTATATATCATAAAAGCAGGAACACCACGCACATTCATTTGAGTAGCAAGCGCCTGATTTTTATCTACGTCTATTTTTAATATTCTAACCTCATCTCCTAGATCGTCTTTAAGCTTTTCTAATACTGGCATCATGGTCTGACATGGGCCGCACCACGTAGCAAAAAAGTCAATTAAAACTGGTGTATTTGTTGATATGATTTCTTTAAAACTTGCCATCTTTTATTTGTAAAATTAAAATATTTTCAAAATCCACACCGTTATAGAAATGATAAGAAAATAGGTTGATTTTAATACGCTTTCGCGAAAGCGTGCTCTAGAAAATTCCTAACTTTACATCGCTATGGAATTATCACCGCTCGAGGTTCAAATCAGAATCCTACCTTCTACACCAGGTGTTTATCAATATTATGATAAAGATCACAAACTGCTGTATGTAGGAAAGGCAAAAAACCTGAAAAAGCGCGTTTCATCATATTTCACAAAGAATCACGATAGTTATCGTATAAAATCGATGGTTAAGAAAATCGTGACTATTGAACATATCGTGGTTGAAACAGAAATGGATGCGCTATTGCTGGAAAACTCTTTGATTAAAAATAGAAATCCGCGATATAATATCATGTTGCGAGATGATAAAACGTATCCGTGGCTATGCATTAAGAAAGAACGTTTTCCTCGTGTTTTTTTAACTCGTAGAATGATTAAGGATGGTAGTGAATATTACGGTCCTTTTTCGAGTGTTAAAACTGTGCGTGCCTTACTAGATCTTATTAAAGGATTATATCCTTTACGTACTTGCAAATACGACCTAAGTGCAGATAAGATTAATGCTGGAAAATATAAAGTATGCCTAGAGTACCATATAGGTAATTGTGCTGGACCTTGTGATGGTTTAATGAGTGAAACCGCATATGCCGCAAATATTGATAATGTACGCAATATTGTAAAAGGTGATTATAAAAATGCTGCAAAGCATTTTGAATCACAAATGATGGAGTATGCGGCAAACATGCAGTTTGAAGACGCTCAACGCATTAAAGAAAAACTAGAAATTTTACAGAAGTATCAATCTAAGTCTACTGTGGTTAATTCTAAAATTACTGATGTAGATGTTTTTAGTCTGATATCTGATGAAACACATGCTTATGTAAACTACTTACAATTATCACATGGTGCGATTGTGCGTTCACATACTTTAGAAATCAAGAAAAAGCTAGAAGAGACCGATCAAGAATTACTAGAAATTGCAATCATTGAATTGCGCCAGCGTTTTAACTCTCAATGTAGAGAAATCTATGTGCCGTTTGAGGTAAAGCTAGGTGATCAAATAAAGGTAACAATACCACAGTTAGGTGATAAAAAGAAGATTGTAGATTTATCATTGCGCAACGCAAAATTTTATAGACAGGAACAATTTAAAACTATTAAAATAGTAGATCCAGATAGACACGTTAAACGTCTTATGGCACAAATGAAAGCAGACCTAAGACTGGATGAAGAACCGGTTCATATAGAGTGTTTTGATAACTCCAACATTCAAGGAACAAATCCTGTTGCTGCATGCGTCGTATTTAAAAATGGAAAACCGAGTAAGAAAGATTATCGTAATTTTAATATTAAAACAGTAGAAGGTCCAGATGATTTTGCCAGTATGGAAGAGGTCGTACATAGACGCTATAGAAGATTATTAGAAGAAGGCGAGCCATTACCTCAGCTTGTAGTGGTTGATGGTGGTAAGGGACAATTATCTAGTGGTTTAAAAGCTCTAGATAGATTAGGGCTGAGAGGAAAAATCACCATTATAGGAATTGCTAAAAGACTAGAAGAATTATTTTATCCTAACGATCCAGTACCATTATATCTCGATAAACGTTCTGAAACACTTAAGGTAATTCAACAAATGAGAAATGAGGCGCACCGTTTTGGGATTACACATCACCGCAATAAGCGCAGTAAACAAGCTATTGAAACAGAGTTAGACAACATACCAGGAATAGGAGAAAAAACAGCTGTTGAGTTGTTAAGGCATTTCAGATCTGTAAAAAGAATCAAAACAGCTTCTAAAAAAGAAATAGAAGATATTATTGGTGTTTCAAGAGCACAAAAAATCATCGACTTTTATAAGAATGAAAATGAATAAACACATATGGATTGTCTTAGTATTCATTTTCGCGCAAGCGGATTTTTTATATGCGCAACAAAATCAAAAAGCTAACAAGCAAAAAATAGGTCTAGTATTATCTGGTGGTGGCGCAAAAGGACTCGCTCATATCGGAACGTTAAAAGTCATAGACTCGTTAGGTATTAAGATAGATTATGTTGCAGGAACTAGCATGGGCGCAATTGTAGGTTCTTTATATGCATCTGGCTACACCGGTAAGCAATTAGATTCTGTGTTTCAGACTATTGATTTTGATGATATAATTTCAGATGACATACCACGTGAATCTAAAACATACTTTGAACGCAAGGATAATGAACGCTATGGTGTGACCTTACCCTTTAAGGACTTTAAAGTACAAGTACCTAACTCACTAAGCAAAGGACAAAATATATATAATTTACTTTCCAGATTGCTCTCTCATGTTAAAGATGTGCATGAATTTAGTGAATTACCAATTCCATTTTTTTGTGTTGCTACAGATGTTGAAACTGGAGAAGATATTATATTAGATAATGGTTATTTACCTCGTGCAGTAAACGCCAGTGGTGCCTTACCTTCCTTATTTGCTCCGGTAGAAATAGAGAATAGACTTTTTATAGACGGCGGCGTCACAGACAATTACCCAGTAGAAAAGTTAAGAGCTTTAGGAATGGACATCATCATAGGCGTGGATGTTCAAGATGGACTTAAAAACAGAGATCAACTCAACGGTGCTTTTGATATCCTTACTCAAATTAATAATTATCGTACTATAAATGCGATGAAAGAAAAAGTATCCTTCACTGATATCTATATTGATCCTGATATTGAAGATTACACAGTCATATCCTTTGATCAAGGAAAAGCGATTATTAAAGAAGGAGAAATAGCTGCATTTAAAAAATTAGACCAACTGCAAAAGCTAATTGATGGAGAAGGCTATCATAGAGAAAAATTACCTGCAGTAACAACAGATAGCATATACCTAGCTCAAGTATATATTAATGGTAATGAAAACTATTCTAGAGCCTACATAAACGGTAGATTTAAAATTGAAACACCCGGTAACGTAGCATATACAGACATCAGAGACGGAATTAATAATTTACAAGCCACTAATAATTTTTCTAAAATTAATTATGAAATTATCAATACACCAGATGGTGCTATTCTAGAAATAGGCGTTATAGAAACTACGGTGCGCAATTACCTACGACTAGGTGTTCATTATGATGAGTTGTTAAGAAGTGCAGCATTAGTTAACCTTACTAGAAAAAACGTCTTATTTGATAGTGATGTCGTTTCTGCAGATGTTATTTTAGGTGACAATGTCAGATATAATTTTGATTATTATATCGATAAAGGTAAGTACTGGTCTATCGGCTTTCATAGCGAGTTTGTTCAATATGAAAAACAGATATCTGCTAGTTTTCTAGAACAAGTTACAGATATAGATATTGATGTCAACTCTATAGATCTAGATTACAACGACTGGACTCAACAACTATTTCTACAAACTAAAATAGGAAATGGGTTCAATCTTACTATAGGAGCAGAATATAAATCTTTAAGATTATTCACCGAAACATTGGGCACTAATGCTAACACAGACCAGCGCACGATATTTGAAAATAGCAATTATAGTAGTGTGTACACAAGTGTACTCTATGATACCTATGACAACTTGTTTTTCCCATCTAGTGGTTGGAAAATAGATGGTGATTTACACATCTATTTATATAATAGTAGCAAGGTAGATAATAACTTTCAAGAATTTTCAATGGCCCAAGTTTCTGTAGGTCATGCAAGAAGCTTTGGTAAATGGAGTCTGCGTGGAGATGTCCTATTTGGATTACCCATAGGTAATCCTGGCAATAGTTCTTTTGATTTCTTTTTAGGTGGTTATGGCGCTAGGCGCATTAATAATATACTACCATTTTACGGTTATGATTTTGTAAGCTTGAGCGGTAACACGGTAATGGGTGGACTTATTGAACTAGACTATGAAATCTTTAAAAACAACCATATCATCTTGAGTACTAATTCTGTAAAGATTGATGATTATCTATTTGAAAAATCAGACTGGTTCAGTACAGATGGTTTTACGGGATATGCTATCGGATATGGACTAGAGACATTCTTAGGACCATTAGAATTAAAATACAGCTTTAGTCCAGAGCAAAGTAAAGGTGAGTTCTATGTAAATCTAGGGTTTCAGTTTTAGTACGCTTTCGCGAAAGCGCATTCTCAAAAGTCCACTTATAAATAATTGACTTAAAGCATGGAATCATCTCAGGAATTTCCGAAATTGCTAGTCATAAAAATAAAAGCTCATGCCTTTTTATCACAAGCTAGGAAAAATACCGCCTAAAAGACACACTGTATTCAGAAAACCAAATGGTGAATTGTATTCTGAGCAGCTTTTTGGAACCATAGGTTTTGACGGTATGTCTACAAACTCATACCACGTCCATAGACCTACTATGGTTAAGGAAATTAAAGGACAGTATTCAGTAAAACCTGAGATTGCTTTAGAAAATCATATTAAATCATATCGATTTAGAGGTTTTCAAGTAAAATCTAAAGCTGATTATTTAGAGAGTCGCACTATAGTTCTTACTAATAGTGATGTCAACATTATACTGGCAGCACCACAAGAATCTATGACAGATTATTTTTATAAAAATTCAGATGCAGATGAGTTGATTTTTATCCATAAAGGATCAGGAACATTGCGCACACATTTGGGTAATATAGATTTTAAATATGGTGATTATCTATTAATTCCACGAGGGATTATTTACCAATTAAGGTTTGATGATAAGGATAATAGACTTTTTATCACAGAGTCCAGAAGACCTATTTACACTCCAAAACGCTATCGCAATTGGTTCGGTCAGTTACTAGAACACTCGCCATATTGCGAGCGAGATTTAAGAAGACCCGACACGCTGGAAACACATGATGAATTGGGTGACTTTTTAATGAAGATTAAAAAACAAGACGAGATTTTTGACATGGTTTATGCATCACATCCGTTTGACGTTGTGGGCTATGATGGTTATAATTTCCCTTATGCATTATCCATACACGACTTTGAACCTATAACCGGACGCATTCACCAGCCGCCACCAGTACATCAAACCTTTGAAACAGATGCGTTTGTGGTATGTAGTTTTGTCCCTAGATTATACGACTATCATCCAGATAGTATACCAGCACCATATAACCATAGTAATATTGATAGTGATGAGGTACTCTATTATGTAGATGGTGATTTTATGAGCCGCAACGATGTAGATGCTGGACATATCAGCTTGCATCCTGCAGGAATACCACATGGTCCACATCCAGGAGCGGCAGAACGCAGCATAGGAAAAACTAAAACGGAAGAACTAGCCGTTATGGTAGACACTTTTAAACCTTTAAAGGTTACAAAAGCAGCACTAGAAATAGCTGATGAGGATTATCATAAAAGCTGGCTAGAATCTAGTCACTAATTTTATAAAAACTAAACTTTACACCATTGGAAAACAACACCAACCAAAACTCTTCTAATCAAAATAGGTCCTGGGAAGATAATAACTATTCTAACTCTGGATACGACAGTTCAAAAAGCCATGAACATAATCAAAATCAAGGTGGACAAAACTGGAGCTCACAACCTTATCGCTCAAAATTACCAGCAGATAATAGTGCTATGGTCCTTGCAATTGTTGCGACCGTTTTATTTGTGATTTGTTGTTGTGTAGGCGGACAGTATCTAGCTCTTGTCTTAAGTATCATAGGTTTTGCTCTTGCTCAATCTAGTATGACTAAGTATCAGCAAAACCCAGAACAATATGATCCTGGTAGTTATAAAAGAGTTAGTAACGCAAAGACTTTTAATCTAGTGGTAGGTATTGTAAGTTTAATTTTAATTGTTTTAGGTTTTATAGGGCTATTCAGTAACACATTTGATGAATACAACTACTTAGACATGATGGATGAAGATGAAGAATGGTATAATGATGATTATGAATATGAAGAATCTGAGGTTGAAGACGACTGGTATGAGTACGAAGAAGAAGTAGATACTTTAAATGAAACAACGGACTCTGTTCAAATAGAAGTTGAAGAATTAGAAACAATTATTGAAGAGATTCCACAAGATTAAAATGTGATACCATGAAAGAATCGAGTTTTGGAACGAGTTTTGTATTTCATACTTTGAAACGCATGAAAATGCTTTTAAATCAAAGTATCATGAAAAAATTAATACTTCCTATACTCGCAATATTTATCGCCACAACGGCTTTTATGCCTACCACTGCACCACCAGAAATGGCATTTAAAAAAGGGGAATGGTTCCGTTTTAGAATTCATTATGGCGTTTTTAACGCTAGCTATGCTACCATGCAGGTTAGCGAAGCTAAACTAGAAGGTAAAGAGGTTTATCATATTAAAGGAAAAGGTAAATCTACAGGTTTATTACACCTATTCTTTAAAGTAGACGATCGCTATGAAACTTATATAGATCGCACTACTGTAAAGCCGTATCGATTTATACGCGATATTGATGAAGGTGGACACACTAAGGATATTCAGATAGACTTTAATCATGACACTAGAACAGCTGTTATTAATGATAAAAAGCATAATAAAGTAGAGTCTATGGATATAAAACCTTCTACTCAAGATATGATGAGTGCTTTTTATCATTTGCGCACAATAGTAGATATAAAGACATTAAAAAAAGGAGACGAGTTTAAATTACCGATGTTCTTTGATAAAGAGAATTTTGACTTTAAATTAAAATTCTTAGGTCGTGACACCATTAGAACTAAATTTGGTAAAGTTCCTGCTTTAGAATTTAGACCCTACGTACAATCAGGCCGCGTTTTTAAAGAAGAAGAAAGCCTAACCGTATGGATATCTGATGATGAAAACAAAATGCCTTTAAAAATAAAAGCAAAACTAGCCGTTGGATCACTAACTGCAGATTTAGACGCTTTTAAAGGTTTAAAATATCAATTTAAAACCTTGCCATAGTAGTTTTATCGCTACTGTTAACAACATCCTTCTTAAATCAATAGATACGTTTTAAGGTTTCACAGGTATTATTACATTTGTAGAACCTTAAAATGTTTTCATGTCACAGGAAATCAGTCCAGAAATCGCGCAACGTATTCAGTTGTTAGAAGAAAAATTTAAGAATTCAGGTCAGGACATGCTCTCCTATCTAGATGGACTGTTATATGACCAATACATTACTTATTGGGATTACATAAGATTAGACACACTACTAAGTCTACAGGTGCCATCTACTCATTTTCCAGATGAAATGATTTTTATAGGTTACCATCAGATTACAGAGCTTTATTTTAAACTCATTATACACGAGCAATTACAAATTATAGAAAGTAAAGATTTAACAGGTCCTTTCTTTGCAGAAAAACTGCGTCGTATTAATCGCTATTTCGGTATTTTAATTAGCTCTTTTGAAGTAATGATTAAAGGAATGGAACGCGAGCAATTTTTAAAATTCCGTATGTCATTATTACCAGCTAGTGGTTTTCAGAGTGCACAGTTCCGCATGATAGAATTTTACAGTAGTGATTTAATAAATGTAGTACATCCAGATGTTAGAGAACGCTTCCGCGAAAGCGGTAACGATAACCTTGAAGAACTCTACAATCATTGTTACTGGAAGCAAGGTGGTATCGATATGCATACCCAAGAAAAAACGCTTACACTAAAACAGTTTGAAGAACGTTACACACCTAGATTCTTGCGTATCGCGCATGAGGTAAAGGACACAAATATTTACCAACGATACCTGCAATTACCTGAAGAAGAAAAAACAAAAGAACTAATGGACGCCATGCGCGCTCATGACCAAAACGCTAACATCAACTGGAAACTAATGCATATGGGAAGTGCCCATCGCTATCTGAGAAAAGAAGGCGATCCTATACAGGCAACTGGAGGAACTAACTGGAAAAAATTCTTGCCACCTAGTTTTCAAAAAATTATTTTCTATCCAGAACTATGGACTCAAGATGAGATCGATAACTGGGGAAAACAATGGGTTGAACACGCATTAAACACAAAATAATAGATGAAGAAATTTCTAGTCATCGCCCTAGTACTGGGAATAAGCCTTACCGCTTGTAAAGAAAAAGAAGTTTACGTAGAACCAGAGGTTGCTGAAGTAGTAGTTCCAGTAATGCAATATGGTTTTGACCTTAATAATTATGAAGTAGTTACCGATACTGTAAAAAGTGGTGACACCTTTGGTAATATAATAGATCCACATCTAGTAGATGGTCAAAGTATTTTCAAAGCTGCCGAAGAACTAGACGCTGTATATAGCGTGCGACGTATACAAGTAGGTAAGCCTTATAAAATTTTAAAAAGAAAAGATAGCCTGGGCACACCAGAAGCTTTTATCTATGAGCCTACTAAAATGGATTATGTAGTGCTCAATTTTGCAGATAGCCTTAAAGCATATAAAGATAAACACCCATTGAAATTTGTCAGAAAAACAGCATCTGGCGTTATCAATTCTACACTGTCAGAGGCAATGGAAGAAGAAGGATTAGGCATGGCGGCTATATATGAATTATCAGATATCTATCGATGGTCTATTGATTTTTTTAGGCTCCAAAAAGGTGATCGTTTTAAAATGATTTATACAGAGCGTTACATCAACGATAGTATATATGCAGGAATTGAAAGTATAGAAGCTGCCGTATTTGAAACAGATAAGACACCATTTTACGCGTTTGATTTCAAGACTGACTCCATAAACAACATCAGTGATTATTATGATGAAAACGGTAAAACATTACGTAGTTTTTTCTTAAAAGCACCTGTAAACTATTCGAGAATATCGAGCCGTTTTACAAAACGTAGGTTTCATCCTGTTCAAAAAAGATGGAAAGCACACAAGGGAACAGATTATGCCGCTGCTTATGGAACGCCTATCGTATCTACCGCAAATGGTGTAGTAATCAAATCTGGGTATACACGCGGTAATGGTAACTATGTAAAAGTTAAGCACAATAACACCTATTCTACTCAGTACCTACATATGACAAAACGTAAAGTAAAGGTAGGTCAGCGTGTGAAACAAGGTCAAGTAATAGGAACTGTAGGATCTACTGGGCTAGCAACAGGACCACATGTGTGTTATCGATTCTGGGTAAACGGAAAACAAGTAGACCCATACAAACAAAATTTACCTAGCGCAGATCCATTGCCTAATGAAAAAATGGAAGACTACCTCAATTTCATTCAACCATTGAAGGACGAAATAGATTTACTTTCTTTTAAAAACGACGACCAAGTACTATGAAAAACATAAATCCGACGGAAACAAACGCATGGCTTAAATTAGAAAAACACTTTGAAGGTTTTGACGATTTCAGCCTCAGAGAAGAGTTTAAAAAAGACACCTCTAGAGCAGAAAAGCTTACGTTAATAGACAAGGATTTTTATGTTGATTTATCTAAAAACTTAATTACCGAGACTACAAGGACTCACCTTACATCACTAGCTACAGAGTGTGGTTTAAAAGAAGCTATTAACTCTTACTTTAATGGAGCGATTATAAACGCCACAGAAAAACGCGCCGTTTTACATACTGCATTAAGAACCCCACAATCTAGTGCAGACAGCAGTGTTGTAAGCAATGTAAGTGACGCCATCGAGAGTAAGCAAAAGATGTTTGATTATGTTGATAGCGTCCTGAACAGTAAAACTTTAACAGCTAGTGGTAAAAAATTTGACACCATTGTTAATATAGGTATCGGTGGTAGTGATTTAGGACCAGTCATGATTTATGAGGCTTTACAAGCGTACAAAAATGACATGACCCTTCATTTTGTCTCTAACGTTGAAGGAGATCATGTAGAAGAAGTTCTTAAAAAAATAAACCCAGAAACAACATTATTTGTCATCGTTTCAAAGTCTTTTGGGACACAAGAAACATTGACTAACGCTACAACCATTAGAAACTGGTTTATTGAAAAAATAGGAGCAGATGCTGTTTCAAATCATTTTATAGCCGTAAGCAGCAATGTAGAAAAAGCTGTCAACTTTGGTATCCATCATGCAAACATATTCCCGATGTTTGATTGGGTAGGTGGTAGATTTTCATTGTGGAGTACTGTAGGTATGTCTGTAGCTCTAGGAATAGGGACTAAAAACTTCCAATCATTATTAGATGGCGCACATGACATGGACAACCATTTCAAAAACACTGATTTTGATAAAAACATTCCTGTTCAATTAGCATTAATGACCATATGGTATAATAACTTTTATCGCGCACAAAGCGAGGCTATCATTCCATACACACAATACCTTCATAGACTACCTGCTTATTTACAACAGGCCATTATGGAAAGTAATGGTAAATCTGTTGACCGTGATGGCAACTCAGTTACCTATGACACAGGTAATATTATCTGGGGAGAACCTGGTACTAACTCGCAGCACGCATTTTTTCAGTTAATTCATCAAGGAACTAAATTAATACCTGCTCATTTTATCGCTTTCGCGAAAGCGAAATACAATCAGCCAGATCATCACAATAAGCTGATGGCAAATTTCATTGCGCAAACTGAAGCCTTAATGAATGGTAAAACAAGAGCTGAGGCCAAAAAAGATCTAGAAAAATCTGGTAAGAGTAAAGAGGAAATTGAAATGTTATTGCCTTTTAAAGTATTTGAAGGAGATCAACCTACAACGACCATTTTAATTGATGAACTTACACCACAGAGCATCGGTAAGTTAGTCGCTATGTATGAACACAAAATTTTTACTGAAGGTGTTATATGGAATATTTATAGTTATGATCAATGGGGCGTTGAACTAGGAAAAGTTCTTGCAGACAAAGTCCTAGACAACATAGAAAATAAAGAATATGCCGCCCACGATAGTTCAACAATCGGAATTTTAAAGAGATTTGGAAGCTTAAATAATTAATTTTCTGTTTTTCAACGTGTTACGGTTAATAAGTTTTTGATATTCTTAATGTTAACTTAATATTGCAGGCTTTTTTCGTCAGTATTTTTGCAACTCAAACTATAACTGATTGAAAATGAAAAAATCTTTACAATTTTTACTAGCAATTGGGCTTTTGTTAAGCTCCATGGCTGTAACTGCTCAGGTAACAACCTCGAGTATTAACGGTCGTATCCTTGAGGCAGAGGATGAACCATTACTAGGAGCTACTGTAGTTGCAGTTCATGGCCCTACTAATTCAAAATATGGATCTACAACTGATATAGATGGATACTATCGTGTATCTAACATGCGTACTGGTGGTCCATATACTATTACAATTTCTTATGTAGGTAAGAATGAAGTAGTATTAAACGACATTTATTTGCAATTAGGTGAATCTGAAAGGATTGATGTAACTCTTACAGATTCTACTAATGCACTAGACGCTATCGTTATTGATGCAGTAAGAGATGGTATTTTCGATTCTGGTAAAACAGGTACTGAAACTAACGTCTCACAGCGTGAGATCAACACGATGCCTTCTGTAACACGTGGTATTGGAGATTTCTTAAGAAAAACTCCACAAGCTACTGTATCTGAAGGTGGCGCTATTTCTATAGCTGGTCAAAACAACCGTTACAACTCTATCTTTATTGATGGTGCTGTAAACAATGATGTATTTGGACTTGCTGGATCAGGAACTAATGGTGGACAGATTGGTGTTAACCCGATTTCTATTGATGCTATCGAATCTTTCCAAGTAAATGTCGCTCCATTTGATGTACGTCAATCAGGTTTTACTGGTGGTGCAATTAACGCAATTACTAGATCTGGTACTAACGAAGTTGAAGGAAGTGCTTACTTCTATTTACGTAACGAAAGTCTTGCTGGAAAAACTCCAGTTGGAATTAGTGAAGACAACCGTGAGAAATTAGATGACTTTTCTGCAAATCTTTATGGTGTACGTGTAGGTGGACCTATTATTAAGGATAAACTTTTCTTCTTTGTAAATGCTGAAATCCAAAGAGAAGAAGAGCCTAGACCATTTGATTCTGCTCTTTATAATGGGGATAGTAGTATTGCAGACATCAACGCTTTAAGAGATAATTTAATCAACGTTTTTGGATACAATCCTGGTGGTTATGAAAACACAATCACTGAATTAAACAGTGAAAAGTTCACTATTAAATTAGATTATAACATCAATGATAAGAACACACTTACTGCAAAGCACAATTATGTAAATGGTGAGTCTATCTCTCCTAGTCAAAGTAGTAATAGAGCAATCAACTTTGCAAATGCTGGTGTATTTTTCCCATCTGAGACTCACTTCTCTACATTAGAATGGAATACTACAAATGGTAGAGATCTTTCTAACAACTTAATTGTAAGTTATACATCTGTAAATGACAACCGTGATCCAATCGGAAATCCTTTCCCTAGAGTAAGCATTGAAGATGGTGATGGTGACATTACTTTTGGTTCTGAAGCGTTTTCAACGGCTAACATTCTTGAGCAAAAAATCTTCACGATTACGAACAACTTTGAAATTTCTAAAGGAGCTCACAACATGACTTTCGGTGGTAACTTTGAAAACTATGATATGAGAAACGTTTTTGTAAGACAAAACTACGGACAGTATCAGTTCAACTCATTAGCAGAGTTCAATACTTATTTTGATAATGACCCTTCTAACGATGTTGCTGCAGACTCATACTTCCACTCTTATTCTTTACTAGATCCAGCAGGAACTAGTGGAGATGATATTCAAGCTGCTGCTGCTGCATTTAACTACTCTCAACTAGGTTTATATGCTCAAGACCAATGGAAATTGACTGACAACTTTAAACTTACTTATGGTGTACGTTTTGATGTTCCTTTCTACGATGCAGGTCAAGCAAACGATGACTTCAATGATAGAACTGTTGCTTTATTAGAAGCTGAAGGTAAAGATCTTCAAGGTGCAAGAGTTGGTAAGAAAATTAAAAGTCAAATTCATGTTTCTCCACGTGCAGGTTTTAACTGGGACGTAAATGGAGACAGAAAAACACAAGTACGTGGTGGATTAGGTATTTTTACCTCTAGAGTTCCTCTAGTATGGCCAGGTGGTGCTTATAACAACAATGGTATTGCTGTAGGTGGAACTGCTGCTTTCGGTAGTCAAAACTTTGTTGCAGATCCTTTCAACCAGCCATTAAACGGTGCTCCAGCTCCAGGTAGTGGTGCAAATGGTGGACAGATTGACATCTTCTCACCAGACTTCAAATTACCACAGGTAATGAAGTACAATATCGGTATCGATCAAAAGACTAACATTTGGGGACTTATTGTAAGTGCAGATTTCTTATATAATGAGACGATTAACAACGTATTTTATCAGAACTTAAACCTTAAAGATCCTACATTATCACTTAATAATGCAGACGGACGTCCTTTCTATGATCGTGGTGATGAAATTGATGATACTTACACAAGAGTTATCTTAGGAACTAACACTAATGAAGGATGGTCTTATAATGGAACGTTAAGCATCACTAAGCCATATGACAATGGTTTCTCTGGACAAGTTTCTTATTCTTATGGACAAGGTAAATCTATCTTTGAAGGTACTTCTTCTCAAAACAGTTCTCAATGGAGAAACATCGTAACTGTAAATGGTAAGAATACTGCACAGATTGGTAACTCTGCTTTCGCAGTAGGTCACAGAATATCTGCAAACGCTTCTTATGAGTATAAGTGGAATGATAATTTAAAAACTACCTTAGGTGTGTTCTATAATGGACAACAAGGTGGTGCTTTAAGCTACATCTACCAAGGTAGAGATTTATTAAATGATGACTCAAGTGATAATGCTTTATTCTATATTCCTAGAAACGCAAGTGAAATCAATTTAGTTGATAACAATGGCGTATCTGCTGCAGACCAATGGGCCGCTCTAGATGCTTTCATTGAAGGTAACGACTATTTAGATGGCCGTCGTGGACAATATGCTGAGCGTAGTGGAGATCGTGGACCATGGAACCACATGGTAGACTTAAAGCTTTTACAAGACTTTAGCTTAAACTTCAATGAGAAGAAACACACATTCCAAGTATCTCTAGACATCTTTAACTTCTTAAACTTAGTAAACAAAAACTGGGGTGAGCAATCATTTGTAAACAGCAGTTTTGGTAACGTAGGTATTGTTGAAGTTGAAAGTAATGGCGTTGATCCTGAATTCTCTTTCAATCCAGACTTTGCAGAAAGTTTTGAAAGAATTGATGATGCAGGAACACAATCTTCAAGATGGCAAATGCAAGTAGGTTTAAGATATATCTTCAACTAAGAAAGATCTTAATACATACATTTCATAAAGAAACCCTACTCAATTGAGTAGGGTTTCTTGTTTATAGTTATTTTTGAATTTAAATTATATCACTATGGAAATTATTAAACACGCACACTCTGGCTGGGCATATATCGTCGTAATTGTATTAGGACTAGCTACTATCAATTCTCTTATTGGTTATTTTACTAAAAAAGAATTTGGTAATAGAGACTTTAGTCTAGCACTAGGTGGTCTTATAGTAACACATATCCAATTATTGATCGGTATAATTTTATACTTTACGTCTCCTTGGTTTGACGCATGGTCTGGTGGGATGAAAGAAGTGATGGGCAACTCTGACGCACGTCTTATGTTAGTTGAGCATCCTTTAACCATGATTATCGCCATTACCCTTTTAACAATCGGGTATTCAAAACATAAGAAAAAAATCGTAAGTAATGGAAAACTTAAAACGCTAGCCATATTTTACTCACTTGCCTTTATTCTAGTCTTAACTAGACTACCTTGGGGCCATTGGTTCTAAGATTATTAAAATTACGCTTTCGCGAAAGCGTTCATATTATAACATTAAAAAGCCTTGTTCCTATGTAAGAACAAGGCTTTTTAATTTGTGAACATATTATTTATACTTTTTCTACAGCTGGTAGAATAGCATTTAATACATCAAAAGCACGATCAACGGTTTTCACCTTGTCTATGGTAAGCAATAACCTTAATCCACCTCTAGTTTGTTTCTCTTTCATGCGCAGCACACGTGGTTGCCCTTGTACTGCTTGTAGTATTTTTGAGAATGTGGCACTTTGATAAAAATCACTTTGCTGATCAGAAATGAAATAACCGATGAGTTTATCCTGCTTCATAATGAGCTTTTCGAGTCCCATTCTTGCTGCTATCCACTTTAATTTGATACTGGTTAATAGATCTTCAGCTTGATCTGGTAAATCTCCAAAACGATCTTCTAGATCTTTTTTAAATACTTCTAATTCAGCCTCATTTTTGAGTTCGTTAAGTTTAGAATACAAAGCTAATCGCTCTGTTATAGAATTAATATAGTCGTCTGGGAAAAGTAACTCAAACTCAGTGTCTATGGTGACATCAGTAACGTGAATTTTTTCGACAGTTTCCTCTTTATATAGATCTTTAAACTCGTTCTCTTTAAGCTCTTCAATAGCCTCATTTAATATTTTTTGATACGTATCAAAACCTATTTCATTCATGAAACCACTTTGTTCACCACCTAAAATATCTCCAGCACCACGTATCTCAAGATCCTTCATTGCGATATTAAAACCACTACCTAGTTCTGAGAAAGTCTCTACTGCTTGTATACGTTTGCGGGCATCATCAGTCATCATATCATATGGCGGTGTGATGAAATAACAAAAGGCTTTTTTATTACTACGACCTACACGTCCACGCATTTGATGCAGGTCTGATAGACCAAAATTATTTGCATTATTTATAAAAATAGTATTTGCATTCGGAACATCTAAACCACTTTCTATAATCGTGGTTGCAACAAGAACATCAAAGTCACCATTCATAAACGACAACATTAATTCTTCAAGTTTTTTACCATCCATCTGACCATGTCCTATACCTACTCTAGCATCTGGTACTGAGCGCTGAATCATACCAGCTACTTCTTTAATATTTTCAATACGGTTATGCACAAAAAATACCTGACCACCACGAGAAATCTCATAACTCACCGCATCTCTAATGGTTTCTTCTGAGAATCGAATCACTCTCGATTCTATAGGATGCCTATTGGGTGGTGCCGTTTTAATAACACTTAAGTCTCTGGCCGCCATCAATGAAAACTGTAATGTACGTGGTATGGGCGTTGCTGTTAACGTGAGTGTATCGATGTTCTCTTTAAGAGTCTTAAGTTTATCTTTTACTCCAACACCAAACTTCTGTTCCTCATCTATAATGAGTAATCCTAGGTCCTTAAACTGTATCGACTTACTAACTAATTGATGAGTTCCTATCACGATATCAACCTGACCATTTGCAAGACCTTCTAGCACACTTTTACGCTCCTTTGCTGTTCTAAATCTATTTAGATAATCTACAGTCACTGGTAAATTACCTAATCGCTCCTTAAAAGTTTTTGCATGTTGAAACGCGAGAATTGTTGTAGGCACTAAAACAGCAACTTGTTTACCACTAACTGCTGCTTTAAAGGCGGCTCTAATCGCTACTTCTGTCTTACCAAAACCAACATCACCGCAAACTAATCGATCCATAGGTCGATCACTTTCCATATCTGCTTTTACATCTGCTGTTGCAGAACTTTGATCTGGTGTGTCTTCATAAATAAAACTAGCTTCAAGTTCATTTTGAAGGTATCCATCGGGCTCAAATTGGAAACCTTTTTTAGCACGTCTTTTTGCGTATAATTGGATTAAATCAAAGGCGATTTGCTTCACCTTTGTTTTTGTTTTTGCTTTTAGCTTTTTCCAGGCAGGACTACCTAATTTATATACTTTAGGAGCTTTTCCATCTTTACTAGAATATCTAGTTATCTTGTGTAAAGAGTGTATGGACACATATAGAATATCACGCTCGCCATAAACCAATTTAATAGCTTCCTGTTGAGTACCATTCACATCTATTTTCTGTAGCCCACCAAATTTCCCAATTCCATGATCAATGTGTGTTACATAATCACCTATTTCTAAGGTGTTAAGTTCTTTCAGCGTTATGGCTTGCTTTTTGGCATATCCATTTTTTAGTTTGAACTTGTGGTATCTATCAAAAATTTGATGATCTGTATAACAAGCTATTTTTAAATTATGATCAATAAAACCTTTAAAAAGAGTCATAACCACAGTCTCATACTGTACTTGCGCTCCCATATCATCAAAGATGTCCTTAAATCTTTTTGCCTGCTGCGCTGTACCACAAAAAAGATATGAGGTATATCCATTCTCCTCATTCTCTTTAAGATTCTCAACCAGTAAATCAAATTGCTTATTAAATGCTGGTTGAGGCGTTGTTTGATAAGCAATATTACCAGATTGAGTAGTTAATTCAATAAGATTATATTTTACAAGTTGCTTTTTAATAATGGAAGAGTCACAAAATATTTCTGAAGGTAATAGTTGTCTGACTTCACCCTGCAACTCGCTATACGCCTGTTCTGCCTTGGCAAAAAGAGTATCTAAATTACTATATAGCAACTCAACATTCTCTGCAAAAATCACCGTTTTATTAGATAAATATTGCAAAAAGCTCTCTCGATTCTCCTCTAGCTTTTTATGCTCAACATTAGGTATAATTGAGATTTTTTTGATTTGCTCTTTGGATAATTGTGTTTCGACATCAAACACACGAATGGTATCAATCTCATTACCAAAAAATTCAATACGATAAGGCTCATCATGTGAAAAAGAGAACACATCTAAAATTCCACCACGTACTGAAAACTCTCCAGGCTCTGTAACAAAATCAACTCTTTTAAATTCGTATTCAAAAAGGACCTCATTTGCAAAATCAATGGAAATTTGATCACCTACGGCAATTTTAAGAGTATTCTTTTCTAACTCTTTGCGAGTAACAACTTTTTCAAAAAGTGCATTGGGATAAGTTACAATTACCGCAGGCTTTTTACGAGAGTTGATTCGATTAAGTACTTCGGCACGTAAAAGCACATTTGCATTATCGGTCTTTTCTATTTGATAAGGACGTCTATAACTTCCGGGATAAAAAAGAACTCGATCATCTCCCAACATTTTTTCAAAGTCATTGAGAATATAGGCGGCTTGCTCTTTATCATTTGCAATGACCATGAAAGGCTTTTCTACCTCATCAAAAA
The DNA here is from genome assembly GCF_000732625.1 of Nonlabens ulvanivorans. Taxonomy (GTDB): domain Bacteria; phylum Bacteroidota; class Bacteroidia; order Flavobacteriales; family Flavobacteriaceae; genus Nonlabens; species Nonlabens ulvanivorans. The sequence goes on from NZ_JPJI01000032.1 coordinate 292,954, forward strand.
TAGAGCTCGCTGCGATGGTGAACGCGCTACCTTGCAAACCACTTAAATGTGTATAACCTTGAGATTGGGATACCACTTCTCGCAAACTTTGCGTTTGTGGGGCTTGTGCATATTGCTTAAGAATCTTGTTAAAACTCATAATAGAATCACAAAGATAAGCCTAGATACCAGCATGCTCAAGAATATTGAGAATACTTTAATATAGAAACTGTAACATAGAAGATACCTTTATGCAATGGATAAATTTGATGTATTTGTATTTGGAACTGGTACTGCTGGTCAATTAGTTGCTCAGGAATGTGCTGCCGCTGGCAAAAAAGTAGGCATAATAGATATAAAAGAATATGGTGGCGTTTGTTCACAACGTGGTTGTGATCCTAAAAAATTATTACTCGCCTCTAGTGAAGCCTTTGAATCATCCAAGAATATGAATGGAGATGGTATCACAGGAAAAATTAAAATAAACTGGAAAGATGCATTTAATTATGCAAAACGCTATACCAGCAATATTCCCAAAAACACAGAAAAAAACTTAAAAGAGAATGGTATAATTTGCTATCACGGGAAAGCAAGTTTTAAAGATGCTCATACCATTATCTTAGATGGTAAGGAAATCAGATCAGAGTATTTTGTAATTGCTACAGGAATGCAACCTTTAAGTCTAGGTATTCCAGGAGAAAAATACACACTAACTTCAGCAGATTTTTTTAACCTGACAGAAGTACCTGAAAAAGTAGTATTTGTAGGTGGCGGATATATCGGAATGGAATTTGGCCATATGCTGTGTAGGGCTGGATCTAATGTGACTATTATTGATAAAGGAGATCAAATTTTAAGCCCATTTGAAACTTTTACCTCTAATTTACTAGAAGAAGAATCTATTAAAATGGGTATAAAGATTATTAAAAACGCTCAGGTTTCTAGCATAGAAAAAATAGAAAATCGTTATTGCGTTCACTATGCTATAAATAATCAAATACATCAAGTGACTACTGATTGTGTTTTTAACACTGCTGGACGTGTACCATCAATTGATAAATTAAATCTTGCACTGGCTAATGTGGTGACTGATAAGGATGGCGTATTAGTTAACAGTAACCTACAAAGTACTTCTCAAGCTCATATATATGCATGTGGAGACATTTCAAGTAAAAGCTTACCTCTTACACCTTTAAGTAGCATAGAAGCTAAGGTAGTCGCTGATAATCTTAATGGTAAAAAGAGAGAATTAAATATCCCTGCAATTCCTAGCTCCGTATTCACCATACCACAATGCTCTGGCATAGGACTTACAGAGAATGAAGCAATTGAAGCAGAGAAAACATATCATACAATTGAAAGCGAGGCTAGTGAATGGTTCAACAACCAGCGTATTAACGCACCGCTTTATGGCTATAAAATTATTTTAGAAAACGACAGTAACAAAATATTAGGAGCACACATCGTAGGACCTGAAGCTGCAGAGCAAATTAATATGTTTGCTATTGCCATGAAAGCAAACATGACCTTTGAAGAATTGAAGGACGTGATATTTAATTATCCTACGTGGGGAAATGATATAAAAAGCTTTTAATTACTTATTAGAGTCACGCCATTCCATACACTTTCTATATGGGTTCGTCTTTTTATTTCTAGAACCATGTATTGCTATTGCGATAGTTAGCACACATGCCAGCCCTAATGCCAAATAGGCAATCTGATTAGTTGCCAGTTTACTCAGACCATCCATAGGCTCGTTAAACCTCATGAAAATTGCAACCAGTGCCCATACACCTACTAGAGCAAATTCTCGCATATTGCGATAAACTACCATCGCCATATTCACAATAAATGCTACAAAAATCATGACCATAGTTGCATATACTTGGGTAGTTATTGCAAAGTCAAAGTTGCCATTCAACCATGCCGCTATATTTGCTATAGTAGCGACGCTAATCCATCCCACATAGAGACACAATGGCCACCAAACAAAGGCGATGATAGGAAAAGGCGCATCCCATATCTCCATGTCTAATTTTTTTACACAAATCAATAAACTAACTAAAATACCCAGCATACATATTACCGAAACTCCTACCATTTCATCTAACCAAAATGCTACCCAAGCACTACAAAATATATTTGCGAGTAAAAACCATGGAGCAGTCGTTTTCAAAAAATCTTCTCTATAATCTGTGGGCTGTGATTGTTTCGCTTTCGCGAAAGCGATATAAACACCATATATACCAAACACTAATAGCATTAAGAAAATTAAACCCCATATAGAAAATGCATAACTAGCTGGTGTGAAGAGGTTATTATATTCGGCACTTAATTCTCCTACTGTTTTACCGTTATAATTTCCTGTATTTGCAAAGCCATTCCATGCAATTAGAAAAATAATACTGATAAGATTGAGTACTGCGATTAGTTTTTTCATGTCTTAAAGATACTGGACTATTGACAACAATTACATTAAGAGTTTTATAAAACTAATGTAGTTCCATCACTTCTTGCTCTACAATTGCAAATATGCGATTACCTTTTTTAGGCTTTAAAGTATAAGTTCCCGTAAAATCACCAAAAGCCGCTAGAATTAAACCAAATTCATTATTGAAAAAACACGGTAATTTAACTCTTTGTCGTCCGACACCTTTCATTTTAATCGACGGGTGAACATGACCAGCGATATTGAATTTACCACTAATCTCTTGCGGATGATGTGTTAAAATCACATCGCCCATATGGAGTTGCTCATAGGTTTTTACACCAATTTTTTCAAAAATTTCTTTACCTATGACATCGTGATTACCCATAATTAATGCTAACTCTATGGTTTGAGAACGTACCCATTGTTCAAAGAAGTGCCACTCTGCGTTTATATAAGAATGAAATAAATCACCTAGAAACCATAATCGCGATGGATTAAATAGCTCAATAACCTCATTAAGTTTATCGTACTCCATATCATCTGCACTGGCAGGAATAGCCATTCCATTTTTACGGAAATGAGCACTTTTACCTAAGTGAACATCGGCAAGTAACACTGTGTCTTGTTCTACCCAATATGCTGCTCCACTAGCGTGAAGCTGAAAAGTTTGCTGAGCAAGAGAAATCGTTAGATACACTTTATAATTATCAGTTGTTAAAATAGGTATCTAGCACCTAGAATTAAATTTCTACCAGCAGCGCTTACACCAGATGAGTATGTTCTATATCGTTGATCTGTCATATTTTCTAGTGTCACATTTAAAGAAAGTGCCTCATTGAGACTATATCTAGATCTTATGTTAAGAGTGTACCATGATGGTGCATATGGATTGCCATTTGAGTCTAAAGCATATAGATAAGGACGACTTTGTTGACTAGGATCTAAATCTTCAAAATCAAATTGACCGTTAAATTGAGCAAACAAACCAAGTTTCAAAGACTCTTTTTCATAATTTAATTGCAAATCTCCAAAAGCCGGAGCAACATGTCTTACTGGGATTTTATTACCATCCACTTCTGTTTGTTCTCCTTTTGTAATATTATAATGCCCTATTAAAGAGAATTGATCATTAAGTTTATAATTAAGGCCTAATTCTAGTCCATAAATGTTTGCTTTTTCACCGTTTTGTATGGATTGCACTTGACTTTGCTCTCCTTGATATTCTATAATAGATTGCCCGTTGAGTTCATCATTTTGAGCGACCAGTGCGTCTTTTAAATAAGTATAATAAACACTTGCATCTAGTGTGAGCTTATCATTCCATGTTTTCTTGACACCTATCTCACTATTATATGAATATTCTGATTCCAGATCTGGATTAGGGACTATGACTGTGCCAGGACTAGGATCAAACAATTTCCCTAAATCATCGATATTAGGCGCACGAAAGGCCGTACTAAGATTGCTTCTCAATTCCCATTTATTATTAGTAACATAAGTCGCTCCTATTCCGCCAGTAAGTGCTCCGGTATTAATGGTTGCTTCTTCAAATGGGAAATTAAAAAATGCATTGTTAGCCGTGAAATCTGCATCAATCCATATATGATTATACCTTAAACCAGTATTTACAATCATTTGAGAAGACACTTTCCATTGATAACTTGCATAAGCAGCAAGTGATCTCCATGAGGAACCATCTGGATATCTGGTTGCATTTGCCGAGAATACGTTAGTATCTATATCTTGAATATATCCATTAGAACGTACTCGGTTATGAATAAATTCACCACCATAAAATAATGCGTTAGATTCTCTATCACGTCTTTCAAAATCTAACGAAGTGGATATCGCATCAACCTGTTCTTCATTAACAAAGCGTTCTGAATCTTGAAAATCCCTTGTTATACGACTTTCTTCAAAATGTTGATATGCCTGTGTTAAAACTGCTTTGTCATACCACTTACCATCACCACGATGAGTCACATTAAAATTAGTCATTAACCATTTTTGTGGACCATAAAACCACTCTGCGTTTCTAGGTTCAGCGCTTTCGCGAAAGCGATCTAAAGAGTCATACCTAGGAAAATCACCAGTACCAGAATAAATAACACCTAGTCCAAATTCAAAATCTTGAGTAGGTTGATACCTAAGTTTCTGTAAAATATTAAGTTGGTCATATCCTGTAGGACGCTGGATTAAAGAATTATCATTTACTATAGAAATATCTTGATCATCACGTCGCACGACATAGCTTTCTCTTAAGTAATCATCGGGACCATGAGTACCCATCCGTAAATCATCAAAAAAGTTAACCGTTATACTGGTTGCAGAGGCCCATTTCTCGCCACCGATATTAAAATTTAAATGACCTGTGTTCTCATTATTTGCGCTTGCATATCGCAATAAACCACTACCTGTTATTTGAACTGAATCTTTTTGAAACTGTGGCTTAAGTGTATAAAAGTTCATCACTCCACCTATTGCGTCACTACCATAAACAACACTACCAGGACCTAAAATTACCTCACTACGATCTACACTTAATGGATCGATAGAAATAACATTTTGCAGGTTACCACTACGGAAGATGGCCGTATTCATGCGCACACCATCAACGGTTATCAACAACCTATTAGTAGAAAATCCTCTTATCATAGGACTACCACCACCTTGTTGAGATTTTTGAACAAAAACCTGACCAGATTGCTGTAACAAATCTGCACTAGTTTGTGGATTATTGAAAGTAATTTCTTCTTTATTTACAGCAAATATTTTTTGAGGAATATCTTGCGCTCTTTGCTCAAATTTTGAAGCTGATAAAATTATAGGATTAAAATAATCTGATTGCTGTTGCAACCTGATGAATTTATCTTTTGAAATGTTTGTCTTTATTATTTTGATGGTAGCATATGATATGCTCTGAAAATAGATAAATTCTTGATCGTTAAAAATTTTTAAATCTACCTGACCTTCAATATCTGACACAGCAGATTTTGACTTTGTTTTATTATAAACAGCTACATTAACTAACGGCTCATTAGTATCTATATCTACAATCGTAACCACCTGTGCTATGGAAGGAAAAGTAGTTAATATTATAAATATCAATAGTAACTTTTTCACGTATCGAATAGCTGTTTTAAAATCGTTAATGATGTAGGTTTTTTAAAGACGTGCAAATGTATCTGAAAATAATCAATGACCAAATTTAATAGGCTATTGCGCTCTTCTCTATTCATTTTAATCTCATTTATTGCAGCAAAATTCGTGCCCAGAAATTGCTTAATTAAGATACTTTCTTCTATAGTTGCGTGATGAGGTAAAACACTGTTGTTATCAAATGATCCATCTAATAAATTAAAGTACGGTAAATCGATAGTCTCCATATCAGGTTGAAAACCCATATGAGAAGTGAGGTCTAATAATGTCTTGATAGAAAAATTGGCTACAGTATCTGTTTGATCTAAAAATTGAAAAATACTAGATACATAATCATATAAGTATTCATCTGGCTGTTGCTCTGTCAACAACTGCGTTAAGATCTCAGAAAAAAACATGACTATACTACTTTTTATAATATCTGTATGAATAGTATCATATGCTGGTGCGACGTGAGCTTCTTTAATATACTCTAGCGATCCTTTTCCTTTGTGTTGTGTGACAATGTCTAACTGGGTTAAAGGTTGAAAAAAAGCGATGCGCAATTTCCCTTTACGTGATTTACGTACTCCTTTAAGCATGTATGATTGTGTGCCTAATTCTCTAGTATATAATCGAGCGATTAAATCTGCCTCGCCATACTTAACAGTAGATAATACTATTGCTGGTGTGCGAGTAAGCATTTACCTAACAATCATTAATTTAGAAACTGTAGTCTCTATATTATCATCAGTAGAAATAAATAACATATAAACACCACTAGCTACTTTATTTCCAGAAAAACTACGTGTATCCCATTGAATACTTCCACCTTGAGAAACTTTTTCAAATACGAGATTACCTTCTATATCAGTAATTTTTACACGCGCTCTATTAGTTAATCCATCAATAGTAACATTACCATCAAATCCAGGACGCACCGGATTAGGAAAGGCATAAACATTCTCAAGATCTTCTTGTGGCTTACTGGCTCTATCTCCTTTAAAAGCAACTAAACCATTTTTAGTTGCAAAATAAATAAGTCCTGTTGTTTCATCTATTGCGATGTCTCTTACTTCATTATCCGGTAAAGGAGAATTGTTTTTTGTAAACTGAAAAATAGTTTCACTACCACTAGGGTTAAATAGAAAAACACCAGAACTACCTGTCGCCACCCATTTATTATTGTTACCGTCCACCTCAATATCCAGTACAGCTTCATCTCTTAATAATTCCCTAGGTATATCATTAATATCTTCAATAATAATAGCTCTAGTATCCTGTATATCATCAGAGAATAAACTATTTACACTAGAAAGCACCCTTAATCCTAGGTTTGAACCTATCCATAATTGGTTGCGTTGATCTATTCTTATCGTACTAATGTAATTATTAATCAAATCACCTTCCTGAAGACCTTCTGTAAGTCTAGAGTATTGATCTAATGACGGATCATAACCTATAAGTCCACCATCTGTAGAGCCAAAAATAATTTTATCATCGTTAGTTACTAGAATTTTAGTTGTACTAGAACCGCTAGAAACTTCTTCATATACCGATCCAACATCAAATGAAGTCCATTGACCAGAAGGGTTTCTTCTATGTAATGCATTATCCACTTGAGATTGTATCACCCATAAATTACCTTGTGAGTCATAAGCACCATCTGGAATTCTTACAAAAAATTCTGATGGTGGTAATATACTCTCTAATGTACTGTTATTAATACCATATTGCGTTCCAGCTACACCGTCTATAAAATCTATCAATCCATTATTCATAGAGTGAACAACTAGATCGTTAGGATTATCTGGGTTAATCGTTACCTTAGGTATACTGCGCAGGCCACTTACTTCTGTATTTGAATAATTGATCCATCCTTCTTCAACAAGATGACTTATTCCCCTAATAGCATTATCTGGAGTATAGAAAACATCATGCGAGCCATAAGTAACCCATAATTCATTAGGTAATGTTTGAACAGAGAAAACCGAGTTAAACGCAGGTCCTTCTGCTATAATAAACTCGTTATCTGTAGGATTTGAAATATTAACTCGCAGCATTCCCGCAGTCTCTGTTCCTATAAATAAATTGTCATTAAATAAAATGGCACTAGTATAATTAAAGCTCTCTCCATTAACATCATCTACTCTGAAAACTTCATTGAAATTTGTGTCATATACCAATACAAAATCTGTTGTAGCATAGGTTATAAAATTTTGATTTACGTGAGCATCTGTAGATCTTGCTGGCAATTGTAATCCGATACCACCAAATGAACCAGACCCATTAGGCGTTCCAACAAACCTGCCTTGTGTAACCGCATAAATACTGCCGTTAAAAGTGGTTACCTCATCCCAACTATCGTTATTAATCTGAGTCCAATTCATGAAATCGAGTAAAAACGGATTAGATATACTTGCTCTTCTCATACCACCATTACTGGTTGCGGCATAAATAAAACCGCCAAATACATCAATAGAGTTAACAGCGAGTTGAGATCCATTATCGCCTATAAAATAAGTATCATCAAACTCTAGCAATTCTAAGTTATAGATAGCGATACCAAAATCTGTTGCCATATATAATAAATCACCTCTCTCAAGAAATTCATTGACACCTTTCTCTACTGGTGATATGGTCTGCTTATCTCTTATAGCGACCACATTTATGACGTCACCAGTCTCTGGCACTACCTGTATCAACCCGTTATTAAAGGCTATTACTAATAAATTCTTTGCTTCACTGTAATAAATCTGAGATATGGATTCACCACTCAATCCATTAACTGTTGTTATTGTTTCAAAAGAATTTAAGACCGTATCATATACAAATATTGAATTTTCACTAGCCGCATAGATTAAGTCACCATCTTGTTCTAAATCAATAATATTAGAATACGAAAAAAAGGCTTCCCATTCATTAGAAAAATCTTGAGCTGCTGACCATTGAGACAACAGAATTAAAAACACTATCAATAATCGCTTCATATAAAGCAAACGTCTTTTAAGAATGAATAATATACGGTAAGGTCAAAAATAACCTTTAATAATGAGCCATAAAAAAACCTCTGAAGCATAGTTCAGAGGTTTTAATAATTATGATTACGCTTTCGCGAAAGCGATACTATACAATTCCTTGTGCTAGCATAGCATCTGCTACTTTTACAAATCCAGCAATATTTGCACCCTTAACGTAGTCTACAAACCCATCACTATCCTTACCGTATTCAACACATGCTTCATGAATATCATTCATAATACCGTGTAATTTATTATCTACTTCCTCTGCAGTCCAGCTATAACGCATAGAGTTTTGTGACATCTCAAGACCAGATGTCGCTACTCCACCTGCATTAGAGGCCTTTCCTGGCGCAAATAAAATCTTGTTATCGATGAAATGCTCAATAGCTTCAGGAGTACTAGGCATGTTTGCTCCTTCACTTACACACATACAACCGTTAGAAACTAAAGCTTTTGCTTCATCACCGTTTAACTCATTTTGAGTAGCACACGGCAATGCGATGTCACACTTTACAGACCATGGACGTTCACCTTCATGATATGTTGCACTAGGATATTGTGCTACATACTCAGATATACGACCACGTTTGTTATTCTTTAGGTCCATTACAAAGGCAAGTTTATCTGTATCAATACCATCTGCATCGTGAATATATCCACCAGAATCTGACATGGTAACGACTTTACCGCCTAATTGCAAGATCTTTTCTGCAGCATATTGAGCTACATTACCAGATCCTGAAATAACAGTTGTTTTTCCTTTTATGGATTCACCACGAGTCTTCAGCATATTTTCAGCAAAGTATACGTTACCGTAACCAGTTGCCTCTGGTCTTATTAAAGAACCACCATAAGAACGCCCTTTACCAGTAAGTATACCAGTAAACTCATTTCTTAGTTTTTTATAATATCCAAATAAGTAGCCTATTTCACGTCCACCAACTCCTATATCACCTGCAGGCACATCAGTATCTGCACCTATAACACGTTGCAATTCAACCATAAACGATTGACAAAAACGCATTACTTCACGATCTGATTTACCTTTAGGGTTGAAGTCTGCACCACCTTTACCACCACCCATAGGCAATGTCGTTAAGCTATTTTTAAAAACTTGTTCAAAGGCAAGAAACTTAAGAATACTTAAATTAACAGATGGATGAAATCTTAATCCACCTTTATAAGGACCTATAGCGCTATTCATTTGTATACGGTAACCGCGATTCACTTGAACCTCTCCACTATCGTCTGTCCAAGGCACACGGAACATAGTTACACGTTCTGGCTCAGCCATGCGTTCTAGCAATTTATCGCTAGCATATTGAGGATTGTTCTCGATAAAAGGTATTACAGCTTCTGCAACTTCACTAACTGCCTGAATGAATTCTGGCTCGTTAGGGTTCTTACTTTTTATCAAATCGATAAAACTTTCAATGTTTTTTTCCATTATTATGATAATAATTACGTTTAAAGAAAACGTTTTCGTTGATAATGCAAATATATATTAATGTACAATAGTGATATAAATTTTGTCATTTATTTAAGTAGTTAAAGAATAGTAACGTTGATAATTCGTTATAGATAAAATGATCTTAATATAAACTTCATGTTTTAAAGAGGTTATACTATCATAAGTATCCTTAACATTTTATTATATTTGTCGCTTTATCAATGCCATAATCATGATTAAGACCCTACGCTTTATTGGATTTTTTATAGCAGTAATTTGTACTGCACAAACGGTAGATGCACAGTTAGGTATCTCTCATGAAATAGGTGTTATCGCTGGACCTGTTGCCTTTCAATCAGATTATGGAGAACGCTATGATTGGCCTACTAATAAAGGTAACGTAGGAACCGGTATAGGTTTAGTACATTATATCAACTTTGCATATAGAGCAAATTGTAATTGTTACACTCAAGACACCTACTGGAATGATCACTTTAAAATTCGTAATCAATTAGCTTATCATGTGACCACACTAGATCATTTAAGTGAACTTGCGGATAGACCTAGTCTAGCCGGTTTGCAATTAAGATCTATGACTGGTAAAGCAAAAGTCTTTGAAATAGGAACTCACCTAGAATGGTTCCCGATGAGTATTAGAGATTTTCAAGAAGGTCAGCCTAAGTTTGCCCCTTATTTTGGAATAGGAGCTCATTATGTAAACTTCAGACCTGAAGCTACATCAACATTAGGACCTCTTAATAATCCGGTAACAACCTATCCTACCTTTATAGATCGCATCGACACGTCACAAGGTAGCACCTTTGCTTTAGTAGGAGACATAGGATTCAGATATAAGATAAGTGAATTAAGTGACCTTTTAGTTTCTAGCGCATGGCATTATTATGATAGTAATTATGTAGATGGATTAAGTCCACGCAATGTTAATAACCGCTCATTTGATTTTATCTGGTGGTTTAATGTTGGATACATTTATTATCTATAAACACTATAGTATTTAATATAAAAAAGGCAGCCTATCGGCTGCCTTTTTTGCTAACATGTGCCTCCTAATTAGGCAAAAGCTTGTCTTAAATCTTCTATAAGGTCCTCAATATCTTCTATTCCAACACTTAATCGTATCAATGAATCCACAACACCTGTTTTCTCGCGATCTTCTTTAGGTATACTAGCATGTGTCATACTTGCTGGATGACCTGCGAGAGACTCCACACCACCTAGAGATTCTCCTAAAGTAAAAACCTTTAAATTCTCCACAACCTTAACTGCACTTTCTAATGTACCAGCTTTTGTACTAAAAGAAACCATACCGCCGTAATCCTTCATTTGCTTTTTAGCAACTTCATGATTAGGATGGTCTTCAAAACCTGGCCAGTATACCTTATCTACATTAGGATTTGATTTTAAAGCATGCGCAACAGCTTTACCATTTTCGCAATGTCGTTGCATACGTACATGTAGTGTTTTAATGCCTCGCAACACTAAAAAACAATCTTGTGGTCCAGGAACAGCACCACTTGCATTTTGTATAAAGTACAATCTCTTTGCCAGCTCTTCATCATTTACGACTAGAGAACCCATAACAACATCGCTATGACCTCCTAAATATTTAGTAGCACTATGCATAACAATGTCTGCGCCTAAATCTATGGGCTGCTGTAAATATGGTGTCGCAAATGTATTATCTACAGCAAGAAGTAATTGGTGCTTTTTAGATATTCTTGAAACAGCTTCTATGTCTATAATATTCATCATAGGGTTAGTAGGCGTTTCTACCCAAATAAGTTTTGTGTTATCATTAATGTACTTCTCAATATTACTTGCGTTCTCCATTCCTACAAAATGAAACTTGATACCAAAGTCTTGAAAAATCTGTGTAAATAATCGATAAGAACCACCATATAAATCGCTAGTAGAAATCACCTCATCTCCAGATTTTAATAATTTAAGCACCGCATCAATAGCGGCAAGACCAGAACCGAAAGCAATTCCATAAGCGCCGTTCTCTAAACTAGCCATAGATTTTTCTAACGCATCACGAGTCGGGTTACCGCTACGTGAGTATTCAAAACCTTTATGTCCATGTGGCGTGCTTTGTTTAAAAGTAGTTGTCTGATAAATGGGCGGCATTACAGAATTATAGGCTGGGTCTATATTTTCCTGACCGCCGTGTATGGTTTTGGTATTGAACTTCATATTCTTCTTTTCTACATTATAAAGGTAAAAGCTAGTTTTAAAAACGGCTTGCCTTTTAAAATTTATTTAATTACTCTTAATCGCCTTTCTAATAGCAAGAGCATAACCTAGATGTATGCCTTCGTGAATATTATTCATGCTCAACGCCTCTTCTACATTGCGCATTGTGTAACCAGTACTGGTTGTATATTCTTTAAACTCTTTAAAAACACCGTTTTCATAGTCTACTTTAGTTTTTACGATAAGGTCCACTAGCATGATTTTATACTCTTCTATCTGTTCTTTACTTACCTTACTATCTGGAGTGGTCCCATTACCGTATTTATCTGCTAATTCTTTGGTTACAGATTTTTCCAGACCTGACAGTCCGTAAACCAGACCTTGTTGCGCTGTGATGCTGTGCACAATATTCCAGATGATATTATTTCTAAAACCTTCTGGAATCAGATTTAATTCATCTACGGTAAGCTGGTCTATAAGGCTTAGAAAGATCTTTCTAGTGGTTAGATTATGTTCAAATAAGTGATTCATATGATTTTGTATTTTAATTACAGTTGATTTTATTCCGCTTTCGCGAAAGCGAAACAGGCAAATTAATTAATATTAGGGATAAAGATATTCCTTATCAAAAAAGCTATCGTAATTTTGCTATATGAAAAATCTATTCATTTATCTAGATAGCTGTAATACTTGTCAACGCATTAAAGGTGAGTTAGAACTTACTGACGACATCGCTTTACAAAACACAAAAGAAGAACCTGCAACTATAGAGCAGGTTGAATTTCTAAAAGAGCAAGCAGGCTCTTATGAAGCACTTTTTAACAGAAGAGCGCAATTGTACAGAGGTCGCGGTCTTCATGAAAAAGATTTAACAGAAGACGATTATAAAAATCTTTTACTGGATCATTATACGTTCTTAAAAAGACCGATTCTTATATATAATAACCAAGCTTATATAGGTAATTCTAAGAAAGTAGTTGCTGCAGCTAAAGAGGCTATTTCATAATGAGCAAAAGGTCGGTCGCCATAATATGTGGCTTTTTAGTAGCGCTTTTTTATGCATTTAATTTTACCGCTGCAAAAGAAGTAACACCAGAATTTGTAGGGCCTTTTGGTCTTGTTTGGTATAGAGTTGTGGTTACCTGTGTCATTTTTTGGATAATAGCAACCATAGTAGGACCTAAGGAAAAAGTACCTCTTAAAGAATTACCTCTACTTGCTCTTGCTGCCTTTTGTGGGGTAGGTTTTAACATGATAACCTTTATGAAAGGCTTATCACTTACCTCTCCTATAAGCGCATCAGTGCTTATGGTAACTACTCCTATAATCGTATTAGTATTAAGTGCTGTTTTCTTAAAAGAACGACTATATGCAAGTCGTATATTAGGTATTCTAATAGGTTTCAGTGGTGCTGCATTATTAATTCTATTATCTAACAGCAGTGGTAGTGAGGATGCTACAAATCCAACTTTGGGTAATTTTTTGGTATTTATTAATGCAATTTCTTATTCATTTTATATCATCTTGGCAAAGAAACTGACCACGCGATATAATGTTTTTACTTTAATGAAATGGTTATATCTATTTGGTGTCATATTCATAACACCTTTTGGTATGATGGAAGGTTTAGCTTTTGATTTTAGCACAGCAAATACAGACACCTTATTATATATAGGATATGTGGTGCTTTTTGCTACTTTCGGGACTTATATGCTTAATATTATAGCAATAAGGACGCTTAAACCTAGTGTTGTTGCTGTATTTGTATATCTACAACCATTACTAGCGACTTTAATAGCTATAGGATTGGATAAAGATGAGATTACTGGATATAAATTAGTTGCTGGTGGACTTATTTTTACAGGAGTATTTATAACTAGTATTCCTAAAAAAGCAGGTTAACTATTTACTGAATTCTTTAATGCTGCTGCCCATTGTAAAGCATCCATTAGACTAGTAAAGGACTTGAATTTAGATTTTACAAATAAGGATTCTAATTTAGAATTAATTAAACCTGGATCTGTATAATTTACAACTCCATATCCCATTAATTTAAAAGAGTAATTTGCAAAATGGAACCAATCTACTGGTTTAACAGAGTATTTATTTATTCTATTTGAAATATAAACTAGTTTGCTACCATCTGTATTATAAAAGGATGTTGCTGCATTAATGATAGGTTTAGCCTCTTCCCATCCAAAAACTACATTTTTGAACACCTCAGACACAATAAAACCGTCAAAAAAATAAAAATTGCCATAATGCATATTTATTTCTTTTAACACCTCTGGATAGAAAACAGATTCCCTAATTGAATTCATACTTAAATATAACAAATAAATATTTGAAAATCAATTACCTGCTTTAAAACCAATTATATTAACTTATTGATATAAGAAAACAGGTTTATCGGTCTTGCGGGAATTGTCCGTGTGCTCTAGTATCTAACTTACTGAGTATTTTAAAGTCATCTGACATTGGGAAATGCTTTATCTTCTCATGTAATTCTGGATGTAGAGATGTGATCTTGCGCTCTCTCAAATTCATCCATGCACCAGTCATTAAACCACGCGCTACATTACGTCCTTTATGATCATAAAAGTTATGTCTGAAACTAAAAAGGCTACCATCTTCACTCATACCAGTCACCTCGCAACTCACTGTGATAGGTCTTCCCTGGTGAATTTCTTTAAAATAGAAAATGTTCTCATTAAAAATCACAGGACCTGTCTCATAATGTGCCATTTCTCGCTGCCCAAAATTGTTATCAATTAAAAACGCCATACGTGTATGACTCATGAAGTTTTGGTAAGCACTATTTGCCATATGTCTGTTTGCGTCTAGATCACTCCAGCGCACGTCAAATTCTTTAGTATACATTGCCATCTTTATTTAGGGTAAAGATATTATATGCACGCATAGCAAAAAACAAGTTTGAAGAAAATTTAATTGTTTCGCTTTCGCGAAAGCGAAACAAAATCAACTATACTGTTATTTCAAGCTTCAATTTCTTCATTGCTACCCAAAGGTACCAAGCTGTAATGACTGTAGAAAGTACATCAGCAATAGGAAAACTTATCCAAACACCTAATTCACCATATATACTAGGCAATATTAAAATTAACGGTATTAAAATAAACCCCATGCGCAGTAGGGTAAGTAATAAAGCTGGTATCACCTTTCCTATAGCTTGATAATATGCTGCTCCTATAAGTTGAATAGAAATTATAGGTACTGCTATAAATACTAATTTCAATGCAAATGAAGTTTCCTCTATGACCACGGTATTGTCTGTGAAAATGCTAGCTATTTCACGAGTAAAGAAAAAGAGACCTAAAAATATGAGTACTCCTAAACCACAGGCAAATTTAATAGATGTAAAAATCACTTCTCGCACACGTTCCCATTTTTGTGCTCCATAATTATAACCTGCAATAGGTAAGAAACCTTGTGTTATACCCATTACAGGAAACAGCGCAAACATCATCATACGACCGATGATCCCAAACACAGAAACACTCTCTTCTCCACCTAATTCAAACAACACATTATTTAAAATTAAATAAAGAACACTACTCATGGCTTGTCTAGATAGAGTCACAAAACCTAATCCACCTATTTCTTTTAAAATCAACCAGTCAGGTATTAAGTCTTTTAATGTCCCTACTAACTCACTTTTTCCTGAGACAAAGAACCAAGCGACATAAACAAAACACAATCCATAACTTAAAGTTGTCGCCCATGCTGCGCCTTCCATTCCCATTTCTAATTTATTAATAAGAATGTAGTCCAATAATAAATTACCGACTGATGGGATTAACATGGCAATCATCGCATGTGTAGGTGCACCTTCTGCACGGATAACCGTATTACCCATCATGCACAATGCTAAAACGGGAACACCGTATAGTACAATGCGGTAGTAAATTTTTGCTGGCTCAAAAATCGCTCCCTTACCACCAAAAGAATACACCAATGAATCCATAAACCACAGCCCAAATACAACTGAAAGAATGGTAATAACTAACGTAATAGCTATTTGATTGCCAAATACCTTGCGAGCTTTCTCATAATTATCTGCGCCTAAAGCTCTAGATATAATACTTGAACCACCTATACCTATAGCCATTCCTAGTGCAGCAATAAAAAATGAAACTGGTAAAACAACATTTATGGCAGCAATCGCAATAGAACCTATCCAGTTACCTACAAAAATAGTATCTACTAAAATATTTAATGACATCACTAAAATACCTATAGAAGCTGGTAACGCTTGCTGTATAAGTAACGCCGGTATAGAATCTGTACCTAATAATTGAGATTTTGTAGGTTGTTTAGAATTCATATCTGGTAAATGTATAGCAAAAAAAAGACCTTTATTTTCAAAGGCCTTTTTTTAATAATTTTTCAATTAATATTTAAGATACGCTTTCGCGAAATCGAGATTAACTATCTAAGCAGTTGCTTCACTCATAGCCCATTCATCAATCCATCGCGATAATACTTTAACCCAATCTGCTCTAGTATTCAAACATGGAATAACATGAAATTGTTCTCCATTTACCTCGTGAAAAATCTCCTCACCTTCCATAGCAATTTCTTCTAATGTTTCTAGACAATCACTAACAAATGCTGGAGTTACAATAGCCATTTTTTTAGTACCGCCCAGACCCATTTTTTCAATAGTTCGATCCGTATATGGTGTTAACCATGGATCAAACCCTAGTCGTGATTGAAAACTAGTAGAATATGTTCCATCTTCCATTCCTAGATACTCACCTACTAATCGAGTAACTTCTTTACATTGATGACTGTAACAAAACTCGTGTGCAGGCGATGGTGTTGAGCAACACTTACCATCCATTTTACAATGACTTTTAGTAATATCACTTTTTCTAATATGTCTTTTAGGAACCCCATGATATGAGAACAATAAATGCTCATAATCCTTTCCTTCTAGAGATTCTTTTATCGACTCAGAAAGCACTCTTATATAATCTGGATGATTGTAGAAAGGTGGCATTGTAGTAAAAGACATATGAGGAAAATGTTCCTGACGTAATTCTTCTGCTAGAACTAGAATGGTCTCTGTAGTTGCCATCGCAAATTGAGGATATAAAGGAATAATCAACACCTCATCTACGCCTTTATCATTCAATTCTTTTAAACCACTTTCTATAGACATAGAACCATAACGCATTGCCAAAGAAATAGGCACACTGGTAAACTCGTCTATTTTTTCTTGTAACCTTTCAGATAGTACGATTAAAGGACTTCCTTCATCCCACCAAATCTTTCCATAAGCTTCAGCACTTTTCTTAGGCCTTGTATTTAAAACAATTCCCTTTACCAAAATTGCTCTCAAAATATATGGTAAATCTATAACGCGCTCATCCATTAAGAACTCGTCTAGATATTTTTTAACGTCTTTAGGGCTAGGGCTATCTGGTGATCCCAGATTTACCAGTAAAACTCCTTTTTTCATAGTACTGCTTTGTGCAAAAATAGAAGTTTTATAGTCGGTATACCTTTTAGATAATTACCTAATTGTAATAATAAAATAAAGGATATTGATAGTAACTCAATTCACCACTGATTAAAAGTATTGACAATTATCCATTTGTAAACATTTAGTACCTTTAACAAAACCATTTTTATGACATCTCAAAGAAAATGTCCTGAATGCAATGAAGAGATAAGAGGTCGTGCAGATAAGCGCTTTTGCAGCGATTATTGTCGCAACGTGGCAAACAATAAACTCAACAGAGACAGTAATGCACTCATGCGCAATATTAACAACAGACTGCGTAAAAACTGGCGAATCCTTAGTGAGCTTAACCCTAAAGACAAGACTAAAACTACACGCAACAAGTTACTAGCAAACGGTTTTGATTTCACCCTATTTACCAGTATTTACACCACAAAGAAAGGTACGGTGTATTACTTTGTTTATGATCAAGGTTACTTACCTATGGATGATGATTCCTATTTAATTGTCAAAAGAGAGACTTGATTTTTATATCATCGTCATTACATAAGTATCAGCCATTATTAAATAAAAACCCATATAAGTATCTTTATCCATTATCTTTTTAAAGTGTGAGATACAACAAACCACCAAATTCAAAAAAATGAGATCCTTTAAACCTAAATCCCATTTATCATCAGCATTATCGTTTCTAACAATTATCGCCATCATATGGTATGTATTTTATAGTCAGACACCATCTGCAGCAGTGGAAGATAGTTTGCCAGCAACTGAGTGGTCTACGGCAAGAGCGCTAGAACACGTTAAGGCGATGTCTGTACAGCCTCACCATGTAGGTAGTGCAGCCCATGATGATGTAAGAGACTATGTAGTTACTCAACTGCAAGCAATGGGATTGCAAGTTACTACCCAAAAAGGCTACACCATGGATCCATGGGGAAACCTGGCAAATCCAGAAAATATTCTGGCACGTATTAAAGGTTCTCAAGAAAACAGTAAAGCTCTTTTATTATTAAGTCACTATGACAGCGATCCACATTCTAGTAAAGGTGCCAGCGATGCTGCTAGTGGTGTCGCTACCATTTTAGAAGGTGTGCGCACGTTTCTTGCTCAAAATAAACAACCTCTTAATGACATTATAATTTGTATTACTGATGCTGAAGAACTAGGCCTTAACGGTGCAGAACTTTTTGTGAATGAACATCCATGGGCACAAGACGTTGCGATGGTTCTTAACTTTGAAGCTCGTGGTAGCGGTGGACCTAGTTATATGCTTGTAGAAACTAATGGTGGTAACCGCAAGATTATTGAAGAATTTTCAAATGCTGGAGTAGAATATCCAGTGGCCAACTCACTTGCCTACAGTATATATAAAATGATTCCTAATGATACTGACCTCACCGTTTTTAGAAAAGATGGCGATATCAACGGACTTAATTTTGCCTTCATAGGTGACCATTACGACTACCATACAGAATTAGATAACTATGAGCGCTTAGATCGTAATACACTAGCTCATCAAGGCGCCTATTTAATGCCATTGATGAATCATTTATCAAACATTGACCTTAGTGATGAGCTCAAAGTTCCTGAAGGTGATGATTACGTTTATTTCCCTATGCCCATCATTAAAATGGTGAGTTTTCCATTTAAATGGCTGCCATTTTTAATTATAGGTAGCGGTTTATTGCTAGTAGTACTCATTGTTTATGGTATTAGAAAAAGACGCATTTCCTTTGGTCAGATTCTGGCAGGATTTGTTCCGTTTTTAGGTAGTTTAATCATAGGGTATTTATTAAGTAACTATGGTTGGGTAGGAATCAAAAGTGGCTCTTTTTATGTCGATCAGCAACATGGTTTTCCATACAACGGTTATTGGCTTATCGCAGCAGCGGCAATGACAGCAGCAACCTTGTGTTTCTTTTTGTATCATAAATATTATAAGAAGGATAATGTAGCTAGTTTAAGTATCGCGCCATTATTTATTTTGTGGCTGGTTTGTTTATTAATAGCATTCCCTGTAGGTGATGGTGGTTTAATACCAGGTGTATTTTTACCAGGTGCCGGATTCTTTCTAGTACCGCTCATAGCAGGATTGCTTATGGTATGGCTCAATATTAACCAGCGCAGACCTAGTTACATTTTACTCGTTATTCTCGCGGTACCTGCCTTGTTCATTTTCACACCGTTTGTCAAAGCATTTCCAGTGGCACTAGGTATGGGAATTTTATTTGTAGCCGCTATTCTCACCACACTGTTGATAGGTTTATTGATTCCTATTATTGGACATTATCGCAGGAAAGACCTACTATCCTTCATAGGATTGATAGCAACGTTAGTTTGTGTGGGATACGCTTTCGCGAAAGCGGAATTTACACCATCACAACCACAATCAACTAGTCTAGTCTACATACAAAACCAAGACGACCAGACCGCACAATGGGCCACATACGACGAAGTCCTGACAGACTGGACCAAAGCAAAACTGGGAGAATCGCCAGCAGCAGCCAGCGAACTTAATAAAAACACCATCGATTCAAAATACGGAACCGGTTTCAGCTATGCAGCCACAGCACCATATAAAGAATTAGCTCCTGTAATGGTAGACACATTAATTGATAGTTTACACGCAAATTTAAGAACAGTAAAAATGAAAATCTACAGTGAATCTGTCATCCAGCGTTTAGAAGTGTTTTGCGATACGACTTATGTTTTTGAAGACGGAAAAGTAAACGGTAAAGAAGTTTATAAGGCCAAAGTCTCTAAAAAAGCGCTACCTAATCGATGGGGAAATCGCATGTTGAGCTACTATGTAACTAACAATGAACCACTAGAATTAGAGCTTACTTTTAAAGCTGATGTCGAGCCAGAATTCCAGTTCTATGCAGCATCATTTAACCTACTTAAAACCGAGGCGCTAGATGTAAAACCTAGACCATTAGAGCAAATGAGTATGCCGTTTGTTCTTAACGATGCTATTTTAAGAAAACGCTATATAACACTTAATAGGCCTACCGTAGTAACCGATTCAATACTGTCAAATGAATAAGAAAACAATCGGTATCTTAGGTTGTGGATGGCTCGGTCTAGAGTTAGGAAAACAACTTGTTACAGAAGGATTTCCCGTAAAAGGAACCGTACGTCATAAAGATAAACTAGCCAACTTAAAAGAAGTTGGAATAGATGGTTATATCCTTGATTTAAAAGAAGATAAACTCTACGGTGATGTAGCCGATTTTCTAAGAAATATAGATGTGCTATTCATCAACATTCCGCCTGGACTGCGTAAAAATCCAGAAAGTGATTTTGCCCAGCGCATGAAATTGCTCATGACATTTGTAAATACGGCAACTGTTGAACATGTCATTTTTGTATCGAGCACTTCTGTTTTTGAAGATGCGCAAGACATTCCAGTTTATGATGAAAACAGCAGACCTAACAGCACGAGTAGTAATGGCAAAAAAATCTATGCAGCAGAGTTGCTAGTTCAAGACTTCTTTGCCAACACGACGATTTTAAGACCATGTGGTTTAATAGGCGGCGATAGACATCCTATAAAAATGCTCGCTGGTCGTAAGGGCGTTTCAAATCCAGATGCACCAATAAATCTTGTTCATAGGCAACATGTAATTGATATAGTAAAAAAGCTCATAACTGAAGAATTAAAAACTTCTATAGTTCACGCAATTAGTGAACCACATGAATCTAGAAAAAGTTACTATTCTCAAAAAGCCAAAGAATTTGGTGTAGAACCACCACAGTTTGCTGAAAATGGTAAATCGGTTGGAAAAAAAATGAAGTCTTTATACCATTAGATGTATTTAAGTTTAAAAAGTAATGAAGCGTAGATTTATTTGGTTAAGTTTTGGAGCAATACAAAAAAGTAACAAAGCTGTTCAAAAAATAAAATCATTATAAAACTATTCTTAGCTTTCAACAGTGAAAAAATTCCTGTTCAAACATAAATTCAAATTAAGCATCGCTTTTATTCTACTCGTGTGGTATACGTTGTGCTTGCCAAAGCAATTATTTGATGTTCCGTACTCGACGGTAATAGAAAGTAGTGATGGGCGTTTGTTAGATGCGCATATCGCCAGTGATGATCAGTGGCGATTTCCGGCCGTAGATAGTGTTCCCTATAAATATAAAAAGTGTTTGTTGCAATATGAAGATGCGCATTTTTACGCGCATCCAGGATTCAATCCAGTTTCTATTGTTAAGGCTTTTAAAGAAAACATGAACGCTGGCAAAGTCGTGCGTGGTGGTAGTACAATTACACAGCAAGTGATTAGGCTTGCGCGAAAAAAGGATAGAAAATACTATGAGAAATTTATAGAGCTTATCTGGGCAACAAGGCTTGAGTTGAGATTATCTAAAGAAGAAATTTTAGAACTCTATGCTTCTCATGCGCCTTATGGTGGTAATGTGATAGGACTCGATATGGCGTCGTGGCGGTATTTTGGAAGAAAACCACACGAACTCAGCTGGGCAGAAAGTGCCACGCTGGCTGTTTTGCCTAATGCACCAGGTTTAATTTATCCTGGTAAAAGAGAAAGCCAACTCAGAGAAAAACGAGATGCATTACTGCTCAAGTTAAAAGAGGAAAACATTATTGATGATATGGATTATGAACTGGCTGTTTCAGAATCTGTTCCTACTCGAGATTTTAGAGTACCGCAACTGGCACCTCATTTATTGAATAGAGCAAATAAGCAATACGGCACTCAAAAAATCAGAACCACGATTGATTATCAAATGCAGGAAACAGTCAACCGCATCGTACAAAATCATCATCATATTCTGAAGCAAAACGGTATTAACAACCTCGCCATGTTAGTTCTGGACATTGAAAACCAATCGGTATCTGCTTATGTGGGAAATGCTCCTACTACCAGAGAACACCAGAAAGATGTGGACATTATTACCGCTCCACGTAGTACTGGCAGCGTTTTAAAACCCTTTTTATATGCCACCATGCTGGATAATGGCGAACTATTACCTCACAGCCTCGTAAAAGATATACCTACGGTTATTAATGGTTATAACACACAAAACTTTGACAAGAATTATAGCGGTGCTGTTCCGGCTTCACAAGCCTTATCGCGATCACTCAATGTACCTGCGGTGCGCATGCTACGCGATCATGGTGTTACTCGATTCTATGACAAATTGCAAGATTTAGGTCAATCACACATCAATCGTGGTGCGGGAACTTATGGACTGAGTTTGATTATAGGTGGTGGCGAGAGCAGTTTATGGGACATGAGCCATGCTTATCTATCTATGGCAACCATTTTAAAAGGGTACACTCAAACGAGTAGTGAATACAATCACAACGTCATGGATGGATTGCACTATGTGGAGGATGATGGAAACGCTTTCGCGAAAGCGGACTTAAAAACAACACCTCATATCTATGGTGCAGGAAGTATTTACCACACTTTTGAAGCCATGAAAAATGTCAACCGACCGGAAGGCGAAGAGATCTGGCACTTTTTTAATCCTAATCACAACATGGCATGGAAAACAGGAACCAGCTATGGAAATAGAGACGCCTGGGCGATAGGCGTCACGCCACGTTACGTGATAGGCGTATGGACAGGAAATGCTGACGGAGAAGGACGTGCCGAAATGACCGGAATCAAAAGTGCGGCGCCAGTGCTATTTGACTTATTCAATAGATTACCACAACAAGAATGGTTTGCGCCGCCGTATGATGATATGGTTGAAATAGATATCTGTAAAAAGTCAGGTTATCTCGCCACACCTGAATGTGAGATCGAGAAACAATGGATTCCTGCCGTAGGAGAACGCTATGATTCTTGCCCATACCACAAACTCGTGCAACTCGATGCTACACAATCCCATCAGGTAAATGCAGACTGTGAACCAGTTTCTAACATGGTTGCAAAATCTTATTTCACCCTACCACCAGTAATGGCCTGGTACTACCGTAGAACACATCCCGATTATGAACCACTTCCACCCTATCGAGCAGATTGTGAATCACCTGTAGAAAATGTCATGACTTTTATAAGACCTAATGCTGGAACGACTATCACGCTCACTAAAAACATAGAAGGAAAAACAAACGAGACCGTTTTTGAGCTTGCCCATAAAATTCCTAATACAACAGTCTATTGGTATCTCGACGAGGACTATATAACGAGCACTAAAGATTTTCATGAAATTGCATTAAGCGCTGCCCCAGGAAAACATATAATTACTGCTGTAGATGAGGATGGGAATGATGTGAAAATGAGTTTAAGGTTTAAGTAAAGTATTGGCAATTAAAGGCTAAATAAAAAATTAACGCACACTAAATTCATTCAAATTGAGTTAATTTCATACAACTAAACGACCTTAAATGAAAACTAAGCTTATTACACTGACCGTATTACTGTTATCTTATATTACAGTAAATGCACAAGAGGATACTACAAATTGGTATCAAAACTTACATGTTAAAGTAGGTTATGCAGATAACTTTAGTTTCTCTTCAGATTTAAACGTTGCTGGATATGAAACCTATGTTCCGACGAATGCAACTTTTAGATTGGGATTAGGATATGATTTTAGCTTAGGAAATAAATGGACTTTATCTCCAAGTGCCGAAATAGATTGGATTAGAATAATAGATGAAACGGTTATCACCCCAGATAGTGGATTAGACAGATTCTCTACGTCTAGAACATCATCTGGTTCTGAGCTTAATATTATACTGTCAGCTCCTTTTGAATATCAAATTTTAAGCAATGATAAAAATAGCTTTGGCATTGCCGTTTCTCCACAAATTAACTTCAGATCTTTTAATGATGTCGGACTAGGTACTTCTGTAGATGGAGATGCTAGCAGTAATAGAATCAGATACGAATCTACAGAGCGCAACAGAATATTTAGACCATCATTGTTGCTAGGTCTCAATTACAACTTTAAACTGGGTGCACTTCCTGTAAGAGCTCAAGCGTTTTATAGTCATTCCTTTGCTCCAGCTTACTTTGGAGAATATACGTATTCAAATGATTTTAATGGAGAAACACAAACGGGCGAGTATGAATTTGATGGTCATCAAGCAGGTGTTTCGTTAGCATTTTTCCCATTTGGAAATGGCAACAGAGAGAAAAAAGAAAAGAAAGAGAAAGTAGTTCAAGAAAGAAAAGAGCGAAGTGAGATTAAAGGTAGTAGTAGATTTGGCTATAAAATGGGAGTTAATTTTTCCGATATCACAGCCATCGATTCTAATACTGGTGGATTAAGTGGTTTTGTAGGCACCGAATTATATGGAGGTTTATTCATAGATACAAAAATTAGTAACAAATGGAACCTCCAAAATGAAGCGACTTTTTCCTTCACAGATGAAAACATGTTTTTAGAAATTCCTATCTTATTTAAAAGACAAGTAGGAAGGAATTTTTGGGCTTTTGCTGGGCCCAAAGCCCAAATCGTAGTGAATGAAAGTTTAGAAATCGATAGAAATTTTGGCGCTGGATTAGATTTTGGATTTCAATACGATCTTCCAAAGGACTTTTTCATCGAGGCACGTTATGGGATAGGTCTATCCCGACAAATAAGTGATTTCCAACTAGGTTTTGAAGGCGGAAAGCGTAACGTATTGCGTGTAGGTGTTGGGATTAAATTTTAACTACCACTCACTAAAAGGCTTTTCACTTAAATAAGAATTATAATAACGAGTATCACCAGTAACTTCCTTGTCAATCCATTGAGGTAAAGTGAAAGTTTCTTCTTCGGTTTGTAGTTCTATTTCGGCAACTACTAGGTTGTTGTTTGCGCCGTGAAATACGTCTATTTCCCAAGTATGATTTTCTATCACAATTTCATATCTCGTTTTATCTATCACTCCTGGTAATGCAAGTTCTAGCAATTCCTCAGCCTCAACAATGGTGATTTCTTTTTCCCATTCATATCTTGTGAGACCGCTGTCCGTAGACATTCCTTTTATGGTAATAAAACCTTGAGTTCCTTTAATGCGCACTCTTACCGTACGTGCAGGATCTGTAGAAAGATAGCCTTGGGTAATGCGTTTTCCTTTAAGCTCTTTTAAGAAATCTGTATTTTTGACTAAGTACTTGCGTTCTATTTCTAGCATGGTTATTTATTGAAAATGTAATAATAAGTAATTAGTTACAAGTATATGATTTGATCATTATGATTGGAATTTCAGGGTTTAAGTTTAAGTAAAAAACTAAAACCGTCCTCGACTCTCGCTCCAACTGACATATTACAGCTTTTCGTTTCGAACCATTAGACTGAAACTGAGACTATATTCTAAAGCGACGCAATCACCTTTAACTCATCACTTTCTATTCTTGATTTTTCATAACCATTAATGGCTACATAAATCATAGATTGAGCAATCGTTTCTGGTTCTATGCTACGGTATTTTTTAAGAAAACCAATGAGTAAAGGATCAATAAGCTTTTGAAATTTTTTCCACGCACTTTCAAATTTGCGTTGCTCTTCTCGCTCGCCACCTATTAATGCTGGCTGGACAAAGTAAGCTTCTTTAAAACCTAGTTTCTCAATATCACGTTCCATTTCTCCTTTGCCTCGGTTGTACATAAACTTACTGTCAGGATTTGCTCCTAGTGCAGATATGGCAATGACTTTTTGCACGCCGTTATGCAAAGCGACCTCGGCAACCTGTACTGGTAAATCATGTTCGATTCGATAGTATTCCTCCTTATCTGGTGTTTTGGCTTGGGTTGTTCCGGTACATATAAATAAGTGATCAGCTTTTAAGAAATCAGTATAAGTAGCCGGATCAAATAAGTCCACGATATGTGATTCATGTTTGCGGTGGTTGAGTTTAGTACGCTTTCGCGAAAGCGTAATCACACGCTCATATTGTGCATTATCAAATAATAAATTCACTAACCTACTTCCCGTAAGTCCTGTGGCACCGATAACAACAGCAGTATATTTCATTAACATATTTCTAGAGTTAAAGGTAGTAATTTTGCACCATGCACGAATTGGATGATCGCAAAATTATACACGTAGACATGGACGCATTTTATGCGAGCGTAGAGCAACGTGATTTTCCAGAATTAAAAGGAAAACCTATTGCCGTAGGTGGTGGAAATAATCGAGGTGTAGTAGCAGCGGCAAGTTATGAAGCGCGCAAATATGGTGTGCGTAGTGCTATGCCTAGTGTCACGGCCAAAAAGCTATGTCCAGATCTGATTTTTGTGAAACATAGATTTGATAAATACCGAGAGGTATCTTCTCAAATTAGAGATATATTCTTAGACTATACAGACCTCGTAGAGCCTTTATCACTTGATGAGGCTTACCTAGATGTCACAGAGAATAAGTTGAACTACCCTAGTGCTACTGTTATTGCATATGATATAAGAAGACGCATTTATGAAACTACTGGATTAACTGCCAGCGCCGGGATTTCTATCAATAAATTTGTTGCAAAAATTGCTAGTGATTATAACAAACCTAACGGACAAAAAACAATAACACCTGAAGAGGTGATTCCATTTCTAGAAGAATTAGAGATTAGAAAATTTCACGGTATAGGTAAAGTCACTGCAGAGAAAATGTACTTGCAAGGCATATTTACAGGAGCTCATTTAAAAGAACGCAGTCTAGAGTTTTTACAAGAGCATTTTGGTAAAAGTGGCGCTCACTATTATAATATTGTACGAGGTTTACACCATAGTCCGGTAAAACCAGATCGTATTAGAAAATCTCTAGGTGCAGAGCGTACTTTTTCTGAAAACATATCGAGCGAGATATTTATGAAAGAGCGTCTTACTCAAATCGCTGAAGAAATTGAAAAACGACTTGCAAAAAATGATGTCGCTGGTAAAACGGTTACTTTAAAAATAAAATATAGCGATTTTAAAACGCAAACACGTAGCAAAACCCTACCTCATTTTATAAGAACTAAAGATTTAATACTGGCTACTGCTATTGAATTAATGGAACAAGAAGGTTTCCGTGAAAGTGTGCGCTTGCTAGGTATCACACTATCTAATCTTAATACTGATGTTGAGGAAGCTGATTTTGTTGAAGTTCAGTTAAAATTTATGTTCTAAAACATTAACTAGTAGTTGTAGGAATAAAAGTCACGTTTCCTATAGCTTTGTTAGTATATGACCTTAGAAAACTCCCAATATACTGTTATCAATAGCCACGTCAACTCGCTACCCATGTTATCATGGGAATTAATTAAAAAGCTTTTATGGAATCTTGATAAAGAGATGTTAGAGCACATGAACCATCTGGCACAAGAATATAACTGGCATTTTAATTATTTTCTAGACAGCTATTCCCATTATAAAGGTTACTCTATAGTTATTACCGATCATAATTTTAAAATCCAGTGTTGTTCTGAAAATATCTTTAAAATGACTGGCTATAAAAGTCATGAATTAACGGGTCATTCACCTAAACTATTACAAGGTGAAAAAACGGATCAGAATTCAAAAAGACTCATAAAAAAAGCAACTCAAGATGAGTTGCCTTTTAATACTCGCTTAGTAAATTACCGTAAGAACGGTGAGTTATATGGTTGTGAAATTATTGCTTTCCCTATTTTCAATGGCACTTCTAAAGTCTCTCACTTTATTGCTTTTGAAAAAGAATATTTTGTTTAGCTATTCTATCTCAGTAACTCTTAGTGTATTTACCATTCCTTTATCTGTAACTGGCATTGCTGCAAGATTGATTAAGAAATCTCCTTTTTTGACAAACTTTTTGTCTTTTGCAAATTGATTTACATCCTCAATAGTTTCATCAGTACTTACAAAACGGTCGTATAAAAAGGCTTTAACACCCCATAAGAGACTTAATTGAGTAAGTATACGTGTGTTACTAGTAAATGTTAAAATATGTGCATCTGGTCTCCAGGCGCTAATTTGAAACGCTGTATAACCACTATTGGTCATTGTTGTGATTGCTTTTGCATCAATCTCGTCAGCCATTTTTGCAGCATGATAACAAATCGATTTAGTGATATATCTCTTTGTTTTAATATGCGGCGCACTATGTGGTACATTAATCAAGTCACTGTTTTCAACAGATAAACAAATGCTGGTCATTTTTTCTATTACTTGAATAGGATACTGACCTACTGATGTTTCACCAGATAACATTACAGCATCTGCACCATCCATTACAGAGTTTGCTACATCATTAACCTCTGCACGTGTAGGCGTAAGGCTAGTAATCATTGTTTCCATCATTTGTGTAGCGATGATAACAGGAATACGTGCTTGTTTTGCCTTTAAGACCAATTGCTTTTGAATAAGAGGTACTTCATGTGCAGGAACCTCTACACCTAAATCACCACGAGCCACCATTAAACCATCACAATAAGCTACAATTTTATCGATGTTAGTGACAGCTTCAGGCTTTTCAATTTTAGCGATAATAGGAATTTTATGCTCTGAGTGTTCCTTAATTAAATCTTGTAATTCCATCAAATCACGACTATGACGTACAAATGAAAGTGCCATCCAGTCTACTTGCAACTCACAAGCAAATATGGCATCTACGACATCCTTTTCTGTAAGTGCCGGTAATGAAATATCTGTTTGCGGTAAATTGACTCCTTTTTTGGAACGTAGTGGTCCACCTTGAATTACTTTAGTAACTACATCTTTAACACCATCAGTAGAAACTACTTCAAACATTAATTTACCATCGTCTAGTAAAATACGTTCACCGGCTTTTACATCTCTAGGGAAATGCTCATAATTCATGTAAACACGCTCTGCAGTACCTTTAAACGGCTCTCCAGTAGAAATAGTAATAATATCGCCAGGATTTACAACCACTTCTTCTTTCATGACACCAACACGTAGTTTAGGACCTTGTAAATCTCCTAATATACCTGTTGCAAATCCGTGTTCTTCATTAAGGTCACGTATCATTTGAACACGTTCTTTTACATCCTCATGATCTGCATGTGAAAAATTAATTCTAAATACATTCACGCCAGCCTTCATCATACCTAACAATACTTCTTTTGAAGAAGTTGCAGGTCCTAATGTAGCTACGATTTTAGTCTTTTTTGTCTTTGGCATTATTCAAAAATTAAATAATCTTTTTGTTTGATTACATGTTCAT
Source organism: Nonlabens ulvanivorans (assembly GCF_000732625.1). Taxonomy (GTDB): domain Bacteria; phylum Bacteroidota; class Bacteroidia; order Flavobacteriales; family Flavobacteriaceae; genus Nonlabens; species Nonlabens ulvanivorans. Next base: position 322,782 of record NZ_JPJI01000032.1, read on the forward strand.
CTAGCTGGTATGCAGATATCACATGTGGTATTTTGGTTAAGTCGTTAATTAGCTTTTTCAAAGGAAAAAACTCAGGATCCTTTTCTACTTTGATAATGAAGTCTACTCTTGCATACTCCTTAATTAACACTGTTTTTACTTCGGTTTGTTCTTGACTTTCAAAAAGACCGCCACTACTGGTAACGGTATTAAGATTAGCCCAAAATTTATTAGGTGTTAAGTAATAAGTGTTATAGTTTATAACATCATCATATTTATAAACTGGATACCTTACTGTAAAGTTAGGCATGGTCACATCTTGATCTACATCTGTTCTCTTGAAAGACAACCCTAAATACTTATTAACCATATAAGCCATTCTATAAGGCTCAATTGTAGAATGTATTCCTACAAGGGTATATGGCTCATCGTCACAATCCCATCCATCTAACTTGTAAGTAGCCATATCATCAACTTTACTAACAAATTTAAGAAGACAAACTACAAATTAGTCTTTAAAAGTCTTTAATAAATTGATATTTTCTACGAAATGGTTGTCGTTACTGGATTCTAGTACGATTAAGAATTATGCAAGGTGCGAAATAAAGAATTATTGGGTACTTATTTTATCTTGTAAGGCAAAAAAAGCTCTTTTACTTGCTTTTTCCTCAGCCTTTTTCTTTGATGTTGCACGTGCTTTTGCAAGAATTCTATCATCTATAGATAACTTCACAGAAAAGTGTCTGATTTCATTAACACCAGTATCCTCATAGGTATGATAATTAAAAGTCTTCTTGTTTTTTTGGCACCATTCTATTAAAATGCTCTTGTAACTAATAACCTTACCTTCTAATTTCTCGATATCAACATAAGGTTCAATTACCCGACGACTAATAAAGTTTTGAGTTCGCTTATAGCCCTTATCAAGATAAATAGCACCTACTAATGCCTCAAATAAATTCCCATGAACATTTGCTCCGAAATTACGTTCTGGAACTTGTGTTTTAGCAAAATCAATAAGCCCAAAGTCCATTCCTAACTCATTGAGATGTTCACGACTTACAATCTTAGACCTCATTTTGGTCAAGTAACCTTCATCGCCATGCGGCACTTCGTTATAAATATATTCTGCAATGACACTTCCTAAAATAGCATCACCAAGAAACTCTAATCGTTCATAGCTAATAGGATTACCATCTGCATCTTTTAAGCTCATGGATTTATGAGTAAACGCTTTACGATAAACATCGATATCCTTAGGAGTTATCCCAGTAATTTTTTTTATTCCACGCGATAGCGCCTCGTCATCTGTAGAGATTCGAGAGGAGAATATTTTTTTAAATCGATTCATTAAAAAGGTATCGCTTAGATTTTTCTAAATGCGATACAGCAGTTGTGACCACCAAAACCGAATGTGTTACTCAAAGCAATGTTTACCTCTCGTTTTTCTGGTTTATTCAATACTAATCTTAATGACGGATCAATATTCTCATCTACGGTAGTATGGTTAATGGTAGGAGGAATTATCCCTTCATTGATAGCCATAACACTTGCAATAGACTCTATAGCACCAGCAGCACCTAAAAGGTGACCAGTCATAGATTTTGTAGAATTAATACTAATGTTAGGCGCATGATCGCCAAAAACAGCTTTTATCGCCTTCAACTCTGCCACATCTCCTAGCGGTGTAGATGTACCATGTGTATTAATATGATCTACATCTTCAGGATTAATGCCTGCATTTTGTAGCGTATTTTTCATTACTGCTATAACACCACGTCCTTCTGGATCCGGTGCAGTAATGTGATATGCGTCACTAGAGAAACCACCACCTATAACCTCTGCATAGATTTTTGCTCCACGAGCTTTTGCATACTCATAATCTTCTAGAACCAGCGCACCAGCGCCTTCTCCTAGAACAAAACCGTCACGTGTCGCATCAAATGGTCGACTTGCGGTTTCTGGACTTTCATTACGTGTTGATAAGGCATGCATGGCATTAAAACCACCCATTCCTGCTTGAGCAACCGCAGCTTCAGAGCCACCAGTTACAATCACGTCACAATGTCCTAATCTAATATAGTTAACTGCATCCAGCATCGCATTTGCACTAGAGGCACAAGCAGATACTGTCGTATAGTTAGGTCCCATAAATCCATATTTTATAGAAATATGAGCCGGCGCTATATCAGCAATCATTTTAGGAATAAAGAAAGGGTTAAATCGAGGCGTACCGTTTCCAGCAGCAAACGCTTTAACTTCTTCCTGAAAAGTTTCTAGACCACCTATTCCTGCGCCCCAGATAACACCGACTCTATATTTATCTATAGAGTCGATATCTAATCCTGAGTCTGCTATCGCCTCATCACCTGCAACCAGTGCATACTGGGCAAAGCGATCCATGCGTCTAGCTTCCTTGCGGTCTATGAAATCAGTCACATTAAAGTTCTTGATCTCACAAGCGAACTTAGTCTTGAAATGTTCTGTATCAAAATATGTGATAGGAGCGCAACCACTCTTACCTGTTTTTAACGCATCCCAATACTCCGTTAGATTATTACCTATCGGTGTAAGAGCTCCCATTCCTGTTATGACTACTCGCTTTAATTCCATGTGAAGTAAATTAAGCTTTTGCTTCTTCTATGTATGAAACAGCTTGACCTACAGTCGCAATGTTTTCTGCTTGATCATCTGGTATCTGGATATCAAATTCTTTTTCGAATTCCATGATCAACTCAACTGTATCTAGTGAGTCCGCGCCTAAGTCGTTTGTGAAACTTGCTTCTGTTACAACTTCATTTTCGTCAACACCTAATTTGTCAACGATTATCGCTTTTACTCTTGATGCAATGTCTGACATAATTTTCTAATTTTAATTTTAAATGAATGGCAAAAATAACAAACTTTGTGATAAAACCACTTTTTAGTTATTTGAGTTAACTTGCCATCGCATTTGATAATGTTATTTTACTCAACTCTATCAGGTGGTTTACAACAAGCTTGCCATAAAAAAATATGAAAAAAATAGTAATTCTAGCATCAGGTAATGGTACTAATGCTCAGGCGATTATAAATCATTTTAGCAAAAATGAATCCGTAGAAATCTCATTGGTTTTATCTAATAAACCACAAGCCTATGTGCTAGAAAGAGCGCAAAAAAATAATATTCCGGCGATGAGTTTTAATAAATTCGCTTTCGCGAAAGCGGGAAAAGTAGAATCTTTATTAAAGGCAGAAAACCCAGATTTAATAGTGCTGGCGGGCTTTTTATGGAAAATCCCAGAAAGTCTCGTAAAATTATTTCCAAAAAAAATTATTAACATTCATCCTGCTTTATTACCAAATTACGGCGGAAAAGGCATGTATGGTATGAATGTGCATCGCGCTATCATTGAAAATAAAGAAGAAAAAAGTGGTATTACCATCCATTATGTAAATGAACATTATGATGAAGGTGCCATTATTGAACAGTTCACGTGTCCTGTTTATCAAAATGATACAGCAGATGATCTAGCCGCACGCATACATGAGTTAGAACACTTACATTTCCCAATGGTCATTGAAGAATTACTTGATTAATGGAACAAGTACACATATATACTGATGGCTCTTCAAGAGGTAATCCAGGACCTGGTGGCTATGGGATTGTGATGATATGGGTAGGGAAAAAATATAAAAAAGAATTTTCTCAAGGCTATAGACGCACCACTAATAACAGGATGGAATTGCTCGCTGTTATAGAGGCTCTAGAAAAGATTAAAATGGATCAAGTACAAATTACCGTTTTTACCGACAGTAAATATGTAAGTGATGCCGTTAATAAAAACTGGATTGCTGGATGGATCAAACGCAAATGGAAAAACGTCAAGAACCCAGATTTATGGAAGCGTTTTATTAAAGCCTTTAATCGCACACAACCTAAAATGCAATGGGTAAAAGGTCATAATGATCACCCTATTAATGAAAGATGTGACGCACTGGCTGTAGGTGCTGCTCTAAATAAAAGTAATCATCTCGTGGATGAAGGATTTGAAGCTAGTGAGAAAGGCCTATTTTAATTTGCTCGCCATTTCACCCAAATTGTAACAGTTGGATTACTTATAGTATCTGTACCTGTGTTTTGGGCTCTCACATGAATATGGTTTCCAGCGCTAAAGTCAATATTTGCAGTATTATCATTATAAGTACCTCCTAAAAGATTAAAATTGATATTACCTCCCACTATTGTGGTATTACTTTGCCTAATCCTAACATTAAAAGGTGCTGCAAGATTATTAGTAGCTGTTCCACTTACTGTGTTAGAATTTGACGTAATAGCAATAATAGTCCCATCAAAAGGCAACAAAATACCAGAATTTGCGGTAGTTAAATTACCTGCCATTCTCAGACTTTGACTACCTATATCACCTCCACGTGAAAAAACAAGCGGCGTTGCAGCAATGGTCAACCATTTTCCTCGAGACGCATCATACATATATAATTGATCACCTATTACCGCCATCTGTCCTGTGGCAGCACCAGTAGGTACTGATTGTGGCTCTAGCTCTAGTGCTGGTAAATTGGTTGTGCTCGCTGCGATATCTAGTTCTGCAGTTGGTGAAACAGTATTAATCCCTACCTGACCTTGTATCCATTGCGTAGTTGCTAATAGCGTTAAAGCTAAAAATAAATTTTTCATGAAATCCCTAATTATCATAAATGTTAAGTTTTGCAAATTAGAACCTATAACCTGCTTCACCTAGTTTTCAATCATTTAAACGACAAAAGACTATCTAATGACTACATATTACATAACAGAACCTCAACAACAGGACATCAATTAACTCATGATGATTGTTCTTTAAGGACTGACTAATTCATTACTTTTGCAAAAAAATATCAAGAATGAGCAAACTCGTAGTTGTAGGTACAGTAGCTTTTGATGCTATCGAAACACCTTTCGGAAAAACAGATAAAATATTAGGTGGTGCAGCCACTTTTATAGGTCTAAGTGCTTCACACTTCAACACAGAAGTTGGATTAGTAAGTGTAGTAGGTGGAGATTTTCCACAAGAATATCTAGACATGCTTTCTAATAGAGGTATGAATATAGAAGGTGTTGAGGTTGTTAAGGATGGTAAAACATTTTTCTGGTCTGGCAAGTACCATAATGACATGAATACCCGTGACACACTTGCTACAGAGTTAAATGTACTAGCAGACTTTAATCCAGTTGTACCAGAATCTTTTAAAGATGCAGAGGTAGTAATGTTAGGAAACCTACATCCTGCAGTACAATTAGGCGTTATTGAACAAACGCCAGCAGCAAAGCTAATCATCTTAGATACGATGAACTTTTGGATGGATAGCGCATTAGACATGTTGCATGAGGTCATAGCAAAGGTTGATGTCATTACTATTAATGATGAAGAAGCTAGACAGTTATCTGGTGAATACTCACTAGTTGCTGCAGCACGCAAGATTCATACTATGGGTCCTAAGTATGTGGTCATTAAAAAAGGAGAACATGGTGCTTTATTATTCCATGAAGAACAAATCTTCTTTGCACCAGCCTTACCACTAGAGGAAGTTTTTGACCCGACAGGAGCAGGAGACACATTTGCAGGAGGATTTGCTGGTTTTCTAGCATCAAGTGAGGATTACAGTTTTGAAAATATGAAGCGAGCTATTATTTATGGTTCTAACTTTGCTTCTTTCTGTGTAGAGAAATTTGGAACTGAGCGCATGCAATCTATCACGCCTGAAGAGATCAATACACGTTTAGAGCAGTTTAAAGCACTGACTAAATTTGAAATAAACGCATAATAAAAATTGATAGAGCCCTCAAATATTTTGAGGGCTTTTTATTTACTTTTGACTTTTAGAATTCATCATGAGCGATCCATTAAAACACGAGTGTGGTATAGCACTTATTAGACTTCTTAAACCTCTTGAATATTATAAAGAGAAATATGGTACGGCATTTTATGGCATCAATAAAATGTACCTAATGATGGAAAAACAGCACAATCGCGGTCAGGATGGTGCTGGATTTGCAAGCATAAAATTAGATGTAAAACCTGGTCAACGATACATCTCTCGTGTGCGCAGTAATGAGGCACAACCTATACAGGATATATTTGCACAAATTAATGAGCGTATTAATTCAGAATTAGAGGAAAATCCAGAAATAAAAGATGATGTCGCTGCACAAAAAGCACAAATCCCTTACATCGGTGAATTGATGATGGGCCATGTACGATATGGTACCTTCGGTAAAAATAGTATTGAATCAGTACATCCGTTTTTACGTCAGAACAACTGGATGCATCGCAACCTTATCATGGCTGGTAATTTTAACATGACTAACGTGTTTGAGTTATTTGACAAATTAGTAGAACTAGGACAGCATCCTAAGGACATGGCAGACACCGTAACCGTTATGGAAAAGGTAGGTCATTTTCAAGATCGTGAGGTTTCTAAATTATATAAAAAATTCAAGGCTGAAGGACTTTCTAAAATGGAATCCTCACCTAAAATAGCTGAACAACTTAACGTTGCCAAAGTTTTAAAGAAAAGTGCAAAAGATTGGGATGGTGGCTATGCCATGGGTGGACTTATGGGACATGGTGACGCTTTCCTATTAAGAGACCCATCGGGTATTAGACCAGCATACTACTATCAAGATGATGAAGTAGTTGTCGTAGCTAGTGAACGTCCAGTAATTCAAACTGCGTTTAACGCACCGTTTGAAGAAGTAAAAGAACTGGATCCAGGTAAAGCTATTATCATTAAAAAGAATGGTAAAGTAAGTATTGAACAAATACTGAAACCACTAGAACGTAAGGCCTGTTCTTTTGAACGTATTTATTTCTCTCGTGGTAGCGATGCCGAGATTTATCAAGAGCGTAAAAAACTGGGGCATTTATTATTCCCTAAAATCATGGAATTCATTGATCATGATATAGATAACACCGTTTTTTCATACATTCCAAATACGGCCGAAACTTCATTCTATGGTATGGTAGAAGCGGCACATGCCGTTTTAAATGAACAAAAACGAGATGCTATTATTGCTGGAGAAGGTAAACTGACCGCACAACAAGTTGAGGATACGCTTTCGCGAAAGCTGCGAACTGAAAAGATTGCGATTAAAGATGCAAAGTTAAGAACCTTTATCACTGAGGATTCTTCTCGAGACGATCTCGTAGCACACGTTTACGATGTAACCTATGGTGTTGTAAAAGAAAACGATAACCTAGTAATCATCGATGATTCTATCGTACGTGGAACAACACTTAAAAAATCCATTCTTAAAATGATGGACCGCTTGAAACCGAAGAAAATTGTAGTTGTTTCTAGTGCACCACAAATCAGATATCCAGATTGTTATGGGATAGATATGGCCAGATTAGAAGGACTAGTTGCTTTTAGAGCAGCACTTGCTTTACATGAAGATCGTGGAACCTATGACACTGTAGAGGACATTTATAAAAAATGTAAATCACAGATAAACTTTAAGGATAAGGATGTTGTCAATTATGTGAAGGAACTCTATGCACCGTTTACAGATCAAGAAGTGTCTGATAAGATAGGTGAGTTACTCTCAGACGATGATTTAAATGCAGAAGTGAAAATCGTTTACCAAACCGTAGATAATTTACACAAAGCCTGCCCTAAAAACTTAGGTGATTGGTATTTTACAGGTGATTACCCTACTAATGGTGGAAATCGTGTGGTGAATCGTGCTTACATCAACTTCTTTGAGAAAAATGATGAGCGAGCTTATTAGTAATTAGTTGTCTGTTATTTGTTAATGGTTACAATTTAAGAATCTTATCTAGCGTTAGAATAGTAAATCTGTTTATATTTATTATGAAGTTCCGTTTTTTTATTCTCCTTTTGTTATTGTCAATTTCTGTTAAAGCTCAAAAAGACAATACTAATGCCGTAATTCAAGTTGAATATGACATTATTCTCAACGACACTACTGATATAGAAAGTTTTCAACGTGCTTTTAAACATACGCTAGTGAGCGATGGTGAGCGAAGCCATCAAACTCTACATAGTCATATAGACACTACCCTATACTCTAATTATGGCACTGCTCATTCCTTCAATTCTGAATATATAAACAGACATAATTACTTTAAGAATATCACAGAGAGTCAAATAAACTATGGAATGGAGTATGGCTTTTATGAAACTGAATTAATTAGAGATGATTGGATGTTTGTCAACTTTAAAGATGGGAATGAGACCAAGAAAATCCTAGGCTATAAATGCAAGCAACAATTTGTATCATTTAGAGGTAGAGATTATGAGATTTATTATGCGACAGAACTAAGTGCATATAAAGATGGCCCATGGAAGTTTATGGGCGCACCAGGATTAATCCTAGAGGTTAGAAGTCTTGATGGTTCTGTTTCAATGAAAGCAACAGACGTAAATACTACCACAGTATTGGAAGTAAAGAACATGCCTGATCATTGGGGTTCATCTTTAGGTATAGGTTATGACGAATTTGTAAAACGTTACAGACTATGGCGAGAAGAAGTAGTCAAAAAAAACAAATTTGAAGACCCAAATATTATAGTCGTTGTTCCTTATCGTGATTTTGAAATTTATAAGCATTACTTTGTAGATAACCATGAATATTAAGGGTAAACTTCAAAGTATAAATAAGCCTCAAATTTAAATAAATTTGAGGCTTTTACTTTATTACGTTACCTGATTACCATTAATTCAGGATTACTTAGCAGCGTTGTATTTCTCTGATACAGCATCCCAATCAATTACATTAAAAAATGCAGTTACATAATCAGGTCTGCGGTTTTGATAATTTAAGTAATATGCGTGTTCCCATACATCTAGTCCTAAAATAGGAGTTCCTCCACAACCTACACCTGGCATTAATGGATTGTCTTGATTAGGAGTTCCACACACTTCTAGAGCACCGTCTTTAACACATAAAAATGCCCATCCTGAACCGAATTGTGTTTTTGCGGCTGTAGCAAATTTATCTTGAAATGCATCATATGAACCAAAAGCACTATCGATTGCAGCAGCAAGATCTCCAGTAGGTTTTCCACCACCATTAGGTGACATTACTTCCCAGAATAATCTGTGGTTGTAAAATCCACCACCATTATTTCTGACCGCTTTATTTTCCATGTCTAGATTCGTAAGAATGTCTTCAATAGACTTTCCTTCTAGGTCAGTACCTTCAATGGCATTATTTAATTTAGTAGTATAACCATTGTGATGTTTTGAATGGTGAATCTCCATTGTTCTTGCATCAATATGTGGTTCTAGCGCATCATACGCATAGTTGAGTTTAGGTAATTCAAAAGCCATAATATATTGGTTTTAATTGATTTATTTATAAAGGATAAATTTAAACACAAACGATGATATGTTAAAATTTCTGATGTTATAATATACTTAATCTTGTAAAAGATTCATCTTCAAAGAATTTATCATAATAAAAAGAGATCCTAATAACGTCACCGAAATCTAATTGACAATTAATCTAAACCTCAAATTAAGGATTAAGTTCAATTACGTTTCAGTTTTTCATCATACCTTTGAGTATGACCTCATCTCCTACTACTTTTTATAGTGCCAGTGCTGGTTCTGGTAAAACTTATACACTAGCGAGAGACTATCTCACGCTTCTTTTTAAATCTCAATTTAATAATCATTATCGCAAGATTCTAGCAGTAACTTTTACTAACAAAGCTGTTGCAGAAATGAAAGAACGTGTACTAGAGCATCTATACAATTTTGGAAAACAATCAATTCCGGATAGTAGTCTAGGCATCTTTGACCATATAAAAAAAGTTACAGGATTAAATGATGATCAACTCACAAAGAGAGCAACCATCATCCATCAACGCCTTTTACATGACTACTCTGCTTTTGACATAGTTACAATTGATGCATTCAATCACCGCATCTTGCGCACTTTTGCAAAAGACATTGATTTGCCCGCTGGATTTGAAGTAGAATTAGACACAGATTCTTTAATTAATAAAGCAATTCAAAATTTACTCGCTCGTGCTGGTAGGGATAAGGAACTTACTAAAAAACTAGTAAGCTTCTCACTTTCCAAAATTGATAATAATAAAAGTTGGGATGTCGCTTATGATCTGATGCAAATATCTGCATTGATAAAAAATGAAAACCATTTTAAATATCTAAAATCTCTTGAAAGCAAGACCAGCGAAGATTTTGATAGACTTGCTCAAAATCTGAAGCTTAAAAACAAAGACCTAAAAACACAATTAATTGAACTAGCTCAAGTTTTAATTGATAAATCAGCTCAGCAAGGTCTAGAACCTACTGATTTTAAAGGTGGTTCCAACAGTATTTTTAATACAATAGTAAAAGTCTCAAATGATATTTTTACTGTAAGCCCAGATTCAGGATCTGTAAAAAACCTAATTGCAGGAAATTTATATGCAAAAACTCAAAAACAATCTATTAAAGATAGCATCGATATTTTAAGGTCAGATATTGCAGATTTTGGTAATGCTTACAAGGCCACTTATGGACATATAAAATTTCATGAAAACATCATTAAAAGTATTGTTCCGTTATCACTTCTTAACGAGTTGATGCATGAAATAAACATTATTAAAAAAGAAGAACAAATTGTACCTATATATGAGTTCAATGGTCTTCTTAGAAATCAAATAAAAGATCAGCCTGCACCTTTCATATATGAACGACTAGGGGAAAAATATCGTCACTACTTTATTGATGAATTTCAAGATACTTCTCGCATGCAATGGGAAAACATGATGCCCTTAATTAGTAATGCAATCCAAAGCATCGACGATTATGGAGATAGCGGGACCTTAATGCTTGTCGGTGATGCAAAACAATCCATATATAGATGGCGTGGTAGTGACGCTAACCAGTTTTTAGATTTATTAAAAGAAGATCAATTATTTGAACTTAATAAAAGTAATGAAACCCTAGAATATAACTGGCGTAGCTATGACAACGTTATTGAATTCAACAATGATTTTTTTAAATTTTATGGTGATTACTTAAATAACGATACTTATAAAAATCTTTATCAAAATTATCTGCATCAAAATGCAACACATAAAAAAGGTGGATATGTTCAGGTTGACTTTTTAAACAAAGAAGATTTTTCATTTGACGATGATGAAGATATAATAACTCCATATCCGCAACACGTGCACAGTTTAATCAAGAAAATTGTTTCACAAGGATTTGAACTAGGTGATATATGCATTCTAGTGCGCAAGCACACACAAGGTCATGAGCTTGCTCAATATTTAGTAAAACAAGACATTACTGTAGTATCTGGTGATAGCCTTCTAGTTGAAGCGTCACCGCGTGTACGTTTATTAGTCGAATTCATGAAAATGTCGCATCAACCTGACCAGCAAGCTCTTAAACTAGCATTTCTTCTTGAATATGTGCAATATTATCAACTTGAAGACAAAAACACATTTATCGTTAATCATATTAATTTATCATTCAATGAGATCTTAGAGGTTGTATTTAATGACGATATATCGTTTATGGAGTCCGCTTTCGCGAAAGCGCCTTTATTCAAAGCAACAGAACAAACAGCTCATGCATTAGGGCTATTTAAAGAGCAAGATTTAAGATTACAATCATTTCTAGAATTAGTATTTGAATTTTCCAATAGTCAAGATGTTTCCCTGTCCAGATTTTTAGAACACTGGGAAAAGAAAAAAGAAAAATTGAGTGTTCCAGCAACGCCAGATCCGCAAGCTGTGCAAATCATGACCATTCATAAGTCCAAAGGTTTAGAATTTCCGGTTGTAATTGTCCCCTATTCCGACACACAAGCAGACTTTTCAATTAAACCTACAGATTGGGTTTCAGTAAGCCCTGCAGCTTATGAAGGTTTTGAACACCTTTATATGTCGCTAGCAAGTGAGGCCAAGTTTTATCCTATTCATGCACAGGAAGTATATACAACCCATCTTCATAAAACACAAATGGACCATATTAATGGACTTTATGTTGCTTTTACTCGTGCAGTAGAACAACTATATGTGTGCAGTATTGATAAACCAGAATCCAAAACTCAAAAGGAATCTTCACTAAGACATGGACAGCTACTGAAAAGATTCCTGGAACGTGATACGGCGTGGAATAAAGAAGAAATGGATCTAGTGACTTCTTTTCAAAAAGGTACGCCTATTCAATTAGCCACTAGTAAATCTAGCACACCAACTCTACCATTAGGCAATTATCAGGTTTACTCTACAGGATCTCGCACAGACTTTTCTACCAGACGTGGAATGTTATGGGCTAGTGGTGTTCAAGAAGCTATTAATAAAGGTAATTTACTTCACGATTATATGTCACAAATTGAGTCTATTGAAGACTTACCTGCGGTTGTGTTAAAGATTCAAAATGATGATTACATTTCTTCTCAGGTAAAATCAGAGTTAATAGAAACTCTCAATCTATTAATAAGTCCACAATATTTTGAAAAGTACTTCAAACCTGATTTAAATATCTTAAATGAACGTGGAATTTTAACACCAGAAGGCAAGAAGTTTATTCCAGATCGACTTATAATAGACAATGGTCAGGTAACGATTATTGATTACAAAACAGGCGCGCAACTAGAGAAACATAGAGATCAGCTAGATTATTATGCTGCCTTATTACTACAAATGGATTATAAAATAAAAGAAAAGGTATTGATATACACCGATGAGTTAAAGGAACTCGTCTGGAATTAAAACAAGTATTGTTTATTACCTTTGAAACACAAAAAAACGCAACTATGTACGGTAGTATGAAAGAGTATCTTCAAAAAGAAATTGAAGAAATTAAAGATCAAGGATTATATAAGAAAGAACGAATCATAACCTCTCCACAAGATGCAGTGATAACATTAGACGATGGCAGTGAGGTGATCAATTTTTGTGCTAATAATTACCTAGGATTATCATCACATCCTGAAGTTATTCAAGCAGCAAAAGACACTTTGGACTCTCACGGTTTTGGGATGAGTTCTGTAAGATTTATTTGCGGTACACAAGACATACACAAAGAGCTTGAACAAAAGCTAGCAGATTTTTACGGATGTGAAGACACGATACTTTATGCAGCATGTTTTGATGCAAATGGTGGAGTATTTGAGCCTTTGTTAGGTAAAGAAGACGCCATCATATCTGACTCATTAAATCATGCATCCATAATTGATGGTGTCCGTTTATGTAAAGCTGCTAGATATAGGTACGCAAGTGCAGATATGGCTGATTTAGAAAAGCAGTTAATTCAAGCAAATGAGAATGGAGCACGATTTAAAGTCATTGTTACTGACGGTGTGTTTTCTATGGATGGTATTTTAGCACCATTAGATAAAATATGTGATTTGGCAGATAAGTATGACGCCCTAGTCATGGTAGATGAATGTCATGCAGCAGGATTTTTAGGTGATACTGGTCGCGGTTCTTTAGAGGCTAAAGGTGTTTTAGGCAGGATAGATATCATAACCGGTACTTTAGGAAAAGCTTTAGGTGGAGCAATGGGTGGATACACCGTTGCAAAAAAAGAAATTATTGAGATCTTAAGACAACGATCTAGACCATATTTATTTAGTAATTCCTTAGCTCCTTCAATAGTAGGCGCTTCTATAAAAGCATTAGAGCTTATAGATTCTAGTACAGACCTTATCGATAAAGTGCAAGCTAACACAGCTTACTTTAAAAAAGGAATGAAAGAATTAGGATTTGATTTTGTAGATGGAGAAAGCGCTATAGTTCCTGTAATGCTATATGATGCAAAACTATCTCAACAAATGGCAGATGCACTTTTAAAAGAAGGAATTTATGTTATAGGCTTCTTTTATCCAGTAGTACCAAAGGAAAAAGCAAGAATAAGAGTACAATTAAGTGCTGCTCACGATAAAAAACATTTAGACAAAGCCATAAACGCATTCAAAAAAGTAGGACTTGAACTAGGAGTTATCGGTTAAATTAAGAGAAATTAACAATTAATCGACATTTTCACGAAAATTTATAGGTTAAAGTCTTGTGAATGCGCAATAACAGAGTAATTTTGTTCTGTTGATTAATAAAAAACCCCAACATGAAAAACATATTTAAAATTTTAGTAGCATGTGCTGTTCTTTTAGGAGCATCATCTGCTAATGCACAAGATGAAGGTAATAGATGGGCTATTTCTGTAGGTGTAAATGCTATTGACCTATATCCAGTAGGAGAAGCTGACCAAGGATTAGGTGACTATTTTGAAAATTTCTTTGACACTGATCACTACAACTTACTAGCAGCACCTAGCCGTTTTCAATTAGGTTACTATGTAGGCGATGGTATTGTTGCAACAGGAGCTTTTTCAGTAAATAGTATTAATAAAGTAGGTGATACTTCAATTGATGATTTATCTTATTACTCTGTAGACGCTGGATTAGAATATAATTTCCGTAATCTTATCAAAGAAGATGGCATTATTGCTCCTTTCGTTGGTGTAGGTGGTGGTTATGTATGGTTAGATGAAAATGGCTTTGGTACTTTCAATGGTACTGCAGGTATCGATTTTTATATTTCTGACAACATAGCTTTCAATTTACAAACAACATACAAGCATGCTTTTGAAGATGCTAATCCAAAGCACTTCCAACATACAGCTGGCTTAAAGTTTACTTGGGGTGGTACTGATACTGACGGTGACGGAATCTATGATGATAAAGACGCTTGTCCATCTGTTGCTGGTTTAGAGCAATTTATGGGTTGTCCTGATTCTGACGGTGACGGTATTGAAGACAGTAAAGATAACTGTCCTAACGCTGCAGGTCCTGCTGAGTCTATGGGATGTCCTGATACTGACGGTGATGGTACTTTAGATAAAGATGATAACTGTGTTAATGAAGCTGGTCCAGCTTATAACAATGGTTGTCCTGATCCTGATACTGATGGTGATGGTGTTGTAGATAGTAAAGACAACTGTAAAACAGTTAAAGGTCCTGCTTCTAACAATGGTTGTCCTACAGATAGAGATAATGATGGTGTACTAGATGCTGATGATAAGTGTCCAGACACTCCAGGTATTGCGTCACTAGCAGGTTGTCCTAAACCAGCTGCGCCTACAGTTGAGGAGCAAGAAAAGTTAAACCAGTACGCAAAAACAATCTTATTTGATACAGGTAAGGCTACGATTAAAGCTGAGTCTGCAAAAGTTCTTGCTGATATTACTGCGATTCTTAAGAAATACCCAACTGCAAAGTTCTCAATTGACGGTCACACAGATAGTGTTGGATCTGCTAAATTGAACCAAAGATTATCTGATTCTCGTGCAAACGAAGTGAAAAATTACTTAGTTGCAAATGGAATTGATGAATTCAGACTTTCTTCAGTAGGTTATGGTGAGGCTCGCCCGGTTGCTGATAATAGTTCTAAAACAGGTCGTGCTCAAAACAGACGTGTGGAAATCAACTTAGTAAACTAATTGATTTTTAAACAATAGTAAAAGCGCCACTTCTCAGTGGCGCTTTTTTTATGTCTAATTTTTTAAGACGTCATAGTTTATCAATATCTTGTACATATGAATACATTCTTACATGACGTTATTAGCTCGCTTTATTCTCAAAACTACAACCTCAGTAAACTTACTTATGTAGTTCCTAGTAGAAGAGTTGCAACCTTTCTCAATAAAACCATTGCTGCTTTTTTAGAACAACCTATTTTCGAACCTATTGTATATAGTGTTGAAGACTTCATTAGTCACACAGCACAAGTTGAAATTGCAAGCGATGTAGATTTATTATTTGATTTTTATAACAGTTATCTAAAAATAGAAGGAAATAATACCGCAGACTCATTAGATGAATTTATAACCTGGGCACCAACTATTCTTAAAGATTTTAATGAGATAGATCGTTTTCTAGTACCACCTTCAGATTTTTTTAATTATCTAGGGAATTTAAAAGAACTAGAGCAAGGACATTGGTCCATCCTAGAACCCAAGACAGAGATGATTGAAAAATATCTTCATTTCTGGAAACGATTAGAACTATACTATAGCCAGTTTACAAAAGACTGTACCATAAATGGGATAGTTTATCAAGGTCTAGCTTATAGACTCGCTTTCGCGAAAGCGGAATATCAATCCACCCAGTACAGTAAAGAAACACCAATTATTTTTTTAGGGCTCAATGCTCTCAACAAGGCAGAAGAGGAAATTATTAAGATATTTCTAGATAGCAATAATGCCAAAATTTTTTATGACAGTGATCTTTATTTTCAAGAGAATGAATATCATGAAGCTGGTCGTTTTATAAGACGATATAAAAGTCACTGGAATTATTTTGAACAGCACAATTTAAATATAACCAGTAATAATTTTAACGCGCCAAAAAGTATAAATATCATAGGAACATCTGGCCCTATAGGTATGTGTCAGGTGGCAGGTAAACTTATCAATAAGCTCAATCTAGAATCGATTAATCTGGACACCACAGCCATAGTTCTAGCAGATGAAGCTCTTCTATTACCTCTTTTAAGCGCTATACCCGAAAGTGCTAAGCATCTCAATATTACTATGGGATTAACCTTAGATAAAACACCGCTTGCAAGTTTCTTTAATCAGCTCATCAAACTCAAAGTTGAAGCCACAGATCAAGGTTTTTATTATAAGAATGTAATAGCAGTTTTAGAATCTCACTTTAGCTCTCTTTTAGATCAGACAGCTGTAAAAGAACTTATGAACACAATTCATAAAGAAAATCTAGTTTATATACCCTTTCTAGAGGCTAATCAGGACACTGATAACTTATACATTAATCAATTAAGGTCGGAAGTTATTACGACAACAAACTTAATTAACTATCTCAGTAATATTTCTGATGCTTTACAATCGAAACTAATCGAAAATGAAAACAAGAGATTAGAGCTCGAACAACTATTAGGTATACACAGTGTCATTGAACAAATAAGGTCAATCATAGATGTGCAGTCAGGTATTACCGATTTAAGAACTATTCAATATTTATTTAAGCAATTTTTACCTCAAAAGAAATTAGACTTTATAGGCGAACCTGTTAAAGGGCTTCAAGTAATGGGACTGCTTGAAACTAGAGCATTAGATTATGAAAACATCATTATGCTATCGGTTAATGAAGGCATTTTACCAGCAGGTAAATCTACTGCATCGTACATACCTTATGATATGAAAATCAAGTTTGGTTTACCGACTTACACAGACAAAGACAGCGTTTATGCATATCATTTTTATAGGTTATTACAACGATGCAATAACGCTAATTTCATATACAACTCAGAAACAAATAGTTTAGGCGGTGGAGAAAAAAGCAGGTTTTTAATGCAATTAGAAACTAGTGGTATTAAAAATCATACGATCAATCATAGTCTGTATGCCAATAAAATTACTACTGAAAAAACAGATACTCTTTCCATTAACAAAGACAATCACTACTTTGACAGACTCGGTAAAATAGCAATATCTGGCTTTTCACCATCTAGTATCACAAGCTATATTTATAATCCAATCGATTTTTACAAATCTAAGATCCTAAAAATTAATGACATAGAAGAGGTAGAAGAAGATATGGCGGCTAATACTATGGGAACCATGATTCATAAAACTCTTGAGTCCTTATACCTACCATATATCGATCAAGTATTAGATAGAATTCATTTTAAAGACATAAGAGAAAGATTAAATAATGCCATCAATACGGCCTATCTGGATAGCTACAACACCATACATGATCCACAAGGGAAAAATATTATTATGTATGAGGTGGCTAGACATTACGTCAGTAAAATGATTGCTTATGATGAAGAGCTTGTAAAAAATGGAAACATATTAATTATAAGAAAATTAGAAGTTCGTTATTCTACAACTATTGAAATTAACTCGATAGGAAGTGTAAAACTTCATGGTGAGGTAGACCGTATTGATGAGCTCAATGGTCAAATTAGAATAATAGACTACAAATCTGGAATGGTTGGTAAATCAAATGTTGGTGTTGAGCCAGATAACTATCAAGCATTAATTACAGATTATGATAAATCAAAAGCTTTTCAAGTTTTGATGTATGCTTTTCTATTTTCTAAAAACAATGAGTTTACAGAATGTGTCGCAGGTATCATAAGTTTTAAGAATTTTAAAGAAGGATTTATACCCTACTCGGTTAAAAATGGTAGGTCGTTTCAGCCACGACCTATCGATGTGTTTGAACTAGAGAAATTTGAAGAACAATTACATCAAATAATCATAGAGTTATACAATAAAGATATAGCACTAACTGCAAAGGATCATTAAATGAAAATTGTCTTGAACAACATCATTGATAGAGATCAT
The DNA here is from genome assembly GCF_000732625.1 of Nonlabens ulvanivorans. Lineage (GTDB taxonomy): Bacteria > Bacteroidota > Bacteroidia > Flavobacteriales > Flavobacteriaceae > Nonlabens > Nonlabens ulvanivorans. The sequence continues at coordinate 341,109 of NZ_JPJI01000032.1, forward strand.
AGCAAACCTATATTGCTAGATCATTATCACGTACCATCTCAAACTAAATTGCCTGTGGTTATTTTTGCTCATGGCTACAAAGGATTTAAGGATTGGGGTGCTTGGGAATTAATGGGTAAGGCATTTGCAAATGCCGGGTTTTGCTTTATAAAATTTAACTTCTCACATAATGGCGGAACTATAAATAATCCTTTGGATTTTTCAGATTTAGAATCATTCGGTTATAATAATTATAGTAAAGAGGTTCAAGATTTGAATGATGTGATCAACTGGTCTGTATCAAGCTTATCAGAAATAATAGATACCACTAGTATTAACATATTAGGTCATTCAAGAGCTGGAGGAATAACAACCATTGTTGCTTCACAAAACAAAATAGTTAAAAAACTAGTTACACTTGCATCGGTAAGTGATTATAAGTCTAGGTTCCTTAATGGAGAAGCATTACTCAAATGGAAAAACGATGGTGTTTTCTATGTTAAAAATGGACGCACTCAGCAAGAAATGCCTCACTATTATCAATTCTTTGAGGATTACATTCAGAATGAAGAAAAACTATCTATTAAGAATGCTGCACTAAAACTTAAGATACCACATTTAATTATTCATGGAGCCAGCGACGAAACGGTTATGATTCATGAAGGACATCAATTACATCAATGGAGTAAAAAATCAGAATTAGTTGTGATTAGGGAAGCAAATCACACTTTGGGAGCGAGGCACCCATGGAAATCCATCTATTTACCTCAACACTTAAGACAAGCTGTACAATGTTGTATCAATTTTTATAAAAAATAGAATACATCTGTGGAGAATACCGGATTCGAACCGGTCACCTCTTGCCTGCCAGGCAAGCGCTCTAGCCAAATGAGCTAATCCCCCAAAAAATCAATTCAAATATAAAGCATCAGAATTGCTATTAATAAATTTTCAAAACTATATTTTCGAAAAATGCCTTCCACAAATTCGATAACACCTAGAAACATTTTAAGTCTTGCCATTCCGGCTATTATCGCTGGTATAGCAGAACCTCTTATAAGTTTAACAGACGTGGCTGTAATAGGTAATATGAAGGATAACGCTGTTGAAGGTTTACTTGCAGTAGGACTAGTCGGTTCTTTTTTAAGTGCTATTATCTGGACTCTTGCACAAACTAAAACTTCTATATCTAGTATAGTGTCTAACGCATTAGGAAGTAACCAATTAAATAGAATTCATTCTCTTATACCTCAAGTCATTTGGATTAACATCACCTTAGGCATATTAATCTATTTGGTAACCGCACCACTAGCAACATGGATATTTACATTATATAATGCAAAAGGTACAACACTAAATTTATCGATTTCTTATTATCAGGTTAGAGCCCTAGGTTTTCCACTTACCCTTAGCGCCTTTGCTATTTTTGGCGTTTTTAGAGGTATACAAAATACATCTTGGGCAATGATAGCAAGCATATCAGGCGCTATAGTGAATGTCATATTAGACTACACTTTAGTTTATGGAATCGATAGTCTTATCCCGGCATATGGTGTAATGGGTGCGGCATATGCTAGTCTAGCGGCACAAATTGTTATGCTTATTATAGCATTGTATTTTTTATATCAAAAAACACCTTTTCGACTACATCAATTAACCTGGAAACCACACCCTAAACTTAGAAAACACATCATTTTAACGGCTAACTTTTTTTTACGCACCGTTGCCATAAATGTTGCCATATTTTTGTCTTACCGCTATGCCTCTGGATATGGAGATGAATATGGTGCCACACACGCCATATTGATGAATATCTGGCTCTTCTTTTCCTTTTTCATTGATGGATTTGCGAGTGCTGGTAACGCTATAGGTGGAAAACTTTTAGGATCTAAAAATGTTCAAGGACTTAAATATCTAGGTAAAACCACCACCACCTATGGCATTATCGTAGCACTAATATTAATAACTATTTGTGGACTTTTTTACAAAACTATAGGCCATCAATTCACAGATAATGAGACTGTATTTGAATTATTCCTAAGTACATTCTGGATTGTGTTAATTATGCAGCCTATTAATGCTGTGGCCTTTGTATTTGACGGAATTTTTAAAGGTTGGGGCGAGGCTTCTTATTTACGTAATTTACTGTTTGGCCTTACAGCATTTGTGTTCATCCCAGCTCTTCTTATCTTAGATTATGTTAATTTTCAATTAAACGCTATTTGGGTAGCCTTTGGATTATGGATGCTAGGCAGAGCTGCCATTCTCGCTATAAAATTTCACTTAAAGATTAAAACAATGCAGAACTAGATTTATAATATCTCGCTTTCGCGAAAGCATAGTCAGAGAATGCATAATATTTCTAATATCTTTGTCATTAATAATTTAAATGATTCTATTAATTATGGAAGATAATTGGTTTATCAGAATCTCTCAATTCATGGGTGGATCTGGAATTTTCTTAGTGATTGCAATTATTCTACTCATCGTAGTAGGATATAACAAATGGAAATCTAAAAGATGAAAAAAGTAAGAATAACTAAAGAATTTACTTTTGAAACTGGTCATGCACTCTATGGATATGACGGTAAATGCCGCAATGTACATGGGCATAGCTACAAACTAGCTGTAACTGTAATAGGATCACCTATAAATGATGCTAACAATGTAAAGCATGGTATGGTGATAGACTTTACAGACCTAAAAAAGATTGTAAAAGAAGAGATCGTAGACCCATTTGATCACGCAACAGTCTTTAATAAAAACACACCTCACGTTGAGCTAGCTCAAGAACTTAGAGAACGTGGGCACGACGTAATTCTAGCAGATTATCAACCTACTAGCGAAATGATGATTCTAGATTTTGCCGATAAAATTAGAAACAGATTGCCAGAAAATATTGAATTATTCTCTTTAAGACTGCGCGAGACTGAAACTAGTTATGCAGAGTGGCATGCGAGTGATCAACTATAATAACGTATTAGTGAATATTAATTTAAAAGCCTCACAGATTTTAATGATCTGTGAGGCTTTTATTTATAAGATATCCTGATTTTTCATGGTTATACCCAATCTTTAGGATTCTTCAAGACTTCAATCAATTGAGCCTCTGGTGTATCAGGTTCTGGATGGTGATCATAACGCCATTGAACATGTGGTGGCAAACTCATTAAAATACTCTCTATACGGCCGTTAGTTTTGAGACCAAATAAAGTTCCTTTATCGTGTACTAAATTAAATTCCACATAGCGTCCACGTCGTATTTCTTGCCAGTCGCGCTGCTCTTTTGTATACGTTTTATTTTTTCTTTTTTCTGCAATAGGTGTATAAGCATCTAGAAACTGAGATGCCATATCTTTTTGAAAAGCTAGCCAGTCTTCCATAGAATGACTCTCACTAGCCTTACAATAATCATAAAACAAACCACCTATACCACGACCTTCACCACGATGAGAATTATGAAAATAAGCATCACATTTTTCTTTGAATAATGCATAATCTGCTACCTCATGACGATCACATACTATTTTACATATTTGATGAAAGTGAGTCGCATCTTCATCATATAAATAATATGGAGTCAAATCCAATCCACCACCAAACCATGAATCTACAACAGTTCCCTGCTTATCATACATTTCAAAATACCTAAAATTTGCATGAACAGTAGGTACATGTGGATTTACGGGATGTATTACTAGACTTAAGCCTGTGGCATAGAAATCTACATCGCCTACTTTAAAATAAGACTGCATTGCAAGTGGTAATGGCCCGTGAACCTCGCTAATATTAACGCCACCTTTTTCAAATACAGACCCATTTTCAATAACTCTTGTAAAACCGCCGCCACCTTCTTCACGATGCCATTGATCTTCTTTAAAACTAGCTTTATTGTCTATTTCCTCTAGACGACTAGTAATAGTTTCTTGAAGTTCTTTTATAAAATTATAAAACTGTGTCTTAATCATTAAGCGTTAATTTGAGTCTTGTGAGGATCCGGCAGTTTCAGATTCTCTTCATTAATCATTTGTTCTAAGGTGACTCGAGATGCTGCTGTTACCGAAAACGGCAATACTAGTATCACACCTATTATAGGAATAAAAAGCATCCCCATAAACACAATTCCTATTCCTATCGCAATACCTCTATGTCTCTTTACAAAATTGACACTATCTCGATAAGTAAAATGTCTTTCAAGCGTATAATCAATATTTCCAAAACCTGCATAATAAGCTTGGACTATAAAAGCTAACACCGTAAAAACGATACCTACAACCGGTATAAAACTTAACAATAATAAAGGAATTGTTATAGCAAACTCGTAAGCTATATTGCGCAGGTTGATACGTAAGCCACGCCATAATTGCTCCATATTACTAGTATCACGATGTTCTATATGATTGCGAGCATTAGGATAAAAGTGTTTTTCGATACGTTCAGAAACGGGTGACATAAATGGTGCACTCAATGCCATTACTAGATGTTTATATAATATAAACCCTAACAATAAGATGCTTAAACCACTAATCCACTCTGCTACCGTATAAAACCCATCTTTTCCCCATTCCCATATCCATAATTTAGATATAAGATTTGCTAGGTTATCTGAAAGCCCATATGCAGCTAGCCCAACAATACCAGCTATTATAAAACTAATAGCCATAGGAACTAAAAAGAATTGCCATAGCTTTAACTTACCAATGAGAGAAAACCCATCAGCATAAGCTTTTAATCCTTTTATGATGTTTTTAAACACGTCTAGTATTCTTTTACTGCATCCACAAATGCTTGTGCATTAGGCACAGGTATATTTGGTAAAATACCATGACCTAGATTTGCTACAAATTTATCTTTACCAAATTCGTCTATCATTTGTTTCACCATCTTTTTAATGGTCGCTGGTGGAGAGAACAATCGTGATGGATCAAAGTTACCTTGCAGTGTTATATTCCCGCCAGATAGGTAACGAGCATTACGGGCGCTACAAGTCCAGTCCACACCTAGTGCCGCAGCACCACTTTTTGCCATATCACCCAGCGCAAACCAGCATCCTTTCCCAAAAACGATTACCTCAGTATGTGGTTTTAACGCATCCACAATTTGCTGAATGTACTTCCATGAAAACTCTTGATAATCTACGGGAGATAACATTCCACCCCATGAGTCAAAAACTTGTACCGCATTAACACCATGTTGTACTTTTAACTTCAAGTAAGCAATGGTAGTATCTGTAATACGCTGTAGTAATTCATGAGCAGCCTCTGGTTGCGTAAAACAAAACTCTTTTGCCTTATCAAAGTTTTTACTGCCTTGGCCTTGTACACAATAACATAATATGGTCCATGGCGATCCCGCAAAACCTATTAACGGCACCTCATCATTAAGCTCTTGTTTAGTTAAATCTATAGCCTGCATGACATAACTTAAAGAATCTGCCACATCTGGAACTACTACTCTATTTAAATCCTCGGCTGTTCTTATGGGATTAGGCAACCATGGTCCGACACCATTCTTCATCTCTACATCAATGTTCATCGCCTGTGGTATCACAAGGATATCAGAAAAAAGAATTGCGGCATCTGTTCCTATTTGCTTGATAGGCATTACAGTGATCTCTGTAGCTAACTCTGGAGTCTGACAACGTGTAAAAAAATCATACTTCTCTTTTAACTTCATGAAATCTGGCAAGTATCTTCCTGCCTGACGCATCATCCATACCGGTGGTCTATCTACAGTTTCTCCTTTTAGTGCTCTTAAAAATAAATCGTTTTTAATCATTTTGTAATGCTTTTACAGCGGTGACTATGGTGTTTTCTACTGTGGTTTTATGTGCCACTTTCACATTTTGAGTATATATTCTTGCCGCTTCTGCGGTTGTTTCACCTATGCATATAGCTAGATGAATATTTTCAGGATTCGCTTTCGCGAAAGCGTGAACACCACGAGGACTGAAGAACATTACAGCATCAAAAATACAATCAAATGACTTTTCTACCGCGATAGAATCATACACTTTTACCTCTATAAAACTTATTTGTGTCGATAAAAGTGCCTGTGGCAGCTCATCACGACGATGTGCACCACAGAAGTAGACAAATTTTAAGTGAGAATATTTTTCTATAATAATCTGGGCTAGCTGTGCTGCGTTTTCTGCTTGCTCTTTTATGAAATAACCTTTCTCAATTAAATGAGATGCTGTTTTCTCACCTACTACATAGAAATCATGATCAGATATTTGTAACGAACTTATAGCTTCTAATGCATTTGAACTGGTGACGATAATATGTTCACAATGGAGTCCAGTGGCATCATAGTCAATCTTTTTTATCTCAAGCACATCAAAATGCACCATCGACAATCCAGTAGCAAGTAACAACTCTGATTGTGCAGCAGTGAGCTTTTTAGTTGAAAGAATACGTTTATTAATATTCAATTTCTTATTTTATAGTCAGAATTGAAAGTAAGTTTTAAAGTATAAAGATAAGTAGTTCTACTATATCGATTTCTAGTTTTGGAAAACCCTATTTTATTGTGGAAGAATCTACGGACAATTTAAAAGTTTGATAAATAATTTAATCAAAAAACACACTTTATCGGATGCAGATTTTTAAAATATGCAAAAAAATATTATGCCTTTAATAAACTGACTTAAAGCACTTTAAACAACGTTAAAGATATTAAAGTTTACACAATCAGTAGGTGTTCTAATTTATTTGCAGCATCTTTAGCCTTGAAAAGAGTAAAATTGAGTTATTATGGAATTACCAAAGTTCCTTCACGAATTAACACAGGATGAAAACACTCCTAGCCTAGAATATGCGCAGGAAGTTTTTAATCTTTTGGAGGTCAAGAAAGTACGAAAAAAAGAAACTATTCTCTATTTAGGAGACACAGCAACTAAAATTTACTTTGTAAAAAAAGGGATTTTAAAGTGCAGTATCATGGATGATAGCGGCAACTTACACACGACTAGATTTGTTGCAGAAAATGACGCTGTTACCTCTATGGTAAGTTATATAGAACAAAAACCTTCTAATATACAAATTGACTGTGTAGAAGATGCTGAGGTATTGTGCTTCAAATATGAAGATTTCCAATACATGAGCAAGCTTTATCCTGGACTAGCTACTGCCTTTCATAGAATTATGTTGCGCAGGTATCATGGTTTACTAGATGAAAAAGCTAGAATGATAAGTAGAGATGCCACCAGTAGATATTTAAAGTTTATAGAGCTATATCCAGCAATAGTAGAGAGACTACCTCTTAAAGAGATTGCATCATTCTTAGGGATTAGACAACAATCCTTAAGTAGATTGCGCAGTAAAATTGACGAGTAAGCTTTAACCTTGATTTGAGATTAACTTATCTTTGCTATTCTAAATGATAGAATAGTATGATACTGTCCATGACTGGATACGGTAAAAGTGTTACCCAACTCGCCCAGAAAAAAATCACTGTAGAAATAAGAACACTTAATAGTAAAAACCTAGATCTTAATATGCGTTTATCAAACGCCTATAAAGAAATAGAGTTACCATTACGTCAACTTGCTGCAAGTGAGTTATCTCGTGGTAAGATAGATTTTGCTATTCACGTAGAAAAAACTGGCATTGACAGCACCACTCAACTAAATACACAGGTATTAGAGTCATATATACAGCAATTAAAAACAGTTCAAGGGATAAATCTTAATGATACCGTGGATGATAGCCGTCTATTACAAATCGCGTCAAAGTTTCCAGACGTATTTGCTACTCAAATTGAAGAAGTCTCTCAAGAAGATTTTGATGCTATTCATCAAACGGCTATTGAAGCTCTCAAGGCGGTTAATCAATATAGACACGATGAAGGAAAAGGTCTTAAGGAAGAGTTTATTTTAAGAATAAACAACATCAATCAACTTCTAGAGCAAATAAAAGCAGTAGATGAAACTCGTCTTGCAGATATCCGCACGCGATTAGAGAAAGCCGTAAGTGATCTTAAAGAAAAGGTAGATGCAAATCGTTTTGAACAAGAACTAATCTTTTATCTAGAAAAATATGATATCACTGAAGAAAAAGTGCGCCTTAAAAATCATTTAGATTATTTTAAAGAAACACTAGATAATGATATTTCTCAAGGAAAAAAACTAGGCTTTATAAGTCAAGAAATAGGTCGAGAGATCAACACCATTGGTAGTAAAGCAAATCATGCTGTAATGCAACAATTAGTTGTACAGATGAAAGACGAGCTGGAGAAAGTAAAAGAACAAATGTTGAACGTATTGTAATGACTGCGCAACCTAAACTTATTGTTTTCAGTGCACCTTCTGGTGCTGGAAAAACCACGTTAGTAAGACATCTCTTAAAAATTGAAGATTTAAATTTAGCTTTTTCAATTTCGGCAGCTTCTAGAGAAGCTCGTGAAGGAGAAATTGACGGTATACACTACTACTTTCTAGGAATTCCTGAATTTAAAAATAGAATCAGAGCAAATGATTTTATTGAATTTGAAGAGGTGTATAAAGATCAATTTTATGGGACATTAAAAAGTGAGGTAGAACGCTTATGGGCACAAGGCAAAAACGTCATTTTTGACATTGATGTTGTGGGTGGATTACGTTTAAAAAATAAATTTCCAGATCGCTGTATTTCAATCTTTGTAAAACCACCATCTATTAATGAACTTCAAAAAAGACTTAAAAATCGCAAAACAGAGTCTGAAGAAAAAATAGCAATGAGAGTCGCAAAAGCTAGTACCGAAATGGCTACAGCACCACAATTTGATGTTATTATTAAAAATGATGACCTTGAACTAGCAAAACAACAAGCTGAGGACATCGTCAGAAATTTTATTCATAAAAAAGTAGGTCCAGATGAAGAAGAGTAACATCGGACTTTATTTTGGTACATTTAATCCAGTTCACATAGGTCATCTTGCCATTGCAAATTACCTGATTGAAAACAGTGATCTGGATGAAATATGGATGGTGGTAACACCACACAATCCTCATAAAAAAAAATCAACGCTACTAGACGACTATCAGCGTTTACATATGGTATATATTGCTACAGAAGATTACTTAAAAATTAAAGCTAGCAATGCAGAGTTCAGCCTACCACAACCCAATTATACAGTAAATACACTAGCACACTTATCTGAAAAATATCTCAATAATAACTTTACACTCATTATGGGAGAAGACAATTTAAAAAGTCTTCATAAGTGGAAAAACTATCAAGTGATATTAGAAGATTATCATATTATAGTTTACCCTAGAATTTCACATGGTGACATCCCAGAAGATTTACTTCAACACAAAAGTGTAACTAAAATCGATGCGCCAATAATGGAAATCTCATCAACCATGATACGTAATGGGATTAAAGAAGGGAAAGACTTGCGTTACTTCATGCATCACAAAGTACAAGAGTATATTGAAGAAATGAATTTTTACAAATAAGAGCTTTCTTGTTATTCTTATCGCTGTTTTATAAAAACAAAAACCGCCTGTAATCAAAGAGATCCACAGACGGTTTTCAACCAACCAATTTTTTACTTTTCTTTTTCAATTACTCTACTAGCATCTATTAATCTAGACTTTCCAGTAGTATTTTTCAATTGAATATATCCTCGCCCTTTAAATTCATAAGTCGTTCCAGACGCAGAATGATACAATTCAATAGTGTTGTCATTAATAACGTAAAGATCGAAATAATCATTGCCTATAAAATCATAATCCATAGTTAAATGCTTGTTAATTGATCCAGGTGTCTCATCTTCTACCCAATATTCTCCTGTATAATCCCAGAATAAACTACTGTAATTAAGACCATTCACGTCTGTAGAGCTTTTAAACTCGTCTCCATTAAAACCAGGAGTGAATTGTAAATAATTCTCTTCATCAAAATCATTAAGCGCTCCTACTTTACTAGTATACACTTTCTCCCATGCTCTATATTCTTGCAAGAAGTACTGAATGTTATCATAAAACAACTGATCATAATTAAAATTGTTACGATTATAACCGTCTAGATAATAAACCGTTCCACGATGCATATCAATCATCTTAATTCTATTATAGTTTAAAACAACAACTGTAAAATCATGCAATCCATCAATGTCATGTAGGATAGAAACTTGATTGTTTAATATCTGATAACTACCTACATCTAGGCCTAGACCAGCTCCAGCACTACCTACGCCTACTAGGTTATTATTTGCATACAATGTTCCAAAATCAAAACTCATCGTAAAAGCTTTGGTCATAAATGGAATATCTGGATTTCCTTGCGTATCATTTAAATCAACATACCATAATTCTTGATTACTCAAGATTTCATTAAGTGTAGGACGATTATCAAAACCATTTCCTATCACTACTTCTGTTTCACAACTTGCGATAGTCACCGCAATCAACAGGCTTCCTAAAATTTTGTAAAATGTTCTCATAATCGTAATATTTAATAGTTACTACAACGTTTGCGAAAAGTGTGCCATTTTTATAACGTGCTTATTTTCAAATATTTATATTTTTTCAATTACGCTTTCGCGAAAGCGTAGCTCAAATCCATCTATACAATCATATTCATAACCTTTTAGTGAACAACTGCTTTAAGGCTGTATTGAGCTATCCACTTAAAAAATGGTATTTTTACAGTCCAAGATTAACTTATGGAGAATAACAAAAAATTTGCGGTAATAGGCGGCGGAAGCTGGGCTACAGCCATCGTAAAAATGCTTTGTGAAAACCTAGATCAAGTAGGATGGTACATGCGCAGTGTATATGCTATTGAACACATAAAACGTAACGATCACAACCCTAGCTATTTAAGCTCAGTAGAGTTTGATGTCAATCAATTGAAGTTATCAAACGACATCAACGAAATCGTTGCAGAAGCAGATGTATGCATATTTGCTATTCCTAGTGCATTTTTATATACTGAGTTAGAGAACTTAACAGTTGATTTAAAAGGTAAAATCATCTTTAGTGCTATAAAAGGAATTGTGCCAGAAACAGGACTTATTGTTGGAGAGCATTTCCACGAGCATTATGACATACCTCTAGAGGATATAGGTGTTTTAACAGGACCATGTCATGCAGAAGAAGTTGCCCTTGAACGCCTTTCCTATTTAACCATAGCCTGTGCAGATGAAGAAAAAGCAGACTATGTCGCCTCAAAATTAAGCAGTGATTATATCAACTGTAAAACTACAGACGACATTATAGGAACTGAATATGCAGCAGTACTTAAAAACATCTATGCAATAGCTGCAGGAATAGCTCACGGACTAGGCTATGGAGATAACTTTCAAAGTGTGTTAATGAGCAATTCTATTAGAGAAATGAAACGTTTCATTAAAAAAGTGCACAAAATGAAACGTAATATTAATGATAGCGCTTACTTAGGTGATCTACTAGTAACGGGATATTCTGTTTTTTCTAGAAATAGATTATTCGGGAATATGCTGGGTAAAGGATATACTGTAAGAAGTGCACAGCTAGAAATGAGTATGATTGCCGAAGGTTATTATGCCACAAATAGTGCCTATAAAATAAACAGCGAAAAAGGAGCTCGTACTCCTATACTAGATGCCGTCTATAGCATCCTGTATGACAATAAAAACCCTAAAAAGGTATTTAAAAAACTGGCTGATAAGCTGGACTAAACTAACAACAGATATGTCAAATATTGCAAACAGCTTCGGAATGGATGAGGCTCTCAAACAACTAGGTATTAAAGATGTAAACCATGGAACTTCTACAGGAAGTGACAACTTTGGTAGTGGACCAGAGATCTCATCATACTCACCTGTAGATGGTCAGTTAATAGGTAAAGTTACCACTACTACACAAGCAGACTATGATAAAGTCATGGATAAAGCTCAAGCGGCTTTTATATCTTTCAGAGCTATGCCAGCTCCACAACGTGGAGAAATAGTTAGACAATTTGGTAATAAACTAAGAGACCTTAAAGAACCTCTAGGGAAATTAGTTTCTTATGAGATGGGGAAATCTTTACAAGAAGGTTATGGTGAGGTTCAGGAAATGATCGACATCTGTGATTTTGCAGTAGGTTTATCGAGACAACTTAATGGTCAAGTTATCCCTTCAGAAAGACCTCGACACGTGATGAGAGAACAATGGCACCCTATAGGTATAGTTGGTATCATATCAGCTTTCAATTTTCCAGTAGCCGTTTGGGCATGGAACACAGCTCTAGCATGGATTTGTGGAGATGTATGTGTATGGAAAGCTAGTGAAAAAGCACCATTATGCTCAGTAGCCTGTCAAAACATTATTGCAGATATCTTAAAAGAAAATGATTTACCTGAAGGTATTTCATGTATCATTAATGGAGATTATAAAGTAGGTGAAATGATGACTACAGATTCTAGAATTCCATTAATATCTGCTACAGGATCTACTAGAATGGGAAGAATCGTAGGAGCAACTGTTGCTCAACGTTTTGGAAAATCTTTACTAGAATTAGGTGGTAATAATGCTATTATCATCACACCTACTGCAGATTTAAAAGTAGTTGTACCAGGTGCTGTATTTGGTGCTGTGGGAACTTGTGGACAGCGTTGTACTTCTACAAGAAGATTGATTATCCATGAATCTGTTTATGATAAAGTACGTGATGCAATCGTTGGAGCATACGGTCAGTTAACTATAGGAAACCCACTAGATGAAAAGAATCACATAGGACCATTAATTGATAAAGATTCAGTAAACACTTATCTAGCAGCTATTGAGAAAGCAAAGGCTGAAGGTGGAAACGTACTAGTCGACGGTGGTATTTTAGAAGGTGAAGGATATGAAAGCGGTTGTTATGTAAAACCAGCTATCATAGAAGCAGAGAATCATTTTGAAATTGTACAACATGAGACCTTTGCTCCTATTTTATATTTAATGAAATATTCTGGTGACGTAGAAAACGCTATCGGAAAACAAAATGGTGTAGCACAAGGATTATCAAGTGCTATTATGACTAATGAGATGAAAGAAGCAGAGAAATTTTTATCATTTGCAGGTTCTGATTGTGGTATTGCAAATGTAAATATAGGAACTTCTGGAGCTGAGATAGGCGGTGCTTTTGGAGGTGAAAAAGAGACTGGTGGTGGCCGCGAGTCTGGTAGTGATGCCTGGAAAGTTTATATGCGTAGACAAACCAATACGGTCAACTACTCTGATGAGTTACCGCTGGCACAAGGAATCAAATTTGATTTATAGAAATCATATTATTTAGATATAAAATCCGCTTGAGATGTGATTCTTAAGCGGATTTTTTTTGCTTTACAAAAGAGTAAAGAAAATATATACAAGAAGTGCTTATATTGCAAACTTGATAAAAACCAACCAATGAAAAAACTATTATTTACCCTTCTAATCACTGTGATTAGTTTTCAAGCTCATGCTCAAATGCAAGTCGGAAATGTAACTCTGGATTTCGGTCCAAAGATTACTGCCAAAAAAGGTGATGTTACTTATATCGCTGGAGAGAAAAATGGTACCATCTACACACTCGCGAGACAAAAGAAAATGTTCTATGTACAAACATTTGAATCTGGCTCAAACAAGTTTTTAAAAAGTAAACAGATCAAGTTTGATAAAATAAATGGAGGTAAAGTAACCATAGAAGACCTGGCTATTATTGATGGTGAGGTCTTTCTTTTTGGATCATATTATGATAAAAAAGCAAAGAAAAGTGTTTTTGCAGCATACTCTATTGATGAGAAGCTAGTTTTAGGTAAACCTAAAACAGTTCTAGCTGTAGACGTTCCTAAAAGATCACAAAAAGGGGCTTTCTTTTTTGAACCTTCCTATGATGGCGTTAATTACCTAGTGATGCACGTAGGGATTTTTGAAAGAGATGAAAAACTAAGATATGAAATCGCATTATTAGATAAGACGCTTGCTGCGGTACATAATGAAGCCGTAGACTTACAATTTAAAGATCGCAAAGATCTAGAGTTTAGTCTAGACGATTTTGAGGTAAATGAAAAAGGAGACATTTTTGTAGTGGTAAGCGATAGCTACCGTAACAAGGCAAAAAAAACAACTGAGACCAACTTAACTGTTCATGCTTACTATGCCTCAAAAGGGTATGCTAAAGAAGACATAGACATCGATTTAAAAGGTAAAAAAGTACTCAACTGTAATGTAATTAATACTGCAGATGGTAGATTACAGTTAATAGGGTTCTATTCTAATCTTAGAAAAAGTGGACGAGCAGATTGGAGATTAGAAGGGATTTTCGACGTTGCCGTTGAAACCAGTGATAACAGTGTAGTAAAGGAGACTTTTAATGAATTCAGTGTTGAGACCAAAACTAAATTGATAGGTGAAAGACGCGCCAAAAAAGGAAAAGATTTAAAGCCATTTTATCGCATTACACACCTTATTGAAAGAGAAAATGGTGGTGTTATTGTATTATCAGAATGGTACACTACTTATGTAGGTAACACATCTGGTATAGGTCCACTAGCCTTTACTCCTATTACATACAGTACAAATGAAATCATCGTTACCGCTTTAAATCAAGATGGTACTATGGACTGGAGTAATGTAGTACCTAAAGAGCAACAGGTTACTGTAACTCAATTTTCCATAGGCCTCGCTGGCGGAATGACAAATGGTTCTGTAAGCGTAGGTGTTGGAGTATTATTCCCGCTGGCTATACTTGGTGAAGGACCTGAATATTTAAGTAGTGTAGCATTATATGAAAATGGAAAACTAAGCCTATTAGTAAATGATGATCCTAAAAACATAGGGACTACAGATATCGATGACGTTAGAAAAGTACGAAACATTAAAAAAATGATACCGGTAATATTCACTTTTGATGATTCTACTGGTGATATGGAACGTATCGACCCTACAGACTATGAGAAAAACCAGTTAGTAGTTAGACCTTCTGTGACCTATCAAAAGGGCGCTGGAAAATATTTAATATATGGATCTAATAAAAAAGGTGCTCATCTAGGAACCTTAACGATTACTAAATAGTATTAATGTAAATTTCATAACAAAGCCTAGTAATTAATTACTAGGCTTTTTTTATGCGCTTTCGCGAAAGCATAACATAAATAAATCCTTAAAACGTTTACTTTTAACGTTAAATAACCAGCATTAATTATTGTTTGGGCAAATTATTCGGATTTTGTTAAAATCAACATAACTTTAATGAGAATAATCAAAAACAAATAATTAACATGGGAAAACTTAAATATCCTTTAGGGATACTGCTTACCATAATTATAGGTATGTTACTTAACATGCTATGGTGCTGTAATTGCTGGGGCAATGACAATGCTATAGACAATGATAAAACCACACCTGTAGTCATCGAGCAAACGGAAAAGATCAAAAACGTTGGCACTACAGCATCTGCTGTTAGCTATTTAATACTTAAGGATCAGGATGGAAATCTAATAGAAGAAGCAACCAACCACCTCAACTTTAATATTAGTGATTATAAACATTTAGAACCTATCGAGGCTGATGTTGTTAAGAGCTATGGAAAAATCAAAACCTACCTTGATAAACATCCCGATCAAAAGTTTAATATCACTGGGCTTTACAGTTCTGAGGAGAAAAACAACTCTGCTTTCATAAACTTAGGAGAAGCAAGAGCAAATGATGTGAAAAATTATCTTTCCTCATTAGGGTATGACACAACCCATATGGAAATCAAAGGCAAACTATCTGATCAATTAGTCACGAGAAATGGAGTAGTTCACGGACCTGTTAATTATCATTTGAGTGACTTCCCTAGTGGTAAGAGCGCAGTCTTACTAGAAAATGAATTAGATAATCTTGCTGCAGATATTAGAGCAAACCCTTTAGTACTTCATTTTGCAACCGGTGCTTCAACGATAAACTTATCCACCGAGCAGCGCGAGAAAATATCAAAAATGGTCCACTATCTAGATGCAAGACCTCAATCCAGTTTAATATCTGTAGGTCACACTGATAATACTGGGTCAAGATCAACAAATACAACCATAAGTGCAAAAAGAGCAGAATTTGCTAAATCCTATTTAGTCAAGAATGGAATTAATTCTTCTCGCATAGAGTCTAGTGGTAAAGGACCTGATGAACCTATTGCTACAAATGATACAGAAGAAGGAAAAAAACAAAATAGACGTGTAGTCGTAACTTTAAAATAAAAACAAAAAATTAAATAAATATGGATATTTCAAATATATGGTGCTGGCTATGTCCACTCCTTACAGGTATTATAGCAGGAATTATAGGTTACTACTGGGGAAAATCAAATTCTGTAGTAACAAACAATTGTGATGAATGGATTGATAAGAATCGTCAATTACAATCTGCTCATGATAATCTAAAAGCAGATTTAAAATCATGTCAAACCAGATTAGACAATTGTATTAAAGATAAAGAAGCTGCAGTTAGTGCAAAAGTTTCTACTACCACTGGTATGGCTGCAGGAATGGCATCCGGATTTGTTGCTGGCACCGCTCAAGAAGGCAATAATGAATCAAATGATTTACATAAAAGCCAAGGAGTCGCAGTTCTCAATTTTGATGCTGCAGCTGCAAAAACCGCCATGGGTAAAAAAATAAAAGCAGATGACTTAACGACTGTAGAAGGAATAGGTCCTAAAATTGCAGAATTATTTCATAACAATAATATCAAAACATGGCATTCATTATCTACATCTAGCATAGAAGAAAGAAGGAATGTCCTTAACTCAGGTGGTAAAAGGTTTGAAATCCACAATCCTGAGAGCTGGGCTTTACAAGCAGGTATGGCATTTGACGGTAAATGGAAAGAACTAGCTAAATGGCAAGATGAACACAAAGGTGGACGCATGTAATTCCATCGTGTAAACAATAAAAGCCTAGTAAATATTTACTAGGCTTTTTTTAAGTCTTAATACCCGCAATTTAACCACTATACTGCGCTACCAAAGTAATAAGCACGATAATAATAATCACTGCGAGAATAGCGAGGAAAATTTTCCAGAAGGAGTAAGGTCGTTTACCATAAATAGCACCAGTCTGGCCATTTACAAAGAAGTTATATTTTGTGCCATTAAAATTATAAGAACTAATGTAAACTGGCAATAAAATATGCTTAAACGTCTCTTCTGATAGTCGCATATCCATATCGCTTATACGCTGAGTGTCACCACCAATGTCACGACGTATCCAATTCTGAGCTATCTTTTCTGCCTCTTTATTGGCCACTAAATGACCATCTCTGAGAGGTATGGTATACTTTTCAGTTACATAACCGGCTAGGTACTTAGTATCAAAGTTTTTTAACCCATCGAGATTCCAGTTGCTTACTTCTCGAGGAATTTGACTACCACGTTGTTTTGTAGCTTTTACAAGTGTGTCATCAACAAAACCATTAATAGTTCCCGCAGCCGGTGACCAACTAGTTCTACGTTCTTGAACTGTACGTTTATTTTTACCAGAACCTACGGTTTTGGTAACATAATAATAATCTCCTCGTTGACCTTCATAGTCCGCAATTAATTGAGCATCAAAGGTCCAATAAGGAACATAAAGTCCTTTAGTAAATTCTGGATTGATAGTAGCGCGTTGTAAATTATTAGGTGCCCACCATAACCCATCGACCCATTTCTTAAAAATCTGATGTGCTTTTTTTTGATCTAGTTTAAACGGTAAAACCGCTCCAGGTACAATCCAATCTTCTTGATAACTATCCTCAATAATAAGTGGCATAGTGCAGTAAACGCAATGCAATGACTTATAGCTTTCTTCAATGTGCTGGTTTGCCCCACAATTTTTACAGTGCAACATTGATATTTCCATAGAATGCGATTGCGCACCCATTTCTTGCAAATATTTATGTAACTCAAGTTCTTGAAAAAGCTGTTCACTTTGTTCAATCGTTTCTTGATGTCCACAATAATCACAGGTTATCAAATCTGTACCGGGCTCATAGGTAAGCTCTGCACCACAATTGACACAAGACTTTTTACGCTCTGAAGTTTGCGAAGATGTATTTGTTGAGTTCAAATGAATTTCTAAATAAAAATAATCACTAAATAAATGGTGTATTCAAATTGTCAAATACCGTATATCATGCTAAATGACAGTTTAAAAAATGCCAACTAAAAATACTATTACGGCAATGGTGGTGGCGTATTACTGCCTAGAAAACCTTTCAACTCTTCTACTTGATTTAATGGTTTCCAGCCATCCATACCAGCTTTCCAAATTAAAGTTTCCTTGTTAATCGTACGACTGGCAAATAAAGATTGTAATTGAGCATAGCCTACTGGACCAGCTTGTGCACCATTATGCGCATAATAGTACTGAGTGGCTTGTGGCATAGGTGGCGGCACTTGAGCAGCTTGTTGCTGTTGTTGTGGCATCGATTGCTGTCCACCCATTTGTGGCGACATCATACCACCCATTTGCTGTGCAAGGACAAATCCCATTCCCATTCCCATTCCAGCACCGGCTGTTCCTCCTTCATTAACAGCAGCTGCTTCAATCGCTTTGGCAGTTTTAAATTTAGTAAGCTTGTCTAGATCTAGTTTATCAATACGGCTGTATTCAAAAATCTCTTTCTTAAGTTCTTCTGGCATCGATACATTCTCGATGTAGAAACGTTCTAAAGAAATACCTACGCCCATAAATTCTGGTTGCATTACCGCTTGACATGTTTCTGAAAGTTCAGTGGTATTTGCAGCATATAATTCAATAGGCAGATTTGCTTCTCCTACAGTATCTGTAAATCGAGTTGCTATTAAACTTTTAAGATGCTCATTAATCTCAAAATTGGTAAAATTGTTATCTGTTCCAACGATATCGACAATAAATTTTCCAGCATCAGCAATTTTAAATGCATAGGTTCCGAAAGCTCTAATCTCTACCAGACCAAATCGATCATCATTTAAAGTAATCGGGTTTTTAGTTCCCCATTTTTCATCAGTAAATAAATGCGTATTCACAAAATAAACCTCAGCCTTAAATGGTGAGTTAAACCCATATTTCCATCCTTTTAAGGTTGAAAGAATCGGTAGGTTTTGAGTAGTTAAATCATAGGTTCCTGGTGTGAAAACGTCTGCTAGTTGCCCTTCGTTTATAAAGACTGCTGTCTGTCCTTCTCGCACGATAAGTTTTGCACCATTCTTGATTTCGTTTTGGTAACGTTCAAAGCGATGCGCAATGGTATCATCAGTGTAGTCCAGCCACTCGACTATATCTATAAACTCGTGACTTAATTTTTCTTTTATTTTATCAAATATGCTCATGATAATTACTGTATTAAAATTGGTTTTTCAAGTTAGCAAAATTTTAGATGAATCTGCATGCGCCAAAAGGTATTTTTGAAAAGCATTAAATGATCCCACCGACTATTAATATATGCCTTATTAATTAAGCTTGTTTTTACTATAAATGTTTACGTGAATAGATACTTAAAAACTATTTGCTAATTGCGCCCATTTTCTTCAGGATAAAATGTGTGTACAGGATCACTTTGCCACACTTCTTTGGTTTCTACACATAATGCCGTGAGTGGTCCTTTGTATGCCGCAGCGGTATCAATATTCCAAACATTAACAGCATTTACAGGTTCTAATTTACCTAATCGAGATGTTGGTGTATGACCTATAAAGATCTCTTTATATAGCTTTAACCTATTAGGATACCGATCGTTATCTATAGATAAGTTAGGGTCTAAACATAATGCAAGCTCCCAAAGTGTACGGTCCCAATAAGGCATATTATCATAATATTCATATTCAGGCCCTTTTAAGTTATGAAAGCCTGCATGAAAAAAGCCATTATTAGATTTATCGATATAATAGTTTTTTAATCCTTTTTCAAAAAACTCAACGTGTCTTTCAAAATCTTTAGAAGATCTATTTTTGTAACTATCCATGGTACTTTGGCCACCATGGTGTAACCACATGCTGTTTTGAGTTTTAGTTTTTAAGTAATTTAAGAATAACTCATCGTGGTTACCTCTTAAATAAATAGGAGCTGTTTGATTGTTTTGAATACGTTTTCGCTTGAGCGAAATTAAAAATTCAATGACTTCAAAACTTTGAGACCACCCATCTATATAATCACCTAAAAATATTACTAAATCTCTTTCTTGTAAATCAATCTTTTCTATTAGTTGCTCTAGCGCCTTGTAACCGCCGTGGATATCTCCTATTGCTATAGTTCTCATGAATTGTATGTTACTTTTCTTAATACTCTTAAAGCCTCTTTGTAAGCTGCATAAGTATCAGGATATTTTTTAAGTTTTAATTTGTGTAATTTCATTTTATCGATAGGTTCTCCTATGCTGTTAAAATAGCAAATCAACATCGTCTCTGGTAATGCTCTAAGATCTACCAACTCTTGTTCTGACAGTGCTAAGTCGTTAGATATTTTGAATAATAACGCCAGATTTGTATTATAAATATGATGCAACGTAGGCCTATCATAGTAAGGTGGATTAAATAAAATTTTTGTTTCCAGTGTGTAAGTACCATTAGGTGAAAACCTGAAAATCTGACGTTCTAAAGGATGATATTTTTGTTGCTTACCGATTCCTAATTCTACAAACTCTAAAATACTGAAACTATCGTTATCATAATTAATTTGAACTTCATCTAACGCACTATAGAATAATCTAACTTGCTCATTAACCAATTCGATGTCTACTCTTGAATAATACTGTTGACCATTTTTACTTTTTAGTTTTCCAGACCAGCATAGTACAAATTGTTCTTTAAAAACTTTATAATGCGCCTCTAGACCGCGATTTTTATGAGCCATGAATTCCATAACCCTATCTAAAGTCAGTTCTATATTATTGCTGGCTTGTTTTTCTATTTGAGCTACAAGAGTTGAATTCACATCTTTTACCGAAATATCAAAATTCTTAGGCATAGAGATGCTACCATCTCTAAAAAATACTGCACCACCATAATATTTCCAGATGTTCTTACGTAAAGAAGTAATACTATTTTGAGGTCTAATCGTCACTAACCCTACTACTTTACCAACAGGTAAATGTGGGAAAGGAATGTTTTCATATTGTATTATAGGTGGATTATTTAAATAAGCATTTACAAGATTTTGCAATTTTGAATCATCATAAAAGTCAACACCTATAATTTCGTTAGTGGCATCATCTATTCCTATGACTATGTAGCTATTATTTGCAGGATTTGAGTTAGACAAAGCGCAAATATGCTTCAGAAACTTTGCTTTGCCTTCTTTATTACTGAAATTTAATTTCAACTTCTTATCATAGAAACTGTTCTCATCGTTATGCGCGAGCAAGTTTTTAATTAGAAGTCGTTTATTGATCATGTGGCCTAAGATAGTTTCAAAAGAAAATAATATGTAGAAAATCCAATTAAACTTAAGTTAAGTGATTTTGTTATTAATAATACATTACATAAAACTGTACATCCTGATCAATTATTCTATAAGTTAAATGAATCTATAGATAATAGTCCATTTTTAAAAACAAGAATTCTTACCTCATAGAATTAAAATTATAATCATGTGAAGAATACTATCTTTGCCTTCATGCAATTACCACAAGGCAAAAAAATTTATTTTTCCAGCGATAATCATTTAGGTGCTCCAACTCAAGAGTTAAGTAAGCCTAGAGAACGTAAGTTTCTAGACTGGTTAGATATGGTTAAAAAAGATGCAGCAGCCATATTTTTATTAGGAGACTTATTTGATTTCTGGTTTGAATACAAACATGTTGTTCCTAAAAATCAAGTACGAGTATTGGGGAAACTTGCCGAGATCGCTGACAGTGGTATCCCAATTTACTTTTTTGTAGGGAATCATGATTTATGGATGTTTGGGTATTTTGAAGATGAGCTAGGAATTAAAGTTTATCACGAGCCTAAAACATTTGAATTTAACGGCAAGAAGTTCTTTATAGGACATGGTGATGGAAAAGGACCAGGTGATAAAGGTTATAAACGAATGAAAAAAGTGTTTATAAGTCCTTTTTTTCAATGGTGCTTTAAATGGCTGCATCCTGACATAGGAGTCGGAATTGCTAGATATCTTTCAGTTAAAAACAAACTAATCTCTGGTGATGAGGATGCAAAATTCTTAGGAGAGGAAAATGAATGGCTAGCACAATATGCCAAACGTAAATTAGAAACAAAGCATTACGACTACTTTATTTTTGGCCATCGTCACATGCCCATGGAAATTCCTGTAGGCGATCATAGCACTTACTACAATATAGGGGATTGGATTCATCATTACACGTATGGTGTTTTTGACGGAGATACTTTTCAACTCAAGAAAGAATGATCTCCCTTAAACGATTTAATAAGCACTTAATCGATGTTTTTTAACTATTACAAGTAATTCATCTTAATTAAGAGCATTTGAACATGATTCTGAAGTAAATTTGAATCATGGCTCAAGAATACAATACAAACATCACAGATCAAATTAACATTTTGATACAAGCTCCTATTGCAGTTGCTTTTTTAGACAACAATTTGCGTTATGTTGCGCACTCTGCTAAATGGTGCGAAGATTATAAACTTCAATACACCGATATTAAAGGAATGCATCATTATGATTTATTTCCAGAAGTTTCTGAAGAATGGAAAGTAAAGCTTCAAAATGTTTTAAAAGGTGCTGAAGAATACTGTGATGAAGAATTGTTTTCAAGAAAGGATGGCACAGAGCAATGGCTTAAATGGAATGTCAAACCGTGGTACGACTATGATAACGAAATTGCTGGAATGATTATCGTAAGTGAAGATATTACCTCTCAAGTAATCTTAAGAAAACGAGACCAGTTAGATTATAGAATATTATTGAGTGCCTGTACTAAAGCAAGCATTGGCACCTGGCATTATAACAATATTAATGGAGAACTATACTGGTCTAGCGCAACAAAGGCACTACATGAATTACCAGAGGATTATCAACCTGATGCCTCAAATGCAATTTTATTCTATAAAGAAGGTGACTCTAGAAATAAGATTACACAAGCCTTCATTAATTCTCTTACTAAGAATGAGTCCTATGATTTAGAATTAGAATTAATAACCGCAAAAGGAAATTCAATTTGGGTAAGAGCAATAGGTCAAAGTGATTTTGTAGATGGTGTATGCCATCGACAATATGGAACATTTGAAGATATTAGTGATCGTAAGAAGAAAGAACATCAGTCTAAATTAAATTCTGAGAAGTTTCAAAAATTATTTAGAAACTCAAAAGTTGGTGTTGCTATCATGGACGCAACTACTCTTCAGTTACTAGATGTAAACAATGCCTTAGTATCCATATCTAAAATCAATAACGCAGACTTGTTAAACTCATCGTTTGAAGAGCTTATTGATAAGAAAGACTTCTGCATTTGGTTCGATAAGTTACAAAAATTATTAAATCGTAAAAGAGATCACATCAAACAACCTATCAAGTTTCAAGGACCTGATGGATCCATTATTTATACACAAACAATTTGTAATGTACTAGAAGATGAATATGGCGAGCCAGAAAACTTAGTAATTCAAATCATTGATATTACCAAAGAAAAACAGGCTACTCAGGAACGTAAAGTTTTTGTTGATGAAATCATGCAAAAGAATGACCGACTATTAAACTTTGCTTACATAGTATCTCACAATTTAAGATCTCACTCAAGTAATTTTAAAGGGTTAATAAATTTCTATTTAGAAAATGATGATGAAGAGATTAGATCTAAAATCATGTCTATGCTCAACAACTCTAGTGATAACCTAAACCAAACTATTGAAGACCTTAATCAAGTAGTTTCTATACAAACCACTCATATTAATTTTCATTCTATTTCATTATGTGAGTTTGTACAAAAAGTGTTAGGTAGTATATCATTAGAACTTTTAAATAGCGATTACTCAATAACATTAGATATAGAAGATCAATTAAAAATTGATGCTTTTCCTGCATATTTAGAGAGTGCTTTATCAAACCTTATTACCAACAGTATAAAATATAGAGATTTAAATAAATCTCTATCCATTATTATTACTGCAACACAAGATAATGGGGTATGTACGATAAGTGTTTCTGACAACGGATTAGGTATAGATCTATCCAGACATCAAGATAAAATATTTGGAATGTATAAGACTTTTCATAATCACGAGAATGCAAATGGCTTAGGATTATTTATGACTAAAAACCAAGTTGAAGCCATGGGCGGCACTATCTCTGTAAGAAGTGAAGTAGGAATCGGCAGTACTTTCACTATTAAAATTTAATTACCATTTCCTACAGTTTAACTTAAAATAAAACTCTTTAACGATTTTCATTCTTACTTCAATTTATTTATAGTCACATTGATCAATAAATCGCAACTTTAGATCTCTGAAAATAAAATATTATGAAGACTTCTAAAATTTGGATCATAGATGATAATCCTATCGACTCATACATTATTAAAACGATGCTAGAGTTAAATGAATTATCAAAAGATATTCATGTTTTTTCAAATAATAAAGAGGCCTTAGAAAGTTTAGAAGAACTGGATAAAAGTGATTCAACTGATTCTATTCATATCATTACAGAGAATAAAACGAACGCTGTAAATGGATGGAAATTAATTAAAAAAGTATCTAATAAAATAATAGAGCAAAAAGGAAAACTCAATTTGAAATTTCACATGACTAGTGAAAAATACTCAGAAAAAGATCTGAAAAAATTTGCTGAAACAGCACCTCTTTACTCTTTAAACAAAAAGCCTTTGAGATTAGATCACCTAGTAAACATGCTCAACTATTAAGCTTTAATATCTTTAAGCATTAATTGTAAAGTAACATTACCATTCCATTCGTTCTCACTAATGGTATAAGCAATATCAAATTTGTCATCGTTTTTTATAAGGTCAATCTTTTTACCCAGATGAAAACCTATAGCATCAATGGCATGTCTATCATTCTGTTTTTTTACCACTTTGATCTTTAAATGATCTTCTGCTTTCCCTACGCACTTACCATATCCTGTATCCATAACCTTTTCAGTCATAAAAACAGGTCGCATATTACTCGGCCCATATGGTGCCATTTGTTGTAAAATTCGATAAAATTTCGGCGTTATACTTCCCAGTGGTAATATGGCATCAATTTTTATTTCTGGTGTCAGGTGTTGCTTTTCAATAGTAGCACAAACTACCTCTTCAAATCGAGCCTTAAAAGAACGATAATTTTCAGGTTTTAATGTTAAACCAGCAGCATATTTATGACCACCAAACTGCTCTATAAACTCACTACATTGCTCAAGCGCGTTATACACATCAAAACCGCTTACACTACGTGCGCTAGCTGCTAGATACTCACCGCTTTTTGTAAAGACTAGAGTAGGTCTGTAATAAGTTTCAATTAATCGAGACGCAACTATCCCTATGACTCCTTTGTGCCAGTCTTCCTGGAAGACTACGGTAGTAAAAAGTTCTTCCTCTTTATTATTAATAATTTGCTGTTTTGCCTCTTCTGTTATCGACTGATCTGCCTCTCGTCTATCTGCATTATACTCTTCAATTTCTGCGGCAATACGTTGTGCCTCTTTAAAATCATCAGTCACCATTAACTCCACCGCATGTAGAGCGTGTTTCATTCTACCAGCCGCATTGATGCGTGGTGCTATAATAAAAACAACATCAGTAATTGTTAAAGTATCTTTCTTTAATTGATGAATGATTGCTTTAAAACCAGCACGTGGGCTCGTATTAATCACATTCAATCCGTGATAAGCTAATATTCTATTTTCATCTACTATAGGAACTATATCTGCACCTATAGCCGTAGCAACTAAATCTAAATACGGAATTAAAATATCAAAATCCCAATCATTTGCCTCTACCAGCGCCTGACACAATTTAAATCCAACACCACAACCACATAACTCATCAAATGGATAAGAACAATCATTACGCTTAGGGTCTAGAACAGCAACAGCCGCTGGTAATTGCTTTCCAGGTCTATGGTGGTCACAAATTATAAAATCAATGCCTTTTTCACTTGCATAAGCAACTTTATCAATAGCTTTCACACCACAATCCAGTGCTATAATTAGAGAAAAATCATTATCTGAGGCAAAATCTATTCCTTGATAACTCACTCCATAACCTTCACCATATCGATCTGGTATGTAAGTAGCTACTCGATCATAAAAACTCAATAAAAAGGTAGACATTAATGCAACACTAGTAGTTCCGTCAACGTCATAATCCCCATAAACTAATATATTCTCATTATTCCCTATGGCTTTTTGGATGCGTTTTACAGCCACATCCATATCCTTCATTAAAAAAGGATCATGTAATTCATTAAGATCTGGTCTGAAAAAGGATTTCGCTTTCGCGAAAGCGTCCACACCACGTTGCACCAGCAAACCAGCAAGAAAAGAGTCTATACCTAGCTCTTGAGCCAGTTTCTCTTGTGTTGCTATATCGGGTTGAGGTTTTAAGGTCCAGCGCATAGTTTCAAATGTAATACCAAAATATGATTTGGTTCTTAGTATCACAATTTCTGTGATAGATAATTATTAACTTGCCCTAGAACTTACAATTTTTAATATGCCATTAGTAACTCCATTAGACGCTAGTCATGATCCTGAAACACGTGAACTAGCTGCCTTTTTTAATGAAACCTTAGGTTTTTGTCCTAATTCTGTACTGACCATGCAGCGCAGACCAGCAATCTCAAAAGCATTTATCAATCTTAATAAAGCAGTTATGGCAAATGAAGGTCGTGTGACTAGCGCTTTAAAACGTATGATTGCTTGGGTTTCTAGTAATGCAACAGGTTGCAGATATTGTCAAGCGCACGCCATAAGAGCTGCAGAACGTTATGGAGCAGAGCAAGAACAACTTGATAACATATGGGAATACCGAACGCATGCAGCTTTTAATGATGCTGAACGTGCTGCACTAGATTTCTCACTAGCCGCTAGTCAAGTGCCTAATGCCGTAAATCAAGATATACAAGATCGATTACACCAACATTGGGATGAAGGAGAGATTGTAGAAATGCTAGGTGTAATTTCTTTATTCGGTTATCTTAATAGATGGAACGATTCTATGGGAACAACTCTAGAACAAGATGCAATAGATAGTGGTGATCAGTATCTAGGTAAACATGGTTTTGAAGTAGGGAAACACGTTTAGTCTCCTTATTTCTTTTGGAAAACAAGAAACTGAGTACCATTTTTATCATACTCGATAATAATGGTATTCTCTTTTTTATAACCTATCCCAATAAACTCAGTAGTTACTGTTAGGTAACAGCCTGAAGCACTCTTTTTAAGAGTTCCGATGAGACTGTTGTTTTTATACACATTGTATCCAGAATCTGTAGATTGAATTTTATATTCTTTGGAGTTAGTAGTGTAGACTTCATCATCTATTAACTCAACCATTTCAGGTCTTGGAATCGTTTGAGGCTCATCTTTCTCAACTCCATTTGATGGTGTAATCTCTAATGATGGTTTTACAGCGCTAGGTTGCATGACTTGAATAGGTGTTTCTATGCCAGATGGACGACCATCTAATGAAGCAGCATAAGAATAATTAAGACCATCCAGTGATGTCATCGCATCTCGTATAGCTTCTCGATATGCTTTTTCAAAATTCTTAGTCCGACCTATTCCTTCTTTAGTTTCAAATACGGTAATGCCATTACAATTTACAAATTCAAAAATCATCTTAACCCGTAAACCGGATCTCGTTTCAACTTTTAAGGAAAGTGCATTACAACCAGTCTCATTCAAATCATTTGGCAAGACATCATCAGCCAAGAAAGCACTAATTTCTCGTTTTTTTATCTCAAACACCATCATCTCATTGAGTCGATATTCATTGGGTTCTTGTTGGAAATCATATTGATTATCCACAATAACATATTTATAATTATTAAGATCTTGTGCCTCGCATAAGGCTGTCACTAAAATCAATAAGAACGCTAGTAATCCTTTCATTTTCAACATTTGTCTGATTGTATGCTTTGCTAAAATAGAATAAATTTGTCGCCTAAGATTTTATAAGCCATACAAACTAATTTTAATGAACAAACACGATTTACTTAAAAAGCATTTCGGTTACGACAGTTTCCGACCTTTACAAGAACAAATTATAAATGATGTTCTTAATCACAAAGACCTGATGGTTGTTATGCCTACTGGTGGTGGTAAGTCTATGTGTTTCCAGTTACCATCATTAATGCTAGATGGTATCACCTTAGTCGTTTCTCCACTTATTGCTTTAATGAAGGATCAAGTTGATTCTCTAAGAGCAAATGGCATTACAGCTGGTTATTTTAACAGCTCTCAAGTCGGTACAGAGCAGCAAGAAATGCTACAACTATTAAAAGAGAATCAACTAAAATTACTTTATGTAGCACCAGAAAGCATTCAACTTTTATTACAACATTTAAAGCCTACAGACGTCTCTTTAATTGCGATAGATGAAGCACATTGTATCTCTACATGGGGTCATGATTTTAGACCAGCATACACACAACTGGCTTATCTTAAACAATCGTTTCCACAGGCTAGTTTAATAGCACTAACCGCTACTGCAGATCGCGCTACACGTGCCGATATTAAAAAGCAACTTGCCATATCTCACGCTCAGGAATATGTAGCATCCTTTGATAGACCTAATTTAACTCTAGAAGTACGACCTGGTAACGACCGGTTAGCTCAAGTTCGTCGTTTTCTTAAAAAGTATAAAGACGACTCTGGTATTATTTACTGCTTGAGTAGAAAATCATGTGAAAAACTAGCAGATAAGCTGTCCAGTCTAGGTTTTTCTGCTGCTGCTTACCACGCTGGGTTAGAACATCGCTTTCGCGAAAGCGTACAAGAACAATTCATTAAAGATGAAATTAAGATAGTATGTGCGACCATCGCATTCGGTATGGGAATAGACAAATCTAATGTGCGATTTGTGATTCATTATAATATGCCTAAAAACATTGAAGGATATTATCAAGAAATCGGTCGTGCAGGGCGCGATGGTATTGATGCTCATGCCCTACTATTCCATAGCTATGCAGACATGATTCAACTGCGCAATTTTGCAGGAGATAGTGGTAATAGTGAAGTGCAAATTGCAAAGCTAGAGCGCATGAAACAATTTGCCGAAGCACTCACCTGTCGCCGTCGTATGTTACTATCTTATTTTAATGAATATCTAGAAAATGATTGCGGTAACTGTGACGTATGCCTTAATAAACCAGACTTCTTTGATGCAACATTAATAACTCAAAAAGCACTAAGTGCTGTTTATAGAATGAAAGAAAGGGCATCACTCAATTTATTAATCGATGTATTGCGCGGTGCACAAAATGCAAGTGTGATCGATAGCGGTTTTCAATCTATAAAAACTTATGGCGCAGGACGTGATATATCATGGAATAACTGGCAACAATATATCATACAAATGATTAATCAAGGATTGCTAGAGAT
Organism: Nonlabens ulvanivorans; assembly: GCF_000732625.1. GTDB lineage: Bacteria > Bacteroidota > Bacteroidia > Flavobacteriales > Flavobacteriaceae > Nonlabens > Nonlabens ulvanivorans. The sequence goes on from NZ_JPJI01000032.1 coordinate 370,521, forward strand.
CGCCTTTCATGAATTTAACCATCTTAAATTAACACCGCAGGCACAAGCTGTACTTTTTGAAAAACAAAAAGTACAACTAGCTGTTATCCCTAAACCCGAAGAGCTTGCTGCAAGAAATGCAAAAGCAGCACAAGAAGCCTTGCCTAGTGATATTAATAAAGATTTGTATGCAGGATTACGCAAGTTAAGAATGCAAATCGCGTCCCCAGAGAATCTGGCACCGTACATGGTTTTTAGTGACGCCACATTAAAAGACATCGCCTCTAGAATTCCACTAACAATTGATGAGTTTGAAGATATTACTGGTGTCGGAAAACACAAGTTAGATACCTATGGAGAGTCATTTTTAAAACTCACGCAAGGTTTTAAAATGATGCGCGAGGGCGATTTTATATATCGTGTAGTGATTTCAAAACCTAAGAAGAAAAAAAAGAGCGGTCCAAAAAAAGACACTGTAATGGAAAGTGTAAAGCTCTACTGGGCTGGAAAAACCCTTGAAGAAATATCTGAAATTAGATCACTTAAAGTAGACACGATACTATCTCATCTAGGAAAACGATATGTAAGTCATAAAGATGTTGATTTAAACGCACATATTTCACAAGAAGAACTTGCAGAAATTGAACCATTATATGAAAGTTATGAGAAAGAAAATGCACTCAAGCCCATATTTGAAAAATTCAATGGAAAATACAGTTATGGAAAATTGCGTCTCGCCATGTATTTAATAGAAGCTACAACCACTGTAAAATAATCTACACATGAAAATAGACCAATTAGAACCAGGTTACTTTGGTATAGGCATACAGCACGGTAAAACTCCTGAAAACCTAGGTGTCTTATGGCGTAGTGCTCAAAATCTAGGTGCTAGTTTTGTGTTTACAGTAGGAAAAAGATATGCAAAACAGGCCTGTGACACACATGATATTGTTAAAGCAATGCCTTATTTTCATTATGATACTTTTGAAGATTTTTATAATCACCTACCTAAAGGCGCCATGATTATAGGTGTCGAGCTTGACGAGAGAGCAATAGATCTTCAGAAATTTAAACATCCTCGTAATTGTGTTTACCTATTAGGTGCTGAAGATCATGGACTTACTAATGAAGCTATTGAAAAATCTCATCATTTAATAAAGTTTAATACTCCTAAAAGCTTGAATGTAGCGGTGGCAGGCAGTATAATTATGTATGATAGATCAATTAAAGGCAGTCATATTTATTTAAAAGGCACACCTAAGTAGCCTGTAAGCTCCTATAAATACTCAAAAAACTAAAATAATCTGGGTATTAACAATTTAGAAATAATAATCCCTATACCTTTGTTATTATTAATTATTACATTTTATTACAATGAAAGAAGGTACTGTAAAGTTTTTCAACGAGTCTAAAGGATTTGGATTTATCGTTGAAGAAGGATCACAAAACGAATGCTTCGTGCATGTAACTGGACTTATCGATGAGATAAGAGAAGGTGACCGCGTTGAGTATGAAGAAAAAGAAGGAAAAAAAGGAATGAATGCTGTAAACGTAAGAGTTGTACAGTAATAAAGTCATATTTTTTTGTATTCAAAAGCCCTTTCAACTTGAAAGGGCTTTTTTATTTCTATTACTGTTTTAATTAATGACAGCCGCAGTTGCCATCACCACAGCCACTCGTTTTTTTAGATGGAAATAATGATTTTCTAAATAACCAACCTAGTGCTACTAAGACGACAACTGCAACTAATATATATTGTAATAATTCCATTATTTGAGAATTTGATATGCTGCAAGAGCTGCAAAATAAGCTATAACAGTCATAGCTGTAAATTGTATAGCTGGCCATTTCCAGCTATTAGTTTCTCTTTTTACTATAGCCAGCGTACTCATACATTGCATAGCAAATGCATAGAATAGCAATAACGATATACCACTAGCAAAATTAAATAACGGTCCGCCTAGAATAGGATTGACCTCGGCTCTCATACGGTTTTTAATCGTCTCCTCTTCATCACTTCCAACACTATAAATTGTAGCAAGTGTACCCACAAAAACCTCTCTTGCAGCAAATGAGCTTACAATAGCGATACCTATTTTCCAATCATAACCTAGTGGTCTTACTGCCGGCTCTATCCCTTTACCTATATAGCCTATAAAACTGTGCTCTAACTGTTGTGATGCTATCTTATTAGTCAATTCTTCTTCTGATAAATTCTGACTTGCATATTGCTCTTTAACAATCTCTTCTGCATTAGTAAACTGCTCACCGATTCCATGACTAGCTAGCAACCATAAAATCACTGATATTGCCATAATTATCTTACCTGCACCTAATACAAAACTCTTCGTTTTTTCAAGAACTGTGATACCCACATTTTTTAACATGGGCAACTTATAGGCAGGCATTTCCATTACAAAAAAGGCTTTGCGCTTGATAGGTAATATCTTATTAAGCACCCAAGCAGAGAATATTGCTGCTCCAAATCCTAACATATATAATAACATCAAGGTTAACCCTTGCATATTGAAAATCCACCAAACTTCTTGCTCTGGTATTACTAAGGCTATAATTATTAAATAAACCGGTAATCTTGCAGAACATGTAGTAAAAGGGACAACTAGGATGGTAATTAAACGTTCTTTCCAGTCCTCTATATTACGTGTTGCCATAACTGCAGGTATGGCACAAGCAGTACCAGATACCAATGGTACGACACTCTTACCACTCAAGCCAAATTTTTTCATAATGTGATCCATAAGGAACACTACCCTACTCATATAACCACTCTCTTCAAGGATGGCAATGAATAAAAACAAAAAGGCTATTTGAGGAATGAATATGACGATACCGCCAAGTCCTGGAATGATTCCTTCAGATATTAAATCAGTAAAAGGACCTTCAGGAAGCGATGTTTGCGCCCATGAACTTGCTTTTGCAAAAAAGGTATCTATCCAGTCCATAGGATAGGTAGACCAATCATAGATCGCTTGAAATATCAGTAGTAATATCACAAAGAAAATAAGATAACCCCATACTTTATGAAGTAAAACTCTATCTAATCTAGTCCTTAAATCTTTTGCTTGCGATTTATCTACATTCAATACCTTAGTCAATAGACTATTGATAAACTGGTATCTGACGACTGTTTCCTTGTGTTGCATTTTTTTTAAGTCACTTTCAGACTTAACAGCAAATGAACTCGATTTTAAATCTTCTAAATCCCTATTCCTATCTATTTTACCAAAATTTACATCTTGAGTAATCACCAACCATAACTTATATATTGACTGTTTAGGATAGGCTTTTCTTAAAGTTTCAAAATATTCTGGATCTATAGTAGAGGCGTTTACACAAGGTACAGATTTCAGGTTTTTATATTCTGAAATAGCTTTTTTAAGGTCATCGACACCTATATTTTTTCTAGCACTCACTAACACTACACGAGTATTGAGTTCTTGCTCCATTAATTCTATATCTAGAGAAATAGCCTTGCGTTGCATGCGATCAGCCATATTAATAACTAATATGGTAGGTATTTCTAGATCTTTAATCTGTGTAAACAGAAGCAAATTACGTTTAAGATTCTCAATATCAGAAACTACCACAGCAACATCTGGATAGTCTTTTGAGTTTTTGTTGAGCAACGTCTCAACGACGACACTTTCATCTAGACTAGAGGTATTGAGACTGTAAGTACCAGGTAAATCTAGTATATGAGCTTTTAAACTGCGATCTAGTTTACAAATCCCTTCTTTTTTCTCTACAGTAATACCTGGATAGTTTCCTACCTTTTGGTTTAAACCAGTAAGTCTGTTAAAAAGGGATGTTTTTCCTGTGTTAGGATTACCTATAAGTGAAACATTAATCGATTTACCCATGACGTTTCACTATTATTTGCTGAGCAGTTTCACGCCTTATAGCCAGATAAGTACCATTTATATTAAGATAAATTGGATCTTGAAAAGGAGCACTTTCCATCATCATCACTACATTACCCGGTAAGCAACCCATTTCAAGGAGTTTAAGAGGTACCTGTTCCTCATTAAAGGAAACGATTGTGGCTTGTTCGCCACGTTTTAGATGTGCTATAGTATCGCTCAAAGCTTATTTAGAATAAATTTGAATAAGCAAAAGTAAGTTAAGAAGTAGGAATGAAAAAATTTAGAATCCTAAACTTTTGTTGTCGTCAAAAGAACATTTATACTTAGGTAAATTATTTTAATCTATTAATCATGATTTCAAAAGTGGTTCCCTTATCCTTTTTACTCTCTGAAACCCTAATCGTGCCTTTATGATAATCTCTTATAATACGATGCGCTAGAGACAGACCTAATCCCCAACCTCTCTTTTTAGTCGTAAATCCTGGAGTAAAAACTTGATTCCATTGATTTTTAGGAATACCCTTTCCTGTATCAGTAACCGTTATAAAAACCTTATGAGCATCTGCACGCAGATAAACTTTTATAGCTCCTTTACCTTTCATGGCATCAATACCATTTTTTATTAAATTCTCAATAACCCAAGCATATAGTTGCTCATTAAGTTTTACCATAATCGGTTGACTAGGTAAATCAACGTCAAAAACTACCAATTTTGAGCTGCGTGAAGAAATATAATGAACAGCTTTATCTGTCTGATCTACTATATCCATTTCAGACAATGTAGGGATCGAACCTATTTTAGAAAATCGCTCTGTAATGGTTTGCAACCTGACGATATCTTTTTCCATTTCAGCTACATAACTAGGGTCGACATCAGTGTCTTTAAGTAATGTGGTCCAACCTACTAATGATGATAGCGGTGTTCCTATCTGGTGAGCACTTTCCTTAGCCATACCGGCCCAGAGTTTATTTTGCTCACTTGCTTTTGTAGAGCGATAGAAAAACCAAATAACCGCACCGAACAGCACCAATATCAACAACAAAGCCATTGGGAAATACTTCATTTTAGTAATTATAGGACTTTCACCATAGTAAATAGTTTGAAAAGGCGCGCCATCATAGTTAATACGAATCGGCTCATTTTCAGAAGCATACTCTGCAATTAAAGATCTTAATTTTATAGTATCGTTCATGATATGCTCTGGTAAATTACGAGCCTTCATATCGCCCTTATAATTTACCTCTATCATAGGAATTGTCGTGGTGTTTTCTGTCACGGTAGACCCAAGATTTCCCATTTCGGCCTCTAAAGATTGATTGACTAAATCATCAATGGCAATCTCGTATTCTTTCATGTTCTTTTGCTCACTTTCTTTGAGTTGTTGAAAAAACTCATACGTATTCCAAAGAATAAGAGCTGTGATTATCATTGCAAAGGCTATGATCACCCATCTCAACACATTACGGTTTGCTGTAAAATTCATGAAAGCTTTTAAGAAATTTAAATATAGTATAATAAGTCAAACGCGCTTAACATGGTTTTATGATATCAAGGAAAAGGTCTTGTTTAATTCTTATTTCTACTTTACATAAACGCTTTAAAATCCATACCTTTACCATCCTTAAAAAATCACGGTGAAACTAGATCCAAAAGATACAAAAACAGCTCATTTACACAGCGTTATGCTGGGCGCGGTACAACCTCGACCTATCGCATTTGCGAGTACAATTGATGAGGATGGTAATGTAAACTTATCGCCTTATTCTTTTTTCAACGTTTTTAGCGCAAATCCACCTATCATGATTTTTTCACCTGCACGTCGGGTAAGAGATAATTCTATAAAGCATACGTTAATTAATGCTAGAGCAACAGGTGAGGTCGTTATCAATATAGTAAACTATGATATAGTACAACAAATGTCGTTGAGTAGTACTGAGTACGGTGCTGATGTTGATGAATTTGTAAAATCTGGCTTAACTGCAGTAGCATCAGACATGATTGCACCACCTCGAGTTGCAGAAAGTCCTGTTCAATTTGAATGTAAAGTAAAAGAAATTGTAGAGCTAGGACAGGAAGGTGGCGCTGGTAATTTGATTATATGCGAGGTAGTCATGGTTCACGTTAATGATGAGGTCCTAGATGAAGATGGTAAGATAGACCAAGTTAAAATCGACACGGTTGCCCGTATGGGTGGCAACTGGTATTGCCGTTCTAAAGACGCGATGTTTGAAGTACCTAAACCATTGGCAACGCTAGGTGTAGGTGTTGACGCACTACCTGATCACGCAAGAAATAGTACCATACTCACAGGTAACGATTTAGGAAAATTAGGGAATATTGAGGCTATACCAGATAGAGAATCTGTTATCGCTTACGCGAAAGCGGAAAAATTATCAATTTTAGATAATAAAGAAAAACATATACGTGCGCAAGAGTTGATCCTAGAAGGCAACATAATCGACGCATGGAAAATTATATTATTATAACATGGAAGTACAAGGAAAAATTAAAGTAATAGGTGAAACCAAATCTTTTGGTGCTAGTGGATTTCAAAAACGTGAACTAGTTATCACTACTGAAGAACAATATCCACAGCATTTAATGTTAGAATTTGTTCAAGATAAAACTAGCTTATTAGATAGTTTTCAAGTAGGTGAACCAGTAAAAGTAGGTATCAACTTGAGAGGTCGTGAATGGCAAAGCCCACAAGGAGAGATTAAATATTTTAACTCTATTGTAGGATGGAGAATAGAACGTGTAGGAGCTACTCCAGCTGCACCATCACAGGAAATACCGCCGTTTGATGAATTTGATCCTATTTCAAATTCAAAAAATGAAGATCACGACGACCTACCTTTTTAAAAAAAAGACAAATGAGATTAGTAAGAACTGATTCTCATAATATCGATTTTAAAAAGTTAGTTGAAGAATTAGATGCATATCTAGCTATTACTGATGGTGAAGAACATGAATTCTATGACCAGTTTAATAAATTAAACCATATTAAACATGTCGTTCTCTGTTATTACAGGGATTCTATTCTAGCCGGTTGTGGAGCGATTAAAGAATATGATTCTCAAACCGTAGAGGTTAAAAGAATGTATACAGTCACCGGTTTCCGTAATATGGGAGTTGCATCTAGTATTTTAAAAGAATTAGAACAATGGACTAAAGAACTGTCCTACAATAGATGTATTTTAGAAACAGGCACACGTCAGCTGGAAGCTATTGGTTTATATAAAAGTAATGGTTATCAAATTATTGATAATTATGAACTTTATAGAGATGCATTAAACAGTTTATGCTTTGAAAAAAGAATCAGCTAACTCTATAAATTAAAAAATCCCAACCATTACAGTTGGGATTTTCTTTCTTAATAGGTTAGCCTTCAAACAAACTCAAAAAAAGCAATGATGAAATAAATTAGATAAGAAGGCTTCTCAAAGATTAACATTTTTATCTCAAATTGCAAACTTAATCGTCTAAAATCGTGCAAACTCTAGATCATAATCTCATTTTTCCGCATCCTAGCAGTGCTCCAGACCATGGCTTACTTGCTATAGGTGGCGATTTAAGTGTAGAAAGACTACTACTGGCATATCAGTCAGGCATTTTTCCATGGTATAGCGATGGTGACCCTATTTGCTGGTGGAGCCCTGATCCTAGAATGGTATTTGATCTACAAAGTGACGAACCTATGAGAGTCACAAAGTCATTAAAACAAAGTCAACGCAACAAAGGTTATATAATTAAAGAAAATACTTGCTTTACAGAAGTGATGCGTCATTGTGCACTAGTAAAGCGTCAGGATGAAGCTGGAACCTGGATAAATGATGATTTTATAAGTTCATACTCAAGATTACATGAATTAGGTCATGCAAAAAGTATTGAGGTTTTTAAAGAGGACGTATTAGTAGGAGGTTTATATGGAATTGATTTACCTGAAAAAAAGATTTTTTGTGGAGAATCTATGTTTACTCTAGCAACTGATGCTAGTAAGATTGCTCTATTACATTTAGTGAAATCCCTTAAATCTAAAGACTACCATTTCATCGATGCACAGCTATATAATGATCATTTACACAGTTTAGGCGCTATTGAAATAGATCGCGAAGTTTTTTTAAGCTATTTATAAAGAATAAAAAACACCCAAGTTTATAAATAAAGAGCGATTTATAAGGTTAGTATAATTTTCCCAGCGATATTCATTTACCAACTGTAATTTTATATTATTACTCAGTGCTCTACCTAGGCCTATAGCTACTCTTTGATCATATCCTGGCTTTTCATTTGCCTGTGCAATAAAAATGGTCTCTATGCTAGATGTTAAGTAAAATTCGGTCGCATCAACGGTTGCACCATTTAGCGGGAAGGATCCAGAAAGTCGATAGCGCCATCGGTAAGTTAGATTTTCGCCTCTAATGCGTTGATCCCACCGCAAACGATGAGCGATTTTTAGATTATTATATTTCCGTGCATAGACAAACTGCTCTGTAAATCTAAGTTCTTCAGGACGTTGATCATCAAAAAGCTCTCGATACATCACGCCCATTCCTATCTGTGAATAGAAACCTACTTCATAGCTGGCAAATTGCACAGCTTGAACATGTAAGGCGTTCCATCCATTATTAACAACACTACGATGTTCTAAGGCACTATTAAATTTCCACCTACCACTATTATCCCAGCGCACATTTATTGATGGTTGTACAATATAATTATTTACAACTTGAGCTGTTGAGATTAACGGCATGAACAAAAAGGCAAAAATCCTAAAATAGTATGAAGTCATATTTTAGTTTTTTTACTGCGCGTTGCTTTAGTAATATTCCTTCTTTACTGAAAAGTAATTCTTTACGGTAGATTTTATCATTTTCTTTAAAAGCAACAATCAATTCAAAATTATCAAAATCATCATTTTCTAATCGATTAGATATAAGCAAGGCGTCTTGATCATCTATGACGTACTGTTTTTGAATTTTTTCAACTTTAAAACGAGTTGATATTCCCTTAAGTTTATCAGTAATTATGGTGAATATGCTAGACTCTATTTGTCTTTTTTTAATAAGCACCTCTATATCAATTACATTACCTTTTTGATCACACTCTACACTATATCTGTAACCACTTAGTTTGTATTTAGCTTCATAGGTAATTAAAGAGCCATCTGTTTCTTTATAATATTTAATCTTCCTGCGCGCCTTACTAATGGTGTAAATGAGGTTTCTCGCATCTGCCGGAAAATCGTCAATATCAATTCGTTCCTCTTGCTCAATTTTATAATTATCATCTTGTTGAGCTATTGTAAATTCCGCTTTCGCGAAAGCGAATACTAAAAAGAGTATAATTTTATACCTCATCATATCGATGACAATTTATCTCGTGATCATTTACCATTCCTGTAGCCTGCATAAATGCGTACATAATTGTAGAACCTACAAATTTAAAACCTCTCTTTTTTAAATCTTTGGAGATCTGGTCAGAAAGTGCCGTGTTTGCCGGTGCAGTCTTGTAATCTAAAACTTGATTTTTAATAGGCTTACCATCAACATAATTCCATATGTATTGAGAAAAACTACCAAATTCTTTTTGAATCTCCATAAAAAGTTGAGCGTTAGTAATTATAGATTTGATTTTCAATTTATTGCGGATAACCCCAGCATTCTTTAATAATTCATCCTGCTTATTCTGATTATAGTTTGCAATTTTTTGAACATCAAATTGATCTAATGCATCATAGTAATTTGCACGCTTTTTTAAGATAGTAATCCAACTCAAGCCAGCTTGCATAGTTTCGAGAATAAGAAACTCAAAAAGTGTCTGATCATCATATACTGGTTTTCCCCATTCCAGATCATGATATGCTTCATATAAGTCATCTCCTAAACACCAGCCACATCTATGTTTTTCCATGCATCTAATTTAAGAACACTATAGGCATCGAGCAAATCTACTTACATTAGAATCACTTTATTTTTTGTGTTTTACCTTTAGCAACTATGAAAAAAACACTTCTACTCTTAACCGTTATTATACTTTCTTCTTGCGGTTCTCAAAAAAATATTGGTACTGACCTGTTAGATAGAACAATAGACGACTGGCACGATGCGGCTACTACGGCCAGCTATGAAGATTATTTTAGTTTAATGACCAGTGATGCTGTTTTTATTGGAACTGACGCAACTGAAAACTGGCAACTACAAGAGTTTAAAACTTTTTCAAAACCGTATTTTGACAAAGGCAAGGCTTGGTCTTTTACACCTCTGGAACGTCACATTTATCAACACAATGGTGTGATTTATTTTGACGAATTATTAGATACTCAAATGGGAATATGCCGTGGTAGCGGAATTTTAAAAAAGGAAAATGGAGTTTACAAAATTGCACATTATGTCCTTTCTATAGCAGTACCTAATGAAAATGTAGCTTCACTTACAGAGCTTAAAAAACAATGGGATAATAATTACAAAAAAGAATTATTAAAAAAGAATTATTAAAAAAGAAGGAGTTTTAACCCATATCTTAATAGAAAAATGATCATCATTATTGATTTAAATAACTATAAGAAGAGATTGATTTTTTCTAATAAGCCATAATATCGCACTATTCGTCGATTAATTATTCCGATTTATTGTCAGCTTTTTAAGAAATTAAGACATAATTAACAAGTTGTTATTGAATCGTGAACTCTGTCCATTATATTGCGGCACCATTAAAACCATTTTATGAAGTTTTTATCATTACTAATTCTCTTAGGATTCGTATTTACCACAGCACAACCTGGACTCGACAATCCATGGATGGAACAATTAAGAAAACAGAAATCTGAAAATGAAATCACCTACCAAGACATTAAAGATGCAGGTGAGGCTTACTGGGAAACGCATAATAAAAACGCCAAAGGAAGTGGTTACAAACCATTCATGCGATGGCTAGATGCTGCAAAGGCTTATGTAAAAGAAGATGGCACAATACAAGGAGCAGAAGAACTGGAAACAATTCTAATCGAAAGAGATTTTAGAAAAAGTGGACTTTCTGACAACTCTAACTGGAGTGCAATAGGTCCCTTTTCTATACAAGGTACAGGATCATGGTCTACAGGAACTGGTAGAGCAAACACGGTGACTATAGATCCTAACAACCCAAATATTTATTACTTAGGTTCACCAAGTGGAGGAATATGGAAATCTACTGATGCTGGAGTTTCATGGACACCTATTTCAGATTTCTTATCCCAGATAGGAGTAAGTGCAATAGCCGTAGACCCGACAGATTCTGACATTATTTATATAGGTACAGGTGATGATGACGCTAGAGACTCAAGCAGTATAGGATTAATGAAATCTGTCGATGGAGGAATTACATGGAATAGTACTGGATTAACATTTATAGGTGCAACTGCAAATATCAGTGAAGTATACTTAGACCCGAGAGATAGTAACAAAATATTTGTGTCTTCAAATTTTGGTTTCTACAGATCTGTTGATGGTGGTGTGAGCTTTTCAAGAACTTTTCCCGCAAATGTGAAAGACATCAAATTAAAGCCCGGATCACCAGACACCATATACCTTAGTACAAACAATTCCTTTTTTGTATCAACTGATAATGGTGTCTCATTCACTCAGCCATCTACAGGCTTACCTAATGGTATGAGAAGAAGCGTTATAGGTGTTTCTCCTGCTAACCCTAATTATGTTTACTTATTAATTATTGATGGCAGTGCTAATTTAATGGGTTTATATCGATCTACTAATAGTGGATTAACTTTTACACGTCGAGATAATGGTACAGACATTCTAGAAAGCGGACAAGGGAACTATGATCTTGCCCTAGAAGTATCTACGACTAATGCAGAAATAGTTTACACTGGTTGTTTAAATGTATGGAAATCCTTTAGTGGTGGCAGCTCTTTTACAAAAATAAACTCATGGAGCAACCCTACCGGTAGCACTTATACTCATGCAGATATTCATCAAATTAGACAATTTGGTTCTGAACTATTTGTAATGTCGGATGGTGGTATTTATAGAAGTAATAATGACGGTGGATCCTTCACTGACCTTACCGCAGGAGCTCAAATAGGTCAATTTTATAGAATTGCCGTTAGCACACAATCAAGCGCACAGGTAATAGGTGGATTACAAGATAATGGTGGACAAGCTAGAAGCGGTAATCAATGGAAAAACTTTTATGGTGCCGACGGAATGGATGGTGGTATAGATCCATTAGATTCAAATATACGTTACGGGTTTACTCAAAATGGTGGTGGGCTTTACTTTACAAATAATGGCGGAAACTCAATTCTTAACTCTATCAATCGTCCTAATGGTGAAAGTGGTAACTGGATCACGCCATTAAAAGTGGATAGTCAAGGTACAATTTATGTAGGGTATACTGCTTTGTATAAAGTACAAAACAACGGTTTTGTTGCTGTTTCCTCTCCATTTAGTTCTAATATCGATTTAATTGAAATAGATCCAAATGACGATAACACAATTTACATAGCCATCAACAATCTTCTTTATAGAAGTATAAATGCCGGTTCCAATTTTTCACTGGTTTCTAACTTCCCACAAGACATCGCAGCAATTGAAGTTAGTAATACAGATCATAATATCGTTTACCTTTCGACAGAAGAATCATTTGGTAGCGTTTATAAAAGTTTGAACCAAGGAAGTAGTTTTACCGATATAACTGCTAATCTTCCTAGCCTAGGTAAAAATACCATTGCAAGTTTGCCGATGAGTGTAGATGGAGAAATATTTTTAGGAACAACCATCGGAGTCTATAAATATGATGACGTAACTGCTCAATGGTCAACTTTCAATAACAATTTGCCAAATGTAAACATCAGAGACCTTGAAATCAATGGAGTAGACAATGTGCTTACTGCTGGGACTTACGGTAGAGGTATCTGGCAAACATCCGTGACTGCCGGTCCACCACCTACAGATATTGAATTGGTAAGCATAAACTATTCCAACACTGGTTTTTCTTGTGGAGATACGGACATTGATATTGTAATTGAAAATGGAGGAACAACAGCTATAAATAGTTTCAACCTTGATTATACTATTAATGGTGGCTCTTCTGTTAGTAGCACTTACAGCACTGCAATACCTGCACAAAGTCAAACCACCGTAAGCCTAACAGGATTGTCACTCAATCTAGGTACAAACGACATATCAGTAACGGTGAATACAACAAATGACGCTTTTGCCAGTAACAATAATGAAACCACAACAATACTTAAAAATAATAGTGGTGTCATTAATGATATTCACCAATTTGAAAATAGGAATCTATTAACCTTTAATGAAACTGGCGGAACAAATCAATGGGAACGTGGCATACCAGCAGGACCTATTCTTAATCAAGCCGTAAGTGGTACACAAGTATATGGAACTAATCTAACTGGTGAGCACTCAAATGATACAGTAGCATATTTGTATACAGGCTGTTACGATCTCAATGGAGTCATCAATCCTACACTACAATTTGATATGGCATTTGAGTTAGAACAAGATTGGGATTTGATGTATATCGAATACACCATCAATAGCGGCAGTAACTGGAATGTTTTAGGTAGCGCAACTGATCCTGGCTGGTATAATTCTAGCAGAAGTCCCAATGGCGTAAATTGCTTTAATTGTGTAGGAGCGCAATGGACAGGAACAGATGCCGTTATGAAAACCTATTCTTATGATTTGAGCCCATTTAATTCAGAGAGTAACATCACTTTTCGATATGTGTTTATTTCTGACCAAGCCGTCACTGAAGAAGGTGTAGTCCTTGATAATGTAGTCGTAACTGGAACATTAAGCAACGATAGCAATACACTTTTAGATTCTTATAAAATTTTCCCTAACCCGTCAAAAGGTGACTTCACACTATCATGGAATGGTAAAGACGCTTTTGATTACAGCATCTATGATGTAACTGGTAAACTGATAAGTTCTAGACTCAACAATACGGGAGAAAGACACTCTATTCATCTTAATAATGTTGCACAAGGAATGTACTTTTTAAACATTTCTACAGCTACAGGTACTGTAACTGAAAAACTTATCGTTAATTAAACAGAGTACGTATCATTTTTCAATTAAAAAAGCCTGCAATATTGTAGGCTTTTTTTAATTGAAAACTAGTTAATTATAAACTAAATACTAGAGTTAAAACCCAACAATTATTATCTTGTGTAACATTTATCAAACAGAGTTTACTAACCTCTCAAACTATATAAACATGAACTTAAAAAAAACCTTACTTGCTTCTTGCGCGGTGGCTATTGCAGTCACATCTTGTAAAGAACCGGCAAAAGACTATCCTGGTCTGGACATGACCGCAATGGATACTAGCGTTTCTCCTAAAGACGATTTTTATCGTTATGTAAATGGAAAATGGATAGATTCTACTGAGATACCTGCAGATCAAACAGTTTGGGGTGGCTTCAATAAGCTTAGAAAAGATACTGATGCAGACATGCTTGCTATCCTAGACAAAGCCATGAATGATAAAAACCTTGATCAATCTTCAGATCAAGCAAAAGCAGTTTTTGTATATCAAAGTATAATGGATACAGAAGCTAGAGATAAAGCTGGTTATGAACCTTTATTACCATATCTAGAGCAAATTGAGGCTATTAATTCTGTCGATGAAATACCTGCTTTACTTGCTGAGCTTTCTTCAAAAGGCTTACGTGGCTTTTATGGATTTGGTGTAGGTCCAGACGCTCAGAACACAGATATAAACGTAGCTCAAATGGGTCCTGGTGCTTTGGGAATGCAGCGTGAATACTATGTAGATCTAGATGATGCTGATAATGTTGAAAAACTAGCTGCTTACGAAAAGCACGTTGCACGTATGCTGACATTAACAGGTACTGATGCAGCACAAGCAGCAAATGATGCTAAAACGATCATTGCCATAGAAACACAAATGGCACAACCACGTTTAGATAAAGTAGCTCGTAGAAACCCGCAATTAAGCTACAATCCAATGAGTTTAGATGAATTTAAAACTCTAGTACCATCTATAGACTGGGATGAATATTTTGAAAAATTAGAGGTTAAAGATTTTGATAGAATTATTGTTTCTCAACCAGCATATATGACTGCATTAAATAATATGTGGGATAATAGTAATCTAGATGCTATGAAAACTTACATGCGCTGGACTATGGTAGATGCAGCAGCTACTATGCTATCTGCAGAATTAGAAGATGCTAACTGGGACTTTTACAGTAAAACGATGCGTGGTGCAAAAGAACAACGTCCTAGAGATGAGCGCGCACTAGGAACCGTGAACGGAACTTTAGGTGAAGCTCTAGGTCAACTATATGTAAGTGAAAAATTTCCTGCAGAGGCTAAAGCCAAAGCCAAAGAGATGATTGAATATGTAAAGAAAGCATATGAAGTACGCATCAATGGATTAGCCTGGATGAGTCCTGAGACTAAGGTTAAGGCTATTGAAAAACTTAACGGTATGACTATTAAAATAGGTTATCCAGACCAATGGAAAGATTATTCAGAAATGGAAATCAAAAGTCCTGCAAACGGAGGTACTTTATTTGATAATATGCTAGCTGTACAATCTTGGAACTACCGCGATAATCTTAATAAACTGGGAGAAAAAGTAGATAAGACAGAATGGTTCATGTCTCCACAAACTGTGAACGCATACTACAATCCGTACTATAATGAAATTGTTTTCCCAGCAGCTATTTTACAACCGCCATTTTATAACTATGAAGCAGACGCTGCCTTCAACTTTGGTGGTATGGGAGCTGTAATAGGCCATGAAATTTCTCATGGATTTGATGATAGCGGCGCAAAATTTGACGCAAACGGTAATATGACTGACTGGTGGACTGCAAATGATAAAACACAATTTGAAGACTTAGGTAAAGATCTTGCAAATCAATATAGTGCTATCGAAGTATTACCTGGTGTTAATATCAATGGTGAATTTACATTAGGTGAAAACATTGGTGATTTAGGTGGTGTTAATGCCGCATATGATGCTCATCAATTATGGATGAAAGATAAAGGTCGCCCAGAAGCGATTGATGGATTTACACCAGAACAACGTTTCTTTTTAAGTTGGGGAACAGTATGGCGCACTAAAATGCGTGAAGAGGCTTTAAAGCAACGTATTAAAGGTGACACACACTCACCTGGTATGTATCGTGGTTATGTACCGCTTCAAAATATCGATGCATTTTATGATGCATTTGAAATTACAGAGGCAGATGGTATGTATATCACACCAGAGAACCGTATTAAAATCTGGTAATAGTATTTTATAAAAAATCAAAAGGCTTTCTTAATAGAGAGCCTTTTTTTATGTCGTTGAATTATATTTAAGCCAGCATTAAAGCTTTTTTTATGAAACAATTTTTACTAGTTGCGTTAGTGGTGTTAGGTTCCGCTTTCGCGAAAGCGCAATCCTCATCAAAACAAGAGTATATAAAAGAAAATTATACTAAAACCATCCACCAGATTGAGATGCGTGATGGAGTTAAATTATACACTCAAGTTTATAGCCCAAAGGACACCTCTAAGGAATATCCGATAATGATGCAACGCACATGTTATAGTGTACGACCTTATGGAGAAGACAAGTATCCGAGTAGATTAGGTCCCAATGAAATCCTGATGAAAGAAGGTTACATATTTGTTTATCAAGATGTACGCGGTAGATGGATGAGTGAAGGAGATTTTGACAACATGCGTCCTAACATACCTGGAAATGACGTGAACAACAAGCAAGATATTGATGAAAGTTCAGACACTTATGATACTGTAGAGTGGTTAATAAACAACCTACCTAACAATAATAGAAAAGTAGGTCAATGGGGAATTTCTTATCCAGGATTTTACACCGCAGCAGCTTTACCAGATGCACATCCAGCACTTGTAGCTAGCTCGCCACAGGCACCTATAGGAGACTTTTTCTTTGACGACTTTCATCATATGGGAGCTACTTTACAGAGCTATATTTTTGCCTATCCAGTTTTTGGTCATCAAACTGAACCTACCACCGAAAGCTGGTATAATGATAAATGGGATCAATTGAGAGCAGCAGGTAGTATGGATGATTCTTATGCATTTAATATGGGCATAGGTCCATTGAAGAATGTAACAGAAAATATATATCCTGATAATTTTTTCTGGAAAGACGTTGCCTTGCATCCTAACTATGACGAATTCTGGCAAAAACGTTCTATTATACCACATTTAAATAATGTTGATCACGCAGTTATGACCGTAGGTGGCTGGTTTGATGCAGAGGATCTTTATGGCCCATTAAATATCTATAAAAATGTAGAACGCAACAATCCTAATAATAAGAACAACACCATTGTCATGGGACCATGGAGTCATGGTAACTGGGCGAGAGAACCTGGTCATCAGATGGTGAACCATATCCATTTTGGTGATAGTTTATCGACTTTTTATCATAGAGAAATAGAAACTCCTTTCTTTGAACATCACTTAAAAGGAGAAAAAAATCCGGTTCTACCAGAGGCATATATGTTTGATACTGGATTAAAGCAATGGGAGAAATTTATGCAATGGCCGCCACAGCAAGATGAAATCGTGTTTAGTTTTGGTAAAAATGGAGAGTTGTTGATTAATAAAAAGGGTGATAAAAAAGATACGTTCTCATACATGAGTGATCCATCAAAACCAGTGCCTTTTAGAAGTGAAATAACACCAGTTACATTCACACCACGTGCTTACATGACAGACGACCAGCGTCACGCTTCTAGAAGACCAGACGTACTTACTTTTCAAACAGACATCCTTACTGATGACATGACACTTGCTGGAGAGATACAAGCAAACCTAGAAGTAATTCTTAAGGGAATCACTGATGCCGACTTTATCGTTAAGGTTATAGACGTATATCCAGACGACATGAAAAATGAAGAACATACACCAGAGCATGTAACTCTTGCAGGCTATCAACAATTAGTGCGTGCAGAAACTTTTAGAGGTCGTTTTAGAAATGATTTCTCAAAGCCAGAGCCTTTTAAAGAAGGTAAAAAGACTAGTGTAAACTTTCCTTTACAAGATGTGTTACATACCTTTAAAAAAGGTCATAGAGTAATGATTCAAATACACAGCACTTGGTTTCCATACATAGACCGCAATCCTCAAAAATATGTAGATAACATATTTGAGGCGACAGAAAGCGACTTCACAACTGGGCAAGTAACTATTACGGGAGCAAGTTCTGTAAGTGTAGGTGATAACAATGGTATTGAAAAACAATTACCTAAACTGAAGCAATAAATTAACCTTTATAAACTTAAAATACAATCCTCAATTTGATAGGACTAAAACCATATCAAATTGAGGGTTTTTTCTTTTGATCATCATTTAGTTCATGAGAATCAGAAATAATAATGCACTTCGTCGAATAATAGATACAGATAGTCTTGATTATTTATGAAAATTTACCATATTCGTCATCCCTAAAACTAACATCAATTATGGATACGACCTATATAGAAAAGCAACAATCTAACAGGTTTGTAGCTACATTTTATTTTATCAAAGGTCTATTTAAATTGATTGTAAAAACGTTCTTTAGTTTTTAAAGAACAATTTATCTTAATTGACTTGTTTAAAAAATCCTCTTCCCTAAAGAGGATTTTTTTACTTAATATATTTAAATCATAGTCAGATAAATGAAGTAAAAGGCGTGATAATTTTTGTTAGTCATCATGACTAAATTTAATAAAGCAAGTTATGAATGACTAGCCCTTAGGTATTGCAGCAATCAACTTCTTAGTATACTCACTTTGTGGATTACTATAAAGCACATCAGCTTCATTTTGTTCTTCAACACGACCTTTATTCATCACAATCACTTGATCACAGAAGTACTTCACCACGGCTAAATCGTGCGAAATAAAAAGATAAGAAAAACCAAAATCTTCTTTAAATTCATTTAATAAATTTAATACTTGTGCTTGTACAGAAATATCTAGAGCACTAACCGACTCATCACAAACAATTAATTCTGGTTCTAAGGCAACAGTCCTCGCAATACCTATGCGCTGTCGCTGTCCACCACTAAACTCGTGTGGATAACGATTAAATTGTTCTTGAGTTAAACCTACTCGATCTAGTAATTGCATCACTCGTTTCTTACGGTCTGCATCACTATTACCTATCCCATGCCATTTCATAGGTTCCATAATAGCCTGTCCGACGGTCAATCTGGGATTAAGTGAAGCAAATGGATCTTGAAATATTATCTGTAATTCCTTTCTTAAAGATCGCATTTTACGACCCTTAAGATTTGTGATATCTTCTCCTTTATAAATCAATTGACCACTAGTGATATTTTGTAGTCCTAGTATCATGTTACCTAGTGTACTTTTGCCACAACCACTTTCACCTACTAATCCCAATGACTCACCAGCATACAACTTGAGGTTCACACGGTTAACGGCGGTAAAAAATTGTTGCTCCTTAAAAAGCTCTTTTTTAAGTGGATATTTCTTGACTACATTAATTAATTCTAGTAGAGGCTTTTGAGTATATAAAACGCCATGAGCTTTGGCTCTTTCTTCATCAGCTACTACCTCAGAAGGAACAGCGTTTGTCATGAAATCGTTTATAGTAGGTAATCTTCTAAGTCTCGATTCGGTATCTGGTCTTGCAGCGATTAAAGCTTTTGTATAAGTTTCTTGCGCATTTTCAAAAAGTTGATCAGGTGTTCCCATTTCAACAATACGACCTTTGTACATGACAGCAATACGGTCAGCTATTTCGTGGACTAGACCCAAATCATGAGAAATAAATAA
Organism: Nonlabens ulvanivorans; assembly: GCF_000732625.1. Classification (GTDB taxonomy): domain Bacteria; phylum Bacteroidota; class Bacteroidia; order Flavobacteriales; family Flavobacteriaceae; genus Nonlabens; species Nonlabens ulvanivorans. The sequence goes on from NZ_JPJI01000032.1 coordinate 390,209, forward strand.
AACACTCATTCCATACTCTGCCTGTAGTTCTTTAAGCAATAAAATGACCTCTTTTTGGACCGTTACATCTAGTGCTGTTGTAGGCTCGTCTGCTATTAGGATTTTAGGCTTGCAAGCTATAGCCATTGCAATCATCACACGCTGCATTTGTCCACCACTTATCTCGTGCGGATATTTATTAAAAGTTTGCTCAGGAATAGGCAGTTTTACCTTTTTAAAAAGTCGCAGTACTTCTGCTTTAATTTCTTTATTAGATAATTTGGTATGAGTTTCCAGTATTTCGGCAACTTGATAACCGCATGTGATGGTAGGGTTAAGAGAACTCATAGGTTCTTGAAATATCATACTTATCACGCTTCCGCGAAAGCGTGACCAATCCTTACCATTAAAGATTTGCAAATCATTATCGAGTATAGATAGCTCTGTAGCATCAATAATTGCATTTTTAACAGGCAATAGTCCCATCAAAGCTTTAGAAGTAACTGATTTACCACTACCCGATTCTCCTACTACAGCAAGAATTTCATTTTCCAAAAGCTCTAAATTAACATCAAATAACACTTGATTTTTTAGATCTCCATTTCTAAAAGAAACATTAAGGTTATTGATAATCGCTAATGGCTTATTTTGTGATGATTTGGTCATCTTTAAGTATAGGTTCTAATCGCAATTTAAGAAGTATTTGAGCTACAGCGATAACGTCTTTTTCACAATATCTAGCAATGCGGTTCACATCATTTTCTTCATAATATACATTGCGTACTTGGGATCCGTCTATATCATCTTTAGGAGACGGAATACCTAAAACACGTGTCATTAATTTTAAGGATGTGAAATGTTTATAGTCGCCAAATTTCCACAATTCCATAGTGTCTAAATGTGGTACTTCCCATGGTTTCTTACCAAAAAGATTAAGCTTTGCAGGTATAGCAATTCCATTAATAATCATGCGACGTGCGATATAAGGAAAGTCAAATTCCTTACCATTATGAGCACAAAGCAAATGATGTCGCCCAGAGAAATGATCTTTTAAAAGCGTACTAAACTCTTCAAGCAATTCCACCTCAGTTCCTGTAAAGCTACGTACTCTGAACTGTCTATATGTACGATCTACAAAATATCCTACAGAAATACATACTATTTTACCAAATTCTGCCCAGATACCAGCACGATCATAAAACTCATCAGGTGTATACTCTTCTTTGCGTTGATATTTAGTTTTGTCTGCATAGAGCTGCTGATCTACATGATCCAGTTCATTAAACGATGGGTGTAAAGGAACTGTTTCTATGTCTAGAAACAGAACATACTCGAGTTTAATGGTATCTAGCATATCAGTTACTATTTACATTCCTAATTCATCTCCAGCGTCATCTTCATCTTCTAAACCTTCATCGCCATTTTTATATTCATCACAGTCTACTATAATAGATAAATTTTCTGGTTCATTGAAATTTGCTTTTGATATGTCCAGATTCTCATCTGCATAAACAGCTTTCATGTAAGAACCCCATATAGGTAATGCCATAGTCGCTCCTTGACCATAACGAGTGCTAGAAAAATGAACGGATCGATCTTCTCCACCTACCCATACACCAGACACTAAATTAGGAACAATACCCATAAACCATCCATCAGAGTTATTTTGAGTTGTCCCAGTCTTACCAGCTATTTCATTTTTAAAATCATAAGGATAACCTGTCACAACACTCTTATAGAATTTATTATTTTTTGCCCAACTACCTCTCAGGCGTTTACCACTACCCGATTGTGTAACACCTTGCATTAACTTAAGTGTCGTATAAGCAGTTTCTGGATTCATTACATCCCGTGTTTCTGGAACATACTGAAAAAGTACTGTACCATTTTTATCCTGTATGCTAGTAACAAGTACAGGCGTATTATAGATACCTTCATTTGCAAAAACGCCATATGCGCCTACCATTTCAAAAAGACTCACATCTGCAGTACCCAATGCTAGTGACGGCACTGGCGCCATATCTTTAGTATTTATACCTAGACGACCTGCAAGATCTATAACTGGCTGTGGTCCTACATCATCCATCAATCGTGCAGATATTGTATTTACAGAATGAGCTAAAGCATCTTTTAAAGTTCTGATTTTACCATACTTCCCATCGGAGTTACTAGGTGTCCAGTCCTTTGTGTTTCCATGTTTACCTGCTGGTATCGTATATTCTCCATCTGGTAATTCTTTACATGGTGAGTATTTTAATAAGTCTATTGCAGTCGCATACAAAAAAGGCTTAAAGGTTGAACCAGCCTGACGCACTCCTTTTTTAACATGATCAAATTTAAAATGCTTGTGATTAATACCACCTACCCAAGCTTTTACATAACCTGTTTGTGGCTCCATAGACATCATACCGACTTGTAAGAATTTTTTGTAATAATAGATGGAATCGCGAGGTGTCATTACTGTGTCACGCTCGCGACCAGGAGCCTGCCAGTCAAAGACAGTCATCTCTGTTTCTTTATCAAAACTAGCAAGAATCTCTGTTTCTGACTTACCTTCTTTCTTCATTAACTTCCATCGTTCAGAAACTTTAATCGCGCGATTAATAGAAGATTCTACTTGCTTTGCTGTGATGTCTCTAAAAGGAGCCGTTTTCAATTTCTCGTTTTGGGAATCAAACTCTTTTTGAAGATTTGCCATATGTGCTACCATAGCGTCTTCTGCATATTCTTGCATGCGACTATCGATAGTTACATTGATTTTTAATCCATCATTATAGAGGTTATAATTCTCTCCAGTCTCTGGATTAGTATTACTAGCTGCCCAATCCTTTAACCAGTCTCTTAAGTACTCACGGAAATAAGTCCCCATACCGTCGTTGTGACCTTCTGGAGAGAAGTTTAATTTAATAGGTTGTTCTCTAAGGCTGTCTTTAGTAGCCTCAGTCATTTTTCCATTGCGCACCATTTGAACAAAAACCTGGTTACGACGACCTAATGATTTTTCTTTAGATATTTCTCTATAAGGATTGTATTGTCTTGGATTTTTGAGCATGGCTACAAAAACCGCACTTTCTTCTACAGTTAATTCCTTAGGCTCTTTACCGAAATAAATGTTAGATGCTGATCGTATACCTATGGCTTGTTTTAAAAAATCAAACTGATTTAAATACTGCGTGATTATCTCTTCTTTAGTATACTGTTTTTCAAGACGTGTAGCGATAATCCATTCCCGGATTTTCTGAATTCCACGTTCAATTTTATTACTACTGCGCTGCTCAGTAAAATACAGTTTTGCGAGCTGTTGCGTGATGGTACTTGCACCACCTTTCTGTCCTAAAAAGGCAAATGCTCTAGCCGTACCATATCCATCAATACCACTATGATCCCAGAAGCGCTCATCTTCTGTAGAGACTAATGCATCGATAAGATTTTGTGGTAAGTCGTCGTATTTTACTGGTTTACGATTATCTGTATAGAAGCTACCTAGCGTTTTACCATCTGCCGTAACGATTTCTGTTGCCAGTTCAGATTGTGGGTTTTCTAATATGGTGTGATCTGGTAAAGAACCGAAGATTCCCCAGGCGGTAAGTAAAAACAATAGAATTACCATTCCTATACCTACAAATACTAGTTTCCAGAATAGTTTAACATTCTTCTTAGTCTCTTGCTCTTTTTGAGCTTTTTGTGCTTTAGTTGCTGCCATGTTGCACTTGTTTTTCTATACTATAACCTATATCGAGTACTCCTTCTAACTGAGCAATACCGTCTACAGAACCATTTTTTCTCATTGCATGACGTAAGGTGAGAAGATATGTTCCGCTTTCGCGAAAGCGTACTCCTTCCTTATACCATAATTTATTTTCATAAACATCACTATAGCCTGTGCCTAGGAACTGCCCTTGCGGTGTGGCCATGTCGTACTCTAATGTGTCTGTAACGATTTTTCCTTGTGGAAATTTCATTTCAGCTATTAAATACAAATTGCTATATGCATAATCGTGATTATTTCTCATATTAAGAAACATATCATATGTGTTAACCGTATCTATAGACTCAATTTTAAAAACAGGCGCTTCTGTAAGGCTCCATTGAGCGTCACTAAAAGCTACCGATTGCGTTTTTACAATATTGTGATCGCAAGATATTAAGGTTATACAGCTTAAAATTAAAAGTAAAGTGATTCTCATTACTCGCTTTTCTTTGGTGGTCTATTGCGATTATTAGGTCTTTTTTTGCGCGGTTTATTAGCAGTACCGTCACTTGCTGGTTTAGGTTTTGCTTGCTTATTGTCAGCCCCATTTTTGGACTTATTTTGATTTGCAGGCTTTCTTCTAGGCTTAGGCTTTGGTTTTTGACCTTTTGCTTCTGGTTTTGCATCTTTAGAATGAGATGCCTTAGACGGTGTCTGTTTATTTTGAGAAGTTTTTTTGTTATTGCTCTGAGTATTTTTTTGATTAGCACCAGCTGGTCTAGGACCGCGATTATTACGACGCTTTTTGCGTTTTTTATTTTTAGTGGTGGTTTGATCAAAACGAGTTAAACTATCCTGACCTACTACATTCTCAAAATTAACCTCTTCAATGACAACATGCTCTGCTGCATATTCTTCTATACTAGCTACTTTTTCTTTGGCCTTATTTTTAGAAACAATTTCATGTACTTGTGTTGTAGTTAATGTATGCCAGTTCATCCATTCTCCTTCATAACAATACCACATCAGTCCTTTAAAAATATCTATTTTCTGACAGACAGCTGTTCCTTTTTCAGTGTATAATTTCTGGTTTTGTTTGGGAAAGTCTTTAAGTGCGTCCATGTATGAATCTAATTCATAATTTAAACAACACTTCAATTTCCCACATTGTCCAGCAAGTTTTTGTGGGTTTAAAGATAGATTTTGATAACGTGCAGCACTAGTAGTTACTGAACGGAAATCTGTTAACCAAGTTGAACAACATAGCTCGCGACCACAAGACCCTATACCACCTAATCTAGCGGCTTCTTGACGCAAACCTATCTGACGCATTTCAATTCGTGTCTTAAACTCTGTAGCGTATTCCCTGATTAGTTGACGGAAATCAACGCGTTCCTCTGCCGTGTAATAAAAAGTAGCCTTAGACCCATCTCCTTGAAATTCTATGTCAGAAATCTTCATTTGAAGGTTTAAACGTATTGCTATCTCACGAGCACGCACCTTCATAGGCTCTTCTCTTTCTCGAGCTGCTTTCCATTTATCTACATCTGTCTGTGATGCAATACGATATACTTTAGGTATATCATCTGTTTCATAACGTATCTTCTTTTTCTTCAACTGTACACGTACTAACTCACCAGTAAGTGTAACTATACCTATGTCGTGACCTGTCTCAGTTTGTGTGGCAACGATGTCACCTATTTTTAATTGTAAATTTTCAGAATTAACAAAATATTCTTTACGGCTATTTTTAAACCTTACTTCTACATAATTAAAAGGTGCCTGACCGTCTGGCAATTCCATATTTGCTAACCAGTCAAAAACCGTTAACTTATTACATCCACTAGTACCACAAGTACCATGATTTTTACAACCGCCTGGAGTTCCTCCACCGGTTCCACAACTATTACAGCTCATTAATCCTACGTATATATATTGAAATCCAAGCGATTAACTCACTGGATTGAATCATTGTTATTAAACGTAAATATAGGGAAATAAGTATAGGGAAATAAGCTGCTTTTAAGGAAGTGATTTAATGACATCGTGTAAAAGTATCAAACTCTTATGGTTAACTATACAACATAAAAAAAAGCCGCTCATTGCTGAACGGCTTTCTGCTCCTCTTCTTGGGCTCGAACCAAGGACCCTCTGATTAACAGTCAGATGCTCTAACCAACTGAGCTAAAGAGGAATGTGATATACACAACACTAAAGCTATTTGCTTTAGCGAGCGCAAATATAAAACGTTTTTTTATTTGCCGCCAAGTTTTTTAGCGAATAATTGAAAATACTTTAAAAGAAATTTTCAGAAATCGCCTTATACAGGTCATTTCCATTTGCATAGAGCATTAAAGCGAGTAAAATAAATATCCCTATTAATTGTGCACGCTCTAAAAATTTATCTCCTGGTTTGCGCCCAGTGACCATCTCATACAGTAAAAACATCACATGTCCACCATCTAAAGCTGGTATAGGTAAAATATTCATTATAGCAAGTACAAAAGAAATCCATGCCGTACGTTCCCAGAATTTACGCCAGTCCCAAGTATCTGGATACAATTTTGCAATGGTTCCAAAACCACCTAGTTGACTAGCTCCTTTTTTAGTGAAAACGTATTTAAATTGTTTTACATAATCCTGCATGGTCCAGTATCCATGAGAAATCCCTTTATTAATACTTTCCCCAAAACTATAATCCAGTTGGGTTGCACTCGCATAATCAACCGTAGGCTTTTTTCTGAAGCCTATTATACGTCTCTTATTATTTTTAAAATCGATAGTTTTAGTTTGTACCATTCCATTTTCATTCTGAATTTTTAATTCAAATGGAGTACTATCATTAACCACATGATTGATTGCATAGGTATAATCTGTATTATAAGAAATAGGATAACCTGCCATCTCTACGATAGTCATACCTTCTTTAAGACCTATAGAGTCCGCAATGGTACCTGGCTCAACATCACCTACCTCAAATGGGAATCTAGCCTCTAACGGCCCCATGATGTCTGCATAAAAAACACGTTTACCGATATCTTCTGGTATACCTATATTTACTGGACTTCCATCTCTGATAACGGTGACTGTCTCTACGTCTCTAAAAACAAGTCTATTCACAAGATTATCTGCGATTTGTAAAGTATCACCATCAACAAGCAATATTTGATCTCCATTCTTAAAACCTATTTCTTGTAATACAGGCGGCATTCCAAAACCAAACTTATAATCTGTTCCCGTTGCTTGCTGTCCACCATAAGTGAAAAAAATCATGATATAAATAAAAAACCCTACAACCACGTTAACAACGACGCCACCCAGCATTATAATTAATCGTTGCCATGCTGGCTTTGAACGGAATTCCCAAGGCTTAGGCTCTTCGGCCATTTGCTCTTTATCCATACTCTCATCGATCATTCCCGCTATTTTTACATAACCACCTAATGGTAACCATCCAATACCGTATTCAGTTTCGCCTATTTTTTTCTTAAACAAAGAGTATTTAATATCAAAAAACAAAAAGAATTTCTCAACTCTCGTTTTAAATAGACGTGCCGGAATAAAATGTCCTAACTCGTGTAAAACGATAAGTAATGAAAGACTCAGTAAAAAATTTATGGCTATTACCAGATATGGATGCATTGCTGTTCTAATTTAACGAGCGCAAAAATAGGCCTTTGCACTCATTTTACACAATCTATAAGGTTAATTGGTAAAGCAATTGCAGCGTTCAACATATAAGTAATACTGTTGTTGTGAATAACTACTGAATAGGAAAGGTTGTGATTTTTTGAGAATACGCTTTCGCGAAAGCGAGAACTAAAACACCTTAACTTTAAAAAAGCTTTATAAATAATGTAATAATTTTTAAGCCTTTACGAAAGTGTCCGACAAAGACTAGAACAGCTCACAATTAGGTCGTAATTTTGTAAAAAAGTATTACTAATGCTTGAATTTCTGAATAAAAATAAATGGCGAGCACTATTCATGCTCGTATTGAGTACGGTTATTTTTCTGGCTATCCAGCATGCCTTGACTCCTAAAAAAACACTTGCAATATTACAACCAGACCAGTTTGACCCAACGCTGGTAGACGACAGCATGCTTTTTGTGAAAAAATATCATAAAGTCGCTCCATTTAAGTTGATTAATCAAAATGGTGACACGATTACAGAAGAAAATTATAAGAACAAAATCTATGTAGCAGATTTCTTTTTTACCACTTGCCCTACCATTTGCCCTACCATGACTAAAAACATGACCGTATTGCAAGAAGAGTTTAAAGATGATGAAGAGGTCGTTTTTCTTTCCCATAGTGTAACGCCTGAGTATGACACTCCTGCTATTTTAAAAGCCTATGCAATTGAAAAAGGAGTACTGGATTATAAATGGAATCTTGTAACTGGTGAAAAAGAACAAATTTATAATCTAGCACGCAAATCTTATCTAGCCGTAAAGGACGCTCCTTATGGTGGTAAGTATGACATGGTACATACCGAGAACTTTTTATTAGTCGACAAAGAAGGTAGACTGCGCAGCCGCTCTTATGATGGCACTAAAATGGAAGAAATTGAAGCTCTCATTGAGGATATATACATTCTTAAAGCTAGTTATGAGGAGTAATTATGCTGCCATACGACCTTCCCAATTTACGTCTCCTGCATATACTTCAAAACCATCATTGACTGCTAATTGAAATTGTGGTGCCGTAGCTGCAAATTGTGCGGTTAAATTATAAGAATACCAGATACTCATTAACATTAACGGGATTTGAATTGCGTCTTTGAATCCTAATTTTGAATCATCCACATGTACCCATCTTTCTAATGGCTGCTCATACATTTTATTCATAATTGCTTTTCTACCAAAATGCTTCTTCATTCTCAAGAAAATCTCTACATCAAACAACCATCTCGTTAAAAACTGCTTATCATATGCTAGTGGAATGATGTCTCTCTTAAACACTTTTGCTCCACATTGCGTATCCTCAATAGGTAATCCTAAAATCATGAAAATGAATAGCTTTACGATTTGAGAAAATAGTTTTCTCAATACGTTACGCTCTATCTGACCTTCACCTTTACCTCTAGATCCATATACCATTGTTAACTCATCATTATTGTGAAGAGTATCTACCAACTTTTTAAAATCTTTAAAGTCGGTAGATAAATCTGCATCGATAAAGCCTATGTAATCGATATCTTCACGATTAAATAAGTATCTAGCACCAGATCTTACCGCTGCCGCTTTACCTGCATTTTTTTTCACATCCACAATACTTACTCTATTAGGAGTTTCTCTTTGCATTGTATTTAATACGTCTAGAGTATTATCTTTACTTCCATCATTTACAAAACATAAATGATAGTCTTCATGAGATTGAATAAAGGCGTTAAACGCAGCTGTATCTATTCTTTTTTCTTCGTTGTAGCAAGGGATGATTATTCCAGTTTTCATAATAATTGATGTTTAATTATGACCCAAAATTACTTGTAGAAGAGGCCTCAAATCGGCTATTTTCGTTAGGTACGAAAGAAGTGTAGACGAATAGTAATTTACTGTAGTTCAATGCCAGTGAACGGATGCTGCGGTTGTCATATCTTTATCACATCATTAATTGAGTAATATTGAAATTGAAAAAAACCACTAATAAACTTTTAATCGCAGCCTTATTTATAGGGATTGCTTTTCATGGTAGTGCTATATTTTTCACATTAGAGACCACCTATGATGCTTTAATACATTTGTTCTTTGCAGAACATTATGCGACCAGCTGGTTTGAACCATGGAATTATAAATGGTATACCGGCTTTACAGTGATGAGCTATCCACCGCTAGTACATCAATGTATAGGATTACTAAGCTATGTAGGTGGATTAAAGTTTGGAATGTTTACCGTTGCTATTATTGCCATCATACTTTTTATTACTGGAGTTTATCGATTTTCTTTACTCATAACCTCTAGCAGAACGGCTGCTGGGTATGCAGCATTACTAGCGGTATTCTCATCTTCATTTGTAGAGACGCTTCACATATTTGGTCAATTACCTAGTATAATTGGGATTTCTATTTTAATGCATTCTTTGCCTGAAATATACTTATGGCTCAAAACAGGTAGTTATAGATATTACTTTACCTCACTTTCTCTTATCGCTGTAACAGTAACTTCACATCATGTCACTCCTATATTTGGGATGGTATTTTTTATTTTCCCACTAATAGGTATGGTTATTATGGACCATGCTAGAGAACAAGTTGATTCTATTAAGGAGATTACCTTTAGCGTTTTTTTAAAAAGCTTCTTAAAACTCTTTAAACGTATAGTAGGATTTGGGATGTCATCTCTAGTCATTATTATAGGATGTATTTTACCTTATTGGATTAATACCAAGAATAACCCTATAACTCAAGTTCCTATACCACACGGCTCTAGAGATAATTTTTTAGAAGTCACTTCATCGGGATTAGTGTTCTTCTTAATCCCTTGGGGTATTCTATTAATTATCTTGCCTTATATATTTTATAGGTATTATAGTAAACGATATTTGTTTTTTGGCTTATCGATAACTATACTCACTGTGCTAGGTACTGGAGGAACCACACCTATTCCTAAGATGTTTTTAGGTGAAAATGCCTTTAATATACTAACCCTAGATCGCTTTACATTATGGGCTTCTATAATGTCTTTACCTATGTTAGGTGAGTTTGCCTATCGTTTTATTCAAGGAGATATTAAGATTTTAATACAAGAAAAAATAGGTGCCGTTTATCATAGACTCGCTGGCGCTGTTCTGGCTGGTCTATTTATTTTTATGACTATCTTTACAATGACCTTGGGTTATTTTAGGCCATCGCAACCAGCAAAAATAAAAATGCTTCCTATTGTTAATTTCTTAAGTCAGGACCAGCATGATCACTGGCGATACTTAACACTAGGATTTGGAGATCAAATGGCGTGGCTCGCAGCACAAACTAAGGCATTGAGTGTAGATGGTAACTACCATTCTGCTAGAAGGCTACCAGAACTAACAACTAGACCTATAGAAAGACTAGAAAACTCAAAATTTAAAGGTGTTGAAGGCATAGGTTCGTTACAGCAATTTTTAACCGTTCCAGAAAAATATAATCTCAAATACATTTTTTCAAATGATAAGTTCTATGATCCCATGCTATATTTCTGTGGCTGGCAGCGACTAGAACAATTAGAAAATGGAATCATGGTATGGGAAAAAATGAACGTCCCACCATTATCTAACATCTTGCCGCTAGTTGATGTAGCACAGTGGCAAAAAATATTATGGGGAACTATACCTATACTTACCATTTTAGTAGCGTTTATTTTAAATATTCAGCTCTTAATTACTAGGATGCTTAAATATAAAGAAACAGCACCGGCAGCATATCTTAAAATTCCAGATCCATACACGCCATTTAAAAGTAATCTACTCCACGTCATTCATGCCTGGTCATTATTACTATTAACCATTACTTGTTATGGAATGTATATTTTTTATCTTAAAAATAATACGCAACACAGTCCAGATAATGTAGTACTTGCTTATTACGATGCCATAGATTTTAAAGAATTTGAAAAAGCTCATAGCTTCATTAATCCTGAAAGCGATCTTCCTTTAGACCAGTACATGTTACAAATATCTGTAACAGATGGCCTATTAAGCTCTTATGCAAAGCTAGACAACATAGAAACTATCACATTAAAATCAACAGAAAATACTGTAAGTCTTAAAGTAGATACAGAATGGATTACACCACTTGAAAAAGTAGAGAAAACAGATTATCTTACTGCTATAAAACATAATGGTAAATGGTATATTGAACCAGAAGAAGTTGAAACCGACCTACCACCTGACCAGCTTTTTACAGAAAATAAAACAGTGTTTTTTAATCAAGGTAGAAGACGCATCAGCACAGAGCAAACTTATCATGAAGATATTCTGAAACAACCATCTTTAGAAATCTTAAACGCACGACTAGTAGAGTTTGATCATCATTATTATATCATAGGAGAAGTTCAAAATATCGATACCGTTCCGGCAGACGTAGTATTAAATGGCTCTCTTTATGATAATCAAAATAACCTATTAGCCAGCCATAATGCAAAATTTGTGGTAAAACATAAGTTAATGCCCAAAGAAATAAGTAGTTTTAAAATCAATTTTGAAGGTATAGCATGGACCAGTATTAACGATTCTATACCTAAATCTTTTGATCCCGATCAATATACACCTGTCGATTTTAAAAACAAACCTGCCATTTTCAATATTCAAGCAGCTGGGAATGTAGCAAACACAGACCTCTACAAAGGCCTATCGATTAGTGACCTTAATATAGATAACGGGAAAATAAAAGGACAACTATTCAATTCTGGTACACAAGAATTGACGATACCTCAACTTATCATTTCCTACTTTGACCAAAATAAAAATTTAGTTTGGGTAGATTATAATTTTGTAAAAGATGCAGTAAGACCACAACGCAAACAAAATTTTGAATTCAACCTGCTTACCGATGCAGAGATTAATGTGCTCAATAATGACATGAGCAACTGCTATGTAAATGGATTACCTAATCAAGACGTTGCAAAAAAAGTAGTCCCAACTAGAAATGCCACATTTAGTGCTTTTCAAAAAACGGACAACGCTCTTTATCCTTATATCAAATTAGAAACTAACGCTTATATAGGGAACCCGAAATAATGAGAATTAAAGCTACATCTCTGCTAATAATCATGCTGTTGATTTTATCAAACAGCATGATACAGGATGCCGCTACTCCAGAATTGGGTATATCACCTTTAAATCATAAGCTTACCTATACAGCAGGTCATAAAATCAACTTGAAGTTTAAGGGAAATAATACCAGTGCACATGACTTATTATTATCTTACAATCTAGGTAGTACAATAGTAAATCCGCAGATGAAAGGCAGCTTTGTTAATTATAAAATCCCTCAGTTTATAAGCAATATGTCTGGTATGGTTAAGTGGCAGTTAGTGAACACCACACAACGTGGCCGTTTTACCATCACACCTGTATCCCAAACTGTAAAAATGGAGACCTACATAGGTCCACCTAGCATCATAGCCGGTAATTCTGATTATAGTATGGCAGTTTCTATACCATTAGACTCACTAGATAATGTTCAAAAAGATGACACCGCAGTTTTATTCAATTATAATAAAGAAACTACTCGCACACAAAACCTATCCACAGTGGATAATCTAATCGCCTTCGATTATATATACAGCACAGAAAAGACAGGAAACATTTTATTTGCTGCAAACGTTGATGAACAGTTCAGTAAAGAATTTACGGTAGAAATTAAAGCCGGATTGCCAGTAGATTTTACGCTTTCGCGAAAGCGTAATCACCCATATGCAGACGGAAATCAACTAGTTACTTTTTATACTTCGATTCTCAAGGATCGTTATAACAATATCGCAAGTGATGAAACTTTAGTTACATTTTACATAACTAATAGTTCAGGTGCCGTGTTACAAACGACTGGAACAACCATTAAAGGCATCGCAACGGCTAGTATGATTCATCCTGAAAAGGCTGAAAAATGGTCTGTAACCGCAGCAGTTGCTGGTATAGCGAGTAGCGATACGATAACCATGGAATTTGAACAGGTGTTTGATAATTATGATATTCAACTTAATGATGGTAATAGAACCATTACCGTAGGACCCTTAAAAAGTTTTATGGGACAAATCATACCTGATGGTGTGACCGTAGAATTAAAGATTAAAGGTAAAAACATCAATGAGAATTACTTGAAACAATCTTACAATGGTCAGGTACAATTTAAATTAAATCCAGATTTGATACCGAACGGTATTTACAATATTGAAGTTATCACTGGTGGTATCTCACGCAAAATTAAAAATGTAAAACTGTGAATAGAACCAATAAAAACATATTGCGTGGTGGGCTTATTGCATTTTATATACTCATAATCGCCTTAATTACACTAGGTATAAGTAGTCTATACAGCTATCTGAATACTGGAGCAGATCGCAGTACAATGTTACATACCGAGCAAATACAAGAGCGGTATTATATTCCCATTATAGAATGGGACACTACAAGTATTAAAGGAAGGCCACTAGATGCTACCACCTTAAAGTCTATTGAAGAAGATTATTTAAATGCATGGTACGTAAGAGCGAGAGCATTAAAAAATAATACACTTACTGGTATTGAAGATTATTATACCGCAAGTGCTACTACAAAAGTGACTGAACTTATAAATTTCAACTTAAGTAATCAAATAACTGTAGCGATGACTTCTCTAGAGCATCATCCCAAGGTGGAATTTTTTAGTGAAGATGGCCAGTTAATCGTACTTACTGACACAGATGTACTCGAGCATGAACAACTTTATAAGGAAGGAGTCTTTTTAAATAAAACCAGCAGCTTAAACACTTACAAAATCATTTTACTGTTAGAAGATGGATACTGGCGCATCAGACAATTTGTAAAAGTATCTTCACAAGATAGACTTAAGGAACTTTCTTCAAACCCTTTAAATTTAAATTTAAAAGGCATCAATTATTATCCGAAAAGTTCACCTTGGGACACTTTTGGTACTCAGTTTAATAAAGACACTATAGCAACAGATTTTAAAATTATTAAGAACGCTGGTCTTAATAGTATTAGAATATTTGTAGGATATGAGGATTTTGGGAAAGAGCATGTTTCTGCAGACAAGCTTGAGAAGTTGCGTGTATTATTAGATCAAGCACAACTAGCAGATTTAAAGGTGTTAGTCACACTTTTTGACTTTTATGGCAACTATTCAGTAAGCGATTGGACTATGACACAACAGCATTTATTACAGATAGTACAAACGGTTAAGGATCATGATGCACTTCTAGGTTGGGATATAAAAAATGAACCTGACCTAGATTATAGCTCTAGAAATAAAGATGTTGTGGAATCGTGGCTAGAGCATATGATTTATAGAATCAAATTGATCGACGACGCGCATCCCATAACTATCGGATGGTCCAACACTTCCAGTGCAGCCGCTCTAGTTGATCAAGTAGATTTTGTCACCTTTCATTATTACGAGCCATTAAATGAGCTTGAAACTGCTCTAACTGAATTAAAAACAGTTACTGGTCTTAAAAAAATAGCCGTTACGGAGTATGGTGTAAGCTCTTACTCGGGCATATGGAACCTAATGGGATCAAGTGAAGAAGATCAAGCAAATTATCACAAAGAAGCCCAAGAACTACTCGATAAGAATAAACTTGCGTTCATGTCTTGGACTCTTTATGACTTTGAATCTGTACCAGAAAATGTTACAGGAACATATCCATGGCGTAGAAACCCACAAAAATTTTATGGATTTCTAGATTCCAGGGGAAAGAAAAAATCTTCTTTTAAATATATCAGCCAGCATTAAAAGACATCGCTGTTTTATTTTTACGTTGATTGATTTGCTCAAACGTAGTTAAGTACATTTCAGCTATTCTACTCATAGGATGAGATGTTGCTGCTTTGAAATTAGCTTTGGCTATAGCTATTCTATGAGCTTCATTAGTTAAGATTGCTTCTATGGAAAGCGCTAGGCTTTCAACACTTGTAGGATCAAAAAATTCACCTCTATAACCTTCATCTTGTGTCAGTAATGCAAGATCTCCTAAATCTGGCATCACAACAGCTTTACCATAACTACCGGCTTGATGTAAAACTCCTGAACTACCTGTTGTAGATGTATAAGGAAAAACAACTACTGCACTTTCGTTGAATAAAACCGGAACCTCAACTTCTTCTACATAACCAGTAAATCTCAATTGACTCACATTAGCATATTGTTTTTTCACTTGATCTAAATATCCTGGAACATTTGGATTATCCGTTCCTGCAATTACAATTTCTATATTAAGACTTGTTCTTTTTCTTACTAATTCAACAGCCTCAATCATTGATTCTACCTTTTTATAAGTACCGAATTTTCCGAAAGTCATTACCTGTAAAGGTCCATCTGGAATTGTATATGAAGGTTCTTCAGTAGCCACTTCAAAAGTTCCATGAGGTATGAGAACCACATTTTTTGCATTGTACTTTTTTTCTAAGATCTTCACATACTTATTCATCGTCACTGCAACGATATCTGCTTGTAAGATAAGCTTAGTCAGCATGGTTCCCACCATACCGTATAATGTCGTTAAAATTTTATTATTAGTAAATCCAGCACTTCCTAAATCTACTTCTTCTAGAATATTATGTAGTAAAACTATAGTTGGTATTTTTTTTATCTTACATATTAACGGAAGCATAAGACCTAAAGCTGCTGCCACTTTCTTATCTCCAAACTTCATGAATTGAAGATTAAAAAGAATATTATCAGGTTGAGTTTCATTAATTGCTGCAGTTACATTTTTGATATTCCAGTAACTATTAAATGACCAACATTCTTTTACAGATATCTTACAACCATTAGCCTCAAAACTTAAATCTTTAGCGTCTTCAGTTTTATCTGTAAGTAACACTATTTCCGTAATCTCTTCTTTCAATCTAAAGCTTTTAACTAAATGAAAAGCGTACTCATTTAAAGTTACTTTACTAGGTGGATATGCTGTTACAATGGCTAATTTCATGATTGTTGTTTTTAATTACAATGCAAATTTGGTAAATATTAAAGCTGTTTTAGAGATATTAAGATTGACCGTTATTAAGTGTAGATGAATGGCAATTATCTGTAGATAATTGGTTTTATGATTTTTTACTAGCTATAAAATATACAACCTGCATAATCATAAGAATAGTCATAGCTAATATTTGAACGAGCACTACTTGTTCCAAGTTTTTATGATAAAAGATGATAAGAACAACTTGTGCTAGTCCCATAACACCAGATATAATTACTGGCTTATATTTTCCTAAAGACAAGAAGTAATAAGAAAAGATATTTGCAATGGCAAATAAAGAGGTTGCTATAGCATACTTCCATAATAGTGGTGCGATGTCTGTATAAGCATTACCAAAAAGTATCTCTACTACTAGCTCAGGAAACAAAGCAGTACCTGCAATGATAAAAGCACATAATAAAGTGATATACCCTACGTATTTAAAAAGTAATGACTGAGTCTCTTTTCCTTCTTTTTGTAGTGTAATAACCTTAGGCAATAACAACATTACAAACATCCAAGCCATAAAATATACCACTCTTCCTATAAGGGCAAGTGAGGCATATAATCCAGCCTCTGTGTCCTCAAAATAATGCTTGACTAATAATATGTCACTGTTGTTAATGATGATTTGCGTTAGTTCATAGAAGAGAGTAACTAAGAAAAAACGTTTGATTTGTTTAGATAAATGATTATCGATGTTACCAGATGGTAACTGAATAATTGATGACATTTTAAAGGGAAATAATCCTAATATTAAAGATACCAGAATCCCAATGGCTACTATAAGAATAGGATCTATTTTTAAGACAAAAAGCAATAATAAAGTAAGACCTAATCTGACTAGCATTTCAGATTGATATGTAAGAGCTAGTCCTTTAAAATCATTCTTACCTTGTAGAAATCCACGATTCACACTCATTAAAAAATAAAAAGGAACTGCCACTCCAAAAATGACAAACATATTCTTACTTGTAGTGTGAAAAATTTCTTGTAATTGACCTGAAAATAAAATCAACATAAGACCTGCTATAATACCTACGAGGAGTGATGATTTTAGAATACTTTTCAAAAAAGAAGGAAGTTGTGTGTTTTCTAAAAGCACAGCATATTTTGCTGTTACTAGTTGAAAAGTCATCGCTAGAAAAGATAGAACTAGCAAAAAGGTTATTAAAATAGCAGCATCTGCAAATTGTGCTGGTCCTAACAATCTACCAAGAACCAAATTATAGATATAATTACCACCATTAACTACCAAAACGCTTAACATAAAAAGCTGCTCTGGGGATATTTTTTTTCTCGTCAATGAAGTAATAAATTGCATAACTGTATTTTAAAAGCTTGATTAAGCTATTGATCTAAATCTGTATTCATTGTAAATATCTTTATATCCTTTACCAGAAATATAAATATTTTTATCTGGACGTAAAGAATAAGACATTATAGTCATAAAAGCCGCTACTCCATTTTGATCTATTAATTTTAATCCATCGATATTGATATTAACTTCTGCTTCTTCATCTAGAAGAAAGTGAATATGGTTAATTAAGCAATTAGATGTGGTAGCATTTAAAACTCCTGATAATTGATATACTCCTTCTGTTTTTTTAATCGTAAGTGACATAACTTTATATTTAGATTGTTAGTTGATTTTAATTACATTGCAAATATGCCTCTGAACTTGAGGTCAAAACCGCATATTTCGTTTAGTAGCAATTAAGTGTAGACGAATGAATAATATCTTATGATGAAACCTTTTCAACCTTATTTACAAAAAGCGCTTAAGAAGACTTATGTAGCCATCATCGTCTTATTGGCGGCACATTATGGATATAGTCAAAACATGAATGCAGGTTTTGAACTACTTGAAAAAGGTGATTTTAAACAGGCAAAAGTTTTTTTTAAAGACATTCTTAAAGATTATCCAGATAACAAAACAGCTCAACTATGTCTAGGAAGAGCTACCGGATTAAGTGGTAATCCCGATGAAGCGACGACCATATTTGAAGAACTTTTAGAGCAATATCCGCAAGATTTTGAAATCAAATTAAACTATGCCGAATCGCTTTTATGGAACAAAAAGTATATTGCTGCAAAGTCTTATTATCAAGGTTTATTAAAAGAAAATGATCAAAGTTTTCCAGCGGTTTTGGGATATGCAAATACGTTATCTAACCTTAAAGAATATCCACAAGCTCAAGATTATATTAATAAAGCGCTTGTAATTGATCCAGGAAATCCTAATGCATTAACATCAAAAAAATACATCAATCTAGGCTATTCAAATCAACTAGTACAAGCACAATCTTATGAGTCTGCAACTCAATTATTAAAAGATAATTTAGAGTTTCTAGAATACGATACAGAAACGCTACAGGTTCTAGCAAACACCTACTTAATAGCTACACAAGTAGACAGTGCTTTAATCACCTATCAAAAAATTAATAAATCTCAAACAGATAGTATTTTATCATTAAATGGGATTTCTCTAGTACAACATTTAAAAGGCAAAGAAAAGACAGCATTGCAATACTCAAAAAAATCAATGTCTATTCTAAACACAACTACACCTAAAAACATTGAGCAGCAAACTATAGAGCGCAACATTCAAGCACTAATATGGAATGGCAAGTACAAAGAAGCAGAAGCTAAATTAAGTGATCAAATAGAACAATCTGGTCCTGAAAACTGGTTGCTAGCATTAAGAGCTACCTTAAATATTTATAAAAGTAATTTTAAGAATAGTATCAATGATTATAATCAGATTCTTATGACAGACAGCACCTCATTTGATGGGAATTTGGGTAAGTCAAACGCTCAAAAAGCAATGGGGAATTATAAAGATGCTTATACATCTGCTAGTAAGACATTAGAAATTTATAAGGACCAGAAAGATGCACTTCAATTTATTAAAAACCTAGATCAGCAATTTACACCAGTGGCGACGGTAAAACCTAGTTATAGCTTTGATAACGGAGACAACGAGGCTTACAATCTAGATGTTAACCTAACAGTTCCGTTAAATACAAAATTTGCGCTTTTAGGAAGCTACAATTATAGAGATACTTTTAATGATCAACTCTCTTCTCAAGCGACAACACAACTTTTTCAAATAGGTGCGGCTTATGAGTTTTTACCCAACATCAAGCTTAAAGGAATAGCTGGTATTAATAGCATTAATGCAGATAATAATAGCTATGAAGAATTAACAACTGATATCTCACTTCAAATTAAATCTATTAAACTACAATCCATAGATATAGGATTTAAGAGAAATGTAGAGAGTTTTAATACCGCATTATTAGAGCGCCAACTAGTGCAAAGCAATTATTACATCAATTATAACTTGAGTACTAATTTTAATCTAGGATGGTTCACTCAATATTTTTATACGTCTCAAAATGATGGTAATTCAAGGAACCTTTTGTTTACATCACTATATTATAATTTATTAAAAAAACCATCACTTAAAGCTGGATTGAACTATCAATATATCACGTTTGAGAATCAAGTTCCAACGGTATACTTTAGTCCTAGTAGATTTAATGCCATTGAAATTTTCTTTAACCTTAATAGAAGTATAGATAGCATCAAAAAAGATCAATGGTATTATGATTTAAGCGCTGCAACCGGTTACCAATTTATAGAGGACAACGGCAGACAATCTACCTATCGATTACAAGCATCCTTGGGCTATAAATTTTCAGATCGCACGGCGCTTGACATTTATGGACAGCAAAGTAATATTGCTTCTACAACAGCAGCTGGATTTACATTTACAGAGGTTGGTTTCAGATTTAAATGGTTGTTATCTAATAAACCTTTGTTTGAAACGATTAGAGTTAAATAAAAAAAGGGAGTTTTGATACGCTTTCGCGAAAGCGTATCAAAACAACCCTACTACTCCTACTCTTTTCTACTCTAATATTTAATTAATCAGGAATTTACCTGTGAATTTCCTACCTTGATCTGTTATCACATTAAAGTGATACAGACCTGTTTTAAGGTCAGGAGAATGGTATTGAAACTCTACATTACCATTTGTGGTTTTAATGCTCTTATAGTCTACGGTACGACCATATAAGTCATAAACGCTTATTTCAATTACTGCGCTCTCAACCGGTAATTGAAAAGTCGTTGTGTTTGTAAATGGATTAGGCGCATTGTTAAGAGTTAACACCTCATCTTCAACATTTTCTATGGAAAGTGTAGACTGATAATCACCTAGTCTTACATCATTTAAATCGATAGAAAAAGGAATTGTATTTGAATAGTCACTAATAACTGAGAATACAATCGTCTTAATATCTGTGTGCGCAAAGGATGCCCCATTAGAGTTTACAAAATCAACAAACGCAATATCATAAGTTGTATTAGAGGTGTTTACTGGTATTGTAAATTTAAAGCGGTCACTCCATGGAATTGATGTTTCTGGCACCAAAATGATTTCTACTGGTTGATCATTTATAATGTCAAATTGTAGTGCTGTATAAGTAGATACATCTAACGTTTGCTCACCAGGTAATAAATGTCTGAATAAATTCAAGTTTCCTTTTACCGTTCCCTGAACAGATGGATTACGTTCAATATTATGAACGTTTCCTATCGTGCTAGGCTGTGCATTTTGAACGTTAAAACTAGAAACACTAGCATAATCAGTCAGGTAATCCATTCCCCATGGGCCGTCTGCTAGATATAAAGCATCTTGTTGTTGATTGCTTATCGATAAGGAGAATCCTATGTCAAATAAATTTCCTGTCTGAATACTTATCGTCTCATGTAAATTACCAGATAGATTAATGGATTGACTGATTGCCTGTCGTCCAGAAACTTCTGTGGTTGCAAGATCTCCATTGAAGTTAATACTAGTTGCGCCCGTTTTATTAGTTAACTCTAAATGTAACTGTCCATCCTGGTAATAGCCTGAACTTACAAAAACAGGAGGAATATTGTTTGCAACTGGTGTACTGATTACCGGTGTCGCTTGATTTAAGTTAGCTAAAATACTGTTCGTTAACGCAAATACTTGAGAATAAGAACTACCCCAAATTTGAAAATTGTAAAAGTCACCTGATGGATATTGACCTATTTCCCAAAAACTGAAAAGCTCATTTTGATTAACTCCTAATTTTACTGAAAACCCTAGAGCATATTCTGTCTCACCAGAAGCTCTAACCAGTTTAGAGCTAATTATTTTATGGCCATTTACAGTAACTGATCTTATATCTTCTAGTACAGAATTATTAAGTCTGTCACAAATAGCTTTAGAATGATCATAAATAGAACCTGTTGAAGCTGTTGCTAGAACCGCAGCAATTCTATTATTTTGTTCATAATAATCTACTGAAAAAACTTCGGTTGCATTCGTAACATTAACAAGGTCTTGTGGTGTTGAAACATAAGCTGTTTCAGTACCATACATACCTGTAAGTGGTAAGTAACTGTCTAATTGAGCTGCGTTAGTACCAGATTTTAATAGCACTTCTGACTGATTAAATTCAGTTTGAGTTTCTTTATTAGATATGAAGTTTCTTTTAGTTCGTTCAAAATTTCTTTTTGCAATAAGGCTAGCTAGATCACCATTACTTTCTAGACCACCTGTATTACCAGAACTTACGGTAGATGATTTACTAATGTCTGCATAATTTGAAGTTTTAAGTGCAGTATATGGATTTGCCGTTACATAAAAGATAGCGTCATTAAAATCGTTATCACAGGATCCATAATCTCTTCTAATATCTTCGAAGCCTAGAATAATTCTTTCATTTTCTGGATCTTGCAATAGTACATTATGATACTGTAAATCTGCTTGAGCTTCTGGATTAAAGCTAGGATTAGAAAAGAGGTCCCATTGGGCAGTTCCAACTGCAGCAGTAGATGAATTCCATGCATTTGCTAGAAGTACCCAGCCTATACCTGTTCCAGCGGGAAAAGTTCCGATTTTAACTTTATCTCCTGTTTGTAAACCACCACCACTATATAACGCTGACACATTAGGGAAGATAATAGTAATTTCTGAGGCAGTAGGTCTGGTCGTTGGTGGATTTGTAATATCATAAGTGTAGAAACCTAGCACATTTTTGTAACCAGCACCTTCACTAACAAATGTCACCCAAACATCTGCAAGGCTTTCAACGATTATGTCTGTTTCATATCCAGAAGTGATATAATGTGGATTATATGTAGGTACTGGATATCCTTCTGGTAAGGAGTAACCTATCATATCCATCGTAGCAGTATCAACTACATCACTAGGATTTACCAGGTATTGAGGTGTTCCCATAGAATCATAAGTACCTAAGTATTGATAACTCTGACTAAGAACTATATTAGCTAAGAAAAAGACACCGAGTAATAATTTTTTCATCTTGACAATTGTTTAATTTCATGTCAAAACTAAAGGAGATTCAAGGCTGTTTTAATTTAAAACGATGAATCAAAGAGAAGTGTAGATGAGTGGTGTTATTATGAAGTTTAGTGTTTATACCACACTACAGTAAATTTAACCTTTTCATTAATATTGGGCGGTTAGATCTACTGACTGGGATGATGTCTTTTTTAATTAAAACACAGTTATCTTCTATATCAATTATCTTACTAACATTAATCACATAAGAACGATGTACTTTTAGAAAAGTATGGTCAGGTAATTTTCCCTCAATCTTTTTAAGTGTGGAATGGACTATATAATTTTTAGTTTCTGTTTTAATCATAATATAATCTCCCTTTGCTTCTACGAGATAAATGCTGGGCATATCAATCTTAATAAGACGTCTATCGATGTTTACATAAAGTACATCCTCTGTCGACTCCTTCTTAGAAGAATTTGTTTCTTTTTGAGTTGCACTTATACTATTAGAAGCCTTATTGATAGCCTTGATAAAACGATCTTCAGTAAGTGGCTTTATCAAATAATCTACAATACATTCATATTCAAACGCCTCAATTGCAAAATTAGGATCTGAGGTAGTCAAAATAACATTAGGTGGATCTTTAATCGTTTGTATGAAATCTATACCGTTAAAGCCTGGCATATGAATGTCTAGAAAAATTAAGTCTACAGTATTTTGATTCAAATATTTCATAGCATCTATCGCATTAGAGAATTCCTCTAATACGTTAAGGCCTTTCACATCACTACAATACTTTGATATAATTAGTCGAGCCGTAGCTTCATCATCTATAATAATGCATTTCATTCTTTACCTGCTATAAAGTTTTAAGATACTCTGTCATACTATCTAATATTTTTTCAAAAGATTGAGAATGATCAAAATTTTCATCAAGAATCTCATTTTCATATTGTGCAGCCAGTGCGTATCCTTTCTCAAGTCCCAAGATACTTATTTTGTGCTTTAATTTGTGAACTGCTTCAGCAATTTCTTCAAGATTTTTTGCTTTTAGAGCATTATAATAAACCTCTTTTTCTGATGGGAACTCTGTTTTAATAACAGTTAACAACCTCTCTTCAAAAGCTTTATCTCCACGACACAAACTATCAATATATGACCTATTTGGTAATTCCATTATTTCTTTGGTAAAGTAAAATAAAATGTAGTTCCTAGATTTAATTGAGATTCAACCCAAATCTCTCCTTGATATAATTCTACAACTTTTTTAACAATTGAAAGTCCTATACCAGAAGAGTTTACATTGTTTTCAAGTTTTTGAAAGACATTGAATATTTTTTCAAAATACGGCTTATCAATTCCTAATCCATTGTCTTTAATTGAAAACTGCCAATGACTGGATAATTCCTCAACATTTATTTCTATTAAACCATTCTCTTTGTCATTGTATTTAATTGCATTATCAATTAAATTTTGAAATAATTGCTGTAGTCGGTATTTATCACCTTGTACTACAGGTAATGGATTTAATAGAACAATTTCCACATGGTCTGGAACGTATACAATACTAAGGATTGTGTCAATTAACACCTGTAAGTCTACATCGTATAACAACACCTTTGTTTTTCCAATTGTTGAATACTCTAAAATACCATTGATTAAAGTATCCATTTTTTGAACATTACTTCTTATCAACTCTAGATTATCAATGCCTTTCTTATCTAGCGTGGCTGAATAATCTTCACTGATCCATGATGCTAAAGCATCAATACTACGTAAAGGGGATTTCAAATCATGAGAAACCATATGTGCATAATCGCTCAGTTCCTGATTTTGATGTGAGAGTTCACTTAATAACTCTTCTCGTTGTTGGTTAAATGCAAGTATTTCTTTCGTTTGCCTGTCTATTAAATTAACTAGACCAAAGCTGTCGGAGGTATCATCACTTGAGCGCCCATCGTCTGTTAAATCATAACTTTTCAATGTGTTAATGACATTATTAAGCTTATCAATAACTAAGGTTTGAGAATCTGCTCTTTCTTTTAATTCTTTATTTGCTTCAAACAGTTCTTGCGAACTTATAGACATCGCTCTTTGCAGCATAGCAAATTGATCATCATGCGTATTGTAAGAACTATTAATCGCGTCAAAGAAAAGTTTAAAATCTGGGTGTTGGGCTAACTCTTCACCTAGATACTTCCTAATTTGACGTTTAAGTAAAGAGTTCATTATTCGCTTAATAAAGTAATCGTCATGGTCTGATTATGTAATTGACATTTCATTTCTTCATGAAAAGGAGCAATCTCTCCATAAGAGTAAAATCCAGAAATCACAACATCTTGACCTAATACATTGCGCACTTCTTCAATCTCTTCCTCTACTCTTTGATCAAGAACTAATTTTCTACCAATACAACTTACTAAAAGCGCTAATTGAGAAGTGTTTTCTCTAACATCATCTGCCTGCCTAGCAGCTCTTTCTGCCGCATTTGCTATTTGATCGACGTTAGTCATCATTAATTGAACTTTAGAGTTTTCAGGAATATCGCCAGCTAAAACCATGGCATTGTCATCTTCTTCTATATTCAAAATGGATC
The DNA here is from genome assembly GCF_000732625.1 of Nonlabens ulvanivorans. Lineage (GTDB taxonomy): Bacteria > Bacteroidota > Bacteroidia > Flavobacteriales > Flavobacteriaceae > Nonlabens > Nonlabens ulvanivorans. The sequence goes on from NZ_JPJI01000032.1 coordinate 415,486, forward strand.
TAACTATAGATTGATTTTGATTTTCAATTTTCACGTTGAGAGGATATAGTAAAGCTGCTCCTGGGAGTTCTTTTGATTTTTCCCCTAAATATTTTTTATATAAATCTAGCGCAGGCATATCATCTAACTCGTATAGTATATTGCCTTTAGATTTAGTAACAATTCTTTCTGGCCCAAATGGAATCCATCCACCATGTATAGAGAATGTAGCTTCAAAACTTTCTCCATAAAACCCTATGGCCACTATTTCTCCTGATTTTGGATTACAGTTATATCCACAAATCGTTTTTTCAAATCTAGCATCATCTGCACATAAGCCACCTGTAATCAATAAGTCATCTCCATGAACAGAATTCATTCCTAATGTGAGTTGAGTTCCATTAATGAAACTTCCTTCAGATATAATAAAAACATGTTTTAAATCTTTTGCATCAAATTGTTCTATAAGATGTTTTCCTGTTTTAAAACTGTCTTTTTGCTCATTGAGCACATTTGCCGTTTTAATCGAGAAACGACTTTTCTCGAACTCAATAGCAGTTATAGAGATTGATTCATCATTAACATTATCATCCATGATATCACCACTAGTAGAACCAAGTACGATATGAGCATCAGGATACATCGATTGTACTTCTTCAAATATAGTAGGTGATTCTAGTAGGAATCTATTTCCAAAAGCTAACACCAAAGGATTGTTTAAAGTCTTTTGATCACCTATATTTTTCCAAGGTTGATTTTTTAATTTTAAATGCTGATTAATAATCATTTGTTATTTTTTTATTGTGAAAAAGAATGTTGTTCCTTCTCCAACCTTACTTTCTAACCAAATTTTACCTTGATGTAAATCGACAATTTTCTTAACAATTGACAACCCTATACCTGTTGAATCTTTGTTTTTATTTAAAGCGTGAAATATTTTGAATATTTTATCATGGAATGCTGGGTCAATACCTATACCATTATCTTTAATCTTAAATTTATAATGAGTAGTAAGCTCCTCAAAACTTACCTCAATAAGACCTTTATCCTTATCAATAAATTTAACGGCATTACTTAATAAATTTTGAAAAAGTTGATTAATCTTAGTTCTATCTCCATTAATTTCTGGTAGCTCACCATTCAATTTGATTTCAATATGACTGGGCACATAAATCACTTTAATTAAATCAATTAATAATTCATTACAATTAATTTTAGTAAACTCTTTATTAGTTGAATTGAGACTAGAGTAATCTAGAATATCTCCGATAAGCTGTTCCATTTTCTCTAAAGTTTCTTCTATTAGAGAAATATTTGTTAGGCTAGTATCATCATATTTATCAAGATTATCCTCCTTTAACCAGTTCACTAGGGCATATATACTACGTAATGGACTCTTTAAATCATGAGATACGATATGAGCGTACTCATGTAACTCATCATTACTCCTTGCTAATTGTTTGAGTAACAACTCTTTCTGAATCTCTAAACTTTTTAAATCTGTTATGTCTAAGTGAATCCCTATAGAGCCAGTCACATTACCTTCAATATCATAGTTGGGAGCACCACTAATCAACCAGTGGCGTTCTTCATTATTTTTAATTCTTACAGCAATCTCATAAGAACTAGATTCTCCTTTAATTCTTTTTCTAGTTTGCTCTTTAAAAACATGGATATTTTCTTCTTCTAGAAAAAGAGATGACGCTTTTTTTCCTAATACTTCCTCCTCAGAATAGCCACTCATCTCAGTAAAACTTTGATTGACCATCAAAATATTCTCATTAGTATCTACCTCTACCAGCCCTAAATTCATATTAGCAATAATGCTACTATACTTTTGCTTTTGAGTCTCTAGACTTTTACGGTAAGAACGTTTTAAAGTAACATCTTTATAAGACCATAGATGTCCTTTATAAGAACCACTCTCAATAATTGGAATAAAATCCCTTTCAAGAATCCTACCGTTCACCATAATCAACTCATCACCGGTCACCATTTCCTTTCTACTTAACACTTCGTCAACCCTTTTAATAAAATCCTGAGAATTAACAAATAACTCCTTTGAATTTTCAGCTGCTTCAGAACAGTCAATACCAACCATTTGCTCTGGTGTCATAGGAATCTCAAAAAACTCACAAAATCTATTATTTGTTAAAACGATCTTGCGATTTTCGTCTTCTAATAAAACAGCATTTTCAAGATTTAAAATTAATGTAGAAAGTCTGTTTTCAGACTCAATGAGTCTCTTCTCATCTTCATTGCTTTTGGTAATATCACGCACAATACCTTGAGCAGCCTTAGCTTTACCTTGAGCATCGTAAATGATGCTACAGTTAATATGAACTAGTTTTGTTTGATTATTTTTGGTTCTTATTTTAACGTGTACATCTGTTAAGGAGCCATGTTTTATCAATTCTTGAAAACTGGCCATCACGTTATCATACTCTGTAGGATGAATAAGATTCATGATGTTAATGGACTCTTTTTCAAAGTCTGCTTCAAGTAATCCTATTGCAGGCTCATTCATCTTTAACACATTACCTATCAAGTCAGTAACCACATAAGCATCAACAATATTTTCAAAAACACCATTTAATTCTGATGTTTTTTCATCTATTAATGATTCTAATTGCTGGTTGGAGTGCTGTAACTTTTGAGTAAGCTCATATAATTCTGCTGCCTTTTGTTCCAGGATTTTTTCAGCCTGTTTACGAGCAGCTTTTTCCCTATCGAGCGCACGTTTTAATATTTCGACATCAGAACTACTCATTAAGTTTTATGGATAGTAAATTTCACTTCAGTTCCATCTTCCTTAATTTTCTCTATTTGAATGTTAGAAGTCATTTCAAAGTGTGCAAATGTTCTATTCATTAATCCCAAACCAAAATGATGCATTGCTCGGCTAGACATATAAATCATAACAAGATGTTGATCAGATTTTTCAAGAACCTCAAATGTTGGTAATTCGGCATCTGGATATATCTTTCTTACCTCTATATGAATATGATTTTCTATAGAAGAAAGCATCTCAATAGGATCTTTATAAGTAGCTAAAAGTCCAGGATAACTATTTTCAATAACATTAAAAAAATGTTCTCCATAAGCTAGCAGTAATTGATCAATACTTAATCCAGTATTTGCACTCAAATTCTGGATGAGTTGCAGCATCTCAGCAAAGCTATACGTACCTATAGACGTGTAGACACCATTAGAAGGCAGCTCTGATTGTTCAATAATTTGATCAACCATCCCTAACCCAAATTTCTCTTCAACAAGATCAAGAAACTCTGTAAAAACTATTCCTTTCATATTACTTAGGCAATAAATAATTCATTAATACTCCAGTATGACATTAATCTAGAGATCTTCTCTACATACTCTTCATACTTCAAAGGTTTCAATACATATCCAGCAATACCTAAATTATAACAAGCTAGTAAATCTCTCTGATTATTTGACGTTGTTAAGATAATTGTTGGTATATATTTTAACCTATCATCCTTTTTTAGGATAGATAGAAATTCTATCCCGTTGATTTTAGGCATGTTTAAATCTAGCAAAATTATATCAGGAAGCTGATCTTTTTTTTCTAAAATTGATAAGGCCGTCTCCCCATTATTAGCTTCAACAATACTATGTTTCTCATTTAAAGTTGATAACGCTCTATGCATTTTCATTACTTCAATAGTATCATCTTCAATGAGTAAAACCTTTAATCTACGTGCTTTCATGTCTCTTAATATAATAGCAAATTAATGTGAATAATAAATTTGCTCAGATTATATCGATGACTCCACGTGTATCTATCGACGGATGACGTTTAAGTGTCGACGAATGGAACGCCTTTAAAGTCAACTTGTCATATCTCACAATTGGCACAAGGATTGACTATAAAGTAAATACAAATTCTTATTTTTCACCGCTCAACTCAGTTAATGTCATTTTTAGGTTATATAGTTCTTTTCTTTGTTTTACGATTATTGTTTAATGCCTTTACCTCTAGTAATAGCTCACAAAGAAATGCAAATCCATATCGAGGTCAGAGACAATCTGTAAGCCCACAAGATTTTGAATTACATTTATTATCACTTACCTCTATAGTTATAAAGGCAGATGGACAGGTAAGCGACAGTGAATTAAGATATGTGCGCAATTATTTCATACAGAGCTATGGAGAGCAGCGTGCCTCTCAGATTTTTAGAGTATTTAATGAAGTTGTTAAAAAGCGAGAGTTAAACGCAGCTCGTATTTGTCAATTTTTAAATGCCCGTACGAGAATTGAATCACGTATTCAAATCCTTCATTTTCTTTTTGGCATTGCTCAGGCAGACGGTAACATAAGTGACTCAGAACTAAGAGTTCTAGAACAAATAGCAGGCTATCTTAGGTTAACACAACGTGACTTCATATCTATTAAAGCTATGTTTGTTAAAGATAGAGATAACGCATATAAGATTCTCGAGATTGATAAAAGTGTACCAGATCACGAGGTTAAAAAAGCGTACCGCACCATGGCCAAAAGATATCATCCAGATAAATTAATGGATATGGATGAAGCCTACCGTAAAGGTGCCGAAGAAAAATTCCGTAAAGTACAAGAAGCTTATGAAACCGTTCGTAAAGAGCGCGGTATGGCATAACGCTCATCCATCACATCTCTAATTCAATTCCCGTTGAACTATTTATAAGACATCCTATCTTATAAACTCTTCTATTATAAATTCTATATGGTATTCATCGATTCATAATAATTACATTTTTAGACAAGGCTAAAATTTAATTTACTCTTAACAAATAAATACTTTACCTTTGCCTTATGCATTCGGTCTCAGAAGAAAATTATATTAAAACGATTTATCACCTTCAAGATGGTAAAAGTCTAGTTTCCACTAACGATATTGCTGGTGGGATGAATACAAAAGCATCATCAGTTACTGATATGCTTAAGAAATTAGCAGATAAAAATCTAGCAGAGTATATCCCTTATAAAGGAACCAGACTAACACAGAATGGTATCAACTGTGCGACCCAAATCATCAGAAAACACAGATTATGGGAAGTATTTTTGGTTGAAAAACTTGATTTTTCTTGGGATGAAGTGCATGAAGTGGCAGAACAATTAGAACATATCCAGTCTCGCAAACTTATAGATGAGCTAGATAAACTTCTAGAATACCCTAAATATGATCCTCATGGAGATCCCATTCCAGACGCTCAAGGTAATTATGAAAAGACAGCAAAAACCGCTATTTCAAAATTAGAAAAAGGCCAATCAGGTGTTCTCGCTGGTGTGCATGACACCTCGACCCGTTTTTTACAATATTTAGATAAACATCAAATTGAATTAGGTACTCAAATTCAGCTTCTAGAATTAGAGGCCTTTGATGGATCATGTCTTATCAAGACAGATTTAAAAGAGTTACATATCTCAAAAACAATTGCAGACAACCTTTATTTAAAAGTTTTATGATGAAAAAAGTTTTACTATTTATCAATCTATTAATAATCGCCGTAACAACTGCACAAACCAGTGATGACAATCAGGATGCCCTTATAACAGACAGACCAGATGTCACAGAATCTCCATTTACCGTTGGTAAAGGCAATTTTCAAATAGAAACTGGTGCCACGTTTGTAGATAATAGCGAAAATGGATTAAAAATTACAGAGACCGTTTATAATACCACACTTTTAAGATATGGGCTCTCAAATAATTTTGAATTACGTTTAGGCTGGGATTTTTTAAATTCAAACACAAAAGATGGATCACAAGAGCTTTTTGACGTTACGGGCTTTAATCCTCTTTTAATCGGTGCAAAAATTGAAATTACAGATGAAAAAGATTGGATACCACAAATAGGTTTATTAACCCATTTACGTCTTCCTTTCACGGCGGTAAGCGAGTTTAAACCAGAAGACACAGGCATGGAGCTTATTTTTGCGTTTAATCATACATTAACAGATCAGTCTGGACTAGGTTACAATCTAGGAACTCGTATAGGCGATAATCGTTCACTAGAATATATTTATAGTGTATCATATGGACATTCTATTACAGATAAAATAGGCGTTTATGGAGAACTTTATGGAGATTTCCCAGAAGAAGGCAAATCTGCACATCTATGGGACGCAGGAATAACATATTTGGTTAACAACAACTTCCAGCTCGATGCCACAGTAGGAACTGGTTTTCAAGACAGTAATACTCAACAAGATTTATTATTCAGTATTGGCTTGAGTTATAGAATCTTAAAAAAGTAAAAATCACGCTTTCGCGAAAGCGTAATCACAATACACAATTATGAAAAACACTTTTTACATACTACTATCCATACTGCTTATAAGCTGTGGAACACAAAAGGAAGATAATGGTAAATTAAAAGTCGTTACCACCACAACAATGATTACAGATCTAGTAGAAAATATAGGTGGTGATCTAATCGAGGTTGAAGGTATGATGGGTAGCGGTGTAGATCCTCATCTTTATAAACCTAGTGAAGGTGACATGACCAAACTAGCAAATGCAGATATTATTTTTTACAATGGGCTGCATCTAGAAGGCAAGCTAGTAGATGTATTTGAAAAAATGAATGCACGCGGTAAAGCTACTATTGCTATCAGTAATGCACTAGATAAGTCAACTCTTATAGGTAGTGATTATTTTGCTAGTAATTATGATCCACACATCTGGTTTGACATCAATTACTGGACACAAATGAGTCATTATGTAACTGAAACATTAGTTAAAAACAATCCAGAAAACAAAGTTGCCTTTGAAAAAAACAGGGATTTATATCTTGAAAAAATTTCTGCTCTTAAAACAGAACTAAGCGATAAAATTAATGAGTTATCACAAGAGAAGCGTATTCTAGTTACAGCACATGATGCTTTCAATTATTATGGTCGTTCTTTTAAATTTGAGGTGGTAGGTCTACAAGGGCTTTCTACGGCTACAGAAGCTGGAGTAAAAGACGTGCAACGCATTACAAAATTTATCATTGAACATAAAATTAAAGCTGTTTTTGTTGAAAGTAGTGTGCCACGACGCACTGTAGAAGCTTTACAAGCTGCTGTTAGAGCACAAAATCATGAAGTTCAAATAGGTGGAGAGCTTTTTAGTGATGCCTTAGGTAGCGCAGGTACTGAAGAAGGTACCTATATAGGAATGTATAGACATAATGTCAACACCATCGTTAATGCACTTAAATAATGAAAACTAAAATAGCTGTAGCTGTAGATGATTTAACGGTCGCTTATAATTATAAGCCAGTACTATGGGATATAGATTTATCTATTCCTGAAGGAGTTTTAATGGCTATAGTCGGTCCTAATGGTGCAGGAAAATCTACCTTAATAAAATCTATATTAGGAATTATAGACCCTATCGCGGGATCTGTTGCAATCTATGGTAAACCTTATACAAAGCAACGTGATAAAGTAGCATATGTACCTCAAAAAGGTAGTGTAGACTGGGATTTCCCAACTACCGCACTAGATGTGGTTATGATGGGTACATATGGCTCATTGGGATGGATTAAAAGACCTGGTGCAAAGGAAAAGAAACTATCTCTAGAAGCTCTTGAAAAAGTAGGTATGCTTGCCTTTAAAAACAGACAGATAAGCCAGCTTTCTGGAGGACAACAACAACGTATTTTTCTAGCTCGTGCATTAGTTCAAAATGCTGCTATCTATTTTATGGACGAACCTTTTCAAGGTGTAGATGCGACAACAGAAATTGCTATTATTAATATTTTAAAAGAACTGCGTAAAGCTGGTAAAACAGTTATAGTCGTTCATCACGATTTACAGACAGTACCCGAATATTTTGATTGGGTAACCTTTTTAAATGTGAAACATATCGCAACAGGTCCTGTAAAGGATATTTTTAATGATGACAACCTGACTAAAACCTATGGTATTAATTATAAAGTAGCGGTTCAACAATAATATGGACATCACCCAATACTTTACCGACTATACTTTGCGTACGATTACGTTAGGAACTGCAGTTCTAGGCGCTATATGCGGTATGCTAGGAAGCTTTGCTGTATTGCGCAAGCAAAGCCTATTAGGAGATGCCATTTCACATGCTGCATTACCAGGTATAGCGGTTGCTTTTTTGATTACTGGCGCAAAAGATTCTAATGTTTTACTATTAGGTGCTTTAGTAAGTGGCCTAATAGGCGTTTTCTGGATACGAGGCATTACCACTAAGACTCATTTAAAAACTGATACCGCTTTGGGACTTATCTTAAGCTTGTTCTTTGGTTTTGGGATGTTGTTGTTAACCTATATTCAAAAACAGCCTAATGCAAATCAAGCAGGATTAGATAAATATCTTTTTGGTCAAGCAGCAACCTTAGTAGAAAGTGATGTATTATTAATGGTCATAGTTACTGGGATTAGCCTCTTAGTGATGCTATTATTCTGGAAAGAATTTAAGCTACTATTATTTGACAAAAACTATGCAATGACTTTAGGGTTTAATACTAAATTCATTGATGGCTTGATAAGCTTTTTTATCGTTCTCGCTATTGTAATAGGACTACAAACGGTTGGAGTTGTTTTAATGAGTGCAATGTTACTCGCACCTGCTGCCGCTGCAAGACAATGGACTAATAGCCTGAGTACCATGGTTATACTTGCAGCTATATTTGGGGCTTTTTCTGGTGTATTTGGTACTGCTATCAGTGCAAGTCAAAACAATTTATCTACAGGTCCAGTAATCGTATTAGTAGCAGCCATATTTGTTATAGTTTCCTTCTTATTTTCTCCAGAAAGAGGTATCATTTTTAAACAAATTAGGTTGATCAAAAACAGACGTGATCTTCAGCTCAAGAAAACACTGTACTTTATGTATGATATTGTGCGCGATCATGATGATATATCACGACCGCACGCCATTAGGATTTTAAATAGCTTTCAAGGGTTTACTAAAAAAACACTGTCTAAATTAGAAGAGAAAAACTGGATTACTATTCAAGGCCAAAACTGGTCCATGACTGAAGACGGTTTTGAGACTGCAGCAAATTTATACAACAATAATCTACCAGAGTCATGAGTCCTATGATTGACATACAGCTTATAGCTGCCGTAACTGCTGCTGCCTGTGCTATTCCAGGTGTTTTTCTTGTGTTGCGCAAGATGGCATTAATAAGTGATGCCATTAGTCATTCTATTTTACCAGGAATTGTAATTGGTTTTTTTATAACTCATGACCTAGCATCTCCATGGTTAATTATTTTTGCCGCTTTTAGTGGTATCATCACTGTAGTTCTCGTAGAGCTAATTCAAAAAACAGGTCTCGTTAAAGAAGATACCGCAATAGGATTAGTTTTTCCAGCACTGTTTAGTATAGGTGTTATATTAATTGCCCAGAATGCAAACGATGTGCATCTAGATGTAGACGCTGTCTTATTAGGTGATCTGGTTTACGCACCATTTGATAGACTTATTATCGATAATGCCGATTTTGGACCTAAAGGATTATGGACTATTTCAGTGATTCTAGTGATTACACTTGTATTATTGTTCGCCTTCTATAAAGAATTAAAAATCAGCACATTTGATGTTGGTTTATCTAGTGCCTTAGGGTTCTCACCTGTTATTTTACATTACGGGTTAATGAGTGTTGCCTCTGTAACTACAGTAGCAGCTTTTGACGCCGTAGGTGCCATTCTTGTAGTTGCAATGATGATAACTCCAGCAGCTGCGGCATATCTTCTAACTACTGACTTACGTAAAATGCTAATACTTTCCGTTCTTTTTGGAGTAGGAAGTGCGATAGGTGGATATTGGTTTGCTCGCTGGCTAGACGCTTCTATTTCAGGTTCTATTACAACGGTATTAGGGCTTTTATTTTTACTAATATATCTATTTGCACCTAGTAAAGGATTAATTGCAGTACTGTTTAGACAAAGTAGGCAACGTATAGAGGTTTCATTACTTACTTTTTTATTACACCTGAACAATCACGATAGTGAAAACGAGCGACGTGTAGCACATCTTCAAGAACATATCAACTGGCGTAAAGTAAAGGCAAATTCTGTGTTGCAACTTGCCGAAAAGAACAATATGATTACCATCGACAATCAAATTGTTTCTCTCACAGATAAAGGATTAGAATTTACGGAAAAAGCACTCGACTACATCATCACCAATAAGGATGAAAAAATTGAGGATATGAAAGACGACTTTTTCTTATTTAGAGGATAAATCCAACTTATTTAAAGATCATACAACAAAAAGTAAATCAAAAAAGGGCGGAAATAAATCCGCCCTTTTTTGACTTTTAAAAGTTTTATTTCTAAAACTCAGCTTTTCTCTTTTCTAAAAACGCAGTCGTTCCTTCTTTAAAGTCGTCTGTTCCAAAAGATGCACCAAAGCAGTCAATTTCTGCCTGATAACCATCGACTCCATCAATATAACCTGCATTTACCGCGTCAATAGCAGCACCTATTGCTACTGGACTATTGCGCATTATTTTTCCAGCGATTTTCTCGCAAGTAGAAATCAATTCATCTTGTGTCACAACGTGGTTTACTAATCCATAAGAATGTGCCGTCGCAGCATCTATCATTCCTGCAGTCATAATCATTTCCATAGCACGTCCTTTACCTACTAATTGTGGTAAACGCTGTGTACCACCATATCCTGGTATGACTCCTAGAGAGACTTCTGGCAATCCTACTCTAGCATTATCACTTGCTATTCTAAAATGAGCAGACATTGCAAGTTCAAGTCCACCACCTAGAGCAAATCCATTTACTGCAGCGATAACAGGCTTAGAACAGTTCTCAACTTTATTAAAAAGTATTTCTTGTCCATGAGCGGCAAGCTCTTTACCTTGTTCTGGAGAGAAGTCTGCAAACTCTGCAATATCTGCACCAGCGACAAAAGCTTTTTCCCCACTACCGGTTAGAATAATCACCCTTGTATTTTCATTATCCTCGGCAGTATCTATTGCCTGACTTAATTCTGCAATGGTTTCTTTATTTAACGCATTGAGTTTATTAGGTCTGTTGATCGTAATGGTTGTGATTTTATTTTCTGTAGCAACTAGAATATTGTTCATGATCTATTATTTTTTACTGTTGTAAAAATAGACATAACCGCAGTGAAGTAAGAATTTGAATCTTTAAAAAAATGATAAGAATTCCTAGTATCGCTTTCGCGAAAGCGGATTTATCGAGATCTAGGTATTTGAACCGTAAATTCAGTCCCTACATTTACTTCAGTAGTCATGGTAATCGTGCCCTTAAAGTTCTCTACGATTTGCTTTACCATCGCAAGACCTAGTCCCATACCACTGTTTTTTGTGGTAAACTTAGGTTCAAAAATTTTAGTTTGATGATCTTCATGAACACCAGTTCCATTATCCTTTACTTTTAAGTAAACATTGTATTCATCATGTGTGACAGATACTTTAATCTCTGGAGACCTATCGGTATCTAACGCCTGTATAGCATTCTTTATCAAATTAGTAACCACCCTTATAAGCTGTGTGCGATCAAAGATGGCAAACAGTGAAGCCGCATCTTCTTCATAAGTGATATACGACTCATTAAAAATATCTAGCGCAAGCTGTGTCACCATAGGTACATCAGTCTCTTCACTTTTTTGCGCTGGCATGGTCGCATAGGTAGAAAATGCACTGGCGATATTACTCATCACGTCTATTTGCTCAATAAGTGAGTTGCTATATTCTTTGAGTTTTTCTTGTGAATCAGGATCTGCTGGATCAAAACGACGTTGAAAACTTTGCACCGTTAACCTCATAGGCGTCAACGGATTTTTAATCTCATGCGCCACCTGTTTTGCCATTTCTCGCCAAGCTTGCTCACGCTCGCTTGTAGCCAGTTTTACGGCACTTTCCTCTAGTTGGTCGACCATATTGTTATAAGACATTACCAGCGCGTTTAACTCGCCAGCATCAGACTCATCTATTACAATTTTATCATTACGTTGTGCGATATTAATCTCTTTAAAACGATCGCTGATGCGGCTTATAGATTTGGTAATATATTTAGACAAGAAGTAAGCTAACCCTATAGAGAATAAGAACATCAAAACATAAATCCCAGAAAGTCTAGTGAGAAATTCCTTGAGTTCGTAATTCATAAAATCATCATTCTCAAGGTAAGGCAAATTGAGAATCGCTATATTTTTAAACTGATTATCAGTTAGATAAGAATAACTAGACAGGTATTTCTTCCCATCTTCTTCAAATTCAATAACATATCGCCTGGTGTCAGAGGTCTTCAAACCTTCTAAAATGATATGATTGATCTGTAGTTCTAGACTATCGGCTTTAAGTTTAGGTTTTGAAGTTTTTATTAAACGACCTTGTAAATCGTACATGTTTACAGGCATACCATGGATATCGCTTATCCCATAAATTTCTTCTCTGAAAATGAATTGAAGATTTTCTGTGACTACTTCAAAGTCGGTCTTGCGCAGTTCGTAGGCAATTTGTTCTTTAATGGCCTGTTCTTTACGTTGTAATCTTTTAGAATGGTAATCTTTAGCCTGTTCTCTTGATTGATAAATAGACATTCCAGCGATCAATAGACTGGAGATAAGTGTCAATAAAATCATCGCTATAAAAATGCGATTGCGCAGACTGTTTTGGTAGATTTTCATGATACGTAAATGTAATAACTTAATAAGACATTGTAAGGAATTAACAATAATCAAGCCGAAGTCCTTCAATACCTTGTAAACAAAAAATCCCTAGATGAGATCTAAGGATTTTTAATTAATTTACAACTTTGTGTTTAAGTAGTCATGGCTGGGTTTACCCATGTGAAACGAGTGATTTCTTCTGGTATTTTTATACGTTGAGAAACACGCTCCATACGTGCAGGAAGCTTCATTAAATAATCGCGTGCTTTTTCTGCCTCTTCATTCAATCCTTTCATATTTGCGATATCCCACATATCAATCAACTTTTGCATGATATCAATATAATCTTGTGCTGTGTAGACACCGATACGTTGTGCACTGTTTGAGAAATCCTCAAAAGCAGATCCCATTGATTGTCCTGCTTCTCTTAAAAACATAGCAGGCATAACGATTTTATTAACCATCATATCTTTAAAAGCAACCATCATATTATTAGGGTCTACTTTAAAAATCTCAGTAACAAACATGCTGTATGCTTTGTGATGACGCATCTCATCACCAGATATCATACGACACATTTTAGATAGCGCACTATTACCATAACCACGTGCGAGTTTTGCGACACGATTGTGTGATATATATGTGGCTAATTCTTGAAAACTAGTATAAATAAAGTTTTTATAAGGATCACGATCTGTTCCTATATCAAAACCGTCTGCAATTAAATGTTGTGTGGTAATCTCTATCTCGCGCATGTTCACACGACCAGATAAGTAAAGATACTTGTTCAACACATCGCCATGACGATTCTCTTCACCAGTCCACTGGCGTACCCATTTAGACCATATATTACCTTTTCCTTCTACCTGATTAATACCTTCTACATCCATAAGCCAGGACTCATAGGTAGGTAATGCTTCTTCAGTAATGGTATCTCCGACTAGAGCTACCCAAAAATCATAAGGTAGTTCCTTTGCCAGCTCTCTTAATTCTGTAACCTCATCAAAAAAAGTATCTTCTTGAGAGTTAGGTAAAAAGTCTGTAGGCTGCCATATCTTGTCGACCGGAATCAAGTACTCATCCATAAAGGACTGCACCTTACTTTCTAGCGATTGCATCACCTCGATGCGTATATTTTTTAGGGGCTTGATATTCATAAATATATTAATAGACTTTAAAAGTACGTGTTTTAATGTTTAGTTCGCTTTCGCGAAAGCGTAATTACAATAATAATCAGTTATTTACAGCATTTCTTAACCTAAGAATCTATTGCTGTACTGGTTACCGCACCATGTACTACTGATTCTGCCTGTGCTATAACTTCTTCTCCATCACGACCAGCGATAGGTATAGGCTCATGTACCAAAACAGAAATCTTATTACCGATACCGTAAGGGAATTTCCCATAGCGATCCACTTTCCATGAGTTGTTTACCGTTACTGGTACAACGACAGCATCTGGTATATATTTAAAAAGCGTTAATAAACCTTTAGTTTTAAAAGGTTTAGGCACACCAGTGCGGCTTCTAGAACCTTCGGCAAAAATCACAACGCTGCGTTTCTTTTCATAAACGTTTTTTGCAAATTTTATTAATGCCGCAATAGATTGTCTTGCGTCCTTGCGATCGATGGCACAGTTCTCACCGATGCGCAGGTTAAGAGATATACTAGGTATTCCTTTTGCTAGTTCTTTTTTTGCAATAAACTTTGCGTGATAATGACGCAAGTGATAAATCAATGGTGGTATATCAAACATGCTCTGGTGATTACTCACAAATATATATGATGGCCCTACAGGCAATTCTTCTTTAAACTTAAAGTCAAAGGTGTTGAAAAGCGGCAGCTGGGTTTGCATTAAAAACCAGTTTAAAATGGCAACACTTTTTCTATGGGCGTCATATCCCCATATTTTATGACATATCAACTGGATAGGATGAAAGATCACCAGCATCAAAAAAAAGAGTATAAAATGTAGTATCGTTAAAGGATACGAGATAATTTTTTGCATAGCACAAATATATAATGCAAAAAGTGCATATCCATCGATGTTTGAATCAATTGATATGCACGCATAGTAAAAGGAATGGTGCTGTATAAATAAAAAAGGTTGTGTATTTCTACACAACCTTTTTTATTTCTTAAACTAGAAATGTATTAGCAATTCTCGTTGTAAGCTTCTTTAAGATTTTCAGCAATCATCTCTGCTGGGCGACCTTCAATGTGGTGACGCTCTAACATGTGCACTAACTCACCATTTTTAAATAATGCCATACTAGGTGAACTAGGTGGAAAAGGAATCATAGCTGCTCTTGCTGCATCTACTGCCTCACGATCTACACCTGCAAATACCGTCACGATATGATCTGGTTTTTTGGCGTTTTCTAAAGACATTTTTGCTCCAGGACGCGCATTTGCAGCAGCACATCCACATACTGAATTTACTACTACTAGTGTTGTTCCTTCTTTACTAATTGCGCTATTTACAGCGTCTGCGGTATATAAGTGTTCAAAACCTGCGTTTCCTAAATCATCGCGCATCGGTTGAACTAATTCTGCTGGGTACATAATATTAATTTTTTACAAAGGTAAAACCTATCTCGTTAATCTACCTGTTAATGATATCATTAAATCTTATGATGTTATTAATCTATACCTTACAGGTCTTAATGATCGATGTGGTTTTTAATACTTAATTGTCAAATCGCGCCTTAACTCTCGTAGCGATGTCTTGCATTTCTTCATCAGTTAGTGATACTTTATTTGAAAAACGCATGTCTTCCATATCACGTAGTGGTATTAAATGTACATGTACATGAGGAACTTCTAGTCCTATAACGCTCATCCCGATTCTTAAACAGGTTACTTCTTCTCTCAACGCCAGTGCAACTTCTCTAGAGAAATCCATTAGGTCAAAGTAAGTCTCGCTATCTAGGTCAAAGATTTTATTGACCTCTTTTTTAGGAACACATAAGGTATGTCCTGGAGCATTAGGATTAACATCTAAAAAAGCGATAAAGTCCTCATTTTCTGCTACTTTGTAACATGGGATTTCTCCGTTAATGATTTTTGTGAATATGCTCATAACTATCCTCTTGAGATTTCCATGATTTCTAGCTTAATGGTTCCTACTGGCACAACAGCCTCGGCAACTTCACCTACTTCTTTACCTAATAAGGCTTTCCCTATAGGAGAATCGACAGATATTAAACCTTTAGTAATATCAGACTCACTTTGTGCCACGAGCTTATAGTTCATGACCATTTTATTATTCAGGTTTTTGATTTTTACATTGCTATGGATAAGGACTTTAGATAGATCTAAATCACTCTCATCAATAATACGAGCGTTAGAGACTACTGCTTCTAGCTTAGAAATACGCATTTCCAGCATTCCTTGAGCTTCTTTGGCAGCATCATATTCTGCATTTTCACTTAAATCACCTTTGTCTCTTGCTTCAGCGATGGCCTGTGATGCTCTAGGGCGCTCAATGTCTTTAAGCTGTTTTAGCTCATCTTTTAATTTTTTAAACCCTTCTTCTGTATAGTACGATACGTTACTCATAGTTTTGCTGTTTTAATTATTCACGTTGGCTGTTTTAAGACAGCTTCCGCGAAAGCGTATTCTCTAATTCACTCCTACATTTACCAGTAATTGAGAATATAAATAACAAAATCCCATCATTGCTGCGGGATTTCAAAAACAAATATACTAAATATCAATATCATCGTTATACATTTGAAGTCTTTAAAAGAAACTTAATTATGCGTAAAGCGTTTATTATTAGTGTGCTGTTTATCGTATTATCATGCGCAAGTGATGATGACGCTCGCAACAATCCTTTTCTGGTTAACCTTGCCTTTCAGGTAGATTTAAACACCAATTTACCACAGTATGGTGCTTTAAACTTTCCTGGCAATTTTGTAGTGGTTAATAGTGGTGGCTTGCGTGGTTTTGTTATATACCATCCCGGTAACTCACAATATTTTGCCTATGAATTAAGTGACCCTAATCACTCGCCTAATGAGTGTTCTAAAATGACAGTTTCTGGTATCACGGCATCTTGTCCGTGTACAGATGATAATAATGAGTACAGTATCTTTAATGGCCAGCCTACACAAGGTGGCGGACAATATGGTTTAAAAGCTTATCGTGTAGAACGTAGTGGTAATATTATTAGAGTCTTTAATTAAAAAAGGCTCTAATCTAGCGTGATATTTAAAATCACTTCTAGATTAGAACCTGAATGAAGTTTTATTATACTTTTAAAAAGTAAGTGTTACTCCAGTTAAGAAGTTAATACCTGCCTGAGGATAGAATCCATTACCTTCTACAGTTGTGATGGTGCCTGGATTAGAGAAATCGTCATCATAGGTAAAGTAATAACCGTTAGACTCATATTTCTCATCAAAGATGTTATTTACTAGTGCAGTAAGCACAATAGTTTTAAAAACTGATCGTGGCTTAATGGTGTAAATTAAATTGATGTCATTTGTAAAATAGCTGTCTAATTTAGATTCTTGCGCCTCAGTATTACTCATAAACTGCTCACCAACAAACTTACTAAGTAAAGAAACTTGTAGATTTTTTATAGGTTGAAAAACGATAGCATTTGCGGCTACTACTTCTGGTGAAAAAGCGATATCAGTACTGCCTAGATTTTGCAATTCACCATCAAATGATCTTATGGTTTCTTTATTCTTATTGCTGCTTAAAGCTAGATTAGGCTGGATCGTAAGTTTACTATTAACTGGTATTACAGCTTCTAATTCTAGACCTAAACGATAGCTTTCACCACTATTAGTTCTTAATGGTGCACCTACATCATTTAACTCACCACTTAACACTAATTGCTCATTATATAACATTAAGTAACCGTTTGCATTGAAGGAGAAGTTGCCTTCTTTGTGACGCCATCCTAGTTCAAAGTCATTCAACTGTTCTGGTCTGATAGAAGAGTCACTTTCAAAATCGTTCCTATTAGGCTCTCTATTTGCTCTTGCATACGATAGGTATAAATCATTATTATCATTATACCTATACGTTACACCAGCCTTAGGATTAAAGAATGTGTAATTCTCATCAACTAACAATTCTACAAGATCTGATGTAATCCCAGACGTAGAATAATTTACGTTTCTTACCTGTAAGTCACCATACAATTGAACTTTATCATTAAGCTTATAAGTAGCTTTTGAGAACACAGAGAAGTCATTCTTTTTACCATTACCATCATAATATCGGTCTCTAATATTGCTTTGACTTGCAAATCTTGCCCATATCACTTCACCATAATGATCACCGTCATAATGACTGATGGATGTCCCGAAAATCATGTCTAGATTTCTATTTTTATAATTTGCGCTCGCATTAAAAACATAATAATCGTTATCTAACCAGCGACGACGTATTACATCTGTTGTATTTACGGTCTGTCCATCAACTGTTAGTTCATCAAATCCATAGGTAGAAAAGTCATCATCTTCTTTAAACTGCTCAAAGAATCCACGTCCGTAAGTATAGTTCAATCCTATGTTAGTAGACCAGTTTCTATTATAACGCTGGTTCCAGTGTAATTGATAGTGATCTTGTCTATAATCATCTACCTCGTTATCATAAAATTGAGTGACACCATTTTCATCTTCATATTGACCAGCTGGATTAAAGGTTCTGTTTTCTCTAAGCGTTGCCTTATCGATACCAAACCAAGATTGATAAGTGACATTATTACCACCAAAAGTCACCGCTTTAATTAAGGTATTATCATCTACATAAGCACCTTGTAAGAAATACGATTTTAAGTCTGAGGTCGCTCTGTCGATATAACCATCAGATTGTATGTTAGACAATCTACCTGCAATCTCAAAGTGATCATTCATGAGACCTGTTGAGAACTTTACAGTGTGTTTTCTACTATTAAAACTACCTATAGAATTAGAGATTTCACCGCTGGATTCTTTAGAAACTGCATCAGTTAATACATTAATACTTGCTCCAAAGGCACCACTACCATTAGTACTAGTTCCTACTCCACGCTGTAGTTGTAAACTCTCTACAGAAGAAGAAAAGTCTCCTAGATTTACCCAAAATGTACCTAGCGATTCTGCATCTGTATAAGGAATACCATTGATGGTCACGTTAGTAGATTGTGAACTTACACCACGTACTCTTAATCCTGTATAACCTATACCAGCACCAGCATCAGTGGTGGTAACCACAGATGGTAAAAAATTAAGTAGCATAGGAATGTCTTGTCCTAAGTTACGTTTTGCAATTTCCTCTTTAGTAAGGTTACTGTGTGTGATAGGCGATTTTGCATTTACACGTACAGCTTTTACAAGCACCGCATCTAGTTTTTCAGATTTTGTGGTGTCTGCTTCTTGTGTTGTTTGCGCTGTTGCTAGGCCGGTTACTGTTAATGCCATAGCAATTACAACGCGAGATAAATGTTTCATTAGAACTTTTTTTAAGTTCAAATAAAAGGGGCATTTATTCGGTTTGATTAAAATAAAATGTTTGAAGGATTCTCTTGATAAAGATAGTTGCGAAGCCTGCTTCCGCGAAAGCGAAATTATAGCACACAAATCAACTAACTTAAATCTTTTCCCTTAGCGACATTACTCGCCCAGGTTCCTTGGGTATTATCTCAGCCTTTATTTCTAAAAGCACCCCTTGAGATTGGGTGCAAAAGTAGTCTGAAAATGTAAATAGAAAAACAAAAAGAGAATTAAATTTAAACGAGACTAGAAACGCTCAATCTCTAAATAATTCATAAGCCTAAAACTCAATCTCTTTCTCCACCATTTTACCATCACGATCAACGGTTACCATAGTCTTATCACCATTATCAAATGTTGCTAATGTGCGCATGTAACTCATCATATCTACTATAGTACTATCACCTAGTTTTACAACGACATCACCTTTCAACAATCCTGCTTTTTGTGCTGGTTTCTCTTCGCTTACTCCATCGATACGCATTCCTTTTCCGGTAAATAAATAATCTGGCACGACTCCTAGACCTACCTTAAAACGCGGCACTTCTTCGCTCTCGTTTTTTGTTTTTCTAAAGGCTAGTTTTCCAGCGTTATCAAACTCTGCAGTGATTCTTAAGATATAATCAGAGATTTTTTGCATCCCATCATAATTCAATTTCTCGGCATCGTCGCCTGGTTTGTGGTAATCTTCATGTTGACCAGTGAAGAAATGTAAAACTGGTATATCATTTAAGTAAAACGATGTATGATCGCTAGGTCCTACTCCACTTTCACTTAATGCCAGTTCAAAATCTTTATTAACTGCGTTAATGATTTGGTTCCATCGCGGCGAAGTTCCTGTTCCATAAACTGCTAAAGTGTTTTCTTCATTTAGCCTGCCCACCATATCCATGTTAATCATGTAGGTAATAGAATCCAGAGCAATTGTCGAGTTTTTAGTGAAGTAATTAGAACCTAATAATCCCATTTCTTCACCAGAAAATGCCATGAATAAGTAGTTATTCCCTTTTTTATCGCTCGTTTTCAATTCGTAAGCTAGATCTAACATAACCGCAACACCACTCGCATTATCATCTGCTCCGTTATGAATAGCTTCTCCTTCACGATGTAAAGAACCTTCGCCGCCCATTCCTAAATGATCATAGTGCGCACCTATTACTACTGTTTGTGCAGCGCCATTATCAATATAACCTAGAACGTTAGTTCCTGTAAGAAATGCATCGCCTTTCTCATCTGTAAAGGCAGCTTCTTGATGTGGATCGCTTGAAGGTTTAAAAGAAAAAGTCTGGAAATAAGTTCCTTCATTACCTTTAGGTTCTAGACCAGATTCTTTCATGCGTTTTGCAATATAATCTGCTGCTTGTAATTCATAAGAAGTACCAGTCTCACGACCTTGCAAGTCGTCTGATGCTAGATAAACCACATCGGCTTTCATGTTACCTTTTACAGGTTCTAAAGATTTCACTTCTGTCTTGCAAGAGACTAATAAACAAATGGCTATAAAAAGTGTCGCGATTCTCATATCTAGCTTGTAATTTTGCTCAAAATTAAATCATCCATGAGAACGTTCCTATTTCTAATCGCATTAATGGCTGTTATAAGCTGTAAAGACTCTGTAAATACTGAAGCAGCAGCTACAACTGAAGCAGAAAAAGTCAATGACAATCCATTGATCATGGAAGGTGAAAATCATTTTAAGGATATCCAGCAGGTGACCTTTGGTGGCGATAATGCCGAGGCTTACTGGAGTTTTGATGATAAACAACTGGTGTTTCAAAGCAACAACACCGCTTGGGATGTAGAATGTGATCAAATGTTCTTGATGAATAATGGAGATAGCTTTCGCAATAGCGTGCCTAAAATGGTCTCTACTGGTAAAGGAAGAACGACCTGTGCTTATTTCTTACCAGATAATGAGCATATCATTTATGCAAGTACGCACCTTGCGATGGATGATTGTCCAGATACTCCATTGAAAGAAAACGGGAAATATGTATGGCCTATTTATGACAGCTATGACATTTTTGTAGCAGATCTAGAAGGAAATATCACAGCTCAATTAACTGACGAAAAAGGTTATGATGCAGAGCCTACTGTTTCTCCGCAAGGCGATAAAATAGTGTTTACAAGTGATCGTAGTGGTGATCTAGAATTATACACTATGGATATAGATGGTAGTAATGTGAAGCAAATCACTTATGAATTAGGTTATGATGGTGGCGCATTCTTCTCACCAGATGGTACACAACTCATTTTCCGTTCTTCAAGACCTAAGACCGAAGCTGAAATCAAAGAATATAAAGATTTATTGAAATTAGGATTAGTACAGCCTACAGAGATGGAACTCTACATTTGTAATGCAGACGGATCTGATTTACGCCAGTTAACGCAGTTAGGAAATGCTAATTGGTCACCTTTCTTTTTACCAGATGGTAAGCGTGTGTTGTTCTCATCTAATTTTGAGGCAGAACGCGGTTTTCCTTTCAATCTTTACATGATTAATACGGACGGAACTGGTCTAGAACGTATTACTCACGGTGAGACTTTTGACGCATTTCCAGTATTCTCAAACAACGGTAAATACCTAGCGTTCTCTTCTAATCGCAATAATGGCGGTGGACGCGATACGAATCTTTTTATTGCAGAGTGGAAGGATTAATTGGGTAATTAGGTTTTGGGGTTGCTGGGAATTTGGCTAGATTTTTCGCAATTATATTTAGTCAATACCAACACAAATAGATAGCATGTCAAATATGAAAATCTATCTGAAAATTAATATTGGTTACTAACATACGACTTTTTGTTCTTCATGATAATGACTAGCTTATTCTATGTCAGAATCAAAAATGCAATAGTTTTGATATGAAATCGTTACATTTAAATATTAAAATTTGATGTAATGACTTACAAAATATTTAAATCAATTACATTTTCTATTATTATTTTTCAACTTGTTTTGATTTCAGGTTGCTCTGAAGATGATGTAAAAGAGCGATGCAATTTTACAAATCCGACTTATTCATTCACAAAAGAGCAAGAGGAAAAGAGTATTTCTTACAACTATTTTGAAGGTCAAATTATCCAATATAGGAACAACAACAATGAAATACTAAACTTTGAGGTAACGGAAGTTGATAATTGTGCTAGAGGATATTATCCTATTTCTGGACCAGGATTCTTTCTCAGTTCAGGCAATAATCGCAAACCTCAGCATACATTTGATAGTCAAGTGATTAAAATGACATTGCTAGAGCACGACACGAATATTCATACGTATAGAGAACAAATGCATTATTACGTCAATAAAAGCCATTCTTCATTTAAGCAATCGCTTAATTTTCCATTATGGAACGTTTCAATTAATGGATTTGGACTTTCAGGAAGTCAGAATCCGGCAAATCTATTTTTAAGAGAAAATGAATTTACAGAAGTTGGAATGTTTCAAGTAAATAATATGCATTTCAACAAAGTAGTTAAATTTGATTCCGGATCTAATCAGGTTAGGAATTCCAGTTCAACCACTTCAAATTTATTACATAATATTAATGTTATCTATTATGATCAAAATTTTGGTGTCATCCGTTTTGATGAAATAGATGGAACTATTTGGGAAGTTATATATCCTGAATAATTAAATATTAGTTTAGTAGGTAGTATTTATTTCCAAAGGGCAGACTTAAGTCTGCCCTTTGGAAATAAATTTATGCTATAGTAGCACCATTCACAACGGCATCATCTGGATTTACAAAGACTAGTTTTCCTTCTGGATCTTCGGCAAGGAGAATCATTCCTTGAGATTCTACACCACGTAGTTTTCTAGGAGCAAGATTTGCCAGTACGGTTACTTTACGACCTACTAATTCCTCAGCACTAAAATGCTGTGCGATTCCAGAAACGATAGTTCTTTTATCTATTCCAGTATCTACGGTCATGACCATCAACTTATCTGTTTTAGGCATTTTCTCGGCAGTAAGAATTTCTCCTACTCGCAAGTCCATTTTCATGAAATCGTCGTAATTAGTCTCGTCTTTTTGTGGCATAAGGTTAGGAATTGTTGCCGCATTTGCAGCTTTAGTAGCTTCTAATTTTTCTAATTGTGCGGTTACCTGTTCATCTTCTATTCTAGAGAAAAGCAACTCGGCTTTATTGATTTTGTGGTTGGATGGTAGTAATGGTTCTGAGCTTGCTACACGAATCCAACTAGCAGATTCTGCATCAAGTAAAGAATAACCGAGCATACTTTTTAACTTACTTGAAGTATGCGGTAGGAAAGGTTCACTTAATATAGCAAGTGCTGTAGTAAGTTGCAAGCACACATACATAATGTTTTGCACTTGCTCTGGATTTGTTTTAGCTAGTTTCCATGGTTCTAATCCTTCTTCGGCAATGTATTTATTACCTATACTGGATAAGTTCATTAATTCTTGCAATGCTTCTCTAAAACGGTAACGATCTAAACTATCACCTATGGTTTTAGGAAATGCTTTGATTTGTTCTAAAACATCTAGATCTCTTTGAGCAAGATTAGCCGTTTCAGGAACAATACCGTCGTAGTATTTATTAGTCAATACTATAACACGGTTTACAAAGTTTCCTAGGTTTGCCACTAACTCATTATTATTTCTCGCTTGAAAATCTTTCCAAGTAAAATTATTATCCTTAGTCTCTGGTGCGTTTGCCGTTAATACATAACGTAACACATCTTGCTGTCCAGGGAAATCCTCTAGATACTCATGTAACCAAACGGCCCAGTTTCTAGAAGTAGAAATCTTATCATCTTCTAGATTTAAAAATTCATTTGCTGGCACATTATCTGGCATCACATAATCGCCATGCGCTTTTAACATTGCAGGGAAAATAATACAGTGAAAAACAATATTATCCTTACCTATAAAGTGCAATAGTTTTGTATCATCCTTTTTCCAGTAATCTTCCCAATTTTTGCCTTCTCGAGCTGCCCATTCTTTAGTCGCTGAGATATAGCCAATAGGAGCATCAAACCAAACGTATAACACCTTACCATCTGCTCCTTCTACAGGAACTGGAATTCCCCAATCTAGATCACGCGTCACGGCACGTGGATGCAAACCATCTGTAATCCAGCTTTTCACTTGACCTAAAACGTTAGCTTTCCAATCCTTAGAATGTCCTTCAACAATCCACTCATTTAACCAGTCGCTATATTCATCTAGTGGTAAAAACCAGTGTTTAGTTTCCTTAAGTTCTGGTATATTACCTGTAATAGCACTTTTAGGATCTATTAAATCTGTCGCATTATGGGAAGTTCCACATTTCTCACATTGATCTCCATAAGACTCTGTATTACCACATTTAGGGCAAGTCCCGACCACAAAACGATCTGCTAGAAACTGGTCTGCTTCTGGATCGTATAATTGCTCTGTTACTTGTTCTATAAACTTACCGTCATTATAGAGTGTTGTAAAAAAAGCACTTGCTGTATTATGATGCTCTGTAGAACTAGTACGACCATAATGGTCAAAGGTGATCCCAAATTCTTCAAAAGAGTCGCCTATAATTTTATGATAACGATCTACCAGTTCTTGCGGAGTAATACCTTCTTTTTTTGCCTTAATAGTAATAGGAACACCATGCTCATCACTACCACAAATAAAGGCTACATCACTACCACGCATGCGCTGGTAACGTGCAAAAATATCTGCAGGCACATACACACCTGCAAGGTGACCTATATGAACTGGACCGTTAGTATATGGCAATGCTGCCGTAATCGTAAATCGTTGTTGACTGCTCATGAACTTATTTTGAGAGTTGCAAATTTACGATTAATGAAACAGCTATGCACGTGTTTTTATAGCAGGTTGATGGTTATAATGATGCTTTCGCGAAAGCGTAAACACAAATCAATATATAATCAGTGAGCTATCGTATCAAAAACTGGCTCGAGTACTGATCTGTACCAGAACTAATTCTGTAGATATAATTACCAGATGCTAATCGAGTTTGTAGCGTTGCTTTTATATCAATCTCATGAACACCAGGCATGTAATATTCATTTGCTAATTGACCTATTTGCTGGCCCATGAAATTATAAACCTTAATATCTAACTTGCGCCCTACATCCATTTTTAGATAAAGCACATCGCTGTCCTGTCTATTGACCACAAAGTGTTTAAAATCTTGATTTTCAAAAGATGGATTTGATAAAGTAGTACAATTAAATCCTAAATTTATATTGTTATAATTACCATTAAGCATCGCCTGATCTACCACTGTAGGATCAATACACAACCATTCTTTCATAACGGTAGAGTATATATCTCTAAAGTCTGTGCTATAGATCATATTACCATTTGCATCTAGATTAGTTAAGCTAGGATGCGATCCTATAAAGCCATTACCGTTTAATCCACCACCAAAAAGCATCATAGGTGCTGCAGCGCCATGGTCTGTACCGTTAGAACCGTTTTCTTCTACACGACGACCAAATTCTGATATAGTCATACACAATACTTCATCCTGATTTCCGTAGGCCGCAAGATCTGTATAAAAAGCGTCAATTGAATCTGCTAATTTTTGCATACGATCTGCATGAGTACTAGCTTGATTTGCATGTGTGTCAAACCCATCTAAGGTTACCATATAAACCTTAGTTCCTAATTGACCTTTAATCAATCTTGCAACAATTGCCAGCTGGTCTGCAATGGTATGATTTCCATATGTGGCTTGTGTTGTACTTGCTTGATATGCAGTATTGATAACACCTGCATAAGCAAACGTGGTGTTAGTAGTAGTTCTTAAAAAGCTTAACTGGTCTCCATAAGTACATGGTGGCACATTCAACGCATCGTGCTGCCATCCGTTTTGTGCTAGATTATAAAGCTGTTGTGGATCTGCCACAGAAAAGGCATAATTAGTTTGTATACCTTCAAAAGCTAGATTACCTAAACTACCTATTTGTATCGCCGGCGGAATAGCTGGCGGACTCAATAAAAAATTAGGATACTCATTTTCAAAAAATCTACCCATCCATCCGGTTTCTTCATTATTTACAGCATCTGTGCTTGCCCATATATCACTAGATCTGAAATGTGATAAATCCTGGCCTGCATATCCTACACCATGTACAACTTTCATCTCTCCATTTCCCCATCGAGATTGTAAACTACTCATGTACGATGGCAACCCAAAGTCTGTCGATAAATTATAGAGGCTGCTTTGAGCAAGTGCGATGTTAGGTCGTTGAGAAGCATAAGTACCGTACTGATTTAATGGGACAATTGTATTCAAACCATCGTTTCCACCTTTAAGCCTTATTAATACTAAAACACGATCATTTGTACTAGATGATAACGCCGCTGTAATAGGGCTAGCCATCGCACTAGAAATCTGAGCTCCACCTAATGCAAATGTTCCTGCACCGGCAATACCTAGGGCTTGTAAAAAAGTTCTACGGCTCCAGGCTTCATGTTCTTCATGATGCGCTTGTGAATTAGGGTCTTGATGTTTTTTATGAGTATCACACATAGCGCTAATTATTTAAGTTGAAATTCTGGCATTCTAAAAATGTGTTGCAGTAATAAAACCACTTGATAAGGAACAGAACCCCATTGAAGATTCCATTGCATATTATCATAATAATTTTGAGGCACATCTCCTTTAAATACTTGTGTTGCTAGAGCATAGTCTGCCGTAGTATGCAATGTTTTTGGAACAAATCGATCCACCATTTCTTGAGCGATAACCGCAGGATCATTATTAGAACTTGCTATAGAAATAACTAGGTTTCTAAATAGCTCTTGATCTAGATTCCATGTGGTCCACATAATATATTCTAAGCCTTGCCACCTACCTGTTATCGTGCTGCTATTGATCCAATCGCGATCACCTTGCCATCCTGCAACATCTACTGGATTATAATATTCTTGACCTAAGTTTGCCGAATAGTATACCAATACTTCAAGTTGTTGTGGTGTGTATGGAAAATTAGCCTCTTTTATAAAAGTTAAAAAGCAATCCATTGGATCTTTAATACTAGAACCTATAGCATCATCTTCAAAAAAGTGCTCACTCTTAAAAAGCTGTCTTAAAACAGGTACAATTTCCCAGTTCCCAGTGCGGAATGTTGTCGCTAATTGATCAATTATAGTCTGTGAAGGCAACTCTGGACTCACAAAAGCTCTATATATTTTTTTTACGATAAAATCTGAAATCTCATTTGCTCTAACACTGAAAAGATGATCTATTAAATTGTCATGATCAAAATTAGTAGGTGCACTACCGAAAATTATTTTATCTGTATTATCAAATGTAGAACTTTGAAATACAATAGGTGCGCCCAATTGGGTCCAGCTATTATATCCTGTTAAAGCTCTTGCCGCTTCTACAATATCTGTTTGTGTATAGTTATTATTTGCTCCTAGAGTGAATAACTCAAAAAGTTCTCGAGCATAATTTTCATTTGGACTCCATTTATTGTTAAGCACTCCATTAAGATAAACCAGCATGGCCTCATTCTTACCGATCTCTTTAGTAAGCGTTTTAAAATTACCTAAAGCATGAGTTTGCAATAGATCATAATATTGATATAGCCATGATGGCGCTTGATAATCATCTGCCTTAGTCACAAAATGATTATGCCAAAAAAGCGTCATTTTAGCTCTTAATTTAAGATTAAGAGAATCATCAAAGGTTTGTTTCAACCATTCTACCATTTGAGGAAATGCCTCGCTATTAAAATCTGTATAATCAGATTGTGCCCAGTTGCCCCAAACCGGCGCTGGTGTATTCATATAATTAATAGAATCTGTAATCCAAGTATCTACAAATGTAGTAGGTGATTGAGATAAAATGGCATTCTCTTGTGCGACGTCTAGCCCATATCCCAGTCTTTTTACTACATGCCTTACTCGTTGTATATTCCATGGTTTTGTTGTCGTAGGAACATAAGGCGATAAGGTAGCTGTGTTACAAGATGTAAAAGTTTCCATAAGCTAGCACATTAAGTATTAATGATAAAGATATATATTCCTTAACTTAGTTTTAAGACTTTTAGTATAAATTCACGTAGAACACATCAAGCTAAATCACTGATATTGAGAGAATATACATATACCGGTTTAAAAAGTAACGATCATGTACGAATTCTTTGTACAGCAAGAAGCGCTGTTCAGGCTGACTTAAAGCCAGCACATGAGTTATTAGAATCATGGGGTTTACGCGTGAGTTATGGTAAAACTATAGGAGCCATAAATCATCAATTTGGCGGTACAACTAGCTTAAGAATTACTGATTTTCAAGATGCTTTAAATGATGAAGATATCGACGCCATATGGATTGCTCGTGGTGGCTATGGTACCGTGCAGATCATCGATGATGTTGATTTTTCCGCTTTCGCGAAAGCGAATTTTAAAAAGCTAATCATAGGTTACTCAGATGTTACGATACTACACAGTCATTTACAAAAGATGGATCTCACGAGTTTACATAGCTTTATGCCATTAGAACTTAAAGACAAATCACAATCTTGTATAGATAGTTTTAAAAAAGCCTTAACAGGTCATTCTCAAAGTATATCTATTACAAATGATAACAATATAGAACCTCAAGAACTTAAAGCTCGTGTGGTAGGTGGAAATTTATCTATTCTCTACAGTCTATTAGGCTCTAAAAGTTTTACAAATACCGATGGGTGTTTTCTATTTATAGAAGATATAGATGAGTATGTATATCATATAGAACGTATGATGTATGGACTTAAAAGAGCTGGGCATTTAGATAAGCTCAAAGGTTTAATCGTAGGTGGAATGACTGATATGAGAGATCACAAAATTCCGTTTGGTAAAAATGCGGTGGAGATTATCAAAGACATAACTGCTAGTTATCATTATCCTGTGATTTTTAATTTCCCTGCTGGGCATATAAAAGATAACCGTAGCCTAAAACTAGGCACAGATATGCATGTTTCCATTAAAAAGAATCATATCACTTTCACTTATTAAATTATGGCAGATCATAACGAACTAGGGAAAGAAGGAGAAAAAATAGCTGTGAACTACTTGCTTAAAAATGGATATGACATTCTTACCACAAACTATGTGTATCTTAAAGGAGAGATCGACATCATCGCACAAAAAGGAAATACCATAGTCATAGTCGAAGTAAAAACGCGTTCTACACTAGATTTTGGTGATCCACAAGATTTTTTAAAGCCTGCTCAAATTAAAAGACTGGTATCCACTGCAGACCATTATATTGAACATCATGCTGGTGATGATATCGAGGCTAGATTTGATATTATCGCCATTATAAAAAATAAAGCAGGAACAAAAGTCGAACATTTAGAAAATGCTTTCTATCATTTTTAGAAATAAAAAAAGCAGCCTTTGGGCTGCTTTTTTTATAGTGTGATGAGATTATTATTCTTTCTCTTCCTTTATAAGATATACATATACAGGAAAGTGATCACTGAAACCATTAGTGAAACTACCATTATTATAGCTACGTAACGGATACCCTTTATAGCGTCCAGATTTATTAGTCATAAAACTAGGATTATAAATTCCAGCATGATAATAGAAGTAACCTTCTTGATCTGCTTTTTTTAATAAAGGATAAGTAAGCATGATCTGGTCAAAAATATTTCCTGCATCTCTGTAAGAAAGCGTGTTAAAACCATCTTTTAACATTTGGATGTATGGATTATAAATCATTTGAGGCTTTACGTCTTCCTGATCTTGTTGTGCATTTAATGTTTTAAGAACACTCTCATTAGTAGGGTCATCATTTAAATCTCCCATGGTCATTATTTTGGCCATCGCATTAGTTACGTGCAAGGAATCGATAATTTGCTGATTTAAGGCTGCTGCTGCAACACGTTTTGCTCTACTACGCATCTCGCCACCGCTACGTGATGGCCAGTGATTAACGATAACACTCATAAGATCGCCATTAAGCTCTCCTGTTACCACTAACTGATCACGAGTAAAAATACGGCGACCACTACCAGGATCTGATATGTCTAAACGTCTCGACTGAGAGTTAATCACTTTAAATTCACTCTTCTTATATAATAAAGCGACATCAATACCACGTCTGTCTGGAGAATCGTAATGTTCTATACCATAATCATAGTCTCTTAATAGCTCGTGGCTCGCAAGGTCTTCAAGTACCTTACGGTTTTCAACTTCACAAACACCTATTAAAGCAGGAGCAGTTCCCGACTTATCTGCACCAATTTTTCTAAGAACACGTGCCATGTTTGTTAATTTCTTTTGATACACGTCTTCTCTTAATCCTTCAGCCATTTCCATCATAGGGCTGGCTTCATCATTGATTGTAGGATCATCTTCTGTATCGTAAAGATTTTCTAGATTGTAAAACGCAACAGTTTGTATTTTATACTGTTTTGTGTCATTGTTATCTTGTTGTGCATGAGACGCTTTAGCGAAAGCGAAAAAAACAAAAGCACTGGTAATGAGATATTTATACATTTCTTTTAATTAACTTAGATTAACATTATGTAAACATTTATACAAACGCCGCGCCAAAGGTACTGTTAACCATAGAAAAACGTACTTTTGCAGCCCATTAATAACGATATATTAATAAACAACTCTTATGAATAAACAAATTAGCAAGTTGATTTTGTTGATTTTACTGGTCTGCGGCTCTATTGCGAGTGCCCAAGTGGTAAAAGGTCGAGTAATTGACGAATCAACCGAAGAACCTATTAAAGGAGCGCTGATTGAAATCTTAGGAACCAAGTTTACAGCAACTACTGATGCTGATGGTTTCTTTAATTTTGCTAGCGGTATCCCACAAGGAGATCAGAAAATGCAAGTTAGTGCAGCTGATCATTACAACCGTACTTTACCTATTGTTGTAAATGAATTAACACCAGTTAATATTGATCCACTTTATTTAAGAGTAGATTTTAGTGATCAAGAACAAACTGCAGGTGTTATTTCACTAACAGAAAATGATCTGTCTGATGACCAGAATGCTGCAAACAATGTATCTGGACTTTTACAATCTTCAAGAGATATATTCTTAAGAGCGGCAGCATTTGATTTTAGTGCGACATTCTTTAGGCCTCGTGGATTGAATAGTGAAGATGGTCGTGTCCTTATTAATGGACTAACTATGAACAAGATTTTTTCTGGACGACCACAATGGAGTAATTGGGGTGGATTAAATGACTTACAACGTAACCAAAACTTTACTATGGGATTATCTGCTGCAGATAATACATTTGGTGGTTTAGGTGGTGTTCAGAGTATTGATATGCGTGCTTCTCAACAAAGAGAAGGTAGTCGTATTTCATATGCTGCTGGTAACCGTAGTTACACAGGTCGCTTTATGGCAACTTACAATAGTGGCTTGAAAAGTAATGGATGGGCATACTCAATAAGTGCCTCACGTAGAGCTGGAGAAGAAGGATTTATAGATGGTACCGTATATGATGCAAATTCTATAGGTCTATCTGTAGAGAAAAAGATTAATGACAATCATTTCTTAAACTTCACAGGTATGTACACTCCTAATCGTCGTGGTAGACAATCGCCAATGACTGAAGAGGTAAAAAACTTAAGAGGAATTACTTATAATCCTAACTGGGGTTATATCGATGGTGAAAAACGCAATAGTCGTATCAGAGAAATTGAAGAGCCTATTTTAATGTTGAACCACAACTGGCAAATCAATGAAAAAGTGAAATTAAATACTAACGTAGGATATCAATTTGGTCGTATAGGAAACACTCGTATCGATAATGGTGGTACTCGTTTAGTAACTCTAGATGGTCAAGATTCTTACATAGGTGGTGCACGTAATCCTAATCCTGATTATTATCAAAATTTACCTAGTTATTTCTTACGTAATGGTTTAGATTATTCTAATGCTTATCTAGCTCAACAAGAGTTTGTAAGTAACGGTCAGTTAGATTGGGATGCACTTTATAGAGCAAACGCTTCATTTACTCAACAAGGAGGAACTAGTGTTTATGCTATACAAGAAGATCGTATCGATGACGATCTTTTAATGGTAAACTCAATTCTTACTGCAGATATTACAGATAATATTTTATTCACAGGTGGAGTGAGCTATCGTAATTTAAAAAGTGAAAACTATGCAAAAATAGATGATCTTTTAGGTGGCGGTGGTTATCTAGATGTAGATTTCTTTGCACAAGAAACCTCTAACATAACACAAGATCAAGCGGCACAATCAGATTTAAACAACCCTAATCGTATTGTAGGCGAAGGAGATCGCTATAAGTACAATTATGACATATTAGTTGATGAGATCGATGCATTTGCTCAAGCTCAGTTTAAGACTAAGAAGGTTGACTTCTATATAGCTGGTAACATTACTCAAACTTCTTATCAAAGAGATGGTAAATTCCGTAATGGTAACTTTGCTGACAATTCTTTTGGAAAAGGAGAACAACTAGATTTTACCAACTTTGGAATTAAAGGTGGTGCTACTTATAAATTAAGTGGTAAAAGCTTTATTGATTTTAACGGAGCTTATTTAACAGATGCTCCTACAATAAGAAGTGCTTTCCCTAATGCCAGACAAAACAATAATACTACAACTGGTCTAGAGTCTCAGACAGTATATTCTACAGATATATCTTATATCTATAGATCTCCTATTGTAAAGGCTAGATTAACAGGTTACTTCACACAATTTAAAGATGGTACGGATGTAGGCTTCTATTTTGTAGAAGGTTTATCTGGTGCTCCAACTCAAGATGGTAACGCTTTTGTACAAGAAGTGATGACTAACATAGATCGTCGCAATATCGGTGGAGAACTAGGACTGGAAGTTCAAGTAACACCAACAATTGCTTTAAAAGCAGCTGCTGCATTTGGTACAAATACTTATAGCAACAATCCTAATATCTATTTAAATAGTGATGACTTTCCTAATGTCGATTTAACATTTGGTGATGGAACTACTAATTTAAAAGATTACCACATCGCTGGTGGACCAGAACAAGCTTATCAAGTAGGTTTTGAATACCGTGATCCAGATTACTGGTGGGTAGGTGCTACTGCAAACTTCTTCTCTAATTCATATGTGGACGTTGCACCACTAAGAAGATCAGAAAACTTTGTGACTGATTTAGACGGTTTACCAGTATCAAATTATGATGAAGAAATTGCTAGAGGCTTATTGAAACAAGAAAAATTCAACCCATATGAACTATTAAATGTAGTAGGTGGGAAATCTTGGAAAATAGGCGACAAGTTTGTAGGTTTCTTTGCGACTATCAATAATGTACTAGGTAAAGAATATAGAACTGGTGGATTTGAACAAGGTCGTCTTGCAAATTATCAAGATGTTCTAGACGATAGTAACAACCCAATTGAAGTGTTTGCACCACGTTATTTCTATGGAAATGGTCGCACATACTACTTAAACGTTTACCTAAGATTTTAATAAAATTAATGATGAAAAATAAAATAAATAATATGAGAGCTTTTCATAAAATAATAGCGCTGGCGTTTATCGCCGCTATCACATTTTCTTGTGTAGGAGATGATGATTTTACAGTACCTACTTTTAATGACACAACACCAATTACTGTTGACGGTAACGTTGTTGCATTAAGCACTGTAGCATCTAGACTTGCACAAAGTGGTGATGATACTTTTACTTTTGAGCAATCAGCAAGTGGAGTAGATGAGTATATTACAGGATATGTGATATCAGACGATCAAGGAGGAAACTGGTTTAAAGAATTAATCATTCAAGATGAAACAGAAAATCCTACAGCTGGTCTTGCCATTTCTATTGATGTAAACCCATTGTTTACAAGATATGAATTCGGTAGAAAAGTATTTGTTAAGTTAACAGGTCTTACCGTAGGAACTTCAAATGGAGTTACCACATTAGGTGTAGCTGGTGCTGGTAGTGATATAGAGCGTATCGCAGCATCAAGTGAGACTGACGTTATTAAAAGAGATAACTTAGTTGCAGACATCGTTCCTGTGGACGTTGAATTTGCAGACTTTTCTGATGCTCTAGAACTTATTTGGGTTAGAGTGAACAACGTACAATTTGTAGAAGAGCAAATCGACTTATCATTTGCAGCTGAGTCATTTGACCAATTTGATGGTGAGCGTAGTATTAAAAGCTGTAATGATGCTTTTGGAGCGACTGCAAACTTATGGACAAGTACTTTCTCTGACTTTAAAGCTTTAAATATTCCTGATGGAAAAGGTTCTATTAGTGCCGTATTAACTAGAGATTTCTTTGATGATGTTTATGTACTATATGTAAATACTCCTGAGGACTTCGACCTTACAGATACTAACCGTTGTGATTTAACACCTGTTTCTTGTGGAAATGCAGCAGCTGCAGGACCGAATACTTTATTAAGCGAGAACTTTGAAACACAATCTACAGGAGCAGCAGCAATGCCTGCAGGATGGACTAACTTCCAAGAAGCTGGTACAGAAACTTGGGAAGTATACACTTCTGGAGGAACAAATGCTTCACTAGGTAAAAGTGTTAACGTTGGATCATTTAACTCAAATGACGCTTCTACAATCGCTTGGTTAATCACACCAGAATTTGACTTTGATGCTCAAACAGGTGAAGTATTCTCTTTTGAAACTTCTAACAGCTTCTCTGATGGTTCTACAATGCAAGTACTTTATTCTGATGATTGGGATGGAACAACAGCAGGAATCGCTACAGCAACGTGGAAACCTCTTGCAGACGCAACTATCGTTGATGACGGTGAGTTCTTTGGTAACTGGGTTTTCTCTGATAACGTATCATTGGACTGTGTAACTGGTACAGGTCATATTGCTTTCCGTTATGAAGGATCAGGAGATTCTGGTACTGACGGTACTTATGAGTTAGATAACATCTCTATGACTAGTAATTAGTAAAAGAATTATTTCGCTTTAAGCGAAAACATATAAGAAAAGCCCATTGCTATTTGTAATGGGCTTTTATATTTTTAAAAAACACCTAACCAGTAAAGAAACCTTAAATATAAAAATGAAAAATAAACAGATTTTTATTCCTATCATACTGGCAATCTTAATAGGTGGCTATTTTGCATTTAATATAATTGATTGGTTTAGTAATTTAGAATCTGTTGATCAGCCATTGCCTCATAAGAATCTAATTACCAAAATTCACAAAGAATCACAGCACAAAGAATCTTTTGAATATAAGAGCTCGATAGTATCCATATACAATAGTTGTAAGAATAGAAATGGAACTATTTTATTTGATTTGGGAAGTAATTTTGATATCAACCATAAATCTATAACGATTAACAAGAAAGAAATTAAGGAACCATCTGGTCGGATTTACAGAGGTTCATTTTTCTTAAATAGAAATCTTCATTTCTCGTTTCCAATTAAAAAACTAACAAATAGAATAGAAATTAGTATAGATGATAACCCAAAAGAAGAGCTATTTATCACTGATAAAAAAGATTATGCAAAAATCATATTACATTGTACTGACTCCTTTAACATAAAGCTCAATCAAGAATCTAAACCATTAGTCTATTTCGATAAATCTAACAGCTGTTCTGATACTATCATAGAATTATATAGCTTCAAAGGAACTAGTTACCTATTAGTTAGTCAAAAGGACTAAACACATACATTTATGCACCATGTCGTGCGCTGGTATCTAATATTCGCAATTCTACTATATAGTAGGCTCATATTATTCCTCATGCAGCACGCATCTGTAATTCGTGAGATCTAATAAAACATTTGTAACGACAATAGAAATCCATATAAACAGTTAGAAATAGCCTTTAGTGTTCTCTAAACATATAATTGAGCGCCCTAAATATATCTTTCAGAAATCGCTCGCAATGACGATATATTACTAAACACAGTGATCTCCTACTTCCTTACAATAGTAAACTAGTCAACATTATACAAAATCCCAAAATAAAAAAATCCCATCTCAATAAAGAGATGGGATTTAAAGCATTGGTTAGTTAGTAATGCTTAATAATTATCTTTTTGTAATCGTAAACTCAGATCTACGAGACAACTCATATTCTGCAGAAGTACATTTTTGAGAAGCACAATCCATTACTGGGTTTGCCTCACCACGACCTAGCGCAGTCAAGCGACTTGCGTCTACTCCTTGCGACACTACATAAGCCACAATTGACTCAGCACGACGTTGTGTAAGTGCAAGGTTATAAGAATCAGATCCTCTGATATCTGCATAAGTCTCTGCCATTACTTCTAGTTCTGGATATTTCTTCATAAATGAAACCAAACGATCCAATTCTAGAGCTGCATCAGGACGGATATTTGAAGCATCTAAATCAAAATAAATTTTGTTTAATATGATTTTCTCATCAATTACCGGTGGATCTGGAATAATAGGCTCCATGTTTACAGTAACCATAGCAGTTGCTTCTTCAGCAACGCTTAAGTCAGATTGTCCACTTTCATACTGATCTTTAACACCACGAGCAACAAATTCTTTATTACACTCTGTAGTAAACATTGCTTTTCCTTCACCATCTGTAGTCTGACTAGGTAAGCTATTACCATCTGCATCTTGTAAAGAAACAATAGCACCTGGAATAGGCTGATTAGTTTGTGCATCAATAGCGGTTACCGTAACAGCAACTTCACAAATTTCGATGCGATTCACTGCATAGATATCATCACTTCCTTTTCCACCTTTACGGTTAGAAGAAACAAAACCTTTACCTGTTTCTTCTGAATATGTGAAAGCAAAATCATCCATTACAGAGTTTACAGGAGAACCTAAGTTAGAAACTTTACCGTCTTTGTATTTAAATACGTCTAGACCACCTAATCCTAAGTGACCGTTTGAAGAGAAGTAAAGTGTACCATCTTCAGCAATCCATGGGAATGAATCATCACCTGCAGTATTAACTGTAGGTCCTAAATTTACTGGGTTTGATATTTTACCATTCTTAAGACTCGCTTTATAGATATCAGTTCCACCTTGTCCACCTGGCGCTTCACTTGCAAAGAAAATTGCTTTTCCATCTGCAGTAATACTAGGATGACCTACACCGTATTCTTGACTTTCTAGAGAAGTAGTTCTTACATCTCTCCACTCGCCACCAGCTTTAACAGCTCTGTAAATATTCAATTTACTCTCGCCATCACTAGCTTTTTCATAATCTCCATCGATATAATCTACACGAGTAAAGAACATATATTTCCCGTCAGGTGTAATATCTAATGTACCTTCATGATATTTAGTATTTACATCACCATCAAGAAGTTTACCTTCACCAGGCATTCCGTTTTCATCAACAGATGCTTCATAGATATCTAAGTAAGGTTCTTTATTCCATGCATAGTTTGCACGCTTATTATTACGAGCACTTGCAAAGTAAATTTTATCACCTATTTTTTGTGCAGCAAAATCACTTGCTTCACCATTAAGTCCTAAAGCCTCAGCAGTATAAGCTGGGTTCATTCCTGTAATGTCTGCTAGGTAATTAGGGTTTGCTTTAAAGGCTTTAGCACGATCATCATTAGGCACCATCCCAGCAAACTGGTTCATGATAGTATTAGAAAGATCATATTTTTGATTAGCCTTTAAAGTTTGAGCATATCTGTAAAGAGTCTCTGCTTGAGGATTCTTATTAGTAGCTCTTTTATAAAATTGCTCTGCACTTTTAAAGTCACTATTAAAGAAATAAGAGTTTCCTAGGTTAGTATAAACGTGTTGAGAACGCTCTCCATTTTTAATGAGTTTCTCATAAGCTTTTGCAGCATCCACATAACGCAGTTGCTCATATAGTTTGTCTGCTTTTTTAGTTGCATCGCTTTGTGCATTTACTTGAAATGAGCCAGCGATAATTATTAAGAGTAGTAAATATATTTTTTTCATGATATTCTTTCTTTGCTGGTTATTAGAAGAAACGTGGTGATTGCATCACTTTACGAGGGAAATTCAAGTCATAAGTCAAGAAGATTTCATGTGAAGAATTTGCCGCTACCTGTATATCTGATACCACGCGGTCATATGCATAACCTACCTTTACATTATCAGTAAGTTGCATACCTACTAGACCACTGAAAGAGTCTTCATATCTGTAAGATACACCTACTTCAAACTTATTATTAAATAATACGTTTGTGTTTAAATCAAAGCTTAATGGAGAATCAAAAGCTCCTTTAACCATTGCATGTGGCTTTAATTTGATGTTTTCATTAATATCAAATACATATCCACCCGTTAAGAAATAATGTTGTGTTTCAGAACCAAAGGTTAAACCGTCCTCATCTAAGTGAGTACTATTTAACATATTAGGAACAGAAAAACCAGCATACCAGTTATCTCCATAAAGGAAAGCACCTGCACCCAGATTTAAGTACTGTTCGTTTAATTGCTCACTAAACAATGGATCACCTGGCTGTGTAGTGTTCACAAAGTTAAGATTCACATCGTGGAAAGTAACACCAGCTTTA
Source organism: Nonlabens ulvanivorans (assembly GCF_000732625.1). Classification (GTDB taxonomy): domain Bacteria; phylum Bacteroidota; class Bacteroidia; order Flavobacteriales; family Flavobacteriaceae; genus Nonlabens; species Nonlabens ulvanivorans. Next base: position 454,025 of record NZ_JPJI01000032.1, read on the forward strand.
AGACCTAGAGATAATGTTGTTTTCTTTCCAACTTGTAATTTATAAGAGAAATCTCCATAGAAGTTTTTCTCTTTAACTGGTCCTATTTGATCAGAAATTACAGAAAGACCTACACCTACTCGATCGCCTATTGGAGTACTACCAGAAAAGGTAAGTGTCTCTGGCGCACCAGTTACACCAGTCCATTGTTGACGGTAAAGAGTTGTAAGAGTTAAGCCATCTCTTGTACCAGCATATGCTGGGTTAATGACATTTTGGTTGTACATGTACTGTGTGTACTGAGGATCTTGTTGAGCGTGAAGTACGCTGGTTCCGGACAAGACAAGGAAAATCCCCATGGCAAGTAATTTTCTCATCATTATAGAGTTAGTTTTTTGGGTTGCACAAGTTAGTTTTATGGTTCTAAATATACTACTATGCTATCAATTGCGACTTACATAGTGACCTGATTTTATAATATCTCGCTTTCGCGAAAGCGTAATTTTTAACCTATCCATTGATAATCAACTATTAAAGGCTAAACATTAACATTATACTATATCATCAATTATTTACTTAGAAGACCGAATATAGAAAAAATACATCGCCTATATTGTTTAACAATTTCTTTATAGATTAAAAGCAACGTTTCACAGACGAAATGATTCAATTAGTTTCTACGTAGTATCATATATACAGGAAAATGATCAGAATAACCTCCTTTATAGGTTTTACCAACAAATGTGCGCGCTGGTTGACCTCGATATTTCCCTTTCCATTGCCTCAACATAATGTCATCAAAAATGTCTGCTTGATGAAAGTATAAAGCATCTGGCACATCATTAATTAAACTGTCACTAACCATAATTTGATCAAAAAGATTCCATTTAAAATTATGATTTAAACTACCTCTATGAAATTTTTTAAGCGGCGCGGTGACATTTTGAAAACCGTGTGGCAGGATTTCATTGCGTATACTATCGTTTTCTGGATCATCATTAAAATCTCCCATTACAATAATATTAGTGCCTTCTAGTAAATGCTTCGCTTGATTAGTTCGATCATTTTGTGGATCTACATGATTGATATGATCCATTAACTGCTTGGCTACAGTTACTCGCTTTTCATTTGTAGAGTCTGCTCCATCTCTTCTAGACGGCCAGTGGTTCACATATATATGTAATGGCATACCAGATAAAAAACCTTTTACATATAATATATCACGGGTACGGTCTGGCTCATCATTAGGCATAGTTACATCGACAGCTATCGGTGTAGAGGATTGCACTGTAAATATTTTTTTACTGTACAATAAGGCTACATCAATTCCTCGCTCATCTGGGCTATTATAATGTATGATACCATAATCTCCTTTAACCAGTTTAGGCTGTTGTATTAAATCTTCAAGAACTTTTTCATTTTCCACTTCAGCCACACCTATAATTGCCGGCAACTTACCAGTTTGTAAAACACCTACTTTTGATATCGCTTCACTCAATTTTTGCAGCTTTTTCTGGTAACGTTGTGGTGTCCATTGCTTACGACCTTGTGCTGTAAAATCCTGATCTAGTATATCCTCATCATTGTGAACGTCAAATAAATTTTCTAAATTGTAGAATGCGACGGTATACTGTTCAAATGCTTGTTGTGAAATTGCCAATACTCTTATTTTTGTAGGGATTTCAAATCTAATACATCATCATGCAAATTCTCTCACTATAATAAGAATTACTTTAAGCTTTTATTAATTGTAGAGCAGCTCACTGGCAATCTGTTATCTTTGTTAAATAGTTTTAGAACCATAAATGTTAGAAAGAGAAACACACGAATATGAAAAAGCCATTCTAGTAGGAGTGGTTACCCAACAGCAGACAGAAGAAAAACTTAAAGAATATCTGGATGAGCTAGAATTCTTAGCTTATACAGCAGGCGCTACTATACACAAGCGTTTTTCTCAAAAAATGCAAAAACCTAATCCTAAAACATTTTTAGGATCTGGTAAAATGGAAGATATAAAGGCCTATGTAGATGCTCATAATATTGATACGGTAATCTTTGATGATGAGCTAAGTCCTGCACAGCAAAAGAATATTGAGAAAATTCTAGAAGTTAAAATTATAGATAGAACTTACTTAATCCTAGATATTTTTGCTCAACGTGCAGAGACTAGTTATGCTCGTACACAGGTTGAACTGGCTCAATATGAATACTTACTGCCTAGACTTGTTGGTCTGTGGACTCACCTTGAGAGACAAAAAGGTGGTATCGGGATGCGTGGTCCTGGAGAAACAGAGATTGAGACTGACCGTCGTATCGTACGTGACCGTATAACTTTACTCAAAAAGAAATTACTTACTATTGATAAACAAATGGCTACCCAGCGCGGTAACCGTGGTAAGATGGTACGTGTTGCCTTAGTAGGTTATACAAACGTTGGAAAAAGCACACTAATGAATGTAATTTCAAAAAGTGAGGTTTTTGCAGAAAATAAGTTGTTTGCAACATTAGACACCACAGTACGTAAAGTTGTTGTAAAAAACCTTCCTTTCTTACTGACAGATACTGTAGGTTTTATACGTAAACTACCTACTCAATTAGTAGAATCCTTTAAATCAACGCTTGATGAAGTACGTGAATCTGACTTGTTATTGCATGTAGTAGATATTGCTCATGGTAGTTTTGAAGATCACATCGCATCAGTAAATAAAATATTAAGCGAGATAGACGCTGTGGATAAACCTACTATCATGGTTTTCAATAAAATCGACCAGTACATTGCCGAGGACTATGATCCAGAAGATTTACTTGAAGAAAGGACCAGTGCACATTACTCGTTAGAAGAATGGAAGCGCACCTGGATGGCAAGAATGGGTGAAAACGTTGTGTTTATATCGGCCATTAATAAAGAGAACATAGACACGTTTAAGAAAAAAGTCTATGATCAAGTTAGAGAAATTCATGTAAAAAGATTTCCTTACAATGCTTTCTTATTTCCAGATTGGGAAGACTTAATAGAAACAGAAGAAGAATAAACACTTTTAAAACATGAAAAAGCCCTTAATCCGATGGATTAAGGGCTTTTTACTTTAGATAAAATTAAATTAGAACTTATAGTTCAAACCTAATAACCAGTATGATTGTAAATCGTTATCTACATTATCAAAATCAAATGTACCTGTAGGATCCTGAGTCGCCGCAAAATTTACAGCCTCTTGATGATTACCTCTTAAACCAAATTCAAAACCTACACCGATGTTTTTCCATAGTGTATAACCGAAAGAGTTGATCCATGTAAAGTTGGATAAGTTAGAGCTCTTATAGCTTTGGAATGTAGAAAGATTACTCTTAAAGTTAATAGCTCCTATTTGTCTTGTATAATCTGCAACGATTTTTGCACCTAAAGAAGATTCAAAAATATCATCACCACTACTGAAAACAAAGTTATAGTTTAAAGGGTGAATCACCACTACAAGGTTATCTAAAGGAGTCCATGTTGCACCAACACCTAGGTCTAGGTATCCAGGATCATTAAAATTGTTAAGTATCGTAGTTCTGTACTCTCCTAATGTAGAAACAGCAAATTTCTCGCTCAACTTGTAACCATATAATGATTGAATATTAAAAACGTCTGTAGCTTCTTGAAAACTATCATCATCTGTAGCGTCATCTCTATCGTCAAACTTTACCCATTGTAAATTCACGTTTAGATTATTTCTCCAGAAATACTTCTCTCTTTTTAAGTTTGCAAATCCGTTTAATGTAACACCTATGTTACCAGAGTTCACATTAGGAGAACCTTGAGAATACCACTTATCAAAACTTGATAAATTTGCTCCTATAGTACCAAAAGCTCCCTTTTTCCAACCTGGAAGTGCATCTATTTGTGCTTGGATAGCATTTGCTCTACCTTGAATTTGAGCAATAGAATCCATTTTTGACGCTTTTAACGCCTTAAGTTCTTCTTCAGTTTGCGCATAAGTACTTACAGTACAAAGTGCAAATGCAAAAAGTAAAATAATTTTTTTCATAATACTAAATTGAAATGTTATGGCGCGAAATTACCATTTAATTAAAAAAAAGGATTGATTGTCTATTAAAAAACAGCTCTATCGATAAACTACTTTTTTTTCTTATAAACGGGTACCGCACTACAGGCCTCGCCGTACATTACTGATTTAGCAACACCATGCAGGCGTTCAGTAATCATCATATAAGCAGTTAGAGGAACTGGCTTATGAGAACAGCCTTTTACGATTACAGGCATATCCATGTATGGATCAAGATTTAACTGATTGATAATTGGACTGTATAGACTAGTTTCTAAATCTTCTAATGAGCCCAACACTACTTTTTTAGCGATACCTGTTAACTCCATTTGCACTAACATCCATGCCCATTGAGGTATAATGGCGTCTGTAGAGCATTTTACTGCTACATAATGATCTTTATAAGCAGTAAAATCTGTGTTTTTTAAGCTTTCGCGAAAGCGTGATTCTACTAACACAATACCTTCCATCAACCACTGAGAAATATCTAGCTCACTGCGCGGTCCTACAGGATAATAATCTTCTAAGTCGATGACCTGAAGTTTTGAGTTTGCGACTCTATTAATGATCTCGCCTTCCATGTTCTAGAGCATTCCTAGTTCAAGCTTAGCTTCTTCACTCATAAGGTCTTTATTCCATGGTGGATCAAATGTAATTTCCACCTCAGCATCGTTGACTTCTTTGAGAGTTTTTACTTTCTCCTCAACTTCTACTGGCAGCGTTTCTGCTACTGGACAGTTAGGTGAAGTTAATGTCATCAATATTTTAACGTCAGCATCACTGCTCACCATGACATCATATATAAGGCCTAGCTCATAGATGTCCACAGGAATTTCTGGGTCATATATGGTTTTTAAAACCTTAACTACTTTTTCTCCTATTTCTTGTCCGTTGATCTCTTCCATAATTAGCTCAATTGAGATTGATATGCTACTGCATACATTTTAAGTTGTTTTATCATGGAAACTAATCCATTTGCTCTAGTAGGTGAAAGATGTTCTTTTAAACCTATTTGATCTATAAAAGCCGTGTCTGCAGCGATAATATCTGCTGGTTTCTGACCAGACCACGCTCTAATAAGTATTGCAATAATTCCTTTAGTAATAATCGCATCGCTGTCCGCACTAAATTTCACTTTATCTTCTTCAAGATCTGCATGTACCCAAACTTTAGACTGACAACCTTTTATGATATTATCTTCGGTTTTGTACTGCTCATCTATAACAGGAACGCTTTTCCCTAGATCTATCATGTATTCATAGCGGTCCATCCAGTCGTCAAACATGGCAAACTCTTCTACGATTTCGTTCTGTATGTCTTGAATGCTAGCCATTATTGTTTTACTGCTGTAATTATAATATCGCCTGATGCGTTTAAAAGTTCTAATCCTTCTTTAGTAGGGCTTACTTCAACAACCTTTGCAAGATGACTCATATAATCTCTCTCGATCTCATGCACATCTCTACACATCATTTTAGTTCCCATTAAAGGACCGATAGTCACTTTTCCTTTCCCTAAGTACTCAAAAGAACCACCATAGTTGTTACATGCTGACTTACCAGATATGCGATTCTCTTCTCCCATCTCAATGGTTAATGTGATATCTTGTTCTGAATAATCATTTTCTCCTACCAGTACCACGTCATAACTACCTGCAACATCTTGTTCATCACAACTGGTTAATGTAAAAAGTGTTAGACTAAAAAGTAATGTAAATATTCTCATTTTAATTTGTTTTAAGGTATACTGATTAAGTAGTCTTCAAAGATAATGAAGTCTATTAAGACAGCATACTTACTGCACGTTGCAAAGCCTGTACCATAATATCTATTTCTTCTTTAGTATTATAAAATGCAAAACTTGCTCTTACCGTACCAGGTATTGAATAGCGTTCCATAACTGGTTGTGCACAATGATGTCCTGTTCTTACCGCAATACCTAGTTTATCCACAATCGTCCCTATATCATAAGGATGTAGTGTGGTTACATTAAAACTTATTACTGCAGCCTTATTTACTACATCTCCGTAAATTTTGAGGCCTTCGATAGCCTTTAACTGTTCCGTTGCATATATTAATAACTCGTGCTCATAAGCAGCGATGTTATCCATACCTAATTCATTAAGATAATCAACAGCAGCACCTAAAGCAATTCCACCTGCGATATTAGGTGTTCCGGCTTCAAACTTATGTGGTAATCCTGCATAGGTTGTATGCTCAAATGTCACTTGATCTATCATCTCTCCACCACCTTGGTATGGTGGTAATGCGTTTAATGCCTCTTCTTTACCATATAGAATACCTATTCCTGTCGGACCACACATTTTATGTCCAGACATGGTATAGAAATCTGCATCAAGCGCTTGCATATCTAACTTCATATGACCACATGATTGCGCACCATCTATTAAAGTCATCGCACCATGTTCGTGTGCTCCTTTGATGATCTCTTCTACTGGATTAGTAACACCTAGTGCGTTAGACACATGATTAACAACTACAAAAGCTGTTTTCTCATTCAGCAGTCCTTCATAAGCTTGCATATCTAGCTCACCGCTGTCTAATACGGGTATTACTTTTAAGGTAGCGCCTACTCGTTCACAAAGCATTTGCCAGGGAACAATATTAGAATGATGCTCTACTGCGCTTACAATGATCTCATCATCTTTTTTCACAAAGACGTGGGCACCACTCGCAACAGCATTAATACTATGTGTATTTCCAGAGGTAATAATTACCTGTTTTGCTTGAGGAATATTGAAAAAAGCTCTCACTTTTTCTCTTGCTTCCTCATACAAATCTGTTGCTTCCTGACTTAACGCATGAACACCACGGTGGATGTTTGCATTATATAAGGTATAATACTCAACGATTTTATCAATGACCTGTTGCGGTTTTTGAGAAGTCGCAGCGTTATCAAAATAAACTAACGGTCGCCCATTTACCTCACGATTAAGGATAGGAAAATCAGCTCTTATTTTTTGAATATCTAACATGGTACAAAGGTACGATGCGGACTGGGAAAGAGGTATTATTTAAGGAATTATTAGAAGAGTAATTCATATACTTTGAAAATCATTCATCTAAAAAAAATGCCTTGTCATAAAACAAGGCATTTTTTTTTAAAATTGAGATAGACAATCACTATAAATCAAACCCAATCTCTACACCTAGCTTCTTTGCAATAAGCTTTGTGATGCGAGATTTAATTTCAGGAATTTTCACACTTTCTAGTACGCTATTTGCAAAAGCAAACATCAATAGAGCACGTGCTTCCTTTTTACCAATTCCACGAGATTGCATGTAAAATAGGGCATCTTCATCAAGCTGACCGATAGTACAACCATGTGAACATCTCACATCGTCTGCAAAAATCTCTAGTTGTGGCTTTGCGTTGATGGTAGCCTTATCGCTTACTAATATATTATTGTTTTGCTGGAACGCGTTAATTTTTTGCGCTACTTTATCTACGAGAACTTTACCATTAAAAACTCCTACAGCTTTATCGTCAAAGATTTGCTTGTACTGCTGGTAACTCTCACAATTAGGTGCTGTGTGATGTACTAGTGTAGAATGATCTACGTGTTGTTTTCCTTCTATAATCGTAACTCCGTTAAGAATAGAATTACAGTGCTCACCACGTTGATAAAAATTCAAGTTGTTTCTAGTTAAAGCTCCACCGAAAGAAAACGTATGCAAACGCACTTCACTATCTGATTTTTGCTCTACACTAGTATGATCGATAAGTGATGCATTAAGATGATCGTTCTGGATCTTATAATAATCCACCATGGCACGCTTATCTGCAAAAATCTCAGTAACACTATTAGTCAATACTTGATTATCACTTAAACTTTGGTGACGCTCTATAATTTGCACTTGAGAATTCTCTCCTACTACCACTAGATTACGTGGCTGTGTCATTAAAGTACTCTCATTACCAGTAGAAAAGTATACAACTTCTATAGGTTTTTCTACCGCTATGTTTTTCCCAATGCTTATGTAAGCACCTTCTCTTGCAAATGCTGTGTTTAAAGATGTTAATCCATCCTTAGGCGCAAGTTTATTGTAATAAGCCTCAATAACAGGACTATATTTCGGGTTATTTAAGGCACTAGACATTAAACAAACGTCAAATTTATCGTGTGTAGTCTCAGATAAATGCGAGCTATAAATCCCATCTATAAAAATCACACGATACGCATCTATTTGATGGATTAAATATGGTTTAATATCTCCATATTCAATAGCAGATTCTTTCTTTGGGAAAAGACTGTAATCTTTATTAAATAGAGATTTCAGCGATGTATATTTATATGCCTCTTCTTTACGTTGCGGAATGCCTAACTCTTCAAAAGACGCTAGCGCCTCATTGCGCAATTGATGTGCATACGTTTCTGTATCGACTTCATTTTCTAAAGCGATAAAAGAAGATAATATTTTGTCTTTAAAACTCATGATTTGTTGTTTTCACGCTTTTATTATTTGTTGCAACTACATTTCTTTAATGTCAGCTTTCGCGAAAGCGAAATAATAAAAACTACACTATTAATTACTAGACCTTAAAGCTGAGTACTAAGCCTCTACTTCTTCTTTAATCCAGTCATAACCGCGCTCTTCTAATTCTTGAGCTAGTTCTTTTCCTCCTGATTTTACGATACGTCCTTTATAAAGTACGTGTACAAAATCTGGCACGATATAATCTAATAAACGCTGGTAGTGAGTAATCACGATAGTGGCATTATCCTCACTGCGCAATTTATTTACACCATTTGCTACGATACGTAGGGCATCGATATCAAGACCTGAATCTGTCTCATCTAATATCGAAAGTTTAGGATCTAACATTGCCATCTGGAAAATCTCGTTACGTTTCTTTTCTCCACCAGAAAAACCTTCATTTAGAGAACGAGATAAGAATTTGCGATCTATCTCTAGCATCTCAGACTTTTCACGGATCATCTTTAACATATCACCAGCCTTCATTTCTTCTTTACCTTGAGCCTTGCGCGTCTCGTTGATAGCAGTTTTCATGAAGTTAGTAACTGATACTCCAGGGATTTCAATAGGATACTGAAATGATAAAAAGACACCTTTATGTGCTCTTTCTTCTGGATCAAGCTCAGATATTTCCTCGTTTTCTAATTCAATAGAACCACCAGTCATCTCGTACTCTTCACGTCCTGCAATCACATTTGCTAGAGTAGATTTACCAGAACCGTTAGGCCCCATAATAGCATGAACCTCACCAGCTTTTACTTCTAGATTGATTCCTTTTAATATTTCTTTATCCTCTATTGAGGCATGCAAGTCTTTGATCTTTAACATAGCTGTTATTTAACTTCTTGTATCTGTATTAATTGATGGGTGCAACTACGGCAGCACTTGTTGCTGGTGTTACTTCTATTATTTCTTTTATGATAAGCATTTGTTCCCAGCCTTCACCTGTTTCTAGCAACAATGGATTAGGTACTAATTCTCCTTTAAGAATTACATTTACCATATCAAATTTTGTCTTTTGTAAAGGTAACGCCAGTTCATGGAGCTGCTTTAACTTATCATCTATGCGTACGGCATAAATTTCGCTTTTACCAGTAAGGACTGCGGCGTCCTCTAATAAAATAAACTCACCTTTATAGGTGTTTTCATCTTCTACAAATGACGTGCTTATGTCCTCTGTGGTTGCAACATCCAATGGTTGTTCCTGATTTTTACAAGAGACTGTTGCAATTATTATAAAACATAAAACGAGTAATCGTTTCATAATTAATGGTTTTTGAAATGTTCTATCCTACCGATCCTTCTAGGCTTATTTCTAATAATTTTTGAGCTTCTACTGCAAACTCCATAGGTAGTTTATTTAATACTTCTTTAGAGAATCCATTTACAATAAGTGCAATGGCTTTTTCTGTATCAATACCACGCTGGTTGCAGTAAAAAATTTGATCTTCACCTATTTTACTCGTTGTCGCTTCGTGTTCTACTTTTGAAGTACTGTTACTATTTTCTATGTATGGGAATGTATGTGCACCGCATTCATTACCCATTAACAAACTATCACATTGTGAAAAGTTACGAGCATTTGTAGCACGTGAATTGATTTTTACGAGTCCTCGATAAGAGTTTTGCGATTTTCCGGCACTAATCCCTTTAGAAATAATAGTTGACTTAGTGTTTTTACCTAAGTGAACCATCTTAGTTCCAGTATCTGCTTGCTGAAAATTATTAGTCACCGCGATGGAGTAAAACTCACCAACTGAGTTATCTCCTTTAAGAACACAGCTAGGATACTTCCATGTTACAGCACTACCGGTCTCTACTTGAGTCCATGAGATTTTTGCATTTTTCTCACATAGTCCACGCTTAGTTACAAAGTTGAAAACACCACCTTTTCCTTCGGCATTACCAGGATACCAATTCTGTACGGTAGAGTATTTAATTTCTGCGTCATCTAGTGCGATTAACTCCACACATGCAGCGTGTAATTGATTTTCATCACGACTAGGCGCAGTACAACCTTCTAGGTAAGAAACATAACTTCCTTCATCTGCAATTACTAGTGTTCTTTCAAATTGTCCTGTTCCACCTTCATTAATACGGAAGTATGTAGAAAGTTCCATAGGACACTTAACACCTTTAGGTATATAACAGAATGATCCATCCGAGAATACAGCACTATTCAATGCTGCATAGTAATTATCACGTTGTGGAATTATAGTACCAAGATATTTTTTTACAAGCTCTGGATGTTCTTGTATTGCTTCAGAAATGGGGCAGAAAATAATACCTTTCTCTGCAAGCGTTTTCTTAAATGTAGTTGCTACAGATACTGAGTCTACTACAATATCCATGGCAACACCGGCAAGCTTCTTTTGCTCATCAAGTGAAATTCCTAATTTTTTGAACGTTTCTAATAATTCTGGATCAACCTCATCAAGGCTATCATATTTAGGCTTAGAATTAGGTGCACTGTAATAAGAAATGGCTTGTAAATCTGGTTTTTCGTAATTTACATTTGCCCAATCTGGCTCTTCCATTTCAATAAACACACGATATGCCTGTAGTCTCCAGTCAAGCATCCATTGTGGCTCATTCTTTTTGGCAGATATGATACGTATCACTTCTTCACTAAGTCCGATAGGAATAGTGTCTGATTTAATATCGGTATAGAAGCCGTACTCGTACTCTTTATTCTGGAGTTCTTTTTCTAATTCTTCTTCTGTGTACTTAGACATAATGCTATGTTTAAAGTTCATAAAACAGCTGCACTGTATAATTTGAACTTCTTATTTATTAATTATTGAATAATAGCGCTTTCACAATATTATTCTACTTATTTAGACTTATAGAGAAAAACTTTCTCCACATCCACAAGTTCTTTGTGCATTAGGGTTATTAAAGACAAAGCCTTTACCGTTCAAACCACCGCTAAATTCAAGCGTCGTCCCAACGAGATATAAAAAGCTTTTTTTATCAACCACAATGCGCACATCATTTGCTTCAAAAATCTTATCCGTGTCTGTAGTTGTCTTATCAAATGTTAGATCGTAAGATAAACCACTACAACCTCCACTTTTAACACCTACGCGCACATAATCATTACCTATAGCAAATCCATCCTCACTCATTAATTGAGTAAGCTTAATTTTTGCCGTATCTGATACATTTATCATATGCTTAAAATCCTTATTTAAAATGACTACAAATATACAACAGCCATTTTTGAACATTGCCCTATTCAATTTATAAAATGCATGATTGTATGTCCAATATCTATAGTTTAACAGTTCTTTATATAATCAAGTGCTAACATATCTATTTTTCAATAGCTTAAAGCTCAAATTATACTTTGAAATTTAAAAAAACATCAACTCTTTTCTATCTGTTTTATAATTAAGATGTTTAATTCATTGTAATTTTGCAGCATGATAGAAGATAAAAATCCACAACGTACGTCGATTGAAAATTTAGGTGAATTTGGTTTAATCGATCACATCACACAAAATGTTGAACTTAATCAAGATTCTACCTTAAAAGGCATAGGCGATGATGCTGCTGTTATCAATCATACAGCATCTACTGTGGTCACCACAGATATGCTTGTAGAAGGTATTCACTTTGATTTAAGTTATGTTCCTCTAAAACACTTAGGTTACAAAGCTGTTATGGTTAATTTATCTGATCTTTATGCGATGAATGCGGTACCTACCCAAATAACCGTATCCATAGCTATGTCTAATCGTTTTCCTGTAGAAGCCGTTGAAGAGCTTTACAATGGTATCAAACTGGCATGTAAAATCTACAATGTAGATTTAATAGGTGGAGACACTACTGCTTCTCAAAGTGGTTTGATTATCTCTATTACAGCAATAGGAGAACAAAAGGAAGATGATATTATATACCGCTCAGGTGCTGGAGATAATGATTTACTAGTCGTTAGTGGAGACATAGGCGCCGCTTATATGGGATTACAAATCCTAGAGCGCGAGAAAGCTGTTTATAAAGCAAACCCAAATAATCAACCAGATGTTGAAGCCTATAGCTATTTATTAGAACGACAGCTAAAACCTGAAGCTCGTAAAGACATCCCTAAGCTACTCAAAGAACTAGATGTGAAACCTACGAGTATGATTGATTTATCCGATGGTTTAAGTTCTGAAGTTATTCATTTATGTAAAAACTCTAATGTAGGAATGAAGCTCTATGAAGAAAAACTTCCATTAGACCCTACGGTAATAGCGGCTTGTGAAGAATTTAATTTAGACAGTACAACGATTGCACTTAGTGGTGGCGAGGACTATGAATTATTATTTACGGTAAAACAAGAAGACTTCCCTAAAATTAAAGCAAATCCTAGCTTAAGCATCATAGGACATGCTGTACCCAACGGTGAAGGAATTCATTTAATCACCAGATCAGGCGAGCAAATACCTATTAAAGCAATGGGCTGGAATAGTTTTCAAGAATAAAAACCTAATTCACGTCTATTTTTCTTAACCGCAAGGTCATTGAGAGCACGATTAATACGAGAATATTGATCATTTAACGGAACGATATTACCATAAATATTTGTGGTCATTTGCTTTCCACATTTTACGCAACACATTTCTTGTATGCGGTCATTTACTTGATGAGTAACTTGTAGTTTATGTCCTGTAAAAGAACATATAGCTGCAGCCTTGATAGGGGAAAAAGATTTTGACATTTGGCTAGTTATTTAAACGAAAGTTGGTTGAACTTCATTTTACTACGACCAATGTAAAAAATATAATTCAAATTAACGATAAAACACTTAATTTAATCGATCAAATGCATGTTACTAACGATTTCACTAGGATGGGTAAGTAATAACATGTGTCCACCTTCAATACTTACACCAGCATAAAGTTCTTGGCTTAACTCGGCCTCGATAATAGATTTTTCAATAACGGTATCACGATTTCCATAAATGTATTGAACAGGCACATCAACATGTCCGAGCTGTGATGGACGATCTCTCATCGCACGCAGTGCCGCCAGTACAGCTTCTAGAGTAATCTCTTGAGATTCAATCCTCATATTTTCAATAATAGCCTTATGAGTTACATGTTCTTGAGGCGTAAAAAGATTATTAATAGCCATAGATACATAGGCATTTTGAAAGCGATCAATTAGTTGGATTGCACGATCTCGCATCATTTTACGGGCTACACTATCAGGTCCCATAATACTGTTCAATAATGTTAAAGAATAAAGTTGTTGAGGATACGCTTTCGCGAAAGCAGATCCTACATAACCACCCATACTATGACCTATAAAATGCACCTTATGAATATCATTTTCTATCAAAAATTGTGAGATTTCAAAAGCCAGATCATCGATAGAGTATTGCGATACCATAGGAGATTCACCATGACCAGGTAATTCAACATGTATAATATTATAGCTGTTTTCTAATAATTTTGCCACCGTATTCCACTGGCTTTTACTACCTAAAAAACCGTGTAAAAGTAGTACACTAGGCTTATTTGAGGACTTATAGTAATAGGTCATTTTCTTCATAAATGCAATATAATACCTGTTCTCTCTCTAGTTCTAATATTTTGTTAATTTTACACTGATCTAAAGCAATACCTTTTCTTTAATGAAACAAATTTATTTTCTTCTTCTAATCAGTTTTACAGTCATGTCATGTCAAAATGATATTGATGATTACCAAGTTGCAAAATCTGAACTAGATATTAGACTGGAAGAACTATTATTAGAAAAATCTGAAGGTCAAGGAATCAACTTTTTTATTCTACCTGAAAGCGATGACTATGCGTCCATACCACAAGACCCATTGAACCCAATAACCAAAGAAAAAGTAGAGTTAGGTAGGTTATTACTACATGAAACAGCTAGTGGTGGTAATCCAAAAATGGATGTTATGGCTGGCACTTATGCTTGTGCATCCTGTCATCCTGTAGCTTCTAGTTTTTACTCTGGTAGACGTCAGGGAATAGGTGAAAGCGGTAGTGGATTTGGTGCAGCAGGAGAAAGTCGCGGTTTTGATTTAACCATGCCATTAGACTCTATAGACCTGCAACCTATAAGAGTACCTACTTTACTTAATGTAGCTTATCAAGATGTTGCTTTATGGAATGGTATGCTAGGTGGATCAGGAACTAATGCTGGCACACAATCTCAATGGAGTGACATTCCTGAAAACCACTTAGGATTTCAAGGTCTAGAAATTCAAGGTATGGTAGGACAGGATACTCATAGATTGCAAATAGATGAAAATTTTGCTAATACTTATGGCTATGAAGAAATGTTTGATAGAGCCTTTAGCAATACACAATCTTTTGAAAGATACTCACGAAAGACCGCTGCTCTTGCTCTTGCGGCATTCAATAGAACATTACTATCTAATCGTGCACCATGGCAAGATTATCTTAAAGGTGATTATGCAGCCTTAAGTGAACGAGAAAAAAGAGGAGCTATTTTATTTACTGGCAAAGCAGAGTGCATGAACTGTCATACAGGACCAGCTTTAAAAGATCAAGATTTTCATGCATTCGGTTTTGGTCATTTTGATGATAGCAATGACGCTGTAGTATTGGATGATGCTAATTTTGATAATGTAAAAAAAGGTCGTGGTGGTTTTACTAATAACCCTTCAGACGATTATAAATTTAAAACTCCTACACTGTACAATTTAAGAGATGCTAATTTCTATGGACATGGTGGTACATTTAATAGTATTGAAGAGGTTATACGTTATAAATTATCGAGTCAAGTGCAGGATAATAACGTTCCTTTATCTCAAATTGCTAGTGAAAAAGGAGCAGTTACACTAACTGAAGAAGAGATTCAAGATTTAATATTCTTTGTCGAGAATAGTCTCTACGACTCTTATCTCACCAGATATGTACCAGAGACCGTGTTATCTGGAAATTGTTTTCCTAATGCAGACGTCCAATCTAAAATAGACTTAGGATGCGAGTAGTTAATAACTATGTGCAAATCTGATCCTTAAAACCTAACGTAAGTTAAATACCAAGCGGTATCTTTATCGCATGAGAAATCCACAGCTTACTAAAGACATTATCATAAAAGAGAGCGCTGACCTTTTTAATACTAAAGGATATAAAGCAACATCATTAAGCGATATAACCACAGCTACAGGCTTTACAAAAGGTGCAATCTACAAGCATTTTAAAAATAAAGAAGACTTAGAACAACAAGCCTTGCGTAGTTTAAGCAAAAGAATGTTTGATATTCTTAACATAGATCTCAAGAATGCATCAGATTTTACTTCAAAAATGAATGTAATATTTAATTTTTTTGAGAATTACCTAGATAATCCGCCTTACTCTGGAGGATGTCCTTTAATGAACAGTGCCTGCGAAAGCGATGATCTAGATGCTGGTTTAAGACAGCAGTCATTTGGTATGCTTGTCACTTTTAAAACAACTATTAAAAGAATTTTTGATAAGGCACTTAAAAATAACCAGATAAAATCTAGCGTAGATTCTGATCAATTAACTGCCGTCTATATAGCAACCTTAGAAGGAGCTATTATGATGAGTAAATTAGAGCGTAATAATGATGCTTTAGTAAAAAGCATCTCCTATTTAAAAACTGTGAATAGTGATTTAATATTAAAATAAAAACCCTAATAACTAGAATTACAGTTATTAGGGTTATTGTATTGCTGAGAAATCTACTACTTGAGCATGGCTTGCGCCTCATCAATTACTCTTAGCGTTCTTACTTTAAGTTCCTCGATCTCTTCATGCTCTTCTTTTAAAACATCTAACTGTTTATTAACTGCATTTACATCTTTAGGAAGCTTATAATCATAAGGAAACTTCTCAGAATAGTCTCTCATCCATGTCATCATATCATCATGCGCTTTCTGAAGTTCGCTTTTTTTAGACATGATCAAATCAGTGTTAGTAGAGTCCATTTTCTTACTTAATTGATTGCTTAAATCCATTAAGTCACCCATTTTAGGCATAATTACATCATGCGCCTCCATAGATTGTTGCTTTAAATTATCAAAAGCGACCTGTTGTTCTTTGAGCTCATCATTACATGAGGCTAAAAGAGCTAATAATATTAATGTCCAAAGTGATTTCATCTTATACTTGTTTAAAAAGAATATTGTAAGCCTACAGTGATAACATCTTGATTCTTAAGCTGTACACCATTTAGATTCTGTTGTAAAGGTAAGGCATATTCAAATCCTAAACGAGCACCTTTTAATAATTCTGGCGCATAAATATTAAATCCAAAACCAGCATTTAAAGCGTCATAACCAGAGTTTGAAGTATCTGCAGTTATAACCATTGCCGGATTCAAATCAGGATTAGCTCCTCTAATGCCACCTTGTATAAGTCCTTGCAACCTACCAGAAACACTCAACCAGTTAGTTGCACGATACGCAATCCAGTTGTTCCAGCCTAGTTGATTCCCTAGTCTATAATCATTTTCATTTTCACCTGTACGGAAAACACCTCTTAATTGAGAACCCCAAGAAAAATAATCTGATTGACCTAAGTAAGTAACAGCAGTAATGGCATCATAAGTACCACTGCCTATTTGCATAGGGTAAGGCAATATCACCTCATTACCCATACTAGCAGGTGTTACATCTTTGTTATCAATAGTTCCCGTAGGTATGGATAAACCTATCTGTGCATGCCACTTATGTGAATCTGTATCTATAAATTTATACATCGCAGATACGGATAGATCTCCAAAACCAGAAGATTCTGTAGTAAACATTCCACCCATAGCTGTCAAATGATCCATGGTCATGTCCATATACATTCCCATAGCCATAAGTGTTAAACGGTCAGTAGGCGCATACATAGCTCCTATCATATGCATATTCATAGGCATCTCAGTAGGCGTTACCATATAATCTCCACCATTAGGCAATAAAACTGATTCATTAGTAACGTCATCATTTGCGCGACGCAAATCTTCCATAGTAGTGGTAGAAAAACGATAAGACACCATCCATTCTCCTTTATTATGAGTATGATCTCCCATAACTGAGATAGGTGCATGCCCATCTGGTCTGTTTGTTGTATAAGAGGTTGTGTTATTATCTTGAGCAAGCATTAAAGTACTTGCACATAATGCTATAATTAATTGTATTTTTTTCAATGTGTTG
The DNA here is from genome assembly GCF_000732625.1 of Nonlabens ulvanivorans. Classification (GTDB taxonomy): domain Bacteria; phylum Bacteroidota; class Bacteroidia; order Flavobacteriales; family Flavobacteriaceae; genus Nonlabens; species Nonlabens ulvanivorans. The sequence continues at coordinate 471,697 of NZ_JPJI01000032.1, forward strand.
AGTTTTGTGACCACAGTGTGGCCTTAATAAATAAGTAATGTTATCGCATTAAAGCGATAGAAGAATAAGTGCTTATGTATTGTAAACTCGTGGTGGCGGCTTTATAACGTCCTGAAATCCTATTTTTAATATATATGAATAGGGCTTATTTCCTTTCTTAACAATAACTTCATAAGATGGAACGATATACAAAACCACATCTTGATAATATAACGGACAAAAAGCTTCAATCAACATTGAGATCGCTTGCTCTTTAGAATCCGTTCTGGATTGAGCTTGTTGCAGTTTAAGCGTTTTAGCTAGATAACACTTTCCATCGCAATTAAGCTCTGGCCTATCCGTGTTTTCACAATACTGCTCAATAATCATATCAATATTCATCTCATAGTATGCATAGCAGCCTACTTGATAAACAGGTCGCAAGCTGAATAGCGTTAATAATATGATACTTAATGCTGACTTGATATGATTAATTTTTGCGCAAATTTAATACCTAACACCTATACAATAGTTTAAAAATTATAAAGAATATGGTAATCATCTTGTGCTTAAATTTGAAGTATTCTAAATAATGTCGGTTTCTTGAATTTCCCTATTGCCTTTCATCCTATTTATAAACATCCTTTACCAGATGGCCATCGTTTTCCTATGGTAAAATATGAGCTATTACCACAGCAACTTTTACTAGAAGGAACCGCAAATCAGACAGATTTTTTTGAGCCCAGTAAACTATGTTGTGATATAGATGTATTGCGTGTTCATACTTCAGAGTACTTAAAAAACCTTAAGGCCTTAAATCTAGACCGTAAAGCAGCACGCAAATTGGGTTTTCCATTAAACAATCAGCTAGTAGAAAGAGAATTATACATAGCTCAAGGTACAATTGATGGTTGCACAAAGGCATTTGAATACAACATTGCAATGAATATCGCTGGTGGCACACACCATGCTTACACAGATCATGGTGAAGCATTTTGTTTACTAAATGATCAGGCAATCGCTGCTAGATACTTACAACATCATCAGCTAGCAGATAAAATTCTGATTGTAGATCTGGACGTTCATCAAGGAAATGGAACAGCTGAAATCTTCCAAAATGACGATAGCGTATTCACATTTTCCATGCATGGCGCAGGTAATTATCCGTTTAAAAAGGAGTTGTCTGACCTAGATATCGCCTTACCAGATCATACTGATGACAGTAGTTATCTCAATGAACTTCATCATATTCTGCCTGATTTAATTGCTCAAGAACAGCCCGATTTCATTTTCTACCTGTGTGGTGTCGATGTGCTAGAAACAGACAAGTTAGGCAGGCTAGGTATGACTCTAGATGGTTGTAAAAAAAGGGATGAGTTTGCTTTGTCCGCTTTCGCGAAAGCGAGAACAAAAAATAATAACCGCATCCCAATACAATGCAGTATGGGCGGCGGTTACTCTCCTGATATTAAATTAATCATTGAAGCACATGCTAACACCTATAGAGTAGCACGAGATATTTTTACTTAGACTATCGCAACCAGGCCTTAGAAGCGGCGCTGCGAGCAAATAGCCAAAGACAAATGGACAACAAAGGAACACTTAAGAAGAAAAACTTATCTGAGGTGTTGATAATGCCCCATGAGCCATTAAAGAAATTAAAACTAGTTGTTATAATAACCGCAAATAACGATACTAAAGATAGTATTACCGCTAGTTTTCTTTTAAATAACAACATTATACAAGCTAATAGTCCAGCAAATACAGCTATTCCATAAACATACATATACCAACCAGGTCTAGATTGATATAACTCTTGTTGTTGTTCAGTCATTTGCTCCATCATTATATCGGGTGCTGCCATTTCTGTGGACCATGCGCCTATTCCCATAAGATTCCATAGTAAAAAGATAATAGCGAGTACCCAGAACCACATCTGGGGTTTTGAACTGTAAGGCATAATTAATTGGTTTTATAGGTTGAAACCTTAAAGTTAAGAAAATCTTAAATAACAAAAATGTAGGTCTTACATTACGGAATTATCATTTTAAAGACTTTCTAATAGGATTCATAAAAAAATCGCTTACGAAATCGATTGAATCCTAAAAAAAAAGTACATTAGGATTAGTTTTAAACAGCCCACATTATGAAAGATTCTATGAAACCCGAAAGCCTAATGATGTCCTACGGTTATAAACCTGAATTATCTGAAGGCGCTATTAAATGTCCTATATTTTTAACTTCTACCTTTGTCTTTAAAAATGCAGAAGAAGGCAAAGCATTTTTTGAACTCGCCTATGGAAAGCGTGATAAATTGCCAGGTGAGGAAATGGGATTGATATATAGTCGTATCAATAATCCAGACCTAGAAATTCTAGAAAACAGACTACGTTTATGGGATAAAGCAGATGATTGCGCAGTTTTTGAAAGTGGCATGAGCGCCATATCGACTGTTCTTATGGAGTTTTTAGAACCAGGACAAGTGTTGCTGTACAGTTCACCTACCTACGGTGGAACAGATCATTTCATCAATCACTTTTTACCTAAATACGGCATCCATTCTCTAGGTTTTAAATCTGGAATGAGTAAAAATGAGATTATCAAACTGGTAGAAGATGCTGGATATGCAGATAAAGTGGCGCTTATGCATATTGAAACACCTGCAAATCCTACTAATGCTTTAATAGATATTGAAATGTGTCGAGAAATTGCCGATCATTTTTCAACAAGTGATAAAAAAGTCCTCCTAGGTGTCGATAATACTTATATGGGACCATTATGGCAGCATCCATTACAATTGGGTGCCGATATCGTCATGTATAGCGCCACAAAATATATAGGTGGACATAGCGACTTGATTGCTGGTGCCGTATTAGGTAATGCAGAGATTATGCATCGTGTTAAGGTTCTACGAACTTTCTTAGGAAACATGGCTTCTCCACATACAGGCTGGATGTTAATGCGCAGTCTGGAAACTCTAAAAATACGTATGGAGCAACAGCAACGCAATGCTATAGAGGTTGCTAACTTTTTAAATGGCCATAAAAAAATCACTAAGCTCAATTACCTAGGTTTAATACAACCAGATGCTCCAGATTATAAAATCTACAAAAAACAATATGACGGACCAGGCGCCATGATTAGTTTTGAAATTAAAGGCGGAGAGAAAGAAGCATTTAAATTCTTGAACTCGTTGAGATTAATACGCCTTGCAGTAAGTCTAGGTGGAACAGAAAGTCTTGCAGAACATCCACGTTCTATGACGCACGCAGGCGTAGATGAAAATCACGCAGAATCTATAGGCGTCACACATTCACTTGTGCGCTTATCGATAGGTGTAGAAAACAGCGATGACCTTATTGCCGATGTAAAACAAGCGCTTGAAGAAGTAAGGATATCAGAAAATGTGATAGTTTAGTTGGATTTGGATTGTTTTGGCATTTTCTTTGCCTAGTGTACTAAGAATTACCACGACACGTTATTAAAATAAATAAAATCACTTTGAAGAAAATCCTTTTTTTTGCTGCAATGTTCCTAGCTATAGCTGCTCAAGCACAGCATAGTCCATCAGAAGACAATGCAATCGAAACTTGCGAAATGCAGCTTAATGAGAAATTAAATTTTATGCTCGATGGTTCTTTTGCAAATGAGAATGTGCTCTTCAAGGAAATTGCAAAATTAAGACCATGTGGCCTCGATGAATTTGATGTGAATTTTTTTGGTAACATGGACGTTTTTAATACCATGCTAGCTCGTATTTCTAAAGAGAAAAAAGTAGAACAAATGACTTTTAATGATCTCTATACAGAGATTGTAAAATTTAAAAAGGCTGATGTTTATAAGGAGATCAGAGAAGTCACTATTGCGAGTGAAAGATTAGGCGAGACTGTAGGGAATATTGAAAACTGGTCACAAGACCTTGCTCTTTTTGAAAGCCTAGGCGCTTCACAAGATGTGATTGACAAAGTTTATAATTACTTAAGTACTCATGTGGACAATGAGAAAACCTATAAGGAGATATTAGGATTGCTTAAAAAACAATCCTAATATCAATATCATTTAATTACTGGTTAAATATTTCTTAGGCGTCGTACCATATTTCTTTTTAAAGGCACTTATAAAATGGCTTGCTGTACTATAGCCCACTTTAAGACCGACTTCATTTACATTATGCTGACCGCTATCTAGGAGTTGACGTGCATAATCCATTTTATGATCCAGTAAAAATCCATAAACGGTATCTCCATACACTTCTTTAAAACCTTCTTTTAATTTTTTAAGAGACAATCCTATTTCCATCGCTAGTTCATTAAGGGATGGCGGATTGGTCATACGTTCAATAATGATTTCCTTGGCTTTTTTAATCTTACGCATATTGTCCTCATCTACTAGAAATGGGCATGCCTCAACATCTGCATCTTCTGGACTATTGAAGTATAAAGACATCAATTCATAAGACTTACCTTTAAAGTATAATCTCTTAATAGCATCGTTCAAATTATAATTCATTAACTGATGCAATGCCACAGCCATGGACGGCGATATACTGCCATCAACATAGTATTTCTTATCCTTATTCTCGGCACTTAAGAAACTCACATGCTGTGCATCAGGAGAGAATAACGAGTGGAATTTTTTTATAGAAACTAATACACATATAAACCAAGAATGACCCTTTAAATCTAGATTAATAGGTAAATCTCGAGAAGGATTATACAGCAGATAACTATTTTGTTCTGAAAGACTTAACTTATAACTACCTTCATTAAACGCTAGATCTACCTGACCTTTTAAACAAAAATGAAATTGAATATAACTATTATCCACATCGTGGTGAAAATGCGCCACGTCATCTGTTTCATTCTTTAATCTTACTACTTGAAATCCTTCTTCAATTAAGGTCACCTCAGCAGCACCTTTAGCGATATTTTCCATTTTCATTCTTATTTATAATTACTCTAAATAGCAGTGTTTTGCTTTCGCGAAAGCGTTTACAACACCATTTATCAGTACAAAACACACATTTTAACTACAAAAGTAACTCATTGCGTTTAAATTGGAACTCATAGCGTTACTTTAATAACGATTAGTCTTATAATTTTGTTTTTCATTATCAAAGTGTATATGGCGGCAGCTCAGCCCAAACATTTTTCATTTTACAGTATAGGTCTCAGTTATCGCAAAGCCGATGCCGAGACTCGTGGACTTTTTTCACTTTCAGAAGAAGGGATCAACAATTTATTACTAGAAGCAAAAGAAGAAGGCATTCCTTCTCTAGCAGTGATATCTACCTGTAATCGTACAGAGCTTTATGGATTTGCACAGCATCCTTTTCAACTAATACGATTATTATGTGAGCATTCGCATGGTACGGTAGAGGAGTTTCAAAAAATAGCCTACATTCAAAAAAACGAAGACGCCTGTAATCATCTCTATACCGTAGGTACTGGATTAGACAGTCAAATATTAGGAGATTTTGAGATTATAGGACAGCTTAAAATGGCGTTCAAACGCTCAAAAAAATTAGGCTTGATTAATGCCTACATGGAACGTTTGATGAATTGTGTCATACAAGCTAGTAAACGCATTAAAACCGAAACAGAGTTAAGTAGTGGTGCAACATCAGTTAGTTTTGCTAGTGCACAATACATTTTAGAAAACTTTCCTGCTGGTGGACCTGCAAAAAAGATTTTGCTTTTCGGAACTGGTAAAATAGGTCGTAACACCTGTGAAAATCTAGTAAAACATACAGAAAATAAGCAGATCACACTAATCAATCGTACTAAAGATAAGGCAGAACGTATCGCGGGAAGATTTGACTTAATCGTTAAAGATTATGCGCAACTAGAAGAAGAAATTGCTCAATCAGACATTATTATTGTAGCTACAGGCGCACAAAAGCCTACCGTTTCTAAACAGATCATACACACTAATAAGCCTTTACTAATCATGGACCTATCCATACCTAAAAATGTGGATGATAACGTGACAGAATTAGATAATGTAAAGCTTATTCACTTAGACGAACTTTCTAAAGTGACTCATAAGACACTTGAGAATAGAGAGAATTTTATACCTCAAGCTCAGGCTATTATTAAAGACGTTCATGCAGATTTTAAGCAGTGGATGGTTTCTAGACAGTTTGCACCTACCATGCATGCCCTTAAAACCAAACTCTCTACTCTTAAAGATGCTGAAATTAAAAATAGCCGTACAAAATTCAGTGATTTTAATCACGAACAGGCAGACGTACTAGCTGATCGTATTATTCAAAAAATCGCTGGCCATTTTGCAAATCATTTACGCAATGAAGATGAAAGCACTGAAGAGGCGATAAGTTTACTCAATAAAGTCTTTAAACTAGAAGAATTAAGCAGTTATGAGTCTTAAAATAAGAATAGGTACAAGAGATTCACAACTAGCGATGTGGCAGGCCACAACTGTTCAGTCTCAATTAGAAGCTTTAGGTTTTCAAACAGAATTATTACCTGTAAAATCACAAGGTGATCTTAATCTTGATGAGCCACTTTATGAAATGGGCATCACAGGTATCTTTACTAAAACTCTCGATGTCGCACTAGTTAAAGGTGATATTGATATTGCAGTGCATAGTCTTAAAGACGTTCCTACTCAACTACCTAAAGGTATGGTGCAAGCAGCTGTGCTTGAGCGCGCTTCTCAGAAAGATATTTTAGTATATAAGTCTAACTTTAATCCAGATGAAGCCATGACTATCGCAACTGGTAGTTTACGTCGCAAGGCCCAATGGCTTAATATGTACTCACAACATCAGGTTGTTGATATAAGAGGTAATGTTAACACACGCCTTTCTAAATTACATAGTAATAAAGACTGGAATGCTGCAATATTTGCAAAAGCAGGATTAGACCGTATCGGGTTATTATCGCAATTAAGAAGTAATTATGGGTTTGAATATTCAGACTTAGATAGTTTTGTGCCAGCACCAGCTCAAGGCGCGATGATGATTGCCGCAATGGGACATAATACCGCTGTATTAGAAGCGGCCTCACAACTTAATCACGCTCAAACACAACGATGTGTTGACATAGAACGACGTTTTCTAAGAGAATTAGAAGGCGGTTGTACCGCTCCAATAGGTGCGATTGCTCAAGTGCGTGATAATAAAATTGATTTTACCGGCTGTCTATTAAGTATAGATGGTACGGAACGTATCGATGTAAAAGATCAGATTAACTTGACAGAAACAGATGTTGATTTAGGTCTCGCTTTCGCGAAAGCGCAATCAGAAAAAGTATTTGCAAACGGCGGAAAAGCTTTAATGCAATCCATTAAGTCGGTACTTAATTCCTAGAGTTTTACACTCCTTTTTTATTCAAGACCGTTAAGTTCTTTACCAACTCATTATATTTACGGCTATGAATTGGTTAGATATTGTTATTTGTATTGTTTTATTGATAGGCCTTTGGAAGGGCTATCTCAACGGTTTTTTTGTAGAGCTTACATCTTTACTCGCTTTAATTGCGGCAATTTACGGCTCTATTTATTTCTCAAATTATGCAGGAGACTGGTTGCGCAAACAATTTGAATGGGAAGAAACCTATATTACGATAGCTAGCTTTATCATCACTTTTGTCGTTATCATATTTGTAATAAGCTACGTAGGTAAGCTGATTACTAAATTAATGAAAACTGCAAAATTGGGCTTTTTGAATAAACTAGCTGGTGGTGCTTTTGGACTTATAAAAATGGCTTTTCTTGCAAGCGTTATATTAATGTTTATAAAAACTGCCTCTGGTGAATTTAATCTTTTAGGAGATCAAACTACCGAAGACAGCTTAGTTTATGAACACATAGAGCCACTAGCACCTTTTTTGCTTCCTAAAATTCTTGCAGAAGCTGATCGCGTAGATCGTAGGATAAGAGGTGATAGAGATGAGAATGAGACACCAATAGATTCTACAAACACATCTGGCAACTTCTAAAACAGAACACTTAAAGATCTGATAAAGGAAGCTTTTTTGCTTTATAATCCAGTTTAAAGAATTCTACAAAACTTTCAGGATTAGTAACATTACCACGTTGAGAGATTAGATCAATGGTGATATTTCTGTCCTTAGCTTTATGAGAGAAATCCTCTAGAATCTCTATAATATCATTATCTAAATAAACTGTCTTAGTCACGTCTAGTTCAAGTACAGAGTTTTCAGGAATCTTATCTAGTTCTTTAAGGATGGTTGCTTTATTGAAAAAGGTAACCTCTTCAGCTAGGGTCATTTTTATTTTTCCATCATTTACATCTTCACCTTCTTTGTGCAAGAAATGTGAATTTTGAAAACTTTTAATTAAGGTAATAAAAATCCCTACTACGAGTCCGATCCCTATTCCCCATAACAAGTCTTTAAATATAATCCCTAAAATAGTTACTATAAAAGGTACCCATTGCTTCCAGCCCAGGCTAAACATTTGTTTAAATGTAGAAGGCTTTGCAAGTTTAAAACCAACAATAAAAAGAATAGCCGCAAGAACAGATAGTGGAATTTTATTGAGTAACGTAGGAATTAAGATAACTGCTATCAATAAGAAAAAACCGTGAATTATAGCAGATAGTTTTGTTTTACCACCTGATTGAATATTAGCAGAACTACGGACAATAACCTGAGTGATAGGTAATCCACCTATCAGACCCGATAGGATGTTACCTGTACCTTGTGCAAATAACTCTCTGTTAGTCGGAGTTACATTCTTTTCAGGATCTAACTTATCGGTAGCTTCTACACATAACAGAGTCTCTAATGATGCTACTAAGGCAATAGTAAATCCTGTTATCCAAACTTCTGTTTTGCCAAGAGAAGAAAAATTAGGAAAACTGAATTGTCCTAAGAAGCTATCAAAATCTTTAGGTACTGGAACTTTTACTAAGTGATCTTGAGTAATTGCAAGCGAAGAATCTTTAGTGAATAAGTAGAATACTATTCCTATCACAACGGCAACTAATGGACCTTGAATTAAAGTAAACAATTTACCTTTCTTAGATAATATATTGGACCACAGTAGTAAAATAGCCATAGCAATAATAGCTACAACCGTCGCTCCGATACTAATGTTACCACTTATTAATGCATTAAAAGCCTTAAGAAGCTCTGTTAAAGTATTTTCCCCATCCAGCTGTAAGAAAGCAAAATCACCTTCTGGATCTTCATCCATTCCAAAAAAATGAGGGATTTGCTTTAAAATAATAATGATTCCTATACCGGTCAACATACCTTTAATCACAGAAGACGGAAAAAAGTAACCAATGATACCTAATTTACCAATACCGAATAGTATTTGAATAACTCCTCCTATTACTACAGCTACTAAGAAGTTTTCATAACCCATGGTAGTAATGGCTGTCATTACTATAGCTGCTAGCCCAGCTGCAGGACCGCTTACACCTATTTGAGAACCACTAAGAGAACCTACAACGATACCTCCTATAATTCCAGCAATCATTCCTGCAAATGGTGGTGCACCACTAGCTAATGCAATACCTAGACATAAAGGTAGAGCCACAAAAAATACTACGACACTTGCCGGTATATCCTTAGATAAATATTTAAACATTATTCTTTATTATTAATTAATAGTAACACTATCAACTAATGTATAAAGAAAAAACGACAAAAGAGTTAACCTGTAAACAAAAGAAACAGTTCACTGTACTGAATAAGTAAATATGAATTAGAGCTTTTTAATTGTTTCTAAAGTTACCCATGCTTTACTACCGTTTTCTAAAGAGATTCTTGCCCAATCATTGAACTCTTCTAGCACCTCAACTTTTGTTCCTTCATGAATCACAAAACTTGCTGAGCTAGACTGCTTAGGTTCTTCTCTTGCAGTAAACTCTGCAGCATATACGATAGCATACTGCTGATTATCCAAGTTATTTTGAGCATAAAAACCTATTATTATTGTAGTAATTACCCCAATAGCAAATAATAACATTAATAGAAAAAACAACCTTTTCTTACCAGCTGTTTGAGAATAATGATATAGTACAAATAGAAGTATAGAAATGATTAATAGAATAATGCTTAAATATGCCCATTCATCAATGGTTAAAGAACTGGCAACTGAACTTGCTTTAGACTCAAATTCATTTTCTGGTAAGCTCTCTACTGCATCAATACGCATTTGCTTTGCAAATTGTAAATTATTTAAAACATCTTCATTACTAGGATCTAACATTAATGCCTTTTCATAATTATAAATAGCTGGTCCTACCTGATTAAGTTTATAATAGGAATTACCGAGATTATAATAAACGTCAACACTGTGAACATCAGTTTTAAGTATCTCCTCATAATTTGAGATAGCCATTTGATAATTCTCAGCCGTGTAGGCTTGATTAGCTTTAGCAAAATGATCATCTACTTCACTACCTTGACCACTTACGATAAGTGTCATCAACAAAAACAAAAAGCTTGTCATCCACTTCATAATTAGCGTTTTAATTGTTTATCGATTTCATTAATGACTTTACTAGCTTTTTCAAAGTCTTGTTGCATACCACTATCTGAGGAAGGTGTGTATCTAGCAAATTCACAACTGGCTAGCAATTCTACAAATTCCTTATTAGTTTCTACCGTTGCACCACGCTGTAATAATAACTCACTAACTCTATCCTTAGACATTTCGGCAGTTTGAATATTGAGCTTTGATTTTAAATAATTGTGTAATGACTTTTCTAATGAGATATAAAACTGATCATGATTTCCTAAGTTTTTCTTTGCAGCACTTAAATATTTTTTACTTAATCTATTTGCAGTTTTCAATCGATTTCCAATAACATCGCTAGCAATAGCTTCTTGTTTGCGTCTTACTAATAAGGCGAGAGGAATTAATAATAATGAACCACTTATAACAACCCAATAAGGTGTTGAATTAAAGAAATAGGTTGATTCTTTATCTATAAAATCAGTAGATGTTTTGATAAAAGCAAATTGCGCATCGTTGCTTATAAAATTTTTATTAGCGCCGGTAGAATTATTAACTGCAGTATTAGAGCCAGATGCTGGCGCAGGACCATTAACTTCAATAAGAGTTTCTCCACTATTAAGAGTTATAAAAGTTTCTTTTTTGGGGTCAAAATAAGAGAACTCAACCGGTGGCAATATGTACTTCCCACCATATTGCGGCACTATTACATAGGTATCGCTTATAGTTCCTTTCATTCCAGAAATACTAGTTTTAACATCATTGCCACGCTCTGGCTCATAAGCTTCAAGACTTTGAGGAACTTTAAGTTTAGGCAATTCCATTAATTTTAAATTTCCAGTTCCGCCCACTTTTACAACGGCGTTTAAACTTTCTCCAGCATCTAACTGCGCTTTATCAAGTTCCACCTTAAATTTAAAATCACCTACAGCTCCCGTATAACTTGCTGGACGTCCGGCTGTCGGAATGGACTTAACGTTTATTTTTCTACTTCCTGCACTTACTGTTTTTGAAACCGTTTTAAAAACTGTTCTACCAAAAAAGTCTCGCCTATTAGTCGGTACTTCTACATTAATATCTAAGGTTAGAGGCTCAATAACTAATTCGCCAGTTTTCTGTGGATAAAGAACCACTTCTCTTAATTGTAAATAACGATACGGTTGACCTAGATAATTACCGTTTTTAACTTGAGCATTACGATTATCAATATTCAAAGACCAAAAATCTGGATACTTTGGGCTATCAATTTCATTCCATCCACTTACTCCAGTGTTATTTGCCACATACAGTTTGTAAACCACTTTAATAGGTTCATTAAGATATGGATTTGCTTTTGAAACCTCAGCGACTAGGTGAATATCAGTATCTGCTGTAATCTCTTGACTATTTGCATCTTTAGGATCATCAACAGCACCATTGATAGCGATTTGAAAAGGGACTGTTTTATACTCAGCTCCTTCAAACTCCATAACAGCCTGTTTAATAGTAACCTTTCCTGTCTTATTAGGCTTTAAAATGTAACTATAAGATTTACTCATGCTACTTTTACCATTTACCCATTGTTGAGAAAATGATTGAATAGGACCACTAACTACTTGAAAACCTTCAAAATTAGGTGGCGTAAAATTATCTCCTGCTACATTCATCTTAAACTCTACACGCACGCGTTCATTTATAGCAATTTTATCACGTGTAGGTGTTGCTGTAAATTCTACTTGAGCCATACTGGTCCAGCCAGTTATGATTAACAAACAGAAAATGATTAAATGTCTCATATTACCAGTCTTTCTCTGTTTTAACGCTTTTGCCTTGAGCCTTTTTTGCGTTTACTTTTTCTTGAATCTTTTGTTCTTCATTAGACATCGCCTCTAACAATTGTCTTGCTTGCTGCGGCGTTAATTTACCTTCAACACGCTGTGGTTGCTGTCCTTGATTTTGTTCCTTAGGTTTACCATCACCATTCTCTCCTTCACTATTCTCTCCTTTATCACTTTCTTTTTGATCGCCTTTATCGCCTTCTTGATCTTTACCGTCTTTCTCGTTCTGATCACCTTCATTATCACCATCACTATTCTCATCCTTATCACCTTCTTTATTATCTTGATCCTTATCTTGATCTTGATCATCATTGCCTCCACCGCCACCGCCGCCATTTTTCTCTTTCTCTTGTTTTGCAAGGGCAAGGTTATAGCGAGTTTCATCGTCTGTAGGGTCATTGCGCAAGGCGTTTTTATAGGCCTCTACAGCTTCATCATATTGCTTATTTTCTAAAAAAGAGTTCCCTAGATTATGATAAATCTTGTGCTTTTCTTCTTTACTTGTAGATGCCTCGGCAGCCTTTTTATAATTCTCTACAGAGTTGAATTTTTTATCGTTGTTATAATATAGCGTACCTAAGTTATAACTAGCTTCTGCTGCGCCAGGTTTAAGTGCAGTGGCCTTGCGATAAGATGCTTCTGCTTGATTAAAATCGCCTTCAGCTGTATATTCTTGAGCTTCTGCAACAGCTGTATCATATGCCTTGTCTAATTCTTTGTTTTGTTGTGCTTTCGCGAAAGCGAGACCTAACAAGCTCAATGCAACCACACAGATAATATGTTTATGACTATTACTCATTGAAAAGGTTTAATTTTTTAAGCCACGCCGTTTTTTTCTCTAAATAAAAGATATCTAAAAATAAAAAGAACAATCCAAAGCCCAGAAACCATTGAAATTGAGATTCAAAATCTGCGTACTGCTGTGATTCAAATTCAACTTTATCAATACCTGAGAGTTCTTCTTTTAATTTTTCAATTACGCTAGCGGTTACTGTACCATCGATATAAACCCCATTACCTACACTTGCTATTTCTTCTAGCGTTTCAGAATTAAGTCTGGTTATAACGGTGTTACCATCTCTATCTTTTTTAAATTCACGTACAATACCATTGCGTTTAATAGGAATGGTTCCACCTTTTTCAGTACCTACTCCTATGGTAATGATACGTATTCCATTTTCTGCAGCTGCCTCAGCATAATCTAGAGCTTCTCCTTCATGATCCTCACCATCAGATATGATGACGAGCACTTTTGAAGCTTCAGTATCTTCACTATAATAACTTTCTGCTAGTTGTATCGCCTCTGCAATGGCTGTACCTTGACTAGAAACTAGATCTGTATTCATAGATTGCAAAAACATTTTTGCGCTACTATAGTCTGTGGTAATAGGCAATTGTGGCACGGCAGATCCTGCATAAGCGATTAATCCTATACGATCACTAGCTAGGTTATTAATAATTTGAGTTACTAGTTGTTGTGATTTTTCTAGACGACTAGGTGCAATATCCTCAGCAAGCATCGATTTGGAAATATCTACTGCAAACACGATGTCAACGCCTTCTCTTTTAACGGTTTCTATTTTTGTTCCAGCCTTGAGATTGACTAATGCGATTACCAAAAACAAAATTCCTACACTAATAGTGACTAGTTTTAAGATAGGCTTGAACCAAGAACGATCTGGAATTAAATGAGAAAGCATATGTTTTTCTGCATACTTGCGCTGCGCTCTATAACGCCAGTATGATAAAAATATAAATAGCAATACTAGCACCGGAATGATGCATAGTAGCCAAAAGTATATTTTCTCTTCTAATAGATACATAATATTGTTTTCTGAAGTTTAAGCAACCGTTCTAAAAATAGTGTAGCGCAATAGCATTTCTAGCCCTAAAAATCCTAATGCGATGAGCACAAGGATTCTATATTTTTCTTCAGTATTTATAAATTTAAACTCTTCTATTTCTGTCTTTTCTAGCTTGTCTATTTCTCCATAGATTTCCTCAAGCTTCTTATTGTTAGTCGCTCTAAAATATTTACCACCGGTATCTGCAGCGATTTGCTTCATTAAATCTTCATCAATTTCTACTGGCATCATCGCCATACGAAATTTATTTTTACCTATTTGCGCAACTGGTGATGGCGCATTACCGTTAGTACCAATTCCTATCGTGTACACCTTAATATCGTACTCTAGTGCTAGTTCACTTGCAATTTTAGGGTCTATAAATCCACTATTATTAACTCCATCAGTCATTAAAATAATAACCTTACTTAATGCTTCACTGTCTTTTAATCTATTGACTGCCGTGGCTAGTCCCATACCAATTGCAGTTCCGTTTTCTAACACACCGTCAAATGCTATTTCATTAATGGCTCTTAACGAGATCATTTCATCTGTAGTAATGGGCGTTTTAGTATAACTTTCTCCTGCATATACTACTACTCCTATTCGATCATTGGGCCTACCTTTAATAAAGTCTGCTGCAACCTTTTTAGTAGCTTCTAATCGATTAGGTTTTAAATCTTCGGCTAGCATACTTGCACTAACATCTACGGCCAGCACAATATCTATACCTTCAGTTTTTTTAGTCTTTGTAGTAACATCGGTAGTTTGTGGCCTTGCTAAAGCGGTAATAATTAATGCGAGTACAATCAATCTCAATATAAAAAGTAAAGGACGCAAATTTGCTAACCAAGAGGTCTCTACTTTAAAACCCTTCAAACTAGAGATTTGAACTTGAGCTTGCTGTCTACGATGTGTCCAGAGATACCATGCAATTGCAACTGGTATAGCCAGCAATAACCAGAACATTTGCGGATCTAGAAACTCGATACTATTAAACCAGTTTATCATTTACCTGATTGTTTTTTAGAATTTTCAATTTTTGCAATCTCAATAGAACTTAGGATACGTTCTTTAATCAAACGACCATACTCTCTAAATTTATCCTCTTCCTCATCTTCTAAGTGAGTTACAAAAATTTGTTGCATTCCACTATTTTCATTAAAAATCCATAGGTCATACTCATATATCGAGCCTTCAAAATCAAAGGTTCCTGAAAACTCCAGCCCTTTCATTCCTTTATGCTCTAACTCGTTATCTAGCATAACAATATTAGTCGCTCCATCTTGTTCCAGACCACTAGTAACAGGACCGATTAAGTTTTGCGCATTAAGTTCATTAAGCTGTGCACCTTCTTTAAATAAATATGTAGATACTGTAATGGTCAGATCATCGCCATCTTCACCTAATTGAAAGTTATCAAATGCACCTACATATTGAGAAAGCTCTTCGGGAAGTTTATCCTCATCTGTACGCACTAATATATCTGGAGTGGTAATAGCTACTTCTGGAACACCATAACCCGATCGCAACCAGTCCTGCTCATAATAATCGCGTAACTCGTTTCCTAGTATCTTATCCTTAACATTATTTGCTCCTTCAATATAAATCCAACTACCTAACGCAATTATTATCGTAATTAAAGCTAATCCTGCACCTAGCGCAATTTTTTTAGCTTGCGCTTTCAATTCTTGCTTTCTTCTATATTTTGCATCCATCATCAACTCCTCTTCAGTAGGTGGTGGTAGTACCTGATGAATGTTATAGATAATATCGGTTGTGTGCAATCGATCTTCTTTTGCAGTAATGGCATCTGGTGCGACACCAGCAAATTTTACAAGATCTGCTCTTTCTAATATTTCTTTAAGTCGAGTCTCTGTCGTTGATGTAATGTTCATACCACGATCAACCATAACTGTTTTAAGTTCACCTAATAATTGTCCTGTTGTGCTCTCTAAAGCATGTCCATATACCTTAGAGTCAATATATTTTCTAATAATATAAGTCAACTCTGTATAGAATTCTTTAGAGCGTTTTTGCTCTAACAACTGCTGTTCATCTAGTTTTGATAAACGATATCTAGTCCATTCATAAGGCTGTAATGTTTCCTCATAGGTTTTCTTTTCACGCTTTCGCGTAAGCAGATATATAAGACCACCTAGTGGTAAAAGCAATAGCAGCCACCATAACCAGCTCCAGTCAGTAGGTCTTGTGTCTGGTATATCGATAGCTGGCTTTATGTCAAACATTTTTTGTTTTGCAGTATCCACTTGTACCTCGCGAACTTTTACAATTATGGAATCCGAAAATATTTTAGCCTCGTTTTTAAGAATGCTTAATTGTGGAACATAATAATCACCAGAATCCCATTGAGTAATCCCATATTGTTTAAATAATCTCAATCGATCATTTTCACGTATTGTGTCTACTGGATAAGACTCTATAACTTCTAACTGACCAAATTTTGCCTGTTCTGGAAAAACAATTAAATCTGTACTTGTAGCATCTACGGTAATACCTAGTTTCACCTCTTCACCCATTAGTATTTCATTACGATCAACAGTAGTTTGTACTGGCTGTTGAGCTAATAGTTGGGTCATGCTTAAAAACCCGAAAAAGAATATTTGAATCAATTGCTTCATCGTGTTTTAAAATATCCTAATAATTTCTTTGTGTAACTTTCTTTCGTTTCTAGATCAATAGCTCCACTATCTGACTTAGTAAACGCATTTTTAAAATAGTTTGCGCACTCTAGGTGATGCGCCGCATATTTATTACGTATAGATTTTGAACTGGTATTTACCATTTGACTTTTACCAGACTCTTGATCTTTAAATTGAACTAGTCCTATATTAGGCATTTCGGCTTCTCTCTGATCATATACACGCACACCAGTGACATCATGCTTGCGTCCTATAATCTTTAAAGTTCTATCATAATCTGTTGCCATAAAATCTGACATTACAAATACAATAGCTTTTTTCTTTAAAACACCTGCCATAAACTCTAGTGCACCACCTATGTTAGTTGTCTTATGTTGAGGCTCAAATTCAAGTAATTCTCTAATAATTCTCAGAATGTATGACTTCCCTTTTTTAGGCGGTAAAAACAATTCAACTTGGTCAGAAAACAATAGCAACCCGACTTTATCATTATTTTGTAATGCACTAAACGCTAATGTTGCACAAAGTTCAGTGATAATTTCTTTCTTGATTTGCTCTTGTGTACCAAAAAGTGTTGATCCACTCACATCGGCAACCAACATGAGTGTAAGTTCACGTTCCTCTTCAAAAACTTTAATAAATGGCTCACTGTATTTTGCCGTTACATTCCAGTCTATATTTCTTACGTCGTCACCATATTGATACTTGCGCACTTCACTAAAAGTCATACCACGACCTTTGAACGCACTATGGTACTCGCCACCAAAAACAGCATCACTTAGTCGACGTGTTTTGATTTCGATTTTACGGACTTTTTTAAGAAGTTCTTTAGTATCCACTATTGAAATGGGTGGTGATTATTGATTAATGATAATATGTTTATAATCTGACCAAGACTATACGCTAACTCACCACTAGTTCAAATGGTGATTACTGTTTTAATAATTAAAATTATATATCTATGGTACTTCTATCGTATTCACGATTTTATTGACAATATCTTCAGTAGTAAAGTTTTCTGCCTCGGCTTCATAGGTGATCCCAATACGATGACGTAATACATCTAATACTACAGCACGCACATCTTCTGGCACTACATATCCACGACGTTTGATAAACGCATAACATTTTGCAGCTTTAGCAAGGTTAATAGATCCACGAGGTGAAGCCCCAAAACTGATAAGTGGTTTTAAATCATGTAAACCGTAGTTTTCTGGATAACGCGTTGCAAATATGATATCTAGAATATATTTCTCAATTTTCTCATCCATGTAGACAATTTCAACGGCTTCTTGAGCACGCAAAATTTGATCTATGCTAACAACCGCATTAGGCTCAGGAAAATCTTTTTTAAGATTAGCACGCATAATGAACTGCTCATCTGCAATGGTAGGATAGTCAATTACCGTTTTTAACATAAAACGATCCATTTGCGCCTCTGGCAATGGATAAGTACCTTCTTGATCTACTGGATTTTGTGTTGCCATTACTAAAAATGGTCGTTGCAATGGAAAAGTAGTATCACCTATCGTAACTTGCTTTTCTTGCATAGCCTCTAGTAGTGCACTTTGCACTTTTGCTGGCGCACGGTTAATCTCATCTGCAAGAACAAAATTTGCAAAAACGGGTCCTTTTTTAATATTGAACTCGCCATCCTTCATGTTATAGATTAAAGTCCCCACTACATCTGCAGGAAGTAAATCTGGAGTAAACTGAATTCTTGAGAACGAACCACTAACTGCCTTAGATAATGTAGTAATGGCTAGTGTTTTTGCTAGACCAGGCACTCCTTCTAATAAAATATGTCCACGACCTAATAAACCTATAAGCAATCGTTCTACCATGTATTGCTGGCCTACAATCACCTTATTCATTTCATTAACCAATAAGTCTACAAATTGACTTTCTTGGGCTATTTTTTCATTGATACTTGCTATATCGATAGCGGTATTTTGTTGATCCATAAGTGATGTACTATTACATTCAATCTAACTCGCAAATTGTAGTTTTCTTATCATGTATGCTGTTAATCGTGCGTTAAAAATGCATAAAAAATCGTAAAAATTTAAGAATAATATCAAATTCAAACAGATACCAAGCAAATTGTAGGATAAATAAGAGAAAAGTAGGACTGATTAAGTAATAAGAGTGTGTGAATTACGCTTTCGCGGAAGCGTACTCAAACCTAACTATTGCTTATTTTTGTACAAAGTACTCGCAATGAAAACAGTATTAATCACAGGTGCCACCAGCGGTATAGGACTCGCAACAGCTATAACACTAGCCGAAAATGGATTTGCCATCGTATTATGTGGAAGAAACACGATAAAACTAGCAGAACTTAAAGAAGAATTAAGTGCGGTTGTACCGGTAGAAACATTAGCATTTGATGTGCGTGATAAAGATATGGTTGCTTCTCAAATAGCAAGCTTAAAAGCACCTTTTAATGAAATAGATATCTTAATCAACAACGCAGGAAATGCCCATGGTCTAGATCCTATTGATAAAGGTAGTATCGATGATTGGGATGCGATGATGGATATTAATGTTAAAGGACTGCTTTACGTTAGTAATGTAATTATTCCTCAAATGCGAGACAGAAAACGTGGGCAAATCATCAACATAGGTTCGACTGCAGGAAAAGAAGTATACCCTAACGGTAATGTTTATTGTGGCTCTAAACATGCTGTAGACGCCATTACTACTGGCATGCGATTAGATTTAAACCCTTATAACATACGTGTCGGCGCTGTAAACCCAGGATTGGTTGAGACTAACTTTAGTGAGGTGCGGTTTAAAGGAGATTCTGAAAGAGCCGATAAAGTATATCAAGGATACCTAGCGTTACAAGCCCAAGATATTGCTGATGTTATTTTATTTGCCGTAACCAGACCTGCGCATGTAAATATTGCAGACTTAACAGTTATGTGTACTGCGCAAGCCAGTAGTACTGTGTTGAAGAAAGAGTTATAGAAAAAACTATTTCAATAAATTACCTATTACCATCATGAGAAAAACATTGTTAATTCTGACTTCATTGACAATACTATTTTCTTGCTCTAATATTTTAAATATTAATGGACTTGAAGTAAATAAAGGACTTAATAAAAGTTATAGAGAAAGTAAAGAATCTATACTAGGTATTTTCACTAATA
Organism: Nonlabens ulvanivorans; assembly: GCF_000732625.1. Taxonomy (GTDB): domain Bacteria; phylum Bacteroidota; class Bacteroidia; order Flavobacteriales; family Flavobacteriaceae; genus Nonlabens; species Nonlabens ulvanivorans. The sequence continues at coordinate 491,613 of NZ_JPJI01000032.1, forward strand.
AAGAATATGAAGAAATTAAAAGTTCCATTCAAAAATCTTTAAATACAGTAATTCCTGATGGAAAATCTATTATAATTCATTACGAGCAAGCCGGTGAAAACTGCCTTCTTGCTGATGCTGATAGCACGAGTATTTCTATAGTTGCAGATAATGGAAAAAGAATTTCTAATAGAATGAGTAAATCTTATAATGCTGTGGACTTCTTTATATATACTGAAGATTCTTTTTTCAAAAACATTTATGAATCAAAATATTACTACCAACAAGATCAAGGGTTTTTTAAAAGTTATATTTTTACTAAGCAAAAAAATTGTTCAGGTTTTTTTATATTAAAACCGGATGGTGAATTTATGATTTACTATGGTGAAGATTATTTTACGGAAGTTGAAAATTTCTTTAATTCAAAGTTGATTATTAAACCTAATGAAAAGTAAATTATGCTTATTACATTGTACAATTTTGGACTAGTTACTTAATATCAAAACTAATTTTGTAACTCTGGTTTTTAATATAAACTTTCCCTTATTAAAGAAAAACAAGCATGAGTTTTAGATAATGTAATATTTATTATTAGTAGGACCAACAAAAGCAAAGTTTAGAATTACTTAATCACTTTTTAATAATAAACGAGTCTCTTGTTGACCTATTCCAGCAGCATGAAGATATAGATAAGGTGTGCCTAGCACTATCAAATATAGCGATGCTAAAATGGTTATATTAAAAATGCCGCAGTACGCCACAAAATTCCGATTTTTGCTCAAACACTTACCACAATTATATGTACCCATTAAGACGTAATAGAAGATTAAGAACAAACAACGCTATAAGATCAATGGTTCAAGAGACCATAATATCACCTAATGATTTTATCGTTCCTCTGTTTATAGTAGAAGGAACTGGTATAAAGGAAGAAATCGCCTCTATGCCAGATTACTATCGTTATAGTCTAGATTTACTTAAAGAAGAAGTAAAAACGCTATGGTCTATGGGATTGAAAAGTGTGTTGCTTTTTGTAAAAGTTCCCGACAATCTAAAAGACAATAAAGGAACTGAAGCTATTAATGCAAATGGTTTGATGCAACGCGCTATTAAAACAGTCAAAGATGTAGCGCCAGATATGTATGTTATGACAGATGTTGCATTGGATCCTTTTTCAAGTTATGGCCATGATGGTATAGTAGAAAACGGTGAGATTCTAAATGATGAAACTGCTGAAGTGCTGGCTCAAATGAGCGTCTCACATGCACAGGCTGGAGCAGATATGGTAGCGCCTAGCGACATGATGGATGGACGTATTCTTTATATACGTGAAGCTCTAGAAGAAGAAGGTTTTAAAAATACAGGAATCATGAGTTATAGCGCAAAGTATGCTAGCGCTTTTTATGGACCTTTTAGAGATGCACTGGATAGCGCGCCTGGTTTTGGAGATAAAAAAACCTATCAGATGGATCCTGCAAACCGTAGTGAAGCCATAAGAGAAACACTCATGGATATCGATGAAGGAGCAGACATAGTTATGGTAAAACCAGGATTGTGTTATCTAGATATCGTGCGTGATTTAAAAAACGAAGTTGAAGTTCCTATTAGTGTTTATCAAGTGAGTGGTGAGTATGCGATGCTTAAAGCTGCGGCAGAAAAAGGCTGGTTGAACCACGACGCCGTGATGATGGAACAAGTCACTGCCATTAAAAGAGCTGGAGCTGATCTTATAGCGAGTTATTTTGCTAAAGATGTAGTTAAATTACTAGGTTAAAAATTGTTGATTAACTTTACAAAAAACTATTCATGGGATTACTCCTTATTTACGCAACAGTTTCGATTTTCTTTTCCTTTCTCTGCTCTATTCTAGAAGCGGTATTATTGAGTATTACTGGTACTTTTATGAAAGTAAAAGGTCAAGAAGGTGCTTCCTATATTCCAGCATTAAAAGAACTTAAAAAAGATGTGGACAAACCACTTATTGCCATTCTGACTTTAAATACGCTTGCTCATACGGTAGGAGCAATTCTAGTAGGTGTTCAAGCAGAAAATATGGTAAGTGGTAGTGGATATGACAGCAGTTATTTTGGGATACCATTTGTTGGGATTGTATCGGGTATCATGACCGTTTTAATTCTTGTAGTGTCTGAAATCATTCCTAAGACGATTGGGGCGACTTACTGGCAAAGCCTTGCTGGTTTTACGACTACAGCATTAAATATCATGATTTTTCCATTAAAATGGTTAGGAATTTTATGGGTATTACAATTAACCACTAAAGCCATTGGTAAAAGCGCTCACATGAACACCATGACTCGTGAAGATTTTATTGCCATTACAGATACAGCAGAGAAAGAAGGCGTTTTTGACCCATCAGAAGGTCAGTATATCAAAAGCCTTATGAACTTTAATCAGATTGAAGTTAAAGACGTGATGACGCCACGATCAGTCATGTTTATGGCGCCGCAGTCTATGAAGATTAAAGATTTCTTTAAAGAAAATCAGGAATTGCGATTCTCTCGTATTCCCGTTTTTGGGACTAATAGAGATGACATTAAAGGATACGTACTTAAAGATCATATTCTAGAAGATATTATACACGATAAACCAGCAGAAACACTTGAAGATTTACGTCGCGAAATTTCTATGGTACCTGCAAATATGCCTATCCCACAATTATTTGAAAAAATGATTGCTACTAAAGAACATATGGCACTAGCCGTAGATGATTATGGTAGCGTACAAGGTGTCGTTACTATGGAAGATGTCATAGAAACCATGCTAGGATTAGAAATTATGGATGAAAGTGATAATGTTGAAGACATGCAGCAATTAGCACGTAAAAATTGGGAAAAAAGATCTAAATCTCTTGGTTTAGAAAATCCAGAACAAGATTCAAATTTATAGGTCTCATGAAAAAAGCCATTCTCCTTCTTACTATTTTATTGGGAATTACAAGCATGGCTCAACAAACTAATGTGAAAGGTGCATTTCTAGAAAAGTGGAATAATTCAAAAGAATATCTCGTCGCTATTGCACAAGCAATGCCTGAAGATAAATACGACTTCAAGCCTACGAAACGTCAAATGAGTTTTAAAACTCAATTGATACATATTGAAGGCAACATGAAATGGCTGGGCACAACTTACTTTAATCTAGAAACTGTAGGAGAACCAGAAGACCTATCTGATTTATCTAAAGAAGATCTCATTATTGCCCTGCAATCTAGATTTGACGATATATATAATGCTGTAAAAGCTATGGATGCTGGAAAGTTTGAAGAAGTTGTCGAATTTTATGCTGGACCTAAATCTAGATTACAAATTCTTAACTTATTGCAAGATCATGTTACACATCATCGTGGTCAACTTATTGTATATCTCAACATGTGTAATGTAGACTTACCTAGATATAGTGGATGGTAGTTAGTTGATAACCTCAGCATCAATCATATACTGTACTATAGCTTCTTTCATTAATAAAGACTGTTCTCCTGCTTTTAGCGGCGGCAAATTCTCTTTTACGATATAATGTGGCCATTTATCATCATCAAAATGCGAGAATTCATAATAGCCATAAGGTTCTAGAACACGACATATCGCAATGTGCATGAGTTGGTATTTCTCATCTTTCTGAAACTTACGATGCAGCTGTCCCAATTCTTGAACTCCTATCATGAACAATATAGCATCTATATCCATTTGTTCTCCATCACTGAATCGCTCTTGAAAAAAGGCAACTGTCTGTGCCCATCGTTCCTTTAATTGTTCATCTCTGCTCATGCTGTAAAAGTACGATGTGTGTTGGGATTATGCTTTCGCGAAAGCGTAATATTTTAAAGCTTTTACAGCACACCAACAATTGCTATTAATGAAAAATGCCGCTCTACATAAGTAAAACGGCATTGTGATTAATAAGACAGTTGCTATTTATTCATCAAGTCTTCAATTTCTTCAATTTCAATAGGTATGTCACGCATTAAATTAAATGGTTCACCACTGCTATTGATAACTACGTCATCTTCTAGTCTAATTCCAAAACCTTCTTCTGGCAAATAGATACCTGGTTCTACAGTAAAGACATTACCGGCTTGCATAGGTTCCCATAATATACCGTAATCGTGAGTATCTAATCCCATATGATGAGATGTTCCATGCATGAAATATTTCTTATAAGCTGGCCAGTCCGGATTTTCGTTCTGCACATCCGTTTTATCAAGTAGACCTAGACCTATTAACTCACTAGTCATTATTTTACCTACCTCAACATGGTATTCTTTCCAGAGCGTTCCTGGAACCAGCATTTTGGTAGCTTCATTCTTGACTCTAAGAACCGCATTATAAACATCTTTTTGACGGTCTGTATAACGCCCGTTTACAGGAATGGTTCTAGACATATCACTTGCATAGTTTGCATATTGCGCACCTGCATCGATCAGAATTAAATCGCCGTCTTTACACTCTTGATTATTCTCTATATAGTGTAATACGTTTGCATTATTACCACTCGCGATAATCGGTGTATAAGCAAACCCGTCGCTGCGTCTTCTTATAAACTCATGTAAAAACTCTGCTTCTAGGTCAAACTCCATGACACCAGGTTTAGTAAACTCTAGAACCCGACGAAAACCAGTATTTGTAATGTCGCAAGCTTGTTGTAATAAATCTATTTCTATCTGATCTTTTACAGCACGCAAGCGTTGTAAAATAGGAGCTGATTTTGCATAATTATGTGCTGGATATTGCGCTTTAGTCTTTTTAATGAAACGATCTTCACGTGACTCCATTTCAACAGCCTGACGGTAGTGCTCATTAGTATTGAAATAAATCGTGTCGCATTGGGTCATCATTTCAAAAAACTTCTTGTCAAAATCATTTAACCAATAAACAGTTTTAATACCCGATACTTCAGTCGCGCGTTCTTTAGTCAGCTTCTCGCCTTCCCATATGGCGATGTGCTCATTAGTCTCTGTAACAAACAATACCTCACGATGCGCTGGGTCTGGGCTATCTGGAAATAATACTAAAATGGTATTTTCTTGATCTGCACCACTTAGATAGAAAATATCTCGATGCTGCTTAAATGGCATTGTGCTGTCTGCGCCTGTTGTAAAAATATCGTTTGAATTAAATACGGCTAGACTCGATGGCTTCATTTTGGCCATAAAGTTTTTGCGGTTTTTAATAAAGAGTTTAGGATCTATAGGATGATATTTCATAATTCAATTTGTTGTAAATAGTGGTAGTAAACTCGTTTTAAAGCATTTGTATTAAAGTACTTTAAAGCGGCTAGCAAGATACCAATGCTTCAAGAGATAGCAAAGGTTTACAGAAATCTATAACATTTAATGTTAAGGTCTTCTCTTACGCTTTTTTTGATTTTTCAAAAAAGTAACTACGAGCAGTAAAATAGCAACTAATACAATTCCGATGATAACATATCTAGCAACTTCCATAATAATTTTAAGATTGTGGTTGATGGTCTTAAGTTACTATAAATAAGTGAGATATTATTCATCTACATAGACACCATTATCTGGTATGGTGTAGAAGTCTGCACCCATATGACTAGCATCTATATCAACATTTGTAAAAATGCGAGGTTTACCTCTAGCCTCTGTAGGTAGATTATTTTCAGTTTTATACCAGGTTAATTCTTCTGGTAGTAATAATCCATTTACTTCTTGCCATTTATTGTACTTAATAAAATGAAAATCGGTTGACTTAGAACCTTGTCCTCTAGTAACGGTATAAGCTAACCATTCCATTTTTTTAGATTCTGGATGGTAATATAAAATGTACTCATCGTCTGGTGAGTCGCCTACATTAGACTGATAAGCAATTTTAATTCCTGGATATGAGATTCCGTCTTTTTCTAAAGAAGCTGTTTCACTGTAAACTATACCATCATCTGCAAGTATGAATGGCATTGTATAGAAATAGAACATCAAATTGTGATAAAATCTTGCTCTGTTCTTAGGGTAATAAGTACTGTCTTGTGCAAGCCATACCTTACCATTATGTGAACCTATTTGATACTTTTCTGTCTCAATAACTACATCTCTAGTTTTTAAATCTGTAGTATGGACTTCATCACCATTTTCTTTGGGCATTTTAAATGTAAGGCTTTGCATAGCGCTCCATTGCGCAAGCCCACCGTGTGTGGCTAGGACATCTTGATATGCTTGAGGATATATAGATAAATCTATTTGCTCAACTGGTGCAATTTCTGTTTGAAGAGGTAATGCCTCTTTTTTGTTTTCACTCTTACAGGATATTAATAAAACACCTGCTAATAAGGTTAATAATATTTTTTTCATGTTGGAAAAGTATAAAAAGAGTATCACGATTATGTTAGGGTCATGGTAAAAAAATGTTAGAATAAGAATTTTAAAAACCGCCTTGCTTATCTTTAAGCACCAAAAAAAACATCCATGAACAAAGTTCTATCCTTTGCCATAATATTTTCTAGTTTCATAGGCTTTTGCCAGAGTCCGAAAGCGACTGCTGCAACTCAAGTTCAACAAGGCCTATTACAACACCAACAAATGGCGCAAAACTCGCCATTCAAGAATCTTGAATTTAAAAATGTAGGACCTACCGTAATGTCTGGTCGTGTAGTAGACGTCGATGTAAATCCTGTAGACCCTACAGAGATGCTGGTCGCTTATGCCAGCGGTGGATTGTGGTACACTGATAATAATGGAACGAGTTTTACTCCTATAATGGATAGTGCAGGAACGATTAACCTAGGTGATATCGCTGTAGATTGGACTGATAAAACAATATGGGCAGGAACCGGAGAAAATAACTCTAGTCGCAGTAGTTATGCCGGTATAGGTGTTTTAAAATCAACAGATTGGGGAAAAACATGGAGTCAACCTATGCTTACAGACTCACATCACATCGGACGTATTTTGATCAACCCGTCAAATGGTGATCATGTGATTGTTGCTGTGACAGGACCATTATATTCTACTAGTGACGCACGAGGAATTTACACGACTAAAAATGGCGGATCAAGCTGGGAAAAAACACTTTATGCAACAGACATGGCCGGCTTTATAGATTTAGCGCACAGCCCTAATAATTTTAATATTATGTATGCTGCTAGCTGGGAAAAAGACCGTAAAGCATGGAACTTTGATGGAGATGGCGATGCTAGTGCTATTTATAAAAGCACGGACGCTGGACAAACTTGGGAAAAAATCACCACAGAAAAAAGTGGTTTCCCAGTAGGATCTGGAGTTGGACGTATAGGACTTGCTGTATATGATGATAACACGGTATATGCGGTTCATGACTCACAATTCCGTAGAGATAAGGATGACAGTGGAAATAACGCTTTCGCGAAAGCGAACTCCAAAAATGACCTTTCAAAAGATGATTTCAAATCCATGTCCAAAGAAGCTTTCTTAAAACTCGATAACGATAAACTTAACAAGTTTTTGAAGAGAAATGGTTTCCAAGAAAAATACAGAGCAGACAATGTAAAAAACATGGTGCGCAGTGGCGATGCAACTCCACTAGATGTTGCAAAATATTTAGAAAACGCAAACACACAACTCTTTGACACACCAGTAAAAGGAGCTGAACTATACCGCAGTAATGATGGAGGGAAAACTTGGAAAAAAACTCATGAAGGCCAGATAGACGATGTGTTTTACAGCTATGGCTACTACTTTGCACAGGTAAGAGTAGATCCTAGTGATGTGAATCACGTTTATGTAATGGGAGTTCCTATCGTAAAATCTGATGATGGTGGTGCCAACTGGAAAAGTATCTCTCGTGAAAATGTACATGCCGATCATCACGCCCTATGGATCAATCCTAACAAACGTGGTCATCTTATTAATGGTAACGATGGTGGACTCAACATCTCTTATGACGATGGTGAAACGTGGATTAAGAACAACACGCCTAGTGTAGGTCAGTTTTATGCAATTAACTATGACTTGCAAAAACCATATCGCATCTATGGTGGTTTGCAGGATAATGGAGTTTGGGTAGGTGCTCATAACGCTCCTGAGGACAGAAGCTGGCACCAGCGCGGTCAGTACCCATGGGAAACTATTATGGGTGGTGATGGAATGCAAATCCAGATTGATTCACGTAATAGCGATATCGTTTATACAGGTTACCAATTTGGTAATTACTTCAGAATTAATCGTGGAACTGGTGACCGCAAATACATACAGCCTAAACATGAACTAGGTGAATCCCCTTATCGTTTTAACTGGCAAACACCTATTTTACTAAGCTCTCATAATCAAGATATATTATATCTAGGTGGTAATAAACTACATCGTTCTATGAACCAAGGTGATGATTGGACAGCAATTTCTCCTGACTTAACACAAGGTGGAAAAGAAGGAAATGTAGCTTATGGTACTTTAACAACCATTAGCGAATCACCATTCCAATTTGGTCTAATTTATACCGGATCAGATGATGGATTAGTGCAAGTTACTAAAGATGGTGGTGCCAACTGGCAAAAGTTAAATGGCGGCTGGCCAGCTAATCTTTGGGTGACAAGAGTGACAGCATCACAACATAAAAAAGGACGCGTTTATGCGACACTTAATGGGTATCGCATTGATGATTTTACACCTTACATATACATGAGTGAAGATTATGGGAAAACCTGGAACAACATTGGGTCGTCGATACCAACATCATCTGTAAATGTAATTATAGAACATCCTGAAAAAGAGAATATCCTTTTTACAGGAACTGATAACGCTACTTATATAAGCACAGACACAGGAAAAACATGGAACCTACTAACTGGCGGTATGCCACCAGTTGCTGTACACGATTTAAAAATCCAACCAAAAGAAAATCATTTACTGGTAGGAACACATGGTCGTTCTATTTACCTGGCAGATTTGGATGCCTTAGAAATTATAGGGAATAATTTCGCTTTTGCGAAAATTGATAAAACAAGAGCTTCTTCTCGTTACGGTAGTAAAGGATTTATGTGGAGTGAAGGACCAGAACCTTCTATAGAATTAGCTTTTTATAGTCCAGCAGCCGGAAAAGTAAAAATAGAAATCCTCAACGAAAACGGTAAAACGGTTCAAGAACTCACTACAATAGCAGACAAAGGCTTGAACTTCTATGAATATGATGGCTCTATTTCAAAATCTGGTATAAAGCGATTTAAAGACACACCTAAAACAGCAGATAATGGTAAGACCTATTTACCTGTTGGGAAATACACAGTAAAATTAAGTGGTGCAATGGGAAGCGTTGAGCAAGTTTTGGAAATGGTGGAGTAGATAGAATATTGAGCTAAGAATCTAGAATCTGTAGCTATATTTAAAGATTTTTTGAAATGTAGATTTCTTGATTTACATTTTAACACATCACTTTAAAGACAAGATTGATTTAAGATCTTATACGACAGGTGAAAATTAAACACTCACAAAATTCCAACACTACCTTAACAGATCCTACGTAAGGAAAAAGAGCCTATTACTACTATAGCATAAGTAAAGTAGTTCCAAAGCTATTAAGATTCAATCCAAATAAGACTGAGCAGACATGCTTTTATCTATAACGATTGAAAATCCAGTGGCTGAAAGTTATCTTTGCGTCAAACTAAAAAATTATACATGAGCGCATTAGTAAAATCTTCTATTGCTAGAAAGTGGATAATGGCACTTTCGGGTCTGTTTCTGGTTGTATTCCTAACACAGCATTTTGTCATAAACATTACGTCTGTAATAGCACCAGACACTTTTAATGAGTGGTCTCACTTCATGGGTTACAACCCATTAGTTCAATTTCTTGCACAACCTATACTCATAGGTGGATTAATTGTTCACTTTGTTATGGGAATAGCTCTTGAGATTAAAAACAATAAAGCACGTCCAGTTAAGTATTCAAAATATTCTGGTAATGCAAATTCAACATGGGTATCTCGTAATATGATTATTACCGGCCTTGTAGTTCTTGCTTTTTTAGGTTTACACATGTATGACTTCTGGGTTCATGAAATGACCGTTAAGTATATAGATGTTCAACCAGAAGATCCAACTCGCTATTTACATGAACTTAAAGAGAAGTTTGTAAGTCCTGTAAGAGTCGGGATTTATGTAGTTTCTTTTGTTTTACTAGCGATGCACTTATGGCATGGATTCAATAGTTCTTTCCAGTCTATGGGAGCAAAAGCAGTTAATAAAGGTGAAGGCTTGAAAAAAGCAACTTATGCATGGTCTGTATTAATACCTGCAGGTTTTATTTTCATCGCATTGTATCATCACTTTACTCACTAATAATAATAAATTATGTCAGTATTAGATTCTAAAGTACCTAAAGGACCACTTGCTGAAAAGTGGGTAAATCATAAAAATCACATTAACTTAGTTAACCCTGCAAATAAACGTAACATTGACGTTATCGTTGTAGGAACTGGACTTGCTGGTGGTAGTGCCGCTGCAACTCTAGCTGAGCTAGGATATAATGTTAAGACATTTTGTTATAACGATTCTCCACGTCGTGCACACTCAATTGCCGCACAAGGAGGAATTAATGCTGCCAAAAACTATCAAGGTGATGGAGATTCAAATTTCCGTTTATTCTATGATACTATTAAAGGTGGTGACTATAGATCTCGTGAAGCAAACGTTCACAGACTTGCAGAGGTTTCTTCAAATATTATCGACCAGTGTGTAGCACAAGGAGTTCCTTTTGCACGTGAATATGGTGGATTGTTAGACAACCGCTCTTTTGGTGGTGTTCTTGTTTCTAGAACTTTTTATGCAGCTGGACAAACAGGACAACAGTTATTATTAGGTGCATATTCTGCATTAAATAGACAAATTAACCGTGGTAAAGTAACACCATTTAACCGTCATGAGATGTTAGATCTTGTTAAGGTTGATGGTAAAGCTCGTGGAATTATCGCTCGTAACCTAGTTACCGGTGAGATAGAAAGACATGGAGCGCATGCTGTTGTAATCGCTTCTGGTGGTTATGGAAACGTATTTTTCCTTTCTACAAATGCTATGGGAAGTAACGTAATGGCTGCATGGAGAACACACCGTCGTGGTGCGCACTTTGCAAATCCTTGTTATACACAAATTCACCCTACTTGTATTCCTGTAAGTGGCGAGCATCAATCTAAACTGACCTTAATGTCAGAATCACTACGTAATGATGGACGTATCTGGGTTCCTAAAAATCTTGAAGATGCAAAAGCAATACGTGAAGGAAAATTAAGAGGTGTTGATCTTAAAGAGGAAGATAGAGATTATTACCTAGAGAGAAGATATCCAGCCTTTGGTAACTTAGTTCCTCGTGATGTTGCATCACGTGCAGCAAAAGAACGTTGTGATGCAGGTTATGGAGTAAACAAAACAGGTAACGCTGTTTATCTTGACTTTGCCGCTTCATTCCTTAGATATGGAAAAATAGAAGCTCTTACTAGCGGTCATAAAGATGCCAGCGAGGCAGAAATGATTGCCTTAGGTAAAAAAGTCATAGAAAAGAAATATGGTAACTTGTTTGATATGTATATGAACATTACAGATGAGAATCCTTATGAAGTACCTATGAAGATTTTCCCAGCTGTTCACTATACAATGGGTGGATTATGGGTAGATTATAACTTACAAACTACAGTACCAGGATGTTTTGCAGCTGGTGAAGCAAACTTCTCTGATCACGGTGCAAACCGTCTAGGAGCTAGTGCATTAATGCAAGGTCTAGCAGATGGTTACTTTGTATTACCATATACTATAGGTGATTATCTAGCTGACGAGATTAGAACAGGCCCAATCTCTACTGAAACGGCTGAGTTTGATCAAGCAGAAAAAGATACTCGAGCTAGAATCGAGAAATTAATGAATGGTGCTGGTGTACACTCTGTAGATTACTATCACAAAAAGCTAGGTTTAATCATGTGGAATAAATGTGGAATGTCTCGTAATGAAACAGACCTTAAATCTGCAATGGATGAAATAGCTGAGTTGAGAGCAGATTTCTGGAAAAACGTAAAAGTTCCTGGTAGTGCAGATACTAAGAATCAAGAACTAGAGAAAGCAGGTCGTGTTGCAGATTTCCTAGAATTAGGAGAGTTGTTTGCAAAAGATGCTTTAGATAGAAATGAAAGCTGTGGTGGTCACTTCCGTGAAGAGTACCAGACAGAAGAAGGTGAAGCACTGAGAGATGACGTAAATTATGCTTACGTATCTGCTTGGGAATATAATGAGAATCCACGTGACGCAAAATTACACAAGGAAAATCTAGTGTTTGAGAACGTAGAATTGAAAACTCGTTCTTATAAATAATTGAATTTTAAATGTTCCGCTTTCGCGAAAGCGTGACAAACTAAATATAAAAAGTATGAAACTTACTTTAAAAATATGGAGACAGGCTGGTCCTGAAGCCAAAGGAAAAATGGTTACTTATCCACTAGATGGTGTAGATGGTGATATGTCTTTCCTAGAAATGATGGATATCTTAAACGAAGAACTGGTTAATAAAGGTGAAGAACCTGTAGAATTTGACCATGACTGTCGTGAAGGTATCTGTGGATCTTGTAACATGATGATCAATGGACAACCTCATGGACCTCAAAAACTGACGACGACATGTCAATTGCACATGAGAAAGTTTAACGATGGTGATACTATTACTATTGAGCCATGGAGAGCTGCTGCGTTTCCTGTTATCAAAGATTTAATTGTAGATCGTTCTTCTTTTGATAGAATTCAACAAGCTGGTGCTTATGTGTCTGTAAATACCTCTGGTAATACTCAAGATGCTAACTCCATTCCTATTGAGAAAGCAAAAGCAGACGAGGCATTTCACTCGGCTACCTGTATAGGTTGTGGAGCTTGTGTTGCAGCATGTAAAAATGCTAGTGCGATGTTATTTACAAGCGCTAAAGTTTCTCAATACGCCTTATTACCACAAGGTGAAATTGAGGCTACAGATCGTGTTCAAAACATGGTTCGCCAGATGGATATTGAAGGATTCGGTAACTGTACAAATACAGGAGCTTGTATGATTGAATGTCCTAAAGGAATTAAGTTAGAAAATATCGCACGTATGAACAGCGAATATTTAAAAGCAAATATCTAGTAAGTAGTTAAAATACTTAAGTATTAAAAAACTCCATCTTTTAATAGATGGAGTTTTTTTAATTAATCTTGTTTCATAAATAAAGCTCCTAGTATATACTAGGAGCTTTATTTATATAAATCATGAAGTACTTATAGTCTAGAACAATACTTTATCTGTTAATAATAAGATACCATTTGAAGTTTGAATAGAAGTAAAGTCTTGGGAGCGGAATTTAACCACTTCACTAAAAGGACCTGTACTAAAAGTAATATCGCTTTGTGAATTCATAGAAGTTGAAACATCAGAACCTAGTGTTGAAATAACTAAACCGTCAGACAGCTCACTTACCTCATAGTTCTCTTGAAATGACAATTGAGTGCTTATCGCAAAGTTGATTGATTGAGCTATATTATTATTAGTATCACCTGCATTCAATCCTGCTAGAAAAGTGTCTACTGCAGCATTATCTGGAACGAAAACAGTAAGTTCTTGAGATAAACCAGATTGAAATTTAGATTCTAAAGTAGTAAAGGCCGTAGAAGCGTCTGCAGAAGCTTCTATTAAAGATTTGAAACTAGAGAATTCAAGGCATTCATTAATAAATGTTCTCGCAGTTGATAGCTCTACAATTTGATCAACAGAATGTACCACTCCATTTACAAACAACATATCTGGTGTGATTACAGGAACTCCATTAATCTTAAGACCATCATGATTAGAAATGATAGACATAACATGAGAAGAAGATTCAAAAGAAGTTTGAGCCATAGTCTCTACAAAAAGCTCTTCTACTGTATTTAAGTCACTAATTAAAAGCTCTGATTGAATCACATGATTTTTAAGCAACTGAGCTAGCTCATCTTGAGGAATTTGATTAATACTAGTCATTCCATTTTGAGAAAGATAATTTTCAAAAGCAACATTTGTAGGAGCAAATAAGGTAATGTTTTCTTGATGTGCTAACCAGTCTTGTATTTCACTACCCAATATAGCATCATTGAATATAGTGTAATTAGAGTCGCTACCTACATAGTCTGCAATTTTTTGAGGAACCTCTTCTTGATAAAGGTCTGAATTAGTTAGTTCGTCTCCACTACAGGAAACAAAGAAAGCGGCGATTAAAGATAATTTTAAAAGTAAAGTAAAGTTTTTCATGATCTTATTGTTAATTGGTGTTATCCAAAATTAGCGCTTCAACCAGTTATTTTGAGTTTAATCGAACGTAAATCGTTGAAAGTCACTGCCAAAGTTTTCCTAATCGATCTATACAAATCACCATAAAACACAGTATAACAATGCTTTAGCATCCGTCAAACTAGTATTATCATGTAATCGTTGTATTACGCATTTCGTCGATTTTATGTCTTGTTAACGATTTATTTTGTGTTTTAACAGATTTTAAAGTGAAATGGATTAAATTTGCACGCCGTTACTGACAATTAACAGTTAATTCACAGTTAGATTAACAAATGTTAAAATCACCCTTTTGTATTTTAACTATATTAGAGTATGCTGAACTCTAAACTACCCAATACTAAAGATTCTATATTCTCCATTATGAGCAACTTAGCTCATAAAAACAATGCTTTAAATTTATCTCAAGGCTTTCCTAGCTTCCCTGTTGACACTATTTTAAAGGATTATCATACCGCAGCAATTGAAAATAATTACAATCAATATGCTCCTATGGCAGGAGTGACTTTTTTAAGAGAATCAATATCTCTTAAAATGTTGAAACTTCATCAAGCTAACTACCATCCAGGTAATGAAATATGTATAACTGCCGGTGCTACTCAGGCCATATTCACTGCAATACAGGCAATAATTCACTCGGGTGACGAGGTAATAGTCTTTACACCAGCATATGACTCTTATGTACCTGCGATACAAATGGCCGGTGGTATTGCGGTAGAAATACCTATGAAATTACCCGATTTCAATATAGACTGGCAAAAAGTAATTGATCATATAAATGATAAAACTGCGATGATAATGATTAACTCACCACATAATCCTAGTGGTAAGATGTTAAATCATGATGATATGATACAATTAGAACGTCTAGCGGTTCAACATAACTTAATTGTATTAAGCGATGAGGTATATGAACATATTACTTTTGATAATAACGCACATTTAAGTGCCGCAAGGTATCCTGAACTTAAAAAGCGTAGTTTTATCACAGCTAGTTTTGGTAAAACATTTCATGTCACAGGTTGGAAAACAGGCTATTGTCTCGCTCCAGCATATTTAATGAAAGAATTCTATAAAGTCCATCAATACCTTGTGTTCAGTATTAATCATCCTGCACAAATTGCAATAGCCAATTATATACAAGAAGAAAGCAGATATCTTGAATTAGCATCATTCTATCAACGTAAAAGAGATTTGTTTTTAAATTCGATTAAAGACAGTAAATTTTCATTTGACGCTTCCCAAGGAACGTATTTTCAATTATTAGATTATGCTTCCATTACTGATGAAAATGATGTCACTTTTGCTAGAAGGTTAACCATTGACTACAAAATTGCTGCGATACCTATATCCGTCTTTATGAATGGTACTGACCCAAAAATGCTACGATTTTGCTTTGCTAAAGAAGACCATGAAATCATAAAAGCCGCTCAAATTTTAAATAGTCTATAATTCGGTTCTTATAAATTAGCAACTATTTTTACAAAAGATAAATTGATTAATGAAATCTAAAGAAGATATAAGAGTAAGTTTAATACAAACACATTTAGTCTGGGAAAACCCTAAGGCTAATCTTGTCGAATTTTCGCGAAAGCTTGAACAACTATATGGCATCACAGATCTAGTCATTCTACCTGAAATGTTTACGACTGGCTTTTCTATGCATCCTGAAGAACTAGCCAGTGATGAAAAGATTTATAAGCACCTTAAAGCTCATGCAAAAAAAGGTGGTTTTGCCATCTATGGTAGTGTCATGTTTCAAGAAGGAAATAGGTATGTAAATCGCGGCATTTTTATGCGCCCTAATGGCACCTACACTTTATATGATAAAAAACACCGATTTACACTCGCTGGTGAACAAAAAGTATACGACAGTGGGAAACAGCCTGTTATTGCCGACTATCTGGGATGGAAATTTAATTTACAGATATGTTATGATTTAAGGTTTCCTGTGTTTGCTAGAAATACACAAGATTATGATGTGCTTATCTATGTCGCAAACTGGCCAGTTCCTAGAGTTAATGCATGGGATGCACTTTTAAAGGCTAGAGCAATTGAAAACATGTGCTATGCAATAGGTGTTAACCGCACTGGTGTTGATGGCAGTGGTATGGATTACAATGGTCATTCCCAAGTTTACAATGTTTTAGGAGAAGAGTCTATTGAACATCCATGGGAAAACCAAAATATTAAAACAGTTCTACTTAAAAAAGAGCACGTTTTAAAGTTGAGGTCTAAATTGAGATTTCTAGAAGATAGAGATCCGTTTACTTTAATATAACCGTTTCACGCACATCCCAGTTTGCTTGTAACGTAATTACTTCTGGCAAATAAACAACAGTTTCTGGCTGTAATCCTTTTAGAAAATTACCCGTATCGTATCTTCCATTTGCATTGTCATCATAAATGACACGAATTAAATAACTTCCTGGATCCAAATTCTCAAAGGCATATACTCCATTGTCAATAGCTATTTGCTCATTGATCACGGTTAAATCTTCCTTTACTATTTGAACAATTGCTGGCCATTGAGTACCAGATGAAAGGGTGATTTCCATATTTCCGTAATCAGATGTTGACCTTGTAGTGCCATTAAAAGCTAAAGTATCGGTAGTCTCGCCATAAAAGTCAATTATTGCACCTGGTAAGACATCTACCTTATAACGTTGCATTTCATTTTTCTCAAAATTTATTGTCAATTCGTTTTTTAATACATCTAATTGAGCGTCAAATTCAATGGCTATAGAGTCTTTATCTATAACCTTAAACTTAGAAAGGTCAAAAGATTCTATAGGTGTACTCGCGGTAAGGACTAATGGATTAGATAATGACAAATCTTTTTGTTTTTTAACAATTAGACTATCTACAAATCGTTCTTTAATTAAAACTCGTTTTGAGTCTTCAAATTCTTTATACTTTACATCTAAAAAGACACTATCCCTATCAATCTCTGGCTGAAACCAAAATTGTAACGTATCTGATTTTTCTAATTTTGTAATTCTAGTTTTAGTAAAAAGGTCCTTTTCTTGAGATTTAACATTTAGAGAATCTAACCTACCTGTATATGCTACATACAACTTAGTTTTACCTTCGTGAGTAATTTTTTTAACGCTAGGATCTAGTTCTGGTTGAAACATTTTTAATTCATAAACCTCATCACTAGGTACAGTAACAGCCTTTGTCACATAACCTATTTTATCAGTACGCGGATTGAATTTTAGGTCACTATTTTCTTCTTTAACTCCTACTAGTCGGTATTCACCAGCAGCAAGATTCTCCATGGTAAAGGTTTTTAAACTATCCAATGTATTTAATACGTACAACGGCGGTCCTTTAAAAACCAACGAATCCGTATACTCTTCATCCATTTTATAGAGTAATACATTAACAAAGTCGTCTGCTTTATAATTGAAGGCATCTGTTATTTTACCATTAAGCTGTAGAGAATCAATATAAGTTCCCGTGCTGAAAACATATCTAAAAAACGGATATGGATTTGATTCATTATTATCGACTATACTCTGCCCAAAATTGAGCGTATAAGTTGTATTAGGCGCTAGTGTATCTGTAATGGTAATGGTCATTTTTTTAGACGCGCTACCTTGCGGTGTTACTATAGGTCGGTTCTTAAGAGGTGGAGAAACAACTAACTGTTTTTGTAAATCTTGTAATTTGATATATTCATCAAAAGTTATTTCAATCTCTTGAGCCTTGAAATTAACACTATAATTATCGGGATAAGCACGTAAGATGACAGGTGGTTCCTCATCTATAGGTCCACCGGTAGGGTTACCACGTTTTGCACATTGAACCAATAAAATGGTAATGGATAAAACTAACGCTATATTTAAAATGGTCTTTTTCACAGTATAGTATAACGACTGCAAGGTACTATGATTATGTAAAAGATAGAAAAGTTTTATGAATTACACTTACAAGGCAGTTTATACTGATATTGCCATTGTGGCTATAGAGATCTTTATATCAGAAATACTTAATAACGCTCTAGCACACAAAACTAATGTCGTACCTGTGGTAATGACATCATCAACTATTAAGACATGTGTGCCTTGAGGTAAGGATCCTACAAGTTGATATGGATTATTAGATTCATCACTACGTTGCGTTTGATTCAATCGTGCTTGATTAATTGTATTTTTAGTTTTCACTAAAATGTCATCGCGATAACTTGCATTTAAAATTTGTGCAAGCTCATTTCCAAATCCAGCGACCTGATTATAGCCACGTTTTTTAAGCCGTTTAGGATGAACTGGCACAGGTACTACTACATCTACATCCATAAAAAGATCGCATTCAATTAATTCTTGTCCTAGCCAAGAGCCTATAAAACTGCTTATTTCTTCTTTTTTACGATACTTTAATTGATGAATCATTTGCTGTACTGCACCTATTTTTTCATAATAAAATAAGCTTGTAACATGTTGGACATCGATACGAGTATAAAAAAGTTCGCGCATTTTTTCATCACTTGTTTTATGAAAATTAGTTAATGGCAAATGCGTACGGCATGAGGTACAAAGCAAGTTCTCACCAGTAGTAAGAACGCTCTCACAACCTACACACAACTCTGGATAGAGTAAGTTAAAGAAATCATATATCCAGCGCTTCATATATATTATTTAGTACGTTTATAGCGTTAAAAGACTAAAGATAACATTATGGGAACTCAAAAAGACAACCGTTTATTAAAGATATTACTAGGACTAGCAGTCCTATTGTTAATAATCTTAGGAAGTTACACCTACAGAGCACATCATAAAAACGAGGCTATCACTACTCAATTAGGAATTGAAAAAACAGAGATTGAAAAAGCACTCGATAACATCGAAAAAGAATATTTAATAGAAATCGAAAAAGGAACTGCAATCACTAGCGACCTAGAAGCTGCTAAAGAACGCATCACTAGACTTAAAGACTCTGTAAACAGATTAGAACCTAATGTAGCCATACTTGCTAGACTGCGTAAAGAATTAGTAAAAATAAAAGACGAGCGTGAGGTTCTTGCGGCACGTGTTTATGTACTTGAACGAGAAAACGAGACTCTAGTTCGTGTTAAAGACAGCACTTTACAAGTACTTAATGAAGAAATCATCGCTAGCACTAATAAATCAACACAAATTGACAACCTTAATGAAAGCATGGCAAAAGCAGCCACTCTTTTACCTACTAACTTTAAGACAAAAGGAGTTATTATAAGAAGTAGCGGGAAAGAAATAGAAAACGATCGTGCGCGACGTGTAGATGATTTAAAAGTATGCTTTACACTACCTCAAAATGCACTTGCACCTACTGGTGTTCAGTCTTTTTACTTGCAAGTGATTAACCCAGATAACAATGTGTTAGGACTCAAGAAAAAGCAACAATTTGAAGATCAAGAATTAACGTATTCTAAGGTAGTTTCTTTTAATTACAAAGGCCAAGAACTTGATATTTGTGAACTTGTTCAATCCAACGAGGATGACATCGTTAAAGGAACATATCGCATCAATCTATATAATGGTGGTATAAGAGTCAGTAGTTCAGAACTGGCACTTAGATAAACACTTATACAAATAATTATTTAAACACGCTTTAGGGCGTGTTTTTTATTTTACGCTTTCGCGAAAGCGAAATAAACAAAATCATATCGTTGCAAAGAGCCTTTTTTTTACATTTGCAGCTATGGCAAAGAACAACGATCAAGATCAGTTTAAAAAAGTACTCTCACATGCAAAAGAGTACGGGTATGTTTTTCAATCAAGCGAAATCTATGATGGATTAAGCGCTGTTTACGACTATGGTCAAAACGGTGTAGAGTTAAAGAAAAACATCAGAGAATACTGGTGGCAAGCGATGACGCAATTAAACCAAGACATCGTAGGTATAGATGCAGCTATTTTTATGCATCCTACGACATGGAAAGCCTCTGGTCACGTAGATGCTTTTAATGATCCGTTGATTGATAATAAAGACTCTAAAAAACGCTATCGTGCAGATGTGTTAATAGAAGACTATTGTGAAAAAAATCTTCAAAAAGCCAATAAAGAAATAGCAAAAGCTGCTAAAAGATTTGGTGAAGATTTTGATGCAGATATGTATCGCCAGACTAATCCACGTGTGATGGGTTACATGAAGAAAGCTACTGAACCTACTGCAAGACTTGCTACTCTTTTAGAGGCTGAAGATCTTGCTGGTGTAAAAGCACTTATAGAAGAACTTGAAATCGCAGATCCAGATACAGGTTCTAAAAACTGGACAGATGTGCGCCAGTTCAACCTTATGTTTGGTACTAAAATAGGTGCCAGTGCAGATACTGCTACAGATCTATATTTAAGACCAGAAACAGCTCAAGGTATTTTTGTAAACTTTCTAAATGTTCAAAAAACTGGTCGTATGAAGATTCCTTTCGGAATAGCACAAACCGGTAAAGCGTTTAGAAACGAGATTGTTGCACGTCAATTCATTTTCCGTCAGCGTGAATTTGAACAAATGGAGATGCAATATTTTGTAAAACCAGGAACAGAACTTGAATGGTTTGAAATCTGGAAAGAACGTCGTATGGCATGGCACAACTCACTAGGAATGGGTCAAGAAAATTACCGTTTTCATGACCATGAGAAACTAGCACATTATGCAAACGCTGCAACAGACATCGAATTTGACTTCCCATTTGGTTTTAAAGAATTGGAAGGTATTCATTCTCGTACAGACTTTGACCTTAAAGCACATGAAGAGCATAGTGGTAAAAAACTACAATTCTTTGACCATGAAGAAAATAAAAGTTACGTGCCTTATGTACTGGAAACGTCGATAGGTTTAGACAGAATGTTTCTAGCTGTATTCTCTAATTCTTTACAAGAAGAAAAATTAGATGGTGGTGGCGAGCGCACAGTCCTTAAATTACCTGCAGTTCTTGCACCAGTTAAAGCGGCCATTTTACCATTATTAAAGAAAGACGGATTACCAGAAATCGCAAACGAAATTATAGACGAACTAAAGTGGTCTATGAAAGTTGCTTATGAAGAAAAGGACTCTATAGGTAAGCGTTATGCACGTCACGATTTGAACGGTACACCGTATTGTGTAACCATAGATCACGATACTAAAGAAGATCATGCAGTTACCGTTAGAGATCGCGACACGATGACTCAAGAACGTATTGCTATTAAAGATTTAAAATCTTATATAGAAAAACGTGTGAGTATGAGCGAGTGGTTGAAAAAGATATAATCTGGTAGACTGATAGATGATGGATAGGTTTTAACTTTAATCTTTTATCAATGAGCTTTATACAGCTCTAAAGAATTTAATTAAAAAAAACACCGTGACTAAATAGTCACGGTGTTTTTCTAATATAACTCTTTTCAAAAGTATAAAATTCAATTAAGGTATTACAGCGTCAATAACAACACACAATTCACCTTCCAGTCCTCCTACTGTGACTACATCAAAACGGAATTCATCACCTACAGCTGTTCCTGCACGCTGACATGTTACAGTCACGGCATAATTTGTACCATTTATACCCAATGTACCTGGCCCTACAGCATTTAAGGTAACTGCATCTGTTAGCAACCATATATTACCAGGATTAGATGTCTCATACACCTCAACAGCAGCTACACCAGGTCCACCATTATTAGGAAAAAGCTCTGTTTGTAATTGAGCTTCAGGTATTAGTGTTTGTGTACTACCATCGTCAAAGGTTAGTCCTTCATAATTACATTGGTTTTGATTGTCTGCCATACCATCATCATTATCACAACTTAAAAATAAGATGGACATAAAAAATAATAGTGAGGCTTTAACTAGGTACTTCATAATAATCGATTTTAGTTGTTACTACTAGATTAGGTATTAAAAATAGCCATCCTATTACACGAATTATATAATCAATTGACGTAAAGCTGTTTTCACTCTATGAAATAACGAGTTGATTGTGTTAAATAGGTAAAGAATCTAGTTAAAAAGAAAGTTCTAACTTAAAAATAAGCCTTTAACTGTACGCTACCGGTGTGAATGGTTCTCGCGGTTTCACTGTTACGTCCACTATAAGAGATATTTAAATCTAGAAAACTAGAAATGTTTTTCTGGAATAATAGATTCCAGGTAAAATTTGTACCTGGCTGTAATCCTTCTAACATTTGGAAACCTACAGGAGAAAATGCTTGTCCTATAAAATCATTTTTCACATAGCGTATCTCGCCATTAACGGCATAGCTCTGCTCTTTATTAAAAGACCAACTTACACCGATATTCTGTTGATCGAGCATCGCTTCTTCATTGACCACATTTTCTTTAGACTCCAATTCATAAAATACATCTACACGGCTACTATTACCAAATAAATAAGACACTTGAGGCTTGAATAAACGCTCGTTAATTTTAAAATTGCGATTTGTAAAGTTTTCGCTTTCACTAGCGTTAAAACCTGTTTGAGCGTCTAAGGTAAACAACCAACTTTCCTTAATTTTATGAATAAAACCTAGTTGATGACTTTCTATATCACTACTCAGACTACCTATACTTTGCAAGTTTTCATTTACACTACTGATGTAGGTGTAATTAGTAGTATACTTCTGTTTACCACGATTAAAAAACAGACTGTTTCTAAAATTGAGATTTAATCCTAGCTGATTATCTCCTGAGCCGAAAGGATTCAAATCAAACGTAGCTCCTTCTCTCTCTACCATACGATCAATCAAATAACTGGTCTGATTGTAGAAATGAGATAACACCTTTTTATAACCATCGCTTTGCGACCACGAGCTGGGATTTAAGGTAAGTGTTTGAGAAAACTTATTTTGATGTGTAGGTACAAAGACCTGATTGGGCAATAAAATGCGCACAAAGCGCCCTTGATCTTGAAATTGTGCCACTTCAAACTCATTTAAATCTTGTATCCCATCGCCGTTATAATCTATCCAGGTAAAAGTTCCTTGTCCTGGATTAACCGCTACATAAGTAAAATCCTGTCGCGGTATCGTAGAACTGTTGGTCTCATAAGTCGTATTCCACAATACTTTTTTATCAAAAAATTTGCGCTGGTATTGAAGTCTGCTATTAAAAGACACCTCATCTTCTATAGTTTCTATTTCGCTTTTAAGCACACGATAATTTGCATAGATCTTTAAACTACTCAACTCATCTTTAATAGGTTGTGATCTTATGTAATAATTATTAGACCTGTTAACACGCTCTAGATTACCCAATCGCAAACTATCATTTACACGATTTCTATAACCTACTTCTACAAAAACAGCAGTACTATCTCCTACTCCAGTATAGACTTCATAACCTGCAAAACGTTGAGATAATGCCGTCAGACTGCGATCAGCAAGCACGGTTTGCTGATTATCTTCTGTCTCATATCGAGCACCTATCCATTTATTATTAAATCGTTTTACCACATCAGCATTGGCTCTGTAAAATTGTGATTCTAGAGCAGTAGCGTTTGTGTTGAGTACGCTTCCGCGAAAGCGTGCTGTCCATCCACCATCACGATATACACCATTTAAGTTGTGTCTATTACCACTATAGCTATCAGAAAACTCCAGATGTTCTAATTCATAAGTAGCTCGTAAGGTGGAATCTTGCACATAATCCAATCCAATTGTAGAAAAGAGTTGATTACCGGTGATGACGTCTAAGTTCCAATCACGATTAAATTCAATATTATAAACACGTTCTACATTGCGAAAGTTTTGGTCAATATAATCAGACTTTACACGAGCTCTTAAAGTGGTAAGTGAGTCCTTTTTCCATACCTGCTGTTGCACAGCGAGTTTTACAGCAACACCACGATTATCATCATCATCTATGCTTGAAAAGCGATTCAAGTCATTACTGCTGGCTGCAATTTCAGTATCTAGAATAGTGGTTTTAGAAGGTACATATCGGGCTTTAGCACCAGCAATTGTTATGATTTCTGGTGCAAATAATCTAATTACAGGTGCAAAACTACCTTGCGACACTCCTGCAATAGGTGCGACATATTCATAAATATTTGCAATCGCTTGGTCATTTACGAGCACATAATCTCCTTGATTCTCACCTACAAAAGAGAATCGTACATTGAATAGCTCATCATTAGAATCTTGCGAAAAAACAAATCGTTCTACACCAGCAATGGTTTCTTTGCGATATAGGATCTTATTTTCAGAAAATGTGTCCTCTACCGCACTAGGTGCAATAGCGAGATCTTCATTATCTCCTGCGGCAGCGAGAATGGTAACTTGATCTTCTGTTAAATTTTGCTGTAGCGGCTGATTTTTGGCATCACTCTCAGTATAGATATAGGTTTCTACCTCTAGTTTATCAGTCTCATAGCCACCTTTTGCATAGCCTACAAAACGGGTGAAATTACGTTCACTGTACTGATATTCTATAGAAATACGCATTTCACTGGTAATAGGAAACGTAGCATTAAAGCGCACCTCGCCAGCGTTATAATCTATGACATAGTCTGCATTTTCACCTCTTGTAAGCGGCACACCATTTACAAAAACACGCTCACTACCAGAGACGACCAGTATAAATAACTCACCATTACGACCGGTTAACTTATATGGGCCTTGGTTACCTTCTTGACCAGTGAATCTGGAGATATTAAAAATACCACGTACTAAAGCACCAGCTGCCTGAACATAGCCTTGAGAATCATCGCCTTCAAATTTGACCTGACCAGAGATTCCTTGAACACGTTTGGTGAAGTTATTGAAGTAAGAATCGGTTTGAATGAGGTCTACGTCTCCAGCTCTGATATTCCAGTCATCGCTATAGAGTTCTATAAAAATCTGGTCAAATTCATCGAGGCGTTGTGAATAGCCATTCTGAGTTTGTGGTACGTTTGCGTCTTGAATGGAAGCACGCAAAGAGACTTTATCAGACAGCGCTCCAGAGATTCTTAAATCCAGCTCTGAATCTACAACAGAGTTTTGATTATTACCTACTCGCAATCCTCGTGTAATAGAGCCTGTGGTGTTCAATCCATTAAATGGCACATAATTGCGCTGCACTGTAGGTTGTCGCATGGCAACTACACGTTCTTGAGCCGTTTCATTTTCTAGAATAATTTTAGGATCGTATAGCTGGTAAGTTCTGGTTAAAAATTCTGGAAATGGTAAGAACTGTATATCTATAGAATCTGTTTTTATCGCAGTAGCATCTTTAATACTTAGCATCGCTTTTACAAAATCTACCTGATAAGCTGTTGAATCTACTGGCATGCCGCGACTATCTACTATCTTGAAATAGGATGGATTAATACTGATGCTATCCAACTGTATACTGTCTGTCACCGCACGACGCACTTTTTTCACATTTACATACTCTTGTGCGCTAGCGAGCGCGCAAAAAAGTGTGAGTAAAGAAGCAAGTGCGTGTTTCATGCAAGATTAAAACAGATTCTCTTCAAAAATATTTTAATTGTAAGTAGTAATGGTGTTTTGTGGTGGGAAATCTTGTAATCTCAACATCTAAGAAGAAACAAAATACCTCAAGTGGAGTTCTTGAGGTTTTGAAATATTATTTTTTGTAGTCCGTCTTTCTGTAATGATATTTATAATAAAAGCTTCCATCATAATTATAAATTTTTTCTTTAATTACCGATGCAATAATTTCATATCCATTTAGACTTTTATCGAACTTTAAAACTTCCAATATCCTTTGATTAACTAGTGAGTATTGAACTATCATATAGTTATCTTGATAATAAAAGCTCTCTATGAATCTAAACACTTTTTTTGACTTTTTAATTTCTAAAGTGTCTAAAAATGTGATTTTTTGATTTTTATTAAAATGTTTTTCTAAATCATAATAATCATACCTTGAATAAATTCTCTTAAAATTATCACGCCTTAAACTATCTCCTTTTAAGTCATAATAAGAATAAATAGAGTCTAATAATTCATTATCGAATCTCTTATCAAACTCATCTGGAAAAGTGTGTTTCACAACATTAAACTCTCGCGAATAAGTTCCTCTCCATTTTAAGAGATATGACTCTAGGCAAAGTTCTTTGTTGTTTTCACAATTTTTAAGTTCTAACTGAGTGTAAGCCAAAAACGGAATTAACACTAATATGCAGATTGTAATTCTTACCATCTAGATGTTATATTTATTCTTTCCCTAATCCCGTAGGACTTGTGTGACCCATTTGCAAAACCCATTTATCGTCAACTAATTCAAAGACTCTACACCAATAGAATCTTTTTGTACCCATACAAACTATAGAAAAGTTATCATTAAAAAGCACAGCTCCAACTATTGAATAATTACTTGTACGCCATTTAAAATCTACTTCTTTTACAGTTTTTACGTATTGCATTAAATCAGGATTCCAAAACTTTGGTGTTAGTTCTTCATCATAATCCAATACCGTCCAATTTGATTTAAGAGATAAATGATTTAAAGTAATTGAATCACGCTTTTCATAAATCGAATTATCGCTTATGGAATCAACTCTTCTTTTAGGCGATAGCATCAATTTTAAAATGAGCTCATCAAAACACGAATCATTCTTGAAGGCGATTGACTTTTCTGCTAAATCAAATTTATCAGGTATGTAGGTAAAAGCCCTTCCATATTCATGAATTTTCTCAACAAGCTCATGGGACTTCTCATAGTATTCATTTTGAGAGTATCCAAATGTTGAAATAAATATTAAAACACATTTAAAAAAAAATTTCATATTAATTACAATTTCTGTCTCCGATTGGTAATATATTTTGAATAGTCGGATTTAACGATAAAACACCTTCTTCTGCGTAAGCCCTTTCAAATACGTTTTCGATAAAATTTTGATTAAGGAGTAAAAAATCTGTAGATGCCGTCATGTCACCAGACCAACTTAAATAATCGTATTCCTCATGCTGATGATTTGAGTTGTCCCAAGCTTCTATCGCTGTTGCAATTGCTCCAGCAAATTGATCTGACATTATTTGATGTTGTGTTGATATCGATGTTAAATCATCAATGATTTCATCTAACTTTTGACCTAAAACTGAGTTAGGATTTGTTTGATTTATGTAATATAGGTAGGCATGAACTAATTCATGTACTACAGATCTCGCCAAAGCCAAATCCGTAGCTCGACTAATATATTCAGCACTAAATTCAATTTTAATCTTCAATACATCCGTACCATTACTGTTTATAATTGTTGGGTTTGTTTGAGCATTCACTGGGATGTTAGAAACAGCAAATGTGATGCCGTAATTTCCAGTATTATCAAATAATGAAAGGGTTTGAGTTGCAATATTTAATTGTTGTTGTAACGATGGTGCAACTCCATTCATATCCATATAGAAATTATTTGTTGGCTTGAACTTATCTATTATATCTTTTAAACAATCTGGAACTGAGACGTCATAAATAGATTTATTTTCAAAATCCACCTCATTATCTTCATCTTCTTCTTTAGCCTTTATAGCCTCTTCTGCAAAGTTCTTAGCCTCATCACTATGGTTTTCATCTACTAAAAAATTATCAGTGTCATTTCTCAAATCATCTTGATCTGAGTCATTAATAAATCTCCAGAGTTCTTCATCTGTTTGTTCTAAACGATCAAAAAACTCTTGTGTCTCGTCAGCTACCGATGTTGGCGCCGGTTTTAAATCTATAACAGGAGAAGTAATCACACCAGCACAATCACCATTACTTAAGGTAAGTTGATCGTTACAAGGTTCATCTGGCTCGTTAGTATTGTTGTTAATAAGTGGTAATTGTCCAGAACCACCGGGATTTGTTTGTCCGCCAGTAGGTGGACCAGGATCATTTGGAAAATCACCTCCAGGATTTACATCTCCGTTAGATGGTAATAAATCTCCACCACCACAAGGTTCCATATAGAATACTAAGGTTGCTTCTTGCGCTCTTCTCCAATCTCCTTCATCTAAATCGCAAGCTTCACCTGGAGCATGATCACCAACTGTACAGTTTCTAGCAGGTGAAACCTCAGCAAAACTTACACAATCTCCTTCACCTATCATTACTACACCATTTTTATGTTGAAAACTGGATGTTACAGGTGTATATCTGACATACGGAGTAGCATCTACAGGAATGCTTCCTTGCCTTATATCGTCTAGGGTTATGTAATTCAAATCATATGCAACTATAAATGCTTGATAGGTAGAGTCCATTTGTTTTGAAAACACCATGTTTTTTAAATGGGTTGTATCGCTTGGGTCAGTGATTTTAAAAGTATAACTCTCATAAGTTCCACTGGATAAATAATTAACATCAGTGTCTTCAATGTAAAAACCATTGATAGAATCATAAACTGATTTTTGAAAAGTATTGATGCCCAATGATTCTTTTGCGCCACTTAAAGCCTTGTTTAAAGAATGATTGTTAGTTAATTGAGAACCTGTTAGTTTTTCAATTTTAAATTGTGGTTGCTCTTGTATAGTTTCTAGTGGAGTATCATCCTTTTCACAACTAGTAATAGAAAGCATTGCCATAAGTGCTATCGCCAATAGAGAATTCGTCCATTTAAGCGTTTGAGCGTTTGAGCGTTTGAGCGTTTGAGCGTTTAAACATATTTTAAAATTGTAAATTATCTTTAAAAATACTAAGGTAAGATTTTTCTATCAATAGGCATAAATACCTGTTTTAAAAATTATACAGTTGCTCTTCAATTATATTTTAAATCCACGTGGTAAAGCGGTTCTATAGTGGGAAATGATGACTAAGTAATAAAACAACCGCTAGTCTTAAGTCGTATCGCTCAACTACTTCTATAAAAATACTTTTAAATTTTTCTCGTTATTCTCTTATTGCTCAACTAGTTTCTATAATTTTATAGGAATTCTAGTACTAACCACACCTACTACCTATTTCTATGAAAAAGTTAATCCTCGCTCTTTGTACTGTCATGCTTCTTTTTGCCTGTAAAGACGACCAGCAAATCAATACAGAAGAAAACGTCAACACCTTCTTCAAGTTTAGAGAATATGTGGCACAGGTTTCTGATAACGTGATATCTGCTCGAGAACCTATCATCATACGACTTAATGAGCCTGTAGAAAGCTGGAAGGTTGATATGGAGCTAGAGAATGATATCATGACGCTTTCGCCTAGAGCTAATGGAATAGTAAAGTCCTTAGATCATCAGACCATCGCTTTTGTACCCGATGAACCACTGGAACAAGACACTAAATATAAAGTGAGTTTTAAACTGGGAAAAGTAAAAGACGTCCCAGCAGATTTTAAAACATTTGATTTTGAGCTTAAAACCATTAAACAAGATTTTATAGTACGTACAGAACCGGTAAGTTCTTATGATAGTAATTACCAATTCATCTCTGGTAGTATCATCAGTAGTGACGTGATGACTTTAACTAATGCTGATCTTTTATTAAAAGCGACATTAAACGGCAAAGAGTTGCCTATTAAAATTCTTGATAATAATGAATTAGGAAAGTATTTTGAATTTAAAATAGATAGTATAAAACGACCTGTTGAAGATGAAGAGATAGAAGTAAGCTGGAATGGTAAATCGATAGGTGTCGATAGCAAAGGTGATAATGTGGTGCGCATACCTGGTAAGAATTCTTTTTCTGTTACAGATATAGAACTGTTTAACAACGATTCGCAATATATACTGGTCAATTTTTCTGATCCTTTACAGACTGGACAAAATCTAGATGGGTTGATACAAATTGAAGGTGTTGATAAATATAAATTTGAAGTTGACGGCAATGAGGTTAAGTTATATCCTAATAAAACCGTTACCGGAAGTAAAAAAGTTGAGGTCTTTACAGGCATAAAAAGTGTCGATGGGTATAACCTTAAATTTCCTTTCTCTAGTTACATTGCTTTTGAACAGGTAGAACCTGCTGTGGAATTAGTGCGCAACGGAACTATTTTACCTTCTTCTCAAAACTTAAAAATCAATTTTAAAGCCGTGAATCTTAAAGCGGTAGATGTTTGGGTTTATAAAGTTTATACTAATAATGTACTGCAATATTTACAAAGCAATAACTTAAGCAATAAAGGTAATTTGCGCAATGTAGGTAGACCGGTTGCACGCGACGTGATCGATCTAGCCGGTAGTGGTAAAGATGTTACTAAATGGAATGTCTTTTCAATAGATTTAAGCAAGATCATTGCTCCAGATCCTGGTGCACTATATCGTGTAGAGTTTAAATATAAAAAAGCCTATAGTGCCTACAATTGTGATGACAGTACACTAGAAGAAACAGAAGATGAAGAAGAGATCGATTTTGACGTTTCTTTTGAGTCTTCTAACTGGGATAGTTATCAAAACTATTACTATGATGACTATTATTATGATTATGACTGGAGCGAGCGTGATAATCCTTGTTCAAATTCTTTTTATCGCAATAAAAGCGTTAGTACTAATGTGCTTGCTAGCGATCTAGGAATAACGGTTAAACGTGGTGAGAATAATACCTATCTAGTTGCTATCAATAATATCTTGACGACTAAACCATTGGGCGGCGCCCGTGTTGAGTTATTTAATTTTCAACAACAAGAAATTTATGAAGGACGTACTAATGCGCAAGGACTACTACATATCGATTTAAGAGATGAGAAAGCATTTTTTGCACAAGTGAGTTATAATAATCAATTTGGATACGTCAGGTTAGATGATGGTAACGCATTACCAGTAAGTAAATTTGACACAGCTGGAAAAAACTTAAGCAATGGTCTTAAAGGATACGTCTATGGTGAACGTGGCGTATGGCGACCTGGCGATCACATTTATCTAACATTTGTATTAAATGATGCCGATAATAAATTACCCAACGGTCATCCTATCAAACTAGAATTGCGCAATCCAAATGGTAAAATCACCCATCGAGAGGTTTTAAAAAATGGATTGAATAATTTTTACCGATTTGATCTAAAAACAGATGATGAAGCGCCTACAGGAAACTGGAATGCACGCATAGAAGTAGGTGGTTCTACTTTTAATAAAACACTTAAAATAGAAACCATTAAACCGAATCGACTTAAGGTAAAACTCGATTTTGAAGATGAGATTTTAAAATCTGGAAAAGCAAGTACTGGAACTCTAGAAACCATGTGGTTACATGGCGCAACTGCAAAAGGACTTAAAGCAGATATTACTGCAAAGTTATATCCTACTACTACAAAATTTGAGGATTATAACAGCTACATCTTTGACGATCCGTCACGCTATTATGATACCGAAGAAGTTGAAGTATTAAATAGCAGCGTTAACCAGCAAGGACAGGCTAGTTTTACTTTCAAACCAGGCATGTCTACAGAAGCTCCTGGAATGTTGAAAGCAAGCTTCTTGACTAAGGTTTATGAAAACGGTGGAGATTTCAGTACAAACGTAACTACCAAAATATATTCACCTTATGACACTTATGTTGGTCTAGATGTACCACCAGGAGATAAACGTCGTGGAATGCTAGTAACAGATCGCGATCATAAATTTGATGTAGTAACTGTTGATGAAAACGGAAAACCTAAAGCAACTAAAAACCTAGAAGTAAAAGTTTATAAGGTAAACTGGCGCTGGTGGTGGCAAAGCTCTTCAAACAGTTTATCACGTTATGAATCTAGAGAATATAAAGAACTTATTATGCAAACCACTGTATCTACTGGTAGTAATGGTAAAGGCGACTTTAAATTCAATCTAGAATATCCAGAATGGGGACGATATTTAGTGCGTGTATACGATCCGACCAGTGGACATGCGACAGGTAAATTAGTTTATGTAGACTGGC
Organism: Nonlabens ulvanivorans; assembly: GCF_000732625.1. Classification (GTDB taxonomy): domain Bacteria; phylum Bacteroidota; class Bacteroidia; order Flavobacteriales; family Flavobacteriaceae; genus Nonlabens; species Nonlabens ulvanivorans. The sequence continues at coordinate 523,588 of NZ_JPJI01000032.1, forward strand.
CAGGATGGGCTGGAAAAAGTCGTAAGACAGACCCAGAAACCGCTTCCATGCTTATTTTTAATGCAGATAAAGAAAAATACGTAGTAGGTGAAAATGCAAAAATCACTTTCCCTAGTACTAGCGATGGTCGTGCACTAGTCACCATAGAAAATGGAACAGAAGTGCTCGATGCACAATGGGTAAACACCACAAAAGATGAAACTGTAGTAAATATACCTCTCAACAACCTTTACGTACCTAATGTATTTGTGCACATCACTTATTTACAGCCACATGAACAAACCGCAAACGATCTTCCTTTAAGAATGTATGGTGTGATACCGCTTCTAGTAGAAAATAAAGCTTCACATTTATATCCAGTGATCCATATGCCAGATGAGCTCGCTCCAGAAAGTCAGACGACCATAAAAGTGAGTGAGAAAAACGGTAAAGCCATGACCTATACCATTGCCGTAGTTGATGAAGGACTATTAGATTTAACAAATTTCAAAACGCCTAATGCTTGGGACACCTTTTTTGCTCGCGAGGCTTTAGGAGTAAAAACATGGGATATTTTTGATGATGTAGTCGGCGCTTATGGCGGCCGTATCGATGCTGCCTTTGAAATAGGTGGTGATGGAACTGCACAAGATGCCAAAGGGAAAAAAGCAAATCGCTTCACACCTATGGTCATTCACTTAGGGCCATTCCAGTTAGAAGCTGGCAGCAGTAAATCGCATACTATCGATATTCCACGTTATGTAGGTTCTGTGCGCACCATGGTTGTAGCCGGTAATGATCTTACAGAATCTTATGGAAATGCAGAGAAAACTACTGCGGTTAAAAAACCATTAATGATGTTGGCTTCGCTTCCGCGAAAACTATCTCCTGGGGAAACAGTAAAGTTGCCTGTAACCATCTTTGCAATGGATAAAAAAGTGAAGAATGTAAGTGTAACCATGGAGAACTCACCATACTTTGAATTTTTAAATGGGAATTCTCAAAAGCTAAGCTTTACAGAAACAGGTGACCAAATCGCATATTTTGATGTCAAAGTAAAATCACAAGCTGGTATTGCAAAACTTGAACTTAGAGCCAGCGGTAACGGAGAAAAAGCAGCTTACAGTACTGAAATTGATATTGTAAATCCTAATCCATATACAACCATATCAGAAAAGGCAGAGGTTGCCGCTGGCGCAACAGTTAGCGTTCCTATAACGCCATTTGGAACTGGTGGAACTAACAGTGCCCAAGTCAGTTTTTCTAGTTTACCATCTATGGATTTAGGTCGTAGATTGAGTTACTTGATCCGTTATCCACATGGATGTGTGGAGCAAACTACCAGTGCTGCCTTCCCGCAATTACACTTGAGTAAAGTTGTGGATTTGACCAGTACTAAACAAGCAGCAACGAGTAAGAATATTAAAGCCGCAATTAGAAAATTAGGTCGTTACCAACGTTCTGGTGGTGGATTCTCTTACTGGCCTGGATATGGTAGTGCAAACGATTGGGGAACAAGTTATGCTGGCCACTTTTTAATTGAAGCAGAGAAAATGGGATACACCATACCTATATCCTTCAAGTCAAACTGGATAGCCTATCAAAAAAGAGCTTCAAAAGAATGGCGTTATACAGAGTGGAATGACATGCATCAAGCATATCGACTCTATACACTAGCACTAGCCGGAGCGCCAGATTTATCTTCTATGAATAGATTAAGAGAAACCAGAAATCTGTCTAATGAAAGTAAATTAAGACTAGCCGCGGCTTATGCACTGGTAGGTCAACAAAAAGCGGCAAATGAGTTGGTCTCTAATTCAAACATAGATTTTAAACCTTCTAGATATGATTATAGAACCTATGGATCACCACAGCGCAATCGTGCTATGGCTCTAGAAACCATGATTCTATTAAAAGAAAATAGCAAGGCAAGAAATCTTGTAGAAGACCTCGCAAAAGGACTTGATTCTCAAAAGTATTACAGTACACAAGAGACGGCCTATTCCCTACTCGCTATTTCAAAATATGCAGATTTTATAGGAGGAAAAGGCATTGACGTTAGTTATAGTTTTAAAGCGAATTCTACATCTGTTTCAAGTGGTAAAAGTTTAGCCAGTCGTGATTTAGAAATAGATACACAAGAGACCTCTATATCTGTAACTAACAATGGTGAAAACAGTATTTTCATCACTACGGCAACCACAGGAAAATTACCAGTAGGTGAAGAAAAGGCAGTGAAAAGTAAGTTATCTGCTATTGTGAGTTATACTGATGGAAACGGTAAAGCGATTGATATGAGTAATATCATACAGGGAACAGAAATCACGGCAAAAGTGATCATCACAAATACGACAGGTCTATATGTAAATGATATCGCTTTAAGTCAGATCTTACCTAGTGGTTGGGAAATAGTCAATACTCGTTTTACAGAATACGGCGACAACACAAGCAACAAAGCTGAATATACCGATATAAGAGATGATCGAGTAAATTATTACTTCAGCTTACAAGCTAATAAGTCCATCACCTTTGAAACGGTTATCAACGCAAGTTATCTAGGTAATTATTACCTGCCAGGTATACAGTGTGAAGCGATGTATGATAACGAGTATATTGTGCGCAATAAAGGACAATGGGTTGAAATTAAGAGGTAAGTAAAATTTATTTGTTTTAAAGAGTTTAAAAATGCCTCCATACTACGCCGTTATATTTACCTCAGTTAAAAAAGAAAATATTCCTGAGTACGATTCTATGGCTCGACTAATGGAAAAACTTGCACATCAACAACCTGGATATAAACATCACGAATCTGCTCGTGAAGAAATAGGCATTACTGTTTCTTACTGGGATTCCCTAGAAGCCATAGCCCAATGGAAACAGCAAGTGGATCATCAAATGGCGCAACGCTTAGGTAAATCTGATTGGTATGAATGGTATCACGTGCGCATTTGTAAAGTGGAACGTGAGTATAGTTTTGGGAAGGAATAAAATTGCTGTTACCTACAACAACTTCTTCAACTCTTCTAGAATGCGAGTAGTCTCTATAGAATCAGTAATATCTTCATAGCCGTCCACTAATTGATTACCAAAAATAGAAGTAGGAACTAATGGATAAGTTATTCTATTAACAGTAAGTTGACGTTGTATAGGCTGGGCAAAAGGTGCAAAACCAGCATATGGATGTGTGTTTCCCCATAGGGTAATAACAGGAACACCATACATCGCTGCTAGGTGACCATTACCACTATCCATAGCAATCATAGCATCGAGATTTGAAATAAGACTGAGCTCTTCTTCAAACTCTAAATTACCTGCTATTGAGATAATATTATCTGCGCTGCTTGCCATTTGAGCTAGATCACTAGTTTCTTTTTTGCCACCACCAAATAATAATAAATTGACGTTAGACATTGCAGCAACCTTTTGAGCAATTTCAGTAGCTTTTTCTAGACCTACAGCCTTAGTACGATGTGCAGCAAATGGTGCAAAACCTATCCATTTAGAAGAATTTTTGCCTACTTTTTCAAGTATTTGAGCAGAAATGGATCTTTTTGGAAGAAACTCGTCTTGTTTTAAATGAATTTCAAAACCTAGATCTCGCAATACATCTGCATATCGTTCTGTACTATGTTTAAGAGGTTTAAAAAATGATGAGTTATCAATTAATTGCTTTTTTTCTGCGCGACCTTTATTAATAACAGCGTTAGGTATTCCCATCATAAATGTACGCAACATTTTAGTGCGCAACACATTATGAAAATCTGCAATAGCTTGTGGTTGAAGTTCTTTCAATTCTTTCGCTAGTTTCCACAAACCGGGAATTCCTTTGTGTATATCGTCTACTTGAGCTTCTATAAACGTAACGTTAGGTATTTGTGATAAGATGGGTTTAAATCGCTTTCGCGAAAGCGTGATCACCTCAACACTGGGATAATCTCTTTGTAAAGCAAGTAAAACAGGCACACACATAGCCACGTCACCCATGGCACTGAGCCTGATAACGATAATGCGTTGCGGTAAGGCCATATTATTTACGTGCTCTCAATACTGGATTAAGCTCATCATCATTATACATCTTCATTTGCTTATACACTTTCATGTATTTACGACCATGCGCGATGTCTTCTAACAATTGATCTAGAGCAGTAGAAAGATCAATACGTTGTTCTAATAAAATGTCTAATTTTTTCTGACAGGCATCAATATGTGATTGAGAAGCATCTGTACGTGTTGCCTCTTCATTCATGTGATAAATCTTTAAGGCTAGGATAGATAATCTATCAATTGCCCATGCAGGACTTTCTGTATTAATAGTGGCGTTATCCTTAACGGTAACATCTGCATATTTATCTAAAAAATAACTATCTACATACTCGACCATATCTGTACGATCTTGATTACTAGCATCTATCTGACGTTTTAAAGTTAGTGCTGCAACTGGATCAATGTTAGGATCACGGATGATATCTTCATAATGCCATTGTACCGTATCAATCCAACACTTGCGATATAATAAGTGCTCTATAAGATCTGTATTACGATCATATGCATTTTCAAAAGGTTGATCAACTGTATTTACAACGTGGTAAACATCGATGACTTTCTGAAAAATAGCATTGGCTTTATCTGAGAACATAATTTGTTATTTTAAGATACAAATATAAGTCTCTTTAGTCAATTTTAGAGTTTGATTTAATACAGTAAAAAACTGCCCAACAGCAGTAAAACAGGAATCCAAAGAAGAATTTCTTTAAATATTTTATGAGTTATTGCGTGCACTGCTCTTGCGATAAATACACTTAGTGGTAATATGAGAAATAAATATCCACCATTACAGAATGATTCAAAATCGATTAAAAATAAAGCAATACCACATAAACCCATAAATGTCATAATAGTAAATCGTGGTCGCACACTTTGCTGTATATCAATGAGCTTTGTCAGGTAAATAAATAGTCCAAACACAGAAAAGATAATCAGAAAAAACAAGATGATTTCTTGACTTTGAAATACTGTATACTCCCATAAATATGAAGTTTTATATGAGTCCCATAACGAAGAAATGACGTGGTTTTCCCACACATAATCATAGGTAAATAATAAAACCCACACACAACCCAATGCAATAAATGGTGTCGCCCAGTGCCTGAAGTCATTGCGCACATAAAGAAATATAGAAACAAAAACCAAGAGATATAATAAGGCGCTCCAATGATAAAAGACGGTCGCTATAGCTATCCAAAAGGTAGCGTCAAAAATCTTTTTTATAATTGAATGTCCTGTTTTAAGACTCAATAAACGACGAATTGCTAGCAAAACAAAGAACAATGCAACCATAATATGCAGCGGTACTTTAAATGCAAGATAAGTAAGTGATAAAATTGTAGCACACCACAACACATAACTGGATGAAGGTGTTAAATCGTTTTTAGACACAATAAATTCAACTAGAGCAAGGCTTCCCGACAAAATTAGTATAGCAATAAGTTCCCACCATTGTCTTTGTGGATCCCATAATATTGTAATTAATACCGTCAAGACTACTATAATGAACACCATCAAATAGTGAACAGGTCTAGAAGTACTAAAAAAAGTAGAAAGCATATGGTTTTTTGACTATTTTTGCATCAGTATAAAGCAATTTACAGTAATGAAAGAATTTTTTGAAGGAATCGCATACTTTTTTGAAGAGATATTATTAGCTCCATTTTCAGCTCTAGCTGAATTAGAGTTAGAAAACTGGTGGTTAGCAAATACCGTTTCATGGATTTGTATTGCAATTTTAATAGTAGCTTTAGGTTACTGGATTAAGCAACTACGTATTTTTGAAGCAAATGGTGAGGAAGACCACACACAAACTGCTCATTCTTTCTTAGGAAAAAATCAGAAATAACTATTAACCACTATAGGTCAAATCCTATATCGGTTCTATAATACATCCTATCAAAGTGTAGTTTATCTACATTCTGGTAGGATTTTTTTAGTGCCTCATTGAAATCTGTACCATAAGAAGTTACTGTCATAACACGTCCACCATTAGTAACTATTTTACCATCTTTTACAGTCGTACCTGCGTGAAAAACAATACTGTCTACTACCTCATCTAGTCCTGTAATCTCCATTCCTTTATCATAAGCTTCAGGATAGCCACCTGCAACACACATTACTGTTGTTGCACTGCGCTCATCGATCACTAAATTTTCTTGATCTAAGCTAGTCGTGGCAAAGGCATTTAAGTGACTTAATAAATCACTAGATATACGTGGAAGAACAGATTCAGTTTCTGGATCACCCATACGTACGTTATATTCTATAACAAGCGGTTCTTGATCTACAATCATTAGACCTATAAAAACAAATCCCTTGTAGACTAAGTTTTCCTTTTTAAATCCTTCTACAGTTGGAATGACAACTTTTTGCTCAATTTTTTGCATCAGCACATCATCTGCAAATGGTACTGGAGAAACCGCACCCATTCCACCAGTGTTTAAACCTGTGTCGCCTTCACCTATACGTTTATAATCCTTTGCAGTGGGCAAGATTTTATAAGAGTCGCCATCTGTAAGAACAAAAACGCTCATTTCGATTCCGTCTAGAAATTCTTCAATCACAACTTTATTAGATGCTGCACCAAATTTTCCACCTACCAACATTTCTTCAAGAGACTCCTTTGCCTCTTGAGCATCAGAAATTATAAGCACACCTTTTCCACCAGCGAGTCCATCTGCTTTTAGAACAAATGGTGGCTTTAATGAATCAATAAACGCCATTCCTTCTTTAAGTGATGTGGCTGTAAAACTTTTATAGGCTGCCGTAGGAACTTCATTGCGTTCCATAAATTCTTTTGCAAACTCTTTAGAACCTTCAAGCATGGCAGCTTGTTTAGATGGTCCTATAACGTTAACATCTTTAAGAGCAGCGTCTTCTTGAAAGTAATCATAGATTCCTTCTACCAGTGGTGCTTCTGGTCCAACTACTACCATTTGCACATTATTCTCAAGAACAAATTCTTTAATCGCCTGAAAGTCAGTCACGCCTAACGCTACATTAGTCGCTATTTGAGCCGTACCAGCATTTCCTGGAGCAACAAAAAGTTGAGAAAGTAAAGAGCTTTTTGAAATTGAATATGCAAAAGCGTGCTCGCGGCCACCGCTTCCTAGAATAAGGACGTTCATTAGGTTGTGTTTAAGAATGCAAAAATAAGTTTTACCTTGCTCAATATTGCTTTAAAATTTAAAATGCCACTACAACTTTTTGACAACATATTAAGATGGCAAGGTTTCCCTATTCAGGAAGCCAAATCTCATTTTAAACAATTATTAAATAACACTGATGAATCTATAGAACAACATAAGAAGGCAATTGTTCAACATCATTTAAAGCATAACAACTTCTATATAAACCTATTAAACAACAAGTCTACTGACTGGGCAAAGCTGCCAGTACTTACTAAAAGAGATTTACAGCAACCACTTCATGAACGATTAAGTAACGACTACAGCTCAAAAAACGTTTTTAAAGGAAAAACCAGTGGTTCTAGCGGTCATCCTTTTACTTATGCAAAAGATAAATTTGCACACGCGATTACTTGGGCAGCATTTCACCATGCCTATAATGAACATGACATTGACCTCAACACGTCTTTACAGGCTCGTTTTTATGGGATTCCATTGAGTGGAAAAGGTAAATATGTAGAACTCCTTAAAGATTACGTGAGCAATCGCAAAAGGTTTCCAATTTTTAATTTAAATAATGCGATACTAGAGAAGTATGTATCACGCTTTCGCGAAAGCAAATACGAATACCTCAACGGTTATACCAGTAGTATCGTACTACTAGCAAAATACTGTCGTGAAAAAGGCACAACTCTCAAAACCTACTGTCCAAGTCTAAAAATATGTATCGTAACCAGTGAAATGCTGTTTGCAGATGATCGCAAACTTCTCGAAAAATGGATAGGTGTTCCCATTGTGAATGAATATGGAGCTAGCGAGGTAGGATTAATTGCTATGGAAAATCTACGAGGAGAATTTGTTCTGAACCAGCAAAATCTATTTATAGAAATAGTAGATGAGGCTAATCAACCAGTTACAGATGGAACTATAGGTCGTATACTCGTTACCGATTTATATAACCTAGCACATCCTATGATACGCTATGAAATAGGCGATTTAGGTAGTTTAAAAACACTAGAAAATGGTACTAGAATTCTAGAAAATCTACAAGGTCGTACCAGTGATATCGCAAGATTACCTAGTGGTAAAGTAGTGCCTGGATTGACCTTTTATTATGTCACAAAATCGATTATCAATGAAGATGTCAACATACTAGAATTTATAGTCATTCAAAAAACAGAAGCGTCTTTTGAAATTCAATATGTGAGTTCGCAGGAAATGGATGATTTTCAAAAAGCTAAAGTCCAGAAAGCTATGGATGAATATCTTGAACCTGATTTAGCCGTCGCTTTTACACGATTAGATTCCTTAGATCGTAGTAATCGTGGGAAATTGAAACAATTTATGAGCGAGGTAGACCGGTAAGCATTGGGTAGTTAGCAAATTTATATATTCCTTTTTTACAGCTTCTTTATCATTGCCTTTTTCACCACAAACTGCTCATAAAAAAACAACATCATATTCCAATAGCTCTTCATCGCTGAGTAACCGAGGTGTTTTCTATAAACTGTATAGTTATGCTTAATCAACTCTATTTTATTTGCAGACAGTCCATCGCTTAGTCGATAACTAGCAATAGGCTCTTGAATTCCTATAGCAAATTCTGCTTTTTTAAGAACGTCTAGCCACATGGCCCAATCTTGCCTTTTGCGCAATGATGGAATGCCTATTTTACCTAATACAGCAGCGTTATAAATGCCTGTAAGATTGCCTAGATAATTGGTTTTATGCAATTTATCATAAGTAAGTTTTTCAAATATTTTATGAACTGAGATAGGCTGATCTGGACTGGTTTTAAAAATCTCATAAGCTCCATAACATACGGTAGCGTTTTGAGATTTCATGGCGTCGAGTTGAGTCGTAAGCTTTTCTGATTTCCATATATCATCTGCATCTAGAAAAGCGATGTAGGTACCTGATGCTTTTTCAACTCCTTTGTTCCTGCTTATTCCTGCACCAGCGTTCACGTCATTACTTAGAGTAACGAACTGTACATCTTTAGTGCTTTGTTGTTGTGCATATGATTTTGCAATAGCGAGACTATTATCATTACTTGCGTCATCAATTGTGATAATTTCTATAGGTCTGTATGATTGATGAATGATGCTGTCCAGCGCTTCTTTAAGAGTTAAAGCACTGTTATACGTAGGCATAATGACAGATACAAGTTCCATCTAATAGGCTTTTTCTTCACCCATAAATACGTTTGCCACAGTTTTAAAAATAATCTTTAAGTCCATCACTGTACTCCAGTTTTCTATATAGAAAATATCATTGCGCACACGACCTATAATATCTTCTTCTGTCTCTACCTCGCCACGATAACCGCTTACTTGTGCAAGTCCTGTAATGCCTGGTTTTACAAAATGACGGACCATAAATTTATCGATGCGTTCTGCATACATATGTGTGTGACTGACCATGTGCGGTCGTGGTCCTACAACACTCATATCGCCTAGAAATACATTGAAAAATTGTGGCAGCTCATCTATACTGGTCTTGCGCAGGAACTTCCCTATTTTAGTTATGCGATGATCTCCACGTGTGACTTGGTGTAAATCTGCAGTCTTATTGGGTACCATACTGCGGAATTTATAACAGGTAAATTCTTTATAGTCTAGTCCATTACGTTTTTGTTTAAAAAACACAGCTCCTTTAGATTCTAACTTAATAATGATGGCCACTATAGGTATTAACCAGGATAAAACTCCAACTATTACCAACAATGAAAAGGCAATATCAAATGATCTTTTTGCTAGTTTATTTACTGGATCATCCAGTGGAATTTGCCTTAAAGATAATATGGGTGTTTTACCATAATACTCATAGTGTAACTGTTTAGAAAGCACCGCAGTTGTGTCTGGTAGAAATTTCAGAGTACGCAGATTGTTGTCTGCAAAATCTGTTAGTTCAACTAATTGCTCATTAGTTAATGCTGGTACAGAACAAAATATCTCATCTACGTTATTTTCAATTACCCAATCTGTAAACTCTTGAATATTAAAAGAGTCGTTTGTATCAAACAGATTTTTGAGTCGGTATCCATAATCAGGACGCTTTGCAAAGAAGTTCTTGAGCTGTTCTGTGTCTTTATTTGCCCCTAAAATCGCAATATGTCTTAGGTTACCGCCTAATACCTTACGATAGTTTCTAAACAAGAAAAAGATACTCACCTTAATGGTAGCGATAGCAGCCATTGTAGCGCCTATATATTTAAATATAAAAACAGAATCTCTATCCAACTGATAATAGTAGCCAAAAAATGCGAAAACGATAAAAGCAAAAAACACCGATTGTTTTGCGATACGCAACATCAACGTGATGAATTTAGTATTGCGATGTATTTGATAAAAATCAAATTGCATAGATACTATCACCCAGCATATACCTATGAAAATCCCAAAAGTGAGTAAGTCAAAACTACTATCAAAAAAATATCCCGCACCAGCAATGATCAGGCACAAATCTGTTAAATACAGAAAAGGTCTAATCAGTCCCGAATAACGGCCATCTCGATAGGATATACTATCGTCTGATATGTTTTGTAAAGTCTTTGTGCTCACGTTTTTCTAATTCTTCTTTAGAAAGTGTTTTAAAATATTCAAATGTAATGCGCATTCCTTCTTCCCTATGGACTCTAGGTTCCCAGTTAAGTAATTCTTTAGCTAGTGAAATATCTGGCTTTCTTTTTAAAGGATCATCCTGAGGTAATTCTTTATAAACCACTTTCTGATTAGTACCAGTAAGTTCAATTATTTCTTTTGCAAAATCGCCTATCGTAATCTCGTGCGGATTACCAATATTTACTGGATCACTGTAATCACTCAAGAGTAATCTATAAATTCCTTCTACTTGATCGTCTACATAACAAAAAGAACGCGTTTGTTTTCCATCTCCAAAAACGGTGATATCTTCTCCACGCAAGGCCTGTCCCATAAATGCAGGAATAACGCGACCATCATTCAATCGCATTCTAGGTCCATAGGTGTTAAAAATACGTACGATGCGTGTTTCTAAACCGTGAAAACGATGGTATGCCATGGTTATGGATTCTTGAAAACGTTTTGCCTCATCATATACACCACGAGGTCCTATGGTGTTTACGTTTCCATAGTAATCTTCACTTTGAGGATGGACTAATGGGTCTCCATAAATCTCGCTGGTAGAGGCGATAAGTATACGTGCATTTTTAGCTTTAGCAAGACCTAATAAATTGTGAGTTCCTAAGGATCCTACTTTTAAAGTCTGTATTGGAATTTTTAAATAATCTATTGGGCTAGCTGGACTGGCAAAATGTAAAATATAATCTAACTCACCAGCAACGTGCACATAATTACTCACGTCAGTATGATAAAACTCAAATTGTTCTAATGGAAAAAGATGTTCTATATTTTTAAGATCTCCTGTAATCAGGTTATCCATTGCTACCACGCGATAACCTTCTTTTATAAAGCGATCACATAAATGCGAACCTAAAAAGCCAGCTGCGCCAGTAATAAGAACTCTTTTCTTCATCGAGTAAAATTGTGGTTAGAGCTGTAAATATAGGGAAAATGGCTGGTAGCACCGTATACTAGCTGTCCAGTAATTCTGTGAGTTGATCTACCCAATTGTCTAATATAGGTTTGCGTGCAAAGTGTTGGGTTACATAGCGTCTGGCGTCCTTACCTATTTGCAAGGTCTCATCTTGATTTAATCGCCAATTTTCTAATTGATTGACAGCAGTTTCAACATTTGCAGTAGTGAGATAGCAACCTGCGTTTGCAAGTTCCATCACCTGTTTTACTTCAGACTTTGCATTTCCTAGAACTAGAGAAGGCTTCTTGCTAGCCATCATGCCTAACAGTTTAGACGGCATTACAGTATCGAGCACTTCGGTTTTTTGAAACAAAAAATGCGCATCAGCACTACACAGTAAATCTGAGAGTTCTTCAAAAGGAACTGGATCGTAAAAGTGAATATTTTCTTGGTTTGTAGTATCCTTTAACTGCTGGTATTTTGCTCCAGCACCTACGATGATAATGTCATAATGTTGTTGTGGTAACGCTTTCGCGAAAGCGGATAAAAAATCCCAATCTTGCTTATCTCCTACATTACCACTATAAAGCAATTTAAATTTATCACTGCGTAAGTAAGAATGCTGCTTTGCTGTCTCTGGATTTACTTGATTTTCATCAATCCAGTTAGGTAAGTAATAATGTGGCTGGCTGGTTTTGGATTCCAGTTTTGCAATCATATTATGACTTATGGTACTAACAGTGTTTGCCTTATTTAAAATGCGTTTTTCAAGACCAAAAAGATACTTGAAAATCAACTTTTTTCCACCACTAGATAATCCCGATTGTAATGCGGCATCAAATTCAAAATCCTGAATGTGAATCCAGCTTTTGGCTTTGTGAATTTTTGCATGATATCCTGCAAGCCATGCACTGGCTGTAAACGGAATAATAGAAATGACTAGATCTGCTTCTTTAATCTTTCTCAAATTGAAGAAACTTCCTTTTGTAAAGCTTAGAATATGAATGATGCGTTTTAAAAAAGTAGGCGTTTCTGGCACATACTGCTTATAACGGTAGAGTTTTGCACCTTTATATTCTTCTTGAAGATAACTGGGCTGGTCTTGATAGGCTTGCGCTATTTTCCACTGTGGATAATAAGGAAAGGCTGTAACGACATTTACGTTGGCGCCAGCACTTGTGAGTGCTTCTACCATTTGAGTAGAATACAGGCCTATGGCTGTATCTTCTGGCGCATAGTTGAGCCCTATGAATGTGATGTGTTTTCCTTTTAAACTCATCTATCTTTTATCACTTGTGCTGGACTTCCTAGACATATTTTACCTGCTGGAAGGTTTTTAAAAACGCTGCTGCGTGCGCCTACTAATGTGCCGCGGCCTATAGTTATTCCTGGTGCAACATAAACGTCTGTTGCAATCCAGCATTGATCTTCTATAGTAATTTTATGGCCATAGATATCAAAATATACCGCTTGTGGATCGTGTGTTCCTGTACAGATGTATGATTTTTGAGATATCACTACGTGGTTCCCTATTTTTATTTCGCCAAGACTATAAAGCACCACATCATCACCTATCCAGCTGTAATCACCTATAAAAACTTTCCATGGGAATTGTGTTCTAACCGTAGGTCTAACAATCACTTTTTTACCGATTTGAGCTCCGAAAGAACGTAGCAAAAATCTGCGCCAGCCGTACATAAATTGAGGTGACCAAGCAAAAAGTGTGCTTTGTACTAACCACCATAATTGCACCGTTACCGCACCACGACCACGGAAGTTGGGCGGTAATTCAAACTGGTCTAGTTGCTGGTAGTTTTTCAAAAAGCTGTAGTGTTAAGATTGCAAGGTAATTATTTTAACTAATCTAAGCGTTTGTTGACAGTAGATTAGATAATCTTTCTACATAGGAAGCTTCTGTAAATCTATTATTGGCAAATCTACTATTGAATATACCTTTTTGCTCGACCTGATTAAGTGTTAATAGCTGTAATTGTTTCATAATAGAAGCAACATCATAGTTTTCTAGCAATGCACCGTTTTTGTCATGTATAATATCGCTTATCCCAGGTGTTCTGGTCGCAAGAATAAAATGCCCGTAAGTCATTGCTTCTAGTATAGAGATAGGTTGTCCTTCTTCTAGTTGTGTGGGAAGGCAGAAAACGTTTCCCCATAAAAGTAAATCTCTTTTCTTTTCTCCACTTACAACACCTAAGTATTCACCGCTTTTCAATTGAGCAATTTTGTCACTAATGTTTGTGTTATTAAACGGAATGTTACCTGCTATTTTAATTTTAAGATTAATGTCTAGTGATTGTAATTTTAATAAAGCATCTATCAAATTATTAATTCCTTTTTCAGGTAGTAGATTGCTTATAAAGATTAATTTAATCTCTTTATAGTCCTTCTTACTTTCTAATTCACTAAGGGATATTGCGATATCTTCTTGAATAAAGTTATGCTCAACATGAATATCAGAATCATTGAAAAAAGGTCGCATATTGACTTTCAGCGATGGTGAAAGAACTATCGATTCATCAAAACACTTGATTGTTCTTGAATAGAGTTTGCGCTTTAACCCTTTAAGGCTCGCATAAACGTCTTTAACACTATTCCCATGTAAATGGAATAATGATTTTCTTTTAAAAAGCTTTGCTGTTAAAACAAAAGGCAAATACTTCATAACACCAAAAAAGGTCTGTCCTGGTGTCATATAAATGATATCGTTCTTAAGGATTTTATAGATCTTAAAATAGAAAAATAAGAAGTTAAGTTTGCTAAAACTAAATTCCCCAAGCTCTGAAGAAACATTAGTAGAGTGCTCTGTGTTGATAAAATCTACTTGATGACCGTGTGCACAAAGTCCTCGCAATAATGCAGCATTTGAAATACTTAAACCGGTTATAGGATCGGGAAAAGGTCCTATGATCAAGACTTTATTTTTATGAATTAACATAATTAGTTCTTACCTACATTAAGTTCTTCAAAAACATTCTCTACTTGTTTTTTCTTGGTGCTTTCAATCAAGTATTTACTATTCTTTAAAAATAACAAGTTTGCAAAAAAGCTAAAGAAAATAACTCCTTGCTCACGTTCTAAAATATTTTCTGAAAACATTACGATACAATAGAACAAAACAACTGCAAGCGCGAGATAATTTTTATTTGAATATGCCTTAATTAAACGTATTCCTACAAATAGCAGAAAGAAAATAAGGCCTAGGTATCCTATATTGAGTATAAAACCTAAATACTGATTATGAGAATTATACTGACTGTCTGAAAGTGCAAAAGCTTCTTTTTCGACATAACAATTTACAAGATGATTTTTTCCATCTCCTAATCCAAAGCCAAATATCCCAGCGTCTGATGTGATATCTACCGCACAATCATAAATCTTCATTCTTATGTTAGTTGAAGTCAACTCATCATGATTGTTTTTATTAATCTCTAGTAATTCAGAGAATTTACTATTGACTTTAGGGTGAAAAATAATAACACCAATTACTATCGTAACTATTGAGCCATAAAAAATCCAAAGGCTTCTATTTTTAAAAAGAACGACCAGTAAGGACATAATCATTACTAAACCTAAAATAGGGCCTTTTTTAATCATTATGAGTAAAAATAGAATAAGCACTAAATCCATTAACAATAGGATACACATATTTCTAAGAGACAATCCTTTATGAATAAGAAATAATGAGAAAATTATTGCAATAGCTACGTGCATGCTTAGATAAATAGGATGAATATTCCATCCATAAATATCTGATCTAATAATATTTGGAAAGTGCTGTACTGAGTCTACAAAATTATAATGTGTGTAAAATTTAATGAAAAATGCAAGGTTTGCAATAAGTACAGTAGTGATAAAAATCCACATAAGTTTATGGATATTCTCAAAAATGTAATTAAGATGCTTAATAGAAATAAGAGAAAAAATCAATGGGAATACTATAAGTGACGCTCCAGTTTCTATTTTTCTAAATCCATAACTTAAGTCGTCAGAATAAGTAAGACTTATTAAATAAACTATAAATACAGAAGCATTTAAAAGAAAATATCTCCATCTAAATTGTTGCTTACAATAGTAACTACTCCATATAGAACCTAACACAAATAGAACGATACAAATAGGCCTCACAGGAGAAGGAATTACAGGAAACGCAAACATCATAGCGGTTAAAAGCCATAAAATAGTGTTACTATGTTTCTCTATTAAGATTTTTGCACCCATACTTTTTTGTAGAAAAATAAATTTACAAACGCTAAAATAACTTTAGGTAATAGATATAGACCTATAAATGTTCCTATAAAGTAAGCAAATCCATTTGTAAAATCTCCTCTTAACAAGAACAACAAATGCATCGCAAAGTAAAAGGCGATTGATTTTTTAAATAGATTAGAACTATTAAGCCAAGTTAAGAAATATACTATACTCAATGCGAGTACTATAGCCATAAAAATAACTCCTATGATACCAAAATTCATGTAGCCTTCAGCAATATAAGGATTAGATAGGTTTGCAAAATAGAAATCATAGTGATCTATTACATGATTCCCTACTATTAATCCCGATGCATCGGGTTTTGCAACCCATAAACTTCTAGGTACAAAAAACAATAAAGCACTCAATAATTGATACCCATAAGAAAGCCCATCAAACTCAACGTGCTCCATCACTACTCCTATATTGATAAAAGCGTCATAGTTTAATGACATATATCCTTCACTCAATTGATTTTTTGCAAACAATAAACTAGGGTTACTCAATATCTCTTCAAAACCGTAATCTACATGTGTGAAAATTTGTGATAATGGAAAACCTATTATCATAACCACAAATAAAAGCAAAGTTGATTTTACATTACTATTTAATAACTTGGGAACAAACAAGAATATGAGTAACAAATAAATAGGTCCCAGTGCGTTTCTCTTCTCTGTTAATGGATTTTTAAAAAGTAATAACAAAGAAATTGAAGCAAGTAAGAAAGCAGATGCTATAATCCATTTTTGTGTATTTATATTGGAATTTTTAAAGTAATCAATACAAAGAATTGTGCCTGCAAGAGGTAATAGAAAAAGAACTTTCTTAATAATTAGAAGTTGACTAACACTATACGTTGATTGTAACCAACTAGGTCTAGAAAGCTCATCTAAGAAAAAATCATAGTTAATGATAAGGACTAATATACTTAAGACGATAAAGAAAAAGATGTTAGATAACGAGTACGACTTCCTAGTAGGTATTTGCTTCTTCAGTTTTATGTAATCCTTACCAGCTACATAAAATAGGAAAAATACAATGTTAAAGATGGCTATAAGACCATTAGTCTTAATGAAAGTAAGTTCTGAAAAGGGAAAGTGATGTGTAAAGGTAGGTGCCTCCATAATATTGAACTCACTGATTTGAGCCAATGGAGCTACTAAAAAAAACAAATAATTAAATACTATATAAGTGCTTATGAAAGGACTGTATCTACGTTCAATAAAAATATGATAATAGGTAATGAATGTAAGAATTAATGCATTTCCAAAAAAACTCAACCACAAAGAAATAGTAGCTTCTAATGTGGAAAATAGAAATACCGTTATGGACAGATAAATGAAAATAAAAAAGTTCCTTAATAACACTAATTTATTTTATTAAGTAAATTAACAAATGTTGTAGCCATCACTTCAATTGAAAATGTGTTTTTGCAATCTAAAGAAAGTTTTTCTCTGGAGTCTAATATTGTTACGCTATTTCTAAAAGCTTCTAAAATTTTTAAAGCAAGGTCATCCACATTATCTTCTTGAAAAAAATAAGAATTAACACCTTCGACTGCCACTTCAACTTCAGGTCCATGTAATTCATTTTTAGCTATTATCATGGGTACACCATAACCTAAGCTTTGTGTGAGCCCTAGACCTACTCTTCCAGGAGACACACTTATTAAGGATGATTTATAATATTCATTTAATTGAACTTTATCCACGACTGTACCAGGCAAAATAATTCTACCCTTTAAATCTGATTTAGTAATTTGATCCTTGATAAGCTTTTTTTCTGGACCATCACCTATCAATATTAATTTTGAATCTGTTGGCAGTTGGCTAACTATTTTTTCGAAAGCCAAAAAAAGTAACATAGCCTTTTTGTTTTCAACCATCCTGCTTACAAATATAATATTACAAGGGTCCTTAAAGTGCTCACTTGACATTTCCTCTTTATATAATAAGGCATTGGGTGCACTATGGATGACTTTATTGGGCATTTTTATAGCTAATTCTTTCTTTTGACCGTTTGTATAGACGATGATTTCATCAGCTAGCATTCTCATGATATGACGCAACTTATCAGATTTAGAGTTCATTCCAGATTTAGGCCAAGCATGACCCCAAACCAGCGTTTTACGACCCGTTAATTTGCGTATGATCAAAATAAACCAATTTGATAAAACCCTAGGGTTCAAGCTTATAATGAGGATTGAATTTGAAAACACATAATTTAATATACCTGATTGCCATAAAAATTTATTGTTTAAAAAAAATCTGTTTTTCAACAAAAAATCAGGCTCATAGCCTTTCGATTTTTTAATCGTTGGGTCAAAAAACCGTTCGCCACAAGCAGTCTTAAAATCTGTTTTTAGTTCCTTTTTTATTTGATTGATAAACTTCAATCTGTAATCAGGTATGACTGTCTGTATTAAAATCAGCTTTTCACCCATAGCGATTTTTTAAAGTCCTTATAATAGAATAAAGCAGCTATTCCTAGTAGTACAAATTCTGTACATATTACTGATATCACAGTCCCTTTTAAACCATAAATAGGAACAATTATTAAACTCAAAATAATATTAAATATACCAGCAATTATAGTCATCTTCATCCTGTCATTAAATAGTTTTCTTGCTGGAGCATAAAGAGAATGGAATAATAAGCTCAAGCCTGTAAAAAAAGCTATCAATCCCATCCATTTGAATAGATAAACGTTCTCATAAATAGTATCATCTTTATATAGCGATTGAATAATCCAGTCTCCCATCAGGAATATAATACTAAATCCAATAATACCTACAATGGTAATTACAGGAATCAATTTCTTCATCATCTTTAATTTCTCATTAAAAGATTTCCTTGAAAAATACGGATACATCGCTTGATAAAAAGGAAGATACATTTTTTTTGCTGCAATAATCAATTTATCAAAAGCACTAAAAATACCAACAATTGCATCACCACCAAAAAAGCCTAATACCACCCCATTTGCAGCATTGCTCAACTGCGAGGCTATATTGGAAATAAAAATCTGGAAGCTCTCATTATAAAAATCTTTAGAATCCTTAAAATTAGGCCATTGCCATTTTACATACTTTAAACTTAGAAAAAACGAAATTAAGCCAGCAGTCAAAAAACCAATAGAATTAAAAATCGGAACAAAAGTGTAATCATCTGGATTCGAAATAAATAGAAATAATAAAAGCGTGAAAATTAGTTTTGCTAAAACATTTACTATCGTAAGTAACTTCATTTTTTCAATTCCTTGAAAAAACCAATCAGGTAACAATATTTGACCTATAACTGCACCATAACTCAATAAGTAAATCTCCCATTCTACTGTGAATCTAGGTACTAAAAAGACGACTAAGTTTAATAGCATAAATACAACTACAAGCAAAATCATTCTTGCCCAAAAAACTTTAAAGTAAATGGTAGAATAATCTCCTTTTTCAGCTTTTAATATTGAAATTTCTCTTGTTGCGGTAACATTAAAACCAAAATCTGCTGCCGCGACACAAAATGCCATCAGATACTGTGCTAGCATTACCAGACCAAATTTTTCTAGCCCCAGCTGTCGCTCTAAAAATGGAATGATGAGTAATGGTAATAAGTAATTCAATCCTTGAAGAACGATAAGTGCACCATAGTTTTTAGCCACTGTTTTTTCTTCTTCAGACAGTTTTTTAGAAAGCTTTCGCATCATAATATTAAACAAGTGTATTTAGAATACCTAAACTCAATTTAATAATTCCCAATTAATAATGCACCAATAAAAGCCGTTTAAACTAAAATTATTGAGACAAATTAACTAAATAATTCATTAAAGACTTTCAAAATATTTGTAGTTATCAGAATAAATAATAGAAACGATTTTACTACCATAATATCTAGTTGTCCCAAATTTGACACCTAAGGTTTTAAGCTTTTTCAACATGGCTTTATAGGTTTGTAATTCTCCAGAACGATTTGTGTCGTCAAAAACAATTGTAAAATTGTTGAAATCAATCAGGTGTTCAAGGTTTTGAAGAACATCATTTCTAGAAAAATTCTTTGTTCCATGTGGACCATCAATAATTATAACCTCGTAGGTTCCAAAACAACCTAAGGTCTCAAAACCTACATAATTTAAGGATTTATAATTTCCGTTGTAAGTAGACTTCTCAACTTCAAAGTATTTAATTTCAGTACAGTCATAAAGGTTAGAAGAAGGAAAAAATGAAATCCATTCTTTATTGTGTTCAACAACAAAATGTTTACAATCATCAATAGTATGATTTATAAATGTGGATAAAAATTTTGTCGATTCACCTAGACCAATTTCTAATACTCGTTTAGGTTTTACACTATTTACTATTCTATGGGTTAAGTATAACAAAGTGTAATTACAAGCAAATCTTCCGATATTAAGAGATAGGTCATTTAAAAAACTATAACCTCTTATGCTGTCAGAATATACATTCGCCCATATGATCTCATTTAAATGTCTTATAACAGGTAACTTATAGTAGTGATGTGTTAGCCATTTCTTCATATAAAATTTATTATTTTTTTATTTATTATTTCAAATATGCTTCATACATCATCTCTACACCTTTTTCAAGATCGACCTCGTGTTTCCAGCCCAGTTCATGCAGTTTAGTAACGTCTGTAAGTTTGCGCGGTGTACCGTCTGGTTTTGTAGCATCCCAATCTAGCTTTCCTTCATAACCTACCGTTTTTTTAATCAGTTCTGCGAGGTCTTTTATAGCGATATCTTCTCCGGTTCCTATATTGAGGTGTGTATTTCTTATGTCTTTTTCGCTTCCTTTTACATCAGCAAAGTCTTTGTTTTCCATCAAGTACACACAGGCTTTTGCCATGTCATGTGACCATAGAAACTCTCGCTTTGGTGAGCCAGTTCCCCATAAAGCGATGCCATTTTCTGTGATACCGTGTTTTTGTAATTCCGCTTTCGCGAAAGCGATATCATCAACACCTAAATCATCCATTAATGCCTGCTCATTACCATCCATTAATAATTTACCTAGGTGCATTTTACGAATTAGCGCTGGCAGTACATGTGATTTCTCTAAATCAAAATTATCGTTAGGACCATATAAATTAGTAGGCATTACAGAGATAAAATTGGTGCCATATTGTAAGTTATAGCTCTCACACATCTTGATCCCAGCGATTTTTGCGACCGCATAAGGCTCGTTTGTATATTCTAGCGGTCCAGTAAGTAAACTGTCCTCTGGCATAGGTTGTGGTGCCATTTTAGGATAAATACAAGTGCTTCCCAGAAACAATAATTTCTTAACTCCATTTAAATAACTATGATGAATCACGTTATTCTGGATCATGAGATTTTTATAGATAAAATCTGCCCTGTAAGTGTTGTTTGCTACGATACCACCTACACTCGCCGCTGCAAGAAAGACGAATTCTGGTTTTTCAGTTACAAAAAAGTCTGCTGTGGCTTGTTGATTTGTAAGGTCTAACTCTTTGTGAGTTTTAAGAACAAAATTTGTGTAACCTAATTTTTTTAACTCACTAACGATGGCGCTTCCTACAAGACCACGATGTCCAGCGACGTATATTTTTGAATCTTTATTCATTATTCAAAGTAGTTGTTAATTCTATAACCACCACTTTTCAAATATTCTTCTCGAGACATTAAATGTAAATCACTTTTCATCATGTCATTAACGAGTTCTTGAAGGGCGATTTCTGGAACCCAACCTAGTTTTTCTTTGGCTTTAGTAGGATCACCTATCAATAAATCTACCTCTGTAGGACGGAAATATCGAGGATCTACCGCCACCACTTCTTTACCTATTTCTAGCTGATAATCTGGATTTGAGCAGGACTTTACCGTTCCTTTCTCATCCACGCCTTCACCATTAAATTCTAGTTCTATACCTACGTACTGAAAAGCCATACGTACAAAGTCTCTTACGCTAGTCGTTGTTCCTGTCGCGATAACCCAATCTTCTGGCTCATCGTGTTGTAAGATCATCCACATCATGCGTACATAATCTTTAGCGTGTCCCCAATCTCTTTTGGCATCTAGGTTACCTAAATACACTTTATCTTGAAGTCCTTTTACAATTTTAGAAGTCGCACGTGTAATTTTTCTAGTCACAAATGTTTCTCCACGTACTGGAGATTCATGGTTAAAAAGAATCCCATTACAAGCAAACATACCATAAGCTTCACGGTAATTTACCGTTGCCCAGTAAGCATACATTTTTGCCACCGCATAAGGACTGCGCGGATAGAATGGAGTCGTTTCTGATTGTGGAATTTCTTGCACCTTACCATACAATTCTGAGGTAGATGCTTGATAGACTTTGGTCTTTTTCTCCATTCCCAGCAAGCGTACTGATTCTAAAATACGCAATGCTCCTATCCCATCTGCATTTGCTGTGTATTCTGGCATTTCAAAAGAAACTTGAACGTGTGACATAGCCGCAAGATTATAAATCTCGTCTGGCTGAGTTTCCTTGATGATTCTAGTCAGGTTAGTCGTATCTGTAAGGTCACCATAATGCAATTTGAACTTCACATCAGTCTCGTGTGGATCTTGATACAGATGATCGATACGATCTGTATTAAACAATGAAGCACGGCGCTTAATACCGTGTACTTCATATCCTTTTTTTAATAAAAACTCACTTAAATAAGCACCATCCTGACCGGTTACACCAGTGATTAATGCTACTTTATGATTCTTTTCAGACATATTCTAATTGTAAAGCTGTAAAAATAAGGTTTCCTTAAGAC
The DNA here is from genome assembly GCF_000732625.1 of Nonlabens ulvanivorans. Classification (GTDB taxonomy): domain Bacteria; phylum Bacteroidota; class Bacteroidia; order Flavobacteriales; family Flavobacteriaceae; genus Nonlabens; species Nonlabens ulvanivorans. The sequence continues at coordinate 546,287 of NZ_JPJI01000032.1, forward strand.
TTATACCTAGCCACTACCCTATCTAATCCATCGCTAATAGATGGAGTTGAATAATTGAAAACCTGTTCTGTTTTTTTACAATCCAGCACACTATAAGCTGGTCGTTTTGCATCTGTTTTAAAAGTGGCCACTGGATTGATAGTTTTATTTAAATCTAATTTTTGATTTATCGCTTTCGCGAAAGCGTACCACGTCATCTCACCTTGATTTGTAAAATGGTAAATACCGTAATTCTTAGGGTCATTATCAATTACATGATTGATAAAATTTGCCACATCTATTGCACTGGTAGGTGAACCAGTTTGCGTATTCACAATGTTTAACTCCTTTACATCAGTACCTGCTACCCATTTGAAAAAATTCTTGCCATTTGCTGCATACAACCAAGAGATTCTAAAAATATAATGTTTACCATTTACTCGAGAAATGGCTTTTTCTCCAGCTAACTTACTGGCTCCATAAACGTTTATAGGATCTGTGTCTTGATCAGGTTGATATGGCATTGCTGCATCGCCTTTAAAAACATAATCTGTAGAAAAATGAACGAGTGTTACCTGGTATTGCTTAGCAATTTGAGCCATTTTTTCAACAGCAAAAGCATTGATTTTAAATGCTTTTTCTTGTTCGGTTTCGGCAAGATCTACAGCTGTGTATGCTGCACAATTGATAATATAATCGGGTTGTACCGTTGCTATCTTTTTATGTAAGCTTTGTGAACAGGTGATGTCTAATTCTTGACTTGAAAATGCATAAACATCACAACCAGATAAAGCGTTTTTTATCGCTATAGCTAACATTCCGTTTGCTCCTGTGATGAGAATTTTTTTCAAGGGTTTGTATTTATCAAACATCGTCTTCTACAAGCTCAGACTGACATTCTGATTATAATTTTAAAAAATCTAATTTTTCATCTTTTTCAGATAGTAAAACAGCACTATCTGGTAATTGCCAATCTATATTTAACGTTGGGTCGTCATATCGTATCCCAAATTCAGTCTCTGGTTGGTAAGTGTTATCTACTTGATAATTTACGATTGCTGTATCTGACAGGACAGAAAAGCCATGCAGGAATCCTCTAGGAACTAAGAGTTGTTTATGATTATCACCACTTAATTCAATGGTGAAATGTTTTAAATAAGTAGGAGAATCTAGTCTGTAATCTACTGCTACATCCAGGATTTTACCTTGTACACAACGCACTAGCTTTGCTTGAGCAGCATCTCCTTTTTGTAAATGTAAACCACGCAGCACTCCATAGCTTGAAAAGGACTCGTTATGTAATACAAATGGTGGATGATTAGGAAACGCTTTCGCGAAAGCGTATTTATCATGTCTAATACTGAAATAACCGCGATCATCACCAAAAACAGGTGGCTCGATGATGTAGCAGTCTTTTAACGGAGTTTCTTTTACAATCATTTCTCTGTAAGTCTCATCAAATAATCTCCATAACCACTTTTTATAAGAGGTTGTGCGAGGTTTTTGAGTTGTTGCTTCTCAATATATCGCTTGCGATAAGCTACTTCTTCTATAGAGCCTATTTTTAAGCCTTGACGCTGTTCGATTACTTGTACAAACTGACTGGCTTGCATTAAGGATTCAAACGTGCCTGTATCGAGCCATGCAGTTCCTTGATCGAGCACATTTACTTTAAGTCTGCCTCGATTAAGGTATACGTTATTAATGTCTGTAATTTCTAATTCACCACGATGTGATGGTTGTATATATTTTGCAATTTCTACTACCTCATTATCATAGAAATAAATTCCGGGAACGGCATAGTTTGAACGTGGCTCTATAGGTTTTTCCTCTATGCTGGTTACTCGCATATTTTCATCAAAATCTACCACACCGTATCGTTGTGGATCATTTACATGATAAGCAAAAATAACTCCACCTTCTGGGTTCACACTTTCTTGAAGTGCTTTTTCAAGACCTGTTCCATAGAAAATATTATCTCCTAAAATTAGAGCAACACTATCTTCTCCTATGAAATCAGCGCCTATAATAAACGCTTCTGCCAGACCATTAGGATTTTCTTGAACGGCATATTCAAACCTACAGCCCAGTTGAGATCCATCACCTAATAAATTTTTAAAAAGTGGTTGATCTTGTGGTGTAGAGATGATTAATATTTCCTGAATTCCTGCACTCATTAATGTTGAGATAGGATAATATATCATAGGCTTATCATAGATAGGCATTAACTGCTTACTCACACTTAAAGTAAGTGGATGCAGCCTAGTACCACTACCACCGGCTAGAACTATTCCTTTCATGCGTTATATTTTTTGAGATACCACTCTACTGTTTTTTTGATTCCGGTAGTAAAGGTTTCTGCAGGTTGCCAATTGAAGTCTTCTTCAATCTTTGATGGATCAATTGCATAACGGTAGTCATGTCCTGGACGATCATTTACATAAGTTATTTGTGCCGCATAAGGTTGTCCATCTTTACGAGGTTGAACCTCATCTAATATGGAACAAATATGATTTGCTATATCTATATTCCTTATTTCGTTTTTCCCACCTACATTATAATTTTCTCCAGCACTTGCATTTTCTAAAACAGTATGTAAGGCCTGACAATGGTCTGTTACATATAACCAATCACGCACGTTTTTACCATCACCATAAATGGGAATAGAATCACCATTTAATGCTTTTCTTATCACGACAGGTATTAACTTCTCATCATGCTGTCTAGGTCCATAGTTATTGCTACAGTTTGTGATTACCGCAGGAAAACCATAAGTATGCACATAACTCATTACTAAATGATCACTGGCTGCTTTACTTGCACTGTATGGACTGCTAGGAGCATAAGGTGTTTTCTCTGTGAAAAAACCGTCATCTTCTAAGCTTCCATAAACCTCGTCTGTAGAGATGTGGAGAAATCTAGATTGTTGTTGTTTTGTGCTAAAATCAGGTTTAAAAACTCGTGGTTTTTCCATCCATAATTGATAGCTCGCATGCAACAAATTAAAAGTTCCGTTTACATTAGTTTCTATAAAGACCTGAGGATTTTCAATACTATTATCTACATGGGACTCTGCCGCGAGATGATACACTTTATCAAATTGATAGTCTTCAAATAGCTTATTAATAAATACCGCGTCGCATATATCTCCTTCTATAAAAGTGAGTCGATCATGCTTAAAGTTATGTGCAAAACCTAAGTCTGCAGCATAGGTAAGCTTATCTAAATTATAAATGTGGGCACCGGTATTTGTAAGTAAGTATTCAATAAGATTACTTCCTATAAAACCTGCTCCACCGGTAACTAATATTTTAAGCATTCTGTTTTTCGTAGTTTTTCAAAAATCTCCAAACTAGTGGGAATAATGCAATTAAAAGCCCAAATCCTAGACCTATAAAAGCTCCTTTAAGACGATAATGCTTTTTTTCTATTACACCTTTTTTGATATACTGAGAAACGACATTTATCGTGCTACTATAGCTATACTTATCTTGTCTTACACTAGACATTTGATAGAGTATATTTCTTTTTTGATCAAATAGGTTTTTTAATGCTTCAGATGGTTTTTGATCTCCTAGGTATAAATTAGTGCCATTTCCACCTTGTACATCACTAGATTTAATAGCTGTTTGATAAGCCGCGATTAAAGAGTCTAGTTCTATTAATTGATAACTCATAGATTTAAGATCAAAATCTGCCGTTTCTTTAAGTGCTTGTTGCTCTGACTTTATGATTGAGTTTTCTTTTACTCTAATTACATCATCTATTAAATTTTCAAGAACCGTTCTATCTTTAGATGCTACTTCAATTAATTGATATTGATAGTCTTGATCACGTTTTGCTGCTTTAAAACCTTCAAAAGTGAAGTTCTCTAAAGCCATCGTATCGGACTTTCTAGCCAGCTGATCATATTCTTCTAAAAGTTCTGTATCATTAAACTCTGGACGTATACTTAACGAAGTGATTTTTGAAGTTTTATCTTCAGAGGTATTTAATTCTTGAGATAACTTTTCAAAGTCTTCTTGTTCTACTAACGACTGATAATAATTAATGTTAGAAATCAATTGACCAGCACTTTTAAAATTGGGCTGCACTACTATTTGAGCTGTAAACTGATCACCAGATTTTAAATTTAAATACCAACCTAACGCAATACCGGCAATAGAAGTAATTGCGATAATGATTAAATTTTTCTGAATAAAAATCAGGAATAATATTAAAAAGTGACCTATACCTTTAAGTAAATTACCTATACCGGTAAAAATGTTTTTAAATCCATTACTAATCCAGACAAAAACGGGAACTAAATCTACTTCTTGCTCTTGATTATTCTGTGGTTGGTTTTCCATGAAAATCGATGATTTTATTTATTCAAATATAATTGAAGTTTATTTCTACCTAAAAACGATAATAGGAGGCTTAAATTATAATTCTGTACTTATTTCTGAAGCAACACTGTTCTCCATGATCTGTTCAAGGATTTTTTCAGTAATGACGTATACTGGTTTTACTCCTGTAAGACCTAATCCACCACTGGCAAGTGTATGACCTGTTTTTAAAGGATTATCACTAGCATAATATGCATATCGCACATTAATCTTTTTATTGATACTGCGACGTACTCTAGAGGCAGCTTGTATCGCTTTTTGATAATGTGCACCTTCCATCTCTAGACCTATCACACGCCAGCTCGAACTATAGAAAAACTGTAATAGATCTTTATTTTGTAAAGATGTCCCTAATACAGTAACCATAGAACCGGCTACTACATTAATACCATCTGTTTTTAAATCTTTTTTAGTCAGTTTATTTTTAAATGGATAGTTGTCTGCAGTACCTTCAAAAACGTGGGCATCTGGAACCATGATATCTCCTTTATCACCTTCTAGAATACCTGCTTTACCCATGATGTTAATTGACTTCATGTTCATTAAATGCAGCTTACCATTCTCATCTTTATATGGCTTTAACAATTCATCCATGGTCTCATAAGCTTGTTCTCCAAAAGCATAATCCATGACTATAAGCACTGGCTTTGTGTTTTCCTCGCTTTCGCGGAAGCTAACTGAACAAAAGTCTACATCCATGTACTGGCACTGAGACATATCAAAAATCTGTACATCTATATTAGTACCGCTTTCATCCTTAAGGTAGGACATTCCATTTGCGAGCGCGTGCTTTTTAATAGCATCGCGATCTTTTTTTGCAGCGTCATTACTAAGAGTCGCAAACAACTCCATGCGGTCACTATTTTTAAGCTTTGCCTCAAGTGCTTTAGGACCGTAAAGTGAATTCATTACACTGTGCAGATTTGCACTAATGATATGTAATGGTCTATCAAAAAGATTGTGGTCTACTAGATGTTGCTTGATGCGTAACGCCCATTTATCTCCATGAATATGGTGACCCAGACGTTCTCTTAAAACAGGAGAGAATGTCACCAATCTCTTTTCCTCATCTAGGATTTCCTTCTTTGCAAGATTACCTAAATGATAGATGGTACTTAAAAACTGATGAGGATTTTTTGCAGTTGCAAAATCATTATAAACGCTCATCACTTCTTCAAAAGTGCGCCCTAATATAGTTGCTACATGTGTAACGGCAACTTCTTTTTCTTGCTGTGTTAGTTTTGTTTTTCCTATTACTGCTTCTAGACATTTCCAGTCGCGAGTTGTACTACCATTGTCACCGACTAGTACTTGCTTCATAATCTTATGAGATTCTATCATAAGAAAAGTTAGGTGCGTCAGTATATCATAAATCTCTGAGCGTCCTCGAGTAACCTCTATATTCATCTGGTGCTTATCGATGCGATAGCAGTTGCGACGTCTCTTTTTAGGAATAATCGCTTTAAAATGAGAACCTTGATAACCTTCATCACTAGTTAAATTGATGTAAGAACACTCTTCAATACCTTCTGGTAAACGGTCCATCACATAAAGTAAACCACTAAGTTCTATTTTCTCCTCAGCAATAGAGCCGTAGATCTCTGGCCTTAAGGTAAGGAGTGATTCTCTTAAAGATTCTCCACTCACGCCCATAGGTTTATAAAAGCCACGATTAAATAAATGTCGCATGGTTATATACATGCGTTCAATGGCATTAGTACTTTCTTGGGCTCTTGTGCGTGGTTCTACGTTAAGTATAGGCATATAATAAATTTCCTAGCAAAGATAGTTATTTAACTAGTCTATACAGCGATAACAACTATTTGCAGCCTATTATATGATTGTAAAATTAATTTTAGAAAATTATTTAAATTATAATCTCTCTAAGACCTCAGCAATCTTACGATCATTAGAGAGTCGCGGTAACTTATTTTGTCCACCTAGCTTACCTATGGTTTTCATGTATTGCTTAAATCCATTTTCAACAACTTGCTTAATAATAAGAGGTTGCAAAACTTTACCAACTATTAAATCATCGTAGTAACTATTTTGCTCGCGCATTTTAAGATCTAAAGTTGCTTTAAACTTTTCTAGGTCTTTAGGTTTTTCACCAAACTCTATAAACCACTCATGATAAGGTAATTCATCATTATCTGGGGCAAGTTGTGGTGCAACAGTAAATTCATTAATCACAATATTGTGTATGGCAGCGGCTTCTTTCATGGCATGCTCTACTTCTTTACCTATGACATGTTCTCCACTTGCACTGATGTAGTGCTTGATACGACCAGTTACTATAACGCGATACGGACTGGTAGAGGTAAAAGCAATTGTATCACCTATGTTATATGCCCATAAACCAGCAGTTGTAGAAATAATAAGCACATAATTCACACCGATCTCCACCTCACCTATAGTTAAACGTGGTGCATTTTCTTCAAAAAATTGATCTGCAGGAATAAACTCATAAAAAATTCCAGCATCTAATAACAATAGCATTCCTTTCACATCTTGTTTATCTTGATATGCAAAAAATCCTTCACTTGCTGGAAAAAGCTCAATGCTATCTACTTTTCTACCTATAAGCTGTTCAAATTTAGGCCTGTATGGCTCAAAATTTACACCACCATAAATGAAGAGGTTGAATTCTGGAAATACATCACCTACTTTTTTGCCAGTACGTTGTACAATGCGTTCAAAATACATTTGTACCCAACTAGGGATTCCAGAAATGATACCCATATTCTCAGGTAAGGTTTCATCAATAATTGCTTCTACCTTAGTTTCCCAATCTTCAATACAGTTAGTTTTCCAGGACGGCAGACGGTTTTTTTGTAAGTATCCCGGTACATAATGGGCTACAATTCCACTTAATCTACCTAACTGAACACCATTCTTATCTTCCATTTCAGGACTACCTTGCAAGAAAATCATTTTGTGATCTACAAAAGCTGCTTTACCTGTCTCGTGGATGTAACTTAAAATGGCATTACGAGCAGCATTGACATGCTCTGGCATAGATTCTTTAGTAATAGGAATATATTTTGCACCACTAGTAGTCCCAGAGGTTTTTGCATAATACAGTGGTTTTCCAGGCCATAAAATATCTGATTCGCCGGCCACAACTCTATCTACAAATGGCCTTAATTCTTCATAATCTCTTACGGGTACTTTTTCAATAAAAGTAGCGTGTGAATCTATATCTTGAAAAGAATGTGCTTTACCGAAAGCGGTATCTCGAGCAGTCTTAATGAGATGTTTAAAAACCTTTTCTTGTGTAGCCACTGGTTGAGTAGACCATTTACGAGTTTGCCTATCAATGATAGCTGCAAAAACCTTTGCTGCGAATGATTTTATTGACATTACTGAAAGTTGATAAAATTAGTTGGGTCTTGTGGATAGCCGTCCATCCACAATTCAAAATGTAAATGTGGTCCATTAGTTAACTCACCCGTATTACCTACAATTCCGATTACCTCACCAGCTTGTACTTGATCGTTTTGTTTTTTACTCAATGTAGCCATGTGCTTATAAACGGTAATTACACCATAAGAATGTTCCATAAGTATGGTGTTTCCAGTGTCTGTACTCCAACCTGCAAAAATCACTGTGCCATCTGCCGCAGCTTTTACTGGTGAATTTGCTGCAGATGTAATATCTACGGCATAATGTTTTTTTTCTGCATTAAAACCATCTGATATAGTACCAGTTACAGGTGTAAAGAATATAAAATTAGTACGACTAGTTGCTCCTTCTATCACGTTAAACTTATCCTCACGATCCACTTCTTCTCGCAATAAGCTATCTTCTTCAATAGGGATTGGTAAGTTCTCTTGATTTGCAGTTTCTACTTTTGCAATACTGTCTATTCTAGCATATTCTGCGGCAGTGATGTTACCACTTAACACCATTTGAATACGATCATATTTTTGTTGTTGCAATTGAATTGAGGTCAGTAAAGAGTCTGTTTTATTTTCTAGGGTTATAACATCTTTAGTAAGTTTAGTACTGGCATAACCAGGTATGAATTCTCTTAACGGTGTAAATGCTATTAAGACCGTAGTTAATCCTATAAGGATGATAGCAGATAGTACTGTAACTATAAAAACATTTAATCTAGTTAAGTTTAAAGAAAAGCGTTCTTCAAAAGTATCGTCATTGAGCACCACCATTCGATAGCGATGCAACCATTTTCTCTTAAGTTTTCCTTTTTCCTTTTTAGTAGCCATGAGCGTCTTTAACGAATTTCAAAGATAAAATAATATAATAGCTCACACGTTATTTCTATACAATGCTATTCTTACTAATCATCAACTTTAAGTATGCTTTAAAATTGTCTTCTTAAGGATAATTATAGCTCAATAGGAATGGGCTACCCTTTTACTTTTTATAAAACAAGTAATTTTAACGTCATTATTAAAAGTTTGAAAGAGTTCATTGTATCTTTGTAATGTTTTTAAAACACATATTATGTTAGCAAACTTTATTTTAGGAATGCCTGGTTATGGTAGTATTATATTAATAGCGCTAGTAGTGTTATTAATTTTTGGAGGTAAAAAAATACCAGAATTGATGCGCGGTTTAGGTGGTGGAATTAAAGAATTTAAAGACGCTACTAAAGAAGACAAAGCAAATAATGATCAAATAGACTCTAACAACTAGTCTAAATCATACCATATTAAAAGCCCTTTCAACAATGTTGAAAGGGCTTTTTATTTATAATCACAAAGTGTTATTTAATCTTCTTGGGATATAAATTTCACGCTTTTTAATATCGATTCTAGTTCAAAAAGATAATTGCGTTGCTTTGCACTAGGTGCAAAAATGTAACCTTCTATAACTAGCCAGTTATTTTTTTCTTTGTTATAAATCGCATAATTAAGAAAAGGTCCAGACATAAACTGTCCGCTAACTTCCCATAATCCTTTTGTTTCATAAGCAAATTTACCGTCCACCTGACTTTCATTTACATAAGGTGAGAATGCACGTTCAGTTATAAATTCTCCATTATCCACTGGCACTTTTAAAGAACCTACAGAATCTCTTACTTTAGTAATACTAGCTACGACATTAGAATCTTGAGGAATCTTATCACGATCTACTTCATAGATCATAATATCCATCGTACCTTCTTTAATATTGCGTCGCAACCAGAAAAAATCTTTATCATCTGGTGCCGCATACCTATAAGATCTAGGTGCTATTAGTTCAATGCCGAATCGTTCTTTAATCTGATCAACATTAAGCCCTACTTTTTTCATCAAGCGTTGCTTTTCCTTAATCTCACCATCATTAAATATGGTTTTAATTTGCTGTGCATTAGTAATGATTTGTTCTATAACCCCAGCAGCATCTTTACCTCTTATGATAACACCAGTCTGTGGATTTGCATATAAACCGGTCGTGACGGTTACACCTGGCTCCTTATTAGAAGTCTCAACCTTTAAATAATTACGGTTTTTCATTAACAATCCTGCAAATGAATCTGGCTCTATCTGGTTAAGAGAGAACTGTGGTTCTTCACGCACTAATCCATCTACAGGTGCTGCTAGAATCTGTCTAATACTATCACCTACTTCATTCTCCCATAAATCATTGTCAATCACTAATAAAATATCATTCATTCTACCAGCGCTATCTGTTACGATTACCGGCGCATCGTTGCAACCAGTTAATGTGATCATTGCGAGAAATATGTAAACTATGGATCTCATAAGAGTATTATTTAAGTTTTAAAGTGGTACCTGGTTGTAAATCTTCGGTTTTACCAGGATTCAATTTTCTAATTTGAGCAATAGTTATGCCATAGGTGTTTGCGATTTTCCATAAGCTATCACCACTTTTTACTTTATAACTACCAGGTGCTTTTTTTGAACTAGTAGAGCCACTCGTAATAGGTTTTCTAGGATGTATATACAACCGTTGTCCAATTTTTAAATTATTACTACGCAAGCTGTTCCATCTTTTCAATTGGCTAACTTTCACTCCATATTTATTAGCAATTTTACCTAGATAGTCTCCATTTTTAACCCGATAAACGACACGAGACTCTGCTTTAACGAGTTCTGGTAAAGGTTTTTCTTTTTTGTCTAATTCTGCTTTCGCGAAAGCGTATACCGCATCCTCACTACTCACAAATTTCCCTGCTGCTCTTACCGGCAATCTGAGATAATAATTTCTACCAGATACTGCTGGGATGATATCTAATTTATAACTAGGGTTATGAAATTGAATAGTTTCTATATCCTCATCAGTAAATTGAGCAACATGCTCTAGGGAAATCATTTTCTTAACACGTATGGTATCAGTTGCGATTGTTTTATATGCTGTTTGTGCAGGTTGAAAACCATGCTCACTTGCATAAGTGTATAAATATACCATAGCCTGAAATGCAGGTACATAACCAGCGGTTTCCCGTGGTAAGTAAGGTCTTAAATTCCAGTAGTTTTTATATCCACCACTACGTCTTATGGCTTTATTCACATTTCCGGGACCAGAGTTATATGCCGCTAATGCTAGATCCCAATCTCCATAGATATTATATAAACTCTTTAAGAATTTACATGCTGCTTCTGTAGATTTTATAGGGTCCATGCGTTCATCAACATAAGAATTTACCTCAAGATCAAAATCGCGACCTGTAGCAAACATGAATTGCCATAATCCTGTAGCACCTACCCTACTTTTTGCTCTAGGATCTAATGCACTTTCCACTACAGCTAGATACTTCATCTCTAGTGGAATATCATATTTATCTAACATTTCTTCAAATAGCGGAAAATAATAATCGCTCAAAGTCATCAAACGCTCCATATAGATACGTTGATGACTCAGCTTTTTATTGATTAATTGTTCTAGTACAGGATTATAATCTATTTGAAAAGGTGTGGTCTCATTAATACGTTTCAGACGTGCTTTAAGTGTGTCTGTAGGTAGCGTTTTCATAACAGCCTCACTATAATCCATTTGTATAACTTCATCATACATATAATCATACATATCATTGTTATACAGCTCTTTAAGTAAGTTCTCATCAAATTTATCTACCTCGGGATATTCATTAATCGCAGCAGTAGCAATTGTTATTACAGGAATATTTACCATAGAGGTAGTGTCAGTTACTACCTCTATAGTTGGTTTTATAGAGTCTGTTACAGTTGTAATTTGTTGTTCTTTTTCCTGATTTTTTTTGAATTCTTCATAGGTGATTATACGTCCTGTAGTGGTCGTACTATCAGGTGAGACTTGCGCCATAGTCACCATAGATAACGCAAAAAAGAATAAAAAGAATTTATACATGTATTGTTTTAAGAATTAATCCAATATGGCAGCAATACCAGGAAGTGTTTTACCTTCTAGCATTTCTAGCATTGCACCACCACCGGTAGAGACATAACTTACTTGATCATCAAAACCAAATTGTTTTACCGCAGCAACAGAATCACCACCACCTACTAAAGAAAATGCTCCTGCAGCAGTAGATGCTGCGACAGATTTACCTAAAGAAATAGTACCATGAGAAAATGGCTCAAGCTCAAAAACACCTGCTGGACCATTCCATAAAATAGTTTTGGCCTGCATTAATACAGTATGAAATTGTGATCTAGACTTCTCTCCTATATCTAATCCCATCCAACCATTTGGGATAGCGTCAATAGCTGCATTATCTATGGTTGCGTGCTCAGAAAAAGCATCGGCAGTAATAGCATCTACAGGTAAGTGTATGTTAGTATTTTTTGATTTGGCTTTTTCAAGAATTTCAAGTGCTAATTCCATTTTATCGTCTTCACAGAGAGAATCCCCTATTTTACCACCTTGCGCTTTGATAAAGGTATATGCCATACCACCTGCGATAATAAGATCATCAACTTTATCGAGTATATTTTCAATAACGGTGATCTTAGATGAAACTTTTGCACCACCTAAAATCGCTACGACTGGTTTATCTGGAGTTTCCAACACTTTATTCAAGCTCTCAATCTCTCTTGTCATTAAGTGACCAAAGCATTTTTCATCAAAATATTGAGCAATTATTGCTGTAGATGCATGTGCTCTATGTGCGGTACCAAATGCGTCGTTTACATATACGTCTCCTAATTGAGATAACGCTTTCGCGAAAGCGGAATCACCAGCAGTTTCTTCACTGTGAAACCTTAAGTTTTCTAATAAGAGAACTTCACATGGCTGTAGATTTGCAGCTGCTTGTTGAGCGGCATCGCCTATACAATCATCCACAAACTTTACCTGAACACCTAATATATCAGTAGCAGCGGCAACGATGTGCTTTAAAGAAAATTCTTCTTGATTTCCTTTAGGGCGACCTAGATGTGACATAAGTATTACTGAGCCTTCATCTTCTAGAATTTTAATGATGGTATCTTTTGCCGCAAGGATACGAGTCGCATCCGTTACTTCAAAATCATCATTGAGCGGCACGTTAAAGTCAACTCTTACTAAGGCTTTTTTATCTTTAAAATTGATATCGTTAATAGTCTTCATAGTTATATGTTGTGAATGGTCACAAATATAGCGGTTATGATACAACCTCGCGCCTATACTTTTATATTTGCATTATGCGATATCAAGATATCATAGGACTAGAACATCTTAAGACACATTTACAAACCACGGTTGAAAATGGTAGGATTGCACACGCGCAATTAATGGTAGGTCCTACAGGAAGTGGTGTTTTACCACTAGCACTGGCGTATGCCAGAAGTATATTATGTAATTCTAATAATGATAGATGTGATGCCCAAATGGATCAAATCGCACATCCAGATTTACATTTTGCTTATCCTGTAGCAAATAATGCAAAGATTAAAGCCAAAGCAGTATCTGATGATTTTATTGCAGAATGGCGAGAGTTTTTAAAAACACAACCTTATGGTAGCCTTGCAGATTGGTATCAAGCCATTGAGATTGAAAAAAAGCAAAGTAAAATAGGTGTTGATGAGGCTAAAAGAATAGTTTCTAAATTGAGTCTCAAATCCTATGAAGGTGGATATAAAGTTTTAATAATTTGGGGTGCGGATAAATTAAATACCGAGGCTTCTAACAAATTATTGAAACTGATTGAAGAGCCACCGGCAAAAACAGTCTTTTTACTAATCGCTGAAGATGAAGATCAAATCATCAATACTATTAAATCAAGGTGCCAGCTTTTACATGTTCCTAAATTAAATAGTGAATCTATCGCTAATGGACTACTTGAAAGAAACGGTTTAGAAATAACACGTGCTCAACAAATCGCAAGACAGTCAAATGGTGATTATAATAAAGCTGTACAGTCGATTCATAACATATCTGAAGATACTGATTTTGAAAAATGGTTTGTAACCTGGGTACGTACCGCATTTGCAGCACGTGGTCGCAAGTCTGCAATAAACGATTTAATTGCGTGGGCAGATATGATAGCCGCAACTAATCGAGAAACTCAAAAACGCTTTTTATTATATTGCCTAGAATATTTCAGACAAGCAATGCTACTTAATTACAAAGCAAATAGTGCGGTTTATTTAACACCGCAAATGCCAGATTTTAAATTAGAAAAGTTTGCTCCATTTATAGAAGGTCATCGTATACAACCTATAAGTGATGAAATAGAGAAGGCTATTTACCATATTGAAAGAAATGGTAATGGTAAAGTCATTCTAACAGACCTAGCAATAGGACTTACTCGTCTTATTCATAAATCTGCTTAAAAGTAGTTAACATGTTGAAAATTAGGAATTAATTATAAAAAGGTAGTAATTTTACCTTTCGTTAAAAATTCTTTCTGTTGATTACTTATTCAGGTCCCATTTTAATTTTAGTTTTTTTGCTGTTAACAATAATTATTTCTGCTTATGAAAAATTATTTGTTTGGAATAAGACTCTCAAGGATTATGTAGAAATGTATAAAAACCATCTACCGCCTTTTTTAGTGAAACTATCTTTAATTATAATTTTAGGCCTTGAGATAATTGTGACCTCATTCCTAGCTTTGGGAATTTATGATATCATAGTTGATCAAGATATCTCCTTGAGCGAAATAGGATTAATAATTACAGGAGTTCTTTTCTTAATTCTACTTATCGGATTGAGAATTTTACAGGATTATCGTGGCGCAGGTAGAACAGCTATTTATTTTCTTCTCGTCGTTTTTGGTCTATTTTGGATACAATCAATATAAACTATTGTTTTTATACATAAAATAAATTAAGTTTATTAAAAACCTTCTAATTAAAGCAATCTACACGGTGTTTTAAATAATATTACACGCAACTACAGTAATATATATAAAAGCCTCTTAAAAGGCTTTAAAATCGTTTTTTAAGGACGTAAACTAGTGAAGATGGTTCTTTAGTGAAGACCGCAGAACAATTAGATAAAAAACCTATACATAAACCATAAAGAAAGGAAAATTTTCTTTTCTGATAACGTGCAGATAATATGGAAACATATAAACTGTCAAACCACATCGGTTTTGTAGTTATTAATTCAAAACGGTCTTGAAAGATATTTCTTATAGCTTCTTTGTTGAAATGATATAAGTGTCGAGGGACGTCATATCCAGCCCATTCATTTTTAAAATATTTTGCATCAAATGAATTATAATTAGGCAGTGCCAAAATTAGAATCCCATCTTTTGTTAACCAGTTTTGGATTTGATTAATTTGCTGTTCAAAATCAGGCACATGTTCAAGAACGTGATACATACTTATAACCTTAATACTTTTTGGTTCTATAGAATCCGTTTGATTTAAAAGTTCGATTCCTTTTCTCGCGGCAAATGATCTTGCTTTTTCACTAGGTTCAAACCCTATAGCATCATAACCCGCATTTTTTAAAATGGCTACGACATCGCCTACTCCAGCACCTATATCCAAAATTTTTCCGTCGATTGCATACTTTGCAATCAACTGTTTTTTGCTCTTAAGGTTCCACCTTTTAGCGAACTGATAACATTTTGCAAAAAAAGAGGTTTGAGAATCATCGTGAGATAGATAATCCTCACTTTCATAATAAGCTTCTAAATGCTTAGGTTGAGGAATCGTTTTAAGAACTGCGGAAGAAGGATCCTTATATAGTTCAAATGATTCTTGAGTTAAAAAATAGTCTTTTAAAGAAAGAAAATGCTCTGAGTAATTATTGTTTTTTTTCATTGTTTCACGTGAAACTATCTTCCCATATGTACTAATAACACCGAAATATCACTAGGAGAAACTCCCGAGATACGAGATGCTTGAGAAACTGTTGCTGGTTGAATTGCTGTTAACTTTTCGCGTGCCTCATAGGAAAGAGACTTAATAGATTTAAAATCATAATCAGATGGAATTTTCACATTTTCTAATCTGTGTAACTTATCAGCATTATCTTTTTCTTTTGCAATGTAGCCAGCATATTTTACATGAACTTCAACTTGTTCTAGAATATCATCATCTAGATCATTAGTTTCAAGATATTCTTTTACCTGAGAAATCGTTTTGATATCCTCTAGATTAATCTGAGGTCTAGAAAAAACTTTAAAAAGCTTATCATTTTGAGTAACTTGTTTAGTACCCTTAGCTACTAACAGATTATTCATTTCTTTAAAATCATAACTTGTATCACGTAAAAACTGAACCATTCTTTCTGATTCTGTAGCTTTACGATCTACTCTTTTGAGAGCTTCATCAGTAACAATACCCAACTCAACAGCTCTAGGTGTTAACCTTAAATCTGCATTATCTTGTCGCAACAACGTTCGATATTCAGCGCGTGATGTAAACATTCTATAAGGTTCCTCAGTTCCTTTAGTAATCAAATCATCCACAAGTACACCAATATAAGCTTCATCTCTTTTTAGAATGAATGGCTCTTCTTCTCTTATTTTACGAACTGCATTAATACCAGCCATTAAACCTTGAGAAGCGGCTTCTTCATATCCTGTAGTACCATTTATCTGACCAGCAAAATATAAACCATCAATAAGTTTAGTCTCTAAGGTATGTTTTAACTGAGTAGGTGGAAAATAATCATATTCAATAGCGTAACCTGGTCTGAAAAACTTCACTTTTTCAAAACCAACCACACTACGTAAAGCTTTAAATTGTACATCCTCAGGTAAAGATGTACTAAAACCATTTACATAAACCTCACAAGTATTCCATCCCTCAGGTTCTACAAATAATTGATGTCTATCCTTATCAGCAAATCGATCTATTTTATCTTCAATACTAGGACAATAACGAGGACCTAAAGATTTAATCCTACCATTAAACATAGGAGATCTATCAAATCCTTCACGCAATAAATTATGAACCTCGGGACTGGTATAGGTCATATGACAATCCCTTTGAGATTTCAGAGATGTAGTAAGATTACTGTAACTAAATTTAGAAGTAATTGCATCGCCTGGCTGTGGCTCCATTCTAGAATAATCTAAAGAACGACCATCAACACGAGGTGGAGTACCTGTCTTCATACGGCCAGATTCAAAACCTAAATCAACTAACTGACCTGTAATACCCGTTGAAGCACGCTCACCTGCCCTACCACCACCAAACTGTTTATCACCAATATGAATCAAACCATTCAAAAAAGTACCATTAGTAAGAACTACAGCTTTAGATCTAATTTCAATACCTAAAGAGGTTCGAACACCAACTACTTTATTACCTTCAATAACTAAACCAGCTACCATTTCTTGATAGAAATCAAGTAACGGAATAGCCTCCAATTGCAACCTCCATTCCTCAGAAAAGCGCATCCTATCATTTTGTGTTCTAGGAGACCACATAGCAGGACCTTTAGATTGATTAAGCATTTTAAATTGAATAGCACTCTTATCTGAAACTATTCCACTCAATCCTCCTAAAGCATCAATTTCTCTAACAATTTGTCCTTTTGCAATACCTCCCATAGCAGGATTACAAGACATTTGTCCAATAGTTTCAAGATTCATAGTAACCAATAATGTACTAGAACCCATATTTGCAGATACAGCTGCGGCTTCACTTCCTGCATGTCCTGCACCAACAACTATTACATCATATTCTTTATCAAACATACCTATTGTTTCACGTGAAACATTTTAATTTTTTCATCTTCTTTGAGTCGCATAATACTTTTTTCGATATCAGTTTTATCACCAAAACCAATAAGGTGAAGCAGCCCATGAGACATAACTCGTAACAGCTCATCGTCAAAGCTTACGACAAAATCCTTAGCATTATCCTTAACTCTATCCACAGAAATATATATTTCCCCATGAATAAAATCATCGTCGCAATAATCGAAAGTTATAATATCCGTTAAAGTATCATGATTTAAATACTTCTGATTTATTTCCAATAGAAAATCATCAGTACAAAAAACATAGGATAAATCACCTAAAGATTTATTCTCAGATAAAGCAACAGCTCGTAACCATTTTGAATATCGTACTTCATCTGATAATTCAAAATTAAATTGATAATTAAAGTCTACCATCTTCTTTAAAATACTCCTTTACCTTCTGTTTATATTGCTGTTGCAAAGGTAGTACTTGTCTATTTAAAATCTCCTTACTATTAAAATACATGGATGCATCTGGTAAAACAGCATTAGTAGGATTGTTGAAGTCTTTACGATTAGTATTTCCTTCTCTTTCATCCTCCTTACCTTGTTGCAATCCTGCGTCTTTTAACTTCAATAAATCATGTTGTATCTCCATCATTTGATTTTGAACTTCACGATTAAAACCTTGATCTAATAGCTTACGCTCCACTGCCTTCATCTTATCAGTAATGTCATCAACAATTCCTTCAAGACCTTCCTGACGAATCATATCCTCTAATTGATTTCTCAATTCCTGTTGTCTTTTATAAATCTCATAAATCCTGCCACTTTCTTCTTCTGATTCTTTATATCCACGTTTCTCTTGACTATCACCAGATCCATTTTCATTTCCATCTTTTCCACTCGTACCATCACTACCCGATCCTTCACCATTAGAACCTTGACCGCCTTCACCACCTTGACCACCTTGGCCAGATTCACCAGTACTTCCTTTACCGTCTTTACCGCCTTGACCACTTTCACCACCTTCACCAGATTGACCACCTTCACCCGACTGACCTTCTTGACCATACTTTCCTCCTTGACCAGGTGGACCAGATTCTCCAGGTTTACCTTCGCCAGGTTTTTTTCCCTTACCATCACCAGGTTTTTTACCATCGTTACCTTCCTTACCGTCCTGTCCTTCTTTCATCAAAGACTCCTGTTTCTTAATAATGTCTGGTAACTGAAAACCTGAACTTTGACCTTCACCAGGTTCTCCTTCACCTTTACCAGGTAAAGCCATCGCATTATTCATAGCATCCATAGCGCTGCTAAGTAGATTTGCTAGTTTATTAGAACCATTCAAAGTGAACTGCTGTGATATCTGCCCTTTATTCATCTCAAAATCACTTAGTTGCACCAAAGATTTATCTATATAATAGTAAATATCAGTTACTTCTCTATTTATTTCTATTCCCACCTCAGGATTACGTGATGCAAGAGCAAATAAACTGTCATCGACGTGTTTAAATGCTTTCTCAAGATCCTTTTGGATTTTAAGTTTTTTACCAAAATTTGGACTGTTTCTATTTAGATTCTTAACACCATTAAGAACGTTTTCTTGTTCCTTTGAAAACACAATCAGGTTATCTAATATCTGACGCAACATATCTGCATCCTCTTTCAATTTCTCAGATTTACCAGAACTCATTTGAGCTTTCATAGCTTGCGCTTGCTCTTTCATTTTATCTGCGGCACTTTTTTGTTTTTTACTAGCATCCGGCGTTTTAGAATTCTCAAGATGATCGCTAGATTCCTGCTGTTCTTTCTTAATCTCTGGTGAGTTAAGTGGATCAAAATCTAACTTCATAGGTTTTTTAAGACCATTGTTTTCCTTCTCAAGTTCCTGTAGTTCCTTTTCCCATTTCTTATAAGCTTCATTTAACTTATCCTGTTCAGACTTCTTATTCTTATCACCTTCTTTTTTTGATTGATCTTCTTGCTGTTGTGCAATGTCCTTCAGCTTATCAATCATTTGCTCATACTTCTGCGTAACGTAATACATTTTTGTGAGCTCTAGCAATTGTTTTAAATTACGCTTTTGCTGCTTTGAATTCTTTTGAGCCTTCTCTATTTTTTCTTTAAGATCTTCTTTACTTAACTTATCTTGGTACTCTTGAAGCTCTTTAAGTAATTCTTCATTTTTCTTAATCTCTTCTTCACTTTGCTGTAAACGTTCTTTTAAAGCCTGTTTCATAGGATCTTTTTCAGGATTAGACTTCTCTAAATTATCCCTCATTTTTTCCATTTGTTGACGCATTTCACGTTCCTGCTCTTGTTGATTTTTAAGAGCTTGTTCTAATTTTTTCTTATCGTTAAAACCACGTTGTTTTTTCTCAATTTGCTCTTGACTTATTTCTTTAAGTTCTTCTTGTTGTTTTTCTTGTTCTAATAATGATTTCTCTAGCTCTTCTAAAGATTCTTTTTGACCTTTTAATTGTTTTTGCTGTTCCTCTTCTTTTGTAGATTTTTTGAAACCATAAACCTGACTCTTTGCACTTTTAAAATTATTAACAACATCATTATCAACTACTTCAAAATAAAATTGATAATTTTTACCGCCTTTTAAGGGTAAATTACCAGGAAAAGTGAAAAGAAATTGATCAAATGTTCCACGATTCTTTCCTATCTCATAAATCTGCTGACTTACGTTATTATCGCTTTCAAAATAAACAAGTTGTATCCTTCTAATCCCATAATCATCAGCTACTTGACCTCTGAAATAAAGAATATCTTCTTGAATACTATCTTTCTTCATTTCCATTTTTAATTCTGGATAATCATCCTTAGTAACTTCAATTTTAAAATTCAATTCTTCAAAATCCCTTGCATTCACATTGGATGTTGAGATAGCATATTTAAGTGGCTTTAATATCGCTTTCGCGAAAGCGTAATCATTACCATCCTTCTCAAACGATTCTACAGCATTAGTATATTTAAAATCTACATGATCTGTCGCAGCGGTTTCTAATTTCCAAGTAATCTTAGTTCCCTGTGGAACCAGAGCATTTCCCGTGCTTTTTATAACCTCATCTTTCTTACCAGTATAGGATGGATAGTCCATCAATAATTCAAATTTATTAATGGAAGGGACAGCATCGACAGTAAGTTCAAAATTCTCACTACGCACTTCATTTGCTTTAAGATAAAATGGAGTGTCTGCAGATGGATTATTAAATACAAAACTAAATCTACCTGGAGCGTCTTGAGTTAAATAATAAGTTTGATTATTAAAATGAATACTTGCGTTTTCAGGAATTGTTCTTCCTGAAACTTCTACATTAAGTTTGAAATCACGTTTTTGTAAAGTATTCAAATCTTCATTAAGCAACTTAAAAGTGAAAGGTGCTGGTGGGATGTACTCATTGTTAAAGTCTGCTACACGTTTTGTACTTTCTGTTAGTACATCATTATTACCAGTGAAGAAAAGTGCAGCAATAATTAACAATGGAATAGCAAGATATTTTAAATATGCCGCGTTCTTTTTAAAATCGATGGCGAGAGAAAAAGGAATAGGTTTGAGCTCTTCACTCTTCTGATTAATACTGGCCCAAGTAAGCTCATCATCTCCTCCATTTTTATGTAATTGTAATATGTTGATTAATTTATCTGATACTTCAGGAAAATGAGTTCCTATCATATTACTGGCATCTCTAAAATCAATTCCTGAAAATAATTTGAATAGTCTTGCTAATGGTATACCAATAAATTTAAACAATAATGCTGCCTGTACTAACACAAAAAGACCAAATAAAATTGTTCTACCTGTAGAACTCAACCATAAAAAATGCTCGATAACAGCAGTAAATAGGAAGTACAATAATCCTATCGCTAGAAATAAAATAATACCACGAATGATCTCATTTGTGTAATATTTTTTAATAAAAAGTTTGAGCTTGTGCTCTATGATTTGAAAGTTATTCATCACTTAATATGTCGTCTATGTAGGGTAAATATAACGCAATGAGCACGATGTTTATGATATGGTGTATATTAGAACTTGTTCTTTAAGAAAATAACGCCCTTAAAATTTCAATAGTTTAATCATCATACTCATGAAAGATCTCAAATACCTAACCGCATATATCGTTCCTATTTTGTGCGTGATTGGTATTTATTATAGAGGATCTGCTTTATATATTACCCCATTGATGGTTTTTACAATCGTACCATTAATTGAACTAATCATGCCATCTTTAACTAGCAATTTAGATGCGGAAAGTAAAGAGAGTAAGTTGAAAAATAAATTATTTGACATCTTATTGTGGTTAAATGTACCTATCATATTTAGTGTTCTTATTTATGGTTTATACATGTACTCTATCAGTAATTTTGAAACTTATGAAGTAATGGGTTTAATCTTTACGTTAGGAATAGTGGCTGGTAGTAATGGAATTAATGTTGCACATGAATTAGGTCACAGACAAGAATCGTGGGAACGTTTTCTAGGTAAAATATTGTTATTACCTAGTCTCTACATGCATTTTTATATAGAGCATAACTATGGACATCATGTAAATGCTGCAACACCTGAGGACCCAGCTAGTGCGCGTTACAATGAAAGTCTATATGCATTCTGGTGGCGTTCTGTTATCAATCAATATAAAAACTCATGGAGTATTCAAAATAGATTATTGAAAGCAAACGATCAATCATTCTATTCTGTAAAAAATGACATGCTTTGGTACACAGTTATACAATTGAATTATTTAATTATTATAGGTATTTCATTTTCTTGGATGACTTCTATAATTGCATTATGTATTGCTGTAGTCGGTTTTAGTTTGCTAGAAATTATAAATTATCTAGAACATTATGGGTTGAGAAGAGTACAGAAAAAGTCAGGCAGATATGAAGTAGTAAGAGAAATACATAGCTGGAATTCTAACCACGCGCTGGGTAGAATTTTGCTTTATGAACTTACTAGACATAGTGATCATCACTATAGAGCAAATAAAAAGTATCAACTTCTAGATTATCATGAAAACAGTCCACAACTACCCTATGGATATCCTACTATGATGGTTATTGCTACGATACCACCATTGTGGTTTTCAATTGTTAATAAACATGTGCCACAAGAAATGATAGAATTATCTGAAAATAAAAATAGACATTTATAATCGTTAAATATTGTCCTACCATAGCTATAGAGAACCACTTTCTTGAGAAAGTCTTAACTGTTAACACTGAACTCATAACTTACAAATATTATCTTTGCAGCCTTAAAAACGGCGATAATGAGCACTTCAGTTAGAGTAAGATTTGCACCTAGTCCTACGGGACCATTACATATAGGTGGCGTTAGAACAGCATTGTTCAACTATTTATTTGCAAAAAAACACAACGGTACTTTTGTACTACGTATTGAAGATACAGACCAAAACAGGTATGTAGAAGGTGCTGAAGATTATATTATTAACGCTTTAAACTGGTGTCATATTCCTTATGATGAAGGACCAGGAAAAGAAGGAGATTGTGGACCTTATAGACAAAGCGAACGCAAATCAATGTATAAACAATATGCGCTAGACCTTATAGAAAAAGGTGCCGCCTATTATGCGTTTGATACTGCGCAAGAATTGCAAACCGCTCGTGAAAATGCAGAAGCAAAAAAGGAAACTTTTATATACAATCATAACAATCGTAACGATTTTACCAATTCTCTAACCTTATCTAGTGATGAAGTAAAAGAACGTATCAATCGTGGAGATGATTATGTGATCCGTTTTAAGCCAGAGTTGAAAACACTACACATGTTTGATGAAATCCGTAAAGGGATTGAAATAGACACTTCACTTATCGATGATAAAGTATTATTTAAAAGTGATGGAATGCCTACTTACCACCTTGCTAATGTGGTAGATGACCATGATATGAAAATTTCTCACGTGATACGTGGTGAAGAATGGTTGCCTAGCATGGCATTGCATGTATTGCTTTATGAAAGCTTTGGATGGGAACGACCTAAGTTTGCTCACCTACCATTAATACTTAAACCTACCGGAAAAGGAAAATTAAGTAAGCGTGATGGTGATAAAATGGGCTTTTCAGTATTCCCACTAGAATGGAAAGATCCTAAAAGTGGAGAAATATCTACAGGTTTTAAACAAGATGGTTTTCTTCCAGAGACAATGATCAATATTTTAGCGTTCTTAGGATGGAATCCAGGAACTGAACAAGAGATTTTCAGTCTAGATGAATTGGTTCAAGCTTTTAGTCTTGATAAGGTAAATAGTTCTGGTGCAAAATATGATCCGGAAAAAGCTAAATGGTTTCAGCAACAATGGTATGTTGCACAAGATGATGCTGTTATAGGTGCCGCTTTTGCGAAAGCGTTAGAAGAAAAAGATATCGATTATGGATCACAGGATTATGTGAATATAGTTTGTGGTCTAGTGAAAGAACGTGCTGTTTTTACAGAAGATCTTTTTGAACTGGCTGGTTTCTTCTTTACTGCACCAGATTCATATGATGAAAAAGCAGCTAAAAAAGCTTGGAAAGAAGATACTTCTAACATTATGACAGATGTGATTAAAATTATCGAAGACTGCACTGATGATAGCGCTACCGGTTTAAGTACTGCAATTAAAGGCTGGATTACTACTCAAGAAATGGGATTTGGTAAAGTAATGATGCCATTAAGACTATCATTAGTAGGTAGTTTGATGGGACCTGATGTATTTGAAATAGCAAGTATGATAGGTAAAGATCAAACTATCGCTCGCATTCAACATGCTATAAAGAAGTTATCTTAAAAATAAAAGCGAACTCCAGCGGTGATATAACTCATATTACCGTTGAGTTCTTCGCTTAAGGCGTTTTTACCATTTAAAACATCTAAAAACGCATAGTGGTAATGAGCAGAAAATCTAATCTTCTCTGATCCACCACTTAAACCGACAATTCCATTAATATTTATTGGCGATGTTTCTTGAAAAGAAGCAACGGTAACAGCGCTACTACCTGTAATTATGCTGTCTTCATACCGTTTATCTGCTACTTTAAATTCACCATTAAAAGATACGGCTGGTCCTATTTCTAAAGAAAGATAATCTCTATTATCAATTTTATAAGCCCATAGTAACTTTACCTCTGCACCGATAACACTCATGTCTATATCATCAAGTGTTAACGCTTCTTGAACAGAAAATTTATTATTAAAAAGGTGTATTCCAAAAATCAGATCCCAATAAGGTCTAGAGGATCCTCTGGTTTCTAATCCAGCGCTCCACCCTACTTTACCATCTACCGCTACATCATCAGTGTTTAAACTAAAAAAGGTAGCATCTAGAGCTATACCTAGTCTATTATTTGAAGCTTGTCTTCTTTGAGCCTGAGCAACTATATTGAAACCACAAATGAAAATAATAATAAATAAACTTCTCATAATTAAATTAAAAGCTAAACATAATAATAAAAGAACTCAGAGACTAAATAGAAAGCAAACAATATCATTATTGTTTACCTTGGCTACAAATTCTTTAAAAGAAATAAAAGATGAAAAATACAATCCTTACATTTTTTCTGATTATCCCATTGATTTCTATAGCTGCAAAGTATTATCCCGGAAAGGCTGTAAAGACCGACGGAACAGAATTAATAGGTTATTTTGAAGAACCAGATTTTGCAGCGGTTAAAAAAATTAAATTCAAAAGTTCTTTAGATAGTAAGAAACAAAAATTTCTGTCAGTAGAATTTTCTACACTTGAATTTACTAAAGGCGAAGAGCTTGTGAAATATGAAGTTTTATACTACATGCAGGCAAAATTTTTAAATTTTAAGAAACTAAAGGTGAGTAAAAAGCCCATTTGGTTTAAAGTTATAGAAAAGAATATTGATGGTGTATCTATTTATGTGGCTTGGGGAAAATCAAATGACGGCCGCGGAAACATTTCTTACAGCATGACTTCATACATGAAACTACCTGATGAAAAAGAACTTAAATATCTTCAATATGAAGGAAGCTCTATGACTGAAATTAAAATTGGATTTTATAAAGCATTCACCAAAATCATAGATTATTATTTTAAAGATTCATGTCCTGAATTACTGACACATGTCACAAAAGATCTCTATAAAGAAAAAGGAGTTTTAATGTTGACAGAGCTTTATAAAGAACATTGTAAATAGTGCCTGTAACTTTTTTAAATAAAATAAGACTAATTGTACTGTATCTTTAAACAAACTTAAAACACTAACTATGGGACAATTAATTTTTCCAATTTTAGGAGTAATCATACTTCTACTAATTTTCAGTTCATTTTTTACGGTAAAGCAACAAACAGCTGCTCTAATTGAGCGTTTTGGAAAATTTACCAGTATGCGTCATTCTGGACTTCAGTTTAAAGTGCCATTAATTGATAAAATTGCAGGACGTATTAATCTTAAAATTCAACAACTAGATGTTATTGTTGAAACTAAGACAAAAGATGATGTATTTGTTCGTCTTAAAATATCTGTACAATTCCAGGTTAGAAGAGAAAAAGTATATGATGCTTTTTATAGATTACAAAACCCACATGACCAGATAACATCATATGTATTTGATGTAGTACGTGCAGAGGTTCCTAAAATGAAACTAGACTACGTTTTTGAAAAGAAAGATGATATTGCCATTGCTGTAAAACGTGAATTAAACGAAGCAATGATGGATTATGGATATGACATCATTAAAACGCTTGTAACAGACATTGATCCAGATATACAGGTAAAGGCAGCTATGAATCGTATTAATGCAGCAGAGCGCGAGAAAACAGCTGCTGAGTATGAAGCTGAAGCTGATCGTATCAAGATTGTTGCAAAAGCACGTGCCGAGGCTGAATCTAAACGTTTACAAGGTCAAGGTATCGCAGATCAACGCCGTGAAATCGCTCGTGGATTAGAAGAAAGTGTTGATGTTTTAAATAACGTAGGTATCAATTCTCAAGAGGCAAGTGCTTTAATCGTAGTTACTCAGCACTATGATACTTTACAATCTTTGGGTGAAGAAACTAATTCTAACCTTATTCTTTTACCTAACTCACCACAAGCTGGTAGTGATATGTTAAACAACATGATTGCTAGTTTCACTGCAAGTGCACAAATAGGTGAGCAAATGAAAAAAACTAATAAAAATAAAGAAGTAGATGAGGCAAATAGAAATAAAGATTCTGATGGATGGCAAGATTAATCTTATAAATCTATTTTATTAAATAAAAAAAGCACCGCTGTTGCGGTGCTTTTTCATTTATTTTTCAATGCAATTTTATCTTCCTATCAATTTGTTGACCGTTTTAAGAATCACCGCTTTCTTTGCAATAGAACTTACAATACTAGTTAATACTGATACTGCAGAGAAGCTTTCCTTTACTTCATTCAGATTAAGTTTCATGGTCTCTTGATCAACCTGTTTTTGCAGTTGTAAATACCTTAAATCTCTATCTATTTCGTCAAAACTATTATAAACTCTCATACTTGTCAATTTTTATATCCTCATTTGAATTGAAGAATTGCTGGCTGGTCTTGCGCAATAGACTTTTTTCAATGACTGGCTTCATAAATAAAGCTACTAGTATAACGAGTAAAAAATAAAATAATCCAACGATTAAATATCCAAGAGCATCGTTATCTAATAAATCACCAATGTAGATACTGACAGCAAGACTTAAAAATAGAATTGATATCAGTAAAAAAAATCCCAATAGCAATTTATGGCTGCTCGATATCACGCCACTCATTACTTTTTTATAAAGATCGAGTTTATGATAGTTAATAGATGATTCTATAAAACTTTGAGTAGCGGTGGTAAATTCTTGAATATTCTCACTTATACCTTTTCCCATATATCAGATTTATACCGTGGTTTTTCCGTTTACCTTAGGCTTCTGTAATTTTGCATTTTGTGCTCTTAACTGCTCTAATTTTCTTTCTAACGAAACAATTGCATCGTCAGCTTTAAAACTTGCTGTTGATAATGCAGTCTCGATGCGCTCATCTAGGGTACCTTTATATTCAGTGGCCTTAGTTGTTAAAGTATCATAAGCAGTTTGTGCTTGATTTTTAATATCCTTTTGCGCCTTATCAGCCTTTTTCTTTAATTTCTTTCTAGTTTTCTCACCACTTTCTGGTGCATAAAGTAAGCCTGCAGCTATTCCTATTGCTGCTCCTGCTACTAGTGCTACTAATGCGTTTCCTGTCTTTGCCATCTTCGTTTAATTTATTGATTATTAATTGATTCAAAGATAAACACACTGTATGTGGTAATACGTTAATAACCGGTTAACAATTATGGTATATATATTAAATCCTTCTTAAATCAACATAATTATTACTAATTGTAGTTAAAATAAGAAGGATTTTATAAGATACGCTTTCGCGAAAGCGTAATTATTCAAAATATTTAGAAAATACTAGTCCTCTAGCTTTGCCCAAGTATCTCGCAAGGTTACTGTACGGTTATATACCATTTGATCCTCTGTAGTATCTGGATCAACACAGAAATATCCCATACGTTGGAATTGTACAATGTCACCTATTTTTAAGTTTTTCATTGCAGGCTCTGCCATGGCAGTAATAACTTCTAGAGAATTAGGGTTCACAAATTCCATAAAGTCTTTTTCCTTATCAGTATCTGGTGATGGTACTGTAAATAAACGATCATAAAGGCGTACTTCTACAGGCACTGCATGTGCAGCACTTACCCAGTGAAGTGTACCTTTTACTTTGCGCATACTCGCTTCAGTACCGCTACCACTTTTAGAATCTGGATCATAGGTGGCGTGAATCTCTGTAATATTACCGTCTGCATCTTTAAGGCAACCTTCACCTTTAATGATGTATCCGTTCTTAAGACGTACTTCTTTTCCATTTTTAAGACGGAAGAATTTCTTATTTGCCTCTTCTCTGTAATCTTCACGTTCTATATAAAGTTCTTTGGAAAAAGGAACTTCTCTAAAACCACGAGACTCGTCTTCCTGACTATTTTCTGCCTGAAGGATCTCTACCTGATCGTCTGGATAATTAGTAATAACCAGTTTTACTGGATCTAATACACACATCACACGATCTGCAGTTTTATTTAAATCATCTCTTAAATGAAACTCGAGATGGTTCATATCTACTAGGTTATCACGTTTTGCGATTCCTATAGACTCTGCAAAGTTTTTTAATGATGCTGGAGTGTAACCTCGACGTCTTAAACCAGATATGGTCGTCATACGTGGATCATCCCATCCGTTAACTACACCAGCTTCTACCAGTTTTTGAAGTTTACGTTTACTGGTCACAGTATGTGATACGTTTCTACGGGCAAATTCACGTTGCTTAGGACGTATTTTATCTTTATCGATAACTTGATCAAGGAACCAGTCATAAAGCTCTCTATGAGGCTTAAATTCAAGCGTACAGAAAGAATGTGAGATTTGCTCTAGATAATCACTTTCTCCATGTGTCCAATCGTACATAGGATAGATTTTCCAGTCAGTACCGGTTCTATGGTGTGCTTTATCAACCACACGATACATGATAGGATCGCGCATGAGCATGTTATTAGACTGCATATCAATTTTAGCACGCAGGATATGTTCTCCTTCACCATATTCTCCATTCTTCATACCTTCAAAAAGTGCTAGATTTTCTTCCACACTTCTATTACGGTAAGGTCCATCTACTCCAGGTTGAGTAGGTGTCCCTTTTTGAGCGGCCATTTCTTCACTAGATTGAGAATCTACATAAGCTTTTCCGTCTTTAATCATTTGAACTGCCCAGTCATAAAGCTCTTGAAAATAGTCTGACGCATAACACAGATTATCCCATTTATAACCTAACCATTCTACGTCTTTTTGAATCGCAGCTACATATTTTGCTTCTTCTTTTGCAGGATTAGTATCATCAAAACGCAGATTTACTGGCCTGTTGTACTTCTCTCCTAGCCCAAAGTTTAAACATATTGCACTAGCGTGACCTATGTGTAAAAACCCATTAGGTTCTGGTGGAAAACGGAAACGTAATTTATCTTGAGAAAGACCATTGTTTAAATCGTCTTCTATAATGTCTTCTATGAAGTTATTAGGTTTAGTAGTATCACTCATGGCTCTTTTCAATATATTTAGATAAAACAAATTTACAGCTTATTTCAGTCCTAACCATACTCATAGTATCTTTACCACATGCATACAATTATACTTGAAAACGTAAAGGTTTATACTAACCATGGATGTCTCGATGAAGAGGCTATGATAGGTAGTGAATATCGAGTAGATCTAGAAGTAACTGCTGATCTATCAAAAAGCGCTAAGACTGATGAACTGAGTGATACCGTGGATTATGTTTCACTTAATAGAATTATAGTAGAAGAAATGGCGATACGTTCAAAATTACTGGAACAAGTCGCACAAAGAATACTGGATCGAGTTCTGAATGAAGAGCAATTAGTACAAAAAGCGCATGTAAAAGTGGCAAAAATCAATCCTCCTATAAGTGGTGATGTGGCAAGTGTGGTCATTTCTATGCAGCAAAGTCGCTAGAAGTCAACACTAAAGAGCGTTTTTGATTAATAATAGTGATAAAGACAACTTTTTTGTTATTTTTGCGGGCGTAAAAGGCGTCTTGGCCGAGCGGCTAGGCATGGGTCTGCAAAATCTAGTACAGCGGTTCGAATCCGCTAGACGCCTCTGAAATCCTCAATCTTTACTGATTGGGGATTTTTTATTTTAAATAGAATCGTTAAGTACAGGAATTTCCTCCACACCTTCTAGTTCTGGAGCGACTGGTTCTGGTAATTCTGGAATAATGTGCAGTTGCTCTTCTACCTGATTAGTTACACTAGGAAAAGCTCCTTTAAAAATAAGTACCGCACCACTAATCATCATTATGATAGCTATCAATCTTTTTAATAGAAATATACGATGTGGTGTGAGGTAACGATTTAGGCTTTTTGCTAGCACTATTTTACATAGATCAACAATAAAATAAGTGACTAATACTGCACCAAAAAAGGTGATAATTCTATTAGAATCATTCTCTAACTGAGGACTAAAAACGACTATTAATCCTAGCCAAAATCCTAAGACACCTATATTGATAAAGTTGAGGAAAAAACCTTTTATAAATAAAGAAAAGTAGTTGTTCTTCTTTACAATAAGTACTTTAGGATCAACCTCTTTAAGATAAGATTTTCTAGTTTTTACAAAAGAAACGATACCATATATCGCAAGTATAGAACCGCCAAAAATATAAAGTCCAGGATCATCTTTTAACTTCTCTAAAATAGAGGAAGTCATAAAATATGCTGCTAGTAAAAAAATAATATCTGCAAGAATAACTCCTATATCTAGTGCTACCGCAGCTCTAAATCCTTTAATCGCACTGGTTTCTAGTAATGCAAAGAACACTGGTCCTATGAGAAAGGCCATTAAAAATCCCAGCGGAATTGCACTAAGAACATCTTCGAGCATATAATTAAAAGGTTATTGCTCAAAGGTAAAAATTAATGTTGGGTTTTCTTATACCTGTGTGTTGATAATTAACACGCTTTCGCGAAAGCGTAATTACAGGAATTTTTACTTAATAAGTTGTCTTAATCCCTTATCTCAATACGTCCACCTGCAAAAGTTTTTTTAGAAATTTCTTGTGGATTACCATAGACTATAACATCACCGCCTGCCTGAATATTAATATCTACAGCGTTAGTGGCATATACTTCTACTTCTCCACCAGCTCTAAGTTTTACTTTGGTACGTTTTGATTTAAGATCTTGGTTCTCTACAATTCCACCAGTATTGACGTTAACGATTTGTTGATCTACAGTACCACTTACTTCAGTAATTCCACCAGATACGGCTTTAATCTCAAGATATTCTACCATTACACCAGCTTTAACTCGAGCGCCTTCTTGTACTCTAATCTCCAATTGTGGTTGTTCTATAAGTTCATTAGACGTGATAAAGGCACCTTCATTTCCATCAATTACTTTTAAATCTGTGTAGTGAACATGGACAAAAGTTTCTGTACCATCAAATTGTTTATCAAAAGCCATGCGTATTTTCAAAGTTCCATTTTTGTGAACATACTCTACATCACTAGCATCGTGACCAGAAATAACAATTTTATTAACGTCAGATTTTACAAGATTAACAGTGATTAAATCATAGACTTTAATAGTATCAAAGTTACCTAACTCAACTTCCCTAGGGTTTTGAGAAAAACTGAATGCCGTAACAAATAAGAACAAAAATAGAGTTGAAATTTTCATGTGTATCATTTTTATAAAGATGTCATACAAATGATTTTGTTACAGTAAACGAAAAAAGGTAGTCTATCATATGACAAACTACCTTTCATACTAACCAAAAAAACTCTACTTTTTTGAAATGATATTTTGATATTTAGGGAATATCTAAAATATCTTTATGTACTACTTTTTTCAGGGGAAAAATGTAAATACACTTTCTTAGTTAACTAACCAGGATAACCGATACAAATATCTAGCCTTTTACCTAGGGTAGTTAAAATGTGAGTTAGTAAAATCATTTTATAGATTAAAATACAAAATCATAGATGAAATACAGTAAAAAAGGTTTTTACTATTATCATTAAAATTTAAAACCGTCTTATCTTCTTTTAAAAGTATAATCGATTGACATCTGATCACTATAAACTTGTGCTTTAAGGCTATCGTTTATAATAGAATATTTAATGTGAGTAGGAAACTCATTTTCTAAATTTACTGCTGTAAAACTTTTACTAGTAAATTC
This sequence comes from Nonlabens ulvanivorans, assembly GCF_000732625.1. Classification (GTDB taxonomy): domain Bacteria; phylum Bacteroidota; class Bacteroidia; order Flavobacteriales; family Flavobacteriaceae; genus Nonlabens; species Nonlabens ulvanivorans. The sequence goes on from NZ_JPJI01000032.1 coordinate 578,454, forward strand.
TTTAATTTCAAAAATAGTAGGAGATTCATTGACACCTGTAACTTGAAGTACCCATCTATTATCATTTTTAACTAGTATATTAAGTGGCTTGATAGCTAATTTTTCTTCAAAAACAGTGTCGTTTTCTTCTAGAGTAAAACCATGACCTAAAAAGCTTCCATCGATTTGCATCCTCCAATTTTCAAAAGTACTTCTACCATCTCTATCATCTACTCTTTGCCATTTACCTTGTAACCAGCTTAACTGAGGTCCTTTAGAAAAATCTCGCTTACAAGAAACGAGTGAGCATATCGTTAATAATAATAATATTCTTTTCATAACTAGTGTCTTTTACCTTTCCAGGTTCCACCATATTTATAAAAAGGTAAAGACTGGTGATTTTCTGTGCAGGTCTTGCAACAAAAAATCCAGTCTTTGCCTTTAGTAATCTGTATGCGATACATAACTGTATCTTCTTTTTTACAGGTATAACAATGCTTAGTTTTCAACAGCTTCTTTACTACCTATCATCCAGAAATCTAGATGTTTCTTAACAAGATCTGCATTTTTTACTTTTACATAAACCTCGTCGCCTAGTCTGTAAGCGTTTTTAGTCTTGCGACCTATCACTGCAAACTCTTCTTCTACAAATTCATAACTATCATCATCTAGATCTCCTAAACGTATCATTCCTTCACACTTATTAGAAATAATTTCTACATAAATTCCCCAATCGGTAACTCCAGAAATAACACCTAAGAACTGCTCGTCTTCATGATCCTTCATGAACTTAACCTGCATGTACTTGATAGAATCACGTTCTGCCTTAGTAGCTAGAATTTCCATATTAGTAGAATGGTGACACTTTTCTTCATAGAGCTCTTCACTTACACTTTTTCCTTTATCTAGATAATGTTGTAATAGTCTATGGACCATCACGTCTGGATAACGACGTATAGGTGAAGTAAAGTGAGAATAATAATCAAACGCTAGACCGTAATGACCTATGTTTTGTGTAGAATACTCTGCCTTGGACATGGTTCTAATAGCAAGTGTATCGACCATGTTTTGCTCTTTATTCCCTTTTACATCACTTAATAATTTGTTTAAAGATTGAGTAACATGTTTGCGATCTCTTAAGTCTAGTTTATGACCAAAACGAGTCACAATTTTTGCAAGTGCACCTAGTTTTTCATCATTAGGCTCATCGTGAATACGATAAACAAAAGTATGTTTAGGATCACGTTTTCCTATAAATGCAGCTACTTTTCTATTAGCCAATAGCATAAATTCTTCTATTAACTTATTAGCATCTTTAGAGGTTTTAAAATAAACACCTACTGGCTCACTGTTATCATTAAGATTAAATTTAACCTCAGTTTTATCAAAGCTCAATGCACCTTGTACCATACGTTCATTACGCATCTTTTTTGCGATACTGTCTAAGGTAAGAGTTGCTTCTACAATAGCAGGATCTGCAGTTGTATCTTTTTGAGTAAGTGATATGTCTGCAGGAATTTCTCCTTTACCAGTCTCAATAATGTGCTGTGCTTCTTCATAAGCAAAACGTTGATCTGAATGAATGATAGTACGACCAAACCACTGTTTATAAACCTTTCCACTATCGTCCATTTCAAATACTGCAGAAAAACAAAGTTTATCCTCGTGTGGATTTAAAGAACATACACCATTTGATAATACCTCTGGTAACATAGGTACTACTCTATCAACTAGATATACAGAAGTTGCTCGTTCATATGCTTCATCATCTAGTGGCGTTCCTTCTTTTACATAATGACTTACATCTGCAATATGGATTCCTATTTCATAATGACCATTTTCTAATTTTTCAAAAGAAAGTGCATCATCAAAATCTTTGGCATCTGCTGGATCAATAGTATAAGTAAGCGATTCTCGCATATCGCGACGTTTACTTATTTCTTTATCTGTTATGGTTTTATCTAACTGGTCTGCATATTCTTCTACAGTTGTAGGGAATTCATATGGCAAACCATATTGTGCTAGTATAGCGTGAATTTCAGTATTATGCTCACCAGGTTCTCCTAAAACAGCTTTTACTTTACCGTTAGGTGAATCTTGCTTATCATTCCATTCTACAAATTCAACTAGAACTACTTGTCCATCTTTTGCACCATTAATCTCGCGACCTGGTATAAAGAAATCTGTTTGAATTTTTGGATCGGTAACGTTTACAAAAGCAAATTTTTCATGTACTTGTATAGTACCTACAAATTCAGTTTTCTTACGTTCTATTACTTTAGTAATTTCTCCTTCAGGCTGTTGACCTCTTCTTCTATGATAAACATATACTTCTACCTGATCACCATTTAAGGCCTGACCTAATGAACGACGCGGAATCATAATATCTTCCTGTAATTCTTCTGTAATAACATATCCAGTACCACGTGTACTGATATCTATAGTACCGGTATAATAATCAATTGCTTTTATTATTTTAAACTTACCACGACCTGTTTCTTCAATTTGAGCTTTGGCTTTTAATTGGTGAAGTCTTTTTATAACTTGATTACGTGTACTAGCGTCTGTTATTGAGAGCTTTGCACATATTTGTTTATAATTAAAATCCTTATTAGGTTCTTGTTTTAATACATTCAGCACAGATTGACTGAGGTTTTGAAACTTTGTTTTTGAGTTTCTTTTTTTCTTCTTCTTCATATTCTATTTATACTTCTACAAAGTTAATCTTTTAAAACTCTGAGAGATTATAACTGGTTTATACTTTGATTATTAATGATTTAATATACCGTTATTAACAATTATTTAAGAAATAGCTGTAACTTTGTATGATGTTAGTCGTCTTATCGATAACAATAATTGAACAAATGGAAACTAGAAAGCCTCTAAAATCAACTTTACTATTCATAGGGATCTTTCTTGTGGGTATACTTCTAGTTGTTCTTTTTGTTAATAAAGCATTGGATACAGAACACACTGTAGATAGTTTTGAGGAATCTTCACCTCTTATTGAAAATACAACGACTACTAGTGCTTAACTAGATATTACTTATTAAATAATCACCAATTTATATCCTAGTTAGATTCAATACTTAACTTAGAAATCAATCTATCGATATTTTTTAAAAGTGATTATTAAAATATTTATAAATCATATCAACTACACCATGCATTTACTATTCCAAAAAGAATTTTAAAGAAATTCTTTTGTTCCACAATATTGATTCGTTTCTTCTTTAATCATCGTATTGAATTTTTATCGTTTTCAACGTTATCCACATTATAAACAATATCATTTTTTCTTTTTTAAAAATTTAAATAAAATTGATGATGATGATGTAGTGTGAATAGCGGTATATCTTTTTACTAAATAATTAGGAACTTGTTACTTTTACAACTTATCGCTACTTATCCACATGTTATACTAACGTTAACTAATTGTAAAGTAAGTTTCTAATGTAAACGAGCTAGGTTTATACACAGTTGTTGACAACCCTTATTCACATCAAAATGTACATAAACTAGCTATATATTTTATGTTAATGAACATCATTTTAGGTCTGAAAAGTCAGTCTTAAATTGATGAGTTATATTTTGGTTATGTCGATTTTAAATGGATATGGGTTATTAAACCTTCACTTCCTAATGTTTTCTTTCAATTGATATCAACAGGTTATCTATTGTTTATGAATAGTGTAAAACCATCGATGTTAATAACCCTAGATTATCAATAACTAGACTTAAATTTGTATGGTAAAACACCGCTATTATGAACATCTCTATAGGAAACGACCACGCAGGACCAGATTATAAACAAGCTATTGTTAATATGCTTAAAGAAAGAGGTCATCAAGTAACTAATCATGGAACAGATACTTTAGATAGTGTTGATTATCCTGACTTTGCTCACAAGGTAGGGCAGGATGTTGATAACCACGCGGCAGATCTAGGTGTAGTTATTTGCGGTAGTGCACAAGGTGTCTCTATGACCGTTAATAAGTATCAAAATGTTCGTGGCGCAGTATGTTGGACCAAAGAAATTGCAGGACTAGCACGCGAGCATAATAATGCAAATATCATCTGTATACCAGCACGTTTCACTTCTATACCACAGGCTATTGCCATGGTAGAGACTTTTTTAGATACAGAATTTGCAGGTGGACGCCATGCAAATCGTGTGAATAAGATAGCTTGTTCATAAGTACGCTTTCGCGAAAGCGGGATACTCCACAACATAGTAGATGATGTTGTTATCTGGTGGATCACTAGCTGATTATTTTCTACTACTTTTTATATTTATAATACTACCTAGTGGTATACTATTTTTGATTACTAGGTATTTAGTATTTAGGTATATATTTTTAACAATAGGAAATAGATGGTATAGAATTTTTACTGGCTTGTTGTTTTATATATTATCATTAACTGTAGTGATCTTATGTATTTATTTTTATAATTACTAGTATGAATCTTAATAAAAGGCAAGAGTATCTAGATCTAGGTAATGCATTACCTAATCAATATTATCACTTAAAATTTGATAATCATTGCTATTGGCGCATTGCTTTAGACAATACTTTATTTGCAAAATGGAGTGAAGTAGTACCAGCTCCAGCTTATAGAAATATTACAGAGGATCAATTAGATTATGCAATCCATTTATTAAAAAGCTATCAAAAAGACGAGCAACTTTTATTAGAACACAATCGTATATCTTTAATTTATCGCGGTAAGAAATAGTACGATAATTAGACTATACAAATAATAATTAATTTAAATAGGTGAGTCACGATTTGTGATTTTCATCTGTGTGTAAAGTGAATATGAGAAAAGAAGCTTCTATTATAATACATCAATTAAGAACAGCAGTTCATCCTCAAAAGAAATTGATGGAGATATGGCGTGATCTTGAAGAATTTGATGAAAAAGATCGAGAAGAAACACTGGATGATCTAGATGCTAGACGTCAAGAATTTATGGCGACTGGCGATGAAGAATTTGGAAATATGCTAGAGAAAATAATTACTGACATAAGAATAGGAGTGAAGCCACCACAGCCCAAAGTGGTTCCAAAACAATTTTAAAAATGGAAGTAATAGTTAAATCATTTTCTGACTTTAATATTCAAGAATTATATGATGTACTACAATTGCGTACTGAAGTTTTTGTGGTAGAACAAGACTGTGTTTATCAAGATATGGATGGTAAGGATCAAAAAGCTATTCATATTGTAGGATATATAAATGATAAACTTGTAGCTTATACTCGTGTGTTTCAACCAGGTGATTATTTTAAACAAGCTAGTATAGGTAGAGTAGTAGTAAATCCAGAAAATCGTGGCGCGGCCTACGGCCAGAAAATCATGACTGCGAGTATTGATTATTGTAAAAATCAAGGATTTCCATCCATTAAAATATCTGCTCAATGTTATCTAGATAGATTTTATAAAGATTTAGGTTTTATGGCTACAGGTGAAAAATATCTAGAAGACGGAATTCCTCATCAAGCGATGACTTTAGAATTTTAAATATGGCCTTTACTGATCTTCATAAACAGTTTCCGTTTTTTAATAAAACACTGGTGGATACTATTAATCGAGAATGTGACATTATTACTGTGCCTCATCATCAAGAGATTTTACGCAAAGGTCAGTATGTAAAGGTGATACCAGTGGTGTTAAAAGGACTGTTGCGAGTTTATACTACCCATGATGATAAAGAATTATTACTATATCATATAAAAGCAAGTGAGAGCTGTGTGATGTCCTTTGCAGCAGGTATTAAAAATGGAACCAGTGAGATTTATGCACAGACATTAGAAGATACAGAAATACTTTTACTACCTGCAGACAGACTTAAAAAATGGCTGCAGCAATATCCAGAGTTAAATCTACTTTTTAACTCACAATATGAGATGCGCTATGCAGATTTATTAAACACTATAGAGAATATGGTGTTTCATAAAATGGACGAGCGTATTTTAAATTTACTGCACGATAAAGCAGCATTAACTAATTCTCAAATAATTAAAATCTCTCATCAAGCGCTTGCAGACGATCTGGCTACATCTCGAGAGGTGATTAGTCGTGTTTTAAAAAAATTAGAGAACGATAACAAACTTGTTTTATCACATCAAACTATTAAAATTCTTTAGTTGTGACTTAAGTCACTTTTTAAGAACGTACACTAGACTACTATTGTATCTCATTTTAAAAGTATAAGTAATGAAGAAAAATTTAGGAAACATCGATAGAATAGTAAGAGTATTATTTGCAGTAATAGTATCTATTTTATTCTTTACTAATGTAATAACAGGTACACTAGGAATTATTTTATTAATTGTAGGTGGTGTATTATTAGCCACTAGTTTTATGAACTTTTGTCCATTATATGCAGTTTTAGGGATTAATAGTTGCCCAGTAAAAAAGTAAATAATAGACAAAAAAAGCTCAATATTTTGAAAGAAACCTTCATCATATTGAGCTTTTAATAAAAGTAAAATTTACTTAATCATCATGATGTCCATGACCGTGATGACTTTTATTACCAAATGGTTTCCATATGATTCCTGCACTTAAGATAAAACCATCTGTAGGCGCATAAATTTCATTAAAAGTAGGTACTCCAGTAATATCTGTAGTGACAGTAGGAGAGTAGCGGCTTTGTCTTCTATCTGTTAGATTTTCAAAATTCATATATAGATTTCCCCAGTCAAAGTTTTTCATAACCAGCAGACCCATCAATAAAAAATCTTGAGAATCTGAGCCATCAAATAAAAGTTGTTTACCAGTATAATAGGTTTCATAACCTATGCGCCATTTCTCATTTTCATACATAATAACGCTACCGGCATTATGTTTTGCAGTCAGTGGTTTTTGAGGATTACCATCTAGATAATTAAGTTGAGTGTCTATAAGTGCATAGTTTAAGAACCATTTAAAATCTTTATAAGAGAATTTAATATTAGTCTCTGCACCGCGACTGAAGGTAAAATCTGTTGCATTTGAATATTCAAACATTCCTGGACTAGTGGCACTGCTATTGAGTAATAATCCGTTATCTATGGCGGTTAAATAAAATAATTGATTAATCGAGAAATTAATCTGATCAGTAATAGCAAACCCATAATCAAAATCTAGATTCATACCATAAGAGGTCTCTGCCACTAATTCATTTTTGTCTATCCCCATTACATTTTGAAAATTCAATCTTTCAGCATCTTCAGTAAATAAATCTGGAATTTTATAACCTAATCCACCACCTAAACGACTTGTAAACCTTCCATCACTTTTATATAATAAAGATGCTCTAGGTAACACAAAAGCACCCCAATCTGTTGTAAAATCTGTACGTAGACCAGTTTCTAATATCCAGTTATTATTAATATCTGTAATGTTATTTACAAAAGCACCTATGGTAGTATCTTTTTGATCACGTTCATTAATCTGCACGTCTTCGTCAAAGCTAGATGTATATAAATTAGCTCCCAAAACCCAGTCAGTCTTTGTAGAATTAGTTTTATAATTTACCTCAGTAAATGTGTTGACCTGATTACCTTTAAAATCCATATTAGGAATCAGTAATTCTCTATTAAAATAAGCAATACTATTTTTAAACTGGAAGCTAGAATGATCTGTAAGTTGAGTATCCCATACCGCTTGTGTACTTAACCTGCGCGATATGTTTTGTTCTAGATATCCATTATTATTGCCATCTATAGCATCTAGATTTCCACCTTTACGATCGTCAAATGTACCGTTAAGACCTAGCCATAAGGTTGTTTTCTCACTAGGATAATAAAATACTTTAGGATTTAGTGAAATGGTACGCGCTCGAGGTAAATTAGAATATTCATCTCCATCTGGATCATACTCTTTTTGAGAATTTGCGCTTCCATAAAGCGTCATTCCCCATTTATCATTACGTGCACTGTAAAATACGTTTCCAGTAACTCCTAGGGCTTGTGTCCCTACTAACATTAAATCTAGCTCTGCCTCATCATCTGGCGTTTTAGACTGCATATTTACCAGTCCTGCAATGGCACCACCACCATATAGTGTAGAAGAACTTCCTTTAATGATTTCAAATTGAGAAATATCTAATGGTGGTACTTGCATGATACTTAATCCACCAGCAAAGCCACCGTAAAGTGGAAATCCATCTTTTAACAACTGTGTATATCGACCATCTAACCCTTGTATACGTATGGATTGATTTGCACTGCTTTGAGAGGTTTGTTGCATCTGTATACCGGTGCTTTCTCTCAGTACCATAGCAATATTAGTACTGTTCATTGCTGTTTTTTCAATAAGCTCTTCTCCACCTATAAATTCTACTCGAGTAGGTGTGCGTTTAAAACTACGAGAAGATCGTGTAGACTGTATGACGATTTCTTCCAGTTCGCCTTTTGCCTCGTGTAGTTGAAATGTATAATCCAGTTGATCTGGTATAACAGCAGTAACGGTTTGTTTTTCATATCCTATAAAAGAAATGGTCAGTTCATAAGTTCCAGCTTCTAGGTTGTTAATGGTTCCTTTCCCGTTGATATCCATCATCGCACCTTTTTGGAGATTTTGGATGGTAGCGTTTGCACCTAGTAATGGTTCGTTATTTTCTTCAGATACCACAGTGATGTTGATATCATAGGTTGTTTTGGATTGCGCTTTCGCGAAAGCGTAACACAGCAACAACATGCTGCATAAAATGATTTTTTTCATGTAAAATGTTTAAATAGACTAAAATAAAATGAGCACAATGCTCTTGAAGTTTCTAGCTATTTAATTGTGGTGGCTGCAAGATAGAGCCATCAAACCCGTCATAAACAGGACTGATATAAAAAGAAATTTGTGAATTAATTACCGGTAGTACTATAAACTCTAGTGGCTCAAATTCAAAAGAGATCACATGAACAGAGCAGCAATTACACTGGCAAAATGGTGAGCATTCATCTTCATGATCGTGATTATCATGGTCGTCGATATCTACAGTTTGTTCTACCTCATCATGCTGCTCAATATTACCATCATTACAAGGCATGATGTTGAGTCCTAGAAAATATATCGAGAAGATGAATAATATAACTTTCACAAGACAAAGATACTAAAGCAATCAGAACTATTTAGTAGCTCTTTTTAAGCGATCATTAATGGATTTTCCTAGGTCGTGATCTGGTAATCGTTGTGCTACAATCATGTCTAGATCTAGTTGATCTAGCTCGTGCATTGCGTTATATAATCTAGATGCAGCCTCTTTTAAATGTCCGGTTTTAGATAAATAATTTACCTGCGTTACTGCATAATCTGGATGATCTGTAGAGTGGAGTAGAAGTCCTATTTTTTTACCAGCATGTAGAGCGATAAATTCACTTATGTCATCTACTAGATAAGTTGCCGTACGTGGTGCATAATGCTTCTCGAGCATTCCTGGTGCATTGGGTGCTTGCTCTTTATTATTTTTTACAGTGACAGGTCCTATGATGGACGTGATATCTTCTAATGATATAGAGCCTAGTCTATAAACAACGGTCTTTTCATTTTCAAAGCCTATGATGGTGGACTCGATTCCGTTCTCGCAATTACCACCATCTAATACCATTTCTAGAGAACCATCAAAATAGTTTTTTACATGCTGTGCCGTCGTAGGACTAATATGCGTAAAAGGATTTGCACTAGGTGCCGCTACTGGGAAATCTAAGTTTCTTAATAATTCTAGGGTTAATTCATGCTGCGGCATTCTAATCCCAACAGTATCTTTTCCGGCAGTGATGAGGTCTGGAACATCATTCTTTTTAGGTAAAATAAGTGTTAAAGAACCTGGCCAAAAAGCTTGTGCCAGTTCTTTTGCTTTATCAGGAAAATTTACTGCCAGTTCCATTACTTGCTCCATGCTATGAATATGCACTATCAGCGGATTAAAAAACGGGCGTTTTTTCATCTCAAAAATCTTCTTAATGGCAGTCTCGCTATAGATATTTCCAGCGAGTCCATAAACGGTCTCGGTAGGAATAGCAACGAGTTCTTCTCTCTTGAGAATTTCGGCAGCTTTTAAGATGTCTTTTGAAACTAGTGTCATGATGCTTTTCCTAAACGTTTTAGGTGCTGCAAATATCGTTGTTATGGTTTATATTTTATTATTTCTCAAGCGCAGAGTTAACCCTACACTTGAGAAATTATAACGATGATTATGACGGTGATTCATCTAATAATACTTCTTCTTCAACCAAAATGCCACACGTACCAGTAATATCAATGCGGGAACTTCTACCAGTGGTCCGATCACACCTGTAAACGCCTGACCAGAATTAAGTCCAAAAACCGCAATAGCAACTGCAATCGCTAATTCAAAATTATTTCCAGCTGCAGTAAAAGCAATTGCTGCGTTTTCACTGTAGGACGCACCACGATATTTACTGATAAAAAATCCTATCAAGAACATGACTATGAAATAAATCATTAAAGGAACCGCAATCAATAACACATCAAACGGAATTTCAACAATTAACTCACCTTTTAATGAGAACATTAAAATAATAGTAAGCAATAATGCCACTAAAGTAATAGGTGAAATAGCCGGAATAAATACGTTTTCATACCATTCTTTACCACGAGCTTTCACAAGAAAGTAACGACTTAAAATTCCCATTAAAAATGGAATTCCTAGATAGATAGCAACACTTTCTGCAATGGTCGCAATTGATATATCTACAATTGCACCGTCAAAGCCGAAATAAGGCGGCAATACGGTTATAAACAACCATGCATAGAATGAGTATGCAAAAACTTGAAAAACGCTGTTTAAAGCGACTAATCCAGCTCCATATTCAGGAGAACCATCTGCTAGATCATTCCATACTAGTACCATGGCTATACAGCGTGCTAGACCTATTAAAATAAGTCCCACCATATATTCTGGATGATTCTGAAGAAATATTAACGCAAGTGCAAACATCAATACGGGACCTATTACCCAATTTAATAAAAGTGAGATACTTAATATCTTAGTGTTTTTAAAAACGACTGGTAAGAGTTTATAGTCTGCTTTTGCTAGCGGTGGATACATCATTAAAATAAGACCTATTGCAATGGGAATATTAGTCGTTCCACTACTCATGTTGTTAATAGAAGTAGCTATAGTAGGTATATAATAACCTAATCCTACACCTATTGCCATGGCCAGAAATATCCATAGGGTTAAGTATTGATTGAGAAAGCTTAGTTTTTTAGTGCTCATAACTTAATTTCTGAAAAGACGTATTTTAATTCACTAGCTATTTGAAGACTACGTTCTTTATACGCAGCTGCTTGTCGGTCAGTACCATCAGCGATTTTAGGATCTTCATAAGTTATAGGTATTCTAGCTGAAGCACCTAATATTAGTGGACAACCTTGATCTGCACTCGAGCAAGTCATAATGGCTGCAAATTGCTGCTGTACATTAAATGCTGCATTGAATTTCTTTGAAAATCCTATAATAGGATGATCGGTCTCATTATATCTGATGCTGTAAACAGGATTTTCATGTTGTGATAGTTTTTCAACTTGAAAACCTGCATCTTTTAAAGCTTCTGTAACTTCTGGAAATAACGCTGTAGCTTCTGTACCACCAGAATAACATTGTAAATTATTGATGCCATAAAAACTTCCTATAGCCTGTGCCCATGATTGTGAGAGGTGACTACGTCGGGAATTATGTGTGCAAATAAAGTTAAGATTGACCTTTTGTTCTTTGTCAATTTGACTTTGAATATAATCTTTAAGTTGGTCTAGGATACGCTTTCGCGAAAGCGTAATTCCATCAATATTTAAATCTGTAATGGTTTGTTCTAAAGTAGAAAACATCATTTTATATTTTAAGTTAACAACAACCAGATCCTGGCGCACATGTATTTTGGGCTTCAGAAAGTTGAACTTTAGGTTTTTTTAATTGTTCTGGTGGTATACCGCAGGAATCTTTGGCAAGACAATCGGTCAATTTATTGGTAAGTAGAAAGTGTTCACCATTGTAATCGATACCAAATTTACCAATTGTTCCCGCTTGATATTCTACTTCTATTTCTACATCTGGTAGGCCTAATTTATCCTGAGATAGCTCTATAATAGAAACTAATTTTTCTGGATGTAATCGATGATCATAATCGTTTGCTTCCCATAGTTGAAAATTAACTACAGTTTCTAGACGTTCTGTACCACCACAATCTATAAAGTGTTTTACAACTTTACCTACCTCAGTTACATGAAAGTGTGATGGTACCAGACTACCATCTGGTAATTTAAATGCGATTTGTTCTAATTGTGATAGCTGATTTTTAAATGCGGATAGTTTCATAGTATTTCTTTTATTGTAATATTACGATTAATAAATTCAAATTTTTTTAGCAACAATTTGTGTTGTTATCAGTTTCAAGATTTAATAAAGGAGATAGTAAGCTTTTCATGACGTCCCATTTCTCATAATCTAAACAATAACAAGTACTAGTGCCTTCTATATTTCCTTTAATAAGTCCTGCAGTTTTAAGTGCTTTTAAGTGTTGAGATATAGTAGGTTGTGCTAGTCCTATTTCTAAAACTAGATCACCACATATACAAGTATCTTGTTTTAATAAGTATTGTACAATGGCTATGCGTGCAGGATGACCCAATGCTTTTGCCATTTGAGCCATTTGATTTTGTTGCTCTGTAAATATTTCAGTTTTAGTTGTTCCCATATTCATCGCAATATTACGATGAAGTGATTAAATAAAAAAGAATAATTGCTTTTAATTTTTAGGAGGATCTATTTTAGTGATGTAAAGTTCGACTCTACGGTCTAGTTTATCAATACCACCTAATGGTCTAGTCCTTCCATATCCCTTAAACCTCATACGTGTGTGTTTCACACCACGACTGCGCAATATTTTATATATAGCTAGTGCTCTAGCATGGGATAGATTTGATTTTTTAGTATCTCTATTATACGCATCTGGATAGGCAGGATTGATACAGCATACATGTCCGTGTATTTCAAAATGAATATCTTCTCTAGCGATTAAAATTTCTGCAACACGATCGAGTAGTGGCTGTGATTCTTCTAAAATCGTAGAACGACCTTTATAGAATAGAATATTCTCTAATCTAATGACCTGTCCCTTTTTAAGTTTTTTACTTAAAAGAGACTTAAATGGTTCTTTAGTATTATCAATAGGTGGATCGAGTTTAGTAGGGATATCTAAGAATTCATCTTCTTCGACGACTTCTACAGATACTTCTGGCTCAGTTGTATTACTGGTTTTAATTACTTCTGTACTACTCGGGTTCTCTAAGATAGCAGCGACGACTTTCTTTTCATAGATAGGTATCTCTTTTGCCTCTTCTATGGTAAGTTCTTGTTTGCGCAATTTTTTAATGGCAACTCGTTTGGTTTTATCTGCGCTTAAAGAGAATTCGACATCTACACGACGGTTTTGAGCTCTTATTTCTTCAGTTTCTTCTTGATCTAATTCTTCTTCAAGAGCTACTTCTCCTAATCCTTCTACTTTTTTAGAGATGTTCTCTAGTTCTATATCATGGTTTTCTAACCATTCAGAAACGGTTTCTACTCGTCTGTTAGATAAGTCTAAATTATACTCATAACTACCTCTATCATCACAATAGCCTAGTATTTTAACAGTAAGAATGGGTTTATAAATAAGATCATCAAAGAATGACGTGAGTTGTTTTCCTTCACTAAAAGAGAACTGATCTTTATCCACATCAAAATATACAGAATGTGTGACTGTGATTTGTGAACTAGCACAAAAAGCAGTAAGGAAAGCACATATGTATAGTAATCGCTTCATTCTTATTTTAAAATTCTGTTGTATTTATTTTGATCTTCTAGAACATTTACAGCTTCTAAAATTTCTGGATTGAATTTTAATTGATAGTTATATAAACCGTCACGATAGAAATATCTTTTAACGATTTCATCAGTAAGAAGGCTCATGATTTCAGCCTTTTTATCTTTCATATCCTTTTTCTTAGCATTATTAATCGCTTCTTGCATGGCCTTATAGCTAGAGTTAATATCATCATCTAGTTCTTCTTTCTCGGCAGTTTTAAATGCTTTTGCAAATGCAGACTCTGTTTCAGTATTAAAATCAAATCCTTTTTTCTCAACCCAATTAACAAAGTCATTAAAATCGGTGTCCGTGAATCTAAAACTATCCATATCTGTTACCTGATGATTATAATAATACTCTGTAGCATAATCAAAAATGGCGTTATCTCTAAGTAAGGCTGTCGTGATAGGTGAGTAAGCAGCGCTTTCTAATTCAATATCTGGCTGTACACCACCACCGTCGTAAACGGTACGACCGCTATTAACAGTTTTAAAGGCATTATAATCTTCTTTTTTAGTACGGACGGCATTACCATCTTCATCACGATTCCAGTAGTCTAATGCTTGTATACAACGACCACTAGGTGTATAATATCTTGAGATGGTTATTTTTACTTGTGTACCATAAGATAGTGGTTTAGGACGTTGTACTAGTCCTTTACCAAAACTACGAGCACCTATTACAACACCACGATCATAATCTTGTATACTACCACTTACTATTTCACTAGCACTGGCACTGCGTCCATTAATAAGTACTGCAACAGGTATGTCTGGATCATACGCAGGACGTTTTGTTAGGTACGTTTTATTATACTGTTCAACAACAGATTGAGTGCTGGTTATCAGTTTGTCTTTCTCTATAAAAAGATTAGAAACAGCAACCGCTTCACTTAATAAACCACCAGGATTGCCTCTTAAATCAAGAATTATTTTAGTAGCTCCTTTTTCTTTTAATGCTAAAATTGCAGCCTTAGTTTCTCGAGAAGCTTTCTCATTAAATTTAGATAATACCACATATCCTATTTCTGGTGTTGCCATTTCATAAAAAGGAACGGCATTAACCTCAACTGCCTGTCTTTTAACTTTTGCTGATTTCTCTTTTCCCTGTCGTTTATAAACGATTGATATTTCTGTATCTGCACTACCTTTCAATAAATCACCGGCATTTTCTTTATAGTCCGCTAGCTTGATGCCATCTATTTCTATAATCTCGTCACCAGCTTTAAGTCCTGCAACATCAGCAGGATGGTCTTTCCATGGTTCTACTATAATCACTTTATCATCTCTAGTACTTACTACAGCACCTATACCTGTGTAAGCGCCACGTCTATTAATGATAGACTTCTCAACTTCTTGTTCTGTCCAGTATTTAGTATAAGGATCCAATTCTGACAGCATTCCTTCTATGGCGTTATCCATTAAGTCTGCTGGATTAGTCTCATCTACATAGTTCATATTGAGCTGTTTATACATTTCTGTGAAAATCTCAATCTGCTTTGCGATTTCAAAAAAGTCGTTTTGAAAACTAGCTGTCGTAAAGAAAATAGACGCTCCTAGAATAGGAAGTAAAATCTGTCTTTTAATATTAATGGTACCTTTCATAGTTGTTAACGGTTCTATACGCGTTGCAATAAATATAGGATAAAAACGGTAGATGACTCATTTTCTTGCCGTTTAGTAGCTATTTATAATAGAATACAATTAAAATGCCAATTAATCTTCTAATTGTTGATGTTGCTTGTTTAACTCGATGATTAGCTTTTTAATCAATTGTTGAACGGTTTCAAATTCAGGCATTTTAGGAGATTGAAAAAGAAACATCATTTCAATACTTTTTCCTTCAGGAGTTATTAAGTCATGTTGATTCAAACGATAAGCTTCTCTCAACAACCTTTTAATACGATTGCGATTTGGTGCTTTTTTAAAAAATCGTTTTGAAACGCTGACACCTATTTTATGAGGTTGATCCATGTTTATGAGATTATAAACACAACGTATAGGTCCTTTACGTATAGAAGAACCTTCTGTAAAAAGTAACTCTATAGATTTTTTACTTTTAAGCTTAGTCTCTTTTCCTAGGGTGAAACGCATGATGCAAAGATATGTTTTTAAGAGAATGCTATGATTGAATTTAAGACAACAAAAAAGCAGCTGTAATTAAACAGCTGCTTTTTCAAAATCTAATGGCTGATAACTTACTCTTGTAAAGACCAGTTGTTATTTTCTTTATCCACATCTGCCATGTTATTCATAGGATCAATTTCAACAGATTTTATAGAACGCATATCCACGCCGTCTAATTCTAGTTCATAGGTTGGGTAAGCCCAAGCCCAATCATTTAAAACAGTCCAGTTATTGGGTACGGCTTTCTCACCACGCATTTCTTCTAACGGTATGTAAAACCATTTCTCGCTTCCATCATTCATGGTTACTTTAATATCTAATGGCATAGGCATTAAACCATTACGCTTTAATGATACCACGCTCATGCCGTCTAGACTGCTTAAGTTCTCAATAGAATAATCGATAACGTTTGTAGTCATTGTCCAGTCACGTAAGTACCATTCTAGGTCAAATCCGCTAACACGCTCTGCAACACGTTTAAAATCATTAGGCTCTGGATGTTTGAATTTCCACGTGTTATAATATTCTTTAATTACGTCATCACGTTTTTCATCACCAATAATGTAGCCTAATTGTGCTAAAAAAGTAGCACCTTTATTATAAGCACTAGCACCGTATGCACCATTATACTCATAACGATCTGCATGTGTGGTTTGAGGTTGTTCTTTACCAGAATTTGCTAGACCTAGATAACCTCTATAAGAACCACTATTTGCAGTACCTTCATCTTCTCCATTAATGTAAGCCATAGCTTTATTAGAGATAAAAGTGGTAAAACCTTCATCCATCCATTCATGTTTTGCCTCATTAGTAGCAAGAATGTGATTGAACCACGAGTGTGCAAACTCATGAGCCGTAACGCCCATTAAACTACCATAGCTGCGTTCTCCTGTGATTAAAGTACACATGGCATATTCCATACCACCATCACCACCTTGTATCACACTATATTGCTTATAAGGATACTCACCGATGTGCTCGTTGAAGTATTTCAACATTTCATTAGTCTTAGGCTGTAGTTTTTCCCAGTTTTCTTTAATCGCATCGTTATCCTTGTATAAAAAGTGGAGTTTTACACCATTTGCACCATTATATACATCATGGATAAAATCTGGATCTGCGCCCCATGCAAAATCATGTACCATAGGTGCGTTAAAATGCCAAGTTAATTTACCGTCTTTACCTTTTGCAGGACCAGAGTTTGCTTTATCATAACCGTGACCTATGTCTTTTGGGTTTTGTAAATATCCAGTACCACCTACAGTATAATCTTTATCAAGTGTCAATTTTACGTCAAAATTTCCCCATACACCATGAAACTCGCGTCCTATGTATGGACTTGTGTTCCATCCGGTAGCGTCGAATTCTGCCATTTTAGGAAACCATTGTGTCATGGATAGTGCAACGCCTTCTTTGTTATTGCGACCACTTCTACGTACTTGAACAGGAACCTGACCGTTAAAATCTAGTTTTAAAGTAGTAGACTGTCCTGGCGCTAGAGCTTTGGCTAGTTTTACAACTAAAACAGTTCCTTCTTCTTGTGGTTGAAGAGTTGTACCATCTTGTGTCATATTGGAAACATGTAGATAACCTATTTCATTAGGTTCTAATGCAGCAATTCTAGATCCAACACGTCTATCAGGATCTGCAATGGTGCGAGATCTTACATCCATTTCACTACCTGGTTGAAAAGCATTGAAGAATAAATGATAATAAACTCTGTCTAAAGTCTCTGGAGAATTATTTGTGTAAACTAAGGTCTGTTTTCCCGTATATTGATAACGGTCCACATCCATATCTACATCCATCTTATAGTCTACAGCTTGCTGCCAGTAACCGTTTGCATTGGTGCTTTGGTTAGCTACAACATCTTTTGAAGATCCACAACTTGCAAGTATAACTGCGGTGGTGAGTAGTAAAATGATTTTTTTCATTTGATTGTTGTTGAGTAATTAGGTTATAAATATACCGCTTTCGCGAAAGCGTAAAAAGAAAAGCCCGTCCATATTAGGACAGGCTTAACAATATTATTTAAATACGGCTTACATTTTAGACGCCATAATCAAGGCGTTGTAAAGGTTTGCCATTTTACCTGAAGTAGTAATTTCTTGGAATGGTTTAGTATCTGCTCCACCACCAACATTTACACGTGCCATAGTTGTTAAACCACTGTCCATAATGATGTGTTTTACCTCACTAGCAGATAGTTTAGGGAACTGTGAACGTATTACCGCTGCAACACCAGCAACTGCTGGAGAAGCCATAGATGTTCCACTTGCATTGCGATATTCATTTAATGGTGCTGTAGAATAAATCTGAGCTCCAGGACCAAAAACGTCTACTGTTGCTTTACCATAATTAGAGAAACTTGCTGGCATGTCTGCACCGTAAGATGGAGCAAGAGCACCTACTGTAAGGAAATTATCAGAGATCTCTGGTCCTGCAAGTTCTTGATCTTGTGGATATACTTGAGTAAAATCTGTATCTGTCCCTTCATTACCAGCTGCGTTTACAAATAGTACATCTTTACTTTCAGCATATTTAATAGCATCCCAAACAAATTCTGGGTTTGAAGAATGGTATTTACCAAAACTACCATTGATGACCTTAGCACCGTTATCTGCTGCATAGCGTATTGCTGCTGCGATATCTTTATCATACTCGTCGCCCATGCTTACGGCTCTTAGTACCATAATTTCTACATTATTTGCAACACCATTTACACCTAGACCGTTATCACGCTCTGAAGCGATGATTCCTGCAACGTGTGTACCGTGAAATGCATCTGCTTTTTCTGGGTCTGGACCGCTGTACTGGTTGTCTCCCCAAATTTCTCCTGGAGTATAAGAATAAGGATTGTTACCTGGCATCGCATCTTCACGATAGTTGGATTTTAACTTTTCGCCATTTAATAGGTTCGTGGCATCTGTAATGTAATCACCTAGGACCTCTTTTGCCTGTGCAACAGACTCAAGACCTTGACCAAAGAAGAAACTCAATGTTCCTTTTGCGTTGTTTACCGTTTCATCTTCAGAACTGATTGCAGCAACCTCTGCTGGTGTATAGTCTGACTTGCCTAAGTGTGCACTTACAACTTTATCAGCTTCAACGATTTGCTGTAGGATACCTTCAAAACGTTCTTTGCTTTGTGTCGCTTGCGCTAGTTTTGCATCATACTCTTTTTGAGCTTTTGCTACGATATCTGCTGGTAACATAGCTTTATCTCTTACGATACGCTCATACTCTAGATTCTCATCAACGATGTTCCCTAAGAAGTTCCATCCATGTACATCATCGATGTATCCATTTTTATCATCATCGATACCATTTCCTGGGATTTCATCTTCATTAGTCCAGATTACACCATCTAGATCTTCATGCTCGATGTCAATACCTGAATCTATTACTGCAACCACAGTAGTAGTTCCCATGCGACCTTTAAGGATTTCAGTATAAGCCTTATTAACACTCATTCCAGGAATGGTGTCTGTCTGTAGGTCTAGATCCTTCCAGTTTTTTGCCTCAACCTCAGACATTGCAGTCGTTTTAATAGGTGTTGAGTCTATGTTTTCAATAGGTGGAGATACGATCGTAAATCCACTACCACAACCAGCTAGCATACCTGCTGCCGCTACGGTTAACATTGTTTTCTTAATAAAGGAGTAATTCATGATTTTTAATTAAATAAGTCGTTAAAAGTAAGGGATTTATCGAGACGCACACCTTTTTCGGTGTGTTTCACGGTAATTATTTCATTATTAGGGTCGTGTTCTAGGATGAGATAATAACCTTTTGTGGCAGCTTCATTAAGAAATTTTGCTTTCTCATCGAGAGTAAGTAATGGTCTGGTATCATAGCCCATTACATAAGGTATAGGTATGTGTCCTGCTGTAGGCAAAAGGTCTGCCATGTAAACTAAGGTTTTATCACCTATAGTGATGTGTGGTATCATCATCTTTTCTGTATGACCATCAACAAAAAGGATGTCAAAATCCATTTCGTTTTGTGTTGCAAAAGAGCTGTTTTGTTTGATAAAATTTAACTGGCCACTTTCTTCTATAGGCTTAATGTTTTCTGTAAGGAAAGATGCTTTTTCTCTCGCATTAGGTTCTACAGCCCATTTCCAATGCTCTTCATTAGTCCAAAATTTTGCATTTGCAAACGCAGGTTCATAAAAATCATTCTTTTTTTTCTCTATCACACCACCACAGTGGTCAAAGTGTAAGTGAGTTAAAAAGACGTCTGTAATATCATCTCGAGAAAAACCAGCTTTCTTAAGAGAGCTGTCTAAGTCATAGATATGATCCATAAAATAATAACCAAAGAATTTCTCTGATTGTTTATTTCCCATTCCGGTATCTATCAAGGTTAATCGATCACCATTTTCTACCAGCAAACAACGTGCTGCCATATCGATCATATTATTAGAATCTGCTGGATTAGTACGTTGCCATAAAGACTTAGGGACGACACCAAACATGGCGCCACCATCCAATTTAAAATTACCAGCTTCTATAGAATGTATTTTCATAAAATGAATCTCTTTTATAGGTAGTGCAATTTAAAATTTTGTTACATCAAAAGTCTTGAAATTGCGTTAAACTACTTTTATAATATTAAATTGAAATAAACGGGATGAATTATAAAGGATGCACATTTTTTAATTTTTATCACCCTATGTTATATAAATACGCTTTCGCGAAAGCGTAAATCACGTCATCATTTAATAAAAGGTCGTAATTTTCAGCCAAAATAGAGAATATGCTAGAACTAGCTGGAATTATAATACTAGGAATACTTGCACAATGGATGGCGTGGCGATTTAAAATACCAGCCATTCTACCTTTAATAATTATAGGTTTATTAGTAGGTCCTATTGCATCTTTATATACAGAAGATGCATCTAAATTAATCGAACCTATATGGAATGGACAGCAAGGCCTATTTCCCGGCGAGAGTCTTTTTTATTTTGTATCGCTAGCGATTAGTATCATACTTTTTGAAGGTGGACTTACTTTAAAGAAAGAAGAGATTCTTAATACAGGACCGGTGATAGGTAAATTAATATCGGTTGCGGTGATCATTACATTTGCTGGTGCCGGTGTTGCGGCGCACTATATTTTTGGACTTAGTTGGGAAATCGCTTTACTATTCTCAGCCTTAATTATAGTTACCGGACCTACCGTTATAACTCCTATCTTAAGAAATATACCTCTTAAAAAAGATGTGAGTTCAATTTTAAAATGGGAAGGGATTTTAATTGATCCTATAGGTGCTTTATTTGCGGTACTGGTATTTGAATTTATAAGCGCAAATGCTGGTGGAGAGTTTACATTAGTAGCGCTTGAGGAATTTGGTAAGATTGTGTTGTTTGGATTCTCTTTTGGATTCTCATTTGCTCATGCACTGGCATTTTCTATTAAGAAGAAGTTGATACCTCATTATCTATTAAATGTATTTACACTTGCGGCTGTTCTAGGAGTGTTTGTTCTTAGTGATTCATTTGCACACGAGTCTGGTTTACTAGCTGTAGTTGTTATGGGTATGGTTATGGGTAATATTAATTTACCTAACCTTAAAGAACTACTTTATTTTAAAGAGTCGTTGAGTGTTTTATTGATATCGATTCTGTTTATACTTCTTGCAGCAAATATTAATATGGAAGATTTGTACCTTATCTACAGATGGGAAACGGCAGTATTGTTTGCAATAGTATCCTTTATCATACGTCCATTAGGTGTATTTGCTAGTTCGATAAATAGTGGTTTAAAAATTAATGAGAAGCTATTTATATCATGGGTCGGGCCTCGCGGTATTGTAGCGGCAGGTATTGCGTCACTATTTGGTTCTAAACTGGTTACACAAGGTGTTGAAGGAGCAGAGTATATCACACCGCTCGTATTTATGATTGTATTAGGTACCGTATTATTAAATGCAACAACTGCCAGATTGTTTGCAAAAATTGTAGGTGTGTTCTTGAAGCAATCTGATGGTATTATGATCGTAGGAGCTTCAAAGTTCTCTAGATTAATAGCTAGTTATTTAAAAGTACATGGACGCAGTGTTGTACTAGTAGATACTAATACTAATAATGTGCGTATTGCAAAAGAAAAAGGATTGGACGCTGTAGCGGCAGATATTTATAGTGATGCCATAACCGATGATATTGAATTTAATAACATAGGTTTTCTAATGGCGCTAACAGGTAACTCGCAGATTAATGATTATGCACTAGAGCGTTTTACAGCACGTTTTGGAGAAAATGGCGCATACCGATTAGTTCACTCTACTGAAGTGAGCAATCCTGATGAAAATCCTACTAGAGGTCTGTTTTCATCTACCGATGATTATGTAAACATGATGGAAGTAGCACGTTATTATGGAGAGATACATGAAATCACTATTAAATCACAAGAGCACTATGAAGGATTGATTGAAATCACAAAAACTGATGAAAACATCATTCCTTTATTTATAAGAAAGAAAAATGAGATAGATATTATACCATCTACATCACTAGATATGGAAGTAGAAGAAGATAGTAAGCTGGTTTATCTAGGTAAAAAAATTGTAGTGCAAGCGAGTGGTGATGTGGTCATGGAATAAAGGAGAACATTATTATAATATAAAAGGGACAGAATTAATATTCTGTCCCTTTTTTTAATAAAAATTAGACTTAAAAATTAGTCTAGAGTTACCATAAATTCATTTGAAAAATATGATGTATTATCATCTTCAACAATAAACTGGATGGTATAATCTCCATCTATAAAGAAATTACGGTTTAAGTTTAAGGTTAACACATTAGCATCATGGAATCCTCTTCTACCATTAACTGCCGAAGCTACTAAAGCCATTCCTTCAATCGTACAATCACCGGTTAAAGTATTTATTGGGAAGATATCGCTAGCTAGATATGTTCTTGAAATAGTAGGGTCTACTATGTTAGTTATTTTTACATTGTAGTTATATTGATTATTGTAGTCGCTATTTGTTGAGGTTCCTTGATCACGTAACCAGAAACGACCTCTAGGTTGTATGATTCCTCTTTTACCAGAATTTGAGCATATAGATCCAGTAAGAACACCAGATTCAATATATGGTACGTGATTATCAATACTAAAGACACTTCTAGGTTGTGTAAGTGTATTAGTCTGTGTATCTGTTGTGATTCTAGTATATGCCTCATTAGTAAACAGACCTATTTCAAATGGGTAATTGTATTGATAATTATCTGCAGTGGTGGGAAGTATAGTTCTTACGTTTTTCCCAACCTCAAAGTCGATTTGAGTTGATGTAGCAGTTACATTTAATAATGGTACACTATCATTTTCTATGATGATATAACCACTTAAAGGTTGAGCAAAATCACCAAACTCTGTATTGCCCTCATAAATCACTTCATAAAGATGATTTACTTCAGTATCTCTAGAAAATAAAGGGTTCCCTGGTGTATGTGTAAAACCTAGTGTTGTTACGGATAGGGTAGGACTAGTGTAGTCTTGTCCATTTCTCGTACGTGTAAAGAACATATCATATTTAGTTCCTTTTTCTAATCCGCTAATGGTGTTAGATGACGTTTGTTGATAGTTCCCAGTACCTGATAAGGCATAACTAGTTACAGTAGTAAAATTAGGGCCACCTTCAGATGTGGTGCTCAAGGTGACACTGGTAGTCGATTTACTTTGCACTGAAATCTGTAGGTTAGTTAGTCCACTATCTGTAGGCGAATCTTCTTCACTGCTACATGAGAATAAAACGCTTAAGACGATGAATAGGGATAATAATTTTTTCATAGATTTTTTTAATTTGAGCGCGAATATACATTACAACACTCAATATGTAGGAAATCTTTTATAAGTAAGTTCTAAGAATTCTTCAAACATCAAAAAGGGACAGAAAATTAATTCTGTCCCTTTTTTAGATTTTATATGACTGGTTATGAATTCGCTATTTGAAATTCGTTTTCAATTACTTCAGACCTCGCATTTGAGAATACAGCGAGCATTGAGGCACTCGAAATGCGGTTTTAATTACCTAATCTTTTTATAA
This sequence comes from Nonlabens ulvanivorans, assembly GCF_000732625.1. GTDB lineage: Bacteria > Bacteroidota > Bacteroidia > Flavobacteriales > Flavobacteriaceae > Nonlabens > Nonlabens ulvanivorans. The sequence continues at coordinate 602,462 of NZ_JPJI01000032.1, forward strand.
TCCTCAATATCTCGATATGCTTTAGCTAATTCAGGTAAGTCGTTAAATTTCCCTTCAATTAAAGCTTCTTTTTTTCTTCTGCTCCATCCTTGTATTTGTTTCTCTCTGTAAAAGGCTAAATCAACACGATGGTATTCTTCAAAATAGATCAAGTCCACAGGCAAACGTTTCTTGGTGTGGTTAGCTCCTTTTCCTTCTTGATGTTGATTTACTCTTAATTCAATATCTACCGTACTACCAGTATAGTAAGAACCATCGCTACATTCTAGAATATAAGTATAACCTACTTTAAAAGTCATTTTTAAAGATAACTAATTAACAGGTAAGTGATTAAGAAAGTGACTTATTTATAAATAACCGGTCTTCGAGAACCTCAGACCTCGCTTTTGAGGATAAAACGAGCATTGAGGTTCTCGAAATGCGGCTATAGAGAGTACGATGTACTGAAATATTCTTTTTAAAATCCGGTCTTTGAGTGCCTCAGACCTCGCATCTGAGAATACAGCGGGCATTAAAATTTTTGAAAATATTTTTTCTTTAAAACTTTAAAACTTGTAGCTTATCTTTTGCCAAAATTTTAACAATGAAAAAACTTACAATCATTGGGCTGTTGTTTTTGAGTGCTCTTTGTTATGGGCAGGAAAATGAAACTTCCATAGGTTTACATGTAGGCTACCCATTAGATACTGATGTTTCTCAGTACAACTTTGGAATCTTTGTAAACCCTATGTGGGAACTCTCAGAAGATAGTTATTTAGGTGGTTATGCTGGCCTTAATTATATCGTTCTTCAATCTGAAGATGCTGGTGGAGCAGAGTTGCCACTTGCAGATTTTGGAGCATCTTATAAATATTATTTTTTAGAATTTGTTTACGCTCAAGTAAATGGAGGAATAAGTTATAATGGACCAGAAGGGTTTTTTACAATCGCTGGATTTGCAAATCCTACTATAGGATATTCATTTAATAGTACAAACGTGTTTGTAGGCTATCGCAAACTTTTCTTTAATAACGCTAACCTTGATACCATAGAAATAGGTATCTCATTTAAACCATTTTAAAAATGATAAAAACAATAACCATTTTAACGATGTCATTATGTTCATTAATGGCATTTTCACAAATTGCACCAGAGCTTATTGTGAGTAAACCTGTAGAGGTGAAAAAGTCCACAAATCAAATAGTCTACGGTACTGAAGATGATCAAGGTAATACCATTATTTTAATGAATAATTTTGAAGGTGGAGTTCAGTTTATGGTAAAGCTTGATGAGAACATAAATGTTATGAAAGCTGATGCTTTAAAGGCTAAAAGAAAAGAAAATGTTATTAGTGACATTAGATTTAATAGTAATAAATTGGAGGCTTTAGTAGATACAGAGAAGACTTTTGTAACGGCCTCTTTTGATGTTAGTAAAAACGAATTCAATATTCCAAAATATAAGGTTTTTAAGTCGTTAAATGCCATTATTAATCCTAACGCAACAATATTTTCTCCAAATAAAGAATACTATTTGAAATCTTATCGTACAGCAAAAGGTAGAAAGCCGTTAAAGGATAAACGAAATTTTGTAATCGGAGATAAGGAATGGAATGAATTGGAAGTTAAAACAATAACTAGCGACTTACCGCCTGAGTTTTATGAGGGTTTTACATTCTATCAGACATCTTCCATTTTAGACGATAAAACTGTTATTATGCAGTCTATTCCGCATTTCATAAAAGAAATTAAAGGAAAATCATCAAGAAAAAGCAGAAATTTGAAAAAAAATCTACCTCGTGAGATTAAATTTAATTTTTTACCTCCTAATAGTAATGAGGCTTCTAAGACTCTTTATTTAGGTAGTGATTCAAGGGCTATTATTAGTTCAAATTATATTACTGATAAAGAAAACTTGTATGCAGTTTCAATCACTCAAGAGTTTTCATTTGAAGAAGGCTTGTTAGATAAATCGTTTATCCAAGTGGATAAGATTTCTTTTTCTACTAAAGAAGTGATTGATACAAAAGAATATGAAATTGAAAAAAGCACTGGAGAATTCTTCGTTAATGTTATAAAAACTATAACAAAAGATGATTCAGGTTCAATCAAATTTGTTGCAGAGCATATTTACTCAGGAAACTTTTTTAATGATGCAATTTATGACAATCTAAAATATGAAGGCCATGGAGATGTTTTAATAGGTGAAATAACTAATAATAAATCTAATTTTTATTACCTAGATAGAAAAATGAAAAATGAGGTGATCCAAAAAATAAAAGGTGCTGGTTCAAGATTCACTTCTGGTGTGTTTTCATTTGAGAAAAACAATGAATTATATGTTTTATTAAATAGTGGAAATTTCAGTGAGATTGATAAGAATAATTTCACAGCTAATTACTTAGATAGCGCCAGTCAAAAAATAAGAGATAAAAAAGGAATAGGAGCTTTGTTGAAAAACATCAAATCCCAAGCCTATGTTTTTAAACTTGGAGCCAATGGTTTAGAATATGAGGCTATTGAAAAGAATTATGATAACAATCTAGCCTTTGAGAAAGCATATTTAAATGAAAAAGGTGAAGTAATCGTCGCCACAGGAGAATGGAATTCTAAACAGTTTGTGAAGATGAAATTCTAAGTAGAATCAATTTAGTTTATACCAAAAAAAACCGCATCGAGAGATGCGGTTTTTTGTATTTAGTATATTTAGAAATCGGTCTTCGAGAACCTTAGACCTCGCTTTTGAGTTTACAGCGAGCATTGAGGTGGTCACTGAGCTTGACGAAGTACTCTCGAAATGCGGAATTTGTAATACGCTCTTAATTAATCATTCAATTTCAACACTGCCATAAATGCCTGTTGAGGTATCTCTACATTACCTACCTGGCGCATACGTTTTTTACCTTTCTTTTGTTTCTCTAGAAGCTTACGTTTACGAGAGATATCACCACCATAACATTTTGCCGTAACGTCTTTACGTAGGGCTTTAATAGTTTCACGAGCAATAATTTTTGCTCCTACAGCAGCTTGAACAGGTATATCAAATTGTTGTCTAGGGATGAGTTCACGCAGCTTTTCTACCATCTTTTTACCTATGGTATAAGCATTGTCAGCATGTATTAAGGCACTTAAAGCATCTACAGGTTGTGCATTTAAAAGAACATCTAATCTTACAAGTTTAGAAACACGCATTCCTATAGGCGCATAGTCAAATGATGCATAACCTTTAGAAACGGTTTTTAAACGATCATAGAAATCAAAAACAATCTCGGCCAGTGGCATGTCAAAGGTAAGTTCAACACGCTCTGTAGTTAAGTATGTTTGATTAGTAACTATACCACGTTTTTCAATACATAAAGACATCACATTACCTACAAAATCTGATTTTGTAATAATTGTTGCTTTAATATATGGTTCTTCAACTCTATTTAAAGTAGAAGGTTCTGGTAAATCACTTGGGTTATTAACGATGATGCGAGCATCAGGTTCTTTATTAGTATAAGCATAATAAGAAACGTTAGGCACAGTTGTGATAACAGTCATATTGAACTCTCGTTCTAGACGTTCTTGAATGATTTCTAAGTGTAACATACCTAAAAACCCACAACGGAATCCAAAACCAAGTGCAGCACTACTTTCTGCTGCAAACACCAAAGATGCGTCGTTTAACTGTAGTTTTTCCATACTAGAACGTAAGTCTTCATAGTCGTCAGTATCTACTGGATAAATACCGGCAAAAACCATAGGCTTAACGTCTTCAAAACCTTCAATCGGATTTGTAGTAGGGTTTGAATGATCTGTTATAGTATCACCTACCTTTACTTCTTTAGCCTCTTTAATACCGGTAATTAAGTAACCTACATCACCAGCTTTTATTTCTTTTTTAGGAACTTGATTCAATTTCAAAGTACCTATTTCATCAGCATAATAACTCTCGCCAGTAGCGACAAATTTGATGTGTTGTCCTTTTTTTATAGTTCCATTAATAACCCTAAAAATAGTCTCTACACCACGGAACTGGTTGTATTGTGAGTCAAAAACTAAAGCCTGTAACGGCTCATCAACATTACCAGTAGGTGCGGGAACACGTTCTATAATTGCGTCTAGAATATCTTGAATCCCTAGACCTGTTTTTGCACTAGCAGGTATTACTTCACTAGGATCACATCCTAATAAATCAACGATATCATCTGTTACCTCTTCTACGTTTGCACTAGGTAAATCTACTTTATTAAGTACAGGTATGATTTCTAAATCATTTTCTAGTGCTAGATAAAGGTTAGAGATTGTTTGTGCTTGGATACTTTGCGCAGCATCAACAATTAAAAGAGCGCCTTCACAAGCTGCAATTGATCGTGAAACCTCATAAGAGAAATCTACGTGACCTGGTGTATCTATCAGGTTAAGAATGTATTGCTCACCATCAGGTGCAGTATAATCCATTTGAATCGCATGCGATTTTATCGTTATACCGCGCTCACGTTCTAGATCCATATTGTCTAGTAATTGTGCTTGCGATTCACGTTTTGTAACCGTATGGGTAGCATCTAACAGTCTGTCTGCCAGTGTGCTTTTACCGTGGTCAATGTGTGCGATGATACAAAAATTGCGTATGTTCTTCATAGTCCGTTAAATACTGCTGCAAATATAATCTAATTCCTTGCCCAATTTTTTAAGGAGCTTTCCTATTTTAGAGGCTCTTTTATTTATTGCATGAAACTGATATCCATTTTATTACTATTCACTTCTTTAAGTACGTTTGCTCAAATTAATCTTACAGGTAACCTTATCGATTCTGACGGTGCTCCCATTGCTTTTGCAAATGTGGTGCTTCTCGATGTAGAAGAGGGAACTTTTAAATACGGTACTTCAACTGATGAGACAGGAAACTTTTCTTTCCCTAATGTAATTAACGGCGATTATAATTTCAATGCCTCTTTTGTGGGTTATGTTACGCTTTCGCGAAAGCTGACTCTACAAAAAAACACTGCTCTTAACAATCTCACCTTAGAAACAGATGCTGCGCAACTAGACGCTGTAACAATCATCGCAGAGAAACCAACTATAGAGCGCAAGTCTGATCGTCTTATTTTTAATGTTGAAAACACAACCTTAAGCACAGGAAATGCATCACAGATTTTACAATCTACACCAGGAGTGTTTGAAATGAATGGTACTTATACTGTAAAAGGTAGTGTAGCCCAAGTGTACATTAATAACAAACGTGTCTATTTAAGTAATGAAGAATTAGAACAATTATTAAGTGGATATAGCGGTGAGAACGTAAAAAGTGTTGAAGTTATTCATAATCCACCTGCTCTATATGATGCAGAAGGTGGCGCAGTAATTAATATCGTTACTAGTAAGAACGTCTCATTAGGCTATAAGGGCTCGTTAACGGGCAAGTATGAAATTGACACTTTTGCAAAATATAATATCGGTACCAGTCAGTATTATAAAAATAACTGGCTTAACGTGTACGCAAATTATAATTTTAATCCACGTAAAGACTTGACTCTCGAAGAATCTCAAGTAGGTTTTTTTAATAATGATGGAACAAGAAGCTCTCGCTGGTTTACTGATTTAAATAGTGTCTCACGCAGTCAGTCACATGCATTCAATACCATTATAGATATCAATATTAATGAGAAAAACAGCTTATCTATTTTAGGTTATCTAGGATTAGACAATGGTAGAGAGGTAGATACGGATGTGAACACCTTAATCTTACCACAAGGAGGAACTATGTTTAGTGGTTTTAATACGGATTCTAGTACGGGACGCGATGCCACTATCGGTTCTCTTAACTTAGGATGGATTAACATTATGAATGATAATGGCGGTACATTAAGTGTGGAAGGAAGTTACTTTTTTACTGAAGTAGACAATGGGCAAGACTTTTTCAGCACATTTTTTGATGACACGCAAACTACATCTAGTACAAACAGTTTCAATACCGTAGGTTTTCAAGATATAAATATATTTACTGCAAAAGCAGATTACCTTAATCAGATCGGTGCTTATTCACTATCTGCTGGATTAAAATATTCTGATATTTCATCTCAGAGTAAACAAGATTTTTTTGATACCAATATGGGTAGTAGTATAGACCCGTCACTATCAGACAACTATTCTTATGATGAGCATATTTATGCAGCATATGCGCAATTAGAAAGAGAATGGACTAAATGGTCTTTTACCGGAGGATTAAGATTAGAACAAACAGATGTCGTGGGAGATAGTGAAACTTTAGGCTTAGTTAATTCTCAAAATTACCTCGGCTTTTTTCCTAATATATCGGTTACTCATAATCTTAATGAAAAGAATGATTTATCGTTAAGTTACAAACGCTCTATTGAAAGACCTAGGTATGGTGATTTAAATCCATTTAATAATTTTATAAATGATAATAATATAGAGTCTGGTAACCCTAATTTACAACCAGCCTTTACTAATAAAGTAACACTAGGGTGGACATACGACTATGAGTTATTTGTAGATGCTTACTACATTTATACTAAAGGTATTTTAGATAATTTACCTTTTCAAAATAATAATACAAACGTGTTGACCACACAAAGCGCTAATCTGAATTATGAATTTCAATATAGTGTTGATGCAACACTTATAAAATATCCTACTGAAAAGTGGACTTCTTTAACAAGTGTAAGTGCTTTTTATATGGAAAATGAATTTAAAGCCATACAATCAATTAGTGAGAACCAAAGATTAAATACTACAGGATTTTTTATTCAAACACAGAATTTATTTGAGCTTTCTAAGGATGGCACATTAAATATGTTGATAGAAGCAGATTATATTACTAGCATTCTTTTCGGTTCATACAAATATGAGAATATGCTAGCCAGTAGTATAGGCTTTTCAAAAAGATTATGGAATGATAGAGCTATATTAACTGCAAAGTATAGTGATATATTTCTTTCACAAAACCAGCCTTTTGTAAGTCGGTATGCAAATCAAGATAATCGCGTGTTAACCATTCCAGAAACTCAATTATTTACTATAGGATTTACTTATAAATTTGGAAACTTTAGATTAGATAATCGAGAGCCAGAAGCTTCAGAAGAATTAGAACGTACTGGTAAAAAAACTAAAGGGTTATAAAACGCATTAATTCTCTTCAATTCAAATTAGATTATACCTTATTTTTGCAACATGCCTAAAATAGGAGATATACAATTACCCGATTTCCCACTACTACTTGCACCTATGGAAGATGTAAGTGATCCACCTTTCCGCGCACTTTGTAAAGAAAATGGAGCAGACGTGGTCTACACAGAATTCATATCTAGTGAAGGATTGATACGTGATGCCGCAAAAAGCACCATGAAACTAGATATCTATGAGGCAGAGCGTCCTGTAGGAATCCAGATTTTTGGTGCAAACCTAGACTCGATGTTACAGTCTGTAGAAATCGTAGAACGTACTAAACCAGATATTATAGATATCAACTTCGGTTGTCCAGTGAAAAAAGTAGTTTCTCGTGGTGCTGGAGCTGGGATATTAAAAGATATAGATCTTATGGTATCTCTTACAGCTGCCATGGTAAAACATACGGATTTACCTATTACGGTAAAGACTAGACTAGGCTGGGACGACGACTCTATAAAAATTGTTGAGGTTGCAGAGCGTTTACAAGATGTAGGTATTAAAGCAATATCTATTCATGGCCGCACACGTGCCCAAATGTATAAAGGAAATGCAGACTGGAAACCTATTGCAGCTGTAAAGAATAATCCTCGCATGCACATTCCAGTTTTTGGTAATGGAGATGTAAATACTCCAGAACGTGCTTTAGAAATGCGTGACGATTATGGACTGGATGGTGCTATGATAGGTCGTGCCAGCATAGGTTATCCATGGTTTTTTAGAGAAGTAAAGCACTTTTTTGAGACTGGAGAGCATATGGCAAAACCAACTATGCAAGAGCGTGTAGAGGTCGCAAGACGTCATTTAGAAATGTCTATAGCTTGGAAAGGAGAAACTTTAGGTGTCTTTGAAACCAGACGTCATTATACTAACTATTTTAAAGGAATTCCTAATTTTAAAGAATACCGAATGAAAATGGTTACCAGTGATGACTCTAAAGGTGTTTTTGACACCTTTAATGAAGTACTCGATAAGTTTGGCAACCATAGATTTGATTATAGATAAGAATTAATTAAATAAAAAGGGTTCTATTTAAATAGAACCCTTTTTATTTGAAACACATAATAGATATACGTTTTTATTGAATTTGATCAGGACGTCTTATATGTGCAGAGTTTGAACAATTTGAATCATGACAATTCATGCGATGAAGTACTTTTTTCTTATCGATGTTCTTAGATTGTGGCGTATTAACTGTGGTGTTTTCATTTCCTGACGCAGCTATAGCAACACTAAACATAAAAAGTAATGGTAATAAGACTAGTTTTAAATTTTTCATTGAAGAGATTTAGTGATTAATGCTAAATATAGATTTTTTCTGACAGAAAAACCTTCAATCAGTCTCATTCTTTTAATTACTAGGCCTATTGGATTATAATTTTGCTTGAGAAAGCAACGCTTCATTGATTCGTCTAGATGCGATATAACTTGCTATAATACCTAATATGGATGTTGTCCCTATGGCAACAGCAACATTAGTTAAGACCATTTCAAAAGGATAAGGAAGTCCTGGAGCTATATAAAGAAGACTATATTCTATCTGTAGGTAAACAAAGGCAACACCTATAAAGAGACCTATTAATCCACCACTTATCGTCATTAAACTACCTTGAATAAAAAATATTTTACGTAAAGATTTCACACTAGCGCCTAAATCTAATAAGGTTTTTAAGTTTTGTTTTTTATCCAGAATCATCATGATTATGGACCCTAAAACATTAAATAGCGCGATGATTAGTACTAAAGTAAAGATCAGATAAACAGCAAGGTTCTCTGAATTAAGCATTTTGTATAAACCATCATTCATTTGAAGTCTATTTTTAATAACTATAGGGACATCAAATAATGCTTCTATTTCTTCTCTTATTTGATCTTCGTCAACATCAGGTGAAATTTTAATCTCTAAGCTACTTGCCTGGTCACCATTATAATTCAATAATTTTCTGGCAGCTGCAATGGTTGTAAAAATATATTTACTGTCTAGATTTTCATTAATACTAAAAACTCCCGTAGCGACAACATCAATCTGACTAAAAGAATCCCTATAATTTAAAGCGTTAATCGCATTTTTTCCAGGTTTAGGCACCATGATTTGTAAAAACCTACCATAATTATCTACTTGTAAAGAAAGCTCATCAGATATTGCTGCACCAGCGACAATTTGTAAATCACTGTTGCCTAGCCAACTACCTTCTAGTAATATCGTGTCTGTTTTTATGATTTGGTCATAATTACTGTCGACACCTTTGATGTAAGCGATGTCGTTTTTACCATCATAATGTAAAAAAGCTTTTTCCTCAATGGTAGCACTTAGCAATGTGATACCCGATATGTTTTCTAGTTCTCGCTTTCGCGAAAGCGGAATCTCTATAACTTTACCATTTAAAGGAGTAACCTTAAGGTCTGGATCAAAATAACTACTAAACTCTGTACTAAAACTTTTTAATCCTGAGAATCCAGAAAGCACAATGAATAAGGCAGCTGTCCCAACAATAGTTATTATAAAACTAAGTATGTTGATAATGTTAATGGCGTTTTTACCATTTTTAGATACCAGATATCGCTTTGCGATGTAATAAGAAAAGTTCACTAAGATTTTTTTCTGCGCGGCAATATATTTGGATTTTCAATAGGATTGTTAAGACCTTTAAGCTCTCTATCTATTTGATCCATATACTCAAGAGAGTCATCATTAAAGAACTGTAATTCAGGCATGCGGCGTAACTGGTGACGTACCTTTGCAGCTACTTGATGTCTCAATTCTGGTCCTATTTCTACAATTTCTTGAACAACGGCTGCAGCCTTATCTGCAGGAAAGACGGACAGGTACGCTTTTGCATATCCCAGATCGGGTGTTACCGTAACCTTAGTTACAGATACTAGTAAGTTTTTAACGGTGTTCTTTCTTAAAAAATCCTGTATTACAGAAGATATGTCCTCTTGAAGAATACCACTAATCTTTTTCTGTCTATTACTTTCTTCCATGCGACAAAGGTAAGCAAATGCTTTTGTGATATTTTTGAAAAATAAATTAAAGAGTTATGTTAGGAAAAATTGAGCATTTAGGAATTGCTGTTAAAGATTTAGAAAAAGCAAATCAAACCTATGAGAAACTTTTAGGAAGGAAACCATACAAAAGTGAGGCTGTAGAAAGTGAGCATGTAATGACATCATTTTTTAAATCTGGAAAGAATAAAATTGAGTTATTAGCTGCTACTCATGAAGATAGCGCTATTGCAAAATATATAGAAAAAAGAGGTGAAGGTATACATCACGTTGCTTTTAACGTTAAAGATATTAAAGCAGAATTAAAAAGATTAGAAAAAGAAGGGTTTAAAATTTTGAATCACGAGCCTAAGAAAGGTGCTGATAATAAATGGGTTGCATTTATTCATCCCAAATCTGCCAATGGTGTATTAGTAGAGTTATGTCAGGAAATTGAAGAATAGTTTGTACAACAAGAATTATAGTTTAAATTTGCAGACTTTTTAGGACATACTATTCCATAAAAATAGTTGTCGGGCCTATAACTCAGTTGGTTAGAGTATCTGACTCATAATCAGAAAGTCCCTGGTTCGAGCCCAGGTGGGCCCACAAGTTTAAAAACCTCAGATTCAAATCTGAGGTTTTTTATTTTATACGAGTGATTTTACCTCTGTAATAAAATGTTTAATAGAATCGTTATAGAATAAAATGCGAACCTTTTTAAATGAATATGAGATAAATTTCAGGCTCTTTTCAAGTCTAAAATCCGTATTTCATCGACGAAAAGCGTTGTTTTTAAACTTTACATCAAGTTCACATTACTTTTTTGCGCTAATTCAATTAAAGTTTTACTTTCGCATTCGTTAAAACAACTATGAGCAATATTCTTTCACTTTCCCTAACAGTGTTAGTACAGCAAGCAACACCACCTGTTCCAAAGATGGGTATACCGCCACCTGTAGGAGACGTTCCATTGGATGGAAATATATGGTTGTTAATAGCAAGTGCTGTTATTATAGGCGCTATTACTGTTTATAAAAGTCGCCGTAGAGCATTATAAACCCATTAATCTTTTTACATATTTACCGATAACGTCAAATTCTAAATTGACGACGTTATTCTTTTTTAATGTTTTAAAACCTGTGTGCTCATACGTATAGGGTATTATAGCTACAGAGAATTCATTAATTTTAGAGTTAACCACAGTAAGGCTGACACCATTTATACAGATGCTACCTTTTTCAATAGTTACGTTATGTAAGTCCTTTTCGTACTCAAAAGTAAATATCCATGAGCCGTCTTTATTAATAATGTCTTTACAAACTGCTGTTTGATCAACATGACCTTGAACGATATGACCATCTAGCCTAGCGTTCATTTTCATAGCTCGTTCTATATTTACAATATCACCTATATTAAGTGCACCGATATTTGTTTTCTGTAAGGTCTCTTCAATTGCGGTAACAACATATTGATTACCGTCAATGGCAACTACCGTTAAACAGACACCATTGTGTGCAACGCTTTGATCTATTTTTAACTCGCTAGTGATATTACTCTCTAGTGTTAAGTGTAAATTTGTATTTTCTTTTTTGAGTTGAATAACTCTTGCAGCAGACTCTATTATTCCTGTAAACATAAGTGATGAAAAACCGTTACTTTTATCTTCTCAAAAATACGGCGAAAAACAAAGCACCGCATGAACAAAAAGCAAAACATTAGAGTAGGAATCTCATTAGGTGATCCTAATGGAATAGGTGGAGAGATTATTTTAAAAGCATTTGAGAATAATCAGATGTTGGAGCTATACACTCCAGTGATTTTTGCAAGTACAAAACTTTTATCTTATTATATTAAAACTTTAAAACTTAATATTAAAATTCATGGCATCACCTCGCTGGATGATGTTGTGGATGGTAAGGTAAATGTAGTACGATTAATTAAAGAGCCATTTAGGGTAAATTGGGGAACAGTTGATCCTATTGCTGGTGAACTAGCAGTACGTAGTTTAAAGGCGGCAACAGAGGCTTTAAAATTAAATCAAATCGATGTTTTAGTGACGGCTCCTATTCATAAAGAGTCTATACAATCAGAAGAGTTTAAATTCCCAGGTCATACCGACTATCTTAATCAAGAGTTAGATGGGGAAAGTTTAATGTTTATGGTTTCTGAAGATCTAAGAGTAGGATTACTTACAGATCACATACCTTTAAAAGAGGTTCCTAGTCAAATTACAGAAAAACTTATCAAAACAAAAATAGGCACCATTAAAGAGTCGTTGAAGAAAGATTTTGGAATCGTTAAGCCTAAAATTGCTGTACTAGGTATTAATCCTCATGTAGGAGATAATGGCGTTATAGGCACAGATGACCAAGAATCATTAATTCCTGTTCTAGAAGAATTGAGAAAAGATGGTACGTTAATATTCGGACCATATCCAGCAGATAGTTTTTTTGGAAATAAAAAACATTTGCAATTTGATGCTGTTTTAGCATCTTATCATGATCAAGGATTAGTGCCGTTTAAAACGATTACATTTGGTTCTGGTGTCAATTATACTGCAGGATTAAGTCATGTAAGAACTAGTCCAGATCATGGAACTGGATTTGATATTGCAGGAAAGGGAAGTGCAAATCCATCTTCATTTATGGCGGCTATACATACTGCGGTCACTGTTTTTAAGCACAGAAAGATGTATGATGAGCTATCTGCAAACCCGTTAAAAAATATTTCTAAGAAACGTAGATAATATTAACAATGTATTTTTAATAACTTTTATTATCTTTGCCCGCTCGTTTAACGAGGAAGATTATGGAACTCAAAGATTTTAATATTTCCTTTGTTGGTTTAAAGCAGGGGAAACATCAGTTTCTATATGAGGTTGATAATACGTTTTTTGAAAATTTTGGTTTTGAGGACTTCAATAGTTCTCAGTTAAATGTTGAAGCCACATTAGATAAAAAATCCACTATAATGGAATTGCATCTAGAAGCTTCAGGTTCAATTAATGTCAATTGTGATGTTACTAATGAGCCATTTGACTTGGACATTGAAACAGAAATGGATGTCATTATTAAATTCGGTCCAGAATATAATGATGATAATGAAGAGCTACTCATTTTACCACATGGCGCTTATGAATTAAACATAAGTCAATTTGTGTATGAAATGTTGGTGCTAGGTATTCCATTGAAAAGAGTTCATCCAGGAGTAGAAGACGGATCATTAGATTCAGATTTGCTCGATAAATTGGAAGAGCTGCAGCCGAAAGACCTTGATATTATAGAAGACAATAAAGAAAGTACTGATCCCAGATGGGACGCATTAAAAAAAATACAAACGGATAATAATAAATAGCCATGGCGCATCCTAAGAGAAAAATCTCCAAAACAAGAAGAGATAAAAGAAGAACTCACTACAAAGCTAGTGTTCCACAAATTGCAACAGATAGCACAACTGGTGAAGCACACCTTTACCACAGAGCACACTGGCATGAAGGTAAATTATATTACCGCGGTAATGTATTAATCGACAAAACAGAAGAAGTAGAAGCATAGTTTGCTGATTTATCAAATCAGTAGAAAACAAAGCTTTTCTTTACAAATTCATAAAAAATGACACGTTTTAATTAAAAACGTGTCATTTTTATTTATTTCTGCAAGTTTTTCAGTAGCTTTCACGGCTCTAATAATTACTAGAATCACCTGTATGAGTAACATCAAAGCGGCGATTACTGCAGTAGGCGGCTATGTGCCAGACTACAAGCTTACTAACGCTATCCTAGCGACTATGGTTGATACAAATGATGAGTGGATCACTACTCGTACTGGTATCAAAGAACGCAGGATTTTAAAAGATAAGGATAAGGGAACCTCGTACCTTGCTATTCAAGCGGCGCTAGACCTTATCAAGAAAAAAGATTTAGATCCTTTATCTATAGACTTAGTCATAGTAGGAACTGTGACACCAGACATGCCCGTAGCATCAACGGCTGCTTATGTAGCAAGTGAGATAGGTGCGGTTAATGCATTTTCTTATGATTTACAAGCTGCATGTTCTAGTTTCCTTTATGGAATGAGCACTGCAAGCAGTTATATTGAATCTGGTCGCTATAAAAAAGTACTCCTTATAGGCGCAGATAAAATGTCTAGTATTATTGATTATAAAGATCGTACGACATGCATCATTTTTGGTGATGGCGCTGGAGCTGCTCTATTTGAAGCTACTGAAGATCAAAAGGTAGGATATGAAGACGAAATATTAAGAAGTGATGGCGTAGGTAGAAACTTCTTGAAAATTGAAGCTGGAGGTTCTTTGATGCCAGCAAGTCATGACACTATAGATAACAACCAGCACGTTGTATTTCAAGATGGAAAAAACGTTTTCAAATATGCAGTCTCTAATATGGCAGACGTCGCAGAGAAAATTGTTAAACGTAACAATCTTACTAATGAAGATGTGGATTGGTTAGTACCTCATCAAGCAAATAAGCGTATTATAGACGCTACCGCTAAAAGAGTCAACTTACCAGATGAAAAAGTAATGATGAATATAGATCGCTATGGAAACACCACTAGTGCTACATTACCATTACTATTAAACGAATATGAATCTCAATTAAAAAAGGGTGACAAGTTGGTGTTTGCCGCATTTGGCGGTGGATTCACTTGGGGCTCTATTTTATTAACATGGGCTTATAATAGCTAATCATAACCACTTAAATTATGGATATAAAAGAAATTCAAAACTTAATCAAGTTTGTAGCAAAATCTGGAGCTAGCGAGGTAAAGCTAGAAATGGATGACGTTAAAATCACAATTAGAACTGGATCAGACTCTAATGAAGTGACTTATGTACAACAAGCAATGCCTATGCAAGCAGCACCTATGCCACAAGCAGCTCCTGCAGCGGCTCCAGCTGCAGCACCAGCAACAGAGGCTGCACCAGCACCAGCAGCAGATGATAACAGTAAATATGTTACTGTAAAATCACCTATTATTGGTACTTTCTATAGAAAACCTTCTCCAGATAAACCACTTTTCTGTGAAGTAGGAGATAGTATTAAAGAAGGTGATACACTTTGTATCATTGAGGCTATGAAACTTTTCAATGAAATTGAAAGTGAAGTTTCTGGTACTATCGTAAAAGTTTTAGTAGATGATTCTTCTCCGGTAGAATTTGACCAACCATTATTTTTAGTAGATCCTTCTTAATTAAAAAGAAGGATTTTTTGTGGATACGCTTTCGCAAAAGCGTAAATACCACATTTACACTAACATAAAAAACGTATCATGTTTAAAAAAATATTGATAGCAAATCGTGGTGAAATAGCTCTTAGAGTTATTAGAACCTGTAAGGAGATGGGAATCAAGACTGTAGCTGTTTATTCTACTGCTGATGCTGATAGTCTCCATGTTAAATTTGCAGATGAGGCTGTTTGTATAGGACCACCACCTAGTAACTTATCTTATCTTAAAGTTTCTAATATCATTAGTGCTGCAGAAATTACAAATGCAGATGCTATTCACCCAGGATATGGATTCCTTTCTGAAAATGCAGATTTCTCTCGTATATGTGGAGAGCACGATATCAAATTTATCGGCGCTAGTCCAGATATGATTGCAAAAATGGGAGATAAAGCAACTGCAAAAGAAACCATGAAAGCTGCTGGTGTACCTTGTGTACCAGGATCTGATGGTATTATTGCAGATTTTGACGATTGTAAAAAAATTGCTTTAGAAACTGGATATCCTGTCATGCTTAAAGCGACTGCCGGTGGTGGTGGTAAAGGTATGCGTGCTGTATGGAAAGAAGAAGACCTACTAGCAGCTTGGGAAAGTGCTCGTCAAGAAAGTAAAGCTGCGTTTGGTAATGATGATATGTACATGGAAAAACTCATTGAGGAGCCACGTCATATTGAAATTCAGGTGGTAGGTGATTCTTATGGAAAAGCATGTCACTTAAGTGAACGTGACTGTTCTGTACAGCGTCGTCACCAAAAATTAACGGAAGAAGTACCTTCTCCATTCATGACTAAAAAGTTACGTAAGGATATGGGAGAAGCTGCCGTTAAAGCTGCAGAATTTATTAAATATGAAGGAGCTGGTACGGTAGAATTCTTAGTGGATAAGCACCGTAATTTCTACTTTATGGAAATGAATACTCGTATTCAAGTAGAGCACCCTATTACAGAACAAGTAATAGATTTTGATCTTATAAGAGAACAAATTTTAGTTGCCGCTGGTGTAAAGATATCAGGTAAGAATTATGAGCCTACATTACATTCTATAGAATGTCGTATTAACGCTGAGGATCCTTATCACGATTTCCGTCCTTCTCCAGGTAAAATAACTACACTTCATGCACCAGGCGGTCATGGTGTGCGTCTAGATACTCATGTTTATGCAGGTTATTCTATCCCGCCTAATTATGATTCTATGATAGCAAAGTTAATTACTACTGCACGTACACGTCAGGAAGCAATTGATAAAATGAAAAGAGCTCTAGATGAGTTTGTAATTGAAGGTATTAAAACTACAATTCCTTTTCATAGACAGCTAATGGATCATCCAGATTATGTTGCAGGTAATTATACCACAGCATTTATGAATGATTTTGAGATGGAAGCAAAGAAATAAAAGTAAATTTCCAAATATTAAAAAGTCCCATATTACAACTAGTAATATGGGACTTTTTTTGAAGGCTAATTCAATTAATATTTATTACAGGTCGTTTGTACTTCTAGCGCTCGTTCTTTTCCCCATGATGGTGTAAAGCCAGTTACTACTTCTTCATTAAATAATAAAATAGCTTTATCAATGAGTTTACAATAAGGTGTGATGTCTTTACCAAAGTATTTTGCACTACCCATCAACCACTCTGCTCTAGAAAGTGCAACTCTAGGATTTTCCGGCGCTATATTATAAGCTTTCTCATATAAGGCCGTTGTTTCTGCAGATAATTTCATTCCAAATGTTTTTGCATCATAGGTAATCCAGCAAGTATTTAAAAGCCCTTGTAAAACCATTAATTCTGGATTATTTGTAGAAATTGCCTTGGCATCGTTAATATAGTTTTGTGCTTTTTTCATGTAAAGCACAGTCTTGTCTTTTGGATTTTGTCCCCAAGAGCTATTTATATTACATAGCGCCACATAATAGGCTGGTTCCCATCTATCAGACTCGGCAGCGGCGACTCTTTCAAATTGTTGCGATGCAGCGAGTAAATCTGTTTTCATAAGCTCTAATCCTTTAATCATTGCTTTTTCATAGCCCGATTGAGCGTTTATAGAAAGAGTTAAGAACAGAATAATAAGAGTAGTAATTGATTTCATAATAAAGGTTTTAGAAGTTGTTGATATAGTAAATATGCTGTGTATTACGCTTTCGCGAAAGCGTAATCAACCCAACTGTCGTATCTTGATACTGAGTTGTGCAAAGCAAAATTTTATAGATTATCTAGTTGATTGTCATTACTACCTAGCGTCCAAAAGAAGCCTACAAAAATAAATCTGTCTGCAGCCTGACCTATCGATCTACGATCAAAATTGCCCATCTGATCAGGTGTATTACTGTATTGATAATTAAAGATATTTTCTCTTCCTAAGATATTTGTCACTGATAAGAATACGATTTTTTGTTGATCGATGAGATATGCCCAGTTTAAATTTAAACTTTGAAATGAAGCAGTTTTATCATTAAGAAAACCTTCTAGGTTAGGATTAGTAAATGTTCTACCACTGGTATAATTGTAGGTAATACCTATTTGTGATTTTAAATCCTCAACCCAATACTTTCCTACCGCGCTGAAGTTATGTGAACTGGCAAAATTAGGCGTTGCAGTTTCTTGAAAATTAAGGTACTTTCTTTCAGTATCTAGATAAGAGTAGCTGATCCAGTAGTCTAAATTTTTAACAGTTTTCTCATCGCGCCAAAATATATCTAGTCCAGTCGCATAGCCATCTCCATTTACCTCAAAATTACTATCAAATTGTGGTCTGTCAGTATCATAGGTTAATAGACTAGAATAGTTTTTGTAGTAGGTCTCTGCACGTAGCATGCGACCATCTTTTTGATATAAAAAATTAAGGATATAATGCTCTGCACTTTCTGGTGCTAGTTGCTCATTATATTGAAGAATATTATTTTGAGCCTGCTGATAGAAATGCCCATAAGCAATAGATGCCTGCCAATTCTTAGATACACTTATGGCAGCGCTCAATCTAGGAGATATAAGTAACTCTTCACTTAAGCCATAATAATCTGCTCTTACACCAGCTTTAAAGGCAAGATCTTTAGATAGAAAAACTTCAGCCTCTGTAAAAACGCCTGAATTAGAAGAATTAACAGATGATTCAAAAGCGTTATCTTCTATAACAACACCTTCTTTATAGTTGATGAGAAATTGTTCTACACCGTAGTGGATTTTAAAGTAATTATTGTAACGCTTACGCAATTTTAATTTTGCATGTAATGCATTTTCTCTAGTGTCCACATCTGTACCTGCAACGTTAATGTCATTACGATCATGTGCTAGACTAAGACCAGTTTCCATTTTCCAATCATTGTTAAGACGCTGCTCATAGTTTAAATTCCCGTAGTAATTCCCGTTTTTAAGTCCAAAGAATATCCCATCCTCTATATTAATATCTTCTTGTAGGATACTAAAATTACTATAAGAATAAGCACTGTAAGCCTTAAACATTCCTTTCTCGAGTTGATGTCTATAGACAGCTTCACCACTAATGGATTCATATGGATCTTCAAACTGATTGTTTTGCGGTATTAACTGATTATAAGGACCTAGGTTAATATAACTAGCATTAACACTAACACTATTCTTTCCCCATATTTGTGTATTTCCCACGCCACCACCTACACTCATGATTTGTAAGTCTGTTTTTTCCTCTGTAGGTATATCAGTGGTGTTTAATAATAATACACTCGATAGAGCGTCACCATACTCTGCACTGTAACCACCAGTAGAAAATGATATTCCATCAAATAAGAAAGGAGAAAACCTTCCTCGTGTAGGTATATTTCCAGTAACTGGCACAAAAGGGCGGAATACTCTACTATTATCAATAAATACTTGAGTTTCCTCACCACTTCCACCACGTACAAAAAGACGCCCATCATCTGGATTTGCACTCGTTCCTGGAAGTGTTTGCAATGCACCGACAAAATCACCTACTGCACCAGCCGTGGTTACTATATCAAGTGGTTTAAGTGCGCTCGCCTTAGAACTGTCTCCAGCACTTAAAGTTCCAGCATTTAGAATCACAGAGTTAAGACTATTTACGCTTTCGCGGAAGCGTATTTCTACACCATTCAGCTCTCTAACGTCAGATTGCTGGATATAATCTTCATAGCCTATAAAACTGGCGACTAAGGTTACTGTAGAAGTTTCAGCAGTTTCAAAAGAGAACTTACCATCTATATCGGTCGTGGTGCCATCATAAGTTCCTTTTAAATAAACATTTGCTCCTAGAACGGGTATGTTTTTTTCATCTATAACCTGACCGCTTACAATGGTCTGTGCTAGACTGGATATTGATAAGGTCATAATTAGTAATAAGAAAAGAGTTTTCATAGGTCATGGTTTGATGATACAAACATCCTATGAAATAAGGCTGATTACTATTCTCTTTTACTGAGTTGTTGATTTTTTAAACTGAGTTGTCTAAGTTTTAATTGCTCTTTAAAGCTAATTTCACTTTTTGACCAGGATCAAGTTTCTCAAGAGAGTTAAATAACAAGGTTTCATCCTGACATGTAACTTGAATAAGATAATCTGCTCCTTTAAAATAAGCGCTCTTTACAATTGCCTCAACGCCTTTTTCATTAACAGTAAGCTGTTCTGGATAGCATATGATTTCTTTAGTATTATTGAACCATCCTACCGGAATGATATTAACCTCGTTGAATAAAGAAGCTCCGTACTTATTTAAGGGCTTTTGATAGCAATCAATTGTTTTTCTATGATCAATGACTTGACCATTGCGCATGATGACAGTTTCATGTGTGAATGGCAATACATCATCCTTATCATGTGTAGCAATCAAACATGTGATGTTCTCTTTTTTCAAATAAGAAAAAAGACTACGTCGTAAATCGTTTTTTCTAAAATTATCAATATTGGAAAAAGGCTCATCTAATAATAGAACCTTAGGCTGTTGAGCGAGCGCTTTAGCAATTGCTACACGTTGTTTTTGTCCGCCACTTAGTGTTTTAACCTTACGATCTTTAAAGTCGCTCATATCGACTATATGAAGTAAATCTGTAATGCGAGTTACTCTATCATCAATCTGTATAGAAAGATGTTCACCTACATTTTCAAAAACGGTAGTGAATGGCATTAAATCAAATTCCTGTGGAACATATTTCATCATAGGATGTCCTGGCACGAGATGAAAATCTGCACCATCTAGTATTTTACCTTCAAAAGTGATCTCTCCACTTTCTTCTTGCAGTAAGCCGTAAATTAAGTTCAGTAATGTACTTTTTCCACAACCGCTTTCTCCTATGAGTGCCACATGTGTTCCTTGTTCAATTTTTAAATTGATATGATGTAAGGCTTTACCTTGTGGATAAGAAAACTGAACGTCTTTTAAATGTAGCATGCTACAAAGGTATTTGCTAGAAACTAAAAAACCCATGCAAATTGCATGGGTTTAATATTATTGAGCAGATGTATTAATCTAAAACATTGTTTTGATAGATATTAACGGTACCACTATCCTCATTACTGATAATTAGAAGTGCTTTGTCACTGCCGCTTTCTTCTCGCGGAATCATTAATAAACTTTCTGGGGCTTCATCGCCTATTGGCTCTAGCCACGTTAGGAATACTGGATTATTTGGGTTTGTGACATCATATAATAGAACACCATCTGTACGTTCCATTGCTACAGCGAGTATATATCTATTGTTTATAGAATTAGTGTTTGATGTATTACTTTTTATTTCTAAAACAGCTACTGCTTCTGGCTCAGCACCTTTATCATCACTACGTCCATCTTCATCATTGAATCGTGTAGGGTTTATATTTAAAGTGTTTACTGCTATACTATTTCCACTATCATAAACAAGGTTTCCATTGGTGTCCCAAAAGCTGAAGCTACGAGCACCGTATCCATAAATTACATCATAATCTCCGTCACCATCGATATCACCGTTTGCAGTTGTTGTCTTTAATCGACCGATATTCTCATCCATTTGTAAACTAGCTGCATCAGGAAAAGCTGTTGGGTCTAAAATTAGGTCCTTAATTCTTTCTTCTTCAGAATATCCATCGTAATCGCGAGCGTCTCCTTCATTTGCTGTAACGATCAATTCTTGCCCATTTATTGTAACGATATCCATTCCATCTGGATGATAATAAGAAAGTACAGGCCAATTTTTTAATTGGGTTACACCATCTCTATCACTGGCATCTATGCTATTTAAAGGGTTATTATAATCTTTAACACCATATGCTTTTACATAATTTATAGCTGCAGTATTAACGTCTATACTCATTAGAGCATTATTTTCTTGGCAAGTTACATATGCGGTATTCCCATCTTCTGATACAACTATGTACTCTGGTTCTAAATCTTGAGCTACAGTGGCGCCTGGGCCATAAATACGAACGCCATCATTTTTTAAAGATGCCTCTTGATTATTTAAACTCGCAAAATTGATTAATTGTATCGCTCCATTTGAAAGTGTGATGATACCTACTGTCCCTTCAGGATCAATGGTATAATCATCATTAGGCTCACCTTCACAGGCAACAAGAATTTTTTCACCATCTGGTGTAAAAGTAACCATATCTGGTAATGCGCCTACAGTATAACTATTTAATAGGGCTTGACTATTAATGTCATAAGTAACGACTGTACCATTAAGCTGCTTATTGTCATTTTCTACCGCTACGGCAATTATACCATCACCAACTGCTACACTATTAGGAGCTCCACTACTTAATGAAATAGCTGGTTGTTCCACTGGAATGCTAGGATTTGATAAGTCATAAACATTAATCTGATTTGACTCTGCATTTATAACAAATAGCTTCTTACTGACGATATCATAGGCACTTATTTCAGCACTGCCTTCACCACCGACTTGAATAGTTGCAGCTCTTTGAAAATTTACTTCAGTAGATAGTGAGATTTGATCACTAGTATCATCATCATTATTACAACTACATAATATAATTGCAATTAAGGCATAAGTAATTTTATTCATTTTATTGATTTTTTGGCATGTACAAAAAAAAGTCTTCAATAACTGAATGGTGTTAGCTAAGTCTTATATGATGGTTTATAAAAGATTATATAAAGGTTATGCAATAAAAAAACCCATACTATTTGCATGGGTTTTAACAATTATCTTCTAATGAAATCTAAGATTTACATTTTTACTCTTGTACTAAGTTCTGGTAGTTCTTCAAATCCCATATTAAACAAGGCAAAACTATAAATATCTGTTTGTTCTTGAATTACTTGTGCGGTTGATTTACCTGCACCGTGACCAGCATCAGTCTCTATTCGTATTAAGGTAGGAGCATCTCCAGCTTGTTTAGATTGCAGTTCAGCAGCAAATTTAAACGAGTGTGCTGGAACGACACGATCATCGTGATCGCCAGTAGTTACCATCGTCGCAGGATAAGAAACACCTTCTTTAATATTGTGTAATGGGGAATATCCTTTAAGGTATTCAAACATTTCTGGATTATCCTCTGCAGTTCCATAGTCATAAGCCCATCCTGCACCAGCAGTAAACTTATTATATCGCAACATGTCTAACACACCTACTGCTGGGAATGCTACACCGGCTAGATCTGGTCGCTGTGTCATCGTTGCACCTACTAATAATCCACCGTTAGAACCACCTTGGATGGCAAGATATTTTGTAGAGGTGTAATCGTTATCTTTTAACCATTCTCCTGCAGCTATAAAATCATCAAACACGTTTTGTTTTTGCATTTTAGTACCAGCGTCATGCCATTTTTTACCATATTCACCACCACCGCGTAAATTTGCAACGGCATAAATACCGCCCATTTCCATCCACGCAGCTCTTGAAACTGAAAAACCAGGATTAAGTGAGATGTTGAAACCACCATAACCGTAAAGTATTGTTGGGTTTTTACCATCTAGTACTAATCCTTTCTTATGTGAAATAATCATAGGGATTTTAGTTCCATCTTTAGAGGTGTAAAACACTTGCTTTGATTCATAATCCTCACTATTAAATTGAATCTCTGGTTTGCGATATAGTTTTGAATCACCAGTAGCGATGTCATATAAATAAGTACTTCCAGGAGTGGTATAATTTGTAAAGCTATAGTAAAGTGTTTTATCTTTCTCTTTAGCGCCAAAACCGCCCACATTTCCTATTCCGGGTAATTTAACTTCTCTAACAAGAGTACCATCATAATTATACTGTTGTATTTTAGATACGGCATCTACCATATACTCTGCAAAGATGTATCCACCACCTGTAGATGGTGACAGCACATTTTCTGTTTCTGGTATCACGTCTACCCAACTTTCTTGAGTAGGATTAGAAAAATCTGTCGATACTATACGTTTATTAGGCGCATTATAATCTGTTACCAACCATAACTTAGAACCTTCATTATGCAGTAAATAAGTGTTGGTATCAAAATTATCTAGAACGGTTACTAGTGGTGCATTGGGTTTATTTAATTCTTTCATAAACATCTTACCACCATTAGTAGATGTACTTGCAGAAATGACTAAGTAGTTTTGATCATCAGTAACGCCACCACCAACATATCTATACTTTTGATCTGCTGTACCACCGAAGATAACTTGATCTTCACTCTGTGGTGTACCTAACTTATGATAATACAGTTTATGCTGATCTGTCATAGCACTCAGCTCACTACCGTCAGGCTTATCATAACTAGAATAGTAGAAACCATCATTACCTTTCCAAGACATTCCAGAAAATTTCACGTCTTTTATGGTATCTCCTACTTGAGTTAAATCTTTAGTGTTTAAAACGATAATTTTTCTCCAGTCACTTCCACCTTCTGAGATGGCATAAGCAAATAGAGATCCGTCTTTAGTGAAAGAAGTACCACCTAGAGAAGTCGTTCCATCTTTTGAAAATTGATTAGGATCAAGAAAAACTTCTGCATCTTCCATTTTTCCGTTAGTAGGAAATCGGTATATCACATATTGATTTTGTAAACCGTCATTTTTATAGAAATAAGAGTAGTCACCTTCTATAAAAGGAGCCCCTATTTTCTCATAGTTCCATAATTCTGTAAGTCGATTTTTAACGCTTTCGCGAAAGCGTATCTGATCTAAGTAACTATTAGTAACTTGATTTTGTGCTTTAACCCATTCACCGGTCTCTGCACTACGATCATCTTCTAGCCAGCGGTATGGATCTGGTACATCTGCACCATGATAATTATCAACATGATCTACTGTTTGTGTGGTAGGATAAGTAATTTCCATTTTTTTTGAATCCTGTTTTTTGTCTTCACAAGATACCAATGCCATAAGAACAGTGGCTGCGAGAAGTGTTTTTTTCATAGTTAGTTTTTTATTAGTTGCTGTGTGGTTGAAGTAGTATTAGCATTAACTTTAATAAAATAAATACCACTTTGTAAATCAGTCACATCAATCAATGATATGTTACTATATTCCATTAATAATCTACTATTGATATCATAAATTTCAACTTTTTCTATGGGTTGAGTACTTAAAATATTGATAAATTCTGAACTAGGATTAGGGTAAATAGAAAAACCATCTGTTGCTAATTGATCATAAGTAGACAGTACACTGTCTGTATAGACATAAACACCATCTTGTGTGCTAATAGTGCTAAATCCGCCACTATAACCAGTATCCTCATCTAAAAAAGCGACGTCAACATGTTGATCTGTACTTACATTAGTCCATGTGATGCCGTCATCTGTAGAGTAAGCGGTACCTGCTAGTGCAGTATCACCGCCGGTACTCACCACTCTAGAAGAGTTAGGGATATAAGCAATAGCACCACCGTATGGGAAGCCTGTGCCAGAGATGTTTACTGGATTCCATGTGGTTCCAGCATCTTGTGTTATAAATAAGTTACCAGAATTGTCTTGAATCATTCCTTTATTTGGGGTACTAAAAGTAATATCTCCACTTAAATTTGTTCCACCGAAATCACTAAGTGGTGTATTAAAAACGCTCCAATTGTTTCCCATGTTTGCAGAATGATAGACTCTTCCTGCGCTAGTAGTAAACCAAATGTTATTCCCTAAATGAGTATACTGTGCTAGATAACCTACCTCGTTGGTTAAAGGCGCAGGTATGTTTGAACTAGGAACTCTAGCATAACTAGTACCACCATTTGTTGTCGTGTATATTTCCCAATAGCCGCCTGCGGGATCGCCTATGGCTACTCCATCTGTGGTATTAAAGAAGTGAACTGCGTTTGCAAAGCTACTCGTACTATTGAAAGCTGCTCCAGTTTGACGAGTCCATGTGGCACCTGTGTCTGTAGTTTGCCACACACCACCTATCTGACCTGAAGCACGTGGATGAACGGCTATGTATGCTGTTGTTGCACTTACACCAGATATGTTAGAAATTCCTAATGCGCTATTACCTATATCTACAGTACTAGCACTCCAGGTCATTCCACCATCACTAGTGGTTGAAAAACGTTGTATGTTATTGTTGGGATTAAGTCCATCATAACCTGTTGCCCATGCGACATTATCATCAACAATATGGATTTTTGAGAGCCCTGTTGAGGTTATTGGGAAACCAGAGGACCTTTCTGTCCAGAATTGTGCTTGTGAATAGAATGAAGTAAGAAATAAAAATAAGAGTAAACGTGATACCATATAAAAAACCGCTTTTAACTGAGGTAAAGTTAGTTAAAAGCGGTTAGTTTAAAATGTCAAACTTCTATTATACCTTAAAGGTTATCCTACTAAATTGTGTTGGATTAAATATTGTGCAATCTGTACGGCATTAGTTGCTGCACCTTTTCTTAAATTATCGGATACAATCCACATGTTAAGAGCATTTTCTCTAGAGTGATCTCTTCTTATACGGCCTACAAAAACATCATCTTTTCCGTGAGCCATTAATGGCATAGGATAAAGGTTCACATCTACGTTATCTTGCACAGTAACGCCATCAGTATCTGCAAGGATTTTACGTATGTCGTTTTCATTATACTCTTTTTCAAACTCTAGATTTACTGACTCTGAGTGGCCACCTACTACGGGAATACGCACCGCAGTCGCCGTTACAGCAATTGTACGATCGTCTAGAATCTTTTGAGTTTCTCTTATGAGTTTGAGCTCTTCTTTAGTATATCCATTTTCTTCAAAAACATCACAATGTGGAATAGCATTTTTATGAATTTGGTAAGGATAAGCCATTTCATCTTTTTTGCCGTTGTACTCGTTTTCTAGTTGTTGTACCGCTTTTACGCCAGTTCCTGTAATAGACTGATAGGTAGAAACGATCAATCTTTTAATGCGATATTTATCATGCAACGGTGCTAGAGCCATTACTAATTGGATGGTAGAACAATTAGGATTTGCAATGATCTTATCTGATTTTGTTAAAGAACCAGCATTGATTTCTGGAACTACTAATTTCTTATCACTGTCCATACGGAAAGCGCTAGAATTATCGATTACTGTTGTGCCTACGGCTGCAAATTGTGGAGCAAACTCAAGACTTACTGATCCACCAGCAGAAAATAGCGCAATATCTGGTTTTAATTCAATAGCCTGTTTCATGCCTACTACCTTTATCTGTTTACCCTTAAAAGTAATTTCAGCACCTACAGATTTTTCTGAAGCTACAGGAATTAGAGTTGAAACATTAAGGTTGCGTTCTTCTAGAACTTGCAACATGACCTGGCCTACCATTCCGGTAACGCCTACTACTGCTATTTTCATGTGAATAAATTTAATTTGCTCAAAAGTATATCCTAGAATTGATTTGACTCCTAATATTTTCAAAAATTGACAAATAAAAAAGCCGTTCTGTTTTGACAGAACGGCTTAATACAAATACTTAGATTAAGTATTTATTAGTTTTTAGCTTTTAATACATCACGTATTTCAGCAAGAAGTTCTTCTTGAGAAGGACCTGCTGGTGCTGCTGGAGCCTCTTCAACTGGTGCTTTAGACTTATTGTATGCTTTAACAATCATGAAAAGAACAAATCCAACTATGATTAAGTTGATGATCGTATTGATCCATGCTCCATACTGGATAGCATTTTCTGCAACTGCAACAGAACCATCTGCAGCTAGTTGAGCTTCACTTAAAATAATTTTTAAGTCTTCAAAACTCATTCCTCCTGCAAAATGACCTATGATAGGCATCATAATCATCTTTACAAATCCGTTTACTACAAGACCTACTGCTCCAGCTAATAATACTGCAACTGCAAGATCTAGGACGTTACCCGTCATAATAAAATTCTTAAACTCTTTTAACATGTTATATAAATTATGGTTAATGACGTGCAATTTAGATATAGAAACTGTGATTTGTTAAAATATTCTAAACGATTTTTTGCAAAACTGCAAAAGCAACGACGAAAGTGCTTTAAAAAACGATGAAATAACTACTGAGTATAAGTTCGCGGTACTCGCTTTTGAATACCTGTAAGGATTTCATAAGAAATGGTTCCAGCTTTTTCTGCCATATCTCTTGCGGTAAGCTGTTTGTCAAAGATGATGACTTCATCTCCCGCATGACAATCAATGTTGGTGATGTCAACCATAAACATGTCCATACATATTATCCCTAGAGTAGGCGCAACTTTTCCATTGATTGAAACATGTGCTTTGCCATATCCATAAATACGGTTAATACCGTCACCATGTCCTAATGCAATTACTGCATACCTAGTTCTTTCATCAGCGATGAATTTGCGATTATAACTCACGCTTTCTCCAGCCTCAATCCACCTGGTTTGTGATATAACAGACTTTAAGGAAGCTATAGGTATTAATTCAGCGTCAAATTTTTGATCATTTCCATATCCATAAAGCCCTATACCTGATCGGACCATAGAGAAATGAGCATTTTTAAAATTTAAAATACCACTAGTATTAGACTCATGTTTTAAAAAAGGGTATGGTAGTGCTTTTTCTAATCGAGCATTAACTTCTTCAAATAGTTTGATTTGCAAATTTGTGAAATTACTCTCATTTAAATCTTCACTTGCGGCTAGATGCGACTGTAATCCACGAACCTTTATAGCTGAGTTAGATGTTACTTTAGAAATAACTTCATCAATATCTTTGAAATCTATACCTATTCTATTTAAACCTGTATTAAACTCTAAATGTATAGGGTAAGATTGTTGTTGTTTTGTCTTTGCAACTGTGATAAAAGCATCTAACATTTCTAGACTATAAATTACCGGCTCAATACATCGATCTATACATGTATCTAGCATAAAGGTTTGCGCGTGTAATACTAGAATAGGTTTTTGAATACCATTATCTCTCAATTCGACAGCTTCTGACACATAAGCAACCGCAAAATAATCAACATTTAATTTTTGAAGGTGTTGTGCAATTGTAACGGCGCCATGACCGTAAGCATTTGCCTTAACTACAGCCATAAACTTAACTCCAGACTGAAGTTTACTTTTCAAATAATGAAAATTATGTTCTAGTGCAGCAAGGTTAACTTCTAATCGGGTACCTTGTAATGGCATTAAGATTTGTTTTTTTGTGCTACTTCCTCTGGATCTTGAACATCTAGCTCTTTTACTTTATGAGCAAGCATTGCTTTATAGTAAGCACCACGACTTAAGGGTTCATATTCTTGTTGTTCACCCAGCATGACTACATTTTCATCATTGGTTTTGCGATAGCTAAATTGTGCTAGGTTTCCTGTTCTAGTACATACAGCATGTACCTTTGTAACATACTCTGCAGTGGCCATAAGTGCTGGCATAGGTCCAAAAGGGTTTCCTTTAAAATCCATATCTAGTCCAGCAACGATTACTCTTATGCCACGATTTGCTAGATCATTACATACGGTAACAATCTCATCATCAAAAAATTGAGCTTCATCAATACCTACTACATCGCAATCTGCTGCTAGTAATGGAATATTTGCTGCTGCAGGCACAGGTGTGCTTTGTATTTCATTTGAATCGTGAGAAACTACATTTTCTTCATCATATCGCACATCAATAGCCGGTTTAAATATTTCTATTTTTTGTTGGGCAAATTGAGCTCTTTTGAGTCTACGTATCAACTCCTCAGTCTTTCCTGAGAACATGGAACCGCAAATCACCTCGATCCAGCCGAATTGCTCTTTATGATTTACCGTGTTTTCTAGAAACATTTTGTAATTTACAGGCGTTAAAAATTGGGATTGCGATTCTCGCAAATCAGTTTCAAAAATACAATAAAACCAGCGGCATATTAAACCATTATGAAAAAGAAAATAGCAGCAGATCTTACTAGTCTCGCACACCGCATTCTACAAATGAAGAATAAGGAAGATATTCACGAGTTACAGTCAGTAGCCAAAGAGTTATATGAAAAATTGACTATTCTTTCTTTTACTGAAAAACATTTTGGTGATGTACAACCTACCGCAGGAACTGTTGAGGTACAAGAAAAGATAGAAGAGGCATTTACCGCTGCACAAGAAGATGTAGAAAGTGTAACGCAAGAGGTAGAGCAAGCCATGGAAAATGCAAAGTCAAATGCAGAGGATGCTTTCTCTAATCCAGATTTAAGTGACCTTTTTGTCCCTGCAGATGAGGATATGAGAGAAGAGATTGAATTGCCAGGGATTTCAACAATCCATAAAATGGTGGATGAATTTCCAGAAGAAGAGATTGAAATTGATTTTCCTAAACCTACTTATGAGAAAAATGATATGGAAGATCTAACTGCTGGTTATGAAAAAATGCCTGAATTTGAGCGCAAAATTAACAATCAGGCAGAGAAAGGACAGTCCATTAATGATCGTTTAAAAGCAGGCTTGAAAATAGGCATGAATGATCGTATAGGATTCATTAAACACTTGTTTAACGGTAGTGATCAAGACTATAATCGTGTATTATCTCAATTAAATACGATGGAAAGTAAGGTTGCCGCTCAAAACTTCATCATATCGATGGTAAAACCCGATTATAATAATTGGGAAGGAAAAGATGCTTATGTAGAGCGATTTATGCAAATAGTCGAGGCAAAGTTTGATAATTAAGCCTCTATGAAATATTTCTATTGGATTGCCACAGGTTTATTGTGCGCCTTAATGCTATGGTCTGCAAGTATGTATTTACTGCAGTATGATATGGTAACAGGTTTCTTTAAATCTTTAGGATTTCCCACCTGGATTATTTATCCATTAGCCGTGTTTAAAATAGCAGGTGTTGCAATGATTTTATGGAGAGGCAATCGCTGGTTAACAGAATGGGCCTATGCAGGCTTCTTCTTTGATTTGTTACTAGCAATGGGAGCTCACTTAGCTTTAAAAGATGGTGGCTATACTTTTGCGTTAATCGGTTTGCTTTTACTTTTTTCCTCTTATTTTACTGGTAACTTGGTTAGGAAATGGGTGAGGTAGTATACGCTTTCGCGAAAGCGGAATTTTAATGATTGATATAAACCCAACCTACTCTAGCTTCACTACCATCATTGAGGTCTAGCTGCCAAAAATACGTGCCTACCGGTAATACCTTACCACTATTATGTAACAATCCACTATTAGGATTTCCATTCCAGTCGTTTAAATATCCTGTTGTTTCATAAACAATACTTCCATGACGATTGAAGATTTTGAGTTTGCTATCTGGATACAGTTCGATACATTCTATAACTAGAGTGTCATTAATACCATCATTATTAGGTGAGAATCCTTCTGGTATTTTTAAACAATCAGGCCTGGTAAAAGCAATTGCAGTATTGTTTTCTAAATCAATATCGGGTAATAAATTGCTGCTATATACGTTGACAACGTTAATAAAATCTCCTGGTATATTAAAGTCTACAGTTATTTGTAAAGTAGCTGTGCTACCTACGATCATATCGCCTACTGACCATAAGCCAGATAAATTATCAAAACTACCTGTGGATGTATTGTGCGATAAATAATTATAACCGCTAGGTAAAAACTCTTCTACAATAACTTCAGTAGCAGTAGCGCTACCTAAATTTTCAACTAGAATAGTAAAGGTTACACTACCATTCACATCTGGTTTAATATTGTCAACGGTTTTAGTAACACTTAAATCTAGAACAGGTAATACCTCTAGAGTAGCAAATGCGGTAGAAACATCAATATTATTAAGTGCAGAGAAGTTTAAAAAACTGTTTGTGTAGAACCCAGCTTCTGCACTGGTCACTTCAACGGCAAAACTTACTTGTTGCGTTCCTGCTGGAAAACTAAGATTTTGAATACCTATTAAAGAAGTACCGATGGTATCTATAAAAGTTCCCGATGCATTATTTTGATCTACCCAATATGCATTACCAGATAGTGTAATCTCTGGTGATAGATTATCTATAAAGGTAATATTATCTTGAGCTGGCAGACCTACTGAGTTTGTAAGAGTGAACGTTAAAATTGATGTTTGTCCTGTAGTTATAATTGCTGGGTCAAAACTTTTTGAAGTTTGAGAAGTAAGAACAAACAGACTTGAAATCGAAATGTTAGAATCTGGTGTGTTTTCTCCTTGTTGTGTGAAATCTGGTTGAGCTTCGGCACGGTTTTCAAAACTACCTCCGTAAGATGGTGAAGTGACTGGAATGCGCACTTGTATAGTAGATCCGGACTCCATATAAGGAATCACGCCTTCTATAAGGTTTCCAGTAACGTTAAAAGTAGAAATACAAGTTGCAGTACCGGTGATAAGTGAGCAGGTAGGCGTGCCTGTAATAATAAAATCGGGATGTAGTAGATCTGTAAAGTCAATATTGTTAGCATCAGTACTGATGTTAGAATTAGTGATGTCAACAATCCATTCTAGTGGCGAGTTAATAGGCGCAGATGTTATGGAAGGATACGTTTGTACTACTAGATCAACACATGGAACCATAGGAGTGGCGACTCCTGCACTGGCAGTTGCGATAACAGAAAGACTGGAGTCCAGAGCAGACATTTCTAAGTTATCTTGGACATTTGTGGATAGTACAGAGCAAATAGGAGTCCAGTCTATTATTTTTTCATAGGTCACGGTACTATTTGCTGGCATGATAAAACCATCTGTATCTAATATCTCCCAGAAGGTATCTCCTTGAGAGTTAGCAACACCTATATTTTCATTTAGATTTGATGGACATACTGCTCCACCAGTCGTACTTGTACATATAATAGATTGTAAAATACCGGTTCCTTGAGAAAATTGAGTGTCTTTAAATTTAATATGGTGTGCAATGGTATCTACATTGCTCATTATTATTTCATAAGTAACATTACCATAAGGATATGGGCCAGCACCAGGTGCCGGATTAGTTTGATTTTCAACAATTTGAATAATTGGATTATTAGGGATGTCTACACAAGGAGTTATAGGTAGACCAAGAATACTATCACCGTCAAAATCATTTGATAAATCGCAATCGATCAATGCATTGTCATTTTCAAACACTATTCCACGCACGCTACAAACAGGAGCAACACCACCTGTTGTACACTCCGGTGGTATGAATCTTACCGTTGTCCTAACAGTAATGCTTGAATTAGCTGGAAAAATAAAATCATCTGTCAGCCATCTAAAGTCTGGTGTGGTTACTATATTGATGTCCGAGCAATTAATGGCACCTGTGGTACTGAGGCAGTTAGTACTTAAAATTTCAATTCCGGTATTTAAAGTGCTCGTATTGATAAGATAAGCGCCACCCGTGATATCAAGAGGTCCATTATTAGTAAAGGTAAAGTCAAAGGTGACAATATCAGTCCAAGCACTAAGTGTACCTGCTATTGGGCTAACTTTAGTTACCTGAGATGTTAAGTCAGTACAAGGACACGCGGTGTTTAATAAAGCATCAGTTGCTATCAGATTATTTGTACTGAAACCAGTATTATTTACATAGGATTGAATATTAACTCGATTCCCGATTTCTAAAAGTTGATTAGGCGTTAATCGACTACAATCACCTTCTTCAATTTTGTAAGTAATACTTAAAGTAAATGATGCACCTGCAGGAAAAACAATTTGCTGTCCATGGTTATAAAATTCAAATTGATTTGTAAGATTGACACTAGATGTAGGATTAATTCCAGATAGTGTTGGGCAATTCATTCCATTACTACTTACACAAGTTAGATTCTCTAAAGTGATAATAGCACTACCAGCTCCATTAATATTTTGAGCGGCAATTAAAAAATTTTGTAGCGGATATTCAATACCAGAATTGTTGAGAATGGTCATCTCATAGGTAACAGAGTCTCCCCAACTTGCTAAAGCTCCATTGCTTACAGGAGTAATTTGACTTTGTGTAATTTGAAAATCGATAGGTCTTTCAGTCATAATAATGCTTATAACTGATGTATTAGTAGACGGATTTGTGTCCGTCGTACCTGCCGGCGGACTTACTACAACAGTAGCCGTTGCACCGCCTAAAAATATAGGCGAGGCTCTTACTGTTACTAATATCTCAATACTAGAAGAATTGGGCATATTAGGTAAAATACCATCAATCGAACTTCCTAAAATATTGATTGCCGCTGGAGATACAGCACCACCTAGATTATTTTGAGCAACAGCACTTTCTATATTATTTACTGAACTAAGTGATAGATTAAAATCAGCATTAGACACAGGTGCACCTGTATTACTAATGGTGACTAAATAGGTATAACGTTCATAAAAATGTGCTTGCGATATTGAACTTCCTGTAAGATCTTGAGCTTCAACAGTGGTTGAGAGGTCCGTAGTTTGACCATAAACTGTGGTCAAGCTAAAAATAAAAATGACTATAGTTAGTAGATAATTCATAAAGATTGGTCTGGTTATAAATATAAGATGACTTTTCTTACCAATGGTTGCGTGATGGTTTAATAAATCATTATACTTAATTTTACTCCTGTAAAACTAGGGTTTTGAGAAGTGTGTATAAATACGCTTTCGCGAAAGCGTAATTCTCATAATTATTGGTTATTCAAAGCATAAAAAAACACTATGAAACTTTATTTAGTACCTACACCTATAGGAAACCTAGCAGATATGACTTATCGTGCTGTTGAAATACTGAAAGAAGTAGATCTTATCCTAGCCGAGGATACTAGGACCAGTGGTAAGTTGTTACAACACTATGAAATTAAAACGCCTATGCTTTCTTATCATATGCATAACGAGCATAAAATTGTAGACCATGTAGTAGGCCGTATAAAAAATGGAGAGAAAATGGCATTAATAACTGATGCAGGTTCACCTGGCATTAGTGATCCAGGTTTTCTAATCACTCGCAAAATGCTAGAAAATAATCTAGATGTAGAGGCATTACCTGGTGCAACAGCCTTTGTGCCAGCCTTAGTGGTGAGCGGCTTACCATGTGATAAATTTGTTTTTGAAGGGTTTTTACCAGTGAAAAAGGGACGACAGAAACGGTTAGAGTTTCTTAAAGAAGAACGACGCACTATAGTTTTTTACGAGTCACCGCACAAGCTTTTAAAAACTCTAGCAGATTTTAAAACACATTATGGAGGGAATTCTCGAGTGTCAATTTCAAGAGAAATCACAAAAATGTTTGAAGAGCATTATCGTGGTACGGTAGATGACGCCATATCACACTTTGAACTTAAAAAGCCTAAAGGTGAATTTGTTATGGCCTTAATGATTGATTAATGTTAAGCCACATTGTTTTTAATCGTTGTAATATGTCATTTATCTAAAATTTCTTTAACGTTTTATTTACATTTAATTAAAACTCTATTTTACGCGTTGATTAAGCATTCTCTAATTAATTTAAATAACCTTATATGAAATTGAAATTACTCTTATTATCCATGTTAATGTCTTTAACATGTATAATGACACAAGCGCAACCGCCCAATGACACCTTTGCTGGTGCCATACCTATAACAATTCCTGTTCAAGGAGCAACTTCTCCGCAGTTCACGTTGCCATTTACTACAGATGGTACAACGGATAGTGGACAGGATAACGTAGGTTGTTCAGCCTCTGGTAATGACCAATTCTTTACATGGACAGCTACAGAGCTTACTTTGACATTTACATCTTTAAATCCTGGAAGTCCTGGAATTGCTATTTATGATGCTGTTTC
Source organism: Nonlabens ulvanivorans (assembly GCF_000732625.1). Taxonomy (GTDB): domain Bacteria; phylum Bacteroidota; class Bacteroidia; order Flavobacteriales; family Flavobacteriaceae; genus Nonlabens; species Nonlabens ulvanivorans. Next base: position 637,851 of record NZ_JPJI01000032.1, read on the forward strand.
GGGAACTCAGATTAGTTGTTCAAATACGTTCGTAACTAATGCTTTGCAGTCTGGATGGGCTTTAGGTGATAACCTTGTAATTCAGATCTATGATTTCAATGGCTCTAGTGCAGACGTTGCCTTTGATTTGTTTACAATACCATGTCCGGCGCCTAGCGGTTTAAGCGAGGTTGAAGGAGCAACATCAGCTGATGTTTCATGGACTAATAACTCTACATCTACAGATACGGTATTAGAATATGGACTAGACCCATTGACGGCTGGTACAGGTACAATCATAAATATTCCTGGTGGAGCAACCACGGTTAATATACCAGGTTTATCTCCAGAAACAGATTATGAATACATTTTAACCCAAGACTGTTCTGCTGCTGGAAACGGAAGCTCAGTTGCTGCTACTGGTTCATTTACTACTACTGCGTTATGTCCATTACCTACATCTTTTGCAGCTTCTAATATTACTGCTACAACATTAGACTTAAGTTGGGTAAATACTAGTTCTTCTACTGTTTCTTCTGTAGAATATGGAGTTGATGGCTTTACAATAGGATCAGGTACAGTGGTTGCTGCTGGTGCTAACAGCGCAAGTATCACTGGATTGATGCCTAATACAGACTATGATTTTTATGTAACACAAGATTGTACTTCAGCTACAAATGGATTATCTGTTACAGAAGGTCCGTTAAGTGTTGAAACATTATGTGCTGCTTTTGTTCCAGATTATTTAGAAACTTTTGACAGTTTTGTGCCTAATTGTTGGGAAGAAGCATCTAATGGGGACTTAACGACTGGACCTACGACATTTGGTTCTGGAGATTGGGGATCTGAAGAATTTGCTCATGCAGCAACTTCTGGTGGTGGTGCTGTAAATGTTAATCTTTTTAATGCAAACACTTCTGACTGGGTTTTAAGTCCATTATTTGACTTATCGGCTGGTGGCTATGAAGTAAATCTTGATGTCGCTCTTACTAGTTATAACAGCACTGCTGCTGACGTAATGGGATCTGATGATGAGGTTGTGCTAGCTTATACTTTAGATGGTTCTACATGGACAGCAATTCAAACTTGGACAGCTGCAAATCAACCTGCAACTGCTGGTGAAACATTTAATGCAGACATTTCTACCATTACAGGTAGTACCGTTCAATTTGGTATTTATGCTAGTGAAGGAACAGTTGATGATACAGAGGATTATGATTTCCATATCGATAATTTTCAAGTGAGAACAATACCTAGCTGTTTAGATTCTAATAATTTACAGTTAGTATCTGCAACTCAAACAACAGCAGATATAACATGGGATAGTAATAATTCTGGTACAGCTGGTAATTTTGAATACTTACTGGATACTGCAAATTCTTATCCTACAGGACCAGGCGCGATGGTAGCTCCTACTGGTACTTTAACTGGTGTAACAGGTACGACTTTACCTGTAGCGCAAGCTGGACAAATTACAGGATTAATGCCTAGTACAGATTATGATGTATATATAAGAGAAATCTGTACAGGAACTGATACTAGTCCATGGTCTGCCGCACTTGCTTTTACTACTGCTTGTGCACCAATAACTGATTTTAATGAAGATTTTGATAGTGTGTCTACACCAGATTTACCTTCTTGTTGGTCATTCTTTGCGACTGATATAGCTACGGGAACAGATCCTTATGTAAGAACTTCAACTTCTGCAGACAACTCTGCACCTAACGGTGTCCAGTTATATAGCGGTAGTGCAAACGGTACTACAATTCCTGCTGATGTTTTATTAATTTCACCAGTGTTAAGTAACCTTAATGCAGGTACGCACAGAGTAAAATTCTTTGCAGATATCACGGTGGCTACTTCTACTGTTGAAGTTGGTACAATGACTGATCCTAATGATCCTACGACATTTACTGCATTGGGGACATTTTCACCTACAACCACGCATACTGAGTATATTCAGAATTTTGATACATATGCAGGTACTGATACCTATATCGCCTTTAAACATGTGTTTGCTTCTACTTTTGATAATTTGTATTTAGACAATATAGTTTGGGAAATGATCCCAGCATGTCAAGCACCTTTAGATATCACATTATTATCTGCTACAGATACTATGGCAACTATTGGCTGGACTAATAACAACGGATCTACCGTTTCTAGCATCACTTATGGTCCTGTTGGTTTTGATCCTACTATGACTGGAACAACAGTTGCTGGTGGAGCAGATACGGCAACCATAACTGGTTTAACAGGTGAGACTAACTATGATTTTTATGTAACGCAGGATTGTAGTGCTACAGGTGATGGTTTATCAACTCAATCAGGTCCTCTTAGTATACAAACTCCTTGTGCTGCGATAGCTGCACCTTATTTTGTAGACTTTGAAAACTTTTCAGCTGCAACATCTGGTTTTGTAAATGATCAATGTTGGAATGAAATAAGCTCTGGTGCTTATGATTGGGCTATAGATAATGCAGGAGGAACAGGTTCTTCTAACACTGGTCCTTCAGGAGCGTTTAGTGGTACTACATTTATGTTTGTTGAAGCAAGTAATGGGTCTAATGGAGATGTTGCTACTGTGCTTTCAAGAGCTGTAGATTTATCAGCGCTTACTGCACCATCAGTTACTTTCTATTATCATATGTATGGAGCATTTATTACTGATTTAACAGTAGCAGTTTCTACAGATAATGGAGCAACTTTTACAACAGAATTGACAATTACTGGTCAACAACAAACAGCATCTGCAGATCCATGGGAACAAGCTATTATTGATTTGTCTAGTTATGCCGGACAAACAGTTATTGTAGCGTTTACAACTTCTAAGTCTACCATGACAGGTAATACCTATGAAGGAGATGTTTCAATTGATGATGTTAGTTTTGATGAATTACCAACATGTAACGATGTGTCTAGTGTAACAGTTGATTCTGTAACAGCAGATTCTATAACAGTAAGCTGGACAGAAAATAGTATTCCACCAGCGACTGCTTGGGAAATTATAGCGGTACCATCAGGAGATCCTGCACCTGCTGTAGGAACTTCTAATGCAACATCAAACCCATTTGTTATCATGGCGCTTACTGCAGAGACAGCTTATGACGTGTATGTGAGATCTGACTGTAGTACAACTTTTGTGGGACCTATTACAGCAACTACAGATTGTGCTGTAATTGTACCAGATGCGTTAGAAACCTTTGATACTTTTGTTCCTAACTGTTGGGAAGAAGCATCTGATGGTGATTTAACTACAGGTCCTACAGGATTTGGTTCAGGAGATTGGAGTTCTGAAGAATTTGCACATAACGCTACAAGTGGTGGTGGTGCTGTAAATATCAACTTATATCGTAATGTAGCCTCTGATTGGGTTATATCTCCATTGTATGACCTGTCTGCAGGTGGATATGAATTAAATTTAGATGTTGCGGTAACTGACTATAATAGTTCAGCAGCTGGTGTAATGGGATCTGATGATCAAGTTGTTCTTGTTTATACTACTGATGGTACTACATGGACCGCATTACAGACATGGGATGTTAGTAATCAACCAGCAACTGCTGGTGAGACTTATAATGACGCCTTAACAGGTATTACAAGTGCGACTGTAAGGTTTGCAATATATGCTACAGACGGTGCAGTTGATGATGCAGGAATTGATTATGATTTCCACATTGATAACTTCCAGGTGAGAACTCCACCTTCATGTCCGGATACTTCTAACCTTACTTTAGTAAATAATACAGATGTTGCCGCGACAATAAACTTTGATAGTGGTAACGCTACAAGTGCCGGTAACTATGAGTACTCGTTAACAACCGTTGCAGGTACTGCACCAGCAGTTTCGGGAGCTTGGACAGACGTAGCAGGAGCGATGCCTAATGTTACTTATACTATTAATGGTCTTACAGCTCAAACAGAATACTTTGTTCATGTTAGAGAAGTTTGTGCCGTTGGTGATGAAAGTGCGTGGAGTACAACGCCTATAAACTTTACAACAGATTGTGGTGCAGTAACTATGTTCCCAGCAGTAACTGACTTTACTAATAATGTGCCTAATGCATGCTGGAGTGAAGCTGGCGATGGTGAAATAGCAACTGGACCTACTGGTGTAGGAGCTTCTAACTGGAAAGATGGTCGTGCATATACTAATGGTGTAGGAACAGTAGTTCCTAGTAACGTAATGAACCTTTATAGACTAGGTGATCGTGAGTGGTTAATTTCTGAAACTTATGATTTAACTAGTTTAACTACTAAGGTTTTAACTGTTGAAGTTGCTGTTACCGATTATGCTTTCAGCGGAACTTCTACAGCTGCAGATACCGGTGTAATGGGATCTGATGATTCAGTAGATTTATTAATTACTGTTGATAGTGGATTAACATGGACATCACTTGATGCGTGGAATGTTGGAAATCAACCAGCTGTAACAGGAGATAGTTATTTCTATGACTTAGCTGCTTATTCTGGTACGGTACAGTTTGCATTTTTAGCTAGCGATGGTGCGGCAGATGATACTGAAGATTATGATTTCCACGTAAGTAGATTTGTTGTAGATGCAACTGCAGGAAATGAAGATATTGCGTTAGAAAATTCAGTGTCCTTATATCCTAATCCTGTATCGGGAGATATGATGACTATCAACCTAGGTAACGTGCCGGCTAGTAAAGTTTCTATTGCGATCTTTAATACATTAGGTCAGCAAGTAATGACTAGAGAATTTGACAATGTATCAAATAACACTATAGTAATGGACAACTTAAGTTCACTTACTTCAGGAGTATATCTTTTAAATATTTCTAACGGTGATTCTACCGCTGTGAAACGTTTTATTAAACAATAGACTTAATTCTATTCAATTAAAAAGGAGCTCAATTTGAGCTCCTTTTTTGTTTTATACGCTTTCGCGAAAGCGGAATTTTAAAATAATTATTACTTTTTAAATACTAGTTTTTCTGATCTACCTTTTTTGAAAATCTTATTACTATTATATTTTCCGGCACGTAATTTCTTTTGTTCTTCGATAGGTAGTTGAATGATTTCTTTGCATTCATCGCTACAGCAATTTTCCATTTTGTCTTTGCAAGAATTACATTGAATAAATAAAAGGTGACAGGCTTCATTTGCACAGTTGGTGTGCAGGTCAAATGGAGTGCCACATTGATGGCAATTTGCAATGACTTCATCACTGATTTTTTCAGCCAGTCTGTGGTCAAATACAAAGTTCTTGCCTTTAAACTTGTTCTCAAGACCTTGCTCAGTGACCTGCCTATGATATTCTATAATTCCACCTTCTAGTTGGTAGACGTCCTTAAAGCCTTTATGCTTGTAGTAAGCACTAGCCTTTTCACAACGTATTCCACCAGTACAATACATCACTAGTTTTTTATCTTCTTTGTGGTCTTTAAGTTTATCCTCAATATAATCTAGACTATCTCTAAAAGTGTCCACATCTGGCGTCCAAGCATTTTTAAAATGACCTATTTCAGACTCATAATGGTTGCGCATATCTACCAGTACTGTGTCTGGATCAGCTATTAATTCATTAAACGCTGTTGCATCTACGTGAATTCCTTTATTGGTAACATCAAAGGTTTCGTCGTTTAAGCCATCTGCTACAATCTTGTTACGCACCTTAACTTTAAGTTTTAGAAAACTTTCATTATCCTGCTCTCTAGCAATATTAAGACGTACATTTTCTAGAAAATCTATACTATCTACAAAAGACTTGAACTCTTCAAAGCGGTCTCCCGGAACTGAGAGTTGTGCATTAATCCCTTCATGAGCAACATATATTCTTCCCAGCACATCCATAGGATGCCAGTGTAAAAATAAGTGATCTCTAAAGAGTTGTGGATTACCGATCTGGTGGTACTGATAGAAAGATATCGTTAACCGCTCTTTTCCAGCGGCACGTATAAGTTCTCTTCTTTCTTCAGCACTTAATTTGTTATACAGTTGCATGCTATAAACATTTTTAGTGTTGAGCGGCAAAGGTAATATTTTAAATAAAAATAGAACTTGACTCAATTTTGATTATGAATCATTAAAAATCAGGTAGATAGACGATAATTTAGGTGCTTTAACAAAAAATTAAGGCTTGTAGGTGTGGAACTACAAAAATGATATACCTTAATAGCTTGATAAATTATAAATCAACCAAAATGAAAATAAAATTACTATTAGCTTTACTTTTTATGTCTATTGGAGTACAGGCACAGCTGTGTACAGATACAAATACGGCCTCTGGGGATGATAATGATCCTGTAGTCGTGAGTTTTAGCACTTTTACCTGTGCTCAAGGACAACCTTTAACTAGTTTGTCATTGACTACAACAAATACTTCGAGTAATTGTAATAGTTGGTATTCCTATATCATAAGTGTAACACATGCTGGTGGTACTGAAACTACAACAGGTAATTGTAATGTAACCGATTTAGATATTGCAACCTTCAATGGGGCATCCATTAATTTGAATACGGTAACAGATATAAGTATTACATCTTTTGATGATGACAACTATGCCGCAGGAGATAGTGTTACTATAAATGCTTCCTTACAGATAGGTTTTGTTCCGCCTACATGTCCACTTCCTACAGCACTTACATCATTAATGATAACGGATTCAAGTGCTGACTTAAGCTGGACAGCAGGAGGTATTGAAGTGCTATGGGATGTTGAATACGGTTCTACAGGTTTCACATTAGGAAGTGGAACATTAATAAATGATACTACAAATAATCCTTATAGTGTATCTGGATTATCAGCAAATACTTCCTATGACTTCTATGTAAAAGCGAAGTGTTCACCGACTGAAGAAAGTTCTTGGGCAGGACCTTTTAGTTTTACAACTAGTTGTGCTTTATTCAATATTCCTTTCAGTGAAAATTTTGATAGTTCAACTACTGGAAGTTCTTCTAATACAAATGCTCCTAATTGTTGGAGTTTTATAGATTCGGGATCTGGTTACGTTTATGTTTATGATAATTCTGCAACAAATGTTCAGTCCGGAGCGAAGTCTTATCGTTTTTACAATGGATTGGATTCTTCTGGAGATTATATGCTTATTTCTCCTGAAATAGCTGAGTTGACTACTGACGGAGTGCAAGTACAGTTTAGTGCTAAAGGAGCTAATGGACAAGAGCTAGAATTAGGTACAATTACTGATCCCAATAATGCTTCCACCTTCACGGTTGTAGCTACTACTACTTTAACATCTTCATCCTTTGAAGATATAGAAATAAATATCCCAACTAGCACAGACTCATTCTTTGCAGTAAGACATGGTCAGACTGGTACTTATGATTCTTATTATTTAGATGATTTTAGTTTTAATGCACTACCATCATGTGTGCCTCCTACAGGTTTAACAGCATCAAACATTATGTCTTCATCTGCTGACCTCTCTTGGGCGAGCGGTGGTAGTGGAGAATCATCTTGGGAAGTAGAATATGGAGCAGATGGATTTACTCAAGGATCTGGTACGACTATAACTCCGGCAACTAACCCAGTAAATACAACAGGTTTAATGTCTAATACTGATTATGATTACTATGTAAGAGCATTTTGTGGAGCAAGTGATTATAGTGAATGGGTAGGTCCATTTAGTTTTACAACTCTTTGTGCTGCTGAAATCCCAGATTATTTAGAAGATTTTTCTTCTTACATTCCAAGTTGTTGGGTAGAAGCTGTTGACGGTGATCCTGTAAATGGTCCAAGTTCTTTAGGCTCTAGTCTATGGGCTGAAGAAGAGTTTGCACATTTAGGATCAGGTCTTGGTGGAGTGAACGTAAATATTTATCTAACAGGCGATATAGAGTGGTTATTATCACCACAGTTTGATTTAAGCGCTGGTGGATACGAAATTAATCTTGACGTGGCTTTCACTGACTATGATGACACTACACAAGGTGTTTTTGATTCTGATGATGATGTGAGACTTCTTTATACATTAGATGGAGTTACTTGGAATACTATTGTACAATGGAATGCAGCAAATGGAAATACACCGGCTGCTGGTGGTGAAACTTTTAATGCTGACTTATCTGCGATCACAGGATCCAATGTTCAGTTTGCAATTTATTCTGATGAAGGAGCTACGGCATCTGGTGATAAAGACTTTCACATTGATAATTTTCAAGTACGAACAATACCTTCTTGTCAAGAGCCTACCAATTTAGCAGTAACAAATATTACGGCAACATCTGCTGACTTAGCTTGGACTGTTAGTGGAAGCGCTGAAACGATGTGGGATGTTGAGTATGGGATTACAGGCTTTACACAAGGTGGAGTAGCAAGTACAATAGTAGATAACACCTCAAATAATCCTTACAATGCAAGTAGCTTAACAGAAAGTACAGATTATGACTTTTATGTTAGAGCCCACTGTGGAGTTGGTAATGAAAGTACATGGGCAGGACCTTTTAGCTTTTCTACTCCAGCATCTTGTTTAATTCCTACCGCATTATCTGCTGCAAATATTACGGCAACATCTGTAGACCTTTCTTGGACTAGCGGTGGTAGTGGTGAAGCATCATGGGAAGTTGAATACGGTGTTGATGGCTTTACTCAAGGAGCTGGTAATATTATTACTCCAGCTACAAACCCTTACAATTTAAATGGATTAACAGCAAATACTGCTTATGACTATTACGTAAGGGCAAATTGCGGTGGTGGAGATTTTAGTGAATGGGTTGGTCCATATAGTTTTACTACAGCATGTATTGCAATTTCTAGTTTTCCTGCGTTTGAAGATTTTGAGGCTAATAATAATTGTCTAGACTCTCAGGTTACTACTGGCACTACAGGATGGGTTAGAGATGCATCAGGTGGTAGTGGAGATATATCTAGTTCATATGATGGATTAGGTTTTATGGAAAAAAATTATACTTCCTCTGTGGCAGAGTTTTACTCTGAACCATATGATTTATCAAGTGAGTCAGGAAATTTTAGAATTAACGTCTGGTTACATAGGCATGGAAGTGCGCATATAAATGATAATTATGACATCTATTTCAATAGCAGTAAATCACTTACTGGAGCTACTTTAATTAGCTCAATGAAATCAGATGTTGATGAGGCGCCAGTTGTACCGTCAACAGGTTGGTATAACTACATTTATGATGTGCCTACAGCATATAATTCTTCAAATTCTGTATATTTTATTGTTGTTGGAACTACAACAGCAGGTTTTAGCTCCTATGATCTAGGAATAGATAATTTAATGATGGAAAAATCTCCTGTTGACTACATTTGGAATGGAACATCTTGGAACAATACACCAGAAGGTAATATAACTTCTAGTGATAATATGATTATCCAACCTGGTACAATGCCTTCTTTAACAACGGCAATTGCAGTAGGAGATTTAACTATTGAATCAGGTGCTGCGATAGAGGCTAGTAATGGTGATATTACAGTATCAGGAGCTGTAATTAATAATGGCTCTATCCTAGGAACTAGTAGTGTATCGTTAAATGGTTCAGTAAATATTACAGGAACAGGAACCATGACTAATTTAACGGCACAAACTGGTTCTTCATCAGTAATGGGACCTCAGTCTATAAGCCAAGAACTAATTGTTAACTCAGGTGCTCAATTAGATTCGAGTGGAAATATTACTTTAGTATCTAATGCTATGGGAACGGCTAGAGCTGATTTAGCTGCGTCTAATTCTATTCAAGGAGACGTTAATGTTGAACGATATATTCCTGCTGGTAATAGGGCGTTCAGATTTATAGGATCTACAGTTTCAGGACCTAGTGTTTATGATAGCTGGCAAGAAGCTGGTGTTAATGCAACAGGTTTTGGAGTACAGGTAACTGGTACAGCCGGAACTGCTGGAACTGTTAACGCAACAACCGGACATGATGAAACTACTACAGGAAATGCTAGTATGTTTAAATGGGATGCATCAAATCAATCATGGACTACCGTTACAAATACAAAAACTGAAATATTAAATGCAGGTGATTATTACCGTTTATTTGTAAGAGGTGATAGAATGACTGATCTTGCTGCAGCAACTTCGCCAGCGCATACAGAAACTACATTAAGAGCTTCAGGTTCATTAATGACAGGTTCAATGACTGTAACACCAGGTATTGCATCAGGTGAGTTCTTTGCTTTTGCAAATCCATATCAGTCTAAACTATCTACAGAAAATATTGTAGCTACAGGAGTAGGTGCAGATATGTATTATTGGGATCCAGCATTAGGAGAATTCGGTGGTTACTCTGCAATTCCTTATGCTAGTGCATCTGGTACGGTAGGATCTGCAGGAGTTGCGACTAATGTTTTAGACGCTGGACAAGCTGTGTTTTTTGTTGATAATGGTGGATCTGCATCTGTTGCAATTGCAGAGTCCAACAAAGTTGACGGTACTACAAATGGTGGCGTATTTAATGTTGCACCACTACAACAAGCGTTAAGGCTTAAAATTTATCAAACAAGCCGTTTTAATAATGGTCAAACTGAAAGTGATGGTCTTTATCTAGACTTTAATGCTGCTCATAATGTTAATGTAGATTCAAATGATGCAATTAAACTTAATGGACTCAATGTTAATATGGCGATTGGAAAATCAACAGGTGAGTTACTTACTGTAGAAAGAAGAACACTTCCTTCTGTAAATGAATGCTTAGAATTAAATATCACTAACTATTTAACTACAGCATATACTATTAATGCAACTGTTGATGTATTACCAGGTCTTACAGCATATCTTAAAGATAATTTTACGGGTGCCATGACAGAGTTAGTTCAGGGAACGTCTACCGCTGTAGACTTTACAGTAGATATGAATAATGCTCAAAGCCTAGATGCACTGCGTTTTGAATTAGTTTTCCAAGTAGTAACGTTAAGTAATGAAGATGTTGCTTTTGGATCTAACCTATCCATTTATCCTAATCCTGTTAAAGGTGATACGGTTACCATTAACATTGGCAACGCATCGGTAGAAAAAGCACAAGTGCAAGTATTTAATACACTAGGACAACAAGTGATGTCTAATGATTACAATAACCTATCCAACGGTGTTATTGAATTAAGCAACTTATCAGATCTTAGTAATGGTGTATATATAATCAATATTTCTAGTGGAGACGCAACGACAACACTTCGCTTCATAAAGGAATAATTGTTATTTACTTTATTTATAAAGGAGCTCTTTAAGAGCTCCTTTTTTATTTTTCACGCTTTCGCGAAAGCAGAATTATCATAAAGTTAATAACCCAAATCAACTTTCATTGTTCTAATAAATAATGGGTTGTATTTTTACAGCAAATAGAATTAAAATGGCAGATAAGAAAGAAGATAAAGAGAAGGAAGCAAAATTAAAAGCATTAAAGCTAACACTAGATAAATTAGATAAAGCATACGGTAAAGGTGCCGTTATGAAAATGGGCGATAAGCAAGTTGTTGAGGTAGAAAGCATACCTACAGGATCACTTGCATTAAACGCTGCGCTAGGAGTAGGCGGTTACCCTAGAGGTAGAGTAGTAGAAATTTATGGACCAGAATCTTCTGGTAAAACAACACTTACATTACACGCCATTGCCGAGGCACAGAAAGCAGGTGGTATTGCAGCTTTTATTGATGCAGAGCACGCTTTTGATCGATTCTATGCAGAGAAGTTAGGAGTTGATATTGATAATCTGATTATTTCGCAACCAGACCATGGTGAGCAAGCATTAGAAATTGCTGAAAACCTTATAAGATCTGGAGCAATAGATATTATTGTAATTGATTCTGTTGCCGCTCTTACTCCAAAAAGTGAGATAGAAGGTGAAATGGGAGATAGTAAAATGGGACTTCATGCACGTTTAATGTCACAAGCATTACGTAAAATGACAGGTACTATTTCCAAAACTAACTGTACCGTAATGTTCATTAACCAATTAAGAGAAAAGATTGGTGTCATGTTCGGTAATCCAGAGACGACTACCGGTGGTAATGCATTGAAATTTTATGCTTCGGTTAGATTAGATATTAGAAGATCTACTCAAATTAAGGATACTTCAGGTAGCGTCTTAGGGAATAAAACACGAGTAAAAGTGGTAAAAAACAAAGTAGCACCACCATTCCGTACTGCAGAGTTTGATATCATGTATGGTGAAGGTGTTTCTATATTAGGTGAAATTATTGATCTAGGTGTTGAGTATGAAATTATCAATAAAGCAGGATCGTGGTTCTCTTATGAAGACACTAAGTTAGGACAAGGAAGAGATTCTGTTAAAAATATCCTTAAAGATAATCCAGATCTAGCCGATGAATTGCAGGCTAAAATAATGGAAGCTATAAGGCTGGTTAACAGTTAGACATTTATAACTATTATAATCTATCGCTTACTTTTGACCTGTAAAGGAAAAAGTAAGCGATTTTTTTATGAGCTTAACGCAACCTTTCAATAGTTAATGCATCTATGCAATAGAATAAAGAAGATGAACATGAAATATTTTTTTATAATAATCACTATTTTGAGTCTACTTACTTTAAGTAGCTGCGAGATCTCGGATGACGGTCTAAAGGTTTCTTATAGTGTAGTAGCGGTTGATAGTGTACAAATGCCTTCAACATTTGATTTTGGGGAGACCTATGACATACCGGTTTTTTATACTAAACCAACTGACTGTCATGTGTTTGATGGTTTTAATGTAACAGCAGATCTTAATGTGCGCAATATCTCAACCGTATTAGCTCAATTAGACTCTGGTAATTGTACTACCGGTGATTCTGTAATTGTCGAAGAGCAAACTTTAAGATTTACAGCTGCTAGTAATGGTAGTTATGTTTTTAGATTTTTTAATGGTCTAGGACCTAATAATGAAGAAACTTATTTAGAATATACAGTTTTTGTATTGGAATAATTTAACAGTATCATGTGGTTCTAAAAGAACTTATTAATGAATGCAAGAAGCATAATCGCAAGGCACAGAAAGAAATCTATGATAGATTTTCTGGAAACCTTTTTGCGAGCTGTTTGAAGTATGCACCTAATTATGAAGAAGCACAAGATGTATTACAGGATACTTTTATTGTCATTTTTAATAAGATAGATCAATTTAAAGATGATGGATCTTTTGAAGGATGGTGTAGAAGGATTGCTGTAAATACCGCATTACAACGGTATCGTAAAAAAAAAGTTTTTAATCTAGTTAATGAAGATCAGATTAAAGATGTGCAAGATGAGGTTGAAGAAATAGAAGATATAGACCTTAATAGTCTATTGAATATGGTACAACAATTACCAGATAGATATAGAATGGTTTTTTCAATGTACGTGCTTGATGGTTATTCTCATAAAGAAATAGCCAGCATGATGGAAATAACAGAAGGAACATCAAAGTCTAACCTCGCAAGAGCTAGACAACATTTAAAAGAAATGATTAATAAATGGCGTATTAATAACAATTGCAACGCCAGCTGAATAGAATGAGTGATAAAAAGAACATAGATCGTTTATTTCAAGAACGCTTCAAAGATTTTGAAGCAGCGCCGCCTATGGCTGCTTGGGATAATATTGAGAAACAACTCGATGGTAAAAAACCAGTCGTGGTATTTCCTCTATGGATTAAATGGATAGGGATTGCTGCCGGAATAGCTCTATTAACTACACTAGCATATAATGGTTATTCCAGCTTCAAAAAAAATACAGAGGTAGACCAGCAAATTGTTACAGAAATTAATGACGTAAATAGCAACTCTTCAGATGAAGAGACGCTAGATGGTGCGGTTAACAAGGACAATTTATTTCATAAAAACAACGCTGATGATAATCTTGTTTTAGATAATCCAAGTTCAAACACAGTATCAAATACTGATTTAGTAACTAGTGATGATAAATTACTTAATGAAGCTGATAAAACTAATGTTGCTCATTCGGGCACAACTGCTTCAAATAGTGATAAAGCAAGCATAGGTAAAGATGCATCTCAAAAAGCTACTATTAATAATAGCAGCTCAGTTAATCAAAAGACATCATACACAACCATATCTGGTAATCAACCATCCAGTGATAATACAAACCGAGTTAAGAATAAAGCAATTAAAAATGCTGATGAAACCAGATTTGCAATCAATCAATCTACTAAAAGGCCTTACATAGCAATCAATTCTACTAATTCAAACACACCTAGTCAGAATCCCGCAAGTAACACTGCACAATCTGAGAATAAAGATGGTCAGGTTAAGACAGCGTTGCCATCAAATACAGATATAGCAGCGACTACCATACCTCAAGACTCTACCTTAACAGGTAAATCTTTAGAAGATGCTGTCGCCCAGCAAGAAGAAGATGAAAATGAGGAAGACGCAGACGCAATTCCATTTAAGAAGTGGAATGCTTCTAGTGTTATTGCACCTATTTACTCTAGTACGATGGGTGGATCATCCATTGATCAAGAATTTGCAGATAATAATAAAGCAGCAGGATTAAACCTCAGTTATGGTGTGAGTGTAGGCTACAATCTATCACCACGTTTATCTGTGCGCACAGGTGTGCATAAAGTTAATTTAAGCTACACGACTAACGATATTGTCTATGGTGTTACCGTGCAACCAGGTGATGTGCAATTACTGTCTGTAAACTCTTATGATAGAAATGCCGTATCTAATCCAGGTGCTGTCTCAACAGCAGATTTAGGTAGTTCTTTTTCTCAAGAATTTTTATCAGACAATACCTTTACAGGTTTTCAAGGAGAAATATCTCAACGATTAGGCTATCTAGAAGTGCCACTAGAGTTAAAGTATAAGTTGTTAGACCGCAAGTTGAGCGTTAACGTCATGGGTGGATTAAGTGCCTTATTCCTTACAGATAATAGTATCGCCGTTACTAATAATACTTCAAAATTAGAATTAGGTGAAGATGATAATTTTAACTCTTTTAATCACAGTGCAAACTTTGGGTTAGGGATAGATTACCTATTTACAGATCAGCTAGGTATCACTGTTGAGCCTATGTTTAAATATCAGCTCAATGCATTAAAAGAAAACACAGCAGACTTTAAACCATTTAATGTAGGTATCTATAGTGGTATCACTTACAGATTTTAAACCATAGACCGGACATTGCAGGTCGCAAATAGTTAAGTTGAAAAAGAAGAATATTGAGGTTGGTTAAGTTAAACTCAATTATTTTGCAATGATGATGAGAACCGTTCCAGTGCCATGGAGCGGTTTTCTATTTAAGATCATTTTCTAGAGATGATAAGATGATTGTTCTCACGCTTTCGCGAAAGCGTATTTTATCTTCCTTTAAGTTCATACCAGCAGTATCAATAGCTTTATGAGTAAGAGCGCGCATTTTTCCCGGTCCGCCATAGAAGAAATGGAAAGGAAAACGCTGCTTATTATCAAATAAAGTAACTGGTAATACGGGAATCTCATGCTCGATAGCAAGTCTGAAAGCGCCGTCTTTAAACGAGTCTAATGTAATACTCATATCATCAGGTACGCCACCTTCTGGAAAAATACAAATACCGACACCAGTAGAAAGTCTAGCGCGTGCTCTATCAAAAACGGCTTTACGACTTCTGGGATTATTGCGATCTACTAGGATACAAGTGCGCTTATAAAAAAAACCGAAAATAGGAATCTTGGCCAGTTCAGCTTTACCTACAAAAACAAATGGATTTTTAGAAACCAGTAACATGATCATAATATCTGTCATGCTGGTGTGATTTGCTACCAGCATATAACTCTGTCCTTTTTGCATAGGCTCTTCACGTTTAATAATGGGCCAGAAACCCATACCGTAAATAATTATAGCTGCCCAAAATCGAGCGATAGCAAAAAAGATATGATAGGTTTTTTCTGAAATAGTAAAAACAACCAGTATAGGAAATAGTATAATGATAGGAACTCCCATCAGTATATAGAACCATACACGGTATAAAGGCATCAATATGTAGCGCAACCATTTCAAGCCACCAAAAATAGAAGAAATTATGAGGTAACAATCGATTCCTACCGTTTAATCTAGAGTGTTATAAAGAGCCTTTCAAATTAGAGATAATATCTCTTAACAGGTTCCATTTATGGTGTCTAAATCATAAAACAGTCTATTAGGCTTATCCGGATACTGTCTTGAACTTTAAATCACTTCTATTATTAATGCTTGAAAAGGCTCTATTTAAACAATAGTTTGTACTTAATACTTTGTGCATAATAGTGAGAGTAATTTACCTTTGCATTTTAATACATTTACCATGACTAGAATACTTACCGGTGTACAATCTACAGGAACTCCACATTTAGGAAACTTATTAGGAGCCATATTACCAGCTGTAGAAATGTCTGCACAAAAAGAAAATGATGCTTTTCTTTTTATAGCAGACTTGCATTCACTTACTCAAATTAAAGATGGCGAGACTTTAAGAGAAAACACTTATTCTACAGCTGCAGCATGGTTAGCTTGTGGTCTAGACATAAATGAGACTACTTTTTATAGACAAAGTGATGTACCGCAGGTAACTGAGTTGAACTGGTATTTAAACTGTTTCTTTCCTTATCAGCGATTAACACTAGCACATAGTTTTAAGGATAAAGCAGACCGCTTACAGGATGTAAACGCAGGATTATTTACCTATCCTATGCTTATGGCGGCAGACATTTTATTATATGATGCACAGGTAGTACCTGTAGGGAAAGACCAATTGCAACATATTGAGATTACTAGAGAAGTAGCTGGTAAATTCAATAACGCAATGGGAGAAACTCTCATAGAACCTGAAGGTAAAATTCAAGAAAGCACGATGCTCGTACCTGGTACAGATGGTGATAAAATGAGTAAGTCTAAAGGAAACTATATCAATATATTCCTAGCAGATAAGAAGCTGCGCAAACAAGTTATGTCTATAGAAACAGACAGTACGCCACTTGAAGAACCTAAGGATACTGAGACCTGTAATGTATTTGCACTGTATAAAATAATCGCTACAGAAGATAAAGTTGCAGCAATGAGAGCAAACTATGCCGCAGGTAACTATGGTTATGGTCATGCAAAGCAAGCTCTATTTGAGGCTATTTTAGAAAAATTTGGACCTATTAGAGAACGCTACAATCACTTTATGGAGAATAAGCAAGAGATTGATGCTGCTTTAGAAGCTGGTGCTGCAAAAGCTACCTTAATCGCAAATGCTACATTGAAACGTGTTAGGGAGAAGTTAGGATATTAATAAACAAACCAACTGATTAAATACTGTCATTATAGGCAAAGTGAGGCAATTTACTTTTCAGGAATTTCTCTTTACAAAGCGATAACATTTGGCGATATTGTTCTTGTAATTCGACTAATTTTAAACAGGAAAAGAGCATTTATTATATGGTATAAAAGTTAAAATAATGTTAACTAGTTTTTTTTTCTTACATAATTTGAACTAGATTTAAGTTCCCCATGATTAATATATAGTAGAACAGTTAAATGGTATCAAATCCTTGATTACTATTAAATTTATTATGTATGTTCAGGAAGAATTCTTCAATTTTTACCATTATTGGTTTGCTTTTGTTTTCATTGATTGCTGTTACTTCTTGTGAGAAGGATGATGATCTATATACTATAGATAACATTACCATTAAGCAAAAGATGACTGGCTCTCGAACAAGTCTTTCTCAAATAAAACGAGAAAATCATGATTTGTTTAACTTTATATCAGACAGAGCCTTAAGCATTGCTAAATCAAGTAATAGCTCAAATGGAACGATTTTAGATACTACACATATTCAAGTATTAGAAGGAGTCGATTTTAAAAATTATATTTTTAAAGTAACCCAAGACAGCACAACTAGATCTAATGAGCTAAAGAATTATATGTTAGTCATATTAAAAGACAGTATTCAACATCAATATATGGTTACCTATCCATACATTAATTCTGTAATAGATACTACTAACGTACTTATAGAACCTGTTTATGGAACAGACATTTTAAATCAAGTGAATTTAAAATGTGGTGGCGGTAGTTATCAATCTGTATGGATTCCTGGTGGTTATGTGGATAACAGATGTCAGTCTGGTGAACATGATGTAGATGATGGTCCTGGAAATGGTGGTGCTGATGGTTGTAAATATTACGGAGGAAAAGGATCTGCATCAAGATTATATTATGAGGGCTATTTTACAACGCAATATGTAGAGCAACAGCCTTGTGAAACTATCGATCCAGGCAATCCTGGAAATGGCGGCGGTGGTCCTGTAGGAGATGTGCCTCCACCACCCGATGATAATTCAGATGATGATGACGATAATAATGTCGATGAAGAACCAGATATTACCGTAGGTGTGACTCCTAATGATGGTGATGTGCTGGATCCTGTTGATGATGACGATTGCGATTTGGTGTGTCCGAATAATGAGAAGTTAGATCCAGAAAAATGTGAGTGCATTCCTGAAGACTGTGAGTATAAAACTGGATATCTTCACGAGAGTGCTTTTACAAATAGTACTGCGACAATTGGTGACAACACAACCTCAAGTCAAGATAACTTTAGAAATGAAAATGGAGAAATTATTGATGAGACCAATTGTGATACCGGTAAGATAGATAGTGATAGTGAAGTTAATGTTACCGGTGAAAAAGAGGAACGTAGTTATGTTAAAGATGATGGTACAACAGCATTGGCTTTTTATTACCCAATTGAATATTTGGATTGTCCTAAAGGAAATAGTCCAACCAATAAAGACTACGATTCAACTAAACCTTGTAGTGATTGTGACCATGGAGATCCTGTGTTAAACCCAGAAATACAGGAACAATTAACAGTTTGCGGTAAAAAAGGTGGCATGTATGGTAAAACTAGAGGAGTCCCTTCTTGTAATACACAAAAACATGGAGGAATGGATATTGCAAATGCACAAGGAAATGCCGTGTACGCGATGTTCGATGGTACTGCAAGTTTAGCAACACAAACTTCGGGCGCTGGTTATTATGTTATTATAACTTCAGACTATGGTGACGACAAGATCAAAACAATGTACTTCCACTTAGCTGAAAACACAAGGGTTACTGGAGATGTGAAAGCTGGAGATATTATTGGAT
This sequence comes from Nonlabens ulvanivorans, assembly GCF_000732625.1. Taxonomy (GTDB): domain Bacteria; phylum Bacteroidota; class Bacteroidia; order Flavobacteriales; family Flavobacteriaceae; genus Nonlabens; species Nonlabens ulvanivorans. The sequence goes on from NZ_JPJI01000032.1 coordinate 656,871, forward strand.
ATCAAAGTAATTCAGGTAATTTACAAAATGGAATAGATGAAGGAACTACGGAGTCTCATGTTCATATTAAAGTCAAATTAAAACAAAATGGCACATCAAGTTATAGTGCTGTCGACCCAATAAATTATTTCAAAACAATTTTTAACAACACGACAGGAGAGGTAACTACTTCTGGTTGTGATTAATACTTAAACATGAAAAATTTAGTTCTAATATTAATTTCTATTTACACAACTTCAGTAAGTTGTCAAACCAATGATTTACCTGAATCAGTTTATAACACTATAAGGTTTGATAATGTTTTGCTAACTGACATAATAAATTCAAAAGGGAACACTACGACCATTCAATCGCTAATTCCTGTTTCATTTAACATTAATTCAGGAGAAGATCCAGGGCATTGGAAAGAGTATGAATCTAATTCAATTTATTTATTATTTCAAGATGGAGAACAATTTCTTACTCCTAATAACATTCAAGATTATCAATTAACAAATATTAAATTATTTGATAATTCCAAAAGTCTTTTCATTAATGGTATTTATATAAAAGTCGGTGATAATATATCCTTGCTAGGAAATCCAAGTATATTAACTTATAGTGATGGCACTAAAAGAATAGTATACAAGTTGGGTTCAGAAGTTATTAGAATTAGTTTTCGTGAAATTAATAACGAAGTTTCATTAATTGAGTACGAATATTATAACTAAATCATGCCAGCATAAACAATTTCCCAGGCAATGATTTAATCACACCTTTTAATTCCATACTCATTAATAAAGAAGCAACTAAATGGACTGGTTTGTTAATGTTAATTATATTTAGTAGTATTTTTTCATTCCCTTTTAATAAATGTCATGATAAAAATTAAAATAACAATAGCATTCCTTTTTGTCTCAATATTGTCAAATGCTCAAGATATTCTGTCTTTAGAGCAAGCGGCTTATTATATAGATAATGAGTTAGATGTACCAGAAGATGTAACTAAAATTTATGATTTGAATAATACAGTAGACTCCTTTATAGGAAATTGGACAGGTGTTTATAACGGAAGGACAATAGTGTTTAGAATTTATAAAACTAGGGTTTATAATCCCTATAGTGAAATTGAAGCAGACTATGTTAATGTCAAATATGATATAACAGATTCTTCAGGCAATGTTGTAGTAAGCTCTGCTCAGTCAGGATTATCTGAGTTTCGAGGGATTTCTTATGGAGCTGATGGCTTTTTTGAACTATCTCTTCAAGATGCATGCGAAAACACCCGAAATATATATATAAAAACTGCTGTTCCTCAACAAAATCATGATATTTTGGGCGCTCCTAAAACAGAATTACAAGTAATCATAACGCAAGGTTCACCACAAGGAATTACGAGTGATCCACCTGACAATTCTCCTTGTACTTCTACAGCTGATTATTTGCCCAACGGAGCAATGCTTATTCTCAATAAAGTTTAAATATCACACCAACATAAACATCTTCCCAGGCAGTGGTTTTACCACACCTTTTAATTCCATGCTCATCAGTAATGATGCTACTTGATGAACCGGCTTATTGATGTTTATAGCTATGATGTCTAGGAGTTCCTTTTCGTTTTCTTTTAAGTAACGGTAAATCAATTTTTCGTCCTCATTGAGTTCTACAAAAAGCTGTTTTTGTACACCGGTATTGCGTTCTTTCCAGCCTAGAATGTATGGGATATCAGCCGCTTTAGTGAGTAAATGAGCTTTGGACTGTTTGATGAGCTCATTACAACCTATAGAATACTTATCATTCACACGACCTGGCACAGCAAAAACTTCACGATTATAACCAGCAGCGAGATCTGCGGTAACCAGTGAGCCACCTTTTGCAGCACTTTCTATAACAACCGTTGCCTCACTCAATCCAGCGATAATGCGATTACGACCCAGAAAATTTTTTCTGTCAAAGGTAGCTGTGTGCCAAAAGTCCGTTACAAAACCACCGTTTGCTATCATTTGCTCATTATAAGCTTCGTGGTTTCTCGGGTAAGTTTGATTCAGTCCATGGGCGACTACTGCCACAGTTTGTAAACCATATTTAATCGCCAGTTGATGTGCAAGAATATCAACACCATAAGCATAACCGCTTATGATTAATGGTTTAAGTGGTGCAATTTCTTCTATAAATTTTTCTAGAAAAGCCGCACCAGTTGAGGTGATCTGACGCGTTCCTACTATACTCAAGGTATAGGGATTTTTCCAGTCTATATTTCCTTTTTCAAAATAAACAATCGGTCCATCCACACAGTATTGTAGGCGTTCAGGATAATTGTCTTCATAGTATATTCTGGTGGTGATCCCTTCTTTATGGACGTATTTCAGTTCTTTATCTGCCTTGGTAAATAAATCTGTAGCCTTTATAAACTGTGCTTTTTTATCACCTATTCCTTCTATTGCGGCTATTTCTCGCATCGATTGTTCAAAAACCGCCGTCGCACTACCAAAGGTTCTGATCAACTTTTTGGCCATGATATCACCTATAAGAGGTGCTTTTTTAAGCGCGAGAATTGAGAGCAGTTCTTGTTCTTCCATGCTTTAAATATATAAAAGGATTAATTTAATGTTAGTTTATTTAAATACCAATTCTATAAAGTCTATATGATGCCTTAGAAAAACGACCTAAGAGAGTTTTACGTTAAAAATGAATTGAGCGTAAGGTCAAGCAAAAATCGTTTAGAAACGGATTGGACTGAATATATAAAAGATGATAATATCTCTTAGATTATTAAAAGCAACTGACCTTCTTTTTGCGCTGTAGCGATAGAAATTTTTAGTAAAATGCTCTTAAGTCTTGATTTTTTTGTTTCGTTTTTTCATCAAGGAAAAAATGAAAAAGACATGTAATAACCTAAATCTAAATAGAAGTAAAAATAAACGGATTAGGATCTAGAATCATATTTTCATAACTCGCTAACTCTTCTTGTGCTGCAACACCAGGGAAATCGCCACGATAATCTCTCATATTTGTCATTACCTGAAAGTGTAGATGTGGTGAGTAACCACCATTTTCTTGTGGAGTTCCCAGAGTTGCTATTTTCTCGCTTTCGCGAAAGCGGACTCCAACTTCCCAACCTGCCATATCACTAATGGATAAGTGTCCATATAGGCTGTAGATTTTCTGGCCATTCCAGTCATGTTCTAAAATTATGGTAGGACCGTAATTGCCAGCATCATCATTATGTGCAAAAGAGTGAACCACACCATCCATTACTGCATGAACACTACTGCCGGCTGGTGCCCATAAATCGATTCCCATGTGAACATCACGAGTAATTCCAGATTGAAAACGTGCGTTTTTGCGATATAAGGCGCGTTGTTCTAGATAACCACCATGGGCAACATAAGATTGATGTTCATCTCGTTTTTCTGCTAGGTATTTTTCAAATACTGCGATATCACTCACATCATTTTTATCCCAAAATGAATTCTCAACAGATAAATTAATGTGGAAATAACCTTTGCTACCTACCGATGGATCAATAAGATGTCTTTTAATAATCATGCTGCACAGAATTTTACTGCAATTTATGGAAATGATCAGAAAACACGACCGCTTATTTTGAGTAGGTTTTGCTATTGATAACAATGAATTATTACTGTATTTTTAAGGCAAATAAAAGTTACATGATTAATAGAACGGTAAGTAGTGTAGAAGAAGCACTGGAAGGCGTTAAGAGTGGTATGACCTTTATGGTAGGCGGTTTTGGCCTATCAGGAATCCCAGAAAACAGTATTGCACAACTGGTAAAAACAGGTATTACTGATTTAACGTGTATATCTAATAATGCTGGAGTAGATGATTTTGGATTAGGTTTACTATTACAAGGGAAACAAATCAAAAAAATGATATCCTCTTATGTAGGAGAGAATGACGAGTTTGAAAGGCAAATGCTGAGTGGTGAACTTGAAGTAGATCTGATACCACAAGGAACACTGGCAGAGCGATGTAGAGCCGCACAAGCTGGAATTCCTGCGTTCTTTACACCAGCTGGTTACGGTACTGAAGTAGCCGAAGGAAAAGAAGTAAGAGATTTTAACGGTAAACCACATATTCTAGAACATGCATTTCAAGCAGATTTTGCTTTTGTAAAAGCATGGAAAGGTGATGAGGCTGGTAATCTTATTTTTAAAGGAACCGCTCGCAATTTTAATCCGGTTATGGCTGGTGCGGCAACAATCACGGTTGCTGAGGTTGAAGAACTAGTTCCTGCAGGAACTCTAGATCCTAACCAAATCCACATTCCAGGAATCTTTGTAAAACGTATTTTCCAAGGAGCAAAGTACGAAAAGAGAATTGAACAGAGAACCGTTAGACAGCGTGATTAATTTTTAATGTGCTGATGTGACAATGTGCTGATGAGTAATAATAATGGTATGCAGAAAAATGTAATTTTAGAAAAATCGACAGAGTTTGCATTAGAAATTATTTCATTCACGGCAAATTTGAAAAAAGAAAAGCATTTTGAAATATCTAGTCAGTTATTTAGAAGTGGAACAAGCATAGGAGCAAACATTAACGAATCACAAAATGCCGAAAGTAGAAAGGACTTTGTACATAAATTAAAAATCGCAGCAAAAGAAGCTTCTGAAACGAGATATTGGATATATCTATGCACGAAATCAGACAGCTTAATATCGCCTAAACCCGATTTGCTGGAACAGTTAGAAACAATTGAAAAACTATATCTAGAATTATAGCCACTACTAAAAGTAGGATGTAAATCAGATAATTAATAATACCATTTTTGTGTTTATATAAAATTAACACATCATCATATTAACAAATTAGCACATTTACATTATGTTGACTAAAGAACAAATTGCACAAAGAATCGCAAAAGAAGTAAAAGACGGATATTACGTAAACCTAGGAATAGGAATCCCTACTCTAGTCGCAAACTATGTCCCGAAAGGAATAGACGTAGAATTTCAATCAGAGAATGGAGTATTAGGAATGGGACCTTTTCCTTTTGAAGGTGAAGAAGATGCCGATGTAATTAATGCAGGTAAACAAACCATTACCACATTACCAGGAGCAAGCTTTTTTGATAGTTCTATGAGTTTTGGAATGATACGTGGACAGCATGTAGATCTAACTATCCTAGGAGCCATGGAAGTTGCCGAAAACGGTGATATAGCCAACTGGAAAATACCAGGTAAAATGGTAAAAGGAATGGGCGGTGCCATGGACTTAGTAGCAAGCGCTGAAAACATCATCGTTGCCATGATGCATACCAATCGTGCTGGAGCTTCTAAATTATTAAAGAGATGTTCGCTTCCACTTACAGGAGTCAATTGTATTACTAAAGTAGTCACTAACATGGCTGTGATGGATGTGACTGATAAAGGATTTGTGCTCCTAGAACGAGCACCTGGTGTAAGTGTTGAAGATATTAAAGCTGCTACTGAAGGAAACTTAATTGTGGAAGGAGAAGTTCCTGAGATGGTGATATAATTGATTATTTCAAAAAATAAAAAAAGGGCAAACGTGAGTTTGCCCTTTTTTATATTCTATTTTAAATCTACACCTCATCAAAATTAACTTTCACCTTAGCACTCGTCGGGTAAGCTTGACATGCTAGCGAAAGTCCTTCGGCGATTTCAGTATCGGTAAGGATGGCATTTTTGGCCATTTGAGCGCTGCCTTCTTCTATTTGACAAATACAAGAACTACAAATTCCGCCCTGACAGCTGTATGGAGCATCGATATCATTTTTAAGCATGACATCTAGCATGTTATCACTACGCTTCATTGTGAACGTGTGCTCTTCATCATCTAGGATTACGGTAACCTCAGTTAAATGTGAGTCTTCTGTGATTTCTATTTTATTCTCTTTAGTAGAAAAAAGCTCAAAGTGTATGTTTTCTTTAGCTATAATCTCTTTTTCTACAAGATTATCGGTCGTCATGCTGATCATGTCTTCTGGGCCACATAAATAAGCTTTTGCAAAAGCATAATCTGTACAATCCTGCTTCAAGAAAAAGTTTAAATTTCCTTTTGTGACGCGACCAAAAAGTTCGCCATCACGTTCTTCTCTAGAGAAACTATAACGTACGATAAAACGATCGCCATATTGATCTTGAAGATCATTAATTTGTTCAAAATAAATAGTTTGAGAAATACTTTGATTCCCATAAATAAGAGCAAACTTACTATCCGGTTCTGTTTCCAGTACCGTTTTTATAATAGAGATAATAGGTGTGATACCACTACCAGCAGCGACACCTAGGTAGGTTTGTGCATTTGTAGATTTTTCGTGAACAAAAAGCCCTTCTGGTGCAGCAACATCTAGTTGATCTCCAGCACGCAATGTCATGGCATAGTTAGAGAAGACTCCATTTTCTACGGCTTTAACAACGACACTCCAGTGATTCTCGTGTGGTGCACTAGAAAGTGAATAAGCACGTCGTACTTCTTTACCATCTATAGTTGCTTTTAAGGTTAAATACTGACCAGATTGATAATTAAAATCTGAAACTAGTTCTTGTGGTATGTCAAATCTAATTTCTACGGCCTGTGGTGTGACCTTAGTAACTTGTTGTATAGTGAGTTTATGAAATTCCATGGGGCTACTTTTAACGGCTGCAAAAATAAGAAAGGAAAATTGACCTGTAACATTTTTACAACTTTTGTAACTAATACTTCAAATTCACTAACCATGATCAAAAAATTTATCAATCTAGAATGGAAAAGCTTCTTTAGAAGTGCAGCGTTCAAACAGAATCTAGCCATCAAGATTTTAATGGCCTTTGGGGCGTTATATTTTATAGTTGCTTTTGGAGCCCTAGGTGTAGGAAGCTATTTTATCATTGAAGAATTTATTGAAAAAGGTAAAATCGTTGCAGATAATCCTTTTCAAGTCGTGAACGGCTTTTTAATATACTGGGTTTTTGCAGACATAGGTTATCGATACATGCTTCAAAAAATGCCTGTTGCAAACATAAAACCCTTATTGTATTTGCCGTTTAAAAAAGGAAAGATTGTCAATTATGCACTAGGTAAAACTGTTATTTCCTTTTTTAATTTTTTACCAGCATTCTTTTTTATTCCTTTCAGCGTTGTTTTAATTGCGCAAGGTTATAGTGTTATAGGAGTTATAGGCTGGCATCTAGCGATGTTATTTATCACTCTAGCCGCTAATTTTCTTAATGTATTTATGAATAATATGGATAAAGTATTTTATCCAGTACTAGCGGTGATAGCAGGTTTAGGATTGTCCCAATATTATGGTCTTTTTGACATCACGGCATATACAGGCCCTATGTTTATGTTCTTTTATGAAAACGCTTGGGCATTTATAATTCCACTATTATTATTCATAGTGACTTCATATTATGCATATCACTATTTTATCAAACAATTATACCTAGATGAAGGGTTAAAGGCCGTTGCAAAAGAAGCCACCACAGAGGATTTAAGTTTCTTAGATCGCTTCGGTAAACTATCTACTTATTTAAAGAACGACATTAAACTTATAAAAAGAAACAAGCGTGCAAAAATGACCTTTATCATGGGCTTCTTCTTTGTCCTTTATGGGTTGTTTTTCATGAATGATCTATATTCTAGTATTAATGGTATGAAGGTCTTTGCAGGACTTTTTTGTACCGGTGGATTTTTATTCAGCTTTGGTGGATTAGTGCCTAGCTGGGATAGTAGTTATTATAAATTAATGATGTCGCAAAATATTCCCTACAGAGAGTTTTTGCTTAGCAAATGGTGGCTTATGGTCGCAGCGACTGTGGTAAGCACGTTACTGTGTACGTTTTACTTATACTTTGGTCTAGACTGGTGGTTTGGGATGCTCGCAGGTGCTGTTTATAACATTGGCTTTAATAGTTCAGTAGTTTTATGGGGTGGCGCATTTGTGAAGACACCTATAGATTTAATGACAACTAAAAAAGCCTTTGGTGATTCTAAGGCGTTTAATGCAAAAACACTTTTATTGTTAATTCCTAAACTAGTACTGCCAGTGGTGATTTACTACGCATTTGCGTTAACCATAAATGAGTCAGCTGGATTTATAGCTATTGCAGCGACTGGAGTGTTAGGATTGCTTTTCAGAAATAAGATTTTTGATATGATAGAAGACATTTATAAAAACGAGAAGTACGACACGATAGCCGCTTATTCTCAGAAAAACTAAGAGAAGAGCATTAATTAGATATAATACGCTTTCGCGAAAGCGTCATTACCACAACAATAAAGAACACAACTATTATGATTACTATAAATAACCTTTCAAAACAATATAACGGTACTAAAGTTCTAGACATCGAAAGCCTTGAAATTCCTAAGGGACAGGCTATAGGTCTAGTTGGAAATAACGGTGCTGGTAAAACGACCTTGTTTTCATTATTACTAGATTTAATTCAACCATCTAGTGGTCATATCGTTTCTAATGATGTGAGAATCGACCAAAGTGAGGACTGGAAACCATTTACTAGTGCTTTTATAGATGAGAGTTTTTTGATAGGTTACCTTACTCCAGAAGAGTATTTTTATTTCATCGGTGAGTTGCGTGGACAGAACAAAGCAGATATCGATGCGCTCATCGCTAGCTACAGTGATTTCTTTAACGGTGAAGCTGTAGGTCAAAAAAAATACTTGCGTGACCTATCAAAAGGTAACCAGAAAAAAGTAGGTATCGTCGCAGCTTTAATAGGAAAACCACAAGTTGTGATATTAGATGAGCCATTTGCAAACCTAGATCCATCTACACAAATCAGGTTAAAGAAGATTATTAAAGATCTTGCAAATGATCCAGAAGTAACGGTTTTAGTATCTAGTCATGATTTAATACATGTTACAGAGGTTGCACAAAGAGTGGTGTTACTAGAGAAAGGAAGAGTCGTAAAAGATATTGAGAAAAGCAGTGCTACTTTTAAAGAATTAGAAGACTATTTTATCGGTATATCAGAAATTCATGCGCCAGTTGCTACTGTGTTAACTGAAGAAGAAGAATAATGATGAATGCTATGATAAAAATGTACGTGATTCATGTAGTAATTTTTATAGCTATTTTCTTTATAGCACGATATATCATATCACAGTATGTAGTGGATCCAACTTTCTGGATTACAGTAATCCCAGTGGCATGTGGTTGGTTACTTGCACCAAAGCCTCATGTAGAAGAGCATCAATCTGGTAAGCAATATGGTTTAAGAATAGTGTTTTCAAATAAGATTATCAAGTTGTAGTTATCTTTGCATTAAAATTGAAGTCATGAGTGCCAAAATTAAAATGTATCTGGTTTATGGAGTAGTTTTTCTAGCGTTATTCCTAGGTATATGGGTTTTATCTGGATATATGTTTGAACCTGACAGTGCCATGCGCAAATTAACTCCTATAATAGCTTCAATTATTCTGTCTCCTAAACCACATGTCGTGGAAACTCAATCTGGTAGACAATATGGATTAAAGAGTCTGTTCTCAAAAAAAATCTACTGGTTTAAAGATTAAAAATGTCTTTGTCCATCGGTTGATAACTTCCATTTGATCATTTTCTTAGTTAAGGGATAAAAAATCCTTATTTTTACGACCTTTCACAATATCTATGCTGTTTAAGCAGTTATGATAGCTAGATAAAAAAGGAGCTTTTGAGAACCACACTTATTAACATTTTAACGTTTTTGCTTCTACTAGTCATAGTCACTAGTTGTAGTCGTAAAAAAAACTCATTTGTAAGTCGCAATCTACACGCGGTTGGAACTGAGTATAACGTACTTTATAATGGTGATCTCGCCTTGCAAGCTGGATTAGATGAACTAGAAGCAACATATAACGAGGACTATTGGGATATCTTACCGGTAGAACGTATGCAATTAAAGCAAGAGGTATTTCTTCCAGGACAGAAACCGGCAAATCCTAATTTTGAAAGAGCCGAAGAGAAAGCTGTAAAAGCAGTTCAGAAACACTCGATTTTTGTTAATGAAGAAGAGTTCAATCCGCAAGTTGATGATGCTTACTTATTGCTAGGTAAAGCTAGGTACTACGACCAGAGATTTGTCCCAGCTTTAGAGGCATTTAATTACATCTTGCAATTCATGCCAGAAAGTGATCAACTTAATCAGGCAAAAATATGGCGTGAGCGCACTAATATGCGCTTAGAGAATAACGAAACTGCCATCATTAACCTTACTAAATTACTTAAAGAAGAAAGCGAGATTATAGAAAATGAAGATCTAGCAAATGCAAATGCGACACTTTCTCAAGCCTTTTTAAACTTAGAACAAATAGATAGCGCATTGATTTACATGAATCGTGCAGCAAATCTCACTAAGAATAAAGAAACCATCGCTCGCTATAAATTTATAGCAGGACAGCTTTTTGCAAAGGCAGGACAGCGAGACAGTGCCTTTGTAAAGTTTGATCAAATCATAGAAATGCATCGCAAGGTGCCACGTCGCTATTATGTGCATTCATTTATTGAAAAAATAAAACTCTTTGATAATAGTACTGATAGTGAAGTATTATTGTTAGAAACTTTAAATGACCTAGAAGAAAATCGTGAGAATCGCCCGTGGTTAGACCATATTTATTCTCGCAAGGCGATATACTTTGAGAATAGAGATTCACTCAACGATGCGGTAACCTATTATAATCTATCACTAAGGGCAAAAGGTGGAACAGATCAATACTTGCGAGGTAATAATTATAGTGCATTAGGTAAAATAAGTTTCAACCAGAATAAATATGCTGCAGCAGGTAAATATTATGACAGTGCCATGGTTAGTTATGTTGAGCGCAGCCCAGAGCATCGATTGGTAAAAAAGAAAAGAGATAATCTAGAAGATGTTATTCTTTATGAAGAAAGGCGTCGCAGCGCAGACAGTATTTTTAATGTGTTGGACATGTCTACTGATCAACAAATCGCTTATTATAACGAGTACATTGCAAAATTAAAAGCAGAGGAAGAGCGACTAGCAAAACTTGCTGAAGTTGAAGCATTAAAAGAAGCTCAAAATCAAAATGCATTTCAAACCATACAAAATAATAAGACGACTAAGAGAGGTAACGCAGGACCGGCTTTTGGCCCTATAGGCGGTGCACCTTCAACACCTACACTTTCAGGTACTCCTACATTTTACTTCTATAATCCACAAACCGTTGCCCGTGGAAAGCAAGATTTCCGTAGAAAATGGGGGAAACGTAAATTAGAAAATAACTGGAGACGCAAGAATAAAAAAGATGATGGTGGTGGCGAGATTGTTATAGAAGAAGATGAAGCACTCGTAGAAGAAGAGGTTAGGCCAGAGTTTACTCCAGAGTTTTATATCGATCAATTACCAGAAGGGATGAGTGTGCTAGATAGTATTGCAAGCGCTCGTAACTTTGCATATTACCAGCTAGGTGTTATATATAAGGAGAAATTTAAGCGCAATGATTTAGCAATAAGTCGTTTAGAAAATCTAATTGCTTTTGAGCCTGCTGAAAAACTGTTGCTTCCAGGATTATACAATTTATACCTTATATATAATGAGAGTGGCGCTTTCGCGAAAGCGGATACATACAAAAGCCGTATTATTAATGAATTCCCAGATACTAGATATGCACAGATTTTATTGAATCCAGACGCGAAAATAGAAGATAATGCTAGTCCTAGTGCTGTATATAAAAGACTATACAAAGAATACGAGAAAGGCAATTATGAAATCGTGGTCACTAATGTAGAAAGATATGTTACCTTATTTAACGGTGATCCTATTGTACCTAGATTAGAATTATTGAAAGCTTTTGCCGCAGGAAGATTGTATGGTTTCAAAGAGTACAAACGAGGAATCGATTTTGTCGCTCTTAACTTTCCTAATACTGAAGTTGGGAAAAGTGCACAGAAGTTAGTATTAGAGGCAGAAAAACTTAAAATAGCTGAGGCTTTTATGCCAGAGCAAGGTCTTTCTGATTTTAAATTAATATATCGCATTGAGAAAACTAATTATCAAAAGTTAGAACAACTTAAAGATCAATTAGAAAAGGCCATTGAACAAGAGAAATATGGATTTACAGTGTCTGTAGATGTGTATAATCCACAAGAAAATTTAATTGTTGTTCATGGATTAACTTCAAAACTAGGTAGTCGTGGATTAGGAGACTTTATGGCTAATCCTAGCAATGGTTTTAATATCAGCGACACAGCAATACCTATTGCAACAGAAAATTATAAAATCATACAGGTGTATAAAAGCCTGGATGATTATGAAAAAGAAATGCTTTAAACACATTAAATATGTTTAACGATAAGAAAGGTTCAAAAAAAGGACAAATGGAAGCAGGAAAATCGCAAAATAGAATAAGTCACGGTACGGTGATAGAAGGAGATATAACTAGTCAAGGTGGTTTTAGAATTGATGGTACCATCAATGGAACTTTACAAACACCTGCGAAAGTCGTTATCGGTAAAGATGGATCAATTAATGGATCTCTAGAATGTGGAAATGCAGATATAGAAGGAAATTTTAAAGGAAAACTTTCAGTTACTGGTCTATTAACTTTAAAATCTAGTGCTGTAATTGACGGTGAAGTAGTAATTTCTAAATTAGCTGTAGAACCAGGCGCAACCTTTAATGCAACCTGTTCTATGAATACTGGAGTAAAAAACTTGAGCGACAGTAATAAAAAAGGTAAAACAGCATAGACTTATATAATAGTCACACATCTCATTATAAATGAATTTTTACCTCAAGACCTTTTTGTTGCTGTTATTATTGTCACTTTCCATTTTTGGAATACATTATTTAATAGTAGATCATCCGACTATTCCGTTATGGAAAACTTATAGTTTTCTTGGTGTTGCAGCTTTTATTACAGTTAGCGCATTAAAATACGTCTTCGGATTAGTACCAGATAAGCTAGGATTTGCTTTCTTAGCACTAGTTTTTATAAAGTTTGGAATTGTCCTAATTATGTTTCCAGAATTGATAACTGGACCTAGCTTATCAAAAGTTGAGGTATTAGGCTTTTTAATTCCTTATTTTATCTTTTTGTTTTTAGAAGCGGCAATAGTTATTAAGTGGCTTAATCAGAATTAATTGGCAGCTTTAAAAAACTTTAAAAAGCAGTAAAAAATTAACTTTTAAAAGCTCGCTTTTTACACGTTTTTTTGTCATACATTTGCACCCGAATTAAGAGACCTAACTTTTTAAGGTGATTTACATGTATAGAGCGTACTTTAAAATAGCTTTTTTTGCTTTGATCTTTACAGCTTTTGCGACAGCACAAGCTCAAGAACATAATGGTGATTATGCCTTTGATGATGAAATAGAATCAGATGGCGGTAAAGTGAATACAAAAGAAGAAATCGATTCTTATATCGATCATCACTTAAAAGATTCACATGACTTCCATTTATTCTCATATTCAGATGATGCTGGAGTAAGAAAACATGTTGGTTTTTCTTTACCTGTTATTGTTTGGTCTAGTGAAGGTTTAAAATTCTTTATGTCTTCAAGGTTTCATCACGATGATGATGGAAAAGTATTAGTAAAAGCTGGCGACGCCACATTTACAAAACTGCACAGTAAGATATATGAGTTAGATAGTGGTGCTACTGCAATTAATTTTGACGCAGATCATCACCCTACTAATGCTCATAGAGTATTTGATATGTCTATTACAAAGTCTGTTTTTGGACTTCTATTAATAGGTCTGTTAATGCTACTAGTTTTTGGTGCATTAGCAAAGCAGTACAAGACTAAAAAGATCCCTACTGGATTCGGTCGTGTATTAGAGCCGTTAGTATTATATGTAAGAGATGAGATTGCGCGTCCTAATATAGGTGAGACTAAGTATAGAAAATTCATGGGGTATTTATTAACCGTGTTTTTCTTAATCTGGATCAGTAACCTTTTAGGGTTAACACCATTTGGGTTTAACATCACGGGACAAATAGCGGTTACCGTATGTCTTGCTTTATTTACATTTATTATTGTACAATTTAGTGGTAATAAAGATTACTGGATGCACATTTTCTGGATGCCAGGCGTTCCAGTATTAATGAAAATAGCTTTAATACCTATTGAGTTAATAGGTCTGCTTACAAAGCCATTCTCACTTCTTGTACGTTTATTTGCAAACATTACAGCTGGTCACGTTGTAGTCATGGGTCTTATTGCCTTAATGATTACGCTTAAAGCACAGTTCGGTATAGTAGGTTCGACAGGACTTTCTATATTCCTTACCTTGTTCTTATCAGTTATAGAATTATTAGTAGCCTTTTTACAGGCATTTATCTTTACAATGTTATCTGCCCTATTTATAGGGATGGCAGTTGCAGAGCATGATCATCACGAGCATGCTGGCACTGAAGAGGACGACATCGACGAGGTAAGAGAACGTTTTATTTAATTTTTTTTGTTTAATTTTTAATACCCATTATCATGGAAACAGCTTATAATTTAATTGGTGCAGGTCTTATCGTTATCGGTGGTGGTATCGGTCTTGGTCAAATTGGTGGAAAAGCAATGGAAGCTATTGCTCGTCAACCAGAAGCAGCTGGAAAGATCCAAACTGCGATGATTATTATCGGTGCACTTCTTGAAGGACTTGCATTTGGAGCTCTTTTATTAGGTAAAAACTAATAAGAGTTCAAAAAACAAACAGTTCTTGCAACGGTTGGTTGTAAGAACTGTTTAACTATTAAATTTTAAACACAACAACATTTTATTATGTTAGATTTAATTAATGATTTTTCGCCAGGCTTGTTTTTCATGCAAGCACTTATCCTTATCATCTTAATTGTATTGATGAGAAAATTTGCATGGAAACCTATTCTTAACGCTCTTTCTGAAAGAGAAGAAGGAATTGCTGAAGCACTAGCTGCTGCAGAAAATGCAAAAATAGAAATGGCTAATCTTGAAGCTTCTAATCAAGCTGCCGCACAAGAGGCTCGTGCTCAAAGAGACGAGATGCTTAAAGATGCACGTGAGATTAAAGAGAAGATGATTGCAGATGCTGCAGGTCAAGCTCAAGAAAAAGCAGATAAAATTATAGCTCAAGCTCAAGAAGCAATTGAAGCAGAGAAGAAAGCAGCACTTGCAGATATCAAATCTCAAGTAGCTGATCTATCTGTAGACATAGCAGAAAAAGTGACACGTAAAGAACTTTCTCAGAAAGATGCACAACATGCACTTATCGAGCAATTACTAGCCGAAGCAAATATCTAAGAACATGAAATTATCTAGAGCTGCATCCCGATACGCAAATGCTATTCTTAGTCTAGCAATAGATAAGAGTGAAGCTGTCGCTGTAAATGAAGAAATGAAGACTATTCTAGTTACTCTTAACGGTAATAAAGAATTACGTGACTTCATGAGCAGTCCGTTAATCAAATCAGAACAGAAACGTGGCGCATTACGTCAGGTTTTTAAAGATGCAGGTGCAATCACAATGGGATCTTTTGATCTATTAGTAGATAATAAGCGTGCAGATA
Organism: Nonlabens ulvanivorans; assembly: GCF_000732625.1. Taxonomy (GTDB): domain Bacteria; phylum Bacteroidota; class Bacteroidia; order Flavobacteriales; family Flavobacteriaceae; genus Nonlabens; species Nonlabens ulvanivorans. The sequence continues at coordinate 672,322 of NZ_JPJI01000032.1, forward strand.
TATTAATGGATGTCGCTACAAAGTATATTTTACTTTTTGAAGAAATGAATAAGCGTGAGATTGCTACAGTAACAACTGCTGTTGAAATCACTGCTGATTTAGAACAAAAAGTGCTAGCAAAAGCAAAAGCGCTTGCTGGTAAAGACATTACATTAGAGAAGAAGGTTGATGAATCTATACTAGGAGGATTTATTCTTAGAGTAGGTGATCAAGAAATCAATGCTAGTGTAGCAAACAAATTAGGACAATTAAAAAGAACATTTGCTACTAGATAGTAAATGTGTTTTAAAATTCCGCTTTCGCGAAAGCGTATTTAATTAAGAATAAATGGTCATTACGACCTATTTGATAAGAATAAAAACAAGAACATGGCAGAAGTAAATCCAGCAGAAGTATCTGCAATACTTAAGCAACAATTATCAGGTTTTGATGCAACTGCATCACTTGATGAAGTGGGAACCGTACTTACAGTAGGTGATGGTATCGCACGTGTTTACGGTCTTTCTAACGCCCAATATGGTGAACTAGTTGCGTTTACATCTGGGATTGAAGGTATCGTTCTTAACCTAGAAGAAGATAATGTAGGTGTGGTACTTTTAGGCCCATCAACAGGTATCGCTGAAGGTGACACTGTGAAACGTACACAACGTATCGCATCTCTTAAAGTAGGTGAAGGTATTGTAGGTCGTGTAGTAAATACATTAGGTGAACCTATCGATGGTAAAGGTGCTATTGAAGGTGACTTATATGAAATGCCTCTAGAGCGCAAAGCTCCTGGAGTTGTTTTCCGTCAACCAGTAACTGAGCCATTACAGACAGGTATTAAGTCTATCGACGCGATGATTCCTGTAGGTCGTGGACAACGTGAACTTGTAATCGGTGACCGTCAAACTGGTAAAACTACTGTTTGTATTGACACGATTCTTAACCAAAAAGAATTTTACGATGCTGGTGAGCCAGTATATTGTATATATGTAGCTATCGGACAAAAAGCGTCTACAGTTGCAAACATTGCAAAAGTACTTGAAGAAAAAGGTGCTCTTGCTTATACTACAATTGTTGCAGCAAATGCATCTGACCCAGCAGCAATGCAGGTTTATGCACCATTTGCTGGAGCATCGATAGGTGAGTACTTCCGTGATACTGGTCGTCCTGCACTTATTATTTATGATGATTTATCTAAGCAAGCTGTTGCTTACCGTGAGATCTCTCTACTTTTACGTCGTCCACCAGGACGTGAGGCGTATCCTGGAGATGTATTCTTCCTTCACTCAAGATTGTTGGAGCGTGCAGCAAAGGTTATTGCAGATGATGAAATTGCAAAAAACATGAACGACCTGCCAGATAGTTTGAAACCTATCGTTAAAGGTGGTGGATCTCTTACTGCACTTCCTATTATTGAAACACAAGCTGGTGATGTATCGGCTTATATTCCTACTAACGTAATTTCGATTACAGATGGACAGATTTTCCTAGATGGTGATTTATTCAACTCTGGTGTACGTCCTGCTATTAACGTTGGTATTTCAGTATCACGTGTTGGTGGATCTGCACAGATTAAGTCTATGAAAAAAGTATCTGGTACTTTAAAATTAGACCAGGCAGCTTTCCGTGAACTTGAAGCATTTGCAAAGTTCGGTTCTGACCTTGATGCAACTACACTTGGTGTTATTGAAAAAGGAAAGAGAAACGTTGAGATATTAAAGCAAGCAGAAAATGATCCTTACACTGTTGAAGATCAGATTGCAATTATCTATGCAGGTTCTAAGAACTTGTTGAAAAACGTTCCTGTTGAAAAAGTAAAAGAATTTGAAAGAGACTTTATAGAATTACTTAATGCAAAGCATAGAGGAACTCTAGATACTCTTAAAGCTGGAAAACTTACTGATGAAGTGATTGATACACTTACAGCAGTAGCAAAAGATCTTTCTAGTAGATACTAAGAACTTAGAGATCAGAGATGAGAAGCATAGTTTCTTATCTCTGACTTCTAACCTCTAACTTCTAACAAATTATGGCGAATCTTAAAGAAATAAGAAACAGAATATCATCAGTATCTTCTACCATGCAGATTACATCTGCTATGAAGATGGTGAGTGCAGCAAAGCTTAAAAAAGCACAAGATGCTATTACAGCAATGCGTCCTTATTCTGATAAGCTTACTGAGATTTTACAGAGTCTAAGCTCTACCTTAGAAGGTGAAGCTGGAAGTAAATTTGCAGAGCAACGTGAAGTAAAAAAAGCCTTAGTTGTCGCTATTACTTCTAATCGTGGTCTTGCAGGTGCTTTTAACTCTAATATTATTAAAGAATTGATTCGTTTGAATCAAGAAGATTTGAAAGGTATCGCTGTTTCTTACATGACTATAGGTAAGAAGGCAAACGATTTTGCAAAGAAGACCGATAATATTATCTCAAACAAGAGTGATCTTTTTGATGACATATCCTTTGATAATGTTGCTCTAATTGCTGAAGAGTTGATGGAGCTTTTTGTAACAGGTGAATTTGATAAAATTGTTTTAGTATATAACAGTTTTAAAAATGCTGCTACTCAAATTATAATGACTGAAGATTTCTTGCCGCTTAAACCAGTAGCAAAGGATGAAGCAGCTATTGAAACTCAAAAAGAGCTAGATTACATTTTTGAGCCTTCTAAAGAAGAAATCATTGAAGAGTTAATACCTAAGTCTTTAAAAATGCAATTGTACAAAGGAGTGCGTGATTCTTGGGCTAGTGAGCACGGTGCACGTATGACTGCAATGCATAAAGCAACAGATAACGCAACAGAACTTAGAGATCAGTTGAAGTTAACTTATAATAAAGCACGTCAGGCTGCCATTACTAACGAGATCCTTGAAATCGTAGGTGGAGCAGAAGCGTTGAATAATTAAAAAAATTCAAAGCTGTCATGCTGAATTTATTTCAGCATCTCATTTTATAATATCTAAAAGCCTTTCAGAAATGAAAGGCTTTTTTCATGTGGTAAAGTTTTTTTATTTTAAGATGTAACATTTTTTGACTTCTGCATCTAAAGGGAAACTTTAAATTCTAAATCATGAAAAAAATTATTTCCCTATTTGTTGCACTTTGTCTTTCTATCGTTGTATTGGCTTGTGATGATCAAAAACCCTTTAAGGTAGAAGTATCTGGATCTGGACAGCCTATATTATTTCTTCCTGGTTTTACGGTTCCCGGTGAGATTTGGAATCCAACGGTAGGTCAATTAAAAAATAAGTATCAATGTCACGTGGTGACATTAGCCGGATTTGATTCAATGGAACCTATAGAGTTTCCATGGTTACCTAAAGTAAATGAATCTCTAGAAAACTATATTATTGATAATAAGTTAGAAGATGTCATCGTAATAGGTCATAGTTTAGGTGGTACTATCGCTACCTGGCTTGCTAGCAGAGAAAATTCTAAAATTAGTCAATTAATACTAGTAGATGCGTTGCCTGCAGCTGGTGCTCTTATGTTTCCAGATTTTAATCCAGATAATTTATCTTATGACAGTCCTTTTAATAAACAACAACTAGAGATGAGTCAAGAAAACTTTGAGCAAATGGCAACAGGAATGTCTATGGGAATGAGCACTAATTCTGAAGCTCAAACGCAAATCAAAAACTGGATACTTGCCGCAGACCGTAAAACCTATGTCTATGGATATACCGATTATCTTAAATTAGACATGCGAGAAGATCTTAGTAAAATTAATGTGCCTGTTACAATACTTGCAGCTGCACTACCTTATGGGGAAGACATGTCCAGAAACACCTATGAAACACAATATAAAAATCTTAAAGAGTATCATTTAATAATATCTAAAGATTCCGCTCACTTTATTATGTTAGATCAACCTGATTGGTTTAAGAGTCAAATTTTAAAAGCACTGGCTGAGTAATGATTCATATAGAAAGAGATTTTAAAGAAATTTACAATAAGCACTCAGATAAAGTGTATCGACTTTGTATAGGTTATGCGGCCGGAAATGAAGATCTAGCAAAAGACTGGCATCAAGAGACATTTATTAAAGTCTGGAATCACAGAAAATCATTTAAGGGTGATTCTTCCATCAGTACTTGGATTTATAGAATAGCGGTAAACACCTGTCTCAGTGATTTAAGAACTCCTAAAAGAAAAGTTACAACAGAAAGACTAGTCAGTGATCAAACAGATTCTAATGAGATATCTGAAGATCGTACAGGCATGATTCAAAAGATGTATCACTGCATCAATCAATTAACATCTCAAAATAAAACACTTATTTTAATGGAGTTAGAGGAAATCCCTCAATCTACCATTGCAAATACGGCAGGTTTAGAACATGGAACCCTTAGAACCAGATTAAGTCGTATTAGAAAATCACTTTTAAAATGTATAAAAAATGGATAACGATATATTAAATAAAGTATGGAATGAAAATAAATCATCTCATACGATTCCTGAACCTAGTTCTATTATAGCTAAGGCAAATCAGCAGCGACGTAAACAGAATATAGGCTTAATTGTTATGGGAATTACCGTTTTAATTCTGATCACTTATGCTACATTATACTTACCAAATTCATTTAATAGCTTTAGCTTGGGACTTACTTTAATGGTTGCTTCTATGCTAGTGAGAATCATCATTGAGATGTATTCAAAACTTCAAAAGGCTTCAAAACTTGCTTCAATGGATGCCAAAACTTATAACCTATACCTGAAAAGATATTATAAGTGGCGTATGAAAATCAATTACATTCTTACACCAGTATGTTTTGCTATTTATTGCTATGGATTGTATTTATTATTTCCCTATTTTAAGAATGAGTTTTCTAACGGATTTTATATTTATCTAATTGTCTCAGCAATTATTTCTCTAATCGTTATAGGGGCTATAATTATAAATCAGATTATTAAAGAAACACGTTTTCTAAGACTATTAAAGCGCTAAATCCATTCCAGTAATTTCTCATTGGCACCACATTTGAACAACAATCCTTAAATTACACCCATGAAAGCAATCTATATTTTACTAGCCTTGACCATTAGCTCTTGTGGAGCCCAAAAAATGTCAGAAACCTATACGTCTGCAGACTTTCCGGTCTCTCAACAAGCATATGCACAAGCATGGAATGGTGGCGCACCTGGATCTGGTAGCGGTATCACTTTATATTTCCCTACAAAGGTTACTAGCTGTAAAGAGATTGTTGCGATCTACTTTCGCAATAGCGTTAATAAAACAGTAAACTACACGGCAGATGACCGCATGATGATGGTGTCACGATTTCGCACAGATTTTAATAATCGTCAGGATCTGATCATGGATCTGGATTCTAAAAAAGAGGCGCAAAATGAAGCGCCTAATATTGAGAAATTCCCATTTGAGTTGAAAGATAATGAAGCCGTTATTGCTTTAAAAGAAATAAATAGTGATTCCATAAGCTATGTAAAGCTGCTTGATATTCAAGAACGCTCGCAATTGGATATGCCTTCTATGCCTCAATAGGTCATTTCACTCAATCAAATATAGTAGGCGCTCATTATAGCTATGAGCGCCTTTTTTATGCGCTTAAGTTTGACTCATAAAATTTACAACTATGAAAAATCTATTGAGAATAACAATTATCGCTTTGACATTTTCGGGACTTGCAAATGCTCAAGGAGCAGAAATTGCTAGAGAAATCAGAAACTACATGAACGCAGAGACCAGTGACGAGATGATAGAAGTAAAAGATAAAGCAGGTAAAACACACTATGTGCGCAGTGCTGCAACAACTACTGCACATCATATAGGTGGACAGAATACTTCTACAAATACAGTCGTTTTTGACGCCTTTAATGCTCATCCAGAGTGGCAAAACATGAATGTAGTCGTAGACTGGACAGGCAGCATGTACAGTTATGTAGGTCAGGTAGTGCGATGGCACCATGTCAATAAAGACAAACAATTGATGAATAGCATGGTGCTTTTTAATGATGGCGATGATAAACTGAGGCAAGGACGTAGTGGTAAAACAATAGGTAGTACAGGTGGTATTTATTTTCCTAACCATTTAGATATTGACAGTTTTTTAAATACTGTAGCAACAGCAGTAGATAATGGCGGCGGCGGCGATGGACCAGAAAATGATGTTGAGGCCATCATAGCAGCCCAAGCACATGACCAATCTGGTAGTGACTTTGTTCTCATTGCAGATGCTACTAGTATTAGAGATATTTCTCTAGTACATCAAATTAAACGACCAGTACATGTCATTCTTTGTGACCATGTTTCACCAGATTACATCACGCTTGCCCGTACTACTGGCGGCAGCATTACATGGCCAGGTGGTTATACAGACTATAGCCAGGTGCAATGCACTACACATCATGTAACCGTTTGCAATCATCACCATAGTCACGATATAGCGTGTCATGTTCATGAGTAAATTATAGTAATAAGCAATTATTTTAAATACGCTTTCGCGAAAGCGTTGCATTGTAGAACCTTGTGATTATAACTACCTTTGAGCGGTAATAATTACAAGGTTTTTTTGAGCGCAATTAATCGTCTTTTTAAGCACACATTTGTCTATGGTCTAGCGACCGTACTACCTCGATTATTAACCGTATTACTGACGCCATTATTAACTAATTACTTACCTAATCCAGAAGATTTTGGGGAAGTTTCCATCATATTCTCTTGGATCATAATCTTTAATGTCTTGTTGACTTATGGTACAGAGACGGCGTTTTTTAGATATTTTACAGAGACTGATGATAAATCTAAGGTTCTAGGAACGGCTATAGGCACTTTGTTAGGTACTACGTTATTATTTGTGATCGTTTCTTACTTAAGTTTAGACCACATCGCTTCATGGACTGATAAATCTGCAAATTACTGGAGATGGGTGATAGGTGTACTGGCTTTTGATACTCTAGCAGTAGTGCCATTTGCTTATATGAGAGCACAAGGCAAAGCGGTAAAGTATGCAGTAATTAAAATGATTAACGTAATCATTTCGGTAGGTTGCAGTGCGCTTTTCTTGATATGGCTGCAAGATATTCCAGGTTTACGAGATTGGTTGCCTGGTGATAAGATTGAATTGTATTTCATTGCATTTTTTGGGGCAAGTGCACTCACGTTTTTGGTGATTTGTAAACCATACTTCAGTAAGTGGAAATTTGATGTCTTGTTATGGAAAAGAATGCTGCGCTATGGCTTTCCTATTTTAATAGCTGGATTAGCATTTGCTATTAATGAAACCTTTGATAAAATATTATTAGAATGGTTGTTGATTGATAATGCTACTGATCAAGTAGGAATCTATACGGCATGTTATAGACTTGCTGTAGGGATGACTTTGTTTTCAACTGCCTTTAAATTAGGAGTCGAACCTTTCTTTTTTAGTGAGGCAAAAAATGAAAAGGCACCACAGCTCTATGCTCAAATTACAAAGATGTTTGTAATCTTGGGCTCGATAGCATTACTTGCTTATATAGTATTAGTAGATCTGATTAAAGTATTATTAATCAATGAAAAATATTATGATGCGATGGATATCGTACCTATGGTATTGATTGCCTATTTATTTTTTGGGATATATCAGTCCATATCTGTTTGGTATAAGGTAACTGATAAAACTAAATATGGAGCTTATATTTCAGTTCTCGGAGCTGCGTTAACTATAGGATTGAACATTCTATTGATTCCACAAATGGGTTATATAGCCAGCGCAATAACTACATGCGCTGCTTATGGATTAATGATGGTAACGTCTTATTTTCTTAGTAGAAAGCATTTTGCAATACCATATGACCTTAAAAATATCTTATTGTATTTAATCGTTTCGATTAGTTTTTCCCTGATATTCTTTTATTTTTTCAGAGAAGAGTTGGGTATAGGCAGTTGGAGTCTTTATCTTGTGGGAATACTAATGACGGCTGTTCTAGCCGGATTAATCTGGATACGAGAGAAAACATTTATTAAAAATTTGATTAAAAAATAATGACCATAAAAATCATCAATAAATCGGCACATGCATTACCTCATTATGAGACTGAGGCTAGTGCAGGAATGGATTTAAGAGCAAACCTAGAAACAGCAGTGATTCTGGAACCTATGGAACGTGCCATTATTAAAACAGGTCTATTTATAGAACTACCTATAGGTTATGAAGCGCAAGTAAGACCTAGAAGTGGTCTCGCTGCAAAAAAAGGAATTACAGTTTTAAACGCACCAGGAACAGTCGATGCAGATTATCGTGGTGAAATAGGCGTGATTCTTGTAAATTTATCAAATGAAGCGTTTACTATTGAAAACGGTGAACGTATTGCACAACTTGTCATTGCAAAGCATGAGCGTGCACAATGGCAAAAAGTAGAAGAATTAAGCAGTACAGATCGCGGTGCAGGCGGTTTTGGGAGTACTGGCGTGAGGTAATTTATTAGTGACTCAATATTTATTATATTTTAAATAATTCTTATTGTTGTTAAAGTGACCTAAGAGAGTTTTACGTAAAAAATGAAATGAGTGAAGGGTTAAGCAAAAATCGTTTAGGAATGTAAAATGGTTGAAAGCGAATTGATTATTTAATTGGAAGAATATATAATATCCAACTAACCTTCTTTTTGCGCCGTAGCGAATGAAATTTTTAGTAAAATGCTCTTAAGTCTTGATTTTTTTGTTTCGTTTTTTCATCAAGGAAAAAATGAAAAGAGATATTTAAAAGAAAGAAAACTATATTCTGTAAAAGGAATTTGAAATAAAACACATGAAAATAATTGTACCTATGGCTGGCCGTGGTTCTAGATTAAGACCACATACAATAACAGTTCCTAAGCCGTTAATTCCTATTGCAAATAAACCTATCGTTCACAGATTAGTGACAGATATTGCTCGCATATTAGAAGAGCCAGTTACTGAAGTGGCTTTTATATTGGGCGATCCGGCATTTTTTGGCGATGATGTAGTAAAAAGTTTAGAAGAGTTAGCTACCAGTCTAGGAGCAAAAGCTAGTATATACCGTCAAGGTGAACCATTAGGGACTGGACACGCTATTATGAGTGCGGCAGACTCACTTTCAGGACCTGCAGTAGTTGCTTATGCAGACACGTTAATAAGAGCAGATTTTAAACTAGATCCTGCAGCAGACGCTGTTATATGGACAAAGCAAGTTGATCAACCAGAAGCTTATGGTGTGGTAAAACTTAACGATAAAGAAGAAATTGTTGAGCTCGTTGAAAAGCCAGAAACTTTTGTGTCTGATCAAGCTGTAATAGGAATCTATTACTTTAAAGAAGTTGCAGACCTTAAAAATGAGTTACAGTTTGTATTAGAAAATAACATCATCAATGGTGGAGAATACCAAATTAATGATGGTATCAAACGCATGATGCAAAATGGGAAAGTTTTTAAAACAGGAACCGTAGATGAGTGGATGGACTGTGGTAATAAAGTGGTTACTGTAGAGACCAACACACGCATCATCGAGTTCATGAAAAAGGACGGAAGTGATGAAATCAACACAAATCCTACCTTAGAAAATGCTAAAATCATAGAACCTTGCGTTATAGACCCATCAGTAGTCATTAAAAACTCTACAGTAGGGCCACACGTTTCTATAGGAGCAGGAACTACTATAGAAAACTCAACTATTAAAAATTCATTAATACAGTGTCATTCTGTAATTAAGAACGCTACTTTAGATGAGGCTATGATAGGAAATCACGTAAAGTATAATGCAAACTATAACAAGGTGAGCATCGGTGATTACACAGTAATGGAATAATTATTGAACTTAAAACAGAATGAAAAAACACTTATCAATTATTTTGATAGCTACTGCCCTATCCTGGAGCACGACTACATATGCTCAAGAAGAAGTAGAAGCAGTAGAAGTGAATCAAGATGATCTAGGTGACGTTTCTAATGGTTTTAAAGATGCATTTTTTAACGCTCTTGCAGAAAAAGCTAAAGGGAATCATGATCGTGCCATAGTATTGTTAGAAAACTGTGCAAAAAATGAACCTACTTCTGGAGCAGTACAATTTGAACTAGCAAAAAATCATTTTGCAAATAAGGATTTTAATAAAGCAGAACAATCTGTTAGAAAAGGAATAGAACTATCTGGTAACAATGAGTGGATGCTCGATATGCTTTTTGACATATATGATGAGCAAAAGCAATATGATAAAGCAGTTCCCGTAATGGAACAACTAGTAAAAATCAATGATAACTATGTTGAGTTTTTACCAACCTTATATTACCGTACTGGCCAGTATGATAAAGCTTTAAAATCCCTTAATGATATAGATGCTAGACAAGGTAACGATGATCCACGCAGGAATGCTCTACGTCGCAGTCTCGAAAGTAGACAGCAACAAGAAGTACGTAATGAAAATAATATAGAGTCATTAGAGGCAGAAATCGCAAAGAATCCTAAAAATGAACAAGCCTATATAAACTTAATTTACATGCATAGTCGCAATGGAGATCAGGATGCTGTTTTTGAAGTAGCTCAAGATTTTGAGCGTAATTTACCAGATAGTGATGCTGCCCATTTAGCCCTTTATAAAATATACTTTGAAAACGATCGTATAGAAGAAGGCGTGGCTAGTTTAGAAAAAGTATTGACATCAAATAAGATTGATCGAGAAACTAAAATGAAGGTTCTACAAGACTTCATAAGTATGTCAGACGGTCGTGTAGAACTAGAGAAAGCAGTAAACCAAGCGATCGATTGGTTATCTGATGATATTGAAGACCCTAATGCTTATCGTGCCATGGGTGATTTTTATCTTAAGAAAAAGGACCCTATACAAGCTATTGCTTTTTATGAAAAAGGTCTTGAGCTAGATGGTAATGATATTGATATTATAAAGAGCATAGCTTTGTTGAGTATTGATGTAAAAGATTATAAGAAAACGCTAGCGATAACAATTTCTGCCATAGAAAAGTTCCCAGCGCAGCCATTATTTTATCTATTAAATGGTGTGGCTCATAATAGTTTAAATGCTCCAGATAAGGCTATTGAAATTATAGAATTGGGACAAAGCTATTTACTAGATGAATTTAAATTAGAGCAGGATATGTACCAGCAGCTCGCTATCTCTTATGATAAAAAAGGAGACACAGCTCGTGCTTCTAAAATGAGAGCCAAAGCTCAAGAACTTTCTAAAAAGTTATAAATGAAAGCATACCGAATTATATACATCTTTCTTGCGTTAGTTATTACAAGTTGTGGTAGTGTACAAAAAGCTGCAAATAACGCTAGTGCCACGGCAAAAAAGGCAAGTGTAGTAAAGGCTCATACAGCTGCTCGCACAGACTTTAAAACTATGAAATCCAGACTTTCTGTAAGTTATAAAGACGAGAAGCAATCGCGTAATGTGACGGTAGATTTACGTATTGAAAAAGGAAAACAAATCTGGATGAGTGCAAAGTTCCTAGGCTTTACAGCAGCAAAAATTTATATTACTCCAGATCGTGTACAGTTTTATGAAAAACTAAAAGGAAGATCCTTTGATGGTGATTTTTCATTAATAAGTGACTTTTTAGGTGAGCCACTAGAATATCAACAGCTGGAGGATTTATTATTAGGCCAGGCAGTTGAATCGTTACAGCCTCATGATTTCTCTATCGTTGATAATCAGTATCAATTTAAACAAGGACAGCTTATTGAAAAGCTATTTAAATTACGTCCATCAGACTTTAAATTAAGCCAGCAATCTATAAGAAAACCTGCAGATGACAGTTTTCTAGTCATTACTTATCCAGACTATCAGGTAGTGGACAAGCGCATTATTCCGCTAGAGGTAAAAGTCGATGCAAAACGTGGTAAACGTCTTTCTCAAGTCATATTAGAATTTAAAAATATAGAGTTCAATCAGGACCTATCATTTCCATTTTCAATTCCGTCTAATAGCAAACCCATGAATCTATAATGGGAAGAAAGAGTTTGTTATTTACGATTTTGTTTTTGAGTTTCGCTTTCGCGAAAGCGCAGTCAGAAAAAGCACAGCTAGAAGCTAAAAAGGCAAGGATACAGGCCGAAATCAATCAGTTCTCAAGGTTACTTTCTAATGTTAAGAAAGAAAGTAAAACGATGGTATTGCTCGTGGAGACTATCGACAAAAAAATAGCCAGCACCCAAGAATTAATAAACATTACAAATAAACAGGCTAATTTAATCACGCGCAGTATTAAGAAAAATACGGACGAGAATACCAAGCTCAAAAAAGAAATCAAAACTCAAAAAGAAGAATATGCTCGCATGATTGTCAAAGCATATAAATCAAAAAATGAGCAAAGTAGATTAATGTTCTTACTATCATCTGAAGATTTTTTACAGGCCTACAAAAGAGTACAGTACTTAAAATCATATGCAGATTATCGTAAAAAGCAGGCAGATGAAATCACTGCTAAATCCATGCGACTAGAACAGATTAATAAAGACCTGCAAGAAGAAAAAAAGCAAAAGCAAGAGGTTTTAAAAATTAATAAACAACAACGTATTGCATTACAAAAAGATAAGCAAGAGCAAGAAAATTTACTAGCTGTTGTAAAACAAGACGAGAAGAAATACTCTAAAGAGATAAGAGAAGCCAGTAAAGAACGTGCGATAATTAATAGACAAATTCAAAAGCTTATTGAGGCCGATATCGCAGCGTCTAATAAAGGTAAAACCGGTGCGGTAAAAGGAAAGTTTTATTTATCACCAGAGGCAAAAGTACTCGCAAATAACTTTAAGTCCAACAAGGGAAAATTGCCCTATCCAGTAGATGAGTTTATCATCTCAAGAAAATATGGTGATCAACCACATCCTGTACTTGCCGGAATTAAAATTGCTTCCAATGGATTGCGATTTCAAGCGCCATCTAACTCACCAGCAAAAGCAATTTTTACTGGTGAAGTGGTAAGAGTGCAAAAGGCAGCAAACGGTATTTTATCTGTTTATATAAGACATGGTAATTACACGTCTGTCTATGGTAACTTAAAAAGTGTTGTCGTACAAAAAGGTGATCAAATTAAAACGGAAGACATTATAGGAACTGTTTTCACAGACAATTCTGGTGTAACAGAGCTACGTTTCGTACTTATGGAAGATAGCCACACAGTTGATCCTGCTGGGTGGTTATTGAGGTTTTAATAACCTGATTTACTACTCAAACAATGCTTTCAATTCTGTAGCGTCCTTTGCTTTCATTTTACCTGCAAGAACTAGGCTCAATTGCTTGCGACGCAATGCTGCATCGTATTTTGATTTCTCATCCTCGGTTTCTGGTAAAATAGCAGGTACTTGTACTGGACGACCGGTTTCATCCACAGCAACAAAGGTGTATATAGCCTCGTTTGCTTGGGTTTTTTCACCACTCTCACGATCTTCTATCCATACGTTCATATGAACTTCCATAGATGATGTAAATGCTCTTGAAACCTTAGCCTCTATTGTCACAACACTTCCTAATGGCACCATTCTATTAAACGCGACATGATTTACAGATGCTGTTACAACGATACGTCTGGAGTGTCTTCTCGCGGCAATACTGGCTGCACGGTCCATACGTGCTAGTAACTCACCACCAAATAGATTATTCAATGGGTTGGTCTCACTAGGCAAGACCATATCTGTAACAGTGGTAAAAGATTGTGAAGGCGTTTTGGCTTCCATTTTAATAATTTTTTGCAAAGGTAAGGTTGTACCTATTCTAAATAATTTAAAAATTTCATTAATTTTTTTCTTTAAAACTTTATGCATAGCTTTTGCAAAATTTTTAAAGTGAAAAAACTGACAATTATATTTTTATTGCTTTTAGGTAGTTTTTGTGTCGGGCAAGAAAATGAATCTTCAATAGGTCTGCATATAGGCTACCCAATAGATACTGAGGTATCACAATACAATTTTGGAATCTTTATAAATCCTATGTGGGAACTCTCAGAAGATAGTTACTTAGGTGGTTATCTAGGATTAAATTATATCGTTTTACAAACTGAAGATGCAGGTGGAGCAGAGTTACCGCTTGCAGATTTTGGAGCTTCTTATAAATACTACTTTTTGGAGTTTGTTTATGCTCAAGTAAATGGAGGAATAAGTTATAATGGTCCCGAAGGTTTCTTTACAGTAACAGGATTTGCAAATCCCACTATAGGATATTCTTTTAATAAAACAAACGTGTTTGTAGGCTATCGCAAACTTTTCTTTAACGACGCTAACCTAGATAGTATAGAAGCTGGCATCTCATTTAAATTTTTCTAAAATGAAAAAAACAATTACAATTTTAACCATGTCTTTATGTTCCATAATGGCATTTTCACAAATCGCACCAGAGGTGATTGTTAGTAAACCTGTGGAAGTCAAAAAGTCCACCAATCAAATTGCTTACGGCACAGAAGATGATCAAGGGAATACCATAGTATTGATGAATAACTTTGAAGGTGGAGTTCAATTTATGGCAAAGCTTGATGAGAACATGAATGTCATTAAAGCTGACGCTATTAAAGCAAGCAGAAAAGAGAATGCAATTAGTTCAATTAAAGTTGATGATGGTAATCTTGTAGCAATTGTGGACACTGGTGAAAGTTTTGAAACGGCTTCTTTTAATACTGCAAAAAATGAGTTTGATATGCCTAAATTCAAAACTTATAAAATAAAAGTAAATCCGTATAAGACCGATTACTCTCCAAATAAAAGCATTTTACTAAAAACAAATAGACAGGGAAAATATAATAAGACAGGAAAGGACAAAAGAACTTTTATTATTGGTGATAAAGATGGAAATGTTCTAGAAACAAAAACTCATACTGGAGAACTTCCTCAAATGCTATATGAAGATTTTTATTTTCATATATCTTCTCCTGGAATCTTAGATGATGGAACTGTAATAATGCAAACTCTTCCACATTGGGTAAAGAAAAAAGAAGGTAAGGCATCCCGTAAAAATAGAAGTGTCCAAAAAAACCTTCCTAGGGAAATAAAATTCTATTTTTTTCCACCTAATAGTGATAAGGCATCAGAAACTCTTTATTTAGGAAGCGATTCAAGAGCCATTGTTAGTTCAAATTATGTGTCTGATAAAGATCATTTATATGTTGTTTCTGTTACTGAAGAGTTTTCTTTTGAAGAAGGAGTTTCTGATAAATCTTTTATTCAAGTAGATAAGATTTCTTTTTCTTCAAAAAAGGTCGTTGAGACAAATGAATACGAATTAGCTAAAAGTACTGATGAGTTTTATATCAATTTGATTAAAACTGTAACTATTGATGATTCGGGTGCAATTAGGTTTGTTGGTGAAAATGTTAATCTAGGTAACTTTATGAATGACGCGATTTATGATAATTTGAGTTATGCAGGCCACGGAGATGTGTTAATAGGTGAAATAACTAATAATAAATCTAATTTTTATTACCTAGATAGAAAAATGAAAAATGAGGTCATCCAAAAAATAAAAGGTGCTGGATCGAGATTTAGCACTGGTGTGTTTTCATTTGAGAAAAACAATGAATTATTTGTGTTATTCAATAGTGGAGATTTCAGTGAAATTGATAAGAATAATTTCACAGCTAATTACTTAGATAGCGCCAGTCAAAAGATAAGAGATAAAAAAGGCATAGGTGCGGTATTAAAAAATATTAAATCTCAAGCATATATTTTTAAATTAGGTGCTAATGGTTTGGAATATGAAGCAATTGAGAAAGCATATGATAATCCTTTAGCTTTTGAAAAAGCCTATTTAAATGAAAAAGGAGAGGTAATCGTAGCTACTGGAGAATGGGATTCCAAGCAGTTTGTAAAGATGAAATTCTAAGTAAAATCAATAAGTTGATATTAAAAAATCCTCATCTTTAAGATGAGGATTTTGTGTTTATAATATTTTTGAAACCGGTCTTAGATTGCCTTAGGCCTCGCTAAATTACTCTAATAGGTTTAGTTTTTGAAAATTAATAGCTGCTTTTTTTGTTCCCATTCCTCACGAGTCTGCTTATAAATGATAAAATCCTTCTCTGCAGGATAAGAACCATAAACGGTCATTTGATTATTCAAAGCTACTTTTTGAGAACCTATATTATCTTTATGAATAACTGAGATAAGCGCATTACCAAAATCCTTATCATAACCCTTTTCAAATCCTATATTCTTAATAAATTGAGCTGCTTCACTGGTATATCCTTGCTGCCAGTATTCGGGTAAAATGGAGTAGCCTACTTCGAGTTGTTTGTATTGTCAACATCTTGAACAAGCAGTCCAGCCTGACCTATCATTTTGCCCGTTTCTTTATGAATCAACACATTCATGCCACCGGATTGCTCTTCATAACGAGTGAGTGCTTTATCAAACCATTTTTCACAGCGTTGCTGCTGGTTGAAATTCTCATCCATAGAGAGATAAGTGCCTACTTCTGGAAAAGCAAAAAGTGGCAACCATTCCTCAAAGTCATTTTCTTGCAGTAATCTAAAGGTTAACCGCTCGGTTTGTAAGTTGGGTAAGTGGTATTTCATCAGTTGCCATTCTTTTTCAACCACTCATCCCTAGATTGACTATAAACGTGAAATCGATTATCGCCAAAATCAGTAAAAGTTTTTTCTAATGTCATTCCGTTTGCTATAGCTACTTTTTCTGAATCGTGATTATCTACATGAATCATGGAAACCATTGTATTATTAAAATCTAGATCCATTTTGTGTTCAAAGGCATAATTTTTTGCAGCAACAGCAGCCTCAGTAGCATATCCTTTGTTGCGGTGACCTGGCAGTATCGAATAACCTACTTCTAGACGTGGTTCACCATCTATGTGTTGTACAAGAATGCCGCACTGACCTATCATTTTACCTGTTGTTTTATCAATAAGCGCATTAAGTCCGCCACGATTTTCTTCATATCGCAACAAGCATTTTTCAAACCAAAATGCACATAATTCAAGTGCTGTTTTATCTGCATCTAAAAAAAGAAAATGCCGATTCAAGTCAGGACTGAAAAAGGGTAGCCATGCTTCAAAATCGCTTTTTGTAATCAAGCGAAATCTCAATCGGTCTGTTTCTAGATTTACAGGAATGTACTTCATGAGATGAAGTTAATGAAAATAGACTTAAGAATCTGTTTTCATCTTAGTTCAAAGGATAAGCCTTTAATGCTGGATAAAGTGATGAGGTATCAATCTGTGCACTATTTAAAATCATTTAAGTTTTTAAAGTCAAACGTTATAAAATGAAATCTTATTTAGAAAGAGAACCAGTAAGTAACCAGGCACCTGTAAAGCCTTGCTTTCTTAAACGATACAATTCGTTAATCGCGTCATTACGATCTGCATGACTAGAGAAAGCCACATTATGTAACCCATACTTGTTCACACCTATACGTTGTGAATCATAGCCATTACGTTTAAGTTGTGCTACTTTTTTATCAGCATTTGCAGGATCTCTAAAAGCGCCAGCAACAATATGATAATTTTTAACTACAGGCGCTACTTCTAGCTCTATACTAGGCAACGGATTGCTTATCATAAAGGTAGCCTCTTGAATTTCGCGAGTAAATTCTTCATCTGCCATTTCTTGAACTGCAATATCGTTCTGAGCTTCTTGAGTGGTGTAAGTATTAAAACCTACATAGCTCAATCCTATTAATACTGCTCCTATCGCTGCATAACGCAACCACGGTGTTTTACTTGCCGCAGGAACGTGTAAAGGAACTACTGGAGTTTCTTCAACTTCTTCTTTTTGAACCGGTGGTAATTCTATAGTTGCCGCTGCAGGAACTGGAATCTTAGTTTCTACAGGTGTTCTATCCACTGCATAGGTTTCATGCGCAGTAAGCCCAAAAGCCTCTGGTAGATAATTCACTAAATACATAGGCGTAAACTGTAATGATTGTTCATCATTACGTGTAAAACGGCCTA
Source organism: Nonlabens ulvanivorans (assembly GCF_000732625.1). GTDB lineage: Bacteria > Bacteroidota > Bacteroidia > Flavobacteriales > Flavobacteriaceae > Nonlabens > Nonlabens ulvanivorans. Next base: position 690,174 of record NZ_JPJI01000032.1, read on the forward strand.
TTTTATGGATCGTTACTACTCCATTGGTATCTAGTTCGTGATCTAAAAATCGCACATAATTGCGCACTTCTTGTACCGCTTGTTGATATGGAATAGATTCTACAGTCGCTACATAATTTACTAATAATCCATCGTTTTGCTGGATTTGAGCATTAAAGCTCAGTCCTTTTTTAGGTGGATAGATGGTATGACTGCTCGCAAAATGTTGGGCTGGTACACGGCGCGATATAAACGCACCATAACCTGGCAGCACCACACACTCGTGGCGATATAATAAGTCTGATATGTAAGTAGCGATTTGCATATGACAAACCTAAAAAAATAATCAAAACCATCAAGCGCTACCGGCAACTAGTTATTAAGAAAATGAATCGTTGATGGCTAAGTGTATAATTTTGAGGAATTACGCTTTCGCGAAAGCGTGTTATTTAAAATCATTACAAATCTGTTAACGGCTATATTGCTGTTTCTACTGGTTAGTTTCCGTACTAAAATAACTAAATTTGCAACCATATAATATACACCATGCTGGACCGAGTTAAGGAACATATTGAGAAAGTAAAAAGTTTTAAGGCAGATTCTAAAGAAGCTATTGAGGCTTTTAGAATTGAATATCTAGGTAAAAAAGGTTTGTTAAATGACTTTTTTGCTGCATTTAGAGAAGTGCCTAATGAGCAAAAGAAAGATTTTGGCCAGGCGATTAATGAGCTCAAGCAAAAAGCGACTGATAAGGTAAATGCCCTAAAGGAATCTATAGAATCCAAGCAAGAAGAAGCTGGTATTTATGGTGACTTAACGCGCACAGGTTATCCTATGGAGATAGGTTCACGCCATCCTATATCGCTGGTTAAGAATCAAATTATAGAGGTGTTTTCACGTATAGGCTTTAATGTGAGTGAAGGTCCAGAAATTGAAGATGACTGGCACAATTTTACCGCATTAAACTTACCAGAACATCATCCAGCACGTGATATGCAAGACACGTTCTTTATACAGACTAATCCAGATGTGTTATTGAGAACGCACACCTCTAGCGTGCAAGTGCGTTATATGGAAAATAATAAACCGCCGATTAGAACGATATCTCCAGGTCGCGTTTTCCGTAATGAGGCTATAAGTGCTCGTGCACACTGTATTTTTCATCAAGTAGAAGGTCTTTATATTGATAAGGATGTGAGTTTTGCAGACATGAAACAGACGCTTTTGCATTTTACTCAAGAGATGTTTGGTAAGTCTAAAATCAGATTGCGACCATCATATTTCCCGTTTACAGAGCCTAGTGCAGAGATTGACATTTATTGGGGTCTTGAAAACGAGACCGATTATAGAATTACCAAAGGTACTGGATGGTTAGAGATAGGTGGATGTGGTATGGTAGATCCTGCGGTACTTACTAACTGTGGAATTGATCCAGAGGAATACAGTGGTTTTGCCTTTGGAATGGGTGTGGAACGTATTGCGATGTTGTTATACGGTATAGGTGATATTCGCATGTTTTTTGAAAACGATGTGCGTTTCTTAAAACAATTTTCTAGTACCATTTAAAAAGTGATTACTAAACTTATTTTTGTGTACAACGCAAACTCTGGTAAAATTAACTCCTTACTAGATAGTGCACATAAAATAGTGAGTCCAGACACCTATGATTGCAAATTGTGCGATCTCACTTATGGCGTTTTTAAAGAAAATGAGAAATGGTCACGCTTCCGCAAAAACTTGCTTGATACGAACCCTAATTTACAATTAGAATTTCTACATAAAGACGAGTTTGCAAAACAATACTGGTCTAAGTGGTTGCCTAAGTACAAGTTCCCAGTTGTTTTAAGTATTAGTGATGCTGTGCAAGATTACAATGATGGATTTGGTACAAACTCTGGATTAGATATATTTATAAGTACAGCAGTTTTGAATGAGCAGGAAACTATAGATCAACTTAAAGTAACGATTGAAAAACGATTAAAATAGTCATGAAAAAAGACATCATTATACCAGAAGTAAATGACGTTCACATTGCCATAATGAAAGAATGGAATGAGGACTTCTCTTCAAATGATTGGAATATTTACCTCATTAATAATAGTAAAGAAGCTATTGAATCTGTAATGGTCATGAGTCGTGGTAAGCATAGTGATGGGCGCAAGACGACTACCTTTAGGCAAGCGTTTCCTGTAGTGGCTGCAAAAAGCGCCATTAAAGTAGAGCTTATCATGGAAGAGGTTTTTTCATTTACAAATGAAATTATATTGACCTATTTTAAGGACAATAAACTTTATGATAAAACCTTTACCGCTGCACCGCATACTATTAAAGAAGATAATTTTGAAGATGTACCTATAATGGGGCAAAAAGGCATCTTGTTGAATTAAATTACATAGTTTAAAAGCTGGACCTTATCCAGTTGCCTAATTTTCACTGGTTTTCCCAAACTCTCTTAAAATGAGCTGTTTTAGGTTAATACTGAGTTAAAACGCGTTAGTTGAAAAACCAAATCGACACTAACGCAGTATATCAAGCAGTATAACACATTAACTAAAACAAAAAAACTATGAAAAAGTCAAAATTTTTTAGCCTTGCGCTCGTAGCTGTAGCCCTATTTATCGGTCAGAACTCTGTTGCCCAAGACGGAATGATGAAAAAAGAAAAAACGGTAATGGTAGGTGGAGCTGAGATGTATCCTTCTAAAAACATCGTAGAGAATGCAGTAAACTCAAAAGATCACACCACTCTTGTTGCAGCAGTTAAAGCGGCAGACCTTGTAGAAACATTATCTAGTGAAGGACCTTTCACGGTTTTTGCACCTACTAACGCAGCATTTGATGCTTTACCAGCAGGAACAGTAGATACGTTATTGAAGCCAGAAAATAAAAAAGCATTAACAGGCGTGCTTACTTACCATGTAATCGCTGGAAAATTTAGCGCTGCAGATGTAATCGCTTTAATCAAAAAGAATAACGGTAAAGCAGTAGTAACAACTGTAGCTGGAGCTGATCTAACTTTAACCATTAAAGATGGTAAAGTAGTAATCACAGACGCAAATGGTGGAATGGCTACCGTAACGATAGCAGACGTTAACCAATCTAATGGAGTAATCCACGTAGTGGACGCAGTACTACTTCCTAAAATGTAATCCCTAACTACATTTTAAGAATAAAAAACCCCAAGTGCGAGCTTGGGGTTTTTGTTGTTTTAAATATAGTCGCTGGAGATTACCCCACAAATCGCTCATCCATTTCCATAGTAGTGCCACAATTATCGCAAGTGCGCAACTCTTTACTAGTGTAAAACTCTTTAAAGCGTGGCAAGAAGTCCTTCTCTATGTTATCTAGTTTAAAGTATGTCTCATGTAGCTTGTTATTGCAGTTATCACAAAACCATAGTAATCCATCAACATCATCTTTACTAGTACGTTTGCGCTCAATAACTAGTCCTATAGAATTCTCGTGACGTACAGGAGAATGCGGTACTTTACCAGGATGCAAGTACATGTCACCAGGACCTAACTTCATGGTTTTTTTCTCGCCATCTTCTTGTATGTGAACTTCTATGTTTCCTTCTAGTTGATAGAAAAGTTCTTCAGTCTCGTTGTAGTGATAATCTTTGCGAGCATTAGGTCCAGCAACGATCATGACTATATAATCACCAGCATCTTTATATAAATTCTTATTCCCTACAGGTGGTTTTAAAGAGTCTCTATTTTCTTCAATCCACTGGTTAAGGTTAAAAGGTTTTGCAATTGCCATGTCAGTTTATTTTAAAGTATAAAGTTACAGTTTTAAGGTCGGCTTTACAATCAGTACCGGACTACATTCAACAAATTCTTAACTACCTACATCACGGCTTTTTCAGTAACTTGTAACTCAAATTACAAATCATGAAAAAAATCTTTTTTTTAATAGTAGCTATAGTTTTAATTGCCTGTCAAGAAACAGCAACAAAATCTGAAGAAGTTGTAATTCCTGAAACCCAAAAACAAACTAGTGAATTTGCCATAGTGATTCATGGTGGTGCAGGAACGATTAAAAAAGAGAACATGACACCAGAGCTGGAAAGACAGTATAACGATAAACTCACAGAAGCTGTAAAAGCAGGACATGATATTCTTAAAAATGGAGGCGATGCTATGGATGCTGTTGAGGCGAGCATACGCATCATGGAGGACTCGCCGTTATTCAACTCTGGAAAAGGAGCGGTATTTACACACGATGGTATCAACTCACTTGACGCTAGTTTTATGGATGGAAAAACACTTAATGCTGGTGCGGTCGCAGGTATTACTACGGTTAAAAACCCTATTTCGCTAGCCCGTAAAGTGATGACAGATTCTGAGCATGTGTTACTAAGTGGTAGTGGTGGAGACGCTTTCGCGAAAGCGTTACAAGATCCCAACATAGAGATTGTACCTAACAGTTATTTCTATACCGAGAACCGTTACCAGTCCTTGCAACGTGTTCTAAAAAGAGAAGCCGAAAAGGATGCGCAAAATGATAAAAAAGTAGCTCAGTTAGTACTAGAAGATCCATTTATCAAGGATTCTAAATACGGAACCGTAGGTTGTGTAGCGCTAGATAAAAATGGCAATATCGCTGCCGGAACTAGTACTGGCGGAATGACCAACAAGAAATATGGCCGCATAGGTGATTCACCCATTATAGGTAGTGGAACTTATGCAAATAATGCCACTTGCGGTGTCTCAAGCACTGGACATGGTGAGTATTTTATACGTGCGCAAGTCGCTTATGACATCAGCGCCATGATGGAATATAAAGGCATGACATTGAAAGAAGCAACTGATGCTGTGGTCCAGAAAAAGCTTGTCGATTTAGGCGGTACTGGCGGAATCGTAGCCTTAGATCATCTAGGGAACATATCCATGGAATTCAATACCGCAGGAATGTATCGTGCGACTATGAATGATAAGGATGAGTTAATTGTAGGAATGTATAAGGAATAAGTGAGATTCCGTACTTGATGCGGAATCTATTAACCCAACCAAAATGCCATTCAATTATTACCTTCGTAAAAATTAAAACTCACCTATGAAAATCATATCCTATAACGTCAACGGAATTCGTGCGGCGATGAAAAAAGATTTTATCACTTGGCTTAAAGCTGCAAATCCAGACGTGTTATGCTTGCAAGAAATAAAAGCCAATGAGGATCAAGTAGATACGGAGGCTTTTAAAGAAGCTGGATATGAATATCAATACTATTATAGTGCTCAAAAAAAGGGTTATAGTGGTGTGGCTATTATTTCTAAAACAAAACCAGATCATGTGGAATATGGAACTGGTATAGAGTCTATGGACTTTGAAGGAAGAAATTTACGAGTAGATTTTGGCGATGTGTCTATCATGAGCATGTATTTGCCTAGTGGTACAAATGATGATCGACTAAGTTTTAAGTTCAAGTACATGGAAGAGTTTCTAGAATATTCTAAAGAACTGCGTAAAGAACGACCGAACCTTATTGTTTGTGGCGATTATAATATCTGTCACAAAGCCATAGACATTCATAATCCTAAAGGACTTAAAAACACCTCTGGTTTCTTACCAGAAGAACGTGAGTGGATGGATCGATTTGTTGCTAGTGGTTTTATAGATACGTTTAGAATGTTCAACGATGAGCCAGATCAGTACAGTTGGTGGAGTTACCGTGGTGGTTCTCGCGCACGTAATAAAGGATGGCGTTTAGATTATCATATGGCTAGTGAACCATTACGTGACCGTATTCAACGAGCAGTAATTCTACAAAGTGCAGTGCATAGCGATCACTGTCCTGTTGTGGTCGAAATAGATTAAAAGAGATTGTAAGTAATAAACGCAACCTTTTAAAGTAATGAGCATCTACTTTAAAAGCAATATTATGAAATCAATAAATACAATACTTTTAATTTTATGTGTGACTTTGTTGTCATGCGATGTAGGTGATGAAGATATTAATACTAATCAGCAGGTTTGTATTAATGCATCAGACGTGATTATAGATGCCAGTAGATACGGTAACCTTAATGAAAATGTATCTATTACAGGATTATCACTTTCAGGTGATTGTTTAACCATAATAATTAGTGGTAGTGGATGTGATGGATCGTCATGGACACTAGATCTTGTAGATTCTGATGTGGTCTCTTTTTCAAGTCCTCCAGAAAGAAATCTAATTCTTGAATTCACCAATACAGAGCTGTGTACCGCAGTTTTTGAGAAGAGTTTTACTTTTGATATTTCCAGTTTACAAGTTTCAGGAAATGAAGTCCAGTTGAATTTTAATAATTCTAACACCTCATTAACGACCATAAATTACATGTATTAAAAAACGACCTCTTTTTCAAAAGGCCGTTTCCCAAACATCAAAACAGGCTTATGCGATTGCATAAGCCTGTTTTGTTAGTTAAGATTACCAATTAATAGGAGTATTAACATTACTAAATAAAAAAGGAATAAAGGAGAGCATAAAATTAATCCGGCAATTACGTTTCCATTTTTTGCACTCTTTTTTTTACTAAGAATATACAGTGATATTGTGAAGCCTATAATTGTAGAGCCAACCTGAATAATCATAACTGGCAACCGTATAGAATCGGTTATAATACTTTTAGTTTTCACAACGCCATATATTGCAATATCAATCAAACCTATAAATACTATACTAACTGATAAAAGTCCCAACAAGACCAGATAACCTCTTTTTTCAACTAACCAATCCATAATTTCTACTTCTCTTTATCATCAATAAATTTTACATCTCTCGTGTTTTTTTGTACCGCAATGGCAGCAAATAAACTAAGCGCAAATGACATCCCGTAAAAACCTTTCTCACTCAATAGTAAGTCTGCATTCCATAGTCCTATGACTAGCAACACTAACGAGGCTATGGTTACAAACCATGCAATTCCATAATACATATCTGTCACAGCCACGCCTTCTTGCTTATCTCTCACAGCCTTTTGCACTGATATGACAGAGAATAGACCAAAGAGCAAGATGACAAAATAATAGCCTTTCTCATTAAGAAGCATGTCTGCGTTCCATAACCCTATACAATAGGATACCATTCCTATAAGCAATGCGCTCCACGATGCAGCAATAAATGCTGGTGTAGGTTTGCCATTAAATGCCTCTTTTTCTTTCTTTTCAGTCTTTACGTTTACTGGATTAAATGTTTGATTTTCCATGTTGTTTGTTTTGATTGTTTGATGGTACAAATGTGCGATATATGTTCAATCGATATGAGTCAATATATTTTAGTTTCTTATGATTAAGAATATTAATTTATAATATAATACTTTTATTTACTGTATATTGGATTTATATATTCTTACGATATGAAAGAGCTTATTTTGCTAATTGATAGTATGACTAATGAAGAAAGGTTGGCTTTCTACGCTTTCGCGAAAGCGAGAAATAGAAGATCTGACGTTAAAAACATTAAGCTTTTTCAGCTTATAGAAAATGGCGTGACTACTGATCTGGCAACCCGATTATATGGTGACGAGAATCAAAATGCACTCTATGCATTAACTAAAAGACTGCGTGACAATCTGATAGATTTTACTGCGTCGCACGGTCTAGAAACAGAAAGCGATGAAGAGATGCAACTATTAAAAAATCTACTAGCTTCAAGAATATTTTTTGAGAAAGGCCTGCATAAATTAGGCTTTAAAATTCTAAAAAAGGCAATTCAAAAGGCCCATAAACTTGAGTTATATGCGTTACTTAATGAAATGTACCACACCTTATTACAACATGTTCATAAGAATCCATCAGTCCAGTTAGATCTAGTGGTTGAAGAGTACCAGAGTAACTTGAAAAACCAGCTTGCAGAGGCGCATTTAATGACGGCCTATGCGTTTATAAAAGAAGATTTACAGACTGGTGATCAAGATGTAGAAGAAGTGATAGATCGTCATTTAAAAACCTATGGAATTAAGCTAAATGCCGCTTTTGGGTTTAAGTCTTTGTATACTTTAATGACCATCGCGGTAGAGACAGCTACTATAAAAAGTGATTATTACAGCGCAGCACACTTTATGGAAGAGGCCTATCATATTGTAAATACTAAGAAAGACCTCGCTACACGTCATTTGTATTATCACATAGCTATTTTAAAGTTGATGAGTATGACATATTTCAGAAACAAAAACTTTGACAAAGCACAAGAGTTTTTAAGTTTAATGGGATCGCAATTAAAATTAGAGAATGGGAAATACATGAAAACGATGGGTGATGATTATTATCATCTAAAAGCATTAATAGAGATTTATACTGGTGAGTTGGTAAATGGTATGAAGACTTTAAGTCATATCAATCACTCAACTCCAGAGAGCGAATTGACTTCTATAATGGCGTATTTTCAAAAAGAAGATTATGCGAAGTGCAGTTTAATCATGCGCGGCCTTTCTCATAGCGATGACTTTTATGAAAAACGAGCAGGATTCAATTGGGTGATAAAACGCAATATCATAGAAATTCTCATTCTTATAGAACGTAACCAGCCTGATTTAGTAGAATCCAGAATGCGTAGTTTCAATAAAAGATATCGCAAGAGATTAATAGAGAAGAAGGAAAAGCGAGTGCTTTCTTATCTCAAATTACTACGTTTATACTATGACACACCACATCAAGTAACTACAGAAGCTTTCTATAACAAGGTAGAGAAATCATTTGACTGGATAGGAGCAGACAGAGAAGATATTTTTGTCATGAGTTTCTATGCATGGCTCAAAGCAAAGATGCAATCCAGGCCGCTATATGAAGTCACACTAGAGTTGACTAATCTATAATTATTGTTCTACTAACACACTTTTATGCATATAGCCGCTTAAACCGGCTGAGGTTCTAACATGATACCAGTTTCCGGTATTACCTATTATGGTTACAGGTGCTGTTTTTAAATCTTGAAGAATGTCACTAGAGCTTGATGGTTCAGTACGTAGATTTGCGGCAAAACCGTTTGCACGTGGATTGATGAGTTGAGGTAAGGAAATCGCGTTTGCTGGAACTTGGGTTTTCCAAATAAATGGTTTTGGATCTACAGCACTGCCGTTTTTATAGATTCCAAAATGTAAGTGTGGTGGTGTGTTTTTTGCATTTCCTGTATTCCCTACATATCCTAGTGTGTCGCCAGACCAGACCATGTCGCCTTCATTTACTATCCAATCGTCTAGGTGAGCATAATAATGTAAATAACCATTATCATAATCTTTAACCCAAACCTGTTTACCGCCTAATCCACGATTTCTGATGCTAGAAATTGTTCCATAAGTAATAGCAACTACTGGATGACCTTTAGATGCAAAAATATCATTTCCTTCATGACTACGACTGCCGCCACCTCTTGAAGCACCCCAGAAACTTTGTATAGCAGTATTATCTTTTCCTGCTACTGGAAAATTATATTGTGGTAAAGTATAAATTTTAAAATCTGTTGTGGATTCTGTTTCTAGTTTTGCCTGAAGAATGATACGGACTTTAATATTTTTATCTGATTTATAGTTTAAGATCAGACTGTCATTTTGTAATTGTGCATCTTGAAGTAAATCGCCGTCTAGATCTCTAGCTTCAAGTATCCATGAATCTTGTGAGTCGACTGTACTCATTAATACTTCACCTAGTTGTAGGTTGATAAGATAGCCTGCAGTAAATGGTTTTTGAGAAGTGGTCACAACACGTTCTGCAGTAGACTCATTAATGGTTACTTGATCTTTTGAAGCAATAGATAAAAGATTATTCCAGCGTTTTAATTTTTCCGGATTATCGTTAAAATTGCGCTCGTAAATAGTTCGTTGTGATGGTTTTAATATAAAATCAAACAATGCTGGCTTTACTGCATAGGTAATTATTACAGCTATTACAGCAATAAGGATACTTGCATAAAGCCAGTATTTTTTAATGAACTGCAAACTATAAAGATAGTAAACCGTCTATTGCAGTTATAAGATTTGGCTGTACGGGACGCATAGCGTTATCATCTATCATGCGGCCGTTCTTATCATATAACATATATCTAGGGATGCTACTTACATTTCTAAGCTGAAAAATCTTTGCTTTAGGATAATTAGTAGCAATGTAACTATGCTCAGTAAATCCTTCTTCTTGATTTGCTTTTTCCCAGGCATTTCTTTTTGTGTCAATAGATATGTAAAGAAATACGACATCTTTACCTTTATAACGCTCTTTTAGTTTTGCAGATGCTGGCATCATGACGCGACATGGTTTACACCAGCTAGCCCAATAGTCCACATAGACTACCTTTCCCTTATGCTCTTCTAGTAATGCAGCAAGATTAGTATAGGTCCCATCAGGTGACTCAAGATGTAAAATATCGTTGTCAGTTTTATCAACCTCGGTTGTTTTTACTGTTTCAACTTCCTTATCGGCAGATTTACAAGATGCAAAACTGACTAGTGTGATTAAACATAATATTCTTAAAAACATATACTTATAATTAATTATGAAAATAAATATTTAATTAAATCTTCAATTTTTGAAAAAGCTTGTACATCGGTACCTACTTCTTTAAACTTTTGTTTTGCCGGTGCAATAAACACTTTCTCAAATCCTAGTTTTGCGGCTTCATTAACACGCTGTTCCATGCGTGAAACAGGTCTTATTTCTCCACCTAGACCTACCTCTGCACTGAAACAATGTTGTGAAGAAAGTTCAATATCAAAGTTAGATGAAAGAATAGCGGCCACTACAGCAAGATCAATCGCTGGATCGTCTACAGTGATACCACCCGTTATATTTAAGAATACATCTTTTTGGCCTAGTTTAAAGCCAGCTCTTTTTTCTAATACGGCTAGAATCATGTTGAGACGCTTTAAGTTATATCCTGTAGCACTACGTTGAGGTGTTCCATATACAGCCGTACTCACTAATGCTTGAACTTCTATCATTAAAGGACGCATACCTTCCATAGTGGCAGCGATTGCAGTACCACTCAAACTAGTACCGCGTTGTGATATTAAGATTTCGCTAGGATTGATAACTTCACGTAAACCGTGACCCAACATTTCATAAATACCGATTTCATGTGTGCTTCCAAAGCGGTTTTTTAACGCGCGTAAAATTCTATAAGTATGATTGCGATCGCCTTCAAATTGCAATACTGTATCTACCATGTGCTCTAGTATTTTAGGTCCAGCGATGTTACCATCTTTAGTAATATGACCTATCAAAAGCACTGGTGTATTGGTCTCTTTGGCAAATTTTATAAGCTCGCTAGTACATTCCCTGATTTGAGATACGCTACCAGCGGTACTTTCTATAATCTCGGTTTGCAGAGTTTGTATAGAATCTATAATAAGTACCTCAGGTTGCATTTCTGTAATCTGACGGAAAATATTTTGAGTCTTAGTTTCAGTTAAAATGTAGCAGTTGGTCGCATCTTGTTTGATGCGATCTGCTCTCATTTTTATTTGCTGTGCACTTTCTTCTCCACTTACATATAACGTCTTATAAGGTAAATTAAGGCAAACTTGAAGCAATAAAGTTGATTTACCTATTCCAGGTTCACCACCTAATAAGGTTACAGAGCCAGGTACTAGTCCACCACCTAATACTCTATTAAACTCTGCATTTGTTGTATCTAAACGTGGCGTTTCAGTCACATCTATTTGAGTGATAAGTTGTGGTTGTGGAGTACGCTTTCGCGAAAGCGTATCGCCGCTAGTAGCATCCCAAGAAGGTTTCTTTTCTTTTTGAACAACCTCTTCAACTAGTGTGTTCCATTCCTTACACGTGGTACATTGTCCTTGCCAGCGTGCGTGTTGAGCGCCACAATTCTGGCAAAACCATGTTGTCTTTACTTTGGCCATTTATTTTTTTTCCTGAAGCATTTCTACCTTGTCCAGCACATCATCTTTTGTAATTCCTACAGCAGGTTCTAATGCATATGCTGCATTATATGATTTTATGGCGCGCTCTGGTCTACCTATTCCTTCATAACCTATTCCTTCTATAAAGCGACCATAAAGTTTTTCTGGATATTCTTTCATAGCAAGGTCTGCTACATCTATTAGTTCATCGTACTTCTTGTTGTCTATAAGGTGTTCTGCTACAGTTACGATATCTATTAGTCTGACTCTCATGTCGATACCGTAGACTTCCTTAATGTATTTGTATTTTTCAATTAGTGTTTCTATAGCATTTGCAGCGTTTTTAGTTTCTTTACCTTCTGCAGCCATATCAGCCGCTACAGCTTTATTTACTAAGGCGTCTTCATCGATAAGTTTATACTCTTCAAAAATATAATTCAGCCCGCGTGGTATGGCATGTGCGCCTAGTCCGTATTTATCAACGCCTTCTATCTTCTCATATAGCAAATGCACGTTTTTACGGTTTTCTAGTAATGAGTCCACTTGTGTGGTAAACATATTATCGGTTGTGCTTAGCTTTTCTGGTGTGGCAACATAGTAGTAATTATAGCTTTCTAATTGTGAAATTTTACTCACCAGATTATCTGTTATTAAAGTTGAGTAATCTGGATCTATATTGAGGTAAGCGTCAAAAGCAACTTTTTTACGCATTAAAAAATAGGTAGCTAGATTTGCAGTGACATCTTTACCTATAATTACTGTAAATGGTGCGATACGATATTCTTCTTTCATAGTTTCAACAACCTCCATGATAAAGTCCATAAAGTCTGCGCTTTGTGATTCTGGCAAGCCACTTTCGCGATTGATTGCGGTTTCATCATAACGACTTTTACGCTGGTTAATTCCTAAAACAAAACTTTCTGGTATTTGATCCCAATAGGATAGGTAATCTACATTACCTGCAACAGGTTCAAAAAGATAATCACCATCTAGGACCACAATTAATGGATATGTTTTTTCAGGATTCTCAGCATAGTTACGTGGTTTAAGCACCTTAATATTGCGTTCCGTACCTAACACATCGCTAGGGTATGCTCTATAAAAAGCTTGTGAGAATAGAGTATTGCAGGTAAATAACAATATGATGAAAGCGATAAAATGTTTCATTGTAAGAAAATTTTTGGAACGGAATTTACAATTATTTAGCCGAAACACTATTTTTTATAGAAAGCATTACAAATGATACTATACCGTAAACTAGAACTAGTACTGTTTGTGAGGTCCACAGGATCCAACCTAGTGACGTTCCTAAGGTGTCTGCCACGTCAAATAGCAAAAGGACCTGTGCTATAAAATAGGGATAAGCACCAAAACCGCCGTTTGTAAACGCGACGGCAAAACTACCTGCTACGAATGCACTTAAAATTCCGCTAATAGGTATAGAGGTTGTGCCTGGAATGGCAAAAATACTGACGTAAAACATTAATAAATACATGGTCCATATAAATAATGTATGAGCTAGGTAAAGCCATTTTTGCTGCATGGTCCATATCGTATTAAAACCATCTTTAAGACCGCTGATAAAGTTTTTTAGTTTTTGAAATGGTTTTATGTATCTAAATAATACAACTACAATGACGGTAAAGATTAGCGCAATTATTCCATAGATAATAATTGTTGAAGATTCTGCTTTCGCGAAAGCAGTATTTAAACGTTCTTTAAAGAAGTCAATGATAACAGTGCCTGACACTAATAAAGCGGTAGCTGTGATGATTAATAGAATAATAAAATCGAGAACACGCTCTGCTATTATAGTACCTATAGCTTTATCTACTGGTACGTTATCTACTCTATTTACAACAACTGCACGAGCTACTTCACCACTGCGAGGTATTATTAAATTCATAGCATATCCTGTGCCAATAGCCATCACATTAGTAAGAAAAGCTGGTTGATGCCCTATTGCTTTAAGCATATAGTTCCATCGCCATGCTCTAGATAGGTGACTCAAAAAGGATAGTGAAACTCCTAGAACAATCCAGCTATAGTTTGCATCAATCAAATAAGATTTTATCTCTTCAATTTGATTTTCAGTAAACTGAGTGTAAGAGATATAAATTAAAAATATACCTAGCGCAAGCGGTAATACTATTTTTAATGCTTTGAGAGATGCTTTTTTCAAGCTGATTTATGATAAGGTGTTATCCTCTTCATTAGGGAAAAGTAGTGTTGGTTTAAAAGCACGAGCTTCTTCCATCGTCATTTGAGCATAACAGATAAGGATAAGCACATCACCAGGAGCTACTTTTCTTGCTGCTGCTCCATTAAGAGTGATTTCTCCGCTACCTCTCGGCCCAGGAATGGCATAGGTCTCTAAGCGGTTACCGTTATTATTATTAACAATTTGAACTTTTTCACCTTCAACTATATTTGCACCATCCATTAGATCTTCATCAATGGTGATACTGCCTATGTAATTTAGGTCTGCACCGGTTACTTTAACTCGGTGAATTTTGGATTTTACTACTGTAATTAACATGTTGCAAAGATACGATTTGTAATTATTTAAAAATCATTATTATGATAAACGCATATTATCAATTAATCTTACACCTTCTAAATGGGCAACTATAAAAGCTCTATAGGTGTGTTTATGGTATTTACGTTTTACAGGGACTAGAGTTTCTTCACTTGCGATAGTAAAATATTCTAATTCTAGATTTTTATTTTCTGTATACAACTTTTGTACCATTTCAACAGTATCATTAATACTGTGGTTTTTGAAATGTTCTTTAGCTTTTTCTAGAGATTGTATAATGAAAATTGCTTCTTTCCTGGCTTTAGGACTTAATCTTTCATTGCGAGAGCTCATTGCTAGTCCGTTCATTTCTCTTTTTATGGGGCAGCCTATGATTTGAATAGGTAAATGGAGTTTTTCTACTAGTTTCTTGACTATTTGTAACTGTTGAAAGTCTTTCTCGCCAAAATAAGCATGATCTGGTTGTACTTTTTGAAATAAGAATTCTAGAATGGTTCCTACTCCATCAAAATGACCTGGTCTATTAGCACCTTCCATTACCTGCTCTAATCCATCATATTTATAAGATTTTGCGACTGTGCTATTACCATATATATCCTCAACGTGAGGAGTGTATATAATTACCTTGGATTTATCAAAATGTTTATAGATTAGATCGATATCATTATCAACCGTTCTAGGATACTTACTTAAATCGCTGGCATTATCAAACTGGGTAGGGTTTACAAAAATAGACACAACGAGAACGTCGTTAGATTTCATTGCTTCCTGCATTAAAGAAATATGTCCAGCATGAAGAGCTCCCATGGTAGGAACAAATCCGATTCTAAGACTTTCATTTTTAAGGCTTTCAATCTGTGAGCTTAATTCTTTATGGGTTTGAAGTACCATAGGGATATAGGTTTGGACAATGCTACAAACATAAGGTTAAACCATGAAAGTGCAAGAAATTGTGTATTTTTGCAACTTGCTAAAAGTTAGGCATCAATAAAACAATTTATGAAGGAAAAAAGAGTCCTGTACGTATCCTCAGAAGTTATCCCTTATTTACCAGAAACTGAAGCATCCTCGATGTCCTATTTTAGTCCTAAAATGGTGAATGATCGTGGAGGTCAGATCAGAATATTTACACCTCGTTTCGGAAATATTAACGAGCGCAGACACCAATTGCATGAAGTAATCCGTTTAAGTGGAATGAATCTAATCATTAATGATTTAGATATGCCACTAATCATTAAAGTGGCTTCTATTCCTAAGGAAAGAATGCAGGTTTACTTTATAGATAATGAAGATTATTTTAAGCGTAAGGCGACGCTTACAGATGAGGATGGTAACATGTTTGATGATAATGATGAGCGTGCTATCTTTTTTGCCAAAGGAGTCATTGAAACAGTTAAGAAATTAAATTGGGCGCCAGATATTATTCACGTGCACGGATGGTTAGCCGGACTACTGCCATTGTACATAAAGAATTATTATGGTAATGATCCATTATTTGAAGATAGTAAAATAGTTACCTCGGTATATAATCAATCCTTTGAAGGAACGTTAGATACTGAAATGATAGATAAACTAAGATTTGATGCATTGGATGATGATGCTGTAACTGAGTTTGAGGAGCCTTCATATGTTAATATAATGAAGAATGCTGTTAGGTTTAGTGATGGGATTATTAAAGCTAGTGAGGATTTAGGCGAGGAGTTAGATTCTTATATCGACTCTGTTGATAAGCCTGTTTTGGAATTCCATTCTCATGAAGAATTTGCAGATGCTTATGAAGGATTCTATCTTAACGATATTTTAAATGAAAAAGAAAATGATGAGTAAAATGAAACGTGTTGCTATGAACGTTTCAATTGTTGCAGGTTTAATTTTAGGATTAGCTGCGTGTGATAACGAGTTAAATACAATCGGGAGTGACATACTAGGAGCAGATCAGTTAAATGATCGAATCAAAAAACAAGAATTTGATGTAGTTGCATTTAATGAGTTATTAGGCCCTGTACAGACTAATAATTTTGGATCTTTTCCTTTTGGAGTCTATAATGACCCAGTTTATGGAAGAACTAGTTACGACTTTGTTAGTCAGGTTAATTTAGCTTTTACCGATCCAGATTTTGGTGATAATATTGTATTAGATAGTGTTGTGCTTCAAATACCATATTATTCTACAATAGAAACTGTTGTAGGTGAGGTAACTACTTATAGTATTGATTCATTATATGGTACGATGGAAAATGGATTGGAAATTTATGAAAATAAATATTTCTTAAATAGTTTTGATGTAGATGACGTTACCAATCCTGCGGTGTATTATTCGGATCTTAAGCCTACCATAGAGTCTAATTTAGGACCTCTGATTTATTCTGATGACAATTTTTTTCCGAATGAAGAAGAATCAATAGAGTTAGCATTAGATGACGTTGTTAGCAGTAGGTCTGCTCCAAGGTTAAGGGAGCGTATTGATCTAACACCAGCTAGTTCAGCATACTGGAGGTCTTTAATAATAGATCAGGAAGGTCAACCAGCTCTTCAGAGCGCTAGTGATTTTCAAAATTACTTTAGAGGATTGTATTTTAAATTATCTGGATTTACCGGTAATGGTCATATGGTTCATTTTAACCTAAACGATGCTGATATCAAACTGTATATAAGATCAGAATTTGATGATGATAGTGATATAGATAACGACCCTACTACAACGACCATAGAAATTGAAAGTATCGTTGAATTAAATTTTGATGGTAATAAAGTAGGTTTTATAAACAACGAGTTAGATCCAGCAATCGTTTCGTCAATACAATCAGCAAATGATAACGTTAGTGGTGAAGAGAGATTATATCTAAAAGGTGGTGAAGGTTCAGTAGTTTTAATTGATTTATTTGGGCCTGATGTAGATATGAATGGAGAAGCAGATGCTTTAACTCAGGTAATAGCTGATGATTGGATTATTAATGATGCCTCACTTACATTCTATGTAGATCAGTCAGAGGTTGTTGCTGGTAGTACTGAACCGGAGCGTATTATACTTTATAATTATGATGACAAAACTGTGCTTATAGATTATGTTCTTGATAATTCATCCTTAAGGACTAATCATTTAGGTGTTTTAGAAAGAGTTGATGAAGATGACGATACTTCTCAAGGTATTCAATATAAGATAAGATTGACAGAACACATTAATAGTATTATTAGTGGTGATATAGAGAATGTTCGTCTTGGTCTAGCTGTGACACAAAATGTTAGTTCAATTTCTGGTGCTCAAGTAAAAAATCCTAATGTAGTAGAAGAAATCCTGACTGGATCTGCTATATCTCATGAGGGAACAGTTTTGCATGGTAATCTTTCAAATGATGCTGATAAGCGTCTTAAATTAGAGATTTACTATTCAGAAACAATCAATTAAATAGAAAATTATGTGTGGAATCGTAGGTTACATAGGACATCGTGACGCTTATCCTATTGTTTTAAATGGTCTTAAAAGACTTGAATATAGAGGTTATGATAGTGCTGGGATTGCTATTTATGATGGTACAGATCTTAAGTTTTCAAAAACCAAAGGTAAAGTTGCTGATCTAGAGGCAAAGTTAGAATCAGAGGTTAGTACTAATGGTACTATCGCAATAGGTCATACACGATGGGCTACACATGGTGTGCCTAATGATGTTAATTCTCATCCTCATTTTTCTAATAGTGGTGACCTTGTAATTATACACAATGGTATAATTGAAAACTATCAACCTCTTAAGACAGAGTTGATGAATAGAGGATTTACTTTTCAATCAGATACAGATACAGAGGTATTAGTAAATCTAATAGAGGATGTAAAGACTAAAGAAAAAGTAAAATTAGGTAAGGCGGTTCAAATAGCTTTAAATCAGACTATAGGAGCTTATGCAATTGCCGTGTTTGATCGTAATAAGCCTAATGAGATTGTAGTAGCTCGCTTAGGGTCTCCTCTTGCAATAGGAGTCGGTGAAAACGAATTCTTCATAGCTAGTGACGCGTCTCCTTTTATTGAGTTTACTAAAGAAGCTATTTATTTAGAAGACGGTGAGATGGCTGTTGTGCGTACTCACAAGGATATGAAAATCCGTAAAATACATGATGACTCATTAGTAGATCCGTACATACAGGAATTACAAATGAATCTTGAGCAGATTGAAAAAGGTGGTTACGATCACTTTATGCTTAAAGAAATTTATGAGCAACCTCAGGCTATTAGAGATACCTTCAGAGGTAGAATGTTAGTAGATCAAGGCCTAATTAAGATGGCTGGTATTGATGATCATATAGATAAGTTTTTAAATGCTAGGCGTATATTGATTGTAGCTTGTGGTACATCATGGCACGCAGGTCTTGTGGCAGAATATATCTTTGAAGATCTTGCAAGAATACCTGTAGAAGTAGAATACGCGTCAGAGTTTAGGTATAGGAATCCTGTTATTGATAAGGATGATATATTAATTGCTATTTCTCAAAGTGGAGAAACAGCAGATACAATGGCTGCTATAAAGATGGCTAAAGATAAAGGAGCTTTCGTTTTTGGAGTTTGTAATGTGGTAGGTAGTTCCATCTCTCGTGAGGCGCATGCAGGAGCTTATACTCATGCAGGACCAGAAATAGGTGTTGCTTCTACTAAGGCTTTTACAACTCAAATTACGGTCCTAACACTTATCGCATTACAGTTAGCAAAGAAAAAAGGTAAGATTTCGACTAGTGACTTCCATAGATATCTACAAGAATTAGATACAATTCCTGAAAAAGTAGAAAAAGCTCTCGGTTCTAACGATCATATCGAGAAAATAGCTGCGATATATAAAGATGCACCTAATTGTTTATACTTAGGACGTGGATTTAACTTTCCAGTTGCGCTAGAAGGAGCTCTTAAGCTTAAAGAGATCAGTTATATTCATGCAGAAGGTTATCCAGCTGCAGAGATGAAACATGGGCCTATTGCTTTGATTGATGAGCAAATGCCAGTTGTTGTAATCGCGACCCGTAAAGGGCATTATGAAAAGGTGGTCAGTAATATTCAGGAAATTAAATCTCGTAGCGGTAAGATAATAGGTATCGTTACAGAAGGAGATGTTGATGTGCGTGATCTTGCAGATCACGTAATAGAGGTGCCTGATACTATAGAGTTTATGACACCTTTATTAACCACTATACCATTACAATTATTATCTTATCATATAGCAGTAATGTTAGATAAAAACGTGGATCAACCACGTAATCTAGCGAAATCTGTTACGGTAGAATAGTAGGTAGATGACCAAAGATATAAGTAGAAACCACCTAAGAGATTAGGTGGTTTTTTATTACGCTTTCGCGTAAGCGTGATTCAACAATCCTAGTTGTAATCCAATAGATTTTTGAGCTTATAAAAAAATTGAAAATTCTGATGTCTATATAATTAGGAAAGCAGTATCTTTGCGCCACTGAAAAAAGGCTTTTTGAAGCCGTATCTTTTTAAGTTTAAAAACATTATATAATGTCTCAAATTACAGGTAGCGTTTCACAAATCATCGGTCCGGTGGTTGACGTAACATTTGACAGTGCACAAGGGGCACTTCCTAAAATTTATGATTCTCTTGAAGTAGAACTTAATGGTAACCTTCTAGTTTTAGAAGTGCAGTCTCATATCGGTGAGAATACTGTAAGAACCATTTCTATGGATTCAACAGATGGTCTTTCACGTGGAACCGCTGTTAAATCTACAGGGAACCCTATTAAAATGCCTATTGGAGATGACGTTTATGGTCGTCTTTTTAATGTTATCGGTGATGCGATTGATGGTTTAGGTAACCTTCCTAAAACAGGAGATGATGGTTTATCTATCCACAGATCAGCGCCAGCATTTGAGGATCTTTCAACATCTACAGAAGTACTTTTTACTGGTATTAAAGTAATCGATCTTATTGAACCTTATGCAAAAGGTGGTAAAATTGGACTGTTCGGTGGAGCTGGAGTAGGTAAAACAGTATTGATTCAAGAATTGATTAATAACATTGCAAAAGGTCACGGTGGACTTTCAGTATTTGCTGGAGTTGGTGAGCGTACACGTGAAGGGAATGACCTTCTACGTGAGATGTTAGAATCTGGAATTATAAAATATGGAGATGCATTCATGCACTCTATGGAAGAAGGTGGATGGGATTTACAAAAGGTAGATAAGGAAATCATGAAAGATTCAAAAGCGACATTCGTTTTTGGTCAGATGAATGAGCCGCCAGGAGCACGTGCACGTGTTGCACTTTCTGGACTTACTATTGCTGAGTATTTCCGTGATGGAGCTGGAGATGGACAAGGGAAAGACGTACTTTTCTTCGTTGATAACATTTTCCGTTTTACTCAAGCAGGTTCTGAGGTATCTGCACTTCTAGGTCGTATGCCATCTGCGGTAGGATATCAGCCTACACTAGCTACTGAGATGGGAGCGATGCAAGAACGTATTACTTCAACAAAGAAAGGATCTATTACATCTGTACAAGCGGTATACGTACCTGCAGATGACCTTACGGATCCAGCACCAGCAACAACATTTGCTCACCTTGATGCGACTACAGTATTATCACGTAAAATTGCAGAATTAGGTATTTACCCAGCGGTAGATCCACTAGACTCTACATCTCGTATTCTTACTGCAGACATCTTAGGAAAAGAGCACTATGAGTGCGCACAAAACGTAAAAGAATTATTACAGCGTTATAAAGAACTTCAAGATATCATTGCTATCTTAGGTATGGAAGAGTTATCTGAAGAAGATAAACTTGCAGTAAGCCGTGCACGTCGTGTACAACGTTTCTTATCTCAGCCATTCCACGTAGCAGAGCAATTTACTGGTCTTAAAGGTGTGTTAGTTGACATTAAAGATACTATCAAAGGATTTAATATGATTATGGACGGTGAGTTAGATCACTTACCAGAAAGTGCATTTAACCTTAAAGGTACTATTGAAGAAGCAATTGAGGCAGGAGAAAAAATGCTTGCTGAGGTATCATAAATCAAACAATGGCAGTCGCGGTAATTAAAGGATTATCGCGACTGTTTTATTGTAATTGAAAAGTAAACAAAGATGATTTTAGAAATAGTAACACCAGAGCAAACTCTTTTTAGCGGTACTGTTGAATCTGTATCGGTTCCTGGTATAAGTGGACAATTCCAAATGCTGGATAATCACGCACCTGTTGTTTCATTATTAGTAAAAGGAGCTGTAAAGATTTTTGGTAAAGTAGAACTAGAAGAGACGGTTGCGTCTTTATTTACCAAAGAAGATGGAACTACTAATTTTCACATCACTGGTGGAGTTATAGAAATGAAAGATAATAAAGCAATCGTATTAGCTGACTAATACTTTACTTTATAAGATATTAAAAAAGCCTCGATTCTTATGAATCGAGGCTTTTTTAGTTTAACACCAGTAAGTACTAAACTCTTTTATTTCAAAAGCTTTTGTATAGCTGCTGCATTATTTCCAGTTGCATAATCCATTGCAGTTTTTCCGTCTAATTTTAAAGACTTATCAGCTCCAGCGTCTAATAACATAGACACTAAGTGTGGACGTCCCATTTGAACAGCGGTCATTAAGGGCGTCATATTATTACATGTATTGTTAATATCGATATTCTTTTGAGTAATTAAAAACTGTAAAACATCTGCACTGTCCATTTGAATGGCTAGTTGAGCAAGTGAAGAAGTGGATTTACCAACCTCATAACAAGTATCCTTGTTACTGTCTGTAACTAAGCTATTAATGGCTGTGGTGTCGTCGTTCTTAAGAGCTTTGGTAAGATCCATGCTCAATGTTTGTGCACTTGCTAGAGTTCCTAAACATAATGCCACTATAAATATTGCTTTTTTCATCGTGTTGTTATTAATGTGATGCTAATATAAGATTTTTTTAAAGGACACAAAATCAATTAGCTCTGTACTCAAGATTATCAATAGGTTCAAATGTATAGCATTGAATAGCTAGACTAGTGCAGTTAAGTAATGTCTAGTAAAAAGATGGACTGTCTATGGTTCATATTCCATAATAACTATGATTCGATAACAGATTACTCCTTACTTTTGCCACATGCTACCAGATAAACTCATACGCAAACTAGGCATGCGACACTTCTCAGGAAATATGCGCAGACTTAAATCGCACAACAATCTTATAGATTTTGCATCTAATGATTACCTGGGTTTTTCAAAAATCCCTATGGTTGAGGAGTCTACCTTACTACATGGCGCCACCGGTTCTAGATTGTTATCTGGACATAGTAAAGCATTTGATACATTAGAAAATCGTATCGCTCATTTTCATAAATCAGAAAATGCACTCATTTTTAACTCTGGTTATGACGCAAATCTAGGTTTAATAAGTAGTGTTGCGCAGCGTGGCGATTTAATTTTATATGATGAGTTAGTACATGCCAGTATTAGGGATGGTATTCAACTTTCGATGGCACGTTCCCTTAAATTTCGACATAATGATATTGATCACTTAAAAATATTACTAGATAAATTCGGAAAAGGTGAACAACTAGAGGTTTATGTGATCACTGAATCTGTTTTTTCAATGGATGGTGATCAAGCACCACTAGAAGAATTAACTCAGCTTACTAAAAAAATGAATAATGCTTATCTTATTGTTGATGAGGCACACGCTTTAGGTGTTATAGGTCATAATGGTGAAGGTCTCGTACAGTATTTAGGATTAGAAGATCAAGTTTTTGCTAGGGTTGTGACATATGGTAAGGCGTTAGGTTGTCATGGTGCTTCCATATTAGGTAGTAGTGATTTAGTACAATACTTGATTAATTTTTGTCGCACATTCATTTATACCACAGCATTACCGCCACATGCTCTTTTAACTATTAATGCTGGTTATGAGCATCTCGAGAATCAGCATGTACATATAAAAAAATTACAAATTTTAATACAGCAGTTCAATAAACTAGTGGTGCAAAGTGGATTGCGATTACGCTTTCGCGAAAGCGAGACCGCCATACAAGTTTGTATTATACCAGGTAACAAGAATGTAAGAAAAGTGGCTGGTCAATTGCAACACAAAGGATATGATGTAAGAGCCATTTTATCACCTACTGTACCAGAAGGTCAAGAGCGATTAAGGTTATGTCTACATAGTTATAACACTATTGATGACTGTGAATATGTCCTTGAAACCATTGCAAAATCTCTGAAAAAGAAATGAGCAAATTTAGAACAATAGCTGTATTTGCTTATCCTGCAGAGGCTGCAGTCATTAAATCTAAACTAGAAAGCGAAAATATCTCAGTTTTTTTAAGAGATGAGTTTACCATTGCTACAGATCCGTTTGCCACTAATGCGATAGGTGGTGTAAAAATGGATGTATACAAAGAAGATTATATTAAAGCTATAGGGCTTATTGAAAAATCAAACCCTGAAATTACACAACGTATTACTCATCTGGTAATATGTCCTAAATGTAAAAAAAGAGCCGTAAGAGAACAAGGTGATGTGATGACAGCAACTACCTTTGCAGAACGATTAAAAGCAGTGCTCTTAAGCATTTTTCCTTTCTCAAGCGATAAGCATTATAAATGTATGAACTGCTCCCATAAATTTGATCTTAATGAATAGTTATTTTATAACAGGAATAAGTACAGATGTAGGTAAAACGCTGGTGGCGGCTGCAATTACTCAAGCGTTAGAGGCAGACTATTGGAAACCTATACAAAGCGGTGGAATAGAGCATTCGGACCGTATGGAAGTGCAGCGATTGATCTCAAATAATGATACTGTGTTTCATAAAGAGCGGTATTTTTTAGAAACACCTATGAGTCCGCATGAAGCTGCTGCTATTGATGGTATTACGATAGAATTAGAAGAGATTAAAAGACCGCAAACGGAAAACAATATGGTCATTGAAGGCGCTGGCGGACTGTTAGTTCCTTTAAATGATAAACACACGATTATAGATTTAATTCAGCCATCGGATAAGGTAATTCTAGTTAGTTCTGGTTATTTAGGTAGTATCAATCATACCTTATTGAGTATTGAAGTTTTAAGGTCTCGTGGTCTATCGTGTGCTGGTATAATTTATAATCAGGTTGAGTTATCAGGAACTATAGAGATTATTGAAAAAATGACTGGTGTTCCTACTATTGCTCATTTATCTTATATAGACTCATTAAATAATGATAGTGTTGCAGCAGTTGCCAGTACGATGAGAGAAAAGCTATTAGCATTATGACATTAGAAGAGCTTCAAAAACTAGATGCCCAGCATATATGGCATCCATTAACACAGCACAAAACTGCAAATAGTCCTCTTGCGATAAAAAAGGCGCAAGGGAACTATCTGTTTGATATGGCTGGTAAGACCTATTTTGATGCGATTTCAAGTTGGTATACTTGTAGCTATGGTCATACTAATCCAGTGCTAACTCAAGCAATTAAAAAACAAGTTGATGAATTACATCATGTTGTATTTGCAGGAATGACTCACGAACCTGCTGCGCAGTTATCTAAGAAACTGATCGGTATCTTACCGGATAATCAACAGAAATTATTCTTTTCAGAGAATGGTTCTACTAGTGTAGAGATTGCTCTAAAGATGGCTTTTCAATATCATTTCAACCGTGGAGAAAAACGTAATGTAGTAATAGCCTTAGAAAATGGCTTTCACGGCGATACTTTTGGAGCTATGAGCGCCAGTGGCTTATCTGTTTATAATGGACCATTTGAAGATTTTTTTATAGATGTTAAACGCATACCAGTCCCTACAGAGGAAAATTTAAGCGAAGTTCTCTACCTAATTGATGAACTGACAACTCAAAATCAAGTAGCCTCTTTTATATATGAACCATTAGTACAAGGTGCTGCTGCCATGCAAATGCACCAGCCAGAACATCTTTGTCAAGTCTTAAAATGTTTCCAAGAAAAAGGAGTTTTAACAATTGCAGATGAAGTGATGACTGGTTTTGGTAAAACAGGCTACAATTTTGCAAGTGAAGCGATGCTTAACAAGCCAGACATGATGTGCCTTTCTAAAGCACTAACTGGCGGTATTATGCCTATGGCTATTACCACTTGTACAAAAAAGGTTTATGATGCCTTTTATGATGATGAGCTAGCGCGTGGTTTTTTTCATGGGCATACTTATTCAGGGAATCCTCTGGGATGTGCTGTTGCCGCCGCCGCTATCGACCTCTTAACATCTGATGCTATTCAAGAGAACATTCAATTAATCACTCAATCTCATAAAAAACATATTAAGGTTTATCAATCACATAACGCAGTTGATTCAGTACGTTCATGTGGTGTCATTTTAGCAATTGATCTTGCTATAGAAATGGAACGTTATGGAAGTAAACGTAATGAGATTTTTCAATGGTTTATGAATCATGGAATTTTCTTGAGGCCATTAGGGAAGACCATTTACATTGTGCCTCCATTTACAACATCACCGCAAGAGTTAGAGTTACTTTATAAAGCCCTACTGGTATTCCTGGATGAAATGACTTCAAAAAAAGCCCAATTTTTATAGCCTTTTACTCGGTTTTAAACTTAAGTATGGGCATTTTTGCAATAGAATAAAATAAGATTGAAAAACCCAATTTATATTAACGGATCTGGTGTGGTATCACCATTATCTTCCGCAGGTTTTAGTAGTGATTCTTCTGCTATTTTAGTTTCCGGTAATGATCTTGTTGCGCCTATTAGCGATTTACATGATGTTAGAATAAAAGAACTTCAGGCAGAATCTAAATGGTATAGTCAATTAGATCGATCTGTTTTATTGGCCATTTTAGCCGCTAGAGAATTTAAAGTTCCTGTAGGTAAGATAGGAATCAATATAGGTTCTTCTCGCGGTGCTACTCGTGTCTGGGAAGAAAGTTATACACGCTTTCGCGAAAGCGGAATAGCAACAACACAATCCTCTCCATTAACCACATTAGGAAATATATCTACATGGATAGCACAAGACCTAGGAGTGGACGCTACTGCGTTTTCACATTCTATAACCTGTGCTACGGCATCACATGCAGTACTTAATGCTATCGCATGGATAGAAAGTGATATGGTAGATCAATTTATAGTAGGTGGATCAGAAGCTCCTTTAACGCCGTTTACCATAGCGCAAATGAAAGCGTTACGTATTTATGCCACTCAAGAAAGTGCTTATCCTTGTAAAGCATTAGATTTAGACAAGACTGGTAATACTATGGTATTGGGAGAAGCTGCTGCTTGTTATTTGCTTTCTAGAAAAGTTACTGAAAATACACAGGCAAAAATAATAGGTTACGGAGCAGCTATTGAAAAATTGAGTAGTGCAACATCAGTTTCTATGAATGGTCTGTGTTTACAAGAGTCCATGAAACGAGCGATGGGTGATATAGCTCTAGAAGAAGTTGATGCAATTGTCACGCACTCACCAGGTACCATAAAGGGTGATATGGCTGAGTTTGCTGCAATACAAGAGGTTTTTGGAGATGACTATCCAACATTGTGTAATAATAAATGGCAGTTAGGTCATTCACTAGGTGCTAGTAGTGCGTTAAGTATAGCTATGGCGCTTGAAATGTTTGATAAATCAACCTTATTTACTATTCCTTACTTAGAATCTACCTTTACAAATCCTAGAGGCAAAGAGGTGAATCCACAAAAAATATTGATTAATGCAACAGGTTTTGGCGGTAATGCGGTGAGCCTATTGTTAGAAAAACATATATAAATAAAAGGCGTTGGGTAGGTAAGTAAGATTGACTTTTCTATTTTTACGCTGTATATAGAACGATTATGAGACACGACTGGACTAAAGAAGAAGTTTTAGAAATATATAACAAGCCATTAATGCACCTTTTATATGAGGCGGCAACAATTCATAGAGAATCACATAACCCTAACCAGGTACAGGTCTCTACATTATTATCTATAAAAACGGGTGGATGTCCTGAAGATTGTGGTTATTGCCCACAAGCAGCTCGCTATCATACTGATGTAGAAGGAAATGACTTGATGTCTGTTCAACAGGTAAAAGCACAAGCTTTACGCGCTAAATCTAGTGGTAGTTCTCGTGTATGTATGGGAGCAGCATGGAGAAATGTAAAGGATGGACCAGAATTTGACCAAGTATTGGAAATGGTGCGTACAATTAACAAACTAGACATGGAAGTTTGTTGTACACTAGGAATGATTACAGAAAATCAAGCTCACAGACTTGCTGAGGCTGGATTATATGCATATAATCACAACTTAGATAGTAGTGAAGAGTATTATAAAGAAGTGATCTCTACACGAGGTTATCAAGATCGTCTAGATACTATCGATAACGTGCGTAAAACTAACGTAACGGTTTGTAGTGGTGGAATTATAGGGATGGGAGAAAGTGCTGAAGATCGTGCAGGAATGTTAGTGGCATTAGCAAGCTTAAGTCCGCAACCAGAAAGTACTCCTATCAATGCATTAGTCGCTGTAGAAGGAACGCCGCTAGAAGAACAACAACCAGTTTCTATATGGGATATGGTACGCATGGTAGCTACTACTCGTATTGTAATGCCGCAAACGCAGGTTCGTTTAAGCGCTGGACGTACACAAATGACTAGAGAAGGACAGGCAATGTGTTTCTTTGCAGGTGCTAACTCCATATTTGCTGGTGATAAATTATTAACGACGCCTAATCCTGATGTAAATGAGGATATGGAAATGTTTAAGCTTCTAGGTTTAGAACCTATGAAACCTTTTGTGAAAAAAGCACAACCAGAAACAGTGGAAGCTCAATATTCTGAATATAAAGCATTAGGTGAAAAGCCTAAATGGACGCGCCCAGATCATAAAATAGAGCGTAATGAAGAGGCAAAACTCGCTGCAAAAGCAGCAAAAAGCTAGTTCTGCCAGTATTTTAAGTGCTATTTCCATAAACTGGATAGATTAATTTTACGTTATATCTTCTATGCAGCAATTGAATTTGAAAGACATACCTCGAGTTAGGACAATGAGTAAAGAAGATTTTGTTAAAAATCATCTCAAACCTCAGCGTCCTGTTGTCATAGAAAAACTAACAGAAGACTGGCCAGCTTATCAAAAATGGAATCTAGAATATATCAAGGAAGTTGCAGGAGATAAAACAGTGCCGCTGTATGATGACAGACCAGTAAAGCATGATGAAGGTTTTAATCAGGCTCATGCAGAAATGAAAATGGCAGATTATGTGGACCTGCTTAAAAGCAAGCCTACTAACTTCAGGATTTTCTTGTATAATATATTAAGTGAGGTTCCTATTCTTCAAGGTGATTTTAAGTTCCCAAAACTAGGCATGAGGTTAATTAAAGGCTTGCCTATGATGTTCTTTGGTGGTACAGATTCAAGAGTCTTTATGCACTATGATATTGATTTTACTAACATATTGCATTTTCACTTTCATGGTAAAAAGCGCTGTATCATTTTTCCACCAGATCAGAGTAAGTTTCTTTATCGAGTGCCACACTCATTAATAGCACGAGAAGATATAAATTTTACTGATCCAGATTTTGAAAAGTGGCCTGCTTTAAAACAAGCACAAGGTTATGTATGTGAATTAAATCATGGTGAAATGCTCTATATGCCAGAAGGTTACTGGCATTTTATGCATTATCTAACGCCAGGTTTTTCTATAAGTTTGCGCAGCTATCCACGCAAGTTAAAAAATCTAGGGAAGGCATTATATAATTTAGGATTCATGAGGTATTATGATAACTACATGCGTCGTAAAAAAGGACAAGACTGGATTGATTATAAAAATGAGCAAGCTGTAACACGTACTCATAAAAAGCTAAATATTAAGAAATAAGCTCTTTTACCTTATCATACACTAAATCTCCTTCCCAACCTCTGTATAAAAGATAGTCGGCTAGTTTCTTACGTTTGCGATATTTATCTTTTTCACTATGTAGTTGTTCATAACGCTTTCGCGAAAGCGTATCAAATGAAACCTCATATTCTTCAGGAGTAATTTCTTGTAAAGCAATTTTGATATTACGTTCTCCTATTTTGCGCAATTTGAGTTCGCGTATAATTCTATTACGTCCCCAATGTTTATAGCGAAATTTTCCTCTCGCATAGCTTTGAGAGAAACGAGTTTCGTTTAAAAAATTATGCTGTATCAGATGTGGTATGATTTCATCTATCGCGAGTTGAATCATTCCCATCTTACGCAATTTATCTTCTACCTCTTTATGACAGCGTTCTTGATAGACACAATAGCGTTCTATAGCACGAGTGGCTTGTTCAACGGTAAAAGTTTCTTGTTGCATATTGCAAAGATAGTATTATGTAAATAGTATCTAAGTAGCTGTGTTATATAAAAAAAACGCCTATAAACTTGCGTCTATAGGCGTTTTTAAAAGGTTTAGAGTACTTTACCATCCTTATCTGTGAAATTGTATTCTAGATAAGTGTAAGCATCTCTAGGCGATACTTTAATCCATTTTTTGTGATTCATAAACCATTTAGAACGTATGGAAGGATAGCCTTTAGTTATAAATGCCGCAACAAAAGGATGCGCATTAAGCGTCACTTTTTTGTGTCCATTTTTTAAATGTTTTTCTAACTCTTCTTTTATCTTATCGATAACAAGAATGGGAGCTTGAATTTCATTTCCATTGCCATCAGGATTCTCTTCACGAGTCTTGATATTCATTTCTTGCCTTACACGTTGTCTAGTGATTTGAATTAATCCAAATTTACTAGGAGGAAGTATTTTGTGTTTAGCACGATCTTCAGACATTTCATCTCGCATGTGTTCATAG
Source organism: Nonlabens ulvanivorans (assembly GCF_000732625.1). GTDB lineage: Bacteria > Bacteroidota > Bacteroidia > Flavobacteriales > Flavobacteriaceae > Nonlabens > Nonlabens ulvanivorans. Next base: position 720,291 of record NZ_JPJI01000032.1, read on the forward strand.
AGTTTTTTTCTATTTTCTGCCTGGCGCATGTCTATAAAGTCAACAACTATAATACCACCCATGTCTCTTAATCTTAATTGTCGCGCTATTTCACTAGCGGCGATAAGATTAGTTTCTAGAGCAGTGTCTTCTTGACTATTTGCTTTGTTAGATCTATTTCCAGAGTTAACATCAATAACGTGCATAGCCTCAGTATGTTCAATGATAAGGTAAGCACCTTTGCTCATTGAAACCGTACGGCCAAATGACGTTTTTATTTGTCTCTCAATACCATATTTTTCAAAAACAGGTGTGCGAGGATTGTGATATTTAACGATGGACTCCTTGTGAGGAGCGATAGTTTTAAGGTAATCTTTGATTTCAGAACATACTTCTTCATCGTCTACAACAATAGACGTGTAGGTGTCATTAAAAACATCTCTCATAATTGAATTAGTACGACTGACTTCAGTCATTACTTTAGAAGGGAAATTTGCTTTGTGCAATTTAGCACACATATTTTCCCATTTTGTGATAAGGTTCTGTAAGTCCTGATCCAGTTCTGCTACTAGTTTACCTTTTGCAACGGTACGTACTATAACGCCGAAGCCTGCAGGCTTAATACTTTTAACAAGTCTTTTAAGTCGGCTCTTTTCTTCACGATCTTCTATTTTTTGAGAAATAGAAATACGATCTGAGAAAGGAACGAGAACTACATATCTACCAGGGATAGAAAGCTCTGCGCTTAATCTAGGTCCTTTTGTGGAGATAGGTTCTTTAACTACTTGTACTAGAATAGGTTGGTTAGGTGCAACTACATCTGTAATGCTGCCTGATTTTTCTAATTCCTTTTCTAGTTTAATATCTTTTAATGCATAATTCTTGCGTCTACCGCTCAGAATTTGCTTCGTGAATTTAAATTGGGTAAGGTATTGTGGTCCTAGATCATGATAGTGTAAAAAACCATCTTTTTCATAACCTACATTTACAAATGAGGCATTAAGACCAGATAAGACCTTGCGAGATTTGGCAATAAATATATCGCTTACCGCAAATTTATTTTCATCTTCATCTTGGTGTAGCTCGACTAACCTACCATTTTTAGTAAGTGCATAGTCGACCTTAGTAGAACCGGAACGGATAATAATTTCTTTATCCATGATTCCAATTGTTAGTTCTATAATCACGTAAGGATTATAGAAAAAGTTATACTTTAAATAATGTTATAGATATCATACCTATAACGATACGAGTTATATCCCTATAACTCTATGTCAATGAACTTAAGGTTGTGTTTATATCAAAAGGTAAAGTGGTTCCTCATATAGTACAAGGTACCAACACGACTTTTCTTAAAGTGTGCAATTTAAAAGGTGACAACTGTACCAGACTTTGATATAAAAAGAAAAAGTAGTGAAATACTACTTTTTCTTCTTGTGACGGTTAGCGCGACGACGCTTTTTACGTTTGTGGGTTGCTACCTTATGTCTTTTTCTTTTTTTACCGCTTGGCATATCTCTTATATTTTTACTTAACTTTTACTCTTGTTTTCACACCTTCTACAAATACTTTAGCAGGTTTAAATGCTGGTATATTGTGAGCTGGTATTTTAATCGTTGTATTCTTGGAAATATTACGTCCAGTTTTCTCAGCTCTTGTCTTAACGATAAAGCTTCCGAAACCACGTAGATATACATTCTCTCCAGATTCTAAGGAACCTTTTACTTCATTCATGAAAGATTCTACAGCTGCCTGTACATCAGTCTTTTCCATTCCCAACTTATCTGAAATTTTAGATACGATATCTGCTTTAGTCATGTTTAAATTGAATAATTAATTAATAGGGTTTGTTAAACAGGGCGCAAATATACGGTAATAATACAAATACAATTCTCTAATTGATTAAAATTTAAGAAGATATATCTTGCGCTCTCTTAAATAAATATGCAATGAGTTTTCACCAACTACTTATAAAATGGTATGAAATACATAAAAGAGACTTACCATGGCGCGCTACTCAAGACCCTTATCGCATCTGGCTTAGTGAGGTTATATTACAGCAAACTCGTGTAAATCAAGGCTTACCATATTACGAGAATTTTGTTAATACCTATCCTACGGTTTATCAATTAGCCGCTGCTCCACAAGAAAATGTACTCAAATTATGGCAAGGATTGGGCTATTATTCTCGGGCTAGGAATTTACATATGGCAGCTCAACAGGTAGTTGATATGGGTGGTTTGTTCCCAGATTCTTATAAAGAGCTATTGAAATTAAAAGGTGTGGGCGATTATACAGCAGCAGCTATTGCAAGTTTTGCATATAAAGAGGTCGTCCCAGTGGTAGATGGTAATGTGTATAGGGTCTTATCTAGAATATATGGTATAAGTACTCCTATTAATGAGAGTGCTGGTATAAAAGAGTTTAAAAAATTAGCGTCTCAGTTGATAGATCATAATCAGCCAGATGTATATAATCAGGCAATTATGGAATTTGGTGCATTACAATGTTTGCCTAGAAATCCTGACTGTGCTACTTGTCCATTTAGCGATGATTGTATCGCTTTAAGTGATAATCGTATTGATGAATTGCCTGTAAAAATTAAAAAGGCAAAAGTAAAAAATTTACATCACCATTATATAGTACTACAAACACCTCAGGATAATACGATGCTTCAAGAGCGTCCGCAATCCGGTATCTGGGCAGGTTTGTTTGAGTTTCCCTTTATAGAAAGCGATGGAGCTCTATTATCAGTAGAATTTAGAGATAAACTACAACAACAGGAATGGTGGTCAGGATTCCGCTTTCGCGAAAGCGTATATAATCAAGATCCCATTATCCACAAGCTATCGCATCGCAAGATTCATGCTTATTTCTGGATTGTTGAAATAGATCAAGAAATTGAAAATGGGATTACTATTCAACAAGCATTTCAAAAACCACTACATATTTTAATGCATCGTTTTATGAGTTCGTTCTGGAATTCTTATCTTTAAGATTAATTATCTTTACACGCTTGATATTAATCAAAAAAGTATAAAATGGCAGGAACAGTAAACAAAGTGATTCTTATAGGACACACCGGTGATGAAGTGAAAATGAAGTATTTTGAAGGTGGTAACTGTATAGGTCGTTTCCCGCTGGCAACTAATGAAGAGTATGTTAATAGAAATACAGGTGAGCGTGTTTCTAACACAGAGTGGCACAATTGCGTAGTACGTAACAAAGCTGCCGAAGTTTGTGAAAAATACCTCAAAAAAGGAGATAAGGTCTATATTGAAGGTCGCATTAAAAACAGACAGTGGACTGGCGAGGATGGACAACAACGTTACACGACTGAAATACAAGTTCAAGAATTCACGTTTTTAACTCCTAAAGGTGAGAACGCAGCACCTACTCAACAACAATCACAAAGACCAGTTCAACCACAACAGGTTAGTCGCCCAGCACAACCACAACAGCAAGCTAACCAGAGTTATCAAAGTGCGCCAGCTCCTGCATCTAGCGATGACGATGATGATTTACCATTTTAATTACAAATAGTGGATCCCGACTCATCGCATTTATTGTTTGCAATACTTTCTGGCTCTAGTGAGCTGGTTTATTTTTTAGTCTTTATAATATTATTAATCTTAAGCGCCATGGTCAGTGGTGCAGAGGTTGCTTTATTCTCGTTAGAAACTATAGATTTAGAAGATGAACATGTAGATTTCCCTAGACGTGAATTAGTAGCAAAACTTCTTGCTAGACCTAAAAAATTGCTTGCAACCATACTGATCGCAAACAATGCAATCAATATTACGACAGTTCTTATTTTTAGTATACTAGCAGATAGTTGGTTAGACTCTATAGATACAGAGTGGTTAAGATTTGTTCTAGAGGTTGTTATCGCAACGTTTTTGATATTGTTGTTTGGTGAGATTTTACCTAAGGTTTATGCAAACCGTAATGCTATGCAGTTTGCAAATTTTATGGCTATACCGCTTAATATACTAGATAAGTTATTCAGCTTTTTAAGTCTACCCATGCGTTATGTGACCATTCAAATCCATGAACGATTAGGAAATAAAAAATCAAGTATTACAGTATCTCAATTATCACAGGCATTAGAGCTAACAGATCATCATGATACTACTGATGAAGAGCAGCAATTGCTTCAAGGTATTGTAAGTTTTGGTAATACAGACACTAAAACGGTGATGCGCAATAGAACAGATGTTTTTGCGCTCGATGAAAGCCTGCCGTTTAAAGATATTATTACAGAGGTTATATCTAATGGTTATTCTAGAATACCTGTTTTTAAAGAAAGTATAGATCAGATTACAGGTGTGCTTTATGTAAAAGACTTACTACCTTACATAGACCGTAAAAATTTTGAATGGACTAAACTTTTGCGCGAGGTTTACTTTGTGCCAGAGAATAAAAAACTTGATGACTTACTTCAAGAATTTCAAGAGCAAAAAAAGCATCTTGCTATTGTAGTAGATGAATATGGAGGTACCAGTGGTTTAATCTCACTTGAAGATATTATTGAGGAGATTGTAGGTGATATTAGTGATGAGTTTGATGATGAGAACCTAGTGTATTCAAAATTAGATGATAAGAATTTTGTTTTTGAGGGCAAAACACCTTTAAAAGATTTTTATCGCATCACAGAATTAGAAGAGTCACAACAAGAGCTATTTGATAATTCAAAAGGAGAATCAGAAACCGTTGCTGGATTTTTATTAGAGCAAACGGGATACTTTCCTCGCAAATTAGATAAAATAACCTTTGAAGGGTTTACGTTTGTAGTAGAGTCCATGGATAAGAAACGCATTAAACAAGTCAAATGTACCAAGCCTTAAAATTCCTTTTTATATTAATTACAATTATTGCTCTTGCTAGTTGTGGTAATGATGCGCTCCAGCCCAAGCCAGAAGCAAAGCTAGCTCTACAGTATCCATCACCTGAATATCAAAGACTTGATAAGGCTAATTGCCCTTTTACTTTTGAGGTGAATTCTTTTGCAAGAGTACTTTCTAAAGGCGATTGTGCTATGAAAATAGAATATCCTTTTATGGATGCTACGGTATATATGGACTATGCGCCAGTTAAGGATAATATTAGAGAGTTATTAATAGATGGTCAGAAGCTATCATTCTCCCATAATCGTATGGCAGATGTTATAGACGATAAAATTTATCTTAATCCAGATAAATCTGTTTACGGAATGATGTATGCCATTGAAGGCAATGCTGCTTCAAACGTTCAATTCTACTTAACAGACAGTGTTCAAAACTTTATAACAGCATCTCTTTATTTTGACCGTACACCTAATTATGATTCTATTTATCCAGCCGTTGATTATATCAAACTTGATATGCGTAAGATGATGGAGTCCATGGATTGGAAATAGTATAAACACATAATTGTATTCCATTTAAGAAATAACTTTGATTTAGTTTCTTAAAAAGAATGACCTTTGAGCTTTCAGCAATCACATGGATAATTCTAAGCTCAAGTACGTTTACCTCATCATTCTTAGTTTAATATGGGGAACCTCATTTATACTTATTAAAAAAGCATTAGGAGATGACGGAACCGGTAATCTAGTACTACAACCATTGCAACTAGGTGCTGGAAGAACTATTATATCTGGATGTATTTTAATAGCTATAGGTTGGAAATCATTTGCAGCTACAGATCGCAAGGATTGGAAATGGCTTTTTATCTCAGGACTTTTAGGTACTTTTTTTCCAGCGTTTCTTTTTGCATATGCACAGACAGAAATAGATAGTGCTATAAGTGCGATTCTCAATTCTACAGTACCGTTAATTACTTTAATTATGGGTGCGGTTATATTTGGTATTGCTTTTTCTCGCACCCAATTATTAGGCGTTATCATCGGGCTTGCTGGTGCGATTGCTCTTGTCTTCTCAGGAATGAAAAATAATCCAGAACAGAACTATCTTTTTGCTGGGCTAGTCTTTATAGCATGTACTTGTTATGCAAGTAATGTGAATATTATTAAAAGATATTTACAAAACATAAAGCCGCTCGCTATTGCAACAGGGAATTTTATCTTTATACTGCCTCTAGCGATAATCGTATTTTTTAGTGCAGATGGCGGTTCTCTAGAGTTTACTAGTGAGCCAGTACTTAAAAGTCTAGGCTACATAATTGTACTGTGTATTTTTGGTACTGTTGCTGCAAAAATTATGTTCAACAAACTTGTTCAGATCACTTCTCCTGTATTTGCGAGTTCTGTCACATACCTTATGCCTGTTGTAGGTTTAACATGGGGAATGATGGATGGAGAGACCTTTAGTATCTGGCAAGTGCTAGCCACTATGGTCATCATATTTGCTGTTGTACTGGTAACAAGAGATAAAAAAAAACCAGCAACTAATTAGTTACTGGTTTTTATAATAAAATTTATGTTTTATACGCTTTCGCGAAAGCGTAATAACAATACTCTTTCTAGAAATCTGAATCTTTCAATCCTGGATTTACTTTAAGGTCTTTTAATTCAAATGTAAGTTCACGTCCCATCATAGGAATAACCATTGATGTAGGGAATTTTACACCTGCATATTCTTTAAAGTCAGAGAATTGAGTTACAACTTTTGCCTCACCTTGCGGTGTCATACTAGTCGTTTCAGTTCCTACTAGAAGTCCAGTTTCTGTGTCATAAAAAGATTTTTTAAGATCATTCCATTTGATAACAAAAACGTTGTGATCACCTAGTCTTTCTGCACCATCTAATGTGGCCATATCTGCATGGTACAATTCTGGGAAAAACATTGCTTCCGTCTTCACGACCTCTAGCATATCTCCAGAAAGTTCTTGAGTTTGTCCCATACCACTTATAGTACCTTTTCCATCTTTATAAACCTGCTTGTTTAATTCACGTCCACCCATTTTCATAACCATTACCCAGTTATCACCTTTTTGGCTTTTAGTATCCATGATTACTTCTCCCATAGGAGATGTAAAAGCAGAGAATTGAGAGATGTCATTAATTTTCATTACAGCATCTTTACCACCTATAGCTTTGATATAGTTATCTAATACTGTTTGAGCTGTTAGACCTGCTGGGATTTCAATAGTAGAAGGACGCTCAGTTTCATTTGCATTTTTATCATAGAATTTGATAGGTACTGGTTGCCCGTTAAGAGTCATTTTTTCAAGCGGTTCAAGAATATCTCCAGCTTTACCTACAACAACTATACGTATGTTATCTGGGCTCAAAAATCTGTTTGCAACACGTTTTATGTCTTCTTTAGTTACTTTATTGATATTAGCAATAAAATTCTTGTAGAAGTCATTGTCTAGTTCATTTTTCTGAATTCTTATAGAGCGATCTGCAACTACAGATTTATCTTCTGAAGACATAATAAAGTTTCCTAAGAATTTAGCCTTGGCAGTTGCTAGCATCTCATCTTCTACAAACTCAGTACGTATTCTATTTAACTCTTTAAAAGTTTCTACAATGGCGCTATCAGTTACTTCATTACGGATTTTTGCACTTGCAGTAAAAGTACCTTTGTAATTTCTACCAGTACCTATATTTGAGCGTGCTCCATAAGTGTATCCATTCTTTTCACGCAAGTTCATATTTAAATAAGAGCCAAAAGAACCACCGAAAACATAGTTTGTTACTAAAGCCGCATAGTAATCTGGATCACTCATCTTCAAATCTGAAAGGCTGTAAATTGCCAGTTCTGTTTGAACCGCGTTAGGTACGTCAACTAAGTTAATTTGAGTTTGATCTACGTCGCTTAAAGTAGGTAATGTAGCTTCTGGAGCCATTCCTTTTTTCCATTTACCAAAGTATTTCTTAACCAGCTTTTTTGCTTCTTTTTTCTCAATATCTCCTGTGATTATTAAGTACCCGTTTGAAGGTTTGAAGTAAGCGGCATAGAAATTCTTAACATCATCAAGTGTTACGTTGTTTACTGTTTCTTCGGTTGCAAATTCACCTGCTGGGTGATCTTTTCCATAAACTAATGCGCTACGTACCTTACCGGCTATAGCAGCAGCGCTGTTCTCACCAGATTTTAATCCTTCTAATAATTGAGATTTTTCAAAATCTAATTCTTCTTGAGTAAAATTAGGTTTAAAAGCAGCCTCTGCAAAAAGTCCAAAAACGTCGTTCTTATACTTAGATAAACTAGCGGCAAAACCACCACCAGTTCCCACACTAATTCTTGCGCCTAAGAAATCTACTTGCTCGTTAAATTTCTCTTTAGCAGTTTCAGTAGATCCTTTTCCCATGATAGCTCCGGTTAAGGACTGTACACCAGCCTTATCACCTTCAAACACTGGTGGATTATTTAGGTCTAAACTCATACTGAAAGTAGGTAGCTTCTTGTCAGTTACTACAAGTACTTTTAAACCGTTTTTAAGTTCAAATGTATATGGCTTACCTAGGTTTATTTCTGGTGTTGGGCCAGAAGTAGGCATTTGAGATCGGTCTATTTGTGCAATGGCACCTGCTCCTGTAAGGAGTAATACCATTAAAAATATAAATTGCTTTTTCATTGTTATATTATTTTTTAGTAATGGTAAATTCAGTTCTTCTAGACTGCTTATATTCTTCATCAGAACATGTTTTGCTTTCACAATCTACTACTGGGTTTTCTTCTCCACGTCCTACAGCTTTTACTCTATTAGCAGTAACACCTTTTGAGATTAAGTATCCTTTAACTGCATCTGCACGTTTTTGAGATAAGGTTTTGTTGTAACTATCGCTACCTCTTGTGTCAGTGTAAGTTTCTGCAAGAATTTCCATGGTAGAATTCTTCATCATCATATTAACGATGCGATCTAGCTCTTTTGCAGCACTTTCAGTAATTGCTGCTTTATCGTTGTCAAAATAGATTTTGTTGATTTGTAGTTTATTGTCTACAACCTTTACCTCATCTGTTGCGGCAGCCATTTCTTCTTCTGTCGGTGCGCTACCAGCTAGATAATCTAACTCTAGTCTTTGATTAGGTTTCAAATATTTATTTGCAACTCTCTTAATGTCTTCACGTGTGATGCTTCTATAGATGTCTAATTCTTTATTGATTAAACCAGTATCGCCTTTTAACATATTGTAAGTGGCAAGTGAAGCTGCAATTCCTTCTACTCTGGAGTTTGAGCTTACAAATCTAGTTTCGAATTGATTTTGAAGTTTTTGATATTCTCTTTCAGAGATTAATTCTGTCTGAAGTTTTACGATTTCTTCATCCATCACTTTTGCAAGTTGGTCTAAAGAAACATCACCTTTAGAAAGAGCTCCCATTGTATAAGTACCATAATCTTGGTTAGACTGTGCAAATGCTAATACTTGTAAAGCTATTTGCTCTTCTTCAACCATTCTTTTTTGCATTCTTGAGCTCGCTCCACCAGTTAAAACAGAAGAGATGTAATCAAGTACATATGCATCACGATCTATAGATTTAGGAGTAATGTAAGAGAAGATTTTTACCGGAATCTGAATGTTAGCATCATACTCAGTTGCATAACGAGTTTCAGTTATAGGTGCCTCAACGATTGTCTTACGGACATTTCTTGGTGCTTTATTAGGAATAGGACCAAAATAGTCCTCAATCATTTTCTTAGTTTGATCGATATTGATATCACCAGCAACTACAAGAGTAGCATTATTAGGGTTATAGTATTTATCATTAAAATCTTGAAATTCAGAAAGCTTTGCAGCATTTAGATCCTCCATAGATCCTATAACACTTTGTCCATATGGGTGTGTTTTAAATAAGTGCTTATCAATACCAGTTCTATAAAGAATTGCTCCATATGGTGCATTATCAATACGCTGGCGCTTCTCTTCTTTCACGACTTCATTTTGAGTATCTACACCTATTTGCTCAATTTTAGGATGCAACATACGCTCGCTTTCCATCCATAGACCCATTTCTAAATTGTTAGAAGGGAACGTTTCGTAGTAGTAAGTACGATCTTGAGTTGTGTTAGCATTATTGCTTCCACCATTTGCGCTTACAATGTCAAACCATTTCCCACGCTCAATGTTCTCTGTTCCTTCAAATAAAAGGTGTTCAAAAAAGTGAGCAAATCCTGTTCTACCTGGGTCCTCGTCTTTTGCACCTACTTGATACATAACTCCAGTTGTTACAACTGGCGCACTATTTTCTTGATGCAAGATTACATGCAATCCGTTAGGTAGATCATACTCAACGTACTCCACTTCTTGTGCAAATCCCGACACAGCCATAAAAGCTGCTGCAAGACTTAAAACAATTTTTTTCATTTTGTGATTTTTACGATTGTTACTTTTAGTTAGTGTTTTTTCTATATGAAACGTTACAGGTTTCTTATAGAATTCTCAAAATTAGCCGTTAACTACCTATTTATGAGTTAAAGAAAGGTCAAATAGGCTGAGATATCTATGGAGTAGCCGTAATTTAAAATCAATCAAAATTTAATAACATGTTATTTTCAAAAAACACACTCAAAATATCCCTCAGTATTATCTTTCTTTTAATTGCATATTTCTTACTCATCGCCTCTATAGGTGTTGCAGATAAGGTCTATTTAAGTTTCCTTAACGCGCCCATCATGGCGATAGGTTTGTATTTTATAATAAGGAGCGTTTTTAAGTCCCAGCCAAATGATTTTAAATACATGGATGGTTTTTTATCTGGTCTAGCTAGTGGTTTTTTAATTTCTGTTGTATTCACAGTTTTTATGGCGATTTATCTTTTTGAGATTAATCCAGATTTAGTTCAAGAGATGAGCGCTTCAATACCTTTAGCTTCAGGAACTGATGAAGTGGGATTGTTACTATTTATCTTTTTATCAGGCGTCTCTACCGCTATTGTGAGTTCTTTACTTATTATACCTATTTTTAAGCAATCGTGGAATACAAGAGGAATGAGGAATTCTCAAAAGCCTCTAAATCAGAATTCTTAGTTAAATACTGGTGAGATTTACGCTTTCGCGAAAGCGAATTTTAAAAAAGTTTGCTAATTACCAGAATAGCAGTATATTTGCGTCCATTTTTTAACAAAGTTAAATTACAATTATGTACGCAATCGTAGAGATAGCAGGGCAACAATTCAAGATCGAGAAAGATCAGAAGTTGTTTGTACATCGTTTACAAGAAGACGAAGGAGCAACAGTTTCCATCGATAAAGTTCTTCTTTTAGGCAATGACAACGACATCACTCTCGGCGCCCCAGCTATAGAAGGAGCATTTGCTGAAGCAAAAGTTCTGGGACACCTTAAAGGTGACAAAGTAATCGTTTTTAAGAAAAAACGTAGAAAAGGATACCGTAAGAAAAACGGACACCGTCAATCATTAACTGAAATTCAGATCTCTAGCATTTCTGCTACAGGTGGTAAGAAATCTGCTCCAAAAGCAGAAAAGAAAGCACCTGCAAAGAAAGCAGCTCCTGCAAAAGAAGCGGCTCCTAAGGCAGCAAAGAAGGCAACTTCTAAAGCAGATGATCTTAAGAAAGTTGAAGGTATTGGACCTAAGATTGCAAGCACTCTTAATGAGGCAGGTATAACAACCTTTGCAGAACTTGCAAAAACTGACGCTGCAAAGATTTCTGAAATCATAGCAGATGTACGTGGTAATCATATCACAGACTCATGGCCTATGCAAGCTCAAATGGCTGCAGATGGTAAGTGGGATGAATTAAAAAAATGGCAAGACGAAGCTAACGGCGGAGTTATGCCAAGCTAATTAAAGTAGAACACGATATTTTTATAAATATCCTTAAAATTTATAACCATGGCTCACAAAAAAGGAGTAGGTAGTTCGAAAAACGGAAGAGAATCTCATTCAAAACGCTTAGGTGTTAAGATTTTTGGAGGACAAGCAGCAATTGCTGGTAACATTCTTATTCGTCAGCGCGGTATGGAGCACCATCCAGGTGAAAACGTATATGCTGGTAAGGACTTTACATTACATGCAAAAGTAGACGGATTAGTGAAGTTTACTAAAAAAAGAAATAATAGATCTTACGTTTCTATCGTTCAGGCAGAAGCTTAAAAACTATTTTTTTACATTAAAAAATCCCAAGTTGCTTAAAGTGACTTGGGATTTTTATGTTCAATAAGTTTTTAAAAACCGTTGCTTCGCCTATTTTATTAAGTCTTGTTTATTTAAAACAACAACTAATGAGTCGATAAATTCACGTTGTTTTAGTAATCCTTTATTTTCAATTTGTATGGTGTAAAAATCAGTAAGACTAGTTTTGTCTATCAAAGTAGTGTCTAATAAAGCATTAAGGCTCGTGGTTAATCTAGATACAGGCCAGTCTGTCATTTGTATGGAGTCTTTAGTGATTTTAAGTCCAGCATCTCCATATATTCCGCCAGCATTACCACCTTCTATAAAGCCCGACAGATTTGCCGTTACAATCTCCTGACGCGGAAAATCTGTTGAACATGAAGTTATAACTATTGGTATAAGCAATATTGATAAATAGATACTTAAGTTTTTCATAAGTAAAAGAGTTTAAATATAAACGATATGATTAATGGTAAAGTATTTAATGAAAACAGCCAGTAAAAACACACTCTTTAAGGAGTATACTTTACTGGCTGCTATTTTATTGTCTAATAGGCCTTATGGTCTACCTTTCAATCTTTTCTCAATCTTCTGCTTTTTGGCAGTGAGACGTTTCATAAGATCCATGATCTCTTCGTCTTTGTTTTCCTTGTAAATATCATTTAAACCTAAGATTAGATCCTTTGCTCTTCTTGATGCGTGGACTCTATCGCTGGTTGACATATTACTCATTGTTTCAGTTTCAAAAGCTAATGCTTCTTCGATAATCTTCATAAATTGTTATTAATACGCTTTCGCAAAAGCGTAGTTACAATATCCGCGCCATTTGCAAAAAGTGTTAAGTTAAAAAATAAAACTTAATACCCAAGCAAAAGGTTAAATATTAATATCTGTAATATTCTGGCTTGAAAGGTCCTTCAACCTCTACTCCTATATAATCTGCCTGATCTTTCTTAAGAACTGTAAGCTCTGCGCCCATTCTTGATAGATGTAATGCTGCTACTTTTTCATCAAGATGTTTAGGTAACATATAAACTTCATTTTTATATGCATCTGCGTTAGTCCATAATTCGATTTGAGCAAGAGTCTGATTTGTAAAAGAGTTGCTCATTACAAAACTAGGGTGACCTGTTGCACAACCTAAGTTTACCAAACGACCTTCAGCTAGTAAGATGATATCTTTACCATCAATCGTATACTTATCAACTTGTGGTTTGATTTCTACCTTAGAACTACCGTAGTTCTCATTTAAGAAAGCAACGTCTATTTCATTATCAAAGTGACCGATGTTACAAACGATTACTTTATCACGCATGCTTTTGAAATGCTCACCGCGTATAATATCTTTATTTCCTGTAGTTGTGATAACGATATCTGCGTTTCCTACTACATTCTCTAATTGTTTTACTTCAAAACCATCCATTACGGCTTGTAATGCACAAATAGGATCGATTTCAGTTACTGTTACAATAGATCCTGCACCACGGAAAGAAGCTGCGGTACCTTTACCTACATCACCATATCCACAAACTACAACGCGCTTTCCAGCAAGCATCGTATCAGTTGCACGTCGTACAGCGTCTACAGCACTCTCGCGACAACCGTATTTATTATCAAACTTAGACTTTGTTACAGAGTCATTTACATTGATAGCAGGCATAACCAGAGTACCATTCTTCATACGCTCATATAGTCTATGAACTCCAGTGGTTGTTTCCTCAGATAAACCATTAATTCCAGCTGCTAGTTCTGGGAATTCATCAAATACCATATTAGTTAAATCGCCACCATCATCTAGTATCATGTTTAGTGGCTTTCTATCTTCACCAAAGAATAGCGTTTGTTCAATACACCAGTTGAATTCTTCTTCACTCATTCCTTTCCAAGCATATACTGGTATACCAGCAGCAGCAATTGCAGCAGCAGCATGATCTTGAGTTGAGAATATGTTACATGATGACCATGTTACGTCTGCGCCTAATGCAACTAGAGTCTCAATTAGTACAGCAGTCTGTATAGTCATGTGTAAACATCCAGCGATACGTGATCCTTTAAGTGGTTGTGATTCTTTATATTCTTCACGTAATGCCATAAGACCTGGCATTTCAGCTTCTGCAAGCTCTATTTCTAATCTTCCGTACTCAGCAAGAGTGATATCTTTTACTTTGTATGGAACGTATGGAATTGTGTTTGTACTCATAATGAATTTTAATATGTTAGCTTTATGTCGTTGATATGTTTAAAAATCAACAAATTAAAAGCTGTTATTTGCTTAAATTGCGGCTGCAAATTTACAAAAAACTAATCGATTCTCGTGCCTCTTTACAAAACCCTAACAAATAGAGAAAATACTACCGTATATGTCTGGAAGATAACTGAGTCTGAGGCGTGGTTGCGTACTGGACTGGAACTCTCTGAGAACTCTATTAATAGATTATTTACTATGAGTTCTGAGTTGCACAGGCGTGGCTTCTTGAGTATAAGACATCTTTTGAGAGAAGCTGGTTACACAGATCAAAATCTGTATTACAATGTAGATGGTAAACCACACCTAGATGACGGTATGAATATATCCATCACGCATAGTTATGAATTCACGGCAATTATCATAAGTAATGAACTTGTAGGGATAGATATTGAGAAGTTACGAGATAAAATTAAGCGTATCGCTCCAAAGTTTATAGGCTATGAGGAAGAGTTTGTTACAGAATTAGAGGACGCTATAGAACCATTAACGGTAATTTGGGGTGCAAAAGAATCAATGTATAAACTTTATGGGACAAAAGGTCTTGGTTTTAAAGCGCATTGTTATGTAGAGCCCTTTGAAATGGATTTAAACCACACGATATCTAGAATAGTCTATAACGGAGATAATTTTAAGTATGATGTATATTTCCAACGATTAGAAAACTTTATGATGGCATATATACTTCCTGCTCATAATGCATAATGTTTTAAGAACGATAAAGGAAAGCCAGCGTACTATGGCATTCTTGTTAGATCCAGAAAAAACAAGGATTGAAGATTTAATAGAGACTTTTGATCACATTAATAATCTCAGAATTCTAATACAGACAGAGTTAAGTGTAGAGTACTTTGTACTTTTTGTAGGTGGTAGCACGATGATAAATGTAGATCTCGATAAATGGATACTCGCCGCAAAGGAAATTATAAAGATACCGATTGTTATCTTTCCTGGTTCACATCACCAACTCACCGAAAATGCTGATGGCTTGTTGTTTCTCAATTTAATTTCTGGAGACAATCCTGATTATTTAATAAGACAACAACGGCAGGCTGCTGCCCAATTATTAAGAAGTCAGTTGGAAATCGTGCCCACAGGATATTTGTTAATCGATGGCGGTCATGAAAGTGCAGTACAACGCGTTTCTCAAACTCTGCCATTATCTCAACATGATGCTGATTCTATAATTCATACAGCATTTGCTGGCCAGTTAATGGGTAATCAATTAATTTATTTAGAAGCTGGTAGTGGTGCTATTACACCAGTAAATCCAGAAATCATAAAATCTGTAAAAAATCAGCTGGAGATTCCTTTAATAGTTGGCGGTGGCTTGCGATCTTTACAACAATTAAAATCTAGCTATCTAGCTGGCGCTGATATGCTCGTTATCGGTACAGCAATTGAGCAAAAAATTAATTGGAATTAAAAACTAATCATGAAAGCATCTATTGAATTAACTATGTCGCCATTACAAGACGATTATGAACAGCACATCATTGATTTCATAAAAACCCTACGCGAGTCTGAATTTACGGTATTAGAAAATCCGCTGGCGACTCAAATTTATGGGGATTTTGTGCCATTAATGCAGTTTTTAACTCGAGAAATGTCGAAAAGTATGGAACAAACTAAAGCTGTTTTATTCTATATGAAAGTAGTAAAGACAGATCGTAGTGATTATGAACCATTTTTTTAGATGAGCGAGGTTATAGAATTCCTTTTTGGTCAGTATAGGGACTATAAAGTTTCTCATATATTGTTAGAGGTAGTTGCCATAATAGCTTCTATTATCAGTGTGATTTACTCTTTTAAGAATAAAATATGGGTGTTTCCCTTTGGTATTTTAAGCACTTTAATTTTTGTCTATTTATTGCTTCAATGGAATTTATTAGGCGATATGCTTATCAATGCTTACTATTTTATCATGAGTGTTTATGGCTGGTACATTTGGACACGCAAGGTAGATGCGACTCATGAAACACCTATAACTATTACTAGTGATAAAGAATGGATTCATAGCTTTCTATTATTACTGTCTACTGCTGTAGGTGTTTATGTGTTATATTTTGTAACGAATCGTTTAGAAAGTATAGTATCCTACATCGATATGTTGACCACTGGGATATTTTTTGCTGGTATGTGGTTGATGGCACGTCGTAAACTAGAACATTGGCTAGTTTTAATGGTAGGTAACGTTATTTCAGTACCGTTATATTTTTATAAAGGATACAGTTTCAGTGCACTACTTTATTTATTTCTCGCTATTATTGCTTACTACGGTTATTTAGAATGGAAAAAATACCTCAACAAGCAGCCTATTCTGGGAAAAGAATAGTTTTATATGGACCAGAAAGCACTGGTAAGAGTACGCTTTCGCGAAAGCTAGCTCAACATTACAATACTGTCTTAATAGAAGAATTTGCTAGAGAATATCTGCAGGATAAATTTAACCATACTGGAGAAGTTTGTAGTTATGACGATATCTTACCTATTGCAATAGGTCAAAGAAATCTAGAAAACAAAGCAGTAAATAAAGCTCAGGATTATCTTTTTTGTGATACAGATGTGTTAGAAACCTATGTGTATTGCATGGCATATTTCAATCAGGCGCCGCAAGAACTTATAAATGCTGTGGAAGAATCATCATATGAGTTATATTTACTATTACAAGTAGACGTTCCATGGACTCCAGATGATTTGCGAGACCGGCCAGAACGTCGAGAAGAAATGTTTGAGTTGTTTCTAGCGGCACTCAATAAGTTTAATAAGCCTTATAAAATCGTGGATGGGTTAGATTCTCAAAGATTTGAAAATGCAATAAAGGCGATAGAAAATGAGTCTAAATGATCAAGTTTACTAAACAACAACTAGCGCAACTGGAAAGTAAAAATATCACTACAGATACGATCTTAAAGCAAATTGAGCGTTTTAAGATAGGATTTCCCGTTGTAAAGTTAGATCGACCAGCAGTGGTGTCAGATGGTATATTAAAACTTCATAATTCAGATCACTCTCGATATCAACGTTTGTATGAAGAAAGGCTTGATCATTTACAAATTCTCAAATTTGTTCCAGCTAGTGGTGCAGCAACTAGAATGTTTAAGTTTTTACACGAGTTTTTAAAGGATTTTGATCCGTGTGAGGATTCTATCAATTCTTTCATTAATAAAAATAGAGCACAAGAATTATTCACATTTTTTATTGCTATAGAAAAATTCCCGTTTTATGATGAGGTAATGGCTTCATTAAGAACAACCTATAATGAGTGGCATGCAAAAGCAGATCGAGAGAAGAAAATTTTGTTTGTGAAACAAATGCTAGAAATAAATGGCCTTAATTATGGGAACATGCCTAAAGGTCTCGTACCATTTCACAGATACAAGGACCACAACACAACTGCATTTGAAGAGCATTTGTTTGAAGCTAGTATCTATGCATCAACAAATAAACAGGCAAGACTGCACTTTACAATTGCCGAGGACTTTAAAGATCATTTCAACGCCGAATTTGACCGGATTGAAAAAATAGTAGAATCTAAAACAGGTACAGAATTTGAAATTGAGTTTTCGCATCAAAAGTCCTCTACAGATACCATAGCTGTAGATTATAATAATCAACCTATAGTTACTGAAACTGGTGATCTTTTCTTCAGGCCGTCTGGGCATGGAGCTTTATTAATGAATCTCAATGAACTTGATGCTGACATTATTTTTATAAAGAATATAGATAATGTTACTGTGTCATCGCTGGAGCAAGAGGTAGGCGATTATAAGAAATCACTAGCTGGTCTTTTATTAACCTTACAAGAGCAATGTTTTAAATATTTAAGACTTATCGATGAGAATAAAGTCGATGAAATTCTTAAAGCTGAGATAGAAGAGTTTTTAATGATACAATTAAGTGCTGTATTACCACCAGATTATAAAAAATATGCTAGAGAGTTTCAGCTTGAATATTTATTTAATCGTCTTAATCGACCATTAAGGGTTTGTGGGATGGTAAAAAATGAAGGTGAGCCTGGTGGTGGGCCTTTTTGGGTGTATAATCAGAAAGGCGAACTTTCTATAGAGATTATAGAAGGTGCACAAATAGACAAAAGCAATACGCAGCAAGTAGCCATAGTAAATAAAAGTACGCACTTTAATCCAGTAGATTTAGTATGTGCCGTACGTGATTATAAAGGAGAGAAATTTAATCTGTTAGATTTTTGTGATGAGCAGACTGGCTTTATAACACATAAATCTAGATTAGGTATGGATATTAAAGCACAAGAACTTCCTGGTTTATGGAATGGAGGAATGGCGTATTGGAACAGTGTTTTTGTTGAAGTTCCTTTAATTACTTTCAATCCCGTGAAAACAGTTAATGACTTATTGAAACCGGCACACCAAAATTAGATGGATCTAGGTCAGCTACATAGAGAAGTAAATTACAAAGCTGTGGCGAGCAGTGGACCTGGTGGGCAACACGCTAATAAGGTTGCGACTAAAGTCTTGCTAGAATGGGATGCTGGTAAAAGCATTGCATTTACAGATGTAGAACATGAGCGTGTTTTATTAAAATTACAAAACCGATTGACAAAGGATGGTATATTGCAATTGAGTTGTCAAGATTCTAGAAGTCAATCTAGTAACAAAGAATTAGTTTTTAAACGTTTTATCGGGTTGCTTAATGGAGCTTTAGTAGTGCAAAAACTAAGAAAGAAAAGAACCACACCTAAATCCGTAAAGCGTAAGCGTTTAAACGATAAGAAAAAGCATAGTGAAAAGAAAGAAAGTAGACGCTTTAAATATTAGGGAATAATTTCACATAACCAGTGACATTTGTCATTTTATAGACCTTGTAAGCTGACTTACATTTGTATTATGGAATTACAACAGATAATAAAAGATGCCGCAGATAAGTCTATATCTTATGAGCAGTATAGAGCCTTTGTAGAGGCGCATACAGTTAATGGAACCAATAGTGGTAGTGAGGTAACTGAAGCGCTCGCAGAGTATACTAAGCTCAACAACCAGCGTATGAAACGGTTGGATAAGACTTTAAAAATCTTACCAGAAAATCAAGAGTTTCTAAATTCTTTTGATAAAGATGTTTACTTTTTAATTATCACCGAAAGCTGGTGTGGTGATGCAGCCCAAACTATGCCCATGATGAATAAGGTAGCGCAAACTGCTTGTGTGGATTTTAAGGTGGTATTGCGTGACGAAAACCCGTTATTAATGGATCAGTTTTTAACAAATGGTGGTCGTGCTATTGCAAAACTTATTCTTGTAGATAAAAATACTGGCCTACCGGTGACAACCTGGGGTCCTAGACCTACTAAAGCGACTCAACTTGTTGCAGATGAAAAAGCTGCAAAAGGGGCACTTTCTCCTGAGTTTAAACAGGAACTTCAAAACTGGTATAATAAAGACAAAGGAAAGGATACTGAGAACGACTTGATAAACATGTTAAGAGAAGTGTTGTAGTCCTGCCTTTTTATTATAAACCTATCTAAATTCTCATTATTTTAACAACTTAGCTGTTTACCTTTGAGTAAAACCAGCTACATGTTTATTAAATACTTTTATTTATTACTGTTATTTCCAGTTTTTTTATGGGGTCAACAATATGATGATGAAAAAATAACGAGCCTCATAGATACTTATAAGGATTTAGATCGTGGTCCCTATAAAGAGATTAATTGGTTTTGCGAAGACGGAACAATTAGAGATGCAAAAGATCCATGTCCTGATGCCATAGGTGGTGGAATTCAACATGCTAGTTATAAATCAGATATCATAAACCTAGCCAAAACTAGACACCTTTATTTAGGTGAAATACTAGCCTCAAACGATGTATGGGACTTTTGGGATGCTCCTTTCAACCACAGTAGAATAAAGCAATATCAATTACAGCGTTATTTAGAAAGCGTAGATAATGGATGGATTCAAGAAAAATCAAAATTTTATCGTGGTGCCAGGCAAATCGAAGACGAGGAAGAATGGGGACGCAAGTTTTACTATACTATTCTCTCTAGTAACCAGATTTTAGATCAAGACTTTTTTTTAATTAGAGAAAGCCTAAGAGATATACCACATGATGGAGATACTAATCTAGCTCAAGAGATCAGAAGCACTAGTAAAGTAATAGCAGACAAGTATCCTAAATTTATGGATATCAGGATTAAAATACATGGTAATCCAGAGTCTAGAGATATCCAACAGGTTCAAGAGTGGTATGATGCTAATAAATCTGACTTGAATGAGCAAACGCTGGCTGATTTCCAAAAACTTATAACTGACATGAAAGAGTTTTTTGAACCAGTAAGCATTAGTGAACTTGCACAAATGGTTTCTGATTGGGATAATGACAGTTATATTAAAATGCAAACAGATTGGTTCTCTATGACCTATGCCCAAGAGACAGATCCTTCTATAATCATAACAGCAGCATCAGGATTGATGTGCGATATACGCTATAATATTCAAGAAGATAGAAGAGGAACCAGACGTACCAGTGCATTAGAACTTAGTTTACGACTAGAAGAATTGATATTTCAGAAGTCATCACAATGGAATCCTGCAACAATAAGAGAACATATAGATAAAGTACATGCGCTCAGCGAGGCATTGGCTAGCTCTGGTTATGTAGAGAAATGGGAATGGGATGCCGTTGAGGATCAGTTACTGTTAAGTACTGATGCAACTATGACAGCAAACCGGTTGATGGATTTCATAAACGTAGCTCGCAATCAGGTCGCTTGGGGAACAGGTATGGTCAACAGTATTTATGGAGATGTTGTAGAGGAATATACCGGTTTTGAACCATTATCTTATGGATTTTATGATGACCGTATACGCAGTTCATTACTATTACCTCTAGGTTCCTCAATAGGTGAGTTTTCTGGTTTAATCTCAAGACAGTTAGGTAGTTCAACTTACATTCCAGTACTGAGTAATATTAGTACTGTAAGAGGTCTTAATCCAGGATATACTCAAGGAGAATTAGTAGTCGTAACAGGTAATGCAGAAGGAATGACTGTAGACCCTAAAAAAATATATGTGTTTGACCATCCACCTAGCGATTTAAAACCAGTCGCTGGTATCGCTACAGTATCAGAAGGTAATCTAGTTTCTCACGTTCAATTACTAGCGCGCAACTTGGGAATTCCTAATAGTGCCATCAGTGCAGATAATCTTTCAGACCTTAAGGATTATAATGGTAAACAGGTGTTTTATGCCGTAAGTGATCGTGGTGCAGTGGTTATAAAACCTGCAAACGAGATGGATAACGAAGAGCAATCATTATTCAATAAGAATCAACAGAAAGAGAAGAAAACCATCCGCATCTCTGAAGAAAAATTGAAGCTAGACATCGTTGAGCCCGTAGATATGGCTAGTGTTAATAGCGCAGACAGTGGAGTTTTATGTGGTCCTAAAGCTGCTAATCTTGGTCAATTGAAGCAGTTATTTCCTGATCATGTTGTAAATGGTGTTATAATTCCTTTTGGAGTTTTTAGAAATCACATGTCTCAAAATATGCCTGAAACAGATGGTAGTTATTGGGATTTTCTGGAGTCCGCTTTCGCGAAAGCGAGACAATTAAAAGATAGTGGGTCCTCTACAGCAGATGTAGAAAAGTATCAATTGGATCAACTTGCGATTCTGAGGGAAGCCATAGCTAGAATGCCTATTAAAGCAGAATTTATAAAAGAGTTAAAAAAGGATTTCAAAGGAATTCTAGGGGACGATATGGGTAAAGTTCCAGTTTTTTTAAGGAGTGATACAAACATGGAGGATCTCGAGGAATTTACCGGTGCAGGTTTAAACCTGACCGTTTTTAATGTGGTGAGCGAAGAAAAAATATTAAAAGGAATAAGAGATGTGTGGGCTAGTCCTTATACAGACCGTAGTTTTAAATGGCGACAGGCATATCTAGAAAATCCAGAAAATGTATATCCATCTATTTTAATAATCCCAACAGTAGATGTGGATTATAGTGGTGTGTTGATTACTAAAGATTTTGTTCATCAAAATGCTGATGGTATCACGATTGCAATGAGTCGTGGCGCCGGTGGAGCGGTAGATGGGCAAAGTGCAGAAACTTTTATAGTCGATGGACAAGGAAATAGTCAACTAGTTGCACCGGCAAGAGAACGCTTGCAGCGTAAATTACCTGTTCAAGGTGGTTCTAAAATGGAATTTGTCAACTTTAATAATCCTATTATTACTGAAGATAATCTTAAGGAAATACGGCAGTTTGCCTTAAAGGCACATCAAACCATGCCTAGTTCTAAAGATGGGTCCTATAATGGGGCATGGGATATTGAGTTAGGCTTTAAGGATAATAAATTATACCTATTTCAAATACGTCCATTTGTGGAGAATAGTAATGCTATAACTAACTCTTATTTATTGAAATTGGATCAGAAAACAGACTATAATACTGAGTTACTTATTAATAAACAAATCGCATTATAATGGATATTCTTAGGTATAGTATTTCAGTGTCTGCAGTATTAGTTTTAGCGATGTTTTATCCTATTGATGGTTATCAATCTACAGGGATTAAACGTCTTAAACGATTAGAGAAAACTATAGACAGTACTCTGGTAGAACGGTATTTAAAACCTGGCTCTTTTAAAAAAAGTGATGAAGTGAATTTATGGCTTTGTGAGGACACAAAATCAGTAGATTCTTTAATGGTTGTAGATAAAGATTTTCAATCTAAAATGCGCAAACTATTTCCTAATAGTTCAGGTTACGGTATTGCGGTTATGGATATCAGTAATCTTAATAACCCCAAGTATGCACAGCTTAATGAGAATTCAGGTTTTCAACCAGGTAGTGTAGGTAAAATAGCTGTAGCGACTGCTTTTTTTAATGAATTACGCAATTTATGTCCTGAGGATTGGTCTGTGAGGCAACGATTATTAAAAAATAAAGTAGTGAAATCTGGTAATTGGGGTCTCTATGATCACCATACTATACCAGTAGTAAATCTCGAATATGATAAGCTAGTAAAACGTACTGTAGTATTTAATGATCAGTTTAGTCTTTATGAATGGTTAGATCATATGTTGAGCGTTAGTAATAATGGTGCAGCAAGTATCGTCTGGCGTGAGGCTTTATTGATGCATGTTTTTGGAGACGCATATTTCGGTTTAACTCAAGAAGAGGCAGATGCCTATTTTAATAATGCTGATAAATCTGAATTAACCGATATCGCTATTAACTTAGTAAATCAACCATTAAGAAATATAGGTATTACCCATGATGAATGGCGATTAGGTAGCTTTTTTACTAATGGGCCTGATCAATATGTAGGTAGTAAAGGTGGTAGTATAGGTACACCTAAAGGTCTCATGAAATTTATGGTACAATTAGAACAAGGTTGTGTTATTGATGAGGTGAGTAGTCTAGAAATAAAAAAACTACTCTATATGACCGATCGAAGAATAAGATACGCCTACAGTCCACAACTAGATACTGCAGCCGTATACTTTAAATCAGGTAGTTTATATAGTTGTGATCAATCTAAGTCCACACCTTGCGGTAAATACATGGGCAACAGGTATAATTACATGAATAGTATTATAACTGTAGAACATGAAGATGGGACTAATTATATGGTCTGTTTAATGAGTAATATACTTAGTAAAAACTCTGCTGGTGATCATATGTATTTAGCTAGTGCTATAGATAAAACTATCAGATCTATCAATAATACTAACCATGATTCACAAGCAGTAACTACTGATAATTCAGATGATATTTGATTAAGCAGTTTTAGTTTTACCATTATCCTTAGAAAGTAAAATATTTTTGATTTCTAAAGCTTTTGATGTAGGTAGATGTGATAATATACTGGTGATTAAATGCTCACCTTGCAAGTCGAGTAATTTAATACTCAATGAATGCACTTTTTTTTCTTGAATAAGAAGAAGTTTTTCTAGCATTTTACTGCGATCATATAGTTGTATTCGTTCTTGAAATTCAAAAGTTTCGCTGGATAAGGTATGTGATTCTAATTCAAATAGTGGAAAGAGCATATTTTTTAAGTCCCTACTCAATATACCATTAAGATATTCCATAGAATGAAGCCTTGAAACAGTTTCTTTACTTATCATTCCCTTATAGGCTACATAGACATCCTCTGGATTATAACGTTGTGATAACAGGTTAAAAATGATTTCTAGTTGATCAGAAATGCACTGATCAACATTAGTGATAAGTTGCTCTATTGTATTCTTTTCAAGTAAAGAGATAACACCATTAGTTCTTTTATCAGAGCGCTGGCTTATTTTTAATGACCAATATAATCTTACTAATTCTTTATACTTAGCAGACTCTTTATCTATAAATCTTATCAATTCCTTCTTTTTTAAAATCGATTTTCCTCCATCTATCCTAGATTTAAATAATAGTTCAAAAGCTCTTTTCTTAACAGAAATGTCGCTTCGATGGGTTAGTTGAATAATTAAACGGTGTGATTTTTTAGTTTTTATATGGTATAATACATGAAGCAATTTTTTTCTGAAATCATTCTCTGTTTTTTTTCTAGAATAAATCTGACTTATGATTTTTAAAGATTTATTACCCATTTTTTGAATGGAAGAAATAATCGATTTTTTTAATTCATCGTCTATGAGTCCTTCAAGAAGAGTGTTTAAGAAATAAACATCCTTAGTATGACCAGTAGCTTTAATCGCTGCAATTCTTAAAGTTTTATTATTGTGATTCAAATAGTTGTCAATTATTGAATAGTAGTTAGTCGTAGCAGCATATCCCAATGTTTCTATAAGTCGAGCAAGTTCTGCTATTTGCATGTTCTGGTCACCTATTTCACTAGAGAATAGTTCTATACGTAACTTCAGATTATACTTTTCGGCTAGTAAAGGGTTTTCTTGAGAAATCGCAGCTAGAGCTAGCAGTGCAGCTGTTGCTATCATATCATCTTCGTCATCTAGATAATTTTCATAGAATTGATAAGAAATATGCTCGTGGCTCAATAAATAATTCATTGCTGCATTAATCAATTCACTGTCATCTGTATATATAAAATCTTGTACCTGTGCGACTGGTTCATTGATTACATAATCTAAATTATTAATTACCGCTGTAACGACCTTATTATTTTCATGATTAAGAAGTTGCAGAACTGGATCTCTTAAACTGGAATGACTTATTTCTGGTAGTTTTTGCAGCATCAATAATATATCCTCAGTTCCACCATTTTCAAAAATGATTTTCATATTACCGATAAGAGTTCCAACATTATTTTTTTCTTTTCTTAACTTTTCTCTTTTTACAATACTTTGTTTAAAGATACTTAGATAGCTGTCTTTAACTTTAAAAATTAAATAAATCCAGAAAATAGAAAGAATTGCAATCGATGCGGTAATAATGTGATTGGGAAGATTCAGTCCTTTTACAACAAAAATTATAACTAATCCAGCTAGTCCGGTAGCAACACTGTCCACAACCACATCTATAAAGGTTTTTGTTTTATTTTTTATGTCACTAGGTATAGGTATCGCAAGAAGTTCTAATGCACTTTTATGTAAGGACTGTTTAAGGCTACCATCAAAGCCTTTTAAGATAATTACAAGCCATAATTCTGGCATTACAAAAAGTAATAGAGCACAAGTAATTACCGCAGCTGGCAGAAAAAATAAATTGGTCTCAATATTAAAGTTTTCTAATAATCGCTTTGTAATCAATAATTGTAAAATCAAAGAGATTATATTAAAAGTACTAAACCAAAACCCAAAAAAGGACGCGAGTTCCATCGGGTCTGCTATCTGCTGGCTGGCGAGATAGCTAAATTCATAGTCTACAAGTTTTGCAACTAAGACACCTATACCTATGACACCTGCTAGATGAGTTAAATGTCTAGAATTAAATATTAATTTAATAGAAGGTTCTTTAGAAACACTTTCTCTTTTTTTGAATTCTAATTTCATTTTACCCTTATAACTATGGGATTTAATTCTTTGATAGATATATGGGCAGCAAGCAATCATTAAACTTGCTAAGATGATTAAAGCGCCATTACCTGTAAATGGTACTAGGATGGAAGTAACATATCCACCAGCAATTCCACCAGCAATTCCGCCAGCTCCTATAAATCCAAATAACCTTTTAGCTTCTCTAATATTAAAAATAACGTTTGCCAAAACCCAAAATTGAGAAGTAACCAATAAGGCATATATTCCTACAAATAGGTAAAAAGCATAAACTAAAAAAAGGTTGGTTACTTCAAACATCACGAGCAGTCCGATAATAAAGAATGCAGCCGAAAATATCCACAGCGTAGATTTAATAATATATCTAAGATTAAATCGCTCTAATAGTTTGTGATATGAAAAAGAGATCACTACTGCAATGATAGCTGTTAGTATAAACGCTATCGAAAGAGAATCTGCACCAGCTGTAGATAAAAAAAGTGCATTGATAGTAGGTTTAACTACTAGCAATGCACCTATAATAAGAAAAAGATATAACTGCATCCATAAGGCTATGGAGAGTTCCTTTTTCTTAATATCAAATAGATTAGATATGAGCTGGTTTAATGGTTTCACCTGATTGGATGTCTTGAAGCAAGATAGGTGTTTTGTTTAATGCAGCTTCTGCAGGTCGTACTAAACTTCTAATAATTTTTTCTCCATCTGGCGACTCTACCATAGCAACAAGAATATAATGCTTCTTGCGCTCATCATCCCATACGATTACACTATCGCAGTGCCAGTTTTTCCAAGAGCCACTTTTTCTATAGACATCTGCTTCAGGAGCAATTTGATCTAGCGTATTTACAAACTTGTGATGTAAACTTGGGTCTTTTAGATATTGTAGCATTTCACTACTACGTTCATTGTTAATTAGCTGGCCAGTAGCTAATTGATAATATAGTTTTGCGACAGCTTCCGTTGTAGCAGCATGGCTTAAGCCTTTAATAGGTTCAGGATGACGTCTTCCTTGTGCGGCATATCTTTTACCTACCCATAGGCCACCATTACTATATTGATCATAAAAAGGATTTGCTGGATTGCACATCACATCTTCTATACGTTGAAAACCTACACGATCAATCATTCTAGTAGAAGCAGCATTATTAGATTTTGAAATCATCAACCACATATCTGTCTTTACTTCATCAGTATATTCTAAATCACCTTTCTCAATAGCATCCATAGCAGTATATAAAACAGCAATTTTAGGCATGCTAGCAGCATACATCATATTATCACCATTAACACTAGCATATCGAACACCATCGTTTGATAAATCAACAAGACTTACAGACAGCCTTTTGTTTTTAATTAAACTTTGCCATCGCTTGTTTGAGTATAATTGTTCTTGTAAACTTAATTGTAATGTAGCGTCTTGATAAGCACTAACCTCTTGATTTGCATTTTCCAGCAGCAATAAAGGTTTGTCAGTGGCGTGAACTAGACTAGTAAACATCACTAATAATAAAGCAGACACTTTTAATAACATATAAATTTTAATTTTTTAAGTTCAATATAATATGAACAAATACAACGCCGAAACTACATATTTTATTGTCTTTAACAATTTAAAACCAGTACTTTAACAGTTTTTCACTTACTGTTAATATTGCATCAAGATTTTAGTGCGCTAAGTCAATTATTATAGCTGAAAACGAATTTCAAAAGACTGTTTTTTTGAAGGTTAACTTTTGTTTTTACTTAGACAATCCTTTCCTCAACACCTCTTTAATGCCTTCTAGATTCTCGGTAAAATCCATCATTTGACTCAAGACTTGAGACATCTGATTTTGCCCACCAAGTCCGTTCAACTTGTTGTTCTTAGCAAAAATCTCTTTTATGTCTTCCCATCGTTGTTGCTCTTCTGGAGTGATGGTATTGACGAGTTCTTTATATTTTAATAAGTTAGCTTCAGCAGCACTAGTTAAGGTTTGTGATTCACTTTCATAATGTGATAATAATAGCGTTTGCAACTCTTTATCATCCATGATAGGAACAACCTTAGCGACCAGTTTATTCATATCACGGTAAGAACCTTGTAGTTTAAAACTAGGTTCCGTACGGTATGTGTCTTCCATTCCTGCGCTTGCGATGTAAGTCTGATTCACTTTAAGAACGGTATCACGTATTTTCAATACCTTTTCAAGTACAGCAACATAATCGGCTATTTCTTGATTACTGTGGTTTCCTTTAAGCTCGTTATCACTTGCTCCGTTTTGAACACGATCTATAAGCGCATACACATCGTCAAAATGCTTGTTACTTAACTGTTGCAATACGGGATTACTAGTTAGTGCATTTTCTACCAGACTCAGCTCAAATAAATGAGCCGTATCACCTATAATATCACCTAGATTATAAATATCAGCACGGTTTGCAAGCATATCTGGAATCTGGAATTTATCTCCACTTTCCGTATATGGATTACCAGCCATAATCACGCAAAATTTCTTACTACGTAGATCGTAGGTTTTAGGCTTTCCATTATAAACTCCTTCAATTTTACGAGTTCCATCAGACAGGCTGATGAACTTCTGTAAAAACTCAGGATTACAGTGCTGGATATCATCTAGATATAACATCACATTATCACCCATTTCAAAAGCAAGATTCAGCTTTTTAAGTTCTTCTCTCGTTGCTGCATTAGTTGCTGCTTCAGGATCTACTGATGTAATCTCATGACCTATCGCTGGACCATTTATTTTCATAAATATCAAGCCTAATCGGTTTGCTACATATTCCATCAAGGTTGTTTTACCATAACCTGGTGGTGATATGAGTAGCAATAATCCCATGCGATCGGTACGTTTTGTATCACCTACCGTACCTAATTGTTTGGCAAGATTATCACCTATTAGTGGGAAATATACTTGATCGATCAACTTGTTACGGACAAAAGAACTCAATACACGTGGTTTAAATTCTTCTAATCGCAAGGACTCTTTTAACTCTTCAGTTACCTCTTGCTTTGCTTTTCTAAAGGTTTCATAAGCAGGTACTTTTATCGTTGTAAAGTGCTCTAGTGTATGTACAAACTCATGATAATTAAACACAAACACACCTTCTTCAATCGTCTGGTGCGATCCTTTTAATCCATTGATGTTTTCACTAGGTGAGATGGCAACTGTTTTATTAGCTGTCAGCTCTCCATAAAGTATGTTTGCCACACATTCGTTTATATATGTCAGTAAAGATTGTTTTGAGTCCGCTTTCGCGAAAGCGGAAACCCAATGTCTCACCAGTTCCACTTTAGACTTCTCGTCCTCACAAGCTTCTAGACTTTTCTTAAATTTTAAATCGGCATTTTGAGATTTTATTTTCTTTTCAAAAGCTTCTTTTAATTGAATAGCGCTCGTGCTTACTGTGAAATGATCATTGTCTTTAAGTTCATTGAATAAGTAACTTGCGATAGATAAACTATTAGCAGACTCAGAAGTTTTAAAAATCTCATCAGCTAGTTCTTCTATTATAAAGTCGTACTCCTTACTATCTGGAAAAACAGATAATACCTCACCAGCACTTTTCAAAATACGGTTGAGGTTGGATTGATGTTTGGTATCTAGTGCATTCCAGTAAAACTGTGCTTGCGCTCTCGTATCAGGATCATAAGTAAGTAAGCCCAGATCATGGTGTTTATGTAATAAAACACTTAAATATTGAGCAGCGTCATGGTCATGAACACCTTTTACATAACCACCAGAATAGTTACCACTCGCGATTTCTTGAACAGTTGTCAGCAAATCTGCCGGACTCATTATTCTTAAAGCTTCTTTATCTCCAAATTTAAAAATAGAGTAGGCGAGGTAGGCAGATCTATAGACTTGGTTATTTTCAGACACCAAATCTTGATTCCATATTCCTTGAGATTGTGTGAGAATCTCATTATGCAATTCTTGATAAAAGTCAGTTCCTGTTAGGTGATAGAACAGCGCATTATCCTTAAATACAATGGTAAGATCCAGCTGCTGTTTATTAACACCAAATTTATGTTTCCCCAGCTTGATGATGTTATCACCATCTTCATAAAGTTCGTTCTTATCCTTGAGTTTTCTCAAAGCATCTTCACGAGCCACTTTAAGCGCTGTTTCAATCGCTTCGGCTTTTCCGGCATCATCGAGATCTTTTAATTGCACGACGATGTCGCGCACTTTATTGATCATTAAATCACTGGCAAAATAACCGTTGATTTCAGTAACGCTATCTAAGGATTGTGCTCTTTTTTGAACACCTTTTAGAATACGCTCTGCAGCATTTTGAAATGCCATTGCCTTTTTATTGCGCGCTTCTACCAGACTACTTTTACGATTATCAAAAGCGGCGTAAACCTCTTCACGCTTGCCTATAATCTCTGTAATGTACTCTTCATAGTCGGCAAATTTCCCTTCTAACTCTTCTAGTTGTATAGAAACTTTGGTAAGAAACTCATCACACTTTTCTGGTGTGTTTGCAATGTCCAGATAATTGATTATACTCTGGTCAATCAGCTTTAACTGCGCGGCAAAATCGGCTTGCGCTTCTTTTTTACCTACGGTTTTTACTTTATTCTTAATCGCCGCTTTTACCTGATTGATGGTGGCAAAAATCAACGATATGTTCTCAATAATCTTAGTAGAGTGAGAAGTGTCTTCTATCTCTAGATTAGAAACGATGTCTATCAACAGCTCGAGATCTTCAGCAATTTGATTCACTTCTTTCTCAAGATTTTTAATCTCGATCACTTTTTTTGTGTCGTCTAGTGCTTTTTGCTTTTCGGCAACAGCATCGTGATAAGGAGCGAGTGCTTTATCATCAAGTAAAAAAGTAACCGCACGACGCGAGATCACTTCATTTTGTTCTACGATTTGCTCTTCGATTCCTTTTATAAAATCGGTATCTACATAACGTATTTCATAAAGACCTATCGCTTCACCTCGCAAACTGCGCAGCTGAGTCAGTAGCTCTACAAAATCATTGATAGACTTAAATGAGGTGCTTTTAATTTTACTAAAAAGCTCATCTGCCTTTTTAGAAATATCTCTAGTATCTGCAGCTGCTTGTTTGCGCAGCTGTTTTACTTTTTCAAACTCGTCAATTGCTGCGTTAGACGCTTTGTTGATCTCGTTAAGAGGTAGATTAATTTGTTTAGTTTCTTCTTCAGGCAACCAGTAATAGGCATCTAGAATATCTTTTGAAGAACGTGCAATGTCATCATATAAACCACCATAACTATCTTCTTTGTTAAGAAGCGTGAGCAGCTCATTTGCCTGCGCCATAGCTTTAACAATATCCTTGTTACCTATCTTAAATAACATCGTGTCTTGATGCTCAGATGGCATGATATTACCTTTTAAATATGGTGTTTGCCATATTTGCATCATGTGATGCTTGGTCTGTTCATCTTCTGTGCGGAAATAACACAACTCACCTTGTTCTAAAATCGTAAATCCATTACAAACGATAGGTGTCTTTACTGTTTGATCAATCACATTGTAAGACATGAGTACATACAATCCCTGTGCGGCATTATAAAATACATACAAATGATCTTCACCATTAGGTGATGCGATTCTTTGCTGAAATTTTAATTTACCAGCATCGCTAGGGAATACGTTATACTCTCCAGTTTGCAAGTAATAACCACTTGGGAAAATAATACCTTGATCATCTGGCAGCAATACTGCAGCCTCTGCAATACTATTGATGCGTTCTACTTCCTTAATCTTGTGGTTGTACACAAAATAACGAGGCTCTTCTTGAAACGGTTTTATTTCTAGAACAATAAGATTGCCTAAATCGGCATAACGATATTGTCCGTCATCTAGTGTCTGGTCGCGATGTTCTACATCTTCACGATAAATTCCCTGACCATCGTCGGTATTATCTTCAACCTTTATGGTTAAATCACCACCTATAGTTTCTACAAAAACCTTGTCTAGAATCGATACATGTCCATGCACACCAGCACGTTGATTATCGCGTCCAGCTTCTTTCCACTGGAAACCATATTGTGCAGGAAAACGATATTCATGCTCACTACGATTGTCTACATATTGCAATTTACCATCAGCAATCAACCATTTAAAGGTCTTGATATCCGTAACAGAATCACTAAGTTGAAATACCATATGCAGGTAATTCCCCATAATCGCAAACTTGGAAAAAATCGTGTTGCGATAGTATTTGTACAGATTTTCAAAATCAGTTTGAAAAATAGGATCTGTGATGAGGTTTAATTTGTTCCCGCTTACGCGAAAGCGTAACGCATCACCATCCACACCATCACGATCAAACTCATAGATGCTAAAAACATCGCTCAATTGCATCTCAGTGCGCAATCCTAGATGCACGTTGTACCCAAAGATGCTGTATTTACCGATGGTCACAATATCACGGGCGATACAGTTATTTTCTGTATTCACGCGGTCGTTTGCAATCAGTCGTGTTTCTAGAGAACCGAAGACCTTTTTACGTTCTTCATTAAGAGCATGGAGTCGTTGCTGCAAGTCATTCTTTTGCTTGAGCAAACGGCTCTGGATGATCTCGTAAGTTCCTGAGTCTAGTTGTGTAGTGTTATTGGTGTTTTTTTCTGCCATTGATTTCTAGTTAGTAGCGCATCGCATGCGCCTTCTCAGTGTTGGGGCGCATCGCATGCGCCCTTTCATTGCGGCGCATGCGCCTTTTCATCAGTCTAGATCCAGTTTCTGTTTTAGATTTTCATCCCACTTCTTTGGATTATCATTGATGTATCTGGTTACATTGTCATAGTGTCTTTGAGTTCTGATGATAGCTTCGTTATAGTTGCGTACCCATATGGTTTTTTCAGTTCTCAGTTGATTATGGATGTCCATAAGCTCGCTATTTTTCAAGGTCGATTCATTATTCTGATTTTCTGATATGATACTTAAAACCTGTCTGGTCACAGCACCTTTGTATCCTCTGACTACTGCTCCTAAAGAACCTGGCTTATTCATGTGTTTTCCTGCAACTGCTCCTGCTCTGCGTTCCAACTCTTCTGCCGTGTATTCCTTTTGTATTCTTTGTTCTTCTATATGAATGACAAAATGAATATGATCTGGCATGATCATGAATGCTCCCAGGGATACGTTGTCTCTTAAATTTATTGTTTGCTGCCATTCTTTAGCCGCAATCTCTCCAAATTTATTGAGTATCATTTTTTCATCAATCACCTTTCCAAATAGATGCAACCGATTACGTATTACAATAGTTACAAAGTACCTTCCTACTGATGTGTAGTCATGTCCTTTGAGACGTATTGATTTACGATTATATTGCTTCATACTAGCTTAGCTTGTTCGACCCATTGTATGTGCGTTGTTGACGCATCTCATGCGTGTTGTTGACGCATCTCATGCGTGTTGTTGACGCATCGCATGCGTGTTGTTGACGCATCGCATGCGTCTTTACAGTAATTGGGCGGATGCGATCCGCCCTTACTGGTTGTTTAGATATCTCCCAGCTTTTTACCAGAAAGTCCCATGCCTTTTGCCATGTTCAACAAGTTGCTCAGCATGTTTTTCTCATCACCATCATTTGATTTACCGTGTAGGTTGTTCAAAATGTTTGCGATACTCAGGTTCTTGATGTCCTCAGAGCTGATGTTATACTTGTCTGCAAAGTCCTTTACTTTATCCAGTAAATCACCTTTTACGTCATCACTTCCTAAAATGGCATCTTTAACTTCAGTCACAGTTTCAGAGTGATTTACTAATCTGTCATAACCTTTTGCTTTTGTGATCTGACCTATGATTTGTTCAAAGAACATGGTCTCACCACCTACGATATCAATCTTAGCAGCTTTCAATGCATCTCCTATTACTTGCGCTTGTGCGTCTGCAATATCTTTCTGGATATTGATTTGTGCTAGGTCTACTTGAAGTTCTTTGTCAAGACGTAGTTTGAACTCTTCATGTTCTTTACCTACACCATCAAGTTTCTTCATTGCTTCAGCTTTCTCTTCGATACCGGCAGCATCTGCAAGGGCTTTTTCTTTGATTACCTCAGCCTCTGCAAGTCCGTCCTTACGTTTAGCCTCAGCTTTTGCAGCGATACCGCTTGCTTCAGCCTCAGCCTTTTTCTGGATAATTAGAGCATCTACGATTCCTTGACGTTCGCTAGCCTCAGCTTTTGCGTGCATTACTTGTGCTTCAGATAATCCTACCGTTGCTTCTTCCTTAGCTTGTGCTTCGGCAAGAATCTTACGAGCGTCTGCTTCTTTTTCACTAGCTTCTTTATGAGCAAGTGCTTCTATGTTGATTTCTTCAGCTTTTTGAACTGCAGCTTGTTTAGAAGCCTCGGCAGCCTTAGTTACCTTAATTAAATCATCTTGAGCTTTTGCTTCAGCATTTGTGATAGCAACTTGTTTAGCACGATCTGCAGTTTTGAAAGCCTCGATATCTTTCATGTTTTCTTGCTCTTCTACCACACCTTTTTCAAGAACTACGCGATCTCTAATGACATCTTGAATGTTCTTTTTCTCAACTTCTACTACTTTTTCTTTCTCGATTTGAGCTAGAGTCACGACTCTTTCTCTCTCGGTAAGTTCTAGCATGCGGTCTTTTTCCACACGTTCTGTTTCTACAGCGTTAGTACGTTGCTTATTTTTCTCTGCAATGATGATCTGACGTTGCATGTTTTCTTCAGCAACCTGAACTTTTTCTGTAGTAGCGATACGAGCTGTTTCTGACTTAAGTCTTTCTTCTTCAGCTACTTTTAGTGTTTCAGCATCTTCACGAGACTTGATGTTGGCAATCTCACGTTTTTGTTGCTCTTCTTTTTCGGCCAGTTGCTTATCTAGTTCTAGAATCGCTTCACGAGCTTCAACATCTTGCTTGCGTATCACTTTTTCCTCATCACGCTTGATCAGGTTTGCTTTAATGTTTTGTGCAGCAGTAAGATCTGTAATCTTCTTGATACCTTCAGCATCTAAGATATTGTCAGCTTTCAAATGAGAAACGCTGGTTTGCTCTAAGAAGTCAATCGCACAATCCTCAAGTGTATAACCATTTAAGTCTGTACCGATAATGTCCACAATCTCATCACGAAACTCGCGACGTGCTTCATACAAATCGATAAATTCAAATTTCTTACCTACAGTTTTTAATGCTTCAGAGAACTTTGCTTCAAAAAGATCTTCAAGTGTCTCTTTACGAGATGCACGAGCTACACCTATGGTTTGAGCTACTTTTTTAATGTATTCTACTTCATTATTGACACGCACGAAAAACGCTACTTTAATATCGGCTCTCATGTTGTCCTTACAGATCA
Source organism: Nonlabens ulvanivorans (assembly GCF_000732625.1). Lineage (GTDB taxonomy): Bacteria > Bacteroidota > Bacteroidia > Flavobacteriales > Flavobacteriaceae > Nonlabens > Nonlabens ulvanivorans. The sequence goes on from NZ_JPJI01000032.1 coordinate 755,799, forward strand.
GTCCTTCTACGCCCATACGTTCAATCTGGATTTTCTTTACAGAAATATCCATAGTCTCCACACGGTGGAATACTGGTACGACATAAAGTCCTTTATCCGTAGCCACTTTAGTACCTCCAAAACCAGTACGCACCAGCGCCTGTCCTTGATGTACTTTTTTGTAAAACATCGCGATGATCGCAAAGTACACGATGATGAGAAACAAGATAATTCCTAATCCTGTTACGATAATTGGTAAGATTCCTTCCATAGTTATTGTTTGGTTTTTGTTGTTTATTTAGTTGTTTTGAAAGCGGATGCGATCCGCGGTTACTATTCAAGGAGTAGGCAAATAACATTTGCCTACTATCTATGCTTTACTCACTAAAAAATAGTTCTTATCATCGGATCGCTTGATGATGAGCACGCTTTCGCGAAAGCGTAATTCTGATCCATCTAATGATTTTACATAGATACTCATTAAGTTACCATCTGCCATGACCTCTGCATTTCCTAATTTATCTCCAGAAATGGAAGATAAAAGTAAGGCTTCACGACCTAAAAAGTCTACTGCTTTGTCTCCATCTTTATTCAAATTTTTGAAAAATGATTTGAAAGGCGTGGTGATTACTTTAGTCAGAATTAATGCTGGTATAAACGCTGCAAGTACGATTACAAATCCGAATGTGTTGTCATAACTGCCAGTGATTGATGTTGTAAGAACAGAAATCATCCACCAAAGGAAAATCCAAAATGTAAACGTGAACATGAATGGCAGCCCTACAAAGTTGAAATAGATCAAAAAGACTTGCCACCACTTGAGTTTACGAGTACGTTTGTTCACTACGTGTTCACGATCAACTTCAGCATTTGCAACGTCTTGGAAATCCATATTTCCTCCTTCAATACCAGTGTCTAGATCAACATCTGCATCGATATCTACGTCTACGTCCACATCGATGTCCAGGTCAAAATCGATACCTGAAATCATGGTAGCAAGCCAGTATAGAATGAGAATGATCAACAACACGGTAAGTGTGATGTTTACTTCAGAGAATAATATGTTGAAATAGTTTTCCAAGGTTGGTTAGTGTTTAGTGGTTATTGGCGGATGCAATCCGCCGTTGCTTTAACTCGTAAAAAAGTCAAAGATGTTACTCAATGCTCCTGTGCTGGCTTTATAAAATTCTGTGTATTTGCAACGAGTGCAAGCTACGTAAGAGAATTTCTTGTTCTGTACGTCAAAAATTTTTGAAAGCGTGCCGCCAGTAGCTCGCATTTCTCCAGTTTCATAATCGTGATGACCGCATTTGACACATTTATAATTTATGTTGCTCATCCTTATGCTTCATCTTTTTTGATTCCCAACTGCTCTTTGAGCTTTGCTAGATCATCGTCAAGTTTAGATTCCGTCATATCTGCAGCAGCATCGATTTCATCGTCTACAGATTTTGTCGTCTTTGCTAGATCTCCATAAGCCTCAGCAAGCGCTTCGTCTTGTGCGACTTTTTCTTTCATACGCTCGAGCATGCTTACTGTTCCTGCGCTATCAAGTTCTGCCATTTGTTTATTGACATTTTTTGTTGCATCACTTACTTTAACACGTGCTTTCAACGTTTTAAGTTCGTTTTCCCAGTTGGTGATGTTTCCTTTGATGGTCTCAATGGTATCTTTTAATTGAGAAACATTTTTATCAAACTTTTCTGTGTCTGCAGCGGCACGATTTGCATGTTGTTGCGCTTCTTCCTTTTTTGCAAGTGCTTCTTTAGCCAGACGATCTGCTTCTTCTACTGCCATGTCGCCAGAATGTGCTTTTTTGAGAATCAGCATAGCTTTGGATTCATAGTCTTTAGCTTTGGATTCGTGTTCATCTCGCTCATTTTTAGAACGTATGGCTAGTGCTTTTACTTGCGCCATAGCTTCTACACTTTTATTAAGGTCTGCTTTCATGTCACGTATACCTTGCTCGGTCATGGTGATAGGATCTTCTAGGTTGTCAACTGCTTTGTTAGCTTGTGCTTCTCCTATTTTGAAAATTCTTTTAAATATGTTCATGATATTAGTTTTTTATGGCAGATGCAATCTGCCGTTACTTTATAGATGCATTGTATGCATCTAGTATTTTGAAAATTTAATAATTTGGTCAGAGTACTCACTCATTAATAAACTTAATGAGTTAAGAGTACCTTCTAACTCGTTAAGGTCTAGGTTTTCTATTTGTAGGGTATCTCTAAAGATGACTTTAGATCCACTTTCGTCTAGCACAAATGCGCCGTGAATGATATCGCGGTTTTTTTGTAAAAGACTTTTGAAAACTTCTTCGTTCTTGTTATTGATTTTAAAAATGTATTGCTCCATGATTAAAATGGGTGGTGCTATTCCTAAAATCATATTTTTAACACCAGCGCTTTCTTTTTCAATCACTAGGATTCCGTCTTGCGGATTTTCTCTAATGATGTCAAAATCTAGCTGTAATAGGTATTCTTTAATAGTGCTGAAGTAATTATTCATAGGTTTTTATTGGTAGGTTTAATATTACGAAAAAGGAACTTCTTATCCCACTAAAATATGCAGTGCGATATCTGCAACGTAAATCATTAAGAGTATCATAATTAAAAGTTTTTATAGTTATTGGTTTCAAATGGTCTTGATACATTATATGACAACGGCCTACTGTTTTATAATGCTCAAATTTTGAGTAAGCTAGGTTATAACTGGTTAGATTACTGAAGTATTACTCAAAATATTAGCTTAATAGAAACTATTTTGCTAATATTGTTAGTGTAAATATACACAATTATTTTTAATTGCAAATAAAATTAGCAAAATAATGTCGTTTTTCGGTAAAAACATCAAAAAGATACGTGGAATTAAAAGCTTAAGTCAGCAGGCTTTTGCAGACCTATTCGACTTAAAAAGAGGTACGTTAGGTGCTTATGAAGAAGGTCGTAGCGAACCAAAAATAGAAACCATAATTAAAATTGCTAATTATTTTAGCATTTCTATAGATGATATACTTACTGCAGAGTTAACGGTTAATCAGTTATTAAAATTTAATGATCGCTTAACCTTAACGCCAGAAGAATTAGAGCGAGAGCAATTTGCTCAAGTGCCATGTATTACCGAAAAGTTAGCTGATGATTATCTTGAATATTACGATAATCAATCTTTTATAGATGATATGCCTCGTCTGACCTTGCCTATCAATACTGAGAAAGACTTTAGAGCTTATACGGTTACTAATTTAGAAATGACCAGCCACGATAAAGGTTTGTATCCCAAAGATGTTATAGTTGGGGAAAAAGTACCTCATAAAGTGGTGAAGAAGCTTAATAATGGTACTATAGTTCTCGCGGTTACTGAAAACGAACTTATATTAAGAAGGTTATACGTCACTGCCGATGGTCTTGTGCTCAGAGCAGACCATAAAAATATAGACGATCAGACTATTACTGTTAACGATCTCAAAGAATTATGGCGTGTACGTTACGTGTTTTTCCGTCGTATTCCAGATTTTTCAGATAGTATGGAAGATAAAATGGCATTTCTAGAAGCACAGATGAAAGAGTTGAGGAATTCAATATAGTTTCAATTAAAAAAGCCAAGTGTTCTACTTGGCTTTTTTATTATCAGTTAAGTTACGTCGGTTACTCCTTTATCCACTTAAAAGTTTTGCTAGCTCCATTAAGGGAAAGTGTTACCATGTATAAGCCCGGTGCTATGGTAGATTTTATAACTTCAGTATCGTTTAAGATTGTTTTGATGATTTCTTTTCCTGAAAGATTATAGATAACCAGCTGTGCGTTATTGATAGCATTACCTTCAAATTGTAGGTGACTAGATGGGTTTTTGAGTATTGATATATCATTTAAACTAGCTTTTGATAGTCCTAGAGTACTTACGTTTATACAATCTGAACGTTGCGTACAACCTAGGTTTGTAATATCTACAGCATAATCACCTATTGCTGTAGGTGTATAACTCATGGCAGTTGCTCCATTTATAGTCATGTTTGTAGCACAATCAATCCATTGATAACTAGCGCCAGCTTGTGCTGCTGTTAGCATGCCAGCATTTTCTGAAACATTAGTGTCAATAAGTCGAGTTACAGGCGCACCAGGAGTCCAATTAGAACTACCACCGCTAAGGGTAAAATTATTTAAAGTCCCATTATTTCCTGAGACTAAATCTGGCAATACATTGATACCACTATTTGCTGCGCTTGCCATTCCTTCATTAAATTGATAATACGCTATTAAGCCATTGCTCGATGGGCAGATCTCGCTGCCGCCACCAGTGATGATATCGTTTTGTGAAAGTGCTACGTTCCATATCCTTACTTCATCGATAGCACCTGCAAAAGTTAAATTAGCGCCACCAGCAACTCTTCTACCTATTCTTAAATCCGTACCGGTAGTAGGTGTGTTTACCGTACTCAAATTACCTGTTCCTACTTGGTTACCATTGACAAAAAAGAATCCAGTGCCGTTGCTCAGTACAAAAGCCACTTGTGTCCATTGTCCTGCAGGTATAATACCAGCTGTAGAAGATATGTTTGCATTAGTTCCACCAGAGATAAATGACAAACCTCTATTTGCATTTACCATAAAAGTATTTCTAGATCCTACAGTATTGAGACCATAATCAAGAATTGCCAGATTAGTGTTGGGTGCACTTGGGCTTAGGTATATCCATGCCTCAAAAGTTCTGTTGGTAGTACCTGTAACACCTGTGAATGATGTTTGTACATAGTCATCGTTACTGTCAAAGTTGAGACCATTTTGCGTTTGAGCAAATAGAGTTGTTGATCCGATAAATAAAAAGAATAAGAGTAGAGTTTTTTTCATAATGGTTGGGTTAAGTTTTTACAAGTTAGAAAGTTAGCAAAAAATATGTTGTTTCAATACGCTTTCGCGAAAGCATAACTACTACTATCTTTACCACAAATTCAATGCTATGCGTGCTTTACTGCTCTTATGTTCTGTTCTTATTGCGATGACGTCGTGTCAAGATGCTTATGAAGAGGTCGTTTTTATGGAAATAAAAAATGTAAAAATCAACAATGCTACATCAGATAATGTGCAGCTGAGTGGTGATTGTGTGCTTTTTAATCCTAATGCTGTAGGGCTAGACCTGACTAAAGCAAAGTTTGATGTCTATGTAAATGGTCGTAAAACGGCAGAGATTAATCAGGATTTAGATGTTGAGATGCCTGCAAGTGACGAGTTTATATTACCATTAAAAGCTACCATGTCGCCTAAGGATTTTTATGGAGAAAAAGGGCGTGGTTTACTGGACGCTACATTACAAATATTAGTAAATCAAAAGGTGGATATTAAATACAATGGTAGTATACGTGCTGGAAAAGGCATGGTTAATTTTGAAGTACCTATTATAGACAGTCTAGAGGTTCCTGTAAAGGTATTTTAAGACTCTATATTCTTAAAATCTGCTTCAAACTCTTCAAGGCTTATAGCACTCTCAACACGATAATTACCTATTGCGGTGCGTCTCAATGCGCTTAAATGGCCGCCATTATTTAATGCTTTACCATAATCATGTGCCATGGATCTAATATAGGTTCCTTTACTACACTCAATTCTAAAGTCAACTTTAGGCAGCTTAATTTTAGTCAATTCAAATGCCTGAACATTTACCTGACGTTCTTTGATTTCTGTAGTTTCACCTGCACGTGCTAGTTCATATAGTCTTTTGCCATCCTTCTTAATGGCTGAATATATAGGTGGTTTTTGCATGATATCGCCAGTGAATTGTGAGGTTGTCTTTACTAATAGCTCTTCTGTAATATCATTCAACGGGAAGCGGTTGTCTATTTCAGTTTCTAGATCATAGCTAGGTGTAGTGGCTCCTAGAGTTATGGTGCCTGTGTATTCTTTTTCTTGCGCTTGATACACATGAATATTCTTAGTCTCTTTACCTGTACATATGATAAGAAGGCCACTAGCTAATGGATCTAGAGTTCCTGCGTGCCCAACTTTAATTTTCTTAATTCCATATTCTTGTTTGATCAACCATCTTATTTTATTCACCACTTGAAAGGATGACCAGCCTAGAGGCTTATCAATTAAAAGCACCTGACCTATTTGATAAGGATTAGTAACGGGTTTTTGATTAGGATCCATATTAATTTAACCGTTAAAAACTCCAGCTGCGATTGCTATGAGACCTACTGCAAAACAATAGTATGAGAAGTAATGCAGTTTTGCTTTGCGTACTAAAGAAATCATCCAGGTACAAGCAATTAATCCAGTAATAAATGCTGCTATAAATCCTATAAGAAGTGGCATGCTCGCACTGCTTTCCATCGATATGTCGCCACTCATAATGTCTTTGGCTATCTTACCAAAGATTAACGGCACAACCATTAGAAAAGAGAAACGTGCAGCCTTTGTACGATCATTACCTAATAGGACACTAGTTGAAATAGTAGCACCACTACGTGATATACCAGGTAACATAGCGATTGCTTGAGAAACACCTATTAGTAAAGCGTCTTTCCATCCTATGTTTTTACCAGTATTTTTGGCTCTACCGGCTAGAAATAATAATAAACCTGTTACAATAAGCATACAGCCTACTAAAACAATATTACCATTAAACAAGGCCTCTAATTGTTCTTCAAAAAATAGCCCTACGATTACCGCTGGAATCATGGATAAGATAATCTTACCCGCAAAAATCATATCGTCCATCTGACCAGAAAAAATACCAGCAATCAAATTAAAAATATCTTTTCTAAAAACAATAATAGTGCTCAATGCGGTAGCAAAGTGAAGTACGACCGTAAAGAGAAGACTCTCTTCAGGAACAGAGTTGTCACCTAAAATGGCTTTACCTAATTCTAAATGACCGCTTGATGAAACAGGTAGAAATTCTGTAAGGCCTTGTATAACTCCTAAAATTAATGCGTCTAACCACTCCATTATTTATCTGGATTTAATAGTATAGCATACATCTCTATACCGAATCCTATAAGAACTAATGTAGGAGCAAGTCTTATCCTGCGCCATGAAAAAATGGCTTCATTAAACACCTCTGGATTATCACTACCACCACCTGCCATTAAGGCAAATCCAGTAACAATAACTATTAGACCTATAATCATCCACATGTAATTTTTCTTTTTAAAGATAAATTCAAAACGTGGTTTTATATTTTCTTCAACAACTGGTGAAGCTTCCGTTACAGGAGCCTTTTGTTGTGATTCTTTAACTCTTCCTTGTTTCATGCTTAATTTTTTAATTTCAAATGCTTTTGTGTTACTGAGATTACCGAATTGAAACTGACAGCTGATTTTAAAAACTTCAACTTAATTAGTAATACAGCTCATCAGTCCTTAGGTTTAAGTAACGCGTTGTTGCAAAAAATGTACTTAATAAACTAATTAAAACTCCAAACACTAATACACCTACAAAAAGGATTGCAAGCATTTCATAATTTTTTAATATTTCTAATTCTGGAATCAATCCATTCATCCAGTAAACCACGCCTGCCAGTGCAATTAAAGCGAGGATAGCACCTATCAATCCTAGTTTTACACTAGTCCATATAAATGGTTTGCGTATAAAACCTTTAGTTGCACCTACCATTTGCATGGTTTTAATAGTAAATCGTTTTGCATAAACCGATAGCCTGATGGAGCTGTTAATCAATAAGAAAGATATTAAAACAAATATACCTGCGATAACCAGCATCCAAAAGGTGATTCTTTTCACGTTTTCATTCAATAAGGAAACCAGTGGTTTATCATACTGCACTTCTTGCACATAATCTTTGGCTGCTAGATCTTGGGCGATTTGTTCAATCTCTCCATCGGTAACAAAATTTGCATTAAGTCGCACATCTATAGAATTCGGTAATGGATTAAAACCATCTAGGTTTGCAATAAAATCTTCTCCTAGATCTTCAACTAGTTTTTTAGCTCCTTCTTCGGCAGGGACATAAATGGCGCTTTTAGTATAATCTGCCATCTGTAATGTTTTCTCTAACTGTCGCATTTCTACTTCTTTTGCGGTATCCTTGAAGTAAATAGACATAGGTACTTGCTCACGGAAGTGGTCTGCAATCTGCTGGCTGTTTAAAAGGAAAAAGCCCATGATCCCTAGTAAAAACAATACTAGAAATACACTAATCACCACCCAAAAGTAGGAGCTGAATAATCGTCTTTTTTGATATCTCTCGTGTGATGCCATGCAGTTATTAACAGAATTAATCGTGTCACAAAAATAATAAAGTAAATGAGCTACTGACGATTACAACGCTATAAGTTTCGGCATTGTTGTAAACACCCTATTTTTGCTCTTTCATAAGACTATAAAATGACGCATTACGATCACAAATCTATAGAAGCAAAATGGCAAAAACATTGGGCTACTAATAAGACTTTTAAAGCTACAAATAACTCTGATAAACCTAAATTCTATGCACTCGATATGTTTCCATATCCTAGTGGTGCTGGGCTACACGTTGGGCATCCGTTAGGTTATATTGCTAGTGATATCGTGTCTCGTTATAAGCGTCACAAGGGTTTTAATGTCTTGCACCCTATGGGTTATGATAGTTTTGGACTGCCTGCAGAGCAGTATGCGATACAAACTGGACAACATCCTGCAGAGACTACTAAAACAAATATTGAAGGAGGAACTGATAAGTCTGGAAATAAGATTGCAGGTTACCGCAATCAGATGGACCGCATCGGTTTTAGCTTTGATTGGGATCGAGAGGTAAGAACTTCTTCGCCAGATTATTATAAATACACACAAGAGATTTTCATCATGCTATTTGATAGCTGGTATGATAATGATGCAGATAAAGCGCAACCTATAAGTTTGTTAGAATCTCGCTTTCGCGAAAGCGGAACCAACAACATCAACGCTGCTACAGAAGAAGATTTGAGACACTTCACAGCTGCAGAGTGGAACGCGTTTACAGAAAAAGAGCAACAGGAGATATTGCTTGATTATAGATTAACTTTTCTTGCAGATACGGAAGTAAACTGGTGTCCAGCATTAGGAACCGTACTAGCAAATGATGAAATTGTAAATGGCGTTTCAGAACGTGGTGGACATCCTGTAGTGCGCAAGAAAATGCGTCAATGGATGATGAGAATTAGCGCATTTGCAGAGCGTTTATTAACAGGTCTAGAAGGATTAGACTGGGCAGAATCTATTAAAGAAATACAACGCAACTGGATAGGGAAGTCTGTCGGTGCGATGGTTTCCTTTCAGCTAGATAGTCATAAGGTAGATGTTTTTACGACTAGACCAGATACCATCTACGGAGTTACATTCATGACACTTGCTCCAGAACATGAGCTAGTAGATCAAATTACTACTGCGGCACAAAAAGACGCGGTAGAAGCTTATAAAAAAGCAACAGCTGCACGTTCAGAAAGAGAACGCATGGCCGATGTGAAGACCATTTCTGGAGTATTCACAGGAGCATATGCTACGCATCCATTAAGTAGTGAGCCAGTACCGGTATGGATCGGTGATTATGTTTTGGCTGGTTATGGTACTGGTGCGGTTATGGCAGTACCGTGTGGTGATGAGCGTGATTATGCATTTGCTAACTACTTTGCAGGTCAGGAAGGAATGCCAGCGATCAAGAATATTTTTGATGGTGTGGATATATCTGAAGAGGCTTATGGAGCAAAAGATAAAACACCGCTTTGTAATAGTGATTTCTTAAACGGAATGAGTTATCAGACTGGTGCAATGGCAGCAGCGATTGAGAAATTAGAAGAAGTAGGATCTGGAAAAGGAAAAACCAATTACAGATTGCGTGATGCGGTATTTTCTAGACAGCGTTATTGGGGTGAGCCATTCCCAGTATATTATAAAGACGGTTTGCCTCAAATGATAGATCGCAAGCACTTGCCTATCGCATTACCAGAGGTAGATGAATATTTACCAACTGAAGATGGTGCGCCACCACTAGGTCGTGCAACGACATGGAGCTGGTGTACAAAAGAAAATAAAGTCGTTTCTAATGATGACGACCGCGATTGTGTGTATCCACTAGAATTGAATACCATGCCAGGTTGGGCAGGTAGTTCTTGGTACATGTTTAGATATATGGATGCTAATAATGAAGACGAAATGTTCTCTGCAGCAGCACAAGAATACTGGAATAACGTAGATCTATATATAGGTGGTAGCGAGCACGCCACAGGTCACTTGTTGTACAGTAGATTTTGGGTAAAGTTATTACATGATTTAGGTAAAGTCACAGTAGAAGAGCCGTTCCAAAAAATGATCAATCAAGGGATGATTTTGGGTGAGAGTGCTTTTGTTTATAGAATGGTTCCGATGTTTGAATGCCAAAAAACTAAAGTTAGTTTAGGAGGAACACTTGGGGTAAATGAGTTTTTGTTTGGGAATAGAGAGGTTTATATTTCAAAAGATTTAATTGAAAGAGATTTTGTTCTTGATAAAAGTGTCAAGTCTGTAAAAGATGAAGATATATATAAACATTTTTATTACAGTGCTGATTTACACAAAGCTTTAGATAAGAGTTATTTTGACGATTTTAAAAAGAAAAGTGAAAAATCGATAACAAAGAAATCGTACGATCTAATTACTAATCCAGAAAAGGATTTTGTTTTAAAATATAAATTCTTTCCAGCTAGGGTTGAAAATAATTTTCTTAAAAATGGAAATATTTTAAAATCTGAAGTGATTGGTGTCTCTAAGTTACTATTTGCTGATTTCGAATTCTACAACCAATTAACTGAAATAAAATGCAGTTTTGAAGTAGAAAAAATGTCCAAGTCTAAATACAACGTCGTTAGTCCTGATGATATTTGTGATCAGTATGGAGCAGATACGTTGCGATTATACGAGATGTTTTTAGGTCCGCTAGAGCAGGCAAAACCATGGAATACTGCTGGTATTACTGGAGTTTATGGGTTTATGAAAAAGCTATGGAAACTATATCATAATGATGCTGGTTTTTCTGTTAGTGATGAAAAAGCATCACCAGATAGCATGAAAACCTTGCACAAGACTATTAAAAAGGTGCAAGATGATATTGATAACTTTTCATTTAATACAAGTGTGAGTAGTTTTATGATTGCTGTAAATGAGTTAACGCAACAAAAATGCAATAGTCGTGAGGTGTTAGAACCACTTGCTGTTCTTGTATCACCATATGCACCACACATTGCAGAGGAATTATGGTCATTGTTAGGTCATAACGAGTCGATAAGTGAAGCGCCTTTCCCAGTTTTTGATGAAAAGCACTTGGTAGAAAGCAGCAAGACATATCCTATTTCATTTAACGGTAAAATGAAATTTACACTGGATTTACCGGTAGACGTTTCAAAAGATGAGTTGGAGAAAATGGTACTTGCAAATGAGAAAGTGCAGCAACAATTAGAAGGAAAACAGATCCGTAAAACGATTATAGTACCAGGAAAAATTGTGAATTTTGTGGTGGGATAATTAAAGAAAAATAAAACAAAATCGATGTAAAGATTACCTTAACGTTATGATTATGAGGTTTCATGTGATAAATCTTTGATAAGCATTGAGCTGTTTTATTGAAAAGTGTATATTTGTTTCAAGTCCATTTGTTAATATATGTTAAATTAGCGATTGTTCTTAACTATAGTTCCCTTTAATATTATTAATACAGAAGTAATGAAAAACATAAAATCAATAGCTTTAATTGCCTTTTTAACTTTATCCATGACAGCTATGGCTCAACCAGGATTTCCAGATGGTACAGATGTAGAGGATGCTGCACCTATACCAGGTATTGCGCTTGCTATAGCGGCTGCTGTAGGTATAGGCTTTGTAAAGTTGAAGCGCAAAAAGTAAACTTGTCTTCTTATCATATAAAAAAAAGGAACCCGTTTTAGGTTCCTTTTTTGCGTTTGAGAAGTACGCTTTCGCGAAAGCGTAGAGACGCAATTCTTCATAAATCATAAATATCTTTGAAAGCATTTAAATTCCTTTGCCACAAAGCTGTTGTAAGGTATCTTTGCAAACCTTTAAAATCAACTATTTAAAACAGTTTTTTGACAGAAGTAAATGCCATAGAAAAATCACCGAGCATGGTGAGAAACTTGATAGAAATTACAAAGCCGCGATTATCTGTAGTGGTGGTGTTTTCTTCTATTGCAGGTTATTTTTTAGGCGCTGAGGTGTATGATTGGAAGGTTATATTGATGCTCATAGTAGGAGGCTACTTTTTAGTAGGTTCTTCAAACGTTTTTAATCAAATTATAGAGAAGGATCTAGATGCGCTTATGAAAAGAACGCGCAATAGACCATTACCTACAGGTCGCATAAGTGTTTCCACGGCATGGGTCTATGGTTTAATCATGGCATTCAGTGGAATTTATATACTATATCTTATCAATTTTGCAACGGCCTTTTTTGGTGCGTTAAGTATTATCCTTTATGCGGCAGTTTATACGCCACTAAAGACTAGGACACCACTTTGTGTGTTTGTAGGCGCTTTTCCAGGTGCGATTCCCTACATGCTAGGTTGGGTTGCAGCGAGTGGTAATTTTGGGATAGAACCAGGTACTTTGTTTATGCTGCAGTTTTTTTGGCAATTTCCTCACTTTTGGGCGATAGGATGGATGCTAGAAGACGACTATAAAGCAGGTGGCTTTAAAATGTTGCCTACTGGTGGAGCAAATAAAGGTACTGCTGTGCAGATAATCTGGTATACGGTTTGGACAATATCCATATCGCTGATTCCGGCATTTGGTGTTACAGGTAGCTTATACATGACTTGGATAAGTGCTGTGTTAGTAGGTTTATTGGGTTTATGGTTTTTATATTATGCCATAAAACTTTTTAAAGAGCGCACTAATCAGGTTGCAAGAAAATTAATGCTAGTTAGTGTTAGTTATATCACATTGATTCAAATCATCTATGTGGTTGATAAATTTTTAAGATAAACGATGGAAGAGATAGAATTAACGCACGATGAGAAAATTGCACGTTCCAAAAAACAAATGATGTGGTTTGGTATTGTGAGTCTAATTATGATGTTTGCAGGACTTACAAGTGCTTATGTTGTAAGTCGTGGTCGTAAGGATTGGGTTGAGATAGAATTACCTGAAGAGTTTTTCTGGAGTACAGGAGTGATTTTATTGAGTAGTTTAACCTTGTTTCTGGCAAAAAAAGCTATTCTTAATAGCAATAAAAAAGGAGCCACCATACTTACAATTATTACTTTTATACTGGGAAGCACCTTTGTTTTTATGCAATTTGCAGGCTTTGATAATCTAGTAAATGAAAAAATATTTTTAACTGGAGAAGGAAGTAGTGTGAATGCATCATTCATTTATGTGATTGTTGTAGCCCATTTAGCTCACATCGCTGCAGGGCTTATTGCGTTGCTAGTCATGACGATACGTGTGTTGCAAGGAAAATATTCTCCAACAAAAATTTTAGGTTTCGAATTAGGTGCCGTATTTTGGCACTTTGTAGATGTGTTATGGATATATCTACTATTATTTTTAGTGTTTGCTAAAGACATTTTTTAGAGTACTTTTGCAGCACATTATTTTTAATTAAAGATTATGGATACAACAGTAGCTCCTACTGGTACCGAAGGGCAAACTTGGGGTGGTGGATCAAATCCTCTCAAGGCTAGTTATGGTAAAATGATGATGTGGTTTTTCATCCTATCGGATGCATTGACCTTTTCAGGATTTCTTGCCGCTTACGGTTTCTCAAGATTTAAATTTATAGAAGAATGGCCTATCGCAGATGAGGTGTTTAATCACTTCCCGTTTATGCATGGGACTGATGCACCTATGTTCTATGTTGCCTTAATGACCTTTATCCTTATTGGTTCATCGGTGACGATGGTTCTAGCTGTAGATGCTGGTCACCACATGGATAGGAAAAAAGTATCTTTCTATTTATTACTTACCGTTATAGGTGGTTTAATATTCGTAGGTTCTCAAGCTTGGGAATGGAAAAACTTTATTAATGGAGAATACGGTGCCGTAAAAACTAAAGGAGGAAAGATTCTTCAATTTACTGATGCCGAAGGTTCTCGTGTAGCCTTAAATGAATTTGTGACTGTAGGAGAACGTCCTGTAGAGGCATTAGGTAATAATGAAGGTATCTGGTATCAATCAGATGATCCAATAGGTTCTACTTACACAATTGATGAGGTGAGAAAAGGGTTTGCTGCAAATCCTGATTTAAGAATCAGAACACAACAACTTATTGTTAATGAGGAGACAGGTGCCTCAGAGAAGTTACTTTTATCTAGAGAAGAGTCTTTGTTTAAACTAAATAATCAAGCAGTAGGCGTGGTAGAAGGAGCAAATCTTTCTGAAAACGAATATGGAGCACCTCTATTTGCAGATTTCTTTTTCTTTATCACTGGATTCCACGGTTTCCACGTATTCTCTGGTGTTCTTTTCAATCTAATTATTTTCTTCAATGTATTATTAGGTACTTATGAAAGAAGAGGTAGTTATGAAATGGTAGAGAAAGTTGGTCTTTACTGGCACTTTGTAGATTTAGTTTGGGTATTTGTATTTACATTCTTCTACCTAGTATAATTTTTTTAAGACATTAAAATGGCAGATCACGCAGCACATACTGACGGACACGCAGAACACAAATTAGAGATCTTTAGAGGTCTTGTAAAGTTCAAATCTAACACTCAAAAAATTTGGGGGGTACTTATATTTCTTTCATTAATAACAATCGTTGAGGTTGCTTTAGGTTATATTAAACCTGACTCTTTAAACGGTCATATATTAGGATTGAAAATATTAAACTGGATATTCATCATTCTTACTTTAGTAAAAGCGTATTACATTACTTGGGATTTCATGCACATGAGAGATGAAGTAAGTGGATTGCGTCGCGCAGTAGTATGGACAGGAGTATTCTTAATAATATACCTTATTGCAATATTACTTGTAGAAGGAGAATATATTTACCAAGTTTATAAAAATGCAGCTGTAAGTTTTGACTTCTAATGCATACTAATTGAATAAATTATTAAGGACGGTTTTTCCGTCCTTTTTTATACCTTAATATGTCAGATTTTCCAAAGGCCGAAGGAATTAAACAAACCAGCGAGTTTTCTAAAAAATTCGTTATTGTGATTTTATTTGCTTTGCCCTTAGTAGCATACCTCTTCTTTCTTAATGGTGAGCATCACTTTGAGACATTACCTGTTGTTACAGAAAATGTGCAGGAGATCAATCAATTTGAAATAATTCAAGGAACGGCAACACAACTTAAGGATAGTGTTACAATCATTACTTTTTTAGGAGATAATCCTTATGAGCGTTTAGGTTACGTCTCTAACCTTAATGAGAAAATATACAAGAAATTCCACGGCTTCAATACTTTTCAAATGATCAGTATAATTCCAGAATCTGGTGTGGATGATATAGAGCAAATTGTAGAGCAAATGGGTGAAACAACCGATCTGCAGGATTGGCACTTTTTAAAAGGTAACCATCAACAAGTTCAGGCTCTTTATAACAGTTTTAAAACAGATGATGCTTTGAATAAAGATTTATCATCAGACTATGCTTTTGTTATCGACTTAGATAGGAATTTAAGAGGTCGTGATGATGATGATATTGAAGAAGATGGTGTTGTTTATGGTTATAATACAAGAACAGCAGCACAACTCAATAAAAGAATGATAGACGATATGCGTGTATTACTTGCAGAATATCGATTTGCTTTCAAAAAAAATAGAGATCAAAAAATTCAAGAAGATGAGTAAGTCTAAGGATACTCCATATTACATAGGGCTAGGGATAATCATCCTCATATTTGGTTATTTTGCGGTAACTAACATAGTACACTACATCAATAAAGATAAAGTCGTGGATAGTAACCGCTCTGAAGATCGAGCGCCAGTGGCAGATAAATTTCTTAAAAAATTTAACACAGTTCCTGATTTTGAATTTGTAGATCAAAATGGTGATACCATTACCAATGAATCCTTGAAAGGAAAAGTTTATATAGTAGATTTTTTCTTTACATCTTGTCCTACTATTTGTGCACCTATGAGTCATAATTTAAAAACGGTTCAAGATGAATTGAAAAGCCATCCCGATTTCAAGATTTTGTCCGTGAGCATAGATCCAGATTATGATAAACAACCAGTCCTTAAAAATTATGCAGATCGTCATGATGCTATAGACGGATTATGGCACTTTGCTCGTGGAGATAAAGAGGCTACTTTTAAGCTCGCAAGAGAAGGCTTCAGTGCCTATGTGGGAGAAAGTCAAGACAGCCTAATAAAATTTGAGCATAGTGGTAATTTTGCTTTAGTAGATAGAGAAGGCAAAATACGTTCTCGCAAAGATGCCTATGGCAATTGGATGATGGTATATAATGGTGTGGAAGAAAATGGTATTGCACCACAATTAAAAGAAATTATAGAAGACGCACAAACTCTTTTAAATAAGTAATTATGAGTACGCTAGAAAAGAAAGGACCGGCAATTATAATAACCATATCAATATTAGTACCTCTTGTGGTGGTGCTATTGATGTTAATGCCAGAGAGGTATAACTTCTTAGGTGTTGAGTCAGGATTATTTCCTCTATTTCACGCAGTGATTAATGGAATGACTGCACTATTATTATTTACGGGTTTTAGGTTAATTAAAACTGGAAACAAAACGGCACATAGAAAAGTGATGACTACAGCTTTTGTTCTATCTGCGATATTTTTAGTGAGCTATGTGATTTCCAAAATCAGTAATGAGCCAGTGCCATATCCAGAAGATGCGTCGTTCAGGTTTGTTTACTTATTTATCTTATTAACACACATCGTGCTGTCAGGTATCATTTTACCTTTAGTGTTATATACCATGTATTTTGCCTGGACTCAAAAATTTGAAAAGCACAAGAAAATTGCTCGTTGGACATTTCCCATATGGATGTATGTTGCAATAACAGGTGTTTTGGTTTATCTATTTATGTACCCATATTATTAGAGATGAAAAAATTAATTTTACTTCTTATAGTTCTCTTTTATTCCGCTTTCGCGAAAGCGCAATGTGCTATGTGTCGTGCAGTAATTGAAAGTGGTGGAGATACTAAAGCTGCTGAAGGCTTGAATAATGGAATCACGTATTTAATGATTTTCCCGTATATCTTAGTAGGTGGGATCATTTATCTCGTTTATCGTTCAACGACTAAAAAAAGTTGAATTAACATTTAATTATCATTTATTGCTGTAACATCTTATGAAATTTAGGGTCTTAGTAATTAAGCTTGCTTTATAGCTCGTTTAGAAACACTAGCCATGATTGAAATAAAGGACCTGCATAAATCCTACAGCACAGGAAATAACTCACTTCACGTACTTAAGGGAATTAATTTTTCTGTAAAAGAAGGTGAGTTAGTATCTATTATGGGTTCCTCAGGATCTGGTAAATCTACCTTACTTAATATTTTAGGTATGCTGGATGAAGCAGATCATGGAAGTTATACATTAGATGGAGTCCCTATTAAAAACCTTAATGAAAAGCTTGCGGCACAGTATCGCAATAAATTCTTAGGTTTTATTTTTCAATCATTTAATCTAATTAATTATAAGAACGCTATAGATAATGTGGCTTTACCGTTGTATTATCAGAAAGTAGGTCGTAAAGAACGTGATGAGCGTGCCATGCATTACCTTGAAAAGGTAGGTCTAGCAGACTGGGCTAATCACTTACCTAATCAATTATCTGGTGGTCAGAAACAACGTGTGGCAATTGCGAGAGCACTGGCTAGTGATCCTAAAGTATTACTGGCAGATGAGCCTACAGGAGCCTTAGACACTAAAACTTCTTACGAGGTCATGGACCTTATTCAAGGTATTAATGAAGAAGGTCGTACTATTCTTATCGTAACGCATGAGCCTGACATCGCTCAAATGACTAAGCGTATTGTAAATCTTAAAGATGGTTTAATCATAGATGATACTATGGTTGATCAGGTTAAAGCATTGTCGCATGTTTAATATCGAACGCTGGCAAGAGATTTTTGAAACCATACGTAAGAATAAATTGCGTACATTTTTAACGAGCCTTTCTGTCGCATCTGGGATATTCATTTTAGTCATTTTACTAGGGTTTTCATCTGGTATACAGAATGGTGTGAAATCACAATTTGAAAGTGATGCAACAAACCGTATTCAGGTAAGTACTAGAGTAACTACAAAAGGGTTTAAGGGTCTTAATCCTGGTCGTCGTCTTCAGATGACTAATAAGGATTATGAAAATTTGAATCAAAAATATGAGGATCAGATTGAATATAAAACGAGTTTATATAACACATGGGGTGGACAGATAAATTATAAAGAAAAGCAAGGAAGCTATCGTATTGAAGGAGCTTTCCCAGATCAACAATTTATTGAAAATGCCACATTAGTAAGCGGGCGATTTATAAATAATTCAGATATAGATGGTTCGCGTAAAGTAGGTCTACTAGGATATCAGATGAAACAAGATTTGTTTGGAGACGAAGAGGCTGTAGGAGAAACTATTATACTCAATAATAATATTAATTTTACGGTAGTTGGTGTTTATACAGATCCAGGTGGTACACGAGAGGAGACACGATTGTTCATTCCTATGACCACCGCTCAAAAAGTATTTAACGCTGGAGAAAATATCAACCGCATTGCTTATACAGTTAAAATGAGTGATAGTTTTGATGAAGCGGTTGCGTTGAGCGCTGCAATGTCTCAAAGCATTGATCAAGATTTGCGCACTAGATTTAGTGTTGCGCCAGATGATCGAATCGCTGTGAGAGTTAACGATACACTTGAAGAAGCTAAGAAAATTTATGGTTTAATAGATACCATAAGAGCGGTGTTCTGGTTTATTGGTATAGGAACCATTATTGCAGGTGTGGTAGGAGTAGGTAACATAATGCTTATTATAGTTAAAGAGCGTACCAAAGAAATAGGAATCAGAAAAGCTTTAGGAGCATTGCCTTCAGAAATTATATGGATGGTATTACAAGAGGCTATTTTTATAACGAGTCTTGCGGGATTGATAGGATTGTTTTTTGGTGTTGGTTTACTGGAGTTAGTAGGTCCTCAAATTGAAGCAGACTTCATTAAATATCCTAAAGTTGATTTTGTAACATCCATAACCACGGTCATTATATTAATAGTTGCTGGTGCTTTAGCAGGTTTTATACCAGCTAGAAGAGCTGCAAATATTAAACCTATAGAAGCCTTAAGAGACGAGTAATATGTTTAGTAGAGATCGATGGAATGAAATATTAGAGGCACTTAATGCCAATAAGCTGCGTACATTTTTAACTGCGTTTGGAGTATTTTGGGGAATATTCATTTTAGTAGCGTTGTTAGCACTAACAAATGGCTTAAGAACAGGTGTAACCACCGGTTTTGCAAACGGAGCGACAAACTCTATGTTCATGTGGGGACAAAGTACCTCAATGGCTTATAAAGGTCTTAATAAAGGTCGTCGTGTACAGTTTAAGCTAGATGATGTTGAGGCGCTCAAACAAAATATTCCTGCATTACAATATGTTTCACCTAGACTACAATTGGGTGGTTTCCGTGGTGCTAACAATGTAACTAGAAACGAGAAGACTGGTGCCTTTGGAATCTATGGAGATTATCCAGAATATATTCACCAAGAATATATGGATATCATTAAAGGTAGATGGCTCAACTACTCTGATATCAATGCAAAAATGAAAACCGCAGTGATAGGAACTGATGTTGTTAAATCTTTATACGATATCGGTGAAGAGCCTATAGGGACCTATATTAAAATTAATGGAGTCAACTTTAAAGTAGTCGGTGTATTTCAAAATCCCAATACACAAGGTGATAGTGAAGAAGAGGCAAACAATATATTTATACCATTCACCAGCTTTGCAAACGCATTTAATACTGGGAATAATGTAGGTTGGATGGCTATCACGGCATATGATCACACAAGTATCACCTCATTAAAGCCTCAGGTTTTATCTATCATGAGAGAACAACGAGGTGTTCATCCAGATGATCAAAGAGCGATTGGGAACTTTGATAAAGCAGAGATTTTTGCTCGCTTTACTGGGCTTTTCGATATTTTAGGTTTTGTAGGCTATTTTGTGGGCGCACTGGTTTTACTTTCTGGAGGAATAGGTATCAGTAATATCATGCTTATAGTGGTAAAAGAACGTACTAATGAGATAGGTGTACGCCGTGCCTTAGGCGCATCACCATGGGATATCAAATCACAAATCTTACAAGAATCACTAGTGTTAACCATTGTCTCTGGATTAGCAGGTATTGCTGCTGCTGCAGGATTAATTTGGGTCATGAATTATATATTAGATCAAAGTGGACCCGTAGAAAACTTTGCAAATCCTAGTGTAAATATTACCGTGATTATCATCGCGCTTATCATTTTAATCATCGCAGGATTACTCGCTGGATTTATACCAGCATCACGTGCTACTCAAATGAAACCAGTAGACGCTTTAAGAACCGACTAATAACTAAGTAACCATAATGAAACGTACAGGAACCGTAATTACATTGATCATCATACTGCTACTTGCAACAGCAGGGATTTTTTACATCTATCAAAAAGATTTAGAAGATCCTATCACTTATACTACTGAGCAGCCTACTAAGGAGACGATCATCAAAGAAACAGTCGCTACAGGTAGTATTGTGCCTAAAGAAGAGGTGAATATTAAACCTAATATTTCTGGAGTGATTGATAAAATCCATGTAGAGGCAGGTGACTTCGTTAAGGCAGGAGATTTAATAGCAGACATTAAAGTCGTGCCTAATGTTTCCTCATTAACTAATGCAAAAAACAATATCTCTGGAGCTAGAACTGCTGTAGAAACTGCAAAACTTGCTTTAGATAATCAAAAAGCTATCTATAACAGACAGAAAACTCTTTTTGATAAAGGAGTTATCGCTGCAAATGAATTTGATCTGGCACAGAATGCTTACAATAACGCACTTCAACGTTTAAAGCAAGAACAAGTAAATCTTACCAGTTCACAGCAGAATTATGATATCATTAGAACAGGAACTACCGCAGGATTGGGTAATTATGCACAAACCGCTATACGCGCTACTGTATCTGGTATGGTGCTAGATGTACCGGTAAAAGAAGGTAATCAAGTTATCGAGGCAAACAACTTTAATGAAGGAACATCTATCGCAGTAATTGCAGACGTTAATAAAATGATATTTGAAGGTAAGGTAGATGAAAGTGAAGTAGGTAAAATTAAAGAAGGTTTGCCATTAGAGATTACCGTGGGAGCTTTTGATAATAAGAAATTTGATGCCGTGCTAGATTATGTTGCCCCTAAAGGTATTGCAGAGAATGGAGCCATTCAATTTGCGATAAAAGGAACTCTTAAAGCAGCCCAAGACTCCACCTTTATTAGAGCAGGTTTAAGCGCAAATGCGAGTATAATACTGGATAAAAGAGATCAGGTTTTGAGTATTAAAGAAGCTCTAGTTCAATATGATCCAGAAACTAAAAAACCTTTTGTAGAAGTGGCAGTCGGTGATCAAGAATTTGAAAGACGTGATATAGAACTAGGATTAAGTAACGGTATCGATGTTGAAGTCCTTTCTGGAGTAAATGAAGGTGATAACATTAAAGTTTGGAATGCTCTTAAAGCACCTACCGGTCGTGGTGGATACGGCGGATAAACTTTTTTGTAACATTTTAATAGAAACACATACATATCATATAGGAAGTTATGGGAATGAAAAAAATTATCATCTGTAGTATTGCGGTTTTAAGTTTCGCTTTCGCGAAAGCGCAACAAACAAAATCATGGACTCTTCAAGAGTGCGTGAATTATGCAATAGAAAACAACATCAATATAAAGCAGGCAGATTTAAATATCGAGCAAGCACAACTAGATAAAAAGGATGCCTTAGGTGCTTTCTTACCTAGTCTTAATGCGAGCGCTAGTAATTCATGGAATACAGGTCTTACACAAAACGTAGTTACTGGTGTTTTACAAACGCAAACAACACGTAACTCGTCCTATGGAATTAATTCTGGTGTAACGTTATTCAATGGTATGCGTAACGCTTATCGTCATCAACGTGCAAAAATGAATATTCTAGCCACTCAATACAGTGCAGAGCAGTTGGAGGACAATATTTTATTGAACGTAGCTAACAGTTATTTAAACGTTCTTTTCAATAAAGAAAATTTAAAGCAATTAGAAACACAACACCAGTTAACTGCAAAGCAATTAGAACAAACACAACAGCTAGTAGATGCAGGTTCACTTCCACGAGGAGATGTATTAGAAGTGCAAGCTACATTTGCAAATGAGGAACAGCAAATCCTTGCAGCCCAAAATAATGTGGTTATCTCTCGCATCACTCTTGCACAAATTTTAAACTTAGATGACTTTAAAAACTTTGACGTTGCAGATCCTGATTTGAGTGATCCTTCGGCACTAATTTTAGATCAAGGTGCAGATGGTATTTATGACGCAGCCACTAAAAATCGTTTTGAAATTAAAATAGCAGAGCAAAATACCGCTCTTGCAGAACAAGACTTGAAAATTGCCAAAGGTGCGAGGCTTCCAACAGTTAATGCCTTTTTCAACTACAATACTCGTGAGAGCGATCGATTAAATCTAGCATTCTTTGATCAGTTATCATTAAACGATGGTATATCATACGGACTAAGTTTAAACCTTCCTATATTCAATGGTTGGTCGGTATCTAATAATGTTAAACGCAGTAAGCTCAATGTAGAGAATAACCGTTTACAAGAAACTCAAGCAAAACTAGATTTAAAACAAAATATTTATCAAGCATATAACGATGCTCAAGGTTCAAGACTGACTTATCAAAGTGCTCAAAAAGCATTAGAAGCAAGAGAGCTAGCATATGAATATGCGCAAGAACGTTATAATGTTGGGCTAATGAATGCCTTTGACTTTAACCAGTCGCAAACACAATTGACTAATGCGCAAAGCAGTCTACTGCGCAGTAAATACGATTACATCTTTAAACTTAAAGTTCTTGAATTATTTACAGGAATTGCACCAGAAGATTTAAAACTCTAAAACCATGAAAAAACCATTACTTATTATATTAATCCTTATTGGAATAGCTGTCATCGGGTACTTTGGACTCAAAGCTGTTGGTGTAATAGGTGGTAAGGATAAAGGGAAAACGGTAGAAGTAATGTCCATTGAAAAAATGGACATCATAGAAACCGTAAGTGCGACTGGTAAAATTAAGCCAGAGATTGAAGTAAGTATCTCTCCAGAAGTTCCTGGTGAGATTATTGAATTACCTATAAGAGAAGGACAAGCTGTTAAAAAAGGAGATCTTCTAGCACGTATCAATCCAGATTTATTACAATCTAGTGTTAGTCGTTCTCGAGCTGGACTCGCAAATGCTAAAGCTGGTTTTGAACAGGCAAAAGCATCACTGGTTGAGGCAAAAGCAAACTATGGTCGTAGTGCTACCTTATTTGAGAAAGGTGTGATCTCACAATCAGATTTTGACGCGGCTATCGCTGCATATGATAGGGCAAAAGCATCTGAAAGATCTGCTTATTTTACGGTACAAAGTGCAGGAGCAACTGTAAATGAAGCATCAGATAATCTAGGTCGTACAAGTATATATGCACCCATGACAGGTACCATATCGTTACTTGCCGTTGAGTTAGGTGAGCGTGTGGTAGGAACTCAACAAATGGCTGGTACAGAGTTACTACGTGTTGCAGATCTTTCGCAAATGGAAGTTGAAGTAGATGTTAATGAAAATGACATCGTTAAAATTGCTGTAGGCGATAAAGCTATTGTAGAAGTAGATGCTTACTTAAAGAAAAAGTTTGAAGGTGAAGTGACTGAAATCGCAAACACGGCTACAGGACAGCTGTCTGCAGATCAGGTTACTAACTTTAAAGTTAAAGTACGTATCCTTCCAAAATCCTATACAGATCTTACAGAAGGTAAGCCAGAGAATTACAGTCCGTTTAAACCTGGAATGACAGCGACCGTTGATATTATCACACGAGAAAAGAAAGATGCTATAGCAGTACCTATCAGTTCTATCGTTGTGAAAAATGATACTACTGAAAATAAAAGACGCTCAGATATTGAGTTAGACGCTGAAAAGTATGAGTGTGTTTATGTAAAGTCTGGCGATAAAGCAAAACTGCGCGTGGTAACTACAGGTATACAAGATGATAAAAACATCGTAATCCTTACCGGTCTTAAAGAAGGCGAAGAAATTATTACGGGACCATATCGCACCGTTACTAAAGAGCTTAAGACTGGTGATCTCATCAATACTGAGAAGAGTAAGGAAGAAACTGTAGAGAAAGAATAATATGGCGCTCATTCTTTGTGTAGAGACCTCTTCTACAAATTGTTCAGTAGCACTGGCTAGTGATGATACTAGTATCACAAACGCAAATTCATATCAGGTAGCACATTGTGCTGATTTTATAGAAGATAATAGCTCTAGTTATTCTCATGGAGAACGTTTACATGTTTTTATAGATGACTTACTTAAGCGCAATAACTTAACCGTTCAAGATATAGACGCCATAGCCGTTAGTGAAGGACCAGGATCCTATACCGGTCTACGCATCGGTGTTGCTAGTGTAAAAGGCATGTGTTATGCTTTAGATATTCCTATGATTGCGATCAATACCTTAGAGTCTTTAAGCTTGCAAAATACGTTACCAAGTGATTATACTATCGCCATGTTAGATGCAAGACGTATGGAGGTTTACGCTTCAGTGTATCAAGGTAAAGAGCTTGTAGAAACTACTAAAGCGGTTGTATTAGATGAAGATTCTTTTTCTCGCTTTCGCGAAAGCGGAAACATTACTTTCATAGGTACTGGTGTAGAGAAATTTGAAAATCTGATTAAAGAACCTGCACATCGATATGTAACTTCTAATCCTACAGCAATAACGATGTGCGATACTGCTGTTTTAAAGTATAAAAAAAGCGACACTGTTGATGTCGCTTATTTTGAACCTTTTTACCTTAAAGAGTTTAAGGCAGGATAAATTACTTTACTTCAAAAGTGATTTTTACATTCACTCTGTATTCAGATACTTTTCCATCTTTTACTTGAGCGCTTTGCTCATTTACATAGACAGATCTTATATTTTTAACGCTCTTTGAGGCTTGTTCTACCGCTTTATTAGTTGCGTCTTCCCAACTGCTATCACTATTTGCTAATACTTCAATTACTTTTAAAATTGCCATGATTATATCTTTTTAAATTAATTAGATTCAAAAGATAAGTAAAATTTTAAAATCGATTTTAAAATCAGCTAGCTAAAAACATAACTGGATTAATAACAAATTTTAGAGATGATTGACAGATTTATTAGCCATTTATAGCCATCACTCGATCTACCTTACCAGGTAACATATCACGCAACATTGTTTCTATACCACTTTTCAAAGTCATGGTAGATGATGGGCAACCGCTACAGGCACCTTGTAAAATAACCTTTACCTCTTTAGTGTTTTCATCATAACTGTCAAAGACGATGTTACCACCATCACTCGCTACAGCAGGTTTGATGTACTCATCTAGTATTTCTACCACTTTTTTAGAGACATCATCTAGATTTTCGAATTTAGGTAGCTCTATGTTTTCACCTTCTTTTTTAACTGTTCCGGCTTCATGTTTTGAAGATCCTATCTCAGCACCATTTTCTATAGCTTCTTTAATAAAAGAACGTATTTCAAAGGTTACTTCATCCCAAGAGGCAATATCATGTTTCTGAATGGATACATAATTCTCATCGGCATAGATTTCTTTTACAAAAGGGAAATTATATAATTGACGCGCCAGTGTGTTGTCTGCCGTGTCAGCAATGGATTTAAATTCTGTGCTATTCACTACTAGCTTCTTATTAGCCACAAACTTCATTACTGAAGGATTAGGAGTAGCCTCAGCATACACGGTTACCGGAACTTTCTTTTGTGTACTTTCTATATTTAAAAGCGGTGCATCGCTATTCAAGTAATTTTCTATTTGCTCTTTTACTTCATCTTGTACGTCGCTCCAATCAATAATGTCATAGCGCTCTATGGCTATAAAATTTTGAGTAATATAAACGGTTTTTACAAACGGTAAATAGAATAATTGCTGCGCTAGCGGTGATGGTTTTGCGTCATCAATGTTCTTAAATTCATAGCTTTCATTTTTAACTAGAAAATGATTGCTTTCAAATTTAATGATCGCCTCATTAGTAGTAGGTGTAATAGTAATTGTATGTGAATCCATGATCGTTCTCTTATAAGTGACAAAGATACGATGCGTCATGTAGATAGTAACTTAAAGAAGTCATTGATTCTATTGATAGTGTCATCTTTAAGCCGTTAAGTTATTCTTAAAACCATATATTTACTTTTTATTAGTTAAGAAGAAATGAAAAAAGCAGCCCTTTTATTACTTCTACTAGGTCTTTGTGTTTTTTCAAATGCTCAAATAATAGTAGATAATACAACTTATACCAATATTGAGCTCGTTGAAGATGTTCTTGTGAACAGCACTTGTGCAGGTGTTAGAAATATCGCCTGGAGTACCGGAGCTGGACCTAACCAAAATGGGATAGCTTATTTTCAACATAACTCTTCTGGTTTTCCTATTAGAGAAGGTATTGTTTTATCTAGTGGTAATGCTTTAAATGCTGCTGGACCCAATACTGATTTAAGTCAGTCAGATGTAATAGGAACTCCATCGGATCCAGATTTGCAAGCAGCAATGGTAGGATCTGTTCCAGCTGTTGTTTCACAAGATGTAAGTTGGTTAAGTTTTGATTTTGTGCCACAGGCAGGATTTATGTCTTTTGATTTTCTGTTTGCTAGTGAAGAGTATGATGGTAACTTCGAATGTTCTTTTTCTGATGCTTTTGCCTTTATCTTAACAGATACAGTAACTGGAACTGTTACTAATTTAGCTTTAATACCAGGTACAACAGACCCTATAAGAGTCACTAGTGTTAGAAATCCACCTGCAAGTGCTTTTTGTGTGCCGGTGAATCCAACGTTTTTTGATGATTATAATGTTGCTGGTGCAGCAGGAGCAACTATTACTACAGGTAATCCAGCGGCAACTAGTGCAATATCTTATAACGGTCAAACGGTTGTTCTAAGGGCAGAAAGTAGTGTCGTTGCTAATCGTAATTATAATATAAAATTAGTTATTGGAGATTCTGGTGATGACCAATACGACTCCGCAGTATTCATTGCTGGAGGAAGTTTTGATATTGGAGCAGATTTGGGATTGGATAGAACTTTAGTAGGTTCAAATCCGCTTTGTGAAGGAGATCAATATACATTAGACGCATCTGTAGCTGGTGCTGCCATGAGTTATCAATGGAATCGTAATGCAGCACCAATTCCTGGTGCTACTAATGCAACATATACAGCAACCACCACAGGGAATTATTCTGTAGATATTAATTATACGGCATCTTGTAGTACGATAGCGAGTGTGTTTCTAGAATTTATCAGTCCTAATTCTTCTACACCTACAGATATGCAAGCTTGTGGTTCTGGTGGAACTGCTGTTTTTGATTTAACGTCTAAAACACCTGAAGCTTTAGGTGCGTTAGCTGCAGCAGACCATACCGTAAGTTATTATGAGTCTCAGTCTGATGCTGAAGCTGGTATCAACCCGATTCCTAATCCATCAACTTATTCAAACACCGCAAATCCACAAACTGTATATGTGCGTGTGGAAGAAAATGCATTTAACTGTGCGTCTGTTGAAGAGTTTGATCTCATTATAGCAACCATATCAGCAGGAACGCCAATGGATATGATCGCTTGTGATGTTGATAATGATGGTTTCTTTGACTTTGACTTAAGTACACAGGACGCAGACATGGCAGGAACTAATGCTGCTGGATCTGTAACGGTTACTTACCACCTTACTCAGGCAGATGCAGACGCTGGTGTTAATCCTGTAGGACCAATATATACTAATACGACAACGCCAGAGACTATTTATGGTCGAGTAGAATTAAATACAGATAGTAATTGTGCAGATACTGCTAGTTTTAATTTAATTCTGAATCCTTCACCAGTCGCTCCTACAATAACAGATTTTGAATCATGTAGCACTATAGATCCTAATACTACGGTTTTCGCTTTAAGCGATAAGGATACAGAAATTATGAATGGACAAGCAAATGTCCTTGTCAGTTATTACAGCACGCAAGCAGATGCTGATATAGGTGTCAATGAGTTGCCTACTAATGGTTATACAAATACATCTAATCCACAGACTATTTATGTGAGACTCATAGACGCGCTGACTAATTGTGTTAATACAGATACAACTTTTGAACTGGTCGTTAATGACTTACCGGTAGTTACTGCGCCAGCCTTATATGATCTTTGTGATGATAATACAATTGATGGATTTACTTCTTTTGATTTGGCGACTAGGGATAGTGAAATAACTGGTGGTAATACTTCTTATACTGTTTTCTATTATGCCACACAGCTAGATGCCGATAATAGGATGAATGAATTAACGGGTTCCTACACTAATACTGTAAATCCACAAACGGTATTTGTTGTTGTAGAAGATAATGTAACAGGTTGTGAAAATTATACAACGTTAAATCTTGAGGTTATTGATGCGCCACAGGCTGCAACGGCACCAGATTTAATATTATGTGATGATAATAACACAGGTGATCTTACCGAAACCTTTAACCTGACAGATAATGAGACTGCAGTTTTAAATGGGCAAACGGGAATTACATTAACCTATCATAACTCACAAGCTGACGCAGATGCTGGTTCAAATGCTATAGGAAATCCTACGAGTTTTGATAATTCATCATCGTTGCAGACTGTTTATGTAAGAGTAGAAAACACTACTGGATGTTTCAATACAACAAGTTTTAATATTGTTGTAAATGAAGTGCCAGTCCCACAAATGTTTGATTTGTACTATTTATGTCTTGATGGTAACGGTAATGTTTTAAATACAGATAATTCACCACCTACATTAGACACGACATTATCGGCTACAGGATTAAGTTTTAGCTGGTCGTTAGACGGTAATGTATTGCCTGCTGAAACAGGTGCGACACTTACAGCTACTATGGTAGGAATGTATACGGTAACAGCTACAGATACGGCTACAGGATGTAATAGTTCTCAAACTACAGAGGTAAGACAATTAGGTCCGCCAGATAGTTTTGGTGCCGAGGTAACATCTCGATATTTTGATGAAGTTCATAGAATAGAAGCTTTTGCTCAAGGACCTGCAACACAATATATTTTTAGCGTTGATGATGGTCCATGGCAATATAATGGCTTTTTTGAGGACGTTACACCAGGACCGCATGTGGTATTTATACAGGATTTAGACGGTTGTAACACAGTAGAAATCCCTATAGATGTCATCGGTTATCCACGCTATTTCACGCCTAACAACGATGGTTACCATGATACTTGGAACATCATTGGAATTAACAATGAACCTACTACAAAAATT
Source organism: Nonlabens ulvanivorans (assembly GCF_000732625.1). Lineage (GTDB taxonomy): Bacteria > Bacteroidota > Bacteroidia > Flavobacteriales > Flavobacteriaceae > Nonlabens > Nonlabens ulvanivorans. The sequence continues at coordinate 785,276 of NZ_JPJI01000032.1, forward strand.
TATATATTTGACCGATACGGAAAACTGCTTAAACAAATGAATCCTTCCGGTATAGGATGGGATGGTTTTTATAATGGTCAACCGTTACCATCATCCGATTATTGGTTCCAGGTGGAATACATAGAAAACGGAAGCAATAAAACATTTGGTGGACATTTTGCGTTAAAGAGATAGAATAGACTTAATAGAACATGAGAAAAATTTTAATTGTACTGGCACTAGCGTTTAGCAGTCAGTTTGCGTTAGCTCAAGAAGGTGTACCAGTATATCTGGATTACTTAACAGACAACTATTACTTGTTACATCCATCGATGGCAGGTGCCGCTAGTTGTGGTAAAGTTAGGTCTACTATCAGACAGCAGTGGTTTGATCAAGAAGATGCTCCTAATTTACAGACACTCAGTTTTAATACAGCAATAGGTGAAAATAGCGGTATTGGAGCTATTCTTTTTAATGATAAAAATGGTTATCACTCTCAAACAGGTGGATACATTTCATATGCTTATCACCTACAAATAGGTGGTGGATTTGAAGACCTTAATAGACTTTCTTTTGGTGTAAACGTAGGTCTTGTTCAAAGTAGATTAGATGAATCTGATTTTGACCTAACAGACTTTGATCCAATCATCACTGGAGTTTTAAGGTCTGATTCTTACTTTAATGTAGATTTAGGTGCTTCTTATTTCTATAAAGAATTTTATGCACACTTCACAGTGAAGAATGCTATCTTCCAAAATCGCGAAATTTATTCTGAAGGTTTTGAAAGCACTAACCAACGTCGCTACATCGCGACATTAGGATATCTTTTTGCACCACGTAATTCAAAGTGGCAATGGGAACCATCTTTCTTATATCAACGTACAGATCGTACTGAAGAGCAGTTTATGGATTTCAATGCAAAAGCATATTATGATTTGAGCGACGAGAGTGTGCTTTATTTAGGAGCTTCTTACCGTCAGAGTTTTGATGGAGCAGAGTTTGTAAATGGAACCAGTATCCAAGAACAAAACCTTTCTTTACTTTCTCCATTATTAGGGATTAAGCACAAGAATTTTACATTTGCTTATACGTATAGCTACCAGTTTGGTGAAATTAAATTTGCCAGTGGTGGATTCCACCAGATCACTTTAGGAATTGATTTCTTATGTACTAAAGATAGATGGAGTTGTAACTGTCCTGCAGTGAACTTATAATACTATTTATATTCAAACTAAAAGGACTGTGAAAGCAGTCCTTTTTTAGTTTCAAAAATATTTTCATCTTGATATGAGAAAATTACTTAATGAAGAATTAGACCGGTTGTCGGTAGATCGCTTCCGCGAAAGCGATAAAACACCGCTCATCATTGTATTAGATAATGTGCGCAGTCTCAATAATATTGGTTCTGTTTTCCGTAGCGCAGATGCTTATCGAGTAGAAAAAATATATCTATGTGGTATCACAGCGCAACCACCACATAAAGATATTAGAAAAACGGCACTGGGCGCAACAGAAACGGTAGCTTGGGAATATCGTGAGCACACCATCGATGTAATTAAAGAGCTTAATGAGCAAGGTGTAACTACTTGTGCTATTGAACAAGCAGAAGATTCAATCACTTTGCGCGGTTTTAAGCCATCTACTAAAAAAGTAGCTGTAGTTATGGGTAATGAGGTGAAAGGTGTTCAACAAGAGGTTGTAGACGCTTGTGATACTGTCATTGAGCTAGAGCAATATGGTACAAAACACTCCTTAAATATCTCAGTATGTACAGGAATTGTAATCTATGATTTGTTCTATAAACTCAACTCTTAAATAGCTGAGGTAATTTGTTCCAGTACTTTTAAATAATCTTCTTGATTATTTACAAAATCAAGATCTGTAACATCAATAACTTTAATTTTTAAATCCTGTTGAGATCTTATAAAATCTGCATACCCTTGCTGGATTTGAGATAAGTAACTGGCCTCTATGTTTTGCTCATAATCACGACCACGTTTTTTTATATTTTCTAATAAACGATCTTCTGTTTGATATAAATAAATGTATAAATCTGGTTTTACCAGTTCTTTATACATCATATTAAACAGCCGTTTATATAGAGAGTATTCTTCTTTTTCAAGGGTTATTTTACTGAAAATAAGTGATTTGATGACGTAATAATCTGCAACTGTAAAATCTGAAAATAGATCTTGTTGTGCGACGTCATCACTTAATTGTTGATAGCGATCTGCGAGAAAAGACATCTCAAGCGGGAACGCATACCTTTCGGTATCTTCATAAAATAGAGGCAGAAATGGATTGTCTGCAAATCGTTCTAGGACCTGTTTGCCATTAAAGTCTTCAGCAATTTTATGAGATAAGCTCGTTTTCCCAGAACCTATGTTTCCTTCAATGGCTATAAAATTGATATTGGTTATGGGATAGCGCTTTCGCGAAAGCGGAATCTCAAAACTAACCTTGCTGTTTAATGACTCTAAGGAATCTGTAATTTCTTGTATACTCTTTTTTAATACTGGATGATATACTTTACCAGCTATGGCAGCAAGAGGCTGCATTACAAATGAACGTTGTTCCATTCTAGGATGCGGCACTTGCAATGAATCAGTATTGATAATTTGATCATCAAATAGTAATATGTCTAAATCTATAACACGATCCTCATAAGTATCACCGCTTCTAGGAACGCGACCTAGATCACGTTCAATCTGTTGTAATATGATGATGGTCTCTAGTGGGTTTTTATGACTGTGAACTAATATACAAGTGTTTAAGAAATTCCCGCCAGTAAAACCTGCTGCAGGCACTTCATAAACCGGAGCCGTTTTAATAATCAAGCCCAGTGTGCTCTCAATAAGTCGTGCGGCATCAAGAAGATGCTTCTCACGATCTCCTAGATTACTACCTAAAGCAATGAATATCTTATGGTTATGATTTGAAGTGATGTCTAAAAATTTTGCAGCAAATTAAGGAATTATACGCAGCCTAAAAGCTACTTTTACATTAATATGAAAACTCTTTTGGGCGCAGATTTGCGCAAGGCACATCGTATTTATTTAGTTCTAGCGGCATTGTTTATATGTTCGCTAGTGGTATCTAATCTAATTTTTCAGAAGTTTTTTTATTGGAATCCGTTAGGGCTATTCAATTTTGAGATATCAGTTGGTTTATTACCATATCCGATTACATTTCTCATAACAGATTTAGTGAGTGAGATATACGGAAGACGTAAAGCAAATGATCTAGTACTTGCAGGGATTTTTGCATCGGTATTTAGTCTAGGAATTATCTATGTGGCAGATATGGCTCCTGCTACGGGATTTTCGGCCATACAGGATGATGTGTTTAATAAGGTTTTTGGGGCTACCACAATTGCAGTTATTGCGAGTATGTTGGCTTATTTATTTGCTCAGTTTGTAGATATACAGATTTATCATTTCTGGAAACGGTTGACAAAAGGGAAAATGTTATGGCTGCGCAATAATGCGAGTACCATATTTTCACAGTTTGTTGACACTATGAGTGTGTTATTATTGTTATGTTACTATAATGTGATACCATGGGAGCGATTCTGGCCGTTATTAGGTGCTGGTTTCTTGTTCAAATTATTGGTAGCGTTGATCGATACACCATTATTATATCTGGGTGTTTACGTATTTAGAAGATTGTTTAAATTAGATGTAGGAGAAGAAATTAAAATAGATTAATGAAAAAGTTTTTAAAAATATTAGGCGTCTTTTTACTCGCAGTTGTTGTACTTGTTGCAGCAGCACCATTCTTGTTTAAAGACCAAATTGCGACTATCATCAAAAACAAACTTAATGGTGCATTAGATGCTCAGGTTGAGTTTGCAGATGTGGATTTGAGTTTGTTTAGAGCCTTTCCAGATGCTAGATTACAGATTGATGGATTATCGATTATTAATAAAGCTCCATTTGAAGGTGATACTCTTTTTTATGGTAAGGAAGTGAAACTAGATTTACCAGTAGGTGATTTATTTAATGATGCTTCTGATCCTATACATATCAATGAATTAGTCATTAATGACGCGACCTCGAGACTTAAAGTAAATGAAGATGGTAAAGCTAGTTGGGATATTGCAAAGGTGGACTCTACCGCGGTTGTCGTAGAAGAGCCACAAGATACGACTGCAGGTTTTAGTTTTGATTTAAATCACTATGAGATTAACAATGCTGATTTTAGCTATGAAGATGTGGCTACTAAAAATAAACTAAGATTAATGAACCTGACACATTCAGGGAATGGAGATTTCTCTCTAGACAGTAGTACGTTAGATACCCAGACGAGTGCGCAAGTTTTTTACGGCATGGATGACATAGAATATTTATCTGGTCAGCAAGTAGAACTAGATGCAGATATTTTAATGGATCTCGCAAATCAGAAATATACTCTTCAAGAAAATGAGGCTTTAATTAATGATCTCAAGTTAAACCTCGACGGTTATGTGCAAATGGTAGAAGGTGGTACGATGGTAGACTTAGCGTTTAAAACACCTAGTTCTGATTTTAAAAATTTCTTTGCAGTCATTCCTGAGGTTTACCGTAAAAATTTGGACGGTATTACCACCACTGGTGATTTTACGGTTAATGGTGTTATTAATGGTATGGTAGACGATGTGCATATACCAAAGCTAGATATCAATATTAGCTCTAATAATGCTTCTTTTAAATATCCTGACTTACCGCAAAGTGTTACTAAAATTGATATTGATACACAGATAAAAAATACAACAGGTCTTGCAGAAGATACCTATGTTAAAATAGGGAATGTTGCTTTTAATATAGGTCAAGATCGATTGAAAGGAAACGCGCTCGTACGCAATTTGACAACTAATATGCTAGTAGATTTAAACCTAGATGGTACATTGAATTTAGGGAATCTATCTAAAGCTTTCCCTATGGGAGATGACATGAATCTAGACGGTACATTAGTAGCAGACGTTTCTACAAAGTTTGATATGAACAGTGTAGAACAAGAACGTTATGAAAATATCAATACTAAAGGAACCGCAAGCCTTACTGACTTTAATTATGCCAGTGCAGATTTGAAAAATCCACTTTATATAGAGCGTGCAGATCTGGATATGAATAATACAAGAATCAAACTCGATAACTTTAAAGCAAAAACAGGAAACACAGATTTTGCAGCAAACGGTACGATAAGTAATTTAATGGGATTCTTGTTTAAAGATCAAGACCTTAAGGGAAGTTTTAAAGTCGATTCTAATCAGTTCGACACTTCTGATTTTATGACAGAAACAGAAGTTGAGACTACTGAAACTAATAGTGCTAATTCTGCAGCGGCCGCTACAGAGGCGATAAAAATACCTTCATTTCTCAATGCAGATATGTCATTTAACGCAAATAAAGTTTTGTATGATAATCTCACCTTGACTAATGTAAAGGGTCTTGCTTTGGTTAGGGATGAAACGCTAACTCTAAATAATACCACTACAGATATTTTTAACGGGAACATCGGTCTTAATGGATCTGTAACTACTAAAGGTGATACGCCATTATTTAACATGGCGCTAGATATGAATGATCTAGATATTGCTCAATCTTTTGAAGGATTTGAAATGTTCCAAAAATTAGTGCCTATCATACAGGCATTAAAAGGAAAGATAAATACAGAGATTAATTTAAATGGTCAACTAAATAATGACCTTACACCTATAATCAGTAGTCTCACTGGTGATGCTATTGCACAATTATTAACTAGAGAAATCGATAAAAACAAGGCGCCATTAATTGCAAAACTAGATGATCGCCTTAATTTTATTAATCTAGATGATTTGAAACTTTCAGACTTAGTGACTAAGCTTAATTTTAAAGATGGAGCTGTTCAAATTACTCCATTTGATTTTAATATTAAGGATATTAAAATTACCGCTAGTGGAGCACATAGCTTAACTAATGATATGAGCTATAAGCTAGATTTAAATGTGCCAGCCAGATATTTAGGTACTGATGGTGCTGCATTATTGTCTAAGTTGAGTGATGAGGATATTGATAAAATATCAGTACCGATACCTGTACAGTTATCAGGATCGTTTATGAAACCTAGTGTTGATTTAAATCTAGATCTAGCCGTTAAAAACCTCACAAATCAAATCGTTGAGATACAAAAGGCACGTATTAAAGATAAAGGTAAAGAAACACTCGACGATGCTGTTACAGATATATTAGGTGGTAAAAATCCATTAGACGGTATTAAAGATGCAATTACAGGTAATAAAAAGCCTAGCGATACCACACAAACTCAAGTAAAGGACTCTACTGCGGTTACAAAACCTAAAGACACTACCGCTATTGGTAAAGCAAAGGAAGAGGCAGAGGACAAAGTAAAAGAAGCTGCCGGAAATATTTTAAATAATTTATTTAAAAAGAAAAAGTCTTAATCAATCGTTAGGTCCACCACATAACCTTCATGGCTGCGTACATTCATTACGTGGCCATCTTCAAAAATAAGGTACTGACCTTTAATTCCTTTTACAATTCCGCTGTGTTCTGGTGTTTTAGAAAGGTTTACCGTTTTTACCTTTGCTGGGTATTGTAATACAGGAAAGTTGATATGCATCTCGTTTTCTGGAGCTAGAATATACTCTTTTGCTTCCTCAGGGATGTGTTCGATGACGCTTTCGCGAAAGCGTAATAAATCAACATCTTCAATATCATTAGTCAACATTTTTCTCCAATTGGTCTTGTCTGCTACGTGATCTTTTAGGGCAACTTCAGCAATTCCAGCTAGGTAGCGATTAGGCGTTTCTAAAATAGCAATTGCCTCATGTGCACCTTGATCAATCCATCGAGTCGGTACTTGCGTTTTGCGTGTGACACCTACTTTTACATTGCTGGAATTTGCTAGGTAAACGATGTGCGGTTTAAGCTGTACTTTTTTCTCATATTCTATATCACGATCTTCCTCGTCTAGATGGGCACGACTCAGTTCTGGTTTCATGATCCAGTCGCCAGCTTGTGGTGCGCTAGTAAAACAATCGTAGCAAAATCCCTGACGCCATATTTTCTTATCCAGGCCGCAATTAAGACATTCATTTGCGACATGCTTGATATGGATTTTTTTATCGAGCAGCTGGTTAACATGTATAAAGTTATCTTTAAAAACCCAATAGTATTGAACGGTTTCTTGTAGTTCGGTCTGCATTTTACGTAAGGTTCCTGTAACCAGCATAGTCGCTTTATGTTTTTAGTAGTATTTTAGTACGGTAAAAATACCCAAGTTTTTTCGGCTTTATGGCTATACCGTTAATCAATTCTGTAGTATCGTGGTTTCTTAAGAAACGTATACATGATATGGAGCTTTTTATGAAGCATCCACAAGAGTTGCAAAACAATCTGTTGATGGACATGATACGTTTTGCACGTCATACTGAAGTGGGAAAAAAATATGGTTTTGCAGATATGAAGTCATATCGGGATTTTGCAGACCGTGTGCCATTAGGAAATTATAATGATGTTCAAGATGATATTGAGCGTTGTAAAAATGGTGAAAACAACATTTTATGGCCTACACCTATTAAATGGTTTGCCATGAGTAGTGGTACCACCAGTAGCCGTAGTAAGTTCATACCCGTAAGTCAGGAATCTCTTGAGGATTGTCATTATGCAGCGGCAAAGGATTTGTTATGTATGTATCTTAATAATAATCCTAATTCAAAACTGTTTAGAGGTAAAGGCTTGCGTCTAGGTGGTAGTAAAAAACTAGATAAAATAGCTGGTACTAGTGCTGGTGATTTAAGTTCTATTCTCATAGATAATATGCCTTTTTGGGCAGATTATAGTTCCACACCAGGTAATGAGATTGCACTCATGCCCGACTGGGAAACTAAGATGCCAGCCATAGTACGAGAAACTATTAATGAGAAAGTAACCAGTCTTGCTGGTGTACCGTCATGGATGATGGTGTTGTTGAATAACGTGCTAGAAACTACTGGAAAAAACAATATCTTAGAAGTATGGCCTGATATGGAAGTGTTCTTTCATGGAGGCGTGAGTTTTGATCCTTATATAGATCAATATAAAAAGTTGTTGCCAGACGATAAAATCAAGTATTACGAAACCTATAATGCCAGTGAAGGATTCTTTGCCATACAAGATAGTAATCATAATAAGGAGTTGCTGTTAATGCTGGATTACGGGATTTTCTATGAGTTCATCCCTATGAAAACTTATGGGACACCAGATGAAAAAATCATCACCTTAGACCAAGTAGAAGTAGGAGAGAACTATGCCATAGTTATTACTACAAATGGCGGTTTGTGGCGTTATAAAATAGGCGATACGGTACGTTTTACGAGTAAAGCACCATATCACATCAAAGTTACTGGTAGAACGAAACACCATATTAATGTTTTTGGAGAAGAGCTTATCATAGAAAATGCTGAGGCTGCGCTTAAAAAAGCAATGAAAGAAGTGCCATGCAGTATTAAAGATTATACGGTAGCACCCATTTTTATGCAAGGAAAAGAAAAAGGTGCTCACGAGTGGATGATCGAGTTTGATCACAAACCTACTGACTTGCAAAAATTTGCTCGCACGCTGGATAAAGAACTCCAGCAAGTGAACTCAGACTATGAGGCAAAACGAGCTAATAACATCACACTTACAGAGCTTAAAATTCACGACGCACAACCCGATTTATTCTACAACTGGCTCAAAGAAAAAGACAAACTAGGCGGACAACATAAAATTCCTAGATTGAGCAATTCCAGAGATTATATGGAAGAGTTGTTGCGATTGCAGTCGCAAATTCAAGCATAAAAAAACCCCATCAATCGATGAGGTTTTTCACTTTATAGCGTGCTGCCGTTTTTAAACTACAGCCTTTAATTGTTTTTGAATACCGCTTTTATTGAGTTTAGACTCGGCATAGGTTTTTGTGACTTTAAATTCTTTATCATCACTACTAGGTAAATCAAACATAGCGTCTGTAAATATCGCTTCACAAAGAGAACGTAATCCACGAGCTCCTAACTTATATTCAATCGCTTTTTCAACAATATAATCCAGTGCACCATCAGTAATGGTAAATGTAATATCATCCATACCAAAAAGTTTAGTATACTGCTTGATAATCGCATTTTTAGGTTCTGTAAGAATAGCTCTTAAAGTACCTGCATCTAATGGATTCATATGTGTAAGTACAGGTAAACGACCTATGATTTCTGGAATCATCCCAAAATCTTTGACATCTTTAGGGATGATATATTTCAAGATGTTGTCTTGATCTTTTACATCATCATTAGACATACTAGCGCTAAAACCTACCGCTTGCATATTCAATCGCTTACGGATCACTTTTTCTATTCCGTCAAAGGCTCCACCAGCGATAAATAGGATATTCTCTGTATTTACTTCAATAAATTTCTGATCTGGATGCTTACGACCACCTTTAGGCGGTACGTTAACAACGGTTCCTTCTAGTAATTTAAGAAGTCCTTGTTGCACTCCTTCACCAGATACATCTCTAGTAATAGATGGATTATCACTCTTGCGAGCAATTTTATCTATCTCATCGATAAATACGATTCCGGTTTGTGCTTTTTCAAGATTATAATCTGCAGCTTGTAAGAGACGTGTTAAGATACTTTCTACGTCTTCACCTACATAACCAGCCTCAGTAAGTACGGTAGCATCAACTATTGCTAGCGGTACATTAAGCATGCGAGCAATGGTTTTGGCAATAAGTGTTTTACCAGTACCGGTCTGTCCTACCATAAGGATATTGGATTTTTGAATCTCAATATCATCATCGTTATCTACTTGTAATAATCTCTTGTAGTGATTATAAACGGCGACAGACATCACTTTTTTAGTGAACTCTTGACCTATGATATACTCATCAAGAAAAGCTTTAATATCTTGTGGCTTGCGCAGTTTCAGCTCGGCATTAGTGATACCAGTTTCATCTTCTTTCTTGACATCTTCTAATACAATACCATGTGCTTGCTCGATACAACGATCACAAATGTGCGCGTCTAATCCTGCAATTAATAAATTGGTATCGGCCTTATTACGGCCACAAAAACTGCATTCCAGTTGTTCTTTACTCATAATTTGTAGTTTGTAGTACTTTGTTTTAGAATACGCTTTCGCGAAAGCGTAAACACTATAACAGATGTACTAGTCACGAGTTAGTACTTCATCAATCATACCGTACTCTTTAGCCTCGGCAGCCTTCATCCAGTAATCACGATCTGAGTCTGCATAGACTTTTTCATAAGTTTGCTTAGAATGCTTAGCAATAATAGTATAAAGTTCTTCTCTTAATTTAACGACCTCGCGTGCGGTGATTTCTATATCACTAGCTTGTCCTTGTGCGCCACTAGAAACCTGATGGATCATCACACGACTATGTGGTAAGGCACTGCGTTTTCCATCTGCTCCTGCACATAGTAAAACAGCTCCCATACTAGCAGCCATACCGGTACAAATTGTTGCAACATCTGGTTTGATAAATTGCATCGTGTCATAAATACCTAAACCTGCATAAACGCTACCACCTGGTGAGTTGATGTAGATTTGTATGTCCTTGTTTGCATCTGTGCTTTCTAAGAAAAGCAACTGTGCTTGTATAATGTTTGCTACTTGATCATTTACTCCAGTACCCATAAAAATGATACGGTCCATCATTAAACGTGAAAACACGTCAAAGATGGCGATGTTCATCTGGCGTTCTTCAATAATATTAGGAGTAAGATTAGTAGGGTACATGCTACCCATTATTTTATCGTAATACATCGGGTTGACACCTTGATCTTTTACGGCAAACTTTTCAAATTCTTTAGATATATCCATGTGGTAATATTACTTTTAATAAGGTAAAAAAGGCGTTAACCTATTGATAAAGTTAACGCCCTAAAGATAAGAATTATTCCATCGAGTTTATGACTCGTAGGCTTCCTTAATGAACTCTTCATAGGTAAGCTCTTTTTTCTTGAGCTTTGCGTTTTCCTTAAAGAATTGTAACATTTTTTCGTTTTGTAATTGCTCGCTCATTCTTTTTACCTCTTCTTGGTTTTGCATGATGCGTGCAACAACTCCATCTATCTCTTCATCACTAGCATCTGTATGACCATACTGTGCCATTTGTGCTTTGATTTGAGTACGAGAATAATCTTTTAGTTCTTCAAATTTTAATTGAAGATCTGGATTAGTCTTTAATATTTTAGATTCAATTAGCTGGTAACGTAGACCTTTTTCAGAACGCTCATACTCTGCAGCGGCTTCTTCTTCAGTCATAGGGTTCTCACCAGAATTTGCTATCCATCTCTTTAAAAAGTCTGCTGGAAGATCAAATTTTGTGTTTTCAATAAGTCCTTCAGTAACGTCTGTTAAGAGTTTTTGATCTGTTTGTTGAGAGAACTGGCGTCCAGCATCTTCTCTTAAACGTTCCATTAATTCTTCTTTACTTGAAATGACTCCAGGACCGAATAACTTATCAAAGAACTCTTGATTCATCTCAGCAAGTTCACGCTCGTTAACCTCAGTGATTTCAAAAGTTACTTTAATGTCTAGACCATGTGCTTTATCGTGCTCTACTTTTAAGAAGTTCATCAAATCGTGATCATCTTCAAAAAGGCTTTTAGTTTTTAGTTCTAAAGTATCACCTACTTTACTACCTACAAATTTCTTAAGGTTGGTCTTCCCTTTGATTTTGTCGGTTTTAAAGGTAGCGTCACTGTTGATGTCTTCATCATCATTACGGAAAACTCCAGTCACTTCATTACCTTCAGCAACGGTATCCTTAGCAATTAATTTACCATATTGCTCACGGATACGATCAATTTGACGATTTAAAGTATCGTCATCTGTTTTGATCTCGTAGTGAGTAATGGTCTTTTTACCTTTTACATCTACATCAAATTGTGGAGCTATACCTAGTTCAAATTCAAAGGTAAAATCGTCTGCATCCCAGTTGATGTCCTCTTGAGCTTTAGGAAGTGGATTTCCTAATAACTCAAGTTCTTCTTTAGTAATATACTCGTTCAATTGTTGCTGGATCATTTTATTGATCTCTTCAACTAGAATAGGAGTTCTGTATTTTTTTCTGATTAAGCTAGCAGGTACATGTCCTTTTCTGAAACCAGGAATGTTTGCTGTCTTGCGATAATCTGCAAGTAACTTATCTACTTGTTCTTGATAGTCTGCTTTCTCAACAGTTAGTGTAAGCAACGCATTAAGTGCGTCTATGTCAGTGCGCTTGATATTCATTTAAAGACTTTTAAGTGCTGTTAAAATTGGGGTGCAAAATTACTCTTTATTTGCGTGTAATCAAATAGTTTGTAACAATGAACGGTTTTAAAGTCACGGTTTTAACTTGAATTTACGTTTTTAGGATACAAAATGCTGCTGTAGCATGGCATCTTATGTCGATTAATCCTTGTCCTTTTCTAGTAGTTGAAACAATATAGAGCGACCGATAGCTAATAGTAAAGAGAAAATAAAAGCCCATAAAAGCCCATCCACCTCAAAACCGCTTACTAGCCAATCTGCAAGTAAAATGATGATTGCATTGATGACTAAAAGAAATATCCCTAGAGTAATTATGGTCACTGGTAATGTGAGTATCACTAGAATAGGTCTTACTATAAAGTTTAGAAGTGATAATGAAATGGCAACTAAAATAGCACTTAGATATCCATCGGTACTTACTCCTGGTAATAGCTTTGAAAGCAATACAACTAATAGTGCAGTTATTAACAGCTTGATTATAAATTTCATAATGTATGATTTAGGTGGTAAAAATAAAAAAATCCGTCTCAGTAAAACCGAGACGGATTTTAATAAATTATTGAACTGATTTTAGTTTACAGAATCACTAGTTTGAATAGAGCGGTATGCACCTATGTTAACCTTAGGAACGTTAGCGTCATATTTAGCGTTTATTGCATCTATAATAAAGTTTGCTGTAAGAGCATATCCTCTTGGTGTTGGGTGAACACCGTCTAAAGAAAATGCACCACCTGTCGCATAAGTAGATGTTAAAACACCACCATTAAAAGATACACCACCGTTAGCTACTTGTGAAAGAGCTGTTCTAGCATCTACAAAAGCAAGATCGTTTGCAGCTGCAAGAGCTTCTAGAGTAGAGTTGTATGCTGTTTGAGCTGTGCTTATAGCAGTTTGTTCTTCAGGAGTTAAAACCCACTGATCTTCTAACGGGAATGTAATACCGTTTACTGATAACTGACCAGCGGTTGCTTGATCAAGACCTAGACCTACTAACTCTTGGAAACGTGTACTGTTAAGCTGTGCAATTACAGTCTGACTAGTGAATACTAATAGGTCGTCCTCAGTTGCTTGTCTTGCTTGTCCATATTGCTGACCGAAAAGTGCAGCTTGTTGAGCAGGAAATCCGCCTCCTATTAAAACCTGTGTAAGTTGTGCTGATATATCTGTCAATGATTCGTCTTTAATTACTACTGCACTTGCAGCTGTAGTAGAAAAAGTAATAGATCTTTCAGGTACACCTAAAAATGCAAACGCTTGATTTAACGCACCAAATTGAGCATTTAAAGCTGGGATTTGAGCGGCAAAATCTGGATTTGCAGGGCTTAATGGTGCAAAAGGAACAGTTGTAAAGAAAGGTATTGAAGTTACATCTGGAATGTTAACTAAAGCGCCTTTAGCTCCGTTTGCTGTTAGTGCCGTTACATATTGAGATACAGCACCTGCAAATACATTAGGGTCTGTAATGTCATTACTCCCATATGATGTTGGGTCAAAGTTTCCAGTTTGATCAACTCCTATACCACCAGAAGTAGCAAAAGATAATATGTCATTATTACCTATCCACAGAGTGAAGAAGCTCGGGTTTGCTGCAGCGGCATCACCTATAACAGTAGACATGCCACCTGATGCAAAGCGTACATAATACGGATTAGCCTGGCCAGTTGCCACACCCGCGATATTTCCATATCCTGGTGCGCCTAAATGAAAACTTTTTGCACCTGGTACACCATAGTTATTCAATTTTCCAGTAAAAGTATTTGTGATATCTGTAGTAGGTGCCTCGCCAGTATAAACTGCTGGTGCAGGACTACCATTTGCGCCTACTGCTAGTACAAATCGATTAGGCAATATTTGAACTCCACCGGCAAGCAATCCACCAGCGTTGTCATTTACTAACGGTTGGATAAATTCACCACCACCAGCAAGTTCCATTTGACCAGCCATTATTGCTGGAAAAGATTTTAATTGAGCGTCTAGATAAAGTGCGCCATCTGCATAACCAGATGTTAAAGAGTTACCTACTGACACGTAGTTTGAAAAATCTGCTTCACCAGAGGTGTATACTCCAGCTTCATCAATAGGATTATCAAATTCTACCTCACAACTTACTACCGCAGCTGCTGCGATAAAAAGTCCAATATATTTTAAATTAAATTTTTTCATCATCATTGTTTTTTTACATGCTGTATGTTACTCCTATACCAGGAATAAGCGCTTGTGATTTATAAGTTCCGCCAAAAGAAGAAGGTGCCGAAGCTCCCGGATCTGTAAAGAAGTCATACGATTCATTTACTTCCTTAAATCTTAAGTAAAGGAATGAAGCATCGATAGCAAGTTTAGAATTAACTTGATAAGAAAGTCCGAAGGTGTATCCTAAAGAGTCGTTACGTGGTGTCTCTGGCGCAAAATAACCAGATTGTACAGGAGATTCATCATAGTACCATCCGGCTCTTAAGGTAAGATTATCAGTTGCTAAATATTGAGCACCTAATCTCCATGAAGAAGAGTCTTTGTAGTTTCTAGGATTGATAGAAGTAGATCCATTTTCAAAAACTAGATCTAGACTTTCGTACTCACTCCATAATGCACGATTGTAATCAAATGCAAGTAAAAGTTTATCGTCAAAAAACTTATGACTAAGTCCTACAGTGATTTCTGCTGGTAAAGGAAGAGTCGCTGTAAATCCAGTTTCACCGTTTGCTGGTGTTAATGCAGAGTTAGGGAAATTTGAGAATGTAGCTGTTCCTTCTGTACTTTCAATATTAATTAATGAACGATAGTTAAAACCAAAAGAGAAACGATCATTAGGTGTAAACATTAAACCTGCGGTCCAACCCCATGCAGTTACACTGGAATCATCAATACCTACATTTGAGCGGTTACCTTGCTCATCAGTAAGTGATTGGCCAGCGTTTCTGTTAAAGGTAACTCCGCCTATCGCTAGAATCGGTCCACCACCTATACTAACGCTATCAAATAGTTGATAAGAAATAGTAGGTTGTATAAATATAGCGCTTAATTCAATTTCATTTACTAAATGAGAACCTGACCAATCTGTAGGCCATGTTACATTACTACCAAAAGGAGTGTAAATACCTAAACCTACAGCAAGCTTTTCATTGATTTTATAAGTTCCATAAGCATAAACAGGAGTACCTGTAGGGCTGTCAGTTTCTGAAGAAGTTCCAAATTCTGAGTTTTGATAAGAAACGCTTGAAAAAACGCCAAATCCACCAGCACTAAAATTAATTTTGTTTTCTAAGTGTACCAATCCTGCTGGATTGAAAAAGAGAATGTCAGCACTGTTAACTACAGCCACACCAGTGTGTCCCATGGCTAACTGTCTATTACTCTGTGTACTTACTCGATATCCACCAGCATAAGCCATTGTAGAAATCAAAAGAAGCACTGCTAAAGCTTTTAATTTATTCATAATCAGTTTGTTATTAAAAAAATTGGGGTTTTGTTAAGTCAAATTTAATATTTTAAACTTCTTACGCAAGCGTTTTCGTTATTATTATGCTTGCATAGTATTTAATCTGTAAGAAAACTTGTGACCGTATTATAGAAAATTTCAGGTTGTTCTGCGTGCAACCAGTGTCCTGCATTAGGGATTGTTTTTAAGTCCGCTTTCGCGAAAGCGTGTTCTATAATTACGAAATCGTTATCGTTAATGTATCCTGAATTTGCACCTCTAACAAACAGTGTAGGGATATTTATTTGAGTCTGGATGGGTTCTTGAAAACCAATCATCTCTTGACTATCACCTAATACTTCTAGATTAAAGCGCCATCCATATCTATTTTTATCTATCCTATATAAACTTTTTAATAAGAATTGTCTCGTGCCAAAATCTGATATACGTAGGGCGAGCTGCTCATCTGCTTCTTTACGACTTTTTATTTCATCAAAGTTGATGGACTTTAATCCATTAATGATATCACTGTGATGAGGAGCATAGGTTTTAGGCGCAATGTCTGCAACAACTAGTTTTTTAATAAGTTGAGGAAAATCTGCGGCCACTTTCATAGCAACTTTTCCACCCATAGAATGGCCTAATAAATAGATGTTCTCCAGTTTATGTTCTATACAATAATCATGAACGTCTTTTGCAAGTAGTGTGTAGTTAAAGTCTACACTGTGTAAACTACGTCCATGATTGCGCTGGTCTATTAAATGAACCTCATAGCCGTTTTCACTCCATTCTTTACCGAGAGTTTTCCAATTGTCTGCCATGCCTAAAAAACCATGTAGAATAATAAGTGGTTTTCCTTCTCCTAAAATAATTGAATGCAGCATCTAGTCTGTTAATCTGGATTTATACATATTCACAACATTTTCAAGACCCATGTAGAGGCTTTCTGATATAAGAGCGTGGCCTATAGAGACCTCTAGTAGTCCGGGCACGTTGTCTTTAAAATACCTCATGTTTTCTAGTGATAGGTCATGACCTGCATTTATTCCTAGGCCTAGTTCAAGCGCTTTTTGAGCAGCTTTAATATAAGGTGCAACTGCTAATTTCTTATTGATAGGGTATTGTTGCGCATAAGCTTCTGTATAAAGTTCTATGCGATCTACACCAGTTTTTGCGGCGCCTTCAACCATTTCTATTGTTGGATCTACAAAAATGCTAGTTCTTATGCCTTGATCTTTAAAATGTTTTACGATTTTAGTTAGATAAGCTTCATTCTTTATGGTGTCCCATCCAGCGTCTGAAGTTATGGCGTCAACGGCATCTGGTACTAATGTAACCTGTGCTGGTTGAACCTCGTCTACTAGTGCGATAAATTTCTCATTAGGATTACCTTCAATATTTAATTCTGTCTGAATCACCTTTTTAAGATCACGAGCATCTTGATATCTAATATGTCTTTCATCTGGTCGAGGATGTATGGTAATGCCTTGTGCGCCAAATTGCTCTATGTCTAATGAGCATTTTATTAAGTCAGGTACATTTCCTCCACGAGCGTTACGCAGCGTGGCTATTTTATTAACATTTACACTAAGTGCGGTCATAATAATTTATTGAGTTTCAAAAATACAAAGGATTCACCGCAACGAGTAATCACAGAAATGATTAATTTGCAAAAAAAGCTTGTTAAATGAACATTCAAGAATACATTATTAATGATGTGAAGCCGCTTCAGGTTACAGATGAGGTTACGGTGTCTCAAAATATATTCTCGCAATTGACCTATTCCCATCTTCCTGTAATGGAGAATGAGGTTTACATTGGCTGTGTTTCTGAAAACGATGCGCATTGTTTTGAATCTGGATGTACATTAAAAGATGTAAAGTATGCGCTAGACACTTTTTATGTTATGGTTGACACACATTGGTTAGATGTGCTGGAGGCATTTGCACAGCATGATTGTAATGTGATGCCAGTGTTAGATGATAATAATCAATATTTAGGTTATTATGAACTTAAAGATATTTTGCAGTTATTTAATGATTCTCCTTTTTTATATGAATCTGGAGCTGTAATCGTACTAGAAAAAGGTACAACAGACTATAGTTTTAGTGAAATTACTCAGATTATTGAGTCTAATGATTCTAAGTTATATGGTTGTTTTATTAGTGGTTATAATGATCATTTAACTCAGATAACCGTTAAGGTCAGTGCAGAAAATGTTAATCAAGTGCTACAAACTTTTAGAAGATATAGTTATGAAGTAGTCAGTGCTGCAGAGGAAGATACCTATCTCGATAATCTTAAAGAACGATCAGATTACCTTAATAAATACCTTAACATGTAATGAAGAAAATCGCTATTTACGGTCAGTATCTTCAAGAGGATAGTCTTTCTACTATTGCCAGTGTTCTTAAGCAATTGCATTTACGTGATTGTGATGTTTATATGGAGCAGGACTATGTTTCCCTTATTGGGGATAAGATTGATTTAAACATGGAAGGGACTTTTAAATCATTAGATACTAGTTTTGATTTAATGATCAGTATAGGAGGTGATGGTACTATTTTAAGAGCTGTATCCTATATCGGTAAGCTTAATATTCCTGTAATGGGAATTAATACTGGGCGACTTGGATTTCTCGCGACATTGCAGTCAGAAGAGTTAGAGCTCGCTTTTACTTTATTGTTCAATAAAAAATACCGTTTAAGTAAACGCAGTTTAATCACAGCAACCTCTAAACATCCAGAAAATCATCTGGTACCAGATAACTTTGCGCTTAATGAAGTAACAGTAAGCAGACAGAATACCACGAGTATGATACAAATAGAAACTCATCTTAATGGTGAGTTGTTAACATCATATTGGGCAGATGGGTTGATTGTTTCCACTCCTACGGGATCTACCGGTTATAGTTTAAGTTGTGGTGGACCGGTAATTACACCAGATACTAAGGCATTGGTCATTACGCCTATAGCGCCTCATAATTTAAACGCACGACCATTAGTCATTCCTGATGAAACTGTTATTACCGTAAAAGTTATGGGTAGAGAAAATGAATTCCTGGCCTCTTTAGATAATCGTATTGCTTCATATCCAGATGAGACTGAAATCACTTTAAAAAAGGCAGATTTCACAATTGATTTAATTGAATTAGAGCACGTGAGTTTTATAAAAACCATTCGTCATAAATTACTTTGGGGAGAAGATAAACGTAATTAGACAATAATTTTAAAGAAACCTAGTTTTACATTACTCACAATCATGCATGTTTACTCATGTCAGGTAATGAGAATTGTTATATTTGCACGTTTTAAAATTTCCATGCGTTTATTATTATTAGTTAGTTTTCTTTTTTGTTTCGCTTTCGCGAAAGCGCAAACCTATGAGGTAGGCCTCTTTGCAGGTGGTAGTAATATCATTGGTGATGTAGGTAGCACGCAGTTTATAGATCCTGTAGATCTTACTGTAGGTGGTATTTTTAAATGGAATCGTAGTGACCGTCACAGCTTTAGAGCTTCATTAATATTTTCTAATATGGTAGGTGACGATAATGATAGTGATGATATATCAAGAGATTTAAGAGGTTATAAGTATAATTACAACCTTATAGAAGCAAGTGTAGGGATTGAATATAATTTTTGGGAATGGGAACTTTACACGGGTAAACCTCAAATCGTGCCCTATATTTACACAGGGATTACTGGTTTTCAATATGAAGGCTTTAGATTAGATCAAGCTAGTAATCAACTAGTAGAAGATGACACAGATAGAGGATTAGCAATTCCGTTTATTTTAGGAGTAAAGTATAATATAGCACCTAAGCTGGTCTTAGGATTAGAAGCTGGTGTGCGATATACGTTTACAGATAACCTAGATGGTAGTAATAACGAGGATTTTGAAAGTGTAAGGTTTGGGAATATTAACAATAATGATTGGTATGTATTCTCTGGTGTAACGTTAACTTATGCATTTGGTAGAAAACCTTGTTATTGTAATTTTTAAGAATGGATAAAAACGTACTACATACCCATAATATACCACAGCATGTTGCTGTAATTATGGACGGTAATGGTCGCTGGGCAAAAAAACAAGGCCTCATGCGAGTGCGAGGACATGAAAAAGGAGCAAAAGCTGTAAGAGAAACAGTTGAAACCTGTGCAGAGTTAGGTATTAAGAACCTGACTTTGTATGCTTTTAGTACAGAAAACTGGAAAAGACCTAAGCTTGAAGTAGATACTCTTATGAGATTACTGGTGTCAAGTCTTAAAAAAGAACTTCCTACTTTACAAAAAAATAATATTTCCCTTAAAGCAGTAGGTAGTCTTGAATTATTGCCTAAAACGGCACAAAAAGAACTTCAAGAAGTAATTACTGCTACAGAAAATAATAATCATATGAACTTAACTCTAGCCCTTAGTTACGGGTCACGTGAAGAGTTGATTACAGTTATTAAAAATGTAGCAAATAAGGTGAAAGAAGGAGAGATAGAAGTTGAGAATATCAATCAAGATACGATTAATGGTTTATTGTATACTAATTACATGCCAGACGTAGACCTATTGATTAGAACGAGTGGTGAGCAACGTATAAGTAACTTTTTGCTGTGGCAGATCGCTTATGCAGAGCTTTATTTCACTGATGTACTTTGGCCTGATTTCAGGAAAGAACATCTTATAGAGGCATTAAAAAATTATCAAGACCGAGAACGTAGATTCGGTAAAACGAGTGAACAATTATAGAATAATGACAAGACAGCTAGCACACTCGCTACTTATAGCAGTAGTATTTTTATTAGGAACTACTATAAAGGCACAACAGGCAGATACACCTATTGGAAACGCCACAAAATATAAATTAGGCGATATTACTGTAACAGGTAGCCAGACTTATAACGAAAACACCGTAATAGCCTTCACAGGTCTACGCAAAGGAGATGAAATTTATGTTCCAGGTCAGCGATTAAGTGATGTGGTTAAAAAATTATGGGATTTAAAGCTATTCAGTGATATTAGATTTTATAAAACCAGTGTGATTCCTGATCCAGATGGTGGTGAGTTAGAAATCATCAACCTTGAATTAAATATTGTTGAGGTTCCTAACTTAAGCAATGTAGAAATAACTGGTATCAAAGAACGAAAAGCTAAAGACTTAAGAGATGAACTTAAGCTTACTAGTGGTCGTAAAGCAACTGAAAACCTGGTTACCAACACACGTAATTTTATTGAAAATAAATACAAAGATGACGGTTATTTATATGCAGATGCTTTAGTTCGTGTACGCGAAGTAATCGATACAACAGATCAAAGCACTAATCGTGTTGATATGAAAATCGATATTAATAAAGGTGAGAAAGTAAAAGTTGAAGAAATAACTTTTACTGGAAACCAGTTGATTGAAGACAAGAAGTTGCGTAAAGCAATGAAAAACACAAAACGTCGCAATCCTTTTAGGTTATTAAAAAGGTCTAAATATATCGAGGCAGACTATCAAGAAGATTTAAGCTCTGTTCTTGATATGTATAAAGAAAGAGGTTTTAGAGATGCCCGTATTATAGGCGATACTCTTATAAAAAACAGTGATAAAAGGATTTCTCTAGATATAGAGGTAGAAGAAGGTAAAAAGTATTATTTCGGTAATATAGAGTTTGTAGGGAATACTGTTTACACAGACGATCAATTAAGGAGAATATTGCAAGTTGATAAAGGTGATGTGTATAATGGAGTAGCGTTTTATGAACGTATTAGTAATCCACAAGATCCAGACTCTGATGATATCTCAAATCAATATCAAAATACGGGTTACCTATTCTCATCTGTAAATGCTGTTGAAACACGAGTGTATAATGACACCATAGATTTTGAAGTACGTATAGTAGAAGGTGAAGAAGCCTTCTTTAATAACATTACCGTTACTGGTAACACAAGAACTAATGACCACGTTATTTATAGAAATTTACAAACCACACCAGGTGAAAGATATTCTAGACAAAAAATTATTAACTCAATTCGTGAATTAGGTCAGCTAGGATTCTTTAATCCAGAAACGATTAATCCACAACTTAAAAATGTAAGTCAGCAAGACGGTACTGTCGACGTTGAATTTGAATTAGAAGAAGCAGGAGCTAGCCAGATCGAACTACAAGGTGGTTATGGTGGTGGTGGTTTTGTGGGTACACTAGGTTTACGTTTCAACAACTTTTCTTTACGTAACATTTTTAATGGCGAGGCCTATGAACCAGTGCCTATGGGTGATGGACAAACTCTTGCCATTAGAGCACAAGCAAGTACAATATTTAGAACATATAGTTTAAATTTTACGGAGCCGTGGTTAGGTGGTAAGAAACCAGTTTCATTTAATGTTTCGTTTTCACACAGTGAACAGTTTCGTGTTAATCAGCAAAATTTCAGAGAAGTCGATCGTAGTCAACGATTCTTAATTACTGGAGGAACCATAGGGATTGCTAAACGTTTAGAGTGGCCTGATAACTATTTCCAATTTTCACAAGCTTTATCATTCCAACATTATAACTTGAAGAATTATCAAACCTCTTTATTTAATTTTCCTAATGGTTTTTCAAACAATCTAGCATATACCATCGGATTAAGTAGAAATAATGTAGGTGTAAACCCTATTTTCCCTACTTATGGATCCTCATTCTCAATTACCGCAAAGTTAACTCCGCCATATTCCTTATTCAACGGTGTTGATTATGCTACATTAGAAGATCAAGAAGAATTCCAAACTAATGGTGAAGCTGATTTAGCAAAAATTGATCAAGAACGATTTAAATTCTTAGAATATTACAAAGTTAAATTCCAAGGTACATGGTATACTCGTCTATATGATAAGTTGGTTTTACAAACTAACACTGAGTTTGGTTTCTTAGGAGCTTATAATCAAGATCGTGGTCTTGTACCATTTGAACGTTTCTTTGTAGGTGGTGATGGATTAGGTGCGTTCTCATTAGATGGACGTGACATTATAAGAATGCGTGGATATGATAACTCATCATTAACTACAAATGCAGATGGAGATACCGTTTATAATAAATTCTCTTTTGAGTTGAGGTACCCTATATCTTTAGAGCAAGCAGCATCTATTTATGTATTATCATTTGCAGAGGCAGCAGGTAGTTATAACAATTTTAGAGACTATAACCCGTTTGAGGTTCAGCGATCTGCAGGTGCTGGATTGCGTATATTTATGCCAGCCTTTGGATTGTTAGGTATTGACTTTGGATATGGTTTTGATAAAGTGCCTACAGCAGTAAGTAATGATCCTAGTGGATGGAATGTTCACTTCATCATCGGGCAACAATTCTAAGAATGGCACGATATTTTCTATAAACACTTTGAGCTTATGAAAAATAAGATTTTTGTTATCAGTATAATGGCCTTTATGAGTTTCGCTTTCGCGAAAGCGCAAGGAGGAACTAGAGGTATTAGAGTAGGTTTCATTGATATGGAATATATTCTCGAGAATGTGCCAGAATATCAAAAAGCATCTCAACAGCTAGAGCAAAAGATGGGTAAATGGAAGCAAGAAATTGATGCCATGAGTCTAGAAGTACAACAAATGAAAGATGCTTTACAAAATGAAAGAGTCTTACTTACTAATGAGCTTATTGAAGAAAAAGAAGAAGATATTAAGATAAAAGAAGAAGAGCTTTTAAACTATCAACAAAAAAGATTTGGTCCTCAAGGTGATTTTGTTTTACAAAAAGAACAATTAATACAACCAGTACAAGATCAAGTTTTTAATGAAATACGTAAGATAGGAAGCCTTAAGAAATATGATTACATACTTGATAGTTCTGAGGCAGCAATGCTTTATAATGCAGAGCGTCATGATTTAAGTGATCAAGTTTTAAAAGCGATAGGAAGAACTGCAAAAATCGATTCTAGAAATAGAGGTAATGACAAAAAACCTACTAAAGAAGAATTGAGAGAACAAGAGAAAGAAGAACGTTACTTGTCTGTAGAAGAGGCAGAAACTGTAGAGAAAAAAGAAGAAGCAAAGGAACAACTAGTAAATGATAGAGAAAAGGCACGTCTAGAGAAGTTAAGAGTGCGTGACTCTATCAAAGCAGCCAGAGCTGCAAAGTTTCAAAAGCGTAGAGATAGTATCATCGAGGCTAGAGAGAGACGCAAGGATAGTATACTAAAAGCACGTGAAGAAAAGAAGAAGGCTAATCAAAAAACGCCTCCAGGCGGTGAATAATAACACGATACCATTATATTTGCAGCCGCATTAATAGAAGTTAAAGCAAAACAATAATTAATAATTAGAAAATGAAACAAGTAAAAACCCTTATAACAGCAGTAGTAGTGATGTTTCTTATGGCAGGAATCAACACAGTGCAAGCTCAAGCTACTCCTAGTAAAGTATGTCACGTAGCATCTCAAGAGTTAGTGGAACAACTACCTCAAGCTAAAGCTGCTGATAAACAACTAAGAGATCTTGCTAAGACTTATGAAGCAACTCTAGGTGAAATGGATAAGGAATTGCAAAACAAAGCTGAGCAATTAAAAAGTCTTGCTGAATCACGTAGCGATGAAGAAAATCAACGTGCTTATCAAGAGCTTATGGCTGGTCAAAAGAAACTTGAAGAGTACTACCAAAGTTCTCAACAAGCTATGGCTCAAAAAAGAACAGACCTTTTAAAGCCTTTATATAAGAAAGTACGTGACGCTATTCAAAAAGTAGCTCGTGCAAAAGGTTTTGATTATGTCCTAGACTCTACTACAGGAACAGGAGTAATCATGGCAGATGGTTATGATATCACTCCAGATGTAAAAAAAGAATTAGGTATTACTCAGTAATTAACTAATACTTATAAAAAAACCGCTTGGTACATCTAAGCGGTTTTTTTATGCGTTAAATTCTGGTAATCACATTATCTTTATGTCATGAGTAATTTACAGCCTATTGGATTTTTTGATAGTGGAGTTGGTGGTACTTCGGTGTGGAAAGAAGTTGTGCAATTACTGCCACATGAAAACACGATTTATCTAGCAGATAGCAAGCATGCGCCTTATGGACGTAAGCCTAAAAATGATATAACTCAGTTATGTGTTAAAAACACAGAGTATTTACTTAGTCGTGGTTGCAAGTTAATAGCTGTGCCTTGTAATACTGCAACCACTAATAGTATATCATATCTACGTGAACATTATGATGTGCCGTTTATAGGTATTGAGCCTGCTATAAAGCCAGCAGCGCTTAATAGTACTACAGGTAAGGTAGGGATTCTAGCCACGCAAGGAACATTATCTAGTGAATTGTTCAATAGAACTCAAAGAGCCTTTACAAAGGATGTAAACACTATAGAAATAGTAGGTACGGGCATTGTTGAACTTATAGAATCTGGCAAAAAGGATTCTGAAGAAATGAGAAACCTTTTGGTAGGTATTACAGAGCCTTTTATGATATCAGGTATAGATTATCTAGTATTGGGCTGTAGTCATTATCCTTACATTAAAGACATGTTACAAGAGCTGTTGCCTAGCCGTGTAAAAATCATAGATAGTGGAGCTGCTGTAGCAAGACAAACACTTCATATTTTAAAGGAGTTTAATTTACTAAATGATCAGACTTCGTTAGGTCATCATGAGTTGTATTCTAATCTCAATACTCAAGTGCTAGACTTGCTAACTGTTGAAGTCAATAATAGAAAAGTGGACTATCTAGACTTTTAACAAAAGAATTTAAATAGTTCTAATTTTCTACTGGGACTCACCGGTAATTCTATCTTGCCCAGAATGACACTGCCGCCTTTACCTTTCTTATAGGCTGTTACATGCGAGGCATTTATTAAATGAGACTTATGAATTCTACAAAAACCTTTATCGGTAAGCATATCCTCAAAATGTTTTAATGTTTTAGAAACTAATTTATGAGAGTTTGCTAAATAGACGTTTGTATAATTATCATCTGCACTGCAGTAAATAATATCCTTTACTGGTATAACTTCAAAACCTTCTTGTGTTGGAATAGTAATTTTATCATTTAATTGAGAGCTATCTTGTTCTTTTACAGAAAGGCCGATATTTACTTCTTCCTCACGCTCTTTAATACTTTTTACAATATCGACAGCTTTAATAAGCTCGTCTATTTCGATAGGTTTTAATAAATAATAAGCAGCCTGTTGATTTAGTGCTTCTTTTGCATATTGATCATAAGCAGTTACAAAAACTGTTTCAAAATCTCTATTTCCTAGTTTGTCTAGTAGGTCAAAGGCTGTTCCATAAGGCATTTCTACATCTAGAAATAAAATGTCAATGTCAGTTTTACGTAATAACTGTAGTGCCTCATCGACGTTTGATGCTTCAGCAAGAACTGTGACGTTAGGACAGTACTTAGACAGGTATTTCTTGAGAATCTCTCTAGAGATTTGCTCATCTTCTACAATGATCGCTTTTAAATTCATAGAGCATTTTTTAATTAGAAACAATCATTTTAACGGTGACTGCAGTCCCTATGTCTGGAGATAGGCCAGCATCATTTACTATCATTTCAATCTGGCAATCGTGCAATTCATTTAGTAATGCTACTCTGTTCATGACGTTGCCCAGGCCTTTACTTTCTCGTTTCTTTTGGTGTTCTGTTTTGAGCTCTTTGGACTTAGCTCTTCCTATTCCGTTGTCAGTTATGGTAACGATGATTTCGTTTTCTGCTTTCGCGAAAGCTACCTTTAAAAAGCCTTTCTCATCCTTATATCTCAATCCATGCCATACTGCATTTTCTATAATGGGCTGCAATAACATAGGTGGAACTTGTAAGGATGTACCTTCCAGTAATGGATCTACTATAAATTCATAATCAAACTTATCTTTAAATCGCTCGTGTTCTAGTTTGAGGTAAAGACCTAACAGTTCAGTTTCTTTTTCTAGTGGTATAAAATCTAATTCTGAATTCTCGAGAACACTGCGCATGAGCTTAGAAAAGTCTGCTAGATATTTATTTGCAGCACGTTCATCATTCATTGCGATATAACTATTTACAGAATTAAGTGCATTAAAAATAAAATGTGGATTCATCTGGCTGCGCAGTGATTTGAGCGCTAATAAATGGTTATTAATGCGTTGCTGTTTATTGTTGCGCCACATAAAATATGCGAGAGAAATCAATAAAAGACTTAAGGCAACCAGTGAGTAGATGATCCAGCGTTGTCGATTGTTAACCTGTTGGGTTAATTCACGCTCTGTATTAATTAGAGCGATTCTATTTTCTGTAAGTTCCCGATCTTTCTCAAGTGTTAAAATACGAGTTTGTCTATTTACTAAATCTTGTGCTTTACGAGTGTTTAAAGCTATTTCTTGTTCTTTTTGCTCATAAAGTCGGTCAACAGTTTCAATGTAAATCTCATTATATTTTAATGATTTTGCCGTGTTACCATTGGTGCGATAAAGTTTATAAAGATTACGCGCAGCCTCTTTTTTAGTATCTAGATCATCATTTGCACTAGCTTCCTTAAAACTGTTTTCAAAAGAAGCGATTGCTTCTACAAAATTATTTGTGGCTTTATAGGCTTCAGCAATTTTAAGTTGTTCTTTTTGTTTTGAGTATGCGGTTGTGACGTTATCCACAGGTGTATCTATAGGCGCGCCCACTTCTAGATCTTCCATAATGGTATCTTCCATCTCTATAATATTACTAGAGCTAGGTGTCTCAAGGTTAGTTACCGTCGCCTTTCTTTTTGCAGTACTAGCTTTATCAATAAGTTCGATATTTTTTTTACGCAAAGCAATTTCTTTATCGTATTGTTGATTGCTATTATAAAAATCTGCAGTGGCAGATTGTGTGACCACATTACTTATAATTCCTTCATTTTTTGAATCTTGAATGGCGTTACTATAATAAGACTCTGCAGTAGTGACTTGTCCTGTTGCATTATAAACATTTGCAATATTAGTGTTGAGTTGTGGTAATAATGCTTTTAAATTATTTGTCTGTGCAGTTTGTAAAGCTGCTTTATGATTTTTAAGCGCTGCCTCGGTATTGTTAGTTATTTCATAGATATTTCCTAATGTTGTATATGCAGTTACTATTTGTTGAGTGGATAGTCCTGTACTGCGGTTAGAAGACGTTTTTATTGATCTTTCATTAACAGTAAGAGCTTCCAGTATTTTGATCGCTTCTTGATAATTACCGTTGCTTTGTAGTGATTGGCCAAGTTTGAGTTGTCTTTGTGCTGTGTTTTCAGACTTAATCGCGGCTCTATAATTGGTAATCGCTAGGTCTGCTTGTTTGTTGAAAATGTATAAATCACCTAATGTTTCATAAGCACGAGCCTCTTTGCTAGTACTAATGCCACTAGAATTATTAGATAAAGCAGCAATTAAAAAGTCTGCCGTTTTTTGTGCATCCTTTTTAAGATAAACTTGGGCGCTATCCATTAACACTTCATAGCTCAATGATTTAAGGCGCTCTTTTTGTGAGAGGTCATCGATAACTTGAATCTCAATTTTATCATAACTTCTTATCGTATAATAAACAGTCTCAAAATCAGATCTCCTAATGATAATTTCATCACCTAGATTTGCTGGTATTTTAAAATAGCCTTGTAAATCTGTGGTTGCATATCGTCCCATAGGCCCTTCAATATTAACGCCAGATACAGGTTGTTTTTTATCGCTAATCACGCGTCCTTCTAGAACCATAGTGGTGCGTTCACTATTGGTCTTACGTGACTCATTACTTTGCGCCATAACCGTAGAGGTTAGACCCAAGGATAAAATTATATATAAGATTATTGCTCTCATTTCGGTTGTAAACTTAGGCATTAAAAGTTAGATAGATTCAAGCACTGTGCCGTTTATGGGCCGATTAGAGCTTATATATTTTGGTAATTAAGAAGTGTACTCGATAGAAATACCATTACACTCATTCATATACTGGTTTCACTCATTTGACATATTTATAAGAAAAGTATCCCAGTAGATTTGATTAAAATTCTAACAAAATGAAAATCATCTCAACGACATTTTTAATCCTTTGTACACTTAGTTTGAGTGCACAGCATTTAGGTAATTTTAATAACCAAGCCTCGCAAATGGAAATCTCGAGAGCTAATATTGCAACCGCAGATATGGGTAATGCGAGAGTGATAGGTTATAACACCAGCCCGGCTGCAAGCGTGACTTTACAACCCAGTAATATATTAAACTTAAGCTTGCGCAGTCTTTATAACGTTGAGGCAACAGATTACACAGCAGTTTTTAATATCAACCAGGTAGGTGAGACGGCTGATGAGACCACACAGTTAATGAGTGATAAAATTAATGCCATTAAAGCTGAATTAAAAGGTAAAGGTTTCAATGGTCAATTTGCTATTGACATGATATCTTTTATGCCTCAGTATGAAATAGAAGTGACTAAAAAGCTTTTCAGCAAAACATATACAGAGGTTCCGGTCGGTTTTGAATTACAACAAAACTTATTGATTTCTTACCGTGATGATGCCGACTTTGAAAAAATACTGTCGGCATGTGCCAGTGCCGAGGTTTATAACCTAGTTAAAGTAGATTATTATGTGAAAAACCTAGAGGCAATATATGCTGATCTACAAACTAAACTACTTGCCGAAGTAAAAAAGAAGAAAGAATACTATACAGCATTGGGTTTTGATATGGATGAATATGATGTCCACATGGCAGATGCAAAATATTACCATATGCCTAAGGATCACTATAAAAGTTATGTTGCAGCCAATAATATAAGTATGGATGCACTTAAACAGAAAAAAGGTGTGACACGTATTAAAAAACCTATCTCATATTATTATGATCCTATTCCTCATTCTGGTTATGATATTGTCGTAAATGCTGCTATTACTAGACCTGTAATACAACTAGGTATGGATTTAACATTGCGATATGTACCTAAGCCTGCAAAGCCAATTGCACCAGTTGCACCAGTAAAAGAGCCTAAACCTAAAGTGTATGTCATATCGCCTACAGGTCCAGTAGACATCAAACAACTACCTAACTCTTAAACGCAAAACCATGAATAATTTTCAAAATATATTACTAGTTACCGTATTAATAACATTCATTGCATGTAATGGAGCAGCTATGGGAAAACCTGTAAATGACAATATTCCAGAGGTTGCTTTATTGGAGAAAAAGCCTTCTCAACCTATTCAACCAGCAACTATTCAAATAGCATTACTACTAGATACGAGTGGTAGTATGAATGGATTAATAGATCAAGCTAAAACTCAATTATGGAATCTGGTAAACAAAATGACTTATGCGCAGTGTAATGAAGTACAGGCTAATATTGAAATCGCGTTGTATGAGTACGGTAATACTACAATTCCACAACAAGAAGATTTTTTAAGGCAGATTGTTCCTTTTTCTACAGATCTAGATTTAATAAGTAAAGAATTATTTGCCCTTGATACTAATGGTGGTGATGAGTATTGTGGTGCGGTAATTAATCACGCAACTAAAAATCTAGAATGGCGCAATGGTACTCAAGATTTAAAGATGTTATTTATAGCTGGTAATGAATCTTTTCTTCAAGGCAATACTTCTATAGATGACGTTATGAAAGATGCTTCTCAAAAAGATATTACTGTTAACACTATATTCTGTGGTGATGCACAAACAGGAATCTCTTTGAAATGGAAAAACGCTGCTTTTTTAGGGAAAGGAGAATACATGGTAATTGATCATAATCAGCAAACTCAATATGTGTCTACACCATATGACGACCAGATATTACAGCTGAATTCACAGTTAAACAGCACTTATATTTCTTACGGAAGTCAAGGTCAATCTAGAATTGCACAACAAAATTATATAGATAATCAAACGGCTGGTGTATCTGTAACAGCAAATGTAAATCGCAGTGTTGTAAAATCAAAAAGTGTATATAATAATGCAGCTTGGGATTTAATTGATGCAGCAGAGGATGAAGAGATGCTAGAAGATTTAATTCTAGCAAATAAAAAAACTCTAGACGCAGATTTAAAAGATAAATCTATTGAGGAAATAAAGGCTATAACTCTAGTGAAAAAGAAGGAAAGGGAAAGCGTGCAAAAGAGTATTATAGATTTGAGTGAGAAAAGAGAGGCTTATATAAAGTCGCAAAATGCTGGTGAAAATGGTCTAGAAAGCGCCATGATAAATGCGGTAAAAAAGAAAGCTGCCTTAAAAAATTATACATGGAAATAGTTGTAAGGATGTAGAGGTTGTTTTATCGCGCTTTCGCGAAAGCGTAATAAAACAACCTTTTAATTTTTAAAACAACATCTAATCCATAAGACTGACAAGCTGTTGAAAAATGCTCTTTGAATTGCCGTAACTAGCGGTAACAGAATCGTATTTTTGATGCTCACTCATAAGTATACGGTTTGTCAAAGAAGGTTAAGAAGGTCACTCCATTAATGCAACAGTACAACAGGATAAAGACTAAATATCCAGATGCGTTGTTGCTTTTCCGTGTTGGAGATTTTTATGAAACCTTTGGAGAGGACGCAATTAAGACTGCACGTATTTTAAATATTGTCTTAACCAGTAGAAATAATGGTGGAGAACCTATTGAACTAGCAGGTTTTCCTCATCATTCTATGAATACCTACTTACCTAAATTAGTAAAAGCAGGTGAGCGAGTTGCTATTTGCGATCAATTAGAAGATCCCAAGCAAACTAAAACGATAGTAAAAAGAGGTGTTACTGAGTTAATCACACCTGGTGTAGCACTTAACGATGAGGTGCTGCAGTCCAAAAGCAACAACTTTTTAGCCGCTGTATCTGTAAATAAGAATATTTATGGTGTAGCGTTTTTAGACATTTCTACAGGTGAATTTTTAGTGAGTCAAGGGTCAAGAGAAGAAATTGATAAACTGTTGCAAAACTTCAATCCTAGCGAGGTATTAATTAATCGTAAGGATAAGACGCTATTAAAAAATGACTTCCCTTATGATTTGCCGTATTTCTTTTTAGAAGATTGGGTGTTCCAAATAGATTTTGCCCATGAATCGTTATTAAAACATTTTAAAATCAATTCTTTAAAGGGATTTGGTATTGAAAAATTAGAAGAATCCATCGTTTCTGCTGGTGCAATCTTACATTACTTAGAAGAGACACAACATAACAAGGTAGATCATATTGCTGGAATCTCTAGAATCGCAGACGAGGATTATGTGTGGATGGATCGATTTACTGTGCGCAATCTTGAACTGTATCAAGCATTAAGTACAGGAGCAGTCACTCTGATAGATATTATAGATCAAACTACAACGGCAATGGGTGGTCGAATGTTGAAAAGATGGTTAGCATTTCCATTAAAAAATAAACAGCAGGTAGAGAAAAGACATGATATAGTGGAGTTTTTTACAAAATCTGCAGAAACTTTGAATGCGATTAAACTTGAGTTTAAACGCATGAGTGATTTAGAGAGGTTAGTTTCTAAAGTTGCGGTAGGGAAAATATGTCCTCGAGAGGTTGTACAACTTAAAAATAGTCTTGAGGCCATTGAGCCAGTAAAAAAAATAGCTGAAAGTTCTGGAAATAAAGCCTTACAAGTATTAGGGGATAGCCTTAATGCTTGTACACACATGACTCAATTAATTAAAGAGTCTATATATGAGGAAGCTCCTGTAAATATTTTAAAGGGTAGAACCATCGCTGCTGGTTATAATAGTGAGTTAGACGAGTTGAGAGGTCTCGCTAATAGTGGGAAAGAGTATCTGGATAACATGCTTGCAAGACACACAGAAGAGACTGGTATAACCAGTTTAAAAATTGCTAGTAACAACGTATTTGGATATTATATTGAGGTGAGAAATACTCACAAAGATAAAGTTCCAGAAGAGTGGATTAGAAAGCAAACACTGGTTAATGCAGAGCGATATATTACTGAGGAATTAAAGGAGTATGAATCAAAAATTTTAGGAGCTGAAGAGCGTATTAACGCTCTTCAGCAAGAGCTTTTTGATAAAATAGTTCAGGAAATAGTGCCTTTTATAAAAGTGATTCAAAATAATGCTCAATTAATTGGACAATTGGATTGTTTGATATCATTTGCTGCACATGCTGTCCAAAGCAATTATGTTAGACCGCAACTATTAGAAGGTGACGCTTTAGAAATAACAGGTGGTAGACATCCCGTAATTGAAAAGATGCTTCCTGCAGATAAGCCATATATACCCAATGATGTTTTATTAGATAGAGATCAACAGCAAATCATAATGATTACTGGTCCTAACATGAGTGGTAAGTCGGCAATATTGAGACAGACAGCATTGATTGTACTACTTGCACAAATGGGAAGTTTTGTTCCTGCGACAGATGTTAAAATGGGTATTGTAGATAAAATTTTTACTCGAGTAGGTGCAAGTGATAATATTTCTCAAGGAGAATCTACATTCATGACAGAAATGAATGAAAGTGCTAGCATACTTAACAACATTAGTAAAAGTAGTTTAGTGCTGCTAGATGAAATAGGAAGAGGAACAAGCACCTACGATGGGATTTCTATAGCGTGGGCGATTACTGAGTACTTACATGAACATCCTTACATGCCTAAAACTCTTTTTGCAACTCATTATCATGAATTAAATGAGATGACGGAAATGTTTGACCGTATCAAGAACTTTAATGTTGAGGTAAAGGAATTAAAGGATAAAGTATTATTTATGCGAAAACTTATACCTGGAGGTAGTCATCATAGTTTTGGTATTCATGTGGCAAAGATGGCAGGAATGCCACAGCAAGTCATTAAAAAAGCAAATAAAATTTTAAAAAGACTTGAAAAGAGTCATCAACAAGAGGATTCTAAAAAAGTTTTGCAGGATACTCAAGAAGAAGAATTGCAATTGAGTTTTTTCAACCTAGACGACCCTTTGTTGCAAAACATTAAAGAAGAGATACTTATGGTTGATATAGATACGCTTACTCCAGTAGAAGCACTCATGAAACTTAACGAGATTAAACGTATGCTTCAAGGAAAATAATTTTTATCAAATAATTTTAATTGAAACGCTTTGCAGATAAAGGAAAGTTGTTAAATTTGCACTCGCTTTGAAAAGCTTTTGAGTTTTTCAATTTTGCGAAAGTAGCTCAGGGGTAGAGCATCACCTTGCCAAGGTGGAGGTCGCGGGTTCAAATCCCGTCTTTCGCTCAAAAGTTTGTTCTTAAAAAGATTTTAATAATACCAATGATGTGTCGTGGACACAATCGCTCGAGTGGTGGAATTGGTAGACACGTTGGACTTAAAATCCAATGGGTAGTAATGCCCGTACGGGTTCAAGTCCCGTCTCGAGTACAAAGAGGTTATCTAGAAATAGGTAGCCTCTTTTTTATTATAATAATTTTTGAGAAATTGATTTATGTAGAGCTTTTAAGGTAGTAGCTTTAATATTGATGTATAACAAAACCGCCTTTTAGGCGGTTTTGTTTTTTAAAGAGAAAGTGGATTATTTTCCAATCATTTTCTTTCCAGCTTCAGTCGCTTTATCTGCAGCACCTTTAGCAGCATCACCAGCGTTATCAACTGCAGTGTTAGCAGCGTCTTTAGCTCCATCTACGGCTTTGTTAGCAGCATCTTTCACGTCACCAGCAGCACTTTCTACAGCTTCACCAGCGTCATCTAAAGCATCTTTTGCATTGTCTAACCCTTCTTTAGCAGCGCCAGTTGCATTGTCAGCAGCATTTTCAATTGCGTCACCAGCATTTTCAATACCGTCCTGTGCACTTTCTACAGCGTCACCAGCAGCGTCCATTGCATCGCCAGCAGCATCTCCTGCAGCATCTGCAGCATTTTCAACGCCGTTTGCAGCATCTTCCATTCCTTTTTCTACTTCTCTACATCCTACTGCGAACATAAGAGAAAGAGCCAT
Organism: Nonlabens ulvanivorans; assembly: GCF_000732625.1. Lineage (GTDB taxonomy): Bacteria > Bacteroidota > Bacteroidia > Flavobacteriales > Flavobacteriaceae > Nonlabens > Nonlabens ulvanivorans. Next base: position 819,795 of record NZ_JPJI01000032.1, read on the forward strand.
CGCTCCGATAAATAATTTTTTCATTTTGAGGTAGATTTATTGATTTATTAAACAAATGTATACTTTTTGATTAAATAACTTAATTTCTAAATTATAAATAGCTATTTATCGATTAGTTGTATGATTTCATCTATGATTTGAAGTTGAATGGTTGATTTCGTAATTGGATTTCAAAAAATCATCAGAGGTTCTTTAAAGTTTTTCACTTAGGTATTTCCAATATCTTTTAGGAACATGCTGCACATGTAGTTTGAGGTTTTTTCTTGACTTTATATTGGTACTTTGAAAATATTGATTCCATAGATCTCTATAATTATTTTCTTTTTCTTGAAAACCAGTCGTTAATTCAATATTGTTCTTATTAGAAGTAGCAGTGGTATTTAATATTCCTCGTTGACCTTTAGGAGTTTTAAAGTCTATATAAACTTCTTGTACTATATTTTGATCGTAGCTTATTCCATAGTTCCGACTCAAATCATATATGACCCAATTTTGATCAGCATATCTGTTTTTGAAATGTTTTGTAATTAAGGGTAAAACATTGAAGTCTGGTTCGATATTAGCATAGTAGGTTTTTTCATCTATTAAGTGAAACCTAACAAATGCCTCCATTCGATGCTTTTCACGACCTACCATCTTTGCTGCTTGTGCAATTTTTAATACACTTGGGTTAGTGAAATCACCGCTTGGTGTTTTTTGCTTTTGGAAAGTGGATTTTATATATTCATATATAGTATTTTCTATTCCATTTATTTCACTTAAGAAAGCGCAATAGACTTGATGTGAGTCTCTATAATTGCATAGAGATTCAAAACGGTTCCATACTCGTTTTGCTTTATCAATATCTGTGGTAATGACCTCCATACCGTCAAAAAGATTTTTTTGTGTTTTGGAAGCTTTAGAAATAATAGGTGATTTTATTTTATGATCATAGATGATAAAAATCGTAGTTAATAATCCATTTAAACTACCATCATATAATAAAGTGGTAGTCATGAGAATAAATTGAGTTGATTGTTAAAGTTTTTATGATACTTACTATTAGAGTTAAGCATGATTAAGTTTTTAATTTTAGAACTAGTAAGATCTCTAGTCTCAAAATCGCGTGAGTCACAGGTCATGAAATATTTAGATCGATTCATAGAGATTCCTATTGCTTTCAAGTGTTGCCAATTTAGTTTTCTATATCTTCTGGCTCTTATAATTTTACCTACAGATCGCATTCCTATTCCTGGCACTCGAGCTATCATTCTTTTATCTGCTTTATTAATGTCTATAGGGAATTGGTCTAGGTTGCGCAATGCCCACGATAGTTTAGGATCTATATCCATATCAAGATTTTGATGAGTTTCATTTAATATTTCTTGAATATTAAAACCATAAAATCTTAATAACCAGTCGGTCTGATAAAGCCTATTTTCTCTCATCATGGGCACCTCTGTACCTATTGCTGGTAATCTAGAGTCGTTTGCCACAGGTATGTATCCTGAATAGTAAACACGTTTCATTTGAAATTTATTATAAAAGAAATTTGCGCTATACATAATGTCGCGATCACTCTCACCTGTAGCACCTACTATCATTTGAGTACTTTGACCAGCTGGAGCATAAATAGGTGTATTTTTAATAAGTTTTTTTTCAGATTTATATATTTGAATAGAGTTTTGAACCGCTTTCATAGGTTTAATAAAATCTTTATGATCTTTATCTGGTGCTAGTAGTTTCAATCCAGCCTTAGTTGGGATTTCAATATTTACAGATAATCGATCTGCATATAACCCAGCTTCTTGCATCAGTTCATCGCTAGCACCTGGAATGGACTTAAGATGTATATAACCATTGAAATTCTCTTCCTCTCTCAGCTTTTTTGCTACTCTAATCAATCTTTCCATTGTAGCATCAGGACTTTTAAAAATTCCAGAACTCAAAAACAATCCTTCAATGTAATTGCGGCGGTAAAAATTAATAGTAAGATCTACCACTTCTTGTACAGTAAAAGCGGCACGTTTGATATCATTAGACTTTCTAGTCACACAATAGGCACAATCAAAAATGCATACGTTCGTCAATAAAATTTTAAGTAATGATACACAGCGACCATCTTCAGTATGGGTATGACATATACCCATACCGCTAGAATCACCTAGACCTTTGTTCTTATTTTGCCTTTTACTTCCACTACTGCTGCAGCTCACGTCATATTTTGCAGCATCTGCTAGAATTTCTAATTTCTCTTTTATTCTCTCGTAATTCATGTGTATAGACTATTCAGACTTTTATTTGAACTCTTTTATATAATGATTGCTTTATTCTTATTATTAGATGAGAATCAATCAGTTTTACTTGACTTTCTCGATACTCTAGGTTGATGTATTTTTATTTTTCAAGAGGTAATTCTAGCTTACGATACCCATTACCATTTCCCATTCTACGATCTCGTAAGTTGGATTGCTTTTCTAAACGTTGCATGGTTTGGGGATTCTCTTCTGCATACCTCGGATCTTGAATATAATCGGCCTTATGCATGTTGTGTACCTCAATAGAAAAGAAATCAAATTCTTCTACCACCTTACCATATATTTTATAGATTCCGCTTCCGCGAAAGCTGATCTTAGAGGCCACAGGAGGAAACATAACCGTATCGAAAAAGTCACCGTTAATGTCTAAAAACGTACCGAACTGCATGCGCTTGCCTTTAGCAGTATGAGTGGTTTTAATGTTTACAACATAGCCATACATTAATATCATTTTATTGTGATGTGCTATCATTTCTGTACGGCCGTAATGATTTTGAGGTGGCTCTAACAGTAAATCAAAATGAGAGCACAAAGGAAACCCTAGAAGTTCTATTTGTTCATAAGCCATCTCTAAAGCGGTTGTGTGTAATCTGGGTATACTTGCTTTCTGATGCTCAGTAACAAATAATTTATTCTGTATATACTTTTGAGGTGACTTATCTAATTTAAAATGTGCGTGCCATAACAATTCATAGCGATCTATTCCTGTAAATCTAAAAGCATCTATGCGTATCAAAAGAGCTAATTGGTCAATGCTTATGAGTACTCGATCTATGAAATCTTCTAAGGATTTAAAAACTCCATTAAGATGACGCGCCTCTATTATGCGTATCATAGTTTTTTTCTCTAGCTCTTTGAGATAGCTATAGCCCAGGTAGATACTAGTTCCTTTTATAGTATTAGCAATATCGCTATGGTTAACACACGGTGATTCTATAGTTGCACCACACATCTTTGCTTCATGAACATAGAGCTCAGGCCTGTAAAAACCACCACCATTATTTAATGTGGCTACCATATACTCTAGTGGAAAGTATCTTTTAAGATAAAGACTTTGGTAACTTTCTACAGCATACGATGCAGAATGGCCTTTTGCAAAAGCATAACCAGCAAAACTCTTTATTTGATTCCAAATTTCTTGTGTCTGTTTAGGATCATGGCCTATATCGATACAGTTTTTAAAATACTTTTGTTCCACCTTTTGAAACTCTTCACGAGAACGATATTTTCCGCTCATTCCACGTCTCAATACATCTGCCTCAGCAAGATCTAGCTTTGCATAGTAGTGAGCAACCTTAATGACGTCTTCCTGATAGACCATAATACCATAAGTTTCTGGCATTATTTCTTGCATAATGGGATGTGCTTCTTTGCGCTTTTCAGGATAGCGTGTACGCAAAATAAACTCGCGCATCATACCACTTTGGGCTACACCTGGACGTATGACAGAACTTGCAGCAACCAGTCCTATATAATCATTAGTGGCTAGTTTGCTCAATAGCATTCTCATCGCTGGTGATTCTATATAAAAACAACCTATGCATTTTGCTTGTGAGATCATGTTATTAATCTCTGGATCTAGCATAAATTTTTTCACATCGGTTTGTAGATTTGCTATAGTCGCATCGGGTTGATTGTACTTAATGATCTCTATGCTATCACGTATTTTCCCTAGGCCACGCTGTGCTAGAATATCAAATTTGTGAATCCCAGCATCCTCAGCAATGTGCATATCAAATTGAACCGTACGATAACCTTTAGGCGGTAAACTGGTAGCACTGTAGTAATGAATAGGTTTTTCCGTGATTAAAATTCCGCCAGCGTGTATGCTTGTATAATTAGGCATGCCTTTTATTAAATGACTGTATTTTAATACCAGTTGGTGCATTTGATCTAGTTGCTCTAGTTGAAAATGGCCAGTGGTAAGCATATCTATATCTGTTTTAGGCAACCCAAAAACTTTACCTAATTCTCTTACTACTGCTCGATATTGAAAAGTATTATAAGTGGCTAGCAGCGCTACATTATTAAATTCATTGAATATAAAGCGTGTAATATCTTCTCTGTCGTCCCATGCAAAATCGATATCAAAATCTGGTGGACTGGTTCTATAGTCATTAATAAAACGTTCAAAGTATAGATCTAGTTCTATCGGATCAACCTCTGTGATTTTAAGTAAATAAGCTAAAATGCTATTTGCACCACTACCACGACCTACATAAAAAAATCCTTTACTGCGAGCATATTCACAGATGCGCCAATTGATTAAAAAATATGCAACAAAACCTTTTTTATGGACTATACCTATTTCTTTTTCTATGCGCTCAATAACAACTGTCTTATCCTCTCTGTCTCCATATCTATCCTTAATGCCTTCATAAGCTAACTTTCTCAGTTTTGCATAATCTGCTTCTTTACTAGTGCTGTAGACTTGTTGATTTGCGTTAAGTTGTGCGTTTTCAAAATTGAAACTGACATGACATTGTGATAATAATTGTGTCGTGTTTTGAAGGATTATCGGATATTCTTTAAAAACTTTTTTTAATTGAGAAACTGGAATCATTTGTTGCTCAACATTACCTTGTTGCGACTCTGGTAGCTGACTCAAAAGAATATTTAGGTCTATACAGCGCAATAGGCGATGTGCGTTATAGTCTTTTTTAGACCTAAAACTTACTGTTTGCATCACAACCATTTTATCCAGCATGTTTACATAACTAGTAAATGGCATTTTACGTAATGTGGTTGTAGAGACACCTATGAATTCGCTTTCGCGAAAGCGAACTTTATCAAGCTCTATTACTTTATCAAACGGATATATAAGGTATACATTATCAAAGGCTGGTGGCTCTGAAGGAAATGGAATTTTATTTTCTAGATGATACGATAGAAAAGTATTAAGCTCTTGAAACCCATCATTGTTTTTTGCAATACCAACGTATTGTTGATGATGATTGTTTCTGAAATCTATACCTAGCACGCCATGTAGTTGATGTTGTGCACATAGTCTTATAAAATTTAAACAGGCGCTGGTGTTGTTAATATCTGTAAGGACAATTGTTTTCACACCATTTTCTAGGGCTAGATCAATGAGATCTTGCTCATTAAAAGTGCCATAACGCAAAGAGTAATATGTGTGATTATTTAAATACAAGTTGAGTATTTTATTGTTTACGATGTGCTAGGACTACTGGTGGTAGCCCATTAAATGGATTTAACATTCTGCCTATGGTTCTTGATTCCATTCCAGCTGCTCTCATAACAGTCCTGTCTCCATATTTTTCTCTTATTTTATCTAATGCTTTATATAAATTCATAGAGGTTTCATTATCGTCAAAGAGGTTGATCTGATAGTGACCGTTAACAATGTGAGAGAATTTTATTCCTATTAATCTTATCAATAATCGACGATTGTAAAGTTTTTCAAAGATTTCTATGATATGTGGAATTAAAATATGATCTGCACTGCAATAAGGGATGCGCATTTGTTTAGTATACGTGTTAAAGTCAGAGTATTTTATTTTAACATTAATGCAACCAGTTAACTTATCACCACGCCTTAATTGAAAAGCTAGGTTTTCTGTCATGGCAATTAGAATGGATTTGAGTTTTTTAATATCTATGGTGTCGCGATCAAAAGTGCGCTCTGTACTAATAGATTTACGTTCATTAAATGCGACGACTGGTCTGTTATCTATTCCTTGTGCACGTCGCCATATCAGGCCTCCATTTTTACCTAGTACATTAATCATCATTTCTTCAGGCATTTCTTGAATGGTGTGGATACGTTTAATGCCTAGATGTCTCAATGTTTGATATGTTTTATCACCTACTTGTGGTATTTTTTTTATTGAAAGTGGTGCTATAAAAAGTTTTTCTGTCCCTTCAGAAATCATAAGTTGACTGTTTGGTTTTGCCTCACCTGTCGCGATTTTTGAAACCACCTTGTTTGTAGATAGACCAAAGGATATAGGTAATCCAGTCTCGTCGATGATTTTTTTACGTATTGCTGTTGCTAGTTTATAACATCCATAAAAGCGATCTGTTCCAGACAGGTCTGCATAAAATTCATCAATACTAGATTTTTCAAAAAGAGGAGTTTCTTGTTTGATAATTTCAGTCACCTCATCAGAGTGTTTTGAATAAATACCAGCATTACCTCTTATCACCACAGCTTCTGGGCATAGTTGTTTTGCTAGTTTCATAGACATACCACTATGGACACCATAACCTCTAGTTTCATAACTACAGGCTGCTACAACGCCACGATCACTAGTCCCACCTACTAATATCGGACGATTTGTAAGACGTGCATCCATTTTTCTCTCTACAGAAACATAGAAAGTGTCGAGATCTAAATGTAGGATTTGTTTATCGCTCATAGCTTTTATTCTTTGAAGTGGTGTGATAGTTTTAATTACACATTGCTTAAAACAAGCGGTCAAAAAACCTCACAAGATTTTTCCTGTGAGGTTTATAGGCTATAACTCGTTTTTATTTATGTCTACAGTTTAATTAATCGGTCATGTTTTTAATAACTAAATCATTTACTGTAGGTTCCATAAAACTTACAAAGCCTTCTTTTTCAATTTCATTTTTAAAATGAATACCATTTTGAGACAGTACTTCATTTAGTGTGTGATACACCTTATGTATAAGGTCTTCTGTTTCGGCTATTTTATCTGACCAAGATTTCACTTTGTAAACTACCTTCATAGTTGTTTGGTGTCCTGTTTTTCTTGACACCATAAGTTGTTCTACTCGTTGTGTCAGTTCTGTTTTTATGAGTTCTATGTTCATATCCTGATACATTTTTAAAATAAAATGAATTGATCTCCTTCTACCAGACGTTCTTCCCTTATAGTAAATGAATGGTCCTCTGCATATTTAAGGCGCTCGTATAAACAGCGGTCATAATCTTTAAATAATTTCTCGCCAGTAGGTTTTAATAATTCAAGACCATTTGCATCTGGTTTTTTAATCTTTTGAGATATAGGGTAAGCATTAAAACCTTTAGAGTCAAAAGGCTTCATTAACTTTGAAATCTCGGTAATACTTAAGTCAGGTTGTATCCAGCGTTGCTCATCTTCTTTACTTAAAATTACTGGTGATCTATGATGACCTATACGGTTGATTAATCTGTTTGCCGTTGTAGTAACCATGGCTACCGTATGATGAATTTCTCCAGTAAGTGGATGTTGCCATGAATCATGTATACCAGCTATAGCAAATGGGCCACGATCACGATTAGGATAAACCAGAAAAGGCTTGTTTAATTTCTCTTGCTTTGGACCTTCAATAAAAGCATCTACTAAAATTAAACATCGTTGAGATTTAATGGCATGTCTGAACATAGGTTTATTAAATATTCCTAATGTTCCCTTATAATCCATTTCATTTTCTATGTTATTACTGCCTTCACTACGGGCATTTAACATGTAGGTTTGCTTATGTGCCCAGTGTGGTGTAAAACCATAAGTAAATAGTTGAATTTCACCAGGAGCTTCACTTGTAATTACAGGAAGTTGCTCACCAGCAGATATATTTACATTCTCTGGCAATTGAACATTGTTTTTAAAGACAGCATTAAAGCGCTTTTCTAATTGCTCTTGCGGTGTTATTATAGTTGCTCTTCCACACATAATATTTTGTTTTATGGAAATATTCCAAGAATCATTCCGTTTTACATTTCAAATATATGGAATAATTCCAATAACTTGGAAATAATCCTATGTTAAAATTGGAATTATTCCTAAAAGGCCTATATTTGTTCTATGGCACAAGAGATATCTATAGAGGCACAACGCTTTAAAAAAGTAAGAGAAGAGTTAGGGAAAACCCAATCTGAGTTTGCAGAACTGCTTGACGCAGGAAGTACAACTGCAGATATTGAACGAGGTAAAAAGAAAATTACTGGTAAAATTGTGACCGAGCTCTTGCGTCAGTTTCATATAAACCCATTATGGTTATATGGCAATAGTTATAATAAACATTTAGAAACCACCTCGAGCACAGCCCCTAAAATTATAAGTATGGATACTAGTGATCGAGAAAATATGATCATGGTACCTATAAAAGCCAGTGCAGGTTATGCTACTAATGTGCTAGATACTGATTGGTATCAAGATTTGCCTGCCTTTAGCATTCCTTTACCTCAATATAAGGAAGGTAGTTTTAGAGCTTTTCAAGTGCGCGGCGATAGTATGTTACCTGTATTACAACCTGCAGAATGGGTAATGGGTAAAGCAGTAGAAAGTGTAAGACAAGCAAATGATAACCGCATACATGTGGTGGTAACGGCAGACACGGTTGTTGTAAAAAAACTGCGCAAGTCTGAGATAAGTGATTTAGTAAATCTTATTTCTTTAAATAGAGATTATCCAGTTATAGAACAATCCATTTCTGAAATTAAAGAGCTTTGGGAAGTAAATTCAAAGTTGAGCTTTGATTTAGATGTCCATGAAGGTGAAGAAGCCATGATTTCTTTAAAACAAGGCTTGGATAGTTTGCGCGATGAGATTGCTCAGCTTAAAAAATAGGTGTAGAATAGGAAGTTTTTGTAATTCGCTTTCGCGGAAGCGAACTACTTATAAACACGCTAACTTAATGGAACATTAATCATGAGTTTTTATAAACTATATAATTTCTTACGAGACCTACAAAAAAACAATTCTAAAGACTGGATGGATGAGAATAGGTCACAATATCTAGAGGTGCGCAACTGGTATATCCAATGGCTAGACGAATTGAATACAGAACTAGCTAAAGTTGATAAGGATTATCATGATACACCAGGTCGTAAAGCGATTAATCGTATTAATAATAATTTGATGTTTCACCCAAATAAACCGGTTTATAAAGATCATTTTGGTGCTGGAATGGACCTTGCAGCAAATGGGAAGCAAGGTGATTTTTATATACACCTAGGGACACGAGAATCTTTTATCGCTGGTGGATTTTATAAACCTAAAAAAGAAATTCTTAGCTCATTAAGGGATGCTATAGATTATAATGGAGCTGATTATAAAAAGATTCTCAATAAAAAGTCTTTTAAAGACACTTTTCATATCATTAATGATGGCGATTCCTTAAAAACAGCACCTAAGGGATACTCTCAAGATCATGAGCATATCGACTTATTGCGATTAAAAACATTTGCGGTTCAACACGATTTAACACAAAATGAAGTGCAAGCTGATGATTTTAAAGCAAAGTGTATTGAGGTTTATAAAGAAATGAAACCTTTTAGAGCTTATCTAAATAAAGCAGTTACAGTTTAATCTTCTTTATAAAATACCTTAAACTCTGCGCCGATACCATAATTATCATGACCACTGCGCACTAGGGAAGAATTTGGGTTGTAATTAAGATCAAATGGAACCCATTCTTTATTATTATAAAAAATACGTCTTACCCAGGTTTGTTTTCCTTCTACCTCATTAGTAAATGGTAATAAAGGTCTATAGGTGGTAGATACTTTTTGTAGACCTCTTACAGTCTGTATTTCTCTATACTTTTTGGCTTTAATTAATTTCCCATCTGGTGTAGTGTATCCTAAAATTTGAATGGCAGCAAATATTCCTGTTTTAGGAATATTAATATTTAAATAATCGATATCAATCTCTACGATATCATCTGATTTTTCAGTTACGACATAAGTTATACTAGGATAAAAAGAGCGATGTGACGGCTGTCCATTTTCAACATCATAAAACATAATTCTCACCATTGTAGAAAATGCTCTTAGCTTTCCTTTTTTACTAACTTGACTTTCTTCCTTTACAATAGGAAATTGTAATTGTGATATACGTGTAGGTTGATTGTCTATTCTATTAAATCGAACAGCGATTTCTGATTCTACAGTTGGTAACCAGCAATTAAAGTAATTATCATGCGCTATGGGTTTCTGCTTTTTCTTTTTGAACTTACCATTGAGTTCTGCACTAAGCATAACAGCCTCTAATTGATCTGCTTCTTGAGTCAATAGTATTTCAGTATTCACCAAGTTTGCTGCAACAGTTAGGTCTTGATAGCCTATTGATGATATGTAAAGAGAATCTACGTCTTTATAAAGCTTCTTAGTAAATCTGAAAATACCGTCATCATCTGCAAAAGTTCCCTTACCATTACCAAAACTTATCGTCGCAAAGGGAACTCCTTTTTTAGAAGTAGCATCTTTGATGGTAATGTCCTGACCTGTTGAGATTAAAGAACATATTAATACACTAAGAAATAACCAGTTTTTCATCAATTTGTTTTAAATAATTAAGCACTTCTCGAGTAGCACCTGTATTACTATTAATCCAGTGTCCACAAATCATTCCAGTTTTATCTCTCAAGAAATCATCTGTTAGTAGTTGATCCATAATTTCCATCAACTCGTCAGGCGTTGATACTGAAAATAATCCGCCTAAATCTTCCAACTTACCAGCTTCTGGAAATTTTTTATAGTTCTTACCTATGATAACAGGCACGCCATAGGTAGCTGCCTCTAGTATATTATGTAAACCGCTAGTTCCCATCGCTCCACCTACATAGGCAATTGTAGCATAACTATAAACCTTAGTTAATAAACCTATAGTGTCGATAACTAAAATATTGCTTTGTTGTAAGGCGGTAACACTTTTGGGCGTCAACGTTTTTTGATTTCGCTTCAAAGAAGACCATAGTATAGGTTCATCATCGAGCTGTCCCACAAGTTGTTTTATCTTATCTGATCCAGTTTCATGCGGAGCAATAACAACTTTACAATCACCAGATTCATAGTTTTCTCTGAGCCATTTTTGTAGCACTTGAATATCTTCTGGCCAGCTACTACCTACTACAAGACATTTTTTATCACCTATAAATCTATCTAAGAAATCGAGTTGATTGTCTCGTTCAATAAGATGACTCGCACGATCAAATCGGGTATCACCGCTAACTCTTGCATTAAGATAGCCTAATCGGTTAAGGTTTCTATAAGAATCTTCATTTTGTAAAAAGAAATGATTTATTGCTTTTAAGTATTTAGTCATCCAGCTCCCATACCATTTGTTAAACGACATGTTTTCTCTAAAAACTCCACTAACTAATATGGTCTTGATATCTCGTTTTTTGAGCTCCTTTAAGTAATTGGGCCAGAATTCGTACTTCACCATAATGGCTAGTGACGGCTCTACAATCTCAACAAATTTTGATGCGTTAGCAGTAGTATCTAAAGGTAGATAACAAACGGTATCTACTAGTGTTGTGTTTTTTTTGTTTTCATAACCGCTTGGTGAAAAGAAGGTTAGGACAATTTGATAGTTTTCTCTATTTAATTTTTCTAATACAGGAACTACTTGTTCAAATTCACCAAGACTAGCAGCGTGCACCCATATTTTAGGCATCGTTTTCTTAATACTTTGATCTAATATATCCCAACTATGAGCGCGGCCTTTAGCTCCTAGTTGAAGTTTTTTATTAAAAACGCCAGCGATAGGTAATAGGGCTTTAGTAATGGTAATAAGACTGTCGTATAATAATTTCAATCTAATAGGTTTTAATCAAAAATAACATAAAAATAACGTTTGGGAAGACCCGTGATTATTATGTATTTTTACGAGACTCATCACAGTAGTCGTGATGATATTAATATCTTTCTTAAATGCGTAAAATTCAGATGGTTGACCTTAAAGGTCAATACGAAAAAATAAAAGATCAAGTCAATAATGGCGTGATGAGTGTTATCGAATCTACAGCTTTCATTAATGGACCAGAAGTTCATAGTTTTCAAAAAGAGCTAGAGGATTATTTAGATGTAAAACACGTTATTCCATGTGCAAATGGGACTGATGCGTTGCAAATAGCGATGATGGGTTTAGGTCTGCAACCTGGTGATGAAGTGATTACTACTGATTTTACATTTGCAGCAACGGTAGAGGTTATTGCGTTACTTAATTTGACTCCAGTACTTGTTGATGTGAATCCGTTTGATTTTAATATCGATACTGAGGCGATTAAAAAAGCAATTACTCCTAAGACCAAAGCTATTGTTCCTGTACATTTATTTGGACTTGCGGCAAATATGGATGAAATTATGGCGATTGCCAAAGAGCACAACCTCTATGTCATTGAAGATAACGCTCAAGGGATAGGTTCTAGTTACATGCATAGCGACGGTTCTAAATCCAAAACAGGAACTATTGGTCACGTAGGAACAACTTCTTTTTTTCCATCTAAGAATTTGGGATGCTATGGTGACGGTGGAGCTATCTTTACAAATGATGATGAACTAGCACATACCATTAGAGGTGTTGTAAATCACGGTATGTATGAACGTTACCACCACGACGTGGTAGGTGTAAACTCGCGACTAGACTCCATGCAGGCAACTGTTTTAAGAGCAAAATTACCGCATTTAGACTCTTATAATAATGCCCGTAGAGATGCTGCCAGAAAATATACAGCTGCCTTTGCCAGCAATGAAAAAATCATTACACCACTAGTATGTGATAGTTGCGATTGTCATGTATTTCATCAATATACTTTGGTGATAAAAGATGCAAACCGTGATGAACTGGTGAAGCATTTACAGGCAAACGACATTCCATGTGGTGTTTATTACCCAATACCACTGCATCTTCAAAAAGCATATGCAGACGAGCGCTACAATGAAGATGATTTTAAAGTGACCAATCAACTTGTGAAAGAATGTATCTCATTACCTATGCATACAGAGCTAGATGATGAGCAAATCAAGTTTATTACAGACGCTGTTCTGGAATTTGTAAATCGATAGAACATGACTCATCGTAGTCTATTAACTTTAGTTTTAAGAATAGCAGGAATTTTTCTTTTCACTAAGATTTTTGATCATTTTGGATCTTATATATTTTCGATTTGGTCTATATCTGCGATGGATATTTTAGATAAAACAGTTGAGGCGATGGATAGGTTTTATTTCTCAAATCTATTCTTATTAGTTGTAAATATTCTGGTATCCTTTATCCTTATCATTAAAGCAGAATGGATTGCAAAGAAATTAGTAAAAACTGAAGAATCGATATCTATAGATTTAAATGTAAAATCACTGACTAAAGTTATTCTTTTAACGACAAGTATCATCTGGATAGCGAGAGCAGTTTACTTCTTGCCACAAGCAATCAGATATTGTATTGCTGTTTATGAAAAGACTATGGATATGCCAAATGCTGTGTTTTACGATTTTGAAATGGCAACATACATTTTTAAACTAGCTCTTGCCATAATATTCTTTTTGAGAATTGATAAAATTACCAACTGGATTACTAAAAAGATTTAATTTTAGGTCTAATAATTGATAATAAAACCACTATGAAAGCAAAATTAAACATTCTTTTTATAGTGGTTTTTCTTTTTTCCGCTTTCGCGAAAGCGCAGTTAAAAACAGGTCACTGCTATTTTATAAATGCAGAGAATGGTTTGAATTTAAGAGAAGGACCAAGTGTGAATCATAAGATTGTTGGAAAATTTAGCTATGGCACTCAAGTGAAAGTTATTGAAAATGTTCCATCAGTAGGGAAGACTTTTGTGATAGGTAATGGCAAAAAAATACACGGAAGTTGGGTGCGTGTTGAACCTACATTTAATAGCGATTACTATAAAAATACAAGATTATATCTTTTTGACGCTTATCTGAGCAAGCACCTGACTACAATCCCGCCACAAAGCCTTCATAACTTTGTAGAGCTTTATGATAGCGCGGCGCATGACGATTATAAACCTACTAAAGGTGTTTCTTCCAGAAGAGAAATGTGGGAAACAGGAACACATTGCGATGTGCGTTATGAATATAATCCAGCCGCAAAAGAAGCACTCAAAGATATTATTCAATTTGAAATAGTCAACCGAGAAGATTACATCAATAAAAAAATCATAGGGAACTATGAAATTGATACCTCTTGGCAACCTAAGAAATTCAAATTAGAGAACGATTATCGACCTGTGGAATGGGAACAGTATTACTTGCCATTAAATGGTGGTAAAGATTCTGTTTTAATAAAAGATAATCTGGGAGAATGGGCTTCAAAAACAGAGTACTACGGTCAGATTGATGAATTAGACAGCTATTTAATCTCAGGCTTTGCAGAAGATGCAGAGGTTATTCTTGTGAATCGCACCACTGGGAAAAGGTCTATGTTATCAAGTGGTTTTCCAACAATTTCCCCTAAAGGTGAATATCTTATAGCCGAGTATTACAACGGTTTTGACTACACCACTTATTTTACCGTCGGTGAGTTTGATGAAGAAGCCATACTGCAAGGAGCTTTTATCACTTTTTCTAGTTGGATTACAGCTGGTGAATTTTTCTGGATTGCAGAGAACGAATTTATAATGGGCGTGTTGCCTATGGATAATGTGACTCTATACGGCGAGGAGTTGAAAGATTCTAAGGTTATTTATTTAAAAGGAACCATTCAGTTTTAAGGAATGAGAATACTACTTACAGTTTTATTGTTTTTGAATTACGCTTTCGCGAAAGCGTATACCACACCATCTTACGATAAAGAGTGTATATACGTGATTGCAAAAAACGGTTTAAACATGCGTAATGCAGCTGGACCGCATGGTAATATTATTGAAAAACTTCCTTATGGAACTAAGCTAGACTGGTCACCGCCAGGATCAAATGATGTCAAGGAATATGTCGTAGACGATGGAAAGAAACTAGAAGGTTACTGGGTGAAAGTATGGCGCAGTGTGCCTTATGAAGAACTTAAGGGCAATGCCGAAGGTTATGTTTTCAGTGCATATTTAGATTATCATCTTAAAGAGATTCCTGAACGCTCATTGTATCTGTACAATCATTTCTCAATTCAAGAAGAGGAATCTCAGACCTATTTTGAATCGTCCTACCATATTGATAAAGATACCTACAATTATTCTGCTTATATAGATTGTTATCCTTGGTATGATGAGCACCATGGATATCATACTGCTCGTACTAATAGTGATGAATTTTATATATCACAACCGGCAGACACACTTCAAAATTTTATTAAACTAGAACTTGTCGAGTATAATAAAGTAATTAAGGAAAAGAAAAAAACAGATTTTGACTTGGATTACGGCTTTCAACCGAATTTGTTGTCCATTGAAAAGAGTGAAACAGAATTTGATTTTCTTAAGAAGTATTATCTGCCTCTAAAAAATGGTGATTCTGTTGAGGTTAAGGCGCATACTGGAGAGTTTCCTCATAACGTAGAATATATGGGCGAGCTCAAAAAGCAAAACAAATATCTAATCGCTGCAGATTTTGAAGGTTTAGAATATGCGTGGATAGACCAATATACAGGAGAACGTATTAATGGTGCTATTCCCAATATTTCTCCTGACAATAAATATGGAGTAAGTCACGAAGTGGTATATTATGAACAAGGTGCTCAAATAGCAATCAGCTGGCTGGATGCCGATTTAAAAACAACTAAAAGCCTTTATGTAAACTTTCAATCTTGGGTTGTTAGTTCAAGTCTTAACGATTCTTTTTGGATATCAGATAATGAGATTATTTTAATGGTACATCCTATTGATAATACCGTTCAAGAAGTTGACATGGATGAGCCTATCCAGCCACAGTGGCAATATTTGAAATTGACGATTCTGTAGTATATTTAATAGGACATTTTCATAACTTCACGATTCAAATGATAGGTTATGAAATTTAAATTTACATTCTTTTTATTACTAACGGTTTTTATAGCTGTTGCTCAAGATAGCATGACCTACATTCATGCTGGTCACTTGCTGGATACTAAAAATGGTGAATGGCAAAATCAAATGACTATTACGGTTAAGAATGATCGTGTCTCAAAAGTTGAAAAAGGATTCAAAGATGTCCCTGAAGATGGCACCTATATAGATCTCAAAGATAAATGGGTCATGCCTGGTTTTACAGACATGCATGTACACATGGAGACAGAATATAATCCACATGCTTATGTGTCAAAATATGTGGATGATCCAGCAGATGTTGCCTATAGCTCTGTCCAATATGCAGAGATTACTTTACTATCTGGATTTACAACTGTGAGAGATTTAGGCGGTAGCGGTATCAATATATCTTTAAGAGACGCCATTAACTCTGGTAAAGTTCCAGGACCTAGAATATTTACTGCAGGAAAATCTATAGCCACAACTGGTGGACACGCAGATCCTACAAATGGAAGCAATCAAGCATTAATGGGTGATCCAGGACCACGTGAAGGCGTTGCAAACTCACCTGCAGAAGGTCGGGAAGCAGTAAGACATCGTTATAAAAATGGTGCTGATTGTATAAAAATAACGGCGACTGGTGGCGTCTTAAGCGTTGCAAAAAATGGTAGTAATCCGCAATTTACTATAGAAGAGATTAAAGCAATTACTGAAACTGCTGCAGACTATGGATTTCACGTCGCAGCACATGCGCATGGTGATGAAGGAATGCGTCGCGCTGTTTTAGGTGGCGTGAAAACTATTGAGCATGGAACGTATATGAGTGAGGAAACGATGGATTTAATGAAGAAAATGGATTGTTATCTAGTACCTACTATCACCGCAGGAAAAGAGGTTGCTGAAAAGGCCGAAGTAGATGGTTTTTATCCAGCTATAGTAGTTCCTAAAGCAAGAACGGTAGGACCACAGATTCAAGGAACTTTTGCTAGAGCTTATAAACGTGGAGTTCCTATTGTATTTGGAACAGATGCTGGAGTTTTTGCGCACGGTAAAAACGCAAAGGAATTTGGGTATATGCACGAGGCTGGAATGCCTATAATGGAAACCATTCAAAGTGCTACCATCGTACCAGCTATTATTTTAAATGAAGAAAATAACATAGGTCAAGTCCAACAAGGTTTCTATGCAGACATCATTGCAGTCTCAGAAAACCCAGAGGATAATGTAGCAACTCTAGAAGAGATGAGCTTTGTAATGAAGGATGGAGTGGTTTATAAAAGGTAGGCTTTTACAACG
Organism: Nonlabens ulvanivorans; assembly: GCF_000732625.1. Classification (GTDB taxonomy): domain Bacteria; phylum Bacteroidota; class Bacteroidia; order Flavobacteriales; family Flavobacteriaceae; genus Nonlabens; species Nonlabens ulvanivorans. The sequence goes on from NZ_JPJI01000032.1 coordinate 837,041, forward strand.
CACTATGATTTTTAAACCCTTTTTCCTCAAGATACTTCACATATTCATGAGTATTTACAGTAGCTTTTAAATCATGTAAAAGATTATAAAGTCCAAAGAACGTGCGATTGATATACAAGAAGTGCTTGCTACCACGATTACCATTCATTTTACGTAACTCTTTATCATTGCTGTATTTTTCACTAAGTGATGATATTTCATCCCAAAATGATTCATCAGAAAAGTCAAAAGTTTTTTCTTGAAAAGGCTTAGTAAACAGACTCAACATCTCGTGAAATAACGCACTGAAATAAGTGATTTCTTTCTCACTATCATCTTGTCTTAAAATTTCTAACTCAAATAACTTTGCTTTAAAAATCTCAGGATTATTAATACTTGCCGGCACAGCAAGTTCAAAGTAAGGTTGGTAGAATTCGTCAACAATTTCTTTAATACAGCCAAAGTCGATCGCGATTAGTTCTTCATCTTTAGAAATCAAAAAATTCCCTGGATGTGGATCTGCATGAACGGCTTTTAAACCGTGCATTTGAAACATATAAAAATCCCAAAGAGTTTGCCCTAATTTATTTCCAGTCTCTTGAGAAAAATCTGTTTTTGCAAACTCGCTCAAATGCTGACCACTCATCCAGTCCATTGTGATAATACGCTTGCTGGAAAGGTCTGGATAATAAGTAGGGAATTTGAAATTTGGGATATGAGAGCAAGCCTCAGTGATTTCTACACTTTGTTTTACCTCAAGTTCGTAATCAGTCTCTTCAGTTAATTTATCTTCAACCTCTGCAAAATACCTTTTAGAATCTTCACCCTTAAGATTAAACATTTTAATAGCAATAGGCTTTACTAAGGCAAGGTCACTACCTATAGACTCTGCAACACCAGGATACTGAATTTTCACGGCTAGTTCTTTACCATCTTTAGTCGCTTTATGAACTTGACCTATACTAGCTGCGTTTACAGAATCTTTTGAGAACGTATCATAAATCTCTTCAGGAAAGGCGCCTTGGTACTTTTTAAAAGTTTTACGCACTAATGGAGCGCTCAATGGAGGCACGCTGAACTGAGCAAGGCTGAATTTTTCTACATAAGCACCTGGTAGCAAGCTCTTATCCATAGAAAGCATTTGCGCTACTTTAAGCGCACTACCTTTTAAACTTTTTAACCCATCATAAATATCGGTTGCATTATCCTCATCTAGCGAAGAACGGTCCATTGATGGGTTCACCGCTTTCTTAGAATAATATTTAATATAATTAGCACCTATTTTAGCACCAGTTTTCACTAGCTCTGTGGTACGGCCTATTTTACTGGTAGGTATTTTATCTAGTGTTTTCATATTAATTTACTTTGTGAAATCCACTTCGACAAGCTCAGTGTGACACTCTTGAAACAACTCAAGATTTAAATTTGTAAAATGGTTGGTAACGATAACGCTTTCGCGAAGGCTAAAAAATAAGCTTACTTATTCAGTCTGGATATTTAGGTTTGAGCTTAAACTTAGATTTAAGTTTAACTAAGCCATACGCTCTTTCCACAAAAACTTACCGAAGTCTAAAACAGCGTCTAATGGAGTATTATCAAAAACATCAAATATGGTATTCACAGATTTCTCGATAGCCATATCTGTCTTTTCAAATCCAGCACTATCATCATCCATCCAGAATTTCATTAAGAATAACATTTGTACCCAAGCACCTTCGCTATAAATAGTCTCACTGCGTTCTAAAAGTATATTGGTCTTGTTCTCATTGCGCTCTTGGATCAATTCCTTAGCAAACCCTTTTACATGCTTGCGCAATCCTTTGAGTTGCTCCATCTTATTCATCATGTGCAGATTCTCTTTAAGAGTAAAAAGCACATAGCTTCTATTTAAGGTAAGTAACTCAAAGAAAGTATAGAAAAACGTGAGCATTTTTTCACGATTTGAAAAATGCGCATATTCTTCGTTTTTATGAGCTACATCCATAGTCATGGTGAAGAAAGTGTTCCAGATATCTTTACGCAACCCATCAAAATTACCGAAGAAGTTATAAAATTCTGATTCAGACATGTTGTTGTCCTTAGCAAATTTGTAAACGCTCTTAGGTGTTTTTTCATGCTCAAGAACATAATCCATATAAGCAGTAATCACGTCATGACGAGTGATTTCTTTCTTTTTAGCAGTCTTTTTTGGGGTGGTTTTCTTTGCCGTTGCCATAATAAATTACTTTAGTGTAAAGATATGAATTGTTTAACTTATTAGTACATATGTTTAAACAAAACTATGTTAAGGTTTAGTCGTCAGTTTTAGTTAAAACTTAAAGTGATTGCATAAAAAAATCCCTCTTGAAACTTTCAAGAGGGATTTTCTAGATTGATAGTGTATTGCTTACGGTTTGTTAGTTGCTACTGGGTTTTTGTTTACCCAAGTGTTTACTGACACGATAGCATTATTACTATAATCTACTTCTGTAAGTTTTTCATCATTCCAGAAAAACCATTTTCCAGCTTTCTCACCATTTTTATATTCGGCTTGAGCGCTTTTTTGTCCTTCCAGATCATATGAAATCCACTCACCATGTCTTTCATTGTTTTCATTAAACATTCCGACTTGTGCTACAGTTCCATCAGAATAAAAATAAGTAGCTTTTATAGTTCCGTCGTTTTGCTTTTCAAATTGTGGTTTTGTCTCTTGTGCCATTGCAATTACTCCTACAAAAAGTGCGCACATAAAAATTAATTTCTTCATCGTTCCGTCATTTTAGATAATCAAATTTAACTTTAAAAATACATATAAGCAACATTCAGGTAACATTAAATTTACATTAGAGGCTTAATCTACTGTTAAAGAGTGCGTTGTACTTTATTGAAACTAACGATTTTTGACGTTAAAGTTCGCTATTGCCACATAATCTTTGCTTTATTGCTGCTCGAGATGTTTAAAATCGGCTTATTTTTGCAGCTTATTATATGAATAGTTATGTATAGATCACACGATTGTGGTAGCCTGCGCGCTAGCGATGTAAATAAAGAAGTAACACTGGCCGGTTGGGTTCAAAAAAGCCGTGATAAAGGTTTTATGGTTTGGGTGGATTTAAGAGACCGTTATGGCGTTACTCAATTAATCTTTGATGAAGAACGTACCGATAAAGCCTTGCTAGAAAGAGCGCAAAAACTAGGTCGTGAGTTTGTGATACAGGTTAAGGGTACCGTGATTGAACGTGAATCTAAAAATGCTAAAATGTCTACAGGTGATGTAGAGATTCTCGTAAAAGAATTGAACATTTTAAGTGAGTCTAAAACGCCACCTTTTACCATAGAAGATAATACTGATGGTGGAGAAGAGTTGCGTATGAAGTATCGCTATCTAGACATACGTCGTAATCCAGTGCGCGAGAACTTGATTTTCCGTTCTAAGGTTGCGATGGAAGTACGTAATTTTCTAGCCGGTAAAGATTTTATCGAGGTAGAAACGCCGGTACTTATTAAATCGACGCCAGAAGGTGCTCGTGACTTTGTCGTGCCATCGCGTATGAATGAAGGGCAATTTTATGCCTTACCACAGTCGCCACAGACCTTTAAGCAACTGCTTATGGTAGGTGGAATGGATAAGTATTTCCAGATTGTAAAATGTTTCCGTGATGAAGACCTGCGTGCAGATCGTCAACCAGAGTTTACACAAATAGACTGCGAGATGTCATTTGTAGAGCAAGAAGATGTGTTGAATATATTTGAGGACATGACACGTCACTTATTGAAAAAGGTAAAGAACATCGATGTTGCAGATTTCCCTCGCATGACTTATGAAGATGCGATGAAGAAATATGGTAATGATAAACCAGATATCCGTTTTGGGATGGAGTTTGGTGAGTTAGACGCTTTCGCGAAAGCGAAGGACTTCAAAATCTTTAACGAGGCAGAATTAGTTGTGGGAATAGCAGTTCCCGGTGCTAATAGTTACACGAGAAAAGAAATTGATAAATTAATTGATTGGGTAAGACGTCCACAAGTTGGTGCGCTAGGAATGGTTTATGTGCGTTGTAATGAAGACGGAACGTATAAGTCTAGCGTTGATAAGTTTTATGACCAAGAAGATCTTGCAAACTGGGCAAAAGCTACTGGTGCAAAAGCTGGTGATTTAATTTGCGTATTGTCTGGTCCTGCAAATAAGACTAGAACACAGTTAAGTGCTTTAAGAATGGAAATGGCTGAGCGTCTAGGATTACGTGATCCAGAAGTATTTGCACCATTATGGGTTGTAGATTTCCCGCTATTAGAATGGGATGAAGACACAGAGCGCTATCACGCGATGCATCATCCATTTACTTCTCCTAAACCAGAAGACATTGATAAGTTAGAAACAGATCCAGGTAATGTGCGTGCAAACGCTTACGATCTTGTGATGAATGGTAATGAGATAGGTGGTGGATCAGTAAGAATATTTGATAAGAAATTACAGGCATTAATGTTTGACCATTTAGGATTCACACCAGATGAGGCAAGAGCCCAGTTTGGTTTCTTGATGGACGCCTTTGAATATGGTGCGCCACCACATGCAGGATTAGCATTTGGATTTGATAGATTAGTTTCTATCCTAGGTGGACAAGAAACGATACGTGACTTTATTGCTTTTCCTAAGAACAATAGTGGTCGCGATGTAATGATCGATGCACCTAGTGCAATTGATCAAGAGCAGTTAACAGAGTTAAACTTGAAGGTTACGTTATAATCGTTAAGTATCAAGATGAGATAGCTCACATTGAGCTTGTCGGAGACGTGATTTATGACAATAGGTTGATTTTTTGACAAGCTCATCATTTCATTTTATAGTTCAATTTTAGTGAAAAGTTTTAATGAAAATTATAAGCATACTATTAATAGGAGTCATCATTACCTTAATTATAGGTTTTTATAATCTGTATAATGGCGGTGATTATGCGCTAGCACAAAAGACGATAGGTGCCGCTGTGATGACTTTGTTTTTTATAGTAATGCCTGGTTTTTTAATCGTGCGCTATAAAGACAAGAAATTGAAATCATTCATCTGGAATCCAGATGCTTTGAGAGATGATGATGAGGAAGAATAGGCCTTAATTCAAGCTTCTTTTTCTAGCAAAAAATTCATTTATTATTGCACTACATTCTTCTTCTAGAATTCCCGAAACGACCTTGGTTTTAGGATGTAACTGTGTTCCCATTTTAAGATAACCTCTATGTTCATCGCTCGCTCCGTACACTATATTTGATATTTGAGACCAGTAAAGAGCACCAGCGCACATCTGGCAAGGTTCTAGTGTGACGTAAAGTGTGCAATCTTTTAAGTATTTACCTCCTAAAAAACTTGCTCCAGCGGTAATGGCTTGCATCTCTGCATGTGCGGTAACGTCAGTCAACGTTTCTGTAAGGTTGTGACCTTTGGCAATAATGCGATTTTGAGTAACGATTACAGCACCAACGGGAATTTCACCACGATCTAAGGCAGTTTGCGCTTCTTGTAACGCTTTTTTCATAAAATACTCGTGGTCGTAAGGCTCTATCATGGTTTAAAAATAAAACTAAAATCAAAATCAAAATCAATTTGGGTGTGATTAATATTAAATCATCTACAAATGGGAACTTGAAGAGACATTTTTATGGCAAGAATCTTGATGTTAAGAAAACCTTAATTCACCAATTATGGGAAAGTATTATTCATTGCGCATTCCAGAGCCATGTCATGAAGATTGGAACCAAATGACACCTAGCGTTAAAGGAAGACACTGTAGTTCTTGTGATAAAACAGTGATTGATTTTACCATAATGAGCGATTACCAGATTAAAGATTTTTTAAAAATGAATCAAGGTCAGAAGCTCTGTGGACATATTAAAAAATCTCAGTTAGATTTGATTCATATAAAAATTCCGGTTCAAGCTTTAAGTACATACCGATTAGGACATCGTTCTTTTTTACTGGCATTGTTGATTGTGATGGGAACAAGTTTGATGAGCTGTAAGGATGATTATGGTAATAAAGTAAAGATTGATCAGGTTGAGGTTGTGGATTCTTTAGGACAATCGATTGATGATATTCCTATTACAGGAGGATTACATAGGCCACCTATGGATCCTAGTTCATGTAAATCGGCAATAGATTCCACTCAGCAGCAACCAGTAGAAGACATAATTCCTGTAGTTGGAAAATTACCTATTCCGCCACCACCACCTATAGTAGGAGAAATTATAGAGGTTCAAGGTGGAATAGGTTGGGATATTCCAGAGATTCCAGAAGTTCCTTTTGCTATTGTTGAGAAAGTGCCTCAGTTTCCAGAAACTCCATTTGAATTAAGTGAAGAAGAGTCTAGGAAATATTTTCAAAGTAAAATAAATGAGCATGTTGACCGGCATTTTAACACTTCTGTTTGTGTAAACTTAGAAGGAAGACAAAAGATAACCACACAATTCTCGATAAATGAAAAAGGAAAAATAGTAGATGTGAAAGTTAGAGCTCCACAAGATCAGTTAGAAAAAGAAACAAGAAGAGTTCTTGCTCTATTACCAGATTTCATACCAGGAAAACAAAATGGAGAAGTAACAACAGTAATATATTCCTTACCGATAATATTTGAAATTAAATAATCAGCACATCAACTCAACAAAAAATTAGTTTTCATCTTACCTTTGAGGAATGTCTCAAACACTACTTTCTCAAATCAACTCACCTGCCGACTTAAAAGGTCTAGATGAAAATGAGTTACCGCAAATTGCTCAAGAATTGCGCGATTTTATTATTGAGGTAGTAGCTACTAAAGAAGGTCATTTAGGTGCAAGTCTAGGAGTTGTCGAGCTCACCATTGCGTTACACTATGTGTTTGATACGCCAGAAGATTTACTGGTTTGGGATGTAGGTCATCAGGCTTATGGCCATAAAATATTGACAGGTAGGCGAGATGTTTTTCGTACGAACAGAGACTTGAACGGTATCTCTGGATTTCCTAAAAGAGATGAAAGTGTTTATGACACCTTTGGAGTAGGTCACAGTTCTACTTCTATCAGTGCTGCGCTAGGAATGGCGATGGCTAGCCAGTTGAGAGGAATCGACAGAAAACACATTGCTGTAGTAGGTGATGCTAGTATTGCCAGCGGTATGGCATTTGAAGCGCTCAATCATGCAGGAGTAAGCGATGCAGATTTATTGGTGATTCTCAACGATAATGCTATCGGAATAGATCCTGCCGTAGGCGCATTAAAAGATTACCTTACTAAGACCAAATCTGGTAAAGAAACAGGTCGCGATAATATATTTGAATCGTTAAATTTTGATTATTCTGGTCCTATCGATGGGCATGACTTACCACTTTTATTAAAAGAACTAAAAAGACAAAAATCTCTTAAAGGTCCACGATTACTCCACGTAAGAACCACCAAAGGGAAAGGTCTCAAACAGGCAGAAATTGATCAAGTACGCTATCACGCGCCCGGTAAATTTGATAAAATTACAGGTGATATCACACCAGCAGATACGAGTTTATTGCCACCTAAGTTTCAAGAAGTTTTTGGAAATACCATTGTAGAACTTGCTGAGCAAAACGAGAATATCATAGGGATCACGCCAGCCATGCCTACTGGAAGTTCCATGAAGATCATGATGAATGCTATGCCTGATCGTGCATTTGATGTCGGAATTGCAGAGCAGCACGCCGTAACACTTGCGGCAGGAATGGCTACACAAGGATTAGTTCCTTTTTGTAATATTTATTCTACTTTTTTACAACGCGCCTATGATCAAGTTATTCATGATGTAGCATTACAAAAATTACCTGTTGTTTTCTGTCTGGATCGTGCAGGTTTAGTAGGTCAGGATGGAGCGACTCACCATGGTAATTTTGATCTTGCTTATTTAAATTGTATTCCAGATTTAATTATTGCTGCGCCTATGGATGCCATCGAGTTAAGGAATATGATGTATACCGCGCAATTAGGTCTTGAGTTACCTATAGCGATCAGGTATCCTCGTGGTCGTGGTCGTATATTGAACTGGCAACAACCTTTTCAGAAACTACCAATTGGTCAGTCTCGTGTGATTCATTTAGGTACTAAGATCGCTGTTCTTTCTATAGGTTCTATAGGAGCAATGATAGATGATTTAATCAGTGATGAAGAACTTGATGTCACTCATGTAGATATGCGTTTCTTAAAACCGTTTGACCACGATATGTTAGATGATATTTTTGAGCAGCACGAGCACATTATCACTATAGAAGATGGAACCATTATAGGTGGATTAGGCAGTATGGTAGTAGATTACGCTTCCGCGAAAGCGTATAAAAACAACATCTATAAACTAGGAATCCCAGATGTATTTATACAACATGGCCCCACAAAAGACCTGCATAAAATAGCTGGAATTGATAGTGAGACCGTATATAATTTAATCAGTGATTTATCTACTCGATAATCATTTTTAAGCTTTGGTCGTAACTGCCTGATTTGATATTCACAATATAAATACCACTTGCAGGCTGAGTTAATGATATGCTTTGTTGCTGACTAGATAGATTCATCATTTCATTGTAAACTTCTTGACCACTTAAATTGTAAATAGTCACCTGAGCGTTATCTAAAGCTGTGCCTGAAACTAAGTTGATCGTTCCATTATTTATAGTCGGGAAGAGTTTTATATTATTTTGAGAGATTTGTGACTCTTCAAACCCTAGAGTATTGAATTGTCCTGTAAACATTCCACGCCCATGTGTAGAGGCTAGTATAGTGTTATCACTAACTCTTAAATCTAGGTCAACCACCTTTACACTAGTCATACCGTTATTAGTTTGGGTCCATGTTGGGCTTACGCTATTGAAATCACCTGTAACATAAATTCCTTCTTCCGTTCCTATGATCACTTCTTCTGCCAGTAATGGGTTTTTAAGAATGGCTTTTACGGGTATATCTGGTAGATTACCTTCTTTACTGGCCCATGTAGTACCACCATCTGTACTATACCATACGCTGTCTACTCCGTAATTATGCATGGTGATTAAAATCTCTTGCTCTGTGGCACCAAATTCTATGTCAGACACTGAACCTAAAAATTGAGATCCTGTAATTTCTGTCCAAACAGGAGATGCTGTGTTGGCATTATCAACCATTATTAGTCTAGAATCTATCGTTCCTAAAAATAATTTGGTCGATGTAATGGTAAAAGGAGAAACCTTCATTGCAGTAGGTCTTGAAGAACTTATCAAAGCATTGGTAATTGTATTGCAGCTTGCAGCATTAGGTCCTAATGCACAAACTAATATGCCGTTTGCCCCATTAAAGGTAGCGCCGTTTGCAAAAAACACATCTAGATTTTCATCTAGTTCTGCGACGTTAATAAAATCACCACCACTACCTTGAGAGATAGCATATAGGCTACCAGTCCCGAATAGTGAGTTAATCGTGCTGCCTGGAGGAATTGGATAATCTGCATAAAGGTGTGTTTGTCCAGTAACTGATAAGACTACATAATTACCGTCTTTGTCAATGTTAGTGTAAGCTCCGTCACCACCTATAGGATCAAAGAATGGTGTCAATCCATTGGCTGGTGCATCATTAGTAAGTTGTGAGCCGTTATCTTGAGTTCCACCGGCAAAGTCATCACCATCTGCAACATCAGTGTCTGCAATATCTCCATAATAGAATTGTGTCACATTATAACCGTTATTTCTATTTGCTATCGCGTTAGGCGATGATAATGCGCCACTCAATGAGTTGGCATATGATACACCACCATCAGACCCAATAATTGCTTCATTATTCAGTCCTGGTCTAAAGGTTAAAGCATGTACATCTGCATGAATAAAAGGGACATTTAATCCATTAAGGTTAGGGTTTTCTGACCATTTTGAAATTTGATTCCAATTATTTCCACCGTTTGCAGATCTATGTAAATCGATTCCACCAGCATAGATGATTTGGTCATTTGTAGGATCAGTTTCAATTACTAAATCATAAAAAGCTTGTCCTCTAGTAAAATCTGTTGCAGAGATGCTGTTATCTGCATCATTAGGTTCATTTAAGGCAGTAATTGTAGTTAACTTGTCTGTTGAGATGTATAAATCTGCTCCAGCTGCGGCATCAACTGCTGCATAAATAAGATTAGCGTTTGTAGGAGAAGTGGCAAGCTCAACACGATCTGTAGAGGCTATAAATTGATCGAGTGTCCAGTTAGTTCCATCAGTACTAGAATAGATTCTTCCGCCACCTTGACCTATACCTGGAGAAGCGATTGATCCCATAAATAAGGTATTGTCTGCTCCTATTTCAAAATCGTTAGGCGATACATAAAAGGTGAGTCCGGAAAAACTAAATGATAAAGCAGGATTTTCAATACGTGTCCATGTTGCTCCATCATCTACACTGCGATATAATCCAGCGTTTTGAGCTCCCAGAATATTTGAAGGATTAGCGATATTACCATTAGGTGCGGCATAAAAAGTAGAGCCTACACCTACATAGATTTCACTAGTACCATTAACGTCTCTTATCGCAATATCATTAACGGTAAATAATCCTGACTTAAATAAAGAGCCACCGCCACTTACGGTACCTGATCCTGCTGGTTGTATGTTAACTTGAGACCAAGTAGAGCCACCATCTGTAGTTTTATAGACACCATTACCTATTGCAGCGCCTTGTGCATATTGTTCTCCTGTACCTATATAAAAGGTGGATGAGTCATTAGGGTCTAATGCATATGCGTTAACGCTTAAGTCACCTGCGATACCTGGTATAATTGTCCATGTTGATGTTGCGCTAGTGATGTCATTATTGATCCATAGTCCGCCACCAACGCCACCGGCAAAAACACGATTGTAATCGACGCCATCACCATTATTTGCTCCTACATCAGTAGGGTCAAAAAACACCACACGCGTTCTACCACCAGTATTTAACGGGCCTCTTTCTTGCCATGGTGTGGTATTATTACCTGGCGCACCTAGTGTTGTATATAAACTAGGAGTCGTAGATTCTACTAAAAAAGGAGTAGGAATTCCTAATGTAGGATTCATGGTTAGTTCCCATTCTCTCTCATTATAAGCATTAGGTGGTAAGCTTAATTTCTTACGTTTCTCTTTAGAAAGATTTCTTGTGTCTTTAAATGGACTATTGTCTAGAAATTCTTTGTGCTGTTGTCTTTTAAGAGCGATCTCGCTCAAGTCTTCTGTTGTAGAGTTAATTACAAATAAGACTGTAATTATCGTAGTCACAGCAATTACAGATAGTAGAATATACTTTTTCATAAAAAATTATATTTTTAAAGATACAAAAAGCTCTTTATTTAATAGATCCATTGATAACACTGAAGAGTTGTAGTGCTCTACTATCAGTTAATGAAGCCACATAACCACACGCATTTAAGATACGCTCATATAGCGATGACGTGTTTTTTTGCAATCCAGAGCAAGTGTTCAAAATAAGTTTATCATAAATCGATTTATTATCTTCTAGATCATTTACAGTTGCTGTGATTACCGCATGCAGTATATCTGTCAATATTTTATAGCCAGCGATTTCTTTTTGGATCACTTCTTCATTACGATATACCTTTTCTATAGTAATCGCAAGAATATCATCTATTTGTGGTTTGAACTGGGACTTATCAGTTAGGGCATGTTTATAAGTGCCATTAAGAATTGTTTCTTCATTATTCATAAATACATCTACACAATCAGTAATCAGGTTATTGATAGCTAGTGACCTTAGGTAGGTTAATCTTTCTGCGGTAGAGGTTAATTGTGAGTAGACTTCTGACTTAATATTCTTGCGCACCAAATTAATTAGGTATTCCAAAGCAAAATCTTCAGGAATCCAACCTAGATTAATTCCGTCTTCAAAGTCTATGATAGTGTAGCAAATATCATCTGCAGCTTCAACCAGATAGGTGAGTGGATGACGCATGTATGGTTCCATGCTAGAGTCATTATTTTTAATTCCTAACTCTTGAGCGACATCTTTAAAGTGTTCTAGATCTGCTTGAAAAACACCAAATTTCTTTTGGGATATGTGATTAGTCGGCTTTAATGGTAAAGATTCTTTAGGGTATTTTGTAAAAGCGCCTAAAGTGGCATACGACAATCTTAAGCCGCCAGGAGTTCCTGGAGAATCTAGATTAAGTAGTCGGTATCCATTTGCGTTTCCTTCATAATCGATGAGGTCTTGTTGTTGCTTTCGCGAAAGCGAATCCATAAAAACCTTTCCTTTACCACTTGAGAAGTAACTACCTATAGCATTCTCTCCACTATGACCGAATGGTGGATTACCGATATCATGCGCTAATGATGCAGCGGCAACGATGGCACCAAAATCCTGCATTTTATATCCTGCTTCTACTAATGATGGGTGCTTTTCTAATATGCGTTGTCCGGCCATACGACCTAAGGAACGACCTACTACAGATACTTCTAGACTGTGCGTTAATCTAGTGTGTACAAAGCCAGTCTGGCTTAATGGGATGACCTGTGTTTTATCTTGCAGACTACGGAAATGTTGTGAGAATATCACTCGGTCATAGTCTACTTCAAAACCTAGTCGTAATTCATCTTGTAATTTTCTAGGTCTAGGTGCTGTGTCGCCGTGTCTTTTTAAGGATAGTAGGTTTTCCCAATTCATGATGATGCTTTAGGGCTGCAATATAAGAAGGCTAAACCATAAAAACAGGCCTATAAAGATTTACCATTTCTTAACAATTCCTATGCAGATAGTTAATGTTCACATAACCTGTTTGCGTCGTTTACTGCTGTTTATTTGCAAAATATAAATAACACGTAATGAACAAGTTAGTTTTTATTTTATTATTTTTCGTAACTGCCTTAGCGTCAGCGCAAAACGGAACTATTGCCGGGACAATTATTGATAAGGATTATAATGATGAGCCAGTAGCATTTGCATCAATACAAGTAAAAGGTACTTCAAAAGGAGCTCAATCTGATATGGACGGTAAGTTTACCATTTCCATCTCTCCGGGCACTTACACATTGATTGTAACCTTTGTTGGGATGCAAACGGTTGAAACACCTGTAACAGTTGTGGCTGGTAATAAAACAGATCTTACAATTCCTATGACTGCAGAAGCAGCGGCTTTAGATGATATAGTAATTACTGTTCAAATTAGTAGAGAAAAAGAAGAGGTCTTGCTCAAGGAACAACAGCAAGCTGTTGAAATAAAACAAGAGATTGGCGCACAAGAAATGTCACGTAAAGGTGCAGGAGATGTTGCAGCGGCTGTCTCAAAAACGACGGGAGTTTCTAAACAAGAAGGAAGTAGTGATGTCTATGTTAGAGGTTTAGGAGATCGGTATAATTTTACTTCTTTGAATGGATTGCCGTTACCTTCTAATAATCCTTTTTACAAAAACATTGAGCTGGGAATATTTAGTACAGACATAGTACAGTCTGTATCTATTGATAAAGTAATGAATGTAGAAAGTTATGCTGAGTTTGCTGGGGCAAATATTGATATTGTTACTAAAAATTATAACGGCAAAGGTATGTTTGAAGTTACAGTTGGAAGTAAATATAATTCAGCTGCAATGGGTGAGGATAATTTTAGATTACAGGATGGACCAGGAAGAACTGGTTTTTATGACACTGATATTCCTAGTAATCCTTTAGGGAGCTACAATTTTCCAACTAGTTGGAATCCTCAATCAACTAATACACCTTTAGGGTTAAGTTTTGGTATTAGAGCAGGAAAGAGATTTAGTATCGGAGAAGATGGTAAATTAGGGGTTTTTGCAAATATTAGCCATGACAATAGCTTTAGATATATTAATGGTGCATTTAAGTCTAGTGTAACCAAACAAGGTTTCGCTAATAAAGATTTTGAGTACGAAGATTTTTCATACGGCACGAACACTACTGGTATATTAAATATGGGGTATCAGATAAATAGTGCAAATAATATTACTTATAATTTTTTATTGATTAACGATACAAGTCAAAATCATAGAGAATCTTTAGGTAGAGAAGTTGATGTTGCAGATGAAAATGCTTTTATACGTCGTTCAAATTTTGATAGAACAACATTGTTAATTAATCAATTATTAGGGAGTCATGATTTATCCGATAGGCTAGATTTAAAATGGGGACTTGCTTATAATATTGTTAAAAATGATACGCCAGATCGTATGAAAAACTACTTACAACCTGCGAGTGAAGGTAGTTCTGACTTTATTTTCAATAATGATGTGTCTGCAACTAACCATAGGTTTTTCCAAGAAATAGAAGATAATGAGATTGCAGCCAATGCTTCTTTGGAATATAAAATAGGAGGTAAAGAAGATGAATACGGTGACATGCAATACAAAGGGAAATTATTTGGTGGTTATAGTGCTCGTATGAGAACAGTTGATTTTCAGGCTACTCAGTTTAATTTTAGAATAATTAATAATCGTATCGTAGATCCAAATAATTTAGATAATTACTTTAATCAAGCTAATTTTGCCTCTGGTGATTATAGTATATCAACTTTTAATGGTGGTATACAATCACCTAATGCATTAGTGCCTCAAACTTATAATGGTGATCAAACAATTCATGCTGGATTTATAGGAGCTTCATATCAATTGACTGAAAAATTATTTTTAAAAGGTGGATTGAGAGCTGAATATATTGACCAAGCTCTGGAGTATAATACCATTTTATTACCGAATGGAGAGACTAACTTTGATACATTTCAAATCTTGCCTAGCCTTGTCGCAAAGTATGCACTTAATGAAAAACAAAATTTAAGATTTGGTGCGTCTAAAACTTATACTTTGCCTCAATTTAGAGAAAGAGCGCCTTTCCCAATTGAAGATGAAAATGAAAATATTGAATTTGGTAATCCTGACCTTTCTATTTCTACAGATTATAATTTAGATGTTAAATGGGAGATATTTCCGAAAGACGATGAGGTGATTGCGGTAACTGGATTTGGTAAATTGATTCAAGATCCTATCAACAAATTAGTTGTAGCTTCTTCAACTAATGACTTTTCATATGTGAATTCAGGAGAAAGTGCATATGCTGTTGGTCTAGAGCTAGAGGCGAGAAAAAATATTTTTAAAAGAGAGATATCCGGTGAAGAAAATGATTTAGAAGAGAAGCTTTCATTTGGCGCCAATGTTTCCTATTTATACACAGTCCAGGATTTTGACGAAGAGAAAATACGTGAGGAAACTGATTTAAATGTAGAATTTACTAATGAAGAAGGCCAATTAACTGGCGCTTCTCCTATCCTTGTTAATGGTGATATTTCTTATTTGAGAGAGTTCGATAATGATAAAAGTGTGTTAGCAACTTTATCTTATAATTATTACAGTGAAAGGTTATATGCTATTGGAACAAATAATGATTTAGGAAATCAATTTGATGAAGCAGTGGGAACATTGGATTTCATCTTAAAAACTAATCTTTCTAAAAAATTTGGTATTAGTTTATCTGCAAAAAATTTAACTAACCCTACAGTTTCAAGATTTCAAGAGGATACAGCAATCGGTGATGTGAATGTCTTAGAGTTTCAAAGAGGAATCGATGTTAACCTAGGCTTAACATTCAAATTTTAATAACTACTACACTAATTTAAAGGGCTCAGAGGAATCTGAGCCCTTTTTTTATGCATTTTCAATTAATAGTTATTTAAAATTAGAAATACACCATCTTAACGTTGTGTTTGTTTCTTTGTCAAGAATTAAACAACAATAATTAAAACTTTAAATGATGAAAAAATTATTCATATCTATGCTTGCAGTTGCTGCTTTGACAGTTTCATGTAGTGATGATGACACAACAGGTGGTGATACTGCTATAACTGTTGATGCAAATGATTTTCAGGGTACTTTTACTGAAGCAGGTGTTATAAGACTTGATGCTGGGTTAACTTATAAATTAACAGGGGCTGTAGTTATTGAAGATGGTGTGGAATTAGAGATTCCTGCTGGAACCGTTATAGAGGCAGTAGGTGGTACCTCTTCTTATATTGCGATTGCTCAAGGTGGTTTAATAGATGTTCAAGGAACAGCAACTAATCCAGTTGTGATGACATCTGGTTTAGCAACAAAAACTGCCGGAGATTGGGGTGGACTTGTATTGTGTGGTAAAGCACCTTCTAATAAAGGTGGAAGTGTAACTGCAGAGGTTTCTGGTTTAACTTACGGTGGTACTGAGACTACAGATTCTAGTGGTTCTATCCGTTATTTAAGAGTTGAATATGCAGGAGCTACTTTTAATTCTTCAAAAGAATTTAATGGAGTTTCTTTCTTTGGTGTTGGTAGTGGTACAACTGTCGATTATGTACAAGTATTTGAAGGTAATGATGATGGTTTTGAGTTTTTTGGTGGTAATGTAACTGCAAATCACTTAGTAGTTAATAATCCAACAGATGATGCTTTTGACTGGACTGAAGGATGGCAAGGTGCAGGTTCTTTCTGGTATGCAGATCTTACTTCTGGTAGAGGACATAGAATTATTGAAGCTGATAACTTAGAAGCAGACAACAATGCTACTCCTATCTCTAGTCCTACTATAACAAATTTGACTGGTGTTGGTAACGGAGATGGAACTGAAGATGATGGTCTTAAAATTCGTCGTGGAACTAAAGGTGATTTTGATAACATAGTTTTAGTCGGTCATAATGAATCGATAGAAATTGATGACGCAGCAACTACTGCATTCTTTGCAGCAGGTTCTGAGTTAATTTTCACAAACGTAGCTATTACTACTACAGATGCATTAATGAATGTTGATGGGACTGATTTTTCAACTCGCGCTGATGTAATCGCAACATACCCGAATGCGGTAATTACTGAAAATGCTACAGCTACAGGTGCAGGTAGTGGAACTGCGGTTCCTGCATGGGCTCAAGGATGGACTACTGGACTGTAATTAAAAGTCTTTTACTTATTATAAGAAAAAGCCACTCAATAGAGTGGCTTTTTTTATGAAACTAGGTTATGTTCTTTAGGTTTTAATAATATACGCTTTCGCGAAAGCGGAATCTTACAAGTGAGATGAATTTATAACACTTAGGTAACGTACAGTAACTAATAAAGTATGATTTTTGCACTCTTAAATTAGCCTCAAATGGGAGATATTTATGTTTATATGCTGGTTATACTTGCCGGCCTTGCCATCACTGACTTAGTCGTAGGAGTAAGTAATGATGCAGTAAACTTTTTAAACAGTGCTATAGGTTCTAAAGCGATAAGCTTTAAAACCATAATGATTATAGCCAGTATAGGTATCGCAGTAGGAGCATTGTCCTCTAGTGGTATGATGGAAGTCGCGCGTAAAGGGATTTTTGTGCCTAGCGAGTTTTATTTTGATGAGGTGATGATCATTTTTATGGCCGTGATGATCACAGATATATTGTTGTTGGATTTTTTCAATTCCATGGGATTACCAACCTCCACCACAGTTTCTATTGTGTTTGAACTATTAGGTGCCGCTGTCTGTATGTCTTTAATTAAAATTTATGGAGAAGGCGAGACTGGAGAAACAATTCTTGATTTAGGTAAATATATTGCTAGTGATAAGGCCATAGAAATTATTCTAGGGATTTTACTATCAGTAGTGGTTGCCTTTACGATAGGTGCTCTAGTACAGTTTTTATCTAGATTGATGCTTACTTTTAATTACCCTAAAAGGCCTGCTTATCTGGCTGGATTCTTTGGTGGGTTATCTTTAACGAGTTTGTTTTACTTTATCATTGTTAAAGGTTTAAAAGGAGCAGATTTAGGCGGTTTAACGAGCTTTTTAAATGGCCTAGATGTATATACTTTAGTGGGATGGGCAACGGTATTTTGGATGTTGTTCAGTTATCTCTATGTATATGTGATGAAATGGGATATCTATAAGTTAATTATTATTCTAGGGACTTTTGGACTTGCAATGGCATTTGCTGGGAATGACCTCGTTAACTTTATCGGTGTGCCTATAGGTGCTTATCAAGCATGGGAAGCCTGGAGTGGTAGTGGAGTAGACGCTACAGCTTATGGTATGGCAGCATTAGGGGAAAAACTTCCATCAAATAAATGGTTATTAGTACTTGCTGGAGTTATTATGGTGGTTACTTTGTGGTTTTCTTCAAAAGCACAAGCCGTTGTAAAAACATCAGTAGATCTTGCAAGACAAGATAGTGGTACAGAACGTTTTCAATCTAATGCTCTTTCTAGAATTTTAGTACGTTACTCACTTAACGCTGCCGAGGCTATACAGCATATTCTACCTGAAAAAGCTACTAATTATATTGCTTCTAGATTCGAAAAATTACCAGAGCCAGCAGTAGTGCCTAAGCATGCTGATAAGCCTGCCTTTGATTATGTGAGAGCAAGTGTTAACCTTATGGTAGCTAGTATATTAATATCGATTGCCACTTCTTTTAAATTACCATTATCAACTACCTATGTGACATTTATGGTTGCTATGGGAACATCACTAGCAGATCGAGCATGGGGAACAGAAAGTGCTGTGTATCGTATTGCAGGTGTACTTAATGTAATAGGTGGATGGTTTTTCACTGCATTTAGTGCCTTTACAGCGGCTGCAGTATTTGCGTTGATTATTTATTATGGTGGATTCTATGCTATACTAGGTCTAGTTGTAGTAGCCATTGTCTTATTAGTACGCAGCTTTGTAAATCATAAGAATAGTCAACTGGTAGAAAAAGAAACAGAAGAGCTTAAAAAGGCTGAGAGCAATACCATTCAAGGTATCATTGATGAAAGTTCAGAAAATGTTGCTGCGGTTTTCAAACGTTCTAAGCGTATTTATAAAAACACACTAGATGGATTAATATCACAGGATTTAAATATCTTAAAATCCTCAAAGAAAGAGGCTAATAAGTTAAGTGGCGAGATTGATGGATTGCGCAATAACATCTTTTATTTAATTCGTAATCTAGATGAACAACACCTAGGTGCATCTAAGTTCTATATTGAAGTACTAGGAAACTTGCAGGATATATCACAATCACTAGATTATATTTCAAAATCTGCAACGACACACATCGATAACAATCATAAGAGCTTAAAGTTTACTCAAATTAAAGATCTTAAAGAGATTATATTGAGAAGTCACGAAGTATTTGCGGTATCTCAAACCATTTTTACTAAAAAGGACTTTGGTAAACTGGCTGAAATCATCACTTTAAAACAAGAGCTTCTAGGGCTAATTGATCAAAAGATTGATAAGCAAGTAAAGCGTACAAAGGATACTGAGAACTCTCCTAAAAATACGACCTTATACTTTGGTCTTTTATTAGAAACTCGCGACCTCATGAATGCCGCGATGAATGTAGTAGAGCGCTATTATACAGAGTATGACGCAAAACGTTTTGAAGACTAAAACGTATCGTGTCTATCATAAAAAATCCTGCCTTGTAAAAGGCAGGATTTTTTGTTTCATCAAGAAATAACAATCACTTTCACCTACTACAATAGCTTTTCTATGCGGTAAGGTAAATTGGAGTACGCTTTCGCGAAAGCGTAACATGAGTAGCTAAAAGAGTTGTTTGCATCAGGTTTAGAGCATTTGTCTTCTTTAAATAAACATGTTATTTATGATCTGAAAAACGGAATGTAATTGCATTCTATCCAAGTCATTAGTAGCTTAAGCAATGACACAAAAAAGCCCTTTTCAATAAAGAAAAGGGCTCTATTAACAACCAGTTTTATAGGGATAAACTAGGCTGCTTCTATATGTTCTTGCACTTTAACAGTTTTAGGAGATCTAAATCTTCTCCATCTAAGTTTTATACGGTGAACCATGTACAATAATACCGGTACAATTACTAAGGTTAAGAAAGTGGCAAATATCAATCCGTATATCACGGTCCAGGCAAGTGGTCCCCAGAAAATTACATTGTCTCCACCGACAAATATCTTAGGGTCAAACTCGCTAAATAATGTAAAAAAGTTGATGTTTAAACCTATCGCTAGCGGTATAAGTCCTAGCACAGTTGTTATAGCCGTCAATATTACAGGTCTTAAACGTGCTTTACCACCTTTTACGATAGCATTAAACATGTCTTCTTTACTAATGATGTCATCATCTTCTAGGTCTAGTTGTTCTCTGCGGCGCAGTTTAAGTATGTCTATATAATCGATCAGTACCACACCGTTATTTACAACAATCCCAGCTAGTGATATGATTCCCATCATAGTCATTAATATGACAAAAGAATCACCTGTAACGATAAGACCTAAGAATACACCTATGAAACTTAAGAAAATTGCCACCATGATTATAGTAGGTTTGGAAATAGAACCGAATTGAAAAATAAGAATAAGGAAGATTAAAAATAATCCACCAAATAAAGCACTCATTAAAAAGGTCATTTCTTTATTTTGCTCTTCAATTTGACCGGTATAATCTATTTTAATATCCTCAGGTGTCTCAAAATCTAACATCTCGTTTTGGATGTCTGCTACAACGGCACCAGCATCAGTAAAACCTGGTTTTAAAGCAGAATATACGGTTACTACACGTTTTGCATCTTTATGCTTTATAGCACTGAAGCTAGAGGTGTTTTTTTGCTGTGCAATAGCACTTACAGGTACTTCCTTAATCTGTCCTGTTGCCATGTCTCTAAAAGTGATACGTTGATTAAAAATAGCGCTGCGATCATAACGTTGCTCTTCATTAAAACGGATATTGATATCATAGTCTTCACCTTCATTTTTATAAATTCCGGCTTTTTCTCCGAAGACAGCACGACGCAATTGCATACCTACCTGACTATTGCTAACTCCTAGTTCACCTGCTTTTTCACGATCGACACTCACTAGCATAGAAGGTTTACTTCTGTTAACGTCAACTTTTAATTGGTCTACACCAGCCACGTTACGAGCGTTAAGGAATTTCACCATTTGCTCTGCTGTTACAATAAGTTCACCATAATCATTTCCTTCAAGTTCGATGTTTACAGGATAGCCTTGTGGTGGTCCGGCGGCATCTTTTTCTACAGAAATAGATACACCTGGATAGACACCAGCTAGTGCTTCTTGAACTTTTTTGCGCAGCACCTCGCTATCTTTTCCATTACGGAATTTGTACTCACGCATACTTGCAGTGATTTTACCTTTATGTGGCATTTCTGCAGCACTTCCACCATCAGTTTGAGGATTTCCTGCGCCCATTCCTACCTGTGACACGGCACTTTCTACTAAAAAGTTACGATCACCTTCCATATATTCCTCTGCATTAATAATTTCAAATACACGAGATTCAATTTCTTTAGTAATCTGATTTGTTTTTTCTATGGCAGTTCCTTGTGGATATTCTACATAGACTATAATCTGATTAGGCTTATTATCTGGGAAGAACTCAATCTTTGTCCTACCAGATCCTATGGAGCTACCGAAAGCCATTAAAACAGCCACAAACATGATGAACATACCGCCTATAAAGAGATAAGGTTTTATACCGCTCAAGGCAAATTTTAAAAAGTTTTCATAGACTTTATCCAACCAAGCAAGAAATGTTTTTTGGAATCCACGTGTTAATGGTTTGATAAGGTATTTGTATAACCAGAAAAGAATAACTGTTAATACCATAACACTACCTAAACCTCTAACAGGTCCACCGACTATAAGAATAAATATCCCTAAGGTTCCCATAATAGCCGTCAGGTATAGCAGTTGTTTTACACTTAGATTACGGTCTTCAATCTCCATAAATTTTGAAACCAACATTGAATTAAAGAAAATGGCAACAAATAAGGAACTACCTAAAACTATAGATAAAGTTATAGGAAAATAAATCATGAATTGCCCCATCAATCCAGGCCATAAACCTAATGGTACAAAGGCTGCTACGGTGGTGAGTGTGGAGATGATAATAGGTATGGCAATCTCACCAACACCTTTTTTAGCCGCCTCAATACGAGACATGCCTTCTTCATCCATCAATCGATATACATTCTCAACTACTACAATACCATTGTCGACTAGCATTCCTAATCCCATAATCATGGCAAAAAGAATCATCGTATTTAAGGTGTATCCAAAAAAGCTAATGATTGCAAAAGACATGAACATGGACATAGGTATTGCAAACCCTACAAATAGTGCGTTTCTAAATCCTAAAAAGAACATTAAAACACCTACTACTAGTAAAATACCGAAAATGATATTATTAACTAAATCATCTACCTGATTCAATGTCTTTGAAGAAAGATCATTTGCGATTGTTATATCAAGATCGGCTGGTAAAGCACCAGATTCTTGAGATTCTTTAACTATTTCTCTAATAGCATCTGCCGCAACAATCATGTTTTTACCAGAACGTTTTTTTACATCTAGCATCACTACTTGGTCACCATACTCACGCGCAAAAGTGTTTTTATCTTCTTCTTTAAACGTAATCGTTGCAACATCTCTTATGTAAATAGGCCCATTCTCATTCTTGATAACAAAATTTTCTAATTCTTTAGGGTCGCTAATCTCTCCTACAATTCTTATGGTGCGACGTTGACCGCTAGATTTTAAATTACCAGCACTAACAGTTGCATTTCCACCACGTACCGTATTCAAGATGTCATCAAAACTGATTTGTGCCGCAGTCATTTTATAGATGTCTACTGCTATTTCAACTTCTAGATCTTGAGCACCACGGATATCAACCTGCTTAATTTGCTCTATATCTTCTATCTCATCCTCAAGGTACTCTGCATAGGTTTTTAATTTTCTAACTGTATAATCACCTTTAATGTTGATATTCATTATAGGCATTTCCTCACTTAAGGTCAGATTAAAAACATTAGGAGTAACAGGCTTGTTATTAAATGTAGGCCAGTCTTCTCCAGCACTTTCAGAGTCTACTTCATCTTTTACTAGTTGTTTTGCCGTCTCTACTTCAATATCCTCATCAAATTCAACAATGATAATCGAGTAGTCTTCTTGAGAAGTCGATTCTGTCTCGGTGACACCAGAGATATTTTTTAATTTATCTTCTAATGGATCTGTTATTAATCTTTCAACATCTTCAGCCGTGTTACCAGGCCATACACTTGAGATATAAATTTTAGTTTCCTTTATTTCAGGGAAATCTTCTCTAGGCATATTATTGTATGCACTTAAACCTAGGAAGAATATAATAGCCATCATTACATAAACAACTGTAGAGTTGTCTATAGCCCATGAGGAGAGTTTAAACTCTTTATCACTTTTCTTTTTAGTAGCCATGATTAAGAGTTTTTAATGTCTATTAATTGTCCTTCTCTTACGGTACGTGCACCTTCAGTAATTACTTGATCACCTATTTTAAGCCCTTCAGTTATTTCTATTAGGTCACCGCTAGCTTTACCTGTAGTTACTTTACGTCTTATCGCTTGTACTCCATCTTCAGACTCATTAACAATCATTACATATTGTTCACCTTCTTGATTTTCACTGATGACACTCAATGGTACTAGAATAGCGTTTTCAGAGGTGTAGTCATTAATTTTCAATCTTGCAGTAAGATTAGGCTTAATATTTCCTGTTTTGTTATCTACAGGAATCTCAATAGAAAATGAACGATTTGCAGGATTAATGTAACTACTGGTCTGTCTAATCGTACTTTCTGTTTTTTCAGATAATACAGGGAATTCTACCGTTACTTCAGTACCTTTTTTAATTGATGTAATATACGTTTCTGGTACATCAACATTGATGTACATATCTTTCAAAGAAACTAATCTGAATAAGGCAGTCATACCAGGACTTACCACATTACCTTGCTCTGTAATGACATCATCTATAGTACCAGCAAAAGGAGCTCTAACGGTAGTTTTAGATAAAGTACGTTGCATAGAACTTATAGCTTTACTTTGTCCTTCATAATTAGCTTTTGCCTGCAAAAATTGGATTTCAGAACCTATGTTTTGATCCCATAATCTTTTTTGACGCTCAAAAGTGGTCTTAGCAAGCTGTTCTTGTACTTGCATTTGTTGAATCTGTTGTGATAATCCTCCATCATCTATTTTAGCAAGAATTTGCCCAGCGACAACCTTCTGTCCTTCTTTTACATATACCTGCGTTAACAATCCAGACATCTCTGGCATTATGGTGATGTTTTGTTTAGTGTCAACACTACCTTGAAGTTCTATAAAATGATCAAATAGAGTGTCTTTTACAATCATCGTACTTACCTGTGTATTGATAGGCTTATCACCATGCTCGTTTTGATAATCTTGTATTTTTTTTAGAGTTTCGTCGATAGACGCTTTTTGATTATTTAGCTCTGTCTTCTTTGCTGCGATTGCTTTTTCATCACCTTGCGCTAGTAGCTCGTCTATAGAAGGAGATTTACCACCACAAGAAACGATAAGTGCTGTTGTAAGTATGATTAATATTTTTTTCATGATAAGAATGTTCAGTGGTGAAATTTAGTTTTTGGTTGTGTAATTGGGTAGGTTAAGTATGGTTTCCAGGTTTGCTTTTTCTGTAATTACTTGATACATACTATTCAGATACTCTGCTTGTGTGCTGTATAATTGAGTTTGTGCCTGTCTTAGGTCAAAACTAGTGGCGATTCCTTCTCTGAATTTTATGGTGTTTTTGTTCTCAATACGTTCTGCCAGTGCTAGATTATCTTTGCTAGTGGTATAATTATCAATCGCTGTTTGATAATTGTTTACTGCAGTAGCATAGTTAAGACGTATTTCTTCCATGGTGCGTTGTAAATCAGTCTCGGCTTGATCCCATGCTATTTTAGTACGGTCCTGTGCTGCTTTTCTACCAAAAGAGCTGAAAATAGGTACGTTAATACTAACACCTGCTACCGATTGTTGATACCATGGTTGATTGCTATTGAAAAATGAAAAATCACTATCAAAAGATTGGGTTCCATAATTGATAAAACCGCTCACTGTAGGTAACCCTTTTGCTAGTTCTAGTTTGTGTTCTAAGCGTCGTTGTTGCGTGTAATTATAAGCAATCTGGTAATCTACCGATTTATCCATTTCTAAAGATTCCTCAGTTACAGAAGGATCAATATTGCGCATGGTTAATGCTTCAAGATCATCTGTTAGTGTAACAGGAGTTGAAAGTTCTATACCTAACGCTAGTTTTAACATGTCTAGCGCAATCTCTCGTTGTCTCTTTGCACTATTCAATTGATTATCTAGTTGAGATAGTGTGATCTGTAATTGTTCAACATCTTCTTCTTCGGCAAGTCCATTTTCAAAGATTTTAGTAGTCTCATTTAAGTTTTTTTCAAGCGTATTGCGATTTTTAGTGATAATGTCTATGTTTTCTTCCGTGAGTAAAACACCGCCATAAGCATTGATGATTCCTTTTCTGACTTCTAGTTTTGTCTTGTTATTTGCGTTTTCAGAAAAATCTAGAAAGGTTTTAGAAGCCTCTAAAGCAACGATATATGAACCGTCAAAAATCAATTGGGTTAATGTAGCTGTTAAAGTCATGTTTTGTCTAGGTCCAAAAACCACAGGTATAAAGGTGCCAGGAGTACCACCGGCAAGTTCTGCTGGTAAAGGTGTTACCGGTTGCTTCAATTGGTTTTGATAATCAATAGCACCATTGATTTGTGGTAGACCTGTTGCTGTGGTTTCCCATTTTTGTTTTAAAGCTTTAGCAACATCGCGTTTAGCATTAATAGATTGATAGTTGTTTTCTAATCCGTGCTCGATAGCCTGTTCCAAGGATAAGCTATAGCTGGATGGTGTAGTTTCTTGGCTGTACGCTTTCGCGAAAGCGAGACCAAAAAGCAATAATGTTATTTTAATTTTTAAGGGCATTTAATCGTGATTTGTGTTAGTGATTAGGTTGAGAATTTTACGTCCTGCTGGAGTTACGATACCACGCAAGTGATACTCTAAATAGTGGTCATGAAGTTTTTGAACTGGAAATTGAGTATTAGGAAAAAGGTGTAAGTCCTTAATGCCTTGTAAGCCTACATAGTAGATTCTAGAAACAAAGTCCTTATCTAGATTATCACGATATAAACCTTGCTCTATACCTATTTCTAGATTTTTATTAACGCATTCCTTCATATACTCAAACTGTATAGCAGTTACCTTTTGATGTACACGTGGATAGTAACGTTGTAATTGATGAATAGGTGATGATTTATCACCTTTAAGAGATGTTAATACCATTTTTTTGATATCATAGAGCTCTTCAATCGGGTTAGTTGATGTGCTGCATATGTTATCTATGCCGCCACAAATAGTGTTAGATATAGCAAGAGTCACCTCTGTGATGAGTTCTTCCTTATTTTTAAAGTAACTATAAAGTGTTTTTTTACTCATACCCATTTCTGAAGATATATCATCCATGGTCACACTCTTAAACCCTAGGTCTAAGAACATCTCAGTAGATTTTTGTAATATCTCAGTTTTAATATCGGTCATATTCTAATTTAAGCAGCTGCAAATATAAACAGCGGAAACTTTAAAAACGATTAGAGTTTCCAAAGTTTTACAATTGTTTAACATAACCTGTAGGTAAAAGATTCTTTTCTTATCCTTTAGGTATGATTACTTTTACCATATGAATGAAATGTCCCAATTAAGAACTGTCTTTCTAGAAGCGTTAACATCTAGAGTTACCGCACAAGAGCCTGTATCTTTATATGATCCAGTACACTATATATTACAATTAGGTGGTAAGCGGCTGCGACCACTACTGACTCTTATGAGTGCACAGATGTATGGTGCGAGCATTGATAAGGCTATGGATGCTGCTATTGCGGTAGAGGTATTTCACAACTTTACTTTATTGCATGATGATATTATGGATGCTGCAGACTTGCGTCGTGGTAAAGAAACGGTACATGTCAAATGGGATGTAAATACAGGTATTTTATCTGGTGATGCAATGTTAATTATGGCTTACCAGTTATTTAATTCTTATGATCCTGAAACTTTTTATGAGTTGAATCAGGTTTTTTCAAAGACCGCGCTTGAAGTCTGTGAAGGACAGCAATATGATGTAGATTTTGAAACAAGAGATGATGTAACAATACCAGAATACATCAACATGATTAAATTAAAAACTTCTGTTCTGGTAGGTTGCGCATTACAAATGGGAGCGATTATCGCAGGAGTAGATAAAAAGGAACAGGAACTGATTTATGATTATGGAATTAATTTGGGACTCGCGTTCCAGTTGATGGATGATTATTTAGATGCCTTTGGTAATCCAGAAACCTTTGGTAAGGAAGTAGGTGGTGATATAAGAGAGAATAAAAAGACTTATTTGTATCTAAAGAGTATTGAAGATGAAGGTTGTGCTACTGAGCTTAAAGAATGGTTTGCTATGGATTATCAAGAGATGAATGAAGAGCAAATTGAAACAAAAAAAGAAACGGTAAAAGTATTTTTTGAAGAAAGCGGTGGTGCTGTTGCAACTCAAGACGCCATAAAAACTTATACAGATAAAGCACTTAATATTATAGAGCAACTAGCTATAAGCGATGACTCTAAAAAGCAGCTTATTGCTTTTTCACTTGATTTAATGAGTCGTGTTAGTTAATGAGTGATTTACTACCACAAATACAAGAAAAGTTAGAGTCTAGACATCATGTGTTTACGATTTATAAAAATCAGGTAAATAAGGATCTGGAGCGATCTGGATTTGAGGCCATAGAAGAAAATAATCCTAAAGAGTTTCTCATGGAGCTAGCTTCGTTACTTAGTGAAGCTATAGAAGACTCAAATCCTAAACTACAACAACTCTACTATCTAGCAGATGTTCAAGAACGCCATTTGCAACACGGCATCATTCTAGGATTTATAAATCGAGAATGGATTAAGATTCAGTTTAGATTGAGGCAGTAAATTATGACGCTTTCGCGAAAGCGTGTCTTTAAAACAATACTCTTACAAAAGGTTGAATCCCATTATTATATATACTGCGCTCGTTATCATATAGGACATCATATCGAGCACCTATCACAAAGTTACCTTGTCGATAACCTGCGCCTAAAAACAATGCCGGAATCCAGTAATTATCATCAAAACTAGCATCTGCAAAGTTTCTATTTACATTTAGATATTCAAAATCAGCACTAACTTGTAGATAGTCTATAGGAGAAGCGATAGCAATCAAGCTACCACCAGCTACCGTTGATTTAAAATCATCAAATCTGTTTAAATCCCTTTCAGAGTAACTGTAATTGAGACCTACACCTAGTCCTACCGTATTGTTTACTTGATAAATAGCTTGTGGAGCAATTAAAATTGATGTAAAATTATTACCAAAGTTGGCACCTACGTTTCCTCCAAATCTTACATTATTCCAAAAATTAGAGCCTTCTTTATCTTGTTGGCCATTAGATTGATAAAAAAATAGGCTGCAAACTAAGAATATCGTAATTGATAGGGTAGATGTGTTTTTCATAATGCTGTTTTTTAGCAAATTCAATAGTTATAAATATACAAAAGTCGATGTCATCCGAGCACTTTTCTTTATTTTTGCTCTTACATTTGATAAAAAGGAGAATTCCTTCGATATATGGACAAGTTTTCATTTCTGAACGCCGCACATACCGCGTACTTCGCACAACTTTACGACGAATATTTAATCAATCCAGATAGAGTAGAGCCATCTTGGCGAGCTTTCTTTCAAGGTTTCGACTTTGGGATGGAAAGCGCCCATGAAGGTGATTTTGAGATGGATCAGGCCGCAGCACCAGTTGCGATTCCTGCTCACGTTCAAAAAGAGTTTCAGGTTGTTAAATTAATAGATGCTTACCGCACACGTGGTCATTTATTTACCAAGACTAATCCTGTAAGGGATCGCCGTACTTATGAGCCTACACTCGATTTAGTAAACTTTGGTCTTTCTGATGCAGACTTAAATACAGAGTTTGATAGTGGTGACTTAATAGGAATCGGTAAAACAAGTCTTAACAACATTATCGCCCACTTAAAACAAGTATACTGCGAGAGTATAGGTGTAGAGTATATGTATATACGTAAGCCTGCAGAGGTAAAGTGGATACAAAACTGGTTGCATAAAAATAATAATCACCCTAGTTTTTCTAAGGATGATAAATTGCAAATTCTTAAGAAATTAAATGAAGCTGTTTCTTTTGAATCCTTCTTACACACAAAATATGTTGGTCAGAAACGTTTCTCTCTAGAAGGAAACGAGTCTTTAATTCCTGCACTTGATTCTTTAGTAGAAAATGCTGCAAATAAAGGTGTTAATCACTTTGTTTTAGGAATGGCGCACCGTGGTAGATTAAATGTGCTAACTAATATCTTTGGTAAGCCAGTAACTGATATCTTTTCTGAATTTGATGGAAAAGATTATGAGCAAGACATTTTTGATGGTGATGTAAAATATCACCTAGGTTATACTAGTAAACGTAAAACAGATAGTGGTAAGGATATCAATATTAATATTGTACCTAACCCGTCACACCTTGAAACTGTGGGAGCAGTAGTAGAAGGAATTGCACGTGCAAAACAGGACATGCATTCTCCAGAAGATTTTTCAAAAGTATTGCCTATCGTATTACACGGTGATGCGGCAATCGCTGGTCAAGGTATTGTATATGAAGTAGTGCAAATGGCACAACTTGATGCTTATAAAACTGCTGGTACCATTCACATGGTGGTTAATAATCAGGTAGGTTTTACAACTAATTATTTAGACGCTCGTTCTTCAACGTATTGTACAGACATCGCAAAAGTGACCTTGTCACCAGTACTACATGTTAATGCAGATGATGCAGAGGCTGTTGTACATGCTATGAACTTTGCTCTAGATTACCGTATGGAGTTTGGTCGCGACGTATTTATTGATTTGCTAGGATATAGAAAGTACGGTCATAATGAAGGTGATGAACCTATGTTCACACAGCCTCAATTATATAAAGCTATTAAGAAGCATGAGAATCCTCGTGATATTTATGCTGATAGACTTCTTAAGGAAGGCGTTATCGATAAAAATACGGTAGAGAAGTTTGAGACTGCTTACAAAAGTGAGCTTGAGGAACAACTTGCGACCTCTCGTGAAAAAGAAAATACCATCATCACACCATTCATGCAAGATGAGTGGCAAGGTTTTGAACAAGCCACTGAGGTAGAGATGATGAAAAAGGTGGAGACAGGTGTAGACCGCAAAACCTTAGAAAAAATTACAGCAACGATTTCTAAACTGCCTGAAGATGAAAATTTCTTTAGAAAAATTAAGAAGTTGATTCTGGACCGTCGCAAAATGTTTGATGCAGATAAACTGGACTGGGCAATGGGAGAACACCTAGCCTATGGTAGTTTAATGATGGAAGGTTACAATGTGCGCATGAGTGGACAAGATGTAGAGCGAGGAACGTTCTCACACCGTCACGCTGTGGTAAAATCAGAGAATAGTGAACACGAGTTTATTTTACATAATCTTATAGATGGTGTAAAAGGTAAAATGGACATTTATAACTCACACCTTTCAGAATATGGTGTTGTAGGTTTTGAATATGGATATGCACTAGCACAACCACAAACACTTACCATCTGGGAAGCACAATTTGGTGATTTCTCAAATGGAGCACAAATCATGATGGATCAATACATCAGTGCTGGTGAGGATAAATGGAAAAATCAAAACGGTCTGGTTAAATTATTACCACACGGTTATGAAGGTCAAGGAGCTGAGCACTCAAGTGCTAGAATAGAGCGTTACTTGCAACTATGTGCAAAGGATAATATGTTTATGGCAAACTGTACAACGCCAGCAAACATGTTCCATTTGCTACGTCGTCAGATGTTAGTAAATTATCGCAAGCCATTAGTTGTGTTTACACCTAAGTCTTTATTGCGTTACCCTAAAGCGGTAAGTGCAGTAGATGAGTTAGTAAACGGACATTTTCAAGAAGTAATAGATGTTGATGGAGACGCTTTCGCGAAAGCAGAAACACTAGTATTCGTATCTGGTAAGTTCTATTATGATTTACTAGAATATCGAGAAGAAAATAATCGCACAGACGTTGCACTGGTAAGACTAGAACAATTGTTCCCATTACCGATTGAGCAAATACAAGAAGTGATGAAAAAATATGGTTCTAAAGATGTCGTATGGGCACAAGAAGAACCTAGAAATATGGGTGCTTATGCACATCTTATGTTACACATGCCAGAGACTAGAAACTGGCGCGTGTGCTCAAGAAACATGTATGCAGCACCAGCCTCAGGTAGTTCAACACGATCTAAGGCAAGACAAGCAAGAATAATAGAAGACGTATTTAATACCAACAAATAAGATTATGGCTCTAGAAATGAAAGTGCCTTCACCGGGCGAGTCGATTACAGAAGTAGAAATAGCAGAATGGCTAGTTGCCACTGGCGATTGGGTTGAAAAAGACCAAGCAATTGCCGAGGTGGATAGCGATAAAGCAACACTTGAATTACCTGCCGAGGCTAGTGGTATCATTACCTTAAAAGCTGAAGAAGGTGACGCAGTTGCTGTAGGTGCTGTAGTCTGTCTAATTGATACCGAGGCTGCAAATCCTAATGGCGGATCTCAAGATGTTGAGAACGCTCCATCTAGTATGGGTGGCGGCGATGAAGGAGGAGACAATGGCGACGTTGCAACGGAAATGAAAAAGGATGCACCGGCTGATAAGTCTTCAAACTCTGAAAAAGCTCCGCAACCTGCACAAGCTAAAGAAACTTATGCTAGCGGTACGGCAAGTCCTGCTGCAAAAAAGATTCTAGATGAGAAAGGTGTAGATGCAAAATCTGTTTCTGGAACTGGTCGCGATGGTCGTATTACTAAAGACGATGCTGTAAACGCAAAACCATCTATGGGAACACCAGGAGCTGGATCACGTGGTGAATCTCGTACTAAGCTTTCTATGTTACGTAGAAAAGTTGCAGAACGTCTGGTAAGTGTTAAGAACGACACAGCGATGTTGACTACTTTTAATGAGGTAGACATGAAGCCTATCTTTGACTTACGTAAAGAGTACAAAGAAGACTTTAAAGCAAAGCATGGTGTAGGATTAGGATTTATGTCCTTCTTTACTAAAGCGGTTACTAGAGCGCTAGAAATGTATCCTGCTGTTAATTCTATGATTGACGGTAAGGAGATGGTTTCTTTTGATTATAAAGATATTTCTATTGCTGTATCAGGTCCTAAAGGATTAATGGTACCGGTAATAAGAAATGCAGAGAACTTATCTTTTAGAGGTGTAGAAGCTGAGGTAAAAAGATTAGCATTAAGAGCTCGTGATGGAGACATCACAGTAGACGAAATGACTGGCGGTACCTTTACCATTACTAATGGTGGAGTTTTCGGTAGTATGATGAGTACACCTATTATTAATCCACCTCAGAGTGCGATTCTAGGAATGCATAACATTATCGAGCGTCCAGTAGTCGTAGATGGAAATATTGTTGCAAGACCGATGATGTATCTAGCTGTATCCTATGACCACCGTATCATCGATGGTAAAGAATCTGTAGGTTTCTTAGTAGCAATTAAAGAAGCATTAGAAGATCCTATCAACATCTTAATGGATGGAGACGTTAAGAAGGCGTTGGAAATGTAAAAATTTCCTAATTATAATTTATAAAGCCCAAAGGTTTTTAAAAACCTTTGGGCTTTATTGTAAACGGAAGAAAAAAATCCTCTATAAAAACACAGTTTTTATAGAGGATTTTTATGTTATGAATGTTGTAATTTATTCACTTACCACACCAGCACTCACATTTGCCTCACGATTAATCTTCTTAATCATTCCCTGCAATGCTCTTCCTGGTCCAACTTCTATAAATTCAGTAGCACCATCGGCAATCATATTTTGAACAGATTGTGTCCATTTTACAGGACCAGTAAGTTGATAAATAAGATTTGTTTTAATCTCATCTACTGCTGTTGTTCCTAGCGTAGTTACATTTTGATATACAGGACATGAAGGAGCTTCAAACTCGGTAGCTTCTATAGCTGCCGCTAGTTCTTCACGTGCCGGTTCCATTAATGGAGAATGGAATGCTCCACCTACTGGTAGCATTAAGGCGCGTTTTGCACCTTTTTCTTTTAAAGCTTCGCAAGCTTCTTCTACCGCTTTAGTAGCGCCAGATATTACAAGTTGTCCTGGACAGTTATAGTTAGCTGCAACGACAACACCATCTATGCTTTTACATACATCTTCTACTACTGCATCGTCTAAACCTAAAATTGCTGCCATGGTACTCGATTGATGTTCGCACGCGGCTTGCATCGCAAGAGCACGTTTAGAAACAATCTTTAATCCATCTTCAAAACTTAGGGTACCTACTGCGGTAAGTGCACTTAATTCACCCAGTGAATGACCTGCCACCATTTCTGGTTGGAAAGAGTCACCCATCATTTTTGCAAGAATTACAGAATGTAAAAAGATAGCAGGTTGGGTCACTTTGGTTTCCTTTAATTCCTCAGCAGTTCCTTCAAACATGATTTTTGAAATTTCAAAACCTAGGATTTCATCTGCTTTATTAAAAAGTGCTTTTGCCTCTGGAAATTGATCATATAAGTCTTTACCCATTCCTGTGAATTGAGCTCCTTGACCTGGAAAAACGTATGCTTTCATATTGTAGTTGTTAATTGCAGTGGCAAATTTAATGAAAAGTAGTTACTAGGTTTATTGATTTCAATATTGCCATTAATCTTAAAATCAAAGCCTTGATTATTGTTGATTAGTTTTAAAATTTATATGCGCTCCCAAGTTTCAAAGTCAAAAGCATATTCATGCTTATCATCTGCTGGATGATGTTCTGTGCGTATAAGCTTCCACTGTTTTTCATCAAACTCTGGAAAATAGGTGTCGACATTAAAACTACCGTGGACTCTAGTTAATTCAATACGGTCAGCTACTTCAATCCCTAGTTTATAAATCTCTCCACCACCTATAATAAAAGGTTCTTCATCACTGGATACCGCTGCTAGTGCTGTAGACAAATCATGTACGACAATTCCACCATCAGTTTTATAATTAGTATCTCTAGTGAGTATGATATGAGTGCGATTAGGTAGCGGTTTAGGGAAACTTTCAAAAGTTTTGCGACCCATTATAATGTGGTGACCAGTAGTAAGAGATTTAAAACGTTTAAAGTCATCTGGCAAGTGCCATACGAGATCGCCGTCTTTACCTAACTCGTTGTTTGCTCCAGCAGCAGCTATCATGGTAATAACACGTTTTTTAGAAACAGGTGTATTTATAATTTTGGTTTCCGGTAAAGGATTTGATTTAGTTACTTTTTCTTCTATTTGAGCAATGCGATCCTTTTGTTTTTGAACCAACCTTTCATACTGACGTTTTTCCCATCCTGGTCCTAGTAGTCTATTGGTAATAAATACCTTAAAAGCATGATAGATTAAAAAAAGCAGCCACACAAATAAGACCCAAACCCACCATTCTACATTAAGAATACGCAAGGGCTCTTGTTGCATTAATACCTGACTAATGATAATCAAACCTACTGCGCCCACTAGAAAAACAACAAAATGTGTAAATAAACCGCGCTTTTCTTTAATGCGACGCTGTGCATTTTCAATCATTTCCTTTTGAACTGGATCAATCGCAGGTGTTTCTTTTTTCTTTCTACCGAACATATGACGTACTTTTATATTCAAATTTAAGCAGTTCTAGCTCTTTTCAATCTTTACAAATGCATAAAATAAGATCTCAGTATCCCATTCTTGAAAAATACACCTATCTCAATACGGCAAACCATGGCTTAATTTCTCAAGAATTAATGGACTATAGAATCAATGAGATGGGAAAAATGCGAGATCAGGCTAGTTTATACACAAATACTAGAAACGATTTTATAGATGAAGTGAGGATAGCTATAGCGCAATTTGTAGATGCGACGATAGAGAATACTGCTGTGATTCCTAATTTCTCTACAGGCTTCAACACGCTGATAGAAGGTATTGATAAGCAATCTACATTTTTATTGCTAGATGGTGATTATCCATCTGTAAACTGGCCAGTGGAGACTCGTGGTTTTAATTGTTTTTATGCCAATATTAATGAAAATCTAGAATCTAATATTCTTGAAGCTTGCGAACTGCATCAACCCGATTTTTTCTGCTTCTCTGTGGTTCAATATATTTCTGGAATTAAAATTGACTTAGAATTTGTAAAGCAGCTTAAAGATCAGTTCCCAGAGATGGTAATCATTGGTGATTTAACTCAATACATAGGGACAGAGGAATTCCGCTTTCGCGAAAGCGGACTAGATATCATCCTAGCAAGCTGTTATAAGTGGTTAAATGCAGGTGATGGAAATGCGTTTATTTGCGTTAAAGAACAGATCAAGGAAGTAATTAAACCCACCAGAATTGGTTATCGCAGTACTAAAAATGTTAACGATACAATACCTGAGTTCATAGGCAGATTTGAACCTGGGCATCAAGATATGATCGCTTTTGGTAGTTTGAAACTAGCGCTGGAAGTAGCGTTAAAAATAGGTCTAGATAAAATACAAACTGAACTGCAACACTGGTCTGAAATAGCTAAGGCCGAATTTAAAAGTCGAGATTTGTTAGATGAGGCCATAGTAAAGAGAAAACAACATTCTACCATTTTTAATATTAAAGGAAGTCATGATTTATATAATAAGCTCTTAGATCATGGCGTTGTCACCTCATTAAGAGGTAATGGAATAAGAGTTAGTTTCTCTTATTTTAATAACGATAAAGACCTTGCTAGACTACTGGAAGTATTAGATTTGTAATACAACGATTACCACAATATGAAACATACGTATATATTATTCTTCTTTTTATGCTCTGTTATGGGATATTCTCAAAATCCTAATGATTGTACAGACGCCATATTATTATGTGGTGATACTAGTTTTGGTATCAGTCCTTCTGGGATAGGAGTTAATGAATTTGCGCAAGCTGGTAATCCTGTGCCTACTTGTTTCTCATTTCAGACTAATCAAGCTTGGTTTAGAGTAGAGGTACAAACAACGGGTACTTTTAGTTTTGCATTGTCACCAGATACGGCTCAAGCAGATTATGATTTTGCAGTTTTTGGACCTGTAGTGGATTGTGATAATTTAGGCGCAGCTATACGTTGTTCCAGTACAAATCCGCGTGATGCAGGTGTGACTGGTGAAACAGGTTTAAATAGTGTAGAAACGGATTTTATTGAAGGTCCTGGTGCAAATGGTAATGGTTTTTTACAAGAACTTACCGTTAATGCTGGCGAGGTATATTATGTGATTGTTGCACTTGCAGTAGGTACTGGTGGTTTTAGTATCAGTACTGGCGGTACTGCAGACTTGCCACCTGCGCCAGTAGCAAATCCTCTAATGGATTTGGAAGTTTGCGATAATGCTGGTGCACAAGATGGTTTTAGAGAATTTGATTTTAGTTCATTAAACTCTGATGTGTTATTAGGTCAGACCAATACCACAGTGACTTATCATGAATCACTAAACGATGCAAACATAGGTATCAATGCAATCACTTTCCCATATACTAATATTACAAATCCGCAGGATATATATGTAAGAGTTATTAGAAACGATTCTGATTGTACTGACTTTACAGATTTTACCATATTAGTCGATGATCCCAATATCGATACGGATATAGATCCATTTATTATTTGTTCAGATAATGCTACAGAACCATTTGATTATAATACGGTCATTGATTCTATATTACCCAATGCTAGTAGCTTTAATGTGACTTATCATTTAACGCAAATGGATGCGCAAGATGGTCTAAATGCTCAAGGCTCTATGTTTACTGCAACTACAACTGAAGAATTTTACTTTATTAGGGTTGTTGATCCTACTGGTTTATCTTGTGATTATGTTTTAAATACATCAATATTTGTCGCAAATCCACCAGCAATTGCGATTCCCGTAGATTTATTTCTATGTGATGATGATTTTGATGGTTTTTTGAATGTTGCATTAACAGATCAAAATAATGAGATCTTAAATGGATTAGATCCATTATTGCATCAAGTGACCTTTTATGAGAGTGCAGCAGATAGAACCGCTGGACAGAACGCGCTAAACAGTAGTTTTACTACGACACAAAATCCGCAACGCATTTATGTGAGAGTAACAGAAACGAGTACCTCTTGTTTTAGTGATGTTGATTATCAAATTACGATAAGGCCTAGACCTGTTTTACAAAGTCAGGCCGATATTATAGTATGTGTTGATGCTGTGGTACCTACCACCATTAGTGTCGCTGCCGGATTTGATTTTTATGAATGGAATACTGGTGAAATGGGCGCAACGACTAATAGTATTGATATCAATCAACCAGGTGATTATACCGTTACAGTGACTAATAACTTTGGGTGTGAGAGTTCTTTAATCATTACAGCATTACCATCTGACGTTGCAACTATAGATGATATTATCACCCAAGACTTCAGAAATGGCGATAACACAGCGCAATTCATTGTTTCTGGACCTGGTGATTATGAATTTTCAGTTGACAATGGTCCTTTTCAGGATTCTAATTTCTTCAATGGTCTTTATAAAGGCTTTCACACCGTTAGAATAAGAGATAAGAACGGATGTGGAACGATTACCGAAGAGTTTGCTGTACTAGATTATCAGCGATTTTTCACACCTAATGGAGATGGTTTTCATGATTACTGGACGCTCGATGGATTAACAGACTATCCAGATGCTATTATTTTCATATATGATAGATATGGAAAGTTATTACATCAAATGGCTCCAGATGGTATCGGTTGGGATGGAACGTTTATAAACGCTCCCATGCCTTCAAGTACTTATTGGTTTACGCTTAAGATTGAAGGTAAGCCATTAGTAAAAGGATACTTTGCTTTAAAGAGATAATTATCTTAGTTCCGCTTTCGCGAAAGCGAGTTATAAAAACCCTTCAGGTATCCATATTCAATATAATACAAGGCATCTAAATTTTTTTATCTAGACCTCTTCTTATCGCATTTTAATCATAATAATGATAAAGCTATCATCAACTATGGTATGCAAATTGTTTACAATAATGAACTATTACTAGTAATCAATGGTTTAACGAATGTGATATCTCGGTAAGATTAAATGTAGTCCAATATCGCATAAAACATACATTAAAACGTTGATAATTGTATTTTGTCGATTATTTTTGTCCGCATTTTTTTAAATGACCTAGTAATCAATTTATTAGTGAAGTTTGATATGTACTGTTTTAGAATTGAATTATGAAAACTAAAAAATTAATGCTCAAATTTATTTTTACACTTATGATTATGACGCTGGCGAGTGTTTATAGTCATGCACAAGTAGGGATTGATACTGATGTGCCTATGGCGGCTCTAGATATATCTTCTACTGACTCTGGATTGTTAGTGCCTCGTATTGCTCTAACAGACTTAAATACTGCTTCTCCTGTTACTAACCCTAATGGAGCTAGTCTAGTAGATGGAACGATGATATGGAATACAGGTACAGGTGGAGTTCCTTTAACAGGATTTTACTTCTGGCAGGATAGTAAATGGAATCTAGTCGTAAGTGATAATCAACCACAGGTGTATTTTGGTAAGTTGTTAATCACAGCTGCAGGAACTATTGTTATAGAGGATCTGCCTTTTCAACCTAGTGCTATAGAATTTACTGCTGTTAATAGAATTCAAGGTTTTAATGATGGTGGTTACAGATCAGCCTCAAATAATTCAAATGACATCAGAATGGCTGGTGGTCAAACTATGGGATATGCACAAGATTATGGTACAGGTATAGATCAACAGGTAATCTCTAATGGAGCAAATGGTTCTAGTATTAACAATATAGGTACTTATTCTTCAGACAGTCATTGTATAGCTGCTTACTTTGTAAATAATAATGGTGAGCCTATTCATGATAATGGATCGCCTACTGGAGGTACTGATGATCAAGGTGGATTAATATCTGCTTCATTAGTAAACTTTACTGATGATGGATTTACATTAAACGTAGATAATTTTCTAGCTGGATCGACTACAAATGATAGAACTAATCAAATCGTCGTGATTTTTAAGGCATATAGATAATTAAGTATAGAATTGATTTTTTATCATAATCGCGGTCTTATTTACGCGGTTTAGACACTTAGTATAGTTTTTGTAGTGGTGGATTGTCCAATACTTAAGGTTGTGGAGACTAGCTTTGCAAAAAAAATTCATGATTTTGATTTATCGCGTTTGCCTTATTGCATTACTCTTCGGTTTACAGTTTGCACAAGCACAACAATTCCCTTTAGATTTTGAGGGAAATCAATTTCCGTTTACAGGATTTTCTGGCTCTTCTTTTTCTTTTAGAACAGATCCATTACAGTCCTCAAACAACGTAGGTCAATTTTTCAATGATGGTAATCAGTCCAATCAGGGCTTTTTTAGAGATCTTTTTACTGCAGTAGATTTGAATGTAGATCAGAATGTGACTTTGAGATTTTATGCGTTTGATCCTAACGCCCATAGTATCTTATTAAAGTTAGAAAATGGAAATCAACCAGATGTAGAGGTGTTAGGTCAGTCCAATGGAGCTGCAAACAACTGGCTAGATATTAATTTTGACTTCTCTAGCGCTATGGAGAGCGCTTCTGGTAATATGATCTCTGCTATAGGACAATACAGTCGGGTAACGATTTTCATTGATTATGGGTCTAATATACCAGGTACTTATCTCATAGACCAAATTAATAATGGTGCTGTTGTTGTCACTCCTAACCCGATAGATGTGGTGTATACAGATTTAGTGTGGTTTGATGAGTTTGATAATGCTGGAACCAATAATCCCATAGACGCTACAAAATGGTTTCATCAAACCTTATTGCCTAATGGCAATAGTTGGTTTAATGGTGAGCAACAGCATTATACTAATAGGATTGATAATTCTTTTGTAGAAAACGGATTTTTGAACATCGTTGCAAAACGAGAGAATTTTACAGATCAAGGACAGACCAAACAATATACCAGTGCTAGACTTAATTCAAAATTTGCATTCACATATGGAAGAGTAGATGTGAGAGCAAAATTACCCTTTGGCGATGGGACATGGCCTGCGATATGGACTCTAGGTAAAAATATTAATGAAAATGGCGGTTACTGGGATAGTACTCATGGGACAACTAACTGGCCTTTATGCGGTGAGATAGATATTATGGAGCATGGATTAGGTGCTGTTAATCATGTATCTAGTGCTTTACATACTAATTGCGGAGGATGTTCTGGAAATACAATGAATTTTCAGTCAACAACGTTACCGGATGTTGCTAATGATTTTCATATATACTCTATGAACTGGTCGCCACAGCAAATCACTTTTTTGATAGACGATGTACCTTTTTACACGTATAATCCTGTAGTAAAAGATGTAAACACCTATCCGTTTTATGAAGATCAATATTTGTTATTAAACATTGCGATGGGCGGCGTTGCAGGTACTATTGATCCTAGCTTTTCACAAAGTAGTATGATCATAGATTATGTGCGTGTCTATCAAAATACCTTAAGTCTTACAGATGCAGATACTATTAACGCAACGGTTTATCCTAATCCATCTAGCGAGTTAGTTTCTATTGCGAGCACGACGACCATAGATCATATCGAGCTATACACGATGCTGGGACAGCGAGTTATTGAAAAGATTAGCGAATGCCATACATTAGACGTTTCTAATTATGACAACGGTATGTATGTTTTAAAAATTCATTCAGGCAATCAGGTTCAAACTGAACGATTAGTGGTCTCGCATTAATGATTAATTAATGCGCCTCTAACCAATTCTGTCCAATTCCAACTTCCACATCTAGTGGAACGGTCATTTTATAAGCATTTTGCATTTCATCTTGAATCAGTTTTTTCATATCTTCTAACTCGTCATTATGAATATCAAAAACAAGTTCATCATGTACTTGAAGCAACATTTTAGACTTGCAATTCATTTCTTCAAACTTTTTATGAATGTTAATCATTGCAATCTTGATAATGTCTGCAGCACTTCCTTGTATAGGTGCATTAACAGCATTACGCTCTGCTGCGCCTCGTACTACCGCGTTAGAGCTATTAATGTCTTTTAAATAACGACGTCTACCTAAAACTGTTTCTACATAACCATTCTCACGAGCAAAATCTACTTGATCTTGCATGTATGCTTTGAGTTTAGGATAGGTAGCATAATAGGTGTCAATCAACTCTTTTGCTTCGCCACGAGATAAGTCGGTTTGATTACTTAACCCAAAGGCACTTACTCCATAGATGATTCCAAAGTTCACTGTCTTGGCATTACTACGTTGTTCTCTTGTCACATCTTCTAGAGCAACATTAAAAACTTTTGCAGCTGTAGAAGCATGAATATCTTCACCGCTTTGGAATGCAGCAATCATATTTTCTTCTTCACTTAACGCAGCAATAATACGTAGTTCTATTTGAGAATAATCGGCAGCTACAAGTGTATAATTTTCATCTCTTGGTATAAATGCCTTACGTACTTGACGACCACGCTCAGTACGAATAGGAATGTTTTGTAAGTTAGGATCTGTAGAACTTAAACGGCCAGTTGCCGCAACAGTTTGCATATAGTTCGTGTGAATGCGTTGCGTTTTGGCATCTACCTGATTAGGTAGAGCATCAACATAAGTAGATTTCAATTTGCTCAAGCCACGATAATCGAGGACATTTTGAATAATTGCATGATCTTTTGCGAGGTAACTTAGGACATCTTCAGCCGTTGAATATTGCCCAGTTTTGGTTTTTTTAGGTTTATCAACAAGCTTTAGTTTTTCAAAAAGAATAATACCTAGTTGTTTAGGAGAACCTATATTGAATTCTTCTCCTGCGACCTCATAAATGTCTTTTTCTAGTTGAGCGATATCTGTTTCTAAATCACCAGATAGTGAGCTCAAAAAATCTTCATCTAGATTAATCCCTTCTATTTCCATCGCAGCCAGTACATCAAGTAAAGGCATTTCTATATCCTTAAACAACTTGTCCGTTCCTGCACTAGCTAGTTCTGGCGTGAAATGTTCTTTGAGTTGTAAAGTTACATCGGCATCCTCAACCGCATATTCCTTTTGTTTTTCCAGATCCACATCACGCATAGAAAGTTGGTTCTTTCCTTTTTTACCTATTAGTTCAACTATAGATTGTGGTGTGTAATTTAAATACGTTTCGGCCAGTACGTCCATGTTATGACGCATATCAGGATTTATAAGATAATGAGCTAGCATGGTATCGAACATAGGTCCTTTAACATCGACGCCATATTTATCCAGTACTTTAATATCATATTTTAAGTTTTGACCTACTTTCTCAATGGATGTATTCTCAAAGAATGGTTTTAATTGATCGACAATAGCCTGGGCAGCGTCACGATCTTCAGCAATCGGTAGATAAAAACCTTTTCCTTTTTCCCAAGAGAATGCGATTCCTACCAGCTCTGCCGTGAGTGGATCGAGCCCTGTAGTTTCTGTATCAAAACAAACGCTGGATTGCTGCATCAA
This sequence comes from Nonlabens ulvanivorans, assembly GCF_000732625.1. GTDB lineage: Bacteria > Bacteroidota > Bacteroidia > Flavobacteriales > Flavobacteriaceae > Nonlabens > Nonlabens ulvanivorans. The sequence goes on from NZ_JPJI01000032.1 coordinate 879,433, forward strand.
CGATTGTAAGAACAATTTAGTTCCCATTCCTTCTTGAACGAGTTGGTATAAATGATCGCTGGTAGCAAGCGTTTGTCTTCCTGTTGTTGAAGCCTCAGCAGCAGTTCCAGATCCTGGAGCGTCAAATAAAGAAAATTGACCAGCTCCTGCATCAGAATTTGAATTTGAACTCGAATTTGAAGAGCTTGCTGGAGCAACCTCTTTTGAGAAAATCTTTGCAAGAGTTTCTTTTGCACGACGGAATTCTAATTCGTCAAAAATCTCATGAACAGCTTCTACATTAGGATCGTCTAACTCATAATTTTTTGCATTAAAAGTGACTGGGCAATCTAGTCTTATGGTCGCTAGTTTTTTAGAAAGCAATCCCAACTCTGCATTGGCGATAACTTTTTCTTTCATCTTACCTTTCAGTTGATCAGTATTAGCAAGAAGCCCTTCCATAGAGCCGTAAGCGGCTATGAATTTTTTAGCAGTTTTGTCTCCTACACCAGGTAATCCAGGGATGTTATCACTAGCATCTCCCATCATTCCTAGATAATCGATTACTTGTTCTGGTCGCTCTACTTCAAATCTTTTTTGTACCTCAGGAATTCCCCATATTTCTATTCCATTACCCATTCGGGCAGGTTTGTACATGAATATATTTTCAGATACTAATTGAGCATAATCCTTATCTGGTGTTACCATATAAGTAGTAAAGCCTTCTTTTTCGGCTTGCTTTGCTAGTGTTCCTATTAAATCATCTGCCTCGATTCCTTCTACGACTTCAATAGGAATGTGCATGGCTTTTAAAATACGCATGATATAAGGCACCGCTATTTTAATTGCCTCAGGTGTTTCATCTCGATTTGCCTTGTAGTCTTCATACATCTCCACACGATCTGCACTTCCACCTTTGTCAAATGCAACGGCTAGATATTCTGGTTTTTCTCGTCTTATAACATCAAAAAGCGAGTTTGTAAAACCCATAATCGCACTAGTGTCCATACCAGCACTATTAATTCTAGGGTTTTTAATAAGCGCATAATAACCTCTAAATATTAAGGCATAAGCGTCTAGGAGAAATAATCTTTTATCGTTAGAACCGTCGTTAGTCATCTTCAAATTTTATGAGTGCTAAAGATAAAAAACGAACCTAGGAAAATAGGAATTCAAAACAGCATTTATGACTTTTTATGCACAAGACTTAACCCTTTTAATTAGCAATAGCTGGATAAGTATTTCGCTTTCGCGAAAGCGGAATTATCATAATCATTATCGTTTTAATAGATAGAAATTTATGATAAATGATGAGGTCGTTAATCGTTTTCACGATCCTCAAAATCCTTTCTTAAATCTAGTTTTCTAAAAGTAGGAGAGACCAATGCGGTAGTAATCACGGTTATTAAAGTCATGGTGCCACCAAAAACAACGGCTGTTACGGTTCCCATTAATTTTGCTGTGACACCACTTTCAAAACCGCCCAATTCGTTAGAAGATCCTACAAACATAGAGTTTACAGAAGCTACACGACCACGCATGTGATCTGGAGTTTTAAGTTGTAAAATGGTCTGACGTATGACCATAGAAACACCATCTGTAACTCCACTGAAAAATAGAGCTATAACAGAAATCCAGAACGATGTAGAAAGCCCGAAAACAATAATGCAAACTCCAAAACCAAAAACAGCCATGAGTAATTTCATTCCAGCATTTTTACTAATAGGAATGTAAGCTGTAGCTATCATGGTCAGAATCGCACCTACGGATGGCGCAGCGCGTAAGATGCCAAATCCTTCACTACCGACATCTAAAATTTCTTTGGCAAAGATGGGTAGTAACATTACCGCACCACCAAATAATACAGAAATCATGTCTAGTGTTAATGCTCCTAAAATCGCTTTGGTCTTAAATACAAATCCTAAACCTTCTTTTAAACTTTGTAAAATAGGTTCGTTAATTTTTGTGTTATGAATAGGCTTTTTGGAAATAAAGAATACGGTAATAAAAGCGAGAGAAACCATGCTGAAAACAATGCATAATGACCAGTGTACACCAAACCAACTAATCGCAAACCCTGAAAAAGCGAGTCCTGCAACTGATGCAATTTGCCAGGCAGAACTGCTCCAAGTTGCCGCATTAGGATATGCTTTTTTAGGAACGAGTAAAGCGATTAATGAAAAAAGAATAGGGCCAAAGAAAGACCTTAAAATACCACCGAAAAATACTAGAGCATATATGCAATACAAAATCCTATTTGTAGACCAGTTTTCTACAATTGTAGGCCAGGTAAGTAAAAATAACCCCAAGCTAATTAACGAAAATGCGCCTATACAAAGTGCAAGTAAATTGCGTTTTTCTCTCTGATCCACAATGTGACCAGCAAATAATGCCATACAAAAAGCTGGGATAAATTCCATTAACCCTATGATTCCCATCGATAATGCATCATTAGTTAACTCATATACCTGCCATTCAATCACAATAAATTGCATGGACCAACCAAATACTAGTAAAAAACGCATCATCAAAAAAATGTTGAATTCTTTAAAACGTAACGCTGCGTAGGGATCGTTTTTAGTCATTTATTAAAAGATTATTGTTTTATGTGGCAAGTAGTATTAATGATTGCGCAAGATACTTGTTTGCCATAAGATCAACTTTAGTTTAACAATCTACCAACATTTTAATGCTGATTTATGCAATAGATTCGCACGATGCGTTTTATTATATTTTTTGCCATAGTAATTTTACTTGAAATTTATTCTTTCCAACTGATTAGGACCTTATCTCGCGGTCATTGGTGGAAATGGGTTTATCTAGGAATTACAGTTTTAGTTATAGGAAATGTATTTCTACAGTTCTATTTGAATCCTAATCGCGGTGTTGTTTCTGGGGCAAGAGACCTTGCCATCACCTTGTTTTTAGCATTTTTAGCAGCGCAATTCATCTTTGTGCTTGTTATGTTAGGAGAGGATATTTTTAGGTTTTTTGAAGGTGTTTATTACTCGCTTTCGCGAAAGCAAACTCCAGATCAATCCTTTTTACCTAGTAGAAGAGCGTTTATTTCAAAAGTAGGGTTGGGATTAGCAGCCTTACCATTTGGAGCAATTCTTTACGGAGCATGGAAAGGGAAATATAATTATCAAGTGCGTGAGTATGAATTGAGTTTTAATGATTTGCCAGAGGCTTTTGATGGGTATAAAGTGACACAGATTAGTGATATACATGTTGGGAGTTTTGACGATAGGGAAGAAGTCGAGTATGCGATAGACTTAGTTAATAAACAAGGCAGTGATGCTATTTTTTTTACTGGAGATCTGGTCAATAATATAAGCACAGAAATGCATGGATGGGAAGACGTTTTTGGAAAGTTGAGCGCAAGCGACGGTGTTTATTCTGTTTTAGGGAATCATGATTATGGAGATTATTATGGTTGGGAAGGAACTAGAGAAGAGGTGTTTGCTTTAAAGAAAGCAAACATGGAAAAGTTATATAGTATACAAAAGCAGATGGGCTGGCGATTATTGCGAGATGAAAATATTGCAATAAAGCGAGGTAATGATTTACTGAATGTCGTCGGTGTTGAAAATATTGGGAATGGGCGTTTTCCAAAATATGGTGATTTAAATAAAGCCTCAGTAGGTTTAACTGAGAACGATTTTAAAATTTTATTGAGTCATGATCCTTCACACTGGGAAGATGATGTGAGGCATAATGATTTAAATTATCACTTAACTTTAAGTGGTCACACTCATGGAATGCAATTTGGAATCGAGATTCCTGGTTTTATAAAATTAAGTCCTGCGTGGTTTGTTTATAAAAGGTGGGCTGGCATTTATAAAGAGTTTGGTAGGTTTATAAATGTCAATCGTGGTTTTGGATTTCTGGGCTATTCGGGAAGAGCTGGGATCTGGCCAGAGATTACTGTGATAACCTTAAAAAAATCAAAGAATAGTATAAACTAATACTCGTTGAGAGCTTGTTAAGAATACATTAGTGATTCTGTAATGCTTTTTACGTACATTTGATAAGCTAACTAGTTGATTATGTCAAAATTTGGGGAACTTATAAGTGCCGATGTGCCAGTTTTACTCAACTTCTTTACAGAATGGAATGAGGATTCTGTGGGCATGCATGAAGTTTTAAGAGATGTTGCAGCCGCGATAGGTGACAATGCAAAGGTTATTAAAATTAATGTAGATAAAAATCCAGAATTAAGTGATGCCTTGCGTATAAAGGGATTACCTACTCTTATTATCTACAGAAATGGAGAGATGAAATGGAGGCAAAGTGGTGTCCAGGATTCTAATTCCCTGATTACTTTGTTGAAGCAGTATGTTTAATAATGGCTGTTTTATAGCCTTCAGATTCTAGAAATCTAAAATATTTAGGTAAAATTACTTTTAATTTTTCAAAGGCTTTTTCGCTATCGTGAAACACGATAATGCTACCGTTTCTAGTATTCTTCTCAAGGTTTTTTAGACATGATGTAGCGCTGCGGTTTATATCAAAATCACCTGATAAAACATCCCATAACACTATTTTATAACCTTGAACCCTTAAGCTCTTTGCGATACTGGAAGTGATTCTTCCATAGGGTGGACGGAATAATTGAGAATTTATAACAGAATTTGCTAAATCAACATCTTCTAGATAGCTGGTGGTTGTGGTTTTCCAACTATTTAGATGATGAAAAGTATGATTGCCTACCGCGTGACCTTTAATAGGTAAAAGGTCGTAAATATCAGTATGACGTTGAACACAATCACCTATACAAAAGAAAGTAGCCTTAAAATCGTACCGTTCTAATTCTTGTAATACATAAGGTGTCACAACAGGATGCGGCCCATCGTCAAAGGTGATATAAACAACTTTATCCTCGCGGGAACCATGCCATAGGTATCCTGAAAACAGACTAGAAAACCAGTCTTTTATTATATCAGGATACCAACGCATTATTTATGGTGTGTCTTGGGGATTTGTTTCTATAATATCTTCAGTGACAGTATTATCTGTCGCTTCTTGAAAAATATTATCCAATTCACTCGTCGGAATTTCTTCTCTACTCGATCCGCCTATTGTCTCTTCTGGGCTATAGAATTGAGTGAATTCTAGAACATATTGATTGAAAACATCTTTGTGTTTTTGTACCATTTTATCGTCTTCATAAAAGATGGCAGATTCTACAAGACTTCTGTAACGTTCAACTGCAGCAATAATGTCTGAGTAACTTGCTCTACGTTCATCAATATTAAGAGCTTTATAGAAATCGATTTCATCTTGATATTTTAAAATTACACGATCTAAAAGATTTTGAGCTTTATCAACCTGGCCTACTTCATAATATCCATTTACAAAAGGTTCTATCATTGAATAATGTCCATAAAGGTCTAGAGGCATTTTCTCCATACCTAAATCTAGAATCTCTTCTGCCCTTTTATAATCACCAGCTTTAGTAAGTGCTTCTGCAACACGGGTTACATTGCTGCGATAACCTACACTATTACGTCTGGTTTCTACATCATAGTACATATCTGGATTACCACTATTTCCCCAATCCCATTTTTTAAGAATCTCATAACCACGGTCTGGATCTACACGTCCCATATCAAATGGATCACGTCTATTTTCTGGCTCAGTCTTAATAGGTAATAATCTGAATGCGCAGCCGTCTAATTGTAGATAGTCTTTCATCCATATGTAGTCATCATCGCCAAATGCTCCACCAGAAAAGTAGATAGGGCGTTCCCAGTTGTTGGCATTGATAATATCTAACATAAACATTCTGTTCTTATAAACTAAGCTGCTATTAATTTCAATGACAATTTCATCAACTATCTTATCAGCGTCTCGTTGAGGTACAACGCCATTTTTAAGAACCGCTTCTTTATTTACAGGTATGCGTATGAATTTTGTAGGGAAAGTATGTTCCCAATGATCGTTACGCATTTGTTCTTGAGTAATTTTCTTATCACTTGCCACCCATTCCATCCAGTCTTTAAGGTCCAAGGTGTCAGGTAAAGAACTTTTTCCACCGGTACGCTGCAATACACGCTCTTTATCTGCAAACCATAAGGCATCTCTGGTACCATAGGTGTACTTATCATGTGTTAATGTAGAAGGTACTGGATCACTATCCCACGCTTTCTTCTTCATGTCGTCCATGTACCAATCTGTAGCAAGTAATGATGTACAAACTACTCTCACATCTGTTCGATAACCTTCTACTTCCTGTAAATACCATAATGGGAAAGTGTCATTATCACCTATCGTAAAGATTAATGCATCAGGTAAACAGCTGTCTAGGTATTTTTTTGCACTAGTTAAAGCTGAATATTTTCCAGATCGATCATGATCATCCCAGTTTTGAAATGCCATTAATAATGGAACCGCTGCAAAACAAACGGTAAGAGATAGAATTCTTGCTGTTTTTACAGATATAGAATCTTTAATACCTTCATAAATAGCATAAACGCCCATACCTATCCACATGGCAAATACCAAGAAAGAACCCACATAAGCATAATCACGTTCACGAACCTGATACATACTTTGATTAAGGTAGACTATAATTGCTAGCCCTGTAAATAAGAAAAGTACCAGCGTCACATAAAATGACTTCAAATCTTTTTTAGCATGAAAAATCATACCTATGAGACCTAATATTAGCGGTAAAAAGAAATAGGTGTTTCGACCTTTATTATTGAGCATGTCCTCAGAGAGGTTGTCTTGAGTTCCTAGATGCCATTCATCTATAAAAGGTATTCCGCTAATCCAGTTACCGTTAAAAGGATCTCCTTCTCCTTGAATGTCATTCTGTCTACCAGTGAAATTCCACATAAAGTATCTCATGTACATATATTGTACTTGATAGTTCAAAAAGTAAGAAGCGTTGTCTAGCCCATCAGGTTTTTCAATAACAACAGCTTCTCTTAATTCTACTAGAAAATCTACATATTCCTGTGCACTTATACGACCATTTTCATAATTGCGTTTGTAATCTGCGAGAACAGTTTGCAATTCCATACTAGACGCATATTCTGGCTTAACATAGTAATTTAAACCACCCATAAAGTCTATATAATTAGTCGCTCTAGATGGGTCCGTCATTCTTGGGAATAAACCTTTATGGTCATCGTGTGTGTTTTGTAAAGAATTCTTATAATTATTTACGATTACATACTTTCCTAATTTATGATCTTTTTCATACTTAGGTTTTTCGTCTAGATATGGGGTTTCAGGATCTAATCCTGCATAGATATCTGTGAATGCTTCTCCATAAAATAAAGCTGGTGCTGGATATTGCTCACGATTATAATAAGCTAATAGTGCACGGGCATCATTTGGGTTGTTTTCGTTGATAGGAGTCCCAGCATTAGCTCGTATAGGCAACATAGTCCATGAAGAAAACCCTATTAGTACAAACATGACACATAGTGTGATAGTGTTTAATAAAGGTTTATTACGCTTACGCGAAAATCGAATCAAGAAAACAAACAATGCAATCACTAGGATTAACATTATAATAGAACCAGAGTTAAAAGGTAATCCTATATCATTAACAAAAAATACTTCCATGTATCCAAAAATAGACAGCGTATATGGTAGTAGTAATTTGAAAACAAAAAGTAATACAGCAACGACTGAAATATTTGCGATAACAAAGTTCAAAGGTGTAATTTTCTTATAATGCTTAAAATACCAAAGCATTCCAATAGCCGGAATCGTAAGTATTCCCATAAAGTGAACGCCGAATGATAGACCTACCGTAAAGGATATTAGTACTAGCCATTTATTACCTCGAGGTAAAAACATATCTCGTTCCCACAATAACCCCATGTAAAATAATGCGCTCATTAATAGGGCAGCAGGAGCATAAACCTCTGCCTCAACAGCATTAAACCAAAAACTATCGGAAAAAGTATAAGCAAGACTACCTATAGCTGCCGCTCCTAAAATCATAAAATCATTACTAGCCTCTCTTAAGACATGTCTTTTTAATAAAAGCGTTAGAGACCAAAACATGAATAAGATTGTAAACGCACTGGAGAAAACAGACATCATGTTAACCATATATGCGATTTGACTTTTATCTAAAGCAAACATGGAGAAAAACGCACCTAGCATTTGATAAAGAGGTGCTCCTGGTGGATGTCCTACTTGAAGTCCAGATGAAGTGGCTATGTATTCACCTGCGTCCCAAAAACTTACGGTAGGTTCAACAGTAAGCCAGTAGGTGATTAAGGCGATCGCAAATACGACCCAGCCAGCTATTTTGTTAAGTTGATTGTAATTCAATTTCATAGTATTTTTTAGCTAAGGCGAAAATAATATTAATATATCTAACCTACATGATGTAACTCAACTTACTCAGTTATAATTGAGTTAGAGAGATGTGAAATATTTATTCAACGTGTCAATTTGAAAAAAATGATATTAATTGAGAAAAAAATCGAATTCTATTTGCTCAAAAACTTATTTGTTTTAAATTTGCATCCGAATTTGTCCCATGGTGTAATGGTAACACTCCGGTTTTTGGTACCGTCATTCAAGGTTCGAGTCCTTGTGGGACAACTTTTAAATCCTGATTCTTAATTGAGTCAGGATTTTTTTGCTTTTATAATAACTGTATATGTGAAAAAGCACCTCAAGGATATCGAGGTGCTTTTTTATTTTATGCTTTCGCGAAAGCGATATCATTAATAACTATTTGATCCTAAAGGTAACAACAGGTAAGGATGAGTGGTTTACAATATCTTCACTAACGCTGCCATTAAAGAAATGCGATATACCGCGTCTTCCATGCGTTGCCATACCTATTAAGTCTCCTTTAATATCTTTAGTGAAGTTAAAAACACCTTCTTCAATGGAGAAATCATTGTAAATAGTGTAATCAGTAGGTTCGACATTAATGTCTTTTAGGTATTCCTTTACTTTTTGTTCTGCTTTTTGAGTATTTAAAAAATTTGACGGAGTATTTACATAGAGCAAGTGTAATTTGCATCCAGTGCCTTTTGCAAATGCAGCTGCCTCTTTAAGCGCGTTACTAGATTCTGGATCTAAATCTGTTGCAAAAACAAATTCATTAACATCTAGTCTTTTTTTACGGTCCTTAATAACAAGTACTGGGATTTCTGAATTGCGCACTACTTTTTCTGCATTTGAACCTATGAAAATATTTTTCATGCCGCTAGCTCCATGGCTACCCATTACAATTAAGTCTGCATTATGTCTTTTTACAGTATCCATGATACCGCTGAAGGCTGCGCCAGTTTCAACATCACCATGTATGGTGACGTCGTTTAAATAATCTGCTTTTAGTAAGTTGTCAAACTTTTCTTTGGCTAATTTCATAAAAAAAACAGCTTCCGGTAAATTTGAGCTGGCATTATTTGCCAGATGTAAAGGAAGGTCTAATTGGTGTAATAAGAAAATCTCACCATTGTTTTCACGAGCTATATCTGCCGCAACACGCAAAGCATTGTCTGCTTGTTCTGAAAAATCAGTAGGTACGATTATTTTTTTCATAGAGTTGGATTTAGGACTATAAAGATAAGTAATTCTGTTTCAAGCTGACAGTGTGAAATATCGCTTGCAAAAGCCTAAAAAAGTCGTATATTTGCAAAGTATTTAAACAATATGAGGGGACAGATGTCCCCTCTTTTTATAAAATATGCTGAAAGATACCGTACAAGATTTACTCGATGATGCCTTTGAGGAGCGACCAGATTTGTTCCTTATGGAGATGACAATAGATGGAGGTAATGACATTAAAGTTATTATAGATGGTGATGAAGGTGTGACTGTTGCTGATTGTATTTTTATATCGCGTGCGGTGGAACACAACCTAGATAGAGATGAGGTTGATTTTTCTCTAGAAGTAGCTAGTGCTGGTGCAAGTGCGCCGCTTACATTGCCTAGGCAATTTAAAAGAAATGTAGGTAGGCAGTTAGAGGTTATTGATAGGGAGAAAAAGAAAGAAACTGGTGAGCTGGTATCTGCAAATGATGAAGGTATTGCAATTCAGTGGAAGGCGAGAGAGCCTAAACCGATTGGGAAAGGAAAAGTAACGGTTGAAAAAGAGTGGTCGATCAAATATGACGACATTAAACAAGCAAAAGTGATTATAACATTTAATTAATAAGTGAATATGGAAAATCTCGCATTGATCGAGTCTTTTTCTGAGTTTAAAGATGATAAAATGATAGATCGTGTCACGTTGATGGCGATCTTAGAAGATGTTTTTAGAAGTGCTCTCAAAAGAAAGTACGGCGATGACGATAACTTTGATATTATTATTAATCCAGATAAAGGAGATTTAGAGATCTGGCGTAACCGTGTTGTGGTCGCTGATGGTGAAGTTGAAGATGATAATTCAGAAATTGAATTAACGGCAGCTCGTAAAATTGAGCCAGATTATGAAGTTGGTGAAGATGTAGCTGAAGAGGTAAAGTTAATTCAGTTGGGTAGACGTGCAATTCTAGCATTAAGACAAAATCTTATAGCTAAGATTCATGAGCATGATAATACAAATATCTATAAGCACTTTAAAGAGCTTGAAGGAGAATTGTATAGTGCAGAGGTTCATCACATTCGACATAGAGCAATCATTTTGTTGGATGATGAAGGAAATGAAATCATTATGCCTAAAGATCGTCAGATTGGTTCTGACTTCTTTAGAAAAGGAGAGAATGTTAGAGGTATTATCGAGAGTGTTGAGTTGAGAGGTAATAAGCCTAATATTATACTTTCTCGAACTTCTCCTAAGTTCTTAGAAAAGCTTTTTGAACAAGAAATCCCAGAAGTTTTCGATGGTTTAATTACTGTTAAAGCAGTTGTTCGTGAACCAGGTGAGAAAGCAAAAGTAGCAGTAGATAGCTATGATGATCGTATTGATCCTGTTGGAGCTTGTGTAGGAGTGAAGGGTTCTCGTATACATGGTATTGTTAGAGAGCTAGGGAATGAAAATATTGATGTTATTAATTATACTTCAAATACTCAGTTGTATATTGCTAGAGCTTTAAGTCCTGCAAAAATTATTTCTATGGAAATAAATGAAGAGACTAAAAAAGCTGAAGTAAGATTGAACCCTGAAGAGGTTTCAAAGGCAATTGGTAGAAGAGGTCATAATATTAGATTAGCTGGTAAATTAACTGGCTATGATATTGATGTTATTAGAGATGGTGCCGAGGAAGATGTTGAGCTGGCTGAGTTTAGCGATGAAATCGAGCCTTGGATCATTCAGGAATTTAGTAAAATTGGATTAGATACGGCAAAAAGTATCTTAGAACAAGATGTTACTGATTTAGTAAAGCGTACAGATTTAGAGGAGGAAACAGTCATTGCGGTTGTGAATATCCTTAAATCAGAATTTGAAGATTAGATAAAATAAAAGTCAACCCATAACCATTTATGGCCGAAGTAAAGAACATGAGACTCAATAAGGTGCTAAGAGAATTTAATATATCTCTGGATCGTGCTGTAGAACATTTAGCTGCTCAAGGAATTGAGATTGAAGCTAGACCGACTACAAAAATCGATGCAGATGTATACAAGGCTCTTGCAGATGAGTTTCAAACTGACAAGAGTAAGAAGGTAGCTTCTAAAGAAGTTGGTAAAGAGCGTCGCAAAGAACAGGAAGAGTTGCGCGAGCAGCGTGAGAAAGAGCAGGAAGAGAAGCAAAAAAGGCAAGAAGTTATTAAAGCCAAAGCCACTCTTGACGGTCCTAAGCAAGTAGGTAAAGTTGATTTATCTGGTGGCGCTGATGCAAAACCTGTCGAAAAGAAAGAAGAGCCTCAAAAACCAGTCGAAAAGAAAGTTGAGCCAGCTCCAACTGAAGTAGTTGAAGATTCTTCTCCTAAAATTGTTTCTAACCGTCCAAAGGTGCAAGAGACGAAGGTGAAAGGTAAAATAGATCTTGAACCTAAGAAGAGACCTGTTTCTAAGAAGAAAGATGTAGCTTCACAAAAGCCTAAAGTTGAGAAATCGCCTAAGGTGGAATCCAAAGTTGATAAGCCTAAAGTAGATAAAAAGCCTGATGCAAAGAAGGAGTCTGTTGAAAAAACTTCAGTAACTAAATCTACTGAAAATAAGACTTCTGAAGCTAAGACTCCCGAAGTAAATCAAGAGCCTGAAAAGATTAAAACCGAGTATCAGAAACTTGGTGGTTTAAAAGTTACAGGTAAAACGATTGACTTATCTCAATTTAAAAAGCCTAAGAAAAAGGAGGATCCTAACAAGCGCAAGCGTAAGAGGATAACAAAATCTCCGGGCTCATCTGGTTCTGGAGGAAATCGCTCAGGTGGTAATAGACGTGGTCCTGCTCAAAAGCGCACTCCTATAGTTAAGGCTGAGCCTACAGAAGAAGAAATCCAAAAGCAGGTAAGAGAGACTCTTGAAAAGCTTCAAGGAAAGTCCTCTAAGTCTAAAGCGGCTAGATATCGTCGTGATAAAAGAGATTCTCACCGTGAAAAGGTTGAAGCTCAAGAACAAGCTGATTCAGAAGAGAAAATCTTACAAGTTACAGAGTTTGTAACAGTAAGTGATATATCTACTATGATGGATGTTGCTGTTAACCAAGTGATTGGAGCTTGTATGTCATTAGGTATGATGGTGACAATGAACCAAAGACTTGATGCAGAAACTATTTCTATTGTTGCAGAAGAATTTGGTTATGATGTTGAGTTTGTTAACGCAGATATTGAAGAGAGCATAACTGAAGTTGAGGATAGTGAAGAAGACTTAACTACACGAGCTCCTATTGTAACAGTTATGGGTCACGTTGATCACGGTAAAACATCTTTATTGGATTATATCCGTGAAGAAAATGTTATTGCAGGTGAGAGTGGTGGTATAACACAGCATATAGGTGCTTATGGTGTTCAATTAAAGAACGGTCAAAAGATCGCATTCTTAGATACACCAGGTCACGAAGCATTTACAGCGATGAGAGCTCGTGGTGCGCAAGTTACTGACCTTGCTATTATTGTAATTGCAGCAGATGATGATGTGATGCCTCAAACTAAAGAAGCAATTAGTCACGCACAAGCAGCTGGTGTGCCTATTATCTTTGCAATAAACAAAGTAGATAGAGAAGCGGCTAATCCTGAAAAAATTAAAGAAGCACTTGCTCAAATGAATTTGCTTGTAGAAGATTGGGGTGGTAAAATCCAATCTCATGATATCTCTGCAAAAACTGGTCAAGGTGTTGAAGAGTTATTAGAAAAAGTATTGCTAGAAGCTGAATTGTTAGATCTTAAAGCTAATCCAGACAAACCTGCTGTCGGAACTGTCGTAGAGGCGTTCTTAGATAAAGGTCGTGGTTATGTTTCTACCGTGTTAGTGCAAGCAGGAACATTGAGGATAGGTGATTACGTACTTGCAGGTCGTAATCATGGTAAGGTTAAGGCGATGCAAGACGAGCGTGGTAATAACGTCGATGTAGCTGGTCCTTCTACACCGGTTTCAATATTAGGTTTAGATGGCGCACCTACTGCAGGTGATAAGTTCCATGTATTTGAGGATGAAAAAGAAGCGAAAGATATTGCTTCAAAACGTACTCAACTACAGCGTGAGCAATCTGTTAGAACGCAAAAAACTCTTTCTCTTGATGAGATTGGTCGTCGTATTGCATTAGGTGACTTTAAAGAATTGAACTTAATACTGAAAGGAGATGTTGATGGTTCTGTTGAAGCATTAACAGATTCATTCCAGAAGTTGTCTACTGAGGAGATCCAAGTTAATATTATACATAAAGCGGTTGGAGCAATTACAGAAAGTGATGTGCTTCTAGCTTCTGCTTCTGATGCAATCATTATCGGATTTAATGTACGACCTCAAGGTAATGCAAGATCTGTTGCAGAGCAGGAAGAAGTTGATATCCGCATGTACTCAATCATATATGATGCTATTAATGACCTTAAAGATGCTATGGAGGGAATGCTTTCTCCAGAACTTAAAGAAGAGATTACTGGTAATGCAGAGATTAGAGCAACATTTAAAATATCTAAAGTAGGAACTATTGCTGGTTGTATGGTTACTGACGGTAAGATATATCGTAATAGTGGTGTAAGATTAATACGTGATAGTGTTGTTGTTTACACTGGTGAGCTTTCTGCCTTAAAGAGGTTTAAAGATGATGTTAAGGAGGTTGCAAAAGGATATGAATGTGGTATGCAAATTAAAAACTACAACGACCTTCAGGAAGGAGATATTATAGAATGTTTCCGTGAAGTAGAGGTAAAGAAAAAGTTGAAATAATCTTTCAATTTTATTTATAAAAAAAAGGCGATTTCGTTAGAAATCGCCTTTTTGATTTTTAAGAGATATTTAAATTATGGCTTTAATATAAATGCGTTAGGAAATTCTTTCTTAATTTCAATTAACGCTCTTTCTGCTTCTAATTTGTTTCTGTAACTACCTACCCATAATTTAAAATTGGGTGCTTCATATTCTAGGTTTGATTCCCATGTCATTGGGCTTGCTTTGTATTTTGCTTCTATTTTTTTAGCCCCTTCTATTTCTCCATAAAACAACTGAATGGTGTAGCGATCTTTGAATTTTCCTTCCTTATCCATAGATATTTTTTTAGAAATAAGGCTTTCTATTTTAGTTTCTTCAACTTGATTTGAATGTTGGGCAAGCGCTATGGAGCTCAACATTAATATTGCTACGGTTACTACTATTCTTGAATTCAGGTGCTTATGCATATCTATGGATTTTGTTATTCCGCTTTCGCGAAAGCGAGTTTATTTAGAATTATTATAAATTATTTTGTTCAATTTAACTGCTGCAAAATTATAGACTTTATACCTTATTTTTGCGGCAGCATTTACGATACGGTAAAATACCGTAATTATTGTGCCAAATTTATTGCAATATTCAGTAAAAGACATGATAAAAAGGAAATTACATTTTTCCGCTTGGCAATTTATACTTGCGTCTGTTTTTGTAACGTTTTCAACATTAAGCGTTTACGGTCAGGATGCAGCCACAAATGATGGCGAGCCAGCGGCACCTGTTGAAGCATCCGGATCTGGGAATGCAGCTGCAGGAGAGGCTTTATTTAAAGCAAACTGTGCGTCTTGTCACAAACTTTACAAAAAAGCGGTTGGGCCAGCGTTACATGAGGTATCTCAAAAATATGACCGTGAGTGGTTATATAGTTGGATTACAAATTCAGCTGCTTTAATTGCTAGTGGTGATGCGCAAGCGGTAGCGGTTTACAATGAGTATAATCAGACTGCGATGAATGCTTTTCCGCAATTATCGAATACAGACATTGATAATATTCTTGCGTATACTGATACACCTAAGCCTGCGCCGGCTGCTGCGGTTGCGGGAGCTGTAGGTGGTGGTCAAGCTACTGGTGCCACAGATAACTCTTTAAATAGTATCGTTCTGGCAGCGCTGGCGCTCATATTAGTACTATTAGTTGCTTTGCTTTTTGTTGTAAACAGTACATTAAAGAGGTTTGCAGATGCTAATGGTATTCAAACTGACTTTGAAGAAGAAAAAGAAGTGCGTCGTCCTATTTGGAAGGCTTTTGCTGAGAATCAATTCTTGGTATTGGTAAGCGCAGTGTTCTTATTGTTAGCAAGTGCATATTTTGCTTATGGTGCTTTAATGTCAGTTGGTGTGGATCAAGGTTATGCTCCGGTGCAACCTATACATTATTCGCATAGAATACATGCTGGGACTAATCAAATAGAGTGTAAGTATTGTCACTCTAGTGCTAGAGAGTCTAAGCATTCAGGTATTCCTTCATTGAATGTTTGTATGAATTGTCATAAGTCTGTAGGTGAAGTTGCAGATGCAACTTACCAAGAAGGTATAAATGAATATGGAGTCGATTATAATAAAGAGATTCAAAAGTTATATGCAGCAACTGGATGGGATTCAGATGAGCAAGCATTTACGGGTGAAACGCAGCCGGTAAGATGGGTTCGTATTCATAACTTGCCAGACCTAGCGTATTTCAACCATGCGCAGCATGTTACGGCAGGAAATATAGCTTGTCAGCAATGTCATGGTCCTGTAGAGGAAATGGAAGTTATGTATCAATACTCACCTTTAACGATGGGCTGGTGTATTAACTGTCACAGAGAAACTAATGTAGATCTAGCAAATAACGGGTACTACGAAAAAATTCATGAAGAGTTGTCTAAGCAACGTGGTGGTAAACAACTTACTATTGCAGATTTAGGTGGTCTTGAATGTGGTAAATGCCACTATTAATAAATAGTTTTAGAGAGATATATGGCTACTACTAAGAAATATTGGAAAAGTACAGCGCAGCTCGATGAAAGCAATGAGATTGTAAAGAATCTTGAGCAAAACGAATTTGCTGCACCTATTCCTACTGAAGAATTTTTAGGGAATAACGAGGTAATGGAGGAGTCTTCAACTACACGTCGTGATTTCTTAAAGTATGTTGGTTTTAGTACCGCTGCAGCTTCATTGGCTGCATGTGAAGGACCAGTAATTTATTCTGTGCCTTACGTAAACCAACCAGAGCAAATTATTCCTGGAATGGCTAATTACTATGCAACAACTATCGCAGATGGTTATGATTTTGCTAGTATATTAGTGAAAACGCGTGAAGGTCGTCCTATTAAGATAGAGAGTAATAAAGATGCAAAATATCGTGGTCATGCAAATGCACGTGTTCATGCCTCTGTTTTATCTTTATATGATAATAATCGTTTAAAGACACCTCTTGTAAAAGGTGCTGAGTCTACATGGGAAACTTTAGATAAAGAAGTCGCTCAAAAGCTTAATGAGTTAAATGGCAAAACACTTGCAGTATTGACTCAAACTTTTGCTAGTCCTTCCACAATGGCTATTATAGAGATGCTTAAGTCGAAGTATTCTAATGTTCGTCACGTTACTTACGATACGGTAGGTGAAGATGGTGCGTTAAATGCTTTTGAGTCTAAATATGGTGTTCGTGGTCTTGCTGATTATGATTTCACTGATGCTGAGACTATTGTTTCGATAGGTGCTGATTTTGTAGGTAACTGGCAAGGTGGTGGGTTTGATAAGGGTTATTCTGCATCAAGAGTGCCATCTAATAAAAGTATGTCGCATCATGTTCAGTTTGAGTCTAACATGACTCTTTCTGGTGCGAATGCAGATTTACGTTATCCAGTAACTCCTACAGAGCAAAAGCATATTCTTGCTGCTTTGTATAGTAAGTTAGTTGGTGGTGCGGCTAATGTCTCTTTGAGTGATAAAGTTGCTAAGGTGGTTGAGCAAACAGCTCAAAAGCTTTCAAAAGCTGGTAGTAAAGCCGTTGTGTTATGTGGTCTTCCTGATCAAGCAGCGCAGCAATTAGTTCTTGCTATCAATGAAAAATTAAATAGTTCTATAGTAGATACTGCTGCTCCGATAATGACTCGTCAAGGGAATCGTTTAGCGGTGGATCAGTTGGTTAAAGAAATGCAATCTGGTTCAGTTGGTGCGTTATTTGTGGCTGGTGTCGATCCTATCTATAGTTATGATAATAGTGATGCTTTCGCGAAAGCGATGGAAAAAGTTGCCTTAACGGTTTCATTTGCCTCACGTGAAGATTCAACAGCGCAGAAATGTGATTATGTAGCTACAACACCTCATTATCTTGAGTCATGGGGAGATACAGAGATAAAGAAGGGAATTGTTTCTTTAGCACAGCCTACCATTCGTCCTATTTTTGATACTCGCCAATTACAAGATACTTTATTGAAATGGTCTGGTAGCGATCAATCTTATAAGGATTACTTAAAGCTATATTCTAAAAGTAACGGTGCGAGTTGGTCTCAAGCCTTACAAGACGGTTTCTTTACATCTAATGTCGGCTTGCAGGTTGATGAAAACGCATCAGAGTTTGTTGCTTCGGTTTCAGATAATAGCGCGCTTTCTCAGTTAGTGAATTCTAAAAAGCCTTCTGGTTTTGAATTGATATTGTATACTAAAACTGGTTTAGGTGATGGTGCGCAAGCTAATAACCCATGGTTACAAGAGCTTCCAGATCCTATTACTCGTACTACGTGGGATAATTATGTTACTATTTCGCAAATCGATGCAGAACAATTAGGTGTTGAAAATGAGAATGTAGCAAACGGTGGTTTGAACGGTAGTTATGTTGTGGTTAAAATGAATGGCGTTGAGCGTAAGTTGCCGGCATTAATCCAGCCAGGACAAGCTCAAGGAACTATTGGTATCGCTTTAGGATACGGTAAGACGGCTTCTATACAAGCTGAAATGCAGACTGGTGTAAATGCATATCCGTTCTTTAAGAGTGGTTCTTCAATCCAGGCTGTTACTGTAGAGAATGTTGGTGGAGAACATGAGTTTGCATGTACACAATTACAAAATACAATGATGGGTCGCGATATCATACGCGAGACTGATTTAACTACATATATAAACGGAGATAAACACGAGTTTAATCCGATGCCAGAAGTTTCTCTTAATCATATTGAGACTCCGGTAACTTCACCAGATGTAGATTTATGGACTAGTTTTGATCGTTCAACGGGTCATCATTTTAATATGTCTATAGATCTTAATGCTTGTACAGGTTGTGGTGCTTGTGTTATTGCATGTCATGCAGAGAATAATGTGCCAGTTGTAGGTAAGCAAGAAGTTAGAAAATCACGTGATATGCACTGGTTGCGTATTGATAGATATTATTCTTCTACAGATAGTTTTGAATCAGATGAAGACAAGAAAGATGGATTCGAAGGCTTATTTGGAGATAATGGATCTTTAGGTGGTTTTGGTGAGTTAGAAAATCCAGCAGATAATCCACAAGTGGCATTCCAGCCAGTAATGTGTCAGCATTGTAATCACGCACCTTGTGAAACTGTATGTCCTGTGGCAGCTTCTTCACATGGCCGTCAAGGTCAGAATCATATGGCTTATAACCGTTGTGTAGGTACTCGTTACTGTGCAAATAACTGTCCATATAAGGTACGTCGTTTCAACTGGTTCTTATATAATGGCAATGATGAGTTTGATTATCACATGAATAATGACTTAGGTCGCATGGTGATCAATCCTGATGTTACGGTGAGATCTCGCGGTGTTATGGAGAAATGTTCTATGTGTATGCAAATGACACAAATGACAATTCTTGAAGCTAAGAAAGATGGACGTATGATCAAAGATGGAGAATTTGCTACGGCATGTTCAAATGCTTGTTCAAACGGAGCAATTAAATTTGGTGATATCAATGATAAAGAATCTGAAATCACTAAACTTAAAAATAGTGACCGTATGTATCATTTATTAGAGGAAGTTGGAACTGAACCTAACGTGATATATCAAGTTAAAGTAAGAAACGCATAATAATTAAGGAAAACTAATCGATACATTATGGCTCATTACGAAGCGCCCATAAGAAGAGCTCTAGTTACAGGAGATAAGTCTTACTCAGACGTAACAAGAGATATTGCTGCACCTGTAGAAGGTGCTGCTAACAAACAATGGTGGATTGTCTTTACAATCGCTCTTGTAGCTTTTCTTTATGGAATAGGATGCATTATTTATACGATCTCCACCGGTATAGGTGTTTGGGGTCTTAACAAGACAATTGGATGGGCATGGGACATCACCAACTTTGTATGGTGGGTTGGTATTGGTCATGCTGGAACGTTGATTTCTGCGGTTCTTCTGCTTTTCCGTCAAAAGTGGAGGATGGCCATTAACCGTTCTGCAGAGGCGATGACTATTTTCTCGGTAATACAAGCAGGTTTATTTCCAATTATTCACATGGGACGTCCGTGGTTAGCCTATTGGGTATTGCCTATTCCTAATCAGTTTGGTTCTTTATGGGTTAACTTTAATTCACCTCTACTTTGGGATGTATTTGCGATTTCCACATATCTTTCAGTTTCTTTAGTATTCTGGTGGACAGGTTTACTTCCTGATTTTGCGATGATACGAGATAGAGCAATTACTCCTTTTAACAAAAAGATATATGGTATACTTTCCTTTGGTTGGTCAGGTAGAGCTAAAGATTGGCAACGTTTTGAAGAGGTATCTCTCGTTCTTGCTGGATTAGCAACACCGTTAGTACTTTCGGTTCACACGATTGTATCTTTTGACTTTGCAACCTCAGTTATCCCTGGATGGCACACTACTATATTTCCGCCTTACTTCGTTGCAGGTGCAGTTTTCTCTGGATTTGCTATGGTAAATACGCTTCTTATCGTAATGAGAAAAGTGGTAAGCTTAGAAAACTATATTACTATTCAGCACATTGAATTAATGAATATCGTAATTATGATTACGGGTTCTATTGTCGGTGTTGCATATATCACAGAGCTTTTTGTAGCTTGGTATTCTGGTGTAGAGTATGAACAATATGCATTTTTAAATAGGGCAACTGGACCATATGCATGGGCATATTGGGCGATGATGACTTGTAATGTGTTTTCACCTCAATTCATGTGGTTCAAGAAATTAAGAACAAGTATTATGTTCTCTTTTGTAATCTCTATTGTAGTAAATATCGGGATGTGGTTTGAGCGTTTTGTGATTATAGTTACATCTCTTCACAGAGATTATGTTCCATCATCATGGACAATGTTCTCTCCAACTTTTGTTGACATAGGAATTTTTATTGGTACAATTGGATTTTTCTTTGTTTTGTTCTTACTTTATTCAAGAACGTTCCCTGTAATAGCACAAGCAGAGGTTAAGTCAATTCTTAAATCAAGTGGAAGTAAGTATAAGAAATTAAGAGAACAAAAAGGAACTAATGTTGAATCGGACACCGCATCTGGTGACCCTATTGCTCATCCTTCAAAGTAGTAATTATGTCAGATAAAACTATACACGCTCTTTATACTGATGATGATGTTTTACTCGGTGCAGTAAAACAAGTCAGAGAAAAGCATTATCACATTGAAGAGGTTTTTACTCCTTTTCCTGTGCACGGACTAGAAAAAGCAATGGGTATTGCAGATACTCGTTTAGCCATCAATGCATTCCTTTATGGTCTCGTTGGTCTTACAGTGGCTACCGTAATGATGAATTATATAATGATTCAGGACTGGCCACAAAACATTGGAGGTAAGCCTAGTTTTTCTTATTTAGAAAATATGCCGGCATTTGTGCCTATCATGTTTGAGTTGACGGTATTTTTTGCGGCTCACTTAATGGTTATCACATTCTATCTTAGAAGTAGATTATGGCCGTTTAAATCTGCTGAGAATCCAGATGTACGTACAACTGATGATCACTTTTTGATGGAGATTGATGCTACTGGAAAAGATATTGAAGAAATGAGTAAATTTTTACATGACACTGGTGCTGTAGAAATAAAAATAATTGACAAAGACGCACACTAATGAATAGATATTTTCAAACGTTCATTTACGCCTTTGCTTCACTGATGATTATTTCATGTGGTGGAGATAGTAATGCAGTAGATGCTAAGTCAGACAGAAGTGTACAATACTTCCCTAATATGTACGAATCGGTAGGTTATGAAACCTATCAAGAAGGAGACATATTTGACGGGAATGTTGAGGCTCAACTTCCTGTAGAAGGAACAGTTAATAGAGGTTGGTTACCTTATGAATATGCAAACAGTAATGAAGGTTACGCTTCCGCGAAAGCAGAATTAAAAAACCCGTTGCCATATACAGAAGAAAATCTAGCTTCTGGTCAGGAATTGTACAATATATATTGTGCAATATGTCATGGTACTAAAGGTGATGGTCAAGGTCACTTAGTTAAGAATGAAAAAATACTAGGTGTACCTTCTTATGCAGATCGTGATATTTCTCAAGGTTCTATTTATCATGTAATGTATTGGGGAATTAACTATATGGGTTCTTATGCTTCTCAAACTTCTATTGAAGAAAGATGGCAAATAGCTCATCATGTTGATGCACTAACTAGAGACTTAAAAGGTCAAGACGCTAAGGATTTTGTTTCAGTTCAAGATGAATTGGAAATGGAATCTCAATTAGGAAATCATGCAGTCGATGATCATGGTGTTGAAATGCACGGTGAGGACGCTCATGAAGACGACCACGGTAGTCAAGTAGAAAATCATTCATCAACTGAAGGCGAGTAATCGACCACGAAATTTTATTATATGTACAAAGTTTCAAGTAAATTAAAAATTTTCGCATTTGTCCTTATTGGATTAGGGGCATTACTTACCGTAGGTGGGTTTTTAAGTGCGCCTGCCTCTGAGGATGCAGTAAGAGAAATGTTAGCAAACGATGCTTCACATGGCTATGGCCATGGTTCTACAGATACTCATCAAGTGGTTTCACATGATGCTCATGATGATGCACACGCTTCCAATGCTCATGGTGATGAACATGCATCTGGTCACGAGTCTGATCACGTAGAGCACTTGTATCATCAATTAGCAAACAAGCCTTGGTCAGCACTATATGTTGCTTGCTTTTTCTTTTTTATGATAGCATTAGGTTGTACCGCTTTTTACGCAATTCAGAAAGTTGCGCAAGCAGGATGGTCTCCTGGTTTATTCAGAGTTATGGAAGGTATCAGTAGCTATTTACTAGTTGGTGGTATATTAATGTTTGTATTACTTCTTGCTACTGGTTTAGGTGCTAATCATATTTTTACTTGGATGAATCCTGGTGTGGCAGAAGTAGGTCATGAAAATTATGATGCTTTAGTTGCAGGTAAAACAGGATTCCTAAATGTCCCTTTTTGGTTAATTAGAGCTGGTGCATTTTTAGTAGGATGGAACTTATACAGATGGAATATCCGTAAGTTCTCGCTTAAACAAGATGAAGAGCCAGAAGGAAATGTATGGTACAAAAAAGGATTCAAGCATTCTGCTATGTTTCTAGTTTTCTTCATTGTTACGGAATCTATTATGTCTTGGGACTGGATCATGAGTTTTGATCCTCACTGGTTCTCAACATTATTTGGATGGTATGTGTTCGCTAGTATGTTCGTTAGTGGTATTACAGTGATCGCATTAGTAACTATTTACTTAAAATCCAGAGGTCATTTAGAATTTATCAATGATTCACATATTCATGATTTAGCTAAATTCATGTTTGGTATTAGTATATTTTGGACCTACTTATGGTTCTCTCAGTTTATGTTGATTTGGTATTCTAATATCCCAGAAGAGGTAACTTACTTTATTACAAGAATAGAAGACTACAATATATTATTCTTTGGTATGGTTGCGATTAACTTCTTATTCCCGTTATTAATTCTTATGAATTCCGACTTTAAGCGTGTGAATTGGTTTGTTGTAACTGCAGGAATCTTTATCTTACTAGGTCACTATTTAGATATTTATGTAATGGTTATGCCGGCTACTGTAGGTGATTCTTGGTTTATCGGTATGCCTGAAATAGGCTCGTTTATGTTATTTGCAGGTATTTTCTTGTTAGTAATATTCAACACTATTTCAAAAGCTCCGTTACTTGCAAAAGGAGATCCATTTATTGGAGAAAGTAAACATTTTCACTATTAATTAATTATAGAAAAACACTGAAATGACTGCATTTCTTATCATATTAATTGCTGCTTTGTTTGTTATTGCTTTATGGCAAATTTCAAAAATTGTTCAGCTAGGAAAATCTCCAGAAGCAAACGGTGCTGATGGTGAAATCGCCAATGACGCCGATAATAATCGTCAAGGTAAATACATGCTTTACTTCGTTATCGCGATGTATGTAATGATGATTGCTTGTTTTATAGGTTATCAAGATTATTTCTTACCAGATGCTGCATCTGCTCATGGGGCAGAATATGATTCATTGTTATTATTGACGACAGTGGTTATCATGATCGTTCAATTTTTAACTCAAGCATTATTACACTGGTTTAGTTATAAATATCGTGGTAGAAAAGGTCAGAAAGCTTTATTCTATGCTGATAATGATCGATTGGAATTTATATGGACTGCAATCCCTGTGGTTGTTTTAGCTGGTCTTATTTTGTGGGGATTATTCTCGTGGAATGATATTATGGACGTAGATAAACATGAGGATCCGTTAGTAGTGGAAGTATATGCTTATCAATTTGGCTGGAAAGTTAGATATAGTGGCGCTGATAATACTTTAGGAGATGCTAACGTGCGATTTATCGAAGGAGCTAATATTTTAGGTATTGATCCTACAGATGCTGATGGTAAAGATGATATGGTAGCTACAGAATTACATCTACCGGTTAACAGACCAGTAGTCTTTAATTTCCGTAGTCAGGACGTTTTACACTCTGCTTACATGCCTCACTTTAGAGCTCAGATGAATGTTGTACCAGGTATGGTGACTAAATTTAGCTTTACGCCCACTGTAACTTCTGAGGATTATAAGTCAACTGAATTTATGACTGAAAAAGTTCGTAAGATTAACGAAATTAGACGACAAAAAAGTAAAGAATTAGAGGCTGCAGGTGATGTAGCTTTGGATCCTTATGAATTTGAATACTATTTATTGTGTAATAAAATATGTGGTGCGTCACATTACAATATGCAAATGAAGATAGTAGTTGAATCTGAGGAAGACTACAATAAGTGGTTAGAAACACAAACAACTTTTGAAACAACTTTAGCTAACGCTGAAAACTAAGATATATGGGACAAGTGATTGCAGCAGCAACAGAGCATGGACATGATGATGGTCATCACCATCACAAAGAAACATTTGTAACAAAATACATTTTCTCAACAGATCATAAGATGATTGCTAAGCAATATCTTATTACGGGACTTATTATGGGTGCTATAGGTATCTTAATGTCTGTACTAATGAGAATGCAGATTGCAAATCCAGAGCAACCAAATGTTATTTTTGAAGCGCTATTAGGTAAGTGGGCACCAGGTGGTGTAATGGATCCTAATATTTACTTAGCATTAGTTACTATTCATGGTACCATAATGGTATTCTTCGTTTTAACAGCTGGTTTAAGTGGAACTTTCTCTAACTTTTTGATTCCTTTACAAATTGGAGCTCGTGATATGGCTTCAGGTTTCTTAAATATGGTTTCTTATTGGTTGTTTTTCCTTTCTTCTGCAATAATGATTAGTTCTTTATTTGTTGAATTAGGACCTGCCGCAGCTGGTTGGACCATTTATCCTCCATTAAGTGCTGTAGCTAAGGCGATGCCTGGTTCAGGTATGGGTATGACATTATGGTTAGTTTCTATGGCTATATTTATTGCTTCTTCATTGTTAGGATCATTAAACTACGTTGTAACTGTCATAAACATGCGTACAAAAGGTATGTCTATGACTAGACTTCCATTGACAATCTGGGCATTTTTTGTAACTGCTATCATTGGTGTTGTTTCGTTCCCAGTATTATTTGCAGCGGCTTTATTATTGATAATGGATAGGAGTTTCGGAACTTCATTCTTCTTGTCTGATATTTATATCAAAGGTGAAGTACTAGCACATCAAGGAGGTTCTCCAGTTTTATTTGAGCACCTTTTTTGGTTCCTTGGTCACCCGGAAGTTTACATTGTATTATTACCTGCTTTAGGTATTACATCTGAGATTATTGCCACTAACTCGCGTAAACCTATTTTTGGTTATAGAGCGATGGTAGCGTCTATTTTAGCGATTGCGTTCTTGTCAACAATTGTTTGGGGTCACCATATGTTTGTATCTGGAATGAATCCTTTCTTAGGTTCAGTATTTACATTTACAACTCTATTAATTGCGATTCCATCTGCAGTAAAAGCATTTAATTATATAACCACGTTATGGAAAGGTAATTTGCAGCTCAATCCGGCAATGTTGTTTTCTATAGGTCTTGTTTCTACATTTATTACTGGTGGATTAACAGGTATCATTTTAGGTGATAGTACGCTAGATATAAATGTTCATGACACTTACTTTGTTGTAGCTCACTTTCACTTAGTAATGGGTATCTCTGCGCTTTATGGATTGTTTGCAGGAGTTTATCACTGGTTCCCAAAGATGTTTAACAAGATGATGAATAAAAATCTTGGTTACGCACATTTCTGGTTGACAGCGATTGGTGCGTATGGCGTTTTCTTCCCGATGCACTTTATAGGTATGGCTGGTTTACCTCGTCGTTATTACACAAATACTAACTTCCCTTATTTTGATGACCTTGCTGACACTAATCAATTGATTACATATTTTGCTATTGCAACTGCACTTGCGCAATTGATATTTGTTTACAATTTTGTTAAGTCTATCTTTTATGGTAAGAAAGCGCCAGCAAATCCATGGAAATCTAATACTTTGGAATGGACTACAGGAGATAAGCATATCCACGGTAACTGGGATGGACCTATTCCTCATGTTCATCGTTGGGCATATGATTACTCAAAAGTGAATGAAAATGGTGAGTATGTAATACCAGGACAGGATTACACTCCACAACATATTCCTTTGCAAGATGGAGAAGAAGAAATGAATCATTAATTATGATTCTGTCACATGAAAAAAGCCGCTATTTAGCGGCTTTTTTTATACATAAGTTTTAAGCTTCACCTCTTGCAGGATAGTGTTTGTCTTCTACAAAATCAATGGATTTGATAAGGTCAGCTATTTTAGGTCTTGCAAATGGCATTGTTTGAATCGATGCAAAGAATAAAGTCTTGTCAGGCTTGATTAAAAATATAGCAGGTTCTGAAAACAAGTCGGGTTCTTTGTCACTAATCGCTTTTGATAAGTAAAGTCCCCATTCTTTTGCAGTTTCTACTGGTAAATCATATCCTATGGTCAATCCTTCTACATTCCATTCCTTTGATGATTTTTCTGCTCTTTCCTTACTGTCCATGCTTATGGCTATCACATCAATACCTCTTTCTTTAAAGTCTGGCAAGTGATCGGTTACAGTTTCCAGTTGCTTTTTACATACGGGACAGTGATATCCACGATAAAATACGGTCAAGGTGTATTTATTCGGCTTTTGACTTTCTAGAGACCATTTAGTTTGGTCTATCAAAGTCACTTCTAATTTTGGGGTATGCTGTTTTGGTTTCATTATTTTTCTTTTAAGATACAAACGATGTTTTAGGCAAGGTCATAAGTTATTATTAAATTGAGTTAAGCTTTTGTTATTACGCTTTCGCGAAAGCGTAATAAATTCATCTCTATATTATCAAAGCAGCAGATTGAACATTATCTTTGATACATGAACGAACATTTAGATCCCACTGGAAGTCATTTCTCTCATGAAGAAAATGATGTTGAAAGAGCGTTAAGACCTTTAAGTTTTGATGATTTTGCTGGTCAAGATCAAGTGCTCGAAAATCTCAAAATTTTTGTTGAAGCTGCAAATCAGCGTGATGATGCACTCGATCATGCTTTGTTTCATGGACCACCAGGATTGGGTAAAACAACGCTAGCCCATATTCTTGCAAATGAATTAGGTGTTGGTATTAAAGTGACTTCTGGACCTGTGTTGGATAAGCCTGGTGATCTTGCTGGATTACTTACTAATCTTGACGAGCGTGATGTGCTATTTATAGACGAGATACATCGATTAAGTCCGATTGTTGAAGAGTACTTATATAGTGCTATGGAGGATTATAAGATTGATATCATGATTGAGACTGGTCCTAATGCTAGGACAGTTCAAATAAATCTTGCACCTTTCACCTTAATAGGTGCGACTACAAGATCCGGTTTACTTACAGCACCCATGCGTGCCCGTTTTGGGATTCAATCTAGATTACAATATTATTCAACAGAATTACTTTCTACTATTGTCACTCGTAGTGCAGAAATTTTAAAAGTGCCTATTGATGAAGATGCTGCAATAGAAATTGCTGGTCGTAGTCGTGGGACGCCTCGTATCGCTAATGCATTGCTGCGTAGAGTGCGTGATTTTGCCCAGATTAAGGGTAATGGTAGTATTGACCTTAAAATCGCTAAATATTCATTAAAAGCCTTAAATGTGGATGCAAATGGTCTTGATGAGATGGATAATAAAATCTTACTGACTATTATCGATAAGTTCAAAGGTGGACCGGTAGGGCTAACAACTATTGCAACTGCTGTGTCTGAAAGTGCAGAAACTATTGAAGAAGTGTACGAACCATTTTTAATTCAACAAGGCTTTATTATGCGCACACCTCGTGGGCGTGAAGTGACTGAGCTAGCTTATAAACATTTAGGTAAGATTAAAGGAAATGCATTAGGAGGTTTATTTGACAATCAATGAAAGAAATAGCTCAGGTTCCAGCACTTACTTTTTTAGCTAAATCCAGACAGATTTACAAAGATCCATTACCATTCCACAGAGAGAATTTTGAGAAGTATGGGAATACCTTTAAGATAAGTCCTAAGCCGGGACTTATGATTCACTTTACCTGTGATGAGAAAATCACACAGCACATTCTCCAAAAGAATCAAAAGAATTATCATAAATCATCTTTACAGACAGAGGATTTAGGAAAGTATATAGGTCATGGGTTATTGACGGAAAATGGTGAAAAGTGGAGAGCAAACAGAAAATTGATCCAGCCAGCATTTTATAAAAGTTCTATTAATAACTTTATGGCTACTATGGATGTGGTAGTTAAAGAAGAGCTCGATCGCATTCAACTAGATGAGATTACAGATGTTTATGCCATTTTTAATGATCTTGCTTTTAAGGTTGTGGCAAGAAGTTTATTTGATTTTGCTGACATAGAGAACTTAGAACAAAAGATTTCTAGACTTCAAGAAATTACAGAGCAAGCTCAAAAGATGTTGATCAAAGAACTGCGTATCCCATGGATGAAGTGGTACTTTGATAGAGAGTGGCTATCTGGAACAAATAGTGTTCCTCATGCATTGGCAATGGTCGATGAAGCGAGAGATATACTGCGTATTATTATAAATAACCGTCGTGATAGTAAGAATGAACCTGGTGACTTACTGGATATGTTACTTCATAGTACTTATGAGGATGGAAGTCACATGGATGATGATCAACTAGTAGATGAGATTCTAGTATTATTTATTGCTGGACATGAAACCACGGCAAACGCTTTAAGCTTTGCAGCGCAATTACTAGCGCATCATCCAGAAACAATAGAAAAGGCTAGAGAAGATGTTTCAAAAGCCAATCTTGACGAAACACTAATGAACCAATTGATGGCCATGCCATATCTCAAGCAATGCGTGGAAGAAACGCTAAGATTGTATCCACCAGCTTATGTAACGGATCGTGTAGCGCTAGAGGCAGATGAATGTGAAGATATAGTTATAGAGAAAGAAAGCATTTGGTTGGTTTCTTTTTATGAAATGCATCGACGTAAAGACTTATGGGGAAATCCAGAAGCTTTTGATCCATCCAGATTTGAAGCTCAAAAAGCTAAAGCCTACCGAGATTTCTATTTTCCATTTGGCGCTGGACCTCGGATGTGTGTAGGGAATAATTTTGCCATGATGGAAATGATGCTGGTCATAAGAAGAATGGTAGAACGTTTTGAAATCACAACCGTTCAAGATCATATTGATTACCATCCACTGATCACTTTGAAGCCTAAGAATGCTAACTTGGTTTTTCAAAGTAGATAATAAGTTTACTTTTTAGTATTTTCTTAAACATTACATTTTTGTAAAAAGACCTAAGAGAGTTTTGCGTAAAAAATGAATAACATTAAGTGTTTAAGCATTGTCTATAATGTTGTCTTAAAGTTGAATAGCTATATTTACTAATTATGTAATAGTTTGTAAATCAATTGATTGTGTTGTATTAAGAAGTTAACTTATTTTTCGTTAACCTTTCTTTAACATTTTTAAAAGTAAATTCCTATAAGTTTAGGTAATCAAAATTGCTAGTGATTCTTCCCTAACTAGTTGAGTAAAATTATAATCTTATTAGATCATTAAACATGTGCTTACGCGCACTGTATATAAATATGCACTTTATGCATAGCAAAAAAGATGATTTGATATGAATCTATTAAATAATTTGTTATGAAAACACTACTCACTACTATAGTTATCATATTGATAACTTCATGTAACACAGATGATATCCAGTCAGAAGAAAGTTAGTTACCACCTATCACCATGACAGGAGAAAATACCTTTGGTTGTTTGATTGAAGGTAAGTTTTTTAGGCCTCGTGATGGAACGGGTACTTTCAATACAGAAGATAGAGGTTTGAGAGTTATTGGAGGCGGTAATCAAAGTATTGAATTAGATGCAAGAGATTTTAAAAGTATTAAAACGGCATCAATTTTAATCCACTTAGAAAACCTTATTGAAACTGGAGAAGGCAATTACCAATTAAATAGTTCAAATAGATTTAGAGGGCTGGATGGTAACAATAATAACTATATGCATTGTACAATTTGGGGTGATAAGGCTCAAACATATCAACAATATCTATCATTCGACCAATCAGGAATAGTTTCATTAACAAAATTTGAAGTTATTCAGAATGTACAAACAATAAGGTCTGGAACATTTCGAGGTAATTTAGTTCGTTTTAATAATCCAACAGATACTATAAGTGTCTCAATTGGTAGATTTGATATTAAAACGCCTCAATTATTCGATGTTTCATTTCCATAAACAAGACTGCCGCTGTAACGGCAGTCTATAAACATTTAACAGTAACACGATAATTGTTAACCATTAAACAATCAGATTTAGATAATCTCGCTATTGCAAAAGCTTAAAATACAATCTTATGAAAATCTTAAAAACTCTTATCGCATGTTTACTTCTTATTGCTTGCACTACTGATGACGCACCGCCTCAAGAAAGTTTATTACCACCCATCACCATGACAGGAGAAAACACATTTGGTTGTTTGATTGATGGGGAATTCTTTAAACCTAGAGATGGGCAATCTACAATTAATAGTGAAAATAAGGGATTGCGTGTAGTGCAAACCGAAACAGATAATTGGGAAATTCATGTATTTGATCGTAAGAGTAATAAAACTAAATCATTATATATTCATTTGGAAGACTATTTCATTAACAAGGAAGGAAGATATGAAATTGGTGCTGCAAATGGTTTGAGAGGAGTCGATGGGCCAAATAATAATTATTTATACGGTAGCTTTTGGAATTCGGCTATAGGAGACTATTCAAACTACCATTCATTTGAAGGCTCTGGTTCAATTGAAGTAATTGAAGACAATCAGGATTCAGGGAATTTCTATATTATTTCAGGAGTATTTCAGGCTAAGCTGTTGAATATAGAGAACCCAATGGATAGTTTAATTATCAGTCAAGGACATTTTGATATAGAGTCAATTTCATTGCAAAGCACAAGTTTTGATTAAAACAAGACTGCTGCTGTAACGGCAGTCTATAAATATTTAACCGTAACACAATAATTATTAACTATTAAACAATCAAATTTAGATAATCTCGCTTTTGCGAAATCTTAAAATACAATCTTATGAAAACACTACTTATCATCATCGCTATACTATTAACAGTTTCTTGCAGTACAGATGATACACCATCTCAAGAAAGTTTATTACCACCCATCACCATGACAGGAGAAAACACATTTGGTTGTTTGATTGATGGTAAGTTTTTTAGACCTCGTGATGGAACAGGTACTTTTAATTCAGAAGATAGAGGTTTGAAAGTCATTGGAGGCGGTAATCAAAGTATTGAATTTGATGCAACGGATTTTAAAAGTAATAAAACGGCTTCAATTCTAATTCACTTGGAAGATCTCATTCAAACGGGAGAAGGTAGTTACCGATTAGATAGTTCAAATGGTTTAAGAGGATTGGATGGTAACAGTAATAACTATATGCATTGCATAATTTGGGACGATAATTTACAATCATACCAGCAATATCTATCGTATGACGAATCTGGAATAGTTTTAATAACAAAATTAGATGTCATTCAGAATGTACAAACAATTTGGTCTGGAACATTTCAAGGTAGTTTAGTTCGTTTTGATAATCGAAATGATACGATTAGAGTCTCACTAGGTAGATTTGACCTTAAAACTCCTCAGCTATCCAGCGTTTCCTTTCCATAAAACAAGACTGCCGCTGTAACGGCAGTCTATAAATATTTAACAGTAACACAATAATTATTAACTATTAAACAATCAAATTTATGAAAAGATTTATTCTTAGTATAGGAATGCTATTATTTCTATACAATGCAACGGCACAAGAATCTGAGCCTACACTAGATGATGCCTTAGAAAATGTAGATCAAACTGATGTCACTAGTGGTATTATCTATGAACGGGTTTTTCAATTTGCAAACCTTTATAATTTTAATAGGGAAGAAGGCTTTGATACAGCAACTTATGACTACTTCCAGAAAGCCTTAAGTGAGATACATCGTGCTAGTAACGAGCAACTGTTTATGAGCCGCTCAAGCTTATTAAGCCAAATTAAACAGGAAAATACAGGTATTGTGCCTTTAGGGATACTCAATACCGATTTTCAACTACTCAATTACCGTGAGGAAGATATTGAAAACAGTGGTCTAACTTATGATGAAGAAGCTAATGAGTTTACTCAAATTTCAGGGAGACCAGCTTTTTACACGCTACATACTACCGT
Organism: Nonlabens ulvanivorans; assembly: GCF_000732625.1. GTDB lineage: Bacteria > Bacteroidota > Bacteroidia > Flavobacteriales > Flavobacteriaceae > Nonlabens > Nonlabens ulvanivorans. The sequence goes on from NZ_JPJI01000032.1 coordinate 911,880, forward strand.
TATCGCGCCACTAGATCAAGCGGTTAAAGGTTCTGGGATTACTTTTAAAATTGATCCTGCTTATATCTTTGAAAATCAACAACAGCGTATTAAAAAACTGACGGCCGATTTTGGGGATGGAATTACAAGGGAGATCATATCTGATTTTCAATTACAATCTCAACAAATCACGGTTAATTTCAATAGTGATGGTGATAAAATTGCTACTTATGAAATTACCTATGAAGATGACAGCAGTATTAACACCCAATCCAGTATTTATTTTAAATATGAACCTACAGTGGTACCTAAAGGGTTAACTCCATTTTGTGCAGGAGCCACTTTTAAAGAAAACGGTACAATCATAGCTGATGAGACATTTACAGGCTATGCTGCTGGTGATCCTACGATTAAGGCAGAGATTGAATATCGTATTTTCTTTTCTCAAAATGATGGAGGAAATAATCAATTAGACAATCCTATTATCATTCTAGACGGTTTTGATCCAGGAGACAAACGTAAGATTGAGGACTGCGATTGTGAGCAAGATGAAGATTGTGTTGAGGCTAATAAAGAAAACGGACAGTTCAATCGAGCTTTGCACGATAGTATGTATGATTTTCAAACATATTATGATGAAAATAATATAGAACAAAATGCACTTATGACATTAAGAGAACAAGGTTTTGATGTCATAATGGTCAACCATCCTACTTATGAAACTACAGATTTAAGTACAGGTCAAACGGTAACTATAGATGGTGGTGCTTATTATATAGAGAGTAATGCACTGGCACTGATTAAGTTAATTAAACAAACTAATGGGATTGCAAGAGGTATTAATCCTGACGCTACGCTTAAAATAATAGGTCCTAGCATGGGTGGGCAAATCTCTAGATATGCACTAGCTTACATGGAACATAAAGAAGAAGTAACTGGTAATAGTGCTTTGTGGGATCACAATGTATCACATTGGGTAAGTGTGGACAGTCCACATCTAGGAGCAAATATCCCATTGGGAGATCAGGCGTTAATTTACTTATTACGCAATCAATCTCCTTCCGCATCTGACTTTTATTATAATCAATTAGGTAGTCCAGCTGCATTACAACAGTTGATTGAGCAACATCGCAGTCCTATTCCAGCATTTGGTTATTCTGGATTGCCTTATCCCGATGAGTCTCAAGTTATAGATGAATTACTAGATGCAAGAACTATTTTACAAGGTTTTAATGAAGATAGAGGAAGTAGTTATTTTCAAACCCACTATAATAATCAAAATGTTAATGGTGTTTCAGGATCAAATGGGTTTCCAGTAAAATCTATTAATTTATCGTTAATTAATGGTTCGTTATCTGGTAGTAAACTCACAGATTTACAGACCCAGCAAGGACAATTAACCTATGCAAATGACGGAGAAAAAGTATTAGGAATAAAAACATTTGCAAGAGTTAGGATTAATCTTCCTTTAGGTAATATAGTATTTAGAACTCATATAGCGACATTAGATTCTCATTTTATGCCATCAAATGGTAATAGCAATAGAATAGCAAAGTTTTATAAAATACCACAAAATCATATTACTTCAGCAACTAATTCAAACGATCGAGGCGTTATGGATAATGTGCCTGGAGGATATTTTGGTGCTCAACAAGACCTTGCCGATGCTGTTTTGGATGGAGATAATCCAGTTAGTCTAGATACAAGATTTCCATCAGGGACATTTATGGATGATATATTAGGCTGGACTAGTAATATATTTGGTGTTTCAGTTTTAGGCGATGTTCAAGTACGCAAGAACAATCCAGTTCATTCATTTATACCATCATTTTCGGCGATGGCACATCTCAATCCAGATCAAAACTGGAATAATCCTTTAGATTATAACTTGACTTGTGATTCTAATGTATTAACACCATTTGATAGTTATTATGGAGAAGATTTAAACACACGTCATACTAGTTTTAATAATAATAGTGTTCAATGGTTGATTGCAAACTTAGCAGTCACAGACGTAAATAATATTTTAAAACCAGAATACCCAGTGGATATAAATGACCTTTTAGGTCCAAGTGAAATCTGTGTAGGTGAAACAGTAACTTTTTCTTTTGAAAATCCATGTAAACTGTTAGATGCATCATTTTTTTACTCTTCTGGTGGACTTAATGTTATTTCTCATACTAATGGCTCTGTTACGGTCACAGGTACAGATGATGGTCCGGCAGAAATAATATTGAGAAGAGCAAATGGAGAAACGCTTAGAAAACCCATTTATGTAGGAGCACCACAAGCTGGCGGTACGCTATTAGAGGTTGACCCTAGTTTACTATTATCACTTTCTTTTAATAGTAATACATTGTCATACTGCACTACAACTGGAGTAAAAATTATCGACTGGCCTAATTTAGAACAAGTAGATAACATTGAAATGAGAAAAATCACTGGGCAGTCTGATTGGGATGGTGAGTTTAGATCTGGTAGAGATTTAACTGCGGTCATCTACTCAAATTGTAACGAAGTGTTTGAATTTGAAGTACGAGCAGAGAATGAATGTGGCTGGTCTGATTGGGAATATTTTAATGTAGATATTACGGGATGTACCAGCAATTGTCCACCACCTTCAAATACTACAAATATGGTTACTAATAATTTTGTAATCTCACCAGTTCCTGCAGATACTGACCTTGCTATTGATATGATACAAGATCCAGAGTGGACTTTTTATACATTAGGCTGTAGTGATGGTATTACAGATCTTGATGGAAATACGAACTGCCCTACTTACGTAGGAGTAAAACTTTATGACTTTAGTGGGACACTAGTGCTTAATAAACCAGCACATCAACTAGGCTCTGCGATAGACGTTTCTGCATTGGTTCCAGGGACTTATGTCATGCATATTACTCACGCAGGTCTATTAGAAACTTGTCAAATACCTATTAATTAACAAGTCATTAATAATAAAAAGCATTAATTACATCCATAATTTAACTATTATGGATGTTTTTTATTGCACCTTTTCGCGCAAGCACAATTCACACAATTTTCACGAACACAAAAAACCCATGTGAACATTATAACTTACTTTTGTTTTTGGACTAAAAATAACCCAGTTATTTATGAGTAAAGATAGCAAGAGACGTGAAGCACTTGTGTACCACGCAAAGCCTACACCAGGTAAAATAAAAGTAGTTCCTACTAAGAAGTATAGTAGCCAAAGGGATCTCTCACTGGCCTACAGTCCAGGCGTAGCAGAGCCATGTCTTGAAATAGCAAAGGATAAAGCAAATGTTTATAAATACACTACAAAAGGGAACCTAGTAGCTGTTATAACTAATGGTACGGCAGTTCTAGGTCTAGGAGATATAGGTCCAGAGGCTTCTAAACCAGTTATGGAAGGTAAAGGTCTTCTTTTTAAGATTTTTGCAGACATAGACTGTTTTGACATTGAGATCGATACTAAAAATGTTGAAGAGTTTATTCAAACGGTAAAAAACATTGCGCCTACTTTCGGAGGTATTAATCTGGAAGACATTAAAGCGCCAGAGGCTTTTGAAATCGAAAAGAGATTAAAAGAGGAGCTGGATATTCCAGTAATGCACGATGATCAACATGGTACAGCTATTATATCTAGTGCAGCATTATTGAATGCTCTAGAGATTGCTAACAAGAAAATTGAAGATGTAAAAATTGTTATTAGTGGTGCTGGTAGTGCCGCAATCTCTTGTACAAATCTGTATGCAAAACTAGGTGCTCGTAAAGAGAATATCCTCATGTTTGATGTAGATGGGTTGATTACAACCTCTCGAACAGATTTAGGTCCTGAACAAATGGAGTTTGCTAGAGATATGGATCCCATTACGTTAGTAGATGCATTTAAAGGAGCAGATGTTTTTCTAGGATTATCTGTAGGTAATATAGTGTCGCCAGCCATGTTGCTGGATATGAATGAAAATCCTATCGTGTTTGCAATGGCAAATCCGAATCCAGAGATTGAATATGATACAGCGATAGCTACTCGCGAAGATTTAATAATGGCAACAGGTCGTAGCGATCATCCTAATCAAGTAAATAACGTTTTAGGTTTTCCATTTATTTTCAGAGGTGCATTAGACGTGCGCGCTTCTAAGATTAATGAAGAAATGAAGTTAGCAGCTTGTCATGCCATTGCACAGCTAGCAAAAGAGCCAGTACCAGAGCAAGTTAACATTGCTTATGGTGAGACAAAGCTCAACTTTGGTAGAGAATATATAATTCCTAAGCCTTTTGATCCACGATTGATTTCTACTATTCCACCAGCGGTGGCGAGAGCGGCAATGGAAAGCGGTGTGGCTATGGAACCTATACAAGACTGGGAGAAATATGAAGATCAGTTGTTGTCTAGAATGGGATCAGATAATAAGCTTATCCGTTTAATATTAAACCGTGCCCGTACTAATCCTAAGCGTATTGTTTTTGCTGAGGCTGATAATCTAGATGTCATAAAAGCAGCGCAAATAGTACATGAGGACGGAATAGCAATTCCGATATTACTTGGTAGACGTGATGTGATTGAAGAGTTGATGACAGAAATTGATTGGGATGATAAAATTTTAATTATCGACCCAAAATCTGATGAAGAGAAACCACGTAAAGATCGATACGCAAACGAGCTATGGCAAATGCGCGCTCGTAAAGGTGTGACAGAATTTGATGCTGGGAAATTAATGAGGCAGCGTAACTACTTTGCTGCAATGATGGTGAAACTAGGTGATGCAGATGCTGTTATCACTGGTGTTGCGCAATCTTTTCCTATATCTGTTAAGCCTATGATGGAAATCATAGGTAAATCTCCTGGAGTACAAAAAGTCGCTACCACTAATTTAATGATTACAGAGCGTGGACCTATGTTTGTCTCAGATACGTCGATTAATATTAACCCAGATGCTACAGAGCTTGCAAAAATTGCTCAAATGACAGCACGTACCGCTCGTATGTTTGGGATTGATCCTGCAGTCGCAATGATAAGCTATGCAAACTTTGGTTCTTCAGATCATCCTCATGCCCGCAAGGTGACTGAGGCCGTTAATTACCTACATAGATACTATCCAGATATCACTGTTGATGGAGAGATTCAAGCAGATTTTGCTTTAAATCCAGAACTTCTTAAAAAGAAATTTCCGTTTTCTAAGCTGGCTGGTAAAAAAGTAAATACACTTGTTTTCCCTAATCTAGAAAGTGCAAACTCGACTTATAAGTTGATTAAAGAGCTTTATAATACAGACTCGATAGGTCCTATAATGATGGGAATGCAAAAGCCGGTTCATATCCTACAGCTTAATGCGAGTGTAGATGAAATTGTAAATATGGCAGCAGTAGCTGTGATCGATGCACAGCAAAAGGAAAAGCACGAACAAAAGAGAGAACAAGCCACTGGAAATAGCGCTAATCAAGGTGTGTTTTAGTACCCTTAAATTTATTACATTTGATGCTTTAACTTAAAATTAAGGAATGATAGCGCAGTTGCAAGGAAAGCTGGTGGAAAAAAATCTTACAGATGTAGTCATAGACTGCGGTGGTGTAGGATACTTTGTTGAGATATCGCTTCATACATATTCGTTAATTCCAGATGGTGAATTAATTAAATTATTCACTTTTATGCAAGTAAGAGAGGATTCTCAACGTCTATTTGGCTTTATGGAAAAGTCAGAGCGTGAGGTTTTCAAGCTATTGTTGTCGGTATCAGGAATAGGAGCGAGTACAGCACGTACTATGCTATCTAGTTTAGAACCACGGCAAATTGCACAAGCTATTGCTTCTGGTGATGTACGTACCATACAGAGTGTTAAGGGAATAGGGGCAAAAGGTGCACAGCGTGTTATACTAGATTTAAAAGATAAAATATTACAAGTATTAGAAGGAGAAGATATTTCTCTTCATTCGAGCAATACTGGACGCGATGAAGCGTTATCTGCACTAGAAACGCTAGGTTATTTACGTAAGCAAGCGCAAAAAGTGGTGGATAAAATATTGGCTAGCGAGCCAGACGCCACAGTAGAAAAATTAATAAAAGGCGCTTTAAAACAGCTGTAAGATTTGAAATATAGTTCTCTTCAACTTTTCAATAAGTATGTAGCATTCATTGGATGTTTTTTGATATTCGCTTTCGCGAAAGCGCAACAAACACCACCTACGACCGCACAAGACAGTACTAAGACTGGTGTGATTATAGGAGATATTGATTTGCCAGATCCGCCTAGCATTGTTACTCTTTACACTTATGATCCGGACTTAGATCGATATATCTATAAGAGTGAATTCAATGGTTTTCAAATAGGATACCCTTTCATGTTAACGCGTGATCAATATCTAGATCGTGTGATGAAAGAACGCATGACCCAGTATTTTAAAGATAAAGCGGCTGCTATTGCTGGTAAAACAGAAGCAGATAAAGAAAAGCAAAAGAACCTATTACCTAATTTTTACGTCGATTCAGACTTGTTTGAAAGTATTTTTGGTGGTACTGAGATATCGGTAGTACCGCAAGGATCTGTAGAAGTTGACTTAGGGATGTTGTTTAATAAATCAGACAATCCTAGTTTTTCACCACGTAATAGATCCAATGCTACTTTTGATTTTAATCAACGTATCAATCTTAGTTTAGTTGGGAAAGTAGGGACGCGTTTAAATGTGAACGCTAACTATGATACACAAAGCACTTTTAACTTTCAAAATCAGATCAAGCTAGATTATACACCTACAGAAGACGACATATTACAAAGTATTGAAGTCGGTAATATTAGTATGCCTTTAAACTCCACATTAATACGTGGTGCTCAGAGTCTGTTCGGTGTTAAGGCTGAATTGCAGTTTGGTAAAACCAGGATAACAGGTGTGTTCTCAGAACAGCAATCAGAATCTAGAACAGTGCAAGCCGCAGGTGGTGCGTCTGTTAATGATTTTGACTTTTTCTCATTAGATTATGATGAGAATAGACATTATTTCCTGTCCCATTACTTTCGTGATAACTATGATGAAACGTTAGCTAATTACCCTTTCATCAATACAAATATTCAAATCACTAGAGCTGAAGTTTGGATTACAAACCGTGGTAATCGAACACAAGATGTTAGAAATTTAGTAGCGATTCAGGATATAGGAGAATCTGATCCTGCTAATATTGGATTGGGTACTATACCTGGTGGTTTTATAAATGCCGCGGCTGGTAGTTTTCCGTCAAACGAAAATAATGACTTCAATCCTCGAGGAATAAATGGAGCAGCGCAGTCCATTTTAACAGATGCGATTAGAGATATCTCGACAGTACAATCTGGTTTTGGCGGTGCTCAAGTTAATGAGGGATTTGATTATGTAACTCTAGAGAATGCAAGAAAGCTTACAGAAAATGAATATACCTTAAATACCCAATTAGGTTATATATCTTTAAGACAACGATTAAATAATGATGAAGTTCTGGCAGTGGCATTTCAATATACTGCTGGAGGAAAGGTTTATCAAGTAGGTGAGTTTGCAAATGATGGTGTGGTAGCAACAGATGTTATAGACTCTACTGACCCGACTCAAATTGCAGTGAATAATCAGAACCTAGTTGTTAAATTATTGAAGAGTAATTTAACGAATGTCAGTGAGCCTATTTGGGATTTAATGATGAAGAACATCTATAATTTGGGCGGTTCTCAATTGTCTCAAGAAGATTTCAGAATGAATATCTTTTATCAGTTCCCACCAGAGTTGAATTATATAACACCTGCAGCGCCTACACTTGCAAATCCAGTTGCAGAACCGTTGCCAGTAGACGTTGATCAAACGACTTTAATTAAGGTATTTAATTTAGACCGATTGAATCAGCAAGGTGATCCGCAACCAGATGGTGATGGTTTCTTTGATTTTATACCAGGACTGACTATTGATCAAGAAAATGGGCGTATTATTTTTACAACGGTAGAACCATTTGGTAATTACCTGTTTAATAAGTTGGATAATACTCCAGGAACAGGATTAGAAGATTATGATCAACCTACTTCATATAATGCAAACCAAGCAAAGTATGTTTATCGTGACATGTACGTCACCACAAAAGCGCAAGCACTGCAAACTGCAGATAAGAATAAGTATTTAATTAAAGGACAATATAAAGCAACTGGTAGAGAAGGAATCCCTATCGGTGCCTTTAATGTGCCTCGAGGTTCTGTAACGGTAACCGCTGGTGGTAGAACATTACAAGAAGGAATCGATTACTCTGTCGATTATCAAGGTGGTCGTGTGATTATACTAGATCAAGCGTTGTTGAATTCAAACACACCAATACAAGTTTCTACAGAAAATAATTCTGTATTTAATCAGCAAACCAAACGATTTACCGGTATCAACGTAGAGCATAGGTTTAGTGAAGACTTTATTCTAGGTGGAACTTTTTTAAATTTAAAAGAGCGACCTATAACTCAAAAATCTACTTATGGATTTGAACCTATTAATAATACCATTGTAGGCGCTAATTTTATATACAACACTCAAGTGCCGTTCTTAACTAGAATGGTTAACAAATTACCTAATATCGATACTGATGTGGAGTCCAGTATATCTCTACGAGGTGAATTAGCTTATCTTTTTCCGGGATCACCAGCAGGTGATGATTTTGAAGGACAAGCATCAGCCTATGTAGATGATTTTGAAGGTTCTCAAACTTCAATAGATATTTTATCGCCTTTTGCATGGTCATTAGCCAGTGTTCCTCAAGCGTTTGAAGGGTCAGGTTCTACATCAAATGCACTAGCTTATAATTTTTCTAGAGCACAATTGTCATGGTATACAATCGACCCTATATTTTATGGAACACAACGACCAGCAGATATTACAGATGATGATATCTCTGACCCTAGAACACGTCGTGTTTTTATAGAAGAACTATTTCCTAATGTTGATTTACAGCAAGGGCAACAGCAAGTTATAAATACACTAGATTTAAATTATCTTCCATCTCAACGTGGTCCTTATAACTATAATCCTGCAGCGGCAGGAAGTAATATTTTACCTAATCCAGAAGACAACTGGGCAGGTATTATGAGGCAATTCTCTAGTACGGATTTTGAACAGACTAACGTTGAGTATATTCAATTTTGGGTGATGGATCCTTTTGTTTATGATCCTACAAACGCTGGAGGAACTATATCGATTAACCTAGGTAGTATAAGTGAGGATATTCTAAAGGATAATCGCAAGCAATATGAAAATGGTTTGCCTGATGACGGTAGCACCACACTTACAAATGCAACAGATTATGGTAAGGTGCCAGTGAATCAATCCTTAGTTTATGCTTTTGATACTGATGGAGCGCAACGAACTAATCAAGATATAGGTCTTGATGGATTAAATGATATTGAAGAGAATACACAATTTGGAGCATTTGGACCTGATGATCCTGCTCGTGATAATTATGAGTACTTTCTAGCAACAAGTGGAGATATCGTCACACGATATAGAAGATATAATAATACACAAGGTAACTCGCCTACAGAAGTAACCCAAGACGATCGTGGAGCAACGACGTTACCAGATGTAGAGGATATTAACAGAGATAACACTATGAATACTATAGATAGTTATTTTGAATATGATATACCGGTTGACCCAACTAGAATGACTGTTGCTACTAATGAGTATATATTCGATACCAAAGAGGTTCAGACTACTTTACCTAATGGGAATACTATAGATACACGTTGGGTTCAATTTAGAGTTCCTTTAAGTGATCCTAACCGAGAAGTTATAGGTGGTATCAACGATTTCAGAGCTATACGTTTTATGAGAATGTACTTAACTGATTTTAATCAAGAAACCTTACTACGTTTTGGTTCCATGGATTTAGTACGTGGTGATTATCGTCGTTATACTGCAACATTAGAAGAGGATCTAGATGATCCTAGTGATGACGGAACTGTGTTTGAAGTCGAAGGAGTTAATATCGAAAATAATGAATCACGTCAACCGATTCCATATAGACTGCCACCTGGAGTTGAGCGTGAAGAATTAAGAACTCAAAATCAAAATATCAGACAAAACGAGCAATCTCTTGCCTTAAGAGTTTGTGGTTTAGAATCAGAGGATGGACGTTCTGTATTCAAGAATATAAGAATCGATATGCGACAGTATGAAAACTTGCGCATGTTTGTCCATGCAGAATCATTAGTAAACGAGGTAGCTATAGGTGACGATGAATTAGAGGCGTTTATTAGAATAGGTATTGATTATACAGATAACTATTATGAAATAAGGTTGCCGTTAAAACCTACTGCCTTTGGCACTACTGTAAGAGAAGAGATTTGGCCAGAAGCAAATGAGTTTAATATTGACCTTTCTTTGCTTCAAGAAATTAAAGCACGTGTTTTAAGTAACCCTTCATTAAATATTTCTGAAGTAAACTTCTTTGATGAGTCGACTCTTACTGATGCAACTGCAGCAAACCTTAATCAACATAAATACGGTATAAAAGGTAATCCTAACTTTGGAGATGTAAGAGCAATGATGATCGGTGTACGTAATGCTAGTACAAATGATATTTGTGGTGAAGTCTGGTTTAATGAAATGCGTTTATCAGGTTTAAAGAACCAAGGTGGATATGCAGCAGTGATGAACATGGATGCAAATATTGCAGATTTTGCAAGCGTAAGTGCTACAGGTAGGAGAAGCACTATCGGCTTTGGAGCTATTGAACAAGGTCCTAATGAGAGAGATCGAGAAAATGTAACTCAATATGATGTCACTACTAATCTTAATTTAGGTCAGTTACTTCCAGAAAAATGGGGTGTTAAATTGCCATTCTCTTATAGTATAGGAGAAGAAACTATAACGCCACAATTTGATCCACAATTTGAAGATATCGAATTGGAGACAAGGCTAGATAACGCTAATAGTGATGCAGAGCGCGATATCATTAGGGAACAATCTGAAGATTATACCATGCGTCAAAGTGTAAACCTTATAGGTGTCCGTAAAGAACGCACTGGAGATTCAAAGCCTATGCCTTATGATATCGAGAATTTCACCTTTTCAGGTTCTTATAACCAGACAGATCAACGCAATTTTGAAATTGAGAAATTTCAGGATCAATCCGTTAATGTAGGAACAACATATAATTATGCGTTTCCTAAAGCAGAAGTAGAGCCGTTTAAAAAGTTAGTAGGCGATAATAGTTATTTAAAATTCTTGAAAGATTTTAATGTAAATCTATTACCTAATAGTTTTGCTGCCAGCGGTAATATTTTAAGACAATACAATACACAGAAGTTTAGAGACCTTCAACTGGATACCAACCCAGTAGATACTGATGGTGATGGGATTCCTGATGCTCAAAATATTACTATAGATCCATTGTCTAATCGCAATTATACCATGAATCATCAATATGCCATCAATTGGGATATTACAAAATCTTTACAATTCAATTTATCTGCAAATAATGATCGCGTTATACGCAGTTACATTAATGATGATGATTCAATCGATGAAAGTTATGGGATATGGACAGACTTTTTAGATGAAGGTATTCCTAACTCACACTCACAGCAACTTCAAGCAACCTATAAATTGCCACTAGATAAGTTTCCGTTTCTCGCTTTCGCGAAAGCGAGCTACACTTACACCGCAGACTTCAACTGGCAACGTAACTCACAACAATTTGCGCAGCTAGACGGGATTCCTGATTTAGGAAACACAGTTCAAAATGCAAACACACACCGCATAAACACAACGCTAGATTTAGATAAATTATACAAATATGTAGGGCTTGAAAAAGTCAAGTTTGGTCCTGTTGCTAATAGGGCTCGTAGCCGTAATAATACAAGGTCTAGAAACGCAAGACCATCAACGCCAGGTGCAGCAAATGCACAGGATGAAAAAGATAAAACGCCGAAGAAAAATTTTGGTAATAAGGCTTACAACACATTAATCGGTATTGCTACCTCTGTAAAAAGAGCGCAAATTAACTACCAAGAAAACAATGGTATATTTTTACCAGGTTACACGCCAGCTATTGGATTTATAGGTACTTTAAAGCCAACAACTGGATTTACATTTGGGTCTCAAGCAGAGATTAGAGATATTGCTGCTAGAAAAGGATGGTTAACTTTATTTCAAGATTTTAATCAACAATACAGCGAGGTTGAAAGCCGTCAATTAGATATTAATGTCAACGTTGATTTATTGAAAGATTTAAAAATTGATTTGGTTGGAAATAGAGCGTATCAAGAAACCTATACTGAGAATTATCGTGTAGATCCAGAGAACTTAACTTATCAATCATTGACACCTAACACTTTTGGTAATTATAGTATTACTACAAACATGATAGGTACTGCCTTTAATAAAAGCACCATTAGTGAATCTAAGAATTTCGATAATTTTAGAAATAATAGACTTGTTATCGCTGAGCGTCTAGCAGAACAGTTTTATGGTAATACAACATATTCTCGTGACGCAGATGGTTATCCAGAAGGTTTTAGTAGGAATAGTCAAGATGTGTTATTGCCGGCTTTCCTAGCTGCATATGAAGGTCGAGATGCAAAAGATCAAAAGACGAGTGCTTTTAAGGATATTCCTTTACCTAATTGGACGCTTAAATACACAGGATTGATGAACCTTAAATGGTTTAGAAAAAGATTCCGTAGATTCTCCATAAATCATGGATATAGGTCTAGTTATACAATCAATCAATTTCAAACAAATCTAGATTACTCTCCTGGTAATAGGAATTTAACCTATAGTGATCAAAGTCCTGATGCTTTAAACCAGACAGGAGACTTTAAGTCGCGTAATCTCTTTTTCAATGTCAACTTATCAGAGCAGTTCAGTCCGTTAATTAAATTGGACTTTGAGATGAAAAACTCTGTGTCGATTGCAGCAGAGGTAAGAAAAGATAGAGTCGTTTCTTTAAGTTTTGATAATAATTTATTGACTGAAATAAATGGTAACGAATTTATTCTAGGGTTAGGTTATCGTATCAAGGATCTCAAGTTTAAAACTAATGTCGGTGGACGCAGTCAGATCATTAAAAGTGATTTAAACATGCGACTAGATGGCTCTGTAAGGGATAATGTAACTATCATTAGATATTTAGATCTAGGAACCGAAGAAAATTTACAAAATGGAATTTTCACAGATGCTAGTCAGGCTACCGCTGGTCAGACCATATATGGTCTTAAATTTACTGCAGATTATAATTTAAGTCAGGCATTTACAGCCATATTCTATTATGATCATACATTCTCAGAATTTGCGATATCTACTGCTTTTCCACAAACTACAATAAGAAGCGGTATTACATTGAGATATACCTTTGGTAATTAGTAAAAAATCATTGCCTATATCTTTGAGAGATATCTTAAATTTACCACCATTAAAATAAAATTATGAATATCCCAGCAGAATTAAAATATACTAAAGATCACGAGTGGATTCGTATTGAAGGTGATACTGCCACTGTAGGTATTACTGACTTTGCACAAAGTGAATTAGGTGACATCGTTTATGTAGAGGTGGAAACCGTGGATGAAACGCTAGATGTAGAAGAAGTTTTTGGAACAGTAGAAGCTGTGAAAACAGTTTCTGATCTATTTCTACCATTATCTGGTGAGATCACAGATTTCAATGAGAAGTTAGAAGATGAGCCAGAACTAGTGAATTCTGATCCTTATGGAGATGGATGGATGATTAAAATGTCATTCTCTGATGCCTCTCAGTTAGACGCGCTTTTATCTGCTGAAGCTTATAAAGAATTAATAGGTGGCTAAATTATTCTACTGGATAGCGCCAGTTTATACTGGATTGATTATTTATTTTTCAATTAGTGATAGTCCAGCGCCTTCAGTGAATATAAATAACATAGATAAATTATACCATGGTGGTGCTTATTTTATAATGGCATTATTATGGTATTTTTTCTTTTACAGCAGATTCTTAACACAACAATCTCATTTTAAATTTACATGGAAGGATATGGTCACTGCATGGTCTAGGACTATTGCAATAGCGGCTGCTGTTTTTTCATTTTTAATAGGAGTTATCGTTGAGTTTGCACAAGAGTATATTGCTGTTAATCGAACTATGGATTTTATAGATGCAGTGGCAAATACTATTGGCATTATTCTTGCAATTACATTGATATGGTTGTTATCTAAAAGATTTAACACATATTCATGAAGAAACCTGTTCACATGTTTAGGTTTTTTATTTATTTTTAGCCTTCAAATTTTATCCTACTATGGAAATTAAGAAATCAGAATCATCAGATTTACGTACTAACATTAAATTGTACGTGTTAATGGGACTTGCCTTTATGTTATTATTATCATGGCAAGGTCTTGAATATGAAACAAAAGAAGTAACAGAAATTGAAGAGTATGTAGAGCCAGAAGCTTTTGTTGAAGAAGAAGAAGTGCCTATTACTATGATGTTGAATACACCACCGCCACCACCACCACCGCCACCAGCACCTGAAGTTCTTCAAGTAGTTGAAGACGAAGTGGAAATCGAAGAGGTTATCATTGAAAATACTGAAACGACCGAAGAAGAAGAGATCGTTGAGGTTGAAGAGGTAGCTGAAGAAGTAGGTGTTGTTGAAGAAATCGCTGAAGTTCCATTTGCTATCATTGAATCGGTACCAGTTTATCCTGGATGTGAGAAGATGAAAACTAATGAAGATCGTAAAAAATGTATGAACGAGAAAATCAAAAGATTTGTGGATAACAAATTTGATACTGGTCTTGCAAATGAATTGGGTCTAGAAGGTCGTCAAAAAATTACTGTACAATTTAAAATTGATTCAAAAGGTAATGTGGTAGGAGTTCAATCTCGTGCGCCTCACCCTAGATTGAAACAAGAAGCGGCAGATGTAATTAACAGTCTTCCTAAAATGACCCCAGGAATGCAGCGTGGTAAGGCAGTAACTGTAGTTTATGCATTACCTATTATTTTCCAAGTACAGGATTAAAGAAAAACCTTTTATCATATCAAAAGGCCGAGCATTTAATGTTCGGCTTTTTTTATGGTATGTTTCTTGAAGTGTTTTCATAATAACATAAAACCATTAATTATGAAAACTAATTTATTTAAAGAAGGTGCTGCAACACCTTCTAAGAAAGATCGTTTTGACAAAAAGAAAGTCAACGTTAAAGTTAATCCAGTTATTAACTTTCAAATAGGTCTGATAGCAGCCTTGTTGTTAGCTTTTGTGGTGATCGAACTCACTACTCAAACTGTAGAACCTGAAAGAGTCGTAGTTTTTAATACAGATATCGCAGATCCAGACTGGACTAATCCTACGTTTAGAATCGTACCTAACAAACCAAAGCCAGAGGTAGTTATAAAACCCAATAACGAATTACCACCAGTAGTCGTTCCAGATGACACACCTGATCCGGACCCAATTCCAGAAGAAAAACCTATTGAGCCTGTTGATACACCATCAGATAATACACCAGTTGACGACTCACCTAAAGAGAGTGCACCAGTAAAAACAAAAAAGCCGGCTCCTAAAACTTCAATTACTACGACTATGGATGGTGTCGATTCAATGCCCCTATATCCTGGCTGTGAATCATTAGATAATAATGTAGATCGTCGCAAGTGTTTTAATGATAAGATGCAACGGTTTGTACAACGTAAATTTAATAAAGGTCTTGCCGATGAATTAAATTTAGATGATGGTGAAATCGTTAAGATTGACATTTTATTTACCATTAATGAGAAAGGTCTACCTATAGATGTGAAAGTTAAAGCGCCACATGCTATTCTTGAAAAAGAGGCGTATCGACTCATAGGTAAACTGCCTAAAATTACACCTGGTAAAATAAATGGAGATCCGGTGAGTGTTTATTTTCATTTACCAATAAGATTTAAAATGAATAGATAATAACAGTTTTTTATTTATAAAAAAGTCACAGCTTGCTGTGACTTTTTCTATTTATATACTCCTATAAAACAAGTATCTTAGCCGCTTAATGCAGTGATTACAATGAAGAATCTATTTCTGATTATCAGTTTATTTAGTTTAGGAATCTTGACAGCTCAAAATCCAGTGGAAAAATTCCCATATTTTGAAGAGTGTAAAGATTTGCCTGTTAATGAATTAGAGGATTGTTTTTACAAAAACTTATATTCTTCTTTATATGAAAATTATAAGCATCCTCAGCAACTTCCATTAAATGCTGGTGAGAAAGTGACATTACGATTTGAAGTGAATCGTGAAGGTAGATTCATTCCCATTCGTTTTGATGCAGTTTATGCAGAGCTTACTACTGCAGTGAAAAATTCTTTTGAAAAGCTGCCGGTAATTGCAGCGCCTACTTATAATGGTAACCCTACATACATGCAATTTGTATTAAGAGTGCCAGTTCCCATGACACCTGATGGTTCTTTTCAGGTATTTAATGGTAAAGAGCAAGAAAATAGTGTGGTTAAAAAAAGTTCAAACGCTTTAGATAGTATCGCTTTCGCGAAAGCAAATGAAGAATATCCACAAATTATTTCAAATCAATATAATGGTCAACAGCTTAAGTCTAATGGGCTAATAGCACTATCAAACCAGCGATATCATCGATATGAAGCGGCTATGAATAGAATAGGGAATAACGCTCATACAGCCGTCAAACCTTATACGTTTTCTTATGTGGATCAATACTTTGATCTTGAGGCAGAGAGATCGTCATTAATGAAAGATGAATCTACGTGGCTAGGTAAAAAATGGTGGAATGAGCACTTTTTTGAATTGGCTGGTGATGATTATTGGTTTGTAATAGATCCAGGAGTTGACTTGCAAATAGGTAAGGATAGTGGTGATGATATTAATACTTTTAACAATACCAGATTGGTTAATGTTAGTGGTGGAATAGGTAAACAAATAACATTTGGCGCTAGTATTCAAGAAAGTCAAGGACGTTTTGCTGGCTATTTCAACAGAGAAATAGAAAGTCGTGCACCGGATGGTGGGAATCCGGGCATTGTGCCTGGACGTGGTATTGCAGAAGATGGTGGAGATACTATTTATGACTATCCAGTAGCTACTGGTTATATCAATTATAAACCTAGTAAGTACTTTGATCTTCAATTAGGTCATGGACAACATTTTATAGGTGATGGTTATAGATCTTTAGTTCTTAGTGATAATTCACAACCGTTTCCATATGCAAAAGTAAATGCTAAGTTTTGGAAGTTGGATTACACGGTTTTATACACATCTTTAAGAGATGTAAGATCTGAGGTAACTGCAGATGATTCTTTCCGTACAAAATTTATGGTGCATCATTATTTAAGTTGGAATGCTACAGAAAAGCTCAATATAGGGCTCTTTGAAAGCGTTTTGTGGCAAGATGATAATCAACGTGGCTTTGATTTCAATTACTTGAATCCTATTATATTTTATCAAGCCATTGAGCTGCAAACTGGCTCTCGTGGAGGAAATGCTTTAATAGGAGCCACAGCAAAGTATAAATTTACAGATAGAATTACAGGTTATGCACAGTTAGTATTGGATGAGTTTTCTGGAGCATCTGTAGTGAACGGTGATGGTAGTTATCAAAATAAAAGTGCATATCAGCTAGGTCTTAAATGGCAAAATGCATTTAAAGTAAAAGACCTAATGTTACAGGCAGAATATAACAGAGTACGTCCTTATACATACAGTCACAACACGGTAGTCCTTAACTATGCTAACAGTAATCAAGCACTAGCACATCCATGGGGCGCAAACTTTTATGAAACTACTTTCATAGGAAGGTATACTAAAGATAGGTGGTATGGTAATGCTCAATTCACGTTAGGTGAAAGAGGACTAGATATTAATGATGGGATTGATAACGCTTTTTATGGTGGCGACATATACCGTAGTGAAGATGATCGTATTGCTGATAATGGTAACGAGTTAGGTCAAGGAAACAGAGTAACTTTTATGTATGCACAGTTAGAAGCTGGTTATTTAATTAATCCAGCGAGCCAATTGAGGATTTATGGTCAGATCATTTATAGAGATTTTGATCCTCATTTTGAAATTGGAAATGTACAAGAACAAAATACGACATGGTTAAATATAGGGCTGCGCACTGATATTATGAACTGGTCTTTTGATCGCTAGATGATTTTCTAGCCTCAAAGATTTTTAAAAATATAAATGTAGACATGTTACGAGCTCGGTTTTTAGCAAGTTGTGCAATTTCTCCATGGAAATAGTTGTCAATCGTGTCAAACCACAATTGCAGCCATATTCCAAAGTGTTCCATCTCAATAGAATGATTAACTGCAGTATCAACCTCTTGATGCTTTTCAATAGGATTGCCATGATAGCTTTTTGCTCTTAATAAGCTAGTGTCCCAGAAATCAGTCAAGTGATTAAGATGTGCAGGCCAATCGTTGATTACACTATTAAAAATGGGGCCTAAATGCTCATTTTTACGAACCTTTTTATAGAACTCGTTAACTAGTAAAGCGATTTGTTCTCTAGAGTTAAGGAGCGATGTAGAGGTCATGATACAATGGTCGATTAAAAAGGTGAATAAACACTTTCAAAAGTAAGTTTAATAAAATGGTTTTGCTTTTTTTAAAGAGTCATTTATAAGAGCTATTTTTAAATAATAATTAAAAAATAAAAATATCATGGGTGGAATGATGGGTTACTATATAATCGGTGGAGCAGTTTTTTTACTGAGCATGTTTGTAAGTAACAAGCTTAAAAGTAAGTTTAAAAAATACTCTCAAATTCATTTAAAAAACGGTATGAGTGGTGCAGAAATTGCTCAAAAAATGTTAGATGATAATGGTATTACTGATGTTAAGGTAATATCTGTAAAAGGTCAACTAACAGATCATTACAATCCTTCTAATAAAACCGTAAATTTAAGTGAAGTTGTATACTCTGAACGTAATGCAGCAGCAGCAGCAGTTGCGGCACATGAAGTAGGTCATGCTATACAACATGCAACAGCCTATAGCTGGATAGGGATGAGGTCTAAGTTGGTTCCTGTAGTAAGCATTGCGTCTAAATATTCACAATATGTAATTATGGGTGGACTTGCACTAGCAGCGGCATCTGCCTTTGGTAGTACCGTACTCTTAATAGGTATTATTATGTATGCAGTAGGTACTTTATTTGCCTTTGTAACTTTACCAGTGGAGTATGATGCTAGTAATAGAGCACTAGCCTGGTTAGAGAATGAAAACATGTTGACTCAAGAAGAGCATGCCGGTGCAAAAGATGCCCTTAAATGGGCTGCGCGCACCTATCTAGTAGCGGCAATAGGCTCATTAGCAACTTTATTATATTTCATATCAATCTTTCTAAGAAGACGATAAATAAAACAGAATTTTATTAAAAAAGGAGGATGATTTAAAACCATCCTCCTTTTTATTTAATGTCACTTATAAACTTAAGGGATTGTATCCCAGATATTCTATTTCGCTTTCGCGAAAGCGTATTCCATAATCTTCCAGCTCTTTTAAAATAGGCTCGTAAATAGGCGCTGTAATAGGTATTTGTACTCCAGGTGAGGTGATCTCGCCATTTAAGATTTTAAGAGCGGCAATTGCAACAGGTAGACCAACTGTTTTTGCCATGGCAGTTTGCATATTGCCATCACCTAAACACACCATCGTACTGTCTATCTGCTTCTTTTCACCATTAATCTCATATCCAAATTTATGATACATAACAATCATATCTTTTTCTCCATCTTGAAGAGTCCATGAGTCTTCTAAGATTTTTTGTAAAATCTGTGCAGGTGTAGCTTCTTTTAATGCTACCATCTTAGTAGCATTAAATAAATCTAATTCTACTAATTTATTCCACATGATATCGTCTTGATCAATTTTTAGAACGTGACGCATTTTAAGTTCTGCAGAGTCTGTAGGTGAATATGGTAAAAAGCTATTCACAAAATCCCGGTAACTCATATTTTCAGAATCTTCAATGGTGTAAGTATCGTCAGTCATTCCTAATTGTACGAACATATTCCAAGCCTTGCTAAAACCTACACGACGCATGGTGCCTCGATACAATGTGAGGATGTCATCGAGTCCGTATACCGAACGGTATTTTAAACTATTACGATTAGCATAAGCTTCAAATCTACCATAGACATCTACATCTAGAAATTCTGTTCTTCTAAATAACTTATGGTATGGTATGTATTTGTATTGACCTTCCTGAATGAATTTTGCCGCACCACCTTGACCTGCGGTAACAACATTACGAGGATTCCAAGTGAACTTATAATTCCACAAGTTATCGTCATTTTCAGGGGCAACTAATCCACCGGTAAAGGACTCAAATAATAAGATTTTACCACCTTGTGATCTTATTCTATCTAGCACTTGCATGGCGCTCATATGGTCGATACCAGGATCAACACCTATCTCGTTCATAAAGACAAGATTTTTTTCTATAGCACTTTCATTTAAGGCTTGCATTTCAGGACTTACATAACTGGCGGTAACCATTGATTTTCCATAAGCAATGCAATCTCTCGCCACTTCAATGTGAAACCTTGCAGGCAACATTGATATAACTATCGATGCTTTTTTTATATAAGATTTACGCTGGTCTTCATTAAAAATATCTAGTTGAACAGCTTCAACATTTTTATGATTTTGGCCTAGTAATTTTGCTTGATCTATATTTTTATCTGCTATCAAGAGCTTTAAATTCTCTTCTTCTGATTTTTTTAAAAGGTAATCGACTAGCACTCCAGTTGATTTACCTGCTCCTATAATCAGTATATCACGCATATCTGTTGTAATTTTGAGGCAATTTAAAAGACTTCTTATAAATAGATATACAAATGGTTAAAAAGTTATTGATTGTAGGTATTATATATGCATTAACAGCTGTTGTTTTAGGAGCTCTAGGAGCGCATGCCTTAGAGAAATATCTAACAATCTACCAGTTGAAAAGTTTTGAAACAGGTGTACGTTATCAAATGTATCATGCCCTAGCACTTATATTATTAGCTTCTATTCCGCTTATAAGCGATAAGACTAAAAAAGTTGTTTTTTATTTATTTACCATTGGTGTTATTCTGTTTTCTATTAGTATTTACCTGTTAACAACTACAAACTTGTGGAACATTGATTTTTCTTTTCTCGGGCCAGTAACTCCTATAGGTGGATTGCTACTTATCTCTGGTTGGATTGTGCTTCTGTGGAAAATTATTTCAAATAATTCTGTTAATAGATAGGGAGAGAGATATATGATTTCTATTTTTGCATCCTAAACCTTAGCTAAACAAAAGGATAATCATGGGTTCAAATACCTTAGTTACGAAAACGATTTCGTTAGAAGAATGGGGAATTAAAAATTCCAAAATTAATTATCAACTACCACCAGCAGAGCTGCAAAAGATTAGTGTTGCTAGCTATGATGGTAAAGAAACCGCAAACGGCACACTCGCTGTTAACACCGGTGAATTTACTGGTAGATCGCCGATGGACCGCTTCATTGTAAGAGATGAGGTTACCGAGGACAAAGTCTGGTGGGGTAATATCAATATACCTTTTGAATCGGATAAATTTGATGCATTACTTCATAAAGTGACCTCTTACCTGGATGGTAAAGATGTTTTTGTGAGAGATGCGTATGCCTGTGCACATCAAGATTATAGACTCAATATTAGAGTCATTAATGAGTATCCGTGGTCTAACATGTTTGCTTATAATATGTTCTTAAGGCCAGAGAATGAAGAGTTAGAGAATTTCTCTCCAGAATGGACTGTTATAAATGCACCGGGATTTATGGCAGTACCTGATCAAGACGGTACAAGACAGCATAACTTTGCTATTCTTAATTTTTCTAGAAAGATTGCTTTAATAGGTGGAACCGGTTATACTGGCGAAATCAAAAAAGGAATTTTTAGTGCGCTCAACTTTATTTTGCCTGTGTATAAAAATACTTTGCCTATGCACTGTAGCGCAAACGTAGGAAAAGATGGAAGTACAGCCATCTTTTTTGGTTTAAGTGGTACAGGTAAAACAACTCTTTCTACAGATCCAGATCGAGCATTGATTGGTGATGATGAGCATGGCTGGACTTCAAATAACGATGTTTTTAATTTTGAAGGTGGTTGTTATGCAAAGGTGATAAATCTGGATGCAGAAGGTGAGCCAGAAATTTACAATGCTATTAAGCCTGGTGCGATTTTAGAAAATGTTATCTTGAACGCTGATAAAACAGTAGATTTTAAGGATACATCTATTACCCAAAATACGAGAGTAAGTTATCCTATCTTCCATATCGACAATATTAAGAAACCTTCTGTAGGAGATAATCCTAAGAATATTTTCTTCTTAACTGCAGATGCTTTTGGAGTATTGCCTCCTATATCTAAATTAACTCCTGGTCAAGCAGCATATCATTTCATTAGTGGTTATACTGCAAAAGTAGCAGGAACAGAAGCTGGTATTACAGAGCCAGTTCCTAGCTTCTCTGCTTGTTTTGGAGCCCCATTTATGCCTCTTCACCCTACAAAGTATGCTGAGATGTTGAGTGCGAAAATGAAAGAAACAGGTGTTAATGTATGGTTAGTAAATACAGGATGGACCGGTGGACCATATGGTGTTGGTTCGCGAATGAAGTTGAAATATACTCGAGCGATGATTACAGCAGCAATGGACGGTAGTCTAGAGGCTGCAAATAAGGACAATTATCACGTGCATTCTGTTTTTGGTGTTGCACAACCACGTACTTGTCCAAATGTCCCTACAGATGTTTTAAGTCCTAGAGCAACATGGAAAAATGATGAAGGTTATTATGAAACCGCATCAAAGTTGACTAATGCATTTAGAGATAACTTCAAACAATTTGAAGATTATGCTTCTTCAGAAATAATGGCAGGAGCACCACTGAAGTATTAATTGTATCAACTTTATTATATAAAAAAAGTCCCTTTATCTAAGGGACTTTTTTGTGTTTAAACATTACGCTTTCGCGAAAGCGTAATGTTATTTATCTTCTTTAATGTAATTTTCAATAGCCATAGTCATTGAAGGAGACTCAGGTGTAGGAGCTTGTATATCGATACGTAGTCCCATGTCCTCGGCAGTTTTCATAGTAGTATTTCCAAAAACAGCGATTCGTGTTTTATCCTGAGTAAATTCAGGAAAATTCTTAAACAATGATTCTATTCCACTAGGACTGAAGAATACTAAAATATCGTATTTCACGTCTGCTAGATCAGAAAGATCACTTATTACGGTACGGAAAAAAGTTCCCGAGGTCCACACTACTCCTAAAGCATCCATTTGTTCTGGTACTTCATCTTGAAGTTTGTCAGAACTTGGGATTAAAAACTTTTCGTTTTTATGCTTTTTAATAAGAGGAACTAGTTCTTTGAAGGTACGTTTACCAACATAAATTTTACGCTTGCGGTACACTACATATTTTTGCAAATAATAAGCAACAGCTTCACTTTGGCAGAAGTATTTCAACGAGTCTGGAATTTTATATCTCATTTCTTCGGCAACTCTGAAGAAATGGTCGACACTATTACGGCTAGTTAAAACAATGGCAGTGAACTTGCTAATGTCTATTTTTTGCTCGCGTACTTCTTTAGAAGGAACACCTTCTACATGTATAAACGAACGGAAATCTATCTTAACCTTAGTACGATCTACTAAAGTCTGATAGGGTGAATTTTCCATTTTAGGTTCAGGTTGGGAAACTAAAATTGTCTTCACTTTCATAGGCATTCTTTTCTTTATTAGTAGGCTCTAGACAGCATAATATACTTATATAAAAGTAGATAGGGTGCTGTTTCAAGCGCGCAAAGATACAAAATAAAATAAAAAGAGTGTTGAAGTAGTGACTTTGAATAGGTATAAAGGATTATAAAATTATAAATAACAAACATGAAAATACTTACAAAGCTTATCAATCGTACCGCTACTATAGAATCATGAAAGGTGTAATAAATTAATAGATTAACAATAATTAGTAATATACCTAAGACGGCTCTATAAGTATTTCGATGGTATTCGATTAATTCTAATATCTCATCAAACTTCATTAAAGACGCAATCATCATAGAGAAATATCGCTTTGCAAGAATAAATATGGTTAGTCCAGTTAAGATGAGTGTAAATGTCTTAAAATCTAATAATGATTGACCTTCAGTAAAGGATAGTTTTGTAATCCATAAAGCCAAACCAATAGTGTATACGGTCACTGTAATGATTCTGAGACCATGATTTGGGTTCTCGTTCCTAGAGACTTTAATGTATCGATTACTTATCGCAGCACTTAGTAAGTGATAAAATTCACTTTTGTAAATCCACTTTGCAATTACTAATAGTAACAGACAAAATGCGATAACTATGGTAGCCCAGTTATTTATATATGATTCTCTCAGTTCCATAGGTTGTAAAAATAAGTTCTTTTGTTTTTCGTTAGTACAGCTAGGCTATTTATTTCGTTATTTTTACCAACTCTATGAAGAAATCAATTGTAATAATTCCTACTTATAACGAAAAGGAAAATATATCCATGATAATTGAGTCTGTGTTCTCTCTTTATCAAGATGTACATGTATTAATTGTAGATGATAATTCACCAGATGGTACATCTGCGATTGTAGAGGATTATCAGTCAGGTTTTTCTGATAGACTTTTTTTAGAAAAAAGAGCTGGGAAACAAGGCCTAGGTACTGCTTATATACATGGTTTTAAATGGGCTCTAGTTAGAGATTATGATTACATATTTGAAATGGATGCAGATTTTTCACATAACCCTGCAGATCTATTTAAACTTTACACCGCCTGTGAGCTTGGTGCAGATCTTGCTATAGGAAGTAGATATGTAAAAGGTGTTAATGTGGTAAACTGGCCTATGTCACGTATTTTACTGTCTTATGGAGCTTCAAAATATGTTAGATGGATTACTAGAATGCAAATTCACGATACTACAGCAGGATTTGTATGTTATAAAGCTAGTTTATTAAGAAAATTTAATTTGAATAAGATTAAATTTGTAGGCTACGCATTTCAAATAGAAATGAAGTTTAAAGCGTGGTTACTTAGAGCTCAGATTGTTGAGGTGCCAGTAATTTTTACAGACCGCTCTAGAGGTCATTCTAAGATGAGCGGCGGTATTATAAGTGAAGCCGTTTTTGGGGTTTTAAAAATGAAGATAAGTAGTTTATTAGGGAAACTAGATATATGAGAAAGACGTTAATTAAAAATGCCAAGATTGTTACTGATGGAATCACTAGAAATGGTGATCTTCTTATTGAAGGTGATGTTATAAAAGAGATTTCTGAAAGTATAAGTGCCAAAGATGGTAATACAATTATTATCGATGCAGAAGGTAAATACTTATTACCAGGTGTTATAGATGATCAGGTTCATTTTAGAGAGCCTGGATTGACTCATAAGGGAAATATTGAATCTGAAAGTGCAGCTGCGGTCGCCGGAGGAATTACCACCTACATGGAAATGCCTAATACCTCTCCACAAACGACAACCATTAAAGAATGGGAAAATAAAATGGCTATAGCTGCTAAAGATAGTTATGCCAATTATGCTTTCATGTTTGGTGGGACGAATGATAATCTAGACGAAATTCTTAAGGTAGATGTAACTAAAGTGCCTGCGTTAAAGCTGTTTTTAGGATCGTCTACTGGTAATATGCTGGTTGATGATAAAGAAGTGCTTAAAAAAATATTTTCTAACGTAAAGTTGAGAATAGCACTACATTGTGAAGATGAAGCAACCATCAAAGCTAATTTACAGCAGGCTATTGATACCTATGGAGATGATATCCCTATGGAGCAACATCCTATTATAAGAAGTGAAGAAGCTTGTTATCTAAGTAGTTCTGGAGCAGTTGAATTAGCCAAAGAAACGGGTGGTAGGATTCATGTATTCCATCTTTCAACAGGGAAAGAAACAAATCTTTTTAATAATAAAAAGGCTATTAAGGATAAGCAAATCACATCAGAAGTCTGTATACATCATCTGTGGTTTAGTGATGAAGATTATGCTGCAAAAGGTTCATTAATTAAATGGAATCCAGCTGTGAAAACAGCAAAGGATCGTGAAGAAATATGGGAGGCATTACTAGATGATCGTATCGATGTAATTGCCACAGATCATGCGCCTCATACTATTGATGAGAAATCTAATTCTTATTTAAAGTGTCCTAGTGGTGGACCATTAGTGCAACATGCTTTACCGGCTATGATGCAGTTTGTTGCAAAAGAGAAAATATCGATTGAAAAAGTAGTAGAAAAAATGTGCCATAATCCAGCATTGTTGTTTGGTATTGCAGATCGTGGTTTTATTAGAGAAGGCTTCAAAGCAGATCTTGTACTTGTTGATCCCAATAATCCATGGACGGTAACTAAAGATAATATATTGGCAAAATGTGGGTGGTCACCTTTTGAAGGTGTTACCTTTAATAGTCGTATCACTCATACGTTTGTAAATGGTCACCTAGCATATCAAAATTTCAAGGTAAATCAGGTGAAAAATGCTCAAGCGCTTACTTTTCAACGATGAGAAAGTTGTTAGCGATTTTAAGTTTATTGATAATAGGAGCTTGCTCTGGTATAGAAAGAACACCAAAGCCAGATCCTTTTTTTGATACTGAAAAAATGGCTTCTATAATGACAGATGTTTATTTAATTGAAGGTTCTATGACTTCTAATCGTAAATCTTTTGTCGATTTGGGAATTATACCGGATCAATACGTTTATCAAAAACACGGTATTGACAGTATCTCATTTAAGAACAATTTTAATTATTACGCAGATAGGGTAGAGGATTTTATTGAAGTTTTAGACTTAGTTGATAAAAAATTACTAGTCATTAAAGATAGCGTGACAGCAAGACAAAATAATATCAATAAAGCTGTTCCCCAATTAGACTCTATATCAAAAAATAAGATTGATAAAGTTCTAGAGTCTGTAAAATAAGCTTCTTCTTATTTTAAAGTTTTTAAGTAGTAATCGCTTACTCGCTGGATGCTTTTATCAATTGGTGTGTAGTTAAAATCTACATGCTCTTTAATCTTTAAACCATCATACTTACTGTGAGAGGTTAATGATTGAACGGTAGCACGTTCTAGGCCTCTATTAAAACCTATCCAGTGGCCTATCTTCATTGTTGCAGATATGAGATATAATATCCATTTAGGGACCATGATCTTAGGTGCTTTCTTTTTTAAGCTATGACTTATTTTACTTAAAATTTCTTTATAATGAATCGATGATTGAACGATAATAAAACGTTCATTTACGATATCAGAATTCATAAGTTGTATCATCGCGTTGGTAACATCTCTTACGTCTACAAAACCACTGGATCCATCGGTATAAAAAGGTTGTTTCCTATAAGTTTGAGAGAATAATTTTCCAGATCCACTTTCCCAATTTCCTTCACCTATAATAACACCAGGATTAACTATAATAACATTCATCCCTTCTTGAGTAGCACGCCATACTTCCATCTCGCCACCATATTTTGAAATGGCATAGTTGCTGTTTTTTGCGTCTAGATTAAAAAAGTCTTCTTCATTTATAGCTCGTTGTCCTACTGGTTCGCCCAGCGTTGCTATACTACTTACATAGCATAGTTTCTCTATTTGATGAGCTTGCGCGGTATTGATAACATTAGAAGTTCCTGTTACATTAGCCTTCTTCATTTGCCAGAAAGGAGCGCCATCTACAATAGCTGCGCAGTGATAAACCTGTGTAATGCCATCCATGGCTTCTTCTAGGCTTGGTATTTCTAGAATATCACCTTGTACCCATTCAATCTCGTCAACTAACTGATCTTTGTTAGCACCATAAGAATTAAATATAGCACGTGTTTTATCGATACTCTTAAGATCTCGATATATCGCTCTTGTTGGAGTTCCGCTTTCGCAAAAGCGATATAACAAATGTCCACCTACTAGTCCAGTGCCGCCAGTTACTAAAATCATATGGTAAAAGTACATAAACCGCGCTTTAAATACTCTTAAAAGTGCGGTAAAGCCTATATATTTGCAGCTTAAATATTTTGAGATGGCTTACAATTTTGCAGAAGAACTAAGATGGAGAGGTATGATACATGATATCATGCCAGGAACTGAAGAATTACTTGAAAAAGAAGTTGTTACAGGATATATAGGTTTTGATCCTACTGCAGATTCTTTACATATAGGTAGTATGGTGCAAATCATTTTATTGATGCATTTGCAACGTGCAGGTCATAGACCTATTGCTTTAGTAGGTGGTGCTACAGGTATGATAGGCGATCCATCTGGTAAAAGTGATGAACGCAATTTGTTGACTCAAGATATATTAGATAAAAATATTGCTGGTGTACAGTCTGTATTATCCAGATTTATCGATTTTGAAAAAGGAGATGATGCGACCAAAGCTGTTCTAGTGAATAACTATGACTGGATGAAAAACTTTAGCCTTATAGATTTTGCTAGGGATGTAGGGAAACACATAACTGTTAACTACATGATGGCTAAAGATTCTGTAAAGAAACGTGTTCAAGGTGAAGGCGAAGGAATGAGCTTTACAGAGTTTACATATCAACTTTTTCAAGGTTATGACTATGTTCATCTTTATGAAAATATGGGTTGTAAGCTACAAATAGGTGGTAGCGATCAATGGGGAAATATAACAACTGGTACAGAATTAGTGCGTCGTAAATTAGGTGGTAAAGCGTATGCCTTAACGACACCATTAGTTACCAAGGCAGACGGAACTAAATTTGGTAAAACAGAGTCTGGAAATGTTTGGTTGGATACAGATAAAACATCGGTTTATAAGTTCTTTCAATTCTGGATTAATGCTACTGATGAAGATGCAATAAATTGGATTAAAATTTTCACATTCTTGGATAAAGAAACTTGTGAGTCTTTAATTGAAGAGCATGCAAAAGATCCTGGCTATAGAGTTTTGCAAAAACGTCTTGCAGAAGAAGTGACAGTTATGGTGCATGGTCGTGAGGCTTATGATACCGCTCTTAAAGCTTCGCAAATATTATTTAGTAAAACGGTAACTCCAGAGCAGTGGAGTGAATTTAATCAAGAAACTTTACTCGATATTTTTGAAGGTGTTCCACAAGCCGAAATTGCTAAAGATGCTTTAAAGGATGGTGTAGATCCTGTAACTCTCATGGCAGACTTAACAAGTTTCTTGCCGTCAAACAGTGAGGTACGTCGTGCTCTTAAAGAAAATAGTCTTTCTATCAATAAGAATAAAATAAACGCGGAGACAGTAATTACCACTGATAATTTAATTGCAGAGAATATGTTGTTGCTTCAACGTGGTAAACGTAATTACTTTTTAGTGTTAGTGAAGTAAAAGTTATTCCACAGCCATCAAATTGCAGCCTCTTATATCAGACTGATCAAACCTTCCTAGAACTTGAAAAGTGCCATCGGGTAATACTTTACCTAGATCTTGTGTAGCAATAAAGGAACAGGAATTATAGTTAGCTAGATCTATTATGTTAAGTCCACCAGTTTTTGAGGATTTTAATAAACTCAATGGATCATTAGTGTCTCGAGTAGTCACTTTCATCCATGGTGGCGTGGTAAAATTAATACCATCGCTAGCATAGGCTTGTGATAATAGCTCTGTCATGCCGTATTCACTTTGTATGCTTGCTTTCGCGAAAGCGGACTTTAAAATATCATGCAGCTCCTGTTTAATGATTTCCTTACGCATGCCTTTCATTCCACCAGTCTCAATGATGATGGTTTGAGATAATTCTTGAGGGAACTTTTCTGCTAGTTGAAGTAGCGCAAAGGTGACTCCTATAAGAATGACCTTTTGATTATTTTGCTGTAAGGTTTTAAGCACTTGTGCAAGTTCATCTATATTATTAAGATAGAAGCCGCTAGATGGATGTTTACTCTTTTCTATCCAGCGTTGTGCCATATAAACCAAAGAAGATCCACTGCGCTCTAAGTAATGCGGTAGTAAGGCGAGTACAGCATAATCTTCATGATTACCATAAGTGATGTCAAAGCTTTTATCCAAACTTAAATCATATACACCAGTATCAGTGATATGATGTTTAGATGTGGTCATGCCTGTGGTTCCGCTACTGGTAAAAGTAATTTCTGACTTATTAGTATTACTAACAATATGGTGGCTCTTGAAAAACGAAATTGGAAGATATGGGATTTCATCTACCGATTGTGGTGTCGTTCTACCTATTAAATGACAGTATTTATGATATACAGCGTTGTGATCTAATTGATGTTTAAAGATGGCTAGTGCCAATTCTTCAAAATTAGATGATGATGTTATATTAAAAACTGACTGAAACAATAGGAAGTGTTTATTGATTTCAAAAGTAAATAAAAAAGCGCCGCAGTAACACTGCGGCGCTTGATTTATAAAAGTTTTGTAATTCTTATTGAACGACTAACTTTCTAGTTTGTGAATTTCCATTTTGAGAAATCTTTACAATGTAAAGACCAGCATTTAATGAAGATACATTGATAGAGTTAGTTACTGCTTTTTGAGAAATAACTTGCTGTCCTAATGCAGAGTAAATAATGACATCTACAGGATTACCATTCTCTACAGAGATATTGATTTCATTACCAGAAACTGGATTAGGGAATAATTTAAAGCTGTTTTTAGTAAACTGCTCATTTGATAATGTAAAGTCGTTTACAGCACCTGGTGTGCCTAAGTCACCTGCGCCAAAAGTACTTGTTGCAAGTCCCCAGTTAACACCTAGATCATTGTCTGTCGCATTATACTTTGATACTGCAAGTTCCATACTAGCGCCATTACCGTCAGGGAATGTAGCGCCGTTATCCCAAGATACTTCATCGATTACTGTTCCGCCGCACTGAATCGATAGTTCATCTAATCCATTTCCTAAGAAAGTAGAAGTTCCATCATAAACATAATCAGGTGTAATTCCACCGTTTAATGTTGTGTTTGCATTCGCTACAAAAACAGCATATCCATTTGCAGGAACTATGACAGATGTAACAATCGTAAAGTTTTCTCCAGAATTAGTAAGATCAACTATTTCATAACCTAACATATCGATAGGTGCGCTTGTCGTATTGTAAACCTCAAAATACTCACCTTCATTATCCTGGGACGCATTTGGGTTTTGCATGATCTCTGTTAAAATAATATCACCAGGATTTGCACATGTAACGTTTGCTAAACAAGCTGGGCTTGAAATATTACGAGATAAATTACAAGCGCTATTTGCTGGGTCACCTGTTACTGTAACTGTAAAGTCAACACCTTCAGTAACACCAGTAATCATAATTTGACCAGCTGCAACCGTTGATGGATTGTCTCCAGCAATAGTTCCATTTCCTGCCGTATCTATTGTATAAGTAGAAGTACCACCGCCGGTATAATCGATAGTTACATCATATAAATCTACACCAGATGTTGAAGTCTGACAAGTTTCAGTTATAGTCGCTAATTGTAAATCACATGGGAAAGAAACGTCAAAGCTAGTAGCGTCTGTAGCAAGTACGGTTGCGCCATCTAACATGTCAACTGTTACAGCATAAGCCATACCATCACTTACTGCTACTGCAAAAGGCGATGTAGCATTCGCAGTTGCCGTTCCATTTACAGTTACCGTAAAAGTTCCACCTGCAGGTAAGTTAAGCGCTGTCCATGTAACATCTACACTAGTTGTTCCTCCTTGTAGGCTACTACCATTTCCAGGAGCGGTAATGGTTACTGTAGGGTTAGTGTTAGGAGTTGAAGAGTAAGAGCCTGTTCCAATTATTGATTCAAATGTTGTAGATCCACACTGACCATCTAAAGTATTAGGAGTGCTTGTCACCCAATTTGCTTGATTAAAAGTAGCATCAGGACCTGTACCATCTACTCTTTTTGCATAAGAATCTAAATATTCCCAAGTTTCTCCAGTTCCGTCTACTTGAGTTCCGTAAGTATCAATAACAGTCATTGTAGCGCTTTCAATAATACGTACAGCATCATCTCCATTGTTGTTTGCTGTTCCAGCTGCTTGATAGTCTGCAGCAACAATGCCAGGGAATTCGCTATTTAATAAAGCTTCAGTTCCTGAGTATACATAAACGAAAGAATTTGTTCGAGTTCCAAAAGGTGTCAAATCAAATGGAGTACCAAAAGCACCCCCATTTGCAGATTTCTCTAATGTAAACTGTGTGAAATCTACAGTTCCATTTGCATAAATTTCGATAAGTTTTGGTGTTCCACCTGTACAAGTACCATCAACTATAGAAGTGATTATAGGTTGTTGTGCGAAAGAAATTGCTGCAACGAAGAACATTGCAACCGTAAAGTAAATTTGTTTCATCTCTGATTGTTTTTTGCAAATATACATTATTCATAATCCTGCAGTCTTGACTTTAAGGGATTTAATGTTAACATAACATCAGATGTAATAAATTAATCAACCATTTAACACAACGGATTTTGTCTATTTTACGACGATTTTCTCTACGTGATTAATGTCCTCTCCAGATATTGAGATTAAGTATATTCCTGCTTTCAAAGAGCTTAAATCAACTTTTACTATTTCATTAAAGTTTGATGTTTTATTGAAAACAATTCTTCCATTGAAGTCATATATGGTAAGAAGACCATTGTTGACTTGATTCAATGAAGCAATTGAGACTAGTCCGTTAGTAGGATTAGGGAAGATATTGAAAGAGTTAATGGATTCATTATCATTGCTTAGAGGTGCTGGTGTATCAAATGCTTCAATTTGATCAAATCGGTTGTTGCTGTCTCCTTGTGTAGCGCTAAAACCTAAACCTCTGGCTGCAAAAACTTCCCATATTCTATCACTGTTAACACCGCCATTTGCAATCATGTCTGCCTGTAGAATGGCGTCTCTACCATCTACAAAGCCAGGATTACAAGGCTGTAGTTTCATGCCGTCCATAATTAGTTGCATTGCAATATTGTTTCCGCCAGTTCCATTAAACAGATCAGGATCATATCCATAATCACTTATAAATCTCCAGGATAGATCCCATAGCATACTAGCCCATATAGAGCCAATCCCATGTGGTGCGGAAAAGTTTGCATTGTTAGTGTCGCCAAATGTTACTGGATTGATATTAAAATCAGTGCTATAAGGAAAATTTCTAATTCCAGGTCCAGTTACAGATTGATTTGTAGAATAGGTTCCTATACCTCTTATATCGGTACCTAAATCTCCTGGTTCTATAGTAATGATAAGACTGAACCAGTCACTCCAGCCTTCACCCATTTGTTCATTATTACTTAAGCAACTAGGGTTTGCAGGACCACCTGTCAATCGTGTTGAAATACCATGCCCATATTCATGTGCTACAATTCCATTATCTAAACTACCATCTTTTCTAAAAAGACCCGTATTGTTCAAACTAGCGTTGATAGTCGTGCCACCTTGTAATGCTGCAATTAAAGAATTACCATCATTTTGACTAATCATAATTGATGGAATAGTGACTAGATTTCCGTCATTCCCTGGTGCCATCGCGATAGGTGCAGTCGCAGCATTATTGACTACAATCACGGCAATAGCTCCTTGATTTTGCGCAGCAAGAACTTTAGTCCCAAATTGGCAATTACCACGACGCATTACTACAATTTTTCCATTTAATGATGGGCCGTTTGTAATAACATCACAAGCATCGCTAATGTCTGTAGATACACCTCCGGAATTATCGTCTATAACCAAGGCTAAATCTGATACTAAAGGACTATTAGGACTCGGTAAACTATTGCCGAAAGCTGCTGGCTCACCATCATAACTGCCAGCGAGGTTACTGTTGTTTATCGTTAAAGGGTTTACTCCACCAGTGGTAGGCGCGTTCCATAAAAACATATTCATTCTAGGATTACCACCATCTCCAGGAGTACCAAAGGTTGCGTTATTAAATCCGCTACCATCCTGAGCATCTGCAACGACAAAGTCTCCTTCTAGACCACCATTACCATAGTTATTAGATTGGAAATTTCCACTGGCTTCATCAAATCCGTACTGATACCAAATATCATGCATCATGTTATTCATATAGAATAGGTTAACAGTTGATCCATTAATATTATCTCTAGCAGGAACGTCCAGCTGCTGTGGGAAACTAAAGTCTAGTGTAATCCCACCATCTGGTGATGCACCTATAGTGGATCCATCGCCATCAAAGTCGTCTTGAGCAAATACATTATTTCCTCTTGTAATAGTGAAATCAGGTCCTACAACAGCATTAGTGTCATGCCATCCAAAAGGTGATGCAACTGGATCTGCAGGACTATTTACTATAGATTCATTCCCATGATTAGGACTTTCTAATGGAAGAGCATAAACGTTATATTGAGAATTGTCCATGAAAGTAGTAGCTGTTTGTGTACTAAACGTCTCTGTAAAATAGCTGCTATGACGTGGTTGATGTTGATTTTCTTCATCATGACTGAAGTTACAACTAATTACTAAATCAATTTCCTTAATTAATTCACCAGATATACTGTCAATGTATAATAAATACATGTGTTGATTATCATTAGTTTCTATGTAGACTTGCCAGGTGAGTCTTAATATATTTTCAGTTTTAATATAAATAGGATTAAGCTTGATCGGTTTTGATGATAAAGAGCTATTTGAGAAATGTAATATGCCGTTTTGATCGGTTCCAGTAGCATACGTATTGGTGTTAAAATTTAATTCCATCGAGCTAGCAGCTTGATGAATTGCAGTTATTGGTTCAATAGCGTTATTGGTCGAGTTTATTTTACTAATAATGTTCTTTTCAAATGAAATGGAGCTACTAATCACCTCATTATCTTTAATTAAGAACATAGAAGAGCTATTTGCAATTTCAATCCCTTGATAGTATTGAGATATATAAACGGTCTGAGCATTCAGACTTTTTGAAAAAGAGCTTGTAGTGACTTTTAGTTCGTTAATATCTTGAACTTCAAAAAGATAAGTGCTTTTGTTTTGATTTAAAAATTCTTTCGCTATACTGGTATATTCTTGTGCAGTGGCCTGTAAGCAAGTGATTGTTATAAATAGGGATATTAAAATTCTCATATATAATTGATAATCTGCGTAGTATTAAAGTCCCAATATACGTCTTGAATCTCATAATTCTATCACAAGACTTTGTTCATGTAACTGGTTTATGAAATTTCGCTTTCGCGAAAGCGGCTCTCAAAAAAGAGCATAGATTTAATATCGCTTAACTTAAAGCTAACAATCAATTAATTTTAATTGCTGATAAACTTATTAACTTAGCAGCTTACTTTACACTAAGATGAAAGACGCTATTGCAAAGATTTTATTGGTAGATGATGAGCCAGATATTCTAGAAATCGTAAGCTATAATTTGAAAAACGAAGGTTATCAAGTTTTTACAGCTGAGAATGGAAAAGAAGGTGTTCAAAAGGCCAAGAAGAAAAAGCCAGACTTGATCATTCTAGACGTTATGATGCCTATCATGGATGGTATTGAAGCTTGCGAGCAAATCCGTAAAATTCCAGAATTAGATCATACTATTATTACGTTCTTAACTGCACGTGGTGAGGATTATTCAATGATCGCCGGTTTTGATGCTGGTGCAGATGATTATATTGCAAAACCTATCAAGCCACGCGTATTAGTTTCTAAAGTAAAATCTTTATTGCGTCGCAATACGATGCCTAAAGGTGATGAAGGTAATATTGTTAAGATAGGTGACCTAGTTATCGATAAAGATCAATATAAAATCATCTTTAAGAAAGAAGAAATTATTTTGCCACGCAAAGAATTTGAACTACTTTCATTACTTACTTCAAAGCCTGGAAAGGTTTTTAAAAGAGAAGAGATTCTCGATGTGGTATGGGGTAATGAAGTTATTGTAGGTGGTAGAACTATTGATGTTCATATCAGAAAACTAAGAGAAAAACTAGGTGACGATAGCTTTAAAACCGTAAAAGGTGTAGGCTATAAATATGTCAAATAACTCTTCTAATACTAAACGCAGCTATCGATTTGCAATTAGATCATCTCTATTTATTACAATAGTTTTTGGTCTATTATTGCTATTGTTCCATCTTATTTTTGATCTTGAGTTTAAAAAATGGTGGCATGAACTGATCATGGTTTTGCTTCTTTTTTCTAGTTCCTTTTTTATAATACAATATCGTGTACAGCGATTTATATATCGTCGTATTAAAAAGATTTATGAGGATGTAAGTCTTTTAGAAACCAGCAGTTTTACAGATCGAGAGATTGCGACAGATATGCGTACATTAACAGAGCAGGTAGAGCGATTTGCAAAAGATAAAAAGATAGAAATTGAAACTTTGAAAGTTAGAGAAGCTTATAGAAAAGAATTCTTAGGTAATATCTCTCACGAACTTAAAACGCCACTTTTTACAGTACAAGGCTATATTGACACACTTATTGACGGAGCTCATAAAGATAAAGCCATACGTAAAAAGTATTTACAAAGAGCACAAAAAGGTGTGGAACGACTAACCTATATCGTTAAAGATATGGACATGATTACAAAGCTAGAGGTAGGCGACATGTCTCTAGAGGTGATAGATTTTGATATTGTAGAATTAGTGCAACAAGTCTTTGATCAATTTGAGATGAAGGCCGCAAAAAAGAACATTTCTCTAACCTTTGATATGGATTATACAGATCCTATTATAGTTTTTGCAGATCAAGAACGCATACAACAAGTGATTGCCAATCTAGTTGTTAATTCTATCAAATACGGTAAGCAAAACGGTACAACAGAGATAGCCATTGAAGATCTTATAAATAATAAAGTGATCGTTAGAGTTACAGACAATGGCGAGGGAATTAAGGCAGAATTTATACCACGATTATTTGAGCGATTCTTTAGAGTAGATCAAAGTGGTTCTCGTCGTGAAGGTGGATCTGGTTTAGGTCTAGCTATAGTAAAACACATTATAGAAGCCCATAATGAGAGCATCTATGTGGATAGTGAGCCTGGTATCGGTTCGGAGTTTTCGTTTACGTTAGAAAAAGTCTCTGATAATATATCAGATATTGAAGTAGTAGTTGAAGAGTAGATAGAATCTAATCCTTTATAAAGTTTTATTTTTTCTAACATCTCAATTTTAAAATCTTCTTGACTGGCAAAAGGAACAATGCCTTGATCATCTAATGATTGAGCGAGATACTCTTGTTCAAACTGTCCAGGTGTAGGTATAAAGAAAGCTTTTTTCCCTAGTTTATGTAGATCCATAATGGTAGTGTAACCACTGCGACTTAAGATGATATCACTGCGATCTAGAGCCTTTTGTAATCCTTCGGTAGATAAATAATTATAATAGGTGATATCACCTTTCTTTTCCATTTGTTGTTTTCCACTTACGTTACCTGCAATAAAAAGTACCTCGCCACTAAAACGTTTCACTTCGCTTAATAATTTACGTTCTAAAATACTACGTTGAGGTTCTGGACCAGAGAGAAGAACCATTAAATCGTATTTTATCTGTGATTTAGGATTGCGTTCAAACCTACTTAATGGTCCCAGATAAACTTTAAAAATATCGTCATCGGTATGTTGAGATAATAATCCAGATAAATTCTGTATACCATCTACATCGGGTATCCAACAATAATCAAACTTTTTTATATAATGCAAGTGTAGTTGGGTGCTTAACCAAGTCGTTGAGCCCGATAATACTTGCAATTGATGTGTGATAATCACACTAGGAATAATTTTACTATACAAGCCTAATCTATTGTCCGATATAACACCGTCTAATTGATGATGCGCAATTAACTCAGCTAGCATCAAGTGTTCTTTACGTATAGCATTCCAGATTTTAGGAGAGTCCTTAAGTAATTTAAGTTTTAAGAATTGTCCTTTTTCTGGATACGAAATCTCATAACTAGGTAATTCAATAAATTTTAATCTCGGAAATTCTTTTTTTAATAGTTCTAAAGCCATTCCATCGCTTGCTATGATAGGGTTGTCACCATTTCTGATAATAGCATTGATGATAGGAATACAACGAGTTGCATGACCTAATCCCCAATTTAGTGGTGCAACCAGAATGTTTTTAGATATTTGCATATTCAAATATAAGTGTCTTTAAACCATAAGGGTTTAAGGATTAATTATCCATCTATTAAATAATTGTATTGGGATCTAAGAATAAATTAAAGCGATTTAACGAAAACGAAACATTCGATAACGTTATTCAACCTACTCGGGAAGAGATGACTACTGCTTTTGAGTGGAAAGGTAAATGGGCTACATTTTTTAAAAACGATAATCCTATAACCTTAGAATTAGGTTGTGGTAAAGGAGAATATACCATTGACCTAGCACGCAAATACCCTAACCGTAATTTTATAGGTGTAGATATAAAAGGTGCTCGTTTCTGGCGTGGTGCAAAAACAGCTATTGAGGAAGGACTCACTAATGTCGCTTTTTTGAGAACTCAAATAGAACTAGTTGAGTATGCTTTTGGAAAGAATGAGATAGATGAAATATGGATTACTTTTCCAGATCCACAAATAAAATATAAGCGCACTAAGCACCGCATGACTAATCCAGAATTTTTATCTAAGTATAAAAACATTCTTGTAGAAGGTGGATTTATTAATCTCAAAACAGATTCTGAGTTTATGCATGGTTATACATTGGGTTTATTGCAAGGACTAGGTGAAGATATTGTCTTTGCGCATCATGACATCTATACACACACTGAAGCGCCTGAAGAAGTAGTAAGTACCCAGACTTTTTATGAAAAGCAGTATCTTGAGCAAGGTAAAGCCATAACTTACCTTAAATTTAGACTGCGATAAATGATTACGTTTTTACATTTTATTTTTGGTTTTTGTGTCGGTTTTGTAGGAGTCATTCCTCCAGGATTATTGAATTTAACAGCTGCTAAAATAAGTGTAAAACAAAGTAGACGAGCCGCAGTCGTATTTGCCTTAGGTGCCGCTGTTGTTGTAATTGCGCAGGTTTATGTAGGAGTGTTTTTTTCTAAATTGCTTAATGATAATCCAGAGATTTTAATTACTCTTGAAAAATTTGCGATTGCCGTTTTTATAGCCTTATCTATTTTCTTTTTTATAAAAGCTAGACTGGATAATTCTCCAGAAATACAACCAGTAGATAAATCAGATGTAAAGCTTTTTAGTCAAGGTATTATTTTGTCAGCATTAAATATTTTCCCGATTCCTTTTTACATAGGTTTTAGCTCGTTCCTTGCAGGTCGCGGTCTATTTACCTTTGAATATCCCATGGCTCATTTGTTTATACTAGGTGCTTCTATGGGGACTTTTATGATGCTGTTTGCATACATCAAATATGTTAAGAAATTTGGTTTTGACAGTCATACATTTGCTAGTAAAATCAATTATCTACTTTCCGCTTTAACCATGGTCATTGCCTTATTCACTTTAATACGTATTTATGAAATCTTCTAATGATTTTTATGATCGTGTTTTTAAGGTAGTAAGACTAATTCCTTATGGTCGTGTCACTAGTTATGGCGCCATAGCACGATATATTGGTGCGCCGCGCAGTAGTAGGACAGTAGGGTATGCTATGAATGCTAGTCACAATGTGCCAGGCATACCAGCGCAACGCGTTGTAAATCGCAATGGTTTATTAACGGGTAAGCACCATTTTCAGGGCACTAATCTTATGCAACAACTTTTAGAAAGTGAAGGGATCACTGTAATCGAGGATCAAATTCAAAATTTCAAAGAAATCTATTGGGATCCTAATCTAGAGTTACCTGATTTTAAAGAATAATAGAGGTTATTTTGACTTCGCTTTCGCGAAAGCGTAATTCTTAACAACAGATTATCAGTTTCTTATTTAGATTGCTTTTAATTAAGTGTCTTGCTGCTTATCTTTGTAGTATTCTAAAGAAGCTATGAAAATAGAAAAACAACAAGTAATGAAGGCGCTAGAAACCATATCGGTTCCTGGTCATGGACAAAATATGGTAGAAAGTGGTGCCATTAAAAACGTACTCGTTTTTGGAGATGAGGTAGTGGTAGATGTCACTATTGATAATCCTAGCTTACAAGCTAAAAAAAAGACAGAGGTTTCTATTCTACAAGCTATTCATAAAGAGGTTTATGAAAAAGCTCAGATTAAAGTAAATCTTAAAGTAGAAGCACCTGTTACTGAAAACAAGGCTCCAGAAATTAAAGGAAAAGCGATTCCTGGTATTGATAATATTATCGCTGTGGCCTCTGGAAAAGGTGGTGTAGGGAAATCTACCGTAACTGCAAATCTAGCAGTGTCACTTGCAAAAATGGGCTTTAAAGTAGGATTACTAGATGCAGATATCTATGGTCCTAGTGCTACCATAATGTTTGATGTAGTAAATGAAAAGCCACTATCGGTTAATGTAGATGGTAAATCTAAAATGAAGCCCGTGGAGAGTTATGGGGTTAAGATCCTTTCCATAGGATTCTTTACACAACCAGATCAGGCGGTCGTATGGCGAGGACCTATGGCTGCAAAGGCTTTAAATCAGATGATTTTTGATGCTGCATGGGGTAATTTAGATTTTCTAGTAGTCGATTTACCGCCAGGTACGGGAGATATTCACTTATCAATAATGCAATCATTACCATTAACAGGTGCTGTTGTTGTTAGTACTCCACAGACTGTTGCTCTTGCAGATGCTCGTAAAGGTGTTGCAATGTTTCAACAAGAAAGCATAAATGTACCTGTATTAGGGATCATTGAGAATATGGCTTATTTCACACCACCAGAATTACCAGAGAATAAATATCATATTTTTGGTAAAGATGGAGCAAGGCACCTAGCAGAAGATCTTAAAGTACCATTCTTAGGAGAGTTACCTTTATTACAAAGTATAAGAGAAGCAGGTGATGTAGGTCGTCCGGCGGCTATGCAAGAAGGAACTGAAATAGAATCTGCTTTTACAGAGATCACTAAAAACGTTGTAGAGCAAACTGTGCGACGCAACAGTGCTTTACCACCTACGAGAGCGATAGAAATAACAACTATGGCAGGTTGTAGTGCAGTAAATAAATAAAATTATGACAGGAACCGAACTTAAGGCCGCTGTTGAAGCTGGGCTAGAAGAAATCAGACCTTTTTTACAACGCGACGCTGGTGATATCGAGCTCGTAGATATTAAAGATGATAAATATGTCACAGTACGCTTGTTGGGAACTTGTGTCGGTTGTCATGTAAATCAG
Organism: Nonlabens ulvanivorans; assembly: GCF_000732625.1. GTDB lineage: Bacteria > Bacteroidota > Bacteroidia > Flavobacteriales > Flavobacteriaceae > Nonlabens > Nonlabens ulvanivorans. Next base: position 953,028 of record NZ_JPJI01000032.1, read on the forward strand.
ATGACTTTAAAGTCTGGTGTGGAACTCACCGTTAAGAAACACGCTCCTCAAATAGAAAGTGTAATAGACATTTCTGGTCAGGATTTAAAAGAAGAATATCGTGATAATATAGAGTTGTAAACTCTATCAAGCATAAAAAAGCCGATTCGTATGAATCGGCTTTTTTTATGATGTAATTTGTCTATTAGTAATTAAGAAAAGGCGTTTTCTCCAGTAATATCTAAACCTGTTATTAATAAATGAATGTCGTGAGTACCTTCATAAGTTATAACACTTTCTAGGTTCATAGAGTGACGCATAATGCTATACTCGCCAGTAATTCCCATACCACCTAACATTTGTCTTGCTTCTCTAGCTATGTTGATGGCTATTTCTACATTATTACGTTTAGCCATAGAGATTTGAGCACTAGTCGCCTTTCCTTGCTCACGCAGTACACCTAATCGCCAAGCTAGCAATTGGGCTTTAGTGATTTCAGTAATCATTTCTGCGAGCTTCTTTTGCTGTAATTGGAAACCAGCGATTGGTTTGCCAAACTGTATGCGTTCTTTTGAATATCTTAGTGCTGTGTCATAGCAATCCATAGCTGCACCTATCGCGCCCCATGCAATCCCAAAACGGGCACTATCTAGACAACTTAATGGTGCGCCTAGTCCACTGCGCCCTGGTAAAATATTTGATTTAGGAACTTTTACATCTTGAAAAATTAATTCTCCTGTAGCACTTGCTCTTAAAGACCATTTATTATGGGTTTCTGGTGTTGTAAATCCTTCCATTCCACGTTCTACTAAAAGGCCATGAATACGATCATTTTCATCCTTTGCCCATACAACAGCAACATCGCAAAATGGACTGTTAGATATCCATAGTTTTGCACCGTTAAGTATGACATGATCACCAGCATCTTTAAAACGAGTAACCATTCCGCTAGGATTAGATCCATGATCTGGCTCTGTTAAGCCAAAGGACCCCATAAACTCACCACTAGCTAATTTAGGTAGAAATTTTTGTTTTTGCTCTTCAGTACCATATTTCCATATAGGATACATTACTAAAGAAGATTGAACAGATGCAGTAGAGCGCACTCCACTATCACCGCGTTCTATTTCTTGCATGATTAAACCATATGAAATCTGATCCAATCCAGCTCCACCATACTCTTCTGGTATATAAGGTCCGAATGCACCAATGGAAGCAAGTCCTGGAATAATACTTTTAGGAAACTTTGCATCTTGTGCTGCCTGTTCAATGATAGGGGAAACGTCACGCTTGACCCATGCACGGGCAGCATCACGTATCATTATATGTTCCTCAGTTAAAAGGTCGTCCAGGTTATAATAATCTGGTGCTTCAAATAAGTCTGGTTTCATCGTTTCAATCGTTTTCGTAAATATACTTTTCTTAAGTCAGATGCTCAAAGTGTTGCTTACATTTTTAAATAGAAATCTCTGACTAGGTTAATATAGTCTGTAGTGTAAAGGTGTCTACTTATTTCAATAGTGAGTAGGTCTGGTTTTATCTCGCTTTCGCAAAAGCGTAATTCTAATAAGCTTCTCTTGATTGGGCTAGATTCTGTCCCTTTAACATGTGTGATTCGAGCTGGAAAGAGTTTGTAATGTGCCGCAATACCTAAGAAATGACGCTCTCTGTCGATAGGTATAACACATGCAAAAATCCCATCCTCATCTAGTAACTTATAAACTCCATAGATGAGTTCCTCAAAGGGTAGGGCATCATCAAAACGTGCTTGCTCTCGATTTTTTTTAATATCGGTGTCTGTTGTAATATTACTAGAGTTAAAAAATGGTGGATTGCTTATGATTAAATCGTAAGTCTCATCTATTTCTTCAAAAAACTCTTGAAACGAAGCATGAAAACAGAACAATCGATCACCCCATGGGCTGTTTTCAAAGTTAGTAGCGGCTTGCTCAAAAGCGTCTTCATCTAGTTCTACAGCTTCTATCTGTGCGCTATGAAAACGTTGTGCCATCATTAAAGAAATAACACCAGTTCCAGCTCCTATGTCTAATATACGATCGGGATCTGGAGTGCTGTCTTCGCTGGCCCATGCTCCTAAAAGTACGCCATCTGTACCTATTTTTTGAGCACAACGATCTTGAGCTACTTCAAATTCTTTGAATTTAAAAATGCTCATATAGTATTATTCTGTAAGGTACATTTCTATAAGACCATCAGGCGTTTCAACGGTAATGGTTTGAGTCTCACGATTTACTTCTTTTATGAAGTCATCGTTCATCGGGATTAATATTTCTATCCCATTTTGTTCCACCTCAAATAAGGCTTGAGATGTAGTGTCATTAACTCCGGTAATAATCCCTACTTCTCCATAGTTTACATCAACCATTTTGTAATTGATGATTTCATGAAAATAGAATTTATTTCCTTTTAATGGTGGTAAAGCTGTAAGTGGTAGGAACAAGTCGTGTTTCATTAATGCGTCTGCAGCAGCTTCATCATCGATGTCCTCAAACCTAACCCTTAATAGGAGCGATTTGTGTAGTTGACTAGATTCAATAAAAAATGGAACCAAGTTTTTACCGATTTCGATAAAAACTGATTCCATTTCTGTAAATAGCTCAGGTTCGTCAGTGTCTAATTTGACAAGCAACTCACCTTTAAAGCTAAATTTATTTACTATAGTACCTACGTAGAAACAATCCTTCTTACGCATGACTATAATTTATTCTTCTTCGCTAGATGCGTCTGCAGTTTCTACTACAGGTGCATTTGCAGCGATACGAGCTTCATTGATAGCTTTTTCTGCATCAAGTGCTTTAGCAGCAGCTGCATCAGCATCTTTTTGAAGTCCACCAGCTTTTGCAGCAATCTTAGCTTCTTTTTCAGAGGTCCAAGCGTTGAATTTTTCTTCCATTTGCTCTTCAGTAAATGCTCCTTTTTTAACACCACCTTTAAGGTGTTTTTTAAGCATTACTCCTTTATAACCTAAAATTGCACGAGCAGTATCTGTAGGTTGTGCTCCATTTTCTAACCATTTTACAGCTCCGTCAACATCAAGGTTGATTGTCGCAGGGTTAGTGTTAGGGTTGTAAGTACCTATTTTGTCTAGATATTTACCATCTCTCTTTGAACGTGCATCTGCTGCAACGATCCAATAGAATGGTTTACCTTTCTTTCCGTGTCTCTGTAATCTAATTTTTACTGGCATATCATTAAAATTTGTGGGTGCCCGACCCTAGTTATTAATTTGAGTGTGCAAAAATATACTTATTTTAATAATGAGCAGCATATCTTTTATTTTTATTTACATTTGCTCAAACACATTTTTAAGAATGAGATTGATTAAACAGCTTTTTATTTATTCACTTGCGCTATTTGCATTTACCGCTTGTGAAGACAATTTAGAGGATGATAACATCCCAGCAATCCAGGCCGTACGCAACGGTGATTTTTTTAAGTCTACTCAAATGACTGCTGTGGCAAACGCAGATGGCTCAGTGACAATCACTGGTTTGAATAGAATTGAACAACTTCAATTTAATCTAGAGTCTGCAAATGCAGGTACCTATCCGCTAGGTTCTGGATCACCAAACGAGGCTGTCTACACATTTAATAATACAGACGTTTATTCAACAAATGAAGGAGCTGGTACTGGTCAGGTAGTATTATCTGCTGGTACACCTGCTGGAACTTTAACAGGTACTTTTTCTTTTGTGAGCTATTTACCTATGAATGCAGATTCATTATACATGCGTCAAGGTGTTATCTTTCAAGTACCATTTGGTAGTCCTATAGGGCCTGGAAGTAGTGCTACTGCTAGTAGTCTTGCTGCTGATGTTGATGGAGTAGCTTTTACACCTACTGTTATTTCCCCTATTAATGCAGGTGGTTCTATTGTGGTAAATGCATCAAATGGAGCTAATTCAATTGTGTTAACTTTTCCCGAGACTATCACGGTAGGTTCTTATACATTTGCTAGTTCAGGCATGTATACGGCAAATTATATATCTGGTGGTACACCTACACCGGCAATATCTGGTACATTAGATATTACAGCGGTAGATGCGGTTGCTGGTTCAGTAACAGGTACGTTCTCTTTTATGACAGGACCGCCTAATGATTTCAATATTACAAACGGAGCTTTTACTGTGTTTTATTAAGTAAAAATCTTTAAATAAAAAAAGCCTCTTGAACTAAGAGGCTTTTTTTATGGAGTTAATTTTTTAGATAGATTTTTTTACCAGAATAATCTATAATAGCTTTAGATTTTATTAAAAAGTCTGCACCAAGTAAGCCGTTAATGCTACGCATTCCTTCGGCTTTTAAAGCCTGATTAATAAAACTCATATCCATGGTTAGTAGACTGCAATCGTTATCAATCCATTCCCCTAATTGCATAATGTTGTTATGTGCGATTTGTGGAATTAAGGATCCGCTTGCGGTACCTATTTCTTGATTCATTTTTTCAGATTGCAATTGATATCTTTCTGATAAATCTTGATTTAAGCAAGTTGCACTGGCGCCAGTATCTATTATAAAACGTCCTGTATGTCCGTTAATAGATGCTTTGGTTATAATATGGCCACTTTTTTCAGATAGTCGGATAGTGTGTGATAAGTATCCACGACTTTCTAGTGTTTTTTTAAGTGAAAACATGAGTTGAGTTTGTGGTAAATATAAATACGCTTTCGCGAAAGCGTACTTCAAACAAATCTTTATTTTTGTAAAATGATTTTAACAGATACACATACACATTTATATAGCGAAGCATTTGATGAAGACCGAAAAGAGATGATGCAACGAGCAATTGATGCTGGTGTGGAACGTTTTTTTGTACCGGCTATTGACTCTACTTATACACCAGCGATGCTGAAATTGAAAAAGGATTATCCTAGCTATGTACATTTGATGGCTGGTTTACATCCGACGCATGTTAAAGAGAACTATCTAGAAGAGCTAGCGCATGTTCATGAGATGCTGGATAAAGAACAATTTGTTGCGATTGGTGAAATAGGTTTGGACTTATACTGGAGTGATGAGTTTAAGTCTCAACAAATTGAGGCGTTTAAAACTCAGATTGACTGGTCTATTAAGCGTGAACTTCCCATTGCAATCCACTGTAGAGATGCGTTTGATGAGGTTTTTGAGGTGCTTGAATCTTATCGCGGCACTTCCTTAAATGGTATATTTCATTGTTTCACGGGCTCATTTAAGCAGGCTCAACTAGCTGTGGATTTAAATATGAGTTTAGGCATAGGTGGTGTTGCCACTTTTAAAAATGGAAAGATTGATAAATTTTTAAGTGAAATTGATTTAAAACACATCGTTTTAGAAACGGACGCACCTTATCTCGCGCCAGTTCCTTATAGAGGTAAACGTAATGAAAGTGCTTATATAGCGCTTGTAGCACAGAAATTGGCAGAGGTTTACGATACCGGTATAGAGCACATTGCCGAGGTAACAACCTTAAATTCTACTAAAATCTTCGGAGTGTAAGTGTTGAGATACTTACATTTACAGCCCCTAACTTAACTAGAAATATATTGGCCCAATTTGATGACATAAGATTTTTTAATGATGCCGAGGTGAATATTGCGCTTCAAAGTGCAGTGCGTCACCCAATGATTAAAACTCTATTTCAATATACTTTTCCAGACATGCCTTATGAAGAGGTCAAGGAAATCGTGTTGAATTGTAAATCGATTAATGATTTTCAACGAGATGTGATTAGGGAATCTGTAATGAGAATTTTAAAAGAAAGTTCTGCGGGATTAACAACTTCAGGATTTGAGAATTTAGAAAAAGATCAGTCTTATCTGTATATTTCAAATCATAGAGATATTATATTAGATACTTGTTTGCTTAATGTGAAACTGTTTGATCATGATTTAATTAGAACAGCCAGTGCCATTGGTGATAATCTCGTGCAACGACCATTTGTTAATGCGTTAAGTAAATTGACACGTAATTTTATTGTTAAAAGAGGTGTAGGTCCACGAGAAACCTTGTTAAGTAGTAAAAAGCTAAGTGAATACATCAGGACATTACTCCAAGAAGAGAATAGAAGTGTATGGATTGCGCAAAGGCAAGGAAGGACTAAAGATGGTAATGATGTAACCGAACAAGGGGTGCTTAAAATGATTGGCCTTGCGTCTGGTAATATGCCAGTGCATGAGTATCTTAATGATCTTAAAATAGTGCCGGTAAGTATTTCTTATGAATATGATCCTACTGATATATTAAAAGTGCCAGAATTATTAGCGAAAGCTGCTGAAGAGGAGTATATCAAGTCAGAGAATGAGGACTTCAATAGTATTTTAAAAGGAGCTTTAGGGCAAAAAAAACATATACACATTGCAGCTGGAAAACCTCTAATCTTCTCAAATGATACGGCTGCAGGCACTAATCAAGTTTTACAACAAATAGTAAGTCAGCTGGATGATACTATACAATCTAATTATAAATTATGGCCTACTAATTACGTAGCTTATGATTTAGTGTCAAACAAAAAGAAATATGGCGAGTATTATACGGATCAAGATCTAGCTTATTTTGAACGCCGTTTGCGACTCAGAGTTAATGTTGAAGATGAGAAAGCCGTAGAAAGTTTTCTAATGATGTATGCTAGACCTGTCTTTAATAAGGAAAAACTGGCGGTTGTAGATGAAGCCTAGAATACTTCTTATATACACTGGTGGTACTATTGGGATGATTAAAGATCCAGAAACAGGTGCTTTAAAATCTTTTGACTTTACTGAGCTACTATTCCATATACCAGAACTTAAGCAATTGGATTGTCAGATAGAAACTACTTCTTTTGATGAACCTATTGATTCTTCTGATATGGATTTGGGTTACTGGAAGATTCTGGGTGATATAATTAATGCAAAATATGATGACTATCACGGTTTTGTAGTGTTGCATGGTAGTGATACTATGTCGCATACTGGTAGCGCATTGAGTTTTATGTTTGAAAATCTTACTAAGCCAGTGATATTAACGGGATCACAACTTCCTATAGGAGATTTGCGAACAGATGCCAAGGAAAATCTGATTACGAGTATTCAGTTGGCGAGTGAATGGGATAATGATGAGCCTATAATAAAAGAGGTGTGCGTGTATTTTGAATACCAATTATATCGAGCAAATCGAACAGCTAAAATGAATGCAGAGCATTTTGAAGCTTTTAGCTCTCCTAATTATCCGCCGCTAGCCATAAGTGGTGTTCATTTAAATATTGATAGACAGTTGTTATGGAAAGGTGGTTTTGATCGCGTATCGATGGCAAAAAAAGATTCCTTAGAATTGAGTCCGCTTAAAATGATATATAGACCCGAAATGGACTCTAAAGTTGTGGTGCTGAAGTTATTTCCTGGAATTACCAAAGAGGTGGTTAAGGCTATATGTGAAATAGAAAGTTTGCGCGGTATAATTCTAGAAACTTATGGTAGCGGTAATGCTCCTACTTCAAGTTGGTTTATAGACGCATTAAAGCAAGCCTTGACGAAGGATGTTAGAATCGTTAATGTAACGCAATGCCGTGGCGGTGCAGTTGATATGGGGAAATATGAAACCAGTGTAGCCTTAAAAAAATTAGGCATGGTGTCAGGTTATGATATTACTACAGAGGCTGCGCTTGCTAAAATGATGTATTTGTTAGCATATATGCCAGAAACTGGTGATTTTAAAAAATATTTTGAAACTTCATTAAGAGGAGAGATAAGTGTTTAAAATATTCTTATGATAAGGTTAATTTTTTGTAATCTTGTCGTCAATTAGAGAGGTGGCCGAGTGGTCGAAGGCGCACGCCTGGAAAGCGTGTAAACGGCAACGTTTCGAGGGTTCGAATCCCTTCCTCTCTGCAAAAACCCTTCTTGTCTTCATGGCTTGAAGGGTTTTTTATTGTACCGTCTTATTAATTATATCGGAGTATTTATGCTTGTTTTCTCTATAATTCAAGTCTTATGGAGAAAGATTTCGTTACTTCAAAAGCCGTTATTTTGCTGTTATTCAGAAGTTAGGCTTGTTAATTAATAATAATTAACATTGGTATAATAATAGAAGTTCTGTTTTTTGAGAGATAAATTATATATTTACCCCTTGACTCGAAAATTCAAATAAATCAATAAATCTTAAAATGAAACGATCACTTTCAATTTTGTTCATGGCTGTAGTAATGATGTTAGGTCTATCTACAACTGCAAATGCTAGCACAACTGCAACTACAACTAGCGCAATTACAACTATTATTTCTCAGGATGACGATGCTTCGGCTAACGTTACTGAAGAGATCACATTCCACCAAGAGCTTAAAAAGCGTTTTATAGAAGGTGGTCCAGTATTCATGTCATTTGTATTGATATGTCTTATTTTAGGTTTAGCAATCGCTATCGAAAGAATTATTTATTTAAATCTTTCTACTACTAACTCTAAGAAATTAGCAGCACAAGTAGAAGACGCTCTTAAGAGTGGTGGTGTTGAAGCGGCTAAAGAGGTTTGTAGAAATACAAAAGGACCTGTTGCTTCTATTTACTATCAAGGTCTTGATAGAGCAGACGAAAGTGTTGAAGCGGCAGAGAAAGCTGTTGTAGCTTACGGTGGTGTTCAAATGGGACAGTTAGAGAAAAATGTTTCTTGGGTTTCTTTATTTATCGCACTAGCACCGATGCTTGGTTTCATGGGTACGGTATTAGGTATGATTGATGCTTTTGATAATATCCAGTCTGCTGGAGCTATGGAGCCTGCACTTGTGGCTGGTGGTATTAAAGTAGCACTATTAACAACTGTATTTGGTCTTATCGTAGCGATTATACTTCAAATCTTTTATAATTACATCGTTGCAAAAATCGATAGTATTGTAAACGACATGGAGGATGCTTCTATAACACTTATTGATATTCTTGTAGACTACAAGAATGGAAAGCTGTAATTAACCCTTTAAACCAGATTTAAATCATGGTATTACATAAAGTATTTAAATATCTAGCGCTTTTGCTGTGTGTTATCGCAGCTGGTTTCTTTCTCTATACGATTTCGGTAGGAGATGAGGCTATCCAAGCAGAAGCAGCAGATTTAACAAATGATGGTGCGTTGCAAAATGCGACACTGGCACCTATGATGTATCTAGCATATGCGGTAATGGCTATTACTGTCGGTCTAGTTTTATTCTTTGTTTTGAAAGGGATTTTTAGTAGCCCAGCTGTATTAAAGCGTTCTTTAATATCAGTTGGTATACTTGTTGCTATTTGTTTAATAGCATATTTCGGTTTTGCAGATGATGCAGTAACTGATCCTGGAACTGGACAATTAGTGATGTTAGATGAAGGTGAACCATTAACGGCAGACACTTCTAAATTAGTAGGAGCTTCTATCTATACTTTCTATATCGTCGCTGTTCTTGCAGTAGGTTCAATTTTGTGGACTGGAGTAAGCAAATTATTAAATAGATAAATTATGGCTAGAAGAGCAGCACCTGAGGTAAATGCAGGATCAATGGCAGATATTGCCTTCCTACTTTTGATTTTCTTCCTAGTAACTACTACTATTGAAGTTGATAGTGGGATTGTAAGTAAGCTGCCGCCAGAAGTTGATGAGAAGACTCCACCACCACCAGTTAAGAAGAAAAATATTTTTCAGGTTTTGGTGAATAAGGACAATCAACTATTAGTTGAAGAAGAGTTAATGGAGTTGAAGGATTTAACTGATGCCGCAGTAGCGTTTATAGATAACGGTGGTGGTGAAGGTAAAAGTGGATGTGCTTATTGTGAGGGCGAAAGAAGTCCTGATTCATCTGATAATCCTAAAAAAGCCATTGTTTCTTTAGTTAATGATAGACAAGCAACTTATAATTATTACATAACTGTAACTAATGAGTTGGTAAGGGCTTATACGATACTTAGAAACCGCGCGGCAACGCAACGTTATGGTGAGACTTATGAATCTATGTATGCTAGATATAAGGATACACAAGAGGCAGATAAGGAGACACCTGAGTATTTAGAGTTAGAGAAAAGATTAGACGTCATAAGAGAGCTTTATCCAAGAAATCTTTCTGAGGCAGAACCACAAGTAGCAGGATAATATGTCAAAGTTTAATAAGAAAAAGAGTGGTGATTTACCACCAGTATCGACAGCATCTTTACCAGATATCGTATTCATGCTTTTATTTTTCTTCATGGTTGCAACCGTGATGAGAGATGATGAGATGCTTGTAGAAAATCAATTACCTGCCGCAAATCAAGTGGAGAAGTTAGAAGATAAAAATAAACTGGTTAATATTTATATAGGTAAGCCAGGTGTTAATTATCAGAAAACCTTCGGTACTAGTGATGTGGTGCAATTAGGTGATAAAATTTCTCGTGTTGATGATGTGTATAATTACGTTAACACTAAAAGATCTGCAATGCCAGAAAATTTACAAGATCAGATGATGGTATCTTTAAAGGTTGATAGAAATGCAAAAGTAGGTGTTCTTACTGATGTGAAGCAAGAATTAAGAAAAGCGCAAGCACTTAAAATTACTTACACTTCTAATCAAGGTGATCCAATGAATAACATAAAGAGAAGATAATAATTCTCTTATTCATATCTAGAAGCCGTTTCTTATTGAAACGGCTTTTTTTATTAGCGACGTTTCAAATTCATATCTTTACTACATGAAACAACTTATGATTCTATTAGGTCTTTTAATGACCTTTTCTGGAAATGCACAAAGTAGTGAGGATGATAGAAAGGAAAACGCTATTCCTACTGTTGTCGATTCTCTGTATAGAGAAGATCAGTTCTACATAGGCTTATCTTTTAATCTTATCAATAATGAACCGGCAGATTTTACACAAAATGGATTTTCCGGAGGTTTACATTTAGGCTTTATCAGAGATATGCCTCTTAATAAACGTCGTAATAAAGCGATAGGCGTTGGGCTGGGCTTCTCTACTAACACTTATAATTCAAACCTGTTTATAGGTGAAGATGAGGATGGTAATTCCATATACTCCATCTTGGATTCCGATGTTGATTATAAATCAAATAGATTGAATACTAATTTAATTGAAATGCCTATTCAATATAGATGGAGAACTTCTACAGCAACTAAGTATAATTTCTGGCGTATTTACACTGGTATTAAACTAGGTTATATTTATTATTATAAAGCGCGATTTGAACAAGCTAATAACACTGTAGTACAAACTAGTATTCCAGAACTTAACAAGTTTAGGTACTCCGCAACTCTTACTTTGGGGAATGGTAGTTTTAACGCTTTTGTTCAATACAATTTAAATACGTTATTCGATAAATCAGCCCAGATTAATGGAGAGTCTGTCAACTTGCAGCCTATAAAATTTGGGATAGAATTTTATTTATTATAAGAAGTATATGCCTGTCGTTATTTGTGCAATCAGTCCAGTAATGAAACCAAAGAGTAATTCATGACCTTTATGTGCCTTCATGGATAATCTAGATGTTGCTGTTAATCCAGAAAGTATAAATAGAATTGCTATTGATAGTACTGATGGTGTCTCAATGCTCGCGTGCAGCATGATGCTAAATCCTATTACTCCACCCATCGCCATCATATGTAAGCTCAATTTATAATGTGCTATAGTCATAACAAAGGCTACAATCGTTGCAATGAGTACACCAACAAAAAAATAGTAAAGAGGTAAATCAGTGAAGTCATTAAAGCCACCTCTTATTAAAATAAGCAATAAGATAGCATATGTGGCTAGCGGTGTACGTCGTTCTCTAATATTTGGTAGGTGAATGCTTTTAACTACTCCTAACAGCTTTAAAATGGCAAATATTAGCATCGGAAGAACAGCCGTTAATACTAGAATTAAATACATTTTCAATTCTATAATCGTACCGTCGGTGAAGGACACATTTAAAAAGTACCATAAAGCAACAACTGCTGGGACAAATAATGGGTTAACTAGATAACTCCAGAACCTCAAAAAACCTTTCATGACTTTCTTTTAAATTTCCTTGCGTAAGCGTGCGACAGGAATGTCTAATTGCTCTCTATATTTTGCAACAGTACGCCTTGCTATAGGATATCCCTTTTCTTTAAGCAGTTCTGCTAGTTTTTGATCGGTCAATGGCTTTCTCTTACTTTCTTCACCTATAACGGTTTCTAGTATTTTTTTAATTTCTCTAGTAGATACTTCTTCACCATCAGAATTGGTCATGGATTCAGAAAAGAATTCTTTAATCAATTTAGTACCGTACGGTGTGTCTACATATTTAGAATTTGCTACTCGTGACACGGTTGACACATCCATTCCTATTTCGTCTGCAATATCTTTAAGAATCATCGGTCTTAAATTACGTTCATCACCTGTTAAGAAATATTCTTTCTGATAATACATAATAGAGGACATAGTCATAAAAAGTGTTTCCTGACGTTGTTTAATAGCCTCAATGAACCATTTTGCGCCATCTAACTTTTGTTTAATGAACATAACGGCATCCTTTTGGGATTTACTTTTTTCTTTAGCCTCTTTGTAACCTTTTAACATGTTAGAGTAATCTCTAGAGACATGCAATTCTGGCGCGTTACGACCATTCAAAGTAAGTTCTAATTCACCATCTTTAATACGAATTGTAAAATCAGGAACTACTTGTTCCACCATTCTGGTGCTACCACCAGCATAGGCACTACCAGGTTTAGGGTTCAAGTGTTCTATTTCTTCTATAGCATCACGCAGCTCATCTTCATCAATATGGTATTTTTCTAGTATTTTTTTATAATGCTTTTTACTAAATGCGTCAAATGATTCACCTACTAACTTCATCGCTAGCTCAGTGCTTTCATTATTACGCTTTCGCGAAAGCTGAATTAATAAACACTCTTGTAAATCACGAGCTCCTACACCAGCAGGATCTAGCTGTTGTACCACTTTTAGAACTTGTTCAACTTCTAAGACATCTGTGTAGATGTTCATGGTAAAAGCGAGGTCGTCTGCGATGTCTTCCATGGATCTACGGATGTATCCACTATTATCTATGCTACCTACTAAAAATTGAGCTATTCCATAGTGTTGCTCGCTTAATCTTCTTGTATTTAATTGATCAGTTAAAGATTGTGTAAATGATGTCCCAGAGGCATATGGAATACTTTTCTCATCGTCATCTGCACTGTAATTATTTGCTTGAGTTCTGTATTCTGGTATATCATCATCACTTAGGTATTCATCGACGTTGATATCTGCTTCAATAGTGTCGTTCTCGTCCCCATATTCATCTTGATTAGAGAACTCATCATAATCGTCATCTAGACTGTCTTTACTATCATCTAGGGCAGGATTCTCTTCTAACTCTTGTTTAACACGTTGTTCAAATGCCTGTGTAGGCAATTGAATCAACTTCATCAACTGGATTTGTTGAGGAGAAAGCTTTTGTGATAGCTTGAAATTTAACGACTGTCTAAGCATGGGATTATTAATTACCTAGTAAAAATAACAAAAGCCTTATTTATAAAGGCAGTTTGTTTATTAAATATAAACTAATACTGGTGTAGGGTACTTAATTAAAAATAAAGTCCCAAAACCAGAGTATGGTTTTGGGACTTAGTAAATGTTATGCGATAATTATTTAAAACTCTGCATTTCCAGGTGTTCTAGGATAAGGTATTACATCTCTAATGTTGCTCATTCCTGTAACAAACATTACTAATCTTTCAAATCCAAGACCAAAACCACTATGTGTAACACTACCGAACTTTCGTGTTTCTAAATACCACCATAGTTCTTCTTCAGGAATGCCCATGGTGTCCATTTTATCTTTAAGTACCTCATAACGTTCTTCACGTTGTGATCCACCTATTATTTCACCTATACCTGGGAATAAAATATCCATAGCTCTCACCGTTTCACGACCTTCACTATCTGGGTCATTTAATCTCATGTAAAATGCTTTAATGTCTGCAGGATAATCAAATAAAATTACTGGGCATTCAAAATGCTTTTCAACAAGGTAACGCTCGTGTTCACTTTGTAAATCTGCGCCCCATTCTTCAATAAGATATTTAAACTTCTTTTTCTTATTGGGCTTAGAACTTTTTAAAATATCAATAGCTTCGGTATAGGAAACTCGTTTAAAATTATTTTTAAGAATAAACTCTAGTTTCTTGCGCAACTCCATAGGGCTACGTTCAGCTTGTGGTTTACTTTTGTCTTCTTGTATTAACCTGTTTTCAAGGAAATCTAAATCGTCTTTACAGTTGTCCAGTGCATATTTTACTACTGATTTGATAAAGTCTTCTGATAGATCCATGTTTGCATCCAGATCGTTAAATGCAACCTCAGGCTCTATCATCCAAAATTCTGCAAGGTGTCTAGAGGTGTTTGAGTTTTCTGCTCTAAAAGTAGGGCCAAAAGTATATACCTGTCCTAATCCCATAGCATATGTCTCAGCTTCTAGTTGACCAGAAACAGTAAGGTTAGATTCTTTTTCAAAGAAATCTTGTTTGTAGTCTATGTTTCCGTCCTCATCGAGCGGTGGATTCTTTGGGTCTAAAGTTGATAATCGGAACATTTCGCCGGCTCCTTCTGCATCACTACCGGTAATTATAGGTGTGTGTGCTTGATAAAATCCATTTTCTTGAAAGTACTTGTGGACTGCAAAAGATAATGCAGCACGCACTCTCATCACTGCGCCAAAGGTGTTAGTACGCACTCTTAAATGTGCCTGCTCACGTAGTGTTTCAAGTTTGTGACGTTTAGGAGATAGAATTGTTTTTGCAACTTCTTCTGGATCTGCTGTACCTAATATGGTAACATTTTTTGCTTGTAGTTCAACACGCTGGCCGCTTCCTGCGCTTTCTACTAGAGTACCAGTTACGGCAACCGCTGCCGCTACATTAACTTGGTCTAGAAGAGTGCGTTCAAAGTTATCTGGCTCAATAACACACTGTAAATTATGAATGGTAGATCCGTCGTTTAATGCGATGAATCGATCGTTTCTAAAACTACGTACCCAACCTTTTACAGTAATCTCCTGCATGCTAGGTTCTGCTTGCAATAATGCGGCAATTCTTTGATGTTGCATTCTCGATTTTTTAAGAACAGCAAATATAATTTTTATGACATGGAATGCCAATGATTATCAAAGGGATTGTTGTGATAATGCTTACGCGAAAGCAAAATATTAATTACTCTTGCTCATCATCACCATCTTTATGGATGATAGGTATAGGTAGTTTCTTAAAGGTGCGCTCATTTGCAATACTACGTTCTAGTGATAAAAGCATACTAGGAAGTAATAATAGGTTAGAAAGCATTGCAAATAATAATGTGGCACTGACTAATGCACCTAGCGCCACTGTGCCGCCAAAGCTAGAAATTGTAAATGTTGAAAATCCAAAGAACAATACAATAGAAGTGTAAAACATGCTGACACCCGTTTCTCTTAAAGCTGCATAAACTGATTTCTTAACACGCCACTTATTGGCTATTAATTCTTGTCTATATTTTGCCAAGAAGTGAATGGTGTCATCTACAGATATACCAAAGGCTATCGAGAATACTAAAATAGTTGATGGTTTTATAGGGACACCTAGGTAGCCCATTAAGCCAGCTGTAATAATTAATGGTAAAATATTAGGTACTAGCGAGACTAGAATCATGCGCACAGACTTAAACATCCATGCCATAAAGAGAGCAATAAGGATAATGGCAAGGGTAAGTGATATGATTAAATTATTAATCAGGTAATTCGTTCCTTTTTGAAACACGAGTGCTTTACCTGTTAATAAAACTTCATACTTCTCCTCAGGGAAAACCTTAGCAATTTCATCACGTAAATCCTCTTCTACACGTTCCATGCGATCTGTTCCCATGTCTTTCATAAACGTCGTTATGCGTGCATATTGGCCTGTACTATCTACATAGCTTTTCATAAGCATGGCATCACCACCGCTATCATCCAATAGTGTAGAAATACCAACGCGTTCATAGGTAGTTGGTAGGTCATAAAATTCTGGGTCACCACCATAAAATGCCTGTTTAGTATATTTTACTATACTTACGATAGACATAGGTCTAGACAGCTCTGGTGTTTCAATAATATGAGCCTCAAGTTCATCTAGTTTTTTAAGTGTCTTGGCCTTAGAAACTCCTTTTTTGCTTTTAGTATTTACCACTATTTCTAGCGGCATGATACCGTCAAAACTTTCTTCAAAGAATTTAATGTCTTTATAAAATTGCATAGACTTGGGCATGTCTTCTATAAGGCTACCAGAAACTCTTATTTGATACATTCCTATTATAGAAATAACTAATACAATCAAGCTGGTAATGTATATAGCAATACGATTTTCCTTTACCATGCGCTCTGTCCAGTCTACAAATGTACCTATCCAGCGCTTTCTTAAATGCTCTAGATGTCTATCTTTAGGAACTGGTAGATAGCTGTATATGATAGGGATTATCATTAAGCTTAAAAGAAAAATGGAAACGATACATATAGAGGCTACGATTCCGAATTCACTCAGTAGTGTACTGTCGGTAAAGATAAATGTAGCAAATCCACTAGCTGTAGTAAGATTAGTCATTAAGGTCGCATTACCTACTTTGGTAATCACACGTTGAAGTGATTTAGCTTGGTTCCCATGTTCTTTAATTTCTTGTTGGTATTTATTAATTAAGAAAATACAGTTAGGGATTCCTATAACAATAATTAATGGCGGTATGAGAGCGGTCAATACAGTAATCTCATAGTTAAGCAATCCTAGAAAACCGAAAGCCCACATCACACCTATAATCACAGTGACTATAGATATAAAGGTAGCTCTCCATGATCTAAAGAAGAAAAAGAAAATTGCTGATGTAATAAGTAGTGCTGCTAGTAAAAACATACTTATCTCATCAACTATATTCTGTGAGTTTAACGTCCTGATATATGGCATTCCAGAAACTCTTAATTCTGATAGACCGTGATTTTCTTTATAATCCTCAATAAGTGGATTGAATTTCTCAAGTACAAACTCTTTTCTGATAGAGCTATTTACGATATCCTTTTTGATGTAAATCGCTGTTCTAAGAACTGAGTCTTTTTCACTGAATATAAGGTTGCGATAAAATGGCAACTCTCCAAATAGCTTTGTTTTATATGCTGAGAGCTCTTCTTTAGATGTTAAAGGAGCTTTAGATAACTGCTCTATAATAAACTTAGAGGCGTCATCAGATTTTTTAAGTACTGGAAGGTTAGATGTAGATAGAACAAGTTCTACTTCATCATATTTTTCAATAGAGTCGGCAAGTGAGTTCCAAGCGTTAAAATCTTCATACGTGAGAAGGTCACTATTTTTTATACCTAGAATAATTAAGTTTCCTTCTTCACCAAATTTTTCTAGAAACTGCCTGTATTCTTGATTTACAGGATGGTTGTCAGGTAACAGATTTGCCTCAGAATGGGTAAATCGCATATTACTCCATTGGGTAGCAAGACCGATGGTGGCCAGAATTATAAGGCCTAAAAGAATCTCTCGATTACGCAAAATGATTCTTGCGATGCCATTCCAAAACGAAAAACTAAATAACTTTTGCATAGTCCTTTAACAGGGCTGCAAAGGTAGGTTTTAAAGATAGTTTATACAGATTTTTGAGAGTATGAATTTTAAATTTCTAGGTAGAAAGTAAATTTAAGCGCTAGGTTGTCAGAAAATTGAGGCAAATGATAGGCGCCGTATCGATAGGTCGCGCTAATTCCAAAACCGTAAATTAATTTATTTAATTCAAAACCAGATTCTGTATAACCTTTATTAAGTCTCTTAAAATCGATATTAAGGTGATCTCCTATATCATTGAAGTCGCCAATAGCATATCGCGAGGTAATTACTAATTCTGGGTTGAGCCAAGAAGTTATATGAAATGGCGCAAAATTATGACGCATTTGTAGCGTCGCGATACGATCAGAGAAAAACTCATTAAAGTACATGGTCTCAAAACTATTTCTGCCTGCTACAGAGAACCGTTGTAGTACTTCATCTTTAGTAGGTGCGTTGGGATAAGCATGAAATAAATGACTTAACGGTACGTCACCACTTGCATAATGACCTTCTAATAAAAATGCTGTTTTAGAACCGTTTATTCTATTGATGGTATAAGACGCTTTACCAGAAAATTTTAAATAATTAAAGTCGCTGTCTAATAATCCTTGAATTCCCTTAGTGACTTGCCCACTTAAAATTGGATATCCTTTTGTTGTTTCTTGGTATCCTTTAGGTGTTTTCATGAATTCACTTTTTGGACTCCAACGGGCAGCAATTGTTGCCTCAGCTAACACATAGTTGATAAATGGATTACCATCAGGTGCAAACACATAATTTGTGGTTTGTGAAATACGCTTTCGCGAAAGCGAGAACTCACTAATCACAGATGGAAATAAGCGTTGTTGTAATGATACACCGTATTCTTTGTATAGATAAAATGTAGGGATGTTAATGAGTCGTGGTTCAAATAGTGAGTAAACTCTAGCGTCAGTTAGAAATCTAGCTCCTGCAAACTCATTAATATCATCTGTTTTATAGGCGCTAATCCATGTGTTGTTTTCTTCACTAATTCTATAACCCAAAGTAATATTATGTTTAAATACCTTGTCTTTGGTCCCAAAGGCGCCGTAGCCACTCACTCGCCATTTCTCAGAAAATTTATCGTTGGTCGTGCCACCTACACCTATTCTGAAGGCTTCGTATTCATTAAATTTTATAAGGTATTTAAGGTCTATATCAAAGAAGCCTACCGGATAATAACCTACCTTAAACTTTTCTATGACTTCAAGTTTCCGTGTTACTTTCTCAGCCATTACGATGCTGTCTAGCTGCATGAAGTTAGCGAGTTCTTGAGTTGTAAAAGGTTCTTCATTGCGATATGTGTCCCAATAATTGAGTGGTTTATCAATGGAGGTTTCTGGGATTTCAATGGAAACTCCTTTTTGACCAAAATTAACCTTGCGGTTAGTTTTAAAGTTTTTTTGATACCTTTTCATTATGAGATAAAGCTCATCGGTCTCACTATCAATATCTTTTTGCTTGCGTGTTCCTACCTCAAAACGACCACCAAAAAGCTCAATTTCTTTAATGTTATTTGTCTTTTTTATGAATAACTCACTATAGGAACAATACCATAGATGGTGTAAGGAGTCATAAACAAAATCATGTTTGGTCTCAACTCTTAAGTCCTTATAGATATTATAATGAGCTTTTGCAATGGCTTTAGTTTCTTGGTCTATATAAAGAGTGCCTGATAGGGTAGAGATAGATGTTTCAATAGGGGCAAATCCTATAATATTAATTTTTCTATTTTCAATTAAAGTGTCACCTATCGTTTCATAATTATAACTATTGAGCCCATTATTAGAAATAGGATTGATATAATGCTGGTCAAAAACAACATAGGTGTCTTGATATAAATTGCGTGATTGAAAATTGATGTTATAGATAGGGTAAACCGGTGTTTCAAAACCAGGCATAAAAGCCGCCGTGATAAGTTCTTTAAAACCTTGGGATTGATCGTTTACGATGTCAGATGTTTTTTCAGATAAAAAAACTCCTGTTTTAAGTAATGTTCTCCTTAGTTCTGTCTTTTTATAGCCGGAACCCGTAATAGCTTCGGGATTACCTGCTATCTTAAGGTTTTCATAGCTATCATACTGAAAGGTGTTTAAAGTCTCTAAAGGGTTGTTTACATCCTTATTCTCAATACAAGTTTTAATTATTTCTAATGCAGGCGTCACATCTTTTTGTGCTTGAACAACGATGCTTAAAAAAAGAAAAGAAATGAAAGGCCAGTACCTCATTGAGAACATTAATATAATACTTAACTAAGTAACGATAAAAATACAAGAAGCATATGCCCTAATAAAGAATCTTATTACTTATTTAGAAATTTATCAATCAAAAAAAACGCCAGCGAAATAGCTGGCGTTTTAATACAAAAAGTATGTGTTTATACTTTCATGATTTCTGCTTCTTTTACCGTTACGATTTTATCAATCTTAGCGATATAAGCATTAGTAAGTTCTTGTACCTCTTCTTCAGATGTTTTTAATAAATCTTCTGATAAACCAAGCTTTTTCAAATCATTCATGGCAGTTTTACGATCGTTACGAACACCAATTTTGGCATCTTCACCTTCACTTTTAGATTGCTTTGCAAGATCTATACGTCTTTCTTCAGTTAATGCTGGTACGTTGATAATAACGCTTTCTCCATTATTCATAGGATTTAAACCTAGGTTAGCATACATGATACCTTTTTCAATTTCTGTAATCATGCCTTTCTCCCATGGAGTGACGGTGATGGTTCTGGCATCTGGAGCAGCAACATTTGCTACTTGTCCTAAAGGTGTCTGGCTACCATAATAGTCTACAAATACACTACCTAGCATTGCTGGACTAGCTTTACCAGCACGGATATTTAATAATTGCTTTTCAAGATGTACAATGGCAGAATCCATTCCTTCTTTACAAGCATCTATAACTAGTTCTAATTCTTCGTTCATAGCTCAAATTTATACTTAACGGTTAGCAAATATATTGCCACTATTTATAATTGTACTCTCGTTCCTATATTTTCACCACTTAAAACTTTCATCAAATTACCTTTCTTGTTCATGTCGAAAACGATGATCGGCAATTCATTCTCTTGACTTAATGTAAATGCTGTGGTGTCCATTACTTTTAATCCTTTACGTAAAACATCATCAAAGCTTATGAAGTCAAATTTAGTAGCATTATCATCTTTTTCTGGGTCTGCTGTGTAAATACCATCTACACGTGTACCTTTTAGAATAACGTCTGCTTCAATTTCTATGGCTCTTAATACAGCTGCGCTATCTGTCGTAAAATAAGGGTTACCTGTTCCTCCTCCAAAGATGACTACTCGACCTTTTTCTAGATGTCTCATCGCCTTACGACGTATAAAAGGTTCTGCTACTTCATTAATCTTAATTGCAGATTGTAATCTAGTAGGTATGCCAGCATCTTCAAGCGCGCTTTGCAAGGCAAGGCCATTAATAACAGTAGCAAGCATTCCCATATGGTCTCCTTGTACACGATCCATTCCTGCACTAGCGCCAGCAACACCTCTAAAGATATTACCACCACCTATAACGATAGCTACTTCTATCCCTTTGTCAATAGCTTTTTTAATTTCTTGAGCATATTCTGAAAGACGTTCTGGATCAATACCATATTGTCTATTTCCCATTAATGCTTCTCCGCTTAATTTAAGAAGGATGCGATTGTATTTCATAAGGTGTGTCTGAGGTTGTGCAAATATAAAGGAATTCCTTTTTGATTCAGAGTGCGATTTTAATCTTCGTGTTATTCTTGTTTAGTAATCTATTCTCTTTATTCGGGCCAGATCAATTTATAAAGTTCTCCGGCAACTTTTGCTTCATCATCTCCTAGTCTAACATTTACAGCTTCGCTAGTAAGGTAATAAACATCTTGGTCTTTCTGATTTTTGCCGTAATAGGCTATTGCTTCAATTTGCGCACCTTCGATAGGTAAATCTACTTTCTTAATTAGAGTGAAATTACCATCTTTAAATTTTAATTGAGCTATAAAAGGTTGAAGGCTTTGATTGTAACCACATAACAATACTGTGTCATTATTATTAAAAGCAGCATCAGTAACGAGGCCCTTTGTATTTATTGATTGATGGCTATTTAAAGACGTATCTTGATAAAGTGGTAAGCTGTAAATTGAAGTAGTAAAATTGATCCAGTCTTTTGAAAATAAATACATCACTTCATTTATGATGATTATAGCTTCTGCATCATAAGAATGTTGTTGATTACGTTGTTTAAAATCCGTTTGTGTTGAATATGTAATGGTAGATATGTCTATATCAATATCTTCTTGCCAAATGCCGTTTTTTATGATATTATAGATTTTTAAATCTTTTCTGTCACCTAGATTATTTCCGATATCGGCAATATGTATTGCGTTGTTTGACTGAGCGATTGCTTCCCAGTCGTGATTTGCAAGATAGTTGTATTTAATATAGTCTGTAATAATACCTGTAGTATCTAATTGATACAACATGGGCATATTACCAGAGTCATTATGAGTGATTAATTTACCGTCTATTATAATCAATCCAGAGCTTTCATTGATTGATGGTGGTAATTCACTTACCTTTTTAAATGTAAAAGATGTAGTGTCGGGCTTAGACAGATTAGCGCAGCCAGTAACAGCTATTATTAGTAGTGGAATCAGGTATTTGAGCATAATACAAAGGTAAAAATAAGATAGATATAACAGTTTCGCTTTCGCGAAAGCAAAATTATAAACAAAAAAAATCCCATCTAAGTAAATCTTAGATGGGATTTTTAAAATTCTATTGAAAGCTTATTAAGCGATAGAAACTCTTTTGAATCCTACAACGCTAGCACCTTTAGACTCTACATATTGTGCAACAGTTTTGCTGTCGTCCATAATGAAATCTTGATCTAACAAAGCAAGTTCTTTATCTAAAGAAACGTTGTCAGAGATAAAACGTTCAAGTTTACCAGGGATAATACGATCCCAAATAGCTTCTGGTTTACCTTCAGCTTTTAATTCTTCTTCAAAACGTACTTTAGCCTCAGCTAGAGCAGTGTCGG
Organism: Nonlabens ulvanivorans; assembly: GCF_000732625.1. Lineage (GTDB taxonomy): Bacteria > Bacteroidota > Bacteroidia > Flavobacteriales > Flavobacteriaceae > Nonlabens > Nonlabens ulvanivorans. Next base: position 975,617 of record NZ_JPJI01000032.1, read on the forward strand.
TAACTTGAGATCTTGAAATGAAAAGAGGGATATTTTTCAACGCCTTTCCTAAACGTCCGCGCTCGATGTTATCTTTTTCGATAGCAGCGATACGAGCTTCAGTTTCTGATTGTACAAAATCAGCATCAAAATCTTTGTAAGAAAGTGTCGTTGCTCCCATAGAAGCTACTTGCATAGAAACCGATTTTGCTACTTCACTTGAATTGTCAGATGCTGTAGAAAGTCCAGTTAAAGCACCAATTTTTCCACCGTGTACATATGCACCTACAAATGGAGCTTCAAATGCTTCAAAACCACCTATTTCTAATTTTTCACCTATTACACCTGTTTGCTCGATAAGTTTCTCAGCCACGGTCATACCATCAAAGCTTGCAGCAAGCAATTCTTCTTTAGTATTAGTGTTAAGAGCAACATCAGCAATTTTATTAGCTAGTGCAACGTAATCATCGTTTTTTGCAACAAAGTCAGTCTCACAGTTAAGTGAAATCATAACACCTCTAGTGTTGCTTTCATTTACTTTTGCAACTACTACACCTTCGGAAGAGTCACGGTCAGCACGCTTTGCAGCTACTTTTTGACCTTTTTTTCTTAGGATTTCAATTGCTTTTTCAAAATCACCTTCAGCTTCTACAAGGGCTTTTTTACAGTCCATCATACCAGCACCAGTGGTCTTTCTTAATTTTCCTACTTCAGCAGCGGTTATTTTTGCCATGTTGAAAATATTTTAGATTCTGGATTCCCAGAGATTATGATTTATTCTTCTTCTTCAGTTTTTACAGCCTCTTTTGCTGCTTTTGCAGTCTTTTCAGCTTTTGCTGCTTTAGCATCCTTCTCAGCCTTTTCAGCTTTTGCTGCCTCGTTGTTCTTTTCGTTCTTACGATCTTCAAGACCAGCTTTAATAGCTTCGGCGGCAGAGTTTACTATAATATCGATAGATTTTGATGCATCATCATTTGATGGTATAACATAATCGATATCACGAGGATTTGCGTTAGTATCAGCCATTGCAAAAATAGGAATACCTAATTTCAATGCTTCTTTAACAGCGATGTGCTCACGTACAGTGTCAACGATGAAAAGTGCTGCTGGCATACGAGTCATGTCTACAATAGAACCTAAGTTCTTTTCTAGTTTAGCTCTCATACGGTCTACTTGTAAACGTTCTTTTTTAGAAAGAGTTTCATAACGACCATCTTTCTTCATGCGATCTACAAGAGCCATTTTCTTAACAGCTTTACGGATTGTTACAAAGTTTGTAAGCATTCCACCTGGCCATCTTTCAGTGATATAAGGCATGTTAGCATCACCTGCATGTTGTGCAACGATGTCTTTTGCTTGCTTTTTAGTAGCAACAAAAAGAATCTTACGACCAGATGCAGCGATTTTACGTAAAGCATCATTAGCCTCATTCAGCTTAGCTTTAGTTTTGTAAAGGTTGATGATGTGAATCCCGTTACGCTCCATATAAATATATGGTGCCATATTTGGATCCCATTTGCGTGTAAGGTGACCGAAGTGGACACCTGCGTCAAGAAGATTCTTGACTTCTGTGTTATTTGCCATGTTTAGATAGTTTACGTTCTGTCAGATAGCAATGATTAAGTGGTCATTTCAATAGAATTGAAAATCGCCATAATCATTTAGATGCTAAACTAGGTCCCGACGGCAATCGGGATGACAGCAAATTAAAAATTAAAAAAATATAAGAACAAATCCCATTTGATTGTGAAACCAAATGGGATGATAATTTCTTTGCAGTATTAACGCTTAGAGAATTGGAATTTCTTCCTTGCTTTCTTCTGACCAAATTTCTTACGTTCAACCATTCTTGGGTCACGTGTCATAAGGCCTTCAGGTTTCAATACTAGACGATTCTCTTCGTCGATCTCTACTAGAGCTCTAGAAAGTGCAAGACGTATAGCCTCTGCTTGTCCAGTGATTCCACCACCATATACGTTTACTTTTACGTCATATGTTCCAGTAGTTTCAGTTAAAGCAAACGGTTGGTTTACTTTATATTGAAGAGTACCAGTTGTGAAGTAGTCTTTAAGGTCTTTATTGTTTATAGTGATATTACCTTCTCCATCGCTAAGGTATACACGAGCTACGGCAGTTTTTCTTCTACCTATTTTGTGTAATGTTTCCATCTTACTTGATCTCGTTTAAGTTGATAGTCGTAGGTTGTTGTGCGTCTTGACCGTGTTCAGCGCCGCTGTACACTTTTAAGTTACGGAATATTGCTGCTCCTAATTTGTTTTTAGGTAACATTCCTTTCACAGCTTTTTCAACTACTCTTGTAGGGTCTTTATCGTAAAGCTCCTGAGCAGTAAGGCTGCGCTGCCCACCTGGATAACCTGTGTGGCGTATGTAAGTCTTCTCAGACCACTTATTACCAGAAAGCTTCACCTTGTCAGCATTTATCACAATTACATTGTCTCCACAATCTACGTGTGGAGTGAAATTTGTCTTATATTTTCCTCTTAATAGTTTTGCAACTATTGAAGACATACGACCTAGTGGCTGGTCTGCTGCATCTACAAGTACCCATTCTTTGTTTACTGTAGCGCTATTAGCAGAAACTGTTTTGTAACTTAACGTATTCACTTTGAACCTGTTTTAAATTGTAACGATTTCAATGGTTAAAATCGGGCTGCAAATGTATGATTTTATATTTGATTGACAAGCAGTGAGATTCAAAAAAAATAAAGTTGTTCTTCACTTTTAATTGTTTTGCTCTTCTTTTTTCATTTTAATATTACGTTTTGTAATATCGCTACGATGTCTCGATGTCAATAGATTCAAGGGTTGTGCTGTGCTAATTGCTTCAAAAATAGTACATTATTATAATTTGTTATCTTTAACAAAAATAATAATGATGAAAAAATTAATTTTTCCCTTAATCGCTATATTATTTGCTTTCACGGCTTGTACTAATGATGAAAATCAATCAATTAATAATAATGCAGCTCTTGTTGGTAATTATGTGTTAAGTACGCTTACAGCCGATGTTGCTGTTGATTTAAATCAAGATATGATCACAAATATGGAATTAACTAATGAAACTAATTGTTTTGATAGCATGGCGATTAGCTTTAATGCAGATGGTACTTTTACATCTACAATTGCAGAGGTTAGTTTTGATGCTTCTAATAATTTAGTTTGTAATACAAATGTTGAAAGCGGTACTTATTCTTATGCAAACGGTACTTTAACAATCACGGTTAATGTTAATGGAGGAACAGCTACAGAATCTCAACAAGTTCTACTTACCACATCTACCTTATCATTTAATGTTGATGATAATGACGTTGCGCAATATTTTAGTGGAGCGGCAGGTACTCCTGCTAGTGGTATTATGAGTTTAGATTTCGTTTACAACAAAATCTAACATCTTCATTAGTAGACTGAGAAGGTCACTAACTTAAAAGTCCATAATCAAGAAACATTTTCTTAATTATGGACTTTTTGTTAGAATTACTTTTATTCAGAGATGGTTACGCCTTTCCAAAAAGCTACATATCCTTCAATTTCTTTTGCAGCGTGTTTAGTGTCTGGATAATACCATGCAGCATCCTTATTTGTTTCTCCGTTTACCTCTAAAGTGTAATAACTAGCTAGTCCTTTCCAAGGACAGTTAGATTGAGTGTTGCTGTTTTTAAAATACTCATTTTTTATACTGTTTTTAGGGAAGTAGTGATTGTTTTCAATAACTTTAGTATCGTTACTTTCGGCAATAATTTGATTATTCCAGATGGCTTTCATAAACTTTTATTTTTTTATTTTAAATAAATAATCCTTGAAGAGCTTTTGATGATCTTCATAAATCTTTTCAATTTCTAAACCTGATTTATTTGCTAACCACTCTACGGTATCGTCATCATATTTTTGAGATATTTCACAGTGTATGGTTTCCCATTTTTTGAAAGTCGTCTTTAGTTGTAACTTTTTAATTTCTACAACACAAGGTTCTGTTGCTATCAGGTAGCTTTTTGCAGTGCCTGTTTCTGGGTCGTAAGATTCCCAGTGTTCAAAGTTATTGACTGGAAAGTCTCCGTCCATTTCTTTGTTGATACGATGTAATAAGTTGCGATTAAACTCTTGAGTTACTCCTTGAGAATCGGCATATGCATGCTGAATTGTTAATGGATCTTTCTTTTGGTCAAACCCCATAAAAAGAAAATCTTGGTCAGACATTACGTCTTTGATTTTTATCAAAAAATCTATTGCTTGAGGATGGTCAAGGTTACCTATGTTAGATCCTAAAACGATAATGACTTTAGGTCTTTTGTTGTATGTGGCTAGTCTTTCTAGGACTTTAAAATATGTTCCTTGTTCTCCTTGTACTTCTAGATCTGGTAATAATGTGGTTAGAGAGTTAGTTAAATCATCAATTGCGTGTTGACTTATATCTATTGGTATGTATGTAAAATCTACTTTGTTTGTTACTAGTTCTTTTAATAATACTTTAGTTTTTTTACCATCTCCAGCACCTAACTCGATCAGATCAAACGCTCCATGAGTGTTAAAAACCTTTCTTAAGTTATCCTTATGAGTATCGATAATATTGTATTCTGCCTCGGTAAGGTAATATTCTGGAAGAGCCATGATTTGTTGAAATAATTCATCACCACGGTCATCATAAATGTATTTGGAACTTAAAAATTTAGGAAATGCTTTTAGCCCTTCTGTTACGTGATTTTCAAATTCTAATTGAAATATTTCTTGCTTTGTCATATAGATTGTGCGAGTCTCAAACTCGTAAATTGCCATCTTAAATTAGGATGAAAAAAGTTTCTGTAAGTCGATCTTGTGTGATTGTTAGGAGTTGCGACAGAGCTACCTCTAAGCACCTTCTGGTTCACCATAAATTTACCATTATATTCTCCTAGGGCACCATCAGGTTTTTGGTAATTAGGGTAAGGTAGGTAAGCGCTTTCTGTCCATTCCCATCTTTTTCCCCAACTAAATTTTTGTTGTGCGGCTTCCCATTCAAACTCAGTAGGTAGTCGCATGCCTCTCCATTGTGCAAAGGCAAATGCTTCATAGTAGGATACATGAGTAATAGCACTAGATTTATCTATACCAGTAATACCATTCAAAGTGTATTGATTCCATTGATCGTTTTCTTGAAACCAATACATAGGTGCGCATATATTGTTTTTTTGAACCCAATCCCAGCCTTCTGTGTGCCATAGCATTACATTTGCGTAGCCGCCATCATTAATAAAGTCTATCCATTCTCCGCAAGTAACTAACTCACTAGATATTTGATATGCTTCTAGAAATATGCGATGGCGTGGTTGCTCATTATCATAGCAAAACTCCTTTTTAGAATGTCCTACTTCATAGATTTGCGCTGGCATCTCAAGCCATTTAGGAGTTTTATTATTTATGAATACTTCATCCTCTATGTTTCCGTACACAGGTGATAAAGGGTTATTACCTAATATATATTTAATATCAGTGAGTAATAGTTCTTGGTGTTGTTTTTCGTGATGAATACCTATTTCTAGTACTGGGATCAGGTCCTCGTTCCAGTGATTTTCAATAAGCTGTGCCATGTGCTTTGTAACATATGCGCGATATTCATAAACTTCATCCACACTAGGTCTTGATAGGTTTCCTCGATCTGTGCGTACAACACGAGCACCTATACTTTCATAATAGCTATTAAATACATAAGCATATTGACTATGAAATCTTTTATAATCAGCAAGGTATCCGTCTAATAAGAATTCCTCAAAAAACCAGGTTGTGTGTCCTAAGTGCCATTTAGGTGGCGATACATCTACTATAGGTTGCACTACATAGTCTTCTTTTTGCAATGGTTTGCATAAAGCTTCTGTATGCTTTCTAGTGTCTAAAAACAGTTTAAGAAGATTTTCTTTTGAATTCATTCTCTCAAAGTTAAAAGTAATTTTCAAAAGTCTAGCAAACTAATAGGATTTTGTGAAATAGTTAGGATGTTTATGATATCGCTTTCGCGAAAGCGTGCTTAATCAAGGCTTTCGGTTGCGTCTATCATAGTCTTTAAACTCTGCCTTATTGCCAGCAAATCTTGCAATCAACCCTATGACTAGCGCAAGTAAACCAATACCTCTAAAAATCCATCGCCATGGAATCTCTTTTGAAGATTGATGATTGCGATTATCTTGCTCTTGCATTTGCTTTAAGAGCTTATCCATGTTCTTGCGTTGTTCTATCTGTAATTTATAATTACTTTGAGATAGAGTAGTGGTCTTAGATTTTCCCTTAAGATTTAAGTGGATAGGTGATACAACTAATTTTGCACTAGCTGGTATTTCTATTGATTTATCTCTATAAATCTTGCGGTGAAACAATGTATTGTTAGTAGGGTCATAAAGCTCTACTAGGAACTTAGTAAGTGATTTGTGAGCGTCCCAACTTGCTGTAGCCATTCCTGGATCAGAAGATATCATTTTTAAATCAACTACATAAAAGCTGGGTGAATCCTTGTATTCTGTATCATCAATTTCCAAAAAATCTTCATATGCAGGATCGGTATCTTGGGCAATTGTAAAAGTTGAAACAAAAAATAATAGTAGAATTATCGATTTCATACTATATAGCAACGGCACCTTTAATTGCTGGATACGGATCATAATTCTCTAATGTAAAGTCATCAAATGTGAAATTGAAAATATCCTTGATATCTGGATTCATTTTCATAATGGGTAGTGCGCGAGGTTCTCTAGACAGTTGTAATTTGACTTGCTCCATGTGGTTTGAGTATATATGAACATCGCCAAAAGTGTGAATAAAATCACCATATTCAAAACCGCATACTTGTGCCATCATCATGGTAAATAAGGCATAACTGGCAATATTAAAAGGAACGCCTAAAAAAACATCAGCACTACGTTGATAGAGTTGACAACTCAGCTTATTGTCTGATACATAAAATTGAAAAAAGGCATGACATGGCGGTAGTGCTGCCTTTCCATTTGCCACGTTTTCAGAAAAGCTAACGCTAGTGTCTGGCATGACGCTTGGGTTCCAGGCGCTTACCATCATACGACGGCTATTAGGATTGTTTTTTAGTGTGTGAATTATATCTTTAATTTGATCAATGTCTTCGTTATTCCAGTTGCGCCATTGATGTCCGTAAACAGGTCCTAAATCACCGTTTTCATTTGCCCATTCATTCCAGATACGCACACCATTATCTTGTAAATATTTTACGTTTGTATCACCAGTAAGAAACCATAATAACTCGTGAATTATCGATTTAAGGTGTAATTTTTTAGTGGTAACCATGGGAAAGCCTTCTTGCAGGTTAAACCTCATTTGATAACCGAAAACGCTTCTCGTTCCGGTACCTGTGCGATCACCTTTATCGGTTCCTTCATTTAATATGTGTTGTAGTAAATCGTGATACTGTTTCATTTTTTCCTGCTTGAATTATAGAATAAAAGAATGACTCTATGTAGGGTACAAAATAGGAGAATTAATTATCCAATCTACTGAAAAATAAATTTAAAAATAAAGACTTTATCAACGGGTTTTAAAACTATCCTTCTACTTTTTGAAAGGTGTTAGCCCAGGCAATAGCGCTTTCTACATTTTTAAATAAACCAAAAGAGCCAGAGTATAATTGTTGTTCTTCAACTGCGCGCTCTATTTCATTTTCATGAGGTGATACTATGGCAATCCCTACTAGTTTTTTAGGATTTACTAGTTTATACACAGATAAATCAATATTATGTGAAAAAGCTCGATTAGCAATGTATACAAATTGTTTGCCTGTAAAATACTTGTTCAAGGCGTTAAGAATAGTTTTTGCTTCTGTGGTGCCAATATTAATTTGGTCATTTATAATACCAATTACATAATTGTCAAAACAATAAAGATTGCCAAAATCATATTGAAAATGGTGGTTTGCATGTGCAATATGATCAGATGGTAACATAACTTTAAACCAAATTTTAGGTAAGCAAAGTTATTAAAATTTTCTTAAAAAATCATTTCCTGTTTAAGAAGTGCCCTTGTAATAGGATTAAAGGTTTAAATATTTAAGCAGTTGTTATAATCTTAATTATCCAAAAAGCATTCCTGCAATAGTTGCTGTAAGTAATGCGGCACAAGTACCGCCTATTAAAGCTTTGATACCAAAAGCAGCTAATGTTTTGCGTTGACTAGGAGCTAATACACCTATTCCTCCTATTTGAATACCTATAGAAGCAAAGTTTGCAAAACCACAAAGAGCATATGTCGATATAACTATAGATCGATAGTTAGTCAACACGCCTGCGGCTTTTAATTTACTTAATGAAGCATATGCAAAGAATTCATTAAGAATTGTTTTCTCACCTAATAACTGACCTACGGCTACAATATCTGCAGCAGGCACACCGATAATCCATGCAATTGGGGACAAATAAATTACCTAAAATATATTGCATGGAGAATTTTTGATAACGTCCATCAGTAGCGTCCACTATTAAATCGTTAAGTCCGCTAGGTGCACCTATAAGATCCCCTAGAAACCAGTTGACAACAGCGATAATTGCGGTAAATACTAATAGCATGGCACCTACGTTAACAGCAAGTTTAAGACCATCTGTTGTTCCTCTTGAGATAGCGTCTAGAACGTTGGAACCTATTTTTTCTTTAGAGATATCTAGTTTGCGGTCTATTTTATCTGTGTCTGTTTCAGGGAAAAGCATTTTTGCCATCACAATTGCAGCTGGAGCACTCATAATAGATGCTGTTATCAAGTGTCTAGCAAATTCTGCTTTAGCTATGGGATCTGTACCACCTAGAAATTCGATAAAGGCAGCAAGAACTCCACCGGCTATAGTAGCCATTCCACCAACCATTAAGCAAAGAATTTCTGATTTTGTCATTTTGTCTAAGTATGGCTTTACTACTAATGGAGCTTCCGTCTGACCGATGAAAATATTTGCTGCTGCAGCAAGGGATTCTGCACCACTTAAACGCATGGTTTTACTCATAACCCAAGCAAATACGTAAACGATTTTTTGTAAAATACCTAGATAATAAAGTAATGAAGTAAACGCTGAAAAGAAAACGATTGTAGGTAACACTTTAAAAGCAAATATGTAACCCATACTTTGAGATGGATCTACAAGATTTCCAAAAACAAACTGGGCTCCTTCTTCTGCTACTGCTAGAAATTCTACAACTTTCTCTGCAATCCATTGAAAAACGGCTGCAACTTCTTCCACTAATAAAAATAAGGTTGCAAAAATTATTTGTAAACTAATGCCGATAATGACTAATCGCCAATCTATTTTTCTTCTATTGGCACTAAAAGCAAATCCTATTCCCAGTAAAAATGCGATCCCGATAAGTCCTCTGTAAATACTTTCAAAAGTCACATTAGGTTCAGTGACGTTAGAAATTGAAATGTTATTTGTAGTTATTTCTTGAATCACAATATTGCTGGACGATGGCAATACTGCTTGTGCTGTAAAAGAGATAAATAATAATAAAACACTCAAACACACATTGCGTTGAGAAAGTATGGATGGCAGATTCATTATCGTTTTGATATTTCATCACGCAGTCGCGCGGCTAGTTCATAATTTTCATTCGATACAGCATCATCTAGCATTTTGTGTAATTCTTTAACGCTTAAATGGCTGTAATTATCTTCCTCATCGTGATGCTCAGTATTGATTAGTTCTTCAATGAACTCATCATTGCTTAGATCTAGAGGATCTTCTTGTAATTCTTTATCGGGTCTGATGTGTGATTGTACACCGGCCTCGTCTAGAATGTTTTCATAGGTAAAAACAGGAGCTTTGAATCTTACAGCAAGTGCAATCGCATCACTTGTTCTTGCATCTATAATTTCTTCAATTTTATCTCTCTCACAAATAAGGCTTGAGAAAAAAACACCATCCACTAGTTTGTGAATAATAACTTGCTTTACAATTATACCAAAACGTTCTCCAAACGTTTTAAAAAGATCATGAGTAAGTGGCCTAGGTGGACTTATTTCTTTCTCAAGTGCTATAGCAATGCTTTGTGCTTCAAAAGCACCTATTACTATAGGAAGCTGTCGATCGCCACCTACTTCTTTGAGAACTAGTGCATAAGCACCGTTTTGTGTCTCGCTGTATGATATACCGCGTATGTTAAGTCGTTTTAGACTCATAGAGTTACACCCTTTATAAATGAAAAAAGCTGTGCAAAAATGAGTGTTTTTCTCATAATGCACAGCCTTAAAGCTAACAAATTATTAAGAATTAAGCATTTGCTGCTTTGAATGCTTTTAATTTTTCAATTAAAGCAGGTACTACTTCAAAAGCATCGCCTACGACACCATAGTCTGCAGCCTTAAAAAACGGCGCTTCTGGGTCAGTGTTGATAACTACTTTTACTTTTGATGAACTAACACCTGCGAGGTGTTGAATCGCTCCAGAGATTCCTATAGCAATATAAAGATTAGTGGCTACTGGTTTACCAGTTTGACCTACGTGTTCTCCATGAGGTCTCCATCCCATATCGCTTACAGGCTTAGAACAAGCTGTTGCTGCTCCTAGAACTTCTGCAAGTTCTTCTACCATTCCCCAGTTTTCAGGTCCTTTAAGACCACGTCCTGCACTTACTACGACATCTGCATCTGCAATACTTACTTTATCAGTGGCTTTATCTACAGATTGAACCTGTACTTTAAAGTCATCATCACTTAATGTAGGTGTAAAAGCTTCTGTACTACAATCTGTAGTGTTTTCTTTTAAACCGTAAGAATTATTTGCAAGACCTACCAGTTTGTTTGCAGTAGAGATTTCAGTCATTGCAAACGCTTTGTTTGTGAAGACTGATCTTTTAACAGTGAATGGACTAGTTGATGCAGGTAATTCCATCACGTTAGTTGCATATCCTGCTTCTAGGTGTACACTTAATAAAGCGCCTAGGTATTTAGAATTTGCGCTTGAGCTTATGATTACGGTCGTTGCTCCTTCAGCTTTTGCTGCTTGTGCAATCGCGTCTGCATAGGCAGCTGCATTAAATTTTTCTAGTTTTGAGTCTGTTATGTTAAGTTGTTTAGACACTCCATAAGTTCCTAAATCACCAGCACCATTGGCATTAAATGATATAGCTGTAACTGATGTTCCTAGCTGGTCTGCGATGCCTTTTCCATAGCTCGCAACTTCATAAGCTGCTTTCTTAAAAGAGCCGCCTTCTGATTCTGTATATACTAATACTGACATAGTTATAATATTTTTAGTAGAGCATGATGCTCTTTACTTGTTAATGATAATGTTATTTCGCTTTCGCGAAAGCATAATTAGAATAGATCTATTATATCGCTTTTGCCTCGTTGTGTAACAAGTCAATAAGTTGATCTAGATTATCTGCAGCTACTAATTTCACATCTCCTTTAGGAGCAGGCTTCTCAAAAGAAACTGTCTTTGTTTCTGTAGCTGTTGCTACAGATGGTACCACATTTAATGGTTTTTTACGAGCCATCATGATTCCACGCATGTTAGGAATTCTTAGGTCGCTTTCTTCCACAAGACCTTTCTGTCCACCGATGATAAGAGGTAGTGTTGCGCTTACAGTTTCTTTACCGCCATCTATTTCTCTAGTTGCAGTCGCGGTACTACCGTCTATCTCTAGCGATATACAAGTGTTTACAAAACTAGCACCTGTCATGGCAGCTACCATTCCTGGTACCATACCACCATTGTAGTCTATTGATTCACGTCCAGCAATGACTAGGTCATAACCGCCGTTTTTTACAACTGCTGCAAGTTCTTGAGCAACGGCATAGCCGTCTAACGCAGGTGCGTCAACACGTGTTGCACTATCTGCACCTATCGCAAGGGCTTTTCTAAGAGTAGGTTCAACTTCTGATCCACCTACTGTTACAACTTCCACACTAGCGCCTTGTTTTTCTTTAAACCACATGGCTCTAGTTAGACCAAATTCATCATTTGGGTTAATAACATATTGAACACCATTTGTGTCAAACTGAGTATTATTGTCAGTAAAATTAATCTTTGAAGTGGTATCTGGCACGTGGCTGATACAAACTAAAATCTTCATATTTCACGGTTTTATTATGAGTTTTCAAACGTTTGCGAAAATACGTAAAAAACACTAAAAAAACTATGCATGCATAATAAATTTAATGTCTTTTATGCTCTTAATCAGCATTAGAGACTTTTATTATATCAGTGTACTTGCTTTTTTAACGCAACCATAACGCAGTTACGAAAACGATTTCAATGACATAACGCACTTTTTTATAACCTCAAAGGGACATTTTTTATCTTAAAAATGTGGTGTGCTAAGGTTGGGTAAACTATTTTTGTTGTTCTTTTGTTATAAACAGTAGTATTTATGAAGACTATTCAATTCCGCGAGGCAATAGCCGAAGCAATGAGTGAAGAAATGCGCCGTGATGAGTCCGTTTATTTAATGGGTGAAGAGGTTGCAGAATATAATGGAGCTTATAAGGCTTCAAAAGGAATGCTAGACGAGTTTGGTGCAAAGCGTGTTATTGATACACCAATTGCAGAATTAGGTTTTGCAGGAATCGCTATAGGAAGTACCATGACTGGTAATAGACCGATAGTAGAGTATATGACCTTTAACTTCTCGCTAGTAGGAATTGATCAGATAATCAACAATGCTGCAAAAATTCGTCAGATGAGCGGTGGGCAATTTCCATGTCCTATTGTTTTCCGTGGTCCTACAGCTAGTGCTGGACAATTAGCGGCGACACACTCTCAGGCTTTTGAAAACTGGTTTGCAAACACACCAGGTCTTAAGGTAATTGTACCTTCAAACCCGTATGATGCAAAAGGTCTTTTAAAAGCAGCGATACGTGATGATGATCCAGTTATTTTTATGGAATCTGAACAAATGTATGGTGACAAAGGAGAAGTGCCAGAAGGTGAATATATCCTACCTATAGGTGTTGCTGAAATTAAAAGAGAAGGAACTGATGTCACAATCGTTTCTTTTGGTAAAATTATAAAAGAAGCATATAAAGCTGCAGACGAGCTTGAGAAAGATGGTATCTCTTGTGAGATTATCGATTTAAGAACAGTACGTCCGTATGATAAAGAGGCTATTTTAAAATCTGTTAAAAAGACCAATAGATTAGTTATTCTTGAAGAAGCGTGGCCGTTTGGTAACGTGTCCACTGAGATTTCTCACATGGTACAAGCAGAAGCATTTGATTATTTAGATGCGCCTATCTATAAGATTAATACACAGGATACTCCAGCACCGTACTCTCCAGTGTTATTTGCAGAGTGGTTGCCTAATCACACTCACGTTGTTGATGGAGTTAAGAAAGTGATGTACAAAAAGTAATTCTTTTATTAAGAAGATTTAAAACCCAGCTCAAAAAGCTGGGTTTTTTATTTGTCTATTAAATAGCCGTTCATGGTGCTTCCAGATTGCATATTGTTTATAGTCTCTCCGGCGTCTAAAAATAAAGGCATAGCAAGTGCCTCTACATTTCCACTACGACTGTTATTTGTTCCTGATTGAGTTACCGCGGTGGCACCTATTCTGATTTCGGCAATGGGAAGTGAAGAGCTATTGTTATTACTAGTTAAATAAATAAAAATTTTGTTTGCTGGTACTGTATAAGAAGAAAAGGTATAAATAGGGTCTACCGTGGCATCAACTAAAAAGCCATTAAATACAAAAGTACCTCCTAAAAGATCATTTTGCCCTATGAGAATGGGATTGTTAAATGTTGGAAAAGTATAACTAGCCTCAGTATTAGAAATTAGAGTAAAACTTAAGGATGTTGTATTATCTAGAACAATCATATTGCCGATATTTCTTGAGTTATAGAGTGAAGTTATGTAAAGATTCTTGCCTGCCGGGACAGAATATCCTCCTGTTTTTAAGTCATGAGTGACAGGCTGTATTCCTTTCATCCCATCAGGAAACTTCGGATTGCGATACATTTGCAAACTTTCAGCACTGGTACTATCGATTAATTTACGCCAACCGCTTCCATGTTCATAAAACCAGTAACCTTTATTTACGCTACCATTTCCAGTAATATAAATCATCATACTATCTTGATCTGCGGTCATGGTAACGGGAAATTCGTCCAGTTGAGGTAAAATAATTCCGTTTTTCTCGTTATCTGAAATGTTGTTAATGTGCAACGCTGCGGCAGGATTAGAAGTGTTGATACCTACTTGAGCATCAGAGTGATGAAGTAGTAAAAAGAATATAATGTAGTAAAAATATTGACGTTCCATATGAGAGTTTATGGATTAATGACTAGTTGAGATAAAAGGTTAACAACTATTTTTAAAATTTGTACCTCTGTTTTATTGCAAGAAACCTACTTTTGATTTTTACTTTCTTATAATATGATTGATTTTTTTAAATATGCTTTCGCGAAAGCGAGTTCATCACAATTGATGGTAATCATCATGTTTCTTGTGTCTAATACTATAACCGCACAAACTAAAGTAGGTGGTGTGGTCTATGATGAATTTGGTGATGGTGTGCCATTTGCAAATGTCTTTTTTCCTGGTTCTAGTGAAGGAACGATTACCAACGATAATGGTCGTTTCTACTTACAATCTGATAATAATTATGATACCATTCAGATTTCATTCATAGGTTATGAAACACTTACATATACATTAGAATCCCGTGTTAATCTTGAGCTCAATTTAACCTTAAAGACTGAAGCCGCAGCACTAGATGCTGTTGTGATTTATACCGGTAAAACATCTAAAAAGAATAACCCAGCGCTTGACATCTTGCGTAAAGTATGGGAAAATCGTCGTAAAAATGGACTTTCTCAATTCAAGCAATATCAATATGATAAGTATGAAAAACTTGAGTTTGATATGAACACCATCGATAGTCAGATGGTAAATTCAAAGCTTTTCCGTGGTATGGAATTCATATTTGACTATGCAGACACCAGCAATGTGACAGGTAAAACATATCTACCTATTTTCATTAATGAATCCTTATCTACCGTATATGGTGATAATGAAATTAATAAAGAAAAGGAAAATATAAAGGCAAACAAGAACTCTGGATTTTCAAACAATCAAACGATTATAGCTTTTGTGAAGGACCTGTATGCAGACATTGATGTGTATGAGAGATATCTTAAATTTTTTGATAAGAGTTTTACTAGTCCAGTAGGTAAAAGCGGTATTGACACTTATAATTATATTTTAAGAGATACGGCTATTATTGATGGAGTTGAAGCATATAATATTATTTATTATCCACGTAGGAAAGGTGAGTTAACATTTAAAGGAGACTTTTGGGTAGCGGCAGATTCTTATGCGATTAAGGAGATCAACCTACAAGCAACAAAAAGTGCCAATGTTAACTGGGTGAAAGAAATTTATATCGAGCAAGAGTATGACGTTTTAAATGATAGCCTTTTCCTTATTACTAGAGATTATTTTATGAGCGATTTTGCGCTTAATAAAAAAGAAGAGTCGAAAGGTATGTACGGAAAGAGAACGACACTTTTTAATAATTATCAATTTGATATTTCTAAAGATAAAGATTTTTATAAGCGCAGAGTCAATGATTATGATCCAGAAATCTATAATCGTGATGAGGCTTACTGGGATGAAAATAGATTAGAAAAACTCAATAAAGATGAGAAACAAATCTATACCATGCTAGACACTCTTAAGACCAATAAGAAATTCAAGCGTTTATATAATATCGGGACCATTCTAGCGTCTGGATACTACGAAATTGACAATTTTGATATAGGGCCTGTTTTCAGTGTTTTTGGTTTTAATGACGTAGAAGGCTTAAGGTTGCGTGGTGGTGGAAGAACTTATTTTTCTGCAAATGATATGTGGAGATTAGAAGGCTATGGTGCTTATGGTTTTAGAGATAATCAGTTCAAATATGGTATCGCTGGTAAATGGTTAATGGATAAAAAAAGCAGATTAACCATTTCTGGAGGAAACCGTCGGGATATAGAACAATTGGGCGCTAGCTTGACTAATACAAATGATGTGTTAGGACGCAGTCTAGCATCAAGTGCCTTGATCACCTCGGGAAATAACTCCAGTTTATCCAGTATCAATTTATCTACACTAGCATTGAGCTTTGAGCCTAAGTATAATCTAGAATTTAGATTAGGTACCAGTTATCGTACCATTAAGAGTGGTAATCCTGATGTTTTTAGTCTAGATTATTTTGATGCAGATGCACCAGGTGGAATAGAGACAGAAACCAGACAAGCAGATGCTAGTCTGACAATGACCTATACACCAGGCC
Organism: Nonlabens ulvanivorans; assembly: GCF_000732625.1. Lineage (GTDB taxonomy): Bacteria > Bacteroidota > Bacteroidia > Flavobacteriales > Flavobacteriaceae > Nonlabens > Nonlabens ulvanivorans. Next base: position 991,865 of record NZ_JPJI01000032.1, read on the forward strand.
GTAAAACCTCTAACTATGGAGTAGATAGGACGATCATCAATAGTGGTGAATATCCTATTCTTTTTGCTAGTTATACTCGAGGCTTTGAAGGTTTACTAGAAAGTGATTTTAACTTTGACAAAGTACAATTCTATTACAGTCATCCCTTGCAGATAGGTGCTTTTGGTAGATTAACTGCTCGCGTAGAGGCTGGTAAGACGTTTGGAGAAGTGCCACTAGCATTACTAAATGTAGTTCCTGGTAACCAGACTTACTTCAATATTACAGGAGCATTTAATACCATGAATTTTTATGAATTTGTGACTGATGAATATGTGACACTTCACTTAAATCATAATTTTAATGGTAGACTCTTTTCACGTGTTCCATATTTACGTGATTTGAATCTTAGAGAGCTTGTAGGAGTACGCGCTGTTTATGGAAAGATTAGTGATGAAAATGTAGCTTTAAATGCAAGCGGTTTAACTTATCTCGCTCCCGAAGATATTTACTGGGAATACAGCGCTGGAATAGGTAATATCTTCAAAGTATTCAGACTAGACGTAAGTTTTAGAGGTGGATACAACTATTTACCTGACGCTCGATCTATGGCGATAACGGGTAGTTTTGGGTTTAGTTTCTAGAATGTCATACCGCTGGATAGCGGAATTGGTTAGTATTACTTGAATATCTCTTAATACTTCCTTCTAAAGATTTTCCTTACAATTAACTATTAATCGTATTTTGTGGGCGGTTTTTAAATACTATAGATAATATATGAGAATTTTTACGATTGTTTTTTTGTTTTTTGGAATCATTGCGAGTTCTCAAACCATCGATGATTTTGTCTTCGATGTAGATGTAACTAATTCATATAGGTTTAGAATCACTTCAAATGCTAACATTACCATAGATTGGGGCGATGGGATGACTAATTCCTATGGATCACCTTATGATATGCAAGTGTCACATACTTATCCAACGGCTGGAATGTATACGGTTGTAGTGACAGGTCCATTAGAGTCTGTAAATTTTTATCTTAACAATAATATAACCGTTACTCAATGGGGTAATTCACAGTTTCAAACGATGGAAGAGTCATTTAAATACTGTCAAAACCTATCCATAAACGCTACAGATGTACCAGACTTAAGTAGTGTGACAAACATGTCTGAAATGTTCTCCTATGCCATAAATTTTAATTCGGACATATCAAACTGGGATGTTTCAAACGTTACGGACATGGAAAATATGTTTAAAGGAGCATATGCTTTTAATTCACCATTGTCCAGTTGGAACGTCTCTAATGTCACTGAGTTTAATGGAATGTTTCATCTCGCTAGAAGTTTTAACCAACCTTTAAATACATGGGATATAACTAACGCAAGAATATTGACATCAATGTTTACTGGTGCGGAAGATTTTAATCAAACATTAAAATCTTGGGATGTGAGTAATGTCACTTTAATGAGTGGGATGTTCTTCGGTGCTTTAGAGTTTAATCAAGATTTAAGTTCTTGGGCATTTAACTCTGGAGTAAACCTAACTAACCTTGTTCAAAATACTAATCTTGATACCTACAATTATGATGCGTTATTAAGCCGGTTTGTAGATTTACAGTATCAAAATAAAAACCTTGGTATTACAAATTTAGAATATTGTGATGCTTTTTCTAGAGCTGTATTAACTAATAGAGGTTGGACCATAACTAATGATACTTTAGCTCAGAATTGTGCTGTTCAAACCTTGAATGGTTTATTTTCTTATGATATAGATATGAGTGGATGTGATGTCAACGATCCTAAAGCATTAAATATACCTTTGAATATTAGTAATACTGAAACTTCAATAGATGTGGTTGCTATAAATGGAGAGTATAGTGCAAACTTGCGACCTGGAACTTATAATATCACGCCTATAATCGATAATCAGCGTTTTAATATTTCTCCTAGTAACCCTAGCGTAACAATCAATCAGTCAGGCATAATCACTCAAGATTTTTGCATTACTGATTTAGGTTTGTTTAATGATTTAGAGATTGTTCTTTTTCCTATCAGTGACAGTAGACCTGGATTTGAAGCTAATTACAAGTTAGTTTATAAAAATAAAGGAACGAGTGTATTGTCAGGCACAATTAATATGCAGTTTGAAAACGATTACATGACCTTTTTGAACGCAACACCTGCTGTAGCCTCAACTAGTCCAGGAGTTTTAAATTGGAATTATTCAAATATTCAACCATTTGAGACAAGAGAAGTTTTAATTAATTTTAATCTCAATACGCCTACAGATCCTAATTTTCCTTTACAATTAGATGATTTATTAGTTTTCAGATCTGCTATTAATTATTCTGGTACAGACGCGACACCTCAGGATAATACTTTTATTACTAGGCAAAAAGTTGTTAACTCTTATGATCCTAATGATAAGACTTGCTTACAAGGTGATATTATTTTACCTAGTGAAGTAGGTGAATATGTTCATTATAGAATCCGTTTTGAGAATGAAGGAACAGCGAGTGCCATTAATGTGCGTATTGTAGATTATATCGATACGGCAAAGTATGATGTCTCGACATTAGTTCCTTTAAGCTCTAGTCACGATTATACTACCACAATATCTAGTGGTAATAAGATAGAATTTCAATTCGATAATATTAACTTACCCTTTACCGCTCCTGCGAGTCAAGGTTATGTACTGTTTAAAATTAAAACCATAGATACACTGGTTTTAGGAGATGATTTTTCTAATCAAGCTGAGATTTACTTTGATTTTAATGCGCCTATTATTACAAATCTCGAGACAACAGCTGTTGCCGTTCCTGCAAGTGTAACAGATAGTGATTTGTTTCAATTACAGCTAGTTCCTAACCCAGCAAACAGTCTGGTTACTATCTCTAGTAACATAAGTTTTCAGCATATTACTATTTATAACACTTCTGGTCAGGTAGTGTTTAATAGCTCTTTTTCATCGTTTACTTTAAGTCACACGCTTGAATTAGAAAATTTGTCATCAGGACTTTATTTTGTGGAAATTTCAAACGCAGATCATAAAGCTATAAAAAAGTTGTTGAAGCAATAAAGTATATGCCATTGTAAATTTTGTTTGTATTCGCTTTCGCGAAAGCGAATCCCTAATAATCTTAGTACTATAACGTTATAGTTTTGTTAACATAATTTTATTACATTAGCTAGATTTATAAAACCAAACAAAACAAAACATATGGAATCATACATGATTTACATGCCATTATTAATGGCAGCTCTAGGATTACTTTACATGTTTATTAAGAAATCTTGGGTCTTGAAACAAGATGCAGGAGATGGGAAAATGAAAGAGATTTCAGATCACATCTATGAAGGTGCGCTCGCCTTTCTAAAAGCAGAATATAAATTATTAGCATTTTTTGTTATCATAGTAAGTGTTCTACTTGCTATTGTGTCTTTTGTAGTTCCTTCTACGCACTGGATGATTGTCATCGCTTTTATCTGTGGCGCCATATTTTCGGCATATGCAGGTAATATAGGGATGAAAATTGCAACAAAGACTAATGTAAGAACAACTCAAGCTGCTCGTACTAGTTTGCCCAAAGCGTTAGGTGTATCCTTTGGTGGTGGATCTGTAATGGGACTTGGTGTTGCAGGACTTGCAGTTCTAGGTCTTACTGGATTCTTTATCATTTTCTTTCATGTATTTATGAATGGAGAATGGGCAGCAACAGAATTTATGGGAGAAATGAGAACACCAGGTGATTTAATGACTATCGTGCTCGAAACACTCGCTGGATTCTCACTAGGTGCTGAGTCTATTGCGCTTTTTGCCCGTGTAGGTGGTGGAATTTATACTAAAGCGGCAGACGTAGGTGCCGACCTAGTAGGTAAGGTAGAAGCTGGAATTCCTGAGGATGATCCTCGTAACCCAGCCACTATTGCAGATAACGTAGGTGATAATGTAGGTGATGTAGCCGGAATGGGTGCTGACCTTTTTGGATCTTATGTAGCAACAGTTCTTGCAGCAATGGTCTTAGGTAACTATGTGATAAGAGATATGCAGGGCGATATTGTGAGTGAAGGTTTCGGTGGGATAGGTCCTATCTTATTACCTATGGCTATTGCTGGTGTAGGTATTATAATTTCAGTTATAGGAATGATACTGGTTAAAATCACCAGTAATGATGCAAAAGAATCTCAAGTAATGAAAGCCTTAAATGTAGGTAACTGGACTTCTATCGTACTAGTTGCCGCAGCATGTTATGGTCTATGTGTATGGATGTTGCCAGACACGATGCAAATGAATTTTTATGGCGAAGGAGTAATGAATATTTCTTCTATGAACGTATTCTATGCAACTCTAGTAGGTCTTGTGGTAGGTGCAGTCATCTCATCTGTAACAGAATACTACACAGGATTAGGTAAAAAACCTATTCTTAAAATTGTACAGCAATCTTCTACAGGTGCAGGAACAAACATCATTGCTGGTCTAGCGACAGGTATGATATCAACATTTCCTTCAGTAATATTATTTGCTGGCGCGATATGGGCTTCTTACGCATTTGCAGGATTCTATGGTGTGGCTCTTGCAGCTAGTGCTATGATGGCCACTACGGCTATGCAATTAGCCATCGACGCATTTGGTCCTATAGCAGATAATGCTGGTGGTATTGCAGAGATGAGCGAACAAGAACCTATTGTACGCGAGCGAACTGATATTCTAGATGCGGTAGGTAACACTACAGCGGCTACTGGAAAAGGATTTGCTATTGCGAGTGCAGCTTTAACATCACTAGCTCTATTTGCAGCATATGTGACTTTTACGGGAATTGATGGAATAAATATTTATAAAGCTCCAGTGCTTGCGATGCTATTTGTAGGTGGAATGGTACCAGTTGTATTTAGCGCACTTGCGATGAACGCAGTTGGTAAAGCAGCCATGGAAATGGTAGAAGAAGTACGTCGCCAGTTCAGAGATATTCCTGGAATCATGGAAGGAACTGGGAAACCAGAGTATGACAAATGTGTAGATATTTCTACACGAGCTTCTCTTAAAGAGATGATGTTGCCCGGTTTGTTAACCATTGGCTTCCCACTGGTAATTGCATTCGTGCCTATGATATTTGGAATGGATCCGCTTGCGATTGCTGAGATGTTAGGTGGTTACATGGCTGGTGTAACAGTAAGTGGTGTGCTATGGGCTATTTTCCAAAATAATGCTGGTGGAGCATGGGATAACGCAAAGAAATCTTTTGAAGCTGGTGTTGAAATCAATGGTGAGATGACTTTTAAAGGTTCTGATGCGCATAAAGCTGCCGTAACTGGTGATACAGTAGGTGACCCTTTTAAAGATACTTCTGGTCCTTCTATGAATATTTTGATTAAACTTACGTGTTTAATTGGTCTAGTTATAGCACCTATCTTGGGTGGTCATGCAACAGATGGACAGGCAAGTGTTATCACGCAACAGATTGAGCAAGAAGTCGTGCAGAACAATGAAGAGACGAGCTCACTTTATAAAAACATGGATATTCAAAAATCTGTAGATGCAGAAACAGGTATAGTCACTGCAAATGTTACTTATAAATCGTCTGCAAATGGTGCGACGATAACTAAGTCTCATAAGTATGTAGGAACAGAAGCGCAAGTTGAGGCTAAAATACAGGCTCTCAATCAAGAGGTAATTAACTTTAAATAGTTTTAGGGTGCAAGTAACTAAGTCCCATTCTGGCATTGCTAGAATGGGACTTTTTATATCAACCATTTATTACTTATTTTCACGTCATGGCACTGTTTAAAAGAGATCCTTGGATTCTAGATATTTACCGCACTTATAGCGGTAAAAACCACCTGTATATACGTGGTCGTGCACTAGAAGATCAACCTCTTAAACATTATGAGCAGCAAACCTTTTACCAGACACTGCGCAACACCTGGCGTACATTTAAGACTGATGAGATACGTAATGCATCAGTAGGATTAACGCTGCCTAACGGCACACAGTTTGAGACCAAGGCTGATCATGAAGGTTATTTTTTGTTTGATATTACAGTAGACATAGATCTGGAAGATCTATCTGATGATGAAGGCTACTTAAGTCTGGCTGTAAAGTTTGATGAGGATAATGCCGCTTTCGCGAAAGCAAAAAAGCAAAAACGACTTGCCAAGAATAGTTTCAATGGTGAAACATTAATACCGCCGCAAAGTGCTGTTTATGGAGTGATAAGCGATATAGACGACACCATTATGCATACTGGCGTTACTAGTTTTTTAAAAATACGTGTTGCATTCAATACCTTTTTTAAAAACTATGATCGTAGGTTACCATTAAAAGGCGCTGCAAGTTTATATCAATTGTTACATCGAGGACCATCCGGTAACGATCAGAACCCGATGTTTTATTTAAGCAATAGTCCGTGGAATTTATATAAGTACCTCGAGAAGTTCTTAGATTTTCATGGTTTTCCTAAAGGACCTATTCTTCTCAGAGATTTTCCCACACCTTGGGATAGAACGCCTAAATTAAAAAGGCCTCATAAAGTACATGAGTTGCTCAATATTTTAAAGCACTATCCAGACATGAATTTCATTCTCATAGGCGATAGTGGCGAGCATGATGTTGATTATTATAAAGATGTTGCACAGCAATATCCTGACCGTATCATGGCCATCTATTTAAGATCTGTCAATCATGATAAGAAAATGGCTCGAGTAAAATCCATTGCAGACTCTTTTACCATATGTCCAATGCTACTCGTTCAAGAATCTAAAGAGGCCGTAATTCACGCCCGTGAAATGGGATGGATTATCTAAATGAATCGTCTGCTAATCGATAGATGCTAAGCAAAAAGCCCAGTAAGTTCTGCGTCAATTTTATTGATGATATCACCTAAATCTTCAGGATTATTTACAAAATCAATATTGTCTACATCTATGATTAAAAGGTTTCCTTTATCATAGCCGTGGATCCAAGCTTCATAACGCTCATTAAGACGACTTAAATAATCAATCGAGATGGTGTTTTCATAATCACGACCACGCTTGTGAATCTGGCTTACTAGATTAGGGATAGAGCTGCGTAAATAGATTAATAAATCTGGAGCGGCAACTAGTTTCTCCATTAAATCAAATAGTGATGAGTAGTTGTCAAAATCACGTTGAGATAATAGACCCATCGCATGCAAATTAGGCGCAAATATGCTTGCGTCTTCATAAATCGTACGATCTTGAATGATTTTCTGACCGCTCTCACGTATTTCTAATACCTGACGGAAACGACTGTTTAAAAAATACACTTGCAAGTTAAATGACCATCGCTCCATGTCTGTATAGAAGTCTTCTAGATAAGGGTTTTCTAAAACATCCTCAAATTGAGGTGTCCATTTATAATGTTTTGCAAGTAGTTTAGTAAGAGTAGTTTTTCCAGCTCCTATATTTCCGGCGACAGCAATGTGCATATTAAGGTTTCTTCAGGTTGATAGTTTGAACGTGCAAGCGTTTCTGGTGGTAAAGATAAAGTTTTCCACCCTTTAGATAAAGCGATTCTGGCGAGTATTCTTGAGAAAAAGATGTGGTGATTTCGCTTTCGCGAAAGCGAAATTCTTTATCGAATTGATACCATTTCCAACCGCTATCTGTTTGAAAGCCCAGTTGCTCAAAGTCAAAGGCCACAGGCAGTTTTAATTCTTCAATTATACGACTGGTTTCACTCGCATATGTATTGTATGTTATGATGCCTTTTTCAGTGATTAGATGACAGAAATTATAGTCACTTTGCATCTCTATAACGGGTTCTTTTACAGGTGTTGTACTATTCACTAATTTATGATTTGTATAATCATAGAGTTCTAACCTGGATAAGTCTAGATTATATAACCACAAACGTCGCTCGCCAGCTAGTCGTACATGTTCTATAAATCGTTGAGGTTTAAGAGTATTAAAGTTGAGTCGTTGTTGCTCATTTAAACGATTATCTAAAAAAACTAGAGTTTGTGTATCTCTATAGAATACTAATATCTTTAATGGATTAATGATGTCTACACTGGTAATATCACCTAGTTGTATGTCAAAAAACTCTAATCGCTTAGATTCTGATTTTTTATATAGAACGTTATCGGTACTGTAATATATACTCTCAAAATCATCCACACCATAAAAGGAATCGCATGATAGCGATATGCTATTATCAGTAGAGATTTGTGCAATTAAATTATACGAGCTTATTAAGAAGAGCAGAAGCGTCCATTTCATTATTGTAAAATACAAACAATTATTCAATTGATGTCTTGATGCTTAAAAAAGTCTGTGTTTATGGAGCGATAAGTTTATAACCATAACCACGCACATTTACGATCTCTATTTGTGAGTCTTGCGCTAGTTTTTTACGCAATTTTGAAATAAACACATCCATACTACGGCCAGAGAAAAAGTCATCGTTGCCCCATAGTTTTTTAAGAATAAAAGTGCGATCTAAAACGGTATTTTTCTTTTCTAAAAGGTGATATAATAAATGCGCTTCTCGATGTGTTAATTTAATAGGTTCATGAGATCGATACGCTAATCGTTGTTGTGGGAAGTTAAAGGTATAATCACCTACCTGATAATTAGCTGCAGTTTGCTGGGTCTGTTGTCGAGATAGTAAATTATTGATGCGCACGATAAGCTCTTCCATAGAAAAAGGCTTTTTAAGGTAATCATTACCACCTACATGAAAGCCTTCTAAAACATCTTCTGTCTGCGATTTTGCTGTTAAAAAGATGATAGGCATTTCTTCATTCACCTGTCTTATTTTTTTTGCTAATGAGAAACCATCTAATTCGGGCATCATCACATCGAGTACCGCGATTTGTGGATGGTGACTCTCAAAAGACTCATAAGCCTGCACGCCATTCATAGAATGGGTAACGTTAAAGCCTCTGGTTTCTAGACTTTCCTTAATGATCATACCTAGTGCTGGCTCGTCCTCGGCTAGTAATATATGTGTCTTTTCTTTATTCATGAGGTAAGACTATTTTAAATTGAGTGCTAGGTTTAGTGGTTACAGTTATAGAACCACCATGTTTTTCTATAATAGATTTTGTGTAGTACAATCCTATCCCAAATCCTTTTACATCATGCACGTTTCCTTTAGGAACTCTATAAAATTGATTGAAAATTTGCTTGGATTCTTTGGCAGTTAATCCAGTTCCAGAATCAGTTACGAGAAGTTCGTACTGTTGTGCAGATTTATAAAGTTCTAATTGAATATTTGTGCCACCGTATTTAATAGCGTTATCTATAAGATTATTAAAAGCATTTTCTAAATGAAATCCATCACCTGCAAAATTTGAATCACTCGTATGATTTATGAATTTAATAGATTTAGAGGTCTGTGATTTAAACTTTGAAACCAAAACATCAATCATATCAGCGATGACTAGTTCTCCTTTTTGCAAGGCTAGTTCTTTACCATCTAGACTTGCGGTTTCCAATAGTTTTTCTACCATATTATTAAGCTTGTCCAGTTGCTCGCGACCCATATTGAGATAGCGGTCAGTTTTCTCTATATCACCTGTATTTGTGAAGTTTTGCACGCCTTCTAGAGCAGCACTGGTTGTTGCAATAGGCGTTTTAAATTCATGGGTGATATTTGAGATGAGGTCATTTTTCATCGCATTTAAGTTCTTTTGTCTCTTAATGATGTTTAAGAGGTAGAACAGACATAAAATAATGCTGGCAATTAATAAAGTAGATAGCAATATGCCAGTAAGATTACGTTTTAAAACGTTAGTATTTAAACCGCTGTAGATCAATTCTAGTTTGTTTTCGTCATCGATGAGTTCTGATAAACTAGTGATAGCATCACCAGGTAATGAATGAGTTGTAGTCTGGTAGGTAGAATCTAGTGTTTTATAGACTAGCTGGTGATTAATAGAAATATTTTTTGCCTCAAGTTGATTTTTAAAAAGGCTATCCACTTTTTCAACTCTTAATTTATTAGATTTTATAGAAAATACGATACGATTAGTAAGTTCTTCTATCTCTGTCTCAGACTCATCGTCAGTAAATCGAATATTTGATATTTTTACAGATGTAGAATCACTTCCTTTTTTATCTGTAATATGGATATCTGGTAAATCATTATTTGCTTTTACTTTAAATCTAGGTAAGGTATCTGCATGTACGCCTTTTAAAATTGTAATTCCTTTAATATTAACGCTATCTGGAAATCTTAATTCATCATTTTCATCAAGGTCTTCAAAATCCAATTGCTCAAATACGTCTGTAATGCCAAATTCATTTTCACCATTATTTATAAAGCTTATGGTGTTATTCTTTGCGCGTAGAGTAAAATAATCCTCTACACTTTGGTCAAGTGTAGTTTGTAAGTCAATTTTTAACTGGCGTTCACTTTCTTTATAATTTTTATAATTCCAGTACACCTGTATAGCTAGTGTTATCGCAATTACAGCACTAATTAAGTAAAGTAAATATCTATAAGATCTCTCATTCATAATATCAAAGGTGCAATAATAAAGGCTTGTAAAAAAACCAGTTAACACTCGTTAACGTTGGTTAACGCTGTATTTGAGTTAATTGCTACATCTTTGAGTCATCAAAACACAACATTATGAAAACTATACAAATTACTCTGATCAGTTTTTTTATTCTCGCTTTCGCGAAAGCGTATACCGCACAGGCGCAGCAAGAATTTAAAGCAAAAGCAACCTACATCGCTTTTACAAAGTTTGATCTACCAGAGGATTCAACAATGACTAAAAAAGCCGAAAGTGATCCAATTGTAAAAGCCATGATGGAACAGTTAAAAAAAGGTAGTAAACAGGAATATACGCTTGAATTTACAAGAACAGAATCATCATATGATAAAGTAAAACAACTTGCTACACCTAGTAAACCTACTAATGGGATTTCTATTTCCTTTTCTGCCAGTGGTGGAGTAGGTAGCACTATTTATAAAAACATTGAAGAAAATAGTTATATCAAACAAGGTAACATCATGGGGAAAGATTTTGTCATAATAGATGAATTGCCAACTTATGAATGGAAACTTTTGAGCGAAACAAAAAAGATAGGTCAGTATACCTGTTTTAAAGCTATTTATGTGCCGATTGAAGAAGAAGTTGAAGAGGAAATAGAGGATGATACCGATGATGAAGTTAATGCTAGCATTACTTCTATGGTTGTCGAGGCAGATCCAACTATTACTGCATGGTACACGCCAGACATACCAGTAAGCAATGGTCCAGGAGAATATCATGGCCTGCCTGGTCTTATTGTCGAGGTACAGCAACAGGAAACCACCATATTATTAAAAGAGATTGTTCTAAATCCTGATGAAAAACTAGATCTAAAAAAGCCGAGAAGTGGTAAAAAAATCAATCAAGAGGACTTTGACTCATTACAAAAAAAGAAATCTGATGAGATGATGAAAAATAGAGGTTCTGGAAATGGTAGTTTCAGAGTAATATCTATTGGAGGATAATTAAACCTTTATACTTTTTGATAGTCTTAACTTTTAAAAGAAAGCGTCTGGCTAATTTTAACCAGATTATATTGACAAGACTATGAAAAAAATATTACTTCTTATTGCATTAGTACTAGGTGCTACAACAATTAACGCTCAGGAAATGTATGGTGAGGCGACCTACATGTCTAAAGTTAAAATGGACAATAGCTGGATGGAAGGAGATCGCGAGATGACTCCAGAACGTCGCAAGCGTATTGAAGAAAACATGAAGAAAATGACTGAAAAGACATTTGTCCTCAAATTTAATCGTACAGAGTCTACTTATAAAGAAGAGGTAGCTCTTGAAGCGCCTGGTCAAGGTAGAGGTTGGGGCGGCATGATGGGAACGATGATGGCTGGTGAAAAGTATAAAAATATCAATGAAGGTATGTATACAGAACAGCGCGATATGATGGGTAAAACTTTTCTAATTCAAGATTCTTTACCACAATTAGAATGGAAAATAACCGGAGAGTCTAGAAAAATAGGGAACTATACTGCAATGAAAGCTACAGCGACCATGCCTAGCGGAGAATTTGACTGGGCTAATTTCAGAAGAAGACGTGGCGGTAATGCTGAAGAAGAGGCTGCTCAAAAGAAAAAGGACAGTATTGCACAGGCAACTGGTGACTTAACTGAAATGTTTGAAAAGCCAGATGAAATAGTGGTTACGGCATGGTTTACACCAGAAATACCAGTGCAACATGGTCCAGATGTTTATGGTGGCTTACCTGGTTTAATTCTAGAGGTTAATGCTGGTAATACTACCTTGTTATGTTCTCAAATCACGATTAATCCAGAAGAACGTGAAGAGATCAAGCCTGCAAAGAAAGGTGATGTGGTAACGCAAGAAGAATATGACGCTACACTCAAGCAAAAAATGGAAGAGATGAGACAACGATGGAGCGGTGGTCGCGGTCGTGGTCGCGGTCGTTAGTAAAATTCTCTTTTTTAAAATATGTATGAGATGCGAGATTAACCTTCTCGCATTTCTTTAACCAAAAAACAGAATGCCATTGAGCATTGAATTCATATGAAAAAAAATATACTCTTACTGTGTGTAGCATTGCTTTGTTTAAGCACTTCAATCGCACAAAATTATAAAATCACCGGTACTGTTGTTGATAGCCTAGGTGTCCCATTACAAATGGCAAATGTAATAGCTTATCAACAAGACAAAAATCTTGGCGCTTTCGGTATTACAAATCAAGAAGGTAAATATAAATTAGAAGGTCTTAAGCAAGATAGTACCTATACAATTAAAGTATCTTTTCTAGGTCTAAAACAAATTGAGGAAAAGGTAGAAAAGTTACAAGGTGATCTTGTGAAAAACTTTATGATGATGGCTGGTGCAGATGAGTTGGATGCTATTAATCTTACCTATCAAATGCCCGTTTCTATTAAAGGAGATACAATCGTGTATGACGCAGACAGTTTTACAAATGGTACTGAGGATAAACTAGGCGATGTTCTTCAAAAGCTACCAGGTGTTGAAGTAAACGATGACGGAGATATTACTGTAGAAGGTCAGGTTGTTGAAAAAGTCCAAGTTGAAGGGAAAGATTTTTTTGAAGGTGACTCTAGACTAGCTACAAAGAATATTCCAGCAGATGCAGTAAGTAAAGTTCAAGTACTTAAAAATTATAATAACCAGTCACAGTTGAAAGGACTAGGGAACGATCAAGATCGATACGTGATTAATATTAAACTGAAAGAGGGAAAGAAGAAATTCTGGTTTGGAGAAGCTACAGTAGGAGCAGGATATGGTGGACAGGCTGAGCGTTATCTTATACAGCCCAAAGCTTTTTATTACAGTGAAGATTTCTCTGTAAATATCCTGACAGATTTTAATAATTTAGGTACACCTGCTTTTACGGGTAGAGATTATTTTAGATTCATAGGTTTTAATCGTCGCGATACAAGACAAAACAATGCGTCAATAAATGTAAACGCTGCTAGTACTTTTAACGCTTTTGCAACTAATAGAGCGCTCTCTATAGATAGTAAGTTTCTTGCAGGTAATGCGTCCTGGAAAGTAAGTGATAAGTTAGATATGAGCGCATTTGCTATTCTTTCTAGTACAGATACGAGAACAAAGGTTTTAAATAGTAATACTTTTATTGATAGTGGATTAGTAGAGGAAACTGATGATAGAGCTTTAGAACGCAATCAGGTAGGTTTATTTAAATTAGGTGCAAACTATAATCCTAATTCTGATTTATCCATTAATTATGATGGTCGTTTTAATATTTCTGATCAAAGTCAAGTCACAGATTTTACGTCTAGTCGATCCGGAGATATAGAGGATATTGATCAATTAAACAGCCAAAAGCCTATTTCGTTTAACCAGTCCTTAAATGCATATTACACAGCAGGAGAACGACACATATTTGCTTTTGAATCTCAATATTTAAACCAAGAAGAAGACCCATTTTATAATGCTATACGTAATATAAGAGATGAACAAGATCCAGAACCTTTTAATGGTGCACTAGGGTTAGAGTCCGCAGATCCTTATAATATCAATCAAGAGCGCTTTGTGAACACAAACAAAATCGATGCAAAATTAGATTACTTCTATGTTTTAAATAAAACTAGTAATATCAATTTTACTTTAGGATCTACAGTTTCTCAACAAAACTTCAGTTCTGATATTTTTCAAATTACAGATTCTGATGAAAGAAACGAGTTGCAAGACCCTTCATTACGTAATGATAATGTGCAATACAATTTTACTGATTTATTTGCAGCCGTACATTATAAATTTATCACTGGAAAATTCACATTTACACCAGGTGTAACAGCGCATAGCTTCAGAACACTAGATTTCCAAAATGATATAGAGAATGTTATTGAATCACAACGTTTAGTTCCCGATCTTGAAGTTCGTTATGACATTAAGAGTTCTCAATCTTTGAGATTATCTTATGATCAAACAGTAACATTTACAGATATTGATAACTATGCAGAAGGTATCATATTTACAAACTATAACAGTTTGCGTAGTGGTAATAATCAATTAGAAGGATCATTAAATGATCGCGTATCGTTAAGATATAACAACTTCAACATGTTTAATTACACAACAATATTTGGAAATATTACTTACACCAAGCAACGTGATGCTATACAGTCGCAAACACAGTTGGATGGTATTAACCAGATAAGTGCTCCTATAAACTTTGGATTGCCTAATGAATCTTTAAACGGTAGTTTATCTTATGGTAAGGAGATAAGAAAAATCCAATTTGGAGTTTCAGCTAGTGGTAGCTGGTCCAGTCGTAATAATATTATAAACAATGTTGAGCAAGAATCGATTAACATTAATCAAACTTATGGAGCGACTGCTAGGTCTAATTTCCAAAAGGGAATTAACTTTGATTTAGGTTATAGACTTAACTTTAATGATAGTGATAATGGTGGATTTGAGAATAACTCAACTACTAATGTATATAGTGCTGGTATCGATTGGCAACTAGGTAAAAGATGGTTGTTGAGAGGTAGTTATGATTTAAATGATTTCTCATCAGATAATGGTCAAGAAAACACATTTGAATTTTTAGATGCGTCCATACGTTACCAAAAACCTTCTTCTAGATGGCAATATTCATTGATTGCAACTAACCTGCTTAATGCTGAGGTGAATGTTAATAACAACTTTGGTCAGATAGCCACGTCTACTACACAAACATTTGTATTACCACGTTACGTTTATTTCCAGATGCGATTTGATTTGTAATATTAGAATGATTTCATTTAAAAAAGCAGCTCATATCGAGCTGCTTTTTTTATGTCTTTATATTAATTGAACTTACCTTTACAAACATGAGCGGCATTTATATCCACATTCCATTTTGTAAGCAAGCCTGTCATTACTGCGATTTTCACTTCAGTACAAATATGAAGTATAAAGAAGATATGGTTGCTGCGCTATGTGAAGAAATTCGCTTACGCAAAAACGAGTATATTAAAACCACTGTAGAGACCATATACTTCGGTGGTGGAACGCCTAGTGTGCTTGAGCTATCTCAAATCAATCAAATCATTGATGCTGTTGATCAGCATTATCAAGTTGCTGAAAACCCAGAAATTACTCTAGAGGCAAATCCAGACGATCTTACCACAGAGAAATTAGCACAACTTAATGACTCACCAGTAAACCGTTTGAGTATAGGAATTCAATCATTTTTTGAAGAAGATTTAAAGTTGATGAATCGGGCTCACAATGCTCAAGAAGCACTAGCTTGTATCGTTCAAGCACAAACTTATTTTGACAATATTTCTATAGACTTGATTTATGGAATTCCTGATATGACTGCAGACCGCTGGAGAGAAAATATCTATAAAGCCATAGAATTAAAAATACCACATATATCCAGTTATGCTTTAACCGTAGAAGATAATACGGCTCTTAAATCATTTATAGAAAAAGGACTTATTCCTAAAGTAGATGATGAACTCGCCCAAGAGCATTTCCATATACTTCTTGATGCGATGCAACTGCACGGTTATAGCAATTATGAGTTTTCAAACTTTGGTAAAGAAGGCTATTTCTCAAAAAATAATACCGCATACTGGACCGGTAAAAGTTATATAGGTATAGGACCTAGTGCACACAGTTTTGATGGGAAAAGACGCGGCTGGAATATTAATAATAATGTAAAGTATCTTAAATCTATTCAAGCTAGTGAATTACCTATCGAGATAGAAGAACTGACAATAGTAGATCGTTATAATGAATATGTCATGACTGGTTTGCGCACAATTTATGGGATTTCTTTAAATAAAATAGAACAGGAATATGGCGTTAATTTTAAAGATTATTTACTAATTCAAGCTTCTGAATATTTAAAAGACCATTTACTATATTTAGATGGCGATACATTAATGGTGACTCGCAAAGGGAAATTTCTAAGTGATGGTATCGCTAGTGATTTATTCATGCTCAATTTGAATTAAAACATAAACTATGAAATATAATCAACTCGTTATATTATTATTTATATCTATAAGTATGATAAGCTGTGAGCAAGACCCTAAGCTTACGGCAATTACTTATGATCAAATGATGGAAATGGTCGAGAAGAACCAAATTACTATTCCTAATGATGTGATTTATTATAGTCTCGATGGAAAAGAATTATCTAAGGAACAAAGAAAATCACTCTCAAATGATTTACCATTTGCAGACTGGATGATTGATTCTGATAGTGTTCTAGTTAAAGTACAATTACAGGATTCTGATAAAGTCCGTATCGCACAAAAATCTACTCCATTATTAAGAAATGGTGCAAGAGATATCAACTGTGATAATTTAGGTGGACTACTACAAAATATTTATTTAAGAGATCAAGACTCTCGTGCAGACAACCTTAACGTAGCCTCAATTGATGAGGCTAATCTAACCGCGGTAGAGCAAATCCTGGGTAAATGTGGCATGCCAGCTCCAGAAAGTGTCGGTAAGTTAGGCTATTCCGCTATATGGCTAGTCATACAACACGCCAGTGCAGATAAACGTAAGAAATATTTTCCTATGATTAAAAAAGGACTGGAAGATGGGCTTTTTGAAAAACAAGATGTCGCCCTTATGGAAGATCGTATGCTCATGGATGATGGACAACCACAATTATATGGCTCGCAAGTAATGATGAATACAGACGGTACTTATGAATTATATGAGCTGCAAGATCCAGAAAACGTAGATGCACGTCGCAAAGAAATGGGTATGGGAACTCTAGCTGGATATCTTAGTTTTTTCAATATCGATTTCAACGTTCCGCAAAAAGAATAACATGAGATATCAACTGATTCTATTTTTATTCCTACTTAACTCTTGCCATACAAAGACGACTACTATGCAAACCACTATACAGTTAGAACACGAAAAAGTCACCATAGATTTATCACAACCTATAGACATCAGTCTAGCGGTACAAGATAATGCTGGTGTAGGTGCATGGTATATCGATCAACCAGATATTACCCATGTTGAGGTCGATGGTTATGTGGGCAAGGTATCATTAGGTGGCTCGACAAATTTTAATAATGTTCATTTTAATCCTCATAGCCATGGTACACATACCGAGTGTATAGGTCATATTACAGAGGAATTTCATAGTGTCAATGACGCACTAGTAAGAACGTTTTTTAAAGCACAAATCTTTTCTATAGAGCCAGATAAGCAAGGAGAAGATCAAGTCATCACTCCTCAACATTTTCAAGACTTAAAATCTGGAGTAGAAGCTGTCATCATCCGTACGTTGCCTAATGGAGAGCAAAAGAACTCAAAGAACTATTCTAATACAAATCCACCTTATATCCTTGAGGAGACTATGATACGCTTTCGCGAAAGCGGAATCAAGCACATCCTTATAGACCTACCTAGCGTAGATAAAGAGAAAGATGATGGTGCGTTGCTGGCGCACAAAGCATTTTGGGATTTTAATGGTGACCAAAGATTAGATGCTACAATCACGGAATTAATATATGTACCAGACACTGTAAAGGACGGGTTTTATATGATGGATTTACAAGTAGCTCCATTAGAAAATGATGCTGCGCCATCTCGTCCGATATTGTATTCTATTCTATGAAATGGTTATTAAAGTTAGAAGGCTTAGCTGTTTTAATGGTAGGCCTTTATGGTTTTTACTACACTGACTATAGCTGGTGGATTTTTGCAGCATTATTGCTTACGCCAGATATAGGTGCTTTGGGATACTTAATTAATAATCGATTAGGAGCAATGACATACAATATTTTTCATCATTTACTTGTCGCTATTGCAGTTCTAGCGATAGGGAAGTTTTTGAAAAATGATATTACTTTTATGTATGGATGGATTATGATAGCACATATAGGTATGGATAGAATATTTGGATATGGACTCAAATATCCTGATGCTTTTAAAAGCACTCATCTCGATAAATTGTAAATTTGAATATGGAATTACTATTTATAGGACTTGCTGTAGGAGCTGTGATAGCTTTTTTTGTGTTTAAGATGCTGATGGGCAAGATGGGCAAAAAAGAAAACACTAGAGAGCAAAGTGTAGTGCTTATGGAAAAAATACGCTCTGTTTGTAAATTCATTACCGTAGAAGGAGATTTTGCAGAAATCTATCATTATGAGAATGTAAAGGAGAAATTAATGAGTCTTTTGTTAGGAAAGAAAAAGGCTATTATTCTTATTAATGCAAAGGCTCACATAGGTTTTGACCTTACTAAAATAGAGATGAATAGTGACCCTAACTCAAAGACGATACGACTCACCAACTTCCCACAACCTCAAGTATTGAGTATTGAAACAGACTTTAATTACTATGATAAAAAAGAAGGTTGGGCAAATTATTTTACAAGTGAGGACCTAACGGAGATATCGCGCAATGCAAAGCAGCATATCATAGATAAAATTCCAGAAAGTGGATTATTAGATCAGGCTAGAAAAGAAGCGTTACAGACCATTCAACTTATGGAAGGACTTGCGGCAACAATAGGATGGAAACTAGATTATAGTACACTTATTCTTAATGAAGTTGAGCCTCAAAAGAAAATTGAATCCTAATGCATATTGATGAGTTGCGTGATTATTGCATGTCTAAAAAAGCGGTAACTGAAGAGTTTCCCTTTGATGAATCTACATTAGTGTTCAAAGTTATGGGCAAAATGTTTTGTCTCACAGGTCTAGATCGATGGGAACGTGGCGAGCCAGCCATTAATTTGAAATGCAATCCGGAAAAAGCAATTGAATTAAGAGAAGAATATGATGGCACTGTCATAGGAGGTTATCATAGTAATAAAAAACACTGGAACACTATTTTTATAGATAAAGCCATGGAAGCTTCAGAGCTTAAAAAATGGATCGATCATAGTTATGAGTTAGTCATAGGAAAATTAACACGAGCTCAAAAAGAAGACCTTAAAAATTTATAATTGAAAGAGACCTTACAATCATTCTATACAGAGCGTATTACTCAATTTAAGAATCATAGAGATTCAATTAAGAATCAACTACGCCTATCTAGTACCATAAGACTATTGTTATTTGTTGCTGGTGCTGCTGGCGTATATTTTTTATGGTCACAATGGCAGGTAGCTGTTGTAATTGCTGTCGCAACTTTTATTTTATTCTTATTTCTAGTATCGAGGCATGAAAATCTTAAAAGAAAGCGAGACTTTCAACAAGCTTTACTAGATCGCAATGAGCTGGAGTTGAAAATGCTAGACCGTAAATACTATGATAGAATAGATGGTTCTCAATTTTTAAAAGATGATCATGAGTTTAGTCGCGACATAGATTTATTAGGTCCAGGTTCATTTTTTCAGTATTTAAATAGAAGTGTTACTAAAGATGGTGTTGCGACACTAGCTGCTCAGTTTTTATCTAATGATTTAACAGGGATTTCTCAAAAACAAGAAGCTATTAAGGAATTGTCTGAGAAGATAGATTTCAGACATAACTATGGGGCAACAGCAACATTGCTTAATAATGAAAAAGACCCTAAAGGGATGCTTACCTGGATTAAAAGCTATGAGGCCTTTGTACCTTCATTATTTTCTTGGTTACCTTGGGTTTGGTTTTCGGTTTCTATCGTATTAGGAGTTGCATATTTTAATGATTGGGTGAATGGCTATATTTTCTCAGCTGCTTTCTTTGGTGGACTGGCTGTAACTGGTAAATACATAAAGCGCATTACCGCTTTCAGTGCAAATATTAGTTCTTTAGAATTATTTTTTCAGCAGTACAGTCAGTTAATTCTCGCTGTAGAAAAAGAAAGTTTTAAAAGTGATTTGCTTATAGGATTAAAATCTAGAATAATGGTAGGTGATACACCAGCCTCTATCAGATTTAAAGAGCTTGCAGCAGCTATAGGACGATTAGATCAACGTAATAATATGTTGTTTGGAGTGCTTGCAAACGGTTTTGGATTATGGGATTTAAAGCAAGTACACACTATTGAAAAGTGGTTGCATGAAAATGCAGACCATATTGCAAATTGGTTAGATACGGTCGCACAAATAGATGCGATGAACTCGCTAGGGAATTTTGCTTACAACCATAAAGATTATGTCTATCCGATCATTGAGACTGGAGACTTTAAAATGCAAGTTAGTAATGCAAGACATCCTTTACTGGATCCTGCAAAAGCAATCGGAAATGATATTCAAATATCAAGCGGTGAATTCTTTATCATTACGGGTGCAAATATGGCTGGTAAAAGTACTTTCTTAAGAACGGTCTCTATGAAGATTGTAATGGCAAATGCTGGACTACCGGTATGTGCACAATCTATGATTTATAGTCCAATTAAACTCATTACCAGTATGAGAACTAGCGATTCTTTAACTGATGATGAGAGTTACTTCTTTAGTGAATTAAAACGTTTAAAATACATCGTCGATAAAATAGAAACCGAACGGTATTTTATCGTCCTAGATGAAATCCTTAAAGGAACAAACAGCCAAGATAAAGCAAATGGGTCTAGAAAACTGATCGAGAAGCTTTCTAGAAAACACGCCACTGGAATTATCGCTACACACGATTTAAGCCTTACTGAAGTTGCAAATGAATACGATAGTATCTCTAACTACTTTTTTGATGCAGACATCACTAACGATGAGCTTACCTTTGACTATACCTTTAAAGACGGAATTGCTACAAATATGAATGCTAGTTTCTTGTTAAGGAAAATGGGTATTGTTGATGACTAAGAAATTGAGTTTTTCAGTCAATAGCTAGCTTACCCCAATATCCCTTTCTGCTTTTTATAAAATGCATCAGCTTGTTGTTGCATGAGCTCTCGAGCCATTTTCTTCTTGTAGGCATAAAGTGCTTCTTCTTCAGCAATATCGGCATAGACTCTGTTGTTGAGTTCTTTGTCAGTTTTAACAAGGATTTCTTGTTGTGCTTTCTGCTGCGTGACCCATGACTTGACGAGGTCTTCGCGCTCTGCAAGTTTAAAATCGTACTCGCCACGAGGTGCTAGAACTTTTGCAATAATAGGAGAGGTTTCTACAGCAAGAAATAACAAGAATATAAAGAATGAGGTAAGGAATGGTAATTTGTTTAAAGCCTCTATACGTGCCATTAGTCCATCAAAGTTGTCAATGATAGGTTGTGAAGAGGCTAATTGAGTCGCTTCATTTTCCTGTAGCGTTGCTATTTGTAATTCTATGGCAGCTATTTTTTCAGCATTCGTAATTTTTAAGGTGTTGAGGTCGGCTAGTGCTGCGTCATGTTTTTCGCGTTTCTCTTTATATACAGGACCTTTTCCTAATTTATTTGTGCCAGATGTTCCCTCGGCTTCGGTGATGTAAATGTTGTAAAGCGCATTGACTTCGGCTTCTTTATTTTGAACCTCAGTTTTTAGTTCTTGTATCGCTTTCGCGAAAGCGTTTTCCTCCACCGCATACAACTGAGCCACTTGTTCCTGATTTTCAAGAGTTAACTGGTTCTTTTCCTCTAGCAAAACCTGATCAATTTCCTTCTCAAAAATCTTTAATTCAAGTGGTTTAGAAATGACCACAGCGATTATGACAGCTAAGATAATACGTGGCGTAGCTTGCCAGATTTCATTTATTTTTTTATCACTCTTTTTAAGTGTAGAAACAATGTAGCGGTCTAGATTAAATATTAATAGACCCCAAACAAACCCAAAGGCAGTAGCGATTAAATAACTATCAAAAACCGTGTACAACGCATAACTAGCCGCAAAAAACGCCATTAGTGCCGTAAAGAACACCGTGGCGCCTATACCGGCATATTTCGTACGCTCACCAGCACTACAATTATCAAGTATATCTGTGTCTGCACCGCTGCAGGTGATGAAGAAGGATTGCATAATAGATTGATTAAGGTTCTATCTAATAACGCAATAATTTACAGATTGTTACGGTATGATGTGTAATTATAGTACCGTCTGTGATTTCAATCAAATCCTATTGCTGATTTATAAAACGAAATATGAATTGTATTCAGCTATTCTAAGACCATCAATGTTCTTAATTTTTTGATCGTTGTTTCCTGTTTCAAGAAATTGAACTGATCGATCAAGTTCTTAATTTAATATAGTTGTGAATATGATTGATCAATCATTCTTTTTAATACTTACTTATTAAGTTGTTAGCGGAGGTAAAATTTCTTCGGCTTTTGCTTTGTTTTCCTTATATAAGTAATGCCACGCCTGATTTTTTGATTGCTGTTCTACACTCATTGATGCATATAGTTGAATCATTCTATTAGTATCTTCTTTAAAAACGACTATTCTTTTTTCATTTTTTAAGAACTCTCTGTGTCTGTTTAATAGCCAATTGTATTCCTCTACTTCTTTATTTGATATCTGTTTTATGTCTTTTGCAGGTGGCGGTGGTGGTGGTAAAGTAGGTAATGGTTGTGCTTCACTTTTTTGAGATGTACTCATTCTATCGTATATAGATTTGTACTTTTCAAAGTCTTTCTGTTTAATAATCGCATAGCCATTGTTATAATTTTGCTTTGCTGCTCTATTTTGTTCATTATTTTTTTTTGCCCAGTCATTATATTCAGCAAATTCTTTTTCACTCACAGTTTTAGATTTTACCGGTGGTGGTGGCGGTGGTGGCAAGGTTCCTTTGTTGCTCTCAGTTTCCAGAATTTTAATAGACATTACACCTTTATCATCTGGGCTTATTTCTACGCCTGCCTGTCCTACATCATTAATGATTTTTATGGCAACGTCAGCTGGGATTTGATCTTCTCTGAGATAATAATTTAATTCGTTCTTGTGTTCATTTATATATTCAATGGCACTTGGTGCAGGTGGTGGCGGTGGCGGAATTTGTCCTGCTTTTAAATCATTATCTCTTCCTAGATATGGCCATGGTTCATTAGAAGATTGTTGTTCTTCACTCATAGAATGAAATATGGTTTGCATGTGTTGAGTTTCATCTTTAAATACTATTAAATTATTATTTGCATCCATGTAGTTTTTGTGTTTAATGGCCAGACGATTGTATTCTTCAATATGTTCTGGTGTTAAATTTTCTAAAACTTCATAGACCTCAATAATTTCTGTTTTATGATTATCATCTACTACTTCTTCAATTTCTAAAATCTCTTCAATTTCTTGAAATTCTGTTTCTTCTTTTCCACAACTAATTATAAGTAATGCAAGAATTGGGATTAATGCTAGGCTTCTAGATATTAAACTAGCTTGTGATGTTTGAGTTTTCATAATGTAAAATCGTTTTTTAATAATTGGAAAATTAAATGTGTTTGCCAGTGCAGCACTATGGCTGTTTTGTGTGTAATTTAGTAGAGTCTCTTGATAAGTTGCGGTGTCTATTCCATGCTGAATTACTGCTTGATCAGCAAGAAACTCGTGATTTAATTTTATGGAATACCTCATGATATAGAAAAGTGGATTGAACCAGAATAGAATTAATAATATTTCTATAAATAAAATATCGAGTGAATGTCGCTGGTCCAGGTGTGCTTTTTCATGTTCTAATACAGCGGTAGGAATAAGGTTTTCTTCATATTGATTCTTAGATACAAAAATTCGTTTTAGAAAAGAATGTGGTACTATAAGCGCATTTCTTAATACTAGTTGATAATGGCTGTATATTTTCAACTCATCTTCATCACCTATACGGAATGCTTTCAGGTTTTTAATAAACCTCCATAACATGATAATTACACCTAAACCATAAGTAGTCCAAAGAATGAAGCTCCAGTTGAATTCAAAATTTTGTTGTCTAGCTATTTCATTGACTACAGATGATGAAGTAAAATTCATTACTGAATTAGTCTCAATAGGGATTACAATTGTTTTCACTACTATAAAAGGTATAACAATGGATATCCCTATGGATGCAAGTAAAAAGTATCTTTTCAAATGATGCCATGAGGTGTTCTCAAAGGCTAGTTTATAAAACAACCAAAGTGCAAATAAACAGATAGAGCTATTGATTAGATAATGTTCCATAACTACTTCTTTTTAATCTGTTGATCGATGATAGACCGTAATTCTTCTAACTCTTTTTTGCTTAGATCAGTTTCTTTAGTGAAAAAGGAAGCAAATTGAGAGGAGCTATCATTAAAGAAATTTTTGATCAAGCCATTAACGTGTTTTGAGAAGTAGGCTGTTTTTTCAACTAATGGGAAGTATCGACGACTTTTACCAAATAGCTCATAACCCACAAAACCTTTGTCAGTCATCCTTTTTAATAATGTAGCCACTGTGGTAGTGGCAGGTTTAGGTTCAGGATATTCTTCTAATAAGTCTTTCATAAAAGCTTTTTCAAGCTTCCATAAATGGCTCATTAATTCTTCTTCAGTTTTAGACAGTTTCATGCTCTACAATATTAGAATTAACTCTACAAATGTAGAGTAATTTTATTATTCTACAAATGTAGAGGTAAAATATTTTAACAGAATTGCTTTTTACTGTATGGGTTTATGATGTTTTAAATCAGTTGAATAAAACCTGATAATGCTGCTGGTTATACTGGTTGCAATTGTTGAGTTACCTATAAAACTTATTTTTTAATACGTTCTTTACTTTCAATAAGTACATAATTCAGGATTTAACATTTGTTAGTTTTGTCGTTAAAAGGCTGTTGTAATTCACTATTAAATGTTAAAAAATGTAATGTTTTATTAAATATATGCTATTAGTTAACTAAGGATAAGCAGTTCCGATTTTAGTCTATTCGATATTGGTATTTTTAGGTTTCAAACTGATATTATGAAAGCTATATTTACATCTTTATTGCTGTTAAGTGTATATTTCGCCGGCTCCCAGGTTGGAATTAATACAGACTTACCAGATCCAAGTTCCATTTTGCATGTTTTTTCTGAATCTGAAGGTTTACTGATGCCCAGAATGAACACTACACAAAAAATGGCAATCGCCAGTCCTGCTACTGGGCTAATTATTTTTGATACTACTCTTAATGCCTTCCAGTTTTATGATGGAACGGAATGGGTTTACATTGCCAATAGTAAGCGTAGGGATAATTATAAATTAGTTAAAGATATTTCAGATCTCGCTGATGAGCTTGTTGCTGGTAGTGGATCAAAATATTTATTAAACACAAATTATCTCTATGAAATTAATGGAACGATAGTATTCGATTTTCCTATTGATTTAAATGGTGCCTATATAGAAGGTGTAGATTCATCTGAAGATATCTTGGTTAATAATTCTACGGGTAGTCTTTTTGAAGGTTCTAAAGGTGGTGGTTTACGTAACTTAACTTTGTCTGGTAGCATTCCTTTGGGGACAAAAACACAATTGTTTGATATCAACGCTACAGCAAGTGGAGAATTGTTACTTATCAATAATACAATTGTGGCAAACGCTAGTAAGGTAGGAACTTTAGACGGCCTAAGTACCGTTTTTTTGAGTGTCACTCAATATGTAAATAATGATGATGGTTTTACTATAAATGATATTCATAGTTTTTTTGTCAGTAATATTTTTTGGACTTCCTCAAATACGGGAACTTTTATGGAACTGTTAGGTTCCTTTACAAATCTTCAAATGAACGGTGGCCGTATCGAGGCAGATAATATGGAAACAGGTATTAATGTAAGTACAAATCCTGCGATTGTAAATGATGCCACGCTATCTCAACTTAGTTTTGTAGGTGCTGGAACATTAATTGATCCTTATACTACTGGTACATATTCTGGATTTAATTTTACTAAGAATTGGAATGTAAATTGTTCTGGTATTCCATTAGAAACAGACGCGCAAGCGGTAGGTGATATCAATTTTAATTTTACTGCCGGTGGCGGTGCGTCAACTACTTTTTCTTCTAATGGTGTCCCTAAAAAATTAGCAGGAGTTACCACATCAAATAATTTGTTCCGTTTTTCAAGTTCGAGTGATAATAGAGTTGTATATGAAGGTAAGAAAAAACGATTTTTTAATGTTTCGGCTAGTGTGTCTTTTGAAGGTAATACACCAGGAGATAGATATATATTTTATATAGCGAGAGGTAGATCTGGAGCTGCTACGCCGACTGTGATAGACCAAACAGGTGTGTGGAAAGTTGTGCCTGACGGAGCGACCGTTGGAGCTACGACTATTAGGGATATCAGTGCAGTGCCTATTGTAGGCGTTTTTGATTTAGAACCTAATGATTATATAGAGGTTTGGGTAGAACGTTTCAGTGGTACAGGACAGATATTTACTGTAGCTTTAAATTTAGCTTTAAATTAATCATAGTACGCTTTCGCGAAAGCGAGTTAAAAAAAATCCCATTCAATAATTGAATGGGATTTTTAATTCAATAACTCTTTATCTATTTACTCATTGCAGTAAAATGTTTGTAAAAATGCGGTATGGTCTCAATACCTTTAAGGTAGTTCCATATACCAAAATGCTCATTAGGTGAATGGATAGCATCACTGTCCAGCCCAAAGCCCATAAGTATAGATTTGGAGTTTAATTCTTTCTCAAAAAGAGCAACAATAGGAATAGAGCCACCACTGCGTTGCGGTATAGGCGTTTTCCCAAATGTATCTTCGTATGCTGCACTTGCAGCGCGATAACCTAATGAATCGATAGGTGTTACATAAGCAGTACCACCGTGATGCGGATTTACTTTAACCTTTACACTTGCCGGAGCAATACTTTCAAAGTGCTTCTGAAATAATTCTGTTATCTCGTGCCAGTTCTGGTCTGGTACTAGTCGCATTGATATTTTTGCAAATGCTTTACTAGCAATTACTGTTTTTGCTCCTTCACCAGTATATCCACCCCAAATTCCATTAACATCCAGTGTAGGTCTTATACTGTTACGTTCATTAGTGGTATATCCTTTCTCACCATGCTCTGCTGTAATGTCTAAAGCTTTGTTGTAAGCCTCTTGAGAGAATGGCGCTTTAGCCATTTCGGCACGCTCTTCTTTGCTTAATTCTTCTACCTTATCATAAAATCCAGGAATAGTGATGTGATTATTTTCATCATGTAACTGAGCAATCATATCACATAAAATATTGATAGGGTTTGCAACAGCACCACCATAAAGACCTGAGTGTAAGTCACGATTAGGACCAGTAACTTCTACCTCTACATAGCTTAAGCCACGCAAGCCAGTTGTAATACTAGGGACATCTTTTGCTATCATTCCTGTATCAGAAATTAGAATCACGTCGTTAGCTAGCTTTTCACGATTACGTTCTAAAAACCAACCTAAAGACTCGCTACCAACTTCTTCTTCACCTTCGATCATAAATTTCACGTTACATGGTAGCTCATTATTGGCTGTCATGTATTCCATGGCCTTGACATGCATGTACATTTGACCTTTATCATCACAGGCACCACGCGCAAAGATGGCACCATCTGGATGTAGTTCTGTATTTTTAATAACTGGTTCAAATGGAGGACTGTCCCAAAGCTCTACTGGATCTGGCGGTTGAACGTCGTAATGACCGTAAACTAGAACGGTAGGTAAGTTTTTATCTATTATTTTTTCTCCATAAACTATAGGATATCCAGGAGTTTCACAAATTTCAACATGATCGCAGCCAGCTTTTACTAAAGAGGTTTTAATAGCCTCACTGGTTTTAATAACATCCTTCTTATAAGCCGGATCAGCACTGATAGAAGGGATTTTAAGTAAATCTATCAGTTCATTTATGAATCGATCTTTGTGTTGATCAACATAAGTTTTAGTATTCATGTGTTGCAAATTTTAGGTAAAGATAAGAAAGGTGTAATTTTTATTTCAGAAAGAATTTGTAATATCTGAAAAGTGTGTATATTTGCCGTCCCAAATAGGGATTACCAGAATGCGGATGTGATGGAACTGGTAGACATGCTAGACTTAGGATCTAGTGCTTCACGGCGTGCAGGTTCGATTCCTGTCATCCGCACATAAAAAGCTCTTCAGAAATGAAGAGCTTTTTTTATGGCTTTTACTTTATGAATCCTCTCAGCTTTTTATAGATAAAAGCATTGGTTTTAATACCGTATAAAGAGATCAGACATACTATTATTATAAAAAGTATGGCGCCCATGGCTGCTTGATATGGGTTAAGTGTTTTACCTATAATTTGCGACAGTCCAATTCCGGTAAGGCTTCCATAGATTATTACAAAGTGTACGACATATATAGATAAGGTTTTTTGACCGATCTTAAATATCATTTGGTTTTTCACAAATCGTTCTAGTGCATAAAAAATACCTAGTAAGATAAGCACATTGCCTAAACGTGTAAATAGGTAGTTATAATAAGCTACTTCTTTTAGAATTTTTATATCGCTCCATCGATACATCCACATTAAAAATTGAGATGAATTATAAATCAATAATGCGCCTATAATGATGAGGCCAGATACTAAAATGGGTTTGAACTTCTCATTTCCTACATATCTATAAAATAAAGACGCAATAAAGGCTCCTATCGACATGTATCCAAGCCATGGTAAAATGGTAAAGATAGATCCATTAGACTTGCTTAAATAGTTTGCAAACACTAATGGTATGCCTGTAGTGTCTAATTCCCTATACCACGGTTCCATAATAAATATGGAAATCCCTAAAATAAGCATGAGAATAGAGAAGATTAAAGATTTTTTAAACGTTAGATAGTAAATACCGACGGTTATAATAATCGAGAGACCTATACATTGTAAGACATCAATTACTAAAAAATAAGTTCTAAAAGAGCCAGTAATCCATTCAAAAATCGGAGCCCTTAAACCATAACCTATGGCTATAAGTAATAATCCACGTAGTAATCCCTTGCGTATACGTTCTGGTGCCTGGCCTTTTTTCTTGGATTTCATTAACAGATAAGTGAAAATTATTCCAGATATAGTAAAAAAAGTGGGAGCTGTAATTCCTCTAAAATAACTCCATATTTGAAATATAGTGCTGTCGGTATCACGGTATTCTGGCGCAAGTAGTGTGTCTATAAAATGACCTTGCAACATCATTATTATAGCAAATGCACGCACAGCATCTATAAAAAAAAGGCGATTTGTTTTCAATCTAGTTAGTTGGTCATGTAAAACTAGGTTTTATTTCATAAAAAAAAAGCAGCTGTGATAACTGCTTTTCAAAATGGTGTGATAAGAATTACTAGTTGTCGGTTTTGACTTTTTCTACATCACCGTTTTCATCATATTTTATTTTGGCCTCACTGCCATCTTCATTTTCTATTTTGATTTTGTCCTCTTTCACTTTCATGTCATCAGCATTCTCGATAAGATCTTCTGCTTTTTCTTCAGCAGTTTCGGCTTCATTTCTACAAGCTATTAAAGAAATAGAAAATAATAATATCAGTAAGGTTTTTTGAATAGGATTCTTCATAACAGTTTAGTTTTAATGGTTATTGTGAATAATCTAATTGTTTTAATCTGTAAAACGCAAAAAATTAAGTTAATAAATAAGAATCATTATGATGCTTACATCTGAATAAGAAAAATAGTAGGGATAATGTAGATAAAACCTTTGTAAAACAAAAAAGCCTCTCCTATTCGGAAAAGCTTCTCAAAAAGTGTCTGTTGACACCTTCTCAAGTCCTCAATTATTTTAGAGGACACACAACTTGAATTGTTATTCTCAACAATTGTTGAAAAAAAGCGGTCTGGACGGGATTCGAACCCGCGACCCCATGCGTGACAGGCATGTATTCTAACCAGCTGAACTACCAGACCGTGTTCCTTGTTGAACGTCGCTTCCACATTTCTGCGTTAGCGGATGCAAATATACTTTTACTTTTAACAAACACAAGTACTTTTTGAAAAATATTTCAATTTTTTTTTGACCATGTTTAAAATAGAACGATTTACCTTTGTTTTTCAACTACATACGATGATACAACTTCTTGCCTCAGATATAGACGGAACCTTACTAGATAGCGATCGATTTCTATCAGCACGTACTTTACAGGCTTTTAATAAGGCAAATCAATTGCCAGTCATTCTTATTTCTGCTCGCATGCCGCAAGCTATGTACTATTTACAAGATGCTTTAAAAAGAAGGGAAATGCCTATTGTTTGTTACAATGGTGCACTCGTCCTTGATCAACAAAAACAGCTTTATAGTACCACAATACCTTATATCGATATTGAGAACATAGCTCGTATCGCTATGGAACATGACCTTCATTGTAGTTTGTATAGAAATGATGAGTGGTTTGTACCTCAAATGGATTACTGGGCAGATCGCGAGGTAAATAATACTCGTGTCACTCCTCAAGTACAAAATATAGAAACGACTTTAGCATACTTTAAAGAAACCCAGCAATTGGGCGGTGCTCATAAAATAATGTTGATGGGCGATAGTGATGCTATGGATTCCGCTTTCGCGAAAGCGGGAAATTTACCATCACAGTTACATCTTTACCGATCTAAGGATACCTACACAGAAATCTCACCACTTGAAATTTCTAAAAAATCTGCATTGGAATTACTAATTAAAGAATGTTTCCCGGAAGTAAAAGTAGAGAATGTTGCTGCCTTTGGCGATAATTACAATGATGTAGAAATGATTGCTGGAGTAGGGCACGGAGTTGCTGTAGACAATGCAAGAGATGAAGTAAAAGCTGTTGCAAACTATCATACCGGCCATCATAAAAAAGATGGTGTGGCACAATGGATTGAGAAATTTATATAAAAAAGAAAAGGCGAAACTCTTTAAAAGAGTAACGCCTTCTCCACCTCAAATGATGACATTTGAATCCCTGAGCAGGATAATTTTATTCTATAGTAATAATGTCTTGAGTTGTCAAACCTGCAAGATTCATTACCGAGTCGTAATCTGTGATGTCCAGTAATGAACTAGAAGCAAGGTCAACTGGTAGAATTACAATTCTAAAAGTTTGATTGTCCAAATCTCCAGGAGCTAAGTCGTTAAAATCAAATGTGCTAGGAGCATCCAAAAAGATGGTTGCATCTCCATTAGTGGCGTCATAATTATATTGAAATTCACCAAAATCTGTATAAACCGTTTGTGGTAATAGTCTCCACACGTCTACGGTACCGCCGTTATTACCTGGAACTTCATCCCACAGGATATAAATTAATGTCATATCTGTATCAAAGACCTCGATATTATTCGGATACACGACAAATTCTTCATAATCCGGTGCTGTAAAGTTTGTTGTAATCTCAAATGATTGGGCAACAATATTTGTTCCATCTAGTCCATCAAATCCTGGAGGACCTTGTGGACCTTCACAAGAAATAAATACTACGGCTAGTGTAAAAAGTAAAGCTAGTTTTTTCATAATAAGGATATTTCTATGGTTCTTTCAATAACCTTGCCTAATTTTAGAAAATGAAGAATAATTTAATAATTATCGTCTCTTTATTGATTTCGGTAGTCGCTATAGCTCAGTTAGATAAAGGTGATGAGTTAGCACAAACAGGTAACTGGAAAGCAGCCATAACCGCATATCAAAATGCACCATTTGACGCGATTCAGCAATTTAAACTGGCGCAGGCTTACATTCAATTAGGGAATAATGCAAAGTCTATAACTTACTATAGGGCTGGTTTTGCCTTAGACAGCACCGCAATTAAACCTATGTATGAATATGGTAAGCTATTGGTTAATAGTCAGCAATCTGTTGATGCCATACCGGTATTTAATTTACTGATAGAACGAGATTCTACAAATGCCAGTTTCCATTACTACTTAGGTGAAGCTTGGTCTGGTTTAAATCAGGTTAATAATGCTATTATAGCCTATCAAAAAGCTTTGTCATTAAATGAAGATTATCGTGCAGCAAGACTAGATTTAATAAAGAATTTAATTCAAAAGCGTGAGTTTTCCAAGGCTATTAAATTTGCAAAGCAAAGCATCGCAGCAGACTCTACTGATGTGAAAATGAATAGTTATCTAGCTCAAGCTTACATGAATTCAAAATGGTACGATAAAGCAATTCCTGTTTTTGAAAGGTTATTTGAACTTGGTAATGATACAGAGTATAATCGAAATGGGCTTGCTTTTTCTTACTACAGCACGAGCCAATATGAAAAGTCTATTGAGAATTATAAAGTCTATGTTGAAGAGTATAATGATAAAGAAGCCTCTGTATTTTTCAATATGTCCGTAGCCTACATGAGAATTGAAAAATATACTGAATCTATTGAAGCTATAGAAAAAGCAATTGCTATTAGAAGACCTGTATTAGATAAAGAATATGTGCAACTTGCAGCGGTCCATGCACGTAATGAAGATATAAGGAATGCATTTTATGCCTTAAAAGCTGCGCAAAAAGAACGAGCAGATGACGCAATGATCAATTATCAACTCGCCATCGCCGCAGATCGATATTTTAAAGATAAAAACAGCATCATACCGTATTATGAAAACTACCTAGAAATACATGGTAAGAAAAGTCCATATGGAACTCTAGCCTCAGAGCGACTTGCAGATTTAAAGGAAGCTATTTTCATGAATGGCGACGATTAGAAAAATGGTACTTTTACAACCATGATGCGATTAACTATCTTACTGGTAATCATGATAGGTGCTATTACAGCATCTTGTCGCACCGAAGTGCAAAAAAAGCAAGAAGCTTCTCAACTTGCCCAAAAAAGATTTCAAGAAATAGACCTTTCTCAACCTGATAAATATCCGCTATTTGATGGTTGTGGAGAGTTAGATAATGCCGCAAATTGCTTTTTTGAAAAACTACAAGAACAAGTAGTGCTCAAATTAAACGACCATCACTTACAGTTTGAGATGAGTCAACGGGATAGTGTAATGGTTCAATTGCTAGTAGATAAGAAAGGTAATATTAGTTATCAAGGACTGCAATCTGACGCTGTTAATGATAGAGAAAGATCAATCGATTCTTTATTAAGGGTTAGGCTACAGCATATTTGCAAAATAGAACCTGCATATAAGCAAAACGTACCTGTTAATTCTTCATACTTACTTCCAGTAATTTTAAAACCAGCTACAGTTCAACCTGACGATCTTTCCAACTAGGTTTACTGAGACTTTTAAGCGCAATCGAGATCACTACAATGGGATAGATGACTAGCTGCGGCAATAAGTAGATAGGCCACTTTGTATTACTGAAAAACCTATTTCCTGTAAATATGACGATGACGTCCACAACTATTTTTATGATTAAAACGATGAAAAATTGAGCGTTATTTAGCCAGTTTAAAAACCATAAAAATGGTGCGAGTATAAAAAGTAAGTTCATCATCAAAACTTGAAAACTCACTAATTTATTTAAGGTGCTCTTTGTTGATTTTCCTTTTTGGGACCATCGTACCCGTTGATGGATCATTTCTTTCCAACTAGATTTAGGAAACGTTTTTACGACAGCGTCTTGTGATTTTAAATAAGAGCATTTTAATACATCTTCTGCAGCCAGTTTTTCTAGTAAAAAAATGTCATCACCACTAGATATGTGATCATTACCTAAATAACCATTTACCTCTTGAAAAGCGGTTTTTGTAAACGACATGTTAGCACCATTACACATAAAAGGTTGTCTTATTGAAAAACCACCTATGGTTGTCATTTGTAAGGCAACCATCTCACTGTGTTGTAGTTGAGATAAAAGATTATTTGAATGAGTCATTTCTACAGGACCAGCAATAAAGTGAAGATCCGGCAAGAGTTGATAATGTTTTTCATAAGCCATTAACCATCGTTGAGGTAGATTAACATCTGCATCGGTACAAATGATATGTTCATGCTTTGCAATTTCTAGAGCTTGGGTGATGCCATCTTTTTTAGCGCTTTTAGAAACAGGAATTCGTTCTAATAATTGAACAGTAATGTCATTATTGTCAGTAATGAATTTTTCTAAAATACTAAGGCTCGAATCGCTTGAATCATCGTTGATGAATAAAAACTCTACGCGATTGAAATCAAATTTTAATTGGGAAATACTTAATAATAAAGCAGGCAAATTGTGATCCTCATTTCTATAATTGATAATGATACTGAAGCTAAAATCATTACTCACACTAGGTTTACTAGCTCGATGAGGTCTTGCTTTATAAGTAAAACCTTCTAGGACTAGTCCTAAAATCACAAATAAATAACCTAGCGATATGACTATGATGATAAACATCATAAGGTTTTTAATTTTTTAAAAGGTATCAATATACAACCCAATAATGTAGGGAATAGTGTGTTTGTCAACCATATTAACGTGGTCGCAATAACGATAGGTGATTGTAAAATACCACCGTTAAAAATCATATCAGCTACGGCCCATTTTACAGGTATATCAAATATTTGAAACATGGGAATTATTGAAACTGCGAGATAATTTAGTGCGATATTATCTAACCATGTCAGTAATGCAATGTCAGATTTAATGAGTTGCAACATGATTAACCAATTACTTGCAAAAAACAAATATCTTAATAACGACAAGGCGATGGTTTGTTTCCATAATTTAAATGTCACATCCTTGAGGTGCCAGTGATCACTCAAATATTGATAGAAAGCATAAATAACAGCTAAACAGACTATGCCTGTTATGGCTAAAATTAATGTACCATAAAATTCTTTTTTAATATAAAAAAGCAATCCTATAAGCCCCAAAAATACCGTAACTATCATCTGACATAGATTACCTAGAAACACTCTACTCAAAATAGATTTCCGATCATCTCGCTCATAAAACAACGCTTTATAAGCAAATTCGCCTGCTCTTAATGGTGTGATAAAACTTGCCGCTTGAGCAGTGAGACTTTGTATTATGCTTTCGCGAAAGCGTATTTCTTCAATATCCTTAACTAATACTTGCCATTTTTTACTTTCCACTAGCCAGCTTGTCAAGCTTAATAATAACATCAATCCAATAGAGTAAAATGGAATTTCTTTTAAATAAAAAAGTATGCTATCCATTCTTACTGGTCTATCAGTCCACTGAAAATAGAGCAGTGTTATACAGCCAATGAACACCAGAATCTTAATAGATGGAGCGAGGAATTGCTTAGCTTTGTGCCAGGTGCTAGTCATAGCCCGAAAAATACAACAATTGGCAACAGAAAAAATCATTCTCGGTATAGATCCTGGAACCGCATTAATGGGTTTTGGAGTTATAAAAGTAGTAGGCAATAAGATGAGTTTCCTGCAAATGAACGAGTTGGATTTACGCAAATACACAGATCATTATGTGAAATTGCGTAAGATTTTTGAACGTACTATTGAACTGATCGACACTCATCATCCTGATGAGATTGCGCTAGAAGCACCGTTTTTTGGTAAGAATGTGCAATCCATGCTCAAATTAGGTCGTGCACAAGGTGTTGCGATGGCTGCAGGATTATCTAGAGATATACCTGTAACAGAGTATGCACCACGTAAGATCAAACAATCTATTACTGGTAAAGGAACTGCTAGTAAAGAACAGGTTGCAAAAATGTTGCAAAGTCTGCTAGGCTTTAAAGAAATGCCTAAAAATCTTGATATGACTGATGGGCTCGCAGCGGCAGTATGCCATTTTTACAATAGCGGTAGGATAGAAGTAGGTAAAAGCTATACTGGTTGGGCTGCTTTTGTAAAGCAAAACGAGAAGCGCATTAAGAAATAATACAAAATTGCCATTTCTGTAACATAATTGTGAGATAGGAATCGCATTTTTGATATATAATTAATCCTATGTCCAATACAAACGCTTTAATCATATTTACTCGTAATCCAGAATTAGGAAAAGGGAAACGTCGTCTAGCGGCTACCGTAGGTGATGAAGCAGCTTTTGAGATTTATAAATTTCTTTTAAGTCATACCCGTGAGATTACAAAATCTGTAAATGCGCAACCGCAAGTATGGTATTCTGAAAAGCTCCATCAAAATGATGATTGGGATAATGAGATTTACCAAAAACATGTCCAGCAAGGTGAAGATCTAGGTGTGCGCATGCAGCATGCTTTTAACACAGCATTTAAGACACATGATAAGGTTGTTATAATAGGCAGTGACATGTATGACCTTACAACTCAAGACCTAGATAAAGCGTTTGAATTGTTAGATAGTCATGATGCGGTCATGGGACCTGCTATAGATGGTGGTTATTATTTGTTAGGATTTAATAAACAGGTGCCTGCAAATGTCTTTTCAAATAAAGAATGGGGAACAGAAACAGTACAGGCGCAAACTTTAAAAGATTTAAAAAACTTAAATTACACATTGCTCGAGCCACGTAATGATGTCGATTTTTATGAAGATATCAAAGACGTTCCAGCATTTCAACACTTTTTAAAACATATCAATGCTTAGTAAAAAACAACTTTCAGACTCCATAGAATATTTATCATCACAAGGTTTTGATGCTCCAGAAGTAGGTATCGTATTAGGTACCGGACTAGGTCAACTGGTCGATAGCATAGAAAATCAAAAGGTTGCTCATTATAATAATATTCCATGGTTTCCACTGGCAACGGTAGAATTTCATACCGGTAAATTGATTTATGGTGATTTAGGTGGTAAAAAAGTGGTCGTAATGCAAGGTCGTTTCCATTTATATGAAGGATATGATTTTTTAGATATTACATACCCGATAAGAGTAATGCATGGTTTAGGTGTTAAAAATCTACTGGTTTCAAATGCTGCTGGTGCGGTTAATCTAGATATGAAAAAAGGTGATATGATGGTTATCGATGATCATATCAATCTGCAAGGTGGTAGTCCTCTGGCGTTTAAGAACGTGAGCGAATTTGGAGAACGTTTTACGGACATGAGTGCACCATATGATGCAAATATGAATAACATATTGCTAGAACTAGCACAAGAACATGGCACCAATATGCATAAAGGAGTTTATGCCAGTGTAGTAGGTCCACAGTTAGAAACTAGAGCAGAGTATAGAATGTTGAAACTTATGGGTGCAGACGCTGTAGGGATGAGCACCGTACCAGAAATTATAGTTGCAAATCATTTGAACTTACCAGTTTGTGCCGTGTCAGTACTGACTGATGAGTGTGATCCAGATGATTTAAAAGCAGTAGATATTGCAGAAATCATTGCTATAGCTGGTGAGGCAGAACCTAAAATGGTACGTCTTTTTAAAAGTCTTATCGAGAGATTATAGAACTTTCCTGATGGTTGGTATATAGTTCACGTTATTCTAGTATTGTGATGTTCTTGTGATGTAATCTGGTTATTTTTGATAGAATCTAGAGTTGTTCTGTATCTTTTGTGCATACTTATCAAAACTCCATTCCAGTTTTTATCGTACATATTACAATCATCTAAAGAGTAAAACATCATGAAATTTATATACAGTATCATATCATTATTTATCCTTTCTTCCTGTGTAGGCGGAAAGGATTTAAATTATACCAGCTTAAATAGTGGCGAGCAAATTACAGATGCTACTAGTACAGTTTTAGATCACCAGCCGTGGGATGATTTATTAAAAAAACATGTGGACGATAAAGGGTTTGTAGATTACAAAGCTTTTAAAAAAGATCACAATGCACTTAATGAATACTTGCAATATCTTAATAACAACGCACCTACTAAGGCGACTAGTATCAATGAACAGTTTGCTTACTATATCAATTTATATAACGCAGCAACGGTAGATTTAATTTTAGAAAATGATATGCCAGCAAGTATTAAAGACATTAGCGGACCGCTAGGTCAGGTATGGTTAGTAGAGCATGTAATGATTAATGATAAAGCTTATTCTCTTGCTGCAGTAGAAAAAAATGTATTGCAAAAAATGGGTGATCCTCGCATTCACTTTGCAATCAATTGTGCTAGTTTCTCCTGTCCTAAACTTCAAAACACTGCTTTTACAGCTGCAAATTTGAACTCCTTAATGGATAAAGCCGCTGCAGAATTTATTAACTCAGATAAAAATGATTTGTCTGATCTGGCAAATCCACGTTTGAGTAAAATATTTGACTGGTATAAAAGTGATTTTACAGACACAGGTGTTACCATTATCGAATACATCAATAAATATGCAAATAGTGCGATATTAAAAGATGCTTCCATATCTTACAAGGATTATGATTGGTCTTTAAATAAACAATAAGATAAAAACCACTTTTACTTCCTTATCGTAGCTATAGTATGATTAGCATTATTATACCTGTTCTTAATGAAGAGCATTCTATTTATCAGTTATTGACGCATTTGGTTGAGAAATCAAGTAATATCAATACAATAGAAATCATTGTCATAGATGGTCATAGTATAGACAATACAGATGGTCAGGTTTCCGCTTTCGCGAAAGCGTATCCATCACTATCACTACAGTTTCATACAGCCTCAAAAGGTCGTGGTTCACAAATGCATGCAGGATCGCAAATCGCAAATGGTGAAATCCTTTATTTTCTTCATGCAGATTCTTTTCCGCCTCAAGATTATGATAAGTACATAATTCAAGCCGTTTCTCAGGGAAATCCAGCAGGCTGTTTCCGTATGCGATTTATGAGTTGGAATTGGTGGTTAATCATTATAGGGTGGTTTACTAGATTCTCATGGCGTGCCAGTCGTGGTGGTGATCAATCACAGTATATTACTAAAGAGTTATATGAAAAGATAGGTGGCTATAATACAGAGATTCCTATCTATGAAGACTATGATTTAATCCATAGATTATACGATCACGGAACCTATTATGTGATTCCTAAATGGTTAAAAACCAGTGCTAGACGTTATGAAGAAATAGGCGTTTATAAACTACAATGGTTTTATATCACTATTTATTGGAAGAAGCGTAATGGCGCTACTATAGATGAGATCTATGAGTATTATTTAAAATGGTGCCAGACCAGCCAGTTACAAAAGTCTAGTAGTCAGAACTAGGTCTAGGCCCCGCCATTCCACTCTGCATAAAACTGATTGAGGAAACCTTCCATATAATCATGACGCTCATGTGCCAGTTGTTTACCAGTTGAGGTATTCATGCGGTCTTTTAAAAGCAATAATTTTTCATAGAAATGGTTGAGTGTAGGAGCAGTACTTTTTTTGTATTGCTCTACAGTCATGTTCAAATCTGGTTTGATGTCTGGATTATAGATTGTTCTATTTTTAAAACCACCATAATTAAAGGTGCGTGCAATTCCTATTGCGCCCAGCGCATCAAGTCTATCAGCATCTTGAATAATATCCAGCTCTTTGCTTTTAAATTTTTGTTCTTGATGTCCACCTTTAAAAGAAATGTATTTAATAATATTCTCTACATGTAGAATGATATCTTCAGATAGGTTTTGTTCTTCTAGAAATTTACGAGCTACTTGAGGTCCTATCGTATCATCTCCATCATGGAATTTAGAATCTGCTATGTCGTGGAGTAGTGCACCTAGCTCGATGATTAATAGATCTACGTTTTCTTCTTGCGCTGCGATGAGCTTAGCATTTTTCCATACACGTTCTATATGAAACCAGTCGTGACCACCTTCAGCATTGTGGAGTTGTTCTTTTACAAAATTGATGGTGTTGAGGATGGTTTGCTGCTTATTCATACGGTAAAGATACTACTCAGCTATAATCTTTCCGGCTCTTTTAAAAGCATTGTAAAACGCGGTGTCTTGTTTGAGGTCTGGGATGTTGTTTACCCAATCGTTATCTCGAAAAGGGCCATGTCGTAATTTAATGAAGTGTTTATAAGTGGGATTATCTTCTTCTAGAAATATGTCATTTGTTTGAAAGAAGAAAGGTGCATTACCAACTTCATCTGAAGAAATTAATCTGAATTTATAAAAGTTCAATATAATATTTTTATTATAGGTTAATACTAGTTGTTTAGCTCGTCTATATTTGAAGTCAGTATTTAGTTTGGTTGTCGCTGTTGAATCTAATACAATTGAGTTAGATGAGAAGTCATAACCTCTAATTTGTTTATTTGTAATTAATGGTTTTTCTTTTAAATCCTTAACTGAAGCCTTAAAAGCTCCATTAATTAATAACCCATATCTTTCACTATACCGATAATCTGTGGTGTCTGTTTGATTCGCTTCGAAAGCTTGAACCATTGCACTATCCAAAGGTACAGATTCGTAACTCTCAACCCATTTATTCAACTCATATATCTCAATCAATGGTTTAGGTTCTTTTACCTTTTCAGTACATGATATACCTAGGATGAAAACAAAAAGAAAGGAAAGTATACGCATTATATAAAAGTAACGAAAACTCATTAAATAAATTATCTAAACTAAACTTTCAATAATTATTGAAAGTTTAAAATATAAATGTATATTTGTCGTATGAAATTAGAAGAAGGGAAATATAAATTTATACAGGCTTGGGGTTCTTTAGGTAGTTCTTGGGGAATCTCAAAGTCTATGGCGCAAATACATGCCTTGTTACTTTCTTCTCAAGATGGATTGAGTACTGACGAGATTATGGAGCAAGTACAACTCTCTAGAGGTAATGTGAACACCAACGTACGTGAACTTATCAATTGGAGACTGGTGCGCAAAGAAACAGTGCTAGGGGAACGCAAAGAGTTTTTTGTTGCGATACACGATGTGCATACCATCGCACAAAATATTATGGAAGAACGTAAAAGACGCGAGCTAGAACCTGTACGTCGATTACTCAACGAGCTCATCAACACTAAAATTGAAGGTGATGAAAAAGAAGTCGCTCACTTCCAAACACTACTTGCAGATCTTGCAGATTTTGTACACCAAATGGAAAACCTAACCAACTTAATGACTAAAATCAATAACAATAATTACATGAAAAAATTAATCAAGGCGATTTCCTAGCCTTTTTTATTTCAATAAAACTTTCAATTATTTCTGAAAGTTTAAAAACTATACTATTATGAAAACAATGTATCGAGTAAATCTGGTCTTAATAATCCTCAATTTATTTTTATTTCTCATTCCTTTTTTCGGACTGTTATTTATGATACCACTTGGAGCGGTTCAGGTGGTATGTAGTCTGTGGTTGCTCAGTCAATATAAAAGAACATCTAGTTCTATACAATGGATGAATAAATCACACTTATTGCTTACCGCATTAACACTAGGTACTATGTTCTTAGTAGGTAAAGACTATGTGCACTTCAGTTCTAATATGGAAGAAATGGTATTTATTCTAGGGATGATAATTTCTGGTCTTTTAGGTATCTACTTTATGTACATCTCTTACAGATGTTATATAGAGAATGAAGAACAATTATCACTAATCACTAAATAGCTATATCATGATCAAAAATCACAAACTTCTCATAGATCAACATTGTCCCATGTGCGCGGCTTATGGCAGCATCTTTACTAAACTTGACATGGTAGATGGAAATACGATTGATCCTTATCAAATCATTAATGAAGAACACACAAAGCATATAGATATGGACAGAGCAACCAACGAAATCGCACTGCATAACACACAAACTAAAGAAACTAAATATGGTCTGGACGCTATGTTTCATATAGTGTCTCAAGGACAACATTGGATTAAGGATATTTTATACTTTCCACTGTTTTTTATACCATTAAAATATCTCTATAAACTCATTACTTATAATCGCAAGGTCATTGTAGGTGGTACTTCTCTTCATCAAGGAGAACGCGCTTGTAATCCAGATAGAAATTTATTTTATAGAAGTCTTTTCATAGGATTGAGCGCTTGGTTTACCGCTGTGGTTCTCAATAGCTATTTCGGTTTGGTAGGACAGTATTTTGGTTTTGAATCGCCGTGGTATATAGAGTATTTTATCTGTTTTGGACAGATCGCTTGGCAAGGAATCATGATTCAGTTCATCGCTCCTAAAAACGGTTGGGATTATTTAGGAAACATGAGTGCGGTATCTGCTTTAGGTGGTGTATTATTATTGCCTGTGTTATTGCTCACTTCTTTTGTAACCTTGAGCGGTTATGCGCTTCTAGGTATATTTGGACTGGTAGTAGGTGTGATGTTAATGGAACACGTGCGTCGCTGTAAATCCATGCAACTCGGCTGGTGGCCTACTATTTCTTGGGTCTTGTATCGCAATTTAGTACTCATCCTTTTTACTTTAATGATCTTATCATGAAAATAATTATCGCAGGTGGCACGGGATTTCTAGGTATTTCACTGTCGCAATATTTTGAGAATAGAGGAGATGAGGTGATTACGCTTTCGCGAAAGTGTGATCCTCAAACCACTTACTGGAATGGTAAAGATCTAGGAGAGTGGACTGCCCATTTAGAAAATGCAGATGTACTCATCAACCTCGCAGGTAAGTCAGTAGATTGCAGATATACTAATGCTAATAAAAAAGTAATATTAAGTTCGCGCATCGATAGCACTAGAGTTCTGAATTTAGCGATGACCAATGCTATCAACAAGCCAAAGGTGTTTTTAAACGCAAGTACCGCAACCATCTACATCCATTCTGAAACGCAAATGAATACTGAAGAAAATGGTATTATAGGTGACGACTTCTCTATGGGAATAGGCAAGGCATGGGAAAAGGAATTCTTTTCAACCACTATTGAAGGTGTGCGCAAAGTAGCTTTGAGAACTTCAATCATGTTAGGAAATGATGGTGGTGCATTGCCTAAAATGAAAGCTATTACTAGAGTAGGAATGGGCGGTAAAAATGGTCGTGGTAATCAGTTTGTAAGCTGGATTCATATCAATGATTTTTGTAGGTCTATTGAATTCTTAATTCAATCTGATTTGGAAGGTGTAGTAAACATCACGGCACCTAAGCCAGAAACAAATGCAGATTTTATGAGGCAATTGCGTAAATCTATGAATATACCATTCGGTATCTCGCAACCTATTTGGTTACTAGAATTAGGGACATCCATTATAGGAACAGAAACAGAGCTGCTTTTAAAAAGTCGTAATGTGTATCCGCAACGCTTGATCGATGCTGGGTTTCAGTTTAACTATGATAATATAGGTCTTTGTTTAAAGGATCTTAGTTAAGCTTGTATTCTACATAGTAGGCAGGATCTGTTTGAATCACAGATTTATCTGAAGGTAGTTTTAAAACTTGTTTTGACGCTGTTGGATTTATAAGTACTATTTCATCATCGATTACAATGCGTATGGGTAACTTAAAGTTGTCTACTATATTTTCCCAGTGATAACTTAATTTGTTTTTTTTCTTTTTGAGAACCAGTTTTGGTATTTTGGTATTTCTTAAATACTGATTAAAAAAGCCTTCTAAATCTTGACCTATAGATTGAGATAAAAAATCTTCAATATCTTGAGTGGAGACAGTACTGTGATAGAAAACTTTATTCATGTCTCGCAATATTTTGCGCCATTGATCTTTATCATTCACCAGCATTCTTAAGGTATGTATCATGTTTGCACCTTTGTAATACATGTCGCCAGATCCTTCGTGGTTCACGTCATATTCACCTATCAATGGTCTATCATTTCTAATGCTGCGTCTGGTACCTATCACATATTCATTTGCTGCTGTAGTACCATAATGAAAATCTAGGAATAAACTTTCGCTATAAGCGGTAAAGCTCTCATGAATCCACATGTCTGCGATATCTTTATTGGTAATATTATTTGCAAACCATTCATGTCCAGATTCATGTATGATGATAAAGTCAAATTTCATTCCCCAACCTGTACCAGATAAATCTCTGCCTAGATAACCGTTTCTAAATTGATTCCCGTACGTCACAGAACTTTGATGTTCCATGCCCAGATATGGAACTTCAACCAGTTTAAAACTATCTTCATAGAATGGATAAGGCCCGAACCAGTGTTCAA
Organism: Nonlabens ulvanivorans; assembly: GCF_000732625.1. Taxonomy (GTDB): domain Bacteria; phylum Bacteroidota; class Bacteroidia; order Flavobacteriales; family Flavobacteriaceae; genus Nonlabens; species Nonlabens ulvanivorans. The sequence goes on from NZ_JPJI01000032.1 coordinate 1,035,963, forward strand.
ACGCTTCCATCATTCTTGTGGCATCTTTAAATTGTTCTTGAGCTTTCTCTAGATTGTCACGCAGTACATAGTAATTCATATCTAGATCACCTTTTTCTCCTTGATATACTTCATTAAAATTAACATAGTCACCTATGTTAATATTGACCCCATAATTATTAATAGGATTTTTTACAAACCAGTGATAGGTTGTGGTATTGTCATCTTTAGGTTCTGTTTTAATCAATCGACCATTAGAAACATTCATGAGTGGATTAGGTACATTAACATGTATAGCCATGCTATCAACCTCTTGATACATATGATCTTTATTAGGCCACCATGCACTAGCGCCCAACCCTTGACAAGAAGAAGCCACAAAGTCATTACCATTTCTGTCTTTTTTCCATGATATTCCTCCATCCCAAGGAGCATTTCTAGCCTCGCGAGGATTACCTTCATAAAAAACTTGAACTTGGTTAATCATACCAGGCAATTGTTCTCTAGTCAGTTTTATAAAGTGAGCATTTCCCTCGTGTCTTATTTCAAGATCGCGCCCATCTTGAACAGCCCTAGTCATATTTAATGGTGATTGTAAATCGACCTGTAAGACATTATTAGGTTGCAGTACTTTATAATGTATCGTATTAGATCCAGCTATATATTTATTTGCTGGTGTAACTTTTATATCGAGATCATAATAGGTGATATCCCACCAGGCGCGTTCAGGCGTGATCGAGCCACGTAAACTGTCTTGATGTGTGAATCCTTTTTTATTCTGACCTAGTTGAGCATGGTTTAATTGAGCCATGGCAACAATAAAAAATACCGTAAATATCGATTTTAAATGAGCCATATTTTTAATTTCTAATCTGTAAATAATTTTTTGCTACAACCTTTTCACCTTCTTTCCCTTGTGTTGTAAAGCGTTTTGAGAAGTCGCGATGTCTACTATCTTCTGCATGGTGTTTCCATAAAAAACCACCTGCAAACCATTCTTCTTTCCAGACGGCATCATATAAACCTTGTAAAAGAATTGCTTGTGCTTTTTGATTTTCTAATCGGTCTTCACCAGCATTTTTCCATGGTTCAAGGCCAGCATAGTCTGCACTTATATATCCATACTCAGCAAAAAGAATTTTTTTATTCAGCTTTCGCGAAAGCGTGCTTAACTCATCCACCCATTTTTTCCATGACTCTTGAATGGTAAGTGGATGAGGAGTTTTTTCTTTACTTACGGGAAAATAAGCATCAACGCCTATGTAGTCTAGTTGCTCCCAAAAGTGAACGTTTTTATAGCTATCCCAATTTCCTGCATAGGTCAGTTTTCCTTTGTAGATACTACGAATCTTATGAATCAGTTGATCCCAATATTGGGGTCTTAGTTCAACAAAAGAATCTAATTCGGTACCTATACAAAACATTGCGACATTTTCACTAGCTGCTATATTTACAAATTTCATGATATAATCTGTGTAGCTGTCTTCTAGGACTTTCCAATCATCTTCTGTTTTTAAATTAATTTCACCGGTGTATGATCCACGACCTATCCATATTTGTGGTTTAAGTAATACGTCTAGATTTTGATCATTCATATGTTTTATGGTGGCTTTTACACCAGTAGGTTTCTCGCCCCACCAACCACGTTCTTCTTCATAGTTCACTTGTGGCTCTTCTAAACTGCGCATCCATGCATATGGTACAATAACCGCATAATTTGCATTATAATTTTTAATAGGTGTAATGCCAGTAGAGTCTATAGGATTGCGAGTTGCTACTAACGTAATCCCATTAATTTTTTCTTCTTTCTGTAAATCTTGACCATTGCAAGAAGTAATGGTGACTAATAATAAAAGATAAAAGAGTGATCTCATAAATGATGTTCTATGTGGAGCTGTAAATATAGAGCCTAACTTTGATTCAAGCTCCAGTCGTATTTCTTAAATTCTAGACTAAAGCCCGCTGGAATCGTTTTATCCGTATACTTATTGATAAAATTTAAGACTGTCTTATACTTCTTAAAATCGGACTGATACCAGTCAAATATTTTAGAAACAGACGCTGTTTTCTCATGCATGTCAATGGTTATGAACTTAGAGTTATTGAGTGTTGTTTTAGTTATTTTGTCTAGTCTAGACTCGATATTCTGACCGTTAAAAATAGTATCTTTAAGTGGTGGGCAAGAAATAGCACCACACACTAAAGCAAAATGTAATCTTGCATCTGGAAATTTTTTAAAAAGCCAATTTTTTTCCAAATCATTGAGCGTTAAAGACTTTCCAGCTATCTGATGTTTAATTTTATCAAAAAAGCCATTGATATCCATAACTGATGATGTAGGGTAGTTTTCTACAATAGAAATAATGACAGTCATGTTATAAGCATTAATTAAAAAGGCTTTAAGTTCTTGTGGGCTTAGCTCATCGAGCTTAGTTTTTGAGAGACTTTCTTTTAAAATATCAATAGTTTTCGTGTCCTCTTTAAGATTTTTATAATCTACTAGACCACCACGCACATATGAATTGAGAACATATTGAGAACGTTGCTGAAACACATCTAGTTGTGCACTCATCATTAATGATGTCAGTAAAATGAGAAATGTGATGTTTATGTGAACTCTTTTATGCATTATTGTTTAAATTGAGATTCTATTTATCAAATGTACATGTAGGCAAAAATCAATAATTGAGCCAACTAGTTAAAGTTACACTTTAAGAGGTTTATAATCCTAAAAAGTATGCAAAGACTCTTAAAAGGGAATTATGTACTACTATCTAGGGTAAATGCATAAAGCAACAACTGATAACAAATCTTTAATTTGTCGTCACCAACTAAAATCACCACTTATGGAACATATCGTCATTATAGGAAATGGTATCGCTGGAGTTACTGCAGCTAGACATATCCGTAAATTGTCTGATAAAAGAATAACAATCATCAGTGCCGAGTCTGAGTTTTTCTTTTCTCGTACAGCATTGATGTATGTCTACATGGGGCATATGAAATTTGAGCATACTCAACCTTATGAGAATGATTTTTGGGCAAAAAATCGTATCGAATTAGTGCATGACTATGTACACACGGTAGAAACAGATGCAAAAAAAGTTCATCTCAACTCTGGTAGAGATATTATGTATGATAAGCTTATTCTTGCCACAGGTTCTATTTCTAATAAATTTGGATGGCCAGGTCAGGACTTAGAAGGTGTGCAAGGGCTGGTGTCTAGACAAGATCTAGAACAACTAGAAATAAGTGCTCCTAACAATAAAGTATGTAAAAGAGCTGTGATTATAGGTGGTGGATTAATAGGAGTAGAGCTCGCAGAGATGATGGCATCTAGACAAATACCTGTCACTTTTTTAATAAGAGAAAAAGGCTTTTGGAGCGGTGTCTTACCTATGTCTAATGCCGAAATGATTTCGCGTCACGTAAGATCACACCACATTGATTTGAGAGAAGAAGAGGAAATGGCAGAGATCATAGCCGATGATGCTGGTAAAGTAAAGGCTGTTATTACTAAAAAAGGAGAAACTATTCCCTGCGGTTTCGTAGGACTGTGCGCTGGTGTAAGGCCACGTATAAGTTTCTTAGAAAACTCGGGTATTGAGTTGCAACGTGGTATCATGGTTGATCGTCATTTAGAAACTAGTGTAAAAGACGTTTATGCGATAGGTGATTGTGCGCAGCAAAGAGATCCAGTAGGTGAGCGTAAGCCTATTGAAGCTGTTTGGTATACTGGTAGAATGATGGGAGAAGCACTTGCACAAACCTTATGTGGTAACCCAACAGAATGGAATCCAGGACACTGGTTTAATAGTGCAAAGTTTTTTGATATTGAATATCAGACCTATGGTTGGGTATGGAGTAAGCCTAAAGAAGGACATGATCATTTTCACTGGCAGCATGCTGATAATAAAAGAGCAGTTACTATCGAATATGACCTCGGTACGAGAAAATTTATAGGTATTAACACCTTTGGTATACGTATGAAACACCAAGTTTTTGATCAATGGTTAACTGAATCTAAAACAGTAGATGAGGTAGTAGCAAATCTTAATAAAGCTTGTTTTAATCCAGAGTTTTTTAAGAGACCTTTCCAAGAAATAAAACAGGCTTTCTCATCTAGTCAACACGTTAAAGCCTAATTTAATTAATAATATCACAATCTTAAATTCATTTGTTTTTAAGTATTGAAAACTATATAACTATGAGTGTATATCAAAGAAATATGTCTTTAACTGGTGAGCCGCCTAAAGCATTAAATACTACAGAAAAGATAGCTAGTGCTATAGGTATGGTAGGTCTATTTATTCTAATACTTGCCTTCTTTAATGTTAACCTACCATGGAAAGGTGCCTGGTTAACTGCTGCGCTAGTACTTATCTCTGGTGGTATTATCGCTTTTGCCAGAGCTCAGTATGCTCATAAACAGGCTGGTATAAAAAATGATGGTGTGTGGTTTAAAGACTTGTCTAGTCGTGGTTTTTGGGGTTGGGTACTCGCTATCTTCCTCACCTCTTTTTATATCGTTTTATATTTCTTTCCTGCAACTCTAGGTCAAGGGACCGATGGAGCGGCAAATACTGGTCTTATAGGCTTATTTGATCCATTATCGTATTTGCTAAAAGGACAAGCAGCGAGTCAGTGGTTTGTTTATGGAACCTTGTATACGGTCGCTATTTTATCATTTGGTATCAAGTTTATTTTAAAATATCGTCATAATAGTTACGAGGTGATTCGTACTGGTAGTGTGATGTTTTTTCAAACCACATTTGCATTTCTAATTCCAGAGATTATGGCTGGATTAAATAGCACCAAAGATTTACCATACTACGATTTGAAAAATGTCTGGCCTCTTAATTATTATTTATTTGAACAGTGGAATGTAAATGCATTATTAGTAAATGGCAGTCTTGGGATGACGATGTTATTATTTGGTGTTGCTTCTATACTAGTAATAACTCCTATACTAACCTACAAATTTGGTAAAAGATGGTATTGTAGCTGGGTTTGTGGTTGTGGTGGTCTGGCAGAAACTGCCGGAGATTCTTTCCGTCAACTGTCTGATAAATCTACCAGTGCTTGGAAAATTGAACGTTGGTTAGTGCATAGCGTTTTAGTCTTTGCAGTGATCTCTACTGTTGGGATTGTTCACTCCTATTTGCCTAAAAACAATATCTATAAAATATGGGAAGATGGTACAGTCGTTAAACAATACGAGACCTTTTTTACTCAATCTAATTTTTTGATATTGGTAGGTGTAGGGCTTACTGTAATATTTGCTTTGATATGGATATTCAGAAGAAACGAGTTAAAACAAGATGCTCGTTATGGTGCTATAGGGTTTCTATTTACCATTCTAGCCTTTATAGGGATTCACTTTATGGCTGGGACAGAAAATCTGTTTTTCTTTAATCATGGAGCAGTAAAATCTGCATATGGATTTTTAATAGGTGCAGTGTTCTCAGGTGTTATAGGGACTGGTTTTTATCCTATTTTAGGTAATAGAGCTTGGTGTCGTTTCGGTTGTCCTATGGCGGCGATATTAGGGCTGCAACAGCGTTTGTTTTCTAAATTTAGAATTACTACTAATGGTGGTCAGTGTATCTCATGCGGTAACTGTTCTACTTATTGTGAAATGGGAATTGACGTGCGCAGTTATGCCCAAAAAGGTGAAAACATCGTTCGTGCTAGTTGTGTAGGATGTGGAATTTGTAGTGCCGTGTGTCCACGTGGTGTATTAAAACTAGAGAATGGGCCGTTAGAAGGTCGTATTAATAGTGAAGCAGTTCTTCTAGGGCAAGAGCCAGATTTGATGGAGTTATTAAGTAATAATAAGAAATAAGATTGACAGTTTTACGCTTTCGCGAAAGCGTAATAACCTAACTATCTTTCTGATACAATAGCTTTTATAATCATCGGTGCATGCACGCGACTGTTCTCTATAAACCATTTATGAGTCTCCAGTCCACCGCATATAACACCAGCTAGATAAATACCTTTTACATTAGTTTCCATAGTATGGGAATCATATACTGGAATTTTATGAGGTCCAGAAAGTTGTATGCCTATTGATTTTAAAAACTCAAAGTTAGGTTGATAACCGGTAAGGGCTAGTACTTGATCATTTGCAATAGTGTGAGTTTTACCATCTTTTGTAAACGTTACAGTGGTTTCATCAATACGTGTAAGTGTGGCATTAAAATGTGCTTTAATACTGCCTTCCTCAATACGGTTAATAATATCTGGGCGTACCCAATATTTAACTCGATCACCTATCTGTTCTCCACGTACAATCATGGTGACTTTTCCACCTTTTCTGTAAATTTCTAACGCCGCATCTACTGCACTATTACTAGCACCTATAACTACTGTTTCTAAAAACGCATATGCGTGTGGATCGTGGTAATAATGGTTTAATTTATCTAGATCTTCTCCTGGTATATTTAATTTTACCGGAATGTCATAGAACCCAGTGGCGATGATGATATGCTTACTAAAATATTCATCTTTTGAGGTTGTAATCGTAAACTCTACGTCTTTAGAAACAGCCATTACTTTTTCATAAAGGCGTATCTCTAGCTTTTTAGATGTTGCTATACGACGATAATATTCTAACGATTCTTGTTTACTAGGTTTAGACTCTTTAGATATAAATGGGACTTCATCAATTTCAAGCTTTTCACTAGTGGAGAAGAAATTCATGTTTACTGGATAATGATATAGCGAGTTTACCAGTGCACCTTTTTCTATAATAAGATAGCGTAAACCAGCTTTTTGTGCCTCTAGTCCACAGGCTAAACCTATAGGACCAGCACCTATAATTATAACATCATAAATGATTTTGCTATCCATTAATATATAAGTCGATGTTAGTCGATATCATTACTCTAGATGGCAGGATTAACCATGCTTTTAAGTCCAGCTATGGTAGCGACTTGATCACTTGATTTAAATACATAACTACCTGCTACTAGCACATCTGCACCAGCATCTACAAGTTGTTTTGCATTTTTATCCGTAACACCACCATCTATTTCTATAAGAGTATCGGCACCTTTTTCAGTAATCATGTTTTTAAGCTCCTTTACTTTATCATAAGTATTTTCAATAAAGCTTTGACCACCGAAACCTGGATTCACACTCATGATACATACCATGTCTATATCTTTGATAGTGTCTTTCAATAAACCCACAGAAGTATGAGGATTCAACGCTACACCAGCCTTCATTCCATGAGATTTAATCAATTGTAGTGTTCTATGTAAATGTGTACACGCTTCATAATGTACTGTAAGAATATCACAACCTAAATCTGCAAAGGTCTTTACATAACGATCAGGATCAACGATCATTAAATGACAATCTATAGTTTTGGTCGCGTGCTTTGCGATATCTCTTAAAACCGGCATCCCAAAAGAAATATTAGGAACAAAAACACCGTCCATAATATCAATGTGAAACCAGTCAGCCTCAGAACGATTGATCATTTCTACATCACGTTGTAGGTTAGCAAAATCTGCGGCAAGTACTGATGGTGCGATAAGTTTAGACATCTTGTGTGTTTTAAGGTTTTGCAAATTTAGGTTTTTGTGATGAGTTTTTCAGATTAATTGCTTGTTGAATAGTAAGCAAAATCAGGCTGATTATAAAGAAAGTTCAATACGTTTAATTGTAAGAATAAAGTATTTGAATCTTTATTAAATATAATATTTACAACGAGTTAAAAATATGCAAAAAGCCTATTAATGAGTTCTTAACAGCTTGACTACGAATGTTTTTTTTTTGATTTGTACAAGATTTGCAAATCTCAATGAAAATCCCCTAAAAACGAGGTAAGCCGAAAAACGTTAAGAGTAGGCGTTACATATTAAATTTATAAAAATGAAAAAGTATTTTAAATTTTTACCATTTCTATTTTTAGGATTTTGTTCAATATTAAATTCTTGCAGTAAGGAAGATGTAAATAATGAAAGAGTATCGCTTAATTCTGAATTAAAAATCACAACTGGAAATCTCACTTTCACCAATAATAATAGATTATATGTTTTTAATGAGAATTATTCAAATCCTAATTTTATCATTGAAGAGGGAACGGGAATATTTCTTTCCGAATCAATTGGCTTAATAAACGTGATTAATCAGCCGGATGGATCGATTTCTCTTTCTAGTGAAAACCTCCCGTATGATATTACTATTGAAGAAAATTCAAGTTTAGATTCTTTCAATGCAACATTTAATAACGTGACTAAAGAGCATTTCGTTTTCAATTCAGGTTATAGTAATATAAGTAATTACTTGGATGATATAAGAGCAATAGGTTCTTTTAATAGTGCTGGATCTTATCAAACTATGGCATGTCCTCCATGTGTTGTTCTGGTAGTGTATCTCGTTGTAGACTCTTTAGCTGATCATTGTGATAGTATAATTGTGACAGGAACTAATGCATGTAGAGGTGAGGATAAATGTTTTGATGTTGGTGTATGTTCGGTAGAATGTAAAAAATGTTAAAAGATTTAGCGATGGACAAAAAAACAAGAAATCAAGCGTTATTAACAATTACATTGCCTCTTTATATTTCCTTAATTATCTGGATTGTTTTAAGGTTTTCTTACGGTGATTCGATACCAATGTTTGTTGCAACGATAGGTGTTGGTATTTGTTATTATTTTTGGATGGTAAAGAAGTTCAAAAAGAAATTACAAAATCGTTTTCCTGAAACTAAAGATTATATAAAAGCGATAAAATATTATAGAAAATGGCATATTCTTTGTTAATATTACTATTTTTTAAAAAAAATGCCTCTTGAAATTTCAAGAGGCATTTTAAATTTATTTTTTTTCGCAAAAGCAAAACAAAAATCTAATTACTCAGATTTAGAGTCATTATCACGACGTGGTCTATCATCTCTACGACGGTCGTCACGTCTTCCTCCACGGCGATCGTTAGAACGACTGTCATCACGCTTGCGTGGTGGACGCTCTACCCAACCTTCTGGTTTTGGCATACATTCTTTACGAGATACTTTTTGCTTTTTAGTACGTGGATCTACACCCATGTATTTTACATCAAGAACATCTCCTACTTTAAGAACTGTAGATGGATCTTCAATACGCTTGTAATCAAATTCACTTACGTGAAGTAAAGTTTCTTTACCAGGACGTAATTCTACTACAGCACCAAAGTCTAGCATTTTCACAACTTTAACACTGTATACTTCACCAACTGTTGGCTCAAAAATAATATTTCTGATTTTTTCTAGAGCAGCGTCAATCTTAGCACGATCTGTACCAGCAATCTCGATAACACCCATATCACCATCTTCCTTGATGTTGATGACAGTTTCTGTTTCTTTTTGCATCTCTTGAATAACTTTTCCACCAGGTCCTATTACAGCACCGATGAATTTACCTTCGATCTCTAAAGATTCCATTTTAGGAGCATGTGGTTTCACATCTGCAGCAGGTGCAGGGATAGTGTCCGTTAGTTTTCCTAATATGTGCATACGACCATCTCTAGCCTGCATTAAAGCATTAGTAAGGATTTCATAAGAAAGACCTTTTACTTTAATATCCATTTGACAAGCTGTGATACCATCTTCAGTACCTGTAACTTTAAAGTCCATGTCTCCTAAGTGATCTTCATCACCTAAAATATCGGAAAGTACGGCATAGTTACTACCATCAGTAATCAATCCCATAGCGATTCCAGAAACTGGCTTTTTCATAGGTAAACCAGCATCCATAAGAGCCATTGTACCAGCACAAACTGTTGCCATAGAAGAGGAACCGTTAGATTCTAGTACTTCAGATACTACTCTTACTGTATAAGGAAGGTCTTCTGGTAACATTTTCTTTAACGCACGTTGTGCAAGGTTACCGTGACCTATCTCTCTTCTAGAAGTACCTCTTAATGGGCGAGCTTCTCCAGTTGAAAATGGTGGGAAGTTGTAGTGTAAGTAGAAGCGCTCTTCTCCTTCTTGTGACGCCATGTCTATAACATTTGCATCTCTAGAAGTTCCTAAAGTTACTGTAGCAAGCGCTTGAGTTTCTCCACGAGAGAAAATTGCACTACCGTGTGTAGATGGAAGGTAATCTACCTCACACCATATATCACGTATGTCTGTAGTCTTACGACCATCTAAACGTATACCTTCATTAAGTAGTACATCACGTACTGCCTTTTTGTGTGTTTTGTTGAAATATTTAGAGATTAGATCTCCATTTTCAGCTTGATCCTCTTCTGAGAAAGTTGCTTTGATTTCTTCTTTAATTTCAGAGAATGCTGCGCTACGTTCGTGCTTTGCACTTCCTTTTTTAGCAACATCGTACACTTTTTGGTAAGCTAATTCTGCAACCTTAGCCTCGATATCCGCATCTTCTTTTTCTCCTTCGTACTCACGTACTTCTTTTTTACCTACTTGCTCTGCAAGGGCAACTTGAGCAGCACATTGATCCTTGATAGCTTCGTGAGCGGCTTTAATGGCAGCGATCATTTCTTCTTCAGAGATCTCTTCCATTTCACCTTCTACCATCATTACAGAGTCTGCACTAGCACCTATCATCATCTCTAGGTCTGCAGCTTCTAATTCAGCATAACTAGGGTTGATTACAAATTCACCATCTACACGTGCAACGCGTACTTCAGAAATAGGACATTCAAATGGTAAATCAGATAATTGTATGGCAGCACTCGCCGCAAGACCAGCCATAGCGTCTGGCATTACTTCTGGGTCATGAGACATCAACTGAATCATTACCTGAACCTCTGCATGGTAATCTTTAGGAAATAATGGACGTAATACACGGTCCACTAGACGCATAGTAAGTACTTCTCCATCATTAGGACGTGCCTCACGCTTGAAGAATCCACCAGGATATTTACCGGCAGCGGCAAATTTCTCACGGTAATCTACAGTAAGTGGAAGAAAATCTAGTCCAGTAGATTTGTAGCTGGACACTACAGTTCCTAGAAGCATTGCTTTACCACATGTGATCACAACAGATCCATGTGCTTGTTTTGCAAGCGCTCCAGTTTCGATAGTGATATCTGGCCCATTAGCCATTTTAATCACTTGTTTAAAAACTTGTGGTTTCATAATTATAGTTAAACGTTAATCTCAAGTTGTGAGTAGAGAAGGCGTTTACTTTGTGAGAAACCAGCTTTTGTAATGTCGCGATGATTTGTTTTAATTCTGCTTTCGCGAAAGCGGAATAGAGATAAGCTCTCCTACTTATATAAAATAAAAAAGGGGACACAAGGTCCCCAATTCTTTACTTTCTAATACCTAAGTCCTTAATCAACTCACGATAAGCAACGATATCTTTCTTCATTTTGTAATCAAGAAGAGAACGTCTTTTACCTACCAGTTTCACTAGACTACGCTCTGTATTGTAGTCATGACGGTTGTTTTTAAGGTGTCCTGTTAAATAGTTAATACGGTAAGTGAATAATGCGATTTGCGCATCAGTGTTACCTGTGTCGTTTGCGTCTTTTCCGTACTTTGCGAAAATCTCTGCTTTTTTTTCTGGAGCTAAATACATGCCAAAATTATTTTATAATGAATATTATGTACGTCAGATGATCTGACTTCACGATAAGACTTGTTCTTAAAGTGGCTGCAAAGATACACTTTTAATTAAATCCAATTACTCTATAAATATCTTTAAATTAAAAACGCCTGTGATTTAAAATTACAGGCGTTTTATAAATTTAAATTTTCAGTGCTAAACGATTGGTACCTCTCTATTAAGTATCAAGTTCAAGTAAAGATTCACTTTCTCTTTCAACTCATGTCTAGGTACGATAAAGTCTAGGAACCCTTTTTCTAGTAAGAACTCTGCAGTTTGAAAACCTTCTGGTAATTCCTTACCGGTAGTGTCTCTTACTACACGTGGTCCTGCAAATGCGATTAGTGCACCAGGTTCTCCTATATTGATATCACCTAACATAGCAAATGATGCTGTGGTACCACCAGTAGTAGGGTCTGTACAAAGTGATACATAAGGTATTCCTGCATCTGCCAGTTGTGCGAGTTTGGAACTAGTTTTTGCTAATTGCATTAATGATAATGCGGCTTCCATCATACGAGCACCACCAGACTTTGATATGATCATAAATGGAATGTTGTTTTTTAAAGAATAGTCTGCTGCACGAGCGATTTTTTCTCCTACAACACTACCCATTGATCCACCTATGAATCCAAAATCCATACAGGCAACAACTAGGTCATGTCCACCAGATTTACCTACAGCAGTTCTTACTGCATCTTTTAATCCTGATTTTTTCTTTGCGTCTTCTAGACGATCCACATATTTTTTTGAGTCCTCAAATTTTAATGGGTCCTTTGAAGTCATTTTTGCATTAAGTTCTTTGAACTTATTATCGTCAAAAAGGATTTCAAAATATTCATTACTACCTATGCGCACGTGGTATCCATCTTCTGGACTTACGTAGTAATTATTCTTTAATTGCTCTGCGTCTACAATTTTACCAGTCGGTGATTTATACCACAGACCTTTAGGAGTATCTTTCTTTGCCTCAGTAGGCGTAGTGATTCCTTTTTTATCTCTTTTAAACCAAGCCATATCTTTTTCCATAAAAAAAGCATTTAAATCATTAATGATTTAAATGCTCGGGTTGTTCTATAATGTATTGATGTTGTTTAAGTCTTCAAAGGCAGCTTTTAAGCGTGCTTTAAAACTTTCTTCACCTACGCGTAACCATTTGCGTGGATCATAGTATTTTTTATTTGGAGCATCTGCTCCAGTCGGATTTCCTATTTGTGATAGTAAAAAATCATTGTTTGTATCCATATAACCTTTTACACCTGTAGCAAAAGCCCATTGTAAATCGGTATCGATGTTCATTTTTACAACACCATAACCTATTGCTTCTCTAATTTCTTCTAGTGTTGAACCTGATCCGCCATGAAATACAAAGTCGATATGATTGTGCTCAACGCCATACTTTTGGGTGATATATTCTTGTGAATTCTTTAAAATCTTAGGAGTTAATTTTACATTCCCAGGTTTATATACACCGTGTACGTTACCAAATGCTGCTGCGATGGTAAAACGGTCACTTACTTTTTTTAGCTCTTCATAAGCATATGCTACCTCTTCTGGTTGAGTGTATAATTTTGATTCATCAACATCACTATTGTCTACACCATCTTCCTCACCACCGGTAATACCTAACTCTATTTCTAGAGTCATGTCCATTTTAGACATGCGTTCTAGATATCTTTTACATATTTCGATATTCTCTTCAAGTGGTTCTTCACTAAGGTCAATCATGTGAGAAGAGTATAGTGATTTACCGCTTTCGCGAAAGCGAGTTTCACTAGCATCTAGTAATCCATCGATCCAAGGAAGTAATTTTTTTGCACAGTGGTCTGTGTGAAGTATTACAGTAGCTCCATATGCTTCTGCTAGTCTGTGAACATGTTCTGCTCCAGCGATTCCTCCAAGAATAGCAGCACGATGACCATCATTGTTAAGTCCTTTACCAGCGTTGAATACACTTCCTCCATTTGAGTACTGTATAATCACTGGTGAGTTCAACTCTGCAGCGGTTTCCATCACAGCGTTAACAGTATTTGATCCTACTACGTTAACGGCTGGTAGGGCATAACCATTTGCCTTTGCATGGTTGAATATTTCTTGAACTTGGTTACCTGTGGCAACACCTGGTTTGATATTATGACTCATGATATTTCTTAAAGTTGGATTACAAAAGTAAGGAAAATATAGGCTCGATAAACCTGATACTAGAATGGATAATTGATACCTACATTAAATACTGCTTTAGGTATTTTTATCTCTTTAAACCACCTGCGACCTTCTTCTAGTGCTGGGTTGAAAGTTTTAAAACCTGTATCTAATCTCAAAACAAAAAATCCAAAGTCATATCTAATACCGAATCCTGATCCTACGGATATAGTAGATAGGTCTGCAATTCCTTTAAACTGTGCGTCTGGGTTATCTTCATTATCTAACACGTTCCAGATATTTCCTGCGTCTACAAATAGGGCTCCTTTAAAGCTACCATTAATAGTAAAGCGATACTCACCGTTAAAAGCAAGTTTCATATTTGCTTCATTAAAGTCATTAATTCCACCAGTACTACCAGGTCCTAGTTCATATGCCTGCCATGCTCTGTTGTCGTTAGGGCCACCACCAAAGAAAGATCGAGTAAAAGGTATGTTGTCAGAATTGCCATATGGAATCGCTATTCCACCGAAGGCTCTTATAGCAAATACGTTATTACTAAAAAGCTGCCAGTGTTTTATATAGTCGATTTCTGTTTTTGCATATTGAGAGTATTCTACTCCAAATGCAGTTCTGTTTCCATCACTATTAGTAGGTTCTCCGACTAAAGAAGTGATTCCTGCTAATACGTTTCCTGCAGACTCTACTCTTATACTGAACAAGGAGTAGTCATCGTCATAGATTCCTTTTTGTGTGTTTCTAATCCAGTTATAACTAGTTGATACAATAAGGTTGTTTTGTGTTAATCGATCCCTGCGCTCTTCTATATTACGCACTGTTTCTCTTTGGTCACTAGTAGTAGCGATACTGCCATTCAAGACATCTCTAGTAAATAAGGATGTCCCTTGTGGAATACTTAAATCATTATCATCATTCAAGTATATAGGGTTGTTGATGTTCAAATCTTCAGCAACGGCATTGAGACTATTATAAGTACTGTTGTATACATTAAAGAAATCTCCAGGATCAAGATTGCGCACATATTGAGCGTTAATTAAATCAAATCTACTAGTGTTAGTAGGTTTGGGTTTCCATCGATAACTCAAAATACTATTAAAACTAGTCTTATCTAATCCTATATTGGTCTGGCTTACAAAACCTATAGATAGGTTAGTGCTAGGTGACATGTATTTAGGAATTAATTTTTCTGTTTTAATAGGAAAGAAGAGTCTAGGGAAGCTTAAACGTGCATCTGCTCCATATTCTTGTAAATCAAAAAATCGAGAATCACCTGAAGCACCATCTGCACTAGCGCCTATACTTCCTCTAAAATTGATGTCTAATAATTCACTGCCTTGGAAAAGGTTTCTAATGACTAATGAGCTGTTTAGTCCTATTCCTAAAGCTTGAATATTACTATGTGTAGTTTCTGCACTATTTTTTAAGAAGAATTTCTTTTTTGATGTTAGAAGAATGTTTGCGATTAAGCTAACGCCGGTAGAATCTGCTGGGTCCGGTTCTAATCTTATGGAAGGAGTATAAAAACTTTTTAATTCTGTAATTCTATTAAAAGTTCTGTCTCTGTCAATATCTCTATAGATATCACCTTCATGAAAGAAAATAGCGTCTGCAAGGACAAAATTGCGATACTTCTTTTCCCCATATCTTATAATGTTAATGTTTTTATATCTAGTAGTGTCTGGTATACTGCTGGCTAATGCTTCTTCATAATCTGGGTAGACATTGATTTTACTTATTTTATGAATAAGAAAAGGTTTTTTAATAATAGAATCACCATCCTTAATTTCTCTGTCATCTATAATTACAGCAATGTTTGCTTTATGCTTTGTGTTTACAGTGTCTCCTTCAAATTTGATGAATTCTTTTTCCATGTAAAAAATCCCGTTGTTGCGGAATAAGGTCATTAATCGATCTCGTTCTGCATTAAAATCTGGAGTGTAATATTGCTCGCCGGCAGTGATAAGTTGTCCTCCAGTATTTGCTTGATACAAAGAATCTACTAGTGGAGATGATATGCGAGTTTTAATACTATCAACCTTATAGGACTGGTGTTTTTTAATGGTGTAAACAACTTCAGCACGTTGTTTTTTATCACTATCAATTATTTCATGGGTTACCTCGGTATTGAACCATCCTTGATTCCAGTACCAGGCTCTAAGTCTTTCTTTAGATTTCGTGATGTCATCTAATTCCAGTATTGCTGGTTCTTCTCCGGTACGTTTTATCCAGCTATTAAAGTCCACTAAACTTTGACCTAACTGAATCGTTTGTTTTTCTGATAAGATTTTATTGCGGCGTTTGAGACCGTTTGGGTTTTCTTGCATCCATTTTAAATAGATAGAATCTCTGTGTGGTCTTGCTAAATTGTAAAAGTGAAGTCCAACAGGAACGGTAAGAATTCGGTTATTAGGCTGCTGGACCAGTAAAGTTTTAACTCTAGGGTCTTTAGGGGCAACACTATCAACAAGAATAGTATTGTCTACCAATAGTTTTTTACCTTCAGGCACACGTTTTATAGCATTACAAGAAGTTAGGACTATGATAACCGTGATAATTAAACCTATTTTTGCAAGTAGACTCGATTTCTTCATATGGATAGTCAAAAATACAATTATAAATGGTTACAAAAAGCAGATTAAAGCTTCTCAAAAGTCTCTCACGTAAAAAGAATCGTGATGATCATCAGCTTTTTCTAGTAGAAGGTTATAAGTCTATTCTAGAATTATCTCAAACAGATTTAGTACGTCAACAAGTTCTCGTGACTGAAGGTCATCATGCATTAGATTCTTTACCTACTGATATTATCTCAAAAAAAGATATGTCAGGTGTCTCTACATTGAAAACGCCTCCAGGTTACCTCGCAGTATTTGAGATGCCTGTAAAAAAAGAAATTAATGTGGATGGGCTAGTTGTAGCGCTTGATGATGTTAAAGATCCAGGTAACCTAGGGACTATCATAAGGTTGTGCGATTGGTTTGATATCAAACAAATAATTTGTTCTGAAGAAACTGTGGATGTTTTTAATCCTAAATGTGTTCAGGCCTCGATGGCTTCATTAGGTAGAGTGCAAGTGGATTATGTAAACTTAGAAGAGTTTCTTAAAGACGCACAGCTTGATATCTATACAACAGCTATGGACGGCACGTCTATTTACAATATGAGCCTGCCTGAAAATGGTATTCTTGTAATGGGAAATGAATCTGCTGGTATTTCTGAAGAAATTATGAGCTTGGGTAGTAAAATAAGTATTCCACAATACGGCTCTCAACCTAGTACTGAAAGTCTTAATGTAGCAATGGCTACAGCCGTAGTTTTAGGAGAATGGAGACGCTCTACTGAAAAGTAAAGTTTAAGAAAATCCCTCTAGATTGCATACTAGAAATGTTTCCAGTATACGGACTGTTAGGATCCACGTCTCTTACTAACTCGTCATTAATAGCAAACACTCCTCTTATTGAAGGAGTGAATTTAAAATAATACAAGTAAAAGTCAATCCCGAAACCTAATTCATAATTAAACACATTAGTCACCTGACGGAACTGATTTGCACTATTATCATTAGGATTCTCTTCATTACTGGATAGATTACGTGACCACGAGGCGCCACCTACAATAAAAGGTTTCCAGTTATTTAATCTTTTAGTTGAAAACTTGACTAGTAAAGGGACGTTGATGTAAGTAGAGGTTACTTCTCTTTCAAAATCACCAGGCATTGTAAATGAAGGGTCTTCAAAGTTCAAAGTTCTAGTAACAAAACTTATTCCTGGTTCTAATCTTAGGTTTATATAATTGTTGATTTTTAAATCACCAATTAGCCCTACATTAAAACCCATCGATGTTTCTACAAAGATATCATCTGTAACTTCATTATAATCAAATTTATAATCATAAGAATTAAGCCCTAAAAAATATCCCCAGGTATATCTTTTCTCATCAATCTGACCTTGTCCACCAGTAGCATCATTAGATATTTTTTCCTTTACAGATTGCGCACTAGCGACTTGAAAGCCTATCATCAGGCTAATAAGGATAAGAATTGACCTCATATGATTATTTAATTGCTTTGTAAATAGTTGATGCACCATGGAATTGTAAAAAATGTTCCACATTATTAAACCCAACTTTCTTTAAAATATTGTTGAAACGTTCACCATAAGGAAAAGTCGAGGCGCTTTTTTGAAGATATCCATAGGCTATCTTATCCTTGGAAAATAATTTACCTATAGTGGGAACGACTAATTTAGAAAATACATAGTAACCTTGCTTAAATGGGAATTTAGTAGGGACACTAGTCTCAAGTATCACAAGTATACCTTGAGGTTTAAGAACACGTCTTATTTCTGATAACCCTTTTTCTAAATCCTCAAAGTTGCGTACACCGTAGGAAACAGTGACAGCATCAATAGAATCATTTTCAAAAGGTAAATCTTCAGAATCTCCTAAAACCATCTCGATACGATTGTCTAGATCTTCCTTTTTAACTTTTATCTTGCCAACTTCAAGCATACCACTAGATATATCTAACCCTATAAGTTTAGAAGCATTCGTCTTTTGCGCCATTTGTATTACTAGATCACCAGTCCCAGTCGCGATATCCATGATCGTATCTGGGTTAGTCGCAGCAATCATGTCTACCACGTTAGCACGCCATTTTTGGTCTAGACCTAATGATATCATACGATTAAGGCCATCATATTCTCCACTTATAGTGTCAAACATTTTAGTCACCTGTTCCTTTTTACTGCTATCTTCTTCGTTATATGGTTTAACCTCTTGAGCCACGATTCTAGTAATTTGTTACAAAGATAAGGTAGAGCAGTGAGGTTTGAGTAATTACGCTTTCGCGAAAGCAAAATATTAACAACACCTTACTAAAAATCAGCTTATCTCATTGGATTTTATAGCTTTCCAGTATCTTTGAATTATAGATTAGATTTTATGAAGATCATTATCGCCGGAGCTGGAGAGGTAGGTTTCCACCTTGCAAAACTCCTTTCTTATGAGTCGCAAAATATTACCTTAATAGATCCAGTTAAAGAAAATCTGCATTATGCAGATACGCATTTGGATATTAGAGCGTTGAGAGGTGATGCTACTTCTATTAAAATATTACAAGAGGCTAATATTCACGACGCAGACCTTGTTATTTCCGTAACCAGTAGCGAGACTACCAATATTACCGTATGTGTACTGGCAAAACAGTTAGGTGCAAAACGTACCATTGCACGTATTACCAATACTGAGTTTTTAGATTTTCAGGATGAAATAGGTTTTCAGCAATTTGGTATTGATGAATTAATCTCTCCTGAATCTTTAGCTAGTAAAGAGATTGAATTATTGCTTAATCAAAGCGCCTTCAATGATAGTTACGAATTTGAAAATGGTGCGCTTACTATGGTTGGTGTTAGTTTGCAACGTACAGCACAATTTGTAGGTAAGACAGTTCAGGAAGCTGGTGAGATATTCCCAGAAGTACATTTTATGCCTATTGCAATACAACGATTTGGCACTCAATATACTTTAATACCTCGTGGTGATACGCAGTTTAAAGAAGGTGATCAAGTATATTTTATCACTACAACTGATGGCGTTGCAGAATTATACAAGCTAACAGGAAAGACGAAGCATGTGATGAAAAACGTCATGATCTTAGGTGGTAGTAATATAGGGAAGCAAACGGCAAAGCATTTATCTGCAAATGGAGTCAATGTTAAACTTATTGAACAAAACGCAGAAAAGGCTTTTGATCTTGCAGATGAATTATCAGAAACTCTAGTTATTAATGGAGATGGACGTAATGTTGAATTGTTACAAGAAGAAAGTATCCACGAGATGGATGCTTTTATTGCTGTAACAGGGAATAGTGAAACTAATATTTTATCGTGTCTTATGGCTCGATCTAAAAGTGTCAATAAAACGATATCTTTAGTGGAGAATATGGATTACTTCCAGCTTTCACATAGTATAGGAATCGATACTTTAATTAATAAAAAACTGCTCGCAGCAAATAATATTTTCAGATTTATAAGAAAAGGTGATGTTGTTGCGATGACCAAACTCAATAACATGAATGCAGAACTGCTGGAGTTTATTGTTAAAGCCGGAAGTCCTATGTGTGATAAGTTTATTAAAGATGTTAATATACCACGTAGTGCTATTATAGGTGGTGTAATAAGAGATGGAATAGGTAATATTGTCTTAGGTAGTTTTAAAGTTAGAGAAGGAGATCGAGTTGTAGTTTGTTCATTACCGCGCTCTATTAGTAAGGTAGAAAAGTTATTTTTATAAATGACAATGACTAAACTCAATTATCAGATCATCGCCTATATAATGGGGTTATTGCTGCTATTTAATGGCGGTTTTATGTTGATATGTGCTTTGGTGAGTGCTATATATCGTGAAACAGAAGGTTATGAGATATTAGCAGCTAGTGCTGTTGCTATTTTATTAGGTGCTATCGTGATGTATCTAACGAGAAACCATGTGAAGGTTTTACATAAAAAAGAAGGTTATTTAATAGTTACTCTAGGTTGGTTAATCATGGCATTTGCAGGTACGATGCCTTATATATTTACTGGTTCCATAGGTAACTACACAGACGCGTTTTTTGAAACTATGAGTGGTTTTACTACTACTGGTGCTAGTGTTGTTAACGATATTGAGGCGATGCCAAAAGGGATTCTTTTCTGGCGCAGTTTAACGCATTGGATAGGAGGAATGGGGATTATAGTGTTAGCAGTCGCCATACTACCGCTTTTAGGAATAGGAGGAATGCAACTATTTGCGGCCGAGGCACCAGGCCCTAGTGCAGATAAACTACATCCACGAATTACTGATACCGCAAAAAGATTGTGGCTTATCTATGTTAGTTATACAGCTATAGAAGCAGTATTGCTACGTATCGCTGGAATGGGATGGTTTGACGCAGTAAACCACGCTTTAAGCACCCTATCTACCGGAGGTTTTTCTACTAAAAATGCAAGTGTAGCTTATTGGAATGATGCACCCGTGATACAATGGATTATCATCATATTCATGTTCATTGCTGGGATGAACTTTGTCTTGAGCTATTTTGCATTCAAAGGGAAATTCAGCAAAATTATAAGAGATACAGAGTTTAAATGGTATAGTGGATTTGTAATTGGGTTTAGTGTTATTGCGGGATTGCTTATTTATTTTCAAGCAGATGTAAGTTTATCAACTATTGATCATCCTATGGTATGGGGCGAGTTTGAAAGTGCTATGCGACACGCAAGTTTTCAAGTGTTAGCGATTATTACAACGACAGGATTTGTGAGTGCAGACTATACGTTATGGACGCCTTTTTTAACAATTATGTGTTTTGGGTTGTTTTTCTTAGGTGGTAGTGCAGGATCTACATCTGGTGGAGTAAAAGTGATGCGTCACATCATATTAATACGTAATGGTATTATGGAATTCAAACGCACACTGCATCCTAATGCTATTTTACCTGTGCGTTATAACGGTAAAGCATTACAGAGTGGTATCGTTTTCAATATCCTGGGATTCTTTATTCTGTATATGTTGTCGTTTATCATAGGAGCGACAGTACTTGCGGCACTTGGGCTGGATTTTGAAACGGCTATAGGTGGAGCTTTAAGTTCCCTAGGAAATGTAGGTCCAGCATTTGGATCTCTATCACCGGTTGATAATTTTGCAAATCTACCAGCACTGGGGAAATGGTGGTGTTCTTTTTTAATGTTGATTGGACGATTGGAACTGTTTACCGTATTGATATTATTAACTCCATTCTTTTGGAGGAATAGGTAGGGAATGAATTAAAAAAGCTGGTTACAATACTTTGTAACCAGCTTTTTTATTATAGATATTACTATAAGATTTAAGACAACACCTTTTCAATCCTCTTAATCGCCTCAGTAATCATATCTTCGCTCGCTGCATAAGAGAGTCTTATACAATTAGGTGCGCCAAAAGCATCGCCCGTAACTGTGGCTACAAGTGCTTCTTCTAATAATAATAAAGAGAAATCTGTCGCATTTTCAATTTTATGACCTTTAATCGTTTTTCCAAAAAATGAAGAAATATCTGGGAATACGTAGAAAGCACCTTCAGGGATGTCTGTAACAAACCCATCAATTTTCGATAATAATTCAAGTATTAAATCACGACGCTTATGAAATGCGTCTACCATATATTGAATTTTGGAAACTGGAGCTTCTAATGCGGTAATGACGGCACGTTGTGCTATACAATTGGTTCCGCTAGTGATTTGTCCTTGCATTTTGTTACAAGCACGCGCTATCCATGCTGGAGCTCCTATGTAACCAACTCTCCAACCTGTCATGGCAAATGCTTTACTAACACCATTTATCGTAACGGTACGGTCATACATTCCATCCACGCTAGCTATACTTGCATGCCCACTACCATAATTGATATGCTCATAGATTTCATCGCTTACTACAATAATTTCTGGATAGTCTTTAAGTACAGCAGCCAGTCCTTCTAGTTCTGCTTGGCTATAAACGCTACCGCTTGGATTATTAGGAGAAGAAAATAAGATCATTTTTGTGCGAGGCGTTATAGCCGCACGCAATTGATCTGGAGTAATTTTAAAATTTTGTTCTACGCCAGCTCTTACTTCTACGGGAACACCTTCTGCTAGTTGAACAATAGCGGCATAGCTTACCCAATACGGTGCTGGTAAAATACATTCATCACCTTTATTAAGTAATACCATTGCTACATTTGCAATCGATTGCTTTGCACCTGTTGATACTACAATCTGATCTCTTGTGTATTCTAGATTATTATCTCTTTTAAACTTTAATATAACTGCATCTTTCAATTCTGCATACCCATCCACAGGTGTGTATGAATTGTAGTTATCGTTAATTGCTTGTATAGCAGCTTCTTTTACAAATTCTGGTGTGTTAAAATCAGGTTCTCCTAGACTAAGCCCTATGATGTCTTTACCTTGCTCTCTCAATTCGCGTGCTTTTGCAGCCATTGCGAGTGTGGCGCTTACTGGTAAATTATTGATGCGATCAGATAGATTGTTTTTCATAGGATATGATATTAGATTTACAAAAATATCATTTCATTAATTCCTAGCTTTCATTTCACTAGATTATTAATGCGTTATTTTTGCACAAAATATTGACAGTGCATCAAATCATAAAAAATTATTTTCCGCATTTATCAGATCATCAAATGGAGCAATTTGCCCAGTTAGGTGATTTATATGCAGAGTGGAACTCACAAATCAATGTGATTTCTAGAAAAGATATCGATCAATTGTATACTAGACATGTACTCCATTCTCTGGGTATAGCTTGTGTAGTACGCTTTCGCGAAAGCTTGCCTAATACGCCAGGTGGCACCAGAGTAATGGATGTAGGAACCGGTGGAGGTTTTCCAGGTATACCTCTTGCTATTATGTTTCCTAAAACGAATTTTCACCTTATAGACGCTATCGGGAAGAAGATTAAGGTTGTAGATGCTGTTGTAGAAGCTTTACAATTAAAAAATGTCACTACACAGCATGGAAGAGCCGAAAAGGTGAAAGGCAAGTTCGATTTTATAGTAAGTCGTGCGGTCACTAACATGCCTGACTTTGTGAGTTGGACACGTAATAAAATAAGAAAAGATAGCTATCACGAGATTGAGAATGGTATTCTATATCTTAAAGGTGGTGATTTAACTGAAGAGTTAAAGCCATTTCCAGATACTTATATTTATGAATTACCAGATTATTTTGATGATGAATTTTTTGAAACTAAAAAAGTAGTTCATCTGCCACTTTGATAAATAAAAAAAGACCTCTGTGACGAGGTCTTTTTTTTGATCTAATTTTTGAAAACTAGAAGTTTGTTGAGATATTTAAAGTAAGCCCAGTGTTTTCTGGAACAAATCTACATACACCACCTACACAAACTAATCCACCGCGCTGTCGGCCATAGTTCATAGCGACACGAGTTCTTCCTCTAGTATAACTACCACCAACAGAATAGTAATGTATGTCAGTCTCGTCATAATTATATAAATCAGTTACGTACATGGATAGGTAGGGGCTAAAAGCATACTCTGCTGTTGCAGCAGCCCAGTTTCCACGATCAGCATCGGCACTTAAATGTTGTAAATCCATTCTAACACTACGACCACCGTCTAATTTATAAAGAGCATCTATAATGAAGGCGTCACCTCTTAAGAAATCTCCACTACCTTCAATTATTGTTGTGTTATATTCTGTGTGTACAGCAGTAAATATGGTTGAGAAGTTTCTGCTGAATCGTTTTTTGACTGCAACACTAGCTTCTTCAAAATATTTTTCATTTCTGCTCAGTAAAGATGCTTGATAAGTGTTATTTGTGACATCAAATGTTGCGTCTAATCCACTCCAATTAGCATAATTAAATTCAAATTTAGTACCGTATTTCCCACCTAATGTACTTCCTTTTTTTGCCGTGTAATAAACATCGATCTGACCACCTATTTCACCAGCTTTTCCTTCACCAGGTGATACAATTGGTTGTGGAGCGTAGACGTAGATATTTGAAACGGCATAATCTTGTTGTTTTGTATATCCAGGAACGTAATTAATAGTGTTTGTTAGAAATGCGTTACCACTAGCTTCTCTGTCCGAATAGAAGCCCATATTTTCTACGGCTCTAAATGTGGCATTAATTCCAAGTCCTTTCGTAGCATACCCAGTATTTAATAAGAGAGCTCTACCATCTTGATAATTATTATTGCTTACAAATCCGTCAAGAACAAAAGCATCTTGTTCCTTATAAACGTACTCAGCACCCAAGAAGAATTTACTAAAAGTTATATCTGCACGAGCACTATATGCACCAACGTCTGCAGGAAAGTTTAAGTCTGGACTGGTAGAGGTTTGATAACGGTTTACATAACTAGCTCCTATTTGTATTCCAGTTTCTAAATCTAGGGCGTTTGATAAATCTAATTCCGCATTTAGACCCGTGATCGTTCCTTCAGAAACCTCAAAGCCTACTCGTTGATTACCGGTAAAGGCTGTAGCTACTAAGTAATCTGTGAATTCATAATTAATGCGTACTCCTCTAATCGAGTTGTCTATTCCTAATTGTCTGTCTTCCCATGAACGATAGATAAGTCCACTACCAAATTGGTCGTAAAAATGACCTCCGGTAATATCTAAACCTTCATGTTTAAAATTAAGGTAGTAAGTTCCAATACCATTTCCCTTAAAGCCTTCAAAATATCCTAGCAATGGATTGGGTGCAAATAATTCATATTGAATACCTGCAGTGAATTTATCATAAGAATATCTAAGAGTAAAGTAATTATTAGAACGCAATTGATCCTGTGGTGCAATTGTACCTAGACCTTCATCATCTTGGTACCATTGACTATTAGATTCAAAGCCTCCAGAGAATGTTCCTCTATTTTCTTGGGCTATAGTTATTTGCATAGTAGTTAGAGCTACTATGGCTATCAATATTTTTTTCATTGTCAAATTGGTTGGTTAATATTGGCTGTTTGAATTGTTTTATCCTGCAAGTTCTTTAAACTTATCAAATAATTCGTCTTCAGCACCAGGTGTGAAGCTTGAGTGACGATATACTATGACACCATTTTTAATGATAAGGGTTAGTGGTACATTAGGGTTGCCCAAATGTCTTCTTACATCATTATTAGGGTCTAGAAGCACTGTATATTCCCAGCCTTTACCCATTACTGCTGGTTTAACTCTGCGTGTTGAACGGGAATCATCTACAGATATGGCAACAAGTTCAAAATTAATTTCCTCTTGCATTTCTTCATAAACCTCGGCAATTGTATCTAATTCTCTTATACAAGGTACGCACCATGTTGCCCAAAGGGAAACAACGACAGTTTTGTCATCGCTTAAGGTAGCTAAAGAAATTTCTTTACCATCTAGATTTTTTAGGGTAATTTCAGGTAAAGATGTTTGTGCTTTTGCAAAAGCGAAACTGAAAATCAAGGTTACAAATAATAAGTTTTTCATAATAATAAGTATAGTTAAGGTTTACAATGATATAAAGAATCATTGTAATAATCATGCCAAAGCTATTTTTCTCTAAATCTTCATTTACAAAATCTTTAACAAAAATTAGGATAATATTATGAAAACATTATATTTGAGCATCCATAATATAAATTTAAATAACAAACCAATGAAAACAGCAAATTTTTTAAAGACGATGATGTTATTCCTTGCTATAGGAATTGCATCATGTTCTACAAATTCAACCGATGATGGTGGCGGAACCGGAGGTGGTGGTACCAATGGCGTTACTTTAGAGTCTAGTAAGACTAGAGTTTATGATAATACTTTAGTAAACTTTACAGTAAGAGATGCTTCTGGCGCAATAGTGAGCTCTCAAGCTGTTATAACAGTTGATGGAACTCCTATTACTGGGACTTCAGCTATTTTAACAGGAGTGGGAACTAAGAGTGTTCAAGCAACCTTAGGTAGTGATACTTCAAATACGGTAAGCGTGAATGTGATCAATCCATCTTATTCAACTAAAGCCTTGATCGAAGATTATACAGGAGCTTGGTGTGGATGGTGTCCACGTATTTCTCAGGGAATTATAGATGTACACAACATGTCTGGTGGTGAGGATGTTATAGCAGTCGCTGTACATAATGGTGATGCTATGGCATTCCCGTTAGAAGCTAGCATGAGATCTCAATTTGGTGTTACAGGATTCCCTACAGGTATCCTAAATAGAGATGCTCGTTGGGCATCTGTTAGTGGTGATGCAATGAATATAGGCCAGCCTATGCAATTATTAAATACAGTTACGCCGGTAGGTCTTGCTATTAACTCTTCTGTATCTGGATCTACTGTTAACGCAACTGTAAAAGTTGGTTTTGATTTAGATCAAACAGGTATGAAATTAGTTGTAGTGCTATTGGAAAATGGAGTGGTTGCAGCACAAACTAACTATACAAGTAATTTTGGCGGTGGAAGTTCGATTCCTAACTTTGTTCATAATGATATCTTGAGAGCTTCTTTTACAGATATTTTTGGAGATGCTATACCAGCAGATCAGCAAGTAGGTGGTGGAGTTTATAGTGTTGATTTATCAGCTAGTGCCTCTGCAAATTCTACTGACTGGGATGTGGTTGCATTTGTTGTAGATGCAACTGGTGAAGTTGTAAATGTACAGAAGGCTGCTGTTGGAACTAATAAAGATTTTGATTAGTAATAAATTCTATTAAATGTATTTAAAAAGCGCTCTATGTTGAGCGCTTTTTTTATGCCTCAAATTTTATGATTAATCATAATAGGTTTAAAGAATGTTCATAGAATAAAAAAGCCACGTCAACTGACGTGGCTTTTACTATTTAAAACTTTTAATGATTATTCCCCTAGGAAAGGGTATCTGTAATCTGTAGGAGTTACAAAAGTTTCTTTAATCATACGTGGAGAAACCCAGCGTAATAGATTCAATTTAGAGCCTGCTTTATCATTAGTTCCAGATGCACGCGCACCACCAAAAGGTTGTTGACCAACCACAGCACCTGTACATTTATCGTTGATATAGAAGTTACCTGCACAATTTTCTAAAGCTGTAGTTGCTTGAGATACGGCATAGCGATCTTGACCTAAAATAGCACCAGTTAATGCATATTCACTAGTTTCATCAACTAACTTCAGCATTTCTGTATATTTATCATCCTCGTATACATAAATAGTAATTACAGGACCAAATAGTTCAGTCTCCATAGTAACGTATTTAGGATCAGTAGTCACGATAACGGTTGGGTCTACAAACCATCCTTTAGATTTATCGTAATTTCCACCGATAACTACATCTGCATTAGAATCGTTTTTTGCTCCGTCAATATACTTAGCAAGTTTATCAAATGAGCCTTCGTGAATCACTGCTGTAATAAAATTACTCATGTCTTCTGGAGATCCCATTTTAAAACTTTCTACATCAGTTCTAATTAGTTTCTCAACTTCTGGCCACATACTTTGCGGTATGTAGGCACGAGATGCTGCACTACATTTTTGACCTTGAAATTCAAATGCACCTCTTACAATGGCTGTTGCAACTTGTGCAGGTACAGCACTACTGTGAGCTACTATAAAGTCTTTACCGCCAGTTTCTCCTACAATCTTAGGATAAGTCTTATAGTTATTAATATTCTCACCTACTTTAGTCCAAAGACTTCTGAAGACAGATGTTGAACCTGTAAAGTGAACACCAGAAAAGTCTGGATGCGTCATTACTTCATCAGTCATCATTACTGGATCAGCATTTACCATGTTGATAACGCCATCAGGTACACCAGCTTCTCTAAATACTTCAACAATTACTTGAGCACTCAACATTTGATGATCGCTAGGTTTCCACACACATACATTACCCATTAAAGCAGCACTTGCTGGTAAATTACCTGCAATAGCGGTAAAGTTAAAAGGAGAGATACAGTAAACAAAACCTTCTAGAGGTCTGTATTCTAATCTATTCCATGCGCCCGATGTAGATTCTGGTTGCTCAGCATATATTTCAGTCATATACTGTACATTAAACCTTAAAAAATCTATTAATTCACAAGCCGAATCAATCTCTGCTTGGAAAATGGTTTTAGATTGATTAATCATTGTAGCAGCGTTAATACGAGCTCTATAAGGGCCTGCGATAAGTTCTGCTGCTTTTAAAAAGATACCAGCGCGCTGTTCCCACGGTAGTTGTGACCATGTTTTACGTGCCTCTATGGCTGTGGCAATTGCTTCTTGTACTTCTTTCTTTCCACCTCTATGATAATTACCTACAACATGTTGGTGATCATGTGGTGGTCTTATAGCTGCAGTATCGCCAGTTTTAACCTCTTTTCCATTAATATATAGCGGTACTTCTGTGTTTGCATTCCACAATTCTTTGTAAGCTGCTAGCACTTGATCTCTTTCTACAGTTCCTGGAGCATATGTTTTAATAGGCTCATTTACAGCAACTGGGACTTTGAAAAATCCTTTTCCCATGATATGATTTATTTTATAATTTCGGCGTGAAATTACAAATAATAGCTTGCTTTACGGTTGTATTATAACCTAAAGAATTCTTAATCTAGTAAATGAGAAATTTGATTCCGCTTTCGCGAAAGCGGAATTAGAATTAATTAAGTGCAAAAGGCGCACTGAGTTTAAACGCAGGTATTACAACGCCAAACTTTTTAGTCGTAGCAAAATCTACCATGGAATAATAACCACTCATATTGCCAAATGGTGATGATAGAAGGCAGCCGCTCTGATAAGTGTGCGACTCGCCAGGCTTGATGACTGGTTTCTGACCTATAACACCTTCGCCATCAACATGTTCAGTTTTGCTGAGACTATCTTTGATTTTCCAATGGCGGGAAGTTAGTTGAACAGAGTTTTTGCTTTGATTCTCAATTGTTATGACATAGCCAAAAGCAAAGTGCATCTTATAATTTTTATAAAATGTGCCTTCAAAACTGGTTTGTACAGAGATTTTAATTCCTCTTGTAACTTGTTGAATCATAGATTAAATACTTAGAAAAATACTTCCTAACATAAACAATGTGCTGCTTACCAATAATAATGCGAAAAATACAAAATTTATAAATAGAAACTTTATAATAGTCTTAAATCTACCTTGTTTGTAAAACTTGCGCATGGCTTTGTAAAGATATAAAGGTCCTATAATGCCAAAAAATAGTGATGCGATAATGTTAGTACCTGTAAAAGATTTTTCTGCGATGATCAGATAAAGTATCAGGAAGACAAAGGTTAAAAGATGAAAATTAAAAACCATGTGTTCCATATAATTCCACTTACCTCTTACATAAATCAACCAAAAGAATAGACTCATAAAAGGGGCAAAGAAAAATAGAAACAACGGTACCTTAGGAAGTATGATGTTGATCATCTCAATAGGTTGATCTGTTAAGTCACTGAATTTTTTTGCTTTGTTATATCTTGTGATGTTTTGATTATCTAGTCGATGTCCTAATTCATTTAATGCTTCACTGGTACTCTTTGATGGATGATTACCATAGAAGTTTGCATAATCAGTTACTTGACTGAAGTATTTTGAAAGGTAGCTTTGGTTATCAAGTTTTTCTTGTGTGTAATAGGTGCGACCTATGTTTAAAGTGGTTGTGTCCTTTTCAATTTCTTCGATAGCTTTGTCAATCGCTAATTTTTGATAAAAATTTTGATTGTCACCTAAGCTGTCTTGCTGATTTTTAATGAGCTCAATCAGCTCTGCTTTGTTTTGTGTCGTAGAATCTATACTAATATTAAAAATCCCTGCATTATTACTTTTTTGACTTTTAAGATGCGAGGTGTCAGAAAATTGAATGGCTAATTGAAGAAGTAAAAAGAAAACAATACTTACGGTTAGAAAAAACCGAAATGGATTTGCATACTCAGTTCGTTTACCGTTACAATATTGCTCTGTAACATATCCTGGTTTTATGAGAATGTGCGTTATAGTACGCCATACTCTAGAGTCGTATGCGATAAAATTTGCAAAGAACTCAGTAAAAAAATCCTTTAAAGCCAGTCGCTTAGTTGTATTGAGTTGACCACATTGATGACAGTACTTATCTACGATATCTAGTGGCGTCCCGCAGTTAAGGCATTTATTGCCTCTGTATTTTGCTAGTGATCGTACGGTAGGTTTCATATCGATGGTTGGTCGATGTAAAGGTATTGTAAAACTCTAAAAGGTTTGTTTAATTAAATGCAAATTCATATACATTTAGAATTCAACGTTTTGATAATATAAATTAATATATAGATATATTCTTGTTAATTATTTAATAAATGAAAGAAAAAACTCTTGAGTTTCTTTTTTTTTTTTTTTCATTTTTGAGTTGTCTTTGCAAGGATATCATTAATCATTAAAACTTTAAAATTATGAAAAACTTACAAAAAGGTTTATTACTATTACTAACTGTGATATCATTATATTCTTGCACTCAAGATAATATGGATTCCAATTCACGCGCTGATTCTCAGATTTTAACAAAAAGTATCAGTGAGGATTCTGAAATAACTGCAATGCAGTATTTTGAAAATTCACATGGTGTTGTTCCGACTCTGCTCGAAACTACTGAGATAATAGAAGTTGAAAGAGGAGCCATTGGATTATCTAAATTTCAAATTGGTGAAAACACTCAACTAGAGTTGTTTGCAACAATTAATTTAACTTCAGGTAATATAATTCATGCAATTGAAATTGATTGGTCAGCTAACACGTGGAGCATGACAGATGTATACTGGAATGAAATTGAATCAGGATTATTAGATGCAGATGGATTCGAAATTAACCAAGGTGATGATTTAATAAGTATAGCAGAAATTAATAGTGCTGCTGAACAACAAAATTATACAACAAATTCTAGAGTACGTGGTTTCGGTTGGACGTGTGGACCTATAGTAGAAAGTCCAGGAGGAAATTACAGGACTTGTTGTCATAGGTTGTTTTGGAGAAGAACTCAGCCTTGCGATCAATACGGTACAGGTGCACTTCCAGGACGTAATCCAAGAATCATTAGTGCTAATCGTTAAGAATTATTAATTTATTAATAAGGCGCAGTAAAATGCGCCTTTTTTAAACTATCAAATTATGAAATCATACGTTTTACTATTTTTTTTGTTTTATATAAGCATAGGGACTTCTCAAAAGTCCACAGTTATAGACAAAAATTCAAAGCAAATTATCCCATTTGCAAACTTTGTAGCAGACTCTATAGCTGTTTATAGTAATGAAAATGGAATGATAGATCTCAAAGAGTTTAATTTGGAAACTATGATTACAATTTCATCAATAGGATACCAATCGAAGAAAGTTAAAAAGAATGAGATTCAAGAAGTATTGTATTTAGAACCTGTAGATTATGTTTTATCACCAATAGTAATTGTATCTGACGAAAGAATAGTTGAAACTACCAAAGGATTGAAAGATTCTAAGAAATTAGGAAGTCAAATTCTACCATGTCATACTAATGTGTTCACTAAAGTTGTGCCTAATGAACAACTTTTAAATAAACGAATTTCTTCAATTAAGTTACCTTTTGATAGACATTCAGGAATGTCAAAGAAACAAAAAGAAATTTATAAGAATTCCAAATTGCTTATTCGACTTAATTTTTTCAAGGTAGATGGCGATAGTTTAGGGGAACTAATTTATTCTTCGGAAACTTTTAATATAATTACTGGTGATAATAAAGATTTGTCAGTTTCACTAAAAAATAAGGAACTAAGATTTTTAAAAGATGGATTTTATATTCAGCTAGAAAGTTTAGGAGCTGTTGATGACGAAGGTGAGTTTTTAGATTGTAATAGTGGATTATTTATGGCGAGAGCAAAAATATCAGATAAGGAATCTAAAGATTACAAAATTGAATCCTATAATTTGTCAGTTAATGGACAAATGGATATAACAAATCACCTGAATTACGCACAAGTTTTTGGTCAGAATGATTTAGACAAAAACTTCTTCCTTAATTATCAATTTACCTATTATAAATAATACTAATTCCTAATCTCTTCACTACTCGCTGCGCCTTGACCTATAAGACGATCATATCGTCCGCCTGGCTCGCGATAATATGCCAGCACAGTGTAGATGTTTTCAGTTTGCCATAGATTTCCTGATATAAATCCAGGATCCTGTTCTCCATTATTATAAACTACCGTGTAACGGTAATTATAAAATCCTTGTTTAAGTAAAATCTTTGCTTCATACATGCCACGTTTCTCATTGTAAATCATCATGTTTTCTGGCTGCAATTGAAAAGCATTATAATTTCCCATTACGTAAATACTGGCATCTGGCGGTAGATTAAAAGTCGGTAAAAGCGAGAAGTGAATGTTTACATATTCTGCTTGAACAGCGTTGTCTTCATTATCTAATGTGGTCACTAGATAGTTTCCATTAATATCTGGGAAAAAAGTATATTCATTACCGTAACGAGGTTTGTGCACAAATAGATATGCTTCATATAAATCTTTCTTGCGCACATAATCTATATTCTGGTTAGGAGACCTAAAGTCTCTATTTTCAAAATTTAAATATTCGTTTCCTGCCCAGAAAGAGGTTTCTGTATCGTACCTGTATTCCTGCCTGTTTCCTAGATTAAATTGTGGTTTAATGTCATAGAGAGCGGTCTGAATATCCGAATTTTGTATGATAACTGTTTTCAAATTATCAGCTGGATTAATGAAGTTAATTTCTTGAGAGTCTACAGTATATTGTACTCTTTGTTGAGTGTTAATATATTTAATATCTCTTGCTCTTTTAATTTCTACACCTACTTGAGCTTTTTCTTCCATGATCATAAATTTTCTTGAAAAAACGAGTTCTCTGTTATCATTGTAAATGTGAATCATGTAATTGCCACTTACCTTAAAACCACGCGTAAATTGATTTGGTATCGATAAAGTGTAATGTGAGAAAGATTGTAAAGTGGTAAAAGAATTACGGTAGTCAAAGATGCGCATGTCATCAATACCGTCTAGAAACTCATTTTTAAATAAACGACTAGGTTGCCAGTTATAATCATAGTGTTCAAACTGATAGTAATAATCTGCCTCATCACCTATGACGTCATCAAATTCTAACGCCACGGTTTCTCCCATTTGAAACACGGGAAGCATATATTCTGGTTCTTTGTTGAATGTTACTGACTTTATATAGTCGGGATCATTAACAAGATCCTCTAAAGTTTGTGACTGAGCGATAAAAACAACGGATAGTGTTGTAAAGACTAAAATAAAAAACGACTTCATAGATGGTTAAATACGTGATAAATATAACGTTTATTGTGTATGTTGTTAATACTTTCGCGAAAGCGATGCCAAACTTACGGAGTTATTCTATTAAGAATTATTCTAAATAAAATCAGCATCCAATAATCTGCGCATTATCGCGTAAATTTGCACGATTTTTAAAAGGACTAAATCCATCATCCTATGTCAAAAGACATTAGAATTAAAAAAGGTCTCGATATTAAGTTAGTAGGAGCTGCTCAAAAAGAGCTTGATAATGCTGCTGCTTCATCTTTTTATTATGTACGACCTGAAGATTTTCACAGTATCATTCCAAAGCTAGTAGCTAGAGAAGGTACTCACGTAAAAGCCGGTGAGACTTTGTTTTACAACAAGTCTGTCGAGTCAATGAAATTTGTATCTCCAGTATCTGGTGAGATCGTAGAAGTGCAACGTGGTCCTAAAAGACGTATCGATGCCTTTAAGATCAAAGCAGATGTTAACCAAGACTACGTCAATCATGGCACATTTAACTTGTCTGGTAAAAAAGCTGAAGAGGTTAAAAATCACTTGCTCGCGTCAGGTTGTTGGTCATTTGTAAAGCAGCGTCCTTATGACGTGGTTGCAAATCCAACACTTACTCCTAAAGCTATTTTTATTTCTGGTCACGCTAGCGCACCGCTTGCAGCAGATTTAAATTTTGCGCTTTTAGGTAAGGAAAAAGAACTACAGACAGCTATTACTGCCTTAGGAATGCTTACTGATGGTAAGGTTCATGTAGGAGTTGCAAAAAACTCTGATTCTATCTTTACTGGATTAAGTGGTGTTGAACTGCATAAGGTTTCTGGACCACATCCTAGTGGTAATGTAGGTACTCTTATCAATAAAATTGATCCTATTAACAAAGGTGAGACGGTTTATACTGTAGCAGCACAGGATTTGGTGATTATCGGTGAGTTGCTTTTAACGGGTAAGTTCAACGCAGAGCGTGTTGTTGCTCTAGCAGGATCTTCTGTTGAAAACCCAAGATACTTTACAACAAAAATAGGAGCTACTTTAGATACTTTTATTTATAAAAATGGTATTGAAAAAGGAGCTAATCACCGTGTGATTTCTGGAAATGTTCTTTCAGGTAAGCAGGTCGGTGAGTCTGGTGTTTTAGATTATTACAGCAATGTTGTTACGGTAATTCCAGAAGGTGATGATTATGAATTATTTGGTTGGAATAAACCTGTTTTTGATAAAATTTCTCCATCTAGAGCTTTAACTTTCTCATGGTTAAATCCTAAGAAGAAATACGACCTAGATACCAATACA
Organism: Nonlabens ulvanivorans; assembly: GCF_000732625.1. Taxonomy (GTDB): domain Bacteria; phylum Bacteroidota; class Bacteroidia; order Flavobacteriales; family Flavobacteriaceae; genus Nonlabens; species Nonlabens ulvanivorans. The sequence goes on from NZ_JPJI01000032.1 coordinate 1,070,739, forward strand.
AATGGTGAACACAGAGCGTTTGTGGTTACTGGTAATTATGAAGAAGTATTTCCTTTAGATATTTATCCTATGCAAATCTTAAAGGCTTGTATGTATAAAGATCTTGATGAAATGGAGGCTTTGGGTATGTACGAAGTAGCGCCAGAAGATTTTGCGGTGACAGAATTTATTTGTGTGTCTAAACAACCGCATCAAAAGATAATTAGAGAAGGATTAGACTTAATGCTTAAAGAGATAGGATAATGAGTTTAAAAAGCAAATTACACGACTTAAAAGAAAAGTATAAAGGGAAGAAGATGGCTCCTGCGTTTAACGCACTCCATACTTTTCTATACTTGCCTAATGAGGTGACCCACAATGGGACACATATCAAAGCGGCAGATGATTTAAAACGTACTATGAATACAGTGATCATGGCTCTAGTGCCATGTTTGATTTTTGGTATGTATAACGCTGGTTACCAGCATTACCTTGCTCAAGGAATGATTGAAAGTGCAAATGGTTTCCTAGGAGCATCATTTTGGACGATTGATAACTTACTAATTGGAGCCTGGACAATTTTACCACTTGTAGCTGTTTCTTATGGAGTAGGTCTGGCAGTAGAATTTTTATTTGCAGTTATCAAAGGTCACGAGGTTGAAGAAGGATATCTAGTAACAGGTATGCTAGTTCCATTAATAGTTCCTGTTGATATTCCGTTATGGATGTTAGCGGTAGCAGTAATATTTGGAGTAGTAATAGGTAAAGAAGTTTTTGGTGGAACAGGAATGAATATCTTGAATCCAGCATTAACTATAAGAGCTTTCTTATTCTTTGCTTATCCTACTTGGATGTCTGGAGATAAAGTTTGGGTGCATGGTGCAGTAGAACGCGATCAAATGATTGCTGCTGGACAAAGTAACTTAGATGCAATATCTGGAGAAACGATTCTAGGATCTTATGCTCAAAATAGCACAGTTGCTTACGATTACTGGGATATGTTCTGGGGATTAATCCCAGGATCAGTTGGTGAGACTTCTAAATTCTTAATAATTATCGGAGCATTGTTCTTAATCTTTACTAAGATAGGAAGCTGGAGAATTATGTTGAGTACTGTTGTTGGTGCACTAGTGATGGGATTGATCTTTAACGGTGTGGTTGATGCAGGAATCATAACAGATTCTAGTAAATTTTATGGATTAATGAGTGTTCCATTCTGGCAACACTTAATCATAGGTTCTATCCTTTTTGGTGCTGTATTTATGGCGACAGATCCAGTAACCGCTTCACAAACTAATAAGGGTAAATGGATTTATGGTTTCTTAATTGGGTTCATTTCAATTATGATACGCGTGTTTAATCCAGCTTATCCAGAAGGAGTATTCCTTGCCATTTTATTGATGAATGTTTTTGCGCCTACAATTGATCACTATGTAGTTCAAGGTAACGTAAAGAAAAGAATGAAGCGTTTAAAAGTTAAAGCAGCTTAATTATGGAAAATAGAACTGATAAAAATTCATATACCTTACTCTTTGCCGTAGGAATGGTAATCGTGGTAGGTGGAATATTGGCCTTTTTAGCATCTAGCTTAAGCCCTGCAATAGCTCAAAACGAGAAAATAGAAAAGCAGCAAAATATACTTTATGCTCTAGGTATTAATAATAACGAAGGTAGCTCTGCTGTATTTATTGATGCTAGTGAAGCTCCAGAAGAATTTAAAAAGAATGTGACTGAGCAATTAGTACTTACTTTTAAAGATGGTAGCATTGTTAAAACGCAAACTCGTCAAGAATACATGGATGAGGCTAACCAAGAGCCTTATTTAATAGACGTAAAAAAACAACAAAATCTTCAAAAGACCGAAGGTACACGTTTGTTGCCATTGTTTGTTGGTAAAAACCCAGAAGGTAAAACCTTATATGTAGCACCTATTAGAGGTAAAGGTCTATGGGATGCCATATGGGGTTATGTAGCTGTTGATGAAGATATGGTTGTTCAAGGCGCTTACTTTGATCATAAAGGAGAAACACCTGGTCTAGGTGCTAATATCAAGCAAACTTATTTTATGGATGACTTCACTGGCGAACATTTATTGAACGACTCCGGTGTTTTTAAAGGAATTACCGTAGCAAAAGGTAACGCAGATCCTAAGAATAATGATAAAAACGATTATGAGGTAGATGCGATAGCCGGCGCAACCATAACTGGTGATGGTGTAACTGCTATGATTAAAAAAGACTTAGGTCTTTATGTACCTTATTTTAAAACTTTAAAGAAATAGATATATGGGACTTTTATCAAAAAAAGATAGTAAGCTAATATCAGATCCATTATTAGATAATAACCCGATTACTATTCAGGTATTAGGGATCTGTTCTGCTCTTGCGATTACTGCAGAGTTGCAGGCATCGATTGTAATGTCTATTTCAGTACTTTTTGTATTAGGTGTAGGTAACGTGGTGATCTCTTTAATGAGAAACATTATTCCTTCTAAAATTAGAATTATTGTACAGCTAGTAGTTGTAGCAGCATTGGTAATTATTGTTGATCAGGTACTTAAGGCATATGCTTATGAGTTAAGTAAAACGCTATCAGTATTTGTAGGATTGATTATTACAAACTGTATTATCATGGGACGTTTTGAAGCTTTTGCTTTAGGTAATGGTCCATGGAGATCTTTCCTTGATGGAATAGGTAATGCAGCTGGATATGGATTTATACTAATTCTGGTAGGTTTCTTTAGAGAGCTTTTAGGTTCAGGAACTTTATTAGGTTATGCAGTGCTAGGAGATCCAATAGAGAAGACTGGATTATATGCGATAGGATATGAGAATAATGGTTTCATGCTATTATCTCCTATGGCGTTAATTGTTGTAGGTCTAATTATATGGGTGCAACGTAGTAGAAATAAAGCTTTAATAGAAGACTAGATATAGGTTATTACGCTTTCGCGAAAGCGTATTCAAAACATACAATATGGAACATATAGAATTATTTTTCAAATCAATCTTTATAGATAATATGGTGTTTGCTACATTCCTAGGGATGTGTTCATACCTTGCTGTATCTAAGAAAGTATCTACTGCAGTTGGATTAGGTGCTGCTGTAATTTTTGTACTTGCGATTACGGTACCGTTAAACTGGATGCTAGATCAGTATATATTGCAGCCTGGAGCTTTAAAGTGGTTAGGGGCAGAGTACGCTTCTTATGACTTAAGTTTCTTATCTTTTATAATGTTTATCGCAACTATTGCTACCATGGTGCAATTAGTAGAAATTATAGTAGAGAAATTCTCGCCATCACTATATAATTCACTAGGTATATTTTTACCACTTATTGCAGTAAACTGTGCGATATTAGGTGGATCATTATTTATGCAATCTAGAGAGATTGCTACTTTAGGATTAGCTACCACTTATGGTGTAGGTTCTGGTATAGGATGGTTTTTAGCAATATTAGCTATTGCAGCGATACGTGAAAAAATACGCTATTCATCTGTGCCAGCTCCGTTAAGAGGACTAGGGATTACATTTATTATTACTGGATTAATGGCCATCGGTTTTATGAGCTTTGGTGGAATGTTAACAGGCGGTGATGAAGAGGAAAAATCAGATACAAATGAGTTATCTGTAATGCCGGTAGATGAAAGTAATGAGTTGACTATACAAGCGACTGCATTAGAAGACAAACTAACACAAGTAAACCAGTAATAGAATGATATTAGCAGCAGGAACTACGGGAACGATTATTGCTACAGTAGCAGCGTTTTTACTATTAACCTCGTTATTAGTAACGCTTCTTTTAGTAGTAAAGCAAAAATTATCTCCATCTGGTCCAGTGACCATTAACGTGAATGGAGAAAGAGATTTAACGACTGGATCTGGTAGTACTTTATTAAGTACATTAGGTGATAATAAACTATTCTTACCATCTGCATGTGGTGGTGGTGGGACATGTATCCAGTGTAAGTGTATAGTAAAAGAAGGTGGTGGAGGAATACTTCCTACTGAAGAGCCACATTTCTCACGTAAAGAAATCGCCGAAGGATGGAGATTAGGTTGCCAGGTTAAGGTAAAACAAGACATGGTGATTGAGATTCCTGAAGAGGTTTTTGGTATTAAGAAATGGGAAGCAGAAGTAGTTCGTAATTATAACGTTGCTTCTTTTATTAAAGAATTTGTAGTGCGTCTTCCAGAAGATATGCATTATGAAGCTGGTGGATATATTCAAATCGAAATTCCAGAATGTACTGTGAATTTTAAAGATATGGATATCACAGCTCACCCAGAAGAGCATGATACAGCAGACAAATTTCAAGCAGAATGGGATAAGTTTAACTTATGGCCACTTGTAATGAAAAACCCGGAAACTGTTGAAAGAGCATATTCTATGGCTTCTTACCCTGCAGAAGGTCGTGATATTATGTTAAATGTACGTATTGCTACGCCGCCATGGGATAGAGCAAAGAACGGATGGATGGATGTAAATCCTGGTGTTGCTAGTTCTTACATATTCAACCAGAAACCTGGTGATAAAGTTGTAGTATCAGGTCCTTATGGAGAGTTCTTTATCAACGAATCTGAAGCAGAAATGCTTTATGTAGGTGGTGGAGCAGGAATGGCGCCTATGCGTTCTCACTTGTATCACTTATTCCGTACTTTGAAGACTGGTAGAAAAGTGACTTATTGGTATGGTGGTCGATCTAAACGAGAATTATTCTACTTGGATCACTTTAGAGCATTAGAAAAAGATTTTCCTAATTTCAAATTTTACCTTGCATTGTCTGAACCATTAGAAGAAGATAATTGGAAAGTAAAAGACGGTATAGATGGTGAAGGTGATGGATTTGTAGGTTTCATTCACAACTGTGTAATTGAAAACTATTTAAATCATCATGATACACCAGAAGATATTGAGTTATATTTCTGTGGTCCACCATTGATGAATCAAGCGGTTCAAAAAATGGGTGAGGATTTTGGAATTCCAGATGAGAACATCAGATTTGATGACTTTGGAGGATAATAATCAATTTTATCTCAATCATAAAAAACCCGACTTTATAGTCGGGTTTTTTATTTTATAGAATCGAGATATCCTCATTATTAAGAGTCTCTGACCTACAGATTGTTCAGTGAATATGTTATTTGTGCTAGGTCAAACTGATTTATAGATAATGATCTATAGTCGGTTTTTATACTTTTCTTTTCGTTAAGCCATAATAGGCGATATAACCATAACAAAATGTGAGACATAGAAAAGCAATTCCTAGTCCTTGACCGGTTAGATTACCATCTTCATCAGTACTCATGGCATCAGCTATTGTTCCTATAAGCTTTGGTATAATAGCTCCACCGACAATTGCCATTACTAGTAATCCTGAAGCTTGTGCTTTTAAATTATCTAGTCCATTTAAAGCTAGACTGAAGATAGTAGGAAACATGATCGAGTTAAATAGTCCTACCGCTAGTATGGTAAACATGGCAGTCGTTCCGTTACTGCTCACTGATATAACTATCATTGTTATAGCAAGTAATCCGAAAATCATAAGTAATCTGCCACTACTAATAAAACGCATTAAAAAAGCTCCAATAAATCTACCAATCATCGCTCCACCCCAATATAGCGTTACAAACGATCCTAATACAGCTTTAGCATCTAATTTATCAATGTCTTTACCGACTAACAGAAACGAAGATAGACCTCTTAAAAACTCGTTGTTTTTAATGTTTTCTATTACATCGAGTTCTTGAAAATAATTGACCAAAAAGCTGCCGATTGAAACTTCAGCTCCTACATACATGAATATACCCAACATTCCAAATAGGAATTTTTTATTACTTAATAGTTGAGAGTATCCACCAACTGGAGCTGCTTTAATTAAAGAAGGTAGTTTTTTCCAACCAAAAATAGCGGCAAGTGCAAATAGTATGAGTGCGATTATGATAAATGGTTCTTGAACCGTTAATGCCTCACTCGCATAATAATCTAAGCGATCTGACTCATTGAGTTTCTCAATCGCTTTACTGTCCATTACGGTATCACTTAGTAAAAATAAAGCTCCAATTATAGGTGCTAATAAGGTTCCGAAACTATTGAACGCTTGTGATAGATTAAGTCTGCTTGAAGCTGTTTTCTCATCACCTAGTAGTGTGACATAAGGATTTGCAGCTACCTGTAATAAGGTAATCCCAGCTGCCAATGTGAAAAAAGCGGTAATAAATATCCAAAACTCTCTCATGCTTGCAGCTGGATAAAATAGTATACAAGCTATTCCCATAATACATAGTCCTATCACAATTCCACGTTGATATCCTATTCTTTCAAGTAAAAAACTTGATGGTATGGCAAAGCAGAAGAATGCTCCAAAGAATGCTAGTTGTACCATTATGGATTGTCCATAACTTAATTCAAATACATCTTTCAATCTAGGTACTAAGGCATCCACTAAAACGGTTATAAAACCCCACATAAAAAATAAGGTCGCCAAAAAGGCAAATGCTGTGTTGTAATTATCTTTTGATTTCATTGGTATGTTTCTATGAGTCCAGTGTTGCTGCTGATGTTATACGTGAATTAGTACCATCTTTATACTGCATCATTGCAAATCCAGGATGAATACAGTAACTGCCAGTTTCCCCTTTCTTATTGAGAGCGATATAAGCTACTTGAAAATTTTCTATGTTTTTATTTTTGGTAACGATGCGTTGTACAGCTTCTTCACAAGCTTCTTGTGGTGTTTTACCTTGTCTCATCAATTCAACAATTAAAAAACTACCTACGGTTTTCATGATTTCCTCACCCATTCCAGTAGCAGCGGCGCCACCTATCTCATTGTCTACAAACAAACCGGACCCAATTATAGGAGAATCACCTACACGACCTTTCATTTTATATGAAAGTCCAGATGTGGTACAAGCTCCAGCGATATCACCATGTTGATCCATGCATAGCATTCCTATAGTATCATGATTTTCTATGTTAATAATAGGTTTGTATTCGCTAGTTTTGAGCCATTCTCTATAAGCAGCCTCTGAAGAATCGGTAAGTAGTTGCTCTGCTTGAAAGCCATTTTTATACGCCAGTTCTTCGGCGCCTTTACCAGCTAACATGACGTGTGGAGTTTCTTCCATGACAACTTTAGCCAATGCAGCAACATTAGTAATATTTTCAACGCAAACTACAGCACCACAATCACCGTTTGAATTCATTACACAGGCATCTAAGGTTACGTTACCTTCTCGATCTGGTGCGCCTCCTTTACCTACTGTGGTGTTTTTTATGTTTTCTTCTTCTACAGCTACACCTTTGATTGCTGCATCAAGTGCTGCCATACCAGATTCTAATGCTTCACCAGCAGCTTGATTTGCTTTTGTAAAACCCCAAGTGCAAATAGCTACAGGTGCTGTTTTATTTGTCATAATCGATTTATTTGTTGATTCTACACACGACAGTAATGTAGCGCCCAACGTAAACGCAGCACTACCTTGAGCTGTTTTTTTTATAAATTGTCTTCTTTTCAATCTGGTTTAGTTTACGTTAATTTCATCTATGAAAATCCATGAGGTACCGTCAAAAGGATATCCCAAATGCCATTCAGGTAGTTTTCCATATGTGATGGCTTTCATTTTAATAAACTTAATTTTATCCTGAATGTCAGGAGTTTCTAGGCGAGGTCTAAAGACTTTAGACACTTCTTCTTTTCCTGTTTCTGGTAAATTACGATTTATGTTTTTTACCATTTCACCATTTTCATTGTAGAATTCAAAAGTTACAGTCTTAGGCCAGAAAATCCAACTGCGTTGATCTTTTAAGAAACCTACTTCTATACTACTAATTGTTCTAGGGTTGCCTAAATCTATAGTCACATTTAAGTCTTCATTCTGAGTTCCTTGCCAGGCTCCAGAACGGAAATCTTCAGTTCCTCTCATGCCATCGATTAATGCATTATTACCACCAGCGCTATACTCGTTTGCATAAGAATGCTCAAGAGTCACCTTCATGTTTTTATCATATTTATAAAAAGCGGTGGTAACCACTGGACTTTTTTTATCTTCCATACGAGCTATCACAGATAATGTTCCCGCATTATATAAAGTAATAGGGGATTTATATTCTTGCCATGCAGACTCATCTCTGGAGTAGAACATAGTTGCATTTTCATTAACCTGATTTAAATGAATGACGGTAGAGTCTGCAAATGCGATTTTACCTTTTTCTATAAATGGAGGTGTGATAATAAGTTCATCTTTAATAGAAGATACTGGCCAGTTTTCTTGAACTGTTCCCCAATCGGTTGCTTCGTTACTCATCTCAAACGCTAGCGTACCACCATTCAATATAAGATCGTGAGTTATGTGAGAGTTGTAATGTGGTTGAGAATTCGCTTTCGCGGAAGCGATATACTTACCATCACCATGCTTCTCTATAGTGAATTGCTTTCCATTTTCCAGATTGATCGTCGCTTTGTCAAAAAGAGGTGTTCCTATCACATATTCATTTGATCCTGGAGTCACCGGATAAAACCCTAGCGAACTGAGTACATACCAAGCGCTCATCTGTCCACAGTCTTCATTACCAGACACTCCATCTGGCGCATTGTGATAGAGTGAGGTTAATATTTCATAAACTTTCTCTTGGGTTTTATACGGTTTGCCTACATAGTTGTACAGATAAGCCATATGGTGGCTAGGTTCATTGCCATGTGCATATTGACCTATAAGACCAGTAATATCTGCTTGATGACGTCCTGAAGTTTTCATGGATGCATTGAACATTTCGTCTAGATGTTTTTCATAAGCCGCATTTCCTCCCATTAATTTAATATGGCCAGAGATGTCCTGTGGAGTATATAAGCTATACTGCCATGCGTTTGCCTCAGTGTAATTAAAGTTCACCTCTTCAGGCTTGAACGGTGCAAACCAGGTATTGCGCATTCTACCTTGAAGAAAACCTGTGGCTGGATTATATAGATTTTTGTAATACTGTGCTCTTTGAATATAAGTTTTGTAATCGTCAGGTTTTTTTAATTCTTGAGCCAGTTGTGCAATGGTCCAGTCATCATAAGCATATTCTAGCGTTTTAGAAACAGACTCACTTTCCAATTCTACGGGAATAAATCCTAATGATTTATAAGAATCTAAGCCTAATTTATCTCTAGTTGCACTGTGTTTCATAGCCTCAAAAGCTAGGTCTACATCATAGTCGCGTATTCCTTTCATGTAAGCATCGGCTATTACAGGTACGGCGTGGTAACCTATCATACAGCCGGTGTAATTACCGCTCAAATCCCAGATGGGCATAATGCCACCTTCCTTATATTTAGCAGTAAAGGTGTTGATAAAATCATTAGTTCGTTCTTGTTCAATAATGGTATATAATGGATGAGCAGCTCGATAAGTATCCCACAATGAAAATACTGTGTAGTAATCAAAATCTTGTGTTTCGTAAATTTCTAGATCCATTCCTCTGTAACGACCATCTACATCTTGATATAAATTTGGAGCAATCATGGTGTGATATAGAGCGCTGTAGAAATTTACTTTGTTATCGTGATTATCATCTTCAATAACGATTTTATTTAACTGTTTTTCCCAAGCATCGTTTGCCTCTTTTTTAATGGTGTCAAATTTTTTTTCACCTATTTCAGCTTCAAGATTGCGTTTTGCTCCTTCTTTATCTACTGGACTTATTCCTATTTTGATGGTGACTGGTTCATTATCGGGATTGTCCAGTTCTAGGGCTTCAATTTCTGGTGTAGTTATGTACTTACGATTCCAGTTTTTAATAGGATGCGATGTTTTTATATAGAAATAGAGCATTTGCTTAGTAGCCCATGCGCTGGAATATCGTTTTCCAGTAATCTCAGTATCGGATAAGAATTGTACATCATGCTCTAGTAATTTATCTCTATGTAATAAGTCTAGGATGACGTATTGGTTCTTGCTTTCGCGAAAGCGATATTCATGCATTCCTGCACGTTCTGTAACTGTTAATCGCACGTCTATATCAGTATCGTCCAGATGCACTTCATAATATCCGGGACTTGCTTTTTCATTATCGTGAGAGAATTTTGAAGAGTAGCCTTCTTTTCCATCGGCACCGTTGTGTAGAGTAGGCTTTGTAGTAGGCATCAAAAGAATATCGCCGTAATCGCTTACTCCTGTTCCGCTTAAATGAGTATGTGAGAATCCATAAATCACATCGTCTGTATAATGATAACCACTACATCCATCCCAACCATCGAGTCTAGTGTCTGGACTCAATTGCATCATTCCAAAAGGCATCGTCGCGCCAGGATAAGTGTGCCCATGTCCACCAGTTCCTATGAAGGTGTTGACGTATTCTGTAAGTGGTCTGTCTGTTTTTGCTACAGAATTGTCAGTTATGATAGTTTCATTTTTCTGTTGACAGGAAAACATAAGAATTGTAAAGAGTGCGCATAGTGCTATTCTTTTCATAGGTGCAGAGTCAGTTTGTGCCTAAATATAGTCATATCTAGATTTTTAATAAGCCGCTCGTGGTTTTAAGTAAACCTTTATAGTCTATTGATGAGTTAGTGACTATTTTTGTAGTATGACACCACTTACAGAACAAGAACTGCATCAACTAGCGATGAATATCGTAGGTAAGGAAATGGAAGAATTAGGTTTTGAATTTATATCTATAAATTCTAAGCCTAAAAAGAATCCACAGTTTGTGGCACTCAAGGATAAAACATTACATTTTGTAGTAGTACGAGCGATTTCTTATCCTGCAAACCCAGTTGAGTATGATCAAGTATTTATGAATAAACTTAAAGATCATGGCATTAAATTTAAAGCACGAACTTATTATGCTGGTGTAGGGCTAGCTAATTCAAAAAATTACGAAATACCAGTACATCACGAAGAAGATTATACCATTAATTTTGCAGGCCTAATTGAAATCAAATGAAAAAACTAATTCTATTACTTATCCTTATAGTAATCTCTTGTGAAAAAAAACAGGAACTAACCGCACCGCAAACTTTTGTAGGCAATGCGATAGGCACCACTTATGGAATTAAAGCTTTTCATGATGTGCCGCTGGAGCTTACAGAAGATATAGACGCAATAATTGATATGTTTAATCAAAGCATGTCTACTTGGGTACCTGGATCTGATATAAATAGAATTAATGATGGAGATTCTACTGTTGTTGTAGGTAAGGCATTTAAAGAAGTTTTTGATGCTGCTCAAGAGATCTATCGCAAGACTGATGGATACTTTGATCCTACAGTTGGAAACTTAGTAAACGCTTACGGATTTGGAGCAAATGGTGAACAAACTAGTATTCCATCACAAAAACAAATTGATAGTCTATTACAGTTTGTAGGTTTTTATAAAATGGATATACAAAAAACTGCAATTGATGAAGGTTACCACGTGACAACTACACAGCCAGGAATGTTTCTAGAGTATAATGCCATTGCCAAAGGTACGTTAGTAGATTATATCGCTAGAATGCTGGATGAAAAAGGAGTTGAGAATTATATTGTAGAGGTAGGTGGTGAGGTAATTACTAAAGGTAAAAATCTAGAAAAGGATGCACCATTTCTAGTCGGTATTAATGACCCTAAAAGCGGCGCTCAAGGAACTAAGACTCTTATGGCTATTAATTTAGAAGATAAAGCCATGGCAGGTAGTGGAAATTATCGCAAGTATAAAGTTGATGAGGCGACGGGAATCGAGTACGTTCATACCGTAAATCCTATAACCGGACTAGCTCAACCATCACAGGTCATAGGTGTTAATGTCATTGCAAATAATTGTACACTAGCAGATGGCTATGCGACAGCTCTTATGGCAATGCCATTAGAAAAATCTAGAGTACTGCTCAAAAACATACCAGAAATCGAGGTTATTATAATGTATATTGATGATAATGGAATGCTGCGATTTGAACTCACGCCAGGTTTTAATCAATATATTAAACCACAGATTTAGTCACTACAGGGATTAATTCTCCTTTTGCTAGTCTGTATTTATCCACTTCATCTGTAGACAGGTGTGCTGTGTAATCAACGGCATCCACTTGAAATCCAATGGATTTTAAACGGTCAAAATAATCCATTCCATAAACCCTAACGTGATCATACTGGCCAAAAATCTTAGCGCGTTCTTCTTTATCTGTTATAGAATCATCTTCAAAGGTTACGTCTCGGTCATTTTCTAACGGAATTTGTAAAATGGCTTTTCCACCAGGTTTTAAGACGCGATACAATTCTTTCATTGCAGTCTCATCATCAGGAATATGTTCTAAAACATGATTACATAGTATGAAGTCATAACTGTTATCTTCAAACGGTAGGTTACAAATATCTGCCTTGACATCTGCCAGTGGAGAAAGTAAATCTGTTGTGGTGTATGTTATAGTTTCGCTTTCGCGGAAGCGTTTATAAAAACATTGTTCCGGTGCAAAATGCAATAGCGATTGTGGACGAGTAAGTAAGTCTGTTTCTCTATTAAGGTACAACCAAAGTAAACGGTGACGTTCTAAGGATAGAGTAGAAGGAGAAAGGACATTTTCTCTCACGATTCCGTAGCCATAAGGTAAAAAGCTTTTAAAAGATTTCCCATCTATAGGATCTGTATATCGATCACCACGATACCACCACGCCATTAGCGGACGCACCCAATAGCTCAAGCTAATAAGCCATGGCCTTGGGATAAGGTTGAGGAAGAATTTGAAGAGTTTTTTCATTTATCGTTGATCCTATATCACTCCTTACTTAATCTTTCCAGCGATAAGGATCTTCTTCGTTTGAAGTAATTCCTAGTACTTCATAGATATAATCAAACGTACTTAATAAACGAGGTTCTCCATCTACAATGGCGATATCGTGCTCAAAGTGTGCACTAGGTTTCATGTCACGAGTTTTAATAGTCCATCCATCTGGATAGTGCTTGATGTCTTTAGTACCTAGATTAATCATAGGTTCTATAGCAACAGTCATTCCTTCTACAAATTTCTTCCCGCGCCCACGTTTTCCATAATTAGGCATTTGTGGATCTTCATGCATGGTGCGACCTAGTCCATGACCTACTAGTTCACGTACTACACCATAACCAAATCCTTCACAATAATTCTGGATGGCATAGCCTACATCACCTACACGATTCCCTACACGAAATTGCTCAATACCCAAGTACAAAGAATTTTTAGTGCGATCTAATAAATCTTGCGTCTCTTGAGGAATTTCGCCTACTGCAAATGTATAAGCATGATCTCCATAAAACCCGTCTACGATGGCACCGCAGTCCACAGATAGTACATCACCATCTTTTATTTCTACATCTTTTGGTATACCGTGTACTACTTCTTCATTAGGTGAAATAAGTAGTGTACTAGGACAATCATATAAACCTTTAAATCCTGGAATAGCTCCATGATCGCGTATAAATTCTTCGGCCATGGTGTCTAATTTTAAAGTAGTAACACCAGGTTTGATCTCGGCAGCAACCATAGCAAGTGTTTTACTTACCATAAGTGCAGCACGACGCATTATTTCTAATTCTTCTCGAGTTTTAGTAACTATCATAGATTGTAATAAAGTGCAAAAATAGCAATTCCAAACGCGATGCTTTTAAAAATCAAAATTAAAAACACATAGGAAAGCTTGTTTTAGTAAGCGTAAAGAACACTAAAGAATAATAAGGCTGATTTTTGAAATCATATCCAGTCTAACTCATCTTTAGTTAACTCATGTTCTATATCGCCAGTATGTGCTGTGCTTGCAGGTTCAAATAGCATGACATGAACTTCTTCATGCGCAATAGGTTTATGTTCTACACCGCGTGGTACGATGTACATTTCTCCTTCTTTAAGAGTAATCGTTTGATCTCTTAGTTCAATGATTAATTGACCTTTCACCACATAGAAAAGTTCATCTTCATTCTCATGTTGATGCCATACAAATTCACCTTTAAGTTTTGCAAGTTTTACTTGTTGCCCATTAAGCTCGCCTATAATCTTAGGAGTCCAGGTTTCTTGAAATAAGGTGAGTTTTTCATTCAGATTTATCGCGCTCATAATTCTTCTTAAAAAGAAACCCAGCATTTGCTGGGTTTAAAGTTGTCATTTAATTATCGTAAGAATGTTTATAAGGCACTCCAGTTACTATTTTTAAAATATCCTTTTCTAGACTTTCTCTTGGTCGTTCTACATATCGACCTATTTCCTGTCCACCGCGATAAAAGATAAAAGTTGGTACTCTTACTACATTATAACCAGACACTAATTCTTCTGGTTTTGATTTTGATCTATCTACAGTAATTAGTGTTAGATTTTTTTCTTTAAAACCTACTTCATCTAATAGTTTATAAAACATAGGTGTTTCACGTTTTGAATCGCCGCACCAGGTTCCCATATAAGCTCTGATTTCAACATCTTTCATAGCATCGGCTAGCGTGTTTTTTGTTTCTTCGTCGAGACTGTATGCGCTATAACGTGGTGTGAACCATGTTGAAAATGGCTCTTGCATAAAAGCATCCTTAGTTTGAACACCAGATAAATGCCCATTAACTAAAACTGGTGTTTTAGGTGGTTCTGGTGTTGCTGGTACTTCAGGTTGAGCAACACTTGCTTCTTTTTCTGTTGTTGCTTTTTGTGTTCCACAACTAGCTAACAGTATTACGGTTAATAATAGTATAATCTTTTTCATAGGGTTAAAGTAACGAATTTTGAGTCATTTCTTCAGGTTGTTTAACACCTATTAACTTTAATATAGTAGGAGCTATATCACCCAAGATGCCGTCCTTAACTTCTTTTAAATCTTTATCTACTAAAATAATAGGTACCGGATTGGTCGTGTGTGCAGTATTTACAGATCCATCAGGATTAAGCATTACCTCGCAATTTCCATGATCAGCAATAACAATAATGGTGTAATCTTGTTCCATTGCAGCTGTTATGACATCATGTGCTGCTTGATCAACAGCTTCACACGCCTTTACTGCAGCCTCCATAGAGCCTGTATGGCCTACCATATCAGGATTTGCAAAATTAAGACATATAAAATCTGCAGCTTGTCTGTTAATTTCGGGTATGATACTACTTGAAACACAATCGATGGACATTTCGGGTTGCAAGTCATAGGTTGCTACTTTAGGAGAGTTACACATAATTCTTTCTTCTCCTTTAAATGGTTTTTCTTGACCACCATTAAAAAAGAAAGTCACATGTGGATATTTCTCAGTTTCGGCAATACGTATTTGTGTTTTACCAGCAGCAGATAGTACCTCACCTAGAGTGTTTTTTAAATTATCTTTTTCAAAGATGACTTTTACATTTTTATAACTATCATCATACTTTGTCATGGTCACATAATATAAATTTAGCGCATGAGTATTTTGCTCGTGATAGTCTTGCTGAGATAACATTTGAGTTAACTCACGACCACGATCCGTACGATAGTTAAAGAATATGATAACATCACCATCTTCAACAGTAGCTACAGGTTCTGTTCCATTAAGAACCACGATAGGTTCAATAAATTCATCAGTGACACCTTGATTATAAAACTCTTTAATAGAATTAGTAGCATCGTGTGATGGTTGTCCCATTCCGTGAACAATAACATCATATGCTTTTTTAACACGATCCCATCGCTGGTCTCTATCCATGGCAAAATAACGTCCTGTAACAGTTGCCAGTTGTGCATTAGTTCCTGAGATATGTTTTTCCAGATTTGCAATGTGACCTGCGCCAGACTTTGGGTCTACATCGCGTCCATCAGTAAAGGCATGTATAAAAACATCTTCTATTTCATGACTTTCAGCTACATCTAATAGTGCTTTTAAATGGTCTATATGCGCATGAACTCCACCATCAGATAATAACCCTAAGAAGTGAACTTTTTTGGAATTCGCTTTCGCGAAAGCGAGTGCATCAACAAGAACCTGCTCATCTTTAAGCGTATCTTCTTTAATGGCTTTATTGATTTTGGCTAGATCTTGATAGACAATACGGCCAGCACCTAGATTCATGTGGCCTACTTCACTATTTCCCATTTGCCCTTCTGGTAATCCAACGTGCTCGCCGTCTGTGCGCAGTGTTGCATGTGGATATTTATCATATAGACTATCTATAAAAGGAGTCTGTGCTTGAGCGATGGCGCTAACTTTTGGGTCTTGAGTGATTCCCCATCCATCGAGAATCATTAATATCGTTTTCTTGTTCAATGTCTTTCTTTTGAAAGCTAAAGTTAAGAAAAGCGATTTTTTAAAATGATGAGTTTTGAATAAGATTGCGCAATCGGTTTCGGTAATGTCTTAATTATAATATTCGATTTTGCGATGCCAGATAAAAAGTGGTTGACCATCAACTGATTTTACTTGTTGAATCCAATTGCCATGTGAATCGTACTCAAATTTAAAATCTATCTTATTTTTAGTGATTGCATTTGACTCATCATAACGTACTAATTGAATTGATATCACGTCGTTGTGTGAGTTGTAAGCATAATGTCTTTCAGCATTGAGAACATCTTTAAAATATCTGAGGTAAGAGATGATGCGATTAGAATCATCAAATTCTTTTTCAATTAAAGAAACCGAAAGCTCGTCTTTCGTAATAGAATAAGTGGTTTTAATGTTTACTTCTAGATTATTTTTGAACTGCCTTTCTATTGTTTTGAAATGGTTTATAGAATCATTATTGTTATTATCATCGTTGTAAAAAATCTCTTTAACGATATTGTTTTTGTCATCATATTCATGCGTACAGTAAAGTTTTTTTAAAGGAATTGAGGAGTATATTCTTTTCAAAGTGTCATCTACGCTAACCCATTTGTAGTAAAGTAGTTGATAGATTTCTGTCAATCTGTGTTTACCGTCATAGGTATACTCACGACCTTGATCATATTGAGAATTACTATAATCATAAGGAGTAGTTTTAACTAGTAAAGTGTCTTCATAAATATTAAGCTCTCCATCCATAAGATTTCTATTTCCAGGATCAGAGTAATATCTGAATTTATTGATAAGCTTTTTATTTTTATCATAAATATATGTCTCAAAATCTTCCTTATCCTTCCAATAATCCTCTTCTGTTTTTTTGATTAACAGATTTTCTTCAAAATAATATTTTTGAAAATCGCAAAATTTTTCAATCGCAAATTTTTTTTCAAATTCGGAAGTATTCTCTTCTTGTTTTAAGTTGGAGTTATCGTTGTAGAAATATCTATAATCTTCTACAAGTTCATCTTTTTTATTAAGCCATAACTCTTTAATGATTCTGTCTTTTCTATCTCTTTCTTGATAGTAATTTAAATAACGGGTTGCTGTAGTTTCATGCCATATAGAATTAAAGTTGCTTTTTACAGCCGTAGGACTTATGAAACCAGTATGTCCATAATCATTATCAATACTAAAAAGTTTTAAATTCTGAATGGAGTCATTAACAAATTCAATAGTAACTCTTATAGATTTTACTTCTCCTGATAAAGGTTCTTTAATATTATCGGTTTGACCATAAGTGAAATATGAGTTACCAGCAAATAGCAAAAGGATGCAGATATATTGGTGAATATCTTTTAAAATCATAAGATGCTTTTAGAGACTTAAAGTACCTAAAAAAACAAAGAATTGTAGAATTTAGAGTAAAAAATTTAATCATCAATCGATTGCGCAATGATCCATCCACCAGTCCAGGCATTTTGAAAATTAAAACCACCAGTAATGGCATCTATGTTGAGAACCTCACCAGCGAGATAAAGGTTTTCCTGTTTTTTAGAAGCAAAAGTTTTAAAGTTGATTTCTTTTAAATCCACACCACCAGCGGTGACAAACTCTTCTTTAAAAGTACTTTTACCATTTACAGAAAAAGTGCTTGCGGTCAAAACTGTTGCGAGGTTTTGTAAATCTTTGTTTGAACAGTCTGCCCAGTTTTTTTCTGTGAGGTTGATGCTTTCCACTAGAAACTTCCAAAGCCTTTTAGGAACATCAAATAACCACTCGTTCCCGACCTGTCTTTTGCTAGAACGCTGAGCTACTAAGGTTTCAAAACATTCTTGTGTAGTAATATAATTGAGCCAGTTTATAACCACATCAAACTTATAATCAGATCCATTTAATTCTCGTGCGCCCCAAGCGCTCATTTTTAAAATTGCTGGACCAGAAAAGCCCCAATGCGTTATTAATAAAGGACCTTGAGATTCTAATTTCAATTGTGGGATTTCTACCGTTGCTTCAAGCGCAATTCCTGCAAGCTCTGTGATTTTTTTGTCTACTATATTAAAGGTAAATAAAGAAGGAACAGCTCTTTCTATGGAATGACCTAATTCACGCATCATCTCCCAAACTTTAGGACTACTACCAGCAGTGATTATTAGGTTTTTACAAGCAAATTGTTCTTCTTTAGTATATACGTTCCAGTTTTCTTCTTTATTTATGGAAGTTACATTATGGCTGGTTAAAATTTCTATGTTGAATTTTTGTGCGAGCTCAAGAAAACAGTTAATGATCGTTTGTGAAGAATCTGTAGTAGGAAACATACGTCCATCTTCTTCTATTTTCAATGTCACGCCACGTTCTTCAAACCATGCAATAGTATCTCCAGTCATGAAACTATGGAATGGACCTAATAATTCTTTCTCACCACGCGGATAATTCAACGATAGCTCTTTAGGAATAAATTCGGCATGAGTGACATTACAGCGTCCACCACCAGAAATACGTACCTTTTGAAGTACATCTTTCCCTCGTTCAAGAATTGCGATTTTAGCTTCAGGCAATCGCTCAGCAAGGTTGATTGCTGTAAAAAATCCTGCTGCGCCGCCGCCTATGATGATCGTGTGGTAGTTAGTATTCAATACAAATATTCTTAGGCTCAGTAAAAAAGTTCAAGGCTTCAAATCCGCCTTCACGACCTACACCGCTGTCTTTAACACCGCCAAAAGGTGTGCGTAAATCACGATTTAACCAGGTATTTACCCATACGATACCGGCTTCTAGTTCATTGCTCATTCTCATGGTGCGGCTCAAATCATTCGTCCATAATGTGGCGCTTAATCCATATCGAGTACCATTTGCGAGTTCTAGTGCATGCGCTTCATCCTTAAACGGCATGATGGTTACCACTGGTCCAAAAATCTCTTCTTGGTTCAATTTACAATCATTAGACTGGACTTCTATGACCGTAGGTTCTAGATAATAGCCACCTTCGTGACCTTCTATAAGAATCGAATTTCCTCCAGATATTATGGTGTATTCTTCGGGATTCGCTTTCGCGAAAGCGATATAATCCAAAATCTTATCTCTATGAGCAGCACTGACTACAGCACCTACTTTGGAGTCAGGCTGATTAGGAGGACCTACTTTGAGTTGTTGTACACGAGCAACAAAGTCTGTCTTGAATTTCTCATAGAGTGATTGTTCCACTAGGATCCTACTACCACACAAACAGATCTGCCCTTGATTTGCAAAAGAAGATCGTAGGGTCGTGGTGAGCATTTTATCATAATCACAGTCGGCAAAAATGATGTTAGGATTCTTACCACCTAATTCTAACGATAATTTTTTAAACATAGGCGCTGCCGTTCTAGCGATGTGCTCGCCAGTAGTGGTTCCACCTGTAAAACTAATGGCTTTAATGCCTGGATGAGCTACAATGGCCTGACCGCAACTACCGCCTAAACCATGTACTATATTAAGGACACCAGCCGGTAATCCTGCTTTTTTTACAATCTCACCAAGCAAGTATGCCGTTGCTGGCGTGACCTCACTAGGTTTTGACACCACACAATTTCCTGCTGCAATCGCCGGAGCAATTTTCCAGCTGAATAAATACAAAGGTAAATTCCATGGAGATATGCATCCTACCACGCCTATAGGTTTGCGCATGGTAAAATTCATCGTGTTTTTGCCTACGCTTTCATGAGCATCACTTGAATACTGCGTAATCGCGTTTCCATAAAAACGGAAGTTTGAAGAAGCACGTGGAATATCTACTGCTGTAGCAAGCCATAAGGGTTTTCCATTATCACGAGATTCTGCTGCGGCGAGTTGTTCTAGGTTTTCTTCTATTAGATCTGCGATGCGCAACATGATTCTGGAACGTTCATCAATACTGGTAGTGGACCAATCTTTAAAAGCAGCGTTTGCCGCTTGATAGGCTTTTTCAATATCATCTTCATTTGAATTAGGAATCTGTCCATAAACCTGACCGCTTGCTGGTTCATAATTATCCAACCACAATCCACTTAATGGAATGTGCTCACTGTTATTGATGAAGTTTTTTATGTCCATGTTCTTTTGGTTTGGTTTGGGCGGATTCGTCATCTATTTTGGACGGAATTAATTTCGCCCTTACCACTATTTTCTATAGTTTATTTGCGCTTTACAGCTTATAAAAATTATTCAATTTAAACTTATCCTTAGGTTTAAACTTAAATCGGCTTATAAGCCATCGCTTTAATCTCAATCAGTAAATGCGGATGAGGTAATTGATGCACTGCAACGGTTGTTCTAGTAGGTCCGTCGTAATCGAAGAACTCACCGTAAGTTGTATTATAACCACCAAAGTCGTTCATATTCACCAAAAATGTAGTCACATCAACGACATCTTTTATCGACGCTCCTTCCGTTTGTAAGATCGCATCTATGTTTTCTAAAACCGCTGCGGTTTGTGCTTTTATATCGAGGTTAGTCGTTCCCATCTCGTCCACTTCTACGCCTGCAAAAGTATTGTCTTTTCTACGGCTGCTGGTTCCTGAAACAAATAAGAAATCGCCCACGCGCTTGATATGTGGATATTTTCCTCTAGGTGTTGCTTTATCTTTTAATACTGCCATTATTGTTATTTTAAATTATCCTCGCAGCCACAACACCTCTTCGGTCTTTTGCTGGATGGATTTTAATAAATCGTTTAAATCGTCTTCTACTTTTATTTGGTCGTTTTCTAGCAACCATAAAATTGCTTTGTCTTGCGCTCGTCCTTTAAGCATAGCCTCTCTATAGCTTATTCCTTCTTCAGGGAAAGTTACGAGTGAGTATTTAGATTGGTATTCCGCTTTCGCGAAAGCTGCTTCTAAACGCATCTCGATTTGCCTTTTCAACTGGAAGTTAGGATTTGCCACGCTGTCTCTCATCTCTACAAAATTGTCCAAAGCAAGATCTGCAATAGCATCGGCATCTGGTTTTCTTGTTTTTGAAAAGGCATCGAATGCGTCTGACCAATTCTCGTGTTGGTCTAACATCTCGTCAAAAACGACTACGTCTTCAAAACTCGCATTCATTCCTTGACCATAAAAAGGTACAATGGCGTGAGCAGCGTCACCCATAATCAAACTAGTTCCATAAGCCGTCCATGGTGAACAACGCACTGTTCCTAATGGCGGAGCTGGATTTGTATGGTATTGCTCTATCAAATCTGGAATGTGTTCCATCACATCTTTAAAATAAGTCGTGAAGAAATCGGTGATTTCTTGGTCAGTTTTAATCTTGTTGAATGCTGGTCCATCGCCGTCATATTGCATGAACAAAGTAAGCGTGAAACTACCATCGAGATTAGGTAAAGCAATCAACATAAAACCACCACGTGGCCATATGTGCAAGAAATTTTTCTCGATACGCCATTTCCCATTTTCTGTAGGCGGAATGTTCAATTCTTTATAACCGTGCGGTAACCAGTTCATACTATGCGAAAACAAAAAGTCTCGCTGTTTCATCATCGCTTTGCGTACCACAGATCCTGCACCGTCAGTTCCTAGAACGATATCTGCTTTCCATTCTTTCTCGGTATCGGTTTCAGAATCGTGATAGGTGACTGATGCGTTTTTTAAATCTACAGATGTTACCGCGTCATCAAAGTCTATTTGAACATCTTCGTACTTATCGGCTTCATCGAGTAACAGTTTGTTAAGTTCTTCCCGTGATATAGAATTGATGTACTCACCTTCACGACCACTATAGTTAGAAGCAAAGGTGTTTCCCTCTACATCATGTATTAATCTACCATGCATAGGAATACACAACTCGCGAACTTTTTCTTCCAGACCTACTAGTTTTAAACCAGCCAGTCCACGATCAGAAAGTGCTAAGTTAATAGAACGACCACCATCAACAACTGCTTTGCGCATATCGGGACGTTTCTCGAGTATATCTACATGATAACCTCGTTGTGCCAGACGCAGTCCTAATAAAGAACCGCAAAGTCCTGCTCCAGTGATGAGTATTTTGGTTTTTTTGTTAGTTGTTTTCATTATTTGTATTCCTAATTGAAAAATGACAATAAATCTTTTGGGTTAGATTCAAAAGTCGATGTTTTTAAATGAGTTAGTCGTACTAACTCAAGATTATTATTACCTAGAATAAAAGCCGATTTGGCTTTTATTTCAAAATTGTTATTGTCTAATGTGATGTAATTTCTGGTGTAAGTTAAGTCGTTTAAGTGAACTTCAGACTTCGTTGTTTCGGTATCAACATTCCATGTTACTTCTTGAACAATAGACATATCAATCTGCCTTTTCTTAATGAATCTAAGCTTAAGTATTTGAATGAATAATGAAACAAAAGCCAGAAAAGCAAAACTACTCACTGCAAACATCAAAATAAACATTGAATATTTCCATTCTATTTCTTTAAATATAAATAGCAAAAAACATATAACCATTCCTAGAAGTGCTGCGTTTTGAAGCCTTTGAAGCAGTTTGTATTTCTTGGTTATTATCTTTATTTGCATTTATCTTCTTGCTATTTATTCTCATTGCTGGCAGACTTAAGTCTGCGCTATGAAATGGTTCTGTTGCCTGCGGCGTTCTTTTATTACGCCGACTGAAGTCGGGCTTTTTTTGATTGAGATTCTTCATGGTTTATCAGGATTAGAAGCTGTTCTCGACTGCGCTAGAACTGACCTTCTTTGTCTCGCCTAAAACCAAAAACATATTTACATCTCATTCTTTAGTCAATTCTACACACGACAAAAGATTTTCTGTCTGATAGAAGGTATACTTGATAAATTTCATCGAACAGATTTTCATAAATAACAGAATTGTTCAAATTCAAAATTTTTAAATTGTTTTCTATGATGTAATTATCTAATTCTATGTTTAAATAATACTTCCCTTTTGTAATTTTTGAGTTACTATTAATGGATTTTTCTAACTCTTTAAAACTTAAAGAGTCAATCGTGAAAATAGAGTATTCGAAAATAGTTTCCATAACACCTTCTTCTTTTCCATACTGAATCAACTCTGGCTTATAATTTTTTTCAAATCCTGCCAATTGCTTAACTTTATTAAAGACTCTATCAGAATTAGGTTGACAACCGATAAAAGTTATACTGGTCAATACCATTACAACTATGAAACTAAAACTTTGAACTTTAAACTTTGAACACTTTATCATAACTCTGATCTCAACACATCCACAAATCGCCAACAATCCTCATAATTATTGTATAGAGGCACTGGTGCGATACGAATCACGTCTGGTTCGCGCCAGTCGGCAATCACACCTTTTGAGGTAATGGCGTCAAACAATGATTTGTCAGCATTTTTAACGGCTAGGGATAATTGACAACCACGATCTTTTGGTTCGCTAGGTGTGATAATCGATATGCGGTCACCATCTAATTCGCCTACTAGGTATTCTAGATAGTTGGTTAATTGGATAGATTTTTTTCTCAAATTTTCAAAACCTGCTTGAGCAAATAAATCCAGACTTGCTCTTATGGCTACCATACTTAATATTGGTGGATTGGATAATTGCCAGCCTTCGGCACCGTGCATAGGTTCAAAGTCGTCACGCATTTTAAATCGTGTGTCTTTATTGTGTCCCCACCAACCTGTAAATCGTGGTAAGTCATTATTACTCGCATGACGTTCATGTACAAAACAACCACCTAAACTTCCAGGACCTGAATTCATATATTTATAAGTGCACCATACGGCAAAGTCGGCTCCAGAATCGTGCAACTGCAAATCTACATTACCAGCACCATGCGCACAGTCAAAACCTACCATGGCTCCAGCAGCATGGCCTAACTCTGTAATTTTTTTTAAGTCAAAAAACTGGCCTGTATAATAGTTTACAGCACCTACCATAATTAAGGCAATGGTATCGCCTTGTTCTTTAAGAATTGATTCTAGATCTTCTAATCTTGGTGTATGCTCGCCAGTTCTAGGTGACCACTCGATAATATTTTCTTTATCATCGTGTCCGTGAAATTGGACTTGGGACGCAACGGCATAGCGATCACTAGGAAAAGCATCTGCCTCTATGATTATTTTAGTGCGCTTGCCTTTAGGCTGGTAAAAACTGACCATCATTAAATGAAGGTTAGTTGTAAGCGTATTCATAATCACCACTTCGTGCGGTTTTGCACCTACAACTTGTGCGGTGGTCTCTGTAAGAAACTCGTGATAAGGCATCCAAGGATTCTCTGCATGAAAGTGTCCTTCTACACCTAATTTTGCCCAGTCATCTAGTTCTTGATTCAGAAAGGTTTTGGTCTGGCGAGGTTGTAAGCCTAAGGAATTACCACATAGATATATGGAGTCTGTTCCGTCGGTATGTTTTGGTATATGGAAGCTTTCGCGAAAGCGAGATAAAGAATCGTCTTGATCTAATTGTAATGCGTAATCTCTGGTAGTTTTGAATTCCATTATTTGTTGAACTCTATGTTAGTTAAATGAATGCGTGTCATGCGGTCTGGAGTACGATGATCTGTTGCTACTTTTATACCGTTGATGGTATCAAATTTTTCAAATGTGGTCATCATACCTATGGTGGTATCATTTTGCTGTCTATAAACCCATTCTCTCAAATTGTGTTTTTTATCATAGTAAACATCATATGCGTCGCCAGGTGTGTAACCACCATCATTGCTATACACAATGGTAAACATATCAAGTGTGTCTTTTGAAATAGGCGCGACAGCGTTGCTTTTTTCAACGATTTTTGTACCACTATCTGTGATGAATTTAAATTCTGGTAATAGCCAGTAGATGTCATTTACAAAAGCACGGTCTGCACTGGTTTGTATAGAATCCATAGGTTGACGGCGATTATATTGTACGGTATCTGGTGATGCGATAAGAGTTACGTCACCAGTATGGCGATTCCACGTCCAGTTACGGTCATATAAATTACGTCCCATTTTACCAACTGAAAAGGTGAATTTCACTTCTTTAATAGCGTCCCAATTATCAAATCCTGCTGCTTGAGCGACTTGTTCCGTATTAGAAAGGGTCTTTTTTCCTTCCTTCTTTTCAGCGTTTTTACAACTGTAGATTGCGATAGTTATTAAAAGAAGGGTAATCGTCTTTTTCATCATTTTCAACTTTGGCTTAAAAGTACAATTTATCTAGTGGTTATAAAATCGTAAACCTTTCCTAATTGTATGCTTTAGGCGTTCTCAAAAAAGTAATTTTGCAAGGTGAAAGTTAAACAAGTAGATAAAGAAAACGTAAGTAAAGGAAGGAAAACCAGTGTCATATTAGTGTTAGGAACTCTAATAGCCATAGGGCCATTTTCTATAGACGCCTATTTGCCTGCTTTTAAACAAATTGCTGGAGACTTTAAGGTAGATACCAGTGCGATAGGTTTCACTTTAACCACTTATTTTATAGGGATAGGTTTAGGTCAACTTGCTTATGGTCCATTAATGGATCGGTATGGTAGACGTAGACCACTTATTGCTGGATTAATTTTATATATCACAACTAGTGTTTTAAGTGCTTATGCATGGGATGTTTCTTCACTAGCAACCTTGCGCTTTTTTACAGCTTTAGGAGCTTGTGCAGGTATGGTAGCCAGTAAAGCAATTGTAAGAGATTTATTTGATGATGATAAAGTTGCTGAGGTGTTGAGTACCTTAATGCTTATCATGGGAATTGCACCTATCATTGCACCTACCATTGGTGGCTTTATTATAGAACATTATCACTGGGATATGATATTTTATGGGCTAGCAGGTTTTGCAGCCTTAATGTTGTTTAACGTGGTTTTTATTCTTCCTGAAAGTTCTAAGCCTAACCTTGCGACTAGTTTGCATCCAGTTCCGGTATTGAGAGAATACTGGACTATTTATAAAGACAAAGCCTTTTTCTTATTTTCAACTGCTCGAGGTTTTGTGATAGGTGCTTTACTAGGCTATGTGGCTGCGGCACCATTTATTTTCTTGGACTTTTTTGACATGGCACAAAGTGATTTTGCGATTATCTTTGGTAGTAATGCTGCTGGGCTTATTGCTGGTAGCCAGATCAACCGATTTTTATTAAGACGTTTTACGACCTTTCAAATCACTTATACGATAAGTATTTTGCTAGTGGTAACCACTTTACTTTTAGTAGGACATATCAGTTTCTTTGAGCCGCAATTCTGGGTAGTGTATCCTTTATTATTTTTAATGATGACATTTATCGGGTTTCAAAATCCTAACGTTACAGCGCTTGCCTTACAACCATTTACGGTAAGAGCTGGTAGTGCTAGTGCATTTGTAGGTGCGGTGAGTATGATTTTTGGTTCCTTTGCGAGCTGGTTTGTGTCTAGTTATGTGACAGTTTCATTATTGCCGCTAGCCTTAATGCTTGCAGGATGTGCATTACTAGGATATGCTGCGATAGAAACCTTTAGAATAAAATATGCTCGTGGATACGCTTTCGCGAAAGCGTATTTAAAACATCCATACGTAAGTTTAAAAAGAGAAAATGCGTCTTAAAAAGAAATACCCCACAGAATCTTAAGATTTGTGAGGTACTTCAAACTAACCAACCAAAGTTATCTTCATATTTCTTTATTTAGTTACGGTTCCGGTAGGGAAAGAAACGGTAACATTATTATTGAAAGATTGTGAGTTAGGAGCAGTATCTGGTCCAGCAATTGCTGCAAGTGGCTTTAATGTAAAAGGTGCTGGAGAATTATCTGGTACAGGCTCTACAGTAATTACTACATTACGACCGACTACACTAAATGGTAATGATTCACCCATAGGAAGGTTGTTGAAAAAGTCTTCTCCTGGTACTGGTGGTCCAGCATTGTTTTGAGTTCCTGAAAATCCATTACCAGAGTCTACTGATGAGAAATCTGTAAATGTACCTGTAGAAAGTGCTCCTGCATCTCCTACAACCCAACCTTCATATATCCATCCCGCAGGTAATGTAGGTAGGTTGAAGTCTGCAGTAGGTGGCATGCCAGGTAATCCAAACCATACACCGTTAGTATCGTTTCCATTGTTTGCTGTTCCTGCTGGCTCATCTGTAGGAGTTCTTAAAAAGAAACTACCGCTGGCGGCACTGAAATCACCTGGTGCTGGACCAAAATTTGTTGAAAGACTAGCAGTGTCATTATTGAATTCTCCTGCGATGTATTTTGAGTCTGCAGGTGCTGGATCTGGATCTGGACTAGGTTCAATAGTTAAAATAAATGCAGTTGCAGCATCTAGTGTTGCCGCGTCTACAGTAAATGATGTCTGGCTTAAATTTCCACTATCATCTACAGTAAATACACCCGTTGTTATAGGTGAACCATCAACCATTACCCATCCTTCATAAGCAAATCCTGATCCTAGATCTTCTAGACCTTGTAAGTCGAGAGTTAAATTTTTTGTGGCTATATTACCGCTGTTATCGTCATCGTTATTACAACTGGTAAATGTTAATGTAGCTGCTGCTAATAGTGCTAAATACTTTTTCATTTTTTTTAAGTTTGATTATTTTACTGTACAAACTAATGATTATGATATCCCATTAGCGTCACGTAATTATCAACTTTTATCGCAATGACGTGATTGTTTTGTGATATACTTTATGGACTTTTATCCTATGGCAAATCAAATATTAATTGTAGAGGACGATCTAGAGATTGTGGATCTACTAGAGATACACATGAAAGACCTTAATGCTGAGGTGGAAAGTGTTAATGATGGATTAAGTGCATTAGAAAAAGCACAGCATAAAGATTATGATTTAATTCTATTAGATTTATCTATTCCTAAACTTAACGGTGTAGAAGTGTGTCGAGAACTACGTAAGACTAAAAACACACCTATCATAATGGTTACCGCTAAAACTGAAGAGATAGATAAGGTACTAGGGCTAGAGATAGGTGCAGATGATTATATCACTAAACCATTTTCTATACGTGAATTAAAAGCGAGAGCAAAAGCTGTAATGAGAAGAAGTGATGCGTCTAATCAGCAAACGAGTGACTCAAAATCTGCAGAATTAGATTTTGGAGATTTGAAAATTAATATTGAAATGCGTCGTGTCACTTTAGAAGGGAAGAAAATCGATCTTTCCCCTAAAGAATTTGATCTTCTTATACTGCTAGCAAATTATCCTGGTCGCAGCTATAGTAGGTCAGAATTATTGGATGTTATATGGGGTTATAATTTTTCTGGTTATGAGCACACTGTAAATTCACATATCAATAGGCTGCGTGCAAAAATTGAACCTGACATGGGTAATCCTATTTACATATTAACTACTTGGGGAATAGGTTACCGATTTAATGAAGATATATAATATGAGTAAGCAATCTACATTAACCCCTAAACTAGTTTTTAAACTATGGCTCGCCTTATCTCTATTGATTTTAGGTATGGCGGCTTGTTATATTCTAGTAACGACCTATTTTTCTAATCAACATCATCTCGCTACACAACAAGAAATTAATGCGCCACTAGCGCAACATCTGATAGATGAGAAATTTGCAGATGCTTCCCCATTTATGGAAGACGGTTCCGTTAATAAGGCTGTGTTTGGCGATTTAATGCATGATATGATGGCAGTAAATCGCAGTATTGAGGTGTATTTATTGGGCATAGATGGTGAAGTTTTACATTCGGTTGTTTTAGAACATAGTCCAAAGGAGCCAGCTCTATACGTGGACACTAAACCTATAACTGATTTTATTGAATCTGATTACAAGGGTTTTTGTTTAGGTGATGATCCAAGAGATCGATCAGAGCGTAAGATTTTTTCTGTGGCACCTTTTGAAAATAACGGCAGAAATGGATACATATATATAATACTCTCAGGAGAAGCTTATCAGCTTGCTAGTAGTAATATATTTAATAAGTATATTAAGAGTTTTGGTCTAGGAGCAATTGCTTTGACTACATTTTTCACTCTATTGATAGGTTTTGTCTTGATCTGGTTTATCACAAAAAACTTACGTACGATTACTCAAGTAGCTCGTAGGTTTAAGGAAGGAGATCTTAATGCGAGAATAGAAGATCCAGAAAAAACGGATGTTGCTGTTTTTGCCCATACTTTTAACGATATGGCTGACACTATCAACGAAAATTTGGAAGAGATTAAATCTGTCGATGAATTACGTAGACAATTAATAGCAAATGTTTCACATGATTTAAGAACTCCACTTGCAGTCCTAAAAGGATATGCTGACACTTTACAAGAAAAATCGGGTAGCTTAACAGAACAGGAGAAAAACAAATACTTAAATGTGATAAGCTCTAACAGTGATAAGCTTACTAATCTGGTCGAACAATTATTTGAGTATTCTAAACTAGAAGCAAAGCAAATAGAACCTTTAATGGAGCAATTTTCAATAACAGATTTGTGTCTGGATTTAGTTTCTAAATATGATATTCTGGCTAAAAAGAAGAATATAGACCTTAGTATCGCAGTAAAGAATAATGAAAATATATTAGTCTATGCAGACATAAGTCTTATCGAGCGGGCTTTACAAAACTTGATCGATAATGCCTTGAAGTTCACACCTGATAAAGGATCTATAAGGGTTGAGTTAGAAAAGTCAGGAGAGCAGTGCTTAGTTAAGGTTAACGATTCGGGTATAGGTATCGCGCCTGAGATGCAATCCAGCATCTTTGAACGTTTCAAGCAGTCTAGTGAAAGCTTTGCAAAGAATGGAGCAGGATTGGGATTAGCGATAGTTAAAAAAATACTTGATCTACATCAATCTACAATTACCGTTATGAGTAAACAAAATTCAGGTAGCACATTTAAATTTAATCTTCCAGTAGCTTAATGTTATCTCGCTTTCGCGAAAGCGAGTTATAAATGACAAATTGTCCTCAATATATTTGTTGGTACAAGTATTGTTTATTTTATGGTAAAAAAAACAGATATGAAAGCAACGGTGCATAGAGCTGAAGATAGAGGATATGCTAATCATGGATGGTTAGAAGCAAACCATAGTTTTAGTTTTGCTAGTTGGTATAATCCTGAAAAAATTAATTTTGGTGCGCTACGTGTATTGAATGATGATCGTATTGCTGGCGGAGCAGGATTTCCAAAACATCCTCATAATAATATGGAAATCATAACTATTCCATTAAGTGGTAAATTAGAGCATGAAGATAGTATGGGGAATAAGGCGCAAATTGCAGCAGGAGAAGTTCAAGTAATGAGCGCTGGAACAGGAGTGACACATTCTGAATATAACGCTTTACAGAATGAAGAATTGAAGCTGTTTCAAATTTGGATTTTTCCTAATAAACAAAATGTAGTTCCTAGGTACGATGAGCTTCAATTAAACCTAGAAGATAGAGTCAACAAGTTGCAACAAATATTATCGCCAAATCCTGATGATGATGGAGTTTGGATTCATCAAAACGCGTGGATGTATATGAGTAACCTCTATAAAGGTAAAGAAATCATATACACCATTAATATGAAAGGGAATGGAGTTTTTGTAATGGTGATTAGTGGAAAGGTTAACATTAATAATCAATTTCTCTCTTCTAGAGATGCTATTGCTATTGAGGATGCAACTTCATTTACTGTCCATTCGCAACAAGACTCGGAATTATTATTAATTGAAGTGCCTATGATTTTTCAATAGGATCAATTATAGAATAGAAAAATGTATTTAGTTCAAGCATTTGTTTGTTAGCCTTTTTCTTTCCAAATCGACCAGCAATATAAAAGGATAACCATATAAAGATTAACAATAAGGCTGATACAAGAGCTGAATTAATACTATTGTGAGTTGCTGCCATCGTATATCCCCAAATGATAGTTCCTAATAAAAGTATTGCCACAACAAAATGTAGAAACATGAACATCGTCCATACAGTAGGTTTGGGTCCATATAAGCCTCGTATTTCCGTTGTCATATTGTTATTCTGTAATTCTAAATGTAATTGTGGAGACCAGAAATGCTGTTGCTTTTTTGAGATTCTAATGAAGATGTGCTGGTCACTAAAAGAAACTTTGTAGCCTTTTCTATTGAGTTTGGCTTTTTTAAATTGGCTATTCACTAAAGATATATCACAATCTAAAGTTACAGTAAAACGAGGTCTTAATATTATAGTGTTGTTTAGTTCCTTCATTTAATTTTAATTTAAGATTTGTTGAAGATTCTTCATAAAAGAATTTTCAAATTAAGTAAATATTGATAGTAGTTCATTGATAAATGATCTTAGGGCACACATAATTTAGTCAAATCATTTTCGTAATGACTTGTTTGTTTGTGTTTTACGAATTATTTTAATTTAATTTGGCAAAAAGTTTGGTTG
>NZ_JPJI01000032.1:1102192-1301330 GCF_000732625.1 Nonlabens ulvanivorans
TGCCATAATTAGGTTTGATTTTTTAGAATTTCTCAAAATTGGTTGACCAAATATGAGAAATTATCTTCTATTACTTTATAATTATACAATGGGAATTATTCAGAATAGGGAGAATTGTGTACAAAGCATTGTGAAGCAATGTTTTAATCGTGATTAGTGCTTGTGATAACAGTGTAAAAAGATCTTAAAGAGTGATATTGTCTCGTGAGATTTTATGTAGATTTATTAGGTTAAACTGAATAATAGCAACCCATATGCTGTACTAGCGTTCTCTTTTGTATAGATATCTTTATAGAGTATATAGGACTTAACGACACCATCATGAATCGACAAAATCAAATTTTTATTTTTTTATTAATTATAACTATTGTTATTATTTGTACATCATGTAGAGCACAATCAATACCTGAAATATTAAGTAACACTCAAGCAGATGATTATATTTATTTACCTGATTATAGTTATGCAGGTTACAAGAATGGCGAAGAATTAATACCTAATCAAGGAGTGGTCTACCTGGCTACTGATTATGGGGTTGTTGCAAATGATGGAATTGATGATTCTAAGGCGCTTATTAATGCTGTTGATGAGTTAAGAGCTGTTGATGGAAGTGTGATTTTAGAATTACCTGCTGGTAAGATTATTTTGAGTGATATTATTTATATTGAGCGTAGCGATTTTATACTACGTGGTGCTGGGTCTGGAGAGAACGGTACGATACTATATTTTCCTAGACCTTTAATGTATGTACATGATCCTGAACCTTTAAAAGAATTGAGAGAATATCTAATGGAATTTGATAAAAGGCAAAGAGAGGAAAAGAATAATATAGACCTAGCTTTTTCGCAATATGCCTGGTCTGGCGGATTTATATGGACGCAAGTTCCAGGTGAACGAGTGAAGTCATATCTAGAGAAATATGAACGTCCAGTAAATGTACTTGCAAAAGTAACTTCTGGAAAACGAGGAGATTTCACCGTTACAGTGAAAAACAATAATTCCTTGAACGTGGGCGATGTTATTGAATTACAATTGTTCAATAAAGATGGTAAAGAAGGTGAAATAGTTGAATAACTCTACAAAAATGCCGATGTAAAAGTAGGAACACATCATTTTAACTTCCCTGATTTGCCTATCGTGAGACAACAGCTAGAAATCAAATTAATTGATGGGAATCAAGTCACTTTTAAATCACCACTCACAATAAGTATAGACACCTCATACAAAGCTCAAATAGTAGAGTGGAAGCATTTAGAAAACGTAGGTATAGAGCATTTTTCTATAGAATTCCCGATGACACCAAGAATAGCACACCATATAGAACAAGGTTTCAATGGGATTAACTTAACTAGATTATATAATAGTTGGGTTAAAGATATAGTTATTGTAAATGCAGATAGTGGTATTTTAACAGAAGAAATAGCTAACGTAACTATTCAGAATATAACAACAAGAGGAGAACATTATGCACACTACACGGTAGCGATGGCAGGTGTACATAACGTGCTAGCTGAAAATATAATCGTAGAAAATTCTGCCGAGCATCCTTTAAGCTTCAATACTTTTTCTACTAAAAATGTTTATAAGAATTGTACGATTTATAAAAAACCTATACTAGATCAACATAGCGGTGCAAATCATCAAAATTTGTTTGATAATATAACTGTTCATATCAATGAATTGAAAGGCGATTCATATCCGCTTTTTGCGGGCGGTGGTGCAGGCTATTGGAAACCTTCACATGGAGCGTACAGTACTTTTTGGAACATTAATGTAGTTTTAGAATCACCTCATTTATTAAAGGATCCTGTCTTACTTAATGGTATGTTAGATGGGCCACATGCTAGAGTAATAGGTATTCATGGCAATACTAGCTTCTTGGTAAAATATGAACCACTGGCTTATATTAAAATGACAAATCAATCTTTACATGATGTACCGTCACTATATGACTATCAGTTGAATAGCAGGTTAAATTATGATTAATAATGGTATGAGTTCTTTCTAGTAACTCATAAAGTGGCTATAATCAATCATATTAACTACATTTAAGCCCAAATTTTGTTTTTGATATATGTATAGAATAGCGGTCATATTTCTCTTATTATTGAATGCTGCAGCTGCGCAAGTCAGTAGTTTTCAATTTCAGCATCTGTCTACAGCTCATGGTCTTTCTCAAAGTAGTGCTATAGCTATTGAGCAAGATGAATTAGGTCAGATGTGGATTGGTACCCGTGATGGCCTTAATGTATATGATGGTCATAAAATCACCGTTTTTAAATCTGATGGAGAGAATATTAATTCCCTAAGTAGTAGTGATATATTATCACTTGAAAAAGATCAGAATGGTCAGATATGGATAGGAACTTATAATGGGCTTAATCGTTATAATCCTAAGACTGATACCTTTACAAGGTTTTTAAAAACTAGTGATAAAAATTCTTTAGCTAGTAATATCATTCAAGAGGTCTATGCTACCAGTGATGGTAATATGTGGATAGGTACCTCAAAAGGTCTTTCTATATATAGCCCAAGTAAAGATTCCTATTATAATGAGATATTTGAGGAAGTACAACAGGAAGTTGTCGTTTACAGCGTTATAGAGCTTTCACCTATTTCATATTTAATAGGAACTAATCTAGGTTTATGGTCAGTTGAAAAAGATGATCAAAATGGTACTTATGCTGTTTCTCGATTTAACTCCTATCAAAATGATGACATTACAGACATCGTACCTGCAGGAAAAAACAGATATTTTATAGGTACAAAATCTTCAGGTGTATTAGTCTATGATAGTCTTTCTAAAGAGCTTAAGTCTTTTGTTATCAATGAGGATTTACACATTGATGATATACGTAAGTTACGATTAGATAAAGATGATAGGCTATGGATAGGAAGTTATAATGGTGTTTACATTTATAATAAAGGACAAGTAAGTCATCTTACTAATAATCTAAATGATCCTTATAGTCTTGAAAAAAACTCTGTTAAAGCTCTTTATGAGGATGCAAGTGGCTCGATTTGGGTAGGTACTTATTATGGTGGAGCAAATATCTGGAATGAAGCAAATAGTAACTTTCAGAATTATGTTCAAAATGGGACTAATAAAGGCCTTAACTATCCCGTAGTTAGCTCTATGCAATCTTCAATAAATCAGCTGTTTATAGGTACAGAGCAAGGTGGTGTAAATATTCTAGATCTCGACACTAAAGATTTTAAATATCTAACTAGTGAGAATAGTGACTTAGTAGAGGATAATATTAAAACACTTTACCTCGATCAAAATAAGTTATATATAGGAACATTTAGTAACGGTGTTGATGTGTATGACATAGATAATGAGCAGTTTACAAAAAGCCCACTAAGTGACATACTTAAAGATGTAGGAGTGTATTCCATTTTGAAATCTGGAAATCACTTCTATTATGGAACTTTTGGAAAAGGTGTAATCTCGCAAGATGCTACTAAGAATATTACCACTTTAAATCGTGAAGATGGTCTTACAAGTGATTTGGTAAGATCCTTATTATTTGATAACAATGGGACACTATGGGTGGGAACTCAAAATGGTCTGAATAGTGTTGATAAGAACAATAAAGTCTTAAATTATTTATTTGATAAAAATCAGGATGCAGGCTTTGATGTGTTGCACCTCTATGAAGATAGTAATAAGGTAATATGGGCTGGAACTAAGTCCCAAGGTCTCTTTAAAAAAGTAAATAATCAGTTTTTAAAAGTTCCATTACAATGGGCTGATAAAGAAATTACAACTATACATTCTATTATCGAAGACGGTAATGGTATGCTTTGGATGAGTAGTAATCAGGGTATTTTAAAATTAAATAAGGATACTGAACAAATTTTATCTCTTAATCAGCAAAAAGATGGATTAGTAGGTAATGAATTTAGTGATAATGCTGTGTTACGATTGCCACAAGATCAGCTCGTTTTTGGTAGTGTATCAGGGATATCTTCTTTTAATACTACTAAAATACGTACAGATAACTATGCGCCAGATGTACTCATTACCAACTTTAGAACTACAGGCGATGATTTATTGAAATTTAATGATAACAATGTTGAGGTTGAAAATATCGCTTTCGCGAAAGCGTTAAAAATAGATCATAATCAACGTAATTTTACCATTGAGTTTACAATGCCTAGTTATCATAATTTAACCAGTAAGACCTATGAGTATAGGTTAAATGGATTAGAAAAAGAATGGAATACAACGGTAGAGAATAAAGCCACCTATGCAATTCAAAATGCAGGTGATTATAATTTTGAAGTGCGTGGCGTTAATGGCGATGGGATCAAAAGTGAGATTACAACTTTAATCATAAAGGCAAAACCTGCGCCGTGGTATAGCTGGTGGGCATTTGTCTTGTATACAGCGGTATTTATAGCAGTTGCTTATGTTTCATTAAGGATACTTAAATCTAGAACTAGATTGCAAGAAGAATTAAAATATGAACAGATTCAATTGCAACGAAATAGAGATATTAATGAGGCTAAACTACAGTTTTTCACTAATATTTCTCATGAGTTTAGAACACCACTTACCTTGATATTAGGGCCATTGCAGCAATTGCTGGCTGATTATAAAGGGACTAATAAAATGTACAAAAAATTATTAGTGATAGAAAGCAATGGTAAACAATTGCTACAGCTTATTAATACTCTAATGGATTTTAGAAAATTGGAAAAAAATCAATTTGAAATTCATGCAGCCGAAGGGAACATCGTTAAGTTTTTAAAAGAGATATATTTTAGTTTTAAGGAACATGCAAAATTAGGAGAATACGATTATGACTTTAAAACCATTGATGAAGAGATTCTAGTTTACTATGATAGACAAAAGTTAGAACGTGTATTTTTTAATCTCATCTCTAACGCATTTAAATTTACACCTAAAGGAGGAAAAATTAAAATAAAGATATCTAGAGATAAAGAACTTATTCACATTAAGGTAAAAGATAATGGGATAGGAATAGAACAAGAGAAGCAAGAAAAAGTCTTTGATCGCTTTTATGAGGTAGAATCTCATAAGGAAAATGCTAGCATATATAACCAAGGTACCGGTATCGGGTTAAACATTGCAAAAAATATAGTCCAACTACATAAAGGACAAATTAAATTGCAGAGTAAGGTTAATCAAGGTTCGACATTTTTAATATCCCTTAAGCTAGGAAAAGAGCACTTTACTGAAGATCAGATAATTTCAGACTTTAAGTTTAGTGACGATGTTACACAGTATACCAATCAACTTGAGAACCCTAATTTAATCGCTGAGCCGTCTAGTATCGATTTTATTAATGACGAGGAGAAATCTACTGTTCTCGTAGTAGAGGATAATGTTTCTCTAAGATCGTTTATGGCTCAATTGTTAAAACAAAAATACAATGTGCTAGAGGCTGGTAATGGAGAAGAAGCTTTCAAAATAGCAGTAAATAGTAACCCAGATATTATTGTGAGTGATGTGGTAATGCCTGTTATGGCAGGTACTGAATTATGTTCTAAAATAAAAGAAGACGTGCGTACCAGTCACATACCGGTAGTCCTATTAACATCAAGATCATCATTAATTTATAAACTAGAAGGTCTAGAAAGTGGTGCTGATGATTATCTAAGTAAGCCTTTTGATATTAATGAGCTACAATTGCGTGTAAAGAATCTTCTTTCTTATAAATCTAGTTTAAAAAAGAAATTTGGAAATGGGGATTTGTTCACGCCCGATGAAGTAAGTGTGTCTTCAGTAGATGATGAGCTTATGAAAAAGGCAATCCAAATAGTAGAAGATAATATACCTAATGATCATTTTGATATACCTACATTTTGTTCAGATTTAGGAGTCAGTAGAACTATGTTATTTATTAAGGTTAAGGCTTGGACTAATTTTACTCCTAACGAATTTATACAACATTTTAGAATGAAAAGAGCTGCTCAATTATTAGAATTGGGTACCCTTAATATTTCTGAAGTAAGTTATAAAGTAGGTTTTAGAAACCCAAAATACTTTAGTAAATGCTTCCAAAAAGTCTATGGTGAGACTCCATCAGTTTATTCCAAAAAATTCTCTGTTTAGAATTTGATTTTAACAAATAACCCTTTGAAACTCCCGATTTTAATGAAATCGGGATTTTTTTATACCCTTTTTTGAATTTTTAGTTATTCTTGTTAAGCTAGTTTTAACAATCTAAATTAATGATATAATCGTGATTGGTTTTTCGAAAACGATTTAGCTGTTTTTTTCAGATCAATAATATTAAACTAATTATCTAATTTTTTACTCTTATGCAAAAAACTAACCCCAACAAGTTTTTAAATATCAGCACGCTTTTAGGCTGTATGTTATTTGCCATGTTTTCATATGCGCAAACGACAGTTACAGGTAAGGTTATTGATGAACAAACTGAGCCACTTTTAGGAGTGACCGTACTTATTAAAGGAAGTTCTAGTGCCACCACCACCGATATAGATGGTAATTATTCTATTAATGTTGCAGATGCAGCAGCTGCTACTATCGTATATAGTTATGTCGGTTATGCTACTATGGAAGTACCAGTAAATAATCAGTCTATTATTAATGTGACTTTAAAGGAAGATCTAGCATTACTTGATCAGATTGTAGTCGTAGGTTATGGTACTCGTAAGAAAAGTGATGTAACTGGTGCAGTAAGCACGGTGAAATCAGAAGAATTAAATGCGTATCCTACATTAGATGCTGCACAGGCACTTCAAGGTCGTGCTGCTGGTGTAGAAGTTCAAACTAATAACGGAGGTGAGCCAGGAGCACCTATTAATATACGTATTAGGGGAAACACTTCTATTAATGCAAATAGTAGTCCCTTAATAGTAGTTGATGGTTTTGTAGGAGCTAATTTTCCACAGCCTGCAGATATAGCTTCAATTGAGATCTTAAAAGACGCATCTGCAACTGCAATCTATGGTTCCCGTGGTTCGAATGGTGTTGTACTGGTTACAACAAAAAGAGGTAAGGTAGGAAAACTAAGTGTTGAATATAATTTCAATTATTCTACTCAAAGAAATGCCAATGAGCTAGATCTTTTAAATGCTGATCAATTCGCTGCATATCAACAACAGATTAATCCTGCGTATATTCAAAACGATGCAAATACAGACTGGCAAGATCTTATATATCAGAATGGTAACATTCAACAACATCAGTTCTCCTTTTCTGGTGGAACAGAGGATATTAATTTTTACGCATCTGCAAATTATTTTAATCAAGAAGGAGTTGTTGTAAATTCTGATTTTGAAAGGTTTACTTTTTTATCTAATCTCGATGCTCAGGTAAATGATAAATTAAAACTAGGATTAAACCTATTTGCAAGTAGAGGATCTCAAAATGGGGTACCAACTCAATCAGACGGAACTCTTGCTAACGGAGGTGGAGATGATGTCGTTGCATCCTCATTTAGATTTGCACCGGATTTAGGAGTATTTGATGCTAATGGTAACTTTACCATTAATTCTATTGGTGATGATATAGATAATCCATTTGCTGTAGCAACAGAGAGTGTAAATGAAACTAAAACCGATTTATATCGTGCTAATCTGTCCTTAAATTATGAAATCGTTGAAGGCTTAACTTTTAGAACATCCTTTGGTTATGAATCAGAGAATGAAACAGAAGGATTGTTTCGACCGTCCTCTTTAACAATCACGGCCGGTGGCGTTGGTGGAGTTGCGGCAATTAGCAGTTTCAAGCGATCAAATTTATTGAGTGAAAATTTTCTTACTTACACAAGAGAAGTTGGAAAAGGTGATCTTACCTTATTAGGTGGGTATTCTTATCAGAACTTAAAAAATCAGACCTATGCGGCAGGTGCCCAACAATTTATTTCTGATTCATTCTCTTATTATAATTTAGGTGGTGGATCTGTTCAATTAATACCTTCATCAGCTAGAACCATTTCTGAAATTCAGTCACAATTTGGTCGTGTGAATTATGATTACGATGATAGATATTTGTTAACAGCTACAATTCGTCGCGACGGAGCTTCAAATTTTGCTGCAAATGAGAAGTATGCTGTATTTCCTTCAGCAGCAATTGGATGGAAAATTTCAAATGAATCTTTTTTTGAAAACGTAAACAGTATTTCTCAACTTAAATTGCGAGCAAGTTATGGTGCTACTGGTAATCAAGGTATCTCAGCTTATCAATCACTTGCAAGATTTAATAGTGTTTATGCTGTAATTAATGGTAACCCAGTTAATAATGTTGTACCTGATCAACCAGCAAATCCAAATCTTAAATGGGAAACATCTTATCAAACTAATATAGGTATTGATGTAGGATTGCTTAAAGATCGTATTACTATATCTGCAGACTACTACAATATCGATACAGAGGATTTAATTATTGCAGATGATAGTCAAGCAGAGTATCTTGGTTTTCTAACTACTGCAAGTTTGCGTAATATAGGTGAAGTTAATAACAAAGGTTTCGAATTTAATATTAATAGTAGAAATATTGTTGGTGAAGAATTCTCTTGGTCTACAGACTTTAATATTTCTACTAACCGCAATGAAGTTACAACTCTTCTTAATGGTGAAGATATTTTCTTAGATGCCTCACCAGGATATTTTAATATCGATGAGACTCATGTCTTAAGAGAAGGAGAGTCAACAGGTGCTTTTTATGGATATGAATTCCGTGGTGTGTATCAAGGAGGAGCACTTCCTGAAGGGACAGCGGTATTTAGTGGTGCTGTAGCTGGAGACCCTTTATATACAGATATACCTGATGAAAATGGAATGATTGATGGTGAAATCACAACAGCTGATAGGAAAATTTTAGGAGATCCAAATCCAGATTTTACGTTTGGTTTTAATAATAATTTCACTTACAAAAATTTTGATATGAATATTTTCTTTCAAGGTGCTGTTGGAGGAGATATTATGAACTTAACGGCATTACAACTTTATAGTGGTGATTCAAATGCTACCACTGACATTCTTAATGCTTGGACGCCAACAAATACAGATTCAAATATCCCTAGTGTAGCGTTAAGAGCAAAAAGGATTTCATCTCAATTCTTAGAAGATGGTAGTTATGTAAGGCTTAAGAACATTTCTGTAGGTTATACTCTTCCAAATACATTTGCTGAAAAAATGGGAGTAAGTAGTTTGAGGTTTGCGATTAGTGCCCAAAATTTATTTACGATAACTAATTACTCTGGTCTTGATCCTGAGGCTAGTTATTTCGGTGCTGGTTCTGTATCAAATAGAGATGCAAACACTACAAGAGGTTTTGACTTTGGTAACTATCCTACATTAAGATCGTTTAACTTAAGTGCTAATATTAAATTTTAATAAAATAACATGAAAATAAATAGATATATGAAATCTTATAAATATTTAATTCTTGCAATAGGATTGTCGATAATAGGTTGTTCAGATCTTGAAGAAGAACCTGTAGGGCTTCTCGCTCCAGAAGGATTTTTTCAGTCAACACAAGATATTCAGACCGCCGTTAATGGAACCTATGGACATATGTTACATGAAGACTTTTGGGGACGTAAGATGTCCTTGACATTAATGTTGCGTAGTGATATGGTTGCCATAGGTGACCCTACAACTTCAGGTCGTAGAATTGAACATGATGAATTTAATGTTCCCGCTGATAATGGTATGATTTCTGGATATTGGAATAGAACTTATCAAATCATTGCAGCAGCCAATAATGCTATCGCAGGTGCGGAATTAGTAAACGATACTGATGAGAATAAGAACCCAGTGGTCGCTCAAGCATACTTTGTTAGAGCTTTTACATATTTTCATTTAGTTAGACAATTTGGAGAAATACCATATTTAAGCGAACCAGTTACAGATGTTGTAGCAGCAAACAGCATTAATAAAACTTCAGTTGATGATGTTTATGCAAATATTATTGCTGATTTAGAATTTGCAGAGGAGTGGTTGCCAGATACTCAGCCAGCTAGATCATTACCTGCAAAATCTGCCGCACAGTCTTATCTTGCTCTCGTTTATTTGACACGTGGTGAGCATCAACTTGCTTACAATTATGCTTTTGATGTAATTGATAACGAAGGTATTTACAACCTAGATTTAGATCCTGACTTCCAAAATTTATTTAATGCAGATGTAGTTGATGGTTCATTAGAACCCATCTTTTCTTTAGACTTTAATGGTTTTAGTCCTAGTGATGATGGAAGGGATTATATGGCTGCATTAACTGGAATTAGAGGAGATGAGCAGTATGAGCCAAATGTTACTGGCGGTGGTTGGTCCGTAGGTGTGCCTTCACTAGCGGTATATAATGATTGGGATGATAATGATTATAGAAAAGAAGTAAGTTTTGACGATACTAACGTTGTAAATGATGTCGTTAATCCATTTACCACTTTTGCAAACTTTAATTCTCGTGCAGTTAACAGACCTCATATTGCAAAATATACTAGGTTTACTGGTGAAACTGGTAACGGTAATGGTAGAAACTCTAACCATAATTATCATTTTATGCGCTATGCAGAAGTACTCTTAATAGCAGCAGAAGCTCTAAATGAAGTTAGCGGAGGTAGTGGTGAAGCTATGGGATATGTAAACCGTGTAAGAGCTAGAGCTCGTGCTGGTAATGGATCTGCTTTTCCAGCTGATGTGTCTGGTTTAAATCAAGATGATTTAAGAGATGTTATTATTGATGAAAGAAGATTAGAATTAGCATTCGAATTTAAAAGATGGTACGATATAGCGAGGTTAAGAAATGGTAGTGAAGTGTTTGGACCTTCTGGATATGAAGGTCTAGTTCCTGGATTTGATCCAGCACAAGATTATTTATTACCTCTTCCTGCAGATGAGATCTCTAGAAATCCAAATTTATTGCCTCAGAATCCAGGATATTAAGAAGTTGAAATAGCCAACTGCTTTAATCCCAGTGACTTTAAGTTGCTGGGATTTTTGTTTACCCAATTTTGAATTGATGGTTCTACTCTTTGTGTTACTTTTAAAATGAACGAGGTAAAATGCTTCGATCTTAATTTTATTTAAATCATGAAAATCTTTTATAACATTAGCTGGCTCTTGACCTGTATTATTTTTTTTACCTCCTGCAAGCCTCATGAACCTAAAGAAATAATGACTGCTGATATTGATCAGCTTTTGATCGCTCGTTATAACAAAGTACTCAACTACACATTAGATTCGACAGCCTTTCCACGTAGTTATAATCCTGAGGCAAAACAAATACTCAAGCGACCATCAAAAGATTGGACGAGTGGCTTCTATGCAGGAAACTTATGGATGTTGAGTGATATTACTGAAGAGTCTCGCTTTCGCGAAAGCGCACAAAAATGGACCGCATTTATAGAGAAAGAAAAGTTCAATGATAGAACTCATGATATGGGATTCAAGGTGTACAACAGTTTTGGTTTAGGATACAATCGTACAGGAAGTGAGAAGTATAAAAATATTCTAATAGAAAGTGCCCAAACGCTAGCTACACGATTTAATCCTAATGTACAATCTATAAGATCTTGGGATTTTAGGGCAGACGAATGGGAATTTCCAGTCATTATTGATAACATGATGAATCTTGAACTACTTTTTGAAGCGACTAAATTATCGGGCGATTCTACCTTTCATAAATTAGCAGTGAAACATGCTAATACCACATTAAGAAATCATTTTAGACCAGACGACAGTACGGTACATGTGGTGGTATATGATACGATTAATGGTAATGTAAAAGAACGTGTAACTCACCAAGGTTATAGCAATGAGTCTGCATGGGCTCGTGGACAAGGTTGGGGCATTTATGGATATACGATGGCTTATAGATATACTAAAAACGAAGATTATTTAAAACAAGCGCAGGCGACTGCAAACTTTTTTATTAATCACAAAAATTTACCTGCAGACGGTATACCATATTGGGATTTTGATGCTCCTAACATTCCAGATGAGCCCAGAGATGTGTCTGCAGCTGCTATAGTAGCATCAGCTTTGGTAGAGCTTTATGGTTACACGGATAAGCAAGATTACATTAATTATAGCAGGAAAGTATTAAATAATTTAAAGTCTGAGGAATATATCCTTCCTGCTGACCTAGAGATTCCTTTTATTCTTCAACACAGCTCTGGTGACTGGTCCAAACGATCAGAAATGGATGAACCTATCATTTATGGAGATTATTATTTCCTTGAATTGATGCTACGCTTACAAGAACTGGATCAATAATTTTCACTTTAAAACTACTTTATGAATCACTTTTTGAAACTTTGGGTACTCGTTTTTGTGATTACAGCCAGCTGTGACTCAGATATGTCAGGGA
This sequence comes from Nonlabens ulvanivorans, assembly GCF_000732625.1. GTDB lineage: Bacteria > Bacteroidota > Bacteroidia > Flavobacteriales > Flavobacteriaceae > Nonlabens > Nonlabens ulvanivorans. Next base: position 1,114,509 of record NZ_JPJI01000032.1, read on the forward strand.
TATCAACTACTACTGTTGAAAGGTCTAAGACTAATATTAACCAAGACTGGAAATATTTAGAGCATCCAACATTAGATATAAATGAAGCTCTAGAAAAGCAAGATTGGGAATCTGTAAATCTACCACATACATGGAATGCGCTGGATGCAACTGATTTGAATCCAGGTTATAGACGTAGTTCTAGCTGGTATAAGAATGATTTGGAGATAGAAACTATTGCTGATAATGCAGTTTACGAATTGTATTTTGAAGGAGTAAACATTGTTTCTCAAGTATATGTGAACGGAACAAAGGTAGGTGGTCACATAGGTGGTTACATAGGTTTTACAGTAGATATTACAGATGTAGTAAAAGCAGGAAGTAATGAAGTATTAGTTAGAGCAGATAACAGCTATGATCCAGAAGTGATTCCTTCTCAAAAAAGTGATTTCTTTATTTATGGAGGTATTACTAGAGATGTATGGCTGGTAACTTTACCTGAAACACATATTGATAGAGTAAAAGTTACATCAACAGTTTCTGCAGAAAATGCTAGCGTACTTATTAATGTGGAAACTTCAACGCTTCCAAAAGAGTTTATAGTAGATTGTGAACTAACATCACCGACAGGTAAATCGGTTAAAAGGAGTGAAGCCGTTGGAACTGATAAATTCACGAGTCTATCATTTGAAAACATCGACTCTCCAGAACTTTGGAGTACCAACACTCCTAACCTTTATACCTTAACCACAATTATTAAAAACGGCGATAAAATCATTGATCAAACCGAGGAAAAAGTGGGATTACGCTGGTTTGAATTTAAAGAGCATGGCGCGTTTTATTTAAATGGAGAACGATTATTATTAAGGGGAACTCACAGACATGAAGAACACGCTGGAGTAGGAGCAGCTATGAGCAACGAGCAACATCGTGCAGACATGGAACTGATAAAAAGCATGGGAACTAATTTTGTGAGACTCGCTCATTATCCACAAGATCCTGAAGTTTACAAGGCTTGTGATGAGTTAGGATTAATTGTTTGGGATGAACTACCATGGTGTCGTGGCGGATTGGGTAATGATGTATGGCAAGAAAATACTACCGGCATGTTGAAGGAAATTATCAATCAGAATTACAATCATCCCAGTATTGTATTCTGGTCGCTAGGAAATGAGATGTATTGGTTGCCAGATTTTGAGGATGGTGATAATACATTAAAGATGAACCAGTACTTACAATCACTCAATGATCTAGCTCATAAAATGGATCCGTCACGCGTTACCGCCATAAGAAAATACTATGAAGGAGCAGATATCGTAGACGTCTTCTCACCGTCCATATGGTCGGGATGGTATTCTGGTAGTTATAAAAGTTATCAAAAAGCTATTGATCAATATAAAGCTCAATACAAACATTTTATCCATACCGAATACGGTGGCAGTAGCCATGTAGGTCGACATACAGAAAATCCGATTACTGGTGAAGGAGCTATTCAAGCTGATGGATGGGAAGAGGCAATCGTACAAACAGATGTGGCAAATATTGCTCAAATAGGTGACTGGAGTGAAAACTATATGGTAGATTTATTTGACTGGCATTTACGTATATCAGAAACGGATTCTACCTTTATAGGTAATGCGCAATGGGCGTTTAAAGATTTTGGGACGCCGTTAAGACCAGAAAATGATATTCCATATATTAATCAAAAGGGATTAGTGGATAGAGATAATAACCCCAAAGATTCCTATTATGTGTTCAAAAGCTACTGGAGTGATGAACCATTTGTATGGATAGAATCACACACTTGGACAGAACGTCAAGGTCCTAAAGGATTAGAAAGAGAAATAAGTGTTTATTCTAATGCAGAAGAGGTGGAGTTCTTTATGAACGGTAAATCTTTAGGTAAAAAGATTAAAGACGTTAATAAGTTTCCTGCATCCGGTCTTACTTGGTTAGTAGATTTTAAGGAAGGTGATAACGAGATGCGTGCGGTAGGCACAATGAAAGATGGTGACGTTGTGAATGACGAGCTATTGGTGAATTATAGATTTACTAAAAACGGAAAGCCTAAGGCACTTACATTAGATTCAACGCAGTTGGATAATGGTAATATTTTACTAATCGCTCAAGCTGTAGATGCAGATGGACTAAGATGTCTAGATTATGAAGAGCGTATTTATTTCCAGGCCTTGTCTGGCGGTACGACTATAAAAAGTCATGGAACACCGACTGGAAGTGAATCTATAAAAATGGCAAACGGTAAAGCAACGATAGAATTAATACGCAACGATGGAAGTGAGCAATTAGAAGTAATGGTTATAAATCAAAGTTTTAAAGGTACATATCTTGTTATTGAATAAAGCTCCTTGATAGGGATAGTAAAGACTTCATCTAGGATCTCCATTGTTGTCTTTAAAGTCCACTTAAAACAGTAGTACTTAATCAATTTAAACTCTTAAACTTGCACAGTCATAATTAATAGTTGATGATGAAGGATTTACAAAAGGCGATACTTTTCATGCTTTTCAGCACACTTGCGTTCGCGATAATGAACGGTGTTGTAAAATATCTATCTGATTTTAGCGCATTTCAATTAGTCTTTTTTAGATCTATTGGATCTTTAATCATCACCATGATTTACCTTAATTTCAAGAAAATTTCGATTTTAGGTAATAAAAGATGGTTGTTAATTGCTCGTGGCGTCTTCGGTTCAATTTCGCTCTTACTGTTCTTTTTATCACTCAAGTATTTACCGGTAGGTACAGCGGTAACTTTGAGATATTTATCACCCATATTTGCAGCCGTTTTTGCGGTAATATGGCTTAAGGAAAGAATTAAACCTATACAGTGGTTGTTTTTTTTGATAGCTTTTTCTGGTGTATTTATCTTAAAAGGGTATGATGAAAATATTTCACTAATCGGTATTGGTTTAGTACTATTATCAGCATTAGGTATGGGATTAGTATTTGTTGTTATCTCTAAAATAGGTAAACAAGATCATCCTATGGTTATCATTAATTACTTTATGGCGATAGGTGTTATAATCGGTGGTCTACTTAGTATTAATAACTGGATTCAACCAGTAGGAGTTGAATGGTTATTATTAGCTAGCTTAGGTATTGTTGGATTTATAGGACAGTTGTTTATGACGCGTTCTTTTCAAATAGCCTCAACTTCATTAGTTGCACCATTAAAGTATTTAGAGGTCATTTTTACGGTATTGATAGGTGCTACTTGGTTTATGGAAATCTATACAATATGGTCTGTATTAGGTATTGCTTTGGTAATAATTGGGTTAGTTCTTAATATACTTTATAAGTCTAAACGAAGCTTATAAAAAACTTCTATTAACTTCTCACTTAAGCAAATTCTCAATAATCCTACCTTTTTAATCAGATTGTTTAAACAAAAGACCTCTTGGATTTGCAATTCCACTATGAATACCTTTATTTTGGACAACCAGATTGGTAAACCAATTTTGATAAGACTGATTTCTATTACCTTATCTTTTAAACTTGACTGATTTATGCTTCAAAGAATTATAGTTCTTGCCTTTTTAATAATGACTGCCACTGCATGCGAGCAAAAGCAAACAGCGATAGAATCTTCTGGTTCAAGTAGTCAACTTCTTTTATCTACTTCAGGAATAAATGCTTTGAAAAATTCTGATAATTCAATAATTAATCAAGCCACAGAAAGTTTAGAGGATAAAGTGCAGGAAATATTAATTGAGCCAGTAATTATTCCACAGCCCGTTGATGCTGGTGGTGGTTATTCTCACGAGAAGCATAAAAGAAATTATGCAGAGTTGTATCAAGTTGCCATTTCATATAACCTAAATCCTAGTGATGAAAAACTAACTTATGTGAAAGAAATGTTTGATGGATATGCTAATATGTATCCTACGTTAGGAATGCATCCTAAAGATAAAGAGAATCATCCAGGTGGTAAATTATACTGGCAAGGCCTCAATGAAGCGGTAACGCTTTTTTACATGATACAGGCTTACGATATGACTCGTGATTTTATGACAGAAGAAGAACGTGCAAAAATTGAAAGTGATTTATTACGCCCTATGGCAAAGTTTTTAAGCGTCGATAGTTATGATGTCTTTAATAAGATTCACAATCACGGGACATGGTCTGTTGCTGCTGTAGGAATGACTGGGATGGTTTTGGGTGATGACGATATGATAGACCGTTCTATTTATGGAAGTAATAAAGATAGTAAAACAGGTTTTATAGCTCAATTAGATCATTTGTTTTCTAGTGATGGGTTTTATAGTGAAGGACCTTATTACCATCGTTATGCTATTTTACCATTTATAGCTTTTGCAGAGGCGATTGAGAATAATCGTCCAGATGTGAAAATATTTGAGCATCGTGATGGTATTTTAAGAAAAGCTGTGACTACCTTATTGCAACTTACGGATGAACAAGGTCGTTTTTATCCTATCAATGATGCTATTAAAAGTAAGACATGGGAAAGTGATGAGGTTGTGTTTGCAACAAATATTGCCTATAAACAATATAAGGATGCATCTTTATTACCAGTAATTAAGATGATGAATAAAATATCATTAACAGATGCTGGTGCTATAGCTGCAAATGCTATAACAGATACCACTGAGGATTTTTATGAAAGACCTAGTATGTTCATTGCAGATGGAGTAGACGGTAACAGCGGTGGACTATCATTAATGCGCAGTCCACAAAATACAGCAGGTCAATTACAAACAGTTCTTAAATTCTCTACCCAAGGTATGGGACATGGACATTTTGATAGATTAACTTTATCTGTTTATGATCATGGCAATGAAATTATACCAGATTATGGAGCAGCAAGGTTTCTGAATATAGAAACTAAAAGAGGTGGAAGATATTTACCAGAAAATAAAACCTATGCTCAACACACCATAGCACATGGTGCTGTAGTGCTGGACCAAAAATCACAATATAAAGGAAATGTAAAATATTCTGAAGAGCATGTTTCTCAACTTGTCAAAAACGATATGAGTAACGATCGATTACAAGTAACCATAGCAGCAGATACCATGGCATATGATGGTTCAAAATTGTCCAGATCAATCACCATGGTTAATGATGCAGATATCACAAATAGACCATTTATAATTGATTTGTATCATGTGGATTCTAATACAGGCCATCAAATGGATCTAAATTATCCATTCTTCGGTGATATAATCGACACGCAATTTGATTATAATAGACCAGTTAATAAAACTGTTTTAGGAACTGATAATGGATACAATCACCTGGAAGTTCTTGCAAAAGGTTCACCTAAACCTAACAGCACGAACTCTCAATTTACCTTCTTACAAGCTCAGCGATTTTATAGTATCACTAGCGTTACAGATCCGTCGACAGAATTATTCATCACTCAAACTGGTGCAAATGATCCAGAGTTCAATCTTAATCTACAGCGTCAGTATTTAATTAGACAACCATCAGGAAGTAAAAACCACACTTTTGTAAATATTATAGAACCGCATGGCTTCTTTAATCCTATTCAAGAAACGGTGACTTACCCTAAATCTGCCTTTTCAGAATTAACGCATGAGCAACAGGGCGATTATGATGTGGTAACTTTTAAAATTGGAGAAGAGATTTATTTATACACGCTTTCGCGAAAGCGCGATGGCAAAAACAATCATACAATAACATTTAACGGGAAATCTTATAGTTGGGATGGACCACATCAATTAATTAAATTATAAATGATGAAAAGATTTAGTGAAAAATACATTTTGACAGACCAAATGGAATGGGAGAATTTAGGAGGTGGAGTCTCTCGTAAATTTTTAGGCTATGACAATCAAATCATGATGGTTCAAGTGAAATTTGAGAAAGGTGCAGAAGGAGCGCCTCATCAACATTTCCATACACAAACAACTTATGTTGCTGCTGGAAAATTTGAATTTGAGATTGATGGAGTAAAGCAAATAGTGAGTGCTGGTGATGGCGTTTATATGGAGCCTAACTTGATGCACAGTGCGGTATGTCTAGAAGAAGGAATGTTAATAGATGTGTTTGCACCAGTGAGAGAAGATTTTCTCGATGGTAGCGGTGTATCTTACTTTGGAGATAAAGAAGCTTAAATAACAACAACAATAAATAAACAATCAATAATATGAGTAATAAAGGTAAAGTAGCCATAGTAACTGGCGCAACTAGCGGAATAGGGTTTGAAGTAGCAAAACGATTAGGAACTGACGGTTATACGGTAGTGTTAAACGGTTTACAAGATGATCAAGGAGCTGAATGTGTGAAAGAATTAACCGCACAAGGTATTACTTGCGAGTACAGCGGTTTCGACGTTACTAGTGAAGAAGCAGTAAGTGCTAGCATTAAAGCAATAGGTGAGAAATATGGTAGAATCGATACACTTGTGAATAATGCAGGTGGATTAGGAGGAAGATCTCGTTTTGAAGAAATGACTACTGACTTTTATAGAAAAGTAATGGCATTAAACTTAGACTCAGTATTTTTTGCGTCTAGAGCAGCTATTCCTTATTTAAAAAATGGTGAGCACCCATCGATCATAAACTATACATCTAATGCAGCATGGAACGCTGGTGGTCCAGGTGCAGGTATCTATGGAACTTCTAAAGCTGGTGTACACGCTATTACTAGAGCTCTTGCAAAGGATCTTGCAGAATACGGAATACGTGTAAATGCAGTATCTCCTGGTACAATTGATACACCTTTTCATGCACAAATTAAATCCACTAAGCCAGAGGTATTTGCTTCATGGGCAAATAATATTTTACTAGGTCGTCTAGGTCAACCAGAAGATGTGTCTGGAGTTGTTTCTTTCCTTGCTAGTAAAGATGCTTCATTTATCACTGCAGAGACCATCCAGATAGGTGGTGGACAAGCTTTAGGTATTTAATTTAATAGTCATAATAAAATGAGTAAACTTAAAGGTAAAGTAGCTGTTGTAACTGGTGGCGCGCGCGACATAGGGCGTTCTATCTCTATACAACTCGCTGCCGAAGGTGCTAATGTTGTTATCAATTATAACAGTAGTGCTAGTCAGGCAGAGGAAACTAAGAAAATGATTGAGGAAGCTGGTGGATCCTGTGCAATTGTAAAAGCTGATTTAACTAAAATGGCTGGCGTTAAAAAACTGAAAGACGCAACTGTAGCTGCTTATGGTAGCGAGGTGCATATTTTAGTAAATAACACAGGTGGACTGGTAGCAAGAAAGAAAACAGAAGAAGTAGATGAGGAATTCTTTGATCTATTAGTAGATCTTAATTATAAATCTACCTTTTTTGTAACTCAAGCTATTAGGCCTTTAATGGGAGATGGTGGTTCAATAATTAACTTATCGTCTCTTGCTGGTCGTGATGGTGGTGGTGGTGCTACTCTTTATGCTGCTGCAAAAGGAGCTATCATGACTCTTACTAGAGGTTGGGCAAAAGAATTTGGTCCTGATGGAATACGTGTAAACGCAGTTGCGCCAGGTATGATCGCAACTAAGTTTCATGATGACTTCACACCAGATGAGGTGCGCACTAAGGTAGCTGGAATGGCGCCTTTACGTCGTCAGGGATATGCAGAAGATGTTGCAGACCTAGTTGTTTATCTAGCCACTGATAAGAGTGCTTATATTACTGGTACTAATATTGATATTAATGGTGGACTAGCATTTAGTTAGTCTTTGAATTAGCCAAATATTCAAAACAAAAAAACCTGATAGATTATCTATCAGGTTTTTTATATACTTATAAAATATGCTGGTTAGTACACTAATTTTAGAGCGATGTTTTCAACTACCTTAATTTCTCCAGAGTTGGTAATCGTGTTGTTGATAGGTTGTTGACCTTTTGCACCCCATAAGACCGCTGTCAGTTTGGTGTGATTATCTTTAAATGTATTGTCCTTAAAAGTTACATTAACGATACCTCTAGTATTCACTAATATTTCATCGCTATCTGTTTTTCCACAATTCATAAAAGTATTACCAGACAGATTTAAAACACCACCTATAGTTGATTCATCATATCCACCACGATAAAAGTCAATCACTTCATTGGATATATTTTCAAAGGTAGAATTAGTAACCGTTAAGAATTCTACGTTATAATCTCCTTTATCATCAGTTTCTTTATCCAGCAAGAAACCATTTTTACAATTATTAAATTGAGAATTATTAACTATAATCTCATCTGCAAAGGAACTTTTTGAGGCATCTATAACTGATTTAAAATTAGAAACACTAACATTTTTCAAATGGATTCCATAAGCCATGGACATATTCTCATCTAGCGTATTGAAAAGGTCTTGTTCTGGCGTTCCCAAAATATTTAAATTTTCTAAACTTAATATTCCTTTAGGTTGCATTAAGAAACCAGTTTTTAAGGCATCAAATTGAATTGTTGCTTTATCATTTGCTCCACGTATAGTAAGTTCCTTTGATAGAGGTATGGTTTTATCGATTAAGTAATTACCTTCACTTAAAACGATAACATCCTCAGAATTTGCATTTTCAATCGCGGCTATTAATTCGTTAGTGTTAGAAACCTTATGTGTTTTAATATCTTGATTTCCTGATGCAGCTGTAAACCATTCTGGACCGTAATTATCAGTCATTAATTGTACAGGTTCTTCTTGAATTGGTGGGATAATTGCACCTATGTAATTTTGATCTTGATTTCTGTTTTTACCTAATGCATCTGTTTCTATAGCATTAAAGTTAAATCCATTGTATAATTCCTTTTCATAGGTTGTAGGAGTGTAGTAGATATCATATGCTGGTTTTAAGTCCGCTTTCGCGAAAGCGAAATAATCCAAATCTGTTGTGTTATTATCATATGCAGTGGTATATAGATTACTTTTAAACTTAACACCGTCAATCTTATCGTAAGCCTTAATTGGATAAGAGGTAGCTGACTGGTTGTAAACAAAATTATTTGCAAAAATGACTCTTTCAGGTCTAGCAGATCTAATTTCTGATGGTGGTAGTACTTCGGCTTGATCTAGATTTACACCTACAGAAAAGTGAATAGGTTGCTCGCAGTTGATCCAGCTGTTGTGTGCAATTACAGCATCGGTAACTTGATTGTATCTATTTAGTGGTGATTTAGGGATACCATTCATCACTGCAAGTGCCGCACGAAATTCCTGACCTTTCAAGCCGTAAAAATAATTGTTAGTAATCCAGTGACCAGTGTTAATGACTCTAATTCCGCCTACGTATGGATTATCATTTGCAATAAATAAATTACCACTGATAGTAGCGTAATTACCATGACGCGTGACTACAGATCCTTCACTTTCTAAAAATACATTGTTGCTGAAGTTGTTAAAATTAGATTTACTAGATATGATTTCAACCTCACCATTACATTTTTCAAAAAGGTTGTTAGTTACCTGAGTGTAAGATGGAGTCATAGAAGTCATACTAGCTCCTAACTGCATAGTCTCTGCCTTAGGTCCTCCTTTTCTAGGGCGTGGCCCGAAATGATTATCATGAATTTTATGATAATTGTTAATATGTCTATTATCATTTAAATAAACTTTTACGGTTGGACCTTCATTTGATTTTCCAGCGATATAAGAATGGTCTAGCTCGTTATACTGTCCATAAAACTCTACCCAATGATCTTTTCTGTGTCTATCTAGTTGAGTGTAATCTTCTATTACGGTACCTGTAACGCGGCAGTTGTATGCTATAGAATCTGGACTATTGCGGAATATGATAACAGCTTCATCTGGTGTGTAACCATTCTTAAAATATAAATCTTTGACAATTAAGTGTTCTCCACTTATTTTTAAAACAGATTCACCTTCTAGCGTTACTTCTCCTGGCGTTTCTGCTCTCAAGGTTATAGGTTGTTTTTCAGTTCCTGTAGCATGAAATTTTATTTGAGAATTTTTCCATACGCCATTTGATAAAATTATCTCATCACCAGGTTGAGCATTATCAATCGCGTTTTGCAAATCTTCTATATTCTTTACAACTGTATCCGAAGGATTATTTTGTTCTTCACTGCAGCTGAAGTTTAAAATTAATAGTAGAATAAGAAGTAGCTTTTTCATATGAGTGATTTAGAATATGAAATTACCTTAAATAGTTGATTTTTTATTTTCAAATTAATCATAGATAGTACAGTATTAGGGGAAAAAACATCCCAATTCATTGGTTTTACTGACTTAGGACGATATCATATTGTCAGTATTGCTATATGAACAGTATTAATTTGATAATTACAATCTTCAATTTTGAAGATTGTATATCTGTGAATTGAAAAGAAATTTCTTTAACAATATTTAACTTCGTTTAGTTCGGTTGGTTCCGAACTAGTTATATATTTGCATGATTAAATAATGATAATAGGCTAATTTAAATAGAAATGAAAGATTCGATTTGCAAGGAAAAAATGGCGCTTGTTGAAAAATTAGGTGTTCATTTAGAAAATAGGGAACAGCTTGCGCCTGTTGCAGCTCGGATTTTATCATATATCATACTTACTGGAAAAAAAGGAAGTACGTTTGAAGATCTAGTGACAATTCTATGTGCAAGTAAAAGCACTATATCTACACATCTTAATCATTTACAAGATTTAAATAAGATTCAATACTTCACTAAAGTTGGAGATCGTAAAAAGTATTTTATCATAAAAAAAGATATCATAATTCAGCATATGGATAAAATGGTGAGTCATTGGGATGATGAAAGAGCCATACATGTAGAAATTAAGAACTATAAAGAGGTTATTAATAATAGCAAAATTGAGAATGAAGAAGAAAAATTTGATCTCAATTTTCACACAGATTATATAAAATACATAGACGATGCTACAGCGTCTATTTTAGAATTAAAAAGTAAAATATCAAATAATCAAATCAATATCTAAAGGTAAAAAGTGATGAATAATAGTATAGTTTATAAATTAGTAATGATGGCTTTATTGTTCGTTATCACCAGTTGTGGAGATAACAATGAACAAGCAGCTGCTGCAAAAGAGCAACAAGCTTTACCATTTCCTGTTACTCGATTACAAACCAAAACCGTTACGGGTTATACAGAGTATCCAACAACTATTGAAGGCAAAGTGAATAGTGATGTAAGAGCCAAAACATCTGGATACATAGAAAAAGTATATGTAGACGAAGGTCAAAAAGTGCGTAAAGGACAAGTGCTTTTTAAATTAGAAACACAATCGTTAAGTCAAGATGCAGGAGCAGCAAAAGCACGCGTTAATGTCGCACAGGTAGAGGTTGATAAACTAATTCCTTTAGTAGAAAAAAACATTATTAGTCCAGTACAGTTAGAAACAGCAAAAGCAAATTTAGCGCAAGCAAAAGCTAATTATAGTGGTGTGACTGCAAATATTGGTTATGCTACCATTAAAAGTCCAATTGATGGTTTTGTTGGAGCTATTAATTTTAGAGAAGGCGCATTAATTAGTCCAAGTGATGCAACACCACTCACAACAGTAAGTCAGATAGACGAAGTCTATGCTTTTTTTAGTTTTAATGAAGCGCAATACATTGATCACTTACAACGCTCAGAAGGTCAAAACAAAGCAGAGCGTATTAAAAATTCACCAGACCTGACTTTAGTGTTAGCAAATGGTAAGGAGTATTCTGAAAAAGGGCGTATTCAAACCAGTACAGGACAGATTAACCAAAGTACAGGTACTATTCAAATTAGAGCAGCTTTTGATAATCCAAACGAAATTTTGACTAACGGAAATAGCGGAAAAATCAAATTCCCAATAGAGTATAAAGACGCTATTGTTGTACCACAAACGGCAACTTTTGAGCAACAAGGTAATATTATGATTTTCAAATTAGGAGAAAATAATAAAGTAGAGACTTCTATTTTAAAAATAAAAGGTACTGTAGATAACTTATATGTTGTAGAGTCTGGTGCAACAGCAAACGACAAGATTGTAGTATCTGGTATAGGAAAACTAAGAAGCGGTATGGCAATTGCGCCTCAAGAAACTTCTTTTGAAGAGGCTATAATACCTGTAGCTACATTATTTAGAAATTAGATAACCACCAAACATATTTATCATGTTAAAAACATTTATTGAAAGACCAGTACTTTCAACAGTAATCTCTATTATCATAGTTATGCTAGGTGTTATTAGTATAACTACCTTACCAATAGAGGAATATCCAGATATAGCACCACCAACTATTAAAGTAACTGCAAATTATACAGGTGCAAATGCAGAGACCGTTTTAGAGAGCGTTATTGTACCTATCGAGGAGCAAATTAATGGAGTAGAAGGTATGACCTACATTACCTCTACAGCTTCAAACAATGGTACTGCCGAAATTACGGTATATTTTGATCAAGAAACAGATGCAGATATTGCAGCTGTAAACGTCCAAAACCGTGTAGCTAGAGCCACACCATTATTACCATCAGAGGTAACACAAACAGGAGTTGTAACACAAAAGCAGGAAACCAGTGCTTTGATGTTTATTTCTATGTATTCTGAGAACGATAACTACGATGCTACATTTATTCAGAATTACTTAAAAATTAATGTAATTCCAGCAATGCAACGTATTAGTGGTGTTGGTGATGTTAGTGTATTTTCACAACAAGATTACGCTATGCGTGTTTGGTTAAATCCAGAAAAATTAGCGTCTTATAATTTAATACCTTCAGATATTACTGCAGCTTTGGCAGAGCAAAATTTAGAAGCAGCAGCAGGTTCTTTAGGTGAAAATAATGGTGAATCATTTTCATATACATTAACCTATAGTGGTCGTTTTAAAGACGAAGCGCAATACAGCGATATTGTAATTAAAGCTTTAGGAAACGGAGAGTTTTTACGCTTAAAAGATGTGGCAACTATAGAGTTAGATGCTCAATCATACTCATCTAATGCCATGAGTATGGGGAATCCAGCAGTTTTTATGGGAATTTTCCAGACTAAAGGATCTAACGCACAAGAAATTATTGAAAATATTAAAGTGACTTTAGAAGATGTAAAAGCAGATCTTCCTGAAGGTTTAGACATTTTTGTACCATACGATACTAGTTTATTCTTAAACGCTTCAATAGAAAAAGTAATTAGCACATTATTAGAAGCCTTTTTACTGGTATTCTTAGTAGTATTTATCTTTTTACAAGATTTCCGTTCTACATTGATTCCTGCAATTGCAGTACCAGTATCTATTATAGGTACCTTCTTCTTCTTAAATGTTTTTGGCTATTCTATTAACTTACTTACATTATTTGCCTTAGTACTTGCTATTGGTATTGTAGTAGATGATGCTATTGTTGTTGTGGAAGCTGTTCATGCTAAAATGGACGCAGGAGAACATAACCCGAAAGAGGCAACATTAACCGCAATGAATGAAATTTCTGGAGCCATAATTTCAATTACTTTGGTAATGGCAGCGGTATTTATTCCAGTAACGTTTATTACTGGACCAACAGGTGTTTTTTATGAGCAATTTGGTGTTACGTTAATTATTGCCATTTTAATTTCGGCAGTAAATGCATTAACCTTAAGTCCTGCATTATGTGCTTTATTATTAAAAGAACATAAAGAAGATGAAGAGCTCAAAGGAAAAGGACCATTAAAACGTTTTTATACCTTATTCAATCGTGGATTTAATGCAACCATTGATAGATACGGTAAATCATTACAGTTTTTATATAAAAGAAAATTTGTTTCAGTATTACTATTAATTATTGCAGGTATTGGTATTTATTGGGCTTCAATGACAACTCCAACAGGTTTTGTACCTAATGAAGATAGAGGAATTGTTTTTGCAAACATTGAATTACCTCCAGGAGCATCATTGGATAGAACAGATGCTGTTTCAAGAAAATTATATGCTCAAATTGAAGGTATAGAAGGTATTGAAGCTGTAAACTTTATTAAAGGTAGAAGTTTAATAAGTGGTGCTGGTAGTAATTATAGTTTTGGTATTATAAAACTTAAAAATTGGGATGAACGTGAAGACGAGTCATTATCTGCACAAGCTATTACAGGAAAATTATTTGGTGTAGCAGCAGGAATACCTGATGCCAATATTATATTCTTTTCACCTCCAAGTATACGTGGTTTTGGTAACTCATCAGGTTTCGAAATCAATTTATTAGATAAATTTGGTGGTGAGTTTACAGATTTAGATCAAGCCAATAAAGACTTTTCTATGGCTTTAATGAGTCACCCAGAAATTAAATATGCTCAATCTTCTTTTAGTACTAATTATCCGCAATATGAAATGGAAGTTAATGTACCGTTAGCAAAAGAAAAAGGCGTATCTGTAAGTAGTATATTTTCAACATTACAAGGATATATAGGTGGAATTTATGCATCTGATTTTTCTAGATTCGGAAAACAATATAGGGTATACATTCAAGCATTACCGGAAGATAGAGCAGACGAGAATGCCTTAAACAGTATGTTTGTGCGTACAGATTCTGGCGAGATGACGCCTGTTACACAGTTTGTAACCTTAGAGCGTGTGTATGGTCCACAATCGGTAACACGTTTTAACCTTTTTAATTCTACCATGATTTCTGGTGCTACTAACGATGGTTATAGTACAGGTGATGCTATTAGAGTTATTGAGGAAGAGGTAGCAAAACTACCAAGTAATTATACAGTTGCTTACTCAGGTTTAACACGTGAAGAGATAAACGCAGGAAACCAAACGACGTTCATATTTATATTAAGTATCTTATTTGTATACTTTTTATTAAGTGCACAATACGAAAGTTACTTGCTACCATTTGCTGTAGTATTATCATTACCATTTGGTGTATTTGGTGCCTATATAAGTACTAAATTCTTAGGGTTAGAAAACAATATATACTTCCAGATTGCCTTAATCATGCTTATTGGTTTGTTGGCTAAAAATGCCATACTTATTGTTGAGTTTGCTTTACAGCGAAGAAAAAATGGTGAGAGCATTGTAGATGCAGCGATAGATGGTGCTAAGTCACGTTTACGTCCAATTTTAATGACATCGTTTGCCTTTATCTTGGGATTAATGCCTTTAGCTTTAGCTTCAGGTGTTGGGTCAGAAGGAAACAACTCTATTGGTTCTGGAGCAGCAGGCGGAATGCTTATTGGTACTATTCTAGGAGTATTTGTTATTCCTATCCTATTTATATTATTCCAATGGTTACAAGAAAAAGTTTCGGGTAAACCAGCAGTACAAACTATTGAAGATTAAAACAATGAAGTCAATAATAAAACATAGAAACTTTAGTAAAGGCGCATTAATATTAGTTGTTGCATTAACACTACAAAGTTGTTTTGTAGCTCAAGATTATGTGAGACCAGATTTACCTGAAGTGACGCAAGAGCTTTATAGAACAGATAACTTGCCTATAGATAGTTTGTCCATGGCAGACTTATCTTGGAAAACAATGTTTAAAGATTCCGTTCTTCAAAGTTATATTGAAGAAGGTTTAGAAAATAACATGGACGTTCGAATAGCAATTCAACAAATGAATGCGGCACAAGCTTATGCAAAACAAGGAAAAGCAGGATTTCAACCTACTTTAAATGTAGGACCCAATTATACTCGTCAGGAATTTTCAGAAAATAGCCAGTTTGGTTCTATTTTTAGTGGTGGACTAAACACCTATGACATTACAGCAAATTTATCATGGGAAGCAGATATTTGGGGTAAAATAAGCAGTAATAATCGAGCTACACAGGCAGCATATTTGCAAAGTGTTGCAGGTCATCAAGCAGTGAAAACTCAGCTTATTTCTAGTATAGCCAGTGCATATTATAATTTATTAGCCTTAGATGCGCAACTAGAAATTACAAAACAAACTATAAAGACAAGGGAAAGTGGTGTAGAAACCATAAAGGCGTTAAAAGATGCAGGGCAGGTAACTCAAGTAGCCGTTGATCAAAATGTGGCTCAGTTTAATAATGCTAGAGCTTTACAGGTGGATATTGAGACAGCTATTTTTAAAACTGAAAATACCTTGAGTATTTTGTTAGGTAAGGGACCGCAAAATTTTGATAGATCAACATTAGAAAGCCAGGTGATTGAAGAAAATATTAAATTAGGTTTTCCTTCTACTTTATTACGTAATAGACCAGATGTAATGGCTGCCGAATATGGTTTAATAAATTCGTTTGAGTTGACTAATGTTGCTAATAGTAGTTTCTATCCATCGTTAACGCTTACGGCTTCTGGAGGTTTACAGAGCTTACAATTAGATGAATTATTGAGTGTTAACTCTCTATTCGCAAATATAGTAGGTGGATTAACCCAGCCAATTTTAAATAAGCGAAAGCTTAAGACGCAAAAAGAAGTTGCTCTTGCGCAACAAGAACAATCACTTTTAGAGTTTAAAAAAACATTGTTGATTGCTGGTAATGAAGTGTCAAATGCATTGTTTAGCTATGAATCAGAAACTAAAAAATATGAATTTAGAGTTAATGAAGTAGAGGCGCTGCGTAAAGCCGAAAGTAATTCTGAAGAATTATTAAAAAACGGCTATGCAAACTATCTTGATTTACTTACCGCCAGAGAAAGTGCATTAACAGCAGAGTTAAATATTATTGATAGTAAATTACAGCAATTAGTAGCAGTCGTTAATCTATATGAAGCCTTAGGTGGTGGATGGAGATAACTTATGTTATTTAATACAGTAACTGTGTAACTTTAAAGATGGGATTATTACAATTTGTGATAATCCCATTTTTTATCCTTAAAATTTAAGTTTAGGGCATAAAAAAGGGTTTCAATTTCTTGAAACCCTTGTTATATCTAGTGACCTCGACAGGATTCAAACCTGTAACCTCTTGAGCCGTAATCAAGTGCGCTATTCAGTTGCGCCACGAGGCCTAGTTTCACGTCCAGCTTAACGCTTTAGCGGCTGCAAATATATACTTTTTGTTCAATTGCAGCAAAGCAGAATCAATAATTATTTAATTAAATTTTACTCTAGATTTATTCGCCTCCTTTTAGGATACTTAACTCGATAAGAAAAACGCTCTTGAACCTGACTACCACTACCTAAATTTATTTCCCAAGTTAAAATTTGAGTTTCTTTATCGACTTGTGCTGTTCCTGTTTCTACTTCATCAACTTTGATCTCACTATTACCACTTATCGGTACACGATCTTGCAGTTTAACTGTAACTGTTTTATTACGATTATTTTTTAATGTAATCTCATAATTTTTAGAAACGATACGGTTGTTGCCAAAGAAAGATTTTGCCTTGAAATCTCGTTTATCTTCGCGCTTAACACTTATCTGTGGATCAACACCTAATCCTACTACCAATTCTTCTTTTGTGGTATCGGTGTCAAAATATATTTTACCTATAAATGCATCCTCAAAATAAACATTTGCCTCTCCAGGTATTAAATTCAATGATTCCCAATTAGAAAGAGTAGCGGTCAGAAATACATTTTCATTAATTACAGGAGCAGCATAATAAGCATATGCAGCATCAACTTTATTATTTGATATTTCTATATCTGTAGATTCTCCCGTACTAGGTATTGAGTAAAGCTGTGATAAATTAAAGGTGCGCGATGCTATATTCTCATCAATATCTTCAACTACAGCTGGTACATAATCATCTACTTCAACTTCTTCAGCATCATAGTCAAACCTACTTTTCTTTACAGTTCTATAGCCTGTAACTACAACCGCATCTAATGACTCTTCCATAGTTACATTGATGTTGGAAGCATATATAGGTGTTTCTTGAGGTGTATAGCCAGCATAACTAATCACTAGTACTTCGCCATCCTCTGCATTAATACTATAATTACCATCAAAATCGGTAGTCGTTGCTATAGAGGTTCCTTTTATTAATACCGTTGCTCCTAATACAGGTTCGCCAGAACTATCGGTCACTTTACCATTGATAGTTTTAACTAATGGATTATATCTTTTGTTACTTCTACCCGTTGCTCTTGCGTTGTAGTTCCTACTTACAAAACCTAGACGTTTTGTTTCTAGTTGCGGCATTTGGTTATCCATTTGAGGATCACCAGTTGATATCTTTAATTTTATATTATTCCAGTCTGTGCCAGTAGCTTGATAAGCTTGGGCTTTAAAAGCGAGATTTATTTTGTCATCAGTACCTTGTGCCGTGATATCATATATAGGTACCCATCCAGCGCTATATACATTATAACTAAAGTTGATCGAGTAGCGACGTGTTGATGGTGTGATGACTTTTAAGGTTATCGTTCCTCGACGCTCATTAGCCTCAGGATTAAGCTTCTGCTTTTCGATATTCAACTTATTCAGTTGCTCGCTGGCTTTAGTAATAGCCTCATTATTTGCATTACGCTCATTAATAATAGCAGCAAATCTGGTACGGTAATAAGTACCAAATTCTTTAATCTGTGCAAGGCTCAATCCGGTATCTTTACTGTTAAGACTGCGATTGCTTTCTAATAATAATCTCTCTTGGTCCAGACCGCTATTAAGTGCATTTAATTTACCTATCGCATCTTTTACCTCTGCAATTTGAGCGTCTAGTGCTTTAATGTTATTGCTGGTTTCTTTCTTTTCTAATGCAGTAGCACTGTAAGAAAGTCCGTTAAGTCTCATTCCATCTAGATCTGTAATATTGATACTGGCCTCATCAATATCAGGTGATAAATCACTTAATTTAATCTCATGGGTGCCTTTTTTCAATTCTATACTAGCAGTACGTTCTATACGAGCACCTTGTAGGTATAAGGTAACTTCATTAATAGTAGATGCTGTTTTTAAATCCTGACTATGGACTAGAAATGAGGAAAGCAGTATGGCGATAAAAAGAATTCTCATAGTGAAATGTTTGACTCAAATTTAAAGATAAAATAAAAGGAACTTCTTACTTTTAGAAAATGAATAATGAATTTATAGAATCCCACATACACGACATCCCAGATTTTCCTAAAGAAGGAATCATTTTTAAGGATATTTCTCCATTACTCGCTTCCGCGAAAGCGAGATCAATCACCACAGAATTACTCGTTAGAGACTTTAGAGGTCAAACTATTGATGTGGTAGTAGGTATTGAATCAAGAGGTTTTCTTTTTGGAATGCTACTAGCAGATGCGTTAAATGCAAAATTTGTGATGTTGCGTAAACCTGGTAAATTACCTGGAGCCATTATTTCACAAGAGTATGAGCTAGAATATGGTACAGATACACTAGAGCTACAGGAAAATGCAATTTCACCTGGTGATTGTGTTTTGATACACGATGATGTGCTAGCAACAGGAGGAACCGCAATAGCCGCAGCTCAAATCATTCAGAAAGCTGGTGGGAAAGTAGAAGGTTTTAACTTTGTTATAGAACTAGACTTTATCAATGGGCGCGAAAAAATTAAAGATTATAAGATCGCATCAGTACTTCACTATTAAAAATTAAGGCATAAAAAAAGGTCTTAGTAAAACTAAGACCTTTTAAGGGTGGAAGACGGGATTCGAACCCGCGACTTCCGGCACCACAAACCAGCGCTCTAACCAACTGAGCTACAACCACCATATCAATGTGAGTTTTATTAAAGTGGATCTCAAGAATTCAACCACTGCGCCGTTAAGCGGATGCAAATTTAATACATTTCTGAATATTCAAAACACTTTATAAAAATTATTTTAGATCAAATATGCTATTTACTCCTGGATAGCGTTCTGACTTAAATCCTTCGGCGTGTTCTGTACCTAGATAACGACCTAAATTTGCAGCTCTATATTTTATAGAATCAAAGAAATTTTTATTACTTATCGGTGTCTCAGGTTCTTTAGAATTGGGGTCGTAAAACTGTGAGCTATAAGCTGCTACAGATTTTATTTTTGTGTCTAGATGACCCGTTATATCGATCAGGATATCTGGTTCCATATCTTGCCATTGTATATAATGATACACGTGTTTAGGTCTCCAGGCTTCTTGAATTTGTCCTTCTAGTTTTGTTTCGATTTTACGTAGTCCCGATAAAAAACAGCTCTTACTTGTCAGTTCAGATCCCATTCCATGATCTGGATGGCGATCATAAATGGCATTACACAACACAATTTCGGGTTTGTACTTTCTTATAATTTTAATAATCTCTAACTGGTGCTGTTCATCATTTATAAAAAAGCCATCTCGGAAACCTAGGTTTTCTCTCACCGATACACCTAATATTTTTGCTGCTGCTGCTGCTTCTTGATCACGTATGTCCGCAGTTCCACGCGTGCCTAATTCACCACGTGTAAGATCCAGTATTCCTGTAATCTTACCATTGGCAGCTTCTTTTGCTAGAACGCCTGCACAGCTCAATTCTACATCATCTGGATGTGCGCCTATAGCGAGTATGTCAAGTTTTAAGTTATTCATCATTTTGCAATTTTACGGCTTTTCTCCATGGCGCGCTCAATATCCTCTATAAGACTACTTACTTCTTCAATACCTACAGAAAAGCGTAATAACTGATCTGTGATTCCTTGATCCTTGCGTTGTTGTGGTGTTAATAAAGAATGTGATGTCTCGGTAGGAGCGAGAATAGTACTTTCTACACCAGCCAGACTTAAAGCTACTTTAACGATTTGTAATTCTTCTAGAAAACGATTGTGATTAATCGATTCTTTAAATTCAAATGACATCATACCACCATATCCATGCATTTGCGCTTTGGCAATTTTATAATCCGGATGCGATTTTAGACCTGGATAATTCACTTTTTTAATGGATGGATGTTTCTCTAGAAAGCGAGCTAGTTTTTTTGCGTTGCGAGTTTGTCTCTTAACTCTTAGACCTAGTGTTTTTATACTGCGTTCTAATAGCCACACGGTTTGATCACTTAAACTACCACCATAATTTTTTGCAGTTTTCCATATTTGATCCATGTGTTTTTGGGAACTACTTACGGTACCAGCACAAATATCGCTGTGACCACCTAGATATTTTGTCGCACTATGAATAATGATATCGATACCAAAATCTGCAGGATTCTGATTAATAGGAGAGGCAAATGTATTATCGATAACGCTTATTAGAGAGTTCGCTTTCGCGAAAGCGGAAACCACAGTCATATCTACTACTTCTAATAGTGGATTGCTAGGAGTTTCTATGTAAATCATCTTAGTATTTTCTTTGAGATGATCTTTAAGTGATTCACTATTAATTTGTTCTACAAACGAATATTCAATACCTAAATTTGAAAATTCAGCATCTACAAAATGAGAGGTGCCACCATAGATCGCACGTTGTAAAATAATATGATCGCCCGTTTTTAAGAACGCCATAAACACAGCGCTGATGGCTGCCATACCACTACCGAAAATGAGTCCAGCCTCACAGTTTTCTAGTTCAGCTATCTTCTGACCTAAGGCAACTTGATTAGGTGTATTGAAGTATCGTGGATATAGATTAGTGCCTTCGCTACGATAATCGTAAGCAGTTGAAGTATAAATAGGTGATGTAGCGCCACCATATTTTTCATCTTCTAAATTTCCTGCGTGAACACAAATAGTATTAACGGGTCTTTTTTTTGAGCTCATATCTGTTTTTTTAAGCAGTCCAAGTTACCGAATAATTGTGTTAAGATTTTCTCAAGTTTTACCACCTTTGTACATAGGTTTTAAAGAGCTTATTAAAAATACTATCTTCACACTATGTCTATATTATTTACTTACATCAAAGAATTGGTTCAAGTGCGAGAGCATACTAATGAGCCTTTAAGAGGTACTGCCATGGATGAGCTGCCGTCTATAAAAAATGCATATTTATATGTTGAAGATGGTCGTATTGTAGACTATGGATCGATGGATGATTTGCATCCTCATCCTGCAGAAGAAGTATACAATTGTGAAAATCAAATTATCGCGCCTGGTTATGTGGATTCTCATACACATCTAGTATTTGCTGCGACTCGTGAAAAAGAGTTTGAAGATCGTATTCATGGACTATCTTATGAAGAAATTGCTGCACGTGGTGGTGGCATACTTAACAGCGCTGCAAAACTGGCTGATATGAGTGAGGATGAACTTTATTTACAAGCTCAGGATCGTCTTAAGCAATTGATAGCTATGGGAACAACAGCCATAGAAATTAAAAGTGGATATGGCTTAAGTGTGGAAAGTGAGATTAAAATATTGCGTGTCGTAAAAAGGTTGAAAATTGAAAATTATATTCCTATAAAAGCAACGTTTTTAGGAGCTCACGCCATACCTCTGGCATTTAAGGATGATAGAAAAGCATATTTAGATTTGATCGTTAATGAAATGTTACCTGTGATAGGTGAAGAAAATCTAGCTGATTATATCGATGTCTTTTGTGAAAAAAACTACTTTACAGTCGATGAAATGTTGCGAGTCATTGAAGCTGGTAGTGCATATGGATTGAAGGCCAAAGTACATTTGAATCAATTTAATGCGATAGGAGCGATAGACGCTGCTGTTAAAGCTGGTGCGGTAAGTGTAGACCATCTAGAAGTAATGACGACTGCAGATTATGAATCCCTTGCTGATTCAAATACAATCGCGACAGCATTACCTAGCTGTTCTTTTTTCTTAGGACTGGATTATGCACCGGTTAATGAGATGATTGAAAAAAATATAGCTGTAGCATTAGCAACAGATTATAACCCAGGTAGTACACCATCTGGGAACATGAATTTTGTGTTTTCTCTTGCATGTATAAAAATGAAAATGACGCCTCAACGTGCATTTAATGCAATGACTGTTAATGCAGCACACGCAATGGGATTACAAGATGAGGTAGGTAGTATCTCTAGAGGTAAAAAAGCTCATTTATTATTTTTTAAAGATATAGATTCGATTGCAGCAGTTCCATATCATTTTGGTCACTCAATTATTGATAGGGTATTAGTAAATGGGCATCACATACAGGATTAAAGATGAATTTAAATCAGGTCACTGTTCCGTCGTTAGATTTAGAAAGATCTATTCCTTTTTATGAAAAGTTAGGATTAAAACTTATTGTTAAGTCTTTACCACATTATGCAAGATTTGAATGTCCAGATGGTAAGTCAACTTTTTCTATTCATCTAACGGATGAATTGCCTAAAGGTGAAGGTATTTATGTTTATTTTGAATGTGAAGACCTTGATCAGAAAGTTGAAGATCTAATTGAATTAGGAATAGAGTTTTACATGAAACCTAAAAACCAACCATGGTTATGGCGAGAAGCTAGATTAAAAGATGTGGACGGTAATTTAATCATTCTTTATTACGCTGGCGATAATAGACTCAATCCACCATGGAGGATTAATTAATAGTAACACTTATGATGACTCACTTTCATTTTTTAACCAGAGAAGAACTTCTATCTTATAACAGTAAAAGAGCTTCTATCAATGATTTTACGGGTGTCGAGCTAGAAGATGATTCAACCACATTTGCGCAAGCTGTAGATTGTTGTACTAGTCTAGCTGAATTAAAACAATCTCCATCAGATTATGTCATTATAGGAATCCCAGAAGATATAGGTGTACGAGCTAACTTAGGTAGGGCAGGAGCCGCACAGGCTTGGGATGCCTTTTTATCTTCTTTCCTCAATTTGCAACATCATTCAGATAATGATGCTAATCGTTTTTGTGTTTTAGGCCATGTGATCTTAAATGATTTAATGGATGAGTGTCAATCACTCAATGCAAATAATCACAAAGAAAGAATTCAACTAAGTGAGGCAGTTCAAATCATAGATCAACGCGTCTCAACTATTGTAAAAGAGATAAAAGGCTTAGGGAAATTACCTGTCGTAATAGGCGGTGGACACAATAACTGTTACCCTATATTAAAAGCTTTTAATGGTATAGATGTCATTAACATCGATGCACATACCGATTTAAGAGTTGCTAATGGAAGACACAGCGGTAATGGCTTTTCTCATGCATTAGAACACGGTTATTTGCGAAATTATTTTATGATCGGTTTACAAGAGAATTACTTGAGTAAATCGATGCGAGAAATTTTACACGATGATTTGAGACTGTCCTACACAGCATACCAGTATGATTACACTAATATAGCCGAAGATGTACAGCTAGCCATAGATCATATAGATTCTACTAATTATGGTCTTGAAATAGATATGGATGTGGTTGCTAATTTTCCGTCTAGTGCACAATCTCCTATTGGGTTTTCAATAGAAAGATTGCGCAAAACGGTTAAAGAAATACTAGAAGTAAGCGATGAGATGCCTCGATATATCCATATTTGCGAGGCAGCTCCTATTTACGGTTACCCTAATCAAGTAGGTAAAGCACTAGCTAACTTTGTCAATGATTTACCTTAAATAATTATAAACTAATCGATAAACCGAGCATCAGTAAGCGTCTTCATAAAATTAATGATGTCATCCATCTCTTCTTGTGATAAGTTTAATGGTTCAGTAGGTAGTGTTTGATATTCTTGATCAATAATACCAATTCCATAACCACCACCACGGTTATAAAAATCAACAACTTCTTCTAAAGTTTGATACACACCATTATGCATATATGGAGCTGTTAGTTCAATATTACGTATGGTAGGAGTCTTAAAAAAGTGTTTTCTATTTTCTGTTTTAAAAACGTCATACCTTCCCAAGTCTGGATCGATACGACCATTAGAAACCACAGGAGACTCTGGGACACCTAAATGTTCCATTTCTGTGTCCATATAATCTGGTGGCACGGTACCATTAAAAACCGGTGCAAAATGACATGTAGCACATTTTGCTTTACCATTGAAAAGATTGAATCCATTGATCTCTGACGCTGTTAAATCATTTTGTTCACCTCTTATGTTTTTATCCCATTTAGAATCCCATTCATTCAGTGATCTTACATAGTCTGCAATGGCCTTTCTGACGGTTTGTTGATTGATAGTTACATTGTAAGCGGTCTTAAATTGATTTACGTAGCTAGAGTCTGTTTCAATGGCTTTTGTGAAACTTTTTAAATCAGAATGAAATTCATTGCTGTTATTGATAACAGATACAATTTGCCCTTCTAAACTACCAGCTCTTTTATCATAAAAAAAGCCTTGCTGATAAGCACTGTAAGTTAATGTAGGGCTATTGCGAGTTAATCCTATAGGTTTTGATATGCCATCTGTAAAAGCTAATTGCTCTATATGACAGGTAGCACAGCTTATCGATTTAGTTGAAGATAGGTTAGAATCATTAAATAATTGTTTACCTAGTGCAACTTGACGATCGTTTGAGGATAATTGAGTTGTTTTAGCAAAATATTCTAAGGATAAAGTTTCATTAGAAAATAGACTAGTGGCCTCATTTTTAATGGCAAGTTCCATAGGGAAATCCACTTTCCAATCTTTTGCCGTAGCAGTCCATAATTTCAAGATTGGATCGATATGATTAGTAATGAATTCATACCTATTAAAATGATTAAAATCTGTTGACTGTAGAAAGGTTTTGGCCTTTTGAAAATGAGTATGCCAACGATTTTCTAGTGGTAACTCCTTAAATTTTGAGGAGTATAGCGATAGTATTTGTTCGGTTTTCGCAAAAGCGGTAACAGCATCGTCTAAACTATTTTCTAAGACTGGAGAGTCAAAGCCAGTGACACCGGTTGTAGCGGTACGTAAAATTTGTTTACGAACCATCCATAAAATATGGTAGGGTTGATAATAACTTAAATCTGAGTTTTTACTCAGTAATTCTAATCGGGATGCAATGATATTAGATGTTTTGTGAATGGATTCTACATCTAATTGATCTGTGAATATTAACTCTTCAAGTGTTTGAAAACTTTGCGGGTTATTAATTTTAATATCTGTAAGGTCTTCTTCTTCTACTTTAAGAATATTAGGAGCGTTTAAAAAATTATAGTTGTTGATATCATGAAACGACAATATGGGCTCAACTTTTTTAAAGGAGTTTCTAGCTTTTAAGAAATAAAATTCTAGCGAATCTCTGTTTTTTGATACGGACAGTTGTGCAGTAAAGAATTTACATTCATTAATGTCATTGATATAAAGATCCTGTAAGGCTTGATTTTGATTAACAGGCTCACTAATTCTATAATCCTTATTCTGATTACAAGAGGTCAATAAAAAAATAAGACCTGCTATGATACAGGCCTTATTTAAAAACATTTTTATTCCTTTCATATTATCTTTCTAATCCCGAAATTACATACATCATACTACCTTCTTTACGACTAGAAGCTACATCAGATACTGCAGTTGGATCTGTGAAAGCACTACCGTCTGCAGGTTCCCATCCGTGATTTTGAGTCATCACTAAAAAGGTATTGTCCACACCTATAGTTTCTGATATGTCAATCATACCAGTGATTTCCCAAATGCTGTTTTCAGTACCTATTCCTGCAGCAGCAGCAGCTACTTGATCACATTCTAACACTGTTTTTAATTCGCCAGTATTTAAATTGTATTGATATAATCTAGCATAGTGTGTTCTTGCAGCATCATCAAAGTATCCATTAGGATCCTCTTGGATATAAGCATAGTTTTCTGTTACTAAAATGTTGTCTGGACTATGGAAACCCCATGCTTTTCCGCCTTGCTTATCACCATCTAATACACAAGTGATTTTTGCAGGACCTGTAGGGTCATTTTCATTAAGTTCTACTTTATAAATTCTACCATAAAGAGATCCTTTACCTACTAGATCAGCTTTAAGGCGTCCTGTAACTGCAAAATATATTTCTCTTTGATTGTCGTCGCTACCTCTTCTCCAGTCGATGTCTTCCAATCTAGAGAATCCCATAACGCCTTTCTGTTTAGCTTCAGCGTCAAGTAAATCGATATTTCTTTGATTCAGTTCTACAAACTCTGCATCATAAGTTTGCCCTTCTACCATGTCTACTTCAAAGTTGATTCCAGCGGTATTTACTTTTAATCCATAAAGTTTACCACTATATAAATCACCACGATCACCTACATACATACCAAGTTGGCCTGATGGAGTGCTGTTATCTGAATGATCATCACCTATAAAAACTACTGTTTTATCATCATAAGCATCCTTTCCTATAGCGACAGCATTTTCTGTACTCCATTGTCCCATTGCTGTAAGAATCTCTGGAGTAGTACGAGAAGAACTAGGCTTGAAAGGTTCAGTAACAAAAACACCTTTTGATGCGCCACCCCATTCACCACCAGATAAATATAACGGGCCAAAACCATGCTCTTCTGGTGTAATTAAAGAACCTGAACATTGTGCTGTAGCGGCAGTGGCATCTGAATTAAGAATATATTCTCCTGCAACAGGCTTAAACGTTTTATCTAATGTGATACGAGCGATTGAATAATCTGCTTCAATGTTATTAATCAACATAAAATTATCATCTTGTTGATTGTACATTAATCCAGCTCCGTCTGCCATTGATCCATAGATAAAATTAGGAGTGTCTGGTAATTGATCTGCACTAGAGAGAATAGGATAGACATCTACATTACTAAAAGAAGATGTTGTCTTAAGAAAGTTAGGTGTTGTGGAGTGGGATTGTAACACAATATCCTTTCCTTGAGCACCATTTGTTGCGTTGTCATCATCATTATTACAGCTTACTAATAAGGTTAATAACGAGGCAGATAAGAGTAAATATTTTGTTTTCATTAGTTATGATTTTTTAGTTGCGGCAAAAGTAAAAGTCCCATCCAGCAATTTTTAAAAATCAAAATCAATGAATCTTTAAGCATTTGTAATCAATATGGACCTGCTCGTTACTCAAAGGTTAAGAGTTTTAATTAAATGTTTATTATACTGTTTAATTAATTCATAACCAATGAGCTAAAAGATGTGTTTATATTTTAACTAAAGGTTAAAATTTTGCTAGCTTTTTTTAATCTGTCTTAAATTGATTGTGATAAATCCATCTTAATTGGTTGGTAATAGATATCGCTTTCGCGAAATTTGAATCTTAAAACAATTGTATTTATGAAGAATATTATACTATCAATCAGTCTTATTGCTTTACTAGCAGGCTGTAAAAACGAAACCACCAAAGAAGTAAAATCAACAGTGCAAAATGAGGTTGCTTCTATTGATAGTTATCAACCTAAAATAGAAATAATGCCGATTTCTCATGCGACCTTTGCGATGAAATGGGACGATAAAGTATTTTATATTGATCCAGTAGGAGGAATAGAAGCTTTTCAAAACATGCCAGAAGAAGATGTCATTCTAATAACAGATATACATGGTGATCATCTCAATTTAGAAACATTAAATGGAATAAGAAGTGAAGGGTCTTTATTAATCGTGCCTGAAGCCGTTAATGAAAAAATAAAAGAAGATCAAAGTGATGCTGAGGTGATACATAATGATCAATCTACAAGTTTCGACGGTTTTAAAGTGACCGCAATACCTATGTATAACCTCACAGAAGAACGTCTTAAGTTTCATGAAAAAGGAAGAGGTAACGGATATGTAATTGAAAAAAATGATTATAAAGTGTACATATCAGGTGATACAGAAGATATTCCTGAGATGAGAGCGCTTCAAGGAATTGATAAAGCCTTTGTTTGTATGAATTTACCATATACTATGACGGTAGAAAGTGCAGCTGATGCTGTACTTGACTTTGCCCCAGTAGAGGTTTATCCTTATCACTATAGAGGAACTGAAGGTAAATCTGATGTGATTAAGTTTAAAGAATTAGTGAATACAGGAAATAGCGATATACAAGTGAATCAATTGGAGTGGTATCCAAACTAATTTTGTTTAATTTATTAATAAATTAGATAAACATTAACAAGCGTTTTACAGGTAACTATTTAATTTTAAATAAATTAAATAGCATGAAAAACAAAGCAATACGTTGGGTGATTTTTACCACTGCATTTTTAGTCCTAGTAACGATTTTATCATCCTATAATGTAACTTTCAAGTGGATATTTTCATTAGTAGTATTAGGTCAGGCATCTTTAATAATATCTGTTTATTTGGTGCTGAGAGATGAATATTCTACAACTCTAACTTTTAAAGATGGTTATCAAGATCATCACTTAGAGAAGGATATAGAATAAAAATTAACATTAATTGATATGAGCGACCCAATCGGGTCGCTTTTTTTATGCTCTTCAACTATAAAAATCATACCGTGATACTTTAGTTAACAGTTTGAAACTTTATTGAAATCTTAGACGTATAAGTTTGTCATCTCAAATCGGGATAAATGTCACATTGCTATCGGGAATAATATAACACCTATTAGGCACTATCATAAAATTACAAGCCTAAACCGCGATTTACATTTGTCATATAAATATTTAATAATAA
This sequence comes from Nonlabens ulvanivorans, assembly GCF_000732625.1. Lineage (GTDB taxonomy): Bacteria > Bacteroidota > Bacteroidia > Flavobacteriales > Flavobacteriaceae > Nonlabens > Nonlabens ulvanivorans. The sequence goes on from NZ_JPJI01000032.1 coordinate 1,143,681, forward strand.
ATCTGTTATGAAAAAAATACTCACCATACTATTCTTCATTAGTCTAACAATATCTGCCACAAGTAAAGGGAATGATAATTTTTATAATGAGGCTAACATGTTTTTGCACACTCATGTAAAAAACGGTTTAGTTGATTATGAATCAATATCAAAAGAGCCATCTCAACTAAATAAATTGATAGGTATGATTGAAAACGCACAAGTTGAGCAATCAAACTCTTTAGATTATCAAGCCTTTTATATTAATGCTTATAACCTATATGTTATAAAAGGTATTGTAGATGATAAATTATCGTCACCACTAGACAAGAAAGGTTTTTTTGATTCTATAAAACACAAGGTAGCAGGAGAGTCTTTGACATTGAATGATATAGAAAATAAAAAGCTTAGAGCCGCATTCCATGATGCACGTTTTCACTTTGTATTAGTATGCGGTGCCCTAGGTTGTCCACCTTTAATCAATCAGTCATATCGTCCAGCTACATTAGAAAAGCAACTAGAACAACAAACTATTAATGCTTTAAATGACGATCATTTTATACAAATTAAGAAAAATAGAGTAGCAGTATCACAAATCTTTGAATGGTATCAAGAAGACTTTACAGCTTCAGGAAAAAGCATACTAGAATTTATATCCAAATACAGGAAGCAAGCTCTTCCAGAAAACGCCAAACTTTCTTTTTATACCTATAACTGGAAAGTAAATAAGCAATAATTAATCAAACATAAAAGTATCTATATCCATGAAATCAATCCATCAAATTTTTGTTCTAATAGCCTTAATATTAGGATTATCAACTTCGGCACAAGAGAATATGAATGATGAGCCTAAAGGTTCGGTTATTCAAACATTAACACCTTCAAAATTAATAGGTAAAGGGCAATACGATATTAAGTGGTTCAATAATTTATATACTCAAACTAGAAGTACATTTTCTAATGGAAGAGAAGATAGACAAACTTTCTTTACATCAACCTTAGAAGCTTATACCGGTATTGGTGAAAATAAAAGATGGAATATAGGATTGATTCTAGAAGCACGTAGTAACGTGGTTGCAGACAGGTCTGCTCTAGACGTTTTTTCATTTGATGGTGAATATGCTACCGCTCGTTCTGGTCTTACATCTATCGCACCATCAGTGAAATTTGTACCTTTTTCAAAGGTTAATAATTTCTCGATACAAAGTTCACTTTTTATTCCTTTAGTAGATAATGAGTCAGAAGATTTTGATGCTATTAATAATAATAACGGTGTCTTTCTAGATCAAAATGGATTTACCTGGCAAAATAGATTTTTCTATGATTACACTTTTGACGGTAACAAATGGCAAATCTTCGGTGAACTTAATTCTGAACTCAACTTTGGTGATGAAGATAAGAGCTTTGCCAATAATAGTTTAAATCTTACTCCTGGTGTGTTTTTAAGTTATTTTCCATCTTCTAAGTTTACCGTACTTGCGCTGGCGCAACATTCACAGCGTATTGATTTAGGGAATAACTTTACTCAAGATTTTACCGCCATAGGGACTGGTGTTAAGTATCAACTGACAGATGAACTTAATATAGAATCCTTATACACCAATTTTATAAGAGGTAATGATACAGGACTAGGGCAAACCTTTAATATAGGTCTGCGATTTGTAAAGTAAATATGAGGACACAACTAACCACCATTTTTTTATTTTTTATTATCGCGCCCTATGCTTTATCACAAGTGATAAGCGAGATTGTTATTCAAGATAATAAAAGGACTAAAACAGGCTATATTACATCATTAATTGATCTTAAAGTAGGGCAATCATTAGATAGCCTTACGCTTAAGAGTGATGTCTTGCGCCTTAAACGAGAAGCAGGAATTGCCCATGCATATTATCAAGTTCATCTAACTGATCAAGGATATAAAATAGTGTATGGCGTAGAAGAAAATTTCACCATCATACCATCTTTTAATTTTTATACCACAAATGATGATGAAGTGGCTTATCGTATCGGTATTGCAGAATTTAATGCGTTAGGGCGCGGTATCTCTATAGGTGGTCATTATTTAAGAGATATCTATGATTCTTATGGAGCAGGAATACGAGCACCGTATCTATTTAATAAGCATATAGGTCTAGCTGTTAATTATCAAAACTTGACAACTGAAGAGCCTGTGTTTTTTAATGAAGGAACTGCTTTATATAGGTATAATAATAATTCTATTGAGCTTTCTGGTCTTTACCAATTCAATCTAAAAAATAGAGTAGAATTAGGTTTTAGTTTATTTACAGAGAAATATGATTATAAATCTGGTACTATCAGTAATCAAGCACCATTAAACCTCGATGTTGATAAGCATTTATTAAAATTTATCTACGAATATAATGGTGTTGATTTTTATTATCAGTACAGTGAAGGTTTTAGAAATGTGTTCAACGCACAATATGTAGAAAGTACCAATAGAACACTACCTAGTTTTTTAATCGTTAGAAATGATTTAACTTATTTCAAAAGAATAAAGAAACGAGGAAATTGGGCTACTAGATTAACACTAGGTCTGGCTACAAATGATGAGTCACCATTTGCACCATTTGCGGTGGATAATAATTTAAATGTGCGTGGTGTTGGAAATTTAATCGATCGTGGTACAGGATCTGTTGTCATAAATACAGAATACAGACATAGTATAATTGATAAGGAATGGTTTGTATTGCAAGGAAACGCCTTTATAGATGCCGGGACATGGCGCAATCCAGGAGGTTCTTTTAGAGATTTTACTAATTCCAATAATGTACGTGTCTATCCGGGATTAGGAGTACGTTTTATGCATAAGCGTATTTTTAATGCGATACTACGTATTGATTACGGAGTAGGCATTACACCAGGATCAACTCAAGGATTCGTTTTTGGAATAGGTCAGTATTTTTAATGACGCTTTCGCGAAAGCGATATAAAAAATCATCCAAAAAATACACCATGCAGGTATCTGCCAGGCACTAATGTGAAACCACCTGCAATCATGATAGCGCCTACATAGAGCATGATCATTTTAATTTTGTGTTTACGTACGTTACCCTTTTTTATAGCTATAAGAGCTGTAGGAATAGAGTAAAGCGTTAAGAAACTGAAAAGATGAATCCATCCAAAATGATTTAACAACTGTGGTCCTACCAATGCTGGTAAGAACAGAGAAACGATCGCAGTAATCATCATTAAGGTCATGTAAATTTTACCTAATACTTTATGAAGTGAATTCCCTTTTCTAAAAAAAAGTAAGTATGCTCCTAAAAATATACAAGGTACAACGGTACCCAAATGTAGGTACATCAATAAATTATAAGAATTACTATATAATAACATGAGATTAATTTTAATAAAGATAAACAGCGATATCAAAATCTGACATTTCAAGATACTCAACTGTTAGTTTTTAATTCTCAAATGTGTATTTATAGAAAATAAAAAAGTCCTGATTGAAACAATCAGGACTTTTATTTTTTTAGATAAGTATAAATTATCCAATAATCGAATTAAGTGTAGCACTAGGGCGCATTGCTTTTTCTTCTTTTACCGGATCTGCTTTGTAATATCCTCCTATGTCCATAGGTTTACCTTGAACGGCAATCAATTCTTCATTTATCTTAGTCTCATTGTCAGAAAGTGATTTTGCAAGTGTTGCAAATTCAGTTGCTAACTCTACATCTTTAGATTGTCCTGCAAGTTCCTGTGCCCAGTACAAGGCTAGGTAATAGTGAGAACCACGATTATCTAATTCATTTACCTTACGAGATGGAGACTTACGGTTTAATAAGAATTTCTCAGTGGCAGCATCTAAAGCATCTGCAATAATTTGAGCCTTTTGATTGTCGTATTTTACAGCAAAATGCTCTAAGGATACGGCAAGAGCAAGAAACTCACCTAAAGAATCCCATCTTAAGTGGTTTTCTTGTTCAAATTGTTGAACGTGCTTTGGAGCACTTCCACCAGCACCAGTTTCAAATAATCCACCACCATTCATTAACGGCACTATAGATAACATTTTTGCACTTGTTCCTACTTCTAGGATAGGGAAGAGGTCGGTATTATAATCACGTAAAACATTACCAGTTACTGAGATAGTGTCTTCACCATCTTTCATACGACGCAATGTGCGCTCTGTTGCTTCAACAGGTGATGCTATAGAAATGTCTAGTCCTGTAGTATCATGATCTTTTAAGTACTGATGCACCTTTTCTATAATCTGTGCGTCATGGGCACGATTTTCATCTAACCAGAATATTGCTGGAGTTTGACTTGCACGAGCACGAGTTACCGCTAGTTTTACCCAATCTTGAATAGGAGCATCTTTAGTCTGACATGCTCTCCAAATATCTCCAGCCTCTACTTCATGTTCTAGATAAACAGTTCCGTCTGCATCTACAACTTGTACTGTTCCACCAAATCCAATTTCAAAAGTTTTATCATGTGAACCATATTCCTCTGCCTTTTGAGCCATAAGACCTACATTAGGTACAGTTCCCATAGTTTTAGGGTCAAAGGCTCCATTTTCCTTACAGAAATCTATGGTAGCTGCATATATTCCAGCATAAGAACTGTCTGGGATAACTGCTTTTGTGTCTTGAGATTCTCCGTCTTTATTCCACATCTGACCAGAATTTCTAATCATCGCAGGCATAGAAGCATCAATAATAACATCACTAGGTACATGAAGGTTAGTAATACCATGATCACTATTCACCATAGCTAGAGATGGTCTGTATTCTAATACTTTACGGATTTCATCTTGAATTTCTTCTCTTTCTAATTCTGGTAATTCATGCAGTTTGCTTAATAAATCCCCAAAACCATTATTTACATCCACACCTAGTTTATTGAAAACAGTTGGGTACTTATCAAATAATGGTTTAAAGAACACTTCTACTGCATGACCAAAAATGATTGGGTCAGAAACCTTCATCATAGTGGCCTTCATGTGCAAGGAGAAAAGTACATCTTTCTCTAAAGCATCATCAATTTGTTCTTCTAAAAATTCTAATAATCCAGCCTTACTCATGTAAGTTGCATCTAGAATTTCACCTTTCAATAAGGCAAGGTCTTTTTTAAGTATGTGAGTTCTGTCAGCTTTATCAATAAGTTGAATAGTTACAGAAGTATCTTTACTTGCTGTAAAACTTTTCTCATTATGGGCAAAGTCACCATGTTGCATCGTTGATACATGAGATTTTGAATCTTTACTCCATGCACCCATGCTATGTGGATTGTTACGAGCATACATCTTTACAGGTTTAGGAGCTCTACGATCAGAGTTTCCTTCTCTTAATACTGGATTAACAGCACTACCTTTTATTTTATCGTAACGTTGCTTAAAATCTTTTTCTTCATCTGTTTGTGGATCTTCTGGGTAATCTGGAAGATTGTATCCTTTTGCTTGTAATTCTGCAATGGCATCGTTGAGCTGTGGTACGGATGCACTAATGTTAGGCAGTTTAATAACATTTGCTTCTGGTTGCTTTACTAGTTCTCCCAGTTCTGAAAGTGCATTTTCTTCTTGCTGACTTGTTTCTAAACGATCTGCAAAAACAGCAAGGATACGCGCAGCTAGAGAAATGTCCTTAGTCTCTATGTTAATTCCTGCTGGCGCAATGAATTTTTTTACAATAGGTAAAAAAGAAGCTGTAGCAAGTGCTGGTGCCTCATCAGTTTTAGTGTAAATTATAGTAGGAGTCTTGGACATTTATTATGAATTTTAATTAGTATTATAATCTCAAATTATCTTATTTGAGTAGTCTAGCAAATATAATATTTAACAGGCTTATTTAAAACCTAAATTATCATAAGCTTAGTAGTTTAAATAGAGCTTATGGATGTATTGAATGATTGATTTTGCAATTGTAGATGAAAAGGGTTGAAAGCTTACTGTGAGATTTAAAAATATGATATAAAAAAAGCTGTCCATAGGACAGCTTTTCTCTAATATAATTAAGATCTAATAGATTATTTTCTACGAGCTTCTTTGATACGTGCTTTTTTACCAGTAAGCTCACGGAAGTAATAGATACGTTTTCTACGCACAGCTCCGGCTTTGTTTAATTCAATTTTCTGAATCGCTGGAAGGTTGATAGGGAAGATACGTTCTACACCTATGTTACCACTCATTTTTCTAATTGTAAAAGTTTTTGTAGCACCTGTTCCTCTTACCTGGATTACAACTCCACGGAAAAACTGTGTACGGCTTTTTTCACCTTCTTTAATTTCATAGTACACTGTGATTGTATCACCAGCACTAAATTTAGGGAAATCTTTCTTTTCAATGAATTCGTCTTGCACGAATTTTACTAAATGTTCCATGTTGAATGGGAATTAATTTGTTTAAGTAAAGAGTAACATTCACGAAGATCGTCAGAGGTTAATTTTTACGAGCTGCAAAAATACAAACTTCTTTTACTGTTACAAAAATTTTTGAAGAAAATAATCGAATACTTCTGGTTACTGTATGATCAGTTTTTTTACGGTACTCTGTGTGTCACTTTGTATACGTAGGAAGTAGATTCCAGCTGCTAATTTAGACACATCAAAATCGATAACCTGTTTATTTAAACCACTTTTTGCATTATAAACTTGCTCTCCTAAGGAATTAATAATTGTAATGCCTATACTTTTAGTATCTGTTTGGTTTACTCTCAACTTGAGTACTCCATTTTTTACAGGATTAGTTAAAAGTGTAAACTCATCCTCTATATCTATACGAGATGAATTGGAAACAATAATATCGTTTACAGGAGCCGCTGCTGTAAATACAGGACTAGTAAAAGCTATTAAGAATAAAAAAAGTAAAAATTGTTTCATGTTTGTCTACATATTAGAGTAAATCTACGACATTTTATCAAATACTAAACGTTAAATATCGCTTAAAAGATCCGGTCGTCTATCCTTAGTTCGTTGTATGGCTTGGTCTTCTCTCCATTGATCTATTGCTGGTAAATTACCACTCAATAGAATTTCAGGAACTTTGTGGCCTTTATATTCTGCAGGTCTAGTATAAACCGGTGGTGCAAGAAGGCCATCTTGAAAACTATCAGTCAATGCACTAGTCTCATCACTAATCACGCCAGGAATTAATCTTATGATAGAATCACATAAAACAGCAGCTCCTAATTCACCGCCGCTTAATACATAATCACCTATTGAAATCTCTTTTGTAATAAACATATCCCGCACTCTCTGGTCTATACCTTTATAGTGCCCACAAATAATCATTAGATTTTCTTTGAGAGAAATGTGATTTGCAATTCCTTGATTTAAAGTCTCACCATCAGGTGTCATATATATGACTTCATCATAGTCACGTTCACTTTTAAGATCTGTAATTATTTTATCTAATGGCTCAATCATCATCACCATACCAGCGCCACCACCATATTGATAGTCATCAACCTGATTGTATTTGTTGAGGCCATATTTTCTTAAATCGTGCATATGCACTTCAACAAGACCTTTTTCAATGGCTCTCTTGAGAATAGAAGCTTCAAATGGACTCTTGATTAATTCTGGTAAAACGGTAATAATATCTATGCGCACAGTAGCAAGTTTTAAAATGCAAAAATAGGTTTATTAAGTGATTGCTCTCCATACTAATTAATATTACCAGTCACGTTCTTCAAAACCTTCATTTCCCTTCTTCTCAATTCTTTTAATGATTAAGTAGATTATAATCCCAATACAGGCTGCGATTCCGATTAAATAAAGTAAAATTATAAATAGAGCCGCCATCTTATTTTAGTTTAACTGCAGTGCCATAAGCAAGAATTTCACTCGCACCTTGCATCACCATCGATGATGTAAGTCTTACGTTGATAATTGCATCTGCGCCCAGTCTTCTAGCATCATCTACCATTCGCTGCATTGCCTGATCTCTACTATGTGCTTGTAATTTTGTGTACTCATCAATTTCTCCGCCTACTAGATTTTTTAGACCTGCAAAAATATCACTTCCTACATTTCTGGCTCTAACAGTGCTGCCTCTAGCGACTCCTAGTATCGCTTCTATTTCTTTTCCAGGTATAAAATCAGTTGTTGAAACTATCATAATTTGTTTTTATTTATTTTCACGGGCTTATTATCAGCCTTATGAAATTTAAAGTTACCATTCTTTGTTGTGTTTTCGCTTTCGCGAAAGCGGAATTTTCCAATTCTCAAAATAACGAACTGGGAGAAGTGCTTACCGATATGTTACTCATATCTGATAGATATGTGCAACCAGCAGCAGAGGCATCTGTGATGCAATCTAGTGCTGGTTGGTATTATAGTGCTAATACTTTAAGTAAATATAAGGTTACTGTTGCGTTACATGCCAATGCATTAGTTTTTCCATCAAGTAAGAAAAGTTTTGAAATCAATAATGATGAATTATTGAATTTAACGATACGAGGTGACGAGTCCACGACTATACCTACTACATTAGGTGGTGAACAACGCACATTCTTTGATTTTACTATAGATGGTGAAGAGTACGAATTTCAGGCTTTTGAAGGTATCGATACGGGATTTCTAGCATATCCATTCTTACAGGTTGGAGTAGGGTTGTGGCAAGAAACAGAGCTTCTGTTAAGATATTCACCTAATATAAAAATAGATAAATCTGATTATGCAATTTATGGAATTGGAGTAAAACATAATTTATCACAATATTTATTCAAGGGTGATCGTCCTGTTGAGCTGGCGTTTTTAACCAGTTATTCTTTATTTGATTTAAATCTATCATTCAATCCATATGAATTACGATCTGATGATAATTCTCCACCGTTAGCAGTAATTGATGGATCTTTAGTTGATGCTCATGCTATATTATTTCAATTAATAGGTAGTAAAGATTATAACAATTGGACCTTTAGTTCTGGTGTTGCTTATAATCGTAGCTGGATAGATTATGAGTTAAGTGGAGATGACGGTTTTTTTCTACAGACCTTGAACGATGTTCTCAGTGTACTAAGTGAAACGCAGCATAGCTATAAAGTGGATTTAGGTGCTACCTATCATTTTAATAATTGGGATTTGAGTTCTCAATTAAGTGCTGGTAACTTCATCAATTTAAATATAGGTGGTGTTTATCATATTCAATAAATGAATTTTTTAAAAAGTGCAGCTTATTTTAAGATTTTTGTAGTAAAAGAGGTTGATTGCGTTAATATTGTAGCATATTTTGTTAAAAGCAACGTGTTTTTTGTATAAATCTTAATTTAATAGTTTTCATTGGTTTCATAGTCAAATTTATCTTTGTGTTATAAAAATTAAGTATAACTAATATAAAGATTTAGACCAATGAAGAAGAGAATTTTAAGTACAATAGCTGTAGCAGGATTATTATCATTAAACGCGGTAAATGCTCAAACCTACGAGCCATTGCCGGGCGTTAATAAAGGAACAATTACTAATGTTAACGGTATCGCAGATGATTTAAAAAATGAAGGTATCGTAGGAGTAGGAAGTTGGTCAAGTTTCAATACCTTATCTAATCATATGTATCTCTTAGAAGGAGCTAATCTAAAGCAAACTAAGATGTTAGTTTCAAAAATGGGAACTAATATCATGATGTTAGATGATACTATTCCATCTTGGGTAGATACGGAAGCGATACGAGAAGATGTTGCAGATGTTCAAAAAGAGTTTAAGGAGCTTATCGCTACTAAAACAGATAATGATGAATATATGGAGGATCTGGAAGAATTGACTGAACAATATGAAGACTTGAGAGAAGAGCTTAAAGAAGTAACCATGGAATATATTGAAACTTTAGATGAAGCAAATGAAGAGCGTAAGGATCAATTAGAAAAAGGTAATTATGAAAAAGCTCAAGAAAAATATCAGAAAGAGATTCAGGAATTAAATAATATTTCTGAAAATAAATAGAGGTATAGATACTAGAGTTTTAAATAAAAAAAATCCCATCATTACTGATGGGATTTTTTATTTGCGAGAGGTTGTTAAACCTAATTTATTTTACTTTGTTTACAACAGCTTCAAAAGCTTCTGGGTGATTCATTGCTAAGTCAGCAAGAACTTTACGATTTAACTCGATATCATTCTTCTTAACAGCTCCCATAAACTGTGAGTAGCTCATTCCATGCATACGTGCACCAGCGTTGATACGCGTGATCCATAAGGCACGGAAAGTTCTTTTCTTATTTCTTCTATCACGGTAAGAGTAAGACATTGCTTTCTCTACTGCGTTTTTTGCTACTGTCCATACGTTTTTACGACGTCCGAAGTAACCTTTTGCTTGTTTAAGCACTCTTTTTCTGCGAGCTCTGCTCGCTACTCTGTTTTTAGCTCTAGGCATAATTTTAATTTTTTAGTAGGAGGCGATTCATAAAGAATTCTTGATAAGCCTTTCTACTGGGTTTGTTATTAATTAATAAACCATCAAGGTTTACAATGAGGTCTTACTTAAGACGTAATTGTAACTTGATATTGTTTTCATCTGCTTTGTGCACAAGTCCATCGTGCGTTAAAGCTAGTTTACGCTTCTTACTTTTCTTAGTAAGGATGTGACTCTTAAAAGCGTGTTTTCTTTTGATCTTACCAGTACCAGTAAGCTTGAAACGCTTCTTAGCACTAGATTTAGTTTTCATTTTAGGCATAATTTCCTTTTTTAATTCTCGCATTCTCAGCCCGAAAGCTGTTTAAATAAAACAGCCCTCATTTTGAGGACTGCAAAAATAGTATTTTTATTGATATCTACCTACTTTTTCTTAGGCGCAAGAAACATATTCATGCGTTTTCCTTCTAGTTTCGGCATTTGCTCAACTTTACCTAGTTCTTCTAGGTCACGAGCAAGTCTTAATAATAGAATTTCTCCTTGATCTTTGTAGATAATAGAACGACCTTTAAAGAATACATATGCTTTTAATTTTGCTCCTTCTTTAAGGAATTTTTCAGCGTGTTTTCTTTTAAACTCGTAATCGTGATCATCCGTATTAGGTCCAAAACGGATTTCTTTGATGACTACTTTAGAGGCATTTGCCTTCATCACTTTTTCACGTTTCTTCTGCTCATAGACAAACTTTTTGTAGTCCATGATTTTTGCTACCGGCGGATCTGCTTTAGGTGAAATTTCTACAAGATCTAACTCCATTTCACGAGCTTTTGCAAGCGCGTCTCTAGTGTCTAAAACTTGTGGTTCAACTCCTTCACCTACAAGGCGTACTTTTCTAGCGCGTATTTTTTCATTAATCGCGTGCTTGTCTTCTTTGATAATACGAGCCGGTCCGCGGCTTCTGCGTCTTCTTATTGCTATGGCTATATAATTTTAATTAAACTTCAAATGTTTTTATTGTCGAGGCGATTTCATCTTTAATATACTGGCTAAACGCTTCAACCGTCATACTTCCTAAATCATCTCCTCCATGTTTACGTACAGAAATTGTGCCGTCTTTTTCTTCTTGTTCTCCTACTATGAGCATATAAGGCAATTTATTCATCTCTGCCTCACGTATTTTTTTACCCATGGTCTCGGCACGATTATCAATCGTTGTGCGAATTTCGTTAATTTCTAGCAAATTAGCCACCTGTTTAGCATAATTTTCATATTTCTCGCTGAGAGACAGAATAGTACACTGCTCTGGCATCAACCACAATGGGAAGTTACCGCCAGTATGTTCTAATAAAATTGCTATAAAACGTTCCATACTACCAAATGGAGCTCTATGGATCATTACAGGTCTATGTGATTCATTATCAGCGCCTTTGTACCATAGGTCAAAGCGTTCTGGTAAATTATAATCTACTTGAATAGTTCCTAATTGCCAGCTGCGACCTAGAGCATCCTTAACCATAAAGTCTAGTTTAGGACCGTAAAAGGCAGCTTCGCCTTCTTCTATCACATAGTTGAGACCTTTATCTTTTGCAGCACTGATAATTGCATTTTCTGCAATTTCCCAATTTTTAGTATCACCTATATATTTTTCTGGTTTTTTAGGATCACGAACACTTACTTGTGCAGTAAAATTTTCAAATCCTAGTGAACCAAATACATAGAGAACTAAATCGATAACGGCTTTAAACTCCTTATCTAGCTGTTCTGGCATACAAAAAATGTGTGCGTCATCTTGTGTAAAACCTCTCACGCGTGTTAGTCCGTGTAGTTCACCACTTTGCTCATAACGATATACAGTACCGAATTCTGCAAAACGTTTTGGTAAATCTCTGTAAGACCATTGTGAACTTTTATAGATCTCACAGTGATGTGGACAGTTCATAGGTTTTAATAAAAACTCTTCATCATCATTAGGAGTTTTTATAGGTTGAAAAGAGTCTGCACCATACTTTTCATAGTGACCAGAAGTGACATATAGTTCTTTAGAACCTATGTGGGGACTGATTACCATTTCATAACCAGCTTTTTTCTGAGCTTTCTTTAAGAAGTCTTCTAATCGCTCACGTAATGCAGCACCTTTTGGTAACCACAATGGCAACCCTTGACCTACACGTTGAGAAAAAGTAAAAAGTTGTAACTCTTTACCTAATTTTCTATGGTCTCTTTTTTTAGCCTCTTCTAGTAATTCTAGGTACTCCTTAAGGTCTTTCTGTTTAGGGAAAGAGGTACCATACATACGAGTAAGTTGTGGGTTTTTTTCATCACCACGCCAGTATGCACCAGCAATACTCATAATTTTCACAGCTTTTATAATCCCTGTATTAGGAATATGACCACCACGACATAAATCTGTGAAAGTGTCATGATCACAGAAGGTAATCTCACCATCTGTTAAGTTTTCAATAAGCTCTACCTTATAAGGATTGTTTTGATCCTTATAAAATTGAAGAGCATCTGCCTTACTAACACTGCGCATGGTAAACTCATGTTTGCCACGTGCTATTTCAAGCATTCGCGCTTCTATCTTTGGAATATCACTTTCAGATATGGAATGCTCTTTAAAGTCTATGTCATAATAAAACCCATTATCTATAGCAGGTCCTATTGTTAAACTTACACCTGGAAACAACTCTTCAATAGCTTGAGCCATGATATGAGATGTTGAGTGCCAGAAAGCTTCTTTTCCTTCTGGATTGTTGAAGGTAAAGAGCACTAAACTACCATCTTCTGTAAGTGGTGTTTTAGTCTCTACTTTAATTCCGTTAAAACTAGCGCTTATTACATTGCGAGCAAGTCCTTGTGATATGCTCATCGCGACATCCATAGGTGTGGTGCCGTTTTCCATTTCTTTTATACTACCGTCTGGTAAAGTAATTTTAATCATAACTACAAAATATGAACCTGCAAAGTTAATCGCTTTATAGGAATGACAATATTATTTTGATGTCATTTAGCGCCTATTTGTGTAGATTCTTCTAATTTAAAAACAGTATTAAGGCTGCTTTTGATTATTTGTTTACTTTAGGAGTCATAAATTAAACGACGATGACTTCATTTGTAGGGAAATGGAAGTTGTTAGTGATCGTGTTCTTTGTTGGGTATTACGCTTTCGCGAAAGCGGAAACACCAGCAACCATTGCACATACTATCTACTCCAATACAGAAATTGCAACCTTTAGTATAGATAAAAGTTCAACACGAACCGAGATTTTTGAACTTTTCAAAGAGCTTTTTATCAATCATAGTGTCAAAGCCAAATTAAATGGATATAAACGTCATGGTGGTGTCATAACCTTACTAGACCTGACGTTGACTGATCAAAATGGAACCATTTTTCCTTTAAATCTTCAAAATGATAAGGGTATCGATACTGTTTGCTTAACGCTTAATCCTGCATTCAATAATATTGTTGAATTTGCACCATGTGATGTTGCCTTAAAAGCTGTTACACCTATAAGTGCCTCTCAATATGGTCAGTTTTATGAGACAACTTTTGTGGACTCTACAGAAGTTGATGAAAAAGAAACGGTTCAGAAAGCAGAAGAAACTGTGAAAGAAAAAGCAGATTCTCGACAGACTGCTCAAGAAGTGATAGCTGCACGTAAGGCAAAGACAGAAACGGAAATAGAAGCGGCCAGATTGAGAGTGAAACAGCAACAAGAGCAACGACGTATAGATGTGCTAGCTAGAAAAGCAAAACTAGAGGCACAACAAGCGGAAAAGCGTATTCAAAATGAACAATTAATTGCAGATCGAACTTTGAAACGAGAACAGCAATTAAGAGAGGTAAGTGAACGACAACTGGCGAGAAGGCAAGAAGCAGAAGCGGCACGTATAGCAAAGTTAGAAGATGAAAAAAGGCAAATAGCTATTGAAACGGCTAGATTAGAAACTCTTGCGCAAGAAGAACGTCTTCAGTTAGAAACTCTTGAAAAGGAACGGCTTGCTGCTCAACAACGACAAGAACAACGACGATTACAGGAAGAGCTAGATAAAAAAGAAGCGCTGCGATTAAAAGAGGAAGAAAAAGAACGAGCTCGAGAAGTAATACGCGTGCGTAAAAGACTGGAAGCTGAACGATTAGAGCAAGTTAAGGCAGAAAATGAACGAGTAAAGAAAGAAAAAGAGGCTCTAGAATTAAAACGGTTAGAAAGACAACTGGAACTAGATAGACTCGCCCTAGAGCGACAAGCTTTACAAGATGAACTTAATGCACAATTAGAGAAAGAACGTCTCATCGAAGAAGAAAAGAGAAGAGCGGCACTGTTAAAAGCAGAACAGGAATTAATTGATGAACGTGAAAGGTATAGAGAAGATCTGGGCCAGGCAGACTCTCGTAAGCAACTTATGGTTAATGCAAATGAACAAGGCTATATTGCTATAGAGGACCGAATTATAGAGCAAGGCTATTTAATGTTCAATGCAGAGCAGTGTAGCTTTAAAGTATACATGGGTCGTACTTTTATTTATGACGCCTTTGGTGCTAAAATATTAACCATCGATGATGAATTGACAGATGCACCACAAAGTGGTAAGGTTATCGTTAATCAAGTAGAGGCTACTTATGAATTTACAGAGAATCTACTTATAATTAAAAATTCACAAGGTCAACTTATTGATGAAGAAGGTAAAGTGGTAGGTGCTGGAGTTAATAGTACCGATTCACAAAGTCAAGATTTTAAAACAACGCATAGTTTTAAAATACAGATTCATTTTTCTGATGATGAAATAAAAAACGTTTTTAATCAAATCGAGCAATATCAGTTTGATACAGAGCTGTTAGAATCCACATTTAATCAAAGCGGTAGTCTGACTAATTTGGTATTTAGAATAGATGACGAGTCATTTGTTTTCAATGTATTGGACTCAAATTCATTTATATTAATAGATATCGATGAGAGAAATAATCGAGTAAATGTAAGTAAGAAGGAGAATTAGATGCCGTTTACCTTGTAAGTTATGTATTTAGTGGATTTAACAATAACTATATTATTCTAATAATTATTAAAATTTATAACGGTGTATTTTTGCAAACTGAATAAATAACGATAAAAATGTTCTCTAGATTATTAATGACTGTCTTTACAGTTGTTTTATTTTTAAGTAATTACACGCAAGCAAGTTCTTTATCTACCATAGATATTGAAGGTGTTAATCAGACTATATTTAAGTTAGATAGCAATAGCAGTAAAGATGATCTCTTTTTGTTTTTTGATACGTTAAAAGAGTCTTTTGAAATTAATGCACAACTCATTTCCTATAAGGCACGCAATGGAAAAGTGATGGTTCTAGGTATTGCTTTTCAAGAAAAGACACAACGTTCCACAAAATTCATTATTAAGTCTAACTCTGAAATAGATGACTTGTGTATTGTAATTAATAATGTGACAAACATTGTAAGTTATGCAGGTTCTTGTGATGAGGATGGTCCGTCCATACTACATCGTGATCCTGTGCAAGAAGCAAAAGAAAGAAAAATATATAATGCTAGAGTAGAAAAGCTCAAGCAATATAAACAACGTATAAAAGATATTTTTGTAAAGGAAGATATAACAGTAGAGTATGATGAAATAGCTGATGATCAAAAACAAGCAGCCCAAAAGGCTCGTGAAAATTCAAGACGCAATCAATCATCAGGTGGCTATTCAACACTTTCACAAGCAGTCAATAAAGATTACAATGCACGTAAAGACTCTTTAAGGAAAGTTAAAGAAGCAAAACTTGAATTAGAAAGGTTAAAAGCAGAAGAAATAGCCCTTCAAACCAAACACAGAAAAGATTCTCTTAAGAAGGCTCGTGCCAGTCGTCAGAATGGATTAATGCCTAGAGATAGTGTTAAAAAGCCTGTTGTCATCATTGTATCAGAATCTGTAGAGGATCAAGTTGATAATGCCGGATCAGAAGTTCAGTCTATCTCAAGTATTCAAGAAAGGAATAGAATTGAAGATGAACAAAACACTGCTGATGTACTAAATGCAATAAAGCAAAATACGGCAGGTGTCGATGCTGCAATAGAGTCTAATACAGTATTCTTTTCAGGCGAACAGTGTACTTACAAGGTCTATTCTGATAAGACTTTTATTTATGATTCGTCAGATAAGACCATTATGATCTTAGATAAACCGTTAGCAAATGAACCTGAGAATGGAACCACAATGCTTAAAGGTGACACTTATAGTTTTGAGTTTGATGGCTTATCGCTGGTTTTGAAAAATAGTAATGGAATGCTCATTAATAAAGAAGGTAATCTACTCAACCCATCGGCATCATTTGATAATGAAGTTGCCATAGCGACCTTTCAATTGACTGAAGAGTTTGTAATTACAAAAAACTCAAAATCTCTGGATGTTCAAAAACTTGTTTCTGAGATAGAGAAAAAGAAATTCAATTGTAGTATTATTGAAAACATAAGTAATACTAACAATGTCATTACTAACATATCTTTTAAAATTGATGATAAGATTTACAGCTTTGATGGTGAAGATGGAATACCTGTTTTATTAATTCAATTAGATGAAATTCACCATAGGGCAAGAGTTCAAACCGCTTATTAGTCTTAAAATTAATCTCTTATAAATCCCGTACTTATTACAAGTACGGGATTTTTTTTATTCAAAAACTATAATAATAGTTAATCAACTACGTTTTTAGTTTGATAACTATAAAAATAGTTATATGTTTGAACATCGATTAGTGATGGTAGTAAAAAATATTAAATATGGAGAAGCTCACACAAAAGGAAGAAGAAATCATGCAAGTGCTTTGGCAATTAGAGAAAGCATTTGTAAAAGAGATTGTACCACAATTATCAGGTACTAATCATTACAATACCGTTTCTACTATTGTACGCAAGTTAGAAGAGAAAGGATATGTGGCTTATGAGGCTTTTGGTAAAACACACCGATATTATCCTATAGTAGATAAAGAAGTTTACCGCAACACCTTTGTCAATAATGCGATGACCAGATATTTTAACGATAGTTATAAAAATATGGTTTCGTTTTTTGCAAAAGAAGAAAAAATAAGCGCAGCAGATTTGAGAGAAATTCTAGAAATGATAGAATCTAAAGAAAAATAAGATGGAAGCAGTTATAGAATATTTACTTAAAAGTGCTGGTGTACTAAGCAACTTTGTCCTTACATATCATTTTTTATTGCGACGGTTGACTTTTTTTCAAGCAAATCGGTGTTTTCTATTTTTAGGTATTATTGCATCCATTGCCTTCCCATTGATAGAAATTACACAGACTGTTTATGTGGAACAACCCATTCAACAATATACATATGTACCACAGCAAGTAGCAACGCCCATGGCAATAATGCTAGAACAGCCTGCAATTCCAGTAGATACAGCTTTTGATTACTGGCAGCTTTTCGGCTTTTTATATGTAACTGTTATGGTTTTCTTTATAGGTAAAATGATAGTAGAGCTTAGCTCACTGTATCGTTTAATACGTTCAGGTAAGACCGTTAAGAGCGGGAATTTTGTGACGGTTACGCTTTCGCGAAAGCTGACTCCTTTTAGTTTCTTTAATTATATATGTATTAGTGAATCAGAAGAGCCCAGTGCTGCGCTAGATGTCATATTAGATCATGAGAAGGTACACGCCAGACAATGGCATAGTATTGATGTATTGCTGAGTCATTTATATAGAGCCATCTTCTGGATCAATCCGCTGGCGTGGTGGTTAAAAAAGCAAATAGGAGAGAACCTAGAGTTTATCGCAGATGCCGAAGCAAAAACGCAAACTAAATCTGGTGTTAGTTACGAGCGTACTTTATTGAGTAGCGCTGCATTTCATCTACAACCTTCACTAGCTAATAATTTTTTCACACCATTTATTAAAAAACGTATTATGATGTTACAAAAAGAAGCCAGTGCACGCTGGAACGCATATAAGTATGCATTAATATTACCAGTAATTGTTGTTTTTCTCTACAGTTTTAATGTAGTTACTGAAGTTGAGTATCTAGAATTAGAAAATGATCCAACTCTAGATATTCAAAATTCATTAAAAGAGAGCAATGATCTAAATATGATCAATGCTGTTAAGGTTTCTAAAGCAGATTCTATTCTTAAAACCTCTGAAGAGCTTATCTATGATATCACAGCACAGACAACTGATGAAGATTTAGATAGGTATGCATCACAAATCAATGACTATGCAAATTATCAAGTGAAATTTAGTGATCAAGAACGTGATGAAAGAAATAGATTAAAACGTCTTAGTATCTCTACAAAGTTTCCTGAAACAAAATGGGACAAGAACATGACTATTGGGACTGAGCCTTTTAAGTTATTACTTATTAAAGCTAGTAAAGAAAAGCTATGGGTGAATGATGATAATTCAAGTGAGACATTATACATCACTAAAGATGGAGTTCATGTAGAAATGGGAGACGATTGGACCTATGGAGATTTAAATATAGAGCAAGATGAAAATTTTCAATGGAGTGAGGTAAACTCTAAAGATGTGAAGATTTACATTAAAATCACACCTACATCTACTAAAGAGTCTTTAGAAGAACATAAAAAGTTTTTAAAAGAATCTCATAACGTTGATTTCAAATACAGTAAGCTTAGATATAAAGAAGGAAAGCTGGTGTCTATTAAAATAGAACTGGATGATAATGATGGAGCAAAAATAGCACAGACCTATAAGAATGACACCGCAATACCTAATATATGTATTAACGGTTCTATAAAAGGAGATCACAAAAACTGGAAGCTCAACAATTGCGAGGATGCACCTCAAACTACCTATCAATTAGGTGATGTTAAGTATATGAACTTATCACCTGATGAATATCATCAACTGACGCAAATGAATGTAGATAGTATTATGCAAACAATAAAATTGAGTACTATAAATATGGACTCATTACAGAATCAAATTGATTTGCAGCTTATGAATATCAATTTTGACTCTATTGAATCACACATTCAAAAATCCTTAATTTATATCAATTCAGATTCAATAGGTAATTATTATCAAGAGTTACCAGATTTAAATGACTTAGATGATATTAATTACTCGCGGTTTGAAATGCCTAATAGTAATTTAAGCTCTGGTAACTACATCGTTATGAATAACTCTGATAGTGAGAAACAGTTAGTTATAGTGGATGGTAAAGAATTTAATGGGTCTGTTTTAAGCGGGAATATGGACATGAGTAATGTTGCTTCAATGAATATATTAAAAGGTGAAGATGCAACTGATTTATATGGTGAGAAAGGAAAAGATGGAGTTGTGATTATTGCTACTAAAGATGGTGAAGGACTTAAAGAATTGCCAAGTAGTGTTGATAGAAGAGCACTGATGGATCAAAGACGATTTGAAATGGATTCTTTAAGAGCGATGAGAAGAGATCAAATGGAATCTAGAAGGCAAGAACTATTACAACGCAGAGATGAAAAGAGACAACAAGCTCTCATTGAAAGAGATAGCTTAAAAAGAAGAGTTTCTATAGATTCTATAAGAATAGATAGAAACATGAGGATAGAAGAAAGACGTACAGCTATACTACAAGAAAGAGAAAGGAAAAAGGATGAAATAAATAAAAGGAGAGAACATATTATTGCTAACTCTCGTAATGGTGAATCTACACTTAGTGAAATTATAACCTCAGATACGCTTATGAACTTTAGTGAAGGGATGCTGGAAAAGTATGGAGAAAAAGTAAGAGCCAAAGGATACTCTTTCAATATCAAAACCTTTAAAGAACGCAATGGTAAAGTTGTAAAATTAAAAATAGAATTTGCAGGCACTGATTATGCCATTGCTACTAATAAAGGAATAAATAAACTCACTTTTGACTATTTCAAGGATGGGTTAAGTCCTAAAATGACATCCGTAAGTAACTAACTAGATTTAAAAATTAATTAGGCCTAAAAAGCCTGTCTTTAATTAAGACAGGCTTTTTTATATTTAGAGAATTGAACTTATCGATAATAAGATACCTTTGCATCATGAGAAAAAAGCTCTTTAAAATATTAGCCCGAGTTAATAAAGCCGTTTTACCCAGCTTTACAAAACGTCGATTAGATTTAAGCAAGGCCAGTAAATGGCAAATGATGATCTTCGGTTATAAATTATGGGTAACTAAAAACGCACTTGACTAATGTTTATATCAATCACTGACCAATGTTACCGTACTGTTGATTTACCACAGCGCCCTTTGCGTATTGTTTCCTTAGTACCTTCACAAACAGAGCTTCTTGTAGAATTAGGACTTGAAGAATACCTAGTAGGTATTACTAGATTTTGTGAATATCCAACTGGATTAATTGATAAAATAAAAGTGGTAGGTGGTACAAAAAAGGTGATTGCTTCACGTATTTGGGAAGTTCAGCCAGATCTTATCATTTGTAATAAAGAAGAGAACACACAAGAGATTGTTCTAGCTTGTCAAGAAATCGCACCTACATACGTGTCAGATATAGCTCATCTAGATGATGCTATTGAAATGATTGCAGACATAGGAAAAATGACTGGGACTAGTTTTAAAGCTAAATCGTTAGTGAATAGAATCAAAATAAACTTCAATCATTTTGATAAAGAATCACACAGTGCAGTCAACGCACTATATTTAATATGGAAAAATCCTTACATGACAGTTGGTAGCGATACCTTTATTCATGATATCATGGAGCGTGGTGGTTATAAAAACATCATGGATGGAGCTAGTCGTTATCCAGAATTGACGTTACAAAACATAATTAATTTAAATCCTGAAGTGATTCTGTTCTCATCAGAACCTTATGCTTTTAATGATTTAGATAAGAAGGAAATTGAAGACGCTTTCGCGAAAGCGGAATTAAAAAGTCCCAGATTGTTAACCGTAGATGGGACGTATTTCTCATGGTATGGCAGCCGTTTAAAAGACACACCTAACTATTTCAAACAATTGAATTCTAATTAAATAGTGTTTGTTTGAGCTGAATAATTTCTGCTTTAAGCTGTTCTGCTTTTTTAAGAATAACCTGGCTGCGATCTCTATCTTTTAAGGCTACTTGAAACGATTTTCTTATCATAGAACAATACAAACGCTCTTTCTTGTACAAATCTAAAGTGCGGTCACTCATTTTATTTTTTAATTTAGAAAACAAAATTAAATTTAGTCTGTCTATTTATTTCCCCATTTAAAGTTAATAACGGTTAACAAAATATCAATTGTGAGTTTGTTCACAAATAATATTTCATAAAAAAAAAGGCTGCTTCAGTAGAAACAGCCTTTTTAAAATCCCCTTAATGATGTCGAAACATACATTTACTAGACGTTAATCTTCTTAAAAGGTTGCGTGAGATTTTAAATAAAAAAAAGAAACCATCAAAATAGATGGTTTCTCCTTTCAACTAACCCATAATAACGCTCCAATAGCAGGGCAAATTTCAATAAATTTCTTATTAGACGAGTTAACTGATTGTAAAAAGTCTGTTACATTTAATCTTGTAGAGCAAATACACGTTGTAATAAATCTGTACCTCTGGAAGATACTTTGCTACGTATTTCTATTTCTTCTTGAGCAATCATTTTATAAACTCCTTCAAGTGCCTTTTGAGTAACATAATCTGTAAGGTCTGGATTTACATCACTAGTTAATGGTAAAGAATTGTATTTATTTATAGCACCAGACCATAGTTCTGTTGCGCCTACTTCACCTAATTTATTATTAATAATAGGACTGAATTTTGCATACAACGCCTGTTGTGTTGCATTTTCAAGATAAGAGGTCGCAGCACGCTGATCACCTAATAAAATCTGTTTTGCATCATTAAAAGATATTCCTTTTACAGCATCAACAAATATAGGAAGAGCTTCTTTTGTAGCATCCTCGGCAGCACGATTAAGAAGTTTGAGACCTTCATCTGCAACACTAGATAAACCTATTTTACGTAAACCATCATCTACTTTTTGTAATTCTTCTGGTAATAGAATTTTAACCAGTTCATTTCTATAGAAACCATCTGTAGCCATGAGTTTAGAAACTTCCTTGTCAATTCCTTGATCAAGAGCTTGTCTAAGTCCATTACCTATATCTGCTTGAGATAAAACACCGCCACTACCTGATGGTATACTATTAACAATTTCATTGAGACTACCGCAACTGTTAAAACTAATAGCGATGGTTAAAAGGATTATGATCTTTTTCATTTATAATATTTTTCACAAAGATAAAATATATGTTCTGTATCGTGTTTTTTTAATCGTTATTAGTTTAGCATGCTTTTTGATAACAGATGAACAACCAAAAATTAATGTTATGAAACAATTTTTCACACTTCTATTAATGACTTTTTTTATTTCTAGTTGTTATACCTCAAATAGTCTAGCTAAAAGAATTAATGAAAATCCAATGGTACTCACACCTACTGCACTAACTGGATTGTATGAGAATAGAATTGAAGGAGATGATGAGAATAGTCTGTGGAACGACTTATGTCTTCATAATAAAGATAAAAAGCAAAATATAGCTGAAGGAAATCAAGTCTTTCTATCATATACTAAAGGAAATGAAATCACAGCCGAGCTGTACCAAGGGGAATTTTTAATAGACACCATGACATTACCAGGTAAGCCCAAGGATAAATTTTTTACCATAAGAAAAGGAAGCCATTTCTTTTCTTTGATTTTTTTGACTTCAATCCAAAGCAAAAAAACGATTTTAGGTAATGATGCAAATGCAGATTTATTAGTAGCGCAAGGTCATTCACACAAAACCATGCTGATGGAAGATGAAGCCATAGATGACGCAGAGATTTTCACAGCAGTTTACTTAAGAAGAAGTGAGCAAAGACCTGATAGAAAGGTGTTAAAATAAAAACACCTTAAGTTTTTAAGTTTAAGGTGTTTAAATTATTTGGTATGTGTCAAATTACAAATTAAGTCTATATATCGCATCAAAACCAAAATATACACTGCTATCAAATTCATTATTTAGTCGTGCTCGATCATCTCCATTAACTTGAATCGTTAAGATTTGTGCACCTATCCTGTCACCAGAATTATAAAGACCATAATCTGTAGTATCTAGACCTGCCTTGGCTCTTAATATGAATTTATCATCCATTAAAGAGTAAGAGGCATATAAACCACCGCGTATGGATTCTTCTTGTACATAGCGATCAGTTAATCCTAGATTGTATGATTTAACAGATGTACGTAAATCAGCTCCTAAGCTGAATTTTTTAGTCACGTTATAGTTTGCCTCCATACGTATAGGGAAGGCAGCATCTATGTAAAATTTATTATTAGGCGTTCTATAATACACTCCAAGCAATGGAGTAATGATTGTACCAAACTCTTCTGAAGAGCTATACAAACCATACTTTGTTCTGAATCTATTTTTATGCCTGTATTCCAGTAATGCGATAGCGCCTATTTGAAAATCTTGACTTGCAACTTCATTAAGATTAGAAGCTATTTTAGGTAATAACAGATAGGTTCCAGTCCATTTTTTAGAATGATAAACTTTTGCGCCTAAATTAATTCGAGTCATTATTAAATTTTCTCTTGATAGTCCATTGCTTAAAACAAGGCTCGAATTCTCGGCTGTAAGACCTGTAATTAAAATAGTCTTATCATTAATCGGAGTCGGAAGAAGAAATTCAAGATTGACATTAGTAATGTTAGTCTCGTGAGTTTGTTCTAAATCTTCTAGGGTAGTATTAGAGATATTAATACGTGCAATGTCCAAATAGTTCTGTGCCGTTGCAATGCTTAATCCTAGAAGAGCAATAATAAAAGTTAATTGATTTTTCATATAAATAGGGATATGTTAAAATCAAAAATATTAAAACAGTAACTAGAAATAACGAAAAACTCATTTTTATTATCAATTTTTTGCTTAATTAATAATTTTATAAACAAAAAAACCTCAAAACGTTAAGGGTTTTGAGGTTTTTTAATAATAATTTTAAACGTTATTGATCTATAGATCCCATAACTTTTTGTGCGAAAGCATTTGCGGCTTCTATTCCGCTCATACCTTGTGCAACATTAGCGTGTACTTCTAGAGCACCACATATATTGGTAATTAATTCACCTACTACATCCATTTCCTCTTCAGTTACAGACCTGTGTTCTGAAAAATGTTCTAGAACCTCTAGAGTTGCTTCTAATTGTTCTGGAGTAGTACCTTTTTGTAAATGTCTAATTATTGGTAACTTCATGTACTAAGTCTTTAAGATTTTCAAATTTGTTAGTTTGTACTTGATTTACAAAAGAACCGCCTTTGAAAGTTGCAAACGTAGGTAGGTTATCTACAGTTGCCATTTTACGTGATTCTGGGAATTTTTCTGCATCTACTAATAAGAATCTAGTATTCTCATTTTCGGCAGCAAGTTTTTTAAATTTAGGCTTCATTAAGCGGCAGTTACCACACCAGCTAGCCATATATTGTACAACTACAGTATCGTTGTTTGCAACGATTTCCTGTAGGTTATCTTGATCTAAAGTTTGCATATGATACTATATTATAAAAACACAACAGATCTCTTTTAAAGAAACGACCTGTTGTGTTTCTTAATTAATTTAATAATTAGTTTTGAGAAAGGTAAGCGGCAGTTCCTTTACGATCTGCACTCATTGCGTCTTTTCCTTCTTCCCAGTTTGCAGGACATACTTCACCATTCTTTTGAACGTGAGTGTAAGCATCAATCATTCTTAAGAATTCATTTACGTTACGACCTACTGGCATGTGGTTCACACCTTCATGAAATACGGTACCTTCTTCATCAATAAGATATGTCGCACGGAAAGTTACGTTATCTCCTTTAAGGATATAACCTTCTAAGTCATCATTGTACTCTTCTTCTACATCTAGGATATCTAGCATGTTTGCAAGGTTACGGTTAGAGTCTGCAAGAATTGGGTAAGTTACACCTTCAATTCCACCATCATCTTTTGCAGTATTCAACCATGCAAAGTGTACTTCTGGAGTATCACATGAAGCACCAATTACGATAGTGTTTCTTTTTTCAAATTCACCTAATGCAGTTTGAAAAGCATGTAATTCAGTAGGGCATACGAAAGTGAAATCTTTAGGATACCAAAAAAGTAATACTTTCTTATTCTTATTTTTTGCTTCTTCAAGAACGTTTAATTTAAACGTATCTCCCATTTCGTTCATTGCGTCTACATCGATACTTGGAAACTGTCTTCCTACTATTGCCATTGTTGTTAGTTTTAAATTGTGTTGTTTTTCAGGCTGCAAAAGTAGTTCAGAGCGACGGTTTTTTAATGTGTTTTACAATCTTATAACATAATAGTGTTATAGGTTATGATTATAGTAGGTGAAACCTGTAATAGTCTAAGGTTATTTTACCAAATGATTTTTACAGAGTTGATCGTGTCATTATCAATTACTTGTGGTTGTTCATCAATAGCGATAAACCCATTAGTTTTAATATCTTTCAGATTTACTGTATCCCTAAAAACTTTAGTATAATGGTAATAAAATTCATAATTCATTTGATCTGCTGGATATTCTTGATCAGGTTTTTCAATGGAGTGTAGTTCTATGTATTTGAACACTGAACCATGAGGGATTTTAAAAGGAGCATTTTCCTTGAAAATCATATTAATGCTATCGGCTTTAGACCTGATTTTATGGGCCTCAATAACATCTTTAAATTCGGTACGTATCATTTCCTCATAAAATAATACTTTACGCATTGTTAAATCTGCTTCGTTTATAGGAGCGTTTGTTTTTACTTCATTAATAAAATCAGAATCATCAATTTCACCTTCTGATGAATTATTGTTATTCTTACAGGAAGAAAATAATATTAAAATAAATATTAAGGTCCAATTTCTCATGACTTAATGCGGTATTTTATTTTCTTGATTTGTTCCCCAGCATATTCAGTATCGACTATTAATAGCTTTTTCAAGCTTTGTGTAGGAGTGGTGAGTTTATCAATAAATTGTTGTTTGTCATAAATAGTTACACCTATTTCATAAGGTAATAATTCCATAACAATAACGTCATTATGTAATAGTTGGTTAAGTTGTCTTCTTCGGTTTTTTAAACTTCTGATGTCGCCATTAGAATAATAATCAAGCATTAAAGCATAATCATCGGGTTTTAAATAAATATCTCTACTTACCAGACGTTCTAGATTAAGGCTTAATGTATCATTTTTATAATATGGAGATTCAATAATAAATGTGTTGTTTTTAGAATCACTTTTCCCAGAAAAACAACCATCCTCATTAACCTCAATTCGTTCTTTTTGATTCGTGTTAATTCTGTAAATCGTAAATGGGACATTTTTTATAGCCTCTTTTCTATAAAAATCCTTTAAGCAAAAGTTGTAATCATATTCTTTATTACTTAGGACTATATAAGTGATAGCCATTCCTGCGATTGTGATTATTACTTTTAATAGAATCTTTAAAACATTTTCAATGGAGCTGCTTGTGTCATTCTTTAAAGCTGTACTATAATCGGGCATGAGGTAGTCTTCATTCGCTTTCGCGAAAGCGGACCAATGATCACATCCTGCATATACAGATAGCATATTGAGAATATCTATTCTAGGTAACTTTTTCGGCTCGTTTTTTATATAAGTGTAGAACCATTTTTCGCTGACGCTGCTTCCTGTTTTAGACCTCAAATCATCTTGAAAATTGATGATGTCTTGACCTTTCCAATCTTTCATAATAGACTGTTGAGGGGAATAAGTCTCTCTGAATTTAAGAGAAACCTGTTCTAAGAGCAGATTAAATAATAAGAGGTCTGTTATACTATTCATAGGTTGTACAGCACTAAAATAGCTCTTGTAATATAGTTTACAAAGGTTTTACAAGAGTATTACAAATAGATTTTTACATGGCTCAATAGGTTTGTTAGGAATTAAAAAATCATCTTATGAAAAATGTAATTTATGTAACTGCAATAGCGGTAATTCTTAATCTATCATCATGTGCAGAGGCTTATGAAAATCGAGCTGGTTATAAAGAAGATGTTATAGCATCTTCTCAAGAATTAAATATCGAGTCTCCTTCCCAAACAGTAGAAAGTAATACCGAAACTTTAGAAAATCTCAAGATTATTAAAAATGCTAATTGTCGTTTTAAAGTGACTGATTTAGATAGTGCAAGTACTGCAGCACAAAATATAATTACTGCTCAAAAAGGATATGTAGCAGATATGAAATACACTCAAAATGATTACAAATTAGAAAATCGTATCATCTTTAAAGTTCCTGCAACACATTTTGAATCTACCATCACACAACTTACTGCGCTAGCCGATTTTATCGACTTCAAAAATATATCTACTACTGACGTGAGTGATGAATATGTCGATTTACAAACCAGACTTAAAACTAAAAAAGAAGTCAAATTAAGATATGACGAAATCTTAAGAGGTAAAGCAAAAACAGTAGAAGAGGTACTTAAAACTGAAGAGAAATTAAGGATTCTACAAGAAGAAATAGAGAGCGCGGAAGGAAGATTAAAATTACTAAACCATAAAGTAGGTTATAGTAATATTGAATTACAATTATATCAAACAGTACAGTTTAGAGAGGATCCTGTAGTTTATGAGGTTACCTTTAAAGACAAAGCTTTGAGCGGTTTTAAAAATGGATGGTCTATAGTAACAACTTTACTCTTAATTCTAGTAAATATCTGGCCATTACTATTGCTTTTTATTGCAGCGTTTTTCTTTTATAAAAGATGGAGTAGTAGAGTAAGGAAGTAATTTGCTTTATTCTTCTTGAGGTTTGATTTCGCTCGTTTTTTCTGTGGTGCTTGCGGCATATTTAAATCCGCTATTCCACCAGTTAGTCATTTTTGATTTATTAAAAATGAGCGAATTCGTCGTTAATACCGTAGGTGTGTAATAGAAATTAAGAATAGCATCGTGATGGTTTGCTGTAAACTTTCCTATCGCTATATTCTGTTTTTCAATACGATCCATCATAAAACCATGAAGGCTTGTAAGTAGTGAAAAGACATTAGTCGATGGCAAGCTATTATAGTAAGTAGCTTCTGTTTCTAGTACAATAACATCGACTGTTGTAGCGCCACGTTCTATAGCTTCTTTAATAGGTACCATACTACCATAGCCACCATCTGCATACTCGCAATTATCTTTCTTAACCATGCTCATAAAAGGAATATAGTTACAAGAAATCCATATCCAATCACAAAAGTCCTCATAACTCACTTCTTGAATCGATTTATATTCGGTTTCATTAAGTGAAAGATTAGATACGGTAACGATGACTTCTTTTTGCGTCGCCTTCAACTCGTTAAATTCATCAATGGTAAAAATCTTTTTGATTAGTTTTCTGAGGTTTTTGCTTTCACCAAAGGTTTGATTACCATTTAAAAAATTGCGTAGAACATTCCAGTGATTGATTTTTATTTCCTCAACACCATATTTACTTCTCTTAATTATGAATGGGCAATTGCTGAAAATTGACTTTTGATTTACATTAGTATAGACCTCTTTAATCTTTTCTATTTTATGAAGTGCTAGATGAGAAATAAGAAGACTGCCTGTAGATGTTCCTATATAAATATCATAGTCTAGTTTTTTTTCTTCAATGAGGTATTGAGCAACGCCACCGGCAAATGCACCTTTACTACCACCGCCAGATATGACTAATGCTCTCATTATTTAAATTATAAAACTAATTATAGACCTGTGATGCTCTCGTAAACGGTAGTCCTAAAACGCTCTGCATTAATAAAGCCATCTCCATAACCTTTTGCATCATATGCTGCTGTTATAGTCGTGTCTGCAATGATATCTTCTTTAGAAACACCTTTCTTAATTTTTGAAGCAATGTTTTCTTTGATATCCGCTAACATTTCAATGTTATTTCTTAAATCTTCATAACTAGCTAATGTGCCATGTCCTGGTACGATCTTAGTCTCCTCATTAATAGTAGACAAGACTCTTTCTTGAGCAGCGATATAACCATCGATAGAGCCGCCGGATTTTAAATCGATATATGGATATTTTGCATTAAAAAATACATCACCCATATGTACCACATTTTCTTGAACAAAAAAGATAAATGTATCACCGTCAGTATGGGCGTTGTGCACATGAATTAATAAACAGGTTTGAGTAGGTAATTGTAATTCTAACTCTTCCTCTAAAGTCATTTCTGGTATAAAGTTCTCTTCTTTACCTTCAGCAATTAAGCGTTCTTTTACGTTCACGTGAGCAACGATTGTGGTTTCTTTAGAATTAAAATTTCCATTGCCACCTGTATGATCGCCATGATGATGAGTGTTAATTAAGTAAGTGATTGGATATTCTGTAATACCTTCAATTGCATCTTTAATTTTATCACTAAGTGGTGCAAATTGATCATCTATCATTACCACTTTCTCTTTGTCTATGGCAATCATGATATTACCGCCAGCTCCAGTAAGCATAAAAGTGTTTTCGCTTACCTCAGTAGATGTAATTTGAACTTTTGCAAATCGGTCTTGTGCACCAGCATTAAAAATACTTAAAAGTGCAAATACAGATAATAAATTTTTCATTGTTAATGTGTTGATATTATTCTTCACCTATAGTATCTAGGGTAGGTGTTTTAGTAACTAATTGTTTAATCTTAATGCTAAACGCTGCAAAAATAAGCGTCATGATAGGAGATAACCAGCTAAACATAGCATAGATAGCATAATCCAATACACTTACACCTAAAGTACCACTGTGGTAAGCACCACAGGTATTCCAAGGTATTAAAACAGATGTAACTGTTCCCGAGTCTTCTAGTGTTCTCGATAAATTCTCTGGTGCGAGTCCTTTTTCACGATAAGCTTTCTCATACATTTTACCAGGTACAACCAGTGCTAGATATTGATCACTTGCAGTAAAATTAATCGCTATACAACTAGCTACCGTACTAAAGAATAATCCAAAAACACTACTAAATAGATTCAGTAGACTTTTTGAAATCCTGCTCAATGCACCTATAGCATCCATGACACCACCAAAGACCATAGCGCAAATAATCAACCATATAGTACCTAGCATCGATTCCATTCCTTTTCCTTCAAATAGTCCTGCTAGTTCTTCAACAATTTTAGGATTGTCAGATATCGGGTTAACAGTGGTCTTTACAGTGATGGCATTCATGATTCCTTTATAACCAGCTTCAAAACTCCATTCTTTCATTCCAGAAACAGCTAGTACAAGATCGGGTTGAAAAATCAATGCAAAAACCGCTGCTAGTAACGTACCAGCCAGTAAAGCGATTAAAGGCGATATCTTTTTAACTATCATGGCAATTACAGCAATAGGTACTATAAATAGCCATGGTGTGGTATTAAAGGTAGCATCTATCGCACCTTGATATTGAGAAACATCGGCAGCACCGGTTGTATCGTTAGTAAATCCTAGTATAATAAAGAATAATAGAGTTACAATAATAGTAGGCACTGTCGTGTAAGTCATATATCTGATATGAGTAAATAAATCAGTACCAGCCATAGCAGGAGCAAGGTTAGTGGTGTCACTTAAAGGACTTAATTTATCACCAAAATAGGCACCACTCAATACGGCACCAGCAGTCATTCCAGGACTTATCCCTAATGCGCCTGCAATACCTATAAGTGCGATACCTACTGTTGCACTAGTAGTCCAGCTACTACCTGTTGCAACAGAAATCACAGCACAAATAATAACACATGCAGCCAGAAAAATAGTTGGGTTTAAGATATCTAGTCCATAATAAATCATGGTAGGTATAATGCCACTGACCAGCCAGGTCCCAGCAAGCGCACCTACCATTAAAAGGATAAGAATAGCGCCAGTAGTAGATTTTAAATTTTGAGCAACTTCCTCAACCATGGATTTATAAGAAACTTTGTTTTTAAAGCCTACGATAGCTGCAATAGCTGCACCTATAATTAATATAAATTGGTTAGAACCACCTAAAGCGCTATCACCAAAAACGAATACATTATATGCTAGTAGTCCAACTAATGCTATTACTGGAATTAGCGCTTCCCAAATGTTTAATTCTTGATTAATGATGATTTTTTCGTCCTCGTGGTTGATATTTTGACTTTCCATGTATCGGGATTATTGAGTGTAATGTTACGATTTTGAAAACGCGTTTGCAAGTACTGCCTTAACCTATGACATATTTGTGTAGCAATTTTTTTTCGTATCCCAGCTTTCGCGAAAGCGTATATAACATCATCAAAACAGGTTTAAATAACTTAAAGAATAAGCTATCTACCTGAGTATCGCCCCATTTAAGTAAAATAATAGCATAGAATGGATTGAACGGAATCTGGTTCGTTCCAAAAGTTTTACCATCACTAACCAGTCCAAAAAGTGCTGCCATGAAATTTTCAAATCCAGGCTGGCCAGGTTCTAATTTTGCTCTAAAAACGATAGGTCGATCACCTGGATTATAAAAACGATGATTATCTATTACGGGAACTTTAAATATTTGACCAGGTTTTAAGCGTATTTCTTTACCTAAATGATGAACACCTAAAATACCTTCAATAGGTTCAAACTGTTCTGTGAAATATTGATGATAGTGGATAGGATTACCACCACCAGGCTGTAACTCTACCTCTATATAGGTAAATGCTCCATCAGTTTGTGCGCTAGTCTTAAGTATAGTAGCGCGTTCTTTTGTAATAGGATTGATATAGGTATGGCCCATGGAGTAAAAATAGAACAGGTTGATATGGTTTTCCTTAATAAAGTGATAATAAATAGTGATAGATGCTTTTGAAAAAAAGCTTATAGTTTGATTATTTTTACATTCCAAAGTTTATACAATGTCAGAACAAATTGAAAGAGTTAAGTGTTTGATCATAGGATCAGGACCAGCAGGATATACTGCAGCGATATATGCTGCACGTGCAGATATGAAACCATTACTTTATACAGGTATGGAACCAGGTGGACAGTTAACGACCACTACTGAGGTTGATAACTTCCCAGGATATCCAGAAGGTATTGATGGACCATCAATGATGGTTGATTTGCAGAAACAAGCAGAGCGTTTCGGCACTGAGGTACGTATAGGAATGGTTACTGAAGTAAATTTTGCCAGTGAAAAAGGCGGTATTCACACAGCAATTGTAGACGGGAAAACTAAAATTGAGGCGCATACCGTTATCATTTCTACTGGTGCCACGGCAAAGTATTTAGGTTTGCCTAGTGAACAACGACTACGCGGTGGTGGAGTTAGTGCCTGCGCCGTTTGTGATGGATTCTTTTATAGAGGTCAAGATGTCGCTATTGTAGGTGCTGGAGATACAGCTGCTGAAGAGGCTACTTATCTAGCAAATATTTGTTCTAAGGTGACCATGTTAGTACGTAAAGGAGAAATGCGTGCTTCTAAAGCGATGCAACATCGTGTTGCTCAAACAGAAAATATAGAAGTTTTATTTAACTCAGAGGTTGATGAAGTACTAGGTGATCAGGTAGTGGAAGGTTTACGTATTGTAAATAATCAAACTAATGAAAAGCATGAGATTGCCATCACTGGATTGTTTATTGCGATAGGGCATAAGCCAAATACTGATATCTTTAAAGGACAACTTGATATGGATGATGCTGGTTATTTAATAACTAAAGCTGGATCTACTTACACTAACATGCCAGGTGTGTATGCTAGTGGAGATGTACAAGATAAAATATATAGACAGGCAATTACCGCTGCAGGAACAGGTTGTATGGCGGCTCTTGATGCTGAGCGCTATCTAGCTGAGGTAGGTATAGTGGAAGAAGTGATAGGAGGAAATTACTAGTCACTCTCTAGACTCGAAATAAAAAAGCCTCGCATCGCGAGGCTTTTTTTATTTAATTAAAATTGAGTTGTTGATTATTCAGTTCAACAAATGCAATCAACGTTTATTTTTTTATCAATTGCGTTTTTCCTGTAAATTTTTCTAAGATGACTTTAGGTGAATTGAATAGTTCTACTTTAGAACTATCGCTGGCAGCTAGAGTTAATTCATCTTTTACATTTACCTCGCAATCGGTATTTTGAGACGCTTTCATATTTAAGTTGTTAAATACTAGGTTATCGCCTTGAAAGCTGGCTTTATTTTCAAGTAATAAAGTACCTGATTTTACATCTCCTTCTAATTTTGCAACTGTACGACCTTTCATTGTTAGGTTTAAATCTTGAAATTTTAGCAATGCCTTTACATTAGCCTTATCGTCAAAATTAATCTTAGCATCATTACCTCTTAAATTCAACTCAGATCTAGAGTCTCCTTTTAGATTGAGAGTTAAATTACTAATGTTTGCGGTTAGAAATAATTTTGCATCATCACGTACTTCAATTTCTAACTTGTCCATTTTTAGTTCAGTGATAGCGCTTATCTCTGCCTTTTCTTTAGCAACGATTTTAGTTAGTCCAGCAGGATAAATTAAGCGTATCGTCATCTCTTTTTTAGAACGTATGTTTGCGGTAGAGCTAATACTTAAATTGCCATCAACTACAGCAACTTCTAAAAACTGATGTAGATTTGAATCTGTGGTAATTTCAACTTGAGGAATCACACCTTCTACGATTGCTACTTCATAATCACCACCTATTTCAATAACCGTAAATGGATCAACGTCTGTAATAACGGTGCTAGGTTCGCGATTTCCTTTTACCTTTTCTTGTGCTTGAGAAACTGCAGCGGTAAGAATCAAGATTGCTAGTAATAATTTTTTCATTTGAGAGATAATTTGTTTAACAAAGGTAAAACAAAAACCGCTCCAAATGAATGAAGCGGTTTTCTAGTCAACAAGAATCTCTTAAAATACAGTTGACATCACATGAATCTTTATTCTAGAAACTTTCTTCTGTTTCTATTTCTATAGGTCCTAAGTCTATCGATGTTTTAATAGTTGTAGTTTCAGATGTTTGATTTTCCTCGTCTTCGTCATCTTCATATTTCCACTCATTATCATCTGTTGATCTAGAAGGTGAATTGATTTCATCTTTTTCAATGTCATCTTTACTTTCTTCTACAACAGGACAGTCTAGGCATACTGCTTTGCCATCTTTTACTTGATAAGTATAAGAGTCATTGCTACCTAGAGAGAATGCATCATTACTAATGTAATCTCTATAATGGTTTGCAAACTCATCATTCATTCTAGCTTTTGTTCCTTCGGGAAGATTTACAATAATCTCAATTTTGTGGTTATTAAGGCTACCACTATTAATTTTAAAGAAATCATCTAGTGTGATGATAGAATCTGTAATCACATAATTATATTCTATTTGAGAAGCTTTTTCTTTAGCCTCTTGAATAGATGATCCTTTTGCCTTGAGCCTAACGTTTATAGAAGCAACGCTATCAGTAGTAGCAGCAATCGCCGTTTTAATTCCCATTAAACGTATTTCTTTAGCACCATCAAATTCTCCTATACTAAAATGAGAACCATTTACATAGATATTATCATAGCCTTCTAGAGTGCTATCTTCCATATTAAGTTGAAACACTTTCTCTTTATTCACAGGGAATTTTTCTAAACTGTTTACGTTCCCATCAAAAGCTTGTGATGTTCCTATAGTTGCGATAATCACACACAGTCCAATTACAGATGCTACCCAAAGTAATCCTATAATAACTTTAGCCGTACGACCTATGGAAGCTAGATTAGATACTAACAATCGCAAACCTAAAACAGCAATAATAAAGAATGGAATCCCTATTAAGAAAAAGGCTGTTAAATAAATCCACCATGTAGATAGGTTAGAAGGTATGCTCATATTCATAAGTAACATAAAATCATCACTTTGTAATTGTGCTGTACCTATACCTATCAAGCTAAAGAATAATGCAATTAAACCTGTAGCACCTAGTAGGAACATAAACAGCCCTATGATCTTAGCTATAGCTTTAAAAATACCTTTAATAAAACGTCCTAAAAAACTAAAGAAACGTACTGTTCCACGCTTTCCCTTTTGACCTACAATTCGGTAGTCGGCGTCGGTCTGCCCATCGACTACATCATCAAAACCCGACTTAAAGTTTTCACCTATGTTTGAGATATTTACTTCTTTACCCATCATCGCTAGACGTTGGTTTGTAGTGACAGCATCTTTAGCAACGATCCAGAAGATGATGTAAGTCAGTACATTAAACGGGAATGATATAAATGATATGACTACAAAAAAGATTCGTACCCATATGGCATCTATACCTAGAAAATGACCTAGACCAGCACAAACACCACCTATATAACCGTTTAATGTATCTCTAAACAACGGTCTGCTGAAACGTGATTTCATCTCTTGAGCAGTTGATCTTCTCTCACCTTCAAAGATTTCTTCATCTACCTCATAGTCTTCTGGCTGTCCCATTATGGAAATCACATCTTCGACATGAGTGATGGAAATGACTTGTTGGTCGTTAGCTCTTTTTTCTAAAAAAAGTTCAGCAACACGAGATTCTATGTCTGCCATGATCTCTTCAGATCCTTGCATACCGCTAAATGAGCGGCGCACAGCGGCTAGATATTTTTGTAATTTATTATAGGCATCTTCATCGATGTGGAAGAACAGCCCTGCGAGGTTTATATTTATGGTCTTGTTCATGATTTCTTAGTTTTTGTGGTGGTTACCAGGTTAACGGCGTTTTTAAGATCATCCCAGGTACTGGATAATTCTTTAAGGAAAATCTTTCCAGTTTCTGTCAGTCCATAATATTTACGTGGTGGACCACTGGTGCTTTCTTCCCATCTATAATTAAGTAAACCTGCATTTTTTAATCGGGTTAATAATGGATAGATTGTTCCTTCTACCACTAGTAACTTTGCATCCTTAAGAGTATCGAGAATCTCTGCTACATAAGCATCTTCTTCTTTGAGGATGGATAGAATGCAGTACTCGAGTACTCCTTTACGCATTTGCGCTTTTGTGTTTTCTATCTTCATGTTGTTGTGTTATTAGATTCTGTTTTTGTGCTTAAAAACGGGATCGTTAAAGGGTATTTAAAAAGCACCCCATCATTTGCTTGCATCGCTCCTCTAATAGTATAGACTAAATCTACAATACCGATGAGTAAAAGCGCACCGCCAAAAAGAATCCCTACACCTATCATGGTAGCAAAAATTCCCATATGTTCACCATGCATCCATTCATCGCCATCCATTCTATCTAGTCCTTCTAAAAATTCAATTCCACCAGATGCAAATGCAACTACCAGAATAATAGCTGCGATAACAGCTAGAGCTATTGAGTAAAGCGTCATGCTTAATTGAAAGTTGATGACCTGTTTTCCGTGATGATCTACAAAGTCAGATTTTTTTGAATTCACCATCCATAATAAAATGGGTAAAATGAAATTCCCTAAAGGAAATAACCATTTCCCAAAGCTCAACAAGTGCAAACATGTCGCTAAGTTTCGATGATTATTTTGTAAAGTATTCTCCATGGCATATTATTTTCTTATGCAAATATATATCTAAAAGATAGTATTATGCAATACAAAGTACCATATATTTTTATTTTTTTGAGATATTTTTTATTTCGCTTTCGCGAAAGCGTAACAACAACGCGCCTTTTGATTACATTTGTACAAAATGTTAAAAATGATAACTCCTAAGAAAATAAATGCTTTTACCTTCTTAAAACTGCCTAGTGCATGGTGGGCAGGTGTGCGATGTAAGACCATAAGTGAGGAATCTTGTACGGTAAAAGTGCGTCACAAGTGGTTCAACCAGAATCCATTCAAGAGTATGTATTTTGCTACTCAAGCAATGGCTGCTGAACTTTCTACAGGAGCATTAGTGATGTCATTTATTCAAAAAAGCGATGCAAGAGTTTCTATGTTAGTAGCCCGTAATGAGGCTACTTTTACTAAAAAAGCAACGGGCATCATCACATTTACTTGTAATGATGGTAAAGCTATTCAACAAGCCATAGAAAAAACGGTAGCCACTGGTGAAGGTCAAACCGTATGGATGGAATCTCGTGGTGTGAACCAGGATGGAGTAGAGGTAAGCCAGTTCAGATTTGAATGGACCGTTAAAAAGAAGGCATAATTAAACCTGTCTCACATTATTTAAGTTAGATATTCTAATCTTATTAAATGGTAAGACAGGTTTAAAATAGTTAAATTAAAAGAGTAATTACTTTTTAATGAATTTTAAAACTTGAGATTTATTACCAGAAGTAACTCTAATAAAATATACTCCAGTATCTAAGTTGCTTACGTTAATATCTTTATCAGTTGTTTCTATTAACAACTGTCCTTGAAGATTCATAATTACAGCAAAATCAATTTTTTCTGACGTTTGTAATTGTACTATGTCTGCTACAGGATTAGGGTAGAGACTTATATTTAGAAATTCTTGATCGCTATTAGAAAGTGTTTGTACAATAGTAGTTGTAGCGGTATTGGTTATAATAGCTTCATTAAAATCAAAATATATATGAGCAGTGTTATCTATAAAATCACCAATGACTAAATTTTGTTTAGGTTTAATGCGGTAATAAATATATCCATGACTTAATGGCTCATTAGTAGTACTATCTGGTAAGTTGATATTAGGAAAGTCAAAGTCGATGAATCTCTTGTTCTCAATATGAATCTCTCCTACATTATGACTCATGTCTATAGGTTCAAAGGTATCCCAGTCTAGATTATCAGACAAGGTATCTTTAACGGTAACATTTATCGCGCTAGCAGTACCTGTGTTTTGAAACCGTATTCTGTAATGTAAGTATTCATCTAACTCTGTAGGTAGTATTTCTGCGCCTTCAAAAACGGTTTTATCATTAGGATCATAAGAGTTAACAATATTGTTGTTATAATAGAAAACATTGTCTTGTGGATTTGCGTCACCAGGTATTGGGTTAATCGTCGCTGTCCATGCTTCTGTTTCTCCACCTATTAAAACAGGTGGTTGAGCTACTAGGAATTCTACATCAATACGTAATCTTTCAAACGGGCCTAAATTATATGACCAGTTCAACATACCCGTGGATACTGTACTGGCTGCTGGTACACTAGTTTGATAAGTGAAAAGATTACTGTTGTATGGTAATTCAATGGTTCCAGATACCGGTACAGATCCTTTGTTAATGGCTATGAGTTTATAGCCTGCTGTAAATCCAGGTCTGGTAGCAATAGTTGCTATAAGATCTATAGAGACATCTTGAACCGTATTGGTAGTCTGTGCTTCAAAATCACCACTAGCCACATTACCGTATCCTGTAAAGTTGTTATTAAAACCATTTGCTGGTGTAAATGCAAACATGGATAAGTCTTCTACATCTGTATTGATATTACCAGTTCCTACATAATTTGAATAATCGCCATAGGCTTTAGAAAAGGTTGTACTAGTTCCCGTACTGTGTGTGCTAAATACTTTATAGTATGGAACTACTGCATCTGTAGCTGGTGAATAATCACCACTACCATTAGTGTCATAGTAGATAGTACCACTTATTACATTAAGTTCACATTCATTTGCTATTTCTTGTTCTGAAGCACATCCGGTTGCATTTCCATTAATAGTAGCTGTAGAAGTGGTGCCACTCAGGTAATTACAAACAACTGGCACATCACAAATGGCTAGCAATGGATTTCCTACAATACGCATGCCTGTTAAAAAATTAGCATTACTTCCACCTATGGCATTAATATCTGTTAATAATGGATTGTTTTCAATACTGATATAAGTTAAAGTGAGAGCATTTTGCAATCCATTTAAACTAGTTATAGAATCTACTCGTGTTACACGCAATATTCTTAACTGTAAGATAGTGTTGAAAAAAGATAAATCTTGAGATCCTATCATTTGATCTAATTGAATTGTGTCAACAGTTTGTATAGAACTAAAGCCACTAATGTCACTCAAGTTGATGTTTCCTTTTATAATAAGGTTATTTTGTATGAATCTCAATGATTGAAACGATTGCGATATCGTTGATAGTTGCGAATTACGTAAAATAGATAGATTATCAATCATTGTCATCGTACCAAAACCGTCTATAGAAGTCAGGAAGTCATTATCTTTAATAATCATCCATTCTACTTGATCCACAAGGTCAAAGGAGTTGATACTTGTTAAACGAGTATTGTCTAATTCTAAAAAATTAAGAATGACTAATTGATTTAATCCTGATAAATCATTGAGAACTGTATCATCTACAATCCATAGTTTATGAACGTCATCAATATTTGATAAACCACTAAAATCTGTTACAAAAGATTGTTCTAGTTTAATATCATTAATACTCGTTATCCCTTGAAATCCATTGAAATTGGTGATGCCTGGATTATTAAATAGATAGATATCTTCTAATTGTGTAAGTGTTGAAAAAGCGGTGAGATCATTCAGTAGCGGATTGTTAAGGATGTTTAATCCACCATCTAGTTGCACTAATCCTTGTAAATTATTAAGATTATTAATATCTGAACTTCCAGTAGCAGGACCTATTTGTAACCCATTTAATATTTGAGTACAGTTAGGATATGTTGATTGAAAGGCATCCACATCTGCTTGTGTTTCTAGTACGATAATACTGGTAGGACATTGTGCATGGCTGCATAAAGAAATGGTAAAGAATAGTAATATGGAGTAAATGTATTTCATGACTTAAGTAGTTTCTTTGGTTAGTTTTTTATGAACTTTAGTGACTGAGATTGACTATTTGAATGAATGGTTATAAGGTAAATACCGGAATTTAAATTGTTAACATTAATGTTTTTGGAATTGGTCTTTATCAATTCCTGTCCTTGAAGATTATAAATTGAAATTGAATCAATCTCTTTATCAGTTTTTAAAACTAGGGTTTCTTTAACTGGATTAGGATAAATGCTTATTCCTAAAGGTTCTTCATCATTTCCAGAAAGAGTTTGTACTAATGTGGTAACAGTAGTGTTTGTAACAATAGCTTCATTAAAGTCAAAAAATATGTGAGCCGTATTTTCCATTTGGTCGCCTATCACTATGTTTTGCTTTGGTTTAATGCGGTAATAAATGTATCCATGACTTAACGCTTCATTTGCAGTACTATCTGGTAAGTTGATATTAGGAAAGTCAAAGTCTATAAATCTTTTGTTTCTAATATGAACCTCACCTACATCGTGACTCATATTTATAGGTTCAAAAGTGTCCCAGTCCAAGTTGTTAGAAAGTGTATCGGTAACTTTTACATGAAAAGCACTTGCTGTTCCAGTATTTTGAAAACGAATGAGGTAATGTAGATATTCATTTAACTGATTAGGTAGTATCTCATTGCCTTCAAAAACAGTTTTATCATTTGGATCATAAGAATTTACTACAGTTTGAGAAAGGACGTCATTGTTATTAGTAGCATCTACATCTGTAATTGAAGGTGTTATTTGTGCATTGAAATCTAGAATTTCGCCACCTATTAAGGTAGGTGGTAAGGCTACATCATATTGTAGCTGTATGATTCTAGTTTCAAATAGGTTGAGGTTGTTATAGTTAAAGGTTATTAACCCAGCAGTTTGATTAATCGCTGTCACACTACTGCTGTTAAAAGTTAATTTAGAAGCGTCATAGTTAACGGTTACTACTCCAGATGAATTTTGTGTTCCTTCATTTTTTAAAATTAATCTATAGCGAGCATCAAATCCAGGTCTTGCTGCATTAGTAGGAATAATTTGAACAGACACATCATTAAAAGCATTACTAATAGAGCCTTCAAAATTTTTATTTACATCTTGATTTCCTACACCACTAAAGTTTGAACTGTGACTGGCTGGCGCAAAAGAAAAGTTGGAAATACCATCTATAGTGGTGTTTATAGCGCCATCATCAGTGAAATTATCATAAGAGCCATTCTGACGTGTGTAAGTAGTAAAAGTATCTGTTCCATTATCGCTAGTAATTTTAATATTTTGAACAGGAAGATCGCTTGAGTCAAAGATGTTATTACCATTTAAATCATAATATGCGGTACCACTAATTATATTTAAGTTACATCCAGTAGCGACTTCTAAAGGAGAATTACATCCTGGAGCGTTATCTCTTATCTCAGCATTTGCATTATTAGAATTGATATATTGACATATACTCGTTAGGTTACAAGTTGAGATAAGATCATTATCTACAATTCTCAAACTATTCAGCAACGTGAAGTCTGCATTTGTTATCGCGTTGATATCATTTAGAACAGGATGGTTAGATATATTTAAATATTGAAGAGGTCGTATATTTTGAAAAGTATTGAATTGCGTCAAAGCTAAGTTTGACGAAACGTTTACTGAGTTTATGTCGATTAGATTATTAAACCCAGTCAAACTTT
This sequence comes from Nonlabens ulvanivorans, assembly GCF_000732625.1. Taxonomy (GTDB): domain Bacteria; phylum Bacteroidota; class Bacteroidia; order Flavobacteriales; family Flavobacteriaceae; genus Nonlabens; species Nonlabens ulvanivorans. Next base: position 1,185,273 of record NZ_JPJI01000032.1, read on the forward strand.
GAAGACTATTATTGTTAATGAAAGTGATGCTTTGTATACTAGTTAGTGCATTGAAATCATCAAAAGAAGTCATGCTAAAATTATTACCGATTGTAAGTAAACTATTGATGGTAGTCAGGCTAGAGAACGCATTATTCATGCTTATCAAGCCATTATCGTATATTCTAATTCTATTGACCTGTATTAAATTACTAAAGTCATTTATAGAAGATAGCATGGGATTGCCATTGATTTCTAAATTTGAGAGTACTTGCACATTTTGAAATGCATTTAAGCTGGCTAATACGAGATTATCATCTATTTGTATACTAGGTGTTGTAAATGGTGGGACACCTGTTAAATTTTGAAAAGCGTTAATACTTGTGAGTTGACGGTTATTGTTTATATCAATAAAATTGATGTTTGTAAAATGATCAAAACCACTGAGATCAACTAATACTTCATCAAATGCAATTCTCAATTGATTAAGAGACGTCAGATGATTTAAAGCACTAAAATCACTCGTATGATTATTGAAAAGCCTTAAATTTTCTAATGCGGTTAGGTTTTGTAAGCCATTTAAACTCGATAAGTAACTCTGTGAGATCCATAATGAATCTAAACTGTTTAAGTTAATTAAATCACTTAAATCAATAAGTTGATCTACTTGAGAAATTTGTAGTCTACCTGCTATAGAGGTAATCCCGTTAAGAGCATTTAAATTATTAATGTTGCTAAATGAGGATGTAGAATAACTACCTATGTATAAATCACCTAATATTTGAGTGCAATTGGGATAGTTAGATTGAAATGCATCTACATCTGCTTGGGTTTCTAATATGATATTGCCAGGTGGACATTGAGCCATTGCAACGGTAGCAATACATCCTATTAAAATGACGAGTATTTTTTTGATCATGGCTTTTTTGATTGGTTATCAAATAGATGCATAACTACTCGATAGGTTGCGTGATGAAAATTTTAAATCACAGTATTAAATTTTATTAAAGCAATAGGTAACTCCATATTATGATGTTTATATTGCAGGAATGCAAGCTCAATTTAAAAAGTATACTTTAGAATTTAAGCGTCCGGCTGGTACCTCTCGAGGTGTTTTACGCATTAAAGAAACCTATTTTTTGTATCTATCAAATGGCGATAAATATGGCATCGGAGAATGTAATTTATTTAAAGGATTATCTATAGATGATCGACCTGGCTATGAAGGTAAGTTACAATGGTTATGTGATAACATTCATCTAAATCCGGCAGATTTATATCATAGCTTAATGGAATGGCCATCTATTTTATTTGGCTATGAAATGGCGCTCAAATCCCTGCAATCATCAGATGTATTTACACTTTTTCCATCGCTATTTACAGAAGGTATGGATACCATTAATATTAATGGATTAGTATGGATGGGCGATCAAGATTTTATGATGCGACAGCTTGAAGAAAAGTTAGCTAGTGGTTTTAACTGTATAAAATTTAAGATAGGAGCCATAGATTTTAATAAAGAATTAGAATTGCTGGATGCTGTACGGTCTCGCTTTCGCGAAAGCGAGATAACTATAAGAGTAGATGCAAATGGAGCCTTTACACCTGAAAATGCCATGGGGAAATTAGATGCACTTGCTAAGTATCAAGTGCATAGTATTGAACAGCCTATAAAGCAAGGACAATGGCAAGAGATGGCGTCACTTTGTCAACAATCACCTATAGATATTGCCCTAGATGAAGAGCTTATAGGTTTATATCATACCGAAGAAAAACAACGTTGTTTAGAAACCATAAAACCACAGTATATCATTTTAAAACCAGCGCTAGTAGGTGGATTTCAAAGTTGTAGAGAATGGATTAACATTGCTGGAAATAATAATGCTGGCTGGTGGATGACCAGTGCACTAGAATCTAATGTAGGGCTTAATGCCATCGCTCAATTTACTTATACTTTAGGTAATTTGATGCCGCAAGGATTAGGGACTGGTGGATTGTTTACTAATAATATTGAAGCGCCATTAGAAATAAAAAATGGCACTTTAAAATGTAACGATATCTCAATATGGGATACTAAGAGTTTAAAATTATAAGAATGTATATAGAACAAGGATACAAAGGCAATCTAGGCGTGTGGAATTTCTTTTTAATTCCGGTAGGCTTCATGCTGTTTATGGTGTTTAATTATTTTTCTACTCAAATGCTTGTGGAAGAGCAAGGTCAATCTGTAGAAGAGATTATGGCGCAAATGATAGAAATGATGGGGAAAATGCCTTTTCTTATTGTGAACCTATTGACTTTTGTAGTTGGTTTAGTCTCCATATTTGTTTGGGTTAAGTATATACATCAACAATCAATAACATCGTTAACAACGAGCAGAAAAAAAATAGATTGGAAGCGTATTGGCTTTATGTTTCTCTTTTGGGCAACTATCTCTGTCGCAACCATGTTATTGAGCGTTTATAGTGCGCCAGAGAATTTTGAATATAATTTAAATTGGTCAAAGTTTATACCACTAGTTGTAGTGTCGTTTTTATTGTTTCCATTTCAAACTAGTTTTGAAGAGTATTTATTTCGTGGTCAGCTTTTACAAGGCCTAGGGATACTAACTAAAACGAGATGGGTTCCATTTATACTTACTTCTGTATTATTTGGTGTTATGCATGCTGCAAATCCAGAGGTAGAAAAACTAGGTATGGAGGTAATGGTGTTTTATATAGGTACAGGTTTATTACTAGGTGCCATGACTTTAATGGATGAAGGTCTTGAGCTTGCTTTAGGTTTCCATGCGGCAAATAACATTATTGCTGCACTTATGGTAACATCAACTTGGACAGCTATACAAACAGACTCTGTTTTCTTAGATGTTTCACAACCTAGTTTTGGTCTTGCAGATATGTTACCTATCGTTATAGGTTATCCAATAATTTTGTTGATTTTAGCTAAGATTTATAAATGGTCTAATTGGAAAGAAAAGCTTTTTGGCAAAGTGCTTTCTAAAGAAGAATTTGATAATTTAAACGCATCATAAATGATTCCTAAAATACATCCAACGTTTAAGCTTAATGGTCGTCATCTTGATCATCAAGGAGTTATGATTGTCGCTTATTCTTATGTAAAAGAAGGCACAGAATGGGAGAAAGAAGTAGGCGATTTTCTATTAAACTGGTTGGATGATTTTGATGTGATGACTGTTTTCACAAGTGGTTCTACAGGTTCACCTAGACAATATAAGTTGAACAAACAGCACATGATTAATAGTGCAATAATGACTGGTGAACATTTTGATCTAGGTCCAGGAACAGAGGCTTTATGTTGTCTACCATTAAGTTATATCGCTGGTAAAATGATGATGGTACGTGCGTTAATGTTGGGATGGGAAATAGACTTAGTGAAACCTAATTCAAATCCACTGAAAAAGGCAGAAAAACGTTATGATTTTACAGCAATGACACCTATGCAGGTGAAAAAATCATTAAAGAATATCCATAAAACTAAAATGGTATTAATAGGTGGAGCTGCAATAAGGTCTCAACTTATTGATGACTTACAACACAAACATACTAAAGCATTTCACTCTTATGGAATGACAGAGACAGCTTCTCATGTAGCGATTAAACAGTTGTATCCAAAATTTGAGAACGAATATACCGCAGTCGGTGATATTAGTTTTTTACAAGATAATAGAGATTGTTTAGTCATTAATGCACCGTCGTTAGGAACTAATAATTTGGTTACTAATGATATTGTTGAATTGATTGATGAGCATAAATTTAAAATACTAGGCCGTATTGATGATGTCATCAATACTGGTGGAATTAAAATTCATCCAGATATGGTGGAGCAGAAGCTTGCAGCACACATCGCTCAACGCTTTTTTATCACTGGAATGAATGATGAAGACCTAGGTGAAAAAGTCATTTTGATAGTAGAAGGTAAGGAGTCTGATGTACAACAGGCTTTTACGGCACTAGATAAATATGAAATACCTAAAGAGGTCTATTTCATCAATTCTTTTGAAGAAACACACACTAAAAAAGTGGATAAACGATCTACGTTAGAGCGTTTGTTTAGGAAGTAAATTTTTGCAATTATCTAGGAATGAATTATTACAAACTAATACTGTTATTTCTTGTTTTGCCTTTTGAGTCAGATTATTGTACTTGTCCACCTCCAAGACATTGGGAAAAAGCAGCTTCTATTGAATATGAATATTCAGAAGTAGTATTTGTTGGTGACGTGAAATCGTTTTCTAATGATAAAAACAAATTTACTATTGAAGTATGTGAAGTTTTCAAGGGAGATTTGAAGTCTGGACAAATAATTTTAGGTAAAAATTTAAGATCATGTTACCCTTATATAGATAGAGGTGGATCGTGGCTTTTATTTGGAAATCATTCTCAAATATTTGAGGTTAATGAATGTGGAATTTCTTCAAATATTGAAAAGCCAAGACAACTTATGATTCCAATAAAATCACTAAGTGTTATTAGTAAAAATAGAAGAATCGAAGAAAAAACACAAAGAGAAAATGATGCCAAGGAAGCTATGCAAAATCTTTTAACGCAATTGCGAAATATTGTTCTTTAGAGGTTTGTTAAAGAATCTAACTTCTTAGCAATAACATTACTCACATGATCGAGCATGCGATAAACGTTTTCAAAACCGCTATCTCCTCCATAATATGGATCTGGTACGTCTAAATCTTCATTAGGAAAAGCCCAATCCATTATTTTATGAACTTTAGCCCGTTGCTCGTCGTTTTGTGCAAGAGCTATTACATCTCTGTAGTTAGAATTATCCATTACAAAGATGTAATCAAATTTAACTAAATCTTCAGCAACTAACTTGCGACTAGCTTGGCTAGAAATATCTAGGCCATTCTTTTTTGCAACGGCTATAGATCTTTTATCTGGAGCTTGTCCACGATGGCTGCCACTAGTTCCGGCGCTATCAATACTGAACTTAGTAAAATTAAGTTTAGAACGCATGATACCTTCTGCAAGTGGAGACCTACAAATGTTACCCAAGCATACCATTAAAATGGACGTCTTACTCATTACTAGTTCTTAGTTGGTCAGCTTTTTACTTAAGTCTTCAACATACTTGTTGAATTGCTTATCTGTTGAAGCAAGGTTGTCTACTGTTTTACAAGCATGTAAAACTGTGGCATGATCACGTTTTCCTATTTGAGAACCTATGCTTGCTAGTGAAGCTTTAGTCATTTTCTTAGAGAAGTACATAGCCAACTGTCTAGCTTGAACAATATGGCGCTTACGTGTTTTAGACTGTAAAGTTTCAACATCCATCTGGAAATAATCACTTACGACTTGCTGTATTTGATCTATAGAAATCTCACGTTTAGTATTCTTAACATAGTTTTCTACAATCTTACGGGCAAGATCAATAGTAATGTCTTTACGGTTAAAAGAAGAATGAGCAATTAATGAAATAATAGCACCTTCTAATTCACGTATATTGGTTTTTATGTTGTCAGCTAGGTAATGTATAATATCATCATCCATTTCTACACCATCGCGATATAGTTTGTTCTTGATAATAGAAACTCTAGTTTCATAATCTGGATGATTAAGCTCTGCGCTAAGTCCCCATTTGAAACGAGAAAGCAAACGCTGCTCAATATCCTGCATGTCCACAGGTTTCTTATCACTAGTAAGAATAACCTGTTTACCATTTTGATGTAAATGGTTGAAAATATGGAAGAAAACATCTTGTGTACTCGCTTTTCCAGCAAAGAACTGTATGTCGTCAACGATAAGCACATCTACAATCTGATAGAAGTGTATAAAATCGTTTCTATTATTCTTACGGACAGACTCAATATATTGTTGTGTAAACTTTTCAGCACTGATATAAAGAGCTGTTTTGTCCGGATAATTTTCTTTAATTCCTACACCAATTGCATGAGCAAGGTGAGTTTTACCTAATCCTACACCACCAAAAATTAGTAAAGGATTGAAAGAGGTTCCACCAGGTTTATTTGCAACAGCCATACCAGCACTACGTGCTAATCTGTTAGAATCACCTTCTAGGAAACTATCAAAGTTATACGATGGATTTAATTGAGACTCTATTTTCACATTTCTTATTCCAGGAATAATAAATGGATTCTTTAATTCAGGGCTTTTGCTTCTTACTGGCGCATCTACAGATTGGGAAGACTGTATAGAGCGATTACTACTAGGTATTTTTTCAGTAAATGGTTCCATACCTTTTAAAGTATTTTCCATTTTTATGGCATAAATTAATTTTGCGCCTTCACCTAGCTCTCGTGTAAGAGCTGTTTTTAATAATTTAATATAATGTTCTTCTAACCATTCATAGAAAAAACGACTAGGAACCTGTATACTTAATGCAGTCTCAGTTAATTTAACAGGTTTAATAGGTTCAAACCACGTTTTGTAGGCTTGAGGATTTATATTATCTTTTATAAATAGTAGGCAATTTTCCCATACCGATGCTGCCGTCGATGCCATAAAATAAATTACTTTTAAAAATTAAGATTGTTGGGATTAAAAAAGTGGAAAATGAGGACAAAATGCTTCTTTCTAATCGATGACAAATATGTGAATAAAAAACCTTAAAAAAAACTAGAAAAGTGTTTGATTTATCTAAAATATTGTTGCAAGTAAATCGGCCTTTTTTCTTCTTACTGAATATACAATAATTATTATTAATAGAATGAAGAGTACACTTACAAAAATTACTACCAGATATGTAGAAACAGATCAAATGGGAATTATTCATCATTCTAACTATTTGATTTACATGGAGCAAGCAAGACTCGAATGGTTGGACACTCTAGGTTTCTCCTATAAACGAATGGAGGAAAATAAAGTCCTTTTACCGGTTTATCAAATCGATATCAAGTATAAAAATCCGATGAAGTTTGGAGAAGAAATTACCGTCAAAACCACCCTTAAGAAACCTCCTACAACTAGAGTGGAATTTGAGTACGAAATTGTAAATCAAGATGGTGTAATCTGTGCTACAGCAGATTTAACTCTGGTGTTTACAAATGCATTAAATTTTAGACCAATGAAACCTCTTCCTGATTTTCTTAAAGCATGTGAATTATTGTTCGATGGGAGATAGGTGCTCTAAAAAAACACAATTTATTACTCTTTACTATTTAAGCTATTGTGATGTTAAATAATTTTTTTGAAGAATTGAAAGCCGAATTTAAAAGTGCTCTCTCAAAACGCAATCATCCTTTCAAATACATAACGTTATCAACAATAGATGGTGATTTAAAACCGCAATCGAGAACGGTTGTTTTGAGAGAGATACATGATAATTTAGATTGCATCATATTTACAGACTCACGCACTGATAAAGTAAAACAGTTAAATGATAATGCACAAGCTTGTCTTCTAGCTTATCATCCTAAAAAATTATTGCAACTTAAACTCAATGGTAAACTGTATCCGATTGAAGATTCCATTGAAACTAAAAGGCTATTTCAAAAAGTTGGTGAAAAAGCCATTAAAGACTATACCACTATACAAGCTCCTGGTACATCTATCTTAAATCCAGACCATGTTGATTATAGAGAGCGCAATGAAAATCATTTTCTGGCACTAAAATTTGTTCCAGACCAGTGGGAAGCATTGAAGCTTAAAAGGCCTCATCATTTAAGAGCTATTTTTGATAAGGATAACGATTGGAAAGGTCAATGGTTAGTACCTTAGTCTAGTGCTTTAGCCTTAATAGGATACATTTTATTTATAACTTCGGTAATAGATTCTTGCTGTGATTGTGGTACTGCAATCGTTATAATACAACTAACAGTTAAGTTTTGAGAGATTATATTGTATTTACCTTCATCAATAAATCGCATGACTTGACTCATTTGTGGATATTCAAAGCTAATTTCTACAGCAGCCGTAATGGTTCTTAACCTTATATCTGCAGTATCTAATGTTAATTTGGCAGTTTCTCTATAAGCACTAATCAATCCGCCTACACCTAGCTTTGTACCTCCAAAGATTCTTGAAACCACCACTAATATGTCGCTCAAGTCATAAGAGTTGATTTGTCCTAATATAGGATCACCTGCACTATGACTAGGTTCTCCATCATCATTTGCTCTATAATTGTGATCATCGGCACCTAGTTTCCATGCATAACAATGATGTCCAGCTTTGGGATGTCTATTGCGCAATGGTGCGATTAACTCATTAACCTCGTGATCACTCTTTAAGGGAAAAGCATAGCCATAAAACTTACTTCCCTTTTCTTTAAAAAGAATTTCCTCGGTAGGTTTTATAATAGTTTTGTAAGAATCTGCCAATGTTAAAGTTTTGGTAAAGAATTAGTGAATGTAAGTTTTATCAAGAGAATCTATTTCATTTGCAATGTAACCTAAAAACCAAAAAATGAAAAAGTTATTTATCATCTTAATTTCAGTTGTAGCCTTAACTAGTTGTGAAACAGAGGCTCTTGATCCAGGATTAAATCCTGTTGCTGGTGGTACTGGTGGTGGTAATGTAGATACTGCATTGTTAGTAGGTAACTGGTTATATACAGATGTAGAAACTAATACAACAACGACTACTACTGTTTCTGGGACACCAGTATCGATAACAGGATCGGTAGAATATGTAAGTTCAAACGCTATAATGACTTTTAATGCAGACGGAACATACGCTATAACGGGTGATCTAGAGTTTGAAGTGATTAATCAAGGTGTTTCTCAAGGTAATCAAACTAATACTTTTAACGACTTAGGAACCTATACCGTTACAGGTGACATATTAAGATTCAATAGCGCATCACCTAGTAATGTGACTCCTTTTGATGATACTACAACACTAACTATTACCACTTTAAATACCACAGATTTATCAATTGATATCAATGGGTTATCTACGCAAACTACTGGTGGTGCTTCCATAGAGATTTTAATTGATGGGTTTGCAGATTTTGAAAGACAATAAGCAATACCAACTTTATTATATTAAAAGCTTTTCTTAACAGGGAAGCTTTTTTTTTACGCTTTCGCGAAAGCAATCATCACAATAGCTACAATGGCTACCACTATTCCTATATAATTTTTAGGAATCAGTTTTTCCTTAAAAATGACAATACCTAACAAAGATGTGAAGAGTACTGTTCCCACGTGATTTATAGGATAAACCACGCTACTTTCCATTCCGTTTTTAAGAGTTTTAATGATAAAATAAATAGAAAAATAGTTAGGTATTCCTAAAGCAATTCCGCCAATTATACTGCGCATAGTCAATAAACGTTTTTGAGAAGCTTCATAAATAAGAACTATAATTCCTATTATAAAAGCCATTGCAAAACACATCGCACTAAAAAGAGGTTCTTCGCCATCTGGCACATGCATCTTTTCGGCATACTTAAGTGTGGTGTCTATTATACCGCTACCTAGGAATAATATGATTGGAAATATAAGTAATCGTTTATCTAGCTGTATGCCATCTTTTGTTTTAACAGAGGTCAAGTAAACAGAGATTAGAGCAAGTAAGATTCCGATTATTTTCATCCAGCCTATGGACTCGTCATAGAGCCATATGCCTGCAATAACCGGTATAACCAGTGACATTTTACCTGCGACGGCAGCTACCGACAGTCCATTTTTTTGACTGGTAAGTGCCATAATATTGAAGATGAAGATAAACAGAGCTCCTAAAAATAGGGCATAATACAACCAGTCTGCATTTATAATTTGCTCAAAATTTGGTACACTACCATAAGCAACAAAACCAGTAATACAAGCCACTATATAATTAATGATTATAGCATGTAGTGTGTTGATTTTAAATACTTCAAAGTATTTAAAAATCACATATAGAAAACTAGATGTGGTAATACTTAAAACGAGCCAAATCATTTTTTTCTATATATTTTAAGCACATCGTTTGCTAATACTTTTCTAGAAAGCATAGAGTAATCACCACTTAAAACAGGAGCTTGTAAACCTTGATGAAAAAGAACATCAGTTCCCATAAATTGATACGCTTCATCCCATAAACCAGCATCAATAAATGATTGAATGGTAGTAGTTCCTCCTTCTATAATAATAGATTGAATGTCATTTTGATAAAGACTATTGAGAATCTCTAGCGTGTCAGAAGAACTGAGTTCAAGTTTTAAAGTGACCGCAGCATCATCCATAACCTGATAGTCAGGTGTGATGTTATTTCTAGAATCTAGAACAACTCGCAAAGGGTTTTCTCCATTCCAGTCTCGACAGGTAAGCGATGGGTTGTCATCGATAACTGTTTTAGCGCCTACTAAAATGGCATTTTCTTGGGCTCTCAGTTGATGCGATACTTGTCTAGAATATGGATTAGTAATCCATACTGGTTTCTGCTCGTTCTTAGTTACTGGTGCAATAAATCCATCAGAGGTTTCAGCCCATTTTAAGATGATGTAGGGACGTTGTTTTCTGTGAAACGTGAAGAATCGTTTATTGAGTTCGTTACATTCATTTTCTAAGACGCCTACTACAACTTCAATTCCAGCTTCTTTTAATAAGGCAACACCTTTTCCCGCTACCTTATCGTGCGGATCTAGCGTTCCTACGACTACTTTTTTAAAGCCTTTTTGCACAATCATTGATGCACAAGGTGGTGTTTTACCAGTATGTGAGCATGGTTCTAGATTGACGTATATTGTCGCTTTCGCGAAAGCGTCTCCATCATAGCCCTTTTTTTCTGCATCGCTTACAGCGTTTACCTCAGCATGCGGTTCTCCAGATTTGAGATGCCATCCTTCACCTATAATCTCATCATTTTCTGAAACAATCACGCTTCCTACTAGCGGATTAGGATACGTCGTTCCCAATCCATTTTGCGCCAGTTGCAAGCAGCGTTGCATGTATTTTTCTTCTGTAGTCATCTATAGCAAAGGTAAGTGACTAATAAAAATATAAACTTATAGTTAAACTTAAATTTAAAGCTCAGTATTAAACATTTAGATTGAGTAGAGTGCTGTCACATTGAGCATGTCCATGTGTAGTCAAAGTTCAGTTTTCAAAATTTAAATAAATACGATTAATTACACCTAGCACTTTCATAAATTCAGGGCAAACTTGTCTAATTAATTTCTAGGGCTAAAATCTTTTAGAAATTATTAAATAAAATTGAAACTCATATTTCTAACTTCGCTTTATGAAAATTCGCAAAATTCTTCCTGAAGATAATCAAGCTATAAAAGAGATTATCCAAACCTCTATTTTAGAACATGGTGCACCTAAAATAGGAACTGCATACAGCGATGCGGCAACGCAAGCGATGTATGAACAATACCAAAAACCTCGCAGAACTTATTATGTAGTAGAAATTGATGGAGTAGTGGTAGGTGGCGCAGGAATCGCACCACTAGATAATTACAACGGTAATGTGAGCGAACTTCAAAAAATGTACTTTAAACCACAAGCTCGTGGTAAAGGTTACGGTAAAAAACTGATGATGACTTGCCTAGAACGCGCCAAAGAATTCAAATTTGAAAGCGTTTACCTAGAGACTATGGATAATATGTACGATGCGCAAGGCTTATATAAACACGTAGGTTTTAAATTACTCGATGGACCACTGGGTGATACAGGTCATTTCTCTTGTCCGGTGCAAATGCTTTTAAAATCCTGATATTCCGCACTTGATGCGGAATCTGCTTTTTTCATCACAATGTTTTTGTTAATGACATTCCTATCTTTACCAAATGAATTCGAGTTCGAATTCGAGTTCAAATTCAAATTCAAATTCGAAGCATGACGCTTAACCAATTCAAGCTCCTTTACCAAGAACAACTCAAACCTCTTTATCCAGAAAATGAGATTCATAGCATTCTACAAATCGTTTGTGAAGACCTATTGAACTGGTCACGCTCTGATTTCATGATAAAGGATCGAGAAGAACTGAGTCATCTTCAAGAAGAAATATTACAAAAGTCTTTAAGAGAACTGCGTACTTCAAAACCAGTACAATACATCACAGGAAAAGCCCATTTCTACGGACACGAGTTTGCTGTTAATGAACATACCTTGATTCCGCGTCAGGAAACAGAAGAACTGGTTGATATGATCATCAAAGATCATAAAGCAGAAACTTATTTGAATATTATAGACATAGGAACAGGAACTGGATGTATAGGATTATCACTTAAAGCAGCAAAGCCTGATTGTATAATCACATTGATGGATGTTTCTGAAGAAGCACTCGTTATTGCTCAATCAAATGCAAATCATTTAAAAACTCCAGTAAAAACGATTCTGCAAGATGTCTTGGCTTTAGATGAATTGCCTGAGAAATATGATATCATCGTGAGCAATCCTCCGTATGTGAGGAATTTAGAGAAGAAAGAGATACATGATAATGTGTTAGAAAATGAACCACATCTAGCGCTTTTTGTAGAAGATGATAATGCATTAATTTTCTATCGTAAAATCATGGAGCTATCTAAAAACGCTTTACAACCTAACGGAATACTATACTTTGAAATCAATCAATACTTACCAGAAGAAATGAAAGCACTCGCCACAGAGTTAGGTTTTGAATCTGAAGTTTATAAAGATTTGAATGGAAATTATAGAATGATGAAGTGTTGGAGAGAATGAACTTCAACTTGAATTTGAAATTCCGCACTCGATCCGGAAGCTGCTTTAACAATCGTAGTGCTTTTTAAATCGTCTTCGACAAGCTCAGACTGAAATTTATTGGGTTATTAATCCATTCAACATTTTAAAATTAAATGCAGCTTCTTCCTTGCTCTCTGTTTTAAATAGGATAACCTTATCTTTTTGAGGTTGTAAATCAAAAAAGTTATCTGAAAAATGGCCATCTACATTGGAATAGAAAAACACATCTTTAGTAAACGCATCAGATGTTATAGTTAATTGGTAACCTTGATCTGTCTTTTCACTAATCCATTCTAGGTTTTCATTGGGTAAATTCAATTCCTTGGGTCTTACTAAAACATCTGTAATTTGGCTAGTATGAAATTCTACAAATACATAAACACTACTAAGATCAAAATCTAATTTTTCTAAATTGAGTTGATGAAACTCATTACTTGAATTCATTCCGGCAGTTCCTACGAAAGATTCATTATACAATTCTTTACCATAAAAATCACTTATCGCTATCGTAAAGCCGCTTGTAATATCCTCCATTCCATCATTCACCACATAAGTTTTCAACGTATCATTCTCTACGACATTACTAATCATTACATTTTCAAAATCACGTTTCACTTGATAATGCAAGGCTTTCCAGTTACCGAAATAATCGATACTGGACCAGCTTACTGCAGGCCAGCAATCGTTGAGTTGCCAGTAAAGCGTTCCCATATTATAAGGTTTAGCTCGACGGTGCGCTTGGATACCTTTTGAGATTCCATAAGCTTGTAAAAGTTGGCTTACATAAACGTAATCTTCGTCATTTGTAGGAACTGGGAAATCACGTTCCATATATTCTCTTATCAATTCATTTCCACGAGCGTGTTTTTGATGTGAGGAATAATCTTCTGACTTGATATTAATAGTTCCGTCATTATTGATATATCGTATCGCCTCATAAGATGGATGCGATTGAAAACCAAACTCACTCATAAATCGCGGTATGTGTTCTTCAAAATGTTCAAATGGGTATGCGTCATGCCACACACGCCAGTCGTGCGCGTCGCCTTCAAATTCATATTTAGGATTTCCACGACCGTATTCTGGCGAGCTTTCCCAGTAAGGTTCGTTGGTGAGTTCGCTCACGTATTTAGGCATTGCGATTTGAAATATGGCTCGATAATCTTCCCAAATACTATCGCGTTCGGCTTGAGATCTTCCTTCTTGCCAGCCCCAATTGTGCCACGCCTCACTAGTTTCATTATTACCACACCACAGCGCAATACTACTGTGATTTCTCAACCTAGTGATTTGTTGAGTAATTTCATTGGTTACGCTTTCGCGAAAGCGTGCATCACCGGGATACATCGCACAGGCAAACATAAAGTCTTGCCAAATAAGGATGCCTTTCTCATCACATTTCTCATAAAAAATATCTTTCTCATAAATGCCGCCGCCCCAAACGCGTAGCATGTTCATGTTAGCTTCCTTGACATCACTCAGCAATTTTTCATAATGATTATCAGTAACCAGATCTTGCATCGAGTTTTGCGGAATGTAATTAGCACCTTTCATATAAACAGGAACGTCGTTTACCTTAAAAAAGAAACTAGTTCCATGTTCGTCGAGCTCGTTAACAAGTTCAATAGTACGTATTCCAGTTTTTAACTTTTGAGAATCGATAAGTTTTCCTTCTTTAGAAACTAAAACTTCTATATCGTATAAATAAGGTTCACCGATGTTGTGCGGCCACCACAGTTGCACTTGCGGAATTTCAAAATGGATTTCAAACTCATCTTCTTGAGCCTTGGGCTGGTAATCTTGTTCCCAGTAAAGGCTATCGTTGACTTTAATTTTATAATGCAGTAATTCTGTGCGCTTGTCTGAGAGCTTGATTTGTGCGGTAAGATTTGCTATAGAATCTTGTACAAAATTCTGTTTGATGTAAACATCATCTATTTTAAAATCATCATAAGCCTCAAGATAAACCGGTTTCCATATTCCCATGGTGTTGAGTTTTGGTCCCCAATCCCAGCCGTATTGATATTGTGCTTTACGCGTGTAAACTCGGTTACCTTCTGGTAAGGTATATGGATTTGCAGCGGCTTTTTGTTCTTCAATTTCTATAGGTGATTTTATAGTAATGTAAAGCTCATTTTCTTCTTCAAGAAATGCTTTTACATCTACTTGCCAGTTGAGAAAAGCATTGTCTGTTTCAAGAATTTCATGACCATTCAATTCTATACTGGCATAAGTGTCTATACCTTCAAAATGCAACTCGATATTCTCTTTTTGCAAGGTTTGTTGGTCCAGTTCAAAGTAAGTTTTATAAACCCAATTTTCTTCAGTAATCCATTGCAAACTGTCTTCGTTATTGCCTTGAAAAGGATGTTTGATCAAAGGCAGTAACTCTTTATGAACGGTAGAAGGCACTTGAACCGAATCTGATATCAAACTATAGTCGGCTTCTTTTAATAGCGACCAGTTGCTCTCTAAATACTGGCGTTCTACATTAGGACGTTCTTCTTTACAAGAGCTTATGAATATCACTAAAACTAATAATAAACTAATCCTCATTTTCAAGGTTTTTAAAGATAGCCGTTATATTCTCTGAATTAGAAATCACTTCTATGTTTTCTTGAAGAAATTTAGGCGAATTCATAGGAACTTTTTCTTCGTTTGCTTGCTCAATGATTTCTGTGGCGCTGGCGTGAACTTCTTTGAAATTCGCTTTCGCGAAAGCGGAACTATTACCACCATTAATCCCACCACCAGGCATGACGATTAAATCATTACCTGCAATTTCTTGATAACGCTTTAAGTTTTCAATTCCGTCTATGGCTTTAGAATACTGTCCAGAAGTAAGGATACGTTTTGCGCCTAAATTCACTAAATCCACAACGGCTTGTTCTGGATTTGTGATATGATCAAAAGCTCTGTGAAAGGTAAACGGTAATGGTCTGGCGAGTTCTATCAATTCACTCGTACGTCTGATGTCTATTTTGAAATCTGCAGTCAATACACCAGAAACAATTCCTGCGCAACCTAATTCTTTAGATAGCTCTATATCACGTTTCATGATATCAAAATCGGCATCACTATACACAAAATTCCCAGAACGTGGACGTATCAATACCATGACTGGAATAGTCAATTCTTCCATTACTTTTTTAAGCAATCCATAACTAGGTGTAATGCCACCAGTACCTAACTCACTGCATAATTCTATGCGGTGCGCACCAGCTTTTTGAGCGTTGAGAGCACTTTGATAATTGGATGCGCAGATTTCTAGAAGCATACTATTTGATGATGATTTCGTCGATGAATGTCCAAGCTTTATTTCCAGCGCCTTGATGGCCGTCTGGAATTGTACCGTAGTTTGGGACGAGTAAAATGAAAGCACTGCTAGCAACTTTTAAATCTATTTTGTAATTATAAAAATTACCAGATTTGCTTACTGGTTTAATCTTACTAAAGGGAGCATGTGGATCTGAACTAATTTTTAAATCATTTGGCGCATAGATCCATTGACCAGGTGCATGATAAAATCGTAATTCAATTTCATTTACTCCAAATTCTTGCTCAAAATCAACTCTAATTTTTAAGTCTTCTCCCCAAAATCCTAACCATTCACTATCGCCATATCGAGAGTCACTTCCTTTAATTCCGTTAACCAATCCATTAGCGCCACTTCCAGGATAAGATTTATGTGGCTCTTTATTGATACTAATTGTCGCTCCTACACCTTTATGGTAAAGGAATTCTTGAGTAAATAAACGACCGAGTGGTTCATCATCATCAAAAACTTGAGCTTTTAAAGTCATATCTGCCGTAAAAGGAATAGGAGCTTCATAAACCGTAGAAGATGAGTCAGGTTCAGATCCATCAGTTGTAAATCTTATTTCTTTTCCGATAGTTTTGGTGCTTAACTCATATGCTTGATTTTCATTTAAGGTTCCTTCAATTTCATATAAATGGTTGGCATAGTTGATATCCATCTCATCTAATCGTTTATGAAAATATTCCACGCGATTTATAAAACTGTCATAGTTTTTATTTTCGTCTGCACTCCATGCAACTTCGCTCATCGCCAGCATGCGTGGAAAAGCCATGTATTCTACTTGCTCACTGGTCGTCATATATTCTGTCCATACATTTCCTTGAACTCCTAAAACACGAATAGCTTCTTCATCGTTTAGTTCTTGAGGAATAGGATTAAAGTTATAGACTTTTTCTAGTGGTAAAAATCCGCCTATCGCTAGTGGTTCATCATCATTTTCACTTTGATAATAGTCAAAATAAGCGTGCGATGTCGGCGTCATGATCACGTCATGCCTAGCTTTTGCAGCTTCGACAGCTCCATTGGTGCCACGCCAGCTCATTACTGTAGCATTAGGTGCGAGTCCACCTTCTAAAATCTCGTCCCATCCTATGATTTGTCGACCTTTTGAGTTCAAATATTTTTCCATGCGCTGGATAAAATAGGATTGCAATTCATGCTCGTCTTTTAATCCATTTTCTTTAATCACTTGTTGAGCGACATCGCTTGTTTTCCATTGGGTTTTCGGTGCTTCATCGCCACCTATGTGAATGTATTTTGACGGGAATAATTCCATCACTTCGTCTAGTACATTTTCTAGGAATGTAAAAGTTTCTTCGCTAGGGCAGTAGATGTCTTCAAAAACGCCCCATTTCATAGCAACTTGGACATTTTCTCCAGTACAACCCAATTCTGGATAGGCAGCGATAGCGGCTTGTGCATGACCAGGCATTTCTATTTCTGGAATGACGTTGATGTGTCTCGCTTTCGCGAAAGCGATCACCTCGTGAACTTCTTCTTGTGTATAAAAACCACCGTACTTTTTACCGTCATATTGATGTGGTGTGTCGTTGTAATGACCCAATAAAGTGCTGTCACGATAAGCGGCTACTTCTTGTAATCGCGGATATTTCTTAATCTCAATGCGCCAGCCTTGATCATCTGTAAAGTGCCAGTGAAAGTTATTCATCTTGAGCATGGCCATCGCGTTGATGTATTTTTTGATAAATTCTACATCGTACATATGTCGTGACACATCGAGGTGCATACCACGATATTTAAAACGTGGTTCATCTTTTATCGTGATTGCTGGAATATGAATTTCGGTTGTGTTATTTAGATCTACCGGCATTAATTGTAGGAGAGATTGTACTGCGTAGAACGCACCTGCATCGGTACTGGCTTTAATAGTTATATTATGCTCGTTACTTTCAATCGAATATCCTTCTTTTGATGAAATACTGTCATCGTATTCCAGAATTATTGAGTTAGTCTCGCTGTATTTTGTTTTCCAAGTGCGACCTGATGCGTGTTCTAGAAAGTTGTTCAGGAAGTTATAGGAAGCTGTAAAGTCATCATTATTACTCAGTGTAGTTTCTTCATTAATAGTGAAGTGCCCAGCATTTACTTGTAAGGATTGAGGTGCAGGAATAATGGACGGACTTAATAATTTTACCTGAGGTTCAGCACATGAAAACAGTGTTAATATCAAACTACAAAGAATTAGAAA
Organism: Nonlabens ulvanivorans; assembly: GCF_000732625.1. Lineage (GTDB taxonomy): Bacteria > Bacteroidota > Bacteroidia > Flavobacteriales > Flavobacteriaceae > Nonlabens > Nonlabens ulvanivorans. Next base: position 1,203,408 of record NZ_JPJI01000032.1, read on the forward strand.
TCTAGCGCTCATTATTGTATTTTAGAATCTTAAAATTTGAGCAGAAGATAGCACATTTTCTATGAGTCCAAAAGAACAAATACAATCCTTGCGTGATGAGTTGCGTGAGCACAATTATAATTACTACGTTAACGATAATCCTACTATTTCAGACTTTGAGTTTGATAAGAAACTGGAGCAATTAAAAACGCTTGAAGCTGCTCATCCAGAGTTCTATGACTCGACCAGTCCATCTGTACGTGTAGGTGGTGAGGTTACTAAAAATTTCAATACCGTTAAGCATATCAACCGTATGTACTCGCTGGATAATTCTTATTCCATAGAGGATTTGCGCGATTGGGAAAGGCGCATTAAGAAAATAGTAGATGGTGATATCCAGTATACTTGCGAGCTCAAATATGATGGTGCTAGCATAAGTTTGCATTATGAAAACGGAAAGTTTGTTCAAGCAGTAACTCGTGGTGATGGAAATCAAGGTGATGAAGTCACGGCCAATGTGCGTACGATTAAATCAGTGCCATTGCAATTAAAAGGCGATGATGTGCCAGCCAAATTTGAAATACGTGGTGAGATTGTATTGCCTTGGGATGGATTTCATAAAATGAATGAAGAACGTGCAGAGCAAGGACTGGATTTATATCGCAATCCACGTAATACGGCTAGTGGTAGCTTGAAACTACAGGATAGTGCTGAGGTGGCAAAAAGACCATTAGATTGTTTGCTATATCAACTTGCTGGTGAAAATCTACCAGTAAAAAGTCAGTTTGATTCTTTAATGCTTGCGCGAAAATGGGGTTTTAAAGCACCTCAAGAAAGTAAATTAGTCAACTCCATAGAAGAAGTATTTGAGTACATCAATCACTGGGATGTAGCTCGCAAAGAGCTACCATATGAAACCGATGGTGTTGTGATAAAAGTGAATTCGCTTGATCAACAAGATGAGTTAGGCTTTACTGCCAAAGCTCCTAAATGGGCGATGGCTTATAAGTTTGCGGCTGAGCAAGTATCGACGAGACTAGAGGAAATTACCTATCAAGTAGGTCGTACTGGCTCTATCACACCAGTTGCCAATCTAGAAGCTGTAGAAATATCTGGAACTACTGTAAGACGTGCAAGCCTTCACAATGCAGATCAGATAGAAAAACTAGATATAAGAGTAGGCGATGAGGTATATGTAGAAAAAGGTGGCGAGATCATTCCTAAAATAGTTGCTGTAGATTTAACTAAACGACCAGAGAATTCCACTCCTACGGTTTATGCCACGCACTGCCCAGAATGTAATACAGAGTTAGTTCGTAACGAAGGAGATGCAAAGCATTACTGTCCTAACGACATGGCCTGTCCACCACAAGTGAAAGGTAGGATTGAACATTTTATTTCTCGCAAAGCGATGGATATTGATGGTATAGGAGCAGAGACTGTAGGTCAATTAGTCGACGCAGGTTTCATCAACAACTATGCAGATTTGTACGATCTAACGGTGGAGCAGGTTTTACCGCTAGAACGCATGGCACAAAAAAGTGCCGAGAATATGATTAATGGAATAGAGGCTAGTAAGCAAGTGCCTTTTGAGCGTGTGCTGTTCGGGCTAGGGATTAGATATGTAGGCGAAACAATAGCTAAAAAACTAGCTAAACATTATAAAAATATTGACTCGTTATTTAATATGCCAGCAGAACCAGAAAAGACTTCTATCGATTTATTTGCTGATGTGTCGAGCGCCGCAGATAAGAAAATAGAAGAATTAACCGCTGTTCCAGAAATAGGAGAAAGTATTGCTCAATCTCTAGTGGAATTCATTCAGAATGAAGATCAAATGGCGATAGTAGAACGCTTAAAAAAAGCTGGTCTACAATTTGCATTGAGTGAAGAGCAATTAGAAGGCCAGACTGACAAGTTATCTGGTAAAAGTTTTGTGATTTCAGGTGTTTTTAAAATGTCTAGAAATGATTTAAAGAAACTGGTAGAGGATAACGGTGGTAAGAACTCTAGTTCAATTTCTAGTAAAACTGACTATTTGATCCGTGGTGATAAAATGGGACCGTCTAAACTTGAAAAAGCAGAGAAATTGAGTATAACGATGATTAGCGAGCAAGAGTTTCTGGCAATGATTTAAAATATGAAAAAGGTATTGGTATTTGTGGTGTTGTTAAGTTTCGCTTTCGCGAAAGCGCAAACTTATTCTTCAAAAATCATCCCTAATAATACTATGTTATTACATGGGTTTATCGATGAATATCCCATAACTATGTATGTGGAAAGCAACGGTTATTGTGAATATGAGCAAGAATTCTCAGGCTGGTATAAATATGATAATAGTACAGAGTCTATTCCTATCCTTTTTTATTACTCAACATATCCTGAAGAAGATTCTTTTAAAATTTATGCCAAATATGATGGTGATTTTGAAACTGAAGTTGATGAAGAGTATGCTTGTCAAGTATTAAATTATGATGAGGTCTTTGAAACTACTGCAGTGAACGGTATTTTCAATGATTTAAAATGGCATAAAAGCAATTCTAATACGATATTAAAAACTTGGTTTGAAGATAATCCACAAGAGCAATTTTGGGAACTAGGAAGTCAAGAGGTTTATCTAACTAGAGATGAACAAATTGTTTTAGATCTAGATGCTTTAGATTTCTCCTATGCTTATGCTGTTGATGTTATAGGTCATAAAGTAGTAGACGATGTCAATCATCTACTATTAGATATTTCGGTACCGTCTAAACCTGGTGGCAATGGCCGAGGAATGTGCGGTGGTGGCGAGGAAATTTACATTTTATACATCAGACTTGATGAGAATGATAAGTTGATTTATAGTGATCAAGCCAAGGTGATAAGCTGTTTTACAGAAATAGATGAATCTGCATTCATCTATGATGCAGCTTTTCCCGAAAAAGGTATCACTAGATCTAACTAACTTCTTCACCGTGTTGACTGGCATCTAGTCCGCGCTCTTCTTGATCGTCTCTTACTCTTATAGGTATCAATATATCAACCAGTTTGTAGAATAGCAAACTACCACCGAAGGTAAATACAGAAACTCCTATAAGTGCTATGATATGCCACATAAAGGTTTCTGTTTCGCCATGCACAAGTCCAACATCTTTTGCAAAAACAGCAGTCAGAATCATACCTACTATTCCGCCAACTCCATGACTAGGGAAAACGTCTAGTGTATCGTCAATACCGGTTTTAGAAAATAATGAAATAGCGATATTACTAGTAATCGCAGTAGCAAATCCTATAAATATACTTTGTGAAATAGTAACAAACCCAGCTGCTGGAGTAATGGCAACCAGTCCGACAATAGCACCGATACATGCGCCTACAGCACTCATTTTGCGATTTGAGAAACGTTCATAAAACATCCAGGTGATCATGGCGGTGGCACTAGCGATATTCGTATTGGCAAAGGCTATGGCGGCATCTGCATTTGCGGCTAGCGCACTACCAGCGTTAAAACCGAACCATCCAAACCATAGCAATCCAGTTCCTAAAATAATGTACGGCACATTTGCTGGATCATGGGTGATTTTTTTGCGTTTTCCTAAATAAACTGCTCCTGCAAGTGCTGCAAATCCTGCACTCATGTGAACTACTGTTCCACCGGCAAAGTCTAGCACTCCTAGATTGCGCAATAGTCCATCTGGATGCCAAGTCATGTGTGCTAAAGGCGTGTAGATGAAAATAGTAAACAATACCATAAATAAGATATAGCTTCTAAAACGGACACGTTCTGCAAAGCTACCTGTGATTAAGGCAGGTGTGATAATGGCAAACTTGAGCTGGAATAAAGCAAATACTAAAAAAGGTACAGTTCCTGCAAAATCTGGGTTAGGAGCAAGACCTACATCTTTAAAATTAAAATAAGTCATTGGGTTTCCTATGATTCCATAATAGCTTTCTCCAAAGGCAAGTGAGAAACCTACAATTACCCATATTATACTTACTACTCCTAAAGCTACAAAGCTTTGCAGCATCGTGGAAATCATGGATTTTTTATTCACCATACCACCATAGAAAAAGGCAAGTCCTGGCGTCATTAGTAATACAAATGCCGATGCTATCAACATCCATGCAGTATCGCCACTATCAATGGCGCTCATATCACCATTTTCGGTATAGGGATTACTAAACGTTAAACTGATAAGTACTAAAACAGCTAAAACTATAAAATTGACCTTTTTGCCCATTGGAAAAATTTTAAATTATTTTTCAAATATAGGGTATGTGTTTTAGAATTATATAAAATTTATAGTTTAACCCTATAAAATTAGGGGCTTATGGTTTTTAAAATGTAATAATTGATGTTGTTTCGGCAATATTTTTGGGGTGTTGAGGTATAAATTACACTTTGGTTTTTCGGTGGTTTTATTTGGATTTCATGAGTTTGATGAAAACATAACCAAAAAATACCATGAAGAGAAAGTCATTTAAACCATAGATAGAGTAAAAAATTCCAGCAATTTTATCTTTATCATAAACCTCTTGAACGCTATTATTAGCGAACCAATATCCATAAGCAATGACATAGCACAATTTTTCAATTGCAAATACAGCAACAAGCCATTTCACTTTTTCAAAAACTTTAGCTACGGCAATAAAAGCGAGACCCCAAACCATAATCATAAGTAGTCCAAAATAGGACATCACTACTGGATCTGTTTCTGGAATAACATCATTGGTAAAGCCTTTAGAGAAGAATAGAATTCCTAAGGTGTTTATAATTCCTGAAAGTATGAATCCTTTAGTGATGGTTGATTTGGTCATAATTATTTTATAATTTGATTGAATTAAATCTCATAAACTACATCAACGCCTTTATCGATCTTTCCTTCTTTTAAGTAAAAGTCAATACGACCGAGATTGATCCCATAACAACCTACTTGGTTCACCATAACATCTTTTCCAGTAGCATTTTTTACGATTTCTGGGGCATCGAGAAAAGTATGAGTGTGACCACCTATGATAAGATCTATGCCTGATGTTGCTGCTGCAAGTGATAGGTCAGATACTCTGTCACCTCTATATGAATAACCTAAATGCGACATGCAGATTACTAGATCACATTTCTCTGTTTCACGCAGTGTTTTAATTTGGTCTTTTGCGACTTCTATAGGGTCATTGTAAACGGTTTCCTTATACATTTTTGGGTCTACTAATCCGTCTAGTTTTATTCCTACACCGAATAGCCCGATGCGCACACCATCTTTGACCATTACTTTATAGGGTTTAGTGTGTCCATCCATGATGGTGTTTGAGAAGTCGTAATTGGAGATCACAAAGTCAAAATCTGCATTAGGTAATTGCTTATACAGGCCTTCTATACTGTTATCAAAATCGTGATTCCCTATGGTGGCAGCATCATATCCCATCATAGACATCAATTTAATCTCAAGCTCACCGCCATAGAAATTGAAATATGGAGTACCTTGAAATATGTCACCGCAGTCCAGCAATAAAGTATTGGGGTTTTCTGTCCGTACTTTATTAATCACAGCAGCCCTGCGAGCAACGCCACCACGACCGTCATTGCGACCACCAGAAATAGGTTCAATGTGTGAGTGTGTATCGTTAGTATGTAAAATGGTGATTTTCTTAGTTCCAGGCTCTAATTCTGGTCCTGTAAGAATACCATTTGCAAGAGCGTAGTTAGACCATAGAGCCGCACCAGCTACCATTCCAGCACTTGTATTGCGTATAAATTTTCTTCTTTCCATTTTCTTGCTTATTAATCGAGAACCTCAAATCGGTTGTCATGTTCAAATTTAATTGTGTCCACTTTCTTGAAGTAATCTATAGTTGCATTACGTATTTTGTAATCTATTTTCACCATAGGCGCATCTTTAAAAAAGCTCATATCATCACCACCGCTATACAAGTAATCGCTAGTTGCTACGGTATATATTTTATCTTTATCTAGCGGCTTGTTTTGTATAGTAACCATATTAACGCTGTTGTCTGCGTTTAAAATAATTTGCATTCCGTCAAATGGATGGGCTTTTTTACGATCGATGATGTAATTGATTAATTCATTCATCTTTTCGCCAGTAAGTTCAACGATGGTTATTTCATTGTCAAATGGCATGATTTCATAAGCCCTTCTCATTGTTACTGGTCCGGCAGGCATTCCTGCTCTAATACCACCATGATTTAGTAAAACTACATCTATGTCTTTTCCCGTACGAGATTTATAAATAGGAGCTCCTTGTTCACGTACGATTGCTGCGAGCATGTTACCGATAGGAGTGTTGTACTTATAATCGTTTTTATTCATGGAAGCAGGATTGAAGCTTAATTGTTCATCCATTTGAGCGTCTAACGATTTTTTGAACGGTGCGATGTACTCATCTATTTGTACGACGCTTTGTAGCGTGCTGTCGATATGAGTCTGCGAGCTCGATATTTTAGTAAGTTGTAAATGGTCTGATTTGCAAGAGGTTGTGATTAATAACGCTTTCGCGAAAGCGAGATAGAAAAAAGCCTTTCCCAGTCGCTTATAAATAGATGTTTTCATGTCCTATTGTGCTACATTTGTACAGTTAGTAAAAGTACATGATTTTTAACGGAATTAAGCGCCGCTGGTTGCGCAAAGAACTGCAGAAATTGCAAAAGGAGCAAGTTAGGCCGTCTATTAAATGGCCTCAATCGCTTGTGGTGATATATGACGGTCAGCAGGTTTCTGACATAAGTCCTTTTTTAAAATGGGCAGAAGAGTTAGGGATAAAAGAAGATGCGGTAACATGTATAGCTTACGTAAATGATAAAAAGAAATCTACTATAACCGACGCTCATTTAATTGATCGAAAATTAATCAAATGGTCTGGTGGTATTACTGATTCTGAAACAAAGGAATTATTAAGTAAAACGTTTGATTTACAGATCAATCATTTTAATACTGAAAATGATTTGATAGACTATGTGAGTCTGGCGTTGCCGTCTGGTTTAAAGGTGGCTTATGGTAGTGATAATGAATCTCTTTTTGATCTTTCCATAAGTGTTGATCTTAAGGATTATAAAGGATTAATAATAGAATTAAAAAAGTATTTAAAAATATTAACTCAATAAAATGCAAGATTTAATAGGAACTGGTGTAGCATTGATTACACCTTTTACTGCCGCTGGTGAGGTAGATCACAGCGCATTAGAGCAAGTGGTGAATTATCAAATTGATAATGGAATTGATTATTTAGTAGTATTAGGTACTACCGGAGAGAGTGCAACTTTAACTCTTGAAGAAAAAGAGGCTGTAAAATCAACGATAACTAGAGCAAATGCTGGAAGATTGCCTATGGTATTGGGTATAGGTGGTAGTAATACGGCTGCTGTAGTTGAAGAAGTTAAAAACACAGATTTAAACGATTATATAGCCATCTTGTCTGTTTCGCCAGCTTACAATAAGCCTACGCAAGAAGGTATTTACCAGCATTTTAAAGCTGTGGCAACAGCTACAGAAAAAGCAATTATTTTGTATAACGTGCCTGGTAGAACGGCGTCTAACATGGCGGTTGAAACAGTTGTTAGACTTGCACATGATTTTGATAATATATTGGGAATCAAGGAAGCAGCTGGAGATATTGTACAAGCCATGAAATTAATTCAATATACTCCTAAAGATTTTCTAGTGATATCTGGTGATGATATGATTACATTGTCCATGGTGCTTGCTGGTGGAGCTGGAGTTATATCAGTGATAGGTCAAGGATTGCCTCAAGGTTTTAGTGATATGGTACGTTACGGTCTTAATGGTGATGTTGAAGAGGCGTTTGAATTGCATTATAAAATTGCTGCAAGTATCGATATGATTTTTGAGCAAGGTAATCCTGGCGGAATTAAATCTTTGCTAGCTTCTCTAGGGTTGATCGAAGAGTATCTTAGGTTGCCATTGGTGCCTGTAAATGAAAACTTAAAGTCTAGAATAGATACATTCTTAAAGCAGTATGAGGCTTAAGGTAGATTAATTAATCTTAAGCATTATACTTCATTTCAATTATATGCGTTAGTTGCATAGACAACTAAGAAAATATGTATAAAAATTGTACTTTTGCAAACCATTTAAAATTGAGTATGAAAAACTATATTGTTTTACTTCTTTTAGCGATTATGGCAGTAAGCTGTGGACCTTATCAGACTGCTTTAAAGTCTACCGATAATGAGGTGAAGCTAGCTATGATTGATACACTTCTTAAAAGAGAGAAGTATAGCAAGGCTGTTAATCTTTTTGATCAAATCATACCGCAGTATCGAGGAACAGATAAAGCTGAAGCGTTGTCTATTAAATATGCAAAGGCTCTCTATGAAACTAGAGATTACCCTAATAGTGCATATCAATACGAGCGATTTGTGCAATCACATCCTGCGAGTGATAATAGGGAATACGCCGCTTTTATGGGAGCAAAAAGTCATTATCATATGTCTGCTGTTTATTCAAAAAGTCAGGTGAATACGGATCGGGCTTTGGCAAAATTGCAAGACTATATCAATTTATATCCAGATGGAGAGTATGCAGAACAGGCAAACGGTTTAGTATCTGAATTGAGATTTAAATTAGATCGAAAGGCTTATGAGATTGCAAAGAATTATCATCACCGTAATAGATATATACCAGCGATCAAGAGTTTTGAAAACTTCATTGTACAACATCCTGGTTCTGAATTTATGGATGATGCACAATTTTATCTGATAGATTCACAATATTTATATGCTTTAAAGAGTAGAAATGAGCTAGTTCCAGAAAGATTAGAGCTTGCTACAAAATATTATAATACCTTTGTCTCTCGTTTTCCAACCAGTGAGTATCGTGAGGATGCAGATGAGATCATGGAAAACATCAACGATTATAAAATAAAGAATAACATCTAATTTCAGTTATGGATACTAAAAACATAAAAGCGCCAGCAAGTACTATTACTTATAATAGGGATAATTTAACTAATCCTACAGGTAATATGTATGAGGCTATTTCAATCATAGCTAAGCGTGCTGAACAAATTAATACCGATGTAAAGGAAGAGCTAATTGAAAAGTTAGAAGAATTTGCTACCTATAATGATTCTCTTGAAGAAGTTTTTGAGAACAAAGAGCAAATTGAAGTTTCTAAATTTTATGAGCGTCTACCTAAGCCTCACCAGATTGCTGTTCAAGAATGGTTAGACGGTAAAATATATTTTAGAGATACTTCTAAATCAGAAGAGTAATCTAATGATTTCGGTTCTAAGTGGTAAAAATATATTGCTAGGTATAACCGGTGGTATTGCTGCTTATAAAACAACTTACCTTGTGCGCCTGCTTATAAAAGCGGGCGCCACTGTTAAGGTGGTGATGACTCCATCTTCTAGAGAATTTGTCACGCCATTAACACTTTCTACATTATCTAAAAATCCTGTTTTATCATCTTTTACTAATGAAGATGATGAAAATGATACATGGAATAATCATGTTGAGTTAGGTTTATGGGCAGATTATATGATCATCGCACCAGCAACTGCAAATACCATGAGTAAAATGGTTTCGGGAAATATTGATAATTTCCTGTTAGCTGTTTATTGTAGTGCAAAATGTCCGGTTTACTTCGCTCCGGCGATGGACCTTGATATGTATAAGCATCCTTCTACACAATATAATTTTGAGCAGCTATCTAGTTATGGCAATAAAATGGTGCCTGCGGGCACTGGAGAGCTTGCTAGTGGTTTGACTGGTGAAGGTCGTATGGCTGAACCAGAAGATATCGTAGCTTTTATTGAAAAAGATATCGAATCACAATTGCCGTTAGTGGGAAAAATATGTCTTATTACGGCTGGCCCTACCTATGAAGCAATTGATCCAGTAAGATTTATAGGAAATCATAGTAGTGGTAAGATGGGAGCTGCACTGGCTATGGAGATGGCTTCTAAAGGTGCGCAGGTCATTCTAATCATGGGACCTAGCCACGTATTAACTGACCACCATTTAATTCATAGAATTAACGTTAAGACTGCTCAAGAAATGTACGATCATGTGCATGAAAATATCAATGAAGCAGATTATGCTATATTTAGTGCTGCAGTGGCTGATTATAAACCTATAAATCCTGCTGATCAGAAAATAAAAAAGAAGTCGGAAACGTTAACAATTCAGTTGGTTAAAAATCCTGACATATTAGCTAGTGTTGGTGCTATGAAAAATCGCCCTTATCTAGTCGGTTTTGCTCTAGAGACGGAAAATGAGCTGGAGCACGCTTTCGCGAAAGCGGAAAAGAAAAATACAGACTTACTTGTATTAAACTCTACTCGTGATAAAGGTGCAGGATTTGGTAAAGACACAAATAAAATTACACTGATTGATAGGAATCAAAAAACATTTGTTTTTGATACGAAACCTAAAACAGAAGTGGCAAAAGACATCGTTAATGAAATTATTAAAAGAACTCTTTAAAGTATTGCCCTTATTCTTCTTGCTAGTTATGGGGACTTCTCATGCGCAAGAGTTCAACGCAGTGGTACAGGTTAATGCGCAGAATGTTGCGCAACCTAATCAGACTATTTTTAGAACCTTAGAGACTTCTATGCAGGAGTTTATTAATAATACGGAGTGGACTGATCAAGATTATAGAGATGAAGAAAAGATTAATTGTTCTATTGTTTTTGTAATTACTGATTATGACAATGATCGGTTCAAAGGGAATGTTCAAATATCCCTTTCTAGACCTGTTTTTAACTCTTCTTATTCATCTCCTATATTTAATTTTAAAGATTCAAATATTGAATTTGAATATCTAGAGTATGCACCGTTTTTTTATAATGCAAATCAGTATGAAAATAACTTAACATCATTGATCTCATTCTATATTTATACTATGTTGGGGATTGATGGGGATACGTTTGCTCTTAACGGTGGTCAACAGTATCATATTGAAGCGCAACGTATTGTTAGTCTGGCACAGCAAAGTAATTCTGTAGGATGGAAGGCCACAGATGGGCAGGGAACTCGTTTTCAATTAAACGATGATATGCTTTCTCAAACTTTTAAAGAATATCGTGAAGTGTTGTATGGATATCACAGTAAGGGTATGGATACTTTTGCAGAGGATCAAAAGAAGGCTAAGTTACTCATCAGTGCTGAGATTTTAAAATTAAAAGCTCTTAACAGCCGAAGGCCCAATAGTTTAATACAGAGGTTATTCTTTGATGCTAAGGCAGATGAGATTTTAAGTATATTTTCTGGAGGACCAGCTGTCGATATTAGAGAGCTCAAAACTACTTTACAACAATTAGCGCCTAATCAGTCCTCAAAATGGCGTAATATTAAGGTCTAGAGCTTTGGTAAGATGTTTTAAATTATCTAGATTTAAACATTGTAACGTAGTACAGTTTTTGTACTTCTTAATGTCTTAAAATCAATTGCTTAAACATATTCACATTGAGAATTTTGCTCTGATCGACAGCCTCGATTTGAACTTAAAGAATGGGCTTACCATGATTACTGGTGAGACTGGTGCTGGTAAATCTATTTTATTAGGTGCGCTTGGGTTAGTTCAAGGTAAAAGGGCGGATTTAAGCGCTGTGAGAGATACAACACGTAAATGTGTTGTGGAGGCTCACGTGGAGATGTCTAGTTTAGCATTAGATGAATTATTAGAATCATATGACCTAGATGTTGAGCCGGTTTGTTTTTTAAGACGCGAAATTTTACCATCAGGTAAAAGCCGTGCTTTTATTAATGATACACCAGTTACACTTGCTACAATGAGTGAAGTTGGTAATCGTTTAATTGATATTCATTCTCAACATCAAACTTTACAACTAGCTTCTGATGATTTTCAAATAGATGTTTTACAATCATTTGTCAATAAACTAACTGAGAAGGCTAAAGAACCAGCCTCATTTCTATTAGACTCTTTTAGAATTGAATGGAGTCAGTACAAGGCTCTTAAAACACAACTCAATAAATGGGTTGAAGAAGAGCAATTGTTATCTAAAGAAGCAGATTATAATAATTTTTTATTAGAAGAATTAGATAATGCTCAACTAGATCAGCTTGATATTACAGCGCTAGAGCAAGAAAATGAACAGTTAAGTAATGTAGAGGAGATTCAACTTGTATTACAGGAATTTCAATCTATGATGGATCAGGATGATAATGGATTGTTGGATCAGTTAAGGTTACTTAAAAACAGATTTACCCAAATTTCAAAATATGATTCTGATTTTGAGAATGCTAATCAACGGCTTCATACCACTTTTTTAGAATTAGAAGACCTCAGTGAAGAAATGTCCCGTAAAGCGGATAGTGTCGAGGCTGATCCAGCTAGATTAGAAATCATTAATCAGCGCCTAGTCTTAATTGAGCAACTGCTGAAGAAGCATCATCAAGAGGATGTTAATGGACTTATCGTATTGAGAGATGAGTTAGCAGATAAGGTTTTTACCACTCAAAACATCTCTAAAAAGATTAAACAGGCAAGAGTTCAACTAGATTCAGCTCATAAATCTTTAGAGAAACTAGGAGATAAGATACATCAACAACGTGTTCAACAATCAACCTTATTAGAAGAAGAGGTTCTTGTTATTATCAAGCAGCTAGGGATGCCGGAAGCGTCTTTTAAAGTCAACATCGAAAAAAAAGACAGCTTTAATTCTTACGGTATGGATGAAGTAGAATTTAGATTTACCGCAAATAAAGGAACTGCGCTGTTACCATTAAATAAAGCAGCCTCTGGTGGTGAATTGTCTAGATTGATGCTTGCTATAAAGGCATTGCTATCTAATTATAAGAATTTACCAACGATCATTTTTGACGAGATAGATACAGGTGTAAGTGGTGCTATTGCAGAGAAAATGGCGATTATAATGCAACAAATGAGTACTAGCTTACAGGTGATTACTATCACACATTTACCTCAAATTGCAAGTGCAGGTAATGATCATCTAGTTGTTAAAAAAGCAGTTAAAGACGAACAAACAATTTCAAACATTTACAGATTAAATATAGAAGAAAGAGTAGAAGAAATAGCGCAAATGTTAAGCGGTGGAAAAATATCTGATGCCGCAAGGGAAAATGCACGTGTATTACTTCAATAAGAATTTTATATTTGTCACTTATATTTAAGATATGTCATACAACTTACTAAAAGGAAAAAGAGGAATTATATTTGGCGCACTAGATGAGAACTCTATTGCCTGGAAAACAGCTGAGCTTGCTCATGCCGAAGGTGCAACCTTTGTGCTTACCAATGCACCAATCGCAATGCGTATGGGGACCATTAATGAGCTAGCAGAGAAAACAGGTAGTCAAATTATACCGGCCGATGCTACTAGTCTCGAAGATCTTCAAAACTTAGTGTCTCAATCAGTAGAGATTCTAGGTGGGAAGCTTGACTTTGTTTTACACTCTATAGGAATGTCTGTAAACGTGAGAAAAGGAAAAGCCTACACAGATCAAAATTATGATTGGACTCAAAAAGGTTGGGACGTTAGTGCTGTATCTTTTCATAAGGTAATGCAAACCTTGTATAAGCAAGATGCTATGAGTGAATGGGGTAGTATCCTAGCTTTAACTTATATGGCTGCACAAAGAACATTTCCAGATTACAATGACATGGCAGATAATAAAGCTTATCTAGAATCTATTGCTAGAAGCTTTGGTTATTTCTTTGGTAAAGATAAAAAGGTACGTGTTAACACCATTTCACAATCTCCTACACCTACCACAGCTGGACAAGGAGTTAAAGGGTTTGATGGTTTCATAAGTTATGCTGAAAAAATGAGTCCTTTAGGTAATGCTACGGCGCAAGAATGTGCAGAGTATTCCATAACGTTATTCTCGGACTACACTAAAAAAGTTACGATGCAAAACCTCTTTCATGATGGTGGATTCTCAAATACAGGAGTAAGTCAAGAAGTTATTGAAAAGTTCTAAGTATCTACTTTAGTTATCGTTAATAAGCCTCTGTATTTACAGGGGCTTTTTTTTTACGCTTTCGCGAAAGCGTAATTAATTTAATATTGTGTTGCTATGCTTCCTTACAACATTTGAAATTTAACAGTGTTAATTGATTCTAAAATATTATATTCGACATTATTAAATCAAACTACTAACTCATGTTAAAAAAACTACTTTCAATTGCATTGTTGTTTACTGTAGCATTAGCTTCAGCACAATGTAATTACTCTCTTGAAATGAGAGACGCTTTCGGTGACGGATGGGGAAATGGTGCACAAATTACAGTTACCATTAATGGTACTCCTGCTGTGTATACAGTCCCTAATCCTCCTGGTAATCAAAATACTGTTTCCCTAACTGTTAATGATGGAGATACATTAGTTCTAGACTATATCGCAGATGCGGTAACACCTGGAGATAATGAATTTACCCTTTTTGATTCTGAAGGAATAATTGTAATTGATTCTGGATTTTCACCGGCAACAGGTAATTACTTCAATGGATCAGCCTCATGTCCTACATGTCCTGCGGTAACTACTATAACTGTAAATAATGTGGTTGCTGATGCAGCTGAAATCGGTTGGACCCAAGTAGGAACCGAAGTTGAATGGGAAATAGAAGTAGGACCAGCAGGTTTTACAGTAGGTTCAGGTGTGGTTACTACAGCAACTACGAATCCTGCAACCGTTAACGGCTTAAGTGCAATTACGAATTATGATGTTTATGTAAGAGCTAAATGTTCTGCTACAGATTTAAGTAATTCTCAAGGACCTGCAAGTTTTACTACTACAGAGTCTTGTCCTACGCCTTCTAATTTTGCTCCTGTAACTCAAACAGCTACGAGTGTATCATTTATATGGGACGCAAATGGAAACCCTAGTACTATTGCAGATATTGAATATGGGCCTGCTGGTTTTACTCAAGGTTCAGGTACAATGGTACAGCAATTCACAGCGCCTTTTGCAGATGTAACAGGTCTTGCGGCAAATACTACTTATGATTTTTATGTGCGTATTGATTGCGGGATGGGTGATTTAAGTCTTTGGGCTGGTCCTTATACTGCTACTACAGCACAATCATGTCCAGATATTTCTGGTATTACATTTTCTAACGTTAGTCAAACATCTGTTGATGTTGCCTGGACTGCAGGTGGAACAGAGACAGAATGGAGTATAGAATATGGTCCTGCAGGATTTGTTGCTGGAACTGGAACTACCGTTACTTCAATGACTAATAATCCATTTACTCTTACTGGGTTGTCATCTGGTGTGAATTATGACGTTTGTGTAACTGCTGTTTGTGGTCCTATGGATTTATCTACACCTGTTTGCGCAAGTGTTTTAACGCCGGCAGATTATTGTGCAGGTGATTTACTAGTAGATTCTGGTGGAGTAGCAGGCGACTATGGCGCAAGTGAAAACTTTACATACACTGTTTGTCCAGATAACGCTG
The DNA here is from genome assembly GCF_000732625.1 of Nonlabens ulvanivorans. GTDB lineage: Bacteria > Bacteroidota > Bacteroidia > Flavobacteriales > Flavobacteriaceae > Nonlabens > Nonlabens ulvanivorans. The sequence goes on from NZ_JPJI01000032.1 coordinate 1,218,786, forward strand.
GCGATGTTGTTTATGTAGATTTTACTGCTTTTGAATTGGAAACTTCCTTTGCTGGTTGTTGGGATAGTTTAACGGTATACGACGGACCAGATACATTGTCTCCTACCATTAATCCTCCTGGTGGTGGAACAGAATGGTGTTGGGACGCAGGTTCTGGAACTGGAGATTTAGTTCAGGAATTATTAATAGGTAAATTACCTTCTGGTTGTTTGACATTTGTTTTTGAATCTGATGGTGGTGGACAACGAGCTGGATTTGAAGCTGCAGTTACTTGTGCGGCTCCGCCTACATGTCCAGTAGTATTTGGTCAAATGATTGATCTTTCTTCTGCAACATCTTTAGATCTTTCTTGGACTGCTGGTGGTACAGAAACCGAGTGGAGAGTTGAATATGGTGCTCCTGGATTCGCAATTGGGTCTGGAACACTAGTAACACCTAACCCAACAATGGCTAGTACGTCAATAACAGGTTTAACGAGTGATACTGCTTACGAATTTTATATAACGGCTTTATGTGGGCCTGGTGATGAATCTATCCCGGTTTCATTAACTGGTTCTACTACAAAGGATTATTGTGCAGGAGATGCTTTTACTGATGCTGGTGGAACAACTGCTGGCTATAATGCTAGCGAGAATACAACATATACAATTTGTCCAGATAACGCTGGAGATGTAGTTTATGTAGATTTTACAGCATTTGATACTGAGGAACGTGGGTTTTCTAATGATTGTTATGACGGATTGACTATTTACGCAGGTCCAGATGACACCTTCCCAGTAATCAGTCCTCCTAATGGAGTTGGAGATGTATGGTGTTGGGATCCTGCTAGTACAGCGGCGTTCCAAGGTACTGGTGATTTAACGCAAGTTATGTTAATTGGTGCTCTTCCTTCTGGATGTATTACGTTTGTATTTACATCTGATGGTTCTGTTCAAGAATCTGGATGGGAAGCAGCTGTTACTTGTGCGGCTCCGCCAGCTTGTCCAGTGCCTAGTGCCTTTGCAGTTGATTCTTCAACTAGCGATACTATTAACTTATCATGGACGGTAGGATCGACAGAGACCGAATGGGATATAGAATATGGTCCAGTAGGTTTCGTGCCTGGTACTGGAACTGTGGTCACAGTAACAACTAATCCATATGCAGTTTCTGGTCTTACAGAAAATACAGAATATGATTTCTATATCACAGGTAATTGTAGTGCGACTAATGTAAGTGCACAGGTTGGTCCATTAGCAGGTCGTACTACTTGTCTTGCGTTTACAGTACCATTCTCTGAAGGGTTCAACTCTTCAAGTTCAACTCAAGATTGCTGGACTGTAGTTGATGCTAATGGTGATGGAGATGCGTGGGATATGGATTATGCATCAAACCCTAGTGAAGGTGATGAAGTAGCAGCTATATCTACTGACTTTAATGGTGGAGCTGACGATGATTATTTGATCTCTCCAGCGATTACATTAACGGGTAATGAAAGAGTTCGTTATGATTACAGAGTACAAAGTGCAGGTGAACCTAATGATATGGAAGTTCTAATATCAACAGCGACAAATGCCCCAGCAGATTTTACTACTCAATTGTTACCGGTAACTAACTTTGCAAATGTTACTTACATGACAGAGTCTATCGACTTATCAGCTTATACTGGTGATGTATATATTGCTTGGAGAATACCGCCGGGAACAACTGACGGATGGAGAATGTATATTGATAATGTTAGGTTTGAAACAATACCTAATTGTGATGAACCGTTGATGTTATCCACTTCAAACATAACAACTACAGATGTTGATATCGCATGGACAGAGCAAGGAGCGTCTACAGCATGGGAAATTGAATATGGAGCTGTTGGTTTTTTACCAGGTACTGGTGTTGGAACAATAGTTTCTGCAACTACTAACCCTTTTACATTAACTGGATTATCTCCTAATCAATGTTTTGATTACTATGTAAGGTCAGTATGTAGTACTACTGGTTTTAGTCCGTGGTCTTCAACTGGTACTTTCTGTACGGCATGTGTCGCGTTTAACGTGCCATTCCAAGAAGGGTTTAATACTGCGAGTACAACAGAGCAATGCTGGACTGTATTAGATGCAAATGGTGATGGTGATCAATGGAATATTGATTATAGCACTAATCCATTTGAAGGTGATCAAGTAGCTGCAATAACGACAGACTTTAATGGTGGAGCAGATGATGATTATTTAATTTCTCCACAATTAAACTTAACAGGTGCGCAGCGTTTGAAATATCAGTATAGAGTACAAAGTGCAGGTGAGCCTAACAATATGGAAGTGTTACTTTCTACAACAGGTTCAAATGCTGCAGATTTTACAAACACTTTACTTCCCGCTACTTTATTTAGTAACGTGACTTATGTAGAAGAGATTATTGACTTATCTGCTTATACTGGGCCAGTTTATATTGCATTTAGAATTCCGCCATCAACAACTGATGGATGGAGAATGTTTATTGATGACGTGGTAGTTGAAGATCAACCTACATGTCCAGATCCTTTGATGGTCGCAATTGATTCATTCACTAATGATTCGGCTACTGTTTCTTGGACTGCAGAGCCACTTGCAACGGCAGTAAATATTGAATATGGACCTTGTGGATTTACACAAGGTACAGGAACTACTGTTGTAGCAACTGGAAATCCATATACAATTACAGGTTTAACAGATAATACTTGTTATGATGTTTATGTAACATTTGATTGTTCTGGTGCTCCTAGTGTTGCTTCTGATGTTAGAACATTTACGACAGTATGTAATCCTTTAACGGCGCCATATACAGAAGATTTTGAAACTTTTACAACGACTACTAGTGGTTTCCCTGGTGCTGCAGATTTCTTTAATATAGAGAACTGCTGGTCTGCTGTAAATACAGCTAGTTTAGGTTGGGTTGCTGCGCCATCAACTTTAACAGCCTCTGGAGGAACAGGTCCTGCACCTGCAATCAATACAGGAAATTATATGTATGTTGAAACGTCGAGTGGTGTACCAGGTGAAATAGCAGAATTATATTCTCCTATCGTAGATATATCTAGTTTGACGAATCCAGCATTGACATTCTCTTACCACATGTTTGGTGTTAATATGGGTAATTTACATGTAGATGTAAATGACGGTACAGGTTTCGTTAATGATGTACTAGTTATTAATGGACAACAGCAAACAGCAGAAGGTGATGCTTATTTAAATTCAACATTAGGATTAACTCCTTTTGGTGGAGGAACGGTTCAAATTAGATTTAGAGGTGAGCGTGGAGCTGGTTTTGAATCAGATATAGCCATTGATAATTTTATTATTGAAGAATTTACAGGATGTCTATCGCCTAATTCATTAGTATTAAATTCGGTTACAGCAACTGGAGTTGATTTTGGATGGAATGCTGGTGGTACAGAAACAGCGTGGGAATATGTAGTTCAAGCTGCAGGTACTGGTGTGCCAACAGCAGTAGGGACGCCTGTAACTGTTACTGGTGCAGTAGAAGCAGGTTTAACAGCAATAACTTCGTATGAAGTTTATGTAAGAGCTGATTGTGGAATGGGTAATCTAAGTGATTGGGTTGGACCACTAAACTTTACTACTCCTTGTGATGTTTTACCAACTCCGTATGGTGCAATATCAGGTGCTGCTGGAAATGACTTTACTACTTTCCCTGGAACATGTTGGGAAGAAGGTGATGATACTGCTGTAGCTTTAGGGCCAAATGGAAGTGATGGAGCATGGCAAACAGATGATTATGCAAATGTTTTTGGTGGTGCTAATGGATCTGCTGCAAAAATTAATATATGGGCTACTGGCGCAATTAACGATTGGTTAGTAACTCCTGATTTTGATTTAGGAGCTACAGGTCATAATATGAGTGCGTTGTTTGATATCGCTCTAACAGAATTTGGTGACGATACAGGGATTCAGGCTAGTTTAGGAAGTGATGATGAAGTTCAGTTCTTAATTTCTGATGATGCTGGGCTTACTTGGACAGCACTTCAAGTATGGAACAATTCTTCTGTGATAGCGCCTACAGGTCAAAATATTGAAATCGATCTTTCAGCCTATTCTGGTGTAGTAAGATTAGCGTTCTGGGGAACTAACGGTGTTACACCTGATTCAGAAGATAATGATTTCTTTGTAGACAATTTTACTATTGATGCAACAGCTAGTAATGGAGACGCTTTCGCGAAAGCAGGTCTTAAATTATTCCCTAACCCTTCAACAGGTATTGTGAATATTAATGGAACTGTAGTCATCGATAGTGTTACCGTAACAAACTTATTAGGACAACAATTGAAAACAATTTTTGTTAATAATGAGAATGCAGTAATTGACATTTCTGATTTAGCGACTGGATTGTATCTATTTGAAATTCAATCAGGTTCGAGTAGTGCTACTAGAAGAGTAGTTAAGAAATAAATTAATAAATTCATTTTTGTTAAAGAGCTGCCGAAAGGCAGCTCTTTTTTTGTCTAGATATTTATCAGTTTATCGATTAAAAGCTTTTCTATTATTTTATGATAATATTAAGTGTTATTTTGAGCGTTAAATAACCTTTAAATTTTACTATGAAACATTTTTATGCTACTCTTTTAGCTTTATTCACTGTTTCTATGATGGTTGCCCAGTGTAACTATTCATTAGAAATGCTGGATAACTTCGGTGATGGTTGGGGTAATGGTTCACAGATTTCTGTGACTATTAATGGTGGTACACCTCAGGTGTATACAGTTCCTAATCCTCCAGGAAACATTAACACAGTATCTATTACTGTAAATGATGGTGATACGATATCATTAGATTATGTCGCTGACTCAGTGACACCTGGTGATAATGAATTTACACTTTATGATTCTGAAGGAATTGTTGTGGCAACTTCAGGCTTTTCACCAGCAACTGGTAACTTTTTTAGTGGTGCTGCATCATGTCCTTCATGTCCAGCAGTTACTAATATAACCTCAAACAATGTAGTTGCAGATTCTGCTGAGATTGCTTGGGTTAATGGTGGTACTGAAACACAATGGATTATTGAGTATGGTGTTGCACCATATACTTGTGGTTCTGGTGGTACTCAGGTTACAGCAAGTTCAAATCCATTCACAATTACAGGTTTAAGTTCTATAACTACATATGATGTATATGTTATAGCTGTTTGTGGAGCAATGGATCAAAGTGCTTGTCAAGGTCCAATTCAGTTAACAACGACTGAATCTTGTCCAAGCCCATCTAATTTTGCGCCAGTAACACAGACTTCTAATAGTATTTCATTTGTATGGGATGCAAATGGAAATCCAAATCCTACTTTTGAAGTAGAGTATGGACCTTCTCCTTATACTCAAGGCTCTGGTGGAACTACAGTTCAACAATTTACGGCACCTTTTGCAGATGTTACTGGGTTAGCTTCAGATACTAGTTATGATTTTTATATCCGCATAGACTGTGGAATGGGTGACTTTAGTTTATGGGTAGGTCCTTATACGGCTCAAACTCTTATATCTTGTTTTCCAGTTAGTGCTTTACAAGCTGATTTTGTAGGTTCTGATTTAGCTGACATTTCTTGGTTAGCAGGTCAAACGGAAACAGAATGGGAACTTGAGTGGGCGTTAGCAGGAACAATTACTACACCTTTCTCTACACCTTCTCAAGGTACAGTAGTAAATGTGATGACTAATCCATCTACACAACTTACAGGTTTAACAGATGATACTGCTTATGATATTTATGTAAGAGCAGTTTGTGATCCTGTAGCTCCAGATTATAGCTCTGTTCAAAATATTTCGATTGCGACACAATGTCTGCCATTAGCTGCAACGACAGCTATGCCTTATTCTGAGGATTTTGAGACTTTTACTGCAAACACAGACTTTGAAAGAGAAAATTGCTGGTCTGCAACATTTATGGGGACTAATAACTTCAGTGAGTATGACTGGAATGTAACTACAACTGGTGTAACTCCATCTGGAGGTACAGGTCCTGATGCTGCAAATTCTGGTACAGGATACATGTATATAGAAACATTAGGTAATAATGGTGACACAGCAACTTTGTTTTCTCCAATTATTAATGTTGATGGTTTAACAGAGCCTTCGGTACAATTCTATTACCACTTATTTGGTCCTAACATGGGAGACTTAAGTGTTGATGTGTATGATGGTACAACTTGGCAAACTGGCTTGTTTACAAGTTCTGGTCAAGTTCAAACGGCGGGTAATGATCCTTTTGAACAAGCGATTATTAATTTAGCTGGTTATACAGGTGATATTCAAGTACGTTTTGTTTCCACTAGAGTTGGTTTTACCTCTGGTGATATGGCTATTGATGATTTTAGTGTTGAAGAAGCACCAGCTTGTGCTCCTGTTTCTTTATTAAATACAGGTGTCCTTAACGCAAATGATGCCGAAATTACATGGCAAAGTCAAGGTTCTGAAACAACTTGGATTGTTGAATATGGTCCAACAGGTTTTGTTCCTGGTACTTCGGCAACTGATCCAGATGTATTTGAGGTTTCAGTAACAACCAATCCATACACTATTACAGGATTAGATGATACTACGACATATGATTTTTATGTAACTGCAGATTGTGGTATGAGTACATTAAGTACTCAAACAGGACCAGATACTTTTACTACAGCATTCTTACCACCGTCAGGTGTAAGTTGTCCTGGTATGGATAATGTCTTCGTGTTCCAAGAAGAATTTGAAACTAATGATAATGGGTGGACAGGAGATATTGGTGTAGGTACTACAACAGCTGCTTTGTGGAATTTTAATAGAGCTATATCGCCAGGTTCTACAAATACAGGTCCGGACGCACCATTTAGTGGTGGTGGATTTGCTTATTTAGAGACATCGGGTACGGTAACAACACCTGCTGAAATTGTTTCTCCAGCAATTGATTTAAGTTTTGCAACGGATGGCGCAGAATTAAGTTTCTATTATTTTGCATACGGTGCAGAAATTGATGAATTTACAGTAAATGTAGGTACTTCTCCTACAGGTCCTTGGACAAATGAATTCACAGCTATTGGTCAACTTCAAACCGCTGGTAGTGATCCTTGGGCACCAGTAGGTGTCAACTTGGATGCTTACGTAGGTCAAGTTATTTACCTGCAAATAACTGGTAAAGAAAGTGCGACAAATGGATTTACCGCAGATATTGCGATTGATCTGTTGAGAGTAGAGACTTGTGGTGCTTTTTGTTCACCACCTAGTATGTTAGCTGCTTTGAATATTACAGATACTACGGTTGATGTAGATTTTGCAGATACTAATGCTACGGCTGCAACTAGTTATGAAGTTTTAGTACAACCGGCAGGCGATCCTGCTCCAGATGCTACTACAACTGGGATTCAACAAACTGCAACAGCTAATCCTTATAACTGGACAGGTTTAACAGCTTTCACTAATTATGATGTTTATGTTAGAACTGATTGTATGGGTGCTGCAGGATTCTCTGTTTGGTCTGGGCCAATTTCTTTCCAAACTGCTTGTGCTGTTTTTACAGCACCTTACTCTGAGAACTTTGAGACGTTCACTGCTACAACAAATTTCTTAGAAGAGAATTGTTGGTCAGCTGATGCAGACGGTACTTATGATTGGAATGTAGATAATAACGGGTCAACGCCAAGTACTGGTACAGGTCCTTTAATGGCCTTTAGTGGTACCAATTATTTCTATACAGAGGCTTCATCTACCGGTGCTGAGGCTCGTTTAGTTTCTCCTATTATAGATTATTCAACTTTAACTACGCCTTCTATTCAATTCTATTATCACATGTTCGGTGCACAAATAGGTACTCTTCATGTTGATGTTAATGATGGTACAGGATGGATTAATGATGTAGATATGATTGTTGGTGCACAACAAACAGCGCAAGCTGATGATTGGATTCAAAGAATCGTTGATATTAGTGCTATAACTGGTTTAACAGGAACAGAGTTGTCAGTACGATTAAGAGCTGAGTCTAATGGTACTTTTGCAGGTGATATTTCAATTGACGATTTTAGAGTTGATGAAATACCTACTTGTCCAGCACCTTCTGCGTTAATGGTTGATGATACGTCAATTACTATTACTGATGCAACCATAGATTGGACTGAAAATGGAACAGCTACAACATATGATGTAGAATGGGGACCAATAGGTTACACTCAAGGTATGCCACCTGCTGCGCCTCTTGGAGGAACAGCAACTGGAGTAACTAAGCCTTATACTGTTACAGGTTTACAAGGAAGTACACAATATGATTTCTATGTTAGAGCTATTTGTGGGGCAACTGATACATCGGTATGGGTTGGTCCAGTTAGCTTTCAAACGTTATGTGATGCTATTGCTGCGCCATACTTTGAAGACTTTGAAACATTTGCTCCAAATACTTCATTTGTAGAAGAATTGTGTTGGACAGCATCTTCAGTAGATGCTTATGATTGGAATGTTGACGGAGTAGGTAGTACGCCTTCAACTGGAACTGGTCCTGCAAATGCAAATAGTGGTGTGAATTACTTCTATACTGAAGCTAGTTCTGGTACATCAGGTACTAGTGTTGCTACTCTAGTCTCTCCATTAGTAGACCTTAGTCCTTTGACAACTCCTTCTGTAGAGTTCTTCTACCATATGTTTGGTGGTCAAATAGGGACTTTAGATCTTGAAATAAATGATGGTTCAGGTTGGGTTAATGTCATAACAATAGGTCCTGGACAAATTCAAACAGCGCAAGCTGATCCTTGGGCATCGCAAATCAGTGATTTATCTGCTTATGCAAGTTCAACAGTTCAATTTAGATTTGTTGCTACAAGTGCAGGTACTTTTGAAGGAGATATAAGTCTAGATGATTTTAGAGTAGATGAGCTACCTGCTTGTCCTAACCCTAGTTTCTTAAGTGTGTCTAACTTGACAGATACTACAGCTGATTTATCTTGGACAGAGAATGGTGGTTCAACCGTTTGGACAGTTGAAGTACAGCCTCAAGGTGTTGCTCAAGGAACTATGCCAGCTGCATATTTAAATGCTGCAGCTACTAATGCGGAAACTGCATCTGGTCTTATGCCAGATACACTTTATGATTTCTATGTAACTTCAGATTGTGGTGCTGGTGCATTTAGTAATACTGTAGGGCCATTCTCATTTAAAACTGAATGTGCGCCATTAACAGCTCCTTATATTGAGGATTTTGAAACCTTTACTGCTAATCTTGACTTCGCTGAAGAAAATTGCTGGAAAGGAAGTTTCGATTCTACAAGTTTTACAGCTTGGGATTGGAATCTAGATGATGCTGGTGGTACACCTACAACTAATACAGGACCTAACTTGGCTTTTAATGGCTCATCTTACTTCTATATTGAAGGTAATGGAGGTGCTGCTGGTAATGAAGCGACATTATTATCTCCTTTAGTAGATGTGTCTACATTAACAGCTCCATCAGTACAGTTTAACTATCACATGTTTGGTGCAGTTACTGGTGTATTACATGTTGATGTAAATGATGGTTCTGGTTTTGTTAATGATGTGGTGTTAATATCAGGTCAGCAGCAAGCTGATGGTAATGCGCCATGGGAATTAGGTGTAATTGACTTAAGTACCTTTACAGGTTCTGTTGTACAAGTTAGATTTAGAGCTGAGCGTACAGATTCTGGTTTTACTGGGACTAGTGATATTGCTCTTGATAATGTAGTATTTGATGAATTACCTGCTTGTGCACAACCATCGATTCTTTCATCAGCTAATGTTTCTGATGTGGACGCAGAAATTTCTTGGAATGAGAATGGTTCTGCCACCTCATGGAATGTAGAATATGGACCTTGTGGATTTACACCTGGAACAGGTACAAGTGTTGTAGCTACTTCTAATACTGGTTTTCTAATATCTGGTTTAACTTCAGAGACTTGTTATGAGTTTTATGTTACAGCAGATTGTGGAATGGGTACATTAAGTGGAACAGCTGGTCCAGCAACATTCACAACAGAGTGTGCTGCAGTTGTAGCTCCTTATACTGAAGGGTTTGAAACATTTACAGTCTCAACAGCTTTCACTGATGAGAATTGTTGGAGTACACCTCAAACTTCTGGTTATACATGGGATGTGAGTACTAATGGTACTACTTCAACTAATACGGGACCAACTTCAGCGGCTACAGGATCTAATTATTTCTTCACTGAAGCATCTTCTGGATCAGCAGGTGATGAGGCAGAGCTTTTATCTCCATTAATAGATATGTCTGCATTGACAAATCCAGCACTTTCATTTGCTTATCATATGTGGGGACCAGATTTCGATACTTTACATATTGATGTAAATGATGGTACAGGATGGACACCGGACGTATTTACTCTTGTAGGTCAACAACAAGCAAATCAAGCTGATGCATGGCAAACTGCTATTGTAGGTCTTGGAGCTTATACTGGAGCAACTGTTCAAATTAGATTTAGAGGTACTCGTGGAGCTTCTTTCGGAGGTGATATTTCTATAGATGATGTTGTGGTTGATGACTTTAATGGTTGTTTAACTCCAACAAATGTTGCAGCGGCTAACATCACTGCAACTTCTGTTGATATTTCTTGGTCTGCTGGTGGTTCTGAAACGGTATGGGAATATGCAGTATTGCCTAGTGGTTCTGGAGCTCCAACTGGAGCTGGTACTTCAACTATGAATACTATGGAATCTGTTTCTGGTTTAGCTTCTTCTTCAAGCTTTGAAGTTTATGTAAGAGCTGATTGTGGAATGGGTAACTTTAGTTCATGGGTTGGTCCTATTAACTTTGCAACTGATTGTGCTCCTATAGTAGCGCCTTACGGTACAGCTACTGGTGCTCCAGGAAATGACTTTACTGCATATCCAGGAGTTTGCTGGTCAGAAGGTGATGATACAGCTACAACAGTTGGTCCTAATGGTGTAGATGGTGCTTGGGCATCTGATGACTTTGCTAACGATGCGACAAGTTCTAATGGTCAGGCAGCTAAGATTAATATTTGGAATACTGCTGCAATCAATGACTGGTTAGTAACACCTGAATTTGATTTGGGAACATCTGGTAATTTTGAAGCGATTTTTGATATAGCCCATACTACATTTGCTGCAACTGGTGCAACTGCCTTTACTGGTGATCAACAAATACAATTGTTAATTACTGATGATGCAGGTTTAACTTGGACAGCTATTCAAACTTGGGATGCTACATCACCTGCTATTTCAAACACAGGTCAATTAGAAACCGTAAGCCTTAGCAGTTATACGGGAATAGTGCAATTAGCATTCTGGGGTACTAATGGTGTTACTGGAGCCGGTACTGACTCAGAGTTCTTCGTAGATAACTTCACTATAGATGCAACACAAAGTAATGTGTCTATCGAGGAGTTAGGATTTACTTTCTATCCAAATCCTGTTAAAGATGTATTGAATATTAATGGATTGCAAAATATTGATAGTGCATCTGTTATGAATATGTTAGGGCAACAGGTTATGAATGTATCACCTGGTGTAACTAATGCTCAAATTGATATGACTACTCTAAGTGCTGGAGTTTATCTAGTTCAAGTAACTACTGACAGTCGTACTTCGACGATTCGAGTAGTGAAAGAGTAATTTTTATATAACTTTTTTAGAAAGGCTGTTCTTAATTGAACAGCCTTTTTTTATTCCCTATTTTTACAACGTGATAGAACTTAATTTTTCCTTTGTAATACCTGTTTATAATCGTCCTGATGAGGTTGAGAAATTGCTTTTGAGTATTTCTCAGTTAGATTATCATAAAAGTTTTGAAGTGGTCATAGTAGAAGATGGTTCTGCTATAACCTGTGAGTCTGTCTGTTCTCGCTTTCGCGAAAGCGTGAATATTTCTTATTTTTTTAAATCTAATTCTGGTCCAGGAGAATCTCGTAATTATGGAATGCAAAAAGCAAAAGGTAATTACTTTATTATCTTAGATAGTGATTGTATTCTTCCTAAAAATTATTTATTAGCCGCTGAAAATGCGTTAATATCTGATTATGTGGATTGTTATGGTGGTCCAGATGCTGCACATGATAGCTTTACATCATTACAGAAAGCTATTAATTATAGTATGACTTCTTTTTTTACAACTGGAGGAATTAGAGGTGGTGGTGAGCAACTTGATAAGTTTCAACCACGTAGTTTTAATATGGGCTTAAGTAAAGTAGCTTTTCAAGCTACTGATGGTTTTGGGAAAATTCATCCCGGCGAAGATCCTGATCTGAGTATAAGGTTGTGGAAAGCAGGTTATCGCACCAGGTTAATTAAAGAGGCATATGTATATCATGAAAGACGTATATCATGGAAGTTATTTTATAAACAGGTTCATAAATTTGGTATGGTTAGGGTTATTTTAAATAAATGGTATCCAGATACATCAAAGCTTATTTACTGGTTGCCTAGTTTATTTTTAATAGGTTTGCTTTTTTCTTTCATCTCTTTTTTATTAGGTTATATATGGTTTTTATTTTTAGCTTTATTTTACTTCCTGCTTATCTTTATAGATAGTTCTATTAAAAACGGTGCTATAATCGGATTGTATTCTGTTTTTGCTGTAATTGTTCAATTCACCGGTTATGGTCTTGGTTTTTTAAAGTCATATTATTACTTGAATTTTTTAAAAAAAGAAGAAAAAAATCAATTTCCGCAATTGTTCTTTAAATAACATCCTATGAGCCTAGAGTACAGAAAATGGTTGACTTTTTCTACGTTTGTTTTAATAGCAGGTTTATTGTGGTTTTTTTTTAAGTATAAAGAAGTTTATACACAGCATGTTGCTGTGGATGTTTTGTGGGTGAATGTACCTAGTAATGTGAAGATTAAAGATGGTTTATCTTACCAGTTAGATGTTGAATTAACGGGTAACGGTTTTAATTTACTTAAGGCTAGTTATGTTGCTCCAATTGTAGAACTTGATTTTCAGAAATATGTCTATAAGAATGGAGATTATTTTTTTGATCCTAAATCAGTCATGGGTAGTTTAAAAACTCAACTATCCAATAATTATAAAATTGGGTACGTCTCAGAAGAGCTTATAATTATTAAGGTCGATGAGTTTATTTCCAAAAAAGTGGGTTTGAAATCAAAAATTAAAACGGTCTATGAGGATAATTATTTACCAGTTGTGAGCCCATACTTTATCCCAGATTCTGTGGTTATAACTGGAAATGATTTGTTGATTAAAGATTTAGATATGCTAGAAGTGAGTCATATAGATGTTGCGATTAAAGATACTTTGGTGATTAAACATATTGATCTCGTTGAACTGTATCCCGATATTAAAGTTGAGCCTTCTAATGTTGACTATGTAATTAAAAGTGCAGTAATGACTGAAGGCGCGTTTATGGTACCAGTAGACGTGATTAATAATAAGGATAATGTTGCTGTTAAAATTATACCTTCAGAAGTAGAGGTTGTTTTTAATTGTAAGTTACAGGAGTATGAAATGATTGATGTGTCTGATTTTAAAGCGATTGTTGATTATAATGACCTGAGTGAAGATTATAATCTAATAACGACAGATGTGAAGATACTTAGTGATAAAGTTTCTTCTATAAGGTTTTCTCCTCAACAAATTCAAATATTAGTAATGCGATGATAGTCATAGGTCTTACAGGAGGAATAGGTAGTGGTAAAACTACCGTTGCTAAGGAATTTGAAAAGTTGAATGTGCCTATTTATATAGCCGATGAGAGGTCAAAGTATATTTTATCTAATGATGCTGAGGTTATTGAAAAAGTTAAATCTTTACTAGGTGAAAAGGCTTATGTTGAACTTAATGGTAAACTAGAGGCTAATAGACCTTTTATTGCTAGTAAGGTGTTCAATAATAAGAGTTTGTTGGAAGGGCTTAATGAAATATTGCATCCTGCAGTACATCTGGATTTTGATAAATTTTGTGTGAAACATAATAATGCTGCTTATATCTTATATGAAGCTGCGATTCTATTTGAAACTAATGGAGATAAAAGGTGTGAAGCAACTATTTTAGTAACTGCAACACTGCAAGAACGATTGAAAAGAGTGATGGATAGAGATTTAGTGACTAAAGAAGAGGTTCTAGCTAGAATGAAAAATCAATGGTCCCAAAAAGAAAAACTAGAGTTAGCTGATTTTGTAATAATTAATGATAATATCGATTTATTAACTAGTAAAGTGTATTTAATTCATCGTTTTATGTTAAATAGTTAAGGATTGTTATTTTTATTATAGATGTTAACATTTGGTTAAACGCTTTTTAACACTTTACGATAGTGTTAAATTTGTGCGTGCAACAGAAATTACTTTATACATTAATCGCTCTGATGAGCCTTTCATTAGCAGGTATTATTGCGGTCCAGATTTACTGGATTGTGGATAGTATCAATGGAAGAAATGAACAATTCTCCTTTGCGGTAAGACAATCATTAGTAAATGTAGCTAAAGAAATAGAAGACCAAGAAGTTGAATATTATTACAGAGCTGTAAATCGAGCTATAGATAGTTTAGATATAGCTCCCAACTCAATGAACATGAGTTCTCTTTTGATGCGTATAAGGGATGCAAATGTTGATGAGGCAATTACATATTCTAATAGTATTCAAGGTGAGAGTTACAAGCTTAATGCTCCTATATTAGATATAGAAATGGATAGCGTGATGTTTACTAAGTTGTTAAATCGTCGTGTTAAAACTATTAAGCGCAATACTTCATTAGACGGTGCACCTGTTAATTCTGAAGAGTCCTATGAGAAATTAAATCAATGGGACATGTTAAGTAAAAAAATGTTCATGGAATCCATTGCAGATCAATCTGCGAGTCTTCCTATAACCCAGCGTGTAACTAATAAACAGGTTGAGGAATTACTAAGTAAAGAATTAAAAGAACGTCAGATAAATTCTAGTTTTGAATTTGCTATACATCAGGATAATTTTCCTACCAGAATTCAATCTGCTAATTTTGATGTCGATGATTATTTTACATGGGGAATTCCGGTTTTTAATTCTGATAGCGCAAATAACCAGTCCTATAAACTATTAATCAATCTACCAGGAAGACAAAAGTTTATTTTGTCATCTGTTTTAGGTATGGCTGGTCTTTCATTAGTATTTACTCTTATTATTGTAATTGCTTACTCTAGTGCTATATCCCAGTTGTTTCAACAACGTCAGATATCACAGATTAAAACGGATTTTATAAATAATATGACGCATGAGTTTAAAACACCCATTGCGACCATTAACCTGGCATTAGACTCCTTAAAACATCCCAAGATAAGTTCAGATCCTGAAAAGGTTGCTAATTATCTTAGAATGATTAGAGAAGAAAATAAAAGAATGCATTCACAAGTAGAGAATGTTTTGCGTATTTCTAAATTAGAAAAGAACGATTTAGATATTCAAAAAGAGAATTTAGATCTCAACGATGTCTTAGAAGATAGTATTTCACACATAGCCTTAATTCTAGAGCAAAGAGGTGGCTCTCTACACCGTCACTTTGGTGCATTGCGCACGACTGTGCTTGCAAATGAAAGTCATTTGAGTAACGTATTTGTTAATGTTTTAGAAAACGCAATTAAATATACTGATGAATCTGAAGCTCCTGTCATAGATATTTATACAGAAAATGTCAGAGATAAGATTGTCATTAAAGTAAGAGATCAAGGAATAGGGATGAGTAAGACAGCTCAACGCAAAGTATTCCAAAAATTCTTTAGAGAACATACTGGTAATATTCACAACGTAAAAGGACATGGTTTAGGTCTAGCATATGCTCAACGCATTGTTGATGACCATCATGGCGATATTTATGTGGAGAGTGAAAAAGGCCAAGGAAGCACATTTATAATTAATTTACCTTTAATAACTTAAACTTATGGAAACTGTAAACAAAAAGATTCTTCTTGTTGAAGACGATCCCAACTTTGGGACAGTATTAAAAGATTACCTGATGATGAACGACTTTGACGTGGTGCACGCAAAGAATGGAATGGAAGGGTTTGAAAAATTTAAAAAAGATAACTATGATCTTTGTATCCTAGACGTAATGATGCCATATAAAGATGGTTTTACACTAGCCAAAGAAATAAGAGAAAAAAATGAAGAAGTGCCTATCATTTTCTTAACTGCAAAAGCAATGAAAGAAGATGTTCTTAGAGGTTATAAGGTAGGAGCAGACGACTATTTAAATAAGCCATTTGACAGTGAAGTATTGCTTATGAAAATCAAAGCAATCATTCAACGTAAAGGAGCAGATAGTCTAGCAGATTCTAAAGAATTTGAATTTCAGATTGGTAACTTCCATTTAAATTCAAAACTTAGATTCTTAACGCTTAATGATAAAGAGCCTATTAAATTATCTCCTAAAGAGAATGAGTTATTGCGTTTACTCGCATTACATCTTAATGATCTAATGCCTCGTGAACTTGCACTTACTAAAATATGGAGAGATGATAATTACTTTACCTCTCGTAGTATGGATGTATATATTGCAAAACTACGTAAGTATTTAAAATCTGACGAGAACGTAGAAATCGTGAATATTCACGGTGAAGGATTCCGTTTACTAGTAAAAGATCAAGTAGATTTTTAATTATTAAAGTCCATAAGTTTTTCACTTACTCGCTGCACAATATCTGTGTGGCGAGTTTTGTAGTGAAACCACATCACGTCTTGGTCCTTACGATACCAGGTCATTTGTCTCTTTGCAAACCGGCGTGAATTTCTTTTAATTAACCGTATTCCTTCTTCTAAATTGTAACTGTTTTCAAAAACACCCATCAATTCTTGATAACCAACAGTTTTTAAAGAGGTAAGATCTTTAAAGGGTAATAGTGATTTAGCCTCACTAACAAGACCATTGTTGATCATGATATCAACTCTAGCATTGATAAGATCATACAATTCATCTCTTGGAGCTTCTAGACCGATTTTAATGATATTAAAATCTCGTTGCTGCTTAACACCAGATCGATATTGAGTAAATGTATTTCCCGTAGCTCTACAAATTCCTAAGGCGCGTATTAACCTTCTCGGGTTTTGTAAATCAACCTGATTATAGTATTCAGGATCTTTCATTTTTAGTTCCTCTTGTAAAGCTTCAATGCCATCTTCCTTATAAAGTGATTCGATCGCATCATTTATTGTATCAGGAACTTCTGGTAATTGATCGAGACCGTGTGTCACCGCTTTTTCATATAATGCACTGCCGCCTACCATGATTACTGTGTCACGTGATTTGAATAAGTTTTCTAGCAATTTAACAGCATCTCTTTCAAAATCTCCAACTGAATAGGAATCATGAATACTTAAGTTTTGAATAAAATGATGATTAGCTTTTGCGAGTTCTTCCTTAGATGGAACAGCGGTACCTATCGTCATTTCTTTAAAAAATTGCCTAGAGTCGCAGGAAATAATTTCTGTTTTATACGCTTTCGCGAAAGCAATACTTAAAGCAGTCTTTCCAACTGCGGTAGGCCCTACAATAACAATAAGATTTTTTTTAGTCATGTAATGGATAGCCACATTTGTGACAGAATTGAGCAGCATCTTGATGCTTTTTGGCTAGACAATTTTGACAGACTTGAGTATTCACATGTCTATAATTAGGGCTTTCAGATCCAAGGTTGTCACTTTTGCTTTTTAAATCTTGAGCATATTCAGCACTTACAATTCCTGTGGGTACTGCAATAATTCCGTAACCCATAATCATAATCAAGGTAGCTAGAAATTGACCTAAAGGTGTCTCTGGAGCGATATCACCAAAGCCTACGGTAGTCAATGTAACGATACACCAATAAATTGATTTAGGGATACTGTCAAAACCATGTTCTGGTCCTTCAACAAGGTACATTAAGGTTCCAAAGATGATTGAAACTACCATGACTGCAAATAGAAAGACCGCAATCTTGGGGCCACTAGATTTTATGGCTTTACTTAATTTATCTGCTTCACCTATATATCTAGTTACTTTTAAAATTCTAAAAACTCTTAAAAGTCTCAAAGATCTTACAGCCAGTAGCGCACTGAAACCGCCAAAGAAAAAAGTAAGATACAAAGGTATGGTCGATAAGAAATCGATAATCCCGTAAAAGCTAAAAATATACTTAGTCGGTTTATTAATTGAGATGACTCTCAAAATATACTCGATAGTGAAAAAGATGGTTACTATCCACTCTGCAGTGATAAACGGAATAGCATATTTTTCACCTAATCCAGGTATGCTCTCTAGCATTACCAGTATTAGACTTATGACAATAAGAACTAACAATATAACATCAAACCACTTTCCAGCAGGCGTGTCTGCTTCATAAATTATTTCATGAATCTTACGTTTCCAGGCAGGTGCAGATGTCGTATTATGCATTAATAATTTTTAGGATATTTTGCAGGTTGAGCTTCATTCATGATAGCATATACTTTATCAAATATATCATCTACACTAGGTTTAGAGAAATAATCACCATCTGTACTATATGCTGGTCTATGTGCTTTTGCAGCTAGAGCTTGAGGTTTACTGTCTAGGTATCTCCATGCATTTTGTTGATCAACAATTTTTTGTAAAATAAATGCACTAGCGCCGCCAGGTACATCCTCATCGATGACTAATAGACGATTTGTTTTTTCAACGCTATCCTTAATTTCTTGATTTATATCAAAAGGTAGTAAAGATTGTACATCGATAATCTCTATGTCAATTCCAGCTCTTTCTAATTCAACTGCAGCTTCTTCTATAAGCCTTAAGGTTGACCCATAAGATACTACGGTAATATCTTTCCCTTCCTTAAGAATTTCTATTTGCCCAATAGGTGTTTTAAACTCACCTAAATTGACAGGAAGTTTTTCTTTAAGTCTATAACCGTTAAGACACTCTACAATTAGCGCAGGCTCATCACTCTCTAACATGGTATTGTAAAAACCAGCGGCTTGCGTCATGTTACGTGGCACTAAGACGTGAATACCTCTTACAGAGTTGATAATTCCTCCCATAGGTGAACCACTGTGCCATATTCCTTCTAGTCGGTGACCACGTGTTCTTATGATAAGTGGAGCTTTTTGTCTTCCTGCCGTTCTATATTGAACAGTAGCAAGATCATCACTCATTATTTGTAAACAATAGAGTAGGTAGTCTAAATATTGAATCTCTGCAATAGGTCGTAAGCCACGCATTGCGAGACCTATTCCTTGACCTAATATCGTCGCTTCACGTATGCCTGTGTCAGACACGCGCAGCTCACCATATTTTTCTTGCATGCCTTCCAGCCCTTGATTTACATCACCTATCTCTCCAGCATCTTCACCAAAAATCATAGTATCTGGACGAGAGGCAAAAATAGCATCAAAGTTATCTCTCATGATTAAGCGAGCATCTACTTCTTCAGAGTCATCATTATATTCTGGTACAACAGCTTCAATTTTAGTAGCTGCCTGGGCAGATTCACTATATAAATGACTGCTGTATTTATTTTGAATTTCTTGACTATAACCATTCAACCATTGGTTAAGAGCAGTGATAGCTTCACTATTTTCTTTTAACGTATAGCGCAATGTTTTACGCACTGTTTCAAGAATTTCTTTACGGATGGGCTCTTTAGTAGATTTAAGGTTTTCTATCATTGGTTTGATAAAAACACCATCTGCAGACTGGTTAGCTACATTTTCTAATAAAGGAAGTACGGCATCACGCTCTTGTACAATAGGATTGATAAAAGCAGACCATGCAGCTTTCTTTCCATCTCGTACTTGCTTTTTAATATCCTTTTCAATAGCTGATAACTCGTCATCAGTCGCAAATTCATTATCTAATAACCATTTACGGAACTGTACGTTACAATCATAAGTGCGTTCCCATTCAAGACGTTCTTCATTCTTATATCGTTCGTGAGAACCACTAGTACTATGTCCTTGTGGCTGAGTTAATTCTTGAACATGGATCAGTACTGGTACATGTTCTTCGCGAGCAATTTTGCTTGCCTTTTCATAGGTTTCTACCAGTTCTACATAATCCCAACCTTTAACGGTCATGATTTCAAAACCAGCATCTTCATGATCACGCTGGAAACCAGCTTGTATTTTAGAAATGCTTTCTTTTGTTGTCTGATGTCTAGCATGTACAGAGATACCATATTCATCATCCCATACACTTATAACCATAGGTACTTGTAAGACACCTGCGGCATTAAAGCTTTCCCAGAAATGTCCTTCACTCGTACTTGCGTTACCTATCGTTCCCCAAGCTACTTCATTACCTTTATTTGAAAAGCCGTTATCTTCAGGAATTAAGTCATTATGTCTGTAAACCTTAGATGCTTGAGCAAGCCCCAGAAGTCTAGGCATCTGTCCAGCAGTAGGAGAGATATCTGCACTTGAGTTTTTCTGATCGATCAACCTTTTCCAGCTTCCATCTTCATTTAAACTATGCGTTGCAAAGTGTCCACCCATTTGACGACCAGCGCTCATAGGTTCTTCTTTAATATCTGTATTTGCATAAAGACCGGCAAAAAACTGTTCTATAGTTAATTCGCCTATTGCCATCATAAAAGTTTGATCACGATAATATCCACTACGGAAATCACCATTTTCAAAAGCACGTGCCCATGCTAATTGAGGAATTTCTTTTCCGTCACCAAAAATTCCAAATTTTGCTTTACCGGTAAGTACTTCACGACGTCCTAAAAGGCTACATTCACGGCTAGTTACCGCAATCTTGTAATCTTTAATCACTTCTTGTTTGAAGTCAGATTTTACTAGTTTTTGTTCTTGGATTTCTTCTGTTTGCATAGCGCTTTTTCTATAATTGCAAAGGTAATGATTAAGCAGTCGAGATGCAATAGCCTTTCTAATACCAACGCCTCGTAAACAAACCAGTAAGAGTATTTAAATCTAGTGTGAGTATAAATCTTACTCGCTGGTCATAATCGCCTTGACCTACTTCCCAGCCATTACTACTATAAATAGGTAAGTAGACTTCAAAATAATCTTGTAATAAATTTAACCTTAAACCAGAATCATAAACGCCAGCAAGTGGAGTGTTACGGTTTTTAACCACACCTACATCTGCATATGCAAATACATATTTCCAGATACTGTATGATGTATTAACCGTGCTTATAAATTGGTTTGCGTATGGTGTTTCTAGTTGTGATTTAAAGCCACCTTCGGCAATGATAAGTTGTTGTGAGAAGAAACCACTTTCATCTGAGCGACCATAATAATTATAATCAAATAGGTAATCTGTAGGTCGGTCTAGTGCAAATGAGAAAAAGTTTCCATCATTTTGAGTCTCGTTATGTAAAAATGCACCGCTAAAAAATCTGATGTTTAATTGTCTATTGTCTTTAAACAGTTTTCTCCACTGTGTTCTGAATGTCGCCTTACTAAATCTGCTAGAGACTTCAACGCCTGCGTTATAGCTAAAATATCTCTTAAAGTTACGATCTTGATTATTATAGTTGATTGAGAAAACGTTATAATCGGGCTCATTAACTGGATTTGCAGGATCTCTATCCCTATCTACTAATACGTTTCTGAAGGTAAGAAATGATCTTTTATTGCTACGCAAATCTTTAGGTCTGAAACCTAAATTAAGCCAGGCACTCGCACGACGGTACAGTAAATCATCTGCATAAGAAAAACGATTTGCAGACACGCCATAGCGCACAAAATAAATGCTCTCATCATGTTTTTCTAAATTATGTGTATAAGATAAACCGACAGATCCAATTACTTTGTTAGAGTTTAGACCATAAATAGGTTTTATAGTATATCTGAATGGCTTAGGTAATAATGTCCCATTTGAAAATCGTGCTCCTACAGTGACTCCATCATACACATTAAATCCTAAGTCAGGCATTAAGAAAACTTGTGCTCTTTCTGGATCTTCAATGTCTTTAAAAAGTCTGAATTCAATAGGTCTATTTTGAGCAAATCCTTTTAAAGTTTTATAGTTATCATGCATGGTAAACTCTGGTATGAGTTTTTCATAATTGAGAGAAATTCTATTGGCACGCTTTCGCGAAAGCGTAATCACAGTATCTTCTACAACATGATCAATCCATATTTTTTCAACGATACTATCTTTATCGAGACTGTAGAGTGCTATAGGAAGATCTCGATCTGATTTGTTTTTAAGAAATACTTTTACGGAATCACCTATTTTTTTTACTCGCTTGATTTTCCAATCCATGCGAGTGTATTTTGTAATATAATCTTTAAAGAACCAGTCGATGTCTTTAGTGTTCTTACTTTCTAGAATAGTTTTAAAATCACTGACGTGAGATAATTTCAACTTATTTTTTTGATAAAACTCTTTAATCGTCTGGTCTACAGAATTATTGCCAGAATAATCTTGAAGATATTTTAAGCCTATAGCAGCTTTATTGATGATTCCTAATTGTTGATTGTACTTTACCAGTGAGTCTGATCTAGTTGTGATACTTTGATCTAGATTCAATCGAGCGGTGTTTAAGTATAAAAAGTTATACTGATCATTAAAATCTAATTGTGTGATATTGAATCCTCTTATTCCCCAAATATTACTAAGCTTACCTGCTATTTTTAAATTTGGATAATAGGTCTGGTTATATTGTTGTAATAAATAGACCATCATACCATCTTGTAGCCAGTTTTCATCTCTGGGATGTAATCTGGCACCACTTTCTAACCATTTTCTGGTCATGGCTTTAATGACTTTTATTTCATAAGTAAAGCCAGCAGGAAAAGGATTGATAAAGCTAGGTAGTGAACTTAAACCATAAACAGGATCTTCTCTATAATATCGATCTGTAATGAGCATATTAGGATATGCATATGCCCCTAATTTTTCATTCAAAAATCCAGAAATACGGTCAATGAATAAAGCTTTTAATTCTGGTGGTACATCACCATCTTCAATATCTGTGGTAACATTTAAATCAGGAACACCAAAGTTTTTATAACGTTGAAGATTTTGTTCAAGGTAAAGCTCTACATGGGCTAGGTGGTTGCCCTTTAATAAATAACTGTTTTTGTAATCTGTTAATCCAGAAGTTATAATAGGTGCATTAGTCACTACTTGATGAGAAGTAGGCAGGTGCAAGGATAAAGAGTAATTTGCTAAAGCTGGATAGTAGTCGTTAATTCCTTTATGCGAGAAATATTGCCATTCACCTTGATCAAATACTGCTGGCGTGATATACCAGTAACGCAATGCATAATTGCCTGTACTACTTTTACCATAACCTGTAAAGTCATCTTCTGGTATTACTATATCATATTGCCAAACAATTGTTTTAGATGCGCCTGGTAATAAAGGCTCATTAAGTATTAACTCGATAATATCAACTTGATGAGGTAGCCTTTTTATTGTAAAGTCTAAATTTGCTGTGGAAGATTTAAAGACCGTTTTACCACGATCATCTTCTGGAGCAAATTGAAATTTATTTTTAAAATCCTCGGCAAATCGATTGGCTAGCGGTGTATCTTTAGAACTGAAAGCATGTGCCCAATCCAGCATTACTATTTTATCCCAACTCACATCGCTGTCGTTTTTTACAATCATAGAGTCTTTGATATGCAAAACATCAGACTCTGATTCTAAAGTAGCGATCATATGATGTGAGTGCTGTGCTTGTGAAATACAAGACAACATCAAAAGCAAAATAAACGTAAGTTTTCTCAAATCGTTATGGTATTTGCTTTGGTAGGTTAGCAGTGTACAGAATATTAACGAATAAAATACGAGATTAGTTTTAAGTTTTAGAAGTTAGGACTTAAATCATACTTCTGATAAAACTCATTGATAATAGCAACAGCCTCATCTGATGTGTCCACAATATGTAGTAAATCGATGTCTTCAGGACTAATAGTAAAGAACTTCTTATCTAGTGTGCCTTTAATCCAATCTAGTAATCCACTCCAGAATTCAGTTCCTACTAGAATGATAGGGAACTTACCAATCTTATTAGTTTGAATTAAGGTAATTGCTTCAAACAACTCATCTAACGTACCGAATCCTCCTGGCATTACTACAAAACCTTGAGAATATTTTACAAACATTACTTTTCTTGCAAAAAAGTAGTCAAAATCTAGACTCTTATCGTGATCGATATATGGGTTATCATGCTGTTCAAAAGGCAATGCTATATTTAAACCTACAGATGTACCACCATTAAGGTGCGCACCTTTATTACCTGCTTCCATAATACCAGGTCCACCACCGGTGATAACACCATAGCCATTATCTACAATTTTACCAGCAATTTCTGTCGCTAGTTGATAGTATTTATTATCTGGTTTTAATCGTGCGCTACCAAAAATAGACACACATGGACCGATACGACTCATGCGCTCAAATCCCATTACAAATTCAGATAATATTTTAAAAGTAGCCCAACTGTCGTTAGTCTTCTTTTCATTCCATCCTTTTTCTCTAGCTTCTTTTCTCATAATATTTTTAATTTCTTAATTAAACTGGCGCTTTACCACTTAATCGTTGTGTTTTATTGCTATTCATGATTAATAGCAATAATTGTTTTATTGAAAGTGCATCACATGCCTAATTCTTTCTTCAAGAATCGTGCAGTGTGACTCGTTTTATGTTTTGCGACCTTTTCTGGTGTTCCGGTAGCGAGAATTTCTCCACCACCACGTCCACCTTCTGGACCTACATCTATAATATGATCAGCAATTTTAATCACATCCATATTATGCTCAATAATTAGTACTGTATTTCCTTTATCGACTAATTTATTAAGAACTAGCAATAATACTCTAATATCTTCAAAATGCAATCCTGTAGTAGGTTCATCTAGTATATAAAAAGTATTACCAGTATCTCTTTTAGATAATTCACTGGCAAGTTTAATACGTTGCGCTTCTCCACCAGATAGAGTAGTGGATTGCTGTCCTAGCGTGATATACCCTAGACCTACATCTTTTATCGTTTTTAATTTGCGATAAATTTTAGGAATAGGTTCAAAGAAGTCTGTTGCTTCATTAATAGTCATATTAAGAACATCACTTATTGATTTTCCTTTATAACGTATTTCTAGTGTTTCCCTATTGAATCGTTTTCCCTGACAGGTCTCACAAGTGACATAAACATCAGGTAAAAAATTCATTTCTATCACACGCAATCCACCACCTTTACAGGTCTCACAACGTCCGCCCACTACATTAAAGCTAAATCTACCTGGCTTATAACCACGTATCAATGCTTCTGGAGTTTTAGCAAATAGACTTCTTATCTCGTCAAAGGTTTTAGTATAAGTTGCTGGATTGGAACGTGGTGTTCTTCCTATAGGACTTTGGTTAATGTCAATTACTTTATCTACTGCATCTAGATTTTTAATGCTTTTATAAGGTTTAGGTATTTTTACTCCATTAAAAAAATGAGCATTCATGATAGGGTAGAGCGTCTCATTAATCATGGTTGATTTACCGCTACCAGATACTCCAGTCACGACAATCATTTTACCTAGTGGCAAATCGATGGAAACATTCTTAAGGTTATTACCGGTGCAACCTTTAAGCGATATTTTCTCACCGTTTCCTTTACGTCTTGTTTTAGGGACATCAATTTCTAGCTTACCATTCATATACTGAGCGGTAAGTGTATCATGATTAAGTATTTCTGCCGGTGTACCTTTTGAAATGATTTCTCCACCATATTTTCCTGCCCGTGGACCTATGTCTATAACATAGTCTGCACGCTCAATCATATCTTTATCATGTTCTACAACTACCACACTGTTACCAGTGTCCCTTAAAGACTCTAGGGAATTAATTAATTTCTCATTATCTCGTTGATGTAGTCCAATACTAGGTTCATCAAGTATATATAAAACACCTACTAATTGTGAGCCTATTTGAGTAGCAAGTCTTATTCTTTGTGCCTCGCCACCTGAAAGTGATTTGGCACTACGATTTAGCGATAGATAGTCCAGTCCTACATCTAGCAGAAATTGCAATCTAACACGTATTTCTTTTAAGAGCTCTGTGGCTATCTGTTCTTGCTTTCGCGAAAGCGTGCTTCCCAAACCATCGAACCATTCTACCAGTTCTGCGATGTCCATATTTGCTAACTGCGCGATGTTCATTTCATTAACCTTGAAATAGAGCGATTCTTTGCGCAATCGTGCTCCTTCACAAGATGGACAGTCTATATGATCCATAAACTCTTTTGCCCAACGTTGTAGAGAGGTACTATCATTATTTGTAAAAGTCTGATCTATAAAGTTTGCAATACCTTCAAAATCTATTTTGTACTTACGTTTTACACCTAGGTCTTTAGAATTAACTTCCAAAGACTCATTACCACCATAAAGAATCATTTGAATAGCCTCTTCTGGAATTTTATTTATGGGATCAGTAAGTTTAAAATTAAACTTTTGAGCGATTAGATCCAGCTGCTTAAAAATCCAATCCTTCTTCATGGTAGGATAAGGCGCGAGACCACCTTTAGAGATTGAAATGCTGTGGTCTGGTAATATTTTATCTGGATTTACCTGGTATAATTTCCCGATACCATTACACTTTGGACAGGCACCTTTAGGTGAGTTAAATGAGAAGTTATTAGGTTCAGGTTCTGGATAAGAGATGCCTGTTTCTGGACACATTAATGTTCTAGAGAAATAACGTCCTTCTTTATCGCCAGCTTTAACCAGCATAAGAATATCGTTCCCGTGATACATTGCTGTATTTATGGAAGCATCTAATCTTTTAATATCTTCTTCACTATCGCCAGGTACAATACGATCTATAACTATTTCAATATCGTGTGTTTTATAACGGTCTAGCTTCATCCCTTTTTGAATGTCTAGAATGACACCATCTACACGTACTTTTACAAAACCTTGTTTTGCAATAGATTCAAACAGCTCGCGATAATGTCCTTTTCTTGAATTAATGACTGGCGCAAGAATGTTGATGCGGTCTCCTTTATATTCATCAATAATAAGGTCCCTTATTTGCTCGTCGCTATAGCTTACCATCTTCTTACCTGTGTTATAAGAATAAGCATCACTGGCTCTTGCAAAAAGCAGTCTTAAAAAGTCATAAATCTCTGTAATCGTTCCTACTGTACTACGCGGACTTTTACTGGTCGTTTTTTGTTCGATAGCGATTACTGGAGAAAGGCCATCTATTTTATCTACATCTGGACGTTCTAATCCACCTAAAAACTGGCGTGCATAGGCACTGAATGTTTCTATATAACGGCGCTGACCTTCAGCATATATAGTATCAAATGCTAGCGATGATTTACCTGAACCAGATAAACCAGTGATCACCACTAATTGCTCACGTGGTATATCAATATCGATATTCTTAAGATTATGTGCTCTTGCACCTTTTACTTCAATAAATTCTTGAGGTCTCGCCATAGTTTTTTGCAATCTTGCGAAGTTACTTAAAGCGCTTTAATATAGAGTTTAAAGTCTACTTAAAGTTATGTGATATTGTTCATAGGATTGTTACGTTGATTAACTTGTTTAACGTACTGTTCATCCTTTTTGTATTAATTGATTTATACGGTTAAACAGACAAAATGGAAAATGGTCTAAAAAACAACTTTTTAAAAACCAAAGGAGAATTAAACACGTCTATAATATCTATTAATCTTTAAAATACGCTTTTATGAAGCATTTATACCAAACCCAAAATGACCAATTCTCTGTCGCTTATTTCCTTTTAAGAACAATTCTAGGTGCATATTTAATCTATCATGCTAGTTTAAATCTTTTTGATTTTGATGCTTTTTACCTAGATAGTATTAATTATTCTAATAAGACCGGTTTTCAAAGTTTACTAGGAATAGTATCCCCATTTCTACCATTTGTTGAGCTGTTTATAGGTGTCCTTATCTTAACCGGTTTATATACGTCAGTATGTTTGCGTTGGTCTATTATTTTAGGGATTCTAGTAACTATTTTTCTTCATATAAGTGGAGATTATCAAGCGGCGCTATGGCATACCTACTTAATTGTCGCTAAAGTTATATTAGTCAGTAATCTATATTACAATAGATTATCTGTAGACTATTATCAACTTTGGCAAATATATAATGAGACAGAATCTGAAGATGTAGAAGAGTACATCAAATATGAGACTATTGAGTAAATAAAAAATAATAATTTGTAAAATATAGTATTCTTTCCATAATGTAAAGTATATTTGTCATTATTATAAAATAACTTTACAATATGAAAAATTCTGTTTTAAAAAGATTTTGCGAGTTAGAAAAAAAAGGTGGTGCATTTCCATTATTACCAGCTTCATTTTTATGGATAGGTATAGGAGTATGTGTTCTTTCTATTCTTACAATGACAATAGTAGCCTTACAGGCAGGTGATCATGTTCTTTTTTTTAAGGAATTGTGTATGCATTTTATTTTAGTTGGTCTTTTTATGATGACACTAGCTAAAGATAAAAATGAAGATGAACGCATTAAAAGATTAAGGTATCGAGCGTTTGCATTTGCATTTGTATTAGGGACATTTACACTATTGATGATGAGAATAGTAGTCGTTACAATTAATAGTATCAAAGATGAGTTACCACAGGAATGGGAATATAATCAGAGTTTTTTCTTTATTATCTCTTCATATCTGTTTTATTATCTAATGTACTTTCAGATTTTTAAAAAGCAGTTGTAATGAAGAATACAGTTCATGTACAACGTGCGATCCATCAGATGAATCAAACAGAATTAGCTCAAGCTATTGGTGTATCTAGACAAACGATAAGTTCTATTGAGAAAAATAGATATGTACCATCAACCGTACTAGCTCTCAAAATGGCTAGACTTTTTAAAGTACCTGTTGAAGATATTTTTATTCTTGAAGAAAGTGATGAGTGATTATTTCATCACTTTCACATCAGTAACGGGAATTTCTATACCATACAGGCTACGTGTAGTTGGTAAAGGAAAACCACCATCCGTCATTTTCCAATCGCTCCATTTTGCCTCGATACCATCAAAAGGAATAATACTTACCCACATTTTAAAAGCAACAGGTTTATTATCTTCATCAACTTCCCATACATAAACATCACCTGGAGTAGTGCCGCCAGATTTATAACGTACTAGTAGTTTTCTTTTCCCATCCTCTTCAATGAGCTCGCGCTCTGTGCCAATATCAAAAATTTTATAAGGCGCAACAACCCAAAAACTATCATTATTAAAGTTTTTTGAAGCATAGGCAATGGCATCTTCTAATTCTTTACCACTCAGTTTTTGATCACCTTTCCATGCAAAACTTATTTGTGGATATTGAGTTGCGTAAGCAACTTTATAGTCTTCCCAGTAAACATCCACCGCGTTTTGCTGGACTTTCCATACATATTTATTGACACCTCTAAAAGTCCAATGAATTTCTTTTACTTGCGTAAATTCTTTATTGTTAATCGACTCAAGGATAGCATATCCTAGCTCATCTGCCGCAGCACCTTTTTCTCCTTGCGGTACATCGTCATTAAAAACTATTTTTAAAACGATAAAAACGACTAAAAGTAACGCAAGTATCCCTAGAACGATTTTTAATAAAATTCTTCCGATTTTTTTCAAAGCTGAATGTTTTTGTGCAATTTCGGGTCAAAGATAATGGACATAATAATATAACAAATGAAATTACTAGGAATAGGCTCAAGAATTAATCATGACACATATGGTTTTGGTGTTGTTACTAATGTTACTGCAAAACATTATTGGGTTACTTTTCAAAAAGACGGATTAGAGACATTAGATCTGGATGAAGAATTTGAGGTTATAGAGGCCTGTGAGGATGACGTGGATACGGTAAGTTTTTATGAAGTAGAGAAAAGCTTAAGAGAGATATTAGAACGATTCTCTGATGTGACGCAAATCGTTCCTCTTGCAGATAAGTATAAGAATGGTACTATGGTGCTCAAACCAGCAGATTCTAACCTGTCTGTAAAAGAAATACCTATTAACACTTTCTGGCATAAAATTGTCATGCTGCGAGATAGACTACGTGTTATGGAGCAAAAGATCAATAGCTCAGATCTAGATGATCAGGCTAAAGTTGATTTACAACAGTACATTACAAGGATATATGGTAGCTTAACGACATTTAACGTATTATTTGCTAGTAAAGAACAGCAGTTTAAAGGTAGTGGTAAGTAGTTTAAGGAATGGCATCTTCAACTTTGAGCTGATGAATACTGCGGTAAAATATTTTCAAAAAAAAATCCAGCTCTTAGAGCTGGATTTTTTTTACATCACTACTTAAAGTAGGTAAGTAGAAGGCCTATTGATTGTTAGGAAACTTCTTTTTATAATCTTCAATAGATTGTTTAACGATTTCCATCGCCTTATCACGACCTTGAAACTCTTCAACCTCTACAGTTTTATTTTCTAATTTTTTATAATCTTGGAAGAAATTACGCATTTCTTTTTTCCAGAATTCTGGTAATTCACTTACATCATTAAAGTGAGCAACAGACATGTCGTTTGCAGCAACAGCGATAATTTTATCGTCCATCTCGCCACCATCTAACATTTGCATGACACCTATTACTTTAGCCTCTACCAAACACATAGGTACAATCTCTATTTGAGAAAGTACTAGAATATCTAGTGGATCTTCATCATCACAATAGGTTTGTGGGATAAAACCATAGTTGGTTGGATAATACATAGAAGAATAGATAACTCTATCCAGTATCAACATACCAGAATCTTTATCTAATTCATATTTTGCTCTTGTATTCTTAGGGATTTCAATAATTCCCATTACTTTTTCTGGCGCATCTTCGCCATAACTTACATCATGCCATGGATGTTGTCTCATAGTTCTCTGTTTTTCAAGGCAGCAAAAGTAGTATGGTTTACGCTTTCGCGAAAGCATTTTCTGATTAACTTATCGATAAAAGTGGTCAGTTTACACCTAAAACAGATTTTTTTACCCATTTCTAAACTTTAAACCCATGTTAAATTGAATCTTCAAGGAAGGAAATGCCATTTTTCACGACTATCTTTAACCTATGATGCAAGAAAGAGCAGGATTTAAATTTGAACTTTTTAACCCTAAAGATGTTGATCCTTTTGATAAACTATTTGGGATTTTTAAAGAACTTATTACACACACTTCAGGTGATTTTGATGAGGCCATTGACTGGCTGCGTGAGCTTGATAAAGAATATAAACTTACCACACCAGATTACACTGTTGATGATTTTATTAATGATCTATTAGAACGTGGATTTATAAAGCAAGAAATTGATCCCAACGCCGGCGGTGATGGAAGTGGTGATGATGAAAACCCAGCCGGTTTTACAATCACTGCAAAGACAGAACAACTATTACGCAAGCATGCCCTAGAACAAATCTTTGGTAACATGCGTAAAGGGAATAGCGGGAATCATAAAACAGGTAAACTAGGCCAAGGTGATGAACACAGTGGAGATTATAGAGCTTATCGTTTTGGTGATGGATTGGACCGTATTTCTATGACTGAGAGTTTGCGCAATGCGCATATCAATCATGGTATGGGAAACTTTAACCTGACTGAAGATGATCTAGTGGTAGAAGACACACAGTTTAAAGCGCAAATGTCTACCGTTTTGATGATCGATATCTCACACTCCATGATTTTGTATGGAGAAGATCGCATCACACCTGCAAAAAAAGTAGCGATGGCACTGGCAGAGTTAATAACGACTCGTTATCCTAAAGACACTTTAGATATTATCGTTTTTGGGAATGATGCGTGGCCCATAAAAATTGCCGATTTGCCTTACCTCAAAGTAGGTCCTTATCATACCAACACGGTAGCTGGATTACAATTAGCCATGGATATACTGCGTCGCAAGCGTAATACCAATAAGCAAATCTTTATGATCACAGATGGGAAACCGAGTTGTTTGCGATTAAAAGATGGTCGATATTATAAAAACAGTAATGGACTCGATGAGTACATCGTAGAGAAGTGTTATACCATGGCGGCACAAGCACGTAGATTACATATTCCTATAACCACATTTATGATAGCCAACGATCCTTATCTACAACGATTTGTAGATGAATTCACCGAAGCTAATCAAGGAAAAGCCTTTTTTACCGGACTGCAAGGTCTAGGTGAAATGATCTTTACAGACTATGAAGCAAATAGAAAGAAGAGATTGAAGTAAAATTAAACAGAAGTATCATAAAATAATATACAATGTCAGTCAGAGCTTGTCGAAGGCTATGTTTTAACTAACCATAAATGTTAATACAAACTGTAAACTGCCTACTGTAAACGGAGACAAAAACATGAACATAGAAAAAATAAATACCTTAGGTCAACTTAAAAAGTCAGGATGGAAATCGAGATCTATAAAAGATGAACTAAGAGATAACCTAAGAGAAAATATAAAAAAAGGAGTCGATTCTTTTACAGGGATTCATGGTTATGAAAATACCGTAATTCCAGAATTAGAACGTGCTATTTTATCCAGGCATAATATCAACTTACTTGGATTGCGTGGTCAGGCAAAAACCCGACTCGCACGATTAATGACAGGTTTGCTGGATGAGTATATTCCATATATATCAGATAGTGAGATACATGACGATCCATTAGCACCATTATCCAGGACTGCCATTGAGTTGATAGAAAAACATGGTGACAAAACACCCATCTCGTGGTTGCATAGAGATGAACGTTTCTATGAAAAACTTGCCACACCAGATGTTACCGTGGCAGATTTAATAGGTGATATAGATCCTATAAAAGCGGCAAACCTTAAACTAAGCTATGCAGACGACCGAGTGATCCACTATGGAATGATACCACGTGCCAATCGATGCATTTTTGTTATCAATGAATTACCAGATCTACAAGCACGTATTCAAGTAGCATTATTCAATATTCTGCAAGAAGGCGATATTCAAATACGCGGTTTTAAGTTGAGGTTAGAGCTTGATATGCAATTTCTATTCACGGCAAATCCTGAGGATTATACCAATCGAGGTAGTATCGTTACACCGCTTAAAGATCGTATAGGTTCACAAATTTTAACGCACTATCCAGAAACCATAGAAATCGCCAAAACGATTACACAACAAGAAGCTCGTAAGGATGAACGTACTGAAAACACCGTAATTGTTCCAGAATTAGCAAAAGACTTGTTAGAACAAATTAGTTTTTGTGCACGTGATAGTGAATATGTAGATGAAAAGAGTGGTGTAAGTGCACGTATGAGCATCACTGCTTATGAAAACTTATTGAGTACTGCAGAGCGTCGTGCACTGATGAATGGAGACGATTCCACCACATTACGCTTCTCAGACTTCACTGGTGTCATTCCTTCTATTACTGGTAAAATAGAGTTGGTCTATGAAGGAGAGCAAGAAGGTGCTGCCTTTGTTGCAAATGAATTAATAGGAGATGCGACAAAGAAATTGTTCCCAGAATATTTTCCTGAAATTAAGAAACTTCAAAAACCGGATGAAGAAACGCCTTATGACAAGCTACTAGAATGGTTCTTTAATAATGATGGCTTAGAATTACTTGATGAACTCAATGATGCAGATTATAAAGCATTATTAGATCAGGTAACGCCATTAACAGACCTAGTTGAAAAATACCAGCCAGAATTCCCTATGGAAGATCGTTATTTCTTGAAAGAATTTATTTTATGGTCTTTAGTAGAGTTTGATAAATTAAGTAAAAAACGATTTACTGAAGGATATCAATTTAATGATTTATACAGTAGTTTTATCAAAGGGATTTAAAATAATAACTTTTGAAAAGATTACTATTATTCATTATACCGTTATTTCTGTGGAGTTGTGCTGATAAAGTGCAACTTCAAGAAATGACAGAAAAAGAGCGACTTAAGGCAGAAGAACTAGCTAATATTATTCAAGATGCTTATAACCATGACAAGGCAGCTGTTTTATCTGATTATTTTGATGCTATTGAATTCTCAAAAAGGGTAAGAATACCTGAATTGCGACCAGGTGAAAAACCACCTCAAATTGTATTGAACATTATTCACCAGATGTTTGAAACATTTAATAATAATTTATTTGAACATCTTGCTGTAAATGCTTCAAAATTAAATTTGTTACACATTCATAAAAAAGATGATGTTATAAGGCTTACTTACATTCTGGAGAATGAAGAATCTTTCTATAATTATTTAGTTTTCTATATTTCTCCTAATAGTCAAAAGGAATTTGAAATAGCAAACATATATAGCGTTTATGATGGATTAAGTCTAGGTCAAAACGTAAATCAATTTGCCAGTAGATATGGATCTAATTCTATGATTTTTTTAAATGGCCTAATGGAGGCGAATAATATCTATTTAGAAGCAGAGTCGTACATGAATCAAGGTGATTTCAAAAAAGCATATCAATTATTGGACTCCATCGATGATAAACATAAGAATGTTCAAAAATATGCCGCCTCTAGGTTAAGATTGTCTGAGTATGTTGATAATGATACTTATAAGAAAGAGCTTCAAAATATGCAATCCATTTCACCTAATCGACAAAGTAAACTATTATATCAATGTATTATTGATGGATTGGATAATGAAGATGAAGAACGATATATAGAATGTTTTATTGAACTAGAAAACCTGCTTTTTGAAACTTAAGCTTCTAATTTTGTAATCAACTCCTCAATAATTCCAGTAAACTCATTATTCTTTTCGGCTTTTCTTTTTGCTTTTTTAGCCATTTTAAGAGCTTTTCTATTTTCACCATTTTTAGCGAGTAAGTGCGCATAGGTTTCTAGGTTAGAAGTAAACTCTTCAAGCTCAATTGAGCGTTGAATTAAAATAAGTGCGCAAGCTATATCTTGTGGATCAGTAAGTTTTTGATAAATTTTCCAAGATAATGCATTGAGTTGGTGCGCATCATACCAGATGGTCTCTAGATTTTCTACTGTCAGTTTAGGGTTAGCACCTGCAATTAGTTCATGTTTTGAAGGTTTGCCACGGTAGGCAAGTAGGTTTCCTACAATAGTCATGTCGTCATGTCTTTCTATCATATCAACCATATCTTCACGTTTAACGGCGCTACCTGTACGACCTAGCACACGCCCGTTTTTAATAAAAAAGTAGGCAGGAATCGAATTCACTTTTAAAATATCGTCGGCAATATTACTGTCGGTATCCATAAAGTATACTGTGGTATCCACGGTTTCATCCTCATCAATGTCTTGCATGATGGGTTTCATATAACGACATGGACCACACCAAGACGCTGTAAAGTATAAAACCTTAAGCTGGTTGTCCTCTAACATTACAGTTTCTTCCATACTTTCATCAGTGACCCAGTTTTGGGCTAGAGTTGGAATGGTTATAACAAGTGCAAAAAAGCTTAAAAGTATCTGTCGCATATCGGATTGTTTGATATAATAGGAACTAATTTTATGCCATCTTTATTGTGGCGATAGGATTGATTGAATTACGCTTTCGCGAAAGCGTAACAAATATAACTGCTATACCTCACAATTTAATAATAGAAAAACCATTTACATAGTTATAGAAAACATGAATAATAGAAAAGAGCAACTCGCAGCACTGGATAGGTTATTAACTATAATGGATGAACTGAGAGAAGGTTGTCCATGGGACCGTAAGCAAACGCTAGAATCTTTACGTCATTTAACCATTGAAGAAACCTATGAGTTAGGTGATGCAATTTTAGATAATGATAGAGCAGAGATTCCTAAAGAGTTGGGCGATTTGTTGTTGCATATTGTCTTTTACTCTAAAATAGGATCAGAGACTGATGAGTGGGATATAGGTACTGTGGCAAATGGTATTTGTGATAAATTAATTTCTAGACATCCACACATCTATGCAGATGTTGAGGTAGCAGATGAAGAAGAGGTAAAGAAAAACTGGGAAGCTCTTAAACTTAAAGAAGGAAAAAGCAGTGTTCTAGAAGGTGTGCCTAAATCCTTGCCAGCACTGGTTAAAAGCTCTCGTATCCAAGATAAAGTAGCAGGTGTAGGTTTTGACTGGGAAAAACCAGAACAGGTAAAAGAAAAGCTAGAAGAAGAACTAGATGAATTGCAAGTTGAGGTTGATAAAGGAGATCAAGATAAGATTGAAGCCGAATTTGGTGACGTACTATTTTCTTTAGTCAATTACGGAAAACATCTAGGAGTGAATCCCGAAGATGCCTTAGAGAGAACTAATAAGAAATTTATAAAACGCTTTCAGTATTTAGAAACCAAGGCCAAAGAAATAGGGAAGCAACTAAATGATATGACACTGGCAGAGATGGATGTGTACTGGAATGAAGCTAAGAAGATATAATATAAAAAAAGCCAACTTTTGATAAGTTGGCTTTTTAAATATATATATGTTTTGTGGCATTATTTGGCAGTTACATAGAAGGCATGTATAACTCCTGGAACAAAAAATATTAGGGTAAGAATTAAATTTATTATAAAATCTTTACCTATTCCTTTATTCATTGCGACACCTACTGGTGGAATAAAAATGTTTAAAATAATGGTTAGAATACTCATGATTGATGTTTTTGATTTACTCAAAGTTATATCAATTTTTAACTTTTTTTCTTAAAAATTATTGAATTGATAATATATTAACTTGTTTGATGTGTTTACGTAATAAGACTTGTTGAATGTATTATCGTTGTTTTATAGAACGATTATATCTGTATTTTTCTATTTTAGTTGCTGTAAACTACACATATGAAACATTTTATACTTTTTTGTTTTTTCAATGCAAGCTTATTCTTAAGTGCTCAAATAGTTATAAATCCCAATCCAGTTGATATTAATTCTGGGATTCTTACCATTACTTATGGATCACAAGGTGATTATTCCTTATTTGATCCTATGGGAGATCCTAATTTACTTCTTTATACAGGACTTCAAACAGATGCTGATCCGTTAACATGGGATTATCACGATGACTTTAGTGATACCAATACATTTGTGGTTTTTAATTTTGACACTACCTTAAATGCATATGTTGCACAAATTGATGTGGCTGGTAGAATGTATCAAGAAGAACCTAGTTTAAACGTGGTGAACTTACCAGCCAATATTGTCGTAAATGATTGGTACTTTATTATCGCCACGACTGATCTGTCTAGACAAAGCGCAGATTTAAAAGGATCTGATTATGGATGGCAAGCGGCTACATTAAGTAATAAGATTGCCAATAAGGATTTAGGTGTTAAAGCTGTAAAAAACGTATTGCTTTTTAGTAAGAAAGAGTTTTATGAGATTGAATTGTATGACCTTACTGGTCGTTTAGTGTTGAAAATCAATAGAAGAATGGAAGAAGACTATCTCGAGATTTTAACGATGCAACCTAAAACATTTTATATTATTAAAATTAGTGGATTACAAGGTCAGCAAGTATTTAAACATTACTTTTTATAAAACTCGGTTTTTTTGTCTAGTAATATAAAAGGCATGAATAATACCTGGTATAAAGAATAATAAAGTCAATAAAATACTAATTGCAAAATCGTTATGAACTCCTCTTTTCATAAATACACTTACAGGTGGAGCTAGAACGTTAAGAATTATGGTTAAAGTACTCATTGCTTTTTCCTACAAAAGTATAGTGAACATGTTTCCTTACGTGTTAAAATTGATATAAAATAAATTTATTAAGTTGAGAGGTATGATTAACTCGCTTAATAGTGCATTTTAATGTAGGATTTTATCTTTAGAAGTTTTTTATGTGCGTTGACATACCCTTTATTAATAGTTTACTCCTTATTTCATGTTGAAATATTTAAAAAGTTTTGACCTATTTGCTGAGGAACGTTATTTCTTATTGAAAGAGAAACAGCAATCGTCTGGCTACTTTTTTTTAGCTAGTGTGATTATAATGATTGGTTTAGTTATTCTCATTTATTGGGATTGGGAATCTATAGATTTCTTTAAAATCATATTGATTTGGGTAGGTATTCAATCCTCATTCATGATTTATCAAAAATTGAATTATGAAGAACCTCGTGATATCGATGCCTTTATACCCATAAATAATGTGTCTTTGAGTTGGTATGATAAATCGAAAAATATTTTCTGGATTGCAGTTTCAACATGTATTATTGGTTTTTTTGTTTATAATGCAATTCAAGCCTGGATAAGTGAAGATTTTAACCCTTTTGAAGGTCTTTATTATCTATTACCATTTATAGTAATAGCGGTCAATGTTTTTACACCACCTATACCATCAATACAAATATATTTTCAAGGGGCTCATTTAAAATTTGTGATGAATTCAGTCATTTACTA
The DNA here is from genome assembly GCF_000732625.1 of Nonlabens ulvanivorans. Taxonomy (GTDB): domain Bacteria; phylum Bacteroidota; class Bacteroidia; order Flavobacteriales; family Flavobacteriaceae; genus Nonlabens; species Nonlabens ulvanivorans. The sequence goes on from NZ_JPJI01000032.1 coordinate 1,256,981, forward strand.
TGAGTCTAAAACTGATTTTCAAGAAATACGATTGAGTAAAGAAATGATTAGTATGAAATCAATACATGGTAAGGTAGATCGACTTTATCAATATAATTGGAATGATGATCAATTAGAGCAACTCAAAAGCTTTATAAATAAAAAAGCACCTCATATAGAAGTGCTTATTATAGATTGATATTTTTGAAATTATATACCAGTAAAGGTAGCTGGTGTTATGGCTTTCATTTCACTTTTAATAGTTTCACTTACGTCTAGGCCATCGATAAATCTAGCAATACTATCACCTGTGATTTTCTCATTAGTACGTGTTAATTCTTTTAAGGCTTCATAAGGATTTGGATAAGCCTCACGTCTCAATATCGTCTGAATCGCTTCTGCAACTACTGACCAATTATTCTCTAAATCTTGAGCAATCTTAGCTTCATTAAGAAGTAATTTTCCTAAACCTTTCATTGTTGCCTTAATAGCAATAATGGTATGTGCAAATGGTACACCTACGTTACGTAATACAGTTGAATCTGTTAAATCACGTTGCAATCTAGAGATAGGTAACTTTGCAGCAAGATGCTCAAAAATAGCATTTGCGAGACCTAGGTTTCCTTCACTATTTTCAAAGTCGATAGGGTTTACTTTGTGAGGCATGGCGCTAGAACCGACTTCACCTTTCTTAATTTTTTGCTTGAAGTAGTCCATGGAGATATAAGTCCATATATCTCTGTCTAAGTCTATTAAAATGGTGTTGATGCGTTTTAAAGTATCGAATAGAGAAGCCATGTGATCATAGTGCTCTATTTGAGTAGTTGGAAAACTGTGCGTTAAACCAAGTCTACTTTCTACAAAATCTTCACCAAAATTTCTCCAATCTACTTGTGGAAAAGCAACATGATGTGCATTGTAGTTTCCTGTCGCACCGCCAAATTTTGCTGCATGTTGTACTTTATCGAGCATGTTTAATTGCTCATCTAGTCGTACTGCAAATACATAGAATTCTTTTCCTAATCGAGTAGGAGAAGCTGGCTGCCCGTGTGTGCGAGCTAGCATAGGAATATTTGCCCAATCTGCAGAAAGCTTTTCTAAGGTTTCTTTTAGTGCTTCTATTTCTGGTCGGTAAATTTCTTCTACAGCATCTTTTATGGAAAGTGGTATGGCTGTATTATTAATATCTTGTGAAGTCAGTCCAAAATGGATGAATTCTTTATGAGCTTGTAAACCTAGTTTGTCGAACTGTTCTTTAATAAAATACTCTACGGCTTTTACATCGTGGTTGGTGACTTTCTCGATGTCTTTAATGGCTTGGGCATCTTCATCTGTAAAGTTGCGGTACAAGTTTCTTAACTGCTCTTGAGTATCTTCAGGAAATGGTTGGAGTTGTTGGATTCCGCTTTCGCTTAAAGCGATAAAATATTCAATCTCAACCAAGACACGATAACGTATCAAAGCAGATTCTGAAAAGAAAGGAGCAAGTGTGTCGACTTTTGAACGGTAACGACCGTCTATAGGAGAAATAGCTTGTAAAGCAGTAGGCATAAGTTCTATCTTTAAAGCGTGCTAAATTACAATTTTAAAAGCTGATTTATCTCTAATTAGGAATCTAATTTTGCAATGATGCGTCTGGCGCTAGACTTGAAACCATTGCCGTAATTTTCGTCTAGTTTTTGAAGTAAAATAGGTTTAAGCTCTGGATAAATCCAGTCAAATTCTTTCCCAAATTCAAATAGTGAATACACGGCATAGGCCATATTTGCGGTCTTGTCCGTAGTGATTAATACCTGAAAACAACCTTCTACCATTTGCTCACGTATAGTTTGAGTCAATAAGGATTTTACAATGCTTTCTTTTTTGCAGTAGTACTTTTTAGAAAGGATGCTTGATATTTTACAAAGCGCTCGCATACCCGAAGAGTTGATGGGCATTTCATATAATGCTCCTATTTCTTTGAGATAGGGATAACAAGATTTTTCGTGAAGTAAAAATGATTGCTCCAGCGACCAGCAGGCTTGATGAGAAACGCCGCTTTCAGGTTTACATAAGTCGATTAGTTCTGATAGTAAATTACTTTCTACTGCTGCGACACCTATTCTCACGCGCTCGTCTTTATAAGCTTTGAGGTTTTGGAGTTCTGTTTTGAATTGGTTAACGGTCATTAATCTAAAAAAGCCTTGTATTCTGGTTTGTATTTACCGAATTTTTCCATATCCGCTTTAGTATAAATAGCATTTTCTATATCACTGCATATAAAATGAAGAGCGTCTTTAGCGTCGATCTCTTGAAGACCAATTCTACTTCTATTTTGTTTAGGATCATTTTTATCATCAATCACCCATATTTCTTTATAAGCTTTATCGCTTAATATACTTTTGGTATCGCACAGCTCATCCTTAGTAGATGCATTTGAATAAACAGTATATATGGTTCTGTTTAAGGTTTTAACATCACCTAAAGGTTCATCTGTAAACTGGACGCTATAGAGTATTTTTATATCTGGAGTTTCATTAACCGAATCTACTTCAAATTGTCGGGATGTTTTAACACAATTTTCATTAGTTCCACTACAGGACCAATATCCATCTTTACTCTGTAATTCAAGATTTACATCACAATAATAACAGGAGACAGAACGATTACTAATTTTATAGCCTTCTTTAAATGCTGTGATTAATGCTGCAGTTTGAATTTTATTTGTCGTGTTGGTTGCTATAAGTGCATATTCAAAGTCATCATTATTAAGAGTTTTAATTTTTTTAATGCTAAAAGTTCCAGCTTGAAAAAGATAAGGCGTTTCTGAATTATTAATCATGTTGTTCCATGAGCTAACCAAATCCTTTTGTTCTATTGGTTCACCGTCATAGTTGTAAAACACAAGATCTTCTACTTTTTGAGAAGTTAAATCATCTATGGAGTTATTTTCAGAGCAAGAGAAAAATAATAAGCATGTTAATAATAAAAGAGGTAACTTTTTCATAATCAAGATTTTGATGAAAATATATAAAAATAATCTTAAATCAAAACTCCATATTCAACAAATCAGCCACCTTTTGAACACCAGTACTCGCATTCTCAGCAAACACTTTAAGTCTACCATTACTCTCTAAAGATGGATGTGGATCTACAAAATAAATAGGGCAGTGGTCAGGAGCATAATCTTTTAATCCAGCAGCTGGATAAACTTGTAATGATGTACCGACAATGAGTAACACGTCTGCTTTTGCGGTAATTTCTATCGCTTGTTCCATAGCAGGAACTTCCTCACCAAACCAAACGATATGTGGTCGCAATTGTGATCCAGCATCGCAAAGATCGCCTAAATGTAAATCATCTTTCCAGTGTAGCTGGTCATGATAATTCTTGCTACTGCGCACTTTACGTAACTCACCATGCAAGTGTATTATATTACTAGATCCTGCGCGTTCATGCAAATCATCTACGTTTTGTGTAATCACGTGCACATTAAAATTACGTTCCATTCCGGCAATACAATGGTGTGCTAGATTGGGTTCGACCTCTTTCAATTGTGCTCTACGCAGGTTATAAAAATTTAAAACAAGCTCAGGATTTGCGGCAAAACCTTGTGGTGACGCTACTTTCATCACATCGTGTCCTTCCCATAATCCACCAGAATCTCTAAAGGTGGAAATACCACTTTCTGCACTTACTCCAGCGCCTGTTAATACAACTAAGTTTTTCATGCATACAAGTTATAATTTCTTTGCTTGTATTACAATAGGTTTTCCCATAGAACTGGTAAAGAAAAGATAATCGGTCTCGTGTTCTTTGAGTTGATATTTTGTGCGTAGTTGGTGCACGCTTTCGCGAAAGTTTCTGGTGACGACAGCGCGATGACTTTTGGCATATGTGCGCTTGATATCTTTGGGTTTATATGCTTTTACCTCTTCTATGATAAAGGTTCTGCCAGGGAAATCGGTGCTTTTTTTACCAGTAAAAAGATGTGCGTCTTGATCGATTTTTGAAACTCCATACGTTTCACACAGGTGACCGAATGCTTGTGATTTCATTATAGCGGCATTAGGTTCATAAAGATAATCCAGTGGTTCACTGAGTTCAATACTAGCGATATCGCCATGATTTAATATCAGGTCAGGTTGTTGGCTTTCTAAGTTCACGCAATGAATAATCACCTCATTTACGTCTTTTTCTAGAATCCATAAAAGTTCTTTTACATCATTCTTTACAGCGATGATATGTATTGCACAAACGTTTTTAAGTTGCTTTAATCCAGCTGTTATATCTAGCATGGGTGATGTTTTGATCATCACTTTCTTTCCTTTAGAAAGTAGTAGATCTAGATTCTTAATAACATTAGGCTCATAATCTTCTAACTGTATCGCTTTGCTTTTTGTGTCGGTTTTGCGACTAGGATCTATATAGATTAAATCATATATAGATGTGCTTTCAATAAGATATTGCAGTCCGTCACCAGCATAACTTTTGGTGGTTAATTCTTGTGCAGTAAATAATTGTTTAGCTAGTCTTTGTAAGTCTTTATTAAGTTCTATATGTGTGGTGTTGGTATACGCTTTCGCGAAAGCGGAAGTATCAATTCCAAATCCACCGGTAAGATCTATCATTTTCTCACCTTGAAAAAGGTTTGCCTTATAAGTAGCGGTAGACCAAGAACTGGTTTGCTCTAAGTTTACCTTAGGAGGGAAAATTACTTGATCATTATTGAAAAGTGATTCAAACTTTAAACGTGCTTTTTGCAACCCGACAAGCTGTTGTGTAAGTTCTTGCGGACTAATACTATCAAAGGGATGTGACTTTAAAAGAAATGAAGCAGCGTTTACATGGAGATGTTCCAATAAATATTCTCGCACTATAGGCTGTAACAGCTTTAAATTCATCTATAGATTGCGTGTCAATTTTTGAACAATCTTGTACTCGCTCAAGAATTCTTTAGAAATCACTTTTAAAGCGGTATATGTGGGAATAGCAAGTACTAGTCCTATAATGCCAAACAATAATCCAGCGATTAATATAATTATGAAAATCTCTAAAGGATGTGACTTTACACTTTTACCAAATATAAGTGGTTGATTAATAAAGTTATCTATTAATTGAACAATAGAGTATCCTATGGCTACTATGACCAGCTTAGGTAATATGGTATGTGTAAAATCTGCTCCTAGATTATCACTAATGACAAATCCCATCATTAAAATAGAACCTATTGCTGGACCCAAGTAAGGAATCAGATTTAATAGGGCACAGAAAAAAGCTATGATTAAAGCATTTTCTACTCCTACAATAAGTAAAATGATACTATAGAGAATAAATAGAACAAATACTTGAAGAACCAACCCTATAAAGTATCTAGAAAGCAGTTTTTTTATTTTGTTGAACGCTCTTAGGAATTGTCCTTCGGTTCCTTTTTTTGAGAAAACGAGTACTCCTTCAACCAGTAGTCTACTATCTTTAAGTAAAAAGAAAGCGATAAAAATAACTGAAAATAGTCCAATCATGATATTACCTAACGTTCCAAAAATTCCATTTACAAACTGAGGAATTAACTCTACATCAAAGTTTTGTACATATTCTAATCCTTGAATGCGCTCAAAAATATTAACACGTTTAATCCCAAAGTATTCACTTATTTCAATATTAAGAACCTCGAGGTTACCTTTTACTTCTTCAATATCAATGCGGCTTAGATTCTCACCTTGTTCTAGCATGATCGGTATAATCATATAAGTAACTCCGGCAAGAATAAGTAGGATGAAAAATATAGTGATTATGACTGCTAGGGTATTATGAAATTTTAATCGATCTCTCAAGAAGACTACAATTGGTCTACCGATTAATGAAATAACAGCTGCAATCCCTATGTATAATAATACCGATTGAATTTTCCAAATAAACCATAATAATACAAAGACACCACCTATAATAAGTAGGGCTCTTAAAATACCATATGCTATGGATTTGGAATTAAGTAATGGTGTAGACATAGATTAGTTTGTGAAAACGTATTTTATAATATTAGCTCCCATGTCTAGCGCTTTCTTGCGCACAGCTGGTGGGTCATTATGTACTTCTGGGCTTTCCCAGCCATCTCCTAGATCTGATTCAAAGGTAAATAATAGGACTAATCTTCCCTCATGAAAAATACCTAAAGCTTGTGGACGTTCACCATCATGTTCGTGAATTTTAGGTAAGCCCTGTGGGAATTGAGTATGATTATTAAATATCTCGTGACTAGCCGGTAATTCAATAAGTTCTTTATCTGGAAATAATTTAAGTAGTTCTTTTTCTAGATATGGTTTCATTCCATAATTATCATCAATATGCAGAAAACCGCCGCTTAACAAGTAATTTTTAAGATTAGATAAATCATCTTCACTAAAAACCACATTACCGTGACCAGTCATGTGTATGAAGGGATATTGAAAAATATCAATGCTGTTTGCTTCAACAGTAGCGATGTCTTCAGAAAGTGTAGTTCCTATTTCTTGATTACAATAGGCAACTAGGTTAGGAAGTGCTGTAGGGTTAGAATACCAATCACCACCACCATTATACTTAAGTACAGCGACATCTTGTGCCATAACAAGGTATGTAGAGCAAAAAAAGAGTAGTATAAAATTCTTCATATGTTCAAATATCTAACAATCTTAATAAGCAAGGATACATTATTAACAAATAATTGTTAGATAAAAGTGAAATTAAGGTTAAGTCGTTACGATTAATTATATATATTTAAATCCCCTTAAATCAATTATCATGCAAATTAACACTTCGCTAAGAATCATTATTCCCACTTGTTCTATGTTACTCGCATTAGGAACTGTTGCTTTTCAAAGCATTGAGGATTATTCAAAGAAAGAACAAAAAGAAAATATTCATCAAATAGAAGTTCAACAACAAGTTGATCTTGATGGTGTTTTGCTCATTGAAAATGAACAATAGGTTTAAATAGACCTTAATTGTTTATAATATTCAATGTTGCTGCGGTGTAAACACCTGCTGTTTCTGTGCGCAATCTAGTTGCACCCAAACTTACTGGCTTAAAATTATTATTTAATGCTAGTTCAATTTCTAGTGGCGTAAAATCACCTTCTGGTCCTATAAGTACTGTTGCCGAGTTACCTTTACTTATCATATTGATGAGGTGGTTTTTATCACCATCCTCACAGTGTGCTATAAACTTGGAACCTGATAGGTCTGAGTTTATAAAATCTTCAAAAGTGGTAAGCTCATCTAGTTTTGGCTTATGGAATTGTAGTGATTGTTTCATCGCACTAATGATAATACGATTAAAACGATCTAGATTAATTTTTTGTCGTTCGCTATGTTTACATAAGATAGGTGTAATTCTAGTGATTCCCATTTCTGTTGCTTTTTCAAGAAACCATTCCATGCGATCATTCATTTTAGTAGGAGCAATGGCGATGTGTAATTGATATGGTAATGGTGGATACGCTTCCGCGAAAGCGATATCTAAATCACATCTATTACTAGTGATGTGATTTATAGTTCCATGATACAGATTGCCCTTACCGTCAGTAAGATTAATTTTATCACCGATTTTCTTGCGTAAAACTTTAAATACATGTCTGCTTTCTTCTCGATCTAATGTGAAAGATGTGGATTCTGTATCTAACTGAGAATTATAAAATAATTGCATTACATATGTATTCTAGGTGAAGCAGTCGTGTCTAATCCTGCAAAATCATTTTCTAAATATTTGAAATAACCTGCAATCCCTATCATGGCTGCGTTATCTGTGGTATACTCAAATGGCGGGATAAAGGTTTTCCATCCTTTTGATTCCATAGATTTAAGATGTTCTCTGATACCAGAGTTTGCACTTACACCACCACCTATAGCAACTTGTTTTATACCTGTTTGAATAACTGCTTTTTCTAATTTTTTAAATAAAATTTTAATTAAGGTATATTGAATACTGGCACAAATATCTTCTAGATTTTCTTTTATAAAGTCTTCGTTTTTTTTAGTCTCTCTTTGAAGAAAATATAAAACGGCAGTTTTAAAACCACTAAAGCTGTAATTAAGATCTGGTGCTTTAGGGACTGGAAACTCAAATTTTCTTGGATTTCCTAATTTAGCTAATCGATCAATTTGTGGTCCTGCTGGGTAACCTAGTCCCAGAATTTTACCTGATTTATCAAAAGCTTCACCAACCGCATCATCTTGAGTTGTACCTAGTACAACGAGATTACTAGAGCTATTGACTTGAACTATTTGAGTGTGTCCACCACTTATAGTAAGTGCTAAAAAGGGATAACTAGGTTTTTCCTGACCATCATCTATAAAATGCGCTAGAATATGACCATGCATGTGATGTACATCTAGTAATGGTATATTTAACGATAATGCTAATGATTTTGCAAAACTGGTACCTACTAATAGACTGCCCATTAAACCTGGACCTTTAGTAAATGCAATGGCGCTTAATTGTTTTTTGTCAATTTTTGCCAGTTTAAGAGCTTCCTCAACAACAGGAATAATATTAGATTGATGTGCTCTAGAAGCGAGCTCTGGCACTACACCACCATATTGTTCGTGTATTTTTTGGTTAGCGACGACATTAGATAAAACGCGGTCATTTTCTAGAATTGCACAAGCAGTGTCATCACATGAAGACTCAATTGCAAGAATGTATGTATTTTGTGTGGGCATTATGATACTAAGGCATAAAAATTGGTGACATTTGCAAAAGTAAATCATCTACTACTATTAAAAGGATTTTAAAAATATTACTAAGGATACTACTAGTGCTACTGGTGCTATTTATTATTCTAGTAATCGCATTCAGCTTTCCATCAGTGCAAACTAAAGCAGCACAATGGACAACTACATATCTTAATGATAGTTATGATACTGACATCTCTATTGATAAAATCCATGTCAGTTATTCTGGTAATGTCTCCTTAGAAAACGCATTAGCGCTGGATCACAGAAAAGACACAGTAATATTTGTAAGAAATTTAGAAACCTCTATTGTAAGTTTTAGCGATTTATTTAATGGACAACCAGATTTGGGGTCTGTAGAATTAGATGGGTTGTATTTAAACATTCATAGATATAAAGAAGATGCAAGAGATAACTTAAGTCTGTTCATAGATAAATTTGGAAGTAGCGAAAGTTCAAGTAACGCTCCATTTATTTTAGAAGCAAGTGAACTGAATGTTACTAATTCTCATATTATAGTATTTGATGAAACTATCAAATATCCAGAATCTTTTAATGCAAGAAATCTGAACATGGTTGCTAGTGATTTTAAGATTGATGGTGGTGTGATTACTGCAAGTATTGAAAACTCTGATTTCTTAATGCATACAGGTGTTATGAAAGAAGAAAATGGTGTGACTGATTTAATAGTCAAAAACCTAAAATCTAATTTCACTTATACAAGTTCTCAAATTCACATTGCCGATTTATATATAGAGACCGCAGGATCAAAGTTAGAAGGAGATTTAAAACTGAATTACCAGAATAATAATTTCTCTGATTTTACAAATAAAGTGGATTGGGACTTTCAAATTGATGAATCTATTATAGCGACTAATGAGTTGCGATTATTTTATAATGAGATTGTTAAAAATGAAACAGTAGAACTTAGTGGTCATATGACTGGAATTCTCAATGATTTTAATGTAGATCAGATGAAGGCCAGAGCACTTAATGATATCTCTATTGATGGAGATATGCATTTTGTAAATGTGGTAGATAATCTCGATGAATTTTATATTGAAGGAGACTTTAATCAATTAAGAGTTAGTAATAAAGATTTAAAAGCCTTTTTGCCAAACATATTAGGAAAATCTTTGCCAGTAGAAGTTGACGCATTAGGTACCGTTAATGCACAAGGATATGCATCTGTAAATGCAAATACTGTAGTGTCACGTTTAAAAGGTACTTCTCGTAAAGGGGCTTTTGATACCGATTTAGTGCTTACTAATATTCAAAGTACTCAACCAGGATATAAAGGAAAGGTTCAAGTAACAGATCTAGACATTGGTTCTCTACTCGGAGTATCCTCTTTAGGTAAAACAACCCTTAATTTAATTGTGGATGGAAAAGGTTTTAATCCAGATCAATTGAATACGAATATAAACGGTGGTGTCATTAACCTAGAGTATAACGGTTATGTTTATCGTAACATTAAAGTAAATGGAACACTTAAAAAGCCATTGTTTGATGGAAGCTTATCTATTAACGATCCCAATATTAAAATGACCTTTGATGGGTTAGCAGATCTTTCACAAGAAACTAATAAATATGACTTTAAGGCTAGCATAGAATATGCAGACCTAAATGCTATAAATATTTTTAAAAGAGATTCTACGGCTATATTGAAAGGTGATATTGTAATGGCGATGCAAGGAACTACAATCAATGATGCGTATGGTTTTGTTGAGTTTAAAGATGCCAGCTATAAAAACGATAATAAAGAATATGTATTTGAAGATTTTAAAGTAGTATCCTCATTTGATGAAGACGTGCGCAAGATCACAATTAATAGTCCTGACATCATAGAAGGAGAATTGTCTGGTAAATTTAAATTAGAAGAAATACCTGAGCTTTTTAAAAATGCTATTGGTAATGTATATACCAATTATAGATCAGAAACCGTGACTAAAGATCAATATCTAGATTATGAATTTCAGATATATGATAAAATAGTAGATCTTGTTTTTCCAGATATCGCTCTAGGCGAAAACACAACATTAAAAGGTCAAGTAGCATCAAATGAAGCTCAGTTTAAAATGACTTTTAGAACACCAGAGATTAAGCTTTTTGACGATATTAAGTTAGACAAGGTTAATGTGCAAATCAATAATCAAAACCCTTTATTTAATACCTATATTAAGATTGATAACGTAAAGAATGGTGTTTATGACGTTAATGATTTTAAACTAATTAATGTAACTAATAAGGATACCTTATTCTTTAGAACCGAATTTGCCAGTGAAAAAAGGGAATCAGATAAATACAACCTTAGTTTTTATCACACGGTAAACGATAGTAGTCAATCTGTGGTAGGAATAAGGAAGAGCGATATCAAATTTCAAGGCAAGAAATGGTTTTTAAATAATGATGATAAAGAGGTACAACTCACCTTTGATCATGATTTTAAAAAAATTAGCCTAGATACTTTAGTATTTAAACACTCAAAAGAGTTTATTACTCTAGCAGGTGATGTAAGTGGTAAGGATAATAAAGCACTTCATTTAGATTTTAAAGATGTGCGTATTTCTAGTTTAACATCGCCTATAGATAGTTTAAAAATGAAAGGCCTCATAAATGGATCTTTAGAACTAAATCAAAGTAATGGTAAATATGCACCTACCAGTGATTTTACGGTATCTGATTTTGAAGTAAATGATACTCCATTAGGAGATTTTGAATTAGTTATTGCTGGAAATGAGAATTTAACCCAGTATAAAGTAAATGCTCAATTGAAAGATGACGTACAGCGCACACTTTGGGCAAATGGTACGGTTAATACTGCCGGTGATCAATCTAAGATTAACGTCGATTTTAATTTTAATGAATTCAATTTAGTCGCTTTAAGTCCATTAGGTGGTGAGGTGCTCGATAATATGAGAGGATTTGCGACAGGAGAGATAGGTCTTACAGGTTTATTAGTAGAACCTAATCTTAGTGGTGGATTAGTGATAAAAGATGGTGGATTGAATATACCATATCTTAATACAGATTTTGACTTAGCTCAAAATAGTGAAATTACTGTAAGTACTGATTTATTTGACTTCAATACTATTGAACTAACAGATACTAAGTATGGTACTAAAGGAACGTTATCTGGAGTTATAAAGCATAAGAATTTTGGCTTCTGGGAATTAGGGCTCAACCTTAGCTCTGATAGATTACTAGTTTTAGACACAGGATTAACGCCAGAATCTTTATATTATGGGACCGCATTTATAGACGGTACAGCAAGTATAAGTGGACCTACAGATAAATTGTTTATCGACGTAAATGCTACTACCGGAGAAGACACCATATTTAAAGTACCCTTAAATGATGCCGAAAGTATAGGTGATAATTCGGTCATTTACTTCTTAAGTCCAGAAGAGAAAGAAGCTCGTGTATCAGGTGAAGACATTCAAATAAAAGATATTTCAGGTTTAGAATTAAGGTTTAATCTTAAAGTAACTCCTGCTGCCGAGGTAGAAATTACCGTAGATCAAGAAAATGGAAGTTACTTAAGAGGAAGTGGCGCTGGTAATTTATTACTTGAAATTAACACCTTAGGTAAGTTTAATATGTATGGTGACTTTATAGTCTATGATGGTATTTATAATTTTAAATATGCCGGTATAGTTAATAAAGAATTTACCATTCAACCAGGTGGTACCGTGGACTGGAATGGTAGTCCAACAGAAGCTAACATAGATGTAAGTGCAACTTATAAAACACAAGCAAATCCTGCGATTCTATTAGATAATCCTAATATAAATTCACAAATTCCGGTAGAGGTTATTACAAAGTTAGAAGGGAATTTATCCTACTTTGATCCAGAGTTTGAAATCAAATTCCCGAATGCCAACTCTGTAGTAAGCTCAGAGCTTCAATATCGTTTAGAAGATAAAGCACAACGTTATTTACAAGCTATGTCTCTCATTACTGGAGGAACATTTTATAATCCTAACAGTATAGGTCAAAATGCTGTAACTGGTAACCTAGTAGAAAGCTTATCTGGTATAGTGAATGATCTGGTAGGTAATCGTGATGGCGATATTCAATTTGGTGTTAATTATGAAGCTTCAGAGCGTAATCCTAATAGTGATTTACAGCGATCAGATCGTTTCGGTGTAACTGTGACTACTCAAATCACAGATCGTGTTTTGATAAATGGTAAACTAGGAGTTCCAGTAGGTAGTACTAGTGCCACAGAGCGTGCTGTCATAGGTAATGTAGAAATTGAATTTTTACTTAATAAAGATGGATCATTAAGACTTAAAATATTCAATCGTGAAGATAACCTGCAGCAAATAGGTGATATAAGTGGATATGCTCAAGGAATAGGTTTATCATGGTCAGTAGACTTTGATACTTTAAAAGAGTTATATCAAAAAATCTTTAATAAGAAATTAGAAATTGAAAAACAACAGCCTAAACAATCTGCATCAACAACTTTAAATAATGGACCTGTAAAATTCTAAGGTTCAGTTGAGTTACGCTTTCGCAAAAGCATAGTTATAAACCTTTATCTCAATACTAGCTTTTCAATCATATTACTACCTAAATGCTTGTTGAGGTTTTCCATGATTTTAGTACGTCCATAAAGTAACTCTTCTCTTAAAACAGATGATGACAGGCTTATAAATAGAGTAGTGCCACTATATTTAATCTGTGTTGTGTAAGTCATGATACCATTACCCATAACTTCTTTCCATGCCGTTTCTACATCAACACGAGCAAACCCTTTTTGAAGTTTATTTTGAGCTTTAAAATCATTTAAAGCCTCGCTCATATTTAAGAAGTCGTCTTTTTTATTCTTGCGCATTCTCGTGTGCTTTATAAATGTATTCTGTTCCGTTATCATGCAATAAGATAAGTGTTGATCCATTACACTTTTTTAAGGTCTGTTGGTATCGACTATCTCCATCTTTAAATGTTAATACAACATCTTGGTCAACAACTTCCCATGTAAAGGAAACAGGACTTCCATAATTAATAAAGCCTCCATCATAAGTAGGACTTACTCTATTTTTAACACCATTATATCCTTCAATTTCAAAATGATCCATATGATTTGAAAAAGGAAATTCTCTCTCGCTACCGTCAGGTAAGGTGACCGTTTCTATATTCCAATAACCTTCCATGGCATTTACCATTTCTTTACTATTATTACTGCAAGCAGTAACGCTGATTAATATCAATAATAAAATTAAATTTCTCATAATTTAAAAATCTTATACGATTGGTGTATCTCTTTTACGACTTGTTCTGTACGTTCAGGATGCGTATCACTTATGAATAATTGACCGAATTGTTCATCATTCACCATATTGATAATTTGAGAAACACGATTTTCATCTAATTTGTCAAAAATGTCATCGAGCAATAGAATAGGAACTGTACCACTTTGAGATTTAATAAACTCAAACTGGGCTAGCTTTAAAGCCGTTAAAAAACTTTTTTGTTGTCCTTGACTACCGTATTTCTTAACGGCATGCCCATTAAGTAAAAAGTATAAATCATCTTTATGTGTTCCAGCGCTACTATATTGTAATTGCATGTCTTTTTGGAGTGCTTTTTCAAACACTTCTTTGGCAGCGATTTCATTAAGATCAGATTTATAATAAATATTTACATCTTCTTCACTCTGTGAAATATAGGCATAATATTTCTTAAAAATAGGAGTGAAGGATTCTAGAAAGTCTACTCTAGTTTTATGTATAAAGGTAGCAAGTACGATGAGCTGTTCATCATATACTTCTAATCCGTCTCTATCAAAAGTACGGTTGGCTTGAAAATATTTTAACAACGCATTGCGCTGTTGAATCAACTTATTATAAGTAACCAGTTGATTTAAGTAATTTTGATTATCTAAAGATATAACGCTGTCCATAAAACGGCGCCTAGTATCACTACCTTCAATGATTAAATCACGATCTGCAGGTGATATAATGACCAGTGGAATCAGTCCTATATGTTCACTTAATTTTTCATAAGCTTTACCATTGCGCTTTACGACACGTTTATGACCTCTTTTTGCACTTACGACCACTTTCTCTTCATGGTCATTTTTATTAAAATTTCCATTAATGACAAAAAAGTCCTCGTCATGTTTAATGTTTTGAACTGTAATGGGATTAAAGTAACTTTTTGCAAATGCAAGATGGTAAATAGCATCTAGAACGTTGGTTTTTCCTACACCATTGTTGCCTACAAAACAATTAATCTTCTCATCCAGCTCAAATTCTGCAGATGCGAAACTTTTATAATTTACTAAGCTCAAAAAATCGAGATGCATATATGATTGATAATGTTTTGAATTGCAGTGTGTTGAGGTTGTTTCGCTTTCGCGAAAGCGTAATTTAAAGCTCACTTTTCAACCTCTCGCAAAGGTATGGTTTGAAACTAAGAAGAATAAAGCTTTAAACACATTTTTAATTATGGATAAATATTATATTTTTGCGCGTTCAATAAATAAACTATGGCAACCTATAATAAACGAGGATACAAACCTAAAACTAAGAAAGAGAAAGAAGTTGTAGAAGAAGTTCTAGAATCTGAATCTACTACAGCAGAAGTTTTTAGCACCTTAGATGAAGGAGCAAATAAGACGGAAGAATGGGTAAGTAGAAATCAAAATACAATCTTATATATTATAGGTGGACTTGCTGTAATAGCTTTACTATGGTGGGCTTACACACAATTCATATTAGGCCCTAAGTCTGAAGAGGCTGTGGCAGAGATGACCCAAGCAAACATTTATTACAATGACGCTATCGTTGCTACAGGTGATGTTCAAGATTCACTATACACTCTAGCTTTAGAAGGTGGAAATGGTAAATTTGGTCTTACTAGAATCATCGATGAGTACTCTGGTACTGATGCAGCTAACCTTGCAAATTATCAAGCTGGAATGGCATATCTAAATTTAGGTGGAAATAATTATCAAAAAGCAATTGATCATTTAACTGCTTATAAAGGTGGAGATTCTGTATTAGAATCTATTTCTCTTGCTGGAATAGGTGATGCACTAGTACAAGTTAATCAAACTGCAGATGCTGTTTCTTATTACATGCAAGCTGCTGAGACCAATCCTAACGATTTTACTTCTCCTAAGTATTTATTAAAAGCTGCTAATGCTGCTCTTGCTACTGGTGATAAATCAACAGCGATCGAGGCTCTAGAAAAAATAGAATCGATGTATGCTGATGCAGATGAGGCTAGTACAGCAAAAGTACTTTTAGGTCAGGCACAAGCATCAGGTAACTAGTTACATGGCAACACAAGGAAAAGATTTATCACATTACGATAAAAACAATTTACCCGATGCCGCAGCAATGCGTATCGGGATTGTTGTTTCTGAATGGAATGATGATATTACAGAAAACCTTTATAAAGGTGCTGTAGAGGCTTTAATGGACTGTGGTGTTGACCAGTTTAATATTCATAGAATGAACGTTCCTGGTTCTTTTGAGTTGATCTATGGATGTAAAACGATGCAGCACAGATCTTATCCAGTGGTTAATAGAAGAACTAAAAAACCATTAGACGCGATAATTGCTATAGGTAATGTGATTAGAGGAGAAACCGCTCATTTTGACTTTGTATGTCAAGGTGTTACTCAAGGAATTAAAGATCTTAATTTAAATAAAACTCGTATTCCTGTTATCTTTTGTGTTTTAACAGACGATACCCATGCGCAATCTGCTGCTCGTAGCGGTGGACAACATGGAAATAAAGGGTCTGAGGCGGCTATAGCTGCAATAAAAATGGCCGCTATTAAAAACGACCATTAATTAGATACTTGTTTATAATAATATTTGAAAGCTGATTATTTTATAATCAGCTTTTTTGTTGTTTGTAATTCTCCAGTGCTAACTCTAACAAAATATAATCCTGATTTATAATTACTCACATCTAGCTTTGTAGTCATTGAACTTTTGACTTTATCAGCTTGTAGAATCACCTGACCTAAACTATTCATAATTTGAATTTCTACAGTTTCTGCGGTAAGTTTATCTATTTCTATAAATGCTATTGTATTTGCTGGGTTAGGATATAAATTTACAGCACTTGCTAATTTGTTTTCTTTATTTGATAATGTGCTATTTAGAGATATGTTATCAATATATGTACTGTTACTGTAATCATTAAGGTTAACAAACCTTAATACTATATCATTACCTACAAACGAGCTTAAGTCTATACTTTCTTGTCGCCAGTCTGAAGCACTGCTAGGTGTCCAAGTACTATTAGTATAGGGTACCGTGGCAAGTGTTAAGCCATCTTTAAAATAAATTTGATTGTATGTACTACCGCAATCTGTAGATAATTCTACTCTTAGTCCATCATTGTAGGTTGCAGACCATTGTGCTTTTGCTAAATCAAAAGTAAGTGTAGCGGTACCATTAAAATTTAAATCATAATAATTTGTAGTAAAAGAATCTGTTTGTCCACGTGAGGTATAGTTTGCACCGTCAATGAATGCAGCTGTTGTCGGATTTCCATTAACTCCTATAACATTCATCTCTTCAGTCCATGTCGTATTTCCATCTGGATTATCAAGTATCCATCCTGTAGGTAGTACACCATTTACATCAAAAGGTTCTACAATGTCTAATGATTCACTTGTTGCTGTAGCAAAATAATCAAGTGTTTTTTCATCGTTTACTAATTGTTCATCATTAGTTGTGCTTACCCAAACACGTAATGTGCCTGCACCATTTGCGTTCACAGTTGCTGGTGTGTTGAAGTTATATAAAATGGAAGAACCTGCATTAAGAGTTCCATTATAAGTCTCTTGTATCATAGCATTATTATCGATTTGATATGATACTGTAAAGTTAGACTGGTCTTGTGATCCTAGGTTCTCTATACTGGCCGATACAATGATAGGTCCAGGATTACAAATGAATTGAAAATCTGCTGTGGTATTCAAAATACTTACAACCGTTAAATCGTTGCTTAGTGAGCAATTTAATAATCCACTGCCGTCATATTCTATAGCATTGTTACGCAGACTAGTCCATCCATTGCCGCCAGAAGCGCTGATGGCTATCCATTGTACATCGTTAATGTTTGTAATAGGTATACTGTAGCTTAAAGTTGTACTGCTACCATTTACTTCCATAAATTGTTGTCCTAAAGTATAAATATCATATGAAGTGGCACCTGGCATCGCGTTCCATGATACATTAATATATGTCGGGCATACTTGTGTAATGCTTAAACCTGTCACTCGTTGAGCAATAGAAAATGCAGCGTCACTAGTGTCTGTATTACCATTACTATCAGTTATTCTTACGAGACATTGACCAGAGACATCATTAGGTACGGTCCATTCATATAATAAACTTGTATTACTTACAGTTGCGATTGCATTCCAACTCGTACCGTTATCAGAGCTATATTCTAATGAGAGATTACCGCTAGTATTAGTAGCATCCCATTGAATAAACTCTGTACTACCTGGTGTTAAAGATTCACCACCATTAGGATATGTGATGTTTAGTTGGTCTTCTATTATTTCATAAACGACATAGAATTTTTGGATTCCCATGGGTATATTAAATCCTGTAATATCTACAGTATAATCACCAGCGATAGGATTATCAATTACGACTTGTTCCATGTTATTCAGTCGATCTATTCCAGTAGTAGCTGGAGCATTAAGAGTCACAGCATTTGGGCTGCTATTGAGAACCCATGGATTGTAAATAGAACCAGCTGGATCACTCACCACTAGATCTAAGTCGTTAACTAGAGCAGTGGAAACACCAGTAGCAGCTGCCGGATCATTCCAGTATAGCATTATTCTAACTTGTGAAGCATTTTGTGGTACAGGAACAACACGACTTTGTGATGTGCCTTGTGAAACCGTTCTGCTAAAAAAATTACGTCCTTCAATTGTTTTAACAGCTCTTAACCCATTTACAATTCCCCAGCCGTATTGAAAATCAGGACCAGTATTACCTACGTCATTTGCGGTATTAAGCATGATAGCCTTTATTAAAGCTGACTCTGGTAAAACACCATTTGCTATGGTTTGATAAGCATCATATAATTGAGCCGCTACACCTGCAATTCCAGGTGCCGCACCTGAGGTTCCTCCAAAAGATAAATAACCGTTGTTTTCATTAGTTGATATATGACCTTGCCCATGAGCTGTAATATCTGGCTTGATACGTCCATCGGTAGCAGGTCCATTACTACTGCTTCCCGCAAGAGTACCGTCATCATTTACATTTGCGGTTGCAATTACATTTTTACCTTGTTTGTGTCCACCCGTTATATTTCCCCATTGGCCACCAGCACCATATCCGCAATCAGCCCCATTAGAATTTCCTGCAGAAAATACATGTAATAATGAAGGTGTATTATTAATTTGAGTATCGACAGTATTTGCAGTTATGGTATAGCCTGCATTACATCCATTTCCATAAGAAGAGTTGGTGATTTGAACATCTCCATTTGCGATAAGTGATGTCGTCGCGCTATCTAGAAAAGAAGAAGCATAATTTGAGATATAAACATTAGATCCAGCTGCCATACCGCGATTTTCTGGATTGAGGTTTCCAGCACCAGCTAAAATACCAGCAACACCATCGCCGTGCGTTTGTCCTGAACCACTAGCCTGTGAGTTGTCTATGCGGCCTTCAAAATCGATATGCGGTCCAACAATTCCATCATCTCTTACTAGAACACCAATGCCAGCACCAGTGTAGTTTCTTCCACCTACCTGTTGCGTGTCTAGATTATTAGACCTGTGTAAACCTCTTCCATCAGTATCTTCTTTTATGGATGGAGGCGCGATGATGTCCATATATTGAACATAGTTACGAGAGGCAATCTCATTAATACGATCATTGTCAATGGCGACCATGACGTTGTGACCACTTGTAAAAACTTCTATAATATCAATACCATCGTTTTTTAAGTCTATACTAATTTCCTCTGGAGTAATTGATTTGAAATATTGAATCTGGATAAGGATTTTATCTCCTCGAATAGCCCAATTACCGATAGTCTCATTTTTAAGATCATGTGATAATTTCATGCGATTATCATAAGGTCTAATTGTAATGACTCCTTTTTGTTTTAAAAATATAGGACTTACTTCTTGTGATGCTGTAAAAGCATAAGTTCTATGAGGTAAATAGGCTTCAAGTGTAATTCCTGCAGCTTTTAATTCTTGTTGAACTATGTAAGTAGGAGTTTGTGCAAATTGTATCCATCCAGTATAGCTGTTTTTTAATACACTATTTGATGGAAATTGTGACCATTGAAAGTTATCGATATTAGTTTCCATGGTAATGATATCTCCTTGAAAATCTATCGGATATGAGTCTTGAGAAAAAGATAACGTACTAAAACAAATGATTAGAAAAGAGATAGTCCCTTTAAGGATGCTGTTTACTGGATTGGTTAGATTCATGTTATAAAAGTCTTTTTTGGAAGCCTTAAATATAATGCCTAAACATCACAAAAAGATTACACTATTATAGAATGGGTTGACTTGTTGATGATTACGCTTTCGCGAAAGCGTAATTATTCAACATAACACGTCTTTAAACGGCTATTTTTTAATTATTAGTCATATTGTTGATAGTCGGTATGGTGTTTGACGTATCTACAATAGCATATTTATTAACTTTGTAATAAACCATAATCATGGGAATTCTAACACGTCGCAAAAATAAAAAGTATAGTTACGAGCCTCGCTTTTATAAGCAAGAGGAAGGAACACGACCGTTTGAAATTAAACATAAATTTGATGAACACCGATCAACTATTGATGCTGGTGGTTTAAAAAATAGGTTTAATACAGCGATGAGTGATTATAAGCAAGGTGTAGATGCAGGTGTTAAAAAACGCTTATATATCATTGTAGCTGTGCTTGTATTAGTCTTTTTATGGTTAATTGATTTTGATTTATCCATATTTAAATTTTAGATTGACTTCATGTCAGACATTATAAGATTATTGCCCGATCACGTGGCCAACCAGATCGCGGCTGGAGAAGTTGTGCAACGACCTGCCAGTGTTGTAAAGGAGTTGTTAGAAAACGCCATCGATGCTGGAGCCACACAAATTTCTTTAATTATTAAAGATGCTGGTAAAACACTTGTGCAGGTCATTGATGATGGAAAAGGGATGAGCATGACTGATGCTCGTATGGCGTTTGAAAGACATGCTACTTCAAAAATCACTAATGCAAATGATCTTTTTGATTTGCACACAAAAGGGTTTCGTGGTGAAGCGCTTGCTTCTGTAGCGGCTATTGCACATGTGTCGTTAAAAACCAAGAGAGAAGATGATGATCTAGGTACTATTCTTGAAATAGAAGGTAGTAAGGTTGTCAATCAAGAACCTGTCGTAACCACAAAGGGAACTATGATTAGCGTTCGCAATTTGTTTTACAATGTACCAGCACGTCGTAAATTTTTAAAATCTGATAATGTAGAATTACGCAACATTACTGATGAGTTTCATCGTGTTGCTATGGCGCATCCTCAAGTAGGACTTAAATTCTCTAGTAACGATACAGAGCTATTTAATTTACCAATTAGTAATTACAGACAGCGTATTGTAAATATTATGGGAGCAAAGACTAATGAAAAGTTAGTTCCTGTAGAAGAAGAAACAGAACTAGTTAAAATATCTGGTTTTGTAGGTAAACCAGAGTTTGCTCGTAAAACTAAAGGTTTACAGTATTTCTTTGTTAATGACCGATTTATTAAGCATAATTATCTACATCACGCCGTGACTAGTGCTTTTGAAGGCTTGCTTAAAGAGAAAAATAATCCAACATATTTTTTATTTTTAGATGTGCCTAAGGATAGTGTGGATATCAATATTCATCCTACAAAAACTGAGGTAAAATTTGACGATGAGCATAGTTTATATGCCATTGTTAGAGCAAGTGTAAAACATGCGCTAGGACAGTTCAGTATTAATGCGATTGATTTTGACAAAGAACCTCAATACGAGGTTCCTTATGAGTATACTAAGAAAAATACCAGTTCTCCTAAAATAGAAGTTAATCCAGATTTTAATCCATTTTCAAATACTGGCAGTTCTAGTTCTAGCACCAGTAAATCAACTCCATCTTATAGTAAACCTGCGCCGCAAGCATGGGAATCGCTATATGCTGGATTAGATGATTCTTCAACCTTACTAGATGAGACAGAAGAGGTGTCGATGACTACATCGATGTTTGAGGATGAGAAAGTAACGCGCAATATTTTTCAATTACAGCGCAAATTTATCATCAGCACATTAAAGAGTGGTATGCTGGTCATTCATCAAAATCGTGCTCACGAACGTGTTTTGTATGAGCAATTATTAAAGCATATCACTGTACAGAGAGGTACAAGTCAACAATTATTATTTCCGTTGAGACTTAATTTACCTGTTGATGAAGTGTCTATTTTAACACAATTACAAGAACAGCTAGAGCAGACAGGTTTTATCTTTAAAACATTAGCAAATAATGTTGTTGAAATTGTAGGCTTACCTATCCAGTTGAAAGAAAAACACGTGCCGGAAGTTCTGGAAACTATCATCAGGGATAGCGAATTAGATTTACCTAAAGAAAGTTTTTCTCAATCAGATCGGCTAGCAGCTACCATGGCTAGAGGAATGGCCATCAGAAGTGGAGAATCTATGAGTCAAGAGGCTATGGAGAATCTTGTCGATGAATTATTTGCTTGTAAAGAGTCAGAACTTACCGCTCAAGGAAAAAAGGTGTTCATAAATATCACGGGCGAAAGCCTAAATTTAAAGTTCAACTAGTATGTTTAGTAACATGACGCCTGTAGTAAAAGGCATTATTATTCTTAATGTCGTTTTTTATGTAGGGACTGTTTTTATTGCTCCAGGATTATATGACACATTTGCCCTTCATTTCTTTGAAGATCCAAGGTTTCAAATATGGCAACCGATATCGCACATGTTCATGCATGATTCTGCAAATTTTCTACATATTTTAATGAATATGTATGTGTTAGCTATTTTTGGTCCGCCACTGGAACGCTGGATGGGAAACAATAAGTTTATTTTCTTTTACTTAAGTTCTGGAATAGGAGCTTATTTATTAACTACAGGAATAGACTACTACGAGTATATAACATGGACTAGTGAGGCGATAGAAGCAGGCGCTACTCAAGCTATTGTAGATCAACAGCTTTTTGGTACCGCTAGTAATCCTAATTTTTGGGGTGTAATGGTAGGAGCAAGTGGATGCACCTTTGGTGTACTGGCAGGATTTGCTTTTTTATATCCTAATGTGAAATTACAAATTCTATTTATTCCTTTTCCTATTGCGGCAAAATGGTTGATAGGTGCCTACTTTGCATACGAGACCATAGCGACATTAGGTATTACAGGTGTACAAGATAATATCGGGCATGCAGCACACGTCGGTGGTGCTATAGTAGGCTTTATAATTACCTGGTACTGGAAAAGAAATAGCATGGACAAATACCGTTGGGATTAATGACTTTCATAGATGATTTAAAAAGTAAGTATGCACAGCAAACAGCATTAGGTCAATTAATTGTTGTCATTGTGGCGTTAACTTTAGTGTCGTGGTTATTACAATATGTATATGCGCCATCATACTACTGGTTCAGGTTACCACCAGGTTTATGGGAGACTTTATTACAACCGTGGTCCATAATAACCTATGCCTTTTTACATTCCGGTATTTTTCATTTATTTTGGAATATGTTGATACTGTTCAGTTTTGGACAGATGATGCTTAATTTTTTTAATAGTCGTCAACTAATCACTTTATTCTTTGCAGGTGTTTTAAGTGGAGCTGCTTTTTATTTATTAGGCGAAAGCTTGTTTTCTACCTATGTAAATTCAGCTGGATTAGTAGGAGCAAGTGCTGGTGTTTATGCAGTAGCCTTATTTGTATGCTCATATCAGCCAGATACAGAGGTGCGATTGGTTTTCTTTAATTTAAAACTCAAGTATATAGGATACTTTTTATTAGTCATGACGATTGCTGGAATTTTTGCTCGTGATAATGTCGGTGGAAATTTAGCTCACCTAGGCGGTATCGCTATTGGATTTTATACCGCACATAAAATGCGTGATGGTATAGATATTTTGAAAGGACTCTCATCAGTTGGTGATTGGTTTCAATCAATGTTTAAATCGACTCCTAAAAAGGAAAAGAAGGCGCCTATGAAAACGGTTTACCGCAATAAGAAATCTACTAATAGTACTGCTAAAGAGAAGTCTACACAGCAAAAGAAAATTGATGCTATTCTAGATAAAATATCTGCAAGCGGTTATGAAAGCCTTAGTAAAGCAGAGAAAGATTTTTTATTTAAAGCAGGTAAGGATTAAGCAGCGATGTCTTTAAATGACGCTTTCGCGAAAGCGTAATAATTCTACCACTACTTTTAAAATTAATCAAGGTAAGGACGTGGTAATTGCCATTTAAATTTAACGGCCAGCATACGAATCACAATAACCGAAATACCTGACACGATAAATGTGATGTTTTCTGGAGCCTCAAATTTTCTAAGAATAAAGTAAATACCGCCACCAGCGATACATGCGGTAGCATAAATGTTTTTACGAAAAATCACGGGAATCTCATTTACTAGTATATCCCTAATCACACCACCAAAACAGGCCGTAATACAACCTAGTGTGACACAAATAAACGGATGTAGTCCTGCAGTGATTCCCATTTCTAGACCTACAACGGTATATAAACCGATACCTATCGTGTCAAAAAAGAAAAGTGTTTTGCGCAGTTTTAACAACTTCTGACTAAATATGAAAGTTACCAGTACACATATTAATATAGTATAGACTAGATTCATATTAGTCATCCAGGATACGGGACTCACACCTAGTAAGATATCTCTCAATGTGCCACCACCAGCAGCGGTAACAAATGCAATGATAATAATACCAAAGGCGTCTAGTTTTTTATTGTATGCGGCAAGAGCACCAGATATGGCAAACGCTACCGTTCCCAATAAATCAATTACTTGTATAAAATCCATCTAGCGTCCTTGTGTGAGGTATGTATAGTCTTTAAGGATCGTACGTATAAAAATACCATCTCTCAATTCTGAATTAGTCTGCAACAGCTCTTCTACTTTATGACGTAATTGGTGTAGAGCCTTAAAGTCACGACTCTCTGCAGCGAGTCTATAAATTTCTTTAATCTCGTTAACATCATTGTCACTTAGATTATTAACCATCATAAAGGTAGGTTCATAACTCTGATCTACTTCTTCTAAGATGGTATGACTAATTTTAGTTGTTTTGCGAGCGTCTATAACAATAGTATCTGAAGCAGAGTCTCCTAATCGCTGATTTTTTTCTGTAAAAATGATAGCAATAATTCCCACGCCGCCGTTAGTAGACCAGATATCTATTAATCTTATAATCCATGTGGTTAAATAGTCAGACCATCTAGCTGGTGATCCGTCTATTTTAACGACTCTCATTTTCATAATAAATTTACCAGGAGTACGACCACCAAATGCGATATTAAAGAATAGACTATAAAAAGCTACTGGAAGGAAAAGTAATTCTGAAATACCAAAATAAGTGTTGTTATCTACTATATCCCTAAAACCTAAACCGATGTAATCAATTACAATTAAATACACAGCCATGACTAGCAGGTCAATAATAAATGCGACGATACGATATCCTAGACTAGAAACCTGATAGTTAATATTAACATTTTGAGCTGTATTTACATTTGTGTTGGACATGCTGAAATTAGTTTTTATCTTAGCCAAAAAACGTGCTATGCGTGAAGCAGCTTTTGTGAAGCAAAATAAGGAAAAATGGGTGGCTTTTGAAAAGGCTCTAGACTCAAATTCTAAAATTGATCCAGATTACCTTGCAGAGCTCTATATACAATTGACTAACGATTTATCATTTGCCCAAACTTATTACAAAAAAAGTAAAACTTTACTGTATTTAAATTCTTTAGCAAGTCAAGCGCATCAAAAAATATATGTAAATAAAAAAGAAAGTGGTAATCGTATTGTAGATTTCTGGAAGACAGAGTTCCCTTTATTTTTTGCAGATCATCAACGTACGCTTTTTTATGCCTTTGCTATTTTTATGATAGCAGTAGCTATAGGTGCCATAAGTACTATATATGACGATTCTTTTACTAGACTAATATTAGGTGATCGTTATGTTAATGAAACTTTAGAAAACATAAGAAATGGCAATCCTACAGGTATATATCAAGATGATGGTGCGTTGGGCATGTTTTTATGGATTACTAAAAATAATATTCAGGTAGGAATGTTGTGTTTTGCCGCTGGACTGTTGACATCTATAGGTTCGGGTTATATTTTATTTAATAATGGTATAATGGTAGGGACCTTTTTTGCTATGTTCTCAAATGAAGACGTAGCTGTAGAGGCGTGGAGTGTAATTATGTTGCACGGTACTATCGAACTGTCTGTAATCGTTATTTGTGGTGCTGCCGGAATGATCATGGGTAATTCTATATTGTTTCCTGGCACTTATTCTAGACGGGTATCTTTTGTAAAAGGTGCTAAAAAGGGACTTAAAGTACTAATTAGTACTATACCGCTTTTTATAGTTGCTGGATTTATTGAAGGGTTTGTCACCAGATATGCTTTTATGCCTTCTATCCTTAAATATGCAATTTTGTTATTGAGTTCTGTTATTATTGTAGGATATTACATTATTTATCCTAATTACCTAAAAAGAAAAAATGAGGAAGTATATAGAGCCCAGATTACGTAGGGACTTTGGAGGAATAATATCTGCATATTTTGATTTTTTGAAAGGAAACTTTAAAGAAATCATCAATATGTTTGTAGGATATAATGGCATCTTTGTCATTTTTATATTAATCAGTGTCTATCTAATGATCACTGGTATCGTGGCTATTGCAATCGCACAAAATAGCTATTCTATAGGTGGATCAAATGCAGAAGAGTCTGCAGCGATGATTACGGGAATAGGTGTGATATTATTAATACTGGTGTTATTAATTGCCACATTGTTAAATTATACTTTATCTAGTGCTTACGTCAGTTTATACGAGGAGCGCAAGGTTAATAATATACCACGTAAAGATGCTTGGGAAAAGGCTAAACGTCATCTTGGAGGGATTTTTCTAGTTGCTCTAGTAGCTGTTGGACTTTATATTGTTTATATAATCGTTCAAGTTATACTAGCATTTATACCATTCTTAGGCTCTATACTTAGCATCTTCATAGGTTTAGGGTTTAATGCGTGGATCAGTCTCACTATATTCAGTTATGTTCACAATGAAGATTCTACCGTTTTTGGAGCATTTGGTGAAGCCTGGGATTTACTTTTTAGTAATTTTTGGAAAGCGATAGGAGTAAACTTTGTGTTAGGATTAATTATCCAAATAGCCTTAATGGCTCTAAACCTACTACCAGCGATACTTGTAGGTGTGTATATTTTCCATACGGTGGAGTCAGGAACTAGTCTTGATGAAAGCGTCTTTGGTCAAATATTATTGGTGGTAGTCATAAGTTTATTCTGTTTAATGTTGATGTTTATACAATTGTTATCGCAAACCATTAACGCTTTTGTATATTTCAATTTGCATGAATTTAAGCACAATACTTTTTTGCGTTCTCGTATTGAAAAAATAGGTGAGAACATATGAGAAAATTAGTGCTTATAGGTATTGTTTTGATATCCGCTTTTGCGAAAGCGCAATCACTACAAGATCTCATTCCTAAAATAGAGGAACGACCTCGAGAAATTACCGACACGTTAAACCGAGATTATGATAATCGTAGTCTGGACATACCGGATATAGGTGATGACCTGAGAGAACAGTACACCGGTAATGATTTTTTCTACTATGAAGTGTCTGATGAAGGTGATAACTTTTTTACTAGATTTCTTAACGGTGTTTTCAATTGGATAGGTGATGTATTTGGAATCGATATTAATCCTTTTTGGGCAGACGTTTTAAAGATTTTAATATTTATAATAATGGCCGCTGTAGGGATCTACTTTCTAGTAAGATTGCTCTCTAAAGAAAGCGCCCAATCGTTATTAACTCGCAATGCTAGAGTTGCAGCAACCGTAAATATGGAAGAAACTCATATCGAGCAAATCGACTTGAGTCAATTAATTAAAGACAGTGTTGCTACTGGTAATTATAGAAATGCGGTCCGCTATTTATATCTAGACGCCTTAAAGTGGTTGAGTACTAATAAGAAGATTGAATGGGATTTTCAAAAAACAAATTCCGACTATTATCGCGAACTTAACGAGCCTGCGCTCAAAGAGCATTTTAAGAAAATATCCTACCTCTATGATTATGTTTGGTATGGAGAGTTTGAACTTAATGAACATACATTTAACGACGCTAGAACAAAGTTTGAATCTCTTAAAAATCAGACATCATGATAGATAAGAGAGCAAAAACGATACTATATGTACTGCTAGGTGTGGTGGTTATGCTTTTCTTTTTTGAAAGCAGTAGACCTAGACCATTAAACTGGCAAAAGAGTTTTACTAGTGGTGACAAAATACCATTCGGTGCGTTTGTATTATATGATCAGTTAGATGAAATTTTTAATAGAGATGATATCACATCTGTTGATGAAGTGCCTGTCGACTTTTTACTAAAGAATGATTCTATAACAAATGCCAACTATATTTTCATAAATGATTATCTCAGTTTTGATAGTGTAGAAAGTGACTATTTAATGGATTTTGTTGCGCGTGGTAATAAAGTGTTTATTGCCAGTAATGGCGCTTATGGCACTCTGGCAGACACATTAGGATTGGAGACCAACTCTTCTTCATTTTACTCTTATTCTAGAAGGGATACAGTAAGAACTAGACTGGTTAATAAATCTTTAAAAGATAGAAGTTATGTCTATGATAAAGGTGCAGATTATAAGTTTTTTGAAGTTTATGATACCTTAAACACTAAAGTGTTAGGTGAGGTGCTAGCCTTTGAGCCTTCTAAAGGATACATTGCAGATTATCTTGAAGAAACTATTGATAATGATGAAGGTGAAAAAGAAGAAAAACTTGATATTAATGTAGATGATAAAGAAGAGAAAAGATTAACTAGAGAGACTCCACAAGTTAATTTTGTCGAGATAAAGGTTGGAGATGGTGCTTTTTATTATAATCTCAACCCTATATCATTTACTAACTATTACATGCTCAAAGATGGTAAACACCAGTATGCTGTAGAGGCTTTAAGCTATATGAACGATGGTCCAGTATTCTTTGATGACTATGGTAAGTCTGGTCGTAAAGTTATTACCTCACCCATGCGTTTTGTGCTATCTCAACCTGCTTTAAAATGGGCTTATTATATAGCATTGTTGGGTGTGATTATCTATATGATTTTTGCTAGTAAACGTAGACAGCGCATTATACCTATTGTAGAACCACTTAAAAATAGTTCGGTAGAATTTACAAAGACGATAGGTAGTTTGTATTATCAAACAGGTGATTATAGCGGAATTATTGATAAAAAGATTAATTACTTTTTAGAACGATTGCGTTCTAAATATTTTGTAGACACTCAAAGATTAGACACTACTTTCATAAAGAGACTAGCGGTTAAATCGGGTAGATCACAGAACTTTACAGAAGATGTCATTTTATACATTAATAAGTTGCGTGCTAAATCAGTACACAATGAATATGAATTAAAACAACTTAATAAAAGGATTGAAGCCTTTTTAAAGGAATAAATAACTATGGAAGAAAATAAAGACCAACTCCAGCCACAAGATAACCAGCCACAATCAGATCAAGATACTAATTCTCAACCTGTACACGAGGCCGCACAAGAGCAGTTTGTTCAAACACCAGATCAAGAGTCTGGATCTTCTGCTTTTGTTCCAGATCAACCTGAAGTAGAAGAAGCTACTCAGTCAGATGGATTGGCTTTTAAAAATAGGCTTGACCTAACAGAATTGTCTGCTGCAGTTGTTAAAATTAAAGAGCAATTAGGTAAAGTAATAGTTGGTCAAGAAGAGATGATTGACCTATTGATAGTTTCTATTCTAGCAAATGGACATTCCTTAATAGAAGGAGTTCCTGGTGTAGCAAAAACGGTAACAGCAAAATTACTTGCCAAAACCATGCAAATTGGTTTTTCACGTATTCAATTCACACCAGACTTAATGCCTAGTGATATATTAGGTACAAGCGTTTTTAGTATGAAGAATAATGAATTTGAATTTAAGGCAGGACCTATATTTTCAAACATTATTCTTATTGACGAGATCAATCGAGCACCAGCAAAAACACAGGCGGCACTATTTGAAGCGATGGCAGAGCGTCAGGTAACTATTGATGGGCATGAGTACAATTTAGATACACCATTCTTAGTATTTGCAACTCAAAACCCAGTAGAACAAGAAGGAACCTATAGATTGCCAGAAGCGCAACTAGACCGTTTCTTATTTAAGATTAACGTCGATTACCCTAATCTAGACGAAGAAATTAAGATACTAGAAGGTAATCACGCTAGAAAAAATGAAGATCCAGAAACGCTGATTGAAGGAGTACTATCAGCAGCTGCAATTAAAAAATATCAAACTATTATTAAAGACATTATCATTGAAGATAATCTAATTAAATATATAGCAGAGATTGTTCTTAATACACGTAATAATGCAAATCTTTATCTAGGAGCATCACCACGTGCATCAATTGCTATAATGAATGGGTCTAAAGCTTATGCGGCTCTTATGGGACGTGATTTTGTAACACCAGATGATATTAAATACATTGCAAAATCTGTTATGCGACACAGAATTATTTTAACTCCAGAAAGAGAAATGGAAGGCTTTACTGCAGATCGAGCTGTAGCACAAATCTTAGAAACCATAGAGATTCCTAGATAGTGAAAAAGAAACTACATAAATTCTATAAGAGTATTTACTTCTCAAAGCGCTTTTTTCAAGTGCTTATTGGGCTTGTGATATTATTGATAGTCTCTTTCTTATTCCCAGCCATTTTTAGCTATTTAAAGTTTGCATTTTATCTGTTTATAGCACTTACAATTCTCGATGTTATATTAGTATATCGACTTCAAAAAGGAATTAAAGCAAAACGTAATATTCCAGATAAATTATCTAATGGAGACAATAACCCTATAAATATTGCTATTGCAAATCAATACCCTTATAAAATTGCAATTAAAATTATTGATGAGTTACCTATTCAGTTCCAGAAACGAGACTTTGTTATAGATGCAACTATTGAGTCAGGTAAGTCTAGAGAGTTTAATTATACGGTGAGACCTGTAGAACGCGGTGAGTATCACTTTGGGTCTTTAAATGTCTATGTATCCAGTTTTTTAGGTTTTATAGAACGGCGTTATCTTTTTGATGCAGATGCTATGGCGCCTACATATCCATCTTTTTTACAAATGCGTAAGTATGAGTTGATGGCTTTTACCAATAAACTCAAAGACTACGGAATGAAAAAAATACGTAGGATAGGGCACACTATGGAATTTGAGCAAATTAAAGACTATGTGCCAGGTGATGATGTGCGCAATATCAACTGGAAAGCCAGTGCAAAACGTGGGCAATTAATGCTTAATCAGTATCAAGATGAAAAGTCGCAACCAGTTTACTCTGTTATTGATAAAGGACGTGTCATGAAAATGCCTTTTGAAGGTATGAAATTGATTGATTATGCGATTAATGCGACTTTAGTGATTAGTAATATAGCCTTAAAGAAAGGTGACAAAGCTGGTATGTTTGGCTTTTCAGACCGCATATCTAATCAGGTGGTAGCTCAAAAAAGAGCTTCGCAAATGAATCTTATTCTTGAGACACTTTATAATGTTGATACAGATTTTAAAGAAAGTGATTTTTCTAGATTATATATAGACGTTAAACGCAAGATTACAAATCGTAGTTTACTACTATTATATACAAACTTTGAAACACTTGATGCTTTACATAGACAATTACCATATTTACAAGCGATTGCTAAAAGTCATTTACTAGTGATCATATTCTTTGAGAACACTGAACTTAAAGAGATGCTTATAGAAGAGGTAGATACAACTCGTGAGATATTTGATAAAACCATCGCAGAAAAGTTTATCTATGAAAAGAAACTCATCGTTAATGAGTTGAACAAATATGGTATACAAACTATTCTTACAGAACCGCAACACCTTACAGTAAATACCATTAATAAATATCTTGAGATTAAAGCAAGAGGTCTTTTATAATCTTATAAATGAAGATGGCTAAAAAGTTTTATTTTTTTAATACCAGGTGGCGTGCCTATCCTAGATGGGTTCAATGGTGTCTTTCTATTGCTATTGGGATACTGATTGTATTTCCACAATTTATCGTTCCTGATCTTTGGTTTGGTATTCCAGGTGTGGTGCTATATTTAATAGGATTAGCCTATTTAATATGGTTAGCAACTCGCAAAAATGCTTTACATTGGAAAAGAGATGATCAAGTTAAACTTAAGATAGATGGTAAGACTTTAGAGCTGGACATGAAGTTTATATCACAGGTTTGGGTAGAAGATCAACATTTACTAATACGTCGTATCAATCGTTTAGATTCATTTTCGACTTCTCATTTAAAACCTTTAGATATAGATAAATTGGTAGCTTTATTAAAAGAGTACGAGCCATAGCCTGCTTAAAAATACAACTCGGTAGTTATTTATGACAGTTGGGTATTTTAAAGTTCGCTTCCGCGAAAGCGTGATGCATATTTGTCTCATCAAACAACAAAAACCACACAATTATGAAAACTATCATCACAACAATCGCATTATTTATTTCTCTATTAAGTTTTGCTCAAGAAACAACACACACTTTAAAAGTTACCGTTCCTAACGCGACTAGCGATAAAGGTGAAATGGTGTTTGCACTTAATACTAAAGAAACGTTTATGGTAGCAGCACCTGTGCAAAGCGCTGCGGTAAAAATTGAAGATGGAGTAGCGACTGTAACTTTTGAAAATGTTGCTCCAGGAGAATATGCTATTATAGTATTACATGACTTAAATGGTAATCAAAGAATGGACTTTAAAGACGGTATGCCTGCCGAAAATTATAACGTAAGTGGAGGACAGATGAGTTTTGGACCACCAGTTTTTGGAGATTCAAAATTTACCTTAAAAGAAGATACAGAAATGACTATCAGACTTTAAACTTAATACCTTTTTTAAAAACCCATTACTTTCTTTAGTAATGGGTTTTTTTAGTTCAATTAGGTACATAAAAGAAGGCTTCATTGATCTAGATTCTAACATCTTAAAAGTTAATTCTATACAAAAGCATTTTACATACTAGTCGATAGCGACTAACTTTACCTATATGAATGTATTAATAACAGGTGCGACAGGTCTAGTAGGCTCGCAAATAGCAGATTTATTTATCTCAAAAGGTCATACAGTTCATTATCTGACCACTCGTTCCAGCGCGATTAGAACAGAACCTAATTATAAAGGCTTTTTGTGGAATGTTAAAAACATGACCATAGATTCTAGCTGTATTGATGGTGTCGATACGATAATTCATCTCGCAGGAGAATCTGTTTTTCAACGATGGACAGCAGCGGCCAAAGAAAGTATTATGTCCAGCCGTATTGATAGTACTCAACTATTAGTAGATTTATTGAAGGATAATGATCACACGGTACAGCAAGTTATTACAGCTAGTGCGATAGGTATTTATCCAGATGATCAAGATGCCGAGGCTTTTAAAGAAAACGACATTCCGCCATATGCAGATAATTATCTGGCAGACGTTTGTATCGCATGGGAAAGTATAGCACAACAATTTAGAGAAACAGGCGTACAATTATCCATTGTCAGAATAGGTATAGTGCTAGCGGCACAAGGTGGCGCATTAGAACAAATGGCACAACCGGTTAAATATTATGCTGGCGCTGGATTTGGAAATGGTAAAATGTGGCAAAGCTGGATTGCTATTGATGATCTAGTAGGGATTTTTTACTATCTGTCAGAGAATAGACTAGAAGGCGTTTATAATGGAGTAGCTCCACATCCAGTGCGCAATAGGCCTATGATGGAAGCTATAGGTAAAGCAATGGGTAAACCTGTTTTTTTACCTAATGTACCTAAGTTTGTAATGAAACTTATGCTCGGTGAGATGGCTGCGGTAGTATTATCGAGCCAGCATGTAAGTAGCGAGAGAATAGAAGAAGCCGGATATCAATTTAAATATCCACAACTGGATCAAGCATTAGAGCAATATATAGATTAAGGGAAGTAGTTTACTTTTAATTGTCATATATAAAAAATCCCTGAGCTGCTGCTCAGGGATTTTCCTTTCAATCTACACTCAAATCTTAATTACTTAGTAGCAACTAGATTTACAGTAAGTTTAATATCGTCTGAGATAGCGCTATCTAAAACCTTATCACTGAAAGTCTGTGAACCATATTTAATTCCCCAGTCTGTACGGTTGATAGTAAACTCTTCACTATCTAACATCATCTTATCACCGTCATAAGCAACAGTTACAGCAAATGTTACATTTTTAGTAACATCCTTAAGTGTGAGGTTACCAGATAACATGTTTCCTTCAATTCCAGTTACAACAAATTTTGCAGTAGGGTATTTATTTACGTTAAAGAAATCAGTCTCAGTTCCTTCAACAGTACCAGATAAGTGATTTTTCAATTTCATAGCTCCTTCACCTTCTATGTCAGTTACTTCAATACTTTTCATATCAATAGTAAATTCACCACTTTCTAGTGACTCACCATTAACTGTTACCATACCGCTAGTTAAAGAAATATTCCCAGTGTGGTCTGCAGTAGGCTTAGAACCTACCCATGCGATATTAGATGCCGCTGTGTCCACCTTATAAGTTATGGATTCAACTGTAGCTTGTGCTTCAGCCTCGGCAGCAGTAGCTTCTACTTCATTTTGTGCATCTTTACATGACATTGTGAACGCTACCACGGCAGCCATTCCCATTAATTTTATTGATGTTGTGTTCATTGTTTATATTTTTTAATTTGAATTGTAAAATTAAATGTACCTACAAATAAAGCCGTTAAAACTATATTAAATATTTCAGTGACATTTTGACATTGATTTTTGTATGGCAGTACTTTTGACTATAGGATGTAGAATGAGCAAAAAGGCTGTTGTGATTACGCTTTCGCGAAAGCATGATTTAAACAAACAACGGCAATATGTTAACCATTAATTCCTAACAAAACTAGGAGACCAGTTATGGCAAAGAATAAAAACGAAGAACAAGAATTAAACGATCTAGAATCGCAAACTGTTGATCAACAGGATGGTGTAAATGATAACACTACAGATGAAGAACAAGAGCAAAAAGATCCTATAGTAGAATTAGAAGAGCAACTGCAACAAGAAAAGGATAAGTTCTTAAGACTATTTGCAGAGTTTGAAAATTTTAAAAGACGCACAGCAAAGGAGCGTATCGAGTTATTTAAAACAGCTGGAGAAGGTGTTTTAAAAGACATGTTGCCAGTTATAGACGATTTTGACAGAGCAATGATTGAGATCAATAAGTCAGAAGATAAAAACCTTATTGAAGGTGTTACTCTTATTTCTAACAAACTGCGCAATACCTTAAATGGTAAAGGATTAGAGCAAATGGAAGTTAGAGCTGGAGACGCTTTTAATGCAGACTATCATGAGGCGATTACACAGATTCCTGCACCTAGTGATGAGATGAAAGGAAAAATAATTGATGTAATTGAGCAAGGTTATAAACTGGGTGATAAGATAATACGTTACCCTAAAGTAGTTATAGGACAATAACATGGCAGATTTTTATGACATATTAGGCATTTCAAAAAGTGCCACGGCAGCAGAAATTAAAAAGGCTTACCGTAAGAAAGCAATTGAATTCCATCCAGATAAAAATCCTGGTGATGAAACCGCAGAAGAGAATTTCAAAAAAGCAGCAGAAGCTTATGAAACCTTAAGCGATCAGCAGAAAAAAGCTCGTTATGATCAGTTAGGTCATCAAGCATACACATCAGGTGGTGCAGGCGGTTTCGGCGGCGGCGGCGGTTTCGGTGGCATGGATATGGACGATATATTCAGCCAGTTTGGAGATATTTTCGGTGGCGGCGGATTCTCTGGTTTCGGCGGTGGCGGCGGCTTCGGTGGCGGCGGACGTCGTAGAGTTAAAGGAAAAGACTTGCGTATAAGAGTTTCTTTAACGCTAGAAGAAGCAGCTGTAGGAGTTGAGAAAAAAGTTAAGGTAAAACGTAAAAAGCAAGCACCAGGTGTTACCTATAAAACATGTACTACATGTGGTGGATCTGGTCAGGTTACACGTATACAGAATACCATTTTAGGTCGTATGCAAACCAGTGCACCATGTAATGTGTGTGGTGGAGCAGGACAAACCATGGATAAAAAACCAGCTGGAGCAGATGCACAAGGACTGGTAATAGATGAGGAAACTGTATCTATCAAAATACCTGCTGGTGTAGAAACCGATATGAGGTTAAAAGTAAGCGGGAAAGGTAATGAAGCACCAGGTAATGGAATATCCGGTGATTTATTAGTTGATATTGAGGTTAAGGAACATGCAGAACTGCAGCGTGAAGGGAATAATCTACACTATGATCTTTATGTAAGTGTGCCAGAAGCGGTTCTAGGAACGACTAAAGAAATACAGACGGTAACAGGTAAAGTTCGTATTCCTATTGAAGCAGGAATACAAAGTGGTAAAATATTGCGACTGCGCGGTAAAGGTATGCCTAATGTTAATGGCTATGCAACCGGTGACTTATTAGTACATGTTAATGTATGGACGCCACGTAATCTATCAAGAGATCAAAAAGAATTTTTTGAATCTATGATGGCAGACTCACATTTTGAACCAGCACCTGAAAAAGGGGACAAATCTTTCTTTGAGAAAGTGAAGGATATGTTTTCTTAAAAGAATCTTAAATAATTGAAAATTTAATTATATATTTGGTTTAACAATTGGTTAACCAACCAAATGTTATTTTTCTTTTTCATAGCAATTTTTCCCACCTTTCTATTAATTAGGAAGGTGGGTTTTTTGTTATTTGTAACCTAAATAAATGTAAATGCTCGTTAGAAGGTGCGAGATATTTTTAAATTAGCAAGCTTTAGATATAATATGAAGAACACGCTTGAAGCAAGACACATTGTAAAACGTTACGGTGACTTTAGGGCACTCAATGACGTAAATATTGCAGTTCCCAAGGGAAGTGTTTACGGATTACTAGGACCTAATGGAGCTGGTAAGACATCTTTAATCAGAATTATAAATCAAATTACGATGCCTGATGGTGGTGATATTCTTCTTAATGGAGAACCACTTGAGCCTAAACATATCTCACAAATTGGTTATATGCCAGAGGAAAGAGGTCTGTATAAATCCATGAAGGTAGGTGAACAATGTATCTATCTAGCCATGCTTAAAGGTCTTTCAAAATCTGAAGCAAAGGCAAAATTAGAATACTGGTTTGATCGTTTAGGAATGCAAGGCTGGTGGAACAAGAAATTACAAGAACTATCAAAAGGGATGGCTCAAAAAGTGCAATTTATTGTCACGGTAATGCACGAACCAGATTTACTAATCTTTGATGAACCGTTTTCTGGTTTTGATCCTGTGAATGCAAATCTAATAAAAGATGAAATCTTGCAATTAAGAGATCAAGGAGCAACTATTATATTCTCTACCCATCGTATGGAAAGTGTAGAAGAAATGTGTGACCATATAGCTCTTATCAATAAATCTAACGTAGTTTTAAGTGGTAAACTCAGTGAGGTGAAACAACAATTTCGTAATAGAGAATACGCTGTGTCACTTATTACTCAAGATAATGCTAGAACTTTACAATCAATACCAGATTTATATAATGCAGAAGGTATCGAGTTATCTGGTTTAGATAATACATTAGATTTTAAAATTAGATTGCCAGAAGATATAACTATAGCCCAGTCGTTAAATGATTTAACGAGTCTAGGCGAGTTGACCCATTTCAGTGAAATTATACCTAGTGTTAATGATATCTTTATTAAAACAGTGAAGCAAGATGGATAAGTTGTGGCTTATAATTAAAAGGGAATACCTTAATAAGGTCAGAAACAAAACCTTCATTATCATGACTTTTGTAAGTCCTATGATATTTGTGGGTGTTGCTTTACTAGTCGGCTTTCTTACTAGTCTTAATAATGATACTACTAGAAAAATTGCTATACTAGATGACACGAGTATATATGCTCCACTTTTTGAAGACTCAGAACGTACAGAATATATAATACTTGAAAATAATAATTTGCAGGTAGCTATAGACGCAAGTAAAACAGCAGATTATTATGGATTAATACATATAAGTGAAAATAAGAATCAGTTAGGTGAGGTTACCTTATATTCTGATGATTCTCCATCTTTAGGTTTTATAAATGAGATAGAAGATAAGATTAGTAAAAAAGCTACAGAAGACCGATTAGTAGCCAGAGGTATTAATCTAGAGACTATTAAAGAATCTAAAATCACAACAGACTTAAAATTACAAAGTTATACTGGTGTGCAAACCAGTAAAGCAAACGGATGGATTAAAATGGCTTTCGGTGGTGGAGCAGGATATTTATTAATGATGTTTATTATCATTTATGGTAATATGGTAATGCGATCAGTTATAGAAGAGAAAACAAATCGTATTATAGAAATTATTATTAGTTCTATTAAACCTATTTATTTAATGATAGGTAAAATTACCGGAACATCGCTTGCCGGAATTACTCAGTTCATCATTTGGGTAATACTAGGAGGAATTCTCTTCACCGTTGCTAGTACATTTTTAGGGCCTGAAGCCGTGCAGAGTCCTGGTAACGAAATGGCCATGTCCCAATTAGAGAATATGGATAAGATGCAGCTCATTATTAATGATATCATGCAGCTACCTTTACTTAAATTAGTGATTTGTTTCTTTATTTATTTTATAGGTGGATACTTTTTATATGCTGCAATATATACAGCGATAGGTGCTGCTGTAGATAATGAAACAGATACACAGCAATTTATGCTACCGGTTATATTACCTTTAATATTGTCAATCTATGTAGGATTCTTTTCTGTCATGGATAATCCTCATGGAACTGTTGCAGTCATATTCTCGTATATCCCATTAACTTCTCCTATAGTGATGTTAATGCGTATTCCTTTTGGAGAGATTGCATACTGGGAGATAGGACTTAGTATGTTATTACTGTATGTAAGTATCTTTGGTGTGGCATGGTTTGCTGCAAAAATATACAGAGTAGGTATATTAATGTATGGTAAAAAAGTAAATTGGAAAGAACTATATAAATGGCTTAAGTATTAATGAAAGAACTTTGGAAAAAGCTTAAAGGATTCTTTGATTATGAAATAATCAG
This sequence comes from Nonlabens ulvanivorans, assembly GCF_000732625.1. Classification (GTDB taxonomy): domain Bacteria; phylum Bacteroidota; class Bacteroidia; order Flavobacteriales; family Flavobacteriaceae; genus Nonlabens; species Nonlabens ulvanivorans. Next base: position 1,296,085 of record NZ_JPJI01000032.1, read on the forward strand.
TGCAGATAAACCTGGTGATTTTCATCTAGACGCCGGTCATATTATTCTGGCAATACTGGCTATCGTTGTAGCATCGCTTGTATTAAGAGGTATAAAAAGACTTCTTACGCGTAAGATGGATGAAACCGACAAGCTCAAATTTGATAGTATTTTCAAGTTTTTCAATTACATAGTTTACATTATAGTCATAATTATCGTTCTCAACAGTTCTGGTGTAGACTTAACTGCTATATTAACGGCTAGTGCGGCATTATTTGTAGGTATTGGTTTTGCCCTGCAAGACTTTTTTAAGGATATAATTGCAGGAATTACCATATTAGTTGATAAATCATTATTAGTGAATGATATTATAGAAATGGAAGGTAAGGTAGGTCGTGTTTTTGAAATACGACTGCGTACAACTCGAGCGATAACTAGAGATGATAAAGTACTAGTGATTCCTAATCATTTATTTTTACAACAGACAATATATAATTATACCCAAAACCATCCAAAAACAAGAGAAAATATACAAGTAGGTGTCGCTTACGGTAGCGATACAGAACTAGTTAAAAGACTGTTGCTTGAGTGCGCAACTAATCAAAGCGGTGTACTTAAAAGTCCTCAACCATTTGTCTTGTTCAATAATTTTGGAGATAGTGCGTTAGAGTTTGCACTTTACTTTTTTGTGCGAGATAGTTTTGTGGATCCTCGTATTAAAAGTGAGTTGAGATTTGCTATTGACAAATCCTTTAGAGCTCAAAATGTTACAATTCCTTTTCCACAAAGGGATGTTCATATTTTTCAATCAAAAGATAAAACCATTTAATGTTCAAAAGAATTCTAATTTGTTTTTTTATACTCGCTTTCGCGAAAGCGTATTCACAAGGTACCGATTTGTTCCGTACAGAGTATACCTATTTCCCACAACGCAATTCAGACAACAGTTTCAGGAGATTTAGAACCTTTGTGAATGTACCCCTTAAAATTGGAGAAGGTACTTATCTCGTTCCGTATCTAGAATACAGGAATGTTCACTTTGTAGTAAAAGATTCTGAAGATTTCAGACAATTCGGTACTGATCGGTATGAAAGTTATGAAGTTGCATTAGGTTACACTACGCCTTTAAAAAATAACTGGAGATTAGGAACTCGTATAGGCCTGTTAGCAGCATCAAATTTTGATGCAGGAAAAGCTATTAGTGATGATTATTTTTTAACGGCCAGCGCTTATTTTATTAAAAGTATGACAAAAAGAGATGATGGTGGAAAACCTTGGAGATTAGTCGTAGGGATTCAATACTCCACAACAGCTGGACGTCCTTTTCCATTACCGTATTTGAACTATTACAGAGAATTTGCTCCAAAATGGAGTTTCACCTTAGGAGCTCCAAAAATGAATCTCGTGTATCGCTTTAATGATAAAAATATGGTACAATTATATGCACGATTAGATGGGTTTTATGGAAATATCCAAAACAATGTAAACACAACTAATGGCGTTGCAGATAATGTTTCAATGACTACAGCTATGGCCGGTCCTGGATATCAGTATAACTTTACTAAACATATTAGTGTTTATGTGTATACTGGATATACTATCTTTAACGATATAAGGTTAAGAGATGCAGGTGGTGATGATGTTAAAAATGTAAATGATAGTAATACGTTCTATTCTAGAGCAGGTATAAAATTTAAAATATAAATGGCAAATATTCTATTAATAGAGGATGAGGCAGCAATTAGACGTGTATTAAGTAAAATACTGTCTGAAGAGAATAAAAGTTATACTGTTACAGAAGCAGTAGATGGGTTAGAAGGCATTGAACTCATAAAGAAAGAAGATTATGATCTAGTTCTATGTGATATTAAAATGCCTAAAATGGATGGAGTTGAGGTGCTAGAGGCAATCAAAAAAATCAAACCTGAGATACCAGTTGTTATGATATCTGGTCATGGAGATTTAGATACGGCTGTCAATACGATGCGTTTAGGAGCTTTTGATTATATCTCTAAGCCGCCAGATTTAAATAGATTACTTAACACAGTTCGTAATGCATTAGATCGTAAAAGTCTTGTGGTAGAGAATAAACGTCTAAAAAAGAAAGTAAGTAAGAACTATGAAATGGTCGGTGATAGTGAGCTGATATTTATTATCAAAAACATTATTGAAAAGGTAGCTCCTACAGATGCTCGTGTTCTTATTACGGGTGGCAATGGAACGGGAAAAGAATTAGTAGCACATTGGTTGCATGAAAAAAGCCACCGTTCATCAGCACCGTTTATCGAAGTGAATTGTGCTGCAATACCAGGTGAGTTGATCGAGAGTGAGCTCTTTGGTCATGTTAAAGGTAGCTTTACCGGAGCTAATAAGGACCGTGCTGGTAAGTTTGAGGCAGCAAACGGCGGAACTATTTTTTTAGATGAAATAGGAGATATGAGTCTTAAAGCTCAAGCAAAGGTGCTGAGAGCTCTACAAGAAAACAAAATACAAAGAGTAGGTAGTGATAAAGATATTAAAGTAGATGTGCGCATTCTTGCAGCTACTAATAAGGATTTAAAAAAAGAGATCTCTGAAAATAAATTTAGAGAGGATTTATATCACCGTTTGGCTGTTATTCTCATTAATGTGCCATCGCTTAATGATAGACGTGAAGATATTCCGTTACTTATAAAGCACTTTGCAGCTAAAATAGCAAAAGAACATGGTGGTACTACAAAGGAGTTTTCTGATAAAGCGGTAGGAAAGCTGCAAAATTATGATTGGACGGGTAATATTAGAGAGCTACGTAATGTCGTGGAACGACTAATTATTTTAGGTAGTGAAGAAATAAGTGAGACAGATGTTAATTCATTTGCTAGTAAATAAAGACGTATGAAAACCAACCCTTTAAATTATCTCGCTTCTGGGGATATCAAGTTAAGTAATTTTGATACTACACCTAAGGAATTATTGAGTAAGAAAGAAGCAAAGGCATCACTTGAAAAATCTCGAAGAGCGTTAGCTAAATTTCAAGAAGAACTCTATGCTCATGATCGCCATGCTGTATTGGTTTGTTTTCAAGGTATGGATACTGCAGGGAAAGATAGTTTGGTTAGGGAAGTTTTTAAAGACTTTAATGTTCGTGGTGTCGTACAACACAGTTTTAAAGTACCTACTGAATTGGAATTATCACATGGTTATCTATGGCGACATTATATAGCACTACCATCAAAGGGTCATTTTGGAATATTTAATCGTACTCATTATGAAAACGTGCTAGTTACACGTGTACATCCTGAATACTTAATGGCTGAGAATTTACCAGATATTAAGAGTCCCGATGATGTGAATGAAGAGTTTTGGGAGATGCGTTTTGAGCAAATAAATAATTTTGAAAAAGAACTTTCTCAAAATGGAACATATATTTTTAAGTTTTTCTTGAATATTTCTAAAGACGAACAAAAAAATAGATTGTTGAGAAGACTGCATCTTCCTGAAAAAAACTGGAAATTTTCAGGAGGTGATTTGAAAGAAAGAGCTCTTTGGGATAAATACATGAGCTGTTATGAAGAAGCTATTTCCAATACTTCAACAGGAATTGCTCCTTGGTATATAATTCCATCTGATGATAAACCTATGGCGCGTAAAATTGTTTGCGATATCTTATTACAGACGCTAGAGTCTAAAACCCATATTATAATGCCACAATTAGATGATAATCACGTTGAAAAAATTGATGACTATATTAAAGTTTTAGAAAACGAATAGTTAACTATTTATAGTTTTTTCAATTTATGATAATTCTAACTTTAAAGATTTTCATATCATAATTTGAGTAGCTCTTTGTCATTATCTTTGCCATCTTTTTGATAAGCATGGCACTACAGGACTATACACGTGAATTTGGTAAGAATTTAAATATTGCTTATCCTATAATGGCTGGGCAAATAGCGCATCTTCTAGTTGCATTTGCAGATAATGTAATGGTAGGTAAATTGGGTGACGCTCAGCTAGCTGCTGTTTCTCTAGGAAATACATTAATTTTTATAGCCCTCAGTATAGGTATTGGTTTTTCATTTGCGATAACACCTTTAGTTGCTGAGGCTGATGCTAAAGGTGATTTTCAAAAAGTAAAAAGTATTTTTCACAATGGAGTTTTAGTTTCCACAATTAATGGAGTGATATTATGTGTTCTTCTATTTCTCTCAGAACCAATCTTGTATTACCTTGATCAGCCAGAAGAGGTTATTATTTTAGCTATTCCTTATATGAGAATTGTAGCGATATCCATGATTCCTTTAATGATTTTCCAGTCGTTTAAACAATTTGCAGATGGTCTTTCTAAGACGGTGTTTGCCATGCAGGCTACGATAATAGCAAACATTGTGAATATTATCTTGAACTATTTATTGATTTATGGAAAGTTTGGGTTTCCAAGATTAGAGGTTGAGGGAGCTGCTTATGGGACTTTAGTAGCAAGGATACTCATGGTTCCTGTTTTGATGTTTTTGCTTTCGCGAAAAGTAGAACTAAAAAGATATTTTTCTACAGTAGAAGCATTTTCTGTTGGAATATTTAAAAAATTATTGAACTTAGGATTTCCTACAGCGCTACAAATGTTTTTTGAAGTTAGTCTTTTTACTGCAGCAATCATTCTTAGTGGTGTGTTGGGTACTAAAAGTCAGGCAGCAAATCAAATTGCTCTCAATTTATCAGCAATGACATTTATGGTTGGTGTTGGCCTTAGTGTGACAGCGACCATAAGGATTGGTAATCAACTGGGAAATGGTAATATTTTAGAACTTAAAAGAATTGCGAGATCTATATTCTTGTTGACATTAATTTTAGATGTGATTTTTGCTGTAATATTTTATGCTTTTAAGGATCAATTACCTTGGATTTATATTCAAGACGTAGAAGTAGTGAATATTGCTTCTAGTTTGTTGATTGTAGCTGCATTTTTTCAAGTAAGTGATGGTTTACAAGTAGTCTTCTTGGGTGCATTACGAGGATTACAAGATGTATGGATACCTAGTGCAATATGTTTTATTGCATATTGGTTAGTCGGATTTCCTGTTTCTTACTACTTAGGTATTGTGCTTGATTACGGCGGGCAAGGTATTTGGATTGGCTTATTACTAGGATTAAGTGTATCAAGTATGTTGATGTATCTGCGTTATCGTTATTTGATAAGGGTTAGATTGGTTAAATCATTTTCGTAATGACTTGTTTGTTTGTGTTTTACGAATTATTTTAATTTAATTTGGCAAAAAGTTTGGTTGGTA
>NZ_JPJI01000032.1:1301340-1307169 GCF_000732625.1 Nonlabens ulvanivorans
GTGTTTTGTTGTAAGGCTTATTACTAGGATTAAGTGTATCAAGTATGTTGATGTATCTGCGTTATCGTTATTTGATAAGGGTTAGATTGGTCAAATCATTTTCGTAATGACTTGTTTGTTTGTGTTTTACGAATTATTTTAATTTAATTTGGCAAAAAGTTTGGTTGGTAGAGAAAAACGTGAGTATATTTGCACCCGCTTTGCAGCAGACGTGATGTCTAAAGTAGAGCGTTAGTTCTTCAAAGAAGGTTAGAATACTAGTTCAAGAATCGGGAGAGGATTGTCAAAGTTTTAATTTTATGATTTGAAGTAGTTCATTGAGATTTTGATTGACAGCACAAAAATAATAAGGAGATATTTTAGAATATTTTCTGGTAAGATTTAATGTAAATAAACACAATTACGCTAATTAAGTAGTATTGATTATATAGGTCATAAAACGATCTTTAAAAAGATTCTACGATGAAGAGTTTGATCCTGGCTCAGGATGAACGCTAGCGGCAGGCCTAACACATGCAAGTCGAGGGGTAACAGGGAGAGCTTGCTTTCTGCTGACGACCGGCGCACGGGTGCGTAACGCGTATACAATCTGCCTATCACTGAGGGATAGCCCGAAGAAATTTGGATTAATACCTCATAGTATTATAGAATCGCATGGTTTTATAATTAAAGGTTACGGTGATAGATGAGTATGCGTCCTATTAGCTAGATGGAGAGGTAAAGGCTCCCCATGGCTACGATAGGTAGGGGTCCTGAGAGGGAGATCCCCCACACTGGTACTGAGACACGGACCAGACTCCTACGGGAGGCAGCAGTGAGGAATATTGGACAATGGGCGCAAGCCTGATCCAGCCATGCCGCGTGTAGGAAGACGGCCCTATGGGTTGTAAACTACTTTTATACGGGAAGAAACCTATCCTCGTGAGGATAGCTGACGGTACCGTAAGAATAAGCACCGGCTAACTCCGTGCCAGCAGCCGCGGTAATACGGAGGGTGCAAGCGTTATCCGGAATCATTGGGTTTAAAGGGTCCGTAGGCGGGCTAATAAGTCAGTGGTGAAATGCAGGGGCTCAACTCCGGCACTGCCATTGATACTGTTAGTCTTGAATTATTGTGAAGTGGTTAGAATATGTAGTGTAGCGGTGAAATGCTTAGATATTACATAGAATACCGATTGCGAAGGCAGATCACTAACAATATATTGACGCTGATGGACGAAAGCGTGGGTAGCGAACAGGATTAGATACCCTGGTAGTCCACGCCGTAAACGATGGTTACTAGCTGTTTGGACGAATTGACGTCTGAGTGGCCAAGCGAAAGTGATAAGTAACCCACCTGGGGAGTACGTTCGCAAGAATGAAACTCAAAGGAATTGACGGGGGCCCGCACAAGCGGTGGAGCATGTGGTTTAATTCGATGATACGCGAGGAACCTTACCAGGGCTTAAATGTAGTATGACAGATTTGGAAACAGATTTTTCTTCGGACATATTACAAGGTGCTGCATGGTTGTCGTCAGCTCGTGCCGTGAGGTGTCAGGTTAAGTCCTATAACGAGCGCAACCCCTATTGCTAGTTGCCAGCGAGTCATGTCGGGGACTCTAGCGAGACTGCCGGTGCAAACCGTGAGGAAGGTGGGGATGACGTCAAATCATCACGGCCCTTACGTCCTGGGCCACACACGTGCTACAATGGTAGGGACAGAGAGCAGCCACCACGCGAGTGGGAGCGAATCTATAAACCCTATCACAGTTCGGATCGTAGTCTGCAACTCGACTACGTGAAGCTGGAATCGCTAGTAATCGCATATCAGCCATGATGCGGTGAATACGTTCCCGGGCCTTGTACACACCGCCCGTCAAGCCATGGAAGCTGGGGGTACCTGAAGTCGGTGACCGCAAGGAGCTGCCTAGGGTAAAACCGGTAACTGGGGCTAAGTCGTAACAAGGTAGCCGTACCGGAAGGTGCGGCTGGAACACCTCCTTTCTGGAGTTCCTGAAATAATGGAACAACAATAGATTTGTATGGTTAAGCTATTTGATTAGCGTGTTTATTTATATTTTAAAGTTGTCAATCTTGATATATTAAGTCGAAAAGACTTTTAATTAGATAGTTATGTCTGTTTAGTTATACAGTCTCATAGCTCAGCTGGTTAGAGCGCTACACTGATAATGTAGAGGTCGGCAGTTCGAGTCTGCCTGAGACTACAATGTATGGTTCGCTATACAATAGTTCATTAAAATACTTAAAGGAAATTCTAGAGGTTGGTTGTTCAACATTGCTAATTCTGAATACAACATTCTGAATTTTATAATGGGGGATTAGCTCAGCTGGCTAGAGCGCCTGCCTTGCACGCAGGAGGTCATCGGTTCGACTCCGATATTCTCCACTTTATTAAATCGTAAGATTTATAACGTTCATTGACATATTGAAAAGATTAAACGAGAAACGAATAGGTACATTAGTTTGTATTTATTATAGTAAATATTGAATATTAAAAGCAAGGCATTTATTTTGTATCGTTGCAAAATAGATAAGAATACCATAAGCAAATTAAGGGCGTATGGGGAATGCCTAGGCTCTCAGAGGCGATGAAGGACGTGATAAGCTGCGATAAGCTGTGGGGATTGGCACATACAATTTGATCCGCAGATTTCCGAATGGGGCAACCCGGCATATTGAAGATATGTCATCTGTAAAGAAGCAAACCCGGTGAACTGAAACATCTAAGTAGCCGGAGGAAGAGAAAACAAAAGTGATTCCGCTAGTAGTGGCGAGCGAACGCGGAATAGCCCAAACCAATTAGGTTACGGCCTAATTGGGGTTGTAGGACCACGACATTTAATGCATAATGAATTAGAATCCTTTGGAAAAAGGAGCCATAGAAGGTGATAGCCCTGTATAGGTAAAGAATGTTATTGATAGTGGTATCCTGAGTAGTGCGGGGCACGTGAAACCCTGTATGAATCAAGCGGGACCATCCGCTAAGGCTAAATACTCCTGAGAGACCGATAGTGAACCAGTACCGTGAGGGAAAGGTGAAAAGAACCCTGAATAAGGGAGTGAAATAGATCCTGAAACCATACGCTTACAAGCGGTCGGAGCCCTTTGGGGTGACGGCGTGCCTTTTGCATAATGAGCCTACGAGTTACCGTTGTTAGCAAGGTTAAGTACTTCAGGTACGTAGCCGTAGCGAAAGCGAGTCTGAATAGGGCGTATAGTTAGCAGTGGTAGACGCGAAACCGTGTGATCTACCCATGGGCAGGGTGAAGCTGTGGTAACACACAGTGGAGGCCCGAACCGGTTGACGTTGAAAAGTCTTCGGATGACCTGTGGGTAGGGGTGAAAGGCCAATCAAACTCGGAAATAGCTCGTACTCCCCGAAATGCATTTAGGTGCAGCGTTGATTTAGTTTTATAGAGGTAGAGCTACTGATTGGATGCGGGGGCTTCACCGCCTACCAATTCCTGACAAACTCCGAATGCTATAAAATGATGATCAGCAGTGAGGGCATGGGTGCTAAGGTCCATGTCCGAAAGGGAAAGAACCCGGACCATCAGCTAAGGTCCCCAAATATATGTTAAGTTGAATAAACGAGGTTGTACTGCATTGACAGCTAGGATGTTGGCTTGGAAGCAGCCATTCATTTAAAGAGTGCGTAACAGCTCACTAGTCGAGCGGTACGGCATGGATAATAATCGGGCATAAACATATTACCGAAGCTATGGACTCTACGGAGTGGTAGGGGAGCATTCTATGGGCGTCGAAGGAAAATTGTGAAGTTTTCTGGAGCGTATAGAAACGAAAATGTAGGCATAAGTAACGATAAAGGGAGCGAGAAACTCCCTCACCGAAAGACCAAGGTTTCCTCAGCTATGCTAATCAGCTGAGGGTTAGTCGGGTCCTAACGCGTACCCGAAGGGGGAAGTGGATGGACAACAGGTTAATATTCCTGTACCTGCTCACGCTAAAAGTGACGGAGGTGTAAATCTGGTGCGTACTGACGGAATAGTACGTTGAACTGACTTTTAAGGTCAGGATAGTACCATAAGGCTACGGCTGCATGGATAATCCAGAGGAGCAACTTCCAAGAAAAGCAAGTGAAGCAGCCCGTACCGCAAACCGACACAGGTGGTTGGGATGAGAATTCTAAGGTGCTCGAGAGATTCATGGCTAAGGAACTAGGCAAAATTGACCTGTAACTTCGGGAGAAAGGTCCCCTGCAGTAATGTGGGGCGCAGTGAAAAGATCCAAGCGACTGTTTATCAAAAACACAGGGCTCTGCTAAATCGAAAGATGATGTATAGGGCCTGACACCTGCCCGGTGCCGGAAGGTTAAGAGGAGGGTTTAGCTTCGGCGAAGATCTGAATTGAAGCCCCGGTAAACGGCGGCCGTAACTATAACGGTCCTAAGGTAGCGAAATTCCTTGTCGGGTAAGTTCCGACCTGCACGAATGGTGTAACGATTTGGATACTGTCTCAGCCATGAGCTCGGTGAAATTGTAGTATCGGTGAAGATGCCGATTACCCGCTACGGGACGAAAAGACCCCGTGCACCTTTACTATAGCTTAGTATTGATCTTGGATAAGTAATGTGTAGGATAGGTGGGAGACTATGAAGTGGCGTCGCCAGGCGTTGTGGAGTCATTGTTGAAATACCACCCTTTGCTTATTTGAGACCTAACCCCTAGCGGGGGACATTGCTTGGTGGGTAGTTTGACTGGGGTGGTCGCCTCCAAAAGAGTAACGGAGGCTTCTAAAGGTACCCTCAGCACGCTTGGTAACCGTGCGTAGAGTGTAATGGCATAAGGGTGCTTGACTGAGAGACTTACAAGTCGACCAGGTTGGAAACAAGAGCATAGTGATCCGGTGGTTCCGTATGGAAGGGCCATCGCTCAAAGGATAAAAGGTACGCCGGGGATAACAGGCTGATCTCCCCCAAGAGCTCACATCGACGGGGGGGTTTGGCACCTCGATGTCGGCTCGTCACATCCTGGGGCTGGAGAAGGTCCCAAGGGTTGGGCTGTTCGCCCATTAAAGTGGCACGCGAGCTGGGTTCAGAACGTCGTGAGACAGTTCGGTCTCTATCTGTAGTGGGCGCAAGAAATTTGAGTGAATCTGACTTTAGTACGAGAGGACCGAGTTGGACTGACCGCTGGTGTACCAGTTGTTCCGCCAGGAGCACTGCTGGGTAGCTACGTCGGGAAGGGATAAGCGCTGAAAGCATATAAGCGCGAAACCCATCACAAGATGAGATTTCTTTAAAGGGTCGTGGGAGACTACCACGTTGATAGGTCATAGGTGTAAAGGCAGTAATGTCATAGCCGAGTGATACTAATTACCCGTAAGCTTAGGTATTCTATCCTTTAGCTTTTTTATATAATGTTTGTTATTATCGTTTAAAATTTCAATATGTCAACTTTTACAGTTGATTATCTCAGCTGAACCATTAAGGTGGTTATAGCGATGGGGCTCACCTCTTACCATTCCGAACAGAGAAGTTAAGCCCATTTGCGCAGATGGTACTGCTTTATTGTGGGAGAGTATGTCGCCGCCTTCTTTTAAGTCCTTACTAAGTAATTAGTAAGGACTTTTTTTATACCCTTTTTTTAAATTTTATATTCAATTTTGGTTAATGTGCTAGATGTTCATTAGCCTTTTCTTGTGATATTTACTATTATAAACTTTAGCAGTGCTCATTAGATGGCTTTTGTATATAAGGTAGTGTTATTTATTGAGGTTGGTGACCACAAAAAAAAATGTCTAGTCGCTCTTAAGAACTGCTAGACATTTTGTCGTTCAGATATCAAACCTGATTAAACCTTGTATA
>NZ_JPJI01000032.1:1307179-1660217 GCF_000732625.1 Nonlabens ulvanivorans
CGCTCTTAAGAACTGCTAGACATTTTGTCGTTCAGATATCAAACCTGATTAAACCTTGTATAACGGGAAATCTGAAATTAATTGATTTACTAAGCGCTTACATTCTTTTATATAATTTTCATCTTCAGAATTAGATATAACATTATCGATAAGTTTTACTATACTGGACATGTCTGATTCTAATAATCCTCTAGTAGTAATTGCTGCGGTACCTATTCTAATTCCACTTGTAACAAATGGTGATTGGTCATCAAATGGGACCATATTTTTATTAACCGTGATATCAGCCTTGCCTAATGCCTCTTCTGCTTGTTTCCCTGTGATATTCTTATTTCTCAAATCAATCAACATCATGTGATTGTCCGTACCTCCAGAGATTATATTGTATTCTCTCTTAACAAATTCTTCAGCCATGACTTTTGCATTCTTTTTTACTTGCACTATATATTTTAAGAAGTCTTCGGATAAAGCCTCTTTAAAAGCAACAGCTTTGGCTGCTATAATATGCTCTAAAGGGCCTCCTTGATTACCAGGAAATACCCCACTATTTAATAATGAAGACATTTTTTTAAGATTACCATTTTTTAGTTTTTCACCAAATGGGTTTTCAAAATCTTTTCCCATAATAATAATACCACCTCTTGGACCTCTTAAAGTTTTATGCGTTGTACTGGTACAAATATGTGCATACGCAACGGCATCTTGTAATATGCCTTTTGCTATTAGTCCAGCAGGATGCGCTATATCGGCTAAAAGTATGGCATTTACACTATCTGCTATCTCACGAAATCTTTCATAATCTATTTCTCTACTATAAGCAGATGCACCAGCTATTATTAACTTTGGCCTTTCCTTTTCTGCAATAGATTGAATTTTGTCATAATTCAATAAACCAGTTTCTTTTTCAACTCCATAAAAAGAAGTCTCATAAAGCTTACCTGAAAAATTCACTGGTGACCCATGAGTTAAATGACCACCATGTGACAAATCAAATCCTAATATTTTTTCGCCGGGCTTTAAGCAAGCATGAAATACTGCAGTATTAGCTTGGCTTCCAGAATGTGGTTGAACATTTACGTATTCTGCATTAAAAAGTTCCTTTGCGCGTTCAATGGCAATTGTCTCGATTTCATCAACAACTTCACATCCACCATAATATCTTTTACCTGGATAACCTTCTGCATACTTATTGGTTAGAATAGAGCCTGCCGCAGCAAGGACATCAGTACTTACATAATTTTCACTTGCAATTAATTCCAATCCAGTTTTTTGTCTTTCTTGTTCTTCCTGAATTAAATCAAAAATCTCTTTATCGTTGTAGCTCATAATTTATATCGTTAAGATTAAAACAAAAATAATTCATTGCTCTTTGCAAACGTTACGAATATGATATATTTGGATAGTTTTTTTAACAGGATATAAAAATATAATATGCCACTTCAAACTAACGACCCAAATAGAAAATCATGGATAGGCTATAGCAGCGATTCTCATTTTCCAATACAGAACATTCCATTTGGTGTGTTTTTAACGAGAGATAATGTAATAACTATAGGAACCCGTATTGGTGATTGGGCTATAGACTTAGGTGCGTTGCAGGAAATGGGTTATTTTGATGGTGTACCACTCACGGATGATATGTTTATGCAGGATACCTTGAATGACTTTATATCTGATGGTAAAAAAACTTGGAGACTTGTACGTAATCGTATTGGAGATATTTTTGATTCTGAAAATCCGCTTCTTAGAGACAATAAAGAGCATAGAAATCGTATCATCTTTAACATGGATGAAGTAGAAATGCAACTTCCTGTCTTAATCGGTGATTATACTGATTTTTACAGCAGTAAAGAGCATGCTACTAATGTAGGTACTATGTTTAGGGATCCTGATAATGCTTTACTACCTAACTGGTTACATATGCCTGTTGCTTATCATGGAAGATCAAGTACGATTATACCTTCTGGAATTCCTATCCATAGACCTCAAGGTCAAACGATAACGGCAGGTAGTGAACAGCCTGTTTTTGGTCCTTCAAAATTAGTTGATTTTGAATTAGAAATGGCGTTCATCACTACTGATGCAAACAATATGGGACAACCTATAAGCGTGGATGAGGCTGAGGATTATATCTTTGGAATGGTCGTTTTTAATGATTGGAGTGCAAGAGACATTCAGAAATGGGAATATGTACCTTTAGGTCCTTTCTTAGCAAAAAACTTTGCTAGTTCCATATCTCCATGGATTGTTACACTTGATGCCTTAGAACCGTTTAGAACAAGCGGTCCTGATATGGAAAAACCTGTTTTAGATTATTTAAAATCTAGTAATGATAAAACATATGACATTCATTTAGAGGTTGATATCACCCCACAACAAGGTAAACCAACTACAATCTGTAAATCAAATTTCAAACATCTGTATTGGAATATGTCTCAGCAATTAGCTCACCATACTATAAATGGTTGTAGAGTAAATAGTGGAGATATGATGGGGAGTGGAACCATTTCTGGTCCTAAACCAGACTCTTATGGTTCTATGCTAGAACTGAGTTGGAGAGGTGAACGCCCTGTTCAACTAAATGATGGTACAGAGCGTAAATTTATAAATGACTTTGATACCGTAACAATGAGAGGTTATTGTAAAAATGGTCCTGTTCGTATAGGTTTTGGTGAAGTTTCTAATCAATTGTTACCAGTATACGAACCTAAATCTAAACATTAGATGAAAACCCTATACTCGGTACTTTTTGTATATACTATGTTAGCGAGTTGTAGCAGTGTTAAAAAAGCTGAAACAGCTATTAATACGGGTAATTTTGATCAGGCTATAGATATTGCAATTAGCAATTTAGCCAGTGATAAGAATGCAAAGCGTAAACAAGAGTACGTAGTTTTATTGGAAAACGCTTTCGCGAAAGCGGTTTCTGAAGATCAGATTGTACTCAACAGATTGCAATCTGATCCTAATCCTTCGGTACTGGAGTCGATTTATGAAACTCTACTAAATATGGAGTATCGGCAATCTAAGATAAGACCGCTACTACCACTAACAATCTATGAAACCGGTAAATCTGCAAGTTTCCCGATGGTTGACTATTCTAAAAAAGTTATTGCTGCAAGAACATCATTATCAGATCATTTATTAGACAACGCTAGAAAATCTTTGAATGTGGCAAATACCTTGCAAGCACGTACTATTTATGATGATTTAATATATTTAAATAAAATAAACCCTAACTACAAAGACACGGCAGTATTACTGGATAAAGCCTTAGAAAAAGGAACTGATTACATCATGGTTTCACTAAAAAATGAAACACAATTAGTAATACCAGAACGTCTAGAGGAAGAGTTACTTAATTTTTCAACTTATGGATTAAATGATAAATGGACTGTTTATCATAATCGACATAATGATAATATTTTTTATGATTACAGCTTAAATATTAATTTTAGAAACATTAATATTTCTCCAGAGCAAGTTTTACAAAAAGAACTTCAAAAAGAAAAACAAGTAATAGACGGCTTTGAATATGAATTAGATGAGCGCGGGAATGTAAAAAAGGATAGTCTAGGAGATGACATTAAAAAGGATAAATACAAACTTGTAAAGGCTACTATATTTCAAAGTACGCAACAAAAAGAAGTGTCTATTGATGCAAATATTATCGTCACTAATAATTATAATAGACAACTAGTTGATCGTTTTCCTATAGGAAGTACTTTTATTTTTAATTACATATACGGCAGTGTTAATGGAGATAGACGAGCAGTTGATGAAGATTATTTACAAACTCTAAATGCGAGAGCTATACCATTCCCATCTAATGAACAGATGATCTATGATGCAGGTGAAGATCTAAAATTGCGCATTAAAGAGGTTCTTACAGGTCTAAGGTATAGAAACTAGTTTTATTAAAATTTCTATCAATACCATCTTGTTTTAAGAACTATTTCACATCTGTAGTTCTATATTTGAACCTATGACTCTAGAAAAACTTACTTATCCAGATGCAAGGTATTTTTCCTCTTTGATGGAAGATTATCTGGTAGAAAAAGATAATTTAAAGAATTTATATCATAGGTTTCCTGCACTAGAAAATTTTCAAGATCAAATTGAGGAAAAGCAAATTGAGTTTAAACAGAAACCTAAAACCAGGAAAGTTCTGGTTGAGTCATTGTTAAATCAATATAGTAAGCTTGATAATGTACAAGAATCCTTAAGTAACATCTGTTTATTAAAGGAAGAAAATACATTTACAATAACAACAGGTCATCAACTTAATTTATTTACAGGACCACTTTACTTTTTATATAAGATTATATCTGTAATTAACCTTTGTAAGCAATTAAAAGAGGCTTATCCATCCTATAACTTTATTCCAGTATATTGGATGGCTACTGAAGATCATGACTTTGAAGAAATTCAATATTTTAAATATCATGGTAAAAAGGTTGTCTGGAATAAAGAATCTAATGGTGGTGTAGGTAGGTTAAATACAGATGGTTTAAAAGAGGTTTTAGATATTTTTAAAGGTCAGATAGGTACTAGTAAAAATGCTTTAGAAATTATTAAACTTTTCAAAACAGCTTATCTAGACCATGATAATCTTGCAAGTGCTACTCGTTTTCTTGCTCATCAATTATTTGGGAAAGATGGGCTAGTGATAGTTGATGGTGATGATCATGGGCTTAAAAGTTTAATGACACCGCATTTTAAAGAAGAATTGCTAGATCAAACTAGTTATCATAAAGTCACTAATACCATAGCAAATTGGCCGGAAGCTTATAAAGTACAAGTATCACCTCGAGAAATAAATTTATTTTATCTCAATGATAATTTAAGAGAACGTATTGTTTTTGAAAATAATCTATATAAAGTAGTTGATACTAAAATTGTTTTTTCTGAAAAAGAGATTTTAACCGAATTAGAACAATTCCCAGAACGGTTCTCTCCTAATGTGATTATGCGTCCTTTGTATCAAGAAGCTATCTTGCCTAATCTATGTTATATAGGTGGTGGTGGTGAAATGGCTTATTGGTTAGAGCTTAAGGAGTATTTTGATTCCCAAGAAATTACATTTCCTATTTTATTAATGCGCAACTCTGCATTAATACTTGCTAATAAGGAATTTGAAAAAGTGCAAAAACTAGATTTAGAAATCAAAGATTTGTTTCTCAAAGATTTTCAACTTGAAGAGAGATTAACTCGACAATTGAGTGAAATTAAAATTGATTTCTCTACCCAGAAAAAACATTTAAAGAATCAATTTAAAGATTTATATACACTTGCTCAAAAAACTGAAAGCTCTTTTGAAAGAGCTGTTGCAGCCCAAGAACGCAAACAGATAAAAGGATTAGAAAATCTAGAAAAAAGACTTTTAAAAGCTCAAAAGCGTAAGCTTAAAGATTTTTTACAAAGAGCAACCATTCTACAACAAGAGTTATTTCCTAACGCTAGTCTACAAGAACGTCAGGAAAACTTCTCAAGTCTTTATGTAGAATATGGGTCAAATTTGATTAAAATACTTAAAGAAAATCTTGATCCTTTAGATTTAAGATTTTCGGTCATAATACTTGATTCTTAAATATCTTTAAAACACGTTAACAAAAGTCTCATTTACAGATTTACTTTCACTCATAAAAAAGTAAATTTGCGCATGCAACATGATAAGGTTTTAATATTAGATTTTGGATCGCAGTACACACAACTTATTGCGCGCAGAGTTCGAGAGTTGAACATCTATTCCGAAATACATCCATTTAATAAAGTTCCATCTAATCTTGATGATTATAAAGCAATCATACTATCGGGGAGCCCTATGTCTGTGCGTTCAGAAAACGCATTTCATATAGAGCTAGATGAAGTAAGAGGTAAAAAACCCTTACTAGGTGTTTGTTACGGTGCTCAATATCTCGCACATTTTCATGGAGGTGAAGTAGGTGCATCTAGTACCAGAGAATATGGTCGTGCAAACCTGTCTTATATAAAAACAGGTGAGGCCTTTTTAGAAGGGATTTCTACTGGTAGTCAGGTGTGGATGAGTCATAGTGATACCATTAAAAAGTTACCGACTAACGGTGAATTGCTAGCTAGTACACATGATGTTGAAAATGCTGCTTATAAAATTAATGGAGAAGATACTTATGCAATCCAGTTCCATCCAGAGGTTTATCACTCGACAGATGGAAAGCAATTACTCGAAAACTTTTTGATTAAAATAGCAAATGTTAATCCAGACTGGACACCTAATGCATTTGTAGATGAAACGGTAGAGGCATTGCAGGCAAAGATAGGAAACGATAAAGTCGTCTTAGGATTAAGCGGTGGAGTCGATTCATCAGTCGCGGCAATGTTATTACATAAAGCTATAGGAGAGAACCTCTATTGTATTTTTGTTAATAATGGATTATTGCGCAAGGACGAGTATACACAAGTCCTTAAGCAATATGAAGGTATGGGCTTGAACGTTAAAGGTGTTGATGCTTCGGCACGATTTATGGATGCTCTTGCTGGGTTAGATGATCCAGAATTGAAACGTAAGGCAATAGGTCGTGTTTTTATTGAAGTTTTTGATGATGAAGCAAAGGAAGTTCAAAATGTAACCTGGTTAGCTCAAGGTACTATTTATCCAGATGTGATAGAAAGTGTTAGTGCAACAGGTGGACCTAGTGCGACTATTAAATCACATCATAATGTAGGTGGATTACCAGATTTCATGAAATTGAAGATTGTTGAACCACTTAGAGCATTATTTAAAGATGAAGTAAGAAGAGTAGGAGCGTCGATGGGTATGGCTGCAGACCTTTTAGGTAGACATCCATTTCCGGGTCCTGGATTAGCGATTAGAATTTTAGGAGATATCACTCCAGAAAAAGTCGCTATATTACAAGAAGTTGACGCCGTATTTATCAATAATCTTAAAAAATGGGATTTATATGATAAAGTATGGCAAGCAGGCGCCATTTTACTGCCGGTAAATAGTGTAGGTGTTATGGGAGATGAACGTACCTATGAAAAATGCGTTGCATTAAGAGCTGTAGAAAGTACAGATGGTATGACCGCAGATTGGGTAAATTTACCATATGAATTTTTACAGGCGACCAGCAATGAAATAATAAATAAAGTAAAAGGCGTTAATAGAGTGGTATATGATATCAGTTCAAAGCCGCCAGCAACTATAGAATGGGAATAAAATAATATGAAAAATATAATCTTAGTAGTCTTTGTTTTTTTCGCTTTCGCGAAAGCGAATGCAACAGTCCTTCAGAACTACAAACAGCATGTCGTTCAAAAAGGAGAGACCGTTTTTAGTATCGTAGGTAAATACCGAATTAATGCTACAGAATTAACCCAACTTAATCCTGATATTAAATCTGGTTTAAAAGAAGGTTCTATACTATTAATTCCTGCTAGCTCAAATGTGCTGACTCAACGTAAAATTGTTGAATATAAGAAGCATAAAGTTCGTCGCAGAGAAACGTTATATGGTATTGCAAAAAAATATGATGTCACAGAACTAGATATTAAAGAGGCCAATAAAGAATTGTATTCTAAAGGACTTAGAAAAGGTGACCGTATACAAATACCAGTTTTTGAAGAAGTAGAAATACCTGTACCTGTTACTACACCTGTTGATGAAGTAACTACAGATGCACCTTTAGAAGACGGTAAATATCGTGTGATGCCTAAGGATACTAAATTTGGTATAGCTACTAAATATGGTATAAAGGTTCCGGCTTTAGAAAGTCTTAATCCAGAAATAAAAGATCTTCATCCTGGAATGGTTATTAATGTTCCTGTTATAAAAACAGTAGTTAATGATGGTTCAGTTTTAAATGAAGGAAATGCAGTTATAAATAAATTTGTGAATTATGAAGTGCCTGCAAAAATGACCATGTACTCTTTAGAAAATTTAACAGGTATAACTGAAGATTCACTAATAGCACTTAATCCACATATTAAAGATGGTTTAAAGCTGGGTATGAATATTAGAATCCCGAATTCTGAAATAGGGCATATCAATGTTATGGATTCCAAAATTACTGGATTTTCAAACCTTTTGGATAGTATATCTAATTATAATCCGCAGCGATTTGCTGTGATGTTACCATTATCACTTAATAAACTAGGAGAGGAAACATCTGATGATGCGTTATTGCGCAAGGAGTCTGCAACTCGTATTGCTTTAGATTTTTATAGTGGTATGACCATTGCCAGAGACTCCGCACAGTCACTAGGCCTTATGGTGACGTATGATGTTTTTGATACCCAAAAAAGTACTAGTAAGGTGAATTCTATTATAAATTCTCATGACTTTAATAGTTATGCAGCTGTTGTAGGACCTCTATTAGCTAAAAATGTGGTAGAGGCCGCTAAAGAATTGAAAAGTGATGGTATACCTGTCATATCACCATTGACTAACACTGACGTACGTCTTTATAAAAATCTTTTCCAAGCTAGACCAGATCAGGCTCTTTTAAAACAAAAGCTCATGGATTATCTAGTAGCAAACTCTGAAGGGAAGAACATTATCTTAGTAACGGATTCTAAAAAACCAGAATTGAAGAACGAGTATCTAGCGCTTTTTCCAAATGCGAAAGAATTGAAGCCTAATAAAGATAATTACATCTATAAACAGACTTATATCAATGCTTTAGATTCTGACAAAGATAACTGGGTAATACTTGCGGTAGATAATGAAGGTTTTATAACAGATGCGATATCACATTATTCTGCAAAGGCAAAATCGCATAATGTAACCATGTTTGGTTATGAAAATTATGATGAACTAGAACTACCTCATATGAGATTAGGTTCATTAAAGTATACATATCCTAGTATTAATAGAGACTCTGGAAGTGAGAATGGATTTTCAAAAAAGTATTATCGCAAATATCAAATAACTCCTAATGCTTATGCTACGAGAGGCTTTGACGTAGCAATGGATATTATCTTAAGAAATGCGAGTGCCGGTAATCTATATGATAGCGCAATGAATAATGGAAGTACTTCTCAAGTAGAGAATAAATTCAACTATTCAAAAAAATTCATGGCAGGTTATTATAACGAATCGGTTTATCTATTGCAATATCAAGAAGATTTAACCATTAAAGAATTGGATTAATGACATCAACGGTAACTTATTTAGGAGATTTAAGATGTGAGAGTAAGCACTTAAAAAGTGATGATACTTTCACGACAGATGCGCCTACGGATAACAATGGTAAAGGAGAAGCGTTTTCACCTACAGATACTGTGGCCACTGGTCTTGCTAGCTGTATGATTACCATGATGGGTATCAAGGCTAGAGATTTAGAATTAGACTTAAAAGGAAGTGTTGCTCAGGTTACTAAAACTATGGCAGCAAATCCACGTCGCATATCTCAAATAGATGTTATTTTAGATATGAAGGGTAATTGTGATAAGCGTGCGCAGCTTATTTTAGAACGTATAGCAAATACCTGTCCTGTTCATCAAAGTCTTCATCCAGATATTGTTAAGAATATAACTTTTAACTGGTCTTAAACAATGCGCTGGTCACTTCTTCTTATATCCGTTTTATGGACTACTTTGTTAGTACCAGATAAGAAGTTTACATTTCAAGAAAAACCAGTTTTAACTTGGGATGATTTTATGGGGACTCCACCGGTAGATGCACATCATGCGGCAAGTGTTAATTCTGGAATAGCTTATGGATATTCGGCAAAAAGAACTCGTGATCAAGTAACCATTGAATTTGATGTGCGCAGTGAATTTTATCCACAGCTTAGTTGGAAAAAAGATTTGCTGGAAGACGATGCACAATTATTGAGACACGAGCAATTACATTGGAACATATCAGAGTTGCATGCTCGGATACTTAAAAGAGCTTTTGATAACTACAATCCCACTCAAAATTATAAAGTAGAGATCTTAGGTATTTTTAAAAGAGTAGAGTCTAACAGGCAAACCATGCAAGCACGTTATGATAAAGAAACCAATCATGGTCTGATTTTATCGAAGCAAAGAGAATGGGAAACCTACATCTCTCAAGAGTTTTTTAAAACTAGTTAAGCATTGTTATTTTACGATATTCCATTAAATCTTTTAACTATCGTTACACAATAAATATTCTGTGTATATCTATTTAAAAGTCTTAAAATACTCACCTTTTTCCTTTCTATAATTCTACATAAAATGACTACTTTTGCAGCTGATTTTAAAAGCTCAGAACACGTTTATGGCACACGCAAAATACATTTTTGTAACCGGTGGAGTTACCTCTTCTTTAGGTAAAGGAATTATAGCCGCATCTCTTGCAAAACTGCTTCAGGCGCGTGGTTTTAGAGTAACTATACAAAAGCTTGATCCCTATATTAATGTAGATCCAGGAACACTTAATCCATACGAACATGGTGAGTGTTATGTCACAGAAGATGGCGCAGAAACCGATCTAGATTTAGGTCACTATGAGCGATTTTTAAACGTGAACACCTCTCAGGCTAACAACGTTACCACTGGTAGAATTTATCAAAGCGTTATTCAAAAAGAGCGTCGTGGTGAGTTTTTAGGTAAGACCGTTCAGGTTATCCCACATATTACAGACGAAATCAAACACCGGATCCAGATTTTAGGTAAATCAGGTGACTATGATATCGTGATTACTGAAATAGGTGGTACGGTAGGTGATATTGAATCATTACCATATATTGAAAGTGTAAGACAATTAAGTTGGGAATTAGGAGAACATAATTCTATGGTTATTCACTTAACGCTGATTCCATTCTTAAGCGCAGCTGGTGAATTAAAAACTAAACCTACTCAACACAGTGTAAAAACATTGATGGAAAGTGGAGTACAGGCAGACATATTAGTATGCCGTACAGAGCATGAATTATCTGAAGAAATTAAAACTAAACTAGCACGTTTCTGTAACGTGCGACGTGAGGCAGTCATACAATCTATTGATGTAGAAACTATATATGATGTACCTAATAAAATGCTGGCCGAAGGTCTAGATAAAGTCGTTCTAGAGGAACTAAATTTAGATATTCAAAAAGCTCCAGACCTTACTAACTGGAATGAGTTCGTGCAACGTCACAAAAATCCTAAGAGTGAAGTCACTATTGGCTTAATAGGGAAGTATGTAGAATTACAAGATTCTTATAAATCCATACTAGAATCATTCATCCATGCAGGAGCTGCAAATGAGGTAAAAGTAAATATTGAATCTATTCACAGTGAATTTCTTGAAGTTGATAATATTGACGCCAAGTTGTCGCACCTAGATGGTTTATTAGTAGCGCCAGGTTTTGGAGAACGTGGGATAGAAGGTAAGATCGAGGCAGTACGTTATGCTCGAGTAAATAAGATGCCATTCTTTGGAATTTGTTTAGGAATGCAAATGGCTGTTATAGAGTATAGTAGGAATGTATTAGGACTCAAAGATGCAAATTCTGTAGAGATGGATGAGAAGACCGCAAATCCGGTAATTTCTCTCATGGAAGAGCAAAAAAATATCACAAATATGGGCGGTACCATGCGTCTAGGTGCATGGGATTGTGAGTTAAACGGTGGCAATGTGTCAGATATTTATGGTTCAGGCATGATTTCTGAACGCCACAGACATCGTTATGAGTATAATAATGAATATAAGGAACAGCTAGAAAAAGCTGGATTAAAATCTACTGGTGTTAATCCTAAAACAGGATTAGTAGAAATAATAGAGATAGAAGATCACCCATGGTTTATAGGTGTTCAATATCATCCAGAATATAAAAGTACGGTGGCAAATCCACATCCTTTATTTAAATCATTTGTAGCGGCAGCAGCTGCGAGAAAGCAATAAGATTATAAAGATTGCGCTTTCGCGAAAGCGTGTAAAAATCAATCAACAGGTTCTTTTTAAGAACCACAGTACAGCCCTTGCAAGGGGAATTTTATGGAACAAAAATCAATCGACTGGAAGTCAATAGTAGGAATGGGACTTATTTTCATAATCCTAATGTACTGGTTCAGTCAGAATCAAGCAGACGTAGAGGCTAATCCAGAAACCACTACCGAGACTAGTGCATCGACGCCAGATACCACACCACAATTAACATCTAATAATGAGACGACAACTGCTCCAATTAGCAACGGTGTTTTTCAAGCAGGATCAAATGAAGTAATCACTTTTGAAAATGATTTAATTCAATTCAAAATTGATTCTAAAGGAGCTTTGATTCAAGAAGCGTTATTGAAAAGCTACAAAACCTATGACTCTTTACCAGTTTATCTGGCAAAACCTAGTGAGAAAGATCACCAGCTAGATTTAGTCTTTGTAACTAATGATGGTCGTAAAATGCATACTAAAGATATGAGCTTTACGCCTTCACAGTCTATGAATGGTGCAAATAAGGTATTGTCTTTTAAAGCAAATGTCGGTCCTTCTCAATTTCTGGAATTTAGATATGAGTTACAACCTAAGAATTATATGATGGATTTTACCATCCGTTCTCAAGGTTTATCTCAAACATTTAATACGGCAGACGCTCCACAACTTAACTGGGAAATGCTTGCTTACAAGCGTTCTAAAGGTATGGATAACGAGAACCGTTATACTGAAATTAAGTTTGAGTACGGTGATGGTAGTGATGACTATACTGGCCAAGGTGCTGAAGCTGACGAAGAAGAAGACAAGGTTTCTTACATTGCTTATAAACAACATTTCTTCACATCCATTCTATTAACAGATACACCATTTAAGAAAGCTAAATTAATTTCTGAGAATATCGCTTCTCAAGATGATGAGCAAGATACCTATACTAAAAAATTCAACTCTCAAATTGAGTTAGAATATACTGGTGGTGAACTAGCATACAATATGGACTGGTATTTTGGTCCGACAGATTATGATATTCTAGATGGTTATGATCGTAATCTAGATGAAGTTGTAGATTTAGGTTGGGGAATTTTTGGATGGATTAATGAATTTGTAATACGTCCATTATTCTCGTTGTTAACTAAAAATGCCGGTATACCTTATGGAATAGCGATTATTCTTTTAACGATATGTGTTCGTATCATTTTATCTCCTGTTTTATATAAGAGTTATATGACTCAGGCAAAAATGAAAATTCTACGTCCAGAATTAAATCGTATTGCCGAGAAGTATAAGGATAATGCGATGAAGAAGCAGCAAGAAACGATGCGCATTCAGAGTGAGGCTGGTGCCAGTCCACTATCGGGTTGTTTGCCAGGGCTATTACAAATGCCTGTTTTCTTTGCACTCTTTAAGTTCTTCCCAACAGCCTTTGACTTAAGACAAAAGAGTTTTCTATGGGCAGACGATCTATCAAGCTATGATCAAATATTTAAATTACCTGAAGGCTGGGATATCCCATTCTATGGTGATCACGTAAGTTTGTTTCCTATCCTAGCTTCTGTTGCTATATTCTTTTACATGCAAATGACTACTGGTCAGACCATGCAAAACACACAGCAGCCTGGTATGCCTAATATGAAGTTCATCATGTATCTATCACCACTGTTCATGCTAGTATTCTTCAATAACTATGCTAGTGGATTGTCATTGTATTACTTTGTATCGAATTTGATTACCATAGGTATCATGCTAGTAATTAAAAACTTTGTAATCAAAGAAGATAAAGTACTTGCTAAAATCGAGAAAGCAAAAGCAGCACCTAAAAAGAAGAAAGGACGTTTTGCTTCAAAGATGAGTGAGATCATGGAGCAAGCACAAGCCCAACAAGAAGAACAGAAAAAAGGAAAGAAATAAATAAAATTATATCATCGGTCACCTGTAGCGGCGACTTTTAGTTTAATACTTTAAATCCCATCTAAGTTTCTAGATGGGATTTTTGATTTTACTAGTATTAACTTTTTATAAAGTATCTTAATAACTAAGCTATTATTCACTTTCTAATCCTACTTTTCATCCCTAAATTGTAATTCATTAAAGTAACTAATTATTAGTGTCGGTTTTAGATAAATATATACCACGACTTGCTGTAATGCCTTTAACTCAATTGCTAGAGATGAATGCTGTTCATCTCAAAATTGTAAATGAACGCAAGACCAGGCATGGTGATTATAGACCATTGCCAGATGGTTCTCATCGCATTACCATTAATGCAAACTTAAATCAGTATCGTTTTTTAGTAACATTGGTTCATGAGATTGCTCATTTAGTTGCTTTTAAAAAGTATGGTAGGGCTATTAAACCACATGGAGTAGAGTGGAAACATACCTTCCAACATTTAATGCTACCTTTTTTAAGACCAGACATTTTCCCCAATGATGTTTTGCCTTTACTGGCCAGACATTTTAAAAATCCAACAGCCAGTAGTGATACTGATGCACATTTAAGTGTAGCTCTTAAAAAGTATGATGCTGCCACTGATAAAAATTATATATTTGAGTTAGTGCAAGGCGCTATTTTTGCGACAGATAATGGACGTAAATTTCAAAAAGGTAAAAAGTTGCGTAAACGCTATGAATGCTTAGAAATAGAGAGTGGTAAAGTTTATCTTTTCCAGCCTAATGTTCAGGTAGAAGTTTTAAAAAGTTAAGAATGAGTAATAAATATGCAGTTATAATGGCCGGTGGAGTCGGTTCCCGATTCTGGCCAGTAAGTAAACAATCATTTCCTAAGCAATTTCATGATATGCTAGGGTTAGGTAAGTCATTATTACAAATGACCTTTACCAGATTGCAAGCTCAAATACCAGCAAATAACATTCTTATTTTAACTAATGAGGCTTATGTAGATCTTGTTAAAGAGCAATTACCTGAGGTCTTACCAGAGAATATAGTTGCAGAGCCTGCCATGCGCAATACCGCACCATGTATTTTACTAGCAGCATTAAAAATTCAAAAAATGAATCCAGAGGCTAGTATGATTGTTGCGCCCAGCGACCATTATATTGCCGAAGAAGATCTTTTTAATGAAGATTTAGCGACCACATTTGCCTTTTGTGAGCAACATCCACAGGCATTGATGACTCTAGGGATTCAACCTACATCACCTAATACTGGTTATGGATATATTGAGTATAATCAAGAGACAACAGCTGTAAAAAAGGTAAATCAATTCCGTGAGAAACCTAATTTAGAAACAGCACAGCAATTTCTAGATGCAGGTAATTTTTTATGGAACGCTGGTATATTTATATGGAGTGTAGATGCTGTGGTTGACGCTTTCGCGAAAGCGCAACCTACCATGACCCAATTATTCACCAACGGCATGCAGGTTCTAAATACGGAAGAAGAAGTGTCGTTTTTAGAGAGTGAATATCCAAAAGCAGAGAACATATCAGTAGACTATGCTATTATGGAAAATTCTAAAGAAGTTTATGTGCTACCAGCTCGATTCTCTTGGAATGACTTAGGTACTTGGGGTTCCTTATATGACAAACTAGAAAAGAATGAAGAGTCTAATGCCATTGTTAATGCTAGTGTCACAGCGATAGAATCACACGGCAATATGGTGAGAACAGCGCATGGTAAAAAAGTAATTTTACAAGGTCTAGAAGATTATATCGTGGTTGATCAAGATGATGTATTAATGATTATCCCTAAAAATGCTGAGCAAGAAATTAAAGAAATCCGTAATACAGCAATGGATAAGTATGGTAAAGAAATAGGTTAATGGAATCACAAGAATCACAAAATTCACAGACTGAAATTGATAACAGTCTTGAGGTTAACCAGCAAAAAATTAGTGGTATTTGGGATAATATCATGGCATTTTTACATGACTTATTAGATATCAGAAAAGATTCTGATAGAGATGAAACCATTGAGTCGGTTAGAAAAGATATCTCTTTTCAAGGCCATAATGCGTGGATTCTAATCTTCTCTATATTCATTGCATCTATAGGACTTAATGCAGACTCAACTGCAGTTGTAATAGGAGCCATGTTAATATCTCCACTTATGGGACCTATTGTAGGTATGGGATTAGGTACAGCAATTAACGATGATACTATGTTGCGCAGGTCGTTGATCAATCTAGGTGTAATGATGGGATTATCTCTTTTAACAGCGTCTTTGTACTTTTTAATCACTCCTATGAAAGAGATTACCAGTGAATTAGATGCTCGTACGTATCCTACAATACTCGATGTTCTTATTGCTATTTTTGGTGGATTAGCATTAATTGTTGCCAAAGCTAAGAAAGGAACTATATCAAATGCCATTGCTGGTGTAGCAATTGCTACTGCATTAATGCCACCGTTATGTACGGCAGGTTATGGTATTGCTACGTGGCAATTAAAAGTTTTTGGAGGTGCGATTTATTTATTCTGTATTAACGCAGTTTTCATCGCTTTATCGACATATCTAGTTTGTAAGCTTCTTGCATTTCCTATGGTAAAATATGCAAATCAGGCTAAACGTAAACGTGTGTCTAGATTAGCTTCACTAATTGGTTTTTTAGTATTACTACCATCTGTAGTATTGTTCTATCAGTTATTACAAGATCAACTAAGACAAAATGCTGTGAACCAATTTATGAATGAAATTGTTCAATACGATGGCATGAGACCTAACGATGACTGGAATAAGGATACTCAAACCCTAGATATAGTCATGCTAGGTGCGCCAGTTCCACAACCTATCGTTGATGAATGGAAGAAAAAATTTAAATCACAAGAACATCTAGAAGAAGCCAACGTAAGATTTTATCAAGGTAGTACGATGCCTGACGTCAATAATGATGGTGTAGAAATGGTACAAGAAGAACTAATTGATAAACTGCGCTTGATACAAGATAAGGATGTGCGTATTGCAGCGCTAGAAGATGAATTGCGTCGCGTTAATGAACAAGGTAAGAACTTTGACATCATTAGTGAAGAGGTACGATTGAACTATCCTCAAATCTCCAGTATCAGCTATGCTGAGTCTGTGAATAAGGACTTTATCACACAACTTACAGACACGATTGCAGAGTATAATATCCGTTTTAACGATACCACTTTAACCCAGCAAGATCGCGGTGCGATAAAAAAACGCATGGCAAACTGGTTGCAATACCGCCTTAAAACCGACAAGATTAAAATTAATGAGTTGGAACGTAGTGTGGTTAGTGCCACAGATACCGTTGAAGTTTCTAATCCTTAAATGGCAATCAGAATTGTATAATTTTAATTATTTTTCGGACTGTATAAAATAATAAACTGAATGATAACGCCGAGAACAATCATAATCCATACTTCCATTTGAGTTAAAAGTTCCATGGACGCCATCGCCTTTTTACCGATATGCATCTGGCGATTACCTTCTTTTATTTGTATATCTGACAGTTTGAGAAGTGTCTCATTGATCAAGTCTAGTTGCTGTTGTAAGCGACTGTTGTCTTGACCGTTTACAGCTGTAAAATCAGTAGCGTTTTCTAATGTGAATAGAGCAGCGAGCTCTGTTTGTAGATTATTAAAAACCTTTTCTTCTTCGAGAGTTAATTTAGTGGTAGAAAACTGCGTCATAGAATCATTTAATTCATCTTGAGCCTTGTTCTTTTGAGATAAATACGCGGTAGTGTTATTTAAAGCAATAAGCAATTCCTTCTCGTGAATCTCTAACTGAATGTCATAAATCAAATCCTTAGCAACCAGTCGATCTTCATAAATAGTAGAAACCGAATCTTGTACTCGCTTAAAGTTATTACGATCTATGAAATTAGTCGCGAGTATAAGCCCGATGACTAGAAATAAACCTACCGACCACTTTATCTTGTTACTGACCATATTATACTTTTAAGTTTCTTAAAAATATGAAAATAGCCGTATTGAAATAATAATGTTATATAATTATTAACGAATATTTGAACGCTTAAAAACCTTCGTTCTGCGCAATTCTTACTTTCTTAAATAAGTCTGAGCTATAAACAAAGTCGGTTACCGCTTCATTATCGGTCTTAAAGATTTCTTTATTGCTTCCTTCCCAGGCGATCAATCCGTCTTTAAGAAAAACAATGGTTTCACCTATTTCCATCACAGAATTCATATCGTGTGATATAATCACGGTGGTAATATTACGCTCGTGTGTTATTTCTTGAATCAATTGATCGATTACGGTAGCTGTTTTAGGGTCTAATCCACTATTGGGCTCATCACAAAATAAATACTGTGGATTATTTGCAATAGCTCTACCTAGGGCAACACGTTTTTGTTGTCCACCAGAGATCTCACTAGGCATTTTTTTATTCAAGTTTACCAAGTTAACACGTTCCAGAATTTCGTTTGCTCGCTCTCTACGCTCAGCAAGTTTCATTCTAGAAAACATTCTAAGTGGAAACATGATGTTTTCTTCAACGGTCATAGAGTCGAAAAGAGCACTGTGTTGAAATAGCATTCCCATTTCCTTACGTAATTCACTCTTGCGGTCAATATCCATGTCCAATAAAGATTCACCAGAATAGATAATCTCACCATCATCAGGCTCAAATAAGCCAAGCATATTTTTTAAAAACACAGACTTACCAGATCCACTGGCGCCTATGATCATATTTGTTTTACCTTGCTCAAATGTAGCATTAATACCTTTCAGGACCGCTTCTTCATTAAATCCTTTATATAAGTTTTTAATTTCTATCATGTGGTCAGAAGTATTTGAGTAAGAATATAGTTAGCTACAATAATGGCAACACATGTCCATACAAAAGATGTCGTAGAGGCTTTACCAACTTCTAATGCGCCACCTTCCATATAATAACCATGATAACTAGGTATAGTCGCTAACAGTATACCAAAAACCATTGTTTTAATAAATGCATATGCAATGTGCCATGGGATAAAAGTATCTTGTAAACCAACAACAAAATCTTCTAAGCTTACCAGATTTCCATAAACACTGGCTAGAAATCCACCAAATATCCCAACAAACATGATGATAGCAATTAAAAATGGATAGAATAATAGCGCTATAATCTTTGGATAAATTAAATAATTAAGAGGATTAATACCCATTACTTCAAGAGCATCAATTTGCTCTGTAACTCTCATAGTACCTATACTCGAGGTAATATAAGAGCCTACTTTACCAGCCATAATAACTGATATAAATGTAGGTGCAAACTCTAAAATTATGGACTGTCTAGTCGCAAAACCTATTAAACTTTTAGGAATCAATGGGTTGTCTAGGTTTAAGGCAGTTTGCAGTGCCACTACGGCTCCCATAAAAAGGGATATAAAAGCCGTTATACCTATGGAGCCGATGATTAAGTCGTCTATCTCCTTAAGTACCAGTTCTCTCAATACAGATGTTTTAGTAGGTCTTTTGAAAACACCTATTAACATCAATATATATTTACCTATGTGTCTTAGAAATCTCATGAATGGTAAAAGTAGATAAAAAATCCATGAAGCGATTTAATGCAATCTTAAACTTTCTGCTTTTCATTATCCTTATTTTTGCACAAAATCTATGACATGAAAACTTTTTGGACAGCTTTACTATTTATGACGCTATTGGTCAGTTGTGGTACGCTTTCGCGAAAGCAAGAAACCACTACCGTAAAGACATCAATTAATCAAGAACGTTATACTAACGACACAACCAAACCTAAGTTAGTCGTAGGTATAGTAGTTGATCAAATGCGTTATGATTATCTCACGCGTTTTTACAATAGATATGGTGAAGGTGGTTTTAAAAGGTTAATGAATGATGGTTTTAACCTTACTAATAACCATTATAATTTTGTACCTACTTATACTGCTCCAGGTCATGCCTCCATTTATACCGGCACATCACCTATGAATAATGGTATTATAGGTAATAACTGGTTTGATAAATTTGAGAATAAATCAATTTATAATGCTAGTGATGATACTGTGGAACCTGTAGGGACCACAAATGCAGAAGGTAAAATGTCGCCTAGACGTTTATTAACTACAACCGTGACAGATGAATTAGAGTTACATACGCAAGGTCGTTCTAAAGTAATAGGTATTTCTATAAAAGATCGCGGTGCTATATTGCCTGCAGGTCATGCTGCTGATGCGGCTTATTGGTATCGTGGTGGTGGTGAAGGAACATTTATTTCATCTACCTTTTATATCAATGAATTACCGCAATGGGTAAAAGATTACAATGCTAGTAATCCATCACAACCCTATATGAGAGAATGGAATACACTTTACCCATTATCTACCTATACTGCTAGTGGTACTGATTTAAATGATTTTGAGAAAGCACCTCGTGGAAAAGAAACGGCAACATTTCCTTATGATTTACCTGCATTACAAGATGAAAATGGAGGCTATAGTTTATTAAAGGCAACACCTTATGGAAATAGTCTAGTAGCAGATTTTGCAATAGCGGCTTTAAAAAATGAGCAAATGGGAATGGATGCTATTCCTGATTTTCTAGCCATAAGTTTTTCTAGTACAGATTATGTAGGACACCAATATGGTGTAAATGCAGTAGAGTTAGAGGATACTTATTTAAGATTAGATCTAGAATTAGAGCGTCTTTTAAACGCTTTAGACCATCAAGTTGGGAATGATAATTACACTGTTTTCTTAACCGCAGATCATGGTGCGGTTAATAATCCTGCATATTTACAATCACAAGGCATTGCCGCTGGGTACTTTGAAAATGATGCATTAGAGCAATTCTTAAAAGCACAGTTAAAGATTAAATATAGTAATGAGAAGATCATAAAAAAAATCTCAAATAGTCAAATCTTCTTAGATTATGAGCAACTAGAAATGGCTCAATTAAAATCTGAAGATGTACAACGATTTTTAAGTTCTTTATTAACTAATTATAAGTCTATTGATAAAGTTTTTACCCGTGAGGCGCTTACTAATTCAAATTTTACTAATGGAGTAGGAGCTCTAATTCAAAATGGTTTTCACCATAAACGTAGTGGTGATGTTGTTTATGTTCTTGAGCCTGGAGTAATAAGTTATTCTAGAACAGGTAGTACTCATGGTAGTTCACAAAGCTATGATACGCATGTACCGTTATTGTTTTATGGTGCAGGAATTAATAATGGTACTAGTGCGCAACGCACTCATATTATTGATATAGCGCCTACTATTTCTAGCCTATTAGGAATTAGTTTTCCTAATGGAGCGACTGGAAATCCTATATTACCTGTATTAAAGTAACTTTGGTGAATAATAGAATAGCATAATAATTATATTTGTGCTTTGATAATTAAACAATAACAAATGAAAAAAATATTACTTATCCTTGCTCTTATAGCAACCACTGCTGCAACAGCACAAGTTTATACAGGTAAAGGAGATCAAAAATTTCAAGTAGGTGCTGATTTTCAATCTGGATCAACTGGTGTACAAGCGACCTATGATTATGGAGTAGGAGAGAACATCTCTTTTGGTCTAACGGCTGCATACGCCTTAGGTATAGATGATGATGTAAGTGTAGATTTTGATGAAAGAGCGATGCTACGTTTACGTTTTAATGCAAACATTGGTAACGTGATTAATGTAGATCCTAATTTAGATATCTATCCAGGATTAGGATTTAGTACAAAGAATTTTGGTGGTCACTTAGGTGCTCGTTATTTCTTTACTGATGGTTTTGGACTATACACAGAAGCTGCAGTGCCATTTGCATCATATAAAACAGAAGACCTAACTCCTGCAGAGGATTTATACAATCAGTTTACAATTAGTTTCGGAATGTCTTTCAATTTCTAAAACCTATTTTAGACTTAATACCGTTCCACCGGTATGACCTTATAAAACGACCTTGATCTTCTGTCACCAGAGGTTCAAGGTTCTTTTTTTGTGCTAATCTGTAACCTTTTAAATAGTCTAAAACAAGTCTTATTTTCTTTTTATTCCAAGCCATTTTTGCAGCTGTAATTAAAGTTAACCACCAGCCATAACGCATTTTATAGAAGGCTTCACCTTGAAAGTATTTTGCTTTAGCATTATATGACGCACCAGTAGGCTTAAGATGTTTTACAAGTAAATTAGGAATCGTCACTACTTTCCATCCATAGAATCTAGCTAGCATTTCATCAATGGTATCCCATCCTATAGACGATTTGAGTCCACCTATTTGTTGAAAACAGGTGGTGCGATATGCTTTCAATGCACCACGAATATGATCCTTATTCGTTCCTTTTTCAAGTTCCCATTCAGCATTGTTTTCTATTGAGCAATGACCTGCAACCATACCATTTGTATCGCTTTCGCGGAAGCGTGACACTAGTAATTCTATATAATTAACAGGAAAAATAAGATCGGCATCATATTTACAAATGATATCAAAATCTGTTATTTTGATATTTGAAAGGCCTACATTAAAGGCATTAATAACTTTAGATCCAGGAATATTTTGATCGCTCGATTGATGAGTAATAACATTGATAGACTCGTGCTGATTTTGATAAGATTGTGCTATTTGCAACGTGCCATCGGTAGAATTATCGTTGACAATGAGAATTTTGGAAATTTTGAAAGTTTGGGATAGTAAGCTGTCGAGCGTTTTGGCTATAAAACGTTCTTCATTGTAAGTAGGAATGATGACAGCAATTTTCATTATGTCTTTGATGATATTTTTTCACAATAAACGAGATAATAACGATTTGTGAAATATCGCAGTAATGGTCTAATACCTAGTTTCTTTACTGGGTTAGTAAACTTAATACTATCCATTACTTTCCATCCTGCTTTTTCTAGTACATAGTCCAGTTGCCATGGTTCAAACTCGTGATAATGTTGATCTCTAATATCATTTTTATTACGATAAGCACTGGTGAACCATAGTTTTAATGGAACGCTTATTACGACTTTATTACCTGAAATGGCTTTTAATGAGGTGTAAGGACTTACTAGATGTTCAAATATTTCAAAAGCTGTAACGACATTACCATTAAAATTCTCTATTTCACTAACATCATCATCTAGGTCAGTACCACTGGTATTCTGTACATCATAACCAGCGTCTTTCATTATCTTAGAAAACGGATTTTCAACTCCTAAATCTAAAATAGATTGGTCTTTTGAAATATGCTTTTCTATAAATCCTAACGTGATATTAAATCGTTTATGAGGGAAATTATGTTCGTACAATTTTTTTGATTTTGTAAACTTTCAATGTCAAAAGTAATCTATCATTATATTTCTAAAACTATTGTCGAGTGGTAAAAGAATATTTATCCTCTACGTCGTTCTAACAAAATCATCATCATAAGGCCTAACATCACTCTTTCTTTGTCATCTTCATCTATATCTGTATGCTTAGTAAGTTCAAATTCCTTACCTAAAAACGAAGGCATTTTTTTAAGCTTTACTACAACTTCACCATTGCTATTAGTCACGTTATAGGTCGGATTAAAAAGGTATCCAGTAAAAAAACCTAGAATAGGAATCTCACCTAATAAATTATCTAGAAAACGAGTAAAAGCACTTTGTTCCTTAACGTTATACTGTGGTTGCTGATTTTGATCGATGATATTATATTCAGCTTTCCACATGCTACGCCATCCTTTGCGTGCGATTTTACCTATCTCCTTATTGTTTGCATCCATCATGCTGTAAGCGGCACTCCAATCCAACCATTTATTTGCAGCGATAGTAAATAAAACTCTTGTTTTACTCTCATCACTATAAACGTTTACAGCTTCTTTTAGTTTGAACATTTTTTGCTTTACATAGGCTATGGTTTGTCCTTGGGCATTGCGCGCTGTAAAATCATTTGAAAGCGTGGTTACCTTGAAGCTAAATTTGATAGGGTAGTCTAGGTTATTCATTATGGGTTGGTTTAATTGGTCGTTTAGTTAAATATTAAGCGCTAATTTAAACACCTAATCGTGTTGATGCTTGTAGATTGTTTATTCGTCAATAACCTCCAATTTTGCAAATCGTAATAATAGTTTTTTAATTCCACCGACTTGAAAGTTAATTTCTGCTTTTTTCTCACCACCAGCACCTTCTATATTTACAACGGTTCCTCGGCCGAAGCGTCCATGTGAGACGATCATTCCTGGCTCTAAGCTTCCTTCAAAACCTGATGGAGCACTATTATTACTAGATGAACTAGGTCGTATCTTGCGCAGTTTTCTAATCTGATCTTCACTAGGTCTACTAACACTAGGTGGCTTACCAGATACTGGTTTACGCTGTCTTAATTTAGATTTGTCTGGTTCATCCCATAGATGATCGGTTAAGGCGCTTTTGTACCTATAATCATCCATAGGAGTTGTGTACTCTAGATACTGGTCATCTATCTCAGTAATAAAACGGCTAGGTTCTGCATCGACTAGTTTTCCCCATCGATATCTACTTAAGGTATAAGTAAGATATGCTTGATGCTCTGCTCTAGTAAGTGCTACATAAAATAGGCGTCGTTCCTCTTCTAATTCCTCGCGAGTATTCATACTCATTCCACTAGGGAAAAGATCTTCTTCCATTCCTACGATATATACGTATGGAAACTCTAATCCTTTGGCAAGGTGAATAGTCATTAAAGAAACGCGATCATCGGTGTCTTTTTCATTATCTAAATCAGTTGCTAGAGCGACATCTTCTAGAAACTCTGCAAGAGAACCTCTAGCTTCATCAACTTCTTTCTGACCTTCAACAAAGTCTCGCATTCCATTTAGTAGCTCTTCAATATTCTCAACTTTAGAGATACCTTCCTGACTACCATCTTTTTTAAGCTCATTAATTAATGCACTTTTCTTTATCACATATTCTGTAAGTTCAAAAACAGATTGTGTTTCTTCAAGAGCCTGAAAGCTCTTAATCATCATGACAAAGTTTTTAAGCTTTGTTTTTGTACTGCTAGCAATACCTATGTCAATGCGATCGATATGTTCTATAACTTCAAAAATACTGCGGTCATAGTGCTTTGCTGCAACAATCAATTTATCCATAGTAGTCGCACCTATACCACGCGCTGGATAATTAATAATACGTTTTAAAGATTCTTCATCTTTAGGATTAACAATAACTCTTAAGTAGGCTAGTACATCTTTAACCTCTTTACGTTGGTAAAAACTCAATCCTCCATAAATTCTATAAGGGATATCTCTTTTACGCAAGGCATCTTCCATCGCTCTGGATTGCGCATTAGTCCTGTAAAGAATAGCAAACTGATCATTACCCAGTTGCTTTTGCATCTTATTTTCAAAAATTGAACCAGCGACATATCGTCCTTCTTCGGCATCACTCATTAAACGATGTACGATGATTTTGGGCCCATCATTATTTGCTGTCCATACAACTTTGTCTAACTTCGTTTTATTTTTATCAATGATAGAGTTTGCTGCCTCTACAATATTTTTTGTAGATCGATAATTCTGTTCTAGTCGATAGGCCTTTACACCTTCATAATCGCGCTGAAAATTCAGAATGTTATTAATGTTTGCACCACGGAATGCATAAATAGATTGCGCATCATCACCTACCACGCATATATTTTGAAATTTATCAGAGAGTGCTTTTACGATGAGGTATTGTGAATGGTTAGTATCTTGATACTCATCAACGAGAATGTATTGAAAACGATTTTGATATTTTGCCAGTACTTCTGGAAAGCGATTCAATAGTTCATTTGTTTTTAACAATAAATCGTCAAAGTCCATTGCGCCTGCTTTGAAACAACGCTCCACATATTCTTTATAGATATCTCCAAAACGTGGTCTGCGCGCCATCGCATCTGCCTCTTGCAAGTCAGCATCATTAAAATAAGCTCTCACAGTAATAAGGCTATTCTTCATGGAAGAGATGCGAGAAGCAATTTGTTTGTATTTGTAAACATCTTTATCCAGTCCCATTTCTTTTATGATTGCGCTCACTAATCTTTGCGAGTCTTGTGAATCATAAATAGTGAAATTTGATGGATAGCCTAATTTATCTGCTTCCATACGCAATAGTCTTGCAAAAACAGAGTGGAAGGTACCCATCCATAAATTCTTTGCTTCACTTTGACCAACAATGTCTGCGATACGCTTTTTCATTTCGCGAGCAGCTTTGTTAGTAAACGTAAGTGATAGAATATTAAAAGCATCTACACCTTGTTGCATTAAATATGCAATACGCAAAGTTAGTACTCGAGTCTTACCAGATCCAGCACCTGCTATAACGATCATGGCACCATCTTTTTGCAACACTGGTTCACGTTGCGCGTCATTTAATTGAGATATATAATCTTGCACTTTTTTCTTTTTCTAGGGAAGACAAGATACGAGTTGAAGGGCGTTTTTTTATCCAATATTCATATTTTTTATAAACGATTTTTTGCAACTTCAAGAGCTCTGATTTTATCAATTATAATCTTGTTATTTCGCTTTCGCGAAAGCGTAATTCTTAATCTCATTTATGTATTTTTACGATTCAAATTTTTTTAGATGATTGATTTTATTCTGGACCTGGCGTGGTATTGGTGGTTAGTAATAGTTGTTGTTGTAGTAGCATTATATGATATATTTAATAAGAAGCATATCATTCTTAGAAATTTTCCTGTAGTAGGGCACTTCCGTTACTGGTTGGAAAGTGTAGGTCCAGAACTACGACAATATATTGTTGCAAATAATCGTGAAGAGCTACCCTTTAATAGAATTGAGCGTGGTTGGATTTATGCCAGTGCAAAAAATGAGAATAATTACGAAGGATTTGGTACAGATAGAGATATTTATGCTCATCAATATATTTTCATCAATAATGCAATGATGCCTTACAAGGTAGAAAAAAATCATATTTCACATCAAGAACCTACTTTTTTACCTTGTGCTAAAGTTATAGGTGCTGCAAAGGGTAGAAAAAGACCTTTCCGTCCAGCTAGTGTAATTAATATTAGCGCGATGAGTTATGGTAGTCTATCGGCAAAAGCTGTTGATGCTATGAATAATGGAGCAAAACAAGTCCATGCCTATCATAATACTGGTGAAGGTGGATTGTCTCCATATCACAAACGTGGTGCAGACGTCGTTTTTCATATTGGAACAGGCTACTTTGGCGTGAGAGATAAAGATGGAAACTTCTCTATGGACATGTTAAAGCAACTTGTTAAAGATCATCCTCAAGTGAGAGCAATTGAATTGAAGTTATCTCAAGGTGCAAAACCTGGAAAAGGTGGTGTGTTACCAGGTTCTAAAATCACTAAAGAAATTAGTGAGATACGTAATGTTCCTATGGGTGAAGATGTACTATCGCCACCTACACATAGTGCTTTTGAAGGAATAGAAGGTCTAGTTGACTTTGTGGAGCAAATTGCGCAAGAGACCGGATTACCTACTGGTATTAAAGCGGCTATAGGTAAGTTAGAACAATGGGAAGAACTGGCAGACATTATGAAAGCAACCGGTAAAGGACCAGATTTTATCACTGTTGATGGTGGTGAAGGTGGTACTGGTGCTGCGCCGCCTAGTTTTGCAGATCATGTTTCTCTGCCATGGGTTTATGGATTTAAGGATTTATATCAGGTTTTTCAAAAACGCCATATGACTGAAGATCTAGTCTTTATAGCTTCTGGTAAATTAGGTTTTCCTGCAAAAGCTGCTATGGCTTTTTCTATGGGTGCAGATGTTGTTAATGTTGCTAGAGAAGCGATGATTTCTATAGGATGTATACAAGCGCAAGCTTGCCACAATAATACCTGTCCGACGGGTATTGCAACGCAAAATAAATGGTTGCAACGTGGTATTGTAGTTCCTGAAAAAGCGGGAAGACTAGCGAGCTATTTTAAAAAGTTTAATAAAGAATTACTTGAGATAACACATGCTGCTGGATATGAACATCCATGTCAGTTTGATATGCGCGACGTTGATGTAAGTATAGGAGATAGCAATATGACCCAAACTTTAGAGTATACTTATAAATATCAAAAAACACCGGTACCATTTGAAAGTATGCAAGACTTAAAAGATTGTCCACATTTAGGTGGTAAGTAGTATAGATTATTGTTTTTAATGAACCATTAATGTTGTAAAAAGTAGGCGAGATAACTAGCAATGAGTAATACTAACAATTCATTAAATCACGAGTTTATTTTAATCTGATACATTACTTTTGATTTACTAACGTTATAAGAAAAACACATGACTATGGATGATAAAATTCTTTTAGGTTTTATAGCTGTTTTACCTGCACTAGTGGTGGGTTTTGTAGCTTTTTATTTTTTAACATCGTTTATGAAAAACGAGGAACGTAGACGTCGTTTCCTTACCGTTAGAGAATCACAAGGTAAAACCTTACCTACTAGAATGGCTTCTTATGAGCGTATGACATTATTTCTAGAACGTATTAAACCTAATAATTTAGTCGTTAGAACACTAGCTGGTTCTATGACTAAGTTGCAATATGAGCAAACTTTAATTTCTGCTATTGATCAAGAATTTGAACACAATATTGCACAACAGATATATGTGAGTGAAGAATGTTGGAATATCATACGAGCGGCAAAGAATACGACCATTCAACAAATACGACAGGTCGCTATGAGTAGCAAAATCAACTCGGGCGAAGATCTAAGACAAGCTATCGTTAATGAATTAATGGACAAGCGTGCACCTAGTGCTGCTGCCTTAAGCTATTTAAGATCTGAGGTAAAGGACCTTTTCTAGACCTTAAATAAATCCCTTATTCTTTTCTGTTCATCATCAGGCATTGTAGACAGTATCCTGTCTATCAAAACCCTAGATTCATCTTTTTTATAAAGTGCTTCAAAAATATCACGACTATTTTTGTAGAATCTCCAGCTGTGATGAAAACAAGCATCTATTAAGTCGCGATAGTTTTGCGTTCCCATAGCGTCTAGATTGATGAGGTAGTCAAATGCCGCTGTACGTGTCTGTGGACTATATTCTGGACTAGTAAATTTAGAAATACCTTGTAGAAAATCATACTTCTCGTTGTTCTTAAAATCACTAGAATTGAGTGCAAGAGCATTCCATGCCATTTCTAGAGAAGGGCTCATACTATTCCAACTTTCTTTAGCATTTCTTAAAATATTAGGTCGGTCCATAGGGTTACCTTGCCATAATAAAAATAGAGCACTTTCTCTAGTTAAATAAGACTGATCATTTAGCATAGTTCTCAGTAATTTATCTAGTGCAGGATCATAATTTTGTAAACTTAAAGCTATGGCTTGTCTAACCTTAACATTTCCGGTTGCAGCGGCTTCTTTATAAAGTTCAATGATTCGATCGTTTTTTTTGTGTAGTATTAATTGACTTATCATTTCTTCAACCAGTAATTCATTAACGGGCGACCTCAAGGTTTCTTTATAAGAATTAAAAGATTCATCAAAACTAGAAATACTGCGTGCGGCAAGTTGAAAGTACTGCTCCATAAAATTACTCTTACGTAATAGCTGTAAAGCTTCAGCGCTAGGGAATTGAGTGTTAGTAAGCCATCTGTTTTTAAATTCACTCATGTCCTTACCACTCGTATTACTTACGATTTTTAAAAAATCATCAGTCGTTACATTTCTGCCAGCATATTGCTTTAAATACGTGCGCACACTTAATTTAAAATCTACATCACCTATTTCATCTCTTAGTACATGTAATGCCCATGCACCATGTTGATAAAAGGTCAGACTACTCGCTTTAGGGTCTAGTAAAGCGGTTCCTCTTCCAGCTTTAGTTTGAGCAATTAACGACTCTGCATTTTCAAATAAAGTCATGTAATAATGATCTTCTCCATAAATCTCTTGTTCTGCGAGCATAGAGTAGTAGGTAGCAAATCCTTCTTGAAGCCAGTGATGCTTTCCGCTGGTTTCAGTAACTAAATTACCAAACCATTGATGTGCCATTTCATGAGCGTTTACAGTAACATAATTCCCATCATTAAATGCGATATCATCTACGACAAATTGATCGCTATAAATGGTTGCCGTGGTATTTTCCATACCAGAGTAAAGAAAATCTTTGACTGGTATTTGTTTATATACTTTCCACGGATATTCAATTCCTATTTCTTGTTCTAGAAAGTCAAACATTTTAATAGTATGTCTATAAGTAGGTTCTGCTTTTTGTAAATCTTCTGGATAATAGTATAATTCCATTTGCTTTTGTGAAGCACTCATTTTTTTCTCCACCTCATAGTTACCTACTACCATAGCTACCAGGTAACTACTCATAGGTATATCCATGTTAAATTGCCATTTTCTATTCTTATCAACCTCAGTAGTTTCTAGAAGCACACCATTAGATATAGCTTGATATTGAGATGGCGCAGTGATACTGATATCCCAGACTATTTTATCATTCATGTCATCTATACTAGGCAACCAGTTACTCGTATATTTCCCTTGACCTTGTGTCCATATTTGATCCCATTTTCCGTCATTATCCTTATCGATATGGTATAGTGCTGTATTAGGTTGCGTTGAAAATTCTATAGAGATGTCGTGTGTTGCGCTTTCGCGAAAGCGTGATTCTACGACTATTTGCTTCTCATTATAATCTGCCTTTACAGGCTTACCATCTACTTTAACATCGTAGCGTGTGATGTTTTTTGCATCTATAAACAGAGATGGAGTGTCTTTAAGTATTGAAATGTTATAACTTACGGTACCCGATATAATCTCGGAATTTTCATTAACATAAATATCTACTGCGGCAGTTTTAAAATCAACAATATCTATCTGTGATGGACTGTCTTGAGCAATAGAAAATATAGAATATAGGCTGGCAATGGACCAGATAAAAAATGTCTTCATAGGGTAAGCAAAATACAAAAGTCACGCCAAGCTGAAAGACGCAAATTGATAAATTCTAGTTAAGAACGTGAGTTCGTATTGCTTATTGAATGGGAAAAGGTTTTTAGCATTACTTTAGGAAGGTTACTTTTGTATAAAACCGCTAAAGATTGCCCACTAATTTTCTGCATACACCGATAGATTATCTTAATGGAGTAGGACCAGCTCGTGCTAAGTTGTTGAAAGCAGAGTTGGGCATATCTACCTACGGCGATTTGGCAAATCTGTTTCCTAATCGATACATAGACAAGACTAAATATTATAAAATTAATGAACTGGTTCCAGACAGTGCACATGTTCAAATAGTTGGTAAAGTCACTCATATTAAAACGATGGGCGATGGACGCAGCAGTAGATTAGTTGCCACCTTTATAGATAGTACAGGTAGTATGGAGCTAGTCTGGTTTAAAGGTCAAAAGTATTTTAAAGACAATTTAAAATTAAATGTGCCTTATGTCATTTATGGTAAGGTTTCAAAATATGGATCAAAATATAATATAGCTCATCCAGATGTAGAGTTATTAAAAGAACATCGATCACGACAGCAAAGTGCAATGACGCCCATATATCCATCTACAGAGCAACTGACTAAACGCAATGTGACTAATAAGATGATGGTGCGTATGATGCAACAACTTTTTAGTGAAGTACACAATTCTTTTACAGAAACACTATCAGAGCAAATTAGGTCTCAACATCAATTAGTAGATAAAAATACCGCCATGTATAATGCACATTTCCCT
Organism: Nonlabens ulvanivorans; assembly: GCF_000732625.1. Lineage (GTDB taxonomy): Bacteria > Bacteroidota > Bacteroidia > Flavobacteriales > Flavobacteriaceae > Nonlabens > Nonlabens ulvanivorans. The sequence continues at coordinate 1,338,598 of NZ_JPJI01000032.1, forward strand.
AAAAGTGCTGCATTGCTTCAACAGTCTATTTATAGATTAAAGTTTGAAGAGCTGTTTTTTATACAGATGGAGCTGCTATTGCAAAATCGGATCAGAAAAACTCGTATAAAAGGTTATGCATTTGAAAAGGTAGGAGAACGATTTAATGATTTTTATTCTAATCATTTGCCATTTGAGTTAACTGGTGCTCAAAAACGAGTTGTCAAAGAAATACGTGCAGATATGGGAACAGGTGCCCATATGAATCGTCTACTACAAGGTGATGTAGGTTCTGGAAAAACGATAGTTGCTGTTTTAACTTGTTTACTAGCTATAGATAATGGATTTCAAGCATGTATCATGGCACCTACAGAGATTTTAGCACAACAGCATTATCAAGGTGTTTCAGAATTATTAGAAAAAACAGGACTTAAAGTTTCATTACTTACCGGTTCTGTAAAAACTAAAGCACGTCGTGTAATCCATTCAGACCTAGAAGATGGTACTTTAAATATATTAATAGGTACACATGCACTTATAGAAGATAAGGTAGTTTTTAAAAACCTAGGTGTAGCGATTGTAGATGAGCAACACCGATTTGGTGTTGCGCAAAGAGCAAAGTTGTGGAAGAAAAACGACTTGCCACCTCATGTATTAGTAATGACTGCAACGCCTATACCTAGAACACTAGCGATGAGTCTTTATGGTGATTTAGACATATCTGTTATTGATGAGTTACCACCAGGAAGAAAAGAGATTAAAACGGTCCATAGATATGATAAGAATAGATTAGCTGTCTTTTCATTTTTAAAAGAAGAGATCACTAAAGGTCGACAAATCTATCTCGTATACCCATTAATTGAAGAATCTGAAACATTGGATTATAAAGACTTAATGGATGGTTATGAAAGTGTGGTAAGAGAATTTCCAACACCGCAATATCAAGTGAGTATCGTCCATGGTCGTATGAAGCCCGAAGACAAGGATTATGAGATGGAGCGTTTTGTAAAAGGCGAGACTCAAATTATGGTAGCCACTACGGTAATAGAAGTAGGAGTAAATGTGCCTAACGCTAGTGTTATGGTCATTGAAAGTGCAGAACGTTTTGGCCTTTCACAATTACATCAATTAAGAGGTAGAGTAGGTCGTGGTGCAGATCAAAGTTTCTGTATACTTATGACTAGTTATAAATTAAGTACCGAGGCTAAAACTCGAGTAGAAACCATGGTCGCAACCACAGATGGTTTTGAGATTGCAGAAGTGGACTTAAAACTACGTGGTCCTGGTGATATGATGGGAACGAGACAAAGTGGTGTACTCGCTTTAAGAGTTGCAGACATAGTTAAAGACAATGATATTCTGGCCGTTGCAAGAGAAACAGCAAAAGAATTGTTACAAAAAGATGCAACACTTGCATTACCAGAAAATACAAGTATTAAAAAAGTGCTTCAGTTTTTACAATCTAAAAAAGGATTGTGGAAGTACATAAGCTAAGTTTTAATTGTCTATTATTGTTTTTACTTATTTATTATATCTTTGAACAAACCAAAAACTTAACAATGAAGTCATTTTACATTTCTTTAGTCGCATTATTACTAGTGACAACAGCAGCACAAGCACAAGATTTTTCTTATGGAATTATGGGAGGTTACAACCTTTCTAAAGTAGATAACGCATTAGGCGGTGATTTTGCAGACAATAAATCTAATTACCATATTGGTCTTATTGCAGAGTTTCCACAAGGAGATAATTGGTCATTTGAAGCAGCAGCATTTTACTCAGGTGAAGGTGAATCTTTAGATTTTAACGGTACAACCAGTACGATATATTTAAGATTTATCAACGTGCCAGTTCATTTCAAATATTACCTTACAGAAGGTTTTAGTTTACATGCAGGACCTCAAGTAGGTTTCTTGTTAAATGCAAAGCAGTCATTTGTTGAAGATGGAGATCGTGAAGATATTGAAGGTAAAGTGAATAGTTCTTTTGCTTTAACGGGTGGATTAGGTTATGACTTTGGTAATGGATTATTTATAAAAGGAACATTTGATTTAGGAATTACTGATCTTGTTGATAACGTAGATTTCTCAAATGATGAACGTACTAGAACAGGTCACTTATCAATAGGTTATAAGTTCTAATATAATTTTAGCATTATAAAAAAAAGCCTGTCTCTTATAGAGACAGGCTTTTTTGCGTTATGATCTAATTAGACCTTATTTATTACTAGAATGTTTTGATAAGTAACATTACGTCTGTGATTAATTTATTCATAGTCATAGGGAAAGATAGAGAACAACTAATTAGATATTAAAAGAATAGAGCGTTATCCTACATTTCTAAAGTGATTCCCTATACTTCCATACGTTTTAACTCATCATAGTTAGCCTTTAAACGCTTTAAAAGAATACCGTAAATAAGCATATAGATTAGGTAAATAAATCCTAAGAATATAATATAGATAACAGTAAGTATTAAAAAGGTTAAAACATAAAACATCGTTTCATGTCCATCCATCTTCCCGCTTTCCATTAATTCATTTATCAACGGGTGATTATTAAGCATATAAACCGTTGTAATCATTCCAGAAATAAATCCACCTATAATATTATACCAGATATACCACTTCATTGTCTTTCTAGTTTTGATGATATTTTTCATCAAACTGCGCGTTGGTTGAGTAGCAGAAATATTCTTGTAGTTTTTGTAAAATAAGTATATGAAGTAAATGATAGCTATAATATGAATCGCCCATGATACCTTCATGAAATTTGAATTCATAAGCTCTCTAGTAAACTCATCAGGACTACCTAAAAAGGAGTAAAGGAAATTAATACTCGACATTACCGCAAACTCGATAATAGCGATGATCAATAACCACTTTACAATACTGGTAGATTTTTGTGCCAGCATTTTTTTAATATTATCTGCACTGACTTGTGGGTACTCTCTATTTTGAGTATTCCATTTTTCTTTAAGTATATCTAATTGATCCATCATTTATGGATTTATAATGTTAGTTAATTTTGTTTTCACTCGGTTCATTTTCACTCTTGCATTTACTTCGCTTATACCTAGTGTTTCTGATATTTCTTTATAATTTTTATCCTCGAGATATAAAAAAACGAGAGCCTTTTCAATATCATTAAGCTGTTTAACAGCTCCATATAAAAGAGTCAACTGTTCGGCAGTTTCATCATCTTCCTGCAAGTCTGTAATTTTAAATTGCACATTGTCATAGTCTGTAGTTTTAACGCGTCTAGTAGACTTACGATAAAGTGTAATAGCTGTATTTAAAGCCACACGATACATCCATGTAGAGAATTTTGCATCTCCTCTAAATTTTGGATAAGCCTTCCATAGCTGTATAGTTACCTCTTGAAAAAGATCGTTGTGAGCGTCTTGATCATTGGTATACAGCCTACATATCTTGTGGACTATATTCTGGTTCTCATCCAGTTGTTTTATAAATTCTGCTTCGAGTTGTTGACTCACGTTAATTGATTAGGTTATTCTATAAGTACCTTATAGATTGGTTATGTTACAGATTGCTGTGAAAATAATTGTTTTTGTGATTACGCTTTCGCGAAAGCGGACAAATAAGTACCCTAATTAATACTCAAAATTAAAGTCTATCCATCCAGCCTTTCTTATCTTTGAATCTTAATTGAAACCATTAAATTCTCATTATGAGTACATACGATGTAGCAATAATAGGATCAGGACCTGGAGGATATGTGGCAGCGATACGTTGCGCACAACTAGGTATGAAAACTGCGATTATTGAAAAATATAACACACTAGGAGGAACCTGTCTTAATGTAGGTTGTATACCTTCAAAAGCTTTACTAGATTCATCTCACCATTACGATGATGCTATGAAACATTTTGAAGATCACGGAATTGAAATTCCTGGCGATATCAAAATAAATTTTGAAAAGATGATAGCTCGTAAAGCACAGGTTGTAAAACAAACCTGTGATGGTGTTTCTTTTCTTATGAAGAAAAATAATATTGATGTATATACTGGGATGGGATCTTTTAAAGATGCTACTCACATCACTATTGATGGTGCTGATGGTAGTCAAACTATTGAAGCAAAAAACACCATTATTGCTACAGGATCAAAACCTGGTAGTTTACCATTTATAACGTTAGATAAAGAAAGAGTTATAACATCTACTGAGGCGCTAACTCTTAAAGAGATTCCTAAGCATATGATCGTTATAGGTGGTGGAGTTATAGGACTAGAGCTAGGTCAGGTATACCGCAGACTAGGTGCTGAGGTCACTGTGATTGAGTATATGGATCGTATTACTCCTGTAATGGATAAAATGCTTTCTAAAGAGTTGATGAAAGTTCTTAAAAAGCAAAAGATTAAATTCCATTTATCTCATGCTGTAAATAAGGTAGAGCGCAACGGAGATGAGGTAACGGTAACTGCAAAAAATAAAAAAGGTGAAGAGGTTACATTTACTGGTGATTATTGTCTAGTATCTGTAGGTAGAAGACCTTACACCGATAAATTAAATGCTACCGCTGCAGGAGTTAAAATTAATGAACGTGGACAGGTAGAGACCAATGAACATTTACAGACTAATGTTTCAAACATATATGCAATAGGAGATGTGGTTAAAGGAGCGATGCTCGCACACAAGGCCGAGGAAGAAGGTGTTTTTGTAGCAGAAACTATCGCAGGTCAAAAACCTCACATTAATTATAACCTTATCCCTAATGTAATTTACACATGGCCAGAAGTGGCAAGTGTAGGTAAGACAGAAGAAGAACTGAAGGAAGCAGGAATTGCTATTAAAGTAGGTCAATTCCCTATGAGAGCTTTAGGTAGAGCTAGAGCAAGTGGTGACATAGACGGAATGGTTAAAATCATCGCAGATGAGAATACTGATGAAGTATTAGGTGTTCACATGATAGGAGCTCGTGTTGCAGACTTAATTGCTGAGGCTGTGACGGCAATGGAATTCCGTGCTAGTGCAGAGGATATTGCACGTATGTCTCATGCACACCCTACATATGCAGAAGCTGTAAAAGAAGCAGCGCTAGCGGCTACTGCAGATAGAGCAATGCACGTATAGTAACATTATATTTTTTTTATCCTAGAGCCGATTCAAAAAATGAATCGGCTTTATTTTAACATAATTTTTAAAACCGAGATAAAAGGTTCTATCGTAATTGATATAACTAACAACCATTTTATTTTCTCATGCAGTTCAATTCACGTACACAATTAGTATTATTCCTATTTTTATTTTTAACAAGTATTACCGTATTTGCTCATTCTATAACAGGTTATGTAACAGATGAAAATGGGCGTCCTATTAAAGACCTTTATATTCTTCAAAAAGGAACAGAAAATCATACACATACAAATAGTCAAGGTTTTTTTAGTATTGATAATGTAGACGCTAATCAAACTTTATTATTTAGTCATGTAGGTTTTGAATCTAATGAGATTCTTATTGAGGATCCGTCATTAGTTTTACAAGTAATTATGACTTCGTCATCAGTAGATTTAGATGCGGTAGTGATAAGTAATGATGTAGATACATTTAATACACTAGCTTTATTAGATTTACAGATTAATCCTGTAAACTCTTCCCAAGAGATTTTACAAACCGTACCAGGATTGTTTATCGGTCAGCATGCTGGTGGAGGAAAGGCAGAGCAATTGTTTCTAAGAGGATTTGATATAGACCATGGTACAGACGTCGCTATAGGTGTAGATGGTATGCCTGTAAATATGGTATCTCATGCCCATGGACAAGGTTATGCAGATTTACATTTTCTGATACCAGAAACCATTAACTCTATTGATTATGGAAAAGGTAGCTATGATGCTAGCAAAGGTAATTTTGCTACAGCAGGACATGTAAACTTGAATACTAAAGAGTTTTTGCAACGCAACCTAATTCAAACAGAAATAGGAGATTTTAATTACCAACGTTTATTAAGTATGTTTAATGTTGTTGATAATTCAAATACAAGCGCCTATGTTGCCACAGAATACATCACTTTTGACGGGCCATTTGATAGTCCGCAAAATTTTGATCGATTTAATATCTTTTCTAAATTAAACCATAGAACAAAAACTGGTGGTGAATTTAATCTAACAGCATCATACTTTACAAGCGAATGGGATGCTAGTGGTCAGATTCCAGAACGTGCAGTAGCTAGTGGTTTAATTGGAAGATTTGGTGCTATTGATGATACTGAAGGAGGAAGCACCTCAAGAACTAATCTCAATTTGACCTACAACTTCAATTTAAGCGATACGGAACAGCTTAAAACACAAGCATATTATACTCATTATAATTTTGAGTTATTCTCTAATTTCACTTTTTTCTTAGAAGACCCTTTAAATGGTGATCAGATTAAACAACAAGAAAGTAGAGACATGATAGGTATTAATGCTGTTTATAATAAAGAGTATGTCATTGGCGATAATAATCTCGATTGGTACACTGGTATTAGTTTACGTAATGATAGAACAGATGGAAGTTCATTAGAAAGAACCCTGAATAGAAGAACAACTTTAGAGCAAATACAATTAGGTGATATTAACGAGACCAATTCATCATTATGGACAGGTTTAGAATATACTACAGGTAATTTGAATATAGATGCTGGAATAAGATTAGAACATTTCAAATTTGTTTATCGCGATGGATTAGATAGCAGTTTTGATACTCTATCACAAGATGCTACAGCCTTATTACCTAAATTAAATTTAGCTTATCAGGCTGGTAGCAATTGGCAATTATATTTAAAAAATGGAATAGGTTTACATAGTAATGATACACGAGTTGTGATACAGAATGAAGCAGATAAAATCCTGCCTAAATCATATGGATCTGATTTAGGAACCATTTTCAAACCTACAAATCGTCTAGTTGTTAATACCGCTTTGTGGTACTTATACTTAGAACAAGAATTTGTTTATGTAGGAGACGCTGGTATTGTTGAGCCTAGCGGGAAAACCGAGCGATATGGTTTTGATCTTGGATTGAACTATCAGCTTACAGATTACCTGTTTCTAGATACAAATCTTAATTATGCACATGCTAGAGCAATAGAAGAAGCTTCTGGTGAGGATTATATCCCATTAGCTCCGGAGTGGACTAGTACAGGTGGTTTAAGTCTTAAAAACTATAAAGGCTGGAATGCTTCATTAAGATACCGTTACATCGCAGATCGTGCTGCAAATGAAGATAATAGTATTATTGCAGAAGGTTATTTTGTAAATGAACTTAATTTAAACTATGACTTTAGCAAGCGTTTAAATGTAGGGTTTACAATCGAAAACTTATTTGATGTAGAGTGGAATGAAACACAATTTGCTACAGAAACAAGATTGCAAAACGAAACGGCATCTGTTGAAGAAATTCATTTTACACCAGGAACCCCATTTTTCATTAAAGGTAGATTAGTTTATTCTTTTTAATAGTTTGACGTCAATATTGTGGTATCATAGATAACTTCCAGTTATTTTTACCATGTGAGAAAAACGAGGGCAACATATCGCTATAAGTTAGACCAGTTAGCAACGATAAAAGATCAATTATTGAGTTTTTATCGTAATGATAAATACCTCATGTTTTTAGATAGTAATCATGGTGGTACCGGACACGATAGCTATAATTCCTTGTTAGCAATAGGTTGCATAGACTCTTTGTCGACTGCATATGATGATGCGTTCTCTAAACTAGAAGATTTTTATAATGAATACCAAGATTGGATATTTGGCTATCTGGGATATGATTTAAAAAACGATCTAGAAGATTTAAAAAGTGAAAATTCAGATGGAACACAATTTCCAGATTTGTGTTTTTACGTGCCTGAGGTAATATTTGAACTAGAATCAGATCACCTGTTGATTCATAGTTATCACGCTAGTGAATTAGATATTAAGAAGTTGCTCGATAAAATTATGGAACATCAGATTCCAGCGCACAAAACGGTATTGCGATTTGGGAAATTAACAGCCAAAGATTCTAAAGCAAATTATTTAGTAAAAGCGCAAAATTTCTTAGATCACATTCATCTTGGAGACATCTATGAGGCTAATTTTTGTACAGAGTTTTATGCTGAAAATATTTCTTTAGATAGTTTAAAAGCATTTAAAGAATTGAATGATATTAGTGAGCCGCCATTTGCGGTTTATGCTAGACTGAATAATTATCACGTGATGAGTGCTAGTCCAGAACGTTATTTAAAAAAAGTAGGTTCACAACTTATCTCGCAACCTATTAAAGGGACAGCAAAACGTTCACAGCTTTTAATAGAGGATGAAAATTTAAAAGTGCAATTGTTTAATGATCCTAAGGAACGATCTGAGAATGTCATGATTGTAGATTTAGTGCGCAATGATTTATCTAAAATCGCTAAGAAAGGCACCGTTGATGTAGAAGAGTTGTATGGTATTTATAGCTTTAAGCAGGTACACCAAATGATCAGTACCGTTATTGCTACAGTAAAACCAGAACTTAACTTTATAGATGTCTTAAAAGCCACCTTTCCTATGGGAAGTATGACTGGTGCCCCTAAGATAAGCGCTATGAACATCATTGAAAAAAATGAATCTTTTAAAAGAGGTCTCTACAGTGGTGCAATAGGATACATAAAACCTGATGGCGATTTTGATTTCAATGTTGTCATACGCAGTATACTTTATAATTCAGAAAACAAATATCTTTCTTTCAGTGTAGGTAGTGCCATTACCGCAGCAGCACAACCAGAAAAAGAGTATGAAGAATGTCTCTTAAAAGCAAATGCAATGATTGAGGTTTTAAGCCATCAAGGAATTTCTTTTGATTAAATTTGTGATATGCTCACAGCGTTTCAAGAACATCTACACGACCATTTTTATAACCTTAAAGAAAAGCGATTATTAATAGCCATTAGTGGTGGATTAGACAGTGTGGTACTGACACATTTACTATCTATTCTTGGTTATGATATAGCTCTTGCGCATTGCAATTTTCATCTTAGAAGCACAGAAAGCGATCAAGATGAACAATTTGTAAAACAACTAGCAGACGGTTTGAAAATTGATTGTCATGTTGCTCAATTTGATACACTAGACTATGCTCGTAAACGTAGTGTTTCTACTCAAATGGCTGCTAGAGAATTGCGATATAATTATTTTGATGATTTATGTGATAATCAAAACTATGATTATTTACTTACCGCTCATCACTTAGATGATCAGATTGAAACCTTTTTTATCAATCTTAATCGTGGCGCAGGTTTGAATGGCTTGCAAGGCATTCCACAATCTAATGGACGCGTTATAAGACCGTTATTACCTTTCTCTAGAGAACAGATTAAGAATTATGCCATTGATTCTCAGATTTCATGGCGAGAAGACTCTAGCAACAGTAGTAATAAATATCAGCGTAATCACTTACGTAACAATATTTTACCTTTATTGCATGATGCTTTACCTTCTTTGAAGTCGCATTTTGCGCAAACCCTAGTATATTTAAAAGGCTCTCAGGACTTAGTAGATGATGCAGTGTCACGCTTTCGCGAAAGCGTAATTAATACGACACCTACTGGCATCAACATTAATGTTAGTCAACTTAAAACATTCAGTAATCCTCAGGCTTATTTATATGAAATTGTAAAGGCATATGGGTTTTATAACATGAAAGATGTTATGAATATAATTAATGGGCAGTCCGGTAAAAGAATTGAATCAGATCAATTTGTCATATTTAAGGATAGGGAACGAGTTGTTATTGAAGAGCTAAGATTATTAAGACCGATAGAATTAACTATTGATGATAAATCTGTTCAGTATCGTTTTTATGATTCAACCATCGATATAGAAGAGGTAAATGTGGTAGATGGTTTAAGTTATGTGAAAGAAAATCATGATAAAAATGTTCTGTTCTTAGATGCGGCGCTAGTAGATTACCCACTAAAATTACGTAGTTGGATAATTGGAGATCGCATTAAACCATTGGGCATGAAGGGAAGTAAATTAGTAAGTGATGTATTAACTGATAGCAAAGTTTCTTTCATAGCTAAAGAAAAAATAGTAGTATTGACATGGGAAGATGAAATACTATGGATTGTAGGAATACGTTCTAGTAGACATGGTAAAGTAACTTCTTTAACTAACCGATTATTAAAAATAACTTATAAAATATGAGAAAGCTCTTTATAGCTTTAACAGCACTCATCAGTCTTCAACTTACAGCCCAAGTTGAAGACCCTACTGACTGGACTACCAGCGTTGAAAAGATTTCTGATACAGAATACATTTTAATCACAGAAGCTAATATAGAGCCAGGTTGGCATGTCTATTCTCAGGCTAAAGGTGAGAAAGATGAAGGTCCTGTGGCTACAGAGTTTAATTTTTTTGGTACAGAAGATTTTGAACTTGTCGGAATCAATAAAGAAACAGGAACTTATGCTGAGTATGTGGAAATTTGGGGAATGGATGTGTATCAATTTGCTAATTTTGCCAGATTTGAGCAAAAAATTGTTTTAAACAATCCTGACATAAAATATATTGCTGTTGAGGCCTATTTTATGGTATGTGATGATACACAATGCCTGCCACCATCACCAGAGTCTTTAATCTTTAAACTCGATGAAAACGTAGATGTGGTTCCAGATGATATTATCAATGCTTTCTATGATGCAGGTGAAGAGCCGATAAAGGCAACTGGTCCAGAAGCGGGTTCTATAAAAAAAAAAGGAGATAAGCACGAGAAGAAAGATTTAGATAGTGATGAAGGTGACGAAGAAGATAATAAGAGTCTATGGACCATTTTCTTGGGATGTCTTATAGCTGGTATATTGACACTTGCGACGCCATGTGTTTTTCCTATGATCCCTATGACGGTATCATTCTTTACAAAACAAGCTGGTGGTAAATTACAAGGTATTCTTTATGGAGTTTTTATCTTATTAATTTACGTATTATTCAGTCTCCCGTTCCACTTATTTGAATCGGTATCGCCAGATATTTTCAATGAGTTCAGTACTAATCCATGGTTGAACATCTTCTTCTTTGTGGTGTTCATCATATTTGCGATAAGCTTTTTTGGTGCTTTTGAAATCACCATGCCTAATTCATTAATTAATAAAGTAGATAAAGCATCTAATGTTGGTGGACTCATCGGTGTCTTTTTTATGGCGCTTACTTTAGTTCTAGTTTCTTTTTCATGTACTGGACCAGTAATAGGAGCAGTACTAGGTAGTGTGCTATCTACTGATGGTGGAGCGACTGCATTAACGGCTGGAATGGCTGGATTTGGTTTTGGTCTGGGAATACCGTTTGCGTTATTTGCTATTTTCCCTAGTTGGATGAATTCGCTGCCTAAGTCAGGTGGATGGTTGAATACGGTAAAAGTGTTTTTAGGATTTTTAGAATTAGCTTTTGCATTTAAATTTCTTTCTAATGCAGACTTAGTGATGCAATGGCACTGGATTGAAAGAGAAATTTTTATCGCTATTTGGGTAGCTGTATTTGGTGCACTAGCACTTTATTTATTTGGTAAAATTAAATTGCCTCACGATGGACCAGATCAAAATATTTCTGTAGGTCGTATGTTGCTAGGTTTATGTTCTTTAGTGTTTTCATTATATCTATTGCCAGGTATATGGGGTGCTCCATTGAAGTTAATTAGTGGTTTCCCGCCACCATCGACATATAGTGAGTCACCTTATGGGGTAGGTTATAAAAAAGCCAGTGGAGCTACTGCAGCAGTAGAATTGCCAGAACATGCACATTTTGCAGTACATGATATTGTGGCGTTTGATGATTATGAAGAAGGATTAGCTTATGCTAAAAAAGTAAAAAAGCCAGTATTAATTGACTTTACAGGATGGGCATGTGTTAATTGTCGAAAAATGGAGGAAAGAGTATGGGCAGAACCTCAAATATTAAGCATTCTTAAAAGAGATATTGTTTTGGTGTCATTATATGTGGATGAGAAGAAAGCACTGCCTAAAGAAGATCAATATACCTCTGAAGTGACACAAAAGCGTATACGCAGTGTAGGTAATAAATGGAGTGATTTACAGATTAGTAAATATCAAGTAAATGCACAGCCTTACTATGCACTTGTAGATGAGAATGGTAACGACCTTAAAGGAGTAGAACAGATTGGGTATACTCCAGATGTGGACGTATATGAACAATGGTTAAAAGAAGGAGTTAAGAAATATAAATAGATAGATTTACTTATCTATAATTTATAAAAAAAAGCGGCTGTAAGTCGCTTTTTTTATGTTTTGAATTAGCCATTAGCCATTAGCCATTAGCCATTAGCCATTAGCCATTCAAATCTTTAGAGAGTTATTTATTAATAAGAATAAGGTAAGCTTATCGGTTTTATGTTTTAGAGCTTCATTATAATTAGGATATTATGTTGAGTATCGTAGAGTGTATAAGTAGATTAAATGGAGTCTAAGTTTAGAATGATCAATTTTATTATTTAAAATCGTTAAGGAACGATTAGGTTCTCTTTTCAGTATTGAGATCTACTGATGATTATAATTTTAACGCATAAAAATTTAAGCATAAAAAAAGGGTCGCAAATTGCGACCCTTTTCAATATGCAAAAAAAAGATAGTAATTAGTTAACTCTGAAAGTAACTCTTCTTACTAGTTGTCTTGCTTCAGAAGAATTCTTGTCAACAGAAGCATCTTCACCATTACCGTTGTGAGATAATCTAGAAGCATCAACGCCAGAAGCTACAAGTACATCGTGTACCATCTTAGCACGACGCTCAGATAAGTTTTTATTGTAAGCTGGGCTTCCTAATTCATCAGCATAACCTGTTAAAGTTGCAGTAGCACTTGGGTTATCCTTCATGTAAGTTACTAGAGTATTGATAGCACCTAAAGAATAAAGAGCAGGCTTAGTACTATTGAACTGAAAGTATACGTTAACATACCCTTCGTTAATCAATTTCTTGATGATACCTTTGTCAGACATTCCGTTAGCACCATTAGCACCAGGCTTCATGTTAGCTAAGTCAGCTTTAGAAGCATAACGACCATCAAGAGCGCTTTCCATATCATCCGGAATACTATTGTTGTTTAAGTCAATAGCTCTACCTTTATTATCTACACGTACACCACTTTCAGTTGTGTTGTCTCTGTCTATATAATTTGGCACACCATCTTTGTCATCATCAGCATAATCTGTTGCCATTTTTTCAACATCAGCAGTAAGATTGTCAATTTTCTCTTCTACATCATAAGTGTACCAGTCAGAGTGAATATCACCATTACCTAAATAGATATTTAAACCTACAGAAGCATTAACTAACATACCATCAAATCCTCTTGTGCTTGCTCTACCTAAACCATCAAAAGTTATATCTTGTCTTACGTGACCTAAAACAGATAAATCTCCAAATAAAGCTACACTATTACTTAATCTGATTTGTGGCGTAATTCCAGCTTGGAAATTCAACATCCAGTCGTCACCAGTTTCAACTGGATCAGTTCCTTTTAGATTAGAAACACCCATACCACCATGTAAAAGAAGACCTAGTCTGTCATGTAGTTTATGTAAACCTACTATGTGACCTGCATTTACTACTCCTTCTAGGGTTACTCTGTAGTATCTAGAGTCGAAATCGCGACTATCTTTGTCACTAGAAAAATTGTTGTATCCAAAATCAGCATTAAAACCAAATTTGTCGTTGACCATATATCTAACACCAAGGTCCGCTTGAAATAGTGATGGTGTGTTGGTGTATGCACCAGAACTAACTGGACGTACAGGTTTAGTTACACCAGCGCCCACATCGATAGACCATTTGTTGTAATCAGATTTTACTTCTTCCGTATCAGTTTGTGCAAAACCTATAAGGCCACACAAAGCAAATGATAATGTAATAATTTTTTTCATAAGATTTATTCTTGCTTTCAACTTGCAAATATAAAAATATTGTACTTGACAACTAGTAATTTTTAGTTTTTTTAACCTATTCATTTGAAAATCGTATATATAATTTTATTTCGTTTGATTAGATTATTTAATTTTGTTAAACTATAGTTCACTCTTAGAAGAAAATCGAACAAGTAAATATTACTACATTTGCATTTTATTTGGGTATTATCATCTCAATAATTTTGTAACTATTTAAGATAAACTAATTGACAAAAAACACTAAGATATTAATCACTGGTGCAGCCGGTTTTATAGGCAGTAATTTAAGTGAATATTTTGTTGGTTCTGGGTATGACGTCATCGGATTGGATAACTTATCTACGGGTCATTTAAGTAATATCTCTCACTTACAAGAAAAGGATAACTTTCATTTCGTGGAAGGTGATATTAGAGATGTTGAAACTTGTAGCTCAGCAGTAATTGGTTGTGACTATGTACTTCATCAAGCGGCATTAGGTAGTGTTCCTCGTTCTATAAAAGACCCTATTACCTCGAATGATGTTAATGTAGGAGGTTTTTTAAACATGTTGATAGCATGTAAAGATGCAGGCGTGAAAAAGATGGTCTATGCAGCGAGTTCTTCTACTTATGGTGATTCCAAAGCATTACCTAAAGTTGAAGAGCATATTGGGAAACCATTGTCTCCTTACGCGATAACTAAATATGTGAATGAATTGTATGCTGATGTTTTTTATAAAACTTATGGCTTAAATACAATAGGTTTACGTTATTTCAATGTGTTTGGTCGTAAACAAGACCCTAATGGAGCTTATGCTGCTGTTATACCGTTGTTTACAAAACAATTAATGAACAAACAATCGCCGACTATTAATGGTGATGGAACTTATTCAAGAGATTTTACCTATATAGATAACGTCATTCAGGCTAATGAAAAAGCGATGCTTACAGACCATCCTGAAGCTGTAAATACCGTTTTTAATGTAGCTTATGGTGATCGTACGGATTTAAATCTTTTATTAGATTTATTAAAACAATCATTGTCTAAATATGATCCTGAAATTTTAAATGTAGATACGATTTACGGACCGCTTAGAGCAGGTGATGTACCTCATTCTTTAGCTTCAATTGATAAAGCAAAACGCCTCCTAACTTATAATCCGCAGTTTGATCTCAAAGCTGGTCTTGATGAAGCTGTAGATTGGTATTGGTCTAATTTATAAGAAATAATAACGCTTTCGCGAAAGCTTAATAACACTGACAATCTTCATCAAATATGAATAAGAAAATAACAATAATAGGTTTAGGTTATGTAGGTTTGCCGCTTGCACGACTATTTGCTACTAAATATAATGTAGTTGGTTTTGATATAAATAAATCACGAGTAGAAGAATTAAACACTGGTGTAGATAGCACTTTAGAGGTGGAGAATGACGTGTTAACTGCCGTATTGAAGACCTCTCAAAATGATGATGCTGGTTTATATTGCACTACTGAAAGTGAAGATATAGCAGACTCTAATGTTTACATAGTAACGGTACCTACACCAGTTGATAAAAATAATCGCCCTATTCTGACTCCTTTATATAAAGCTAGTGAGACAGTCGGTAGGGTATTAAAAAAAGGAGATATAGTGGTCTATGAGTCCACTGTGTATCCCGGCGCTACTGAAGAAGAATGTGTTCCTGTTTTAGAAAAGATTAGTGGGCTTACTTTTAATAAGGATTTTTATGTAGGCTATTCACCTGAACGTATCAATCCAGGAGATAAAAAGCATACGGTTGAAAAAATTCTTAAAGTGACCTCAGGTAGTACTCTTGAAATAGGTAAAGTTGTAGATCAACTTTATAATGATGTGATTACTGCTGGAACTCATTTAGCGCCTACCATAAAAGTTGCTGAGGCAGCAAAGGTGATCGAAAATTCACAGCGCGATATTAATATTGCTTTTGTAAATGAACTTGCAAAAATTTTCAATAGACTAGAAATTAATACAAGCGATGTACTCGCTGCGGCAAGCACAAAATGGAATTTTCTTCCTTTTTCCCCTGGCTTGGTAGGAGGACATTGTATAGGAGTTGATCCTTATTATTTAGCACAAAAGGCTCAAGAAGTAGGATATCACCCAGAAATTATACTGGCTGGTAGACGAATGAACGATGGGATGGGAAGTTATGTGGCTGGAGAGGTAGTTAAGTTGATGTTGTCAAAGGACATAACTGTTAAAAACTCAAACTTACTTATGTTAGGGATTACCTTTAAAGAAAACTGTCCTGATGTTAGAAATACTAAAGTTATTGATGTGGTGTCAAATTTAAAGGAATTTGGTATCAATGTGACCATATTTGATCCATTAGCAAATCCTGATGAAGTAGAACATGAGTATGGTGTGCGTAATCTAAGAGAGCTAGGTGATCAAAAATTTGATTCTGTTGTACTAGCTGTTTCTCATAAAGAATTTTTAGAATTAGATTTAAAATCTATTTCAGCAGATAAGGTAGCAATCTATGATGTGAAAGGAGTTCTTGGAGATAAAGCTGATAAAAGATTGTAAATGAAAGTGATAAAGAATATTTGCTGTATCGGAGCAGGGTATGTAGGTGGACCTACAATGACCATGATTGCTGCAAAATGCCCACATATAGAAGTTAATGTAGTTGATATCAATTCTGAAAGAATTGCTGCTTGGAACGATATAAATGTCGATAACATTCCTATATATGAACCTGGGTTATCTGAACTAGTAGCTGAAACTAGAGGGAGAAACTTGTTTTTTTCTACCGACGTAGATAAAGCTATACAAGCCGCAGATATGATTTTTATATCTGTTAATACACCTACTAAGACCTACGGAGTTGGTAAAGGTATGGCTGCAGATTTGAAGTATATCGAGTTATGTGCACGACAGATTGCTGCGGTGGCTACCACTGATAAAATTATTGTGGAGAAATCTACCCTACCGGTACGTACAGCTGAGGCTTTAAAAAGGATCTTAGATAATACAGGAAATGGAGTGAATTATGAAATTTTATCTAATCCTGAATTTCTTGCTGAAGGGACTGCCGTATCTGATTTGTTAAATCCTGATAGGGTTTTAATCGGTGGTGAAGAGACTGAAAGCGGAAGGTTAGCACAACAAGCATTAGTTGATGTGTATGCTAATTGGGTGCCAAAAGATCGTATACTTACTACTAATGTTTGGTCTTCTGAGTTATCTAAGCTAACTGCAAATGCCTTTTTAGCGCAAAGAGTGAGTAGTATCAATGCAATTTCTGAATTATGTGAGGTTACTGAAGCAGATGTTGATGAGGTTGCTCGAGCAATTGGAGCTGATAGCAGGATTGGTTCTAAATTCTTAAAAGCTTCTGTAGGCTTTGGTGGTTCTTGTTTCCAAAAAGATATTCTAAATTTAGTCTATATAGCACAATCCTATGGTCTTCATGAAGTAGCAGATTACTGGGAACAAGTAATTATCATGAACGATCATCAAAAAAGACGTTTTGCTAAGAAAATAGTAGAGACCTTATTCAATACGGTTTCTGGTAAAAAAATCGTGATTCTTGGTTGGGCATTTAAGAAGGATACAAACGATACAAGAGAGTCTGCTGCTATTTATGTAGTCGATTATCTTTTGAGTGAGCAGGCAGAGATAATAATATATGATCCTAAAGTAAGTGCTGAACGAATCTTTTCAGACCTTGAGTATCTGAATACTAGAACTAATAAAGAAAATAGAGAGTTAGTAACTGTAGTTGAAAATCCTATGTTAGCTTTTGCAGATTCCCATGCAGCGGTAGTGTTAACAGAGTGGGATGAATTTAAGAGTTATGACTGGAAACAGATTTATGCAGCTATGCTTAAACCTGCTTTCTTATTTGATGGTAGAATGTTACTAAATCACAATCAACTTGTTGATATTGGATTTCAAACTTTTACTATTGGTAAAGGCCAATAAATAACGTTATAATTGCATTGTGCTATCAAATGAAACTTTAAACAAATGAATATTCTTAATTTAATAGGGCGTGATTATCTTCTTTTCGAAAAAGATATCAAGCGTAATGAAAACGTTTTATCTCAGAGAGTTAGATCTAGCTCATTTCTTGTTCTCGGTGGAGCAGGCTCTATAGGTCAAGCTGTTGTAAAAGAAATATTTAAAAGAGATCCGCAAAAACTACATGTAGTTGATATTAGTGAGAATAATCTAGTAGAGCTCGTAAGAGATATTAGAAGTTCTTATGGTTATATCGATGGTGATTTTCAGACTTTTGCTTTAGATATCGGGAGTTTGGAATATGATGCTTTCATAAATTCTGATGGCAAATATGATTACGTGTTAAATTTGAGTGCATTAAAGCACGTAAGGAGTGAAAAAGATCCTTTCACGCTCATGCGTATGATTGATGTGAATATATTTAATACATACAAATCGATTCAACAATCAGTTCAAAAAGGTGTTAAAAAATACTTTTGCGTATCAACCGATAAAGCCGCTAACCCTGTAAATATGATGGGTGCCTCTAAACGTATCATGGAGATGTTCATTATGAAGTCTAGTCAACAAATGAACATTTCCACAGCAAGATTTGCGAATGTTGCATTTTCTGACGGATCCTTATTGCACGGATTTAATAAAAGAATAGAAAAACTGCAACCAATTGTAGCACCTACAGATGTAACGCGATATTTCGTTGTACCTCAAGAAGCAGGAGAGTTATGTCTGATGTCCTGCTTGTTAGGAGAAAATCGTGATATTTTCTTTCCAAATCTTGATCATGGTTTAGATTTAATATCTTTTGCAGATATAGCAGAAAATTATTTAAAGCAAAAAGGTTACGAGCCCCATATGTGTTCAACAGAACAAGAAGCTAGGGATTTAATGAACACGCTCCCTCAAAAAGGAAAATGGCCATGTTACTTTACGGTTTCAGACACTACTGGAGAAAAAGCATTTGAAGAGTTTTATACAAATAATGAGACTATAGACCTTGACCGTTTTGAAAATCTGGGTGTTATAAAAAATGAGTACATTCAAAATGATGATAAAATATCTCATTTTGAAGAGAAGATCAATGAAATGAAGAGCAATAGAGAATGGGAGAAATTTGAAATTGTAGATTTATTCAAACAGACTTTACCAAACTTTAATCATGAAGAAAAAGGTAAGTTTCTAGATAGTAAAATGTAATAAAATGAACAATTTTAATAATGTCATTGAGAAAATAAGAGAATTGTTTCATGAACCTAAAGAGTTTATACCACTACATATCCCTCATTTTTCTGGAAATGAAAAAAAATATGTTTCTGAGTGTATTGATTCAACTTTTGTTTCAAGTGTTGGTCAGTTTGTAAATGATTTTGAGAAATCTATTGCTGAGTTTACAGGAGCTAAGAGATGTGTGGTTTGTGTAAATGGAACTAATGCAATACACCTAGCTATGATCGCAAGTGGTGTAAAAGAAAATGAGGAGGTTATAACACAGCCTTTAACATTTATTGCTACGGTCAATGCAATTTCCTATGCTCATGCGGTTCCTGTTTTTGTAGATGTCGATAAGGATACAATGGGTATGTCTCCAAAGTCATTGAGGGTTTTTTTGGAGCAGAATACTGAAATTAAAGATGGAGTTTGTATAAATAAGCTATCAGGACGTAAAATTAGTGCGTGTTTACCTATGCATACTTTTGGCCACGCGGCTCGCATAGAAGAAATTAAAGAAATTTGTGATGAATATAATATCACTTTGATTGAAGATGCTGCAGAGGCTATGGGTAGTAGTTATAAAGGTAAACATTTGGGAACCTTTGGGTTGTTGGGAACTTTCAGTTTTAATGGTAATAAAACGATTACTACCGGTGGTGGTGGTGCTATTATCACAGATGACGAAAATCTTGCAGATAAATTAAAACACCTAAGTACGCAAGCTAAAATTCCGCATAAATGGCGTTATGAACATGATCAGGTAGGTTATAATTATAGAATGCCTAATATTAATGCGGCTTTAGGACTCGCACAAATGGAGAAATTAGAATATATTCTCAAACGAAAAAGACAACTTGCTCTCGAATACAATAACTTTTTTACATCTTTAGATATAGATGTTTTTGAGGAACGAGAAAGTGAAAACTGTAATTATTGGTTGAATGCTGTCATTTTAAAAAATCAAGAACAACAACAACTCTTTCTAACCGAGCTTAATGAAGCTGGTGTTATGTGTAGACCTATTTGGGAATTGATGACTAACATGGTAATGTTTAAGAATTGTCAAAAAACCAATCTAGATAATGCGACTTGGTTATCACATCGTGTTGTTAATATTCCTAGCAGTGTTGTTAAATAAAAGCATTTATATACTTGGTTATTCTGGACATGCTTATGTTATTCTAGATTCTTTAGCAAAACTCAATGTTAAAGTGCTAGGTTATTTTGATTTTGAACCGTGCAATTCTTTTGATAATTTTTATGATCTTGAGTATAAAGGAAATGAAAAACTCGTAGATCTTAATTTTATTGACGATTCAAGCTACGTATTTCCTTCTATTGGAGATAATTATATAAGGATAAAACTAGTTCAATTTATTGAAGAAAATAAACTTGCACAAACAAATATAATAGATCCACAAGCGATAGTATCTAATAGGGCCATCATAGAATCTAGTGTATATGTAGCTCCTGGCGCTATAATTAATAGCCGCGCTTTAATAAAAAAAGGATCTATAATAAATAGTGGAGCCACAATAGAACACGAGTGTGTGATAGGAGAATTTAGTCATATCGCTCCTAATTCAGTGTTAACTGGCAATGTGATAATTGGAAAAAACACCTTAGTAGGTGCTAATGCCGTGATTACACCAGGTGTTACAATAGGGAATAACGTAATAATTGGAGCGGGATCAGTTGTTACAAAGGATATACCAGATAATAGCAAATGGGTTGGAAACCCTTTAAGAATGTTATGAAAAAAATAATTATTATAGCTGAGGCTGGTGTGAACCACAATGGCGATATAGAAAAGGCAAAAGAACTCATTGATGCAGCAGCGGCAGCAAAAGTAGATTATGTCAAGTTCCAAACCTTCAAAGCAAATAAATTAGTTACTCAAAACTCTAAAAAAGCAGATTATCAGGTCGAGAATACCAACGATAATAGCAGTCAGTTTGATATGCTTAAGAAGCTTGAGTTAACTAGGCAAATGCACTTAGATTTAATTGTTCATTGTAAAAAAAAGAACGTAAAGTTCTTATCTACAGGATTTGATATTGAGAGTCTTCTTTTTCTTAAAGAAATAGGGATTGAACTAGCTAAAGTTCCTTCTGGTGAGCTAACCAACTTGCCTTATTTAAGAGCTATGGCTCAAAATTTTAAGAAAATTATTGTGAGCACAGGAATGGCTTCTATGGAAGAAGTAGAAGCAGCTGTAAACGTTATTCTTGAATGTGGTGTTTTAAAAGACAATATTACTGTTTTACATTGTAATACAGAGTACCCTACACCTATGAAGGATGTAAATTTACTTGCTATGTTAGATATCAAAAGAAAGTTAGGAATTGATATAGGTTATTCCGATCATACTTTGGGAATTGAGGTGCCAGTGGCGGCTACAGCTCTTGGTGCAACTGTTATTGAAAAGCACTTTACTTTAGATAGGACATTACCTGGTCCAGATCATCGAGCATCTTTAGAGCCTGATGAGCTTAAAAATATGGTTCAATCCATAAGAAATATAGAACTTGCAATAAGTGGTTCTGGCATAAAAGAGCCTTCACCATCAGAGTTGAAAAATAAGCCAGTTGCTAGAAAAAGTATTGTAGCATTAACGTCAATTAAAAAAGGTGAAGAACTTACCATACATAATATTGGCGTTAAAAGACCTGGTACAGGAATAAATCCTATGAAATGGGATGAAGTACTAGGGACTGCAGCACAACAGAACTTTAATGTAGATGAATTAATAGTACTATAATGAAAATAGCTGTAGCTACAGGAACAAGAGCAGATTTTGGTTTGCTTAGGCCTTTAATGCAAGAATTAAAAGATGATAGTTTCTTTAAATTATCTGTTTGGGCTACCGCTATGCATTTATCAGAACGATTCGGTTATACAATCGATGAAATTATAAAAGCAGGATTTGAAATTCATTATAGAATTCCTTGTCTTGAAGAAAATGATGATAGCATTGCTATAAGTAAAACCATCTCACGAGCTATAGATGGATTTGCAACAGTTATTGATAAGGAAAAGCCAGACTTTTTAATCATTTTAGGTGATAGAACAGAAATGCTAGGTGCTGCGATTGCTGCTACTGTTGCAACAATACCTATTATTCATATACATGGAGGAGAAACTACCATAGGAGCATATGATGAAAGTATAAGGCACAGCATTACTAAAATGAGCTATCTGCATTTTACTGCTGCAAGTGTTTATCGTAATAGAGTTATACAGCTAGGAGAGCATCCTAGTCGTGTGTTTAATGTAGGTGCTATAGGTATAGATTCTATTAAAAATTTACCTTTATTAAGTAAAGAAGAGCTAGAAGTTAATTTAAATTTTAAATTTAGAAAAAGAAATGTATTAATAACGTTTCATCCCGTTACCTTAGAATCATCAAGTGCTGAGGAGCAATTCACAGCGATTTTAAAAGCACTCGACGAACTTGAAGATACTTATTTAATTTTCACACATGCAAATTCAGATAAAAACGGTAAGGTTATCAATAATATGATAGAAGAGTATACCGTTTTAAATAGAGATAAATCATTAAGTGTTATATCTTTAGGTCAAGTAAGGTATTTCAGTATGCTTCAGTATGTAGACCTTGTTTTAGGAAATAGTTCAAGCGGTATTCTCGAAGTACCTTATTTCAATATACCTACCATTAACATAGGCGATCGTCAGACTGGTCGATTAATGTCACAAAGTGTGATACAGTGTTCAAATAAATATGAGGATATTCAAAAAGCTTTAAATTTAGGTTTAGATTCCGCTTTCGCGAAAGCGATACAAAAACAATCACTCATATATGGTAATGGCACCGCTACTCAACAAATCATAAAAATTTTAAAGAATTTTACAAAGGCATCATTAAAGAAACCATTTTACGACCTTCCAAAATAATAATTTATGGATTTGAATCAAATCACAATAGAGTCAAAAGCGACCATATTAGACGCGCTTAACAAGCTAAATCAAGTAAGGAAAGTGAGTAGACTCATTCTATTTGTTAAAAATGAGAATGCTAAAATTATAGGCTCAGTTACAGATGGAGATATAAGAAGATCACTAGCTCTCGATCAAGATCTTAATAAGTCTGTAGAAGAAGTATGTTTTAAGAATTTTGTGCACCATATTGAAAATGGAGATTTTATAGATCTTTCTGTTTATAGAGAACAAAATATTAAAATATTACCAGTTCTTAATAGTGATAAAACTTTATCTAGAATTTTAGATCTAGAAATCACTAAGTCTACTTTACCACTTGAGTGTATGATTATGGCTGGTGGAAGAGGAAAAAGATTAAGCCCATTAACAGATAGTATTCCTAAACCCATGTTACCACTAGGTGATAAGCCTATAATTGAGCATAACATAGATCGCTTGATAAGCTATGGGATTCAAAAAATTTACATATCAGTAAAGTATTTAGGAGAACAGTTGGAGGCTTATTTTGGCGATGGCTCTTCAAAGGGAATACAAATTGAATATATCTGGGAAGAGGAACCTCTGGGAACTGCAGGAGCTTTAAAACTGGTTGATAAATTTAATACAGACTATGTACTGTTAATGAATAGTGATTTGTTTACCAGCGTTAATTTTGAAGAGATGTATTTACTTTTACTTAAAGAAAATGCGGACATGGTAGTTGCCTCAACAGAGTATAAGGTTGATGTGCCTTACGCTGTTTTTGAAACTGATGGTAATAGGGTAAAAGCTTTCAAAGAAAAGCCTTCATACATTTATCAATCTAATGCCGGTATATATATCTTAAAAAAATCATTAATTGATCAAATGACTAAAAATAAGTATTGTGATATTACTGATGTGATGGAGAAACTTGTCCAAGATGGAGGAAAACTAGTATATGATCCTATTTTAGGATTTTGGATAGATATAGGTAAACCGTCAGATTATAAACAAGCTCAAGAATTTATAAAGCATTTTAAGTAAATTATAAATTTAAATAACTTAGAGACTAAATATGAATATATTAATTACTTTGTGCGCAAGAGGTGGTTCTAAGGGAATTCCTGATAAAAATATAAAATTGATGGTAGGTAGACCCTTAATTCATTACTCTTTAAAAATAGCACACAATTTTGCTAACAAACATAAGGCAGATATAATTTTGTCAACAGATTCTGATAGGATAAAGAATAAAGTTGTTAGCTTTGGTCTAGATAATATTGACTTAAGTTATTCAAGGCCAGATTTTCTGGCAACGGATAATGCTGGCAAAATTGATGTCATCGTAGATGTCAAAAATTATGCTGAGCGAACTCAAAATAAATTATATGATTATGTAATAGATTTAGATGTAACATCGCCTTTAAGAACTCTTGAAGATTTGGAAAAAGCATTGTCATTATTAAAAGATTCAAATGCTCATAACATTTTTTCAGTTAATGTGGCTGAAAGAAATCCTTATTTTAACATGGTGGAGAAAAATCAAGATGGATACTATGGGTTGTCTAAGCAAGCTAATTACTCCACTAGACAGTCAGCCCCTCAAGTTTATGATATGAACGCATCATTTTATATTTATTCAAAATCATTTTTCGACAATAAATGTAAATCAGCTATAACTGACCGGAGTTTAATATTTCAAATGAATCATATTTGTTTTGATTTAGATCACCCTAAGGATTTTGATTACATGGAATACTTGTTGTCTAATGATAAATTAGATTTTAAACTAGATTAATGCGAGTATTAATAATAGGGTTAGGTTCTATAGCTAAAAAGCACATTACTGCTTTGAGAACAATTGATTCTTCAGTTGAAATATATGCGTTAAAAAGATCTGAATCTGAAGAAAAAGATGGGATAAAGAACATCTATTCTTTGACCGATATTCTAGAATTATCACTTCAATTTATTATTATTTCTAATCCTACAAATATTCATTTTAAGACACTTAAAGATTTATATCATTACAAAATACCTTTGTTTATAGAAAAACCTTTGTTTAGCACAAAGGGAATTGAAGAGAAAAAATTGGTTCAGTTAATAGATGATAATAATTCAACATATGTTGCTTGTAATTTGCGATTTCATAAAGGGATAAATAAAATAAGAGAATTACTTAATGACTGTCGTATTGAAGAAGTAAATAGTTATTGTGGCTCATATTTGCCTGATTGGAGACCTGGAGTTGATCTCAAGAATGTATACAGTGCTAATAAAGAACAAGGTGGTGGTGTACATATAGATTTAATACATGAGTTGGATTATATTTATTGGATTTTTGGATTGCCTATTAGTAAAAAGTGTTTTTTTAGTAATAATTCTTCTCTAAATATCACGGCATATGATTACGCTAATTATCTATTTAATTATGATAGTTTTAATGTCAATATCGTTTTGAACTATTATAGAAGAGATGCTAAAAGAACCTTTGAAGTTATAACAAGTAATGGGACTTATTTATTGAATTTACTTGAAAACAAAATTCTATTTAATAATGAAGTTATATATTCGGAAGATCAAGAAATAATGGATATGTATGTAGATCAAATGAATTTCTTTATTAAAAATGCGTTATCAAAAAAAAATACTTTTAATACAATCCAAGAAGGATATAAAGTTTTAGACCTATGCTTTTAAATAATAAAATAATTGTTATTACTGGAGGAGCTGGTTTATTAGGGGCTGACTTTTGTCAGAAGATCGTTGAAAACGGTGGTATAGCAATAATGGCAGAGTATGACATTGAACATGCGATAGAAGTGAAAAATAAAATAGCTAGTGATAGGTTATTTGTGGAGGAGATAAACATAACTTCTAAAAACTCTATTCAAGAATTGATTAATAAATTACATTCAAGACATGGTAGAATAGATGCTTTAGTTAATAGTGCATATCCCAGAAATAAAAATTATGGTAAACATTTCTTTGATGTAGATTATTCAGATTTCTGCGATAATTTAGGTATGAATTTAGGTGGCTACTTTTTATCATCACAATTATTTTCAAAATATTTTTATAAGCAAGGTAATGGTAATATTGTGAATATTTCTTCAATATACGGAGTAGTAGCACCAAGATTTGAGGTGTATGATAATACGGCCATGACTATGCCCGTAGAATATGCAGCGATAAAATCTGGTCTTATTCACTTAACAAAATACATGGCAAAATATTTTAAAGGTAAAAATATTAGAGTCAATTCTATTTCTTTAGGTGGTTTAGTTGATGGGCAACCTACTGAATTTTTAACTTCATATAAACAGTTCTGTTTAAATAAAGGGATGCTGGATGCAAAGGATATATCAGGAACTTTATTGTTTTTATTATCTGAATTATCAGAGTATATTAATGGTCAGAATGTAATAATTGATGATGGATTTACTCTTTAGGTTTTTCAATTACTTATTTATTTGTTTTGAAAATTATTTTATTAGAATATATGATAGAATCTGTAGAATTTTTGTTTTAACAATTATGTTGTTTATGAGTCCTTCTTGCGGGACAGTCGATATACAATCTCCGCTTAAAGGCTCTTCTAGAGCCACTGCTTATCACGATAGTGATAAAATGGTTAATACAAAGGATTACTTATTTGTGACATACCTTCAACATAGAATAGGAGATGAGCTTGTAATTGTCAGAAGGTATAATAAGTCTTCCAAGACATGGGATCAAACATCTACTTTGGGTGTTGCAAAAGATGATCACGGAGGTGGCGCGCTAGTTATAGATTCTCAAGGTTATCTTCATATTGTTTATGGATCGCATAATTCACCTTTATATTATAAAAAATCTCAATCAGCATATGATGTTAACTCATGGTCTACACCTCTTGAGATTTCAGGTAACTTAACGTATCCTAGTTTAGTGATTAATAAAAATGATGATTTGTTCCTAGCGGCTCGTAATGATATTATAGGAGGTTCTTGGTCTGTCAGATTATTTAAAAAATCTAGTCTAAGTAAATCATGGGACAAAGGAAAGGATATAATTACTTCTGATTATTTGAAATGGAAAAAAGCCTATGGAAAAAGCTCAATGTTTGTTTCAAATGGATATGCTAGATTTGGTAAATACCTGTCTGTAAATCATAAAAATGAATTACATCTTACCTTTCATTACTTTGAATACGTTCCGAAGAAGATTAAAACCTTTGCAAATAATAAAGTAAATTCCAGTACTCATTTTGTATCACATACATTTTCAAAAGATCTTGGACACTCGTGGTCTAAGGAAAATGGTGACTTTAGTATAGAGCCCATAAGTTTAAAAGATATCTCGATTATAAGCGGTAATAATGATCCTTCTAAAGTGGATTGCAACTACAGTGCAGGGCAGCATTTTTATAAGGATGGTAAGATTTATCTCTTTTTTAGTAAACATTATGGAATCGAGACTACCTTGCATCTTGCATCTTCATCGTTTCCGTACAAATTTTGGGAAGAAATAGAGATATTGAACGACGATTACTATTTAAGAGCTCCTGTGGCTGCGTCGCAAGGAACAAGAACAATATTTGCTGTGAATGCGATTCCTAAAGATGTTTATGTAAATGGACGTCCACCAGCAAATTTGCCTTTAAAATCTAAGATTATCATAGGCGAATTAGATTTAACTTCTTTAAATGTAAAATGGAATGATAATAATATGGTTGTTAATCCTAGCTGGTTACCGCAATTATCAAATGAGTATAAAGGTGATATATGGTATATGGTAACTCAAGGAGCTAGAGAATCTAATGATACTAATGTTATCATAAATAAAGTCAAGTGATTAAAGATAAAATAGAGGCACATCATAACGTTCTTGGAGTATCATGGAATAAGGCGCACTTATGGCCACTATTCAAACCCTATCTATATAATAGTATTAATACGTATAGTTCTGTTGCTCCTAGTAAAAATTTAGGACTGTTAAAACGTGTTTTTAGTAAGTTTTTAATCAGTGTAAAATCGATAATAAAAATAAAAAAAACCGAAGCCTTTATACTATCTAATAGTAATCGTAGGATTACAATAAATGGGCAATCTTTTGCTCGTATCTCACAAGGTGTTTATGACCATTTTAATGGGAAAGCTGTTTTTATAGAGAGCAATATTAATGTTGCCCATGATGATGTAGAAAGAGGAACTAATTTCATTAATGAAACACTTATACTACCCTTACAAGCTCTTTTGATATTATGGTTTAAATTGATTCAACCTAAGTTTCAAGGTAAATCAATTCTTGTTGATATTCTTAATGAATATAAAGTGAATGTAAATATCGATTTTAGATTTTATAAATTTTTAGCAAGATACTATACCTTTAAGTGGTTACTTAGAATACATAAACCAGAATATGTTTTTGTAGAATGTTATTATGATTATTGCGGGTATATAAAGGCTTGTAAAGATCAAAATGTGCAAGTTATTGAATTGCAGCATGGAATGATTGCAGAAAGTCATAGGTCTTATAACTATAGCGTTTCCGTAAACAATCATTTGTTACCTGATAAATTGTTGACTTTTGGCTTTCGCGAAAGCGAACTCTATAACAATGCAGATGTTAACTTTATAGATAAAGAATGTGTTCTACCTACTGGTTTTTATTTGTTTGATTTATTTAGAAAAGGAGAGGTTCAATCTCCTGAAGAATTATCAATGGTAATAAATGCTGACAGACCTAGTTTTATCATCTCTGGACAGGACTTGATAGAGGAGAAATCCATTCCCTTTATCAATCAACTAGCCATGTTGAGACAAGATTGCGATTTTATTTATGTCCCTAGGACTAAGACAACCAGCTATGAAACACTTTTTACTCAACCAAATATTAAAGTAGTAAACAAATTCCCTATTTATCAGGTTATTAACGCCACTACAGCACATATTACGGCATTTTCTACTACAGCACTAGAATCTCTTGCTATGGGAAAAGTAAATGTGTTTATGAATATTGACGGTTTAAGTGAGAAACATTTTGAGAATTATTTAAGCTTTAAAGGTGTTTATATGATCAATTCTCCAGATGATTTTACTTTACAAATGACAGATCAATTTAAAAACCATAAACCAGAAGAATTAAGTGATCTTATGAAGGAAGAGTATCTTTCTAATTACTTAACTAACTTGAATAATCACTTGACTAGTAATTAATAGTATGATATTAAAGTTAATTAATTTGATTAAGGGTAAACTCTTCCAGAGTCTGGGAATGTATACTCTTGTAAATTTTATAAATAGTGCGATTCCATTTTTGCTATTACCTATTCTTACTAGTAATTTAAGTGAGGCCGAGTATGGTATAGTGGATATATTCAATAATTTATCATTTATATTCATTCCTATTATAGGGTTAAATATAGTGTCGTGTGTTCTTAGATTTTACTATGATGACAATATAGATTTTAATAAATTTTTATCAACTGTAACTACAACTTTGTTAATTTGTGGTACTATAATTATACTAGCAGTAGCATCATTTATTTATTCTACAGATGTTGATATAATTAATGAAGAAATACCAAATAGTGTACTATTATTAGCCTTGTTATTTGCTTTCTCTAGTCAGATAATAGAAATAATACTAGGAATTTTTAGGGCGACAGAACGCCCTTTGAACTATGGGTTTGTAAGAATTGTAAAAACAGGCTTAGATTTATCTTTATCTATTTATTGTGTAGTTGTTTTAAAATTAGGTTGGGAAGGAAGAATCTATCCTGCGGTCGGTGTAGGACTACTAATTGCATTATTAATTTTACTCTACTTATTCCATGCATATAATGTTAGACTTGTTATTAAAAAAGATTATTTAAGAATAGCTTTTAAATACAGTACTCCACTTATTTTTCATAGTCTTGCAGGTTATATTATTAGCTTTTCTGACCGCTTTATAATTCTTGAATTTATGAGCGCTGAGGATGTAGGACTGTATGCAGTGGCATATCAGGTTGGTATGATAATGTCTTTTGTTAATAATAGTTTTAATCAAGCCTGGACACCTTATGTGTTTTCAATTCTAAAAGGTGGAGACTTGGCTAAAATAAAGCAGCTTTCTAAATTTAATTACTTTTATTTTTTATTAATGATTGTATTGGCGCTAAGTATTTTCCTTATGGTGCCATTGATTTATGAATGGTTTATTGATGGGAAATTTGAAGTGGACTATCAAATTGTATTCTGGGTTTTACTAGGCTATGCATTCAATGGGATGTATAAAGTTTTAGTAAATTACTTATTCTACTATAAAAGAACAAGTAGTCTAGCTATCATAACTGTTAGTGCCGCAGTTTGTAATATTGTTTTTTGTATATTATTAGTTCCAAGAATTGGAATATTAGGAGCTTCTATAAGTACTACAATAGCATTCTTTCTTATGTTTGCATTAGTTTACGTTTATTACTTGAAAAGTTATAAAATTCAAAAGATTAAATAACATTTCAAACCCTTCAAGGGAATATGTATGAATTAGAGAATTTTAAAGACTATTATGGAGAAGATTAAATTGGTTATTTGGGATTTAGACGAGACTTTTTGGAATGGAACTCTTTCGGAAGAAGGAATCCAACCTATCGAGAGTAATATTTCTTTAATTAAGGAATTATGTGATCGTGGAATAATGAATAGTATTGTGTCCAAGAATGATTTTGAGCAGGCAAAAGAAAAGTTAATTGAGTTGGGTGTTTGGGATTATTTTGTTTTTCCAGTAATTGGATGGAAACCTAAAGGGCCAGCAATAGTTGATATTATAAATAGGAGTCAATTAAGGGCGCCAAATGTTCTTTTTATTGATGACAATCATGGAAATTTAGAAGAAGCAAAATACTATAGCAAAACTTTGCATGTAATGGAGCCTTCTGGTATAAGTTCTATTCTTAGCCATAATGCTTTTAAAGGAAAAGACGATAGGATTCATTCGAGACTAAGTCAATATAAAGTACTAGAGAAAAAATTTGAATCTAGTTTATCTTATGATGATAATTTGAATTTTTTAGCGGATTCAAAGATTGTTATTGAAAAAATATCTGGTAATGATTTATTTAGTTATGTTGATAGGATTCATGAGTTGTTAGAAAGAACAAATCAACTGAATTTCACAAAGATTCGTTCATCTAAAGAAGAAATTTTAAATTTAATTGAAGACGATAATTTTCACACTATGTTGATAAAGGTTTCAGATAAATTTGGAGATTATGGAGTTGCTGGAATAGTGTCCTTGAATCTTCAGAAGAACGAACTGAGGCACTTTACTTTTTCATGTAGAATTCTTAATCTTGGTGTAGATCAATTTCTTTACGCATCTCTAGGATTTCCTAAAATCAATATTGTACCAGAGGTTGCAGTTACTTTAGATAACTCTCATCCTGATTGGATTTCTGAGGTAGAAAAACATTCAAAGCCAAATATCGAAAATAAAAAAGATAGTGAATTGATTTTCTTTAAAGGTGGATGTGATTTGGGACAGATGACTTTTTATTTAAAGAATAAAGGGTTTCGTTTTGTAGAGGAGACAAATTATGTCTCTGCAAACAATTTTCCGATACATCAAGAGCATTCACAAGTTTTGCTCGATTCAAAATTACTCTCAGAAGAAAATAAATTGTATTTCCAATCTAGTGATTTTATACCGTTTGTTGATAGTCAGTTTTATGACTCAGATTTTTTTAGTCGGAAATACAGTGCCGTCGTTTATAGTGTTCTGATGGATTATACAAATGACTTATATATTCATAAGAAAACTGGTTCTAAGTTACCATTTGGAGGATATTATAGACGCTGGACTGATGAAGAGAATGATAATGAGATAATACAAACTTATCAAAAGATGAATATTCCTATAACGAAAAAGCAGTTATTGGATTTTAGAAGAGAATTTGAATTTTACGGTCCAATTTCACCTTTAGAGTTTAAAAGTAACCTATTGAAAATTCGAGAATTTGTCGATGACCATACCAAGCTAATATTTGTCAATGGAGCTGAAGTTGAGCCACCTAATAATATAGAGAAAAATGCGCTAAGTCGGCATAAAATTATGAATGCCGCCTTGGATGAATTTATTGAGAACACGAAAAATACTTATCTGTTAGATGTTAGGAATATTGTGACTAGTTCGGATCAATTATCAAATAATATTAGGCATTATAAAAGAGAGGCTTACCAAAACTTATCTGGTGATTTATTGCAGCTACTAAATTCAATTCTAGATATAAATGTGAATGAAAATATTGATTATTTATCGGTTCTTAAAAGCAAAGTTATTTCTAATAAAGTTTTGAGAATTATATATAGAAAAATTAAAAAAGTAGGGGTTTAACAATTTGTATATTATCCGGAAATTGAAGTTTCTATTAATACACGATTTAATTCTCATTGTTGCTTTTTTTGCGGTAATATTTGATTACCTTTCTAGATTGAAAAAATGTTAATACAAAATACAAATTTTATAATCTTTTGCACCTTAAGTCTATGTCTGATCTGGATGTGGTCATTGATTTTTAAGAACAAGGGTTCGAAATTATTATTATTTTATAATCTTTTTTTTACTCTTTCTTTTTATACACCAGCTTTATATTATTTTTTAGGTTTTTCTGTTTACAGTCATGCATTTACAGCTCAAGCATTAGATATATTTTGTACAATAGGTATTATATTTTCATTGGTTACGATAATTTGGATGAAAACACGGTTAAACTCAAACAGATATTGGTTTTTTAATTTTTTTACACATCTTAAAAGTAAGGCTCTTTTCAAGAGTTTTAATATTAGAATCTATTTTGTTCTTGGCACTTGTTTAATGTTATTTTATTTAATCTTTTTTTTTAATAAATTAACTGTAGTAAACATCTTTAGCGCTGAGGAAGGAGAGTTGGTAGAAAGACTAGATACCTCCGGAAGTATTCCTTTTTATATAACTTTTAGTTCTCTTTTTATAATACTATTTCCAACTATATTTTTTTTCTTTTACACTAAAGAAAAAAATAGATTTTACAAGCTTATATTTTTTATTCTAACGGTTTTTGCAATTGGTAGCGGAGGTAATAGAGGTATATTGACCTATTTCTTTATTTTCTTTATATTCTTTTTTTCAAAGAAAATTTTTAATTTTTGGAAAATAGGATTAGGATCATTCGTACTGATTACTTATTATCTTTTCTCTAAAGGTGTTGATTTCTCAGACACTGATAATTTAGGATTAGCAATAGAATCTCCATTCAGAAGGTTTTTTGTAACACAACCAGTTGGATTTATCGCCCGTATACAAATGCATCTTGACAATAGTTTTGATGTAAATTCTACTTATAGTATAAAACAACAAGTATTTTCAAAAATATACCAAGCACCGCTTGGTACAGGTAGTCATCCTTCCCATTTTGTATCATCGATTCTTGTTGAATATGGTTACTTGCCAATGTTTCTGTCTTTTTTGATTTTTAATATTTTTTTATTAGAATTAATAAAAACATGCGATAATATTTTGAATGACCGAATTTATGGATTCGTTACTTGGAATATATTTATTTTTATGTTCTTAACTTTTAATTCAGACCTTTCGGTTGCAAACATATTGAGATTCTCTTTTATATTTTTAAATTTAATTATTTTATATTTCTTTACACGTAATGAACAAAGAATTTAAAGTTTCAATCATAACTCCAGTTTATAATGCTTCTCGATTTCTTGAAGAAACGGCTGGTTGTGTTCTAGCGCAAACACTACAAGAATGGGAATGGATTCTTGTAGATGATCAATCTAAAGACAATTCTAGAGAGATTATGGAGAGGCTAGCAAAAAAAGATGATCGCATAAAAATCTTTTTCTTTGATAAAAATCAAGGCTCAGGACCAGCTCGTAATAAGGCAATTCAAGAAGCTCAAGGGAAATACATCGCTTTTTTAGATAGTGACGATTTTTGGTCACCAGATAAGTTGAAGAAGCACGTCGATTTTATGGTAGAACATAATGCAGTTTTCTCTCATACCTCATACGGTTTTACAAACGAGCAAGGAGAAGTAATAAGAGAAACTTATCATGTTAGCGATGTGCCTGTTACTTATTCTATGTTACTTAAAAAGACTGAAATTAGCTGTTTGACAGCTATGTATGATCAAGA
This sequence comes from Nonlabens ulvanivorans, assembly GCF_000732625.1. Classification (GTDB taxonomy): domain Bacteria; phylum Bacteroidota; class Bacteroidia; order Flavobacteriales; family Flavobacteriaceae; genus Nonlabens; species Nonlabens ulvanivorans. The sequence continues at coordinate 1,372,753 of NZ_JPJI01000032.1, forward strand.
AAGGATAGGTAAATACTTTATGCCAGATCTAAGACGTAAACAGGACTATGCTTTATGGTTAAGTATTTTAAAAGATGGTCATCATTCTATACCACTAGATGAAGAACTTGCTATGTACCGTCAGGTATCCGGATCTGCTACAAATAATAAGTTCAAACTTATTATTAAACACCTCAAGTTTCTCATGGAAGTAGAAAAATTATCTTTTTTCAAATCCTTGTACTATTCATTTCATTGGGGAATTAATGGTTTAAAAAAATATTATTTCTAAAGGTCGATATACTCCATGCATATGTATAATTATTTAATAGTCTCATTATTATTAATAATATCTTCTTTACTATATATTCCTATAGCAAAAAGATTTAACATTGTTGATAAGCCTAATCATAGAAGCAGTCATACTAAGGTTACCATTAGAGGTGGAGGAATTATTTTTTTTATAGGAGCATTGTTTTTCTTCTTAACCACAGGGCTTCAATATCCCTTTTTTTTTGCTGGATTAACCATTCTAGCAGTTGTCAGTTTTATAGATGATTTAATTTCATTGTCAGCATTACTTAGGTTCTCTGCTCAAGTTATAGCTTGTTTGTTATTAATGTATCAATCAATTGATGATTATAATTTACTATTTCTATTGTTTTTGTTAATTGCAGCAATTGCCTTTGTCAATGCATATAACTTTATGGATGGTATTAATGGGATTACCGGTATTTATTCTATAGGAGTCTTGTGTAGTTTAATTTATGTAGATTTTTATATCATTGATTATATAGAAAAAGATCTATTGTTGTATACGCTTATTTCCATAATTATTTTTGGTTATTTCAATTTCAGAAAGAAAGCAATTTTTTTTGCCGGTGATATAGGAAGTGTAACACTTGCCTTTATTTTAGTTTTTGCGGCTTATCAACTATTAATTGCTACCGACTCTCCGTATGTTCTCTTGCTATTTATTGTCTATGGTACAGATAGTCTAATGACTATTTTAAAACGTTTCTATTTAAAAGAAAAGTTGTCAGAACCACATAGGCATCATATCTATCAACAATTAACAGATGTAAAAAAAATTGGACATATAAAGATTTCAGTTATATATTTAGTTTTACAATTAATCGTTTCCAGTGTTGTTATCACTACTTTTTCTTATGACCTCTCTGTACAATGGGTAATAACGATAATCACTTTAATCATATTTGCAGGGATTTATTTGACATTAAATAAAATGTTAATGCGGTCAATTCAAAAAGAGGGATAAAAAAATGTTTAAGCAAACAGATGCAGGTCTCTTTTTTTATCAAAATCGACAACATCTGCTTGACATCTTAGTTGTTTCAAACTTTATGTTTGCAACGTATTTACATATTCCCAATTATATATTACTTCCTACTTTACTGCTTTCTATAGGGTGGTTATTCGATTTTAAGAAGAGTATTAAATCGTTATTAGGATTAGGAGTACTAACATTAATTTCGTGCATATCATTTTACAGTTTCCGCTTCGATTTTAGTCAACTCAATCGGATTGATGATTTTGTGCCCGTTAGCGCCTTATTCTTCTTAAGTATAAGCTTAGCGATCTCGCCTTTTATAAAAAGATCTACGATCAAGTTGTTTTGTTATTTTTTCTTTTTCGAAATAATATTAGCGGTTATATTATTTTTTTCTGGGAACAAGGATTTACAAACCTTGTGGTTTAATTTAAAAAATCCAATTAGCTATAATTTTATTCTACCACTTGAAGGAATTAACGTGTTGAGTGATAGCTCGATTGTTTTCGGATTAAATTCTTTCCTTTTACTAATATTATCTTTTCAATTTTTCAAAGAAAACAATTTTTTTAAAATTTTTCTTTTAGTTGGAACGATAGGAGTAGTATTGTCTGGTAGTAAATACATGATTTTCCTTCTCTTACCCTTTTATTTATATCAATATCTAATTTGGAAAAAATACAGTATTACTATGGTAACATCTATAATAGTATCTACTTTGTTATTATTTGGTTGTAGTTTAATTCTTTTTACTTCTATTTCCTACATAAATGACCTTACATCTCAACGTTTAAAAATCTTTTACAATTTTTATATTTTTATTAATGATCATTTATGGTTAGGAAATAACTCAAAAGATTTTCGTTGGATTTCAGCCTCTGGAAAACAATATCATGCACACAATAGTATTATTCAATTATTGGCGACTCATGGATTAATCTATTCAGCTGTACTAGGGGTAATTTTATTAAGAAAAATAAATAAGTTTAATTTTTCAAGTATATTCTTTTTTCTATTACTTTGCCTTTTCAATCATGTTATATTTTGGGGATTCTATCATGTAGATCTCATTTTTGCATTTATTATTTTTTTAGATATTTCAAATAATAAATAATGTATGAACTAGTATGATAATATTTTCGCTTTCGCGAAAGCGTTTTCCCTAAACAGTTCATTACAAAATTTTAAAAGTCGATACCCATTATTTTATGTGCTATCGGCTTTTTTATTGGTTACGAGTATTAAAAGGTGGTAACGAAGCCTATTCATTCCATGAAGGATTCTATAAGCATGCAAGACGTTTATTATCAGCAGAAGGAATTTTCAGTTATCAAATAAAACTTAATAACTTAACCTACGCTTAATGTAAATCCACTACGAATTTGTAGCAATAACAATATTTTTGTGATTCTATAAAATCATACAAATGAAAAAAATATTACTATTAGTGGCTTTTTGTGCTGCATTTGTTTCCTATGGACAAACAACTGTATCTTATGATTTTTCTAGTTCTGGGGCACAGTCAGGACTCAATGTTAGCTCGCCTGGAGTGGCATTAGATGCGAATATCGGTTTTGGTAGTTTTAAAAACTCGGGTTCTTCAAATCCTGGAATTTTTAGTAGTCAATTGAGATTGTATCAAAATGCGACCAAAGGAGGCTCTATTGTAATTTATCCTAGTAATGGTGTTATTATAACTGATATTACTATAAACGCTTCTGGAAGAACTGGTAATGCGGGCTATAGCGTAGATGGCGGAGCGGTTGTTAATCTTTCTTCTAGCACAGCATATGTGATAAGCGGTATTTCGGCTACCTCTCAAGTTGAATTTTTTCAACGAGATAGTTCTAGTTCAAATAGAATTTATGTTGACACTTTCGATGTGACATACATGTCTGCTGGTCCAGTAACTACAACTCTTCAATTTGATCCCAATGCGTTAACCGTAAATGAAGATGCTGGTACGGTTGATCTTACGGTTTCTATTTCTAATGAATCCGCTACAACTGCTACTACTGCAGATGTCGTACTAACCTCTGGTACGGCAAGTAATATCGGGAACTATATGACTCAGGCTCTTACTTTTCCAGCTGGTTCTTCAACCAGTCAGACGGTAACCGTTACTGTGACTGATGATATGCTTGCAGAAATGGATGAGAATTTTGTATTTGAATTACAAAACATACAAGGTGGCGATATGGCTGCTGCTGGATTAAATAATGAGTTTACCTTAACCGTTTTAGAAGATGATGTAGCACCTATATCACTGCCTTATACAGAGTCATTTGATGATTGTGCAAATAATGCATGGGTATCTTTTGATGAGGCTGGTGATGATGAATGGCTTTGTGGTTCAGGTTCATATACTATGAATGGTTTTGGAGGTACTGATGATATCGATTGGTTAATTACTGAAGCGCCTGTTTCATTTCCTGCGATGGCAAGTATTAATCAAATTGAAGTGACCACATCAGAACGTTATGGAAATGCTATAAATGAAAGTGGAGAGTTTTTATTAAGGTATTCTACAGATTATGATGGTTCAGGAGATCCTACTACAGCGACATGGACAGATTTGACTTTTGATCCTAATAATACTTCTTCTAGTAATACTTATTCGGCTTCCTCTAGTACTGTGGTTGACGCTTCTGCTATTCAAGGTCAGGCTTATATCGCATTTTTATATGATAACACAGGATTAGATGCTGAAGAATGGGTACTAGAAGAAATTGAAATTACTACATTACCTGCTAATACAAACCTAGCTCCATCAGTAACTAATATTTCAAACAGTCCATTAGTACCAGCTTCTACTGAAACAGTAACTATCAATGCAGATGTTACAGATGCAGATGGTCTTGCTAGTGTGGTATTAGAATATGGGTTTGCAACAGGTGTTTATAATCAGCCTTCAGAAATGATGAGTTTAACAAGTGGTGACACTTATACTGCGGTAATAGATGCTCAAGCAGATGGAACCACAGTATACTATCAAATAGTTGCCACAGATGCTAATGCGGCACCAGAAACCACAACGAGTTCCGAACAATCTTACACGGTAACAGATCCGCAACCTCAAGGATTGCAAGTGGATATGGTAGATACCAACTATCTTATTGATTTTGATAATACGGTACCTAATGTTAATAATGGAGCATTTAATGGTTCTGGTTTTGCAACGGTACCTACTGCAGGACAATTAGATGCTGATGCTTTTGCAATAACAGGTTTACAAGATGGAACCACCTCTTTTGGAGATGAGCAATCCGGCAATGATTTCGGTAAAGGAACTTCTGATGGAGGTGTGAATAGTGGTGGAATTTATGCTTTTGAAGTAGCACCAGGTGATTTTGCACTAGGTGTGCAGCCTACTGGAAGTGATTTTACTCCAGGAACTATCCATTTTCAATTTACAAACAATACCGGAGTAACCATCACAGATTTATCTATAGCTTATGATTTTTATGTATTAGATAATGAAAATAGAGCAAATGATTTCAGATTCTCCCATGGATCAGATATCAACTCACTTAATGAAATAACTGATGTTGCTCTTACATCTATGTTAGGTCAAGATGTGATTGAAGAATGGAAACGTAATTTGATAGCTCTGGATTTGACAGGTTTAAATATAGCTAGCGGTGCGACTTATGTTTTAGCATGGTCCTCTGCAGATAGTGGAAGTAATTCTTCTGATGAAATCGCTTTAGATAATATACAGATTTTGGCTAATCCTAGCTCAGAAACTATCGAAGCAGAAGGTATTTATGAATCGATGACTTTGTTGAGTTCAGTATCTTTAATAGATGAAACTGAATTGAATAGTCATTTAAAATTAGTTTCAGGAAATCTAATAACTAATGATCAGCTGACTTTTAATTCCATAGATGGTAAAAGTGCTGTAGTTGAAGAGGTGATTTCTGGTTCTATAACAGGTGATGTTACAGTAGAACAGTTTTACCCAGCACAACGTGCCTTCAGGTTTGTAAGTTCACCGGTAGATATGACGGGAACTATTTTTGATAATTGGCAGCAAGGTGGATTAAATCCTGGTGATGCAGGATATCAAGCAGGAATAGGAACACAAATTACGGGTGGAACATCTGGTGGATTTGATATTTCGGGTTCTAATAATCCATCTGCTTTTACTTTTAGTAATGATGGAACACAAGCCTGGCAAACTCCAACTGCTACTGATGATATGAATGCTTCTTTAAGCGTAGGAACACCTTACCGATTATTCATCAGAGGAGATCGTTCCATAGATTTAACGATTAGTGATACGCCTAATGATACCAAGTTAATCACTACAGGTGAACTAAAACTAAACGATGCCATTCAAACTTTTGATGCTAGTTTATCTACAGGTGATTTTGTATTTGCTGGTAACCCTTATCAGGCCAAAGTAGATGTAGGAGCGATGATATTTGACATGGCAACTAGAACTCAAGAAGACATGAATCCTAACTTTATGTACGTATGGAATCCACAAGCTGGTACAAGAGGTGCTTATAGAGCTTATGATTTTCGAGATTCCACTAGTACACCGACAGATGGAGAAGTAGCTGGTGAGTTACAACCTGGTCAATCGATGTTTTTACAAATATTAAATGATGCAGATACAGATGTGCCAAGTGTAACTTTTAAAGAAAGCTATAAAGTATCTGGTTCTAACTTAACATCTACGTTTAGTGTACCACAAGGATTTTTAACTTTAGATGTTTACAATTCAAACGCTACAGCATTGGATGGTCTTAAAATCAATTTTGATTTGAATGGGCTAGACATTGTAGATTCGTTTGATCTATTGAAGATTGAAAATTTAGATGAAAATATTTCGATTATCAACAATTCTAATAGACTTGCCATAGAGAGTCGTTCTAATCCTACTGACGGAACCATAATTCCTTTAGAAATCAAGCGATTTAACGATGGGAACTATGATTTCAAAACTAGGTTATCTGGTGTAAATAATTTGAACACCTATTTATATGATGCTCATACTAATCAGTATCATCTCATAGCTGCAGACGTAATGACCACTATATCATTAAATTTTGACAGCACAGTTCCTTCCACAGTGGCATTAGATAGATTTTCTATTTACTTCTCAAATGTTACTTTAAGTGAGTTAGATGTCGTTAGAACTGATTCTATTACAATGTATCCAAATCCGGTAATAGATGGGTCATTACAAATTAATGGTTTGAGTAACGATACTGAATCATCGGTTCAGATTCACAATTTATCGGGACAATTGTTACTTCGTCGAGATTTTGAAGCGCACAACGGTCAAGTCATCCTGACTAATTTGGATAATTTAAATATGGGTGTATATTTGTTAACTATACAGCAGGGCAATAATCGCTTTGTTGAAAGGATTGTTATCAAATAAAGCGCAACTTAATAATCAGGTATCTATATGATAGATTAGATTGTAGTTTTATATTCATATAGAAGAATTTAAAAGGGTAATGGTTACATTACCCTTTTTTAAACCAATTAATATTAATACAATGACTTGGGATTATTTTAAAAAAAGATTGTCGCATGTTCTACTCAACGGAGATAACGATTTAAAGTTTAGAAATATATCGTATCTGCCACGCTGGGCTGTGGTAGCAATAGATTCATTCATTGTCATTCTATCATTTTTGATAAGCTATTTATTAGTTGAAAATTTATCGGTTTCATTTTATCCGTCTTTGACCATATTGCAGCAAGGCTTTGTAGTTTGTTTGGTTCAGTTTTCATTCTTTTTCGTTTTTAGCACTTATGCAGGCTTAATAAGGCATAGTACCACTGTTGATATATTGAAAATAGCTTTAGCTGCTATTTCAGCTGCGTTAGCTTTAATGATGATTAGTTATGGTTATCATTTACTTTTTGATAAAAAACTTTTCTTAGTTCCTTTTCTCGCGATTTTTGCCACGATAACTTTTGGCTTGATGTTATTGTTTAGAGTTGTAGTAAAATCTGTGTATCAACTTTTTACTAATCTTAATACTAAAGAGAAAAAAAGAGTGTTACTATTAGGGGTTAATGATGATACTATTTCAGTAGGAGAAGCTATGACTATATCTAGAAATCAAGATTTCGATTTAGCGGGCTTTGTATCTTTTACTAAATCTCATTCAAAGATTAAGATTTTAGGAAAGCCTATTTTTAAGTATAGCAGTGATTTATATGAAAATTTACAACCTTATGATATTGACGGTATTGTTATCGTAGGAAATACGATTTCTAATAAACAAAAAAACAATATTGTTGATGAATGTCTTAATTATAGTATTCAAATTTATAATGCTCCAGTTATTAAAGAATGGAATGATTCTGAGAGTGTTCAAGGTAATATAAAAGAAATCCAAATTGAGGATTTATTAGAACGTAATCCAATTGTACTAGATGATTCGTTAATTAATGAATATCTTAATAACAGAATTATATTAGTCACTGGTGGTGCCGGTTCTATAGGTAGTGAAATTGTGAGACAAGTATCTCAGTTCAATCCTAAAAAACTTATAGTTCTAGATCAAGCCGAATCTCCTTTACATGAGCTTGAACTAGAATTGAGGTCAATGTTTACGGACGTTGCTTTCGAATTTGTATTAGCAGATGTAGGTAATTTAAAGAGATTGACTAATCTATTTAATAAAGAGGACATCTCGGTTGTTTTTCATGCTGCAGCTTATAAACATGTGCCTCTTATTGAAAACAATCCTTCAGAAGCTGTATTTGTCAATATTATTGGAACAATGCATCTTGCCAACCTTAGTTCTCAATTTGGTGTGGACCGATTTGTAATGGTTTCAACAGATAAAGCAGTAAACCCTACTAATGTCATGGGTGCTTCAAAGCGTGCTGCTGAAATCTACGTTCAAGCATTACAAGCTAAAGAATCAAAAACATGTTTTATTACAACTCGATTTGGAAACGTTCTAGGTTCTAATGGTTCTGTAATACCTCACTTTAAAAAGCAGATTGCAGCTGGTGGTCCGGTAACTGTCACTCATCAAGATATTATAAGATATTTTATGACGATACCAGAGGCATGTCAGTTAGTGTTACAGGCTGGAACTATGGGGCAAGGTGGAGAAGTTTTTGTTTTTGATATGGGGAAACCTGTTCGAATCATGGATCTTGCTGAGAAAATGATTAAACTCTCAGGATTTGTACCTTATGAACAAATTGATATTAAAGTCATAGGTTTAAGACCTGGTGAAAAGTTGTTTGAAGAATTATTAAATGATAAAGCGAAAACACTGCAGACGCATCATAAGAAAATTATGAGGGCAAAAGATCAAGTTCTTTGTATGGAAGAGGTTAATAATTTTATTATTGATATAGCTGCTGCTGCAGAACAACAGAATAACACTTTAGTAGTAAAAAGATTAAAGGAATTAATACCAGAGTTTCTAAGTCAGAATAGTATTTATGAAGAGCTCGATAAAGATGTCAAAATAAGAACCTAAAATCTTATATTTGCAAAATGGGAAAAATCACACTATTAAAATTCAGTTTTATTGTTTTAGCGACAGTAATATTTACATCTTCTTGTGTTTCTAAAAAAGACATTATATACGTTCAAGATATTGATACGGCATTATCTGAATCCCAATCTTCAAAATATGATGCTGTTATTACAAATGACGATATTTTAAAAATAATTGTCACGAGCGAAAATATGGAAAGTGTTCAACCATTTAATAAAGTGGTAAGTCCTGTTGTGAATCAAGAACTTTCTATTAGATCACAAGAAACGTTGCAAAGTTATTTGGTGGATGACGAAGGATTTATTAATTATCCGTTATTAGGAAAAGTTAAAGCAAGTGGATATACTCGAATTGAACTTCAAGATCATTTAAAAAATGAAATGCTCAAATATGTTAAGGATGCGGTTGTTGATGTTCGTATAATTAATTATAAGATTACACTTTTAGGAGAAGTGAATAGACCAGGTACTTATAGCGTTGATGATAATAGAATAACATTATTGCAAGCCATCGGTCTCGCTGGTGATTTGACCGTTTATGGAAGAAGAGATAATATTGTTGTAATTAGAGACATGAATGGAATTCAAACTTCTACTAGAGTAAATTTAACGAGTGCCGATTTTATTTACTCACCATTTTATTATCTAAATCAGAATGATACCATAATTGTTGAGCCAAATGGAGCTCAGATTCAGGCCTCTGGTTTTAACAGAAATATTTCCGTTTATGTATCAATAGCCTCATTATTATTGACAACAGTGGTGGTATTTTCAAATTTGAATAAATAATTAATGAATAATCAAGATAATAAGACAAGCGAACAATCTTTAAGGGATCAGCTGAAGCCGTTTATAAAAGCTTGGCCATGGATTATACTATCCGTTTTGTTTTGTGTTGTGGCCTCTCAATTATATTTGAGATATGCCACCAAAAAGTATCAAGCGACAGCATCGATAATTATTAAAGACACTCAAATGGGTGGTGGTTTGTCTGAGACTGGAGTATTGGGTGACATGGGGTTATTCGGTAGTAATTTTAATAGTGTCGAGAATGAAATCGAAATATTGAAGTCGAAGAGGTTATTATCAAATGTTATAGATCAATTTAACTTGACAACAACCTATTCTAGAAAAGGTAATGTAAAGGAAAGTGATGTATATAACAATCGCTTTTTGGATGTCAATATCCTAAAAAAGGATTCTTTAATTCAATTTACAAAACCGATTACATTTTATGTGAAGGAAGTTAGTGATTCGTTATTTGGTTTAAGGTTAAATTCTGATTCAAAGTGGTTGACTAAAGAATATGGAGAAATCATCAATATAGAAGATTTATCGCTGATATTTTCACCTCTTTCATTTCATGTAAGTCAAGATGATGCTCAGGAACTTTCTGATTTAAAAATTGTTATAAACCCTAAAGAATTAGTAGTACAAAGTTATCACTCAAGATTAAATGTAAACACTTCGGGTAAAAGAGGTAGTGTCGTCAATTTATCTATTACAGATGTTGTAGGTGAACGTGCTGAAGATGTATTGAATCAGCTCATTGAAGAATATAACAAGGATGCTATAAATGATAAGAATATCGTAGCACTTAATACTGCCGAGTTTATAGAGGAGCGTCTTAATGATATCACTAAGGATTTAGATAGTGTAGAGACTGGAATTGAATCTTTCAAGACCAATAAAGGACTTACTGATATTGGCGTAGAAACTTCACTGGATTTACAAAAAGTGAATGAAATTGAATCTGAATTATTAAAAGTTGAGACACAATTATCCATAGGGAGATCATTAAAAGAATTTATGATAACGGATATTGAGAAGAGCGTTACGACTTCTGGTTTAGGATTAAATGAGCCTCAATTAATTGCGCTTATTAATAATTACAACGAAGTGTTGACCACTTATCAAAGAATTGGACAAACATCTACTCAAGAGAGTCCAGTGATGCTAAGATTATCAAACGAGTTAAGTTCTTTAAAGCGAGGTATTTTTAGTTCTTTAGATAGCTATATCAATGGTTTGAAAGTGGAACAAAATAACCTATTAAGAAAGTCTAATCAAATCAATGCTAACATATCTCAAGTTCCTAATAATGAGAAAACGAGTCGTAGTGTAGAACGAAATCGTGAAGTGGTTGAGGCTATTTATTTACTACTTAGAGAAAAACAAGAAACTACGGCTATATCGCTGGCGGTTACTGCCCCTAAAGCAAAAATTGTCGATTCGGGTTATGCACCAGATACACCTGTTTCTCCTAAGCCAAAGATTATTTTACTCGCTGCTTTAGTTCTAGGTGTTTTAATTCCGTTAGGACTGGTTTATTTAAAACAAATTTTTTACAACAAGATTGAATCTAGAAAAGATTTAGAAAGAAACTTACCTCAGGTATCTATTTTAGGTGAGGTACCAAAGTTAGAAAGTGATGCAAAGGATCGTATTATTCCTAACGATCGTAGTGTTCTCGCTGAATCGTTTAGAATCATTAGAACAAACCTACAATATAAATTAGGAGCCTTAAATCACGATGATACCAAAGTTGTTTTGGTAACCTCTACAGTAAAAGGTGAAGGTAAAACCACAACAGCATTTAATTTAGCCAGTACTTTTGCTTATAGTGGCAAAAAAGTACTACTTATTGGTGGTGATATCCGTAATCCACAACTTCATAGATTCTTTGACGCTAGTTTAAAACGTAAAAAAGGAGTTACAGAGTACTTGGTAAATTCAGATTTAAAGTTAGAAGATCTTGTGGTTCCTGTAGATGATAATAGTAATCTACATATGCTATTATCTGGTTCTATTCCTCCTAATCCTGCAGAGTTGTGGATGCAGAGTAGGACTAAAGATATGATCGAGGAAGCAAAAGGAATGTTTGATTTAGTAATTATTGATTCTGCACCAACCATTGTTGTTACAGATACGTTCTTAATCAATAAATTTGCTGATGTAACCGTGTATGTTACTAGAGCAAATCATACAGATCGTGGTCTTTTAGAATTTATCTCAGATACCATAAAAGATGGTAAATTAACTAATGTAGCGGCAGTCATCAATAGTGTTAAGTTGACTAACTTTGGATACGGTAATAAATATGGGTATTCTTACTCGGCAGATAAGAAAACTTTTATGGAGAAATTAAAGGCTAAGCTAAACTTTTAAGTATTAAAAGTTTAGCTTACTATTTTCTATAACAGGTTGAATACTCTTAATTATATTAGACTTAATTTGTATTTCCTTTATTTTGCTTAAATGTTCTGGTTTATGAGCATCTGTTCCTACCAGATCGTATAAGTTATGTTCTAATAACAACATTGCCTTTTTCTGAGCGTCTTTACCATAATGCCCTTGTATAGAAAGTAGATTTAGTTGAAATAGAAAACCTCTATTTTTTAAATCCTTAAATTCTTCAATTCCCTTTATATATCGATATCTTTCTGGGTGGGCTAGGATAGGAGTGATGTCCTTTTGTAACATATCAAAAACGACCTCATTTACGTACTCTGGTTTTTGAAAATAAGAAAACTCAGTAAGTAAAATTCGATCTTTAAGAAAAAGTATCTTCTCTGATTCTATTAACTCTTCAAATCCACTATCCATCATATACTCTGATGATGCCTTTACAATAAATGAATGATTCTCGGACGCATGAAGTTGGTCAATAGTATCCTTATAGTTTAAAGTGATCGTTTCAGTATCATTACCATAATAATCTTCCATCGTATGAGGCGTTGCTATACAACCTTTATATCCGATTTCTTTAAACAAACGAATCATCTCGATAGTTGTACTCAAATCTGGTGAACCATCATCAATTCCTGGTAATATATGATTGTGTATATCTACTAGTCCTTCTAGATGATCTACAAGGAAACTTTTCTTTGAGAAAAACAGCATGATTTTAGTTTATGTGATGATAAGTTTAACTTCATCCATTCCTACAATTTCTGGATATAGTTCTTCAATAATAATAAAGAACTCTGGATCGTTTTTAAAGGCATTTTGCAAATGAAATCTCCCTTTTGTGATGTCTTGTAATTTAAAGTAAGCACCAGCGAGTCTATATTCAAGCTCAGCATCATCTGGGTAAAACTCTAGACCATGTTCTAGATTAGAAATAAGTCCATCTAATTCTCCTAGTTGTAAAAGAATATCAGAACGTTGTAACCAAGTTTCTAATTCATAATTACCTAAATCGACCGCTTTACGATAGCCGTATTCTGCTTCTTCAAAAAAGTTTAATTTCTTATTTAATTTTGCATATCTAATCCAGTAAAGAGCATTTTCACTGTCTATTTCTGTAGCTTTTTCAATATAGCTCAATGCTTTTTGATAATTCAATTGCTTAGAATAGAAATCGACTAGCGCAATCCATCCTTTATCTAACAAAGGATCTTCCTTTACTGTCTTTTTATAAAACTTAACGGCTAGATCATAGGCTCCTAATTTTTGATAGCATTTTCCTAATCTTAAATAGGCAAATGAGGTAGGATCGTCTAACTCAAGCGTAATTTGATAATTTTCTATCGCTTGATTATATTTTCCTAGCTTCTCAAGAACTTTACCTTTTTCTAAATAAGCACCAACAAATAATTCATCTGAAATAATTGCAAAATCAAAAGCGGCTAATGCTTTCTCATACATTTTAAGATCAAAATACTGTTTACCTACTTGATGCCAGGCTACCTCGCTATATGGATTGCTATTTAAAAAATTATTTAAAAATTCAATAGCCTCTGTATTTTCTTTTAAGAAATCAAAACAGTAGATGATATTATATAATGCAGAATAATCTGTCTCATCTAATTCAAGACATTTGATGAAATTTACTTTGGCAAGTTTATAATCTTCTATAAAAAGATTTTCCATGCCTATCAGATTATAAACATCTGCTTGATCTTCTGTTAGCTCCAGAGCTTGTTGCAGTAGGTCAATTGCCTTTTCGTGATCATCAGTTTTTGAAAAAATATTTGCTTTTTGAATATAAATCTCTGAATTATGAGGCTGAATTTCATACAAATTATTCAATAGGTCATGTGCTCGTTCAAATTCATTGTCAAACACAAGAATTTCTGCTTGTAACAATTTAATTTCAACAGAACTGGGATGTTGTGATAGACCTAGTTGTACGGCTTTACGGGCCATAATCATTTTACCAGCTTCTAGATAATGTTCTACAATCTGTTGAAATTCTTCACTATCAAAAAACCCAACCTCGTTGGATTTAAGCATTAATTCAAACTTTTTAACGCTCATGAAGCCATCACTATTAAGTTCAAAATGCATATTTGGTTTTTAAGAATTGTACTCTTACTAAGTTCAAAATATTTGCCATTCTTTCCATTAGAGTTCAAAATCTGTTATAAACATTTTATAAACAGCCTTTACTAGAGGTTTTAATCATAAAATTCGTTGATGACTTCATTTAATATAGCACATGATTTTGTTATCTCATCTTGAGTTATGGTAAGTGGTGGCGTGATTCTTACAGCTTTTTTTTCAAATAGAAGTAGAAAGAAAATTACACCACGATTACGGCACTCATCTACAATCGCGGCTGTATATTGATCGTCTGACAGTATGGCTGCTAGCATTAATCCTGTGCCTCTTATTTCTTTAATGTTTTTGTTTTTTAAGCTTTCGCGAAAGCGTAATTCTTTAATCCTTACATCCTTAATGAGATCTCCTTTTTCAAGTTCAGTCATAGTGGCAAGTGCGGCAGAAGCTATAACTGGGTTACCGCCAAATGTGGTAATATGTCCCAGCATAGGAGCTTCTTTAAACATATTAAGGTGTTCTACACTAGCAGTTAATGCTCCTATGGGCAGTCCACCGGCCAGGCCTTTACCTGTAATCACCATGTCTGGTATGATGTCATGTTGTGTAAAATAGAACATGGATCCTGTACGGCCCATTCCTGGTTGTATTTCATCTATAATCAGTAATGCGCCAGTCTGTTCACATTTTGTCTTTAGCGCCTTTAACCATGATGCATGTGGGATGATAAAACCTGCGCCACCTTGAATCGATTCTATGATTACTGCGGCAGTTAGGGAAGTAATTAAGTTTAATTGAGACATACAATTAAACTTGATATGTTTTACTTGTGGTAATAAAGGTCTGAAAGGTGCTTTACGTTCTTCATAGTCCATTAAACTTAAGGATCCCATAGTATTGCCGTGATAAGCTTTTTGCATAGAGATCAATTCACTTCTACCGGTTACTCTACGTGCCAGTTTTATAGCAGCTTCCATAGCTTCTGTACCACTGTTGACTAGATAGGTCATTTGAAGAGGCTCAGGCATGTGTTGTGCTATTTTTTTACATAGCTCGACTGCTGGTTCTTGAGCATATTCTCCATAGACCATCACGTGCATGTATAAGTCTACTTGTTTTTTAATAGCGGTAGTGACTGCTGGATGACAATGTCCTAGTGGTAGTGCACTGACTCCTGCCACACAATCTAAGTATTCATTGCCGTGGACATCATAAATGTAATTTCCACGCGCATGTGATACCTCAAGAGCTGGAGCAAATGGGGTAGTAGGAGCTTGAAATTGAAAAAAGTCTTGCTTCAAGGCTATTTCTTTTTACCTATTAATTGTTGATCTTCTTTTTTATCAATTAACTTCTTATCCTTTAAACGTGAGTTTTCGTTAATTTGAGAAGAGTTGTTCTCATCAAAGAAATCTTCTTCCTGTAAAGGCAGTGGTAGCCCTTGGATTTTAATAAGTACAGGTTTAGGTTTCCCCATAAATAGATCATCTACAGAGTTGAGTTGTTCTTCACCTCGCCAGTTAAAGCCTCTTAGTCTTCTTGCATTCTCAGGTAATTCATCTGGCGGAATGGTTTCATCCTTAGGATTACCTATAGGTTTTATAATGGCAATATCACCATTATTAAAGGTGATTTCTAACTTACTACTGGTTCCCTTGTTGATCCCAACTAGCTCATCAGATTCATTAGAAACATAAAGTAAGTTTTCAACGTTTTTATCAATTTTCACTTTATTTAGCTCATTATCTTTAAATAACCCTATGAGCTCTTTTCCTTTTATCTGATTATAACCATCATGAATGGTATCCTTATCTACTATAAAGGCATTGTAAAACACTCTTAAAGAATCTAGTTTTTCTGTTTCTACATTGCTTTGTAGATGAATAGAATCTCCTGTTATTTGACTTTTACCACTCCATAGGACAGGTTTCTTAATCATTTTAGTAAGTCCAGTTGATTGCCTAGTGTGAATAGAATCACATCGACCGCTTAAATCACTTTTAAAAAGTCTTACATCTCTAAAACCTCGTACAATGCGATTATCTTCTGGACCTGTTACCATTAGAGTATCTGCATGTATGTATACAGAATCTGCCTCTTGCAACGATATAGCTACCGCTCTTTTAGTTATAAAAACAGAATCTTTGTCTCTAAAGACTTCGGCATAATGGCCTTTAATAATAGAATTATTTATGGTGTCTGTTACGACTATATTATTTGTCGCGCTAGCAAAATTAGTAACACGATTAAAGTAGAGACTATCACCGGTAACGGTTCTATTATTATAATCAATGCGAGATTTTTTTACAAAATGTCCGTAGTCATTACGTGTATCATAAAAACCACGTTCACAATAGACTGTACTCGCTTTACCTTTTATGGTCGATGGACCATATAAATAAGCATGTCCCGTTTCAGTATAAAAATTAACTTGACTTGAGTTAATGGTATAGTCAGGATTAACTATAACCACATCATCAATGAATTGATATTTTTTTTCTTGCATAAAAAATCTGCCCACACGACTAGTAAGTGTACTAGCTGTATCCTTAACTGTTCCACCACTTCTATAATAAGCTTGTTGTTTATTGCGATCAAAGTATAAGGTGTCTGTAGATAAAGTAGTCTCTGGACTGCGCATATTCACTTTACCAGCAGCAAATGCTAATTGAGTATTTCCATTATATTCTGCATATTTTGAATTCATGAGAACGCTGTCACCTTGATTCATACGTACAGAGCCTAGTGCTCTTAAGAAATTGTCTTTTTTATAAAAAACAGCTTGGTCACACCACATTTTAATGCCTTGATGAACTACATATACTTGTTGAGCATCAGATTTTGCATAAATAATAGCATCTGGATAATTTTCTTCATCAATGAATTGATATTCAGAAATTACATTAATGATGGAATCATTCTCAGTAGAGGAGATATCATTATTTTCAATTTGTTGCACCTGTCCATAGCAAAGGAAGGTTATGAAAAATAATAGAGTACTAATTGTGATTTTCAAGAGAATTGATTTTAACATACAAAGTTACTAAAACGATGCCATGATTGTTTAAGTAACGTACAATCTTGTTTTTTTATTTTTAAAATTAGGGCAAAAAAAAAGCGCTCCATAAGGAGCGCTTTAATATAAAAAGTATGTTCTAGTTATCTTGAACTTCTCCACATTCGTCTTGACAGAAAGTGTTAGATTTTGCAGTATCACTTAAGCCTAATTGCTCACCATCAACCCATACACCTACACATTGATCAACACAACCGTTATCCTTTAAGGTATACATTACTACATAAGCAGCAAGACAAGTACAGTCAGGTAAACAGTTATCTCTAAATCTATAAGTAACACCTGTACGTCTTCCAGAAAAACAGTTTCTTACATTGAAAGCACATACATCTGGAATACCATTAACTAATGGAGTAAGGTTACAGTCACCTACTATATTCATAGATACAGAAGAGATGTACCATCCTGGTGCAGCAGTATATTTAAAGTCAAATTTAGTATTACCGTTACCGTTACCATCGTTATCGTTGAATTTTGTAACCTTAAGGTTACCTACAGCACCAGTACCTGGTAAATTGATATCTTGAACTAAACAAGCACCAAAATCTGGATCTTCAATAAGAAACTTCTCTTCACCAGTAGTGGTGATAGATTCGATAGGTAATGGGTAAACAGATTCCTCTGGATTTAACTCACGAGGTAAAACGTCACGACTGATTGCGATTGTCTGCATAAAATCAACAAAATCAGCTTCAGTCATCTTATCGATGTTTTGAGCTTCATATTGATCTACGTTTGCTTCTTCTGAGGAACAAGCTGCAGCAATAATTCCTAAAACAAAAATTGTAAATATTTTTTTCATGGTCCTATTAAATTGGGTAGACAAAACTACTTCTATTTAACACGACTTTGTAAAATTCTGTTAAGTTTTCGCTATCTAGGCTTTAATAATCGTTAACAAACACTTCTAAGATTATAGGTTTGTAAATCAGTCTTTTAATAAATCTATTCAACTGATTAAATAACCACTCGTCGAGTAGAGTCTTTGTTATAAAGGGAAATAATACCAATCTATTTCTTTTTCATAATTTCCTTCGGTATTAAACGCTGATTTCATGACTTGTAAATCGCCTTCAGAATCTGTTCCTAGTTCGATAACCGCGTATCTAACAACATTCCAACCTTTAGATAGGGTAACATCATAATTTCTAATCGATTTTTTAATGACATTTCCCGATTCATCTACTTCTGTAGGTGAACCATTAGAACCTTTAATACTCGTATCGCTGTCACTATATAGCCACATATAAAAATGACCTTCAATAGGTTCGTGTTTCTCTGGATTTATATTATATGTTATAAATTCTCTTGAAGATCCAGGGAATATTCGTCCTGTTCTAATGCCGTCTTGATAGGTTTCAAATCCGTAATATTTACCAGCCAGTGCAATCTGGGCATTCGGATTTGATATCGTAAGGTTTTCTAGTGGACTAAAAACATCTTCTATACCTATTGCGCTCAATTCATATGCCGCATCGCCTAAGGAATTGTAATCATCAAATGCTTTTTGAGAGGTTTCATTGAACTCATTTGGTAATTCAATTTCCAATGTTCCATTTTCATCCACACTTCCTTTAAATAATGGATCTACAAAAAATCCCATGATGTTCAATTGTGCAACATCTCCATCATAATCAATAACATCGCCTGTTACTATATAATTAGATTCCTTTAAATTTTCTACTTTTTCTTTACAGGAATTAAATACGAGTAGTACGGTAATTAATAGGGCTGTGTAACAATATCTAATCATAGAACTTTAGTTTTTACGCTTTCGCGAAAGCGTGATTCAAAATATTTCTATTTAACGTAGAATAGAAGGTTTATATTACCTTTTTTTATCTGATTTAAACATGGAATCTAATATAGTATTGATTCCTTGAAAAATAAATACAACCGCAAGTATGCAGAAAGCAATACCTGGCATTAAGAATATGATGGGATGATCACTTCCAGCGCCCAAATAAATTAAGATAGGTCCAGCAATTAAAAATGGAATGGCAGTCATGAGTCTTGTGATGCCTTTTCCTAATACTTCTTTATCTGTTGATGGCTGTTGCTGTTCCATTAACAGTTGTCTATATGGTTGATAGCAGATCGTACACTACCGTATTCTTTTAATGCGTTTTGAGCGTTTTCATAATTAATACCGGTCTGTTCCATAATCATTCTAGTACCACGGTCTACTAATTTATCATTACTCAATTGCATGTCAACCATTTTATTACCTTTTATATGTCCTAATTTAATCATCACTGTAGTACTGATCATATTGAGAACCATTTTCTGAGCAGTACCAGCTTTCATGCGACTACTGCCAGTCACAAATTCTGGACCTACAATAGGAGTGATAGGGTAGTTTGATTCTAACGCAATGGGACTATTTGCATTACAAGTAATAGAACCTGTAGAGATATTTAAACGATTGCAACTTTTTAAACCTCCTAAAACATATGGAGTGGTTCCACTGGCTGCAATACCTATCACGGTATCATTTTCATTAATAGAATAGGCTTGTAAATCTTTAATTGCTTGTTTGGTATCATCTTCGGCATTTTCTACAGCATGTCTTATAGCTGTGTCACCACCAGCGATAAGGCCTATGATTTTATCTGGAGATACACCAAAAGTTGGTGGACATTCACTAGCGTCTAAAATTCCTAATCGACCACTAGTTCCTGCTCCTATATAAAAAAGTCGACCACCAGACTTCATCTTTTGAACGATACTATCTACAAATGATTCAATTTGTGGAATGACCTGTTGTACAGCAATAGCTACTTTCTGATCTTCGCGATTGATGTTATTAAGAAGTTCTATGGTGGACATATTTTCTAGTCCATCATATAAAGAGTCTTGCTCTGTGGTTTTAGTAAACATGAATTAATAAGTTATGGTTTCTGTGATCTCTAGACCATAACCTATCATACCTATACGCTTACTTTGCTCACTGTTAGTTAACAGCTTTAATTTTGAGATTTTTAAGTCGTGCAGTATTTGAGCACCTATACCGTAATCTCTATTATCTAGGTTTTTGCGTGGCGCTTTTACCTCGCCATTTTGTTGTAATTCTTTTAATTGTTCTAATCTACTCAACATATTTTCTGGTTGAAACTGCTGATTTATGAAAACAATTGCTCCTTTTCCTTCCTTATTAAGACGTTCAAACATAGCGTCTATTTTTCTGTCAGCCTCAGATGTAAGCGTACTGAAAAGGTCATTATTAACCTGAGTAGAGTTCATACGTGTTAGTACTTCCTCATCTTCATTCCAATCACCTAAGGTTAATGCTAGGTGTATTTGTTGATTTGTGGTTTGTTGATAAGCTCTTAATCTATATTCACCAAAACGAGTGCGTAAATTAAAGTCTTCTTTTTTCTCGATGAGGCTATCGTTTTTCATACGATAAGCCACTAAATCTTCTATAGAAACTAATTTTACATCAAACTTTTTTGCAACTTCAATCAATTGAGGTAAGCGAGCCATCGTTCCATCTTCATTCATGATTTCTACAATCACACCTGCAGGTTCATGTCCGGCTAATCTTGCAAAATCAATAGCAGCTTCAGTATGCCCAGTTCTTCTTAAAACGCCACCATCTCGTGCTCTTAAAGGGAAAATGTGACCTGGTTTACTTAAATCATGACCTCTAGTATCTTCATGAATCATCGCTTGGATGGTCTTTGATCTATCGCTGGCACTAATACCAGTGGTTACTCCATGACCTCTTAGATCTACAGAAACCGTAAAAGCAGTTTCCATAGGGTCAGAATTATTAGTAACCATCATATCCAGTTCTAATTCTTTACAGCGCGACTCTGTAATAGGCATGCATATCAATCCACGACCATGAGTGGCCATAAAGTTGATCATTTCTGGTGTTACAGATTGTGCGGAAGCCAGAAAGTCACCTTCGTTTTCCCTATTTTCATCATCTACAACAATGATAACCTTACCTTTTTTGATGTCCTCAATAGCATCTTCAATAGAGTCTAGTTTAAAGGAAGTATTTTTTTGAATTGCAGTACTAGCGGTCATAGGGCTTCATCTTTTGCACAAAGATAAGAATTAGACGGCTCTAGTAGGATTCTTTGGCTTTTTTTTAAACTTAGAAAATAAGGATTCAACAGCACCTCCTAAATCAAAAAATCCTTGATCTGTAGTAGCTCGATAGGTAAGTAATATGCCTAATGGAAAAATGATTAATGTTCCCATCCAGGCACCTATCCAAGTAGGGAATGCACCTTCAACGGCAGCTTTCTCTGCAAAAATATTGATGAAGTGATAGGTTAAGAAAAATAAGGTAGCAATTACTAATGGTAATCCCATTCCACCTTTTCTAATAATAGCTCCTAGTGGTGCTCCAATAAAAAATAGTATAATACATGCAGCTCCTAGAACAAATTTCTTCTGTATTTCAATCTCGTGCTTTGCGATACGTTTAGATTCTTCACTAAGTTGAAATAGCCTGTTTTTTAAAGATGATCGTTGTTGCTTTAATTTATTAATGGTATTCTCAATAGTACGTCGCTGATCATATATTTTTAATTCACTAATAAAATTATCTGTGATTTCACCAGCCTTTATGGTATCAGTAATTCTTGACTTCATCAGTTCTGGTGCCCATTTTCTGTGCTGTGCTTCATGATAGAAGGATAAATTATCATTAAACTTTGTAGTAAATGAATCTATACTGGTTTGTAGCTCATGAATTTTAAGCATGCGATGATTATCGGTAACATCTGCTTTATTAAGGTCCACATTATTTAATCCTGATACGTCAACATTAAGCGTATAAGTATCAAAGTAACTGCGTACAAAAGGAGAACTTCTTCTTTTTTGTGCATTTTCAGGAAAAAGGTCGTCATAGTAATTACCATCCGTCAGAACTAGCTGAATGATATTAGACTTTAAGGAGCTTTTTAATTCACCTTTTCTACTTTTTATGACCGTATAATTCCCATTGCGCTTCGGGTTTTTTTTATGGATGAGAACGTTGTCTAAAAATTGACCGCGATCACCTGTTTTTTGATCTACTTTAATATTGATGTCACCTAATTGGTTGAAATTACCAACTCCTATGGCCATTGCAGGTTTACTATTTACAATATTTCGCCGTAGATTTCCTTGCTTGAAATGTCCCCAAGGAATCACCGTATTTGCAAAGAAAAATGAAGTGACACCTAATGTTCCGACAACAATGATTAACGATCGCATGGCACGTTGTAAGGATATACCATTAGATTTCATGGCTGCAAATTCATAATTTTCGGCCATATTACCGAAAACCATTATAGATGCTAGAATGATACTTAAAGGTAGCGCTAGAGGTACAATAACAGGAATAGTGTACATCATAAATTTAGCTATGGTAATCATATCTAAATCCTTTCCTGCAAGATCCTTAATGTAAAGCCATATGGCCTGTAGGATAAGAATAAACATAATGACAATAAAGACGCTTAAAAACGTCTTTATAAATGAAGTCAATATGTATCTATCCAGTATTTTCAACTTAGTCTAGGTTCTCAATATCCCAACCATCATAATCTTTAGGATCAAAGTAGAAACATTTCTTTGATAAAGGCTGATTAGTCTTAAGTGATAATAGGGTAAAAGTAGCTTTAGTACCGCTTACTTCTGTTACAATGGCGTTATAGATATGTTTTGTATTGATATCTATTCCTAGCAATACTTGTTTGTACTCAGAGTCTGATTTAATAGGTGTTAACTTAATGTATTGAATCTTACGACCTCTAACATTTTGTTCTATATCCCATTCTGCACGATATCCTTTTTCATAGAACGTTAATATGTTAGTAGGTGAGATCAGTCCGTCCTCATTATCTGTTTGCGTAGAAATGGTTACCTGTTCATCTTCACGATTAATGACATATAGTTTATCACCGTTAAAAACATAGGTGCTTCCTAAGAACTCCACATTATAGTTGTCACCACTTAAAGTGGCTTCACCTTGAACATCCATATTCAATTGTGACCTTGAATTTTGAAGATTACCTTTATAAGTAAATACTACATTTTCATAGCTCTTAAACTTAGTCGCTACTTCTTTAAGCAGTTGTTCTGCTTTTGATGATTGTGCGTTACTTATAAAAGCAACAGATAATAGTAATAAAATGAAAATCTTTTTCATGGTCTTAACCTTTGTTTTTTTCTTCGTTTAAAAATACTTCTAGAGATGCAAGGTCCGGTATTAAAACCTGTCTCGCCTTGCTACCTTCAAAACCACCTACTATTCCGGCTGCTTCTAGTTGATCAATAATACGACCAGCTCTATTGTAACCTAATTTTAATTTACGTTGCAATAGTGAGGCACTACCTTGTTGTGCAATAACGAGCACTTCTGCAGCTTCTCTGAATTTACTATCTCTTTCGTCTATGCTTATATCAAGACTTGTGCCACCTTCTTCACCTACGTATTCTGGTAGTAGGTAAGCATCTGGATAAGCTTTTTGAGAACCTATAAAGTCGGTGATTTTTTCAACTTCTGGAGTATCGACAAAGGCACATTGTATTCTTATAATTTCATTACCAGAAGTATAAAGCATATCTCCACGACCTATTAATTGATCTGCACCACCGCTATCCAAGATCGTTCTAGAATCCACTTTTTGTTGTACTCGAAAAGATACACGAGCAGGGAAATTTGCTTTAATCATACCTGTAATTACATTTACAGATGGTCGTTGTGTCGCGATAATTAAATGAATTCCAATTGCACGTGCCAGCTGTGCTAGTCTGGCTATAGGAGTTTCTACTTCTTTACCAGCAGTCATTATAAGATCTGCAAACTCGTCAACTACCAATACGATATATGGAAGAAATTTATGACCATTTGCAGGATTCAATTTCCTCGCTTTAAATTTAGCATTGTACTCTTTAATATTACGACACATCGCTTCTTTAAGGATGTCATAACGTTGATCCATCTCAATACACAAACTATTAAGTGTATTAATTACTAACGAATTATCGGTAATAATTGCCTCGCCGCTATCTGGTAACTTTGCGAGATAATGACGTTCAATTTTATTGAATAAAGTTAATTCTACTTTTTTAGGATCTACTAATACAAATTTCACCTCTGCAGGATGCTTTGAGTAAAGTAGGGAAGTCAATACGGCATTAAGACCTACAGATTTACCTTGACCAGTCGCACCAGCCATAAGTAAGTGAGGCATCTTTGCAAGATCCACCACAAACGTTTCATTACTAATTGTTTTTCCAAAAGCGATAGGTAACTCCATTTCGGCTTTTTGAAACTTAGGTGATGCAATCACAGATCGCATGGATACGATAGAAGGGTTTTGGTTAGGTACTTCAATACCTATGGTTCCTTTCCCAGGTATAGGTGCAATGATACGTATACCTAATGCTGCTAGAGATAAGGCAATATCATCTTCCAGGTTTTTAATTTTTGAGATACGTACTCCAGCTTCAGGGACGATTTCATATAAAGTTACCGTTGGACCTATAGTCGCAGTAATTTTAGCAATACCTATTTTATAATTGTTTAGGGTTTCAACAATTTTTAATTTGTTTGCTTGTAATTCCTCTTCATTAATAGTAATGGTTTTACCTTGAGAATAATCTTTAAGTAACTCTAGAGGAGGAAATTTAAAATTGCTCAACTCAAGAGTTGGGTCGAACTCGCCAAAGTCTTCTACAATCTTTTCTGCCTTACTATTAATATCCTCATCTTCGTCGATTACGGCGTTGATTTCTACATCAACATCACCATCGTCTTGTTTAGGAATTGTTTTAAGAACAGGCTCTGGAATTACTTCTGGTTCTGGAATAATCTCAGGTTCTGAAATGGTAACTTCCATTTTATCGGATTCTGGTGGAGTAGGAGTAGCAACCTCTTCAACGACTGTCTGTCCTTCAATAGTTGATTTTTCCCAGTCTTGCTCTTCATCAGACGGAATTAAATCTGGCTCAAAACTGTCTTTAACCTCAGTAGCTTTTTTAGCAAAATAAGCACTTACTTTTTCAGGTGTGATATTTAATCGCAACACCATGTAAATAATAGCTAGTATGATCATTACCACTATAGTACCTAGCAGTCCAATATAATCTTGTAAAAAGTCATTTAATTCCATTCCTACCTTACCACCTAGTAATGGATTAGAAGCATGAAAAAAGCCCATAGTCATGGACAGCCATAACATTAATAATAATCCCCAAAACCATAGATTGAGGATACGCTTTCGCGAAAGCGTAAACACATCTTTCTTTGCAGCAAATAGAAATATACCAGTAATGATGATCAATACCGGAATCGATAGCGCAGCGATTCCAAAACCATCATAAATAAAAAAGTTACTTAATCCAGCTCCTATTTTACTAAGCCAGTTTTGTGCTACAATCTCGCGGTCAGATATATTGCCTAATATACTTTGATCTTCACGCCATGTAAAGAAGAAAGAGATAAATGAAAATAGAAGGATGACACCAAGACCCATCAACAACAAACCTATTATGACCTCTTGTACTCTGCTTAATGTAAAGCTAGGTATCAGTGGTTTTTTAGGTGATTTTGGTTTGGTGGTTTTCTTTTTGGCCATATAATAAGGTGAACGTACAAAAATAACAATATTGTACTCTTATCAATAGATAGTTATCAGTTAATAATCAACGAAGATATTAATAGATTGAAAAACAGTAATAAAATTAATTTATACCACTAATTTTCATTTAGTTAAGAAAATAAAACTGCTTTGATGTACGGTACATAAATGATCAGCCCTATGATTACTGCTGTTATAGCAGTTATAAAAACGGCACCAGCTGCAATATCTTTTATATGTCCTATTTTAATATGAAAATCTGGATGAATAAAATCTGCAATAGCTTCTGCTGCAGTGTTCATGCCTTCTAGACTCATAATGAGACCTATTGATATAATTTGAATCATCCACTCTGTATTAGTGATATCAAAATAGAACCCAGCAATGGTCATCACTACTGCAATAAAAGCTTGTACTTGTATACTAGCTTCTGTTTTTAATAAGGTTACGGCGCCTTTAAAAGCATAGCCGCAACCTTTTAATCTTTTATATAAAAATGTACCTAGTGCCAATTATAATAATGTCTTTAGGGCTGCAAGATAGTTAGGTTCATCTGCAATTTCAGGAACTTGCTCGTTATAAATAACTTTTCCTTCTTCATTAAGAACTACCACAGCTCTAGAATGGAAACCTGCTAGCGGTCCAGACGTCATAGTTAGTCCATAATCTTTACCAAAAGACCCATCGATGACATCGCTTAAATTCACAACATTTTCTAATCCTTCATCACTTGCAAATCGTTTTTGAGCAAATGGTGTATCTCTAGAAATACAAAGTACAGCGGTATTATCCAGCTCAGTAGCTCTTTTATTAAAGTTCTTTACAGATGTTGCACATACATCAGTATCAACACTAGGGAAGATGTTAAGAATGACTCTTTTGCCCTTATAATCGTTAAGAGAAGCTTCAGATAAATCTGCTTTTTTCAATTTGAAGTCTGGTGCCTGACTTCCTACATCTGGTAGTGTGCCACTGGTAGAGATTTCATTGCCTCCTATAGTTATCGTTGCCATAATATTAAAATTTAAGTTGTGATTTTATGTTTTCTATTTTATCGAATAGTATCGATTTTAATTCTGGATCTGTTATACCATCCTTATCATTAAAATTTGATGAGAAATTAGGGAGACTGTAGGTGTCTATAACTTCACCATCATTAAAAGGTAATCTCGCTTTTGCAATTTCTAAAACACTTGCACCACCACGACCACCAGGTGAACTAGCCATTAAAAATATAGGTTTGTTATGAAAACCTTTAGTACCATCTACACGAGATAACCAGTCGAATAGGTTTTTAAAAACAGTTGCATAAGCACCGTTATGTTCGGCTAGAGAGATGATTAACAAATCAGATTCTTTAAGAATAGTTGAGATTTTGAAAATATCATTGGGAATCCCATTCTCTAATTCTAGATCCATACCATATAAAGGCATATCATAATCATTAAGATCTAGAACTGTGGTGTCTGGTTGATTAAATAATGATGCGGTATAGGTAACTAATCTTTTGTTGATTGATGTTTTACTGTTACTACCGGCAAATGCTGTGATCTTCATATAAATGTAATGATTGTATAAAAGTAGATGTACCTACAGCAATAATGAGTTGACAAAATGTTAATTTATCTATTGGTGTAAGTAACTAATTATAGCCTGTTATTAACTTAATGGTGGCCAGATATTATTCTCGGCCGGATTTTTAGGGTTAAAGACAATCCATAGGTGTTCTCCCGGTGGTCTGCGTAAGTTGGTTTCATCCCATACGTTTACAAAATCGGTATGTTTACCATCTGGAGTGTCAAATTCATAATCGATACGCACAGGATTTCTGTTATTGATATGTTGATTCATATCGATAAAAACATCTAAGATGATACCACGTGTAGGCACACCAGATTTGAGAGCATTTAATTTATGATTGGAATTTTTTAAACTCCATCGCAAGATAAAAAAGCCTATTAAAGGAATAATCAACATGGGCCAAAAACACAATCCTGGAAAAAGAAAAATACAAAAAATAGCACCGACTAAAAAAGATGGGTTTTTCCAATATTTGATTTTTTTCTCATAGCCTGGTGCAAGATATCGAGGTGCCACTGGTGGTTCTGGTAATCTAGGTGTGCCAGGTATGTGAGGTAACTCACCACCACAACTGTTACAATTTGTGGTTAAATCTCGTCGGTTAGAAGAACTGCCCCAGCCACACTGTAAAACCCAAGGTTCTAAAACTGCAATAGGTCCACCACATTTCTTACATTGTAAATGGTCGTTATCACACTCAGTAAGGCACCATTCACAGGCTGTTATTCCATGTTTCATTATAGATAGTAATCTGCATATGCAAGTATAGCATCTATTTCATCATGAGACAATTGCGGAAAAGCATTCATATTAGTTTGGTTATACTCATTATAGATTTTAATCGCGTCTGCGTCACCACTAGCTATTTTTGCCTGCGGATCTTCTATCCAAGAATAAATCCAGTCTCGGTCGTATTTACTGGACACGCCAGCTAGTGCAGGTCCTACCGCACGTTTGTTAGGTTTGTGACATGAAGCACAATTTGCTTTAAATAAATTTTGACCTAGCAGTTGTTGCTCATTGAACTGAGGTTTAAGTGGTAAATCAGGACCAGTTTGTATCGCCAGTTTGCTGTGATTGGATGGCGCATTATGATCTATATAAAGTACAACTCCTGCACATATTCCTACAGCAAGGATCATAAAAGTAAAAGTGTAAGCGATAATTTTAGTTAAAGGTTCCAGCATTTTTTTATTTTTATAATCGATAATGTTTCTGCGATTTATCAGCTTTAAATCTCTTAATATGTGAGGTTTATCACGCTTTCGCAAAAGCGAAATTAAAAAGCTTATTAAAAATACGTCCCAAACGTTAAATAGACCAGAAAAAAGGAAGTTTTTACAATAGATAAATCACATACTATCATCTATTTTTGTTTAAAATACCTATAATGACTATCACCCAACTGAAGTACGTTCTTGCTGTAGCACAATATCAAAATTTTACTAAGGCAGCAGAGAAGGTTTTTGTAACGCAACCTACCTTAAGTATGCAAATTCAAAAACTGGAAGACGAGCTAGATATCCAGATATTTGACCGTTCTAAAAAGCCTATTGAACTTACTGAAACAGGAAAGAAAATCGTGAATCAGGCGCGTAATATCGTCAATGAAAGTGATCGTATACAAGATATAGTAGATCAAGAGAAAGGTTACATAGGAGGAGAGTTTAAAATAGGTGTGATACCGACGGTAATGCCTACATTGTTACCTATGTTTTTACGCAATTTTGTCAATAAATATCCTAAGGTTAAACTGCGTATTGAAGAGCTGACTACAGATAGTATTATTGATGCTTTACAAGATGGTAGTATCGATGCTGCTATCGCAGCAACACCTCTTAATAATGAAATGATTAAAGAGCGCATCTTATACTACGAGCCTTTTGTAGTATATGATCCTAGATATGCAGGTCAACAGAAATCTAAAATTAAGGTAGAGGACCTAAACGCAGACGAGCTACTATTATTAGAAGATGGACATTGTTTTAAGGACAGTGTATTGAACCTATGTCGTAACACTAGAGATACTGAGGATGAACATTTCATGCTAGAAAGTGGAAGTTTTGAAACGCTTATTAAACTAGCAGATGAAGGTCTAGGTATGACTTTATTACCCTATTTAAACACGATGGATTTAAGTGATCGTAAAAAGGAAAATTTACGATTTTTTGAAGATCCATCACCAGCACGTGAGGTAAGTTTAATTTACCATCAAAGTGAATTAAAATTACAGATTATAGATGCGTTGCAAAATGTTATTGCAGGTGTTATTAAAGGCGCTATCGCTTTTTCTAACGTGCAGATTGTAAGTCCTATTTCAAAAAAGTAATTTAGTTGCTCCTAGATTAATTTAAAATCATATAATACTTCAATAGCTCCGATGATCTATTTACAGATGCATGGAGCTATTTCTATTTGATAAGCAGCAGACTTACTTATTCTTCATCCTCATCTTGATTATGAGTTTTAAGCCATTCTTCACCTTTTTTATCTCTGAAAAAATCCATCCATACATAATACATCAATTCATCTTGTTCTACAGATACAGAATGACTAGAACCTAACGGAATGTGTAGTACAGAATACTCAGGGAAATCAACCTGGCCATCATCTGCATAAACGGTACAGTTGTTATCTGATAGGCCTAAAAATAGCTGTTCTAACATAGGATGTTCGTGCGCACCTACTCGATCTGGTCCAGTCGTTTGTACGGTACCCATTGCAATTCTAGGAATATATTGATTAGGCAATATAGTACGACTTACCGTGTTAGGACTCTTGATAGGTTCGGTATAGGATTTACAATCGGTAAATTTTGCATAGTATACCTGTTGCGTGTTTTCTACAGGAAACTCTTTTAGATCCATAAGATCTTGATCTGTTAGCTTACTAGATATTTTAAGATAATGTAATGTGTCACTTACAGTCGTATTTACAGTAATAGATGACACCGCATTAGGCAGTAAAATGGTTTCTGGTACGATGTCATAATCTTTATTTGCAGCATTTACAGTTCCGTTTCCTTTTACAAATAAATAGATGTATTTAAATCCATCCTGTGATTGATCTTCTAGATGGTGTTCTCCTGTAAGAGCAATGTGCTTTACATGAATACCTTTTATTTCATTCTCTAAAATGGTTTCTGTGTACGTGTTTTGATCTGGACTGACGTCTAAATATTCTATCGGAATCTCTGAGCCACAAGAGGTGAATATTAAAGATCCTAGTAATAAAAGTGAGAATAAATTTCTTTTCATCGTACAACCATTTTTAAATTTTAAAAAAGGTACAACTTATCACAGTTCCTAAAGTATTAGAAAAGAGTTGTATAGTTCAATTAGTTGTATGACAGTTGGTTATCGCTTTCGCGAAAGCGTAATAAAAACAACTTTACCTATTCACAAAGTATGGCGGATTACATAAAATAAAACCCTACCAGTGATAGCCAGTAGGGTTTGATATAGGTATTGATATGGTAGAGGTAGTTTTATTTCTTATCTACCAGCGCTACTTTTTCATCAGAAATAGTAATCAGTTTCTGCTTGTAGAGATGACCTAGGGCTTTTTTATAAGCCTTTTTACTCATGTTAAGGTGATAGCGTATATGGTCTGGCGGACTTTTATCTGTTAAGAGTAAGTATCCATAAGGACTTTCATTAAGCAAGGACATCACCTTGTCTACATCACTATCAATCACGTTAAGGAAGCCTTGCGGTCTTAGAGAAACATCTATCTTGCCATCTTCTCTTATATTTTTGATATAGCCTGTATGCTTAGAATTATCTTCTAACTCTACATAAACCTCGTTTCTATATAGTAATCCTTCATGGACACCATTAATCATTACCGTGTAACCTAGAGGCGTTTCATTTACTATGATGAGGTCTACTTGATCTCCTACATTAAAATCCATTGCTATGCGTTTTTTGAGGCTGTGAAATTATCTAAAATTGATGACTTTTCGGTCGTTTTAAGTAATTGTTATAAAGGATAGGGAAGTGGCAGTATAGAGCAATTCTCATTAAGAAGTGAATCTATGATTCTAGAATGGTGCTTCTTTGTGTCTTTTTCTTGTATTGAAACTTTGGAGCGATTTCTTTGCTTGCTGTTTTTGAATAGTTCTTGCTATCTGGATTCAACATATAATCCAGTTGATATTCGATCATTTTTTCAAATGGAACTAGAAACTTACCTGTATCGCAATTTTCTAAACCACCAGTTTTAAGTAAGTTCAATACGGTATAAACAGATTCTATGGTACTTAAACATAGAGATTCTGGTTGTTGCTTGATGATAAACTTTGATTTAATAGTATTGTCAAAGCTTACTCTTTTAAGCTGTTGCAAGTTTGTACTTAGTTTAAGCATTTTACGAGCACATGGCCAGGTACCATCTAGTATAAATAGATAGGGACGCTGTCCCATAAAATCATTCATTTCTGTATCATTACTGGTAGATAAGTTGAAACTTTGTTTACCAGGATAGAGTAGGAAAGAAGCGTTATTTTGATCTGCCAGAATTTCATTAACGCGTTGATGCTTATTAAAATCTACACCTACGATAATCTCTGCATTATCTAGTTGTAGGTTGGTCATGTGACCGGTACCATTTTTTTGTTTCTTATACTCTTTAGGATGCATTAAAATTACAAACCTAGTGTTTGTTTGCAACGGTTTGATATGTTTACAAACGCAAGTGCTTACAGGCCTCATGCAAGTGTAACACTGATTTCTATGCTGTTTTAATTCTTCTTGCAAGGTTTTTTTATCGTTTGCTATCAGGCTGTAAATTTAAGAGTTTGAATCAATGACTATAGAATTATAGCAAGAATAAATGAAGCTATTGATCCAACGAGTATTAATTTATAATTTTTTGCAATTTAATAGTTATCGTTTAGGTATTTTAAGTGTAAATACTTTCTATAATAGCTTTTAAAGTTTCTTTATCTATAGGTTTATTGATAATATCCAGTATTCCAACATTAAGGCATCGCTCTTTTACTTCACTGATTTGTAATGCTGTTAATGCTATTATTGGAATGTTTTTGTTTTGTGCAGTTATCGCTTTTGAGGCTTCAAACCCATTCATAATAGGCATGTTGAGATCCATCAGTATTAAGTCAAAATAGTTACTGTTAAATTCTTTTAGAGCTTCCTGTCCGTTTATTGCAATGGTACAGTCATGTCCTAGCAAACTTATTAGTTTTTGAGTTACTAGTTGATTGATTTTATTATCCTCTACAACTAATATTTGTAGACTTTTATGTTCTTTACTAGTATCTCGTGCAGTTTCTCCATTTGGAACTTCACATTCTAGAATAAACGAAAATTCAGATCCTATACCTACATCACTTTTAACAGATAATTTGCTGCCCATCATCTCTATTAGAGACTTCACAATGGGTAGTCCTAAACCTATTCCATATGAAGTATTTTCTTCTAGATTACCTTGATTAAAATTATCAAAAATAATAGATAAATCCTCTGTTGAAATGCCTGATCCTGTATCGGAAACTGTAAATTCAATAGTATGGTTTGTAGCCTCTTTATGTACCAATTTTGTAGAAAAAGTAACAACACCATTTCTAGTATACTTTATAGCGTTATCAATGAGCTTAGTGATTACTTCTGATAGACTGTTACCATCTATAATATAGTGTTCTAATATGTCATCTGAAATATCAAGCTTTAATTGAGTTTCTTGTTGATCGGCTAGATATTTTAATGAATTTACTATGTTTTTTAATAAATCGTGTAAATTGGTTTTAGCTACTTTTAAATTGATTTTATTAGATTCTACCTCCTTAATTTTAAGAATATTATTTATAACAGATTTTAAATGGTCCCCAGAATATTTTAGAGAATTTAAAAGCCCTTTTTTTGTATTTATAATTGATGGGTTTTCAATAAGCATTCCGGTAATACCCATAATTCCATACAACGGTGTTCTTAAATCGTGGCTTATATTTATTAATAGGTCTGATGTTAATTTATTAGCATGTTCAGCTTCATTCTTAGCTCGTACAAGTGCTTTATTCTTTTTTTCAAGTTTTAGATAAGACAATTGCTTCTTATAGTTGTAAAAAATAAGAAATGAAGTACTTAGAAATAGTAACGTAACAATTCCAGCTAGGATAATAAAATTTGACTTTAATTGAGAAGCTTCAGCTTTTTCTTTAAACTCATTAACCTTAAAACCTGCAGTCACTTTTTCTACCTGAAGACTTTTTTCTGTATTAAAGTCTAGATCTTTATAATAATGCATTTTCTTAAGACTAGCTAAGGCTAAGTCATAAGCTCCTAACGCTTCATGTATTTCGCTTTTGAAATCATATATATCTATGAGTTCTTTATTAAGCGCATGGTCTTCTGCTATTTTAAGCGCTTTATTAATATATATAAGTGCAAGGCTATGATCTTCTTTCTGGTTGTGATAAATAGCAAAGTTTAAATTTTGCAATAACGGATGCACAGGATTTTCTTTTTCAATTCTAGGTAGTAGCTCATTAGCTTTAAGAATAAAAGGATATGCTTTGTCTGGATTTTTAAAATTTAAATACATACCAGCTATGTTATAGTAGGTGTAAAATGAGTGTTCATTTTTTCCTGCTTCTAGGGTATATGATATAGATCTTTCAAAATAACCTGCAGCTTTATCGGCTGTACTCTTATTTGTTGAGTATATATTACCTAACCCATTAAGTGAGGCTACGTTTACAAAATAGTCATCTGTTTTCTTATCTAATGCTATGTTGTAATATTCTCTAGCATTATCACTATCATTAATGGCCTGATAGTTATTGGCAAGACTCACATAAGCCCGTGCTTGCAGTATTTTATCCGTAGTTTTATTTGCATGTTGCACTGCTGAAGTTGCAAACTTCAATCCGTCTTTATAGTTACCACTTATATTTTTATTCTTAGATAAGGAAATTAAAACGTTCACACTATCTGCAACCTTACTTGTACTGTTTTGAGAAAAAGTAGAAGCACTATAGCAAAATATTAGTAAGATAAGGAGTAGCTTATTCGTCAAAATAAATACTTTAATGAAGTTATAAGATATACAAGAATATTTTAATAACTAGAGATTTTTATTTTTTTACGATAAAGTGCATGTATTAAAAAATAATTCCAAATTCTTTTACCTCATTTGCCCATAATTAATCTTTTATATCCATATCCAACCTACCTTTTTTTTCCACGCTCTTATTTCTTTCTTTCGTTTTTCAAAATCAGTTGGTGTCGATTGTTTTTCCTCTTTAGCGCGTTGTCTTATCATTTGTGTTTGCTCTTCTAAAGTAGGAAGATCTAATGCTTTTCTTCTTTCATTTACTTTGTTGAGGTCGTCATATGCCTGTGGTGATAATTCTCCGTTTGCATCCCAATCAAACTGAGTTCCATACAACTGCTGTCTTTCTTCAAATACGGCAATGCGATCTGTCAAGTAAACTAAGTTTAATTTTACGGTATCGTTATGATCTGTATGTTGTAATAGCTGTACACACTTTTTCATAAAGTCTGGTTTGCTAATCGCATGTTGTATGATAAGCCAGGCCGCTTCACTAGCTTCTTGACCTACTTTTACAATAGTAGGATAACCGATGAGGTTGATGATTTCATCTAATTGGTCAGCATTTTTGATATGTAACTGCTCCATATCTGTATTATAACCGTTACCGAGTTGGCCTTTTTGAATAAGCTCATCACGCAAGGCTAGATCTGCGTCTTTAAGTTGAATAATTTTATGAGCTATTTCTGGATAGTTCATGTTTAAGCTTTGCTTTTGTGAGTTGTTTAGTTCTCTTTAAAATCTATTTGGTTACAGTATTTCATCAACTTTTCTCGGTATTTCCATGGTTTTGTTTTGGCTGGTAAACGACTTAACCAGTGACTATTGGGTCCTTTACTTCCTAGTCTTTTACTGGAAAGCTCCATAGTCGTAGGAAGTAGTTTTCTAGCCATTATCGTTTTAAATTCTTCAAATTGAGCTTCACTAGTAAACGAAAATCTAAATCCATCTAATTCAATAGTCAAGTAAGGATAGCCTAAACTGCCGTGACGAACTGGTGCTGGAGGATCAAATTTTTCAGATATATACCAAGGCTTATCATCTGCCTCGATATGAACCCAATATGCCATGGGACTCGTTTTCCAATCTTCTGTATATCCGAAAGTTTTATTTTTCATTTTTTTAAAATAATAGACTAAGTTATGTAGCCGGATAAGTAAGGTGTATCCATCAATAATGTGCTGCCTAACTTATGAAGATAAGAAAAGAGTTTCTTTCATTAGATTTTACGCTCTAAAACCTTTACTCGTTAATTTTTGTTTTGCTTGGTTTTTCACCTTTTTGGTGAGTCCATTTTCTGCGAACTTTAATAGTATTTCTCGTGTGAGATCTTTATGACTTAAGATATAAACTTGGAGTTGAGCGCTGCCGTTTTCTAGTATATCATTGATGTAATCGGTAGAGATACCGTTTTCTACTATTCTCAAACGGTATGATTCTGAAAGGTTATCGATCACACCTCTTCTTTCTATCATTCTAGGGTCCTCAAAAACGGGTAGTGTTCGCAATAAGTCTTCTAGTTTTTCAACAAGTACTAACCTTGATTTTGTAGCAAAATTTAAAACAGGATGTTCCCAATTAGGTTCTGTATCGAACTCGTTAGTGATTGGGTTAAAATTCTCTACAAAATTTAAAACTTGTAATTGATATTCACCATTCAGATCTAGTTCTGGTCGCCATTGTAGGTCTATTAATTTTAATCGCCCATTATTACGCAACATTAATAAACTTGAACCTTCAAAATACGATTCTTGACCTGGTATGGGATCCACTTCATAAAATTGGTTGTTAGTCACTTGCCAACCAGCTTCAATTCTTAAGGGTTGCAAATTCATATTTAAATTCTAGATTTTAAGTGCATCTTATGATTGCAAATGGTTATGTGTTTGAAATGTTTCGTAAAATAAACATTAACCTACTGAATTTTACCTTTTTTCTATAATTGTATTGCCAATGAAATGGAAAAAAAACTACAGAATCAATAAACAGATTCTATCAAAATAGGAGAGAAGAAGCCATCTGTTAAAGCAGTATATCAGTTTCTAAAACTGAAACATCTCTAATGCATCAAAGTCTTTGATCTGTGATAACTGGATGAGGTGATCGATTTCAATATCACTCCAGGTTTCTTCAAAGTTTTCATCGCCGTCTTCAGAATCTTCATTGATATTTACTTTGACGAGCTTCTTTTTAGTTAAGAAGTTGATACTGGTTTCTCTTAAAGTCACCGGTCCACGATTACTGCTAGAGTCATAACCTATTAATTCAAAGTTGGCGTTTTGAAAACGGAACGTATAATCCCAATAACCATAACGACCATGACCGTAATGGACATGCAATTTGTGGTCTTTAATGTTGATCCATAAATCTGGCGGAAAGTAAACGCCGCCATCTTCATTTTCTGAAGAGAAGCAATCTAGGTTTTGATCTGCGAGCTGATAACCGTTCTTGTTTTTAAACAGCACGATGATACCACGTCTATTACGATCTACTTTTTTATCATATTGATTGACCACAATTTGAGTAGTATCTACCTTTTTAATAATCAATACACAATCCTCTAGACCATCTTTATTGAGATCTCCATAAATGGTTTCAAATTCCTTATAGTTTTCTGGTATAAAATCAGAAGGCACACGTTGTTGCGCCTGACCAACCAACACCATCAACAAACACAAAACAGATAGTTTAAAAAGGATGTTCATGGGATGTTGGTTTTAGGTTATTTAGTTTGAGTGGTGTGAGGTGTTGGTTTTTACTTTAGTTCTTTGTTGTTCTTAGTTTTTTAATTCTTCCTCTGTTTCTTCTAATCTAATTTTACTTTTGACTATATATGTTTCTTGAAGGATAGGTTTTATTTTTCCATAACTGTAAAATATTAAAACTATTATTACTATAAAAAAGCTTGCGTTATCAAAACCACTGAATTCAGCAAATTTTGATAATTCTTTGAAATTATAATTAGCAAAAGTTTCTTTCGCAAGAACTTGAACACTAGTGCCAATAGCTCCATAAGTTAAGACGAATAATAAATAATCAATAGGTTTGTCTAAACCTTCTTTATCGCTAATCATATTCTCATCCTCATCATAATTTTTATTATAATGGATTATTGACGTGATTGTTAATAAAATCCAAATTCCAAAAGTTAGAATTTTGCTTTCTAAAAAGGTCATAAGAAATTTGGCTACTAAATTCCAATTAGTGAAAGAATATATTGAAATTATCAATAAAAATATTGCAACACCCACAACTTTGTAGTCTACCTTTTTCATATTCTACTATTATTGAAGTTACGAATCATTTTATTTTCATCCTCATCTCTAACTCCTCCAATTAAACCTCCAGCTATTCCTCCAATTACGACACCAATTCCACCACCTAGCAAACCTAAAAGTCCTCCTATCACTGCTCCTCCTGCTGTATCATTACTGCTTGATTCAGCTTCAACATCTTTGATTGAATAATGTTGATTTTCTACATAAAAGTTATATCCAATTTTTCTGGCAAGTTCTTTTTTTGACTTAGCAGTAATGTCTATAATAACTTTTTTTCCTTGTCTATTTCTGACAAATAATCTCATTATTTTTTGTTTGTTTTAAATTAAGTACACCAGCCGTTTATGTGATTCGTAGCGTGTGGATTAGTAATTACTTTTCAGTTAAGCACTAGCCGAATTTTTAAATTTTTCTATTTATTATTCTTTTCCCAAATAGCCAAATTTAAAAATTTTACGATCCCGAAAAAGTGCCCGAACCTTTGTGTTAGTAACTGCTCGTGCTATTTTTTATATACGTTGTTGCCAGTAGTTATTTTTTCAATTCAGATTTTGCTTTCAAAAGAGCCTCGTTTCCAGCTAACGTTCCGTTTATTTTTTCTGGAAATCGTATTGCTTTTACAGGATACAAGTTATTCGCACCTTGATAATCCCATAACTCAATGATACCTTCTGACTCTAATTGATTAATCAAATCGTAACTAGATTGATAGTCATATCCTATTGAACCTAAATAATTGGTTACAAAATGTTTAAGGCCAACAAAATTATCTCTTGTTTTTTGAGCCCACTTAACGCTTTCAGTTAGCTTTCTTAGTAGTTCATCTTTAGTTATAACGTCATATGTCTCTAAGCCATATGTGATATTTTCTTTAAGGGTGTCTTTTTCCTCAAGATTAAATTGAATTGTTTCTATCGAATCGTTTGCAGTAGAAATAATATCTGTCAGTTCTTTACAAAGGTCTGATGCTCTATGTAAATCGTTTTTAGAAAAAAGATTATTGTGAGCAACTTTGTGTCTGATTTTCTCTAGTTCTTCCCATTTTTGCTGAAAATTATTAGATTTAAATGTGTCTTTAAAGAACTTAGTATAATTACTTTCTAATTCTGTTTTTAAAGTTTTGATTGCCTCCTCTGTTTCATCTAAATCTAGGACTTTAGAAACAATATCTTCTCTGCTGATAAATCCTGATGATTGTGAATGAACTACTTTTCCTAATTCTCCAAAGTCTATCAAGTAAGCTCTATTATCAATGTGTTTTGAAAAAAGTGATTCGTTATTTTTTCTAGCATTAACTTTCTTCTTCATTTCGCTGTCAGCAGTAACGTTCCACCAACTTGGACCTAGCTTCGTTACAAAAAATTTCATTACGTATTTTCGTAATAAATTTTCTACTTTATTGATTTGTGGATATATTTTAAATGATATTTCGGAAGATACTTCATCCAAAAGTACATAGGTTTGGTCTAAACCAACAGATTCCAAATGTTGTAGGATTAGAATTCTTAAATGTTCGACAACTTCAAAGTCTCCTTCTAATTTGAGAATGAATGTGTTCTTAATATTAAAATCTTGTTCTTCTTCTTGACTTATTTGACTTATCCCTAAATTTATTTTCAGTACATCATCGTGAATTTTGTTAACTCGTATTTTTGGATTACTCCATATACCACCATTTGACATCAATGAAAAAGCTAAATTCTTATCTGACTTAATAGTTGTTTGTCCCTTGGAATCAAGAGTCAAAATTTCAAATGTGTAGTTAGTTTTCATTTGGTGGTCTTATTATTGGCAACAATTATATATCCAAACCTACGCAAATTCTTACTCATCCATCATGTCCCAAAAGAATAAAAATAAACACTTTATAAACATTAACTAAGGATAATTCCTTCAAAATGATGGGTAACAAAAAAATCCCATTAAAGATCTACTTCAATGGGATTTCTTTCTTAAAATGTCAAATTTCTATTTGGGTAGTAACGGTACGCAGGTTGCTAGCTCTGGATGCTGCAACAACATAGGTTTCATCCATATCATCAATTCTTCGATTTCAAATGGTAATAAACGTTCTACAGCCTTATGTAATTCTTTGCAAAAGAGTGTAGGATTAAAACTAACCTTTTCTAGTACCGTTTTAGTGTACTCAAACATAGCTCTAGCCATAACAATTCAGGATTTAGTTAAAGTAAAGTATATTCAGATTCTCTGCGTTTTAAATTCAGCTCTAATTTAGAACATAATCCCAAATCCATGGTTAACATTTGTTAAAACAGAGTGTTAAGCAAAAGTTATTATTTGTCCGTTTCCCATTAATCAACTGAAAAACAAAACGTTAATCTGTTGATAAGATGATTAACTAACGATCCATACCGATAGCACAGATAATACTGCAAAGGCAAAAGTCGATAGCGCGACCTTTTTTAATTCTGGATCGAGTAGGGCTGGTTCTTTGTTTAATTCTACCACTTTTAAATGTAAAAATAGCGGTAGAAAAGCGAGTAGTGGTAAGAACATGAACAACGATGGTTGTGTCATGTTATCATCCATTACTTCTGTATAATATAAGGTGATAAAGAATAAGGATGCGGTTACTAGTGCTATGGTAATTAAGGTATGATGAAACAGCTTGGCTTTCATGGAACCCATTTTTACCACGATGGTGTTTTTACCAGCTTTTTTATCGCTCTCGATATCGCGCATGTTATTGAGATTCAATACGGCAACACTTAGCAATCCTATGGTGATGGATGGCAAGATCATATTCCAGTCCACAGCTTTTGTAATCAGGTAAAAAATACCCATCACACTTACCGGACCAAAGAAGATAAAAACAAACACATCGCCCAGACCGCGATAGCCATAAGCATTATCACCTACGGTATACTTGATCGCTGCCCAAATAGCGGCAATTCCCAATACCAAAAAGAAGAGCGAAATCAATAATTGCTCTATACCTAGACTCACATAAATCAATGCTATTGCACTTATTAAGGTCAACACAGCAGTGATAATCATCGCACGTTTCATCTCGTGTGCGAGAATGATACCGCTTTGCAGCGCACGCATAGGTCCTACACGATCATCATTATCAGTTCCTTTAACGCCATCGCCATAATCGTTTGCAAAATTAGACAGCACTTGAAAACCTAATGTGGTGATGAGTGCTAGAATAGGGATGAGGAAATTAAAATCACTTACAAAATCCTCAATTGCAAAACTAAAAACGCCTAGCACATTTGATGTTTTTAAATATTCAAGATGACTAACTCTTAAATAGGCATAAGCACTTCCCACTAGAATTCCGCTGATACTTAATGGCAAGGTTCTTAATCGTGCGGCACTGATCCAGGCTTTAAATTTGGTAGACATTATGGGTACATGATATTAACGATCAACTCTTGTAGTAAATCGTGTTGTTGTGGTTTATTAGTTCCTACACCTTTAGACTTCATGTCTATATCGCGTATGATCTTGATCGCATGACTGCAATGCTTCATAGAATAATGTTTGGCCGCAGTAAAATATTCTTGTACAAAAAATGGACTTACACCTATCTGTCTTGCGACCGTTTGTGGATTGCGGTCGGTCATCGCGTGCAGTTTTAATAACTGTACAAAGAAACTGTGCAGTTGTCCTATGGTCACGACCAGTGGATTATCCTTAGGATTCTCAGCAAAATAGTTGATAATGCGATTCACCTTTACTGTATCTCGAGATCCCAGCGCCTTGCGCAGTTCAAAGTTGTTATAATCTTTTGAGATTCCTATATTTTCTTCAATCAGCTGTGGTGTGATCATTGTTCCCGCAGGGACGATAATCATCAATTTGTCCAGTTCGTTTTTGATTTTGGCAATCTCAGTTCCCAGAAACTCAATCAGCATCTGTCCAGCTTTGGGCTCAATGTTATAGCCATTACTCTTTAAATGGCTGTTGATCCATGGCAGGACTTTATTCTCATACAGCGGTTTACTTTCAAAGAAAACGGCATTTTTTGCCATTTCTTTAAACACCTTTTTGCGCTTGTCTGGTGTTTTGTATTTATAGTTAAAGACTAGAATCGTGGTAGGTTGAGGCTGTTTTGCATAAGATTCAAACTTATCCCAGTGACGTGCTAGATCTTGTGCCTCTTTAACGATGATCACCTGATAGTCTGCCATCATCGGGAAACGCTTTGCATTTTCAACCAGCTCGCCCATGTCTATATCACGACCATACAGCACCATCTGGTTAAAGCCTTTCTCGCCTTCGTCCAGTACATTTGCAGCAATGTAATCGCTTATCTCATCAATAAAATAAGGTTCATTACCATATAAAAAGTAAATAGGAGCAAGTTTCCTATTCTTTATATCTTCTATAATTTTTTTGGTATCACTCATAAAGAGCCGTGGTGGTTTTTGTAATATTGCGGTATGACGCCATTACGACTACCGGCAGGAAATTTCAGGGTTAAAAGTACTGAAAAAGGTCGGTTGATTTTTGACCAGATACGTAAAAAATTTGTCCATCTCACACCAGAGGAATGGGTGAGGCAGCATGTGGTGTTTTGGCTGCTTTCGCGAAAGCGTATACCACACAGTCTTATTAACGTAGAAAAACAGCTCAATGTCGCAGGGACAAAGAAGCGATATGACATCCTCGTTTTTAATAAAGATGGTTCTATATATGCGGTGATTGAGTGTAAAGCGCCGCAAATAAAAATAGATCAATCCGTGTTTGACCAGATCGCGCGATACAATCTCGCACTAGAATCTGAGTATTTAATGGTCACTAATGGAATGGAACATTACTTTTGCACCATGGATTATGAGGCGCAACGTTATCAATTTATCCCAGATTTACCAGATTATACATGAAAATAGGAATCGTTATCTTAAACTGGAATGGTCTAGCGCTATTGCAACGCTATTTACCCAGCGTCGTTTTACATAGTCAAGAGCATACCGTTTATGTGGCAGATAATGCCTCAACAGACGCATCGCTATCATGGGTAAAAGAGCAGTATCCGTCTGTAAAGATTATAGAGATGGATGAAAATCGCGGTTATGCTGGTGGCTATAATGTCGCCCTACGATCTGTCGATGAAGAAATCATATGTTTATTAAATAATGATATAGAGGTTACTGAGAACTGGCTAGCACCTATCACCACACTTTTTAGGTCTGATGTCACCATAGCAGCAGCACAACCATTGCTGCTCGATGATAAACGACGTACCCATTTTGAATATGCAGGTGCGGCAGGTGGCTATCTGGATAGACTCGCATATCCTTATTGTAGAGGTCGCATTTTTGACCAGGTAGAAGAGAACCATCAACAGTATAACGATAGTACAAATCTGGATTGGGCTAGTGGTGCCGCATTATTTGTCAAGAAGAAAGCGTTTCTAGAAGTAGGCGCACTGGATGAGGCTTATTTTGCCCATCAAGAAGAGATCGACCTGTGCTGGCGATTGCGTCATGCTGGTTATAAAATAGCAATCGCCACAGATGCTACCGTATACCATCTAGGTGGTGGAACGCTAGCGGCACTCAATCCACGTAAGACTTTTTACAATTTTAGAAACAGTCTTTATAATATTGTAAAGAACGATCATAGTGCTAACTGGTTAGGAATCTTATTCTTGCGCATGGTACTGGATGGACTTGCTGGTTTGCAATTTCTCTTTAAAGCAAAACCAGCGCACTTTATGGCAATATTAAAAGCGCACGCATCGTTTTATGGTGGATTAAGAACCATGCTTCAAAAAAGACAAGAAGTAAAACGATATGCTAAGAAAACATCAACTAAGCCTGAGGTATTCTCTATAGTTTATCAGTTTTTTGTTAAAAACCGTTCAAATTATCAATCTGTAAAATAATAATTGATAAATGTCTGTTAAGTATTAACATAAGAATTGTCATTTTCTTATTTTTGAATTCAAATTAAACAATAACAATGAAAAAAATAATCATAGCGATTTTGTGTGCAGGAACACTATTTTCTTGTGCATCAAAAAAAGACCTGGAAGCAGCACTTGCTAAACAGCAATCTACTCAAGAACTTTTAGATACCGCAACCGTTAAACTTAACGCCTGCCTATCTGATGAGAAAGCTGCACAAGCAAGACTAAGTGCTTTACAGAGCGAAATCCAAAACCTGAGAGAAAGTAATGCGTCCTTACTAAATAATGTAGGTGATCTAGCGACTCTTTCTAAAAAAGATGCAGAGA
This sequence comes from Nonlabens ulvanivorans, assembly GCF_000732625.1. Taxonomy (GTDB): domain Bacteria; phylum Bacteroidota; class Bacteroidia; order Flavobacteriales; family Flavobacteriaceae; genus Nonlabens; species Nonlabens ulvanivorans. Next base: position 1,416,606 of record NZ_JPJI01000032.1, read on the forward strand.
TTTTAGAAACTTCGTTAGAACGTATCAAAGAGAAAGATTTACAAATCCGTTCTTTAAATGATGCGCTTACTAAAAAGGATAGTGTAACGATTGCTTTAGTAACAAGTATTAAGAGCTCACTAGGTAACGTTAATGATGAAGATATTAATGTAAACGTTGAGAAAGGTGTGGTATTTATCTCTATTAGTGATAAACTATTATTCTCTAGCGGTAGTGATCAGATCAACAGTAACGCTTATAATGTGTTAGGTAAAGTAGGTACGATACTTAAAGATAAGTCCAACATGGAAGTAATGATTGAAGGTCACACAGACAGTCAACCTATTGCATCAGGAAAGTTTAAAGATAACTGGGATTTAAGTACTGCGCGTGCGGCATCGATTACCCGTTATTTACAAGAGAAAGAACAAATCGATCCTGCTAGAATGACGGCAGCTGGACGTTCTTACTATGTGCCTATTGCTAGTAACGACACTGCAGAAGGTAGAGCAAAGAACCGTAGAACTAGAATCATCATCCTTCCTAAACTAGATCAATTCTTTGATATGATCGAGTCTGGTATGGAACAAGCAAAAATAGATGCTAAAAAGCAGTAAGTAGTTTTAAATACTTAGAATTAGAAAAAACGCTTCAAGAAATTGAAGCGTTTTTTTTATGTACCATTTAAAACCTGTCATGCTGAATTCATTTCAGCATCTGCAAATGATGGAAAAGTAGGTGTGTAACACCTGAATCGTCTAACTACTAAACATTAAAAATTACACTACCTGAAAAATAGCAGCCCCATAAATAGCAAAGCGTACAAAACGCAATAGACCGATGATAAGCCACCATTTAAAATCATACTTCAACATACCTGCCACAAGACTAGAAATAGAAAAAGGCAGTGGAAGTAAAGCGCCTACAGCGATAAGAATACCACCCCATTTTCTGGCCATTACTAATTGTTTTGCCATTCTTACTTCAAGGTAATAATGTATGCTAGGTATTTTAAGAGCACGACGTCCTAAGAAATAAGCGGTCATTCCGCCTAAATAGGAGAATAGTGCGATTAAAGATAAGTTTAAAATAGGTGTAGCAGTTTTTCCTGCCCAGGCAATAAATAACTCTGGCGGAATCAATCCTAGAATCGTTTCTGATAGATAGAAAAAAGCTAAAACCCCATAATCTGGTAATTTCTCTACGGCTAGTTCTAGCATAGAAGGAATATCCATCACCCAGAAGTGAATGGCAGCAAGAATACCTACTACAACAAGTACTGGCGGCATTGATTTTTTAATGCTCTCTACTACAAAAGAATAGAACCCAGTAAGCTTATAATAGCGGTGCGCTCTATTGAATTTAAATTTGCTTTTATGTCTTTTAGCTGTATCTGACACTGTGAATTGAATAAGTCTACAAAAATAATGATTTTAGGCGGTGTTCATTGTTAATATAATGGGAAGAAAAAATTATTAGTTAAACCTAGGAAAATGGGCTGTATAAAGTATTTAAAAGCGCTATTTTTGCAAATCTCAAAATCTAAAGAAAGCCATTGATGACCACTAATCCTGATACTAAAGTAAAGTCGTTGTATGATTACCAGAAACGTGATCTTGCAGAGATTTTTGACCGTATCGATAATAAATCAGACGATTATAACCTTCTATATCAACTACCTACAGGTGGTGGTAAAACGGTTATATTCTCAGAAATTGTAAGAAAGTATCTTAAAGAGAAGCAGAAAAAAGTAGTTATTCTCACGCACCGTATCGAGTTATGTAAGCAAACCTCTAAAATGCTTAATGGCTTTAATGTGAAGAATAAAGTGATCAACTCTAAGGTAAAAGAGCTCGATGATCAAAATGAGTATGAATGTTTTGTGGCGATGGTGGAGACATTGAACAATAGATTACAAGATGATAAACTTGAGTTAGAGGATATCGGTCTTGTGATTATTGATGAAGCTCACTACAATAGTTTCAGAAAATTATTCAAGTACTTTGAGCACTGTTTTATTTTAGGAGTTACAGCAACACCTTTAAGTTCTAACTTTAAGTTACCTATGAAGGATAACTATAGAGAACTTATCGTAGGAGATAGTATATCATCTCTTGTAAATCAAGGATTCTTAGCACAAGCTGTTACACACACCTATGATGTAGGACTTAGTGGACTTACCATAGGTATGAACGGTGATTATACTGTTAAGTCTAGTGAGAAGCTTTACATCGACTCATCAATGCAAGATAAGCTGCTGCAATCCTATAACGATGTGTGTAAAGGGAAGAAGACCTTAATCTTTAACAACGGTATCCGTACTTCAATAGAGGTAGAAGAGACTTTTAAAAGAGCAGGAATAGAAGTAAGACACTTAGATAATACCAATACTAAAGAAGAGCGTAAAGAGATTCTTAAGTGGTTTAAAAATAAACCAGATGCTGTTCTTACGTCGGTAAGTATCTTAACAACAGGTTTTGATGAGCCTAGTGTAGAGTGTATTATACTTAACAGAGCGACAAAATCACTGACGTTGTATTATCAAATGATCGGTCGTGGTTCTCGTATCCTTAAAGATAAAAAAGAATTCCATATTGTCGATCTAGGAAATAATGTGGCTCGTTTTGGTTTATGGAATGAGCCTGTGGACTGGCAACAAGTATTCAGATCTCCAGATTTCTATGTAGAGAACATCGTATCTGATGAAGAGATTGAACGCAATTTTGTTTACAGAATGCCTGTCGATGTAAAAGCAGAGTTTCCTAACACCACTGATTTTACTTTTGATGTAAAAGGTGCTTATAAACGTATCACTAAAGAAAATCGTAAGTCCAAAGAGGTATTGGATGAATCTATCGCACAACACGTACAATGGTGTGTGGAGAATAGTGAAGACGTTTTTGATGCACGTATTCTTGCAAAACTACTTAAGGAAGATATTAAAGATAGAATCCGTCGTTACTCTTATTGCATCATCAATAATACAAACAACTATAAGGATTGGTTAGAAGAGGACTACTACCGTAGATTACGCCTTGCAATTCAACAAGAGTTTGCTGGTGTAGATGCTTAATTAGTTCGCTTTCGCGAAAGCGATATATCAAAAATAACTGCATAAAAAAAGCAGCTTTCTAATTTAGAAAGCTGCTTTTTTTTATTAAGGTAAGAACTCTATTTTAAAGTAGGTCTGCTTTGGCTGTTTGCAAGTTCCCAAGCAGTTACAAATACGAGTTGAGCTCTTTTTTGATAAAGCTCGTACTCAATTTTATCAGGTGTATCGCCTGCACGGTGATAATCCTCATGTGTACCATTGAAATAGAAAATCACTGGTACATCATTCTTTGCAAAATTATAGTGGTCAGAGCGATAGTAAAAACGGTTAGGATCATCTTTACCATTATAAGTGTAATCTAGATCTAACTTCATGTATTTTTCATTGGCCATTTCAGAAAGATCATGTAAGTCCTGACTTAACATATCACTACCTATTAAGTAGATGTAGTCTGTTTTTGCTTCTCTTTTAGGGTCGATACGACCGATCATGTCTATGTTAAGATTTGCAATCGTGTTTTCCATAGCATATACAGGATTCTCAGAATAGTACTTACTACCATAAAGTCCGATCTCTTCACCAGTAACGTGTAAGAATAGGATAGAGCGTTTAGGTCCGTATCCATCTTCTGCGGCTTTCTTAAAAGCTTCGGCAATCTCGATAAGTGCAATCGTACCACTACCATCATCATCTGCACCATTAAATACGACACCGTTCTTAGTACCGATATGGTCTAGGTGAGCAGATATTACCAGTACTTCTTCAGGCTTTTCAGTTCCTTTAATGAATCCTAGAACATTTTCTGAGGTAAGGTCTGGTTTGTTGAAGTAACTACCAGGAACCGTTTGAAAATAGCTTCCGTCCAGATTTCCACCAGCGACGCCCATTTTCTCATATAAGGACTGAAGATACTCTACCGCTTTTTTCTGTCCTGGAGATCCTGTGTAGCGACCTTCCATTTCATCACTAGCATAGTAATATAGTTGGTCTCTAAGTTCGTCTAAAGTAATTGTATTAGCATACTTCATAGCGTCTACATCTGCATATGCGTTTGTAGATACCATTTCTTTTTTATCCTTTTCTTCGTTGGATTTTTTCTTGCTAGAACAAGAAGCGATAAGGGCAACAGCGCTTATGGCTAGTATGGTGTGTTTAAAATTCAAGATAATATAGTTTAGTGTTGGTTTAATTTAATTGCGTTTAAGAACCTTGTATTCTTCATAACACTCGCTTATAGCGTCTAGTATTTGAAGATCATTTGCGGTATCAATAAAGGATTTAGAGTACTGGCAATTGCGTAAGATAGCATCAATACTTACTTTATCCATTTGAAGTAAGTTCATTAAGGTCTCTCGGTCATACTTACTTTGTAGTAAGTTACGTATCTCATCTTGTTCTTTAATCTGCCTTAATTTGCGCATGGAAGTACCTTTCTTACCAAATACATTATAGAGGAAATCTGCTGGATTAAATATAGAGCCCAGTACCTTAGTTACAGCGCCTGGTTCATCATTACCAGCTTCATAAGCTTTAGGTAAACCGCTAATGCTGTAGCGTCTATTATTATAGATAGGAGCTTTGCGCGCATCGATCTCTAAAAATCCTGTAAGCGCCACCACTTTAATATCGATTTCTTCTAATGCGATTCCTTTTTCGGTCATAGAAATAGTGACATCTCCAAATTTGAGCCAGTCTTCTGTTACTTTAACTGTGATGGTCTCAAAGCCTATATATGAGAAGAATAGCGTATCGTTAACACGAGCTGGAATTTTAAAAGCTCCAGATTCTGTAGAGATCGTACCTTTTACTTGATTAAGGTTAACGATATTCACATTGCTGATGATGCTATCATTTTTGGCATTGAGTATTTTACCAAAAACAGACGTGCTTTTAGATGTTTCAGTGCTAGTCGTATTCTCCTGTGCAAGACCTATGCTTGTAATCAAGAGAATTAATAGTAGGGTAAGTTGTTGTAATGCTTTCATTCTGTGAGCTAAAATAATGTAACGAGTTGGGTTTTAATGAGGTTTATTAATTAATTAACTACCTTAAGTTAAATAAGCAATTAGCTTTTTCAACGCAATACCACGATGACTTATTTCACCTTTCTCGACTAAACTCATTTGAGCAAAGGTTTTTTCATAACCATTAGGCATAAAAATAGGGTCGTACCCAAAACCTTTATCGCCATGATAGGACTTAGTTATTACACCATCACAAACACCTTCAAAAAGCGTCTGACATCGATCCATATCTAGTGCAAATACAGTTACAAATCGGGCACTACGATCTCGTTTGTCTTCTAGGTTTTTGAGTAAAAGTTCCATGTTGTCTTCACTACTTTTATGCTCTCCAGCATATCTAGCACTATAAACGCCAGGTTCATTATTAAGGGCAAAGACTTCTAATCCTGTATCATCAGCAAAAACAGGTAGGTCATAACGCTGTCTGATAAATTGAACTTTTTGTGCTGCGTTACCAGAAATAGTTGTTGAGGTCTCTGGAATATCTTCGTGCATTCCTATATCATCAAGACTTAATAGTTTGATGTTTTCTGGCATCATGATTTGAACTTCTTTGAGCTTATTCTTATTATGAGTAGCAAATATGATTTCCATTTTTAAAGTGTGTTTGAGATGTCGACTAGTAATTGAGTGTCAACTTCATGTTTTATATCTGGTCTGTGTAATTCACATTCCGTGCCGAAAAGCATCTGGATTTTTTTATTTTCTCGTTGTATTAAATCAGCAGTGACATATTCATCTTTGGTTCCAGATATATGAATGTTTCTAGTGGATAACGATTTGAATTTTACACTATCTAATTCGTTGAATTCGTTAGGTATAGAGCCACTGTGCATTACTAAAGCTTTAACTGGTGAATTGTAGTGTAATAAGAACCTTGTGGCAATTGAAACACCTTGTGAGTAACCCATGATTACCATTCTTTTATCGCGGTGTAAGCCTTCTTCTTTTAAAACAGCATCTACATAATTAAGGTTGTTTTGCATTTCTTGATCTGTGTCAACTCTAGTAAGCCAGCTAGAACCTACATGCTTAAAGTTTTTACCTAGATAGTATTTTGAAGGCGCTTGTAAAACAATCACTGCATTTTTCAACGGGTCTAAACCAGTAAAATATCTTTTAAAAAACCTGGCGAGGTATCCTAAGCCGTGAAAACAAATCCATATATTCTCTGTAGTTTCAGTTACAGGATTTAATACCTCGTATGAATTAGTATGTTGATAAGAGATTGTTTTTACCATAGTTTGATGACTGTTCCTTATTTTTGGTAAAGATATGGACAAAGAACAGATACTTGCTAGTTGCAATCAGATATGTAAAAATACACTTATGGAAACTCTTAAGATTGAGTTTGTTGATGTAGGTGAGGATTTTCTAACAGCTCGCATGCCAGTGACATCGAGAGTTCATCAACCAGATGGAGTGTTACACGGTGGTGCTAGCGTCGCTCTAGCAGAATCTGTAGGTAGTGCGGCGAGTTATATTTTTTTGAATACAAAAGAATTTGCAATACGAGGATTAGAGATAAGTGCAAATCACACCAAATCAAAAAAGGATGGTGATGTATTTGCGACAGCTCGATTCTTGCATAAAGGTCGAACGACACAGCTTTGGGAAATCAGAATAGTGGATGAAGAAGATAGATTGATATCAATCTGTAAGCTTACCACAATCGCTCTAAAAAAAGACTCTTAAACCTTTTAAATTATACCGCTTGCGCCAAAAGTTATTCCAATATTTAAACTTCCTTCTTGAGCAAGACCTTCCGTTTTTGGCACTTAAAATGGCAGGTTCAACTGAGGTAAAAGTAGTTGCTCAAAATGATCAAACCTGGCATAAAACAACACCTGACAAAGTGGCTTATGCTGTTTTTTCAAAATTTCAAAGCAATGAAAATCAGGTTTATATTCATGCTGATAAGGTCTTAAACTTTAGGTATGATGTTTCTGCATCACCACCAGAAATTAAACTGTCGATAATTCCAGAAGATGGTAAAAAAGCCTACTTAGAGCTTTTTGAAAAGGCCATAACGCGATTAGAAAAAAAGCAATTAAGTAAAGTAGTACTTTCCAGAAAACAAGAGTTTGCTATTGAGGATTCTGATCTTACTATTTTTGAGAGATTGTTAGATACCTATCCAACCGCAAATGGATATTTTTTCTATCATCCACAGGTAGGTAAATGGATGGGTGCAACTCCAGAATTATTGATGAATGCTGAAAGTGATGGTTTGTATTCAGCACAATCGAGAACTGATGCCATACCGCTTCAAGTTTCTACCATGTCACTAGCAGGTACAGCAGTTGATGATGGTAGTTTAAATCATGTATGGGGCGATAAGGAAAAAGAAGAACAACAATTAGTAACAGACTTTATCATCTCTCAATTTAAGGAATCTGGTGCAATAGATATTAAACAATCACCAGTAGAAACGGTTCAAGCTGGACATCTAATACACTTACGAACTTTTATACAAGCTCGATCTAGTACAAATCAGATAGAACATCTGTTAGGTGCTTTGCATCCTACACCAGCAGTTTGCGGATTACCTAGAGATGAATCTATGGAGTTTATTGTTAATAACGAAAACTATGATAGAAGTTATTATACAGGCTATTTAGGGATTGTAAACGGTGCTTCACACCATTACTTTGTTAATTTAAGATGTATGCAACTGGTGGATAAAAAGGCTATTATTTATGTAGGTGGTGGCGTTACAGCAAAAAGTGATGCTTTGCTAGAATACCAAGAGACTAGGGCAAAGTTGCAAACAATGCATCGATTATTATAAAATACTTCTAAATGCTGTTTTAAGTAAAGCACCACGCATTCTTTGTGGGGCAGTAGTTCTAGATGTTTGTGTTTTAGATTGAGAAATTGTTCTTGTAAATGAGTTCTTAACCTTTGTAGCTGTTGAGCTTACAAATAGTACCGATTCATATATTCCTATAAAGGTGTAGAAGATTACAAATTTGAATATTCTCATAGGTTGGTCAGTTTAAGAGAACTAAAGATGATGATTTTATTTTGAATAGCAAAGCGCAATTTTTTGAAAATGACATTTCTATTGTCAAAAGGTCTGTATAAACAGTTGAAGTGACTTATGATATTTGAAATAATTGTAATTCATTTAGCACTTCATATTTGAAGATTGTTGATGCCTGCTTTACCTTTGCTATAATGCTATCAGACATACTTCACGCGCAACAGGTACTACTTCTTTTTAAAAAAAGAGCAGTGCAACATATCGTTATTTCTCCAGGATCTAGAAATGCACCTCTAACCATAAGTTTTACAAACGATTCTTATTTTAAGTGTTATAGTATCGTTGATGAACGGTGTGCATCACACTTTGCAATGGGTATCGCACAGCAATTAAAGCAACCTGTAGCAGTAGTTTGTACTAGTGGTAGTGCATTGTTAAATTACTATCCTGCTGTTACTGAGGCTTTTTATAGTGAGATTCCATTAATAGTCCTTAGTGCAGATCGTCCACCACATAAAATAGATATAGGTGATGGACAAACGATCAGACAGCAACATGTTTATGCTAACCATATTCTTTATGATACACATCTAGAGATGATTAATAGTCTAGATGATCAAGAAGCGATGGCGACTAATGAAAGGCTAATCAATAAAGCAATTAATGTCGCCATAACAAATCATGGACCTGTACATATCAATATACCATTTGAAGAACCGCTCTACAATACGGTAAATGTTCCTAAAGTCGATCCTAAGGTGGTTGATCCTATTATTGAAACTAATGCGAGTATACCATCCTTATTTATAGATAGATGGGAGAAAGCTAATCGTAAGTTGGTCATTTTATCTACTTTAAATCCTGATGTATTTACTCAAGATCAGTTGAACTTAATAACCAGTGATCCAACAGTGTTGGTAATAAGTGAAGTGAGTTCTAACATCAGACATGAGAAAATTATATGGGGAATAGATACCCTAATCGCGCCTATTGAAAATGATGAAGATGCTATTGCGCATTTGCAACCTGATATGGTCGTTACCATAGGTGGAATGATCGTTTCTAAAAAAATCAAACAATACCTGCGCAGGTTTGAGACACAATATCATTACCACATCGGTAATCGTCGTGCATATGATACTTTTTTCAAGTTAGCTGGACACATTAAAACAGCTCCAACACATTGGGTTGATCAATTATCTATAAATGAAACTTCAGATAGTTATAGGGATTACTGGCTGCAGTTTTTTAATAATTATCTAATCAAAAGAACGGATTACCTAGCTGCAATACCATGGAGCGATTTTAGAGCCTTCAATTTGATATTTGATAGTTTGCCTGATGATATCGTTTTGCAATTGGGAAACAGCAGTACAATCAGATATGCGCAGCTTTTCCCTATGAACCCGACGCACACCGTATTTTCTAATCGAGGAACTAGCGGTATAGATGGTTCTACGAGCACAGCCATAGGAGCTGCTGTTGCTCAAGATAAACCTACTGTATGTATCACAGGTGATTTAAGCTTTTTGTACGATAGCAATGCTTTGTGGAATAATTACATTCCAGCAAATTTTAAAATAATTGTTATCAATAATAGTGGTGGCGGAATTTTCCGAATTCTACCTGGTGAAAAAGATAATCACACCTTTGATACTTATTTTGAAACGACTCACCAGTTAGACGCTAGTCATTTATGTAAAATGTATGATATTAATTATCATAGGGTTGATGGAGAAGACGCTTTCGCGAAAGCGTATGAAAAATTCCTGAATGATAATTCAAAACCTCAATTACTAGAAATATTTACACCTAGACTTGAAAATGATACCGTTCTTCTAGACTACTTTAAATTTCTCAAATAGAATTTCATCATATCTTATTAATTCTTACATTTAAAGTCTTAACTAATAAACGTAAAATACAATGAGTAAATTTGATGAAAGAGTAGAGAAGTATACCAAAGCTTACAAAGAAAAAGTAGGTGGTAAACTAGATGAAGAGTTATTGAGAAAAGTAACTAAAGGATTAGGGCCATCAATCTATAACAAAGATGCTGAAACTGTAAGTGCTGAAAAAAGCGAGATGGAACGTGTGGTGACTAACTACTTGAAGAAAAAATTAGGTCTTTCAGGTGATAATTTAATGGAGTCTGTAGAGGCTGTTATTGAAAAGTACGGTAAGAGTGAGCGTGCAAAGTATCGCGCTTGTATCTATTACATGCTTTGTGTACACCACGGAAAAGAATCTGTATACAACTAGAAATTAACTAGTAAACATATAAAATCCCGATGCGTGAGCATCGGGATTTTTTAATTAATTTTCTTTGTATTCATCATTGAGAATTAAATTTACAACATACCGAACAGCTTCGACTTCAGTTCTAAAATAAGCCAACGTTTCTTTTTTTCCTCGCTCTGTATAATACCACTGAAAAAGTTCTCCATTCTTTTCCATTCCATAACTTTCATTTATGAAATTGTCAGTAATACTATAGCCAAGAAATGAGTAATTATTGGTATTTATCCATTCCTCTAAATCTTGTAATGTGAGTATTTCTCTTTTTAAGGTCATTTCTCTACCGCTTCAACTTCTTCTAGTGTCACCATATCACCACTGTTCCAAGTTTGAATAGTATAATTCATCACGTCAACGACTTCATCATTTTCTAGACCTAGTGATAGCATGATATTATCATAGGATTGTCCATTGACTTCAATAGGTCCTTTAAGGCCGTATTTTACAGCATGGATACTTTCCGTTCGTTTATCTGTCAGCCAGTTTGATGGATTAAGAGGAGGAAAAGCACCTGGAACACCTTTTCCACTAGTCATATGACAGGTCACACAATTCTCTCTATAAATTTCTCTACCTCTTGCGACACTTGCTTCTAGAGGTGTTTTTTTAATCTCCTTTTTTTCTACAGGAGCGGCTGCCCTAGTTTCGTTTTTAGAATTGCCACAACTGGTTAACACCATAAGAGCAACTAGAGTAATTAAATATTTCATTTTATTTTTTTTCTATTTTAAATATTCCTTTTCCTTCGACAGCAATATAAATAAGTCCATCAGGACCTATTTTTACATTGCGCAAGCGACCTATTTTATCGGCAACCTTTTCTCTTTTTGTCACTCGATTACCGTCCATATAAAGCATTTCAAGATATTGAAATTTTAATGATCCTACTAAGAAGTTACCATTCCATTTTTTATAAGCTGGATTATTAATAATAGCAAAACCACTAGGTGCAATGCTGGGTACCCAATAGTAAATAGGTTGTTCCATGCCTTCTTTTTCTGTAATGTCAGTAAATGTCGTGCCGCTATAATTAATACCATAGCTTATGACTGGCCAGCCATAGTTCTTTCCAGATTCTATAATGTTAATCTCATCACCACCTTGTGGTCCATGCTCATGTGCTATAATCTTCCCAGTTACTGGATGAGTCGTCATTCCCTGCGGATTTCTATTTCCATAACTGTAAATAGCAGTTTTAATTCCTATGGTATCAATACCTTTTGTAATCTCTACAAATGGATTATCGTCAGGAATGCTGCCATCATCATTAATACGGTAAATTTTACCACAGTCTCTATAAATATCTTGCGGATTCACATCACGGTTACCTCGATCACCTATGGAGAAATATAAATGACCTTCTCGATCCCATGTAAATCTGCTACCGAAGTGTTGCCCTTTTTTAGAGTTGGGCATCGCTTTATAAAGGACTTCTAGGTCTTCTAACTTATTGTTTTTAAGTACAGCTCTAGCGATAGTGGTATTTCCTCCATCGCCACCACCCATTTTTGAAGCATAAGAGATGTAAATGAAGTTGTTTTTTTCAAATTGTGGATGAACAGTCACGTCTAGTAATCCACCTTGACCACGCAAGTAAACCTCTGGTACACCTTTAATCTCTATGCTTTTTGAACCATTGAACTTGTAAAGTCGTCCTTCTTTCTCTGTATAAAGCAAGTCACCATTAGGTAACCAGGTCATTCCCCACGGAATATCGAGGTTTTCAATGATAGGAGTGATGGTGTAATCTTTCTGGTCATCTATTAATGGAACGTTATCGACTTGTGGTGCATTGTTTTCTGTGGTCGTTGAATTATTTGTGGTGGTAGCTTCGACGAGTTGCTGATTATTAGTTTCTTTGCAAGAGACTATGGTTGACAGCAGTATGAGTATCGAAATATATTTTTTCATTACGAGTAAGTTTTTTTTAAAAATACTACCGCTTTGTTCTATAAAAGTTAAAAGCATAAAAATTCTTTGATTTTGCTGTTTAAAGATCTTAGGAGATTGTTTTTTAGTATGGTTTTCCTTTTTGGGTTAATTGTTGAAAATCAGTTTAAACGATTAAAGTCAATACGTTTTAACGATGATTTGTGTGTTTTGGAGGGGTTTTTTGTAAATAGAAAATAGAATATATTAGATTAGTTGAGGTTCATAGTATCTTTGCGACGTTATATTTTTAAAAATAACTCTTATGCTAACTAGATTTTTATTTATAGCTTTTCTTGTATTCAATCATATAGTTGTTAATTCTCAGGTAGGTGTTGGTACAGATACTCCTGCAAACTCATCTATGTTACATATTAGTGGAACAACTGATGGTATTAACTTTAAAGGTTTTATGCCTCCTAGAATCCCAAGTGAAGTAGAACGTAATACAATAAACCCTGAAATTGCAGACGCAGGACTGCTTATTTTTTTACAAAGTACAGGTTGTTTGCAAATATGGACAGGAAGCAATTGGAGAGATATTTATTGTTCTAATAGTATCGTTGATTTTACCAATGCGTCTCAAACTCTATTTGAAGGAGTAGGTGGTATTGATTTTCAGTTTGATATAGAAGATCCTTCCTCTACGCAGTCACTTACGTTTTTAATTTCAGCTTCAAGTTATACGGATCTTGATGAGTCTACTGGAGTAACTATTACTATTCCACCGGGTGTTACGTCTTTTACAGCGACAGATGTTTTTACGATAACAGATGACGCAGTAGAAGAAACTTCCGAAGATGTCATTTTTACTATTTCTAATCTAACTGGTGGTCAAGGAACACCGAGTATAGGAACAACTAATCCACATACGGTTACTATTGTTGATAATGATACTCAATTATTAGATCTTTGGATTAATGAGTTTCATTATGATAATAATGGTGTTGATACGAACCAATTTGTAGAATTAGCTGGTATTGCCAATACCAATTTAGGCACTTATGAAGTTGCTCTCTACAATGGTTCTGGTAATGCTTATCGTTATTGGAGTAATTCTAATACCTCACTAGCAGATACTAATGGCAATGGTTATGGATTTATTACAATAACTATTCCTGAAAATAATAATTTTGAGAATGGTATAGGAGCTATCGCATTGAGCTTGAATGGTTCTGTTGTTCAGTTTATTAGTTATGGCGGTGTAGTCACAGCTAGTAATAGTAATACTTTTGGAATAAACATCGCTGCGGGAATGACTTCTACAAATATTGGTATACAGCAAACAGGTGATGCTACTTTAGATCCTGCGGGAGCATCGCTTCAATTAACAGGTGCAGGAAGAACCTTTGGTGATTTTACTTGGATCAGAACTCAGATGAGTACTCGAGGGGCAGAAAATACTGGTCAAACTATTTCTAATTAAAAGATTTACTTTTTTTCAATCATAAAAAATCTCTTTTCATAGGAGAAAAGAGATTTTACAGTTTATGGTTAGTTATAATTTATGTGATAGGCGAGTGAAGGCTAATTCAAACTAAATCCTAAATGATAAATTAATATAGAGTACTATGCTTGATAAGGTGAAATTCCCCAATCGTCAGTAGCATTTCCTGTTCTAGGTGTGATTCTGTTACGTGATAACATCGGGAAATCAGAATCAGAGTCGATAAATCTATTAGTAATACGCATGATAGTAAGTTTATGTGGTTATAATATTAGAGTAGTTAATAGCATGTATTATGCTAATCTGTAACGTCTTTTTGCATTCCAGTTATCGCTGTAAGTTCTGTCTGGACGGAATCTTTTATTCGTTAATTCAGTGATGGTTTTAAAGGTGTCGCTCGCTTTCATAATAGTTGTTTTTTGTTGTTATGCTTATATGACGACACTTTTTTTAAAATGTTACACTACTTTGTAAAACATAGTAGTAAAAAATTTATAAAACATTGTTATTTAGGTGATTGTATTGCTAATTTTTTTAGCATTATTTAAGAAAGGAGAAGATTATAATCGTCTAATTCACTTTTAAGAGGTGAATTTTACATTTGTTATAATACTATTAGAGTATGATATTGATAATACTTTTATTCTGGATGAGTTGTATTTGGTTTTATCGTAAGACAAAACCATATAGGAGAAGAAAAGAATTGATTGCTTTTTGGGTAATGGTCTTTATCCCTGGAATAGGGACTATGTATCACTGGAGAAGTCGATCCTCTTTTAAGGAACGTATAAATTTGCGAAAAACAAAGAGTTAGATTTGCTCCCAAAGCTTTTCACTCGATAAGCGATAGGTTCCTACAAAATCCCAATTACATTCTTGTGGTGCAATGACAGATAGGAAATGCCTGCCGTCTTTACCTAAATATAGGTGGTAGATTTCACCTACAATAGGTTCAAAAGAGAATTTTGCTCCATATACCAACTGATTATCCTCAAATTTTTTAACCATGGCATCATACTCTGCTTTAAGTTGTTCAAATTTGGATTTGATTTCATGGTTGACCTTATTAATATTGGTTTGCTTCCATGATGTGATATCAGGTGTTGTTATTTTAGGAGCTGCAACGCCACTGGAATAGGGAAGAAGTGCGGCATTATAAGTGCCAGTTTCTTCATCATACACAACATAATCTGGTTTTTTTTCCTCGCTCATGTTACAAATTTACGATACGTCCACTTGTTTTGTGTAAGATTAACATGAATTTCTTAAACAAGAAATCGAGACAGATGCGCCTATCCCGATTTTAATAACTCATCAATCCCCTACAATTGCTGAATCATTTTACTAAAGTATTGATTATTAGGTATAAAATACGTGGTAAAATCATATTATGTCATTCTCATTCTATGAAACCTTAGTTTGACTTGATGAAATACGCTTTCGCGAAAGCGTAACACATTAACTTACTTTTTCACAAATTTTAATGATTGCCATAAATTGTTATTCTTAATGGCTACAAAGTAAATTCCCGTTTCAAAATTACTGCTATCAATTCCATCATTAGTATTATAATTACCTTCCATTATTATTCTACCGTTGATGTCGTAAATAATAAATTGATTATCATCTAGAGTCTCACCTTGAATATAAAATTGACTAACCGTAGGGTTAGGATATAGTTTTAAGGTTTCTTTTTGTGAGATAAATGAATCATTAGATAGTATTGCGCAACCACAATCATCTTGAGAATAGTAAAAGAATTTTCGTTGACATGGATTATAGCTTATTGCTATAGGACAACCATTAGAAAAATAGTCCACGATTCTAGTAACTACCCAATCACATCTTAAGTCATTTATGCCTGATGAGGTATCATTGAGCCCGAATTGATTACCAATTCCGGTTGTGTTGACATTTGGGAAAGTGCCTGTTGTAAATGCTCCATTATTTTCGTGGTAATACATTCTACCTCCAGAACTATTAGGTAATAGCGGATCACTTAGTAATAAATCTATATCGCCATCACAATCTACGTCGTAGAGTTCTGGAGTAGGATAGCTGCCACTGTTTTCAGGAATGAATGGGTTAGTTATTCCATTCCCAAATGAGGTATAGTTTTGTGGACTAACTAAATTAAAAAACGGATAAGAAGTTGAACCATTATTCTCAAAGTAAACAGTTCCAGGGAAATTCACACTCTGCGAGGATAGCAAAATATCTGGCAATCCATCATTATTAATATCTCCTACGGCAAGTAATGCTGGACCATATCGATAATCTATATTATCAAATAATAATTGTACCCCAAAACTAAAATTACCGGAACAGTCATTATAGTATACTACAGTAGATGTATTAACACCATATACTACGATGTCTAAACATCCATTATTATTCCAGTCGTATAATCTGTAGGAAAGAGCATTTTGAATATTCATATTCACTGGCGGCATATTAAAAACAGGAGTGGTATTTGTACCAGCTGTATTTTCTAACCAATACAAAACTGGAAAACCAGAACTGCTGTCCATTTTTGTATATAGAATATCTATGTCACCATCATTGTCTATATCACCATATTCCTTATCGAGAGTGCTAAAGCGATCAGTATCTAATTCTTGTTCAATCGCTAATGGAAATAAATTACCAGCTGCGGTTTGATATGGCAAGAAATCAAGAGGTTCACATTGATCAAGAGGCGAGTCTATGGAAAGTTCAACAAGATTACTAGGAATTATAATACCTGTTCCTGCATCACAATTAACGAGGTAAGCACTGTTTGATACAATAGAATTTGTTCCTGCATTAATGGAAGGAAAACTAGCGTTTAAATCGATCGTGAAACTATTCCCAGGATTAAGAATCGTATTATTTTCATATAAAACTGTCTGAGTAGTACTGGAAGAATTACTACTACCTGTGGATACTGTATTACAATTAAAATTATTTGAAGACGTAGTATTTGATGGAGTGGTATTGAGATAAGACACATTAAAATCTGGAGCAATAGATGAAACATTTACCATGGAGAAACTACTATTCCGTGGTAAAACTGTAGGGAAATAGACATCACCTGCAGCAGGTAGCTCATCAATAATTTGGAATTGATTTAACGCTTTGTTCCCAAAGTTCTCAACCGTCATTCTATAGTAAACATCAATATTACATGTTGGGTCATAAATCAAAGGACCATCTTGAAAGGTAATATTATCGTCAGATATTTGTTTTTTTAAGGATATGACTACAGATTCTATGACATTCACTTTAGCAAAATCAGTGGTTACAGATAAGTTATTTGCACTATCTGTTATAGTCGCAACATTATCTATATTCCCTGGTACTGTAAATGGCTTTACTCTTACTTTAACTATAGCACAAAAGAATTGATTTACAGTATTTAAACAGGTATTTGCAGCAAAGAAGCTGGAGCAATTTTCAACTAAATTTAAAGAGTTCCAAGTCAGATTTTGACCACTTTGAGTAAAAGTAGTTCCAGCAGGCATATTAGAATTATCTACAGAAATAAATTCATACTTAGAGTCTAAAACATCTGTAAGAACACCATTGAAGTCCAGACTACCGTTGTTCTGAACACATATTTCAAATTCTAGTTCATCAGTAGGAACTATGTTTGTGATACTGGTTTGATAGGGATCACCAGTATTAGCTTTTCGTACTTTTTTAACAGCACATAGTTTTACTTCTTCGGCAGCTACAGTAAATGATGCGCAACTGTTATTAGAAAAAGAGACATTTGTCGCAGGAGCTTCAAGTAGTATTTCCCCTTGAAAATCTGAACAATTTGTAACTACAGTACCAATCGTTAATGCGGGATCAACTGAAAATAAGATTGAAATGTTTAATTGATCACCAGGGAAAAGAAGTGTATTATTCTGTGCGCTCAACTGTAAACTATTACCTGTTGTTATAGGAGTAAAAACACCATTATAGCCAGTACTTAAGTCTACAGGAATAGCAGGATTTCCATTCAGGATGAGATCAAAGTTGGTATTTTGAGAAGCACTATTTATAAGACCACTTATTTGCACAGTTTGAGGTATGATATCAAAAGGTAAATTATCTATGATATCGACCATTGCAACAGGTCTATTATCAGTATTTGAATACAAAATATCATATACACCTTGACAACCTGCCACTGGATTAGTTATAAAAACATTCTTAACCATTGAACTACCTAAAGTAGGCGGTGGTAAATTATCAACAGCCGTTACCGTTGCCGTATCACTTGCTATAGCTGTTACAGGAGTACCACCTATCGGTGTACCATTTAATTCAACAGTATTTGAAATAATCTGTCCATTTGTGAATGCTGGACAATTGCTGTAATCTACTTCTACAATAAACTGAACGTTCTCAAATGGATTAGAACCTATTAGGTTATTATTAAGAGTAATAATGTTCGTTACCGGATCAAGTGTTCCAGGACCACTTATTAACGTCGCAGTAGCACATGGTGGTGATACTATTTCTGAAATAGTGGGATTTTGAAGATTGAGCATACCAAATGAAATTCCTTGATAGCTAGGATCCTTTTCTACGATAATATTAAATTGAGCTTTTCCTCCAGTAGTAGGAACAAAGAAATCTCCATTTTGATTAGTTACAGCTGGGAATAAAGGCGTTTTGGAAATTTTTCCCCAAGGATTGATGGCGCTTGCGGTACTTGTTATACCAGTCGTAGGTCCAAAATTTTCTGTTCCTGTCGTTGTCGTATAATCTGCAGTTATATTATTAGTTGCGGTAAACCCGTCTGGAGTATCACCGGCGCAGAAAGTTACATTAATGGTAAAAGAACCACGTTGTATATTACTAGGAATACTGAATACTACGGCAGGTAAAGTACTTGTGTCTATCAATCCAGTAATTGAACTTGATACTGGATTACCATTAAAATCTACAAAAGTATTATCTGCTGTTATATCGCTAGCTGTATAGCATAATCCAGCTGGTAATATATCAGTAATAGTTAATGTGTTTGCTGGATTTAAATTTTGAAAATCTATTTTATAAGCAAATGGCTCACCTGTTGCGATGCTGGCAACTTGAGGAGTCGATTTTTGGATGGTCGCTTCACCCGTTTGACTACTGGCACTAATTGTTTGCGCCTGCAACTGAATTGACAATATTAAAAAGGTAAATAAAGGGATGAAATTTTTCATAAATTTAATTTTAATTCGAGTGCATTTACTCATAAAACTTATGGTTAATAACTCTAAACTTGCTTGTGCACAAATCCAAAAATGAAACCATTAAACGATTGTGTTACAAATGATGGACTTGCGTCTAGATTAAATTCTATGATTTCACTAATATCCTGCCCACCAGATGAAGGACTACTTGGGAAATTAGTAACTATGTGCAATCTCTTTCCGCAATCTTTCCATTCTATACTTACAGAATCCATATTGATATTTAGATTATCTTCTAACACGGTTACTGAATAGTTATTAGCGCCATTGATTTTAATTTCTAATAAATCGATGCTTCCTTGATTATCCGTCACTGCATAGAATACATCTTTATCGGCGTTGTATTCTAATCCTGTGGTAAAGCCTCCAATTCCATTAATACTTCTATAATCTGTTATTATCCCACTTATAGGGTTGAAATAGATAATATCATTTCCTACTCTAAAGTAAATGGTGTCTACATCATTAGTTGTACTAGTGGCAAACGTAAAAGAGCCATCGGTTACTAAAGTTCCCGGATTAAATAACACTTGTCCTAAAGATGGACCTATGCTACCATTAGAAGGATTCATTATATGAATATCAAATCGAGGTGCGGCTGGGTTAGCATCAAAATCTAGAACGTATAAAACGCCTTGAAAAAATACTGGTGCTGTAAATCTACCTAGATTAGTCTGTACAGTTGCTGGTAAACTAAAGTTGTTCAAGGTATTAGATGTCTCATCATAAACAAACCCATCTACTCCTTCTTCTTGATCAAACCATACAAACCTTTTATTTATTTTATCCCATGCGCTAGGATGGTTGCGTAAAGAGTTACTTATTCCTATTCCACCGTTTACAGTAAACGAACTAGTGGTAATATTTGAAGTTGTGTTTTGAATTACATCTATTACACCATTCGGATTTCCCATATTACTACTTCTTAAAGCATAGTAGGTATTATCTGTACAAGTTATAGTTGTAGCGGTCCCGTCATCTTCTGTACAAGAAAATGAAATAACGATCAGGATTAAGAGTAAAATTTTGATTTTCATGATTGTAGTATTTGAAGTAAAACTGATAAGAAAAACAGGTGGATACTAGAGTAAATTCAGGAACGGTTATTTTGAGTTGAGGAACGGTAAAGCTTTAATATAAAATGTTGATGAAGTGATCTCGCTTTCGCGAAAGCGTAACAATTATGCCCTATCTGCTACTAATGAAATATGACAAACGAAATACACTTTAAAGATTTTGAACCACAAGTAATTAAAAAAAGCTTTTGGTCGGGAAATGACTATGAATCAACAGAAGTGGTTCTAGAGCGCGTTAATGAATGGATCCGTAAGAATTACAATTTTAAAATCATTAATGTAGAAACCTTATTAGTTCCCACAATGAGCTACACAAAAAAGAAAACAAACACCAAAAAATTGAATATGGGCGGCGGCTATGTTTATATGATTGAGGTGGTGAGAGTATGGTATCAATAGGATAGGACTTATATTTGTAATCTAAAATTATATATATGTCCATCAACTGGAAAACTGCCATAGAATTTGAAGATATCACCTATAAAAAAAGTAACGGTATTGCCCGTATAGCTTTTAATAGGCCAGAGGTACGCAACGCCTTTAGACCTAAAACGGTTGCCGAATTGATTAAAGCATTTTATGATGCACAAGAAGATCTATCTATAGGTGTGGTTATTTTAACCGGTGAAGGACCGTCTAAAAAAGATGGTGGATGGGCTTTTTGTAGTGGTGGCGATCAAAATGCTCGTGGTCATGATGGTTATAAGGATGATTCTGGTACTGGTAGATTAAATATTCTAGAAGTACAACGCATGATCCGTTTTATGCCTAAGGTGGTGATATGTGCCGTACCTGGATGGGCTGTAGGTGGTGGACACAGTCTACATGTAGTTTGTGATATGACCATCGCTAGTAAAGAGCATGGTGTTTTTAAACAAACAGATACCGACGTGGCTAGTGTAGATGCTGGTTATGGTAGTGCCTATCTAGCAAAGATGGTAGGACAGAAAAAAGCACGTGAGATTTTCTTTTTAGGAAGAACCTATAGCGCTCAAGAGGCTATGGACATGGGAATGGTTAATGCTGTAGTACCGCATGAAGAGCTGGATCAAACAGCCTATGATTGGGGACAAGAAATACTTAAAAAATCTCCTATAGCAATTAAAATGGCAAAATTTGCTATGAATGCAACAGATGATGGTATGGTAGGGCAGCAGGTATTTGCAGGTGAAATGACACGTCTTATTTACATGACTGATGAAGCTCGAGAAGGTCGTGAGGCTTTCCTAGAAAAACGTGAACCTAATTGGGGAACAGATCGATACATTCCATAATGATCGGAATATGATGTAAATCTATTTTAATCGTAATATTTTAAAAATAATAGGTCATCTTAATTATATAAGCTGACCTATTTTTATATGATATATGAGTGTATGATTTTTTAAACAATAGAGTATTTAGTCATTTATTGATTTAAGATTATCAAACCACGTGTCGTGTAAGCATAAACTAACACTCTGTTTTTAATTAAATTAGCAGTTGATATCTAGCAATATATCTCCTACAAGAATTCTGTTATGACAAATCATCAAGAGACAATCAAGCAATTGATTGAACAAATAGGAATACTCTCTAGAAAGCAAGAGGCTTTTAAGTATGAGATATTTGAGTTAAAAAATAAACTAGATCAATTACAATCTTCTATTGATGCATCTGATAATGTAGAAAAAGCAACATTAGATCAAACCGATTATGTGGTTAAAAGTGAACCTATTGTGAGTGGACATAGGGAATGGATAGATTCCAATGTCCATGATGAAGCGACAATAGCACAACCAAGTTTTCAACATCATAAAAATCAAAATAGTAAAGTAACTCATAATACTCCTCAAAAGTCTAAGAAGCTTTCACCATTTAGAAAATCTAATCTAGAAAAGTTTATAGGTGAAAACTTATTGAATAAAATAGGAATTCTAATATTAGTGATAGGGATAGGAATAGGAGCAAAATATTCAATTGAGAATGAATTAATAAGTCCTTTAACGCGTATTGTATTAGGTTATTTATCTGCTATCGGCTTATTAGGATTTGGGATTAAGTTAAAGAAGAAATACGAGTCTTACAGCGCAGTACTGGTAAGTGGCGCGATTGTTATTCTTTACTTTATTACCTTTTTTGCTTATAGTTTTTATGAATTAATACCGCAGACGGTAGCATTTGCGATGATGGTTTTATTTACGGTATTTACTATAGTGGCATCTTTAAATTATAACCGCCAGATTATAGCACATCTAGGTTTAGTAGGTGCCTATGCAGTTCCATTTTTATTAAGTAATGATTCTGGTAGAGTAGAAGTCTTGTTCAGCTATATCGCTATTATTAATATTGGGATTTTAATAATTGCCTTTAAAAAGTATTGGAAACCATTGTATTATTCGGCTTTTGGATTGACTTGGTTAATTTATCTATCATGGTTTGTGATGGACTATAGCAATGATTCTCACTTTATGCTTGCTTTAAGTTTCTTACTACTTTTTTATCTCACTTTTTATTTGACTTTCTTAGCTTATAAATTAGTCAAGAAAGAAGGTTTTGCAGCTACTGATATCGTAATGCTTTTAATGAATTCGTTCATATTTTATGGATTAGGTTATGCAATTCTTAATGATAACGCAATTGGCGAGGACTATCTAGGACTATTTACCTTAGGAAATGCTGTGATCCATTTTATAGTAGCTACTATCATTTATAAAAAGCAATTGAGTGATAAGAAGTTATTCTATCTAGCAACGGCACTAGTATTAGCATTTATATCCATTGCTATACCAGTACAACTAGATGGTAATTGGGTTACCTTATTATGGACAGCTCAAGCTGCATTATTGTTTTGGCTGGGTACATCAAAAAATATTTCTATTTATGAAAAGCTATCTTACCCATTGATAGCACTTGCTTTCATAAGTTTGATCCATGACTGGTCATATAATTATGATAGCTATTACCATCTAGAGGATAACTTAATAACACCATTGTTAAATACTAGTTTTCTAACTTCTATACTATTTACAACTGCAATCGGTTTTATAGTATTCTTACAACGTAAGGGTGATTTCATATCGTCATTAAAAGAAGGTAGCACTTGGTTAAAGATAGTGTCATATGCTGTTCCTATATTGTTTGTATTCAGTTTGTACTATTCTTTTAGGTTGGAAATAGAAGCTTATTGGAATCAGTTGTTTTCATTGTCAGAACTAGAAAATAAATCTATCAGTGATTATGTAGTAACCGTCAATGATTATAGTTTAAGGGATTTTAAAATAGTTTGGGTTATTAACTATACGCTACTATTTTTAGGTTTCATTGGGTATTTAAACTATAAAAAGATTAAAAACATAGTCCTAGAAAATTCAATCTTGGTACTGACAATTATAAGTGTTGTTGTATTTCTAACACAAGGATTATACGCATTAAGTGAACTAAGAGATGCTTATATAGAACCGTCCATCTACTATAATAGAGGTTCGTTTTATCTAATAATACGCTATATATCTTTTGCGTTTCTAGGTTTTTCAATACTATCCTTATATCGTTACATTAAAAAAGATGATATTCATAAAGGCTTCAAGATTGCTTATGATGTTATTTTACACATAACAATAGTTTGGGTGGTGAGTAGTGAGTTGATTCATTGGTTAGACCTGGCAGGTGCACGAGATTCTTATAAATTAGGATTAAGTATTCTATGGGGTGTTTATTCTTTCCTTTTAATAGGTTTCGGTATTTTAAAGAATAAACCATATTTGAGAATAGGAGGAATGGCACTATTTGCAATTACCTTAATTAAGTTATTCTTTTATGATATAGCGCATTTAAATACTATATCAAAAACGATTGTTTTCGTTTCTCTAGGGATACTATTGCTAATTATCTCGTTCTTATACAATAAGAATAAGAATAAAATTAACTATACCAGCGATACAAATTCCGAAAAATCTATTGAAGAAACAAAGGAATTCATTGATGAATTTGACAACCAAAACGATATTTAAAATGTTTCATATAAAAATTAAATTGTGCGTTAGCTTTATACTACTGATAAGTTGGTGTGCTACTGCTCAAATACCAAACTATAATTATGAACGCTCTCTTAAAGGTATAAGTGATGATTGGCATAGCGTTACCATACCAGATAATGTTTTTGGTAAATTACAACCATCGTTTCAAGATATACGCATTTATGGTATTAATGAAAAGATGGATACAATTGAGGTTCCTTATTATTTAAAGGTTAATAAAGATCATCTAGTTATAAAAGAACATAGTTGTCAGATCATCAACTCTTCTAAAACAGATGACGGGTATTTTTACACTATTAAGTTAAATCAACAATCAGATATAAGTGACATTAAACTTCTATTTGCAGACGCAAACTTTGACTGGAAAGTAAATTTAGAAGGTAGTCACGACCAGAAGCAATGGTTTAATATTCTAGAAAACTATAGAATTTTAGATATAGATAATACATCTACAAATTACAGTTATACCAACTTAAAGTTTCCAACCGCTAACTACCTGTACTATCGTATCGCAGTTAAGAGTGATAAGCAACCTACCTTAACGTCTGTCCATATATTTATGCAAAAACTGACAGATGGTATTTTAATAGATTATAAAGTAAAAGAAATAAAGACTTCACAAGACAAAAAAATGAAGTCCAGCGAGGTCGAATTTGAATTAGTAAATCCGGTACCGGTAAGTTCTATGAAGATAAATGTAAATGGTAGCAATGATTATTTTAGACCTATCAGTATGCAATATTTATTAGATAGTGTAAAAACGGAGAAAGGATATCTCTATAATTATACAACATTTAAAAGAGGAACATTAACATCTTTAGAAGATAATGAATTTGAATTTAATAGCACGATGGCTAAGAAATTTAAAATGGTGATTTCTAACGGTGATAATCAACCATTGGATATCAAATCTGTTGAGGTAAAAGGATTTAAATATGAATTGATTGCGAGATTTACAGAGTCTGCAGACTATAAACTTGTTTATGGAAATAAATCAGTTCATAAACCTCAATATGACATTATTAATTTTAAAAACAATGTGCCAGTAAATATTAAAGCACTCACCGTAGGTAATGAGAATCAGATATCAAAGAAGAATGTTCAAAGCAAGACTTCATTATTTGATAATGAATTATGGCTTTGGTCCATCATGGGAATCGTTATTTTAATATTAGGCGGTTTTACTTATAAAATGTTGGGAAACACTGTTAAGGATTAATTCTTTTAAGAACCGCTTTCGCGAAAGCAAACCTTAAAGAACAGCGCAGCTTTCAATAACTTCTTCAATAGTTAATTGTAAATGCTTAGGCAGCATATTATCCTTAGGAAGTACAGATAATTGACGGTCCTCATTACTATTAAATACCTGTTTTAATAATGGATGTGGATAGCCTAATGCCTGACATATCTCGCGTATCAAATCAATATGATGTATTAAATCCATACTGCCTAAATGAAAAACACCACGACGTCGCTTATTAATCAAATAGTGAATTTGCTGTGTTAATTTATTAATATGAGTGGCGTTAATAACTACATTTGGAAACACTTCAATAGCTTCCTTTTGTTCTAACTGTTGTTTCAAATCATCTACTCGTGGTGTGTTATTACCAAAAATCATAGGGATTCTACAAATCACATATTTAGATGGATGCAACCTCAATAAGGCGTTCTCTATTTTTATTTTAAATCTACCATAAACACTCTCAGAGAATGTTTTATCATACTCATAACTAGGGAAATTTGTAAAACGATCAAATACATTTGCGCTAGACATAAATATAATTCTAGAATCGTTTTTAAGAACCCAATCTATAAGCCTCATGTGCAAATGTACCTGCGAGTTAACATTACCACGCACTGCACTAACTATAAATTTAGGCTTTAGAGAATCTAAAAGACCATGAATATCTTCTAGTTCCATATCCAGCTGGTGGAAATGTTGATTCTTATCAAAGTCTTTGTGATCTGTTTTATAAGTAGTATGGACATCATAATAGGGTGCAAGCTCTTTGTAGAGTGCATTACCTATAAAGCCACTACCTCCTAAAATAAGAATACGATTCAATTAATTACTTTTTATAAAATGGTAATTTAATAACGGTAGCAGGTACTAATTTCTTGCGTATTTGGATGTGAATTTTGCTTCCAGGTGTCGCAAATATCGGTGGTACATATCCCATACCTATACCTATTCCCATTGATGGAGACATGGTACCACTGGTTACAATCCCTAGGTCTTGTTGGTTACTATCTTTAATTTCATAACCTCCACGAGGTATAGCACGCTCATCCATTTCAAAAGCGATTAACTTCCTGTCAACTCCTTTCTCTTTGTGCTCTAGTAATTGTTCGTGATTCACAAACTCTTTTGTGAACTTAGTTACCCAACCTAGACCAGCCTCATATGGTGATGTTGTATCATCGATATCATTACCATATAAACAATAACCCATTTCTAGTCGCAGTGTATCACGAGCAGCAAGACCTATAGGTTTAATTCCAAAGTCTGCACCTGCTTCAAATGCCTTATTCCAGATTTGTTCTACTTCACTGTTCTTACAATAAATTTCAAAACCACCAGAACCAGTATAGCCAGTAGCACTAATAATGACATTCTCTATACCAGCAAATTCTGCCACTTCAAAATGATAAAATTTTATAGCGCTTAAGTCTACAGGTGTTAAGGACTGCATGGCCTCAACTGCTTTAGGACCTTGTATAGCAAGTAAAGAGTAATCGTCAGATAGATTTCTCATATCAGCTTCCATGGTATTATGATTTGTGATATGAGCCCAATCTTTATCTATGTTAGACGCATTAACAACTAGTAAATATTGATCTTCTTTGATTTTATATACAATCATGTCGTCAACGATACCACCAGTCTCGTTAGGTAAATATGCATATTGTGCTCTACCTACAGTAAGTTTGGACGCGTCATTTGAAGATACTTTCTGAACTAAATTAAAAGCTTCAGGACCAGATATCAAAAATTCGCCCATGTGAGAAACATCAAATACACCTACATTATCACGTACGGTCTGGTGTTCAATATTAACTCCTTCATATTGTACAGGCATATTAAAACCTGCAAAAGGAACCATTTTTGCGCCTAGCGCTTCGTGTACTGCTGTAAGTGCTGTATTTTTCATGAGGTGTTTTTTTCAGTGCAGCAAATGTATGGATTAAACCTATTAATTTTAAAAAACATAGTCATAGAAAAATGTGAAATACTACCATAAGCATTAAAAGAATAGACACTCATTTGTTAAATTGCAAGCTGTTAAAACAAATACATTGAAAATACTAAGCGCACAACAGCTAGCAGAAGCTGATCAGTCTACCATAGATAAGAACCAGATCTCGAGCAATGATTTAATGGGGCATATCGCAAAACTTATATTTGATAAGATTCACCAGCGATTGCAGGGATCACCTGTACCCATTAAAATATTTTGTGGCATAGGAAAAAATGGTGGTGATGGACTAGCTCTTGCGAGACAAATGATTCAACATGGTTATCATGTCACGACTTATGTAACCAATTGCAGTAAAAAGCGTGCGCCAGAATTTTTATATCATTATGATAAAATAAAAGAGGTTACTAAAGACTGGCCTATTTTACTTTCTTGTAAAGAAGATTTTCCTGATTTGCATCCACAGGATATAATAATAGATGCCATATTTGGAACTGGAATTAATAGACCTATCGATGGCTGGATGGCAGATCTAGTACATTATCTTAATAAAACGCCTGCCTTTAAACTTGCGATAGATATGCCTAGTGGTTTGTATGCAAACACACCACAAGATATAGCCACACCTATAATACAGGCACAGCACACGTTCTCATTTGAGACACCTAAACTTAGTTTTTTCTTATCACAGACAGGTAAATTTACAGGTACTTTTGAGGTTGTTCAAATAGGACTTGATCCAGAATACATGATGAAAGCAGCACCGCTGGCACAAATCATTACACCAGATGCTGCAAAAAGCATGTATAAGCCACGCGATAAATTTAGTCATAAGGGCGATTATGGGCATGTGCTCACAATGGCTGGTAGTAAAGGAAAAGTAGGCGCTGCAGTGCTTTCCAATAGTGCAGCATTGAACATGGGAGCTGGAAAAGTGACTGCATATATTCCTGCACATGCAAATGTCATTTTACAAAGTAGCTTACCAGAAATCATGACCATATCTAGTTTAGGTGAAAATTTCATTACTGATTTTGAGCATGATATAAAAGACATCACTTTATGTGTAGGTCCTGGATTAGGTACTGGTGATGATGTGAGTTCCGCTTTCGCGAAAGCGTTATCACAACAGTCTCTACCAGTAGTAATCGATGCAGACGGGTTAAACATTCTATCTGATAACTCTGATTATTGGAAATTAATTCCTAAAAACTCCATTTTAACACCACATGATGGTGAGTTAGAAAAACTGATAGGGCAGTGGAAGGATGATTATGATCGTCTAGAGAAAGCTAAAAAGCTATCAATAGATAAAGACGTTATTTTAGTTCTTAAAGGAGCACACACTATAGCCGTATCTGGTAAGAATCTTTATATTAACGATACAGGTAATCCTGGAATGGCAACAGCAGGTAGTGGAGATGTTCTATCTGGTATAATAGCTGGCTTACTGGCTCAAAAATACGATGCACTAACGGCAGCTGTATTTGGGGTGTTTTTGCATGGTAGAGCTGGTGATATAGCTAGTCAAACCTATGCCCATGAAGGGTTAAAGGCAAGTATTATATCAAATTTTGTAGGTGCTGCAATACTAGATTTATTTAGACCAGAACCTCAACAACCGCAGCAACAATAAGAATTCTGTCTCGTTTAACTTTACTTTACTTATAATTGCATATCCATAAACAGCCCTATTAAATGGAACATCTTATATCGTCTAAGTTATTAACTCTAGAACAGTTATATAATATAGTAGAACAGCCAGTAAAATTAACCTTATCGATTGATGCTAAGGAACGTATTGATAAGTGCAGAAGTTATTTAGACGATCGTTTCAGTGGTGAAGATGCTGCTGCTACTTATGGTATTAATACAGGTTTTGGATCTTTATGTAATACGCACATAGGTCCTGGTGAACTGCAGCAATTACAGCATAATCTTTTGATGTCACACGCTTGTGGAACCGGTGATGAGGTTGCACAAGAAATCGTGCGAATGATGCTGTTTCTAAAAATTCAAAGTTTAAGTTATGGACATAGTGGAATTAGTAGAGCTGTAGTAGAACGTTTAATTGCATTTTTTAATAATGAGATTTATCCTGTGATATACGAGCAAGGATCGCTAGGTGCAAGTGGTGATCTTGCGCCTCTAGCACATCTTGCCTTACCTTTAATAGGCAAAGGAGAAGTTTACTTTAAAGGAGAAAAAATTAATGCGGCTGTATTGAATGAAAAAATGGGATGGGAACCATTAAAGCTGCAATCTAAAGAAGGACTTGCACTGATTAACGGTACACAATTTATGTTAGCTTTTGCAGTGTATACTTTAATCCAATCTCATAAATTATGGTATTGGGCTCATGTCACTGGTGCTATGTCTGTTGATGCTTTTGATTGTAACCTATCTCCTTTTGATAAACGCATTCATCTTATAAGACCACATGCAGGACAATTGCGCAGTTCAGATTTGATACTTTCTTTATTAGAAGATAGTCAAATTGCGGTAGGCGAGAAGGTTAATGTTCAAGATCCATATAGCTTTAGGTGTATACCACAGGTGCATGGAGCAACATGGGATACCTTACAATTTGTAAAACGAACTGTGTTAACTGAGGTGAATTCTGTGACGGATAATCCTAATATTTTTCCAGAATCAGAAGCGATTATTTCTGGCGGAAATTTTCATGGACAACCGTTAGCACTAGCTTTAGATTATCTGGGTATCGCCATGGCCGAAATTGCTAGCATTAGTGAGCGCAGAACCTTTCAGTTAATGAGTGGCACTAGAGGCTTACCTGCATTTTTAGTAAATAATCCTGGATTAAATAGTGGTATGATGATTTTACAATATACTGCTGCAAGTATCGTAAGCCAGAATAAACAATATGCTACACCAGCAAGTGTTGATAGTATAGTATCTTCAAACGGGCAAGAAGATCATGTAAGTATGGGAGCTAATGCCGCAACTAAAACAAACCGCATTATTAAAAATGTTCAATCTGTTCTTGCAATCGAACTATTAGCCGCTGCACAAGGTATTGAGGAACGTCACCCTAAAAAAACGTCTGCCTTTTTAGAACATCTTAAATCTAGTTTAAGAGTGAGTGTTTCAACTTTGGATACTGATCGCGTCTTGCATGATGATATAGTAAAAGCTAAACAGATGATGGAGCATACTAAACTTGATGCTGATGTTATTTTTAATTAAGGGATAATCCAGTATTGATATCAATTACTCTCTGAGAAACTTCTTTGTTAGACCACACTATTGCTTCTTCAACATCTTGAAAAGCTAATAGTTTACCAGGTTTAAAAAATTTACTTTCTAAACTAGCGGTACTACTACCTTGAAGTCTTTTTTCTACGATAGCAATACCGCACAAATTTTTAAATTTTGAATTATTAGTATGAACTAATGGGTCAATGCTATAATCATTTTCCCTTAAACTGATATAAGAAAGTGGAAAGTCTAGACCGTAGTGTTCTATAGCTACTTGCACGAGTTCTTGATTTTTAGACATGTCAAAGTGAATCCCTTCTTTAATTTTACCTATAATAACTTCAGGATAAAATTGAAATTCACCAAACTGTAAATCAACTGTTTTCATAATTCTACTTTTAAAAAGCGTGCAAAACTACGTGTTTTTTATTATGCGCGCATAATAAAAATGTAATAAATTGATTAATTAATCCTTAATAGAAGCAAAAATTTATGACTCAAACGTTGTAGTTCTATATCAATATTATACCATTTGTCTTTATTCGATTAAAAGCAATAACAGCTATCATGTAGAAATATCAAAATATGAATCTAGACGCTTCTATATGTTGATGAAAAGTATGTTTTAGTTAAGTAAGTTTATTTTTTCGGTTTCAAGTCTTTTTAAAGCGATCTGATGATTAGCCCATAAAATGGCTTCTGTGACACTTAAGAATTTACAGAATTTACCAGGCTTAAAAAATATACTTTCTAGTTGTACCGTGCTTTTATTCATTAGATTTCTTTCTACAACCGCGATACTACAGAAATTTTCATATTTTGAATTATATCTATGGATCATTGGATCTATACTGTAGTTTTTATCTCTTATACAGATAAAAGAGAAAGGTTTTAAAGTTCCGTAAAACGTATCGATTAGATTATTAAATACGTTGTTTTTATAAACATCATAGTGAATCCCTTCATTCATTTTACCTATGATTATTTGAGAATGAAGTTCAAATACCCCAAAATTTAAATCAACTCTTTTCATATTGTGATTTTTATTAATCTAAAGATATGTAGGTAGAAGAATTTCTATAAAAGCGTTGTATCACATATTTAGTAATTCGATGAAATGACTTTATTAACTGATTAATAGTAGTTTACTGATAATTGATAGTTTTAATTCTCTAAAAGCCTCCATTATTTAAAGCCAAAAAAAAACGTCTTAGTGATGACTAAGACGTTTTTTACATTGAAATTTAATAATTATTCAGATTCTATAGAATTATCTGTTGTAGATTCAGAAGTGGTTTCTGGTTTATCTGACTTTTTAGGTTTTTCTATTTTAATTTTGAGCTCATTAGACTTTTTATCTAAGTCCATAAATATAGAATCACCTTCTTGCAATTCACTATTTACAATAGCCTCTGCAAGAGCATCTTCAATATATTTTTGAATTGCTCGATTAAGAGGTCTTGCTCCATATTGTTTATCAAAACCTTTATCTGCGATATAATCTTTTGCAGACTCACTCAAGGTTAAGTTATAGCCTAAACCTTTAATACGATCGAATAGTTTTACTAATTCGATATCAATTATCTTGTGTATATCGTCTCTCTCTAATGCATTGAATACAATTACATCATCAATCCTATTTAAGAACTCAGGTGCAAATGTCTTTTTCAAAGCACTTTCAATAACGCCACGTGCGTTATCGTCCTCAGCACTTTTGCGAGCAGCGGTACCAAATCCAACACCAGATCCAAAATCCTTTAATTTACGCGCACCTACATTAGAAGTCATGATGATAATCGTGTTTCTAAAGTCAATCTTGCGTCCTAAACTGTCTGTAAGATATCCGTCATCTAACACTTGAAGTAGCATGTTGAATACATCTGGATGTGCTTTTTCAATCTCATCTAGAAGTATAACCGCATAAGGTTTACGCCTTACTTTCTCTGTAAGTTGTCCACCTTCTTCATATCCAACGTATCCAGGAGGAGCACCTATAAGTCTAGATATCGCAAATTTCTCCATGTATTCACTCATGTCAATACGTATCAATGAGTTTGAAGAATCAAATAATTCACTAGCTATCACTTTTGCAAGTTGTGTCTTACCTACACCAGTCTGTCCTAAAAATATAAAAGAACCGATTGGTTTATTAGGATCCTTTAATCCAGCACGGTTACGCTGTATCGCTTTAACAACCTGTTTTACCGCTTTATCCTGTCCAATTACTCTATTTTTAATAGAATCTCCTAGATTAAACAGTTTTTTCATCTCCTTAGTAGCAATACGATTCACTGGTATACCGGTCATCATACTTACTACTTCAGCTACATTTTCTTCGGTAACAGTATCTTTATGAAGTTTTGATGTTTCTTCCCAAGTTTCTTGAGCTTCAGTAAGAGCTTTTTCTAATTTTTTCTCATCATCACGCAGCTTTGCAGCTTGTTCATATTTCTGTTTTTTAACTACCGCAGTCTTCTCTTCTTTTACTTCCTCTAGTTGTTTTTCAAGATCTAGAATTTGTTGTGGTACTTCTATATTTGTAATATGAATACGAGAACCAGCTTCATCAAGTGCGTCGATAGCCTTGTCTGGAAGAAAACGATCGGTCATATATCTATTTGTAAGCTTTACACAAGCTTCAATAGCACCATCGGTATACGACACATTATGGTGTTCTTCATATTTCTCTTTTATATTATTAAGTATGGTAATCGTTTCCTCTACACTTGTAGGTTCTACCATCACTTTTTGAAAACGTCTTTCTAAAGCGCCATCTTTTTCAATACTATTACGATATTCGTCTAGAGTAGTTGCTCCTATACATTGAATTTCGCCTCGAGCTAGTGCAGGCTTAAACATATTACTAGCATCTAGTGATCCAGCGGCACCACCAGCACCTACGATTGTATGAATTTCATCTATGAAAAGAATGATATCCTTATTCTTTTCTAATTCATTCATTACAGCTTTCATGCGCTCTTCAAACTGACCTCTGTATTTAGTTCCGGCAACCAGACTAGCTAGATCTAATGTTATTACCCTTTTATCATAAAGTATACGAGATACCTTACGCTCTACAATACGTAATGCTAGACCTTCTGCAATAGCACTTTTACCTACACCTGCTTCTCCTATTAGAAGTGGATTATTCTTTTTGCGACGACTTAAGATTTGAGAAACACGTTGTATTTCTTCCACACGTCCAACAACAGGATCTAGTTTACCGTCCTCGGCAGCTTTGGTTAAATCGCGTCCAAAATTGTCTAAAACAGGCGTTTTACTTTTCTTACCGCCTTTAGTGGAGCCGCTTTGAGAGAATAAGTTTTCTTTTTCTTCTCCCGGATTATCATCATTAGAATCATTGTCATCACTAAATGCTCCTTCTATAGGTTCTTCAGTATATCCGTCTTCTTGTGATAATAGAGTTTTAAACTCTTCTTTAACACTGTCATAATCAACTTTAAGCTTGTTAAGTAATTTAGTTGTCGGATCATTCTCATTGCGCAAGATGCACAATAATAAATGAGCCGTGTTAATTGATGAGCTTTGAAATAATTTAGCTTCCAGAAACGTCGTTTTGAGAGCGCGTTCTGCTTGCCTTGTTAAATGTAAATTCTTTTTTTCATTTGCTGCTATGTGGGTATTAGGATTTGCTGGGCTCAGTATCTCAACCTTACGACGCAAATGATCTAAATCTACTGTTAAGTTATTCAATATATCGATGGCTTTGCCATCTCCATCTCTTAATAGACCTAGCATTAAATGTTCAGTTCCTATAAAATCGTGTCCTAACCTAAGCGCTTCTTCTTTGCTGTAGGCAATCACGTCCTTGACTCTTGGTGAAAAATTATCGTCCATATTGCTACTTTGAGTTAAATGTAATGAATTCTCTTAGTTCAATATGTATACCATTTTGTTAAATGATGATTTTAAAGAACACGCTTTCGCAAAAGCGTAGGACAAAACCCTTTAAAACACCGCAATAACCCAATTGTTAAACTTATCCACATTTAAGTTATTAGTATGTTAATAAAAAGAGTGGTTATGATGGTGTAAAGCCTGATTAAGACTAGGTTTTTCATTAAATTGCTTGCTTATTAAAAAAGTATTAATTAAACGTTTTTTAAATGGCAGATGGAGAAAAGTTAATCCCGATTAACATCGAGGATGAGATGAAATCAGCATACATCGATTACTCGATGTCAGTCATAGTGTCACGAGCACTGCCAGATGTGCGAGATGGATTAAAACCAGTACACAGGCGTGTTCTTTACGGTATGTATGAGCTAGGTGTATTGTCTAATAGAGGATATAAAAAGAGTGCGAGAATAGTAGGTGAAGTATTAGGTAAGTACCACCCACATGGTGATACGTCTGTTTACGACACTATGGTGCGTATGGCGCAAGATTGGTCACTACGATATATGCTTGTTGATGGTCAAGGTAACTTTGGTAGTGTTGATGGTGATCCACCAGCAGCTATGCGTTATACTGAGGCTAGAATGAGAAAAATATCTGAAGAAATTCTTGCAGATATAGATAAAGAAACTGTAGATACACAGCTCAATTTTGATGATACATTAAATGAGCCTACTGTAATGCCTACTAGAATTCCTAACTTATTAGTTAATGGAGCTTCTGGTATCGCTGTAGGTATGGCTACTAACATGCCGCCACACAACCTTACAGAAGTTATTGATGGAACTATTGCTTACATAGACAATAATGACATTGAGATCGATGAATTAATGACGCATGTAAAAGCTCCAGATTTTCCTACTGGTGGTATTATATATGGTTATGATGGTGTTAAGGATGCTATGCATACAGGACGAGG
The DNA here is from genome assembly GCF_000732625.1 of Nonlabens ulvanivorans. Lineage (GTDB taxonomy): Bacteria > Bacteroidota > Bacteroidia > Flavobacteriales > Flavobacteriaceae > Nonlabens > Nonlabens ulvanivorans. The sequence goes on from NZ_JPJI01000032.1 coordinate 1,451,885, forward strand.
ACGTATTAAAATACGTGGTCGTGTGAGACTAGAAGAAGTAAAAGGTCGAGAATGTATCATCGTTGATGAATTACCATATCAGGTGAATAAAGCTGATATGATTAAGAAAACGGCAGATCTAATTAACGAGAAGAAATTAGAAGGTATCTCTATGATTAGAGATGAGTCTGACCGTAATGGAATGCGTATCGTTTATATTTTAAAACGTGATGCAATTCCTAATATTGTCATCAATAAATTATATAAGCATACGGCTTTACAATCTTCTTTTAGTGTTAATAATATTGCCCTTGTAAAAGGACGTCCACAACTTCTTAATGTAAAAGAGATGATCCACTATTTTGTGGAACATAGACACGAAGTAGTTGTAAGACGCACACAATTTGAATTGCGTAAAGCAGAAGAAAGAGCCCACATTCTTGAAGGATTAATTATTGCTTCTGATAATATAGATGAAGTTATTGCTTTAATAAGAAGTAGTAAGAATGGAGAAGAGGCTCGCGAAAAATTAATTGAGCGCTTTGAGCTATCAGAAATTCAAGCTCGAGCAATTGTAGAAATGCGTTTAAGACAACTTACCGGTCTTGAACAGGATAAGTTACGTAATGAATACGAAGACTTAATGGCTACAATCACTGACTTAAAAGATATTCTTGCAAATAGAGATCGTCGTATGACGATTATTAAAGAAGAATTAATTGAAGTACAGGAAAAGTATGGAGATGAACGTCGTTCTCAAATAGAATATGCAGGTGGTGATTTATCCATAGAAGATATGATTGCTGATGAACAGGTTGTTATAACTATTTCTCATGCAGGATATATTAAAAGAACTCCTATTACTGAGTATAAAACTCAAAATAGAGGTGGAGTTGGGCAAAAAGCAAGTACAACACGTGATGAGGACTTCCTAGAGGATATTTTTGTAGGGACCAATCATCAATATATGTTGTTCTTTACAGAGAAAGGAAAGTGTTTCTGGATGAGAGTTTATGAAATTCCTGAAGGTAGTCGTACATCTAAAGGTAGAGCGATTCAAAATCTAATAAATATTGAACAAGACGATAATGTAAAAGCTGTCATCTGTACTCAAGATATTAAAGATGAAGACTATATTAATAGTCATTATGTGATCATGTGTACTAAAAAAGGTGTGGTGAAGAAAACATCTTTAGAACAGTATTCCAGACCACGTACTAACGGTATTAATGCAATAACTATTCGTGAAGGAGATACTTTATTAGAGGCTAAGCTTACAACTGGTGATAGTCACGTGATGTTGGGTCTTAAAAGTGGTAAGGCTATCAGATTTGACGAAGCAAAAACACGTGCTATGGGTAGAAATGCTAGCGGTGTTAGAGGAATAAGACTTGCAGATGATAGTGATGAGGTAATCGGTATGGTTGCTGTAAATGATATGGATTCTAATATTTTAGTAGTATCCGAAAAAGGATATGGTAAAAGGTCTAGTCTAGATGATTATAGAGAAACCAATCGTGGAGGAAAAGGTGTGAAAACAATTTCTGTTACTGAAAAAACCGGAGGATTAGTAGCTCTTAAGAATGTAACGGATGATGATGGACTTATGATCATCAATAAGTCAGGAGTTGCTATACGTATTGATGTTAAAAACCTGAGAGTTATGGGACGTGCAACCCAAGGAGTGCGTTTAATTAATTTAAAAGGAAACGATTCAATTGCCGCTGTCGCGAAAGTTGCTCAGGAAGAAGACTCTGAAATCAATGAAGACGGTAGTGACGCTGATTTGAATAGTGATGGCACGACTGTTGTAAATGATGATAGCGAAGAATAAATTAAAAACATTTCAAGATGAAAATTAGATTAACGATATTATTTCTAGCAATTGCTGCTTTAGGATTTGCTCAGAAGCGTGAATTCAGAAAGATTGAAAATGCAATTACGAAAGGTGATTTACCTGAAGCGATCGAGATTTTTTCAACTATTAATGAATCTGAAGTAGAGGAAGAGTATAAAGGACAGTATAGTTTTTACAAGGCTGCATCACTTATAGATGTAACAGGTGAGACTAAGCCTACTTTAGAAACTGCTTATGCTGCTTTAGATGCTATGAATAAAGCAGAAAGTTTAGGGTATAGTAATCCTGCATTGATGGGCCAAGTAAAAAAGTATATTAACGATAGTTTGTTGCAAATTGCAAATAAAAAATTAAATTCTAAAGATAATAGTGGTGCTTTAGAGATAGTTAATAAACTTTCTTCTGAATCACCACAGGATTTAAACATGCTTTATAATGCTGCAAATTTAGCTTATCAAGTTGGAGAATTTGAACAAGCAGAGGAGCAATATTTAAAATTATTCAATAAAGGATTTACGGGTGAAGTAATTACTTATACAGCTGTTAATAAATTGACAAAAGTAGAAGAGTCTTTTCCAAATTTGACTTTGAGAGATGTGTCCGTTAAAACTGGGTCACATGTTTCTCCTTCAGAATCTAAATCCCCTTCACAATTAGGACGTATAGTAACTAATTTAGTTTGGTTACAAAAGAATAATGGTGACATGGCATCAGCTAAATCAACATTTTCTAAAGCATTAAAGCTTTATGGTAATGATGAATCTTTGAAGATATCTAAAGCAGATAATTATTTGACTTTAGGGATGATGAAAGAATATGAGGAAGCAAATAAAGCATTATCAGATGAAGTTAAAGATCCTAAAGTTTATGATAATCTAGCGTTAGCAGCAATTAATGCTAAAGAATATGATCAGGCTATTAAGTATTATGAGAAAAGTTTATCTATGAAACCTGATAATTTTATTTCTCTATCTAATTTAGGTGTAGCCTATGTGCAAAAAGGAAATCTAGAAACGACAAGTGCTGCTGATCAACAAACTCTTTATAATAAAGCAATACAGGTGTATGAAAAGGCTCATAATCTTGATTCTAGTAACAAGAATATAATTAATACGCTTATTAGTCTTTATGGTGTATTTTCTATGGAAGATAAAATTACAGCAATGAAGGCTAAGCTGTAATTTTCAATTATGTAATAAAAAAAGCCTGCTATTAGCAGGCTTTTTTTATTACATAATTTTTTTAATAACTCTTAATTTGTGAGTATGTAAATGTCTTTCCACATTAAATATTCCGCTTTGATCTAACCGGTCTATTCGGACCTTACCGTGTGCGTGAATAATGTAATTATCTCTCATTATTAAACCTACATGTGTTATGTGGCCTTCATTATTATCAAAAAAAGCTAAATCTCCTTCTTCTGCTTCTTCTATAAAACTAAGTACTTCTCCTTGCTTAGCTTGTTGACTGGCATCTCGATTTAATTTAAATCCACATAATCTATAAACCAATTGGGTAAAGCCGCTGCAATCTATTCCTAGCGGAGTTCTTCCACCCCATAAGTATGGAGAGTTAAGTAATAATAAGGCATTATTAATTAAATCTGATTTATTACTTCCTGAAGTACTTTCAAGCTGATAAGAATCTGCTAGGTATTTTGAAGTTGAAACCTGAGCGCCGATTGTGATTGTACTCAAAGATTCATTATGATGAGTTATATGACTAATTAAATCTTTAGCATATTCATGCTTAGAACGATCAATTTCATGATACGTTTCAGCTTCTATTTCAATAATTTGTTTAATATCGATCCACCCTTCATAAGAATCATGAGCTAATCTAATTTTGACCCATTTCTTTCGTTCTTCAATTATTTTGAAATATTCTCCATAGAGTACTTGAGATACCATTTCACTAGTATCCTTTGCTTCAAGACGCATTGGCGCAACCGAAATAGGGCAAATCCCGTACTTCATAAAAAAATTAACCTTTTTTAATTACCATTGCACTTGCGCCACCGCCACCATTACAGATTGCTGCAGCTCCTATAGAACCATTTTCTTGGTTTAATATACTTAATAAGGTTGTGATAATTCGTGCACCGCTGCATCCTAATGGATGACCTAATGAAACTGCACCACCATATACATTAACATTTTTATCTGTTAATCCTAGAATTTTCATGTTAGCTAATCCAACAACGGCAAAAGCTTCATTAAACTCGAAAAAATCCACATCATTTTGAGTGAGACCTGCTTTTGCTAATGCAATAGGTAAAGCTTTTGCAGGAGCAGTTGTAAACCATTTTGGTTCTTGTGCTGCGTCTGCATAGCTTAACACAGTAGCAATTGGAGTTAAGCCTAGAGATAAAGCTTTTGATTCACTCATTAAAATCAAAGCAGCAGCACCATCATTGATAGTCGAGGCATTTGCTGCGGTTACGGTACCATCTTTGCTAAATGCAGCTCGTAAAGCTGGAATTTTCTCTATTTTAACGTTAGTATATTCTTCATCATGATCTACAATAATGTCTTCACCATGACGCTGAGGAACAGCAACTGGAACGACTTCATTATCAAATTTTCCGTTTTTCCAAGCAAGTGCTGACCTTCGGTAAGACTGTACGGCATAATCATCTTGATCAGCTCTTGAGAAATCATGTTCTTGCGCACATAAATCAGCGCAAACACCCATCGCATTCTGATCATATGCATCAACGAGTCCATCTTTTTGCATTCCGTCTATTAAAGTAGCTGGACCAAATTTCTGTCCTGTTCTCATATGTACGTAATGCGGAATCATACTCATATTTTCCATACCACCAGCGACTACAATATCTTTATCACCACAAGCGATAGCTTGAGCAGCCATCATTACTGTTTTCATTCCGCTTGCGCATACCTTATTAACGGTGGTACACGGAACATCCATAGATAATCCTGCTCCTAATGCAGCTTGTCTTGCCGGCGCCTGACCAGTGCCTGCTTGAACTACATTTCCCATTATAACTTCTCCTACTAAATTCGAATCTAAATTTATTTTATCAAGAGCACCTTTTATAGCGATACTACCCAATTTAGTAGCAGGGATAGTAGATAATTTCCCCATAAAACTGCCTATGGGTGTTCTAGCATATGATACAATAACAACTTTCTTCATTACAATCTCTTTTAGCGCGAAAATAAACAATATTCATATGATAAAAAGTGAAGTTTATACTTAATTAGAGCTGTAATTAATAGAGTAACATATTTTATGCAGCTTTTAAACAGATCTCCAAACTAAATTGTTAATTTGTAAATGATGAAAAAGAATAATTCTAGTTTCTATAAGTATCAGGATATTTTAATCCGAATTGCCATAATAATTGCGTCCACAATTATAACAATCTACTTTTTCCCTAAAAGTGATCGATTCAAATACGATTACAAAAAAGGTGAGCCATGGCAATATGAGACATTATATGCTCCGTTTTCTTTTCCTATAAAGAAAAGTCCAGATGCTATTAAACAAGAAATTGATTTTATTAAGCAGAATACTCCTAAGTATTTTGATATCGAACCTAATATATCCTATGTGGTCAAGGAAATCGTTCAAAATGAGTATCGAATTATCATTCCTGATACTATCCTTACATCAAATTTAGATAGAGAATTTAATGAAGTAAACTTTGTTTTAGATCAATTTTACACAAATTATTATCTAGAAAAGCCACTTGAAATAGATGAAAATCAACCCGTTTTAATTCAAACAAAGGAAGGTTTTGAAGAGGTTGCTTATCATAAAATATTGAAGCCTAAGGACCTTAAAAACAAAATAACTTCTTTAGTTAAAGAAACAGAATTTAAGGATAAAAAGTGGCTTGCTGAGGTTTTATTAAAAAACATTAAATCCAATGTAAATCTAAATCTGAATCTTACTAATCAAATTATAGAAGATGAAGTGAGTAAAGTATTACCTACGAGAGGTGTAGTGCCTCTAAATTCTCGTATAATAGCTCAAGGCGAAATTGTTGAAGGAGAAAAATATCAAATACTAAATACTTTGAATGAAACTTATCAAGCGCAAACTTGGTCGGAATCTCAATATGTTTGGAGATTAATAGGTTATATAATTTTAGTTGCCCTAACCTTTACGATTTTACTATTATTCTTATTTAATTATCGACCAGATATTTATAATAACTCTCGGAAATTACTTTTTATATTTTTCAACTTACTGACAATTATCCTACTTACAACTTTAGTTGTAAACATAAATTCTCTTTATGTATATGTTGTTCCTGTCTGTATTTTACCATTGATTCTTAAATCTTTTTTTGATGCAAGAGTAGGTCTGTTTACTCATGTTTTGACAATCTTAATATTAAGCTTTATAGTACCTAATGGAGAGGAATTTCTATTTCTTCAAATAATTGCCGGAATTGTAACTATTTTATCTAGTTCAGAAATTTATAAAAGAGCTAATCTCTTTATTACTATAGGTCAAATTGTTTTGATATACGTAAGTTCTTATTTTGCATTTTACGCGATTAATCAAGGCGGTGTAATAGGTTGGGAGTGGAATAAAGTAAGTTATTTCATTTTATGTGGATTAGCGATGTTGTTTGTTTGGCCGCTTATTTATATTTATGAAAAGCTTTTTGGTTTAGTTAGTGATGTTTCCTTATTAGAATTGTCAGATACAAATTCCAAGTTATTAAAAGAGCTTTCTAATAAAGCGCCAGGTACTTTTCATCATTCTTTAAATGTTGCTAATATTGCAGAGTCAGCGGCAGACGCTATAAATGCTAATGCAATGTTAGCTAGAGTGGGAGCTCTATATCATGACATTGGTAAAATGGGGAATCCAACATATTTTTCTGAAAACCAAGGTAGTGGTATTAATCCCCATGACGACTTAGATCCCGAAGAGAGTGCTTCCATTATTATTAATCATACGATTACGGGAATTGAGATAGCAAAGAAATACAAAATGCCCGACCGAATTATTGATTTTATAAGAACTCATCATGGTGATTCTACCGTTTATTACTTTTACAAAAAAGCATTAGCAAGTAATCCTAATTTAGATATTAAGGATTATCAATATCCGGGACCGAAACCTTTTAGTCCAGAAACAGCAATTTTAATGATTGCAGATAGTGTTGAAGCAGCCTCTAAGAGTTTGAAAAATCCTACTTCTACTAGTATTAATATGTTAGTAGAAAATATCATTAACAAACAAGTAGAAGAAAAACAATTTATAAATGCTGACATAACGTTTAAACAAATTGAAATTATCAAGTCAGTGATTAAAAAGAAGTTAGCTAATATCTATCATTTGAGAATAGAATACCCAGAATAATTTTTACAAAAAAGTTTCAAAAATGCTTGCAGGAACTATAATATCAATTACCTTTGCAACCGCTTTTGGAAACAATCGCAAGTTCTTTTTATTTAGGAGAGGTGCCAGAGTGGTAATGGAGCAGATTGCTAATCTGTCGACGGGCAACCGTCGCCAGGGTTCGAGTCCCTGTCTCTCCGCAATTTTCTAAATAATAGATGATCTTTTCGGGGTGTAGCGTAGCCCGGTCATCGCGCCTCGTTTGGGACGAGGAGGTCGCAGGTTCGAATCCTGCCACCCCGACAAAAAGCCTTTCAATCTTATGATTTTAAGGCTTTTTTTATTTTTAAATTCCATTTTATGAAAGTAGGATTAGCCCTTTCTGGTGGTGGTGCAAAAGGGATTGCCCACGCTGGTGTTCTTAAGGCTTTAAAAGAGCATGATGTACTAGTTCATAAAATTTCAGGTACAAGTGCTGGAGCTTTAATAGGGGCCTTATATGCTGCTGACATAGATATTGACGATATCTATAAATTTTTCAGAAGGTCTAATTTATTTCACCCTAGTAAGTTTGCGTTTGGGCAACCAGGTTTTATAAAATCTAATGTGTTCATTGATCATATTAGTTCCTATATTCCTGTTGATTCATTTGAGTCTTTAAAACTACCATTAATTGTTGCTGCAACAGACCTCAATACGGCAACACTTAAACTTTTTGATTCTGGAGAGTTGTACATGGCTATTTTAGCGAGTGCAGCTTTTCCTGGAGTATTTACACCGGTAACTATCAATGATAGTGTTTACATTGATGGTGGAGTAATTAATAACTTTCCTATTGATTTATTAGAAGATTGTGATATAAAATTAGGTAGCTATGTTAATAAGATAGAGCCATTAAATAAAAAAATGAAACATTCTTATGATGTTGCAGGACGTGCTTATTCAATTAGTCAATATCATCGAGATTCTTCTAAGTTTTATCAAGCTGATTTAATGTTTGAACCAGAAGAACTTTATCCATTTGGCTTATTTAGCTTTAGGTCTTTGCGTAAAATGTTTGATATTGGTTATGAAAATGCCTGTAGACAATTAGATAAATCATTACTTTTTGATTAATTCTGCTTTCAAAGTTTTAAGTAAATATTGTTTCAGTTTTAATGTACATATTTATTCTATAATACCTTTATTATGTAAATTGCGATAAAGCAATTTATATGCAAAGAGACCTTCAAAATCTTAGGAAAAACTATAGCAAAGGTTCCTTAATAGAAGATAGTATACCTGAAAATCCATATCAATTATTTGAAGAGTGGTTTAATGATGCTAAATCACATATGTCAATTGATGAAGTAAATGCAATGAGTTTAACCACACTAGGAGTCGATGGATATCCTAAATCTCGTATTGTTTTACTTAAAGAAATTGAAGAAGGTTGCTTTATTTTTTATTCAAACTATGGGTCTGAGAAAGGAAGGTCTATGGATTTACATCACAAGGTTTCAATAAATTTCTTTTGGCCTGCATTAGAAAGACAGATTATTATTAAGGGTGATGTTAGTAAGGTTTCAAGGCAAAAATCTTTATCATATTTTCATAGAAGACCTAGAGGTAGCCAATTAGGAGCTTGGGCAAGCAACCAAAGTTCAATAGTAAAAACTAGAGCAGAACTAGAGAAGCAACTAGAAGATTATAAGATTAAATTTGAAAATCAAGAAATTCCATTACCAGATAATTGGGGTGGCTACTCTATATCTCCTATATCGTTTGAATTCTGGCAAGGTCGCCCTAATAGGCTTCATGACCGATTCTTATATATGATGGAAGGAAAAGAATGGTCTAGTAATCGTTTAGCTCCATAATGACTTTACTATGAAAAGATTAATTTTAATCAGGCATGGTAAATCGAGTTGGGAATTAAATGTTCGTGATCACGATCGTGTTTTACTGGAGCGAGGTATCAATGATGCTCATCTAATAGGAAAACATCTCAATTCGGCTTTCATAAGCTCTCAACAGATATGGAGTAGCACCGCTGCCAGAGCGCTTCAAACTGCTGTTATTGTAAGTGAATATATCGATTATAATTTATTATCATTTAAATTGAAAAGAGAGCTTTATACATTTGATAGTAGTGAATTAATTAGTCAAATTAAGTCATGCACAAATGATATAGATACACTTATGGTTTTTTCACATAATCACGGCCTTACTGATACGGTGAATGCACTAGGTTCCAATTATTTTGATAATATACCTACTACTGGCGCGGTAATTATAGAGTTTAATACAACTCAATGGTCAGATATAAGTAACGGTCAAACAATTGCACACTTTTTCCCAAAAAATCTAAAATGAGTCCTAGATATTTCAATAGAGAATTAAGCTGGTTAAAATTTAATAATCGTGTTTTACAAGAAGCTGCAGACATAAATGTTCCTTTAATTGAAAGATTAAGATTTTTAGGAATCTTTTCTAACAACTTAGATGAGTTTTTTAGAGTTAGATATGCAACCATACAGCGTATATTAAGAGCTGGCAAGAATGCTACAAAATCATTAGGTGGAGTTACTGCGGCGGACTTATTAGAAAAAATAACTGCCGAGGTTATAAAAGATCAAGCCAAGAGTTTTGAAGTGCTAAACCAACTTGAAGAGGAACTAAGAAATGAAAATATCATTCTAGTAGATGAAACTGAAATTCTTCCCCAACATGAAAATTACATCAGATCTTATTTTAATAATTATGTGAGTCCTGCACTTGCAACTATAATGGTAAGTGATGAGTCTGAATTTCCAACCTTGCGAGACGGTTTAGGATATTTGGCTGTAAGAATGGTAATGAAAGATTCAAGTTTACCTGTAAGATATGCGCTCCTAGAAATTCCAAAATCACTAAATCGTTTTATAGAGTTACCTTCAATTGATGGTGATGATAAACAATATATTATCCTTTTAGATGATTTGATTAGAGATAGGATGCACTATATCTTCAATATTTTTGAATACAGCCATCTAGAAGCGCACATGATTAAGGTGACTCTTGATGCAGAGTTAGACATCGATATTGACCTTAAAAAAAGTCTCATTGAAAAAATAAGTCGTAGTGTTAAAGATCGCAAAGACGGTGATCCAGTAAGATTTGTCTATGATAAATCGATTCATCAAGAAACACTAGATTTTATTATGAGCAAGGTAGAAATAGATGATACAGATTCTATAATACCAGGTGGTCGTTATCACAATAGACGTGATTATTTAAAGTTTCCTTCACTAGGTAGGACAGATTTATTGTATGAGAAAAAAACTCCATTACCTATAAAAGGAGTATCTATGAGAGGTAGTCTATTAGAGAAAATTTCTCAAAGAGATATTTTACAATATGCACCATATCATACCTTTTCTAATACGGTTAAATTTTTAAGAGAAGCTGCTTTAGACCCTAAAGTGCTTAACATTAAAATTACAATTTACAGACTTGCAGAAGTTTCCCAAATCGCAGCATCATTAATAAATGCTGCAAAAAATGGTAAAGAAGTTACAGTTTCAATAGAGCTTCAAGCAAGATTTGATGAACAGGCAAATATTAATTATGCAGAACTAATGCAGGAAGAAGGAGTTAAGCTCATCTTTGGAGTTCCTGGTCTTAAAGTGCATTGTAAAGCTTGTGTTATAAATAGAGAAGAGGATGGTAAAATAGTAAGATATGGATTCATATCTACTGGTAATTTTAATGAGGCTACAGCAGGTATTTATACAGATTACACCTTGTTTACTGCAAATAAAAAAATTCTTAAAGAAGTAGATAAAGTATTTGACTTTTTTGAAGTTAATTATAAGTTATATAGATACAAACATCTTCTAGTATCTCCTCACTCACTTAGAAATAATATAGAGAAAAAGGTTCGTCGAGAAATCGCTTTCGCGAAAGCGGGAAAAAAAGCACATTTAAGAATGAAATTGAATAGTTTCTCTGATTTTAAGATGATAGAACTATTCTATGAAGCGTCTAATGCAGGTGTTCAAATAGATCTTATCATTAGAGGTATATGTTGTTTAATTCCTGGAGTGATAGGTATGAGTGAAAATATTAAGGTTATTAGTATCGTAGATAAGTATCTTGAGCACCCAAGAGTCTATCAGTTCTATAATGATGGAGATGTAGAGGTATATATATCAAGTGCAGATATGATGGGGCGCAATCTCGATAACCGTGTTGAAATTGCTTGTCCTATATATGATGAATCTGTTAAGAAAGAAATTTTAGATACCTTAGATATCTGCTGGAATGATAATGTAAAAGCCAGAGAGATATGTTCAGAACAACTTAATTTATATGTAAAACAGGATGATAGCCCTATACGATCCCAATTTGTTACATATGATTATTACAAAAATCAACTTTAATACATGAGTTTTAGAATTCGTAAATATGCAGCCATAGACATAGGATCTAATGCTATTAGATTATTAATCGCATCGGTTACCTTATTTGATGATGAGCCTCCAGTATTTAAAAAAATTAGCCTAGTTAGGGTACCTATACGTTTAGGACAAGATGTTTTTACAACTAAGGAGATAGGATCAGTGAATATGAACAGGATGGTAAAAAGTATGGAATCGTATGCTTTATTAATGGATGTTCATAAAGTAGAAAATTATAAGGCTTATGCAACGAGCGCAATGCGTGAAGCGCAAAATGGAGAAGAGGTAGCAAGAGAGATAAAGAAAAAAACAGGAATCAATATTGAAATTATAGATGGATCTCATGAAGCAGCTATTATTGCGATGACAGATTTACACTCTATGATACATGACAACAAAGTATATCTATATGTTGATGTAGGTGGTGGTAGTACCGAGTTTACTCTTTTTGCAGATGGTGAAGCAAAGGCTTCGAGGTCATTCAAAATAGGCACAGTACGATTGCTTAATGATATGGTTACTAAGAAACTATGGTCTGAAGCGGAACAATGGATTAAGGAAATATGCCAGCCTTATGCTAAAGTTGAACTATTAGGATCTGGTGGTAACATCAATAATATTTATAAATCTAGTCAAAAATCTACGGGTAAACCATTGTCTTATTTGTACTTGTCTAGCTATTATGAAAAGCTTCAATCTTATACTTATGAAGAGCGCGTTTACTATTTAAATCTTAATCAAGATAGGGCAGATGTTATCATCCCAGCTTGTCGTATATATTTAAGTGCCATGAAATGGAGCCGTGCAAAAAATATATATGTGCCTAAAATTGGTCTTGCTGATGGTATCATTAAATCTATTTTTAATGCAGATGAACGATAGAAGGTAAGTTTTAAATTATATTTACTACAAAATCAATGTTTCTGTTAACTTTGTCCCCATAATTATTTAAAAATGAAAAAATTATTACTTTTAATTGCTTTAATATCTATCCCTGTAATTGGTGTTGCTCAAACAACAACTAGCTACGGATTTAGAACTGGATTGAATTACTCTTCTTTAGAAGGTGACGATATCGATTTAGACAGTCGCATCGGTTTTCACGCAAACTTTTTTGCTAATATACCAGTAAGCTCAAGTTTTTCTTTAGTGCCTGAGATAGGTCTGTCTGCACTAGGTGCAAAGGCTGACGAAATCAGGTTAGAATCTGGTGATAATGTAGAGCTTAAAACAAACTGGCTTCAAGTAGGTGTGCTTGCTAAGGTAAGTTTAGGGCAAAAATTATTTTTACAATTAGGACCTCAAGTTGGTGTGAATGTAGGACAAAGAGATAACAATGATTATTATAACTACGACTTTGCCGCGGTAGGTGGTATTGGTTATAATTTCAGTAATAGTTTTGCTATTGATGTGCGCTACGGTTATGGTTTATCTAATGTATTTGACAGAGAGTTTGGAGAACTTAACGAAGCAAATAATAGATACTTTCAATTAGGTCTAGCCTATAAGCTTTAGTAGGTATAAATAATAAATATTTAAAAAGTCCTCAATTGAGGACTTTTTTTGTTTTAAAACTCTAGATCAAAATTGCGACGCAATAAATCTATCGCAGGGTTTTTTTCTACCAGTTTTAGAAATTTTTCATGATCAGTATAGGCGTACTTCTTTTGAACGGCTTTATCTACATGAATTTCTAATTCTATAGTATAATTTTTTAAAGCAGCTTTAATATGTTCTAGAACTTGGCCTTGTGCTTTCTCTAAATCTTCTTTCATTGAAAGGTTAGGATAGCGCAATACGAGTTTGTGATCTTTAAGTTTAGGTGTGTCAGCTTCCATAATAGAGGCTAGAATTAATTGACCACGTTCTCTTAAATGTGCAGCATAAGATGACCAGCACTGTTGAGCGTCCTGCTCTGTAAAACTTTCTTCAGGTAAAGCGTCTGTTTGAACCTGGTCTTGATTGTTTTTAACGACATGTGCTTTCTTTGCATTAATCGCTTTTAAAGATAAACCGCTAACATTATTTTTATTTCTATCTAATAAGGCTTTACGAGCTTCTTCAATAGATTTATTAGAATTTTGTTGGGCAGTCGTGGTATCTTGTCTAGATGTTTGATGAGAAACGGATGATGACTCAATAATAGGTTTAGTTAGCTCCTTTTTATCTGTAGAGATATCGACACTTTGATTACTACTAGTACGATTCAGTGCGTTAGACGCTTCAGTTGTTGAAGGTTGACTATCTTGCACCGCTGTAGCTTCCTTAACTTGTTTACTTGCTGGTTCTTGAGGTATTTGATAAGAGCTAGTAGCCTCCGCAGCGACAGGTTGGTTTTTAAAATTGGAAGCAGGAATAATGTAGTTTACATCATTTTTTTTTTCTCCATCTGTTAAGATAGAGGCTAGCTGCATAAGGCACAATTCAATATGTAGTCTTGGGTTCCGACTGCTACGATATTTAAAATCTGCTTCATTACTTAAGTTAATGGCCTCTCTTAAAAATACTAAATCGACTTTTCTAGACTGTTCGGCATATTTTACTTTCACTGTATCAGACACGTCTAATAAATGAAGAGTTCTCTCATCCTTACAAACCATTAAATCTCTAAAATGAGAAGCAAGGCCAGCGATAAAATGATGGCCGTCAAAACCTTTAGACATGATCACATCATAATCTACCAGTAATTGCGGTATGTTACCAGTTATGATCAGGTCACTGATGTTAAAATAAGTTTCTCTATCAAGTACGTTTAAATTTTCAGTTACCGCTTGTACAGTCAGATCTTTACCTGAGAAACTGACAACCCTATCAAATATAGAAAGTGAATCTCTCAAGGCACCATCAGCCTTTTGAGCTATGATATGTAATGCTTCATCGTCTGCGGTGATCCCTTCTATACCTGCGATACGTTTTAAGTGTCCACGCATGTCTGCCACTGTAATGCGCTTAAAATCAAAAATCTGACAACGAGATAGAATGGTAGGTATAATTTTATGCTTCTCAGTAGTTGCTAGAATAAATATAGCATGTGCTGGCGGTTCTTCTAAGGTTTTAAGAAACGCATTAAAAGCTGCTGTTGAGAGCATATGTACCTCATCAATAATATAGACCTTAAAGTTACCTACTTGTGGAGGAATACGTACTTGCTCTGTAAGACTACGTATATCGTCTACAGAGTTGTTAGAAGCAGCATCTAGTTCAAAAATATTAAAGGCAAAATCCTCATCGGGATCAACCTCGGCATTTTGTTGATTGATTTTTTTTGCAAGAATGCGGGCGCAGGTTGTCTTTCCTACACCACGAGGACCAGTAAATAGCAAAGCTTGTGCTAGATGATTACTAGCAATTGCATTTTCAAGCGTTTTGGTAATAGCGCTTTGTCCTACGACATCTTCAAAAGTCTCGGGTCTGTATTTTCTAGCAGATACTATAAATGGCTCCATCGATTCAAAGATAAACGCCTCGTTAAATTTGGCTATTATTTCTACTGTTTTATTTCATTAAATTATCAACATCGGTGTCAATATTTAAAGTAATTTTGCGTCAGCAGGTCGCTCTATCGCTTCTTATGAAGAGGAAAGTCCGGGCACCATAGGATAGTATAACGGTTAATGGCCGTCATTACGCTTTCGCGAAAGCGTAATAGGACTAGTGCAACAGAAAGTATGTACAGGTAATGCTGTAGTGAAACCAGGTAAACTCTATACGGTGAAATGTTGCGTATATCAGAGCTTGAGCGCGATCCGCGCGATTCTGAAGGGTAAACAGATAGAGGTTGCAAGTAATTGTAATTCTAGATAAATGATAGAGTGCTTGAGAAATCAAGTAACAGAATCCGGCTTATAGACCTGCTTTTTTTACGTTTAGTAATTTTTACAAATTCCTTCTCTTTAATCATATTTAGATTTCTATATAAGTATAGAATAATCATACTTTTGCCGTTGCAAAAACTTCAACATGATTACAGTAGAAAATATAGCCGTAGAATTTAGTGGTACCACACTTTTCAGTGATGTTTCATTTGTCATTAATCCAACAGATAAAATAGCACTGATGGGTAAAAATGGAGCAGGAAAATCTACCATGATGAAGATCATCGCTGGTGAACAAAAAGCTACTTGTGGTCATGTGAGAACTCCAGGTGATACTGTTATTGCTTACTTACCACAACATTTGTTAACATCAGATGATTGTACCGTTTTTGAAGAAACAGCCAAAGCCTTTAAACACGTCACATCTATGAAAAAGGAAATGGATGAACTTAATGAGGCTTTAACGACTCGTACAGATTATGAAAGTGCAGAGTATATGGCAATCATTGAACGTGTAACAGATTTAGGAGAAAAATTCTATGCTCTAGAAGAAGTAAATTATGATGCCGAAGTAGAAAAAGCTCTCAAAGGTCTAGGATTTAAACAAGAAGATTTTACAAGACCAACCAGTGAATTCAGTGGTGGATGGCGTATGCGTATTGAGCTTGCTAAAATTCTATTACAAAAACCAGATTTGATTTTACTCGATGAGCCTACCAATCATATTGATATAGAATCTGTAATTTGGTTAGAAGATTTTCTTGTTAATAAAGCAGACGCTGTAATGGTTATCTCACACGATAAAGCATTTATAGATAACATCACTAATCGCACTATTGAAGTTACCATGGGACAAATCCATGATTATAAAGCAACCTATTCCCATTACCTAGTGTTAAGAGCAGATCGTCGTTCACATCAAATTAAAGCATATCAAGAACAACAAAAGTTTATCGCCGATACGAAAGCTTTTATAGAACGATTTAAAGGAACTTATTCTAAAACTAATCAGGTTAATTCTAGAGAGAAGATGCTTGAGAAGTTACAGGTTATTGAGATTGACGAGGTAGATACGTCTGCATTAAAACTCAGTTTCCCGCCATCACCACGATCTGGTGATTATCCTGTAACCGTTAAAGATGTATCAAAATCTTATGGAGATCATGTGGTTTTTAAAGATGCAAATATGTCTATTGCTCGAGGCGAAAAGGTATCCTTTGTAGGTCGTAATGGTGAAGGAAAGTCAACGATGATCAAAGCTATTCTTAACGAGATAGAAGTAGAAGGTAATTGTCAACTAGGTCACAATGTAAAAGTTGGATATTTTGCGCAAAATCAGGCAGCTTTGTTAGATAATAATTTAACGATATGGCAGACAGTTGATGAAGTGGCAGAAGGCGATGTGCGTACACAATTAAAGAATATTCTAGGGAGATTTATGTTTAGTGGTGATGACTTAGAAAAGAAGGTAAGTGTTTTGTCTGGTGGTGAAAAAACCAGGCTAGCTATGGTAAAGTTATTACTAGAACCTGTGAATTTGTTAATTCTCGATGAGCCTACAAACCATTTAGATATTAAATCTAAAGATGTTTTAAAGGAAGCTTTATCTACTTATGATGGTACTTTAATCTTGGTATCTCACGATAGAGATTTCTTGCAAGGCTTATCAGAAAAAGTATTTGAATTTAAAGATCAACGTGTGATAGAACACTTTGAAACCATTGATGCGTTCTTAGAAAGAAATAGAATTAAAAACATCGCTGATATTAATTTGATGGGGTAGGGATTAGATTTCTTAAGATTAACTTCAGTCTTTTACTTAATAAGAGGAATATATAATTTAATCATTTAAGCAATCTCAAAACTCATAGCGAATTAAATAATTACCTAAATTGTTCTTTCATTTGATTTCTTTGAGATTCAACAATCCAAGAGTCAAATTTTGTGAAGTTATCTTTTAATTCCGATGTTTCATTACTATACATCAGACATCCTCTATCATCATACATCCAAAACCATTTTTGAGTTTTCTTCTCAAAAAAGTAAATTAATTGATGAATGTAAGGTTCGAATCCCATTTCATAATTAGCAATTCCGTTGAAAATTTTCTCATGAGAAATTTTGTTCCTTTTTCCAGAATATATTGATAGTTTTCCTTCAACCCATTCAATTTCCGTTTCATAGTCAAAATATCGCAGGGCTAACTTTTCATCATAACTTTCACCTTTAATTTCATTATCATTGAGAATTTCATGAATATAGGCTGAGGTATTATTAAATATTTTGTTACTGAAATCATAGATAATTATATAGATTTTAGAGTCTTCTGTAAAATGACTTTCAAAAAGTTCTGATGCTCGAATAGTAGCCTGATTAACGCGTTGTTTTGTTCCGTTCTCTAAATTATCACCTAATTCAAACCTCAAAAAATATTTAAGTTTACGTTCTAGCGTATTAAAATCCGTTAAATTTACTTCAGATTGCAAATCGTTTAATTCTTTAAGAAGAGCTTCTTTAATCATTGTAAAACAATGTCTTATTGAAATAAATTAGTTTGATTTTATTCTTCCTCATCAGGATTTTCAAAGAAACTAAATACGGTACCACCATATCTTCTAGAACTTTCTAACCACTGATGATTTGAAAGATCAGTATGTTTAGAATGCTCCATGATAAAAATACCACCAGGTACTAAGAGTTCGTTTTCCATGACTAAGGTTGCAATAGAGTGAAATTGCTCTTCTTCTAGTCCGTATGGTGGATCTGCAAAAATTAAATCATAACTACCTTTATGCTTTTCTAAAAAACTAAAAGCATCTGCTTTATTGGTATCAATAGGTAGATTTAAAGCGCTTGCTGTTTTTTTTATAAAATCTAGACACGGCTTATGTTGGTCTACTGCAAGAATACTAGATGCACCACGACTTCCAAATTCATAACTCATATTACCACTTCCAGCAAATAGCTCTAATACTTTGATACCTGGAATATGCTTGCGATGCCTTAAAATGTTGAATAGGGCTTCTTTAGACATATCTGTAGTAGGTCTTACTGGTAAATTCTTTGGAGCCTGTATTCTTCTCCCTTTATGTATTCCTGAAATTATACGCATAAAATGTCTTCTATATAAGTGTTTGAGTCGATGACGTAGTTAACCTCACGTACATAGGTATAAAGTAAATCGTAAACCGCATCGTTTTTTGCACTTGCTATAATCTTTAAAGCCATATTCTCAGGATCCAATTGGTTATGCTGTGCGGTAAATAATGTATAGTAGAGAATATCCTCTGCTGCTTGATGAGGATAACTATTATGTAATTTCAAATTTCCTTTTTCAAAAATAGTGATATAAAATTGTGACTCTTTTATATCAATGATAACTTCTGACTTGGACAGGTCATTTCTAGAATAGTGTTTTTGTAAAGCAAGAGTAGAGTAGTGGTAATAATTAAAATCACCATATTTATCAAAAAAGTAATTATTAATATTAGTATAAGCGATATAAACTGTTTTATAGTCTAATACTTCGATAGCGTCATCCGTACTTATCACATCTGTCTCTAATAGGCGTACATTATACTTTAAGTAATCAGACTGGTGTTGCTCATCATAAATGCTAGATGGGACACCTGTAAAAATCGGGTGATTATATATTAAAGTGACTTCTTCAAACTGTTGATTTAAATTTACCTCAGTTTCATAAATATTTTCAATCTCTTGTAGTATTTCAATCGGATTAGACTCATGCTTAAAAGATTTAAGAATGCGATTTTCAATACCCTTTGATGAGTAGATAAAAAAAGAAAGTCCATCTTGATGAATCAAGACGGACATTTTTTTATGCATTGCAGACATATTACTTTGGGCTAGTGGCATATTGTCTAGGCCAGTTTCCACTTGTTGTTACTTCAGTTAAGCTTCCTACAACAATTTCTTCTCCAGTAACACCTTCTACAGCTTTAGTTCTTAATTCTTGTTCAAGTAACCTTTCTGGTTGATCAAATAAGATATCTGATTTCTTTGCTCTAGCTTCAAATACACTGATGGCATTATCATCATCAAAATAAGTACCTGTTTCCAAAGAAATTTTCCCAGGAGTTTCAATCTTCTTGCCTTCTGTCGTAAATGAATAGTCTAGTAAAGTAGCAATATCTACGTTTTGGAATAATGAATCTTTCACAGATTTATATCCTAGTGTATCTGTTACAACAATTTCTTTGTAGTAACCACCATTGTCTGCGTTAAGACCAAAACGTTTGTTCTTATCGCGATCAGCTACAGAGCTATCCCTTCTTTGTACTAATGCAAATTTTGCAGTGTCTACAAACATTGCAAGTTTATTAATGTCATCTGTATATTTTCCAGTAATTGTTTTATGAGCATTTTCTGCCTCACGTAATTTAATCAATTGGGCAATTACTTTCTTATATCTTTCTTCTTTTACTTTTTCAAACTTTACCGGAGCTGCTATTGAATCAAATAGTTCATATCCAAAGTAGCCAATCAATGCTAATAAGAACACTATAATAACAATATGTAATTTCTTAGGTAATTTATTAATTAGAAAAGCTAGTCCTACTAATGCTAAAATTCCTAATACTATTGATGTAATGAGAGCAGTCATATTTTTTAAAATAATTATCTTGGTTTCAAAGCTAACAAATCTACAATATTTTTTGACTCATCCTAGCGTCACATTTCAAATTTGAGTTAAGTTTATCATCAGGTTTTCACCAATAATTCATGACTGCAGCAGAATATTACAAAATAATACACACCGATTTTCCTTTTGTCCCTACAAATGAGCAAGATAGAGCGCTTGAAGAGCTCTCTTCTTTTGTCATTGATAAAGATAAGGACAGACTATTTTTATTAAAAGGATATGCCGGAACAGGAAAAACGACTATAATTAGTGCCATTGTTAAGAATATATGGAAAGCCAAAATGAGTTGTGTGCTGCTTGCACCTACAGGTCGAGCGGCAAAAGTAATTAGTAGTTATAGTAATAAAACGGCTAGTACGATACATCGTGAAATTTATTATCCCAAAGCACAAGGTAAAGGTGGAAATGTAGAGTTTACCTTAAAACAAAATAAGCATCGTAATTCCTTATTTATAGTAGATGAGTCTTCAATGATACCTGATGTTGCTAGTGAGAACAAAATGTTTGGTGGTAATGGTTCTTTACTAGATGACTTAATTGAGTATGTATATTCTGGTATAGGTTGCATTCTTCTCTTAATAGGAGATACAGCTCAATTACCACCTGTAAAACTAGACGTTTCCCCTGCTTTAGAACCTACTCTATTAGAACAACGTTATTTAAAAGAGGTTACTTGTATTGAACTGGATGAGGTAAAGCGACAAGAAAAGGATTCTGGCATATTGCTAAATGCTACACGTATTAGAAATCATATAGAAGAACTAGATAACGACTTCAAATTTGATGTAGACCCATTTATTGATATTAATAGACTTATCGATGGTCACGAGATTATGGAGGCTATTCAAACAGCTTATGACACTCAAGGACATGAGGAAACTGCCATTATCGTTAGGTCTAATAAAAGAGCAAATTTATATAATCAACAAATTCGGTCTAGGATTCTTTTTCGCGAAAGCGAACTAGCATCTGGCGACTACCTTATGGTGGTAAAAAACAATTACCACTGGTTAAAGCCCAGTAGTGCTGCTGGTTTTATAGCAAATGGAGATATTATAGAAATTTTAGAAATTTATAATTTTAAAAATATTTATGGCTTCAGATTTGCAGAGGTAAAGGTGCGTATGGTAGATTATCCAGATGAAAAACCTTTTGAAACAGTACTATTGCTTGATACACTCGAGTCAGAATCTCCATCTTTAACTTATGATGATTCAAATAAACTATATCAAGAAGTGAGAATGGATTATCTTAAGTTACCAAAATGGAAACAATATAAAGAGATTAAAGAAAACCCGTTTTTTAATGCGCTACAAGTTAAATTCTCCTATGCAATAACTTGTCATAAATCACAAGGTGGACAATGGGAAAATGTGATAGTAGAACAACCATATTTACCAGATGGTCCATCAAAGGATTATTTGCGCTGGTTGTATACCGCTGTGACGCGTGCCAAAACAAATTTGTATCTTATAGGCTTTAATAAGGATTATTTTATAGAATCATAACCATGGAATGGATTACATCAAATTTTGAAATTTTTGTCAGTATATGCCTGGGAATAGGACTTTCTGCTAGTGCTGGATTTAGAGTTTTTGTACCGCTTTTATTTTTAAGTATCGCGGCTTACATGGGTATGGTACCGCTTAATCCAGATTGGGCTTGGGCA
The DNA here is from genome assembly GCF_000732625.1 of Nonlabens ulvanivorans. GTDB lineage: Bacteria > Bacteroidota > Bacteroidia > Flavobacteriales > Flavobacteriaceae > Nonlabens > Nonlabens ulvanivorans. The sequence goes on from NZ_JPJI01000032.1 coordinate 1,473,615, forward strand.
GGTAGTTTAAGCGCAGTTCTCATACTAGGTGTTGCAGCGATTGTAGAGTTAATGGCTTATTATATACCTTATGTAGATAACTTATTAGACACTATCACCGTACCGCTAGCGGCCATTGCTGGTACTGCAGTTATGGTAAGTGTAGTAGGAGATTTAGATCCTGTATACACCTGGACACTAGCGATTATTGCAGGTGGTGGAACTGCAGCAAGTGTAGCTAGCACTGCTGGTGCTGCTCGTTTAACCAGTACAGCAACCACTGGTGGTATAGGTAATCCTGTAATAAGTACTGCCGAGGCAGGTTTTAGTGGTATTCTAAGCTTTCTTTCTTTAATAGCACCTATTTTTGCAGCAGTAATTGTTGTGTTGATTTTTATTGCAATTAGAAAACTGTACAAGAAGTTATTTAAGAAAAAACCGCTTCCGCGAAAGCCGATTTCATAAACCATTCAACATATAATGTCTGTACTAAAAGGTCGAAAGTCTTCGGTATTAAGATTTGATACTGAAAAACAAATATTAAGCATTGAAGACCACTTAAGGTCTTATCGAATGATGCAAATAGTATTATTGTGTTCATCAATTTTATGGTGTACAGTGATTATTATAAATGATATTTCCTCTTTCTGGTTAGGGTTTTTAATAGGATCTTATATTGCAGTAGCTCTATTTGCAATCTATTATTATCTCTTTAAGTCATCAGTTGTTAAATCAATTCCATTTAATGAAATTGAAGAATTGATTTCCATAACGTTATTCTCTAAAAATGATAGACGTTTAACTTTAAAACTGAAATCAGCACGATATAGAAACCTTATTATAATGAATCAATCTGATATTAATTTAATCATAGACTCTTTTAAAGAGATGGCTATTACGGTAAGGGAACGTACCACTTTCAATTTATTACCACTTAATTTTTAATTCATGAGTTTAAAAGTTATTGCTGTAATACCAGCACGATATGAAGCAAGTAGATTTCCAGCAAAATTGATGCAAGATCTATGCGGTAAGTCTGTCATAGTAAGAACTTATGAGGCTGCGCTAGCTACAAATCTTTTTGATCAGGTAATTGTGGCTACGGATAGTTCAATTATATTTAAAGAGATTACAGATCATGGTGGTAAGGCTGTAATGAGCAAAAAGCAACATGATTGTGGTAGTGATCGTATTGCCGAGGCTGTTGAAAATATAGACGCAGATATTATCATCAATGTGCAAGGTGATGAGCCATTTACTAATCAGGCAGATTTAAAAAAATTGCTAGAAGTATTTGAAAATGATGATGATGAGACAATAGCTCTAGCTTCATTAATGCATGAGTTAAAAGAAGAGAAAGACATTCATAACTCTAATAATGTTAAGGTTATTACTGATTTATCAGGTAACGCTATCTATTTTTCTCGTAGTCCAATCCCATTTAATAGAGCAACTGACGTAGAGGTGCCAGTATATAAACATATAGGGATTTATGCATTTAGAAAAGCGGCATTGATTGATTTTTACAATTCTAGTGCAACACCATTAGAATTAAAAGAGAAGATAGAGTGCTTAAGGTATCTCGAGCATGGTAAAAAAATAAGCATGATCATTACTGACCATGCTAGTATAGGTATCGATACACCATCAGATTTAGATGCAGCTAGACAAATGTGGTTAAGTATTAATTAGGTTTAAATACTAATTCCCACAGGTAGCATTTCCTTAAATTCATGACGATTGCGTCGAACAAATCCAGCTATTTTAGGATGTGTAGGTACTACTTTAATTTTCTTTTCATCTCTAATGTTAAGAAATACAGCTCTTAAAAATTCATTTTTAAAATCAGCATCATCTTCTAAAGACTCTGGAATGATAAATTTAGTCAAGAAAATTTTTCGCTCTTGTTGAGAATATTCAATTTTTGCTAAATCTCCATTTTTGGTACATTCATACTGACGTAAAAAGGTGTTGTCAGTAATTTCAATCGTAGTTGATGTTTCCATTTTCATTCTTTTTAACTCCTAAATATGATTAGGTATATTCACTAAAGGATAAGTTTATTAAAACTTTGTGGTTGATTAGTGAAAGCATAAAAATTGCTCTTATTAACTTTGTAAAGATACTTTAAAATAACATTTTCTTAATCATAGCATCTGTTAAAACATTGATTATAAATCTATTCTTAAAATATGATTCCTGTTTACTTTATGCCTGGTATGGCTGCGTCTGATTTGATATTTGAGAATATTAAGCTTCCACCAGAACAATTTGAAATGTTTTTTATGCACTGGATCATTCCTGAAAAAAATGAGCCTTTAAAGAATTATGTTACACGTTTAATAAAACAAATCCATCATGAAAACCCTGTGGTTATAGGAGTCTCATTTGGTGGTATCATTGTTCAAGAGATTGCAAAACAAATTATAGTACGTAAAACCATTATCATTTCTAGTGCAAAAAGTAACAGCGAGTTCCCTAGACGTATGCATTTTAGCAAAGTCACTAAGCTTCATAAGATCGTGCCTACTCGTCTTTTTGAAAATATGGATTCTTTAGTTAAGTATACCTTTGGAATTGCACCTAAAAAGCTTGAGCTGTACAAGAAATATTTATCAGTTAATGATAGACGTTATCTAGATTGGGCACTGGATACGATAATCAACTGGGATCAACAAGATATGCCTGAAGATGTAATACATATTCATGGAGATAAAGACCCGATTTTCCCCATCAAATACATAAATAATGTAACTATAGTACCAGATGGAACTCATATAATGATTATTAATAGATTCCGCTGGTTTAATGATAACTTACCTCAAATCATTTCACAATAACAGTTTTAGACTCAATGGGATTCCCTTATATTTAAACCAAAAATAGAACGCATGAAAAAGATATTATTAGGAGCAGGAATAGTAGTCGTTTTATTGCTAGCAGTAAGTGCTGTGCAACAAAACTCTAGTCTTCAAGAAATGGAGCCTATGAAGACTCCAGAGTTAAAAGATCCATCACGAGTGGGCGATTATGGAGTATATGCGTTAGAGCTTCCTAAAACATTAGATTTTGCAGGAGAATCTGTACCCTTACATCATCCTGATATTAAAGAGCGTGCAGACCGTGAATTTTTAGTAAATACCTACTGGCAATCTAACGGAATCATGCTAGTTAAAAAATCAAAAAAATATTTTCCTGTTATAGAAGCTATACTGGCAGAAGAAGGAATCCCAGATGACTTTAAATATCTAGCGGTTATTGAGAGTGGTCTCGATAATGTAAAGTCACCTGCAGGAGCTAGTGGTTTCTGGCAAATAATGAGCGCAACTGGTAAAGAATTGGACTTAGAAGTAAATAGTAATGTAGATGAACGTTACCACCTAGAGAAAGCCACACGCGCTGCTTGTAAATACTTAAAGGATAGTAAAGAAAGAATGGGAACATGGACACTTGCTGCTGCTGCCTATAATGCGGGAAATGCTGGAATAAATCGCGAGTTAGAGCGACAACAAGCAACTTCTTATTATGATTTATTGCTAGGACAGGAGACAGGTAGATATGTGTTTAGGATTCTAGCGTTAAAAGAAATTCTTAAAAGTCCAGAAAGCTTTGGTTTTAATGTGGAGCCTGAGCAATACTATTACCAAGTACCTACTAAAAAAATCTTAGTGGATTATGAGATTGATGATTTAGCAGCTTTCGCGAAAGCGAACTCTATAAACTATAAAATTTTAAAAATCCATAATCCATGGTTGAGAGAAAATAAGTTGAATAACAAGTCTGGGAAATTATACGAAATTGAAATTCCAGAAAATGGTTACTACGACTAGTTATGTTAAACTGGGTTCTTAGTAATTGGTTTTTAAGTCTGCTTATTATCAATTATATCGTTGCGTTAAGTGCAGCGTTTTTCTTGATACGTAGTAATCAGAACCCACGTAAAACAGTTTCTTCATTATTGTTTTTAGTAGCCTTACCTTTTTTAGGATTGGGTATCTATTACTTTTTTGGTCTTGAATACCGAAAATCTAAAATTTTTAAAAGAAAAGATCTTAATGCAAATGAACTTATTCAAGACTGGAATAAACGTTTGCATGTATCAAATGATGATCTTGATAAATATGAAGAGACTTTTTTAATAGATCGTCTTAAAATGGTGAAGCTGTTAAGACATAACCAGGCAGCACCCTTAACGTTACGCAATAATTTAGATGTTTTAATCAACGGTAGATCAAAATTTGATCGTGTTTTTGAGGATATTAAAAACGCTCAAAATCATATTCATCTTGAGTATTTTATTTTGAGTGACGATCATATCGGGACAGATGTGATCGATGCTTTAATAGAAGCTGCAAAACGTGGAATTGAAGTTAAAATTATTTATGATTCTGTAGGAAGTTCTATCTCTAGAGCTAATAAGAGCAGAATGAATGCTGTAGGTATCGAGTATGAGGCATTTATGCCTGTTCTTTTTTCAAAATTTACACGTAAGGCAAATTATCGCGATCATCGTAAAATTTTTATTATTGATGGTAGTATAGGTTATATAGGTGGCGTGAATATAAGTGATGATTATGTGAATGAGCCCGTAAATCACAATGGTCAGTTCTGGCGTGATACACACCTGCGTATAGAAGGTCATGCTGTTAAAAGCCTGCAAGCGCAATGGTTGTTGAACTGGTACTTTGTGAAACGACAAGATGAAAATTATGAAATTCCATCTAGCTATTTCCCAGAGATTGATTTTCCTGAAAATAAAGCCGTTCAAATAGCTGCTAGTGGTCCCGATACAGACTGGGCAAATATTATGGAAGCACTTTTTATTGCTATTAACACAGCAGAGAAAAGTATTTATATCACCACACCGTATTTTATACCCAATGAAGCGATTTTAACGAGCTTAAAAAGTGCTGCACGCAGTGGTGTAGAAATTCACATCATGGTGCCTAAAAAAGGAGATAGTTGGGCAGCAAGATATGCGTCTAGATCATATTTCCAGGATTTATTAGAAAGTGGTATATATGTTCACTGGTATCATAGGGGAATGCTACATGCAAAAACAATGGTAGTTGATGATATGTTTTGTACCATAGGGACTTCAAATATGGATTATCGCAGTTTTGATATTAATTTTGAGATTAACGCATTAATTTATGATGAAGAGATTTCACAAGAATTAAATGTCCAATTTCAAAAGGATTTAGAATATTGCGAAGAAGTTTTATTAGAGCTGTGGATAAAAAGAGATAAAGCAAATAAGTTTAAAGAGTCTTTTTGTAGATTGTGGGCTCCTTTATTATAACTATGAAACCAAAAAAGAAAATGACATTAGAAATTATTTTACTCTTATTGCTATTAGGCTTATTAGCAGGATTTTTAAGTGGTAGTGTAGGAGTAGGTGGTGGCGTTATTATGGTGCCACTAGCAATATGGTTTTTAGGTTATAGTCAGCATCAAGCACAAGGATTAAGTCTTGCTGTATTAGCAGTTCCTGTCACATTTCTTGCTGCATATACGTATCATAAAAATGGTCATGAACTCGACTGGCGTTATGCATTAGTGATCGCTGTTGCTTTTGTTTTTGGTGGTTATTTTGGAACTAAATTAGCAATAAGTATAAATCAACAGTTATTAAAAAAGATTTTTGGAGTTATTTTAATAATTGTAGCCGTTAAAATGATTTTTTTCTCTAGCGCCAAAGCTTAATGTATTAAGAAAACCCTAACAATAGATAAACGATAAAAGCTGTTTATTTACATTTAAATTAATTCAATTTTTTTCAATTATGAAATATACATTACTTGCTTTTATGTCATTATTTGTAGCTACAACTCTTACAGCACAAATAGAAGCACCACAACCTAGTCCTAGTGCTATGGTAAAACAAACCGTTGGTCTTACGGAAGTTACACTGGAGTACTCTAGACCGGCTATGAGAGATAGAGATATCTTTGGCGATTTAGTACCTTTTGATAAAATGTGGAGAACCGGTGCAAATGCTAACTCTGAGGTTTCATTCTCTGATGATGTGATTGTGGCTGGGAAAGAATTAAAAGCTGGGACTTATGCAGTATTTACTAAGCCTGGTAAAAAAGAATGGGATGTTTATTTTTATACTGATCATTCTAATTGGGGAACACCTAGTGAGTGGGACGATTCTAAAGTAGCTGCAATGGTTACCGTGCCCGTAAGCAAACTAAAAAATACTCAAGAAAGTTTTACCATGGCAATTAATGAGATTAACATGGAAGGTGCTCATTTACAAATTATGTGGGCTAATACTATGGTAGCAGTTCCTTTCTCAGTGCCTACTAAAGCAAAAACTCAAGGTAGTATTGATAAAGTAATGGCAGGTCCTAGTGCAAACGATTACTATTCTGCAGCATCTTTTTATCTTGATGCAGATAAAGATTTAGAAAAAGCACACGAATGGATTACTAAGGCAACTGTATTGAGCCCTAAAGCGTTTTGGATGTTCCGTAAAAAATCACTTATAGAAGCTAAATTGGGCAATACGAGTGCAGCCATTGCATCTGCAAAGCAGTCTCTAGCATTAGCTACTGCTGCAGGTAATGCTGACTATGTAAAGATGAATAAAGATAGCCTTAAAGAATGGGGCGTTAAGATGTAATAACCTGTAAACAATATCGCTTTTGCGAAAACGTATTTAAAAAACCACTTAAGAAATTAAGTGGTTTTTTTGTTATATGACGCAACCATTTTGATTATTATATACTATTAGTTAAAGGCTTATAAATTAAATATTATGAAAAATAAAATAGTACTTATTTTAATCTGCTTTACAGTAATTTCTTGCGGATATGATAAAATAGAAAACGAACAAATTTTGGAAACTAATATAGTTTATCAAGATGAAGAGTTATTCAGTTTATTACTCAATGTACAAAATGAAATATTAGATAATAATCAACTGTCATGCATCAGATTTCTTTATCCTGTTAAAATTTATGAATTGGATCAAAACCGAAATGTGAAAACTTCAAAACATATAGAGAATAATAATGATTTATATAATTTTTTAATACATTTACCTATTAATAGTAATATTTATTTCAATTTTCCTCTAAATTATATTTTTCCAAATGGGACTATTATAGAGATCAATAATAAAGCAGATTTATTGCTTTGTATTAAAGGTTGTGTAGCTCAACAAACTCCACAAACTTATGAGACTCAGACTTATCAATTTATAACTCAAAATGCAGAAGTTTACTTTACTGGCTCTAATGAATGTAACACTAATGGAGATTATAATTTTAATACTGATAAATTATTAGATAACTTAATAATTCCTAATACTTTGCCCAGTAGTTTTGATTTGTCACCTCTTTTACCACCCGTTGGAAATCAAGGTAGACAAGGTTCATGTACCTCTTGGGCTATCACTTATTATTTAAAATCTTTTCAAGAACAGATTGAAACAGGACTGCCATACTCAGAACATAATATCATGAGTCCTGCATATAGTTACAATCAATTAACACAAGGAATCTGTGAAGGAACTTCAATAACCGCAACATTAGAAATCTTGAAAGAAAAAGGAGCCGTATCAATGCAATCATTTCCATATCTAGATTATTCTTGTAATATTCAACCTAATAGTTTTCAAAATACAGAGGCATCTGCAAATAAAATAAGTGATTATAAATATTTAAGTGGCTCTAATATGTTGTTAGAAATGAAAACCTTATTAAACGAACAAAAACCAATCATTATATCTGCATATTTAGATTCTCAATTTGGAATTGTTGATCAATTTGGTTTGTCAGCGTATAGAGAGCATCCTGTTGATTATAGTTCTTCAGGAAGTTGTCATGCAATGCTTGTAATTGGTTATTCAGATAATTACAATGCTTTTAAGGTTGTTAATTCATGGGGTGAAGATTGGGGAGATGATGGATTCGTTTGGATTGATTATGCTGCTTTTGTTAACGTAACAAATACTAATGCAGATTTTAAAGTAATTAGTAATGCTGTTGTTGCTTTTGATGAATAATATTTATAATTTATATGTTGACCTCTTAATTTTCGATGTAATCTTGGGATGATGATTATACTATTGAGTTAAGTAAATTTTTTAATTTTTAAATCAACAATATTGAATTTAAAAGAACTTCTTAAATCTTGTAAAAAAGATGATATAAACGCTCAAAAAGAGCTTTATGATCAATATAAAGAAGTGCTCTTTATTTTGTGCTTAAAATATAGCCGTAATAGAGAAGAGGCTGAAGATATTCTTCATGATTCATTTATGATCATATTTACATCGATAAATAAATATAAAGGAAAAGGCAGTTTTGAAGGCTGGATGAAACGTATCGTAATTAATACAGCTATTTCTTCATTTAAAAAAGCTTCTAATTTTAATATCTTATTAAATGAGGAAATAACTAAAGAAGTATTAATTGAGGAAGATTTTATAGAGACTATTCCACTTCAGGAAATTTTAATTGCGGTGCAGCAATTACCAGATCGATATCGAATGGTATTTAATTTATATGAAATGGATGGTTATAGTCACAAACAGATTAGTAAAATGCTTGACATTACAATAGGTACATCAAAATCTAATCTAAATCGTGCTAAAACTATTCTTAAAGGAAGTTTACAAAAGTGGAGCGTTAATTCAAAAAACAGATCTTATGGTAACTAATAAAGAAATAGGGTCTTCTATAAATGATAAATTGAAATCACTAAATGCAACTCCTAGTGATAAAGTTTGGAAGGAATTAGAAAGGGATTTGAAAAAAAAGAAGAGAAAAAGATTGATTCCATTTTGGTTTTGGATCACTGGTATTGGAATATTATTTGTTGGATTTCTATTTAATGGTTTGATTTTTAATTTCTTCTTAAATAATTATTCAAACAAAGATTTTAACGAATTACCGATAGTAGATTATCAAACTGATAAAGCTGGGAATAAATTTAAATCGAAAGATCAAAAGGGATTATCTAGTACAGATTTTAAATCTAGTCAAGATAGCCTTATATCCAATCAAGTTTTGCTTGAGGAAAATGAAGGTCCAGTAAACAAAAATTTCAATGGTCCGATTTATGTCAATCAAACAATATTTAAAAATACAGCTTCAAAAGCTAAAAATATTTTGGATACTCAAATTACCTCAAACTCTGAATTTGATAGAGTAGGGCGTGGTGATGCAAAAAGTAATGATATACTTTTAAAAAGCACTAATACTATCGTCGATGATAAATTAAGAGAGATAAAAACAGCAATCGATTCTTCAGCTAACAAGTTTGAAGATCTACTCGAGCATAATGAAGACAGCCTAACGAAGAAAAAAAATAGTTTTAAGTTAGAGATGAATGAGAAAAAAGATAGCCTAAAAGAGATTTATAAAAACCCTTGGAGTGTAAGTGTTTCTGGAATCATAAATAGGTATAACATTTCTAATGGAGAATCCGTAATAGACAGAAGACTGAATGACAATCAGATAGATAGAGATATTCAATTAAACTACGGAATAGCTCTTCATCATAACTTGTATAATAGATGGACATTAAGGGTAGGTGCTAACCTAATCAAGTACAATCAATCAACTAGAAATATAGATTCTAACATTATAAATTTTGAATCGCTTGAACATATTTCTTATGACGTCGATCAGCAAATACTGAATAACTTTATTGCGGCATCATCCACGATAGAAATCAGACAGAAATATACTTATCTAGAGATTCCAATACAAGCCCGTTATTCTCTAATAAACGGAAATACTGATCTTGCCACAATTCTTGGTTTTCAGAATCGATTGTTACTTAACGATCAAACGTTTTTAAATTCAAAATCAAAAGAATTGTTGATCGGGAAGTCAAACAATGTTTACGATTATGGAGTATCTGTACATTTATCTTTAGCTAGCAGAATTCATTTATACAAAAAGCTATATTTTAATGTGGAACCTGCTATTTATTATCATATCCAACCATTTGATAATAGAGGGATTAATCTACTTTCAGAGTTTAGATTAACAACCAGTCTAGAATACAAATTCTAATTATAGCCTGATCGCTTTTGCGAAAGCGTATTTAAAAAACCACTTAAGAAATTAAGTGGTTTTTTGTTTTAAAAAGAGAATGTCATTAATTGCACAGCACCAAAAATAAACCTAATCATCAAGATTACGGAGATAATAATCCCGATGACTTTAAGAGTTTTATCCTGTATACTTAAAGCTATCAATAATGGTAATGCAGCCGAAATTAAGTTAACTAATCCCAGAAAAATATATTGAGAATTTGAAGAGTAACTATAACTAAAAATGGCACTCACAATAGCATTTAACAACATTGTTGATAACCACAAAATAAGGGTTGCAATCAATAATTTATCGCTTGATGACTTCTGGGCAGCCGGTTGTAAATTAGTTTGCTTATGGAAGGTTACATTTTGAACAGCTGCAGCAGGCTTTTGAAATAAAACATCTAATTCTGCAATGCTAGAGGCAGTTGCAACAAAACTTTTATTTTCAGTTCTAATCTTAAAATCAGGACGTAATGCTTTTTCTTTTAACTCATTTAGATGAAACGGGCCGAACTCATTTATGCCGTCTGAGTAATAATAATGTATCATATGATTTTAAAATTTAAACGTCTTGAAAATGTGTGATTTCTTCAGTATCATTTTTAGAACCACTAGATTCTATCAACCATGCTAGTCCTACAGTAATCAATGCACCCAATGGATTCAACCATAAGAACGGTAATAATTTCACATCAGGAACAAACTCATCTACACAATAGAATGCTATCACAATAGCTTCTGAAATTAACGCGGCAATAAATATAGAACGACCACGTACTTTTTTTAAATAGAAAGCCACTAAGAAAATCCCAAGGATAGTTCCATAAAATAGCGAACCTATAATATTTACTAGCTGTATCAAATTATCAAATAACGATACCACACTAGCAAAAATAATAGCTATTATTCCCCACATAAGTGTAAACCATTTACTCATGCGCACATAATGATCATCATCCTTAGTATCATTGTGATTAAAACGCTTATAAATATCTACGGCAGTCGTAGAGCTTAAGGCATTCAACTCTGACGCTGTTGAACTCATTGCAGCACTTAAAATTACGGCTAGTAAAAGACCTATCAAGCCTTTAGGTAAATGGTGTAGAATAAAATGAATGAAAACAAAGTCCTTATCATTAGTTTCAATACCATCGTCTGCTTTGGCTATTAATTGTCTTGCAGCTTCTCTGTTTTCTTCTTCTGCCTGACGGAAGTAATTCAGACGTGACTCTAATTTATCTTCAGGTGCTATGTATTGATTATTCAGCTTTTTGGCATAGTTCTCTTGCATGGTTTGCTTTTCATGCAGGATAGAGTAGTGGCGCTCTTGTAAGGCTTCATAATCTGCTGCGTATTCACTTTCCATAACAGCTTTTTCGGCAGCAGGATTAAAATTCAAAGGTGTATCATTAAATTGATAGAATACAAAAACCATGACACCTACCATAAGAATAAAGAATTGCATCGGTACTTTAAGTAATCCATTAAATAATAAGCCGATACGCATTTGCTTAATAGATTTACCAGACAGGTAACGTTGTACTTGCGATTGATCAGTTCCAAAATAGCTTAACATTAAAAAACTAGCACCAAAAATGGCGCTCCATACATTGTAGCGATCATTTAATGAAAAATCAAAATCTAAAATTTTCATCTTATCTGCGCTACCGGCCATGGTTAATGCATTGTCAAAGGTTACATTATCAGGTAACTGTGTAACAATAAGAACAAAGGCAGTAATCATACCTGCCATGATGATGATCATTTGCTGTTTTTGGGTAACGTTTACCGCTTTAGTTCCACCAGATACGGTATAAATTATAACTAGAATTCCTATAATTATATTTAGATATTTTAGTTCCCAATCCAGTACGGCACTCAGTATAATAGCTGGTGCATAAATGGTAATTCCTGCAGCTAGTCCACGTTGTATAAGAAATAGGATTGAGGCTAGTGATCTGGTTTGAACATCAAATCGCTTTTCTAAAAATTCATAAGCAGTGTATACTTTAAGCTTATGATAAATGGGAATGAATGTCACACAAATTATGATAATCGCAATAGGCAGACCAAAATAGAACTGGACAAATTCTAAACCATCTGTATAAGCCTGTCCTGGTGTACTTAAAAATGTTATAGCACTAGCCTGTGTTGCCATTACCGATAGTCCTACCGTCCACCATCTTGCATCACCACCTTTAATATACTCTTCGCTGGTTTGTTTTCCTCGAGTTTTATAAACTCCATACAACACTATAAAGGCTAGTGTTGATGTAAGAATCGTCCAATCAATTATTTCCATAAACGGCAGTAATTAAGTAAAATATAGCTGCAAAAATGATGTTTGCAACAATCACAAGAATGTAAATACGATTCCATTTCTTAGAACTTTTCATCACTATTCTTTTTAACAGGTTGATCATCTACACCTATACTTACCATATTAGCAAGTAATTTGTAAGCTCCAGAAACACCAGCAGGTAACTCTCTAAAAAGGCTGAGACCTGTATATATGATATGCCCATTACCATATCTCGCCACAATTAAACTACCATTAGTCATCTCTTCACCGTTATCATTCATTCCTAGAATAGGAGTAAAGGCTGGATCCCATTTTTCTGGAAAATACAATCCACGTTCTTGCACCCAATTTTCAAAATCAACACTTGTAATTTTGTTAGGCTTGTTTAAAATCGCATGATCAGGTTCTAATAAAGTTACAGCCGCATTTTCATCGGTTACACGCTTTCGCGAAAGCGTAATAGACAACGGCCCTAGTGCATCTGGATTTATACGTCTGCTTGTGTTGTACTGCATCATTAACGTCCCACCATTTTTTACATAGGTATCGATACGTTCTTGCAAGGCTGCCATTTCAGTAGGTGCGACGTTAAACGCCCTAATTCCTACCACAACAGCATCATATTTTGATAAATCACTAGGAACCTCGCTAGGTTCAAAACGGAATACTTTTGATCCTATCGCTTCTATTGCGGTGGCAACATCATCGCCGGCGCCATTAATATAAGCCACTGTGGTAGCTCTATTTTTAAGATTAGGTTTAACAACTTGAGCTTCATTGTTGCGCACTAACTGTTGATCTGGTATATGGTTATAATCTATAGAAATAACCTCTTTAGAAAATGATTGATCACCTATTTTTACCAGACCACTTACCACACCACGTGAGGCTCTTTTAGGAGGTGCTATGTTAAAATTATAAGTACGCACGGTTCCTGAAGTCATGGCGTCAAATTCAATTTTAGAAGGTTTGATCATCCAGTCATTAGGTGCGCATAGCTCAATAGTTCCCGCATTTAAATCTGTATTTGCGGTCATGCTTACCTGTATTATTTTAGATTCCTCATTAAAAATATAAACTGGATTTTGAACACTTACAGATACGGCAGGTACAACATTTAATGGCTCATGTATCTCACCTCGTACAGGATCAGTTGATTTATATTGAATTTTTAAGTCTCTATAGATTTTTATATTCTGTATGGTTACTACTGCCTTTACTGCAAATGGTGATTCAAGTTCTGGCAAACCTCTTTCATTCATAGCCTTAACAGTATACATACCTACGGATGCTTGTTCATTAAGGTAATAAGGTGACGTGGGCTGGAAGTACTGCGGTATCGTTAGGGTACCTTTTACAATTGTACTGGAATTAGATGTGGTGTTAATTTGAGTTTGATCTAACGCTATCATATTATTAGCCGATAAGGAAATATTTATCTCATCATTAGATCTATTTGTTACCTCAACATTAATAGGTGTGGTGGCACCATCAGTAATATATTGTTGATTTGAGCTCGCTTCTAGATAAATACCACTGATTTGAAGAATAATATCTTCAAGTTCTCTTAATTTGATGGCTTTCCAGTGCTCATCTTTAAGTCTAGAAATGGCTTGATGCAACTCAGCTAGTGCTGGTAGACTAGCTTCAGGATTTTTAAAATCATAACTCGATAGAATTTTATTAAGTTGGGTTTGAATTTTAGATCCACCAGATACTCGTGTCCAAGTAGTATTAATGCCCGAGAACAAATCTGATTTATCGGTTGGGAATGAGCCTTCTAAATACTCGAGATATTCAGTTTGTGATCCTCTAGAACCACTACTACCAAAACCTTGTGATTTATGCTCACTGCGACTTAATGCGGCAATCTCACTGTTAGATAAACCATTCCATGGGTAATAAGTTCCGGCATCGATCTCTAGTAAGTTGGTTTTGTCTGCTTTTTCAAAAGCTTCTTGACTTCCGTAAAACCACCAACTAGTATTAAAAAATATACGTTGAGGTTGCCATGTGTCTAGGCGACTTAATTGACTCGCATATGCTGTTTTAAGTGCTGCACTTTTAAATGCAGTCATGCTTAACATAGCACTGGTTGTATGATGACCATGAGTGGTACCAGGCGTGCGATGATTAAATCGGTTGATGATGACATCTGGTTTAAACGTTCTTATGATTTGCACCATGTCTTCAAGAACTTCTTGTTGATTCCATATTTCTAGGGTTTCATCTGGATGTTTAGAATAGCCAAAATCGTTTGCACGTGTAAAGAACTGCTCGCCGCCATCTCGATGTCTCGCTTCTAGCAATTCTTGTGTGCGTATCATACCTAATTGCTCACGCAATTCTGGACCTATAAGGTTTTGACCACCATCACCTCTGGTTAATGATAAGTAACCAGTACGTGCCATCTTATCATTAGAAAGCCATGAGATTAAACGTGTGTTTTCATCATCTGGATGAGCGGCTATGTATAGTGCCGTACCTAAAAAACCTAACTTCTCTAGATTGTGATATATCTCACTGGTATTGGGTTGTGTAGGGAATAATCGATTTTCTTGAGCTGTGGCGTGACCTAGGAATAAAAGGGACGCAATAAAAGTAAAAATTGGTTTCTTCATATTGCGTGTGAAGATAGAATTTTCAATTCTTAAAAATTTGTGAAGATTTGTAACTTCTTTATCACATCTAGACGTATTTGAGAATGTTCTGATTTATAATCGTTGAACCATCAATGTTTTAGTAAATATTACCAGTTGATTACATACGCTTTCGCGAAAGCGTATTTTCCAATTCTAATAGCGATCTATTCGAGTGTTGGGTGAATAGTAGTTGATCATTTTCTCAAAGGATTCAATATTGTAGTTGATAGAGTTCACCAAAAAGCTATAGGAATTTTTTGATCGGTCCTCATTTTGATAAGTGATCATATAATCATGATAGGGAATGCCCATCAGTTTTACTTCGGGTTTAGAAAGTCTAACACTAATAATGTCTTGTAATTTTATTTTGATAGTCCCACTTTTATAGGTGAGATATAAAAATTCAGAATCATAAAAGGCATTAGCATGTCCATTATAAGATCGTTTTGCAAATAAATAACCTATAATCACACTAATAAGAATTACAGGTCCCAAGAAAAATAAGTGGTTTTTAAGAGCAGCAATGAATATTAAGCAACCTACAAATGTTAAGATAATAGGTAGGAAGGTTTTATTGAGTCTATGGTTAGGAGCAAGATCTTTCATAACCTTATCTGATAGGTATATTTCTGTACTTAGAACTTAGAATTAAAAACAGACCATAGAAAAGTACACCGCTAGAGACTAGTCCCATAATTATAGCTCCATACTCGACATGCATAAACGCAAAGGCAGCGTCTGCGCCTTTAGGTAAGTTTTGCATATTGTAATATGCAGATCGCGCTAGGATATATGCAAAAACAGCAAATACAATTCCGCGACTGAATCTACCTATGCGACCTAAAAGCATGAGGTATTTGTATTGATGATCAGTAAGATTTTCTTTATGCGTCATTTTGTCCATCATGGTTGAAAAAGAGATCCACCATTCATTAATAGCACTTACAGCCAGTCCAGTAGCAATTATAAATACAATGATTTTTCCCCATACCGATTGTAGGATTTTGATTTTCCATCCAGCATTACCATCATCGTCGGGCATACCGAATAGTAATTTTAAACAAGTAAATAAAAGTAGACAGTATCCTATACCATTTATAAAATAGGCGGCTCTACGGAAAGTTGGTTTTCCAGAATCACTGTCATAATCTTGCATATTAAAAGTTAGAAAGAATCTGGAGAAAATATAACCAGCTAGACCTATACTCATTAATAAAATTAAGAACCATCCAAAGCTTAAATGAGAGATCCATTTTAAAACGTCATCACCACTTTTAAGCGCATAGGTGAGCTGAAACGCTGTAATTAGTGCGGTTATTCCCATCAATAAAAAAACGGCACCTTTAGTAGCTATTCCTATTCTTGCAAATCTTCTGTAATTTTTCAATCGTTATTTTTAATTCCTTCAAAAATAACATCCGATAGATAACGTCTTATTATAAGTAACAAAACTTTAGTTGTTTAATTTATCGTTTCTACGATCTTTTCCCACATTTCATCATGTAATATAACAGGAACTAAACTTCCAGAAGGCTCGTTGCCCATTCTTATGACTACCATATTTAAACTAGGCACCACATCTATAAACTGTCCATTTTTTCCTAAGGCACTAATCATATCCAGTGGTCCAGATGGCGTTAGGGATGACGGGATAGTTGCTGTAGATCCAGGAAATCTTAAGGTACTTTTACCATTTAACCACCATAGATAACCATATGCTTCATTAATATTTTGAGAAGTGTTTGTCATCGCATTAAAATAGGTACTATCACCTAAAACAGTTGTTCCGTCCCAATTCCCTTCGGCAAGTGTTAATAAGCCAAATCTTGCGGCACTTCTTGCGTTACTAAAAAATACGTTGGTAAATAATGCTGTATTCGTCCATTGTCCTGTCATACCTGTTTTACTAAGTACAGTATTATTTGTGTACTGATTATTAGTAACACCAGTTGCTGCTTCGATGATATCATGGGTGATAAGGTAAGTACCATTATGGTAGTACCATTCATTCCCAGCGTCTGCTAGATAATTTAAACATGTTGGATCATAACATTGCTCATCGGTTACATTGTAGTCGATACCAGTGGTAAACGATAAATGGTTTTTTATAGTAATTAAGTCTTCTTTATCTTGTGACATATTCGTCCATCCATTGCCTAGATAATCAGATGTCTTATCATCTATATTTAAGTAACCTTCTTCTTGTGCGATACCTACCACAGTACTAGCTAGCGACTTGCCAGCACTTGCCCAATACCAGATGCTATTTCTATCAAATGGCTGACCTAGTAAGTCATTATTCCAGTATTCTTCAACGACGATTTTACCATCTACTAAAATGATAAATGCACGCGTTTCATTTTGCTCTAAAAAAGTGTTAAGTTCAGTAAGCTTTTGATTATCCCATTGTAAATCTGTTGGAGAAGATGTCTCCCAAGTGTCACCAGTTAATGGTGGGAAATAATTTACTTCTATTGGGTCTATTATGATATCGTCATCATTATTATCATTTGAACTACAAGAGGTTACTATAAAAATGCTTAGTAAAAATATAGATAAAAATACTTTCATGATAATCGGTTGTTTTATAATGAATGAGTAACAAGAATAAGAATAAAATTAAGACTATAAATAAATGTAAAAGTTTAAATACAATATATCATACTACGCTATCGATTTCGTAATTTTGCTTTTATAAATTGAGAATATCATAATGCAAGATCAAACTCCATATATCCCAGTAAATAAAGTACGTATCGTAACTGCAGCTAGTCTTTTTGACGGTCATGATGCCGCAATTAATATTATGCGTCGTATCATTCAATCTACCGGTTGTGAAGTCATTCATTTAGGTCACGATAGAAGTGTAGAAGAAGTAGTAAATACTGCTATTCAAGAAGATGCAAATGGTATCGCCATGACCTCTTATCAAGGTGGTCATAACGAGTACTTTAAGTATATGCGTGATTTATTAGTAGAAAAAGGCGCAGGACACATCAAGATTTTTGGTGGTGGTGGTGGAGTGATTCTACCATCAGAGATTCAAGAATTGATGGATTATGGAATCACACGCATCTATTCACCAGACGATGGACGTGAGATGGGATTGCAAGGAATGATTAATGATTTAGTGAAGCAATGTGATGTTCCTGTACCTGCTTTCGCGAAAGCGCAATTAAACGGAGAGCTACTAGAAAATCACGTTCCTACCATTGCTAGATTAATCTCGCTAGCCGAAAACCGTCACGATGATTTTACCAAACATTTTGCAGAAGCCGATAAAACTGAAAAACAAGCACCAGTTCTAGGAATTACAGGAACCGGTGGTGCTGGTAAGTCATCACTTGTAGATGAATTAATACGCAGGTTTTTAATCGATTTCCCAGAGAAAAATATAGGAATCATATCTGTAGATCCATCAAAACGTAAAACTGGTGGTGCATTACTAGGTGATAGAATACGCATGAATGCTATTAATAACGATCGTGTTTACATGAGGTCTCTGGCAACTCGACAATCTAATCTAGCACTTTCTAAACATGTGCAAGAAGCAGTTGACGTTTTAAAAGCTTCAGACTATGATTTAATCATTTTAGAAACTAGTGGAATAGGGCAGAGTGATACTGAAATCTTAGAACACAGTGATGTGTCATTATATGTAATGACTCCAGAATTTGGTGCGGCGACACAACTAGAGAAAATCGACATGCTTGATTTTGCAGACGTAGTGGCAATCAATAAATTTGATAAACGTGGTTCACTAGATGCATTACGCGATGTAAAAAAACAATACCAGCGCAATCATAACTTATGGGAAGCAGATCCTGCAACGCTACCAGTTTATGGAACCATAGCAAGCCAATTCAACGATCCAGGAATGAATGCGTTGTATGAAGCGCTAATGGCTGAGGTTACAGAGAAAACAGGTGTGGACTTAAGTTCTAAAAATGAACTTAATAAAGCGCAAAGCGAAAAAATCTTTGTAATTCCTCCAGCAAGAACACGTTACTTAAGTGAGATTGCCGAAAGTAATAGAGCTTATGATAATACTGCTGCAGCTCAATCTAAAGTGGCACAGAAATTATATGGTGTTTTTCAAACGGTCAATACTTTATTAGATCAAAATGAAAACGCACCTGCGGTAGAAAACAGAGAGCGTTTAATTACCGATAAAGGATTAAATGAAGAGTACATTTTATCTCTAGTTTTGGCAGACGATGTAGATTTTATGAATCTTCTAATCGCACAATTCAACAAATCATTAAAAGACCTTGATCCATATAACTGGGAAGTAATTACCGGTTGGGATGAAAAAGTAAATAAGTACAAGCAACCTATTTATGAGTTTCAAGTACGTGACAAAGTCATTAAAATTGAAACACATACAGAGTCACTATCTCACAAAATGATTCCTAAGGTAGCGTTGCCTAAATACAGCGCTTGGGGCGATATTTTAAAATGGTGCTTACAAGAAAACGTGCCAGGAGAATTCCCTTATACAGCAGGATTATATCCTTTCAAACGCACTGGAGAAGATCCTACCAGAATGTTTGCCGGTGAAGGTGGACCAGAACGTACTAATAAGCGTTTCCACTACGTGAGTCTAGGTATGCCAGCAAAACGTTTAAGCACAGCTTTTGATAGTGTGACTCTTTACGGTAATGATCCAGGATTGCGACCAGATATTTATGGAAAAATCGGTAATGCTGGAGTAAGTATTTGCTGTCTGGATGATGCAAAGAAATTGTATTCTGGTTTTGATTTGTCGCACGCTATGACCTCGGTTTCTATGACTATTAATGGTCCAGCGCCTATGCTATTAGGGTTCTTTATGAATGCTGCCATCGATCAGAACTGTGAACGATTTATCACTGAGAATGGTTTAGGCGATAAAGTAGAGGCAAAGCTTAAAGAGGTTTATGATGATAATAATGTAGAACGTCCTTCTTATTTAAACGCTCAAGGCGAAAAAGTATATTCTAAAAACGGACAGGTTGATACCAGCAAACTGCCTGAAGGTAATGACGGTTTAGGTTTAATGCTTCTTGGTTTAACAGGAGATCAAATCCTAGATCCAGCAGACTATGCTCGTATCAAGATGGAAACGCTAGCGCAAGTGCGTGGTACCGTTCAAGCAGATATCTTAAAAGAAGATCAAGCACAAAACACGTGTATTTTCTCTACAGAATTTGCACTGCGTTTGATGGGAGATGTACAGCAGTATTTTATTGAAGAAAAAGTGCGTAACTTCTACAGTGTGTCCATCTCAGGTTATCACATTGCAGAGGCTGGTGCAAATCCTATCACGCAATTGGCTTTCACATTAGCAAACGGATTCACTTATGTAGAGTACTATTTGAGCCGTGGTATGGACATCAATAAATTTGGTCCTAACCTGAGTTTCTTCTTCTCAAACGGTATCGATCCTGAGTATTCAGTGATCGGTCGTGTGGCGAGAAAGATTTGGGCCAAAGCGATGAAGAACAAATACGGAGCAAATTCTCGTGCTCAAATGTTGAAATACCACATCCAGACCAGTGGTCGTTCACTACATGCTCAAGAAATAGACTTTAACGACATCCGTACGACATTGCAAGCACTGTATGCGATTAATGATAACTGTAACTCGTTGCATACTAATGCTTATGACGAGGCGATTACCACACCTACAGAAGAATCTGTAAGACGTGCGATGGCGATTCAGTTGATTATTAATAAAGAATTAGGTCTTGCCAAAAATGAGAACCCTATTCAAGGTGCATTTATCATAGAGGAGTTGACGGATCTAGTTGAAGCGGCAGTTCTAGAAGAATTCGACCGCATTACAGAACGTGGTGGAGTTCTAGGAGCCATGGAAACCATGTACCAGCGCAGCAAGATTCAAGAAGAATCTATGCACTATGAGATGTTAAAGCACACAGGCGAGTTCCCAATCATAGGAGTGAACACATTCTTAAGTTCTAAAGGTAGCCCAACCGTTTTACCAGCTGAGGTGATACGTGCGACTGAAGAAGAGAAACAAGCACAAATTAGTACTAAGGATAATCTACATACCGCTTTCGCGAAAGCGCAACAAGAACAACTATCTAACATACAACAAGCTGCTGTTAAACAAGAAAATATTTTTGAGCATCTAATGGAAGCTACTAAGATTTGTACTTTAGGTCAGATTACTGAAGCGTTGTTTGAAGTAGGAGGACAGTATAGACGAAATATGTAAGCAGACACTTGGCTTTGCAATTGCAAAGCCTTAGTGGTCGCTTATCCCGAACTCGCTTCAGGATCTTTTGAACCTTGAATGATTTCAAGCTCTGCTAGCGTATGAATCGCTTATCCGGATGAATATTGGTTTCTGTACCTTTCTCAAAGCTTGATAAAGAGCAATCATACAAATTACAATTTTTACTAAAAGCGCAAACCTATGGGTTTGCGCTTTTTTAATTTAAGTATAGAATGTTAATGTTTTCTAAAAAATAAGTTCATTCAATCTCAATTCAAATAATCTTCTTTAATTGTAGGAAATATTTGATTATGAGAAGATTAAAGCTATTGATATTTCTGTTTTCAGGGTTTTCAATATTCGCTCAAAACGAAGGCAATTTTTGGTATTTTGGAGAGAATGCTGGATTGGACTTTTCAACTTCTCCACCTACAGCGTTAAGTAATAGTGCTATGAGTACCGTTGCAGGCTGTAGTACAGTGAGTGATTCGAATGGGAACTTACTTTTCTATACAAATGGTAGGTTAGTTTGGAATAGAAATCATGTTCTCATGAGCAACTCTCCTAGTTATGGTTCAACTGATACTTATAGTCAGCAGTTGATTGTTAAAGATCCAAGTTCCACAAATACTTATTTTATTTTAAGAACGTTTTGGTCGGATTTGGTGCCAGGCCCAGCATTAGATTATCAAATAGTGGATATGAGCTTAGATAATGGTTTAGGTGATATTATACCTATTCAGAATTATAGTCATAATGTACAATTTGCAACTCAGGAAAAGGTAACTGCTTTTATAAATTCGAATGGCAATTCAAATTGGGTGTTAACTACTTATTTTGATTATCCAACATTACGCATTTACTCGATTAAAATCCAAAATGGAATAATCGACACTAGTACAAGAGTAACTAGTAATTTTACTTCTGTTCCAAATTATTTATTATCAGGACGAGATGGCATTTTAAAAATATCTAATGATGGAACTAAATTAATTTTAACTGATGGATTTAATGCAGCTTTATTTGATTTTGATATAAATACAGGTGTGGTAACAAACCCAATAAGATTATCTACAAATAGTATTTATAACAGATTTTATGGGGCTGAATTTTCACCAGACTCAAGTTTATTATATATCAATGGTAACACTGATACATCGAGTTTAGATTGTAATACTACTAACCAAAGAGCAGTGCTTCAATATGATTTATCAATGCCAGCAGGTTGGGAAGCAAATCCAATCGTGTTAAACAATTCAACACTCAATAACGTAAGGCACGGAGATTTACAGTTAGCTCAAGACGGTAAAATTTATGCTTCAAAAAACTGTCAAGCGAGTTTAGGTGCAATTCAAAGCCCAAATGTTTTAGGTCAAGGTGCAAATTATACGGATAATGCCATAATGTTGGCGCCTGGAACAACAGGCCGTATTGGTTTACCTTATCTAATTCTTCCATCGCAAGCCACAGCAAGTTTAACCGATAATTCTTCTACCGTTATTAATATGTTTCCGAATCCAGCAAGTAGTTATATTAACTTGACAGCTACAAATCGTTTAAAAAGTGCAACGATAATGGATATGAATGGTAGAATGTTATCTCAAACTAATTTTACTGGAAATTCAACTGATCAACGTATTTCTCTAGAAAACTTAAGCTCTGGAATTTACTTTGTTACTATTCAAAGTGACCTAGGACAAAAGGTAAAGAAGTTGGTTGTGGAATAATATTTATTCTATAATAATTAAAACAAAGCCTCTCGTTAACTAGAGGCTTTTTCTGT
Source organism: Nonlabens ulvanivorans (assembly GCF_000732625.1). Lineage (GTDB taxonomy): Bacteria > Bacteroidota > Bacteroidia > Flavobacteriales > Flavobacteriaceae > Nonlabens > Nonlabens ulvanivorans. Next base: position 1,496,604 of record NZ_JPJI01000032.1, read on the forward strand.
ATTAATCCTTTTAATAGAAGGTTTCTAAAACTTAAAGAAAACTTAAAGTAATGATGATGATATGTATAAAAGTATAGTAATGATATATTTGCTTTTTACCCTTAAAATTATAGTTTGAAGTCTGTTATAGTATCGTTTCTTTTCTTTTTAATAAGTGGTGTAACCATTGCACAAGACAGTATCCCTACTGCTCAAAGTACGAACTGGGCATCATGGGGAAGAGTAAGTTTTTTATTTAATCAAAGTGCTTTTAATGACGACTGGCAAGGTGGTGGAGTTACTAATGTATCAGGTAACCTAGGGATCAGTTATGACATGCAATACAAGCGTAAGAAGTTATCGTGGGATACTAAATTAATTAGTGATTTTGGTCTTTCTCAGGTAAAAGATCAGCGCTACTTGCGCAAGACGACTGATCGTCTAGAATTGAATAGTATACTAGGTAATCAAATTAAACAGAGCTACTGGAATTATAGTACGATTTTCAATTTTAGATCACAATTTATTTCTGGATATGAATTCTTTACAGAAGAAGAAACAGGTGACGATGGCGTTACCAGATCTATTCAAAAGCGACGCGAGACCTCAGGCGGTTTTTCACCTTCATATTTTCAATTAGGTTTAGGTTTTTTATGGAAAAAATCTAAAAACTTCAATTTCAACATCGCACCTGCTACTACTAGATTAATAACCGTATCATCTAGCTTCACTGACGTCGATATCAATGATCCAGATGCGGTTGATGACTACACACCATTTTTTGGGGTAGAGGCTAATAAAACAGCTAGATGGGAAGTAGGAGCCTCTTTCCGTGGTTATACAAAATTTGAGGTTGCCAAAAATATACAAATGGAAAATGTAATAAGTTTATATAGCGACTATCTAGCAGATCCTGAGAATATTGATATCGATTATAACCTTAATTTATTTCTGAAGGTCAATAAATACATCAGTGGTAACTTTGAGTTTCAGGCGATATATGATGATAATACAACCCGAGGTTTTCAAATTAGACAGGTCATCGGTCTTGGTTTTAAATATGATCTAGGAGAACGTCCTACTAAAAAGGCTTAATATTAATGTAGTAAGCATTTTTATTTACGCTTTCGCGAAAGCGTAGATCAAATATCTTAATGTTTATTATATCTATTTCTATTAAAACGTTTTTAGGCTAATTATTTGTCTGATTATACATTCTTAACAGAAATTTACCGTGGCTAATTATGTTAAATCATTGAACTTTTAGCAATTTGCACTCTATTAAGAACTTAAGGTTATATTCCGAAAAATAGGTGCAAAAACAAAAATCACAAACTTCTATAAAATCACCATACAGATGGCTGCGCAGATTTGCACGCACCATGTTAGGAATACTTATTTTCCTCATTTTATTGCTGCTGTTCATACGCAGTCCATGGGGACAAAGTATCATTGTAGGACAGGTAATCGATTATGTGAAAGGCAAAACAGGAACTGAAATCCAGTTAGATCGTGCCTTCATTACTTTTGATGGTAATATTCAAGTTGATGGCTTATATATGGGTGATGTTAACAATGACACACTAGTGTATTCTCGTAGCTTAGAAGCTGACATGGCATTATGGCCATTGATAAATGGTACCGGTATAGATTTAGATTATCTTAAATGGAATGGTCTTACAGCTAGAGTTGTTAGAAAAGATTCTATTGAAGGTTTTAATTATCAGTTTTTAATGGATGCGTTTGCTACCGCACCAGATACAACGGCTAGTCAACCATTAAATCTTAATATAGGGAATATCGTTCTTACAAATTTTGATGTAATTTACAAAGATCAAGTAGGTGAGATGGATGCAACTGCAATCTTTGATGAGTTAATTCTAGAAATGAATGAACTAGATCTAGAGCGCATGGTAGTTGACATTGAAAATCTGTCACTTAAAAATGCCATTATCAATTATGAGCAAGATATAGTTACCTCATTTGCTAAATCTGAAACAGATGATTTCCCTGAGCAAGATACGAACCTAGCAGAGGCCATTACAGATGATGCAAATGATTCTCCATTACCATTGTTATCAGCTCGTAATTTACAATTGACAAATGTTGAATTAAATTACAATTCAAAACCAGAAGCCATTGTGCTGCAAACTCATTTTGGCGTTTTAGAATCATCTATTCCTAAGGCAGACGTTCAGAATAGTCAATACGTGGTAGATGGTGTGAAATTGCAGGATAGTCATATAGAATTATCTATGATTGAAATTGCAGATTCATCTCTACAATCAAACAATGAACCTATAGCAATTGAATGGCCAGATTTAAATGTTTCCTTAAATAAGTTAAATTTTAAAAACAACAGCTTTTTATATAGCCTAAATGGTGCGCAACCATCAACTACTCAATTATCGCCAGACGCAATTTCGTTGACAGATATTAATGTTGATTTACGCAATTTTAACCTTGCCGATAAAAGTGCGCGTGTAGTGTTAGATAATACTTCACTTAAGGAGTACTCTGGATTGACGGTTAATCAATTAAGAGGTGAAATTAATGTGACAGATAATGATTTGATTATAAAAGACTTAATAGCAAGAGTTAATAATAGTTCCATTGATGGATCAATTGGTTTAGCATACAATGGTATTGACCAGCTTATTAATAATCCAGAATCATTAAAAGTAAACGCAACGATACCATCGTATATATTTGACTTAAAAGATCTTTATAGTTTCCAGCCTGATTTATCTAGAAATGAATATGTAAAGCAATTATCAAAACAACCATTAACAGGACGACTGACTGCTACTGGTAGCACTGAAAATTTAAAAATAGATCGCTTTACTTTAAATTGGGGACGCAATTCTGTAACCGCAAATGGTACTTTAACTCAAGTTACCGATGTAGATCAACTAACGTTTAACTTACCTAACATAAAAGTTGTTACCGATAGAAATTCATTGTTACCATTCATAAATGAAAAAGACCTAGGCATTACCTTACCACAAAAAGCACAATTAACAGCAAATGTATCAGGTAATGTTAATAATGTGCAGGGAAAAGCAAATCTAATGACCAGTTATGGTTCAATGATAATCGATGGTGATTTCAAAAATGGTGAAAAAATTGAATTTGACTCTAAATTATTTCTGGAAGAATTAGAGCTATCAAAAATGCTTTCTATGCCAGAATTGGGGAACTTAAGCTTACAACTTCAGACAAGTGGTAGTAGTTCTAATGTCAATGATCTAGATGCTAGTATTGATGGCACCATAACTAGCTTTGCTTACAACGACTATCCATTAACTAATATCCCGATTAAAGGAAGTATGAATAATGGAGCTGGGATAATTACTTCAAAATTTAAGGACGATAATATCAATATAGCGTTAGACGCAAATCTTAAATTGAACCAAAATGCAAATGATGTAAATGCCATTATCGATATCGCTGGAATAGATTTGAGAGCTTTCGGTATCACTTCTCAAAATGTAAAAGCTGCTGGTAAAGTAGAGATGTCTTATTCTGGTAATGAAGCTAGTTATAAAATTAGCTCTACTGTAGAAGATGGAATTGCTGTATTTGATGAACAGTCATATTTGTTAGGTGCCTTAAGTATGGATGCCTTTGTAACCAACGATTCTACTTCTTTAAATGTGAATAACAAAATGCTAGATCTAGAATTGAGATCTAATGCAGATCCAGCAAATATAACCGCAGCATTACAACGCCATATAGATAGGTATCTAACGACCAATCAGGACATGGACACCTTACAACCGGTTGTAATGAAAATTAAAGGTAACATAAGACCAGCACCTATCTTACGTGATGTGATTTTACCACAATTACAAACCTTAGACACGATCAATATAGCAGTGGATTTTAATGAAAAAGAGCGTAAATTAGATAGTGATATTAAGGTAGATTATATCAAATATGCAGATAGCGAGATCGATAGTTTAGTGATTTCATCTCAGTCAGACGCTCAAAATTTACAATTTCAATTAGGATTTAAAAATATTGCTGCAGGACCTATAAATATTAAGCGCACAGCTTTGACAGGTATCGTTGCAGAGAATAAACTTAACCTAGATTTCACTTCTTATGATGATGAAGAAAGATTAATTCACTTTGCGAGCACGCTTTCGCGAAAGCGTGATATCGATGGAATTGATAACCTTATATTTAATCTATCCATAGATGATTTAATTCTTAATAAACAACCGTGGACCATACCTGATTCTAATGAAATAGCAGTAGGTGAGCAACGATTGCTATTCAGTAATTTTAAATTAAGTAATGATAATCAAAGTATAGAATTAAGAAGCGATCGTCCTAATACGGATAAGGAACATATCGCTCTTTTGCTTAAGAATTTTAAGCTTCAAGGCTTATTAAGTTATTTAAATTCTGATGAAAAATTAGCAACCGGAACTGTTAATGGGGAATTTATACTTAATGATATTTATGGGGCGACAGGTATACTTGCTGATTTACAGATTAATGATTTACATGCGATGGAAGTACCTTTAGGTCAATTAAACCTAAATGCAAAATCATTAAATGGTTCACGTTATGATATGAATCTAGCTGTTAAAGGAGATGACGTTGATTTTGATCTTAGCGGTGATTATCAAGCCACAGATACTACAGCAAATCTGAACCTCGATTTAAATATCAGTAAAGTAAATATGTCGACCATTGCTGGGCTATCAGATGATTTTCTCAAGGATGGTAGTGGATCCATTAATGGTAATTTCAAAGTTACAGGTACAACAATTGACCCCAATTATAATGGATCATTGAGATTTGATAATGCTAGTGTAAATGTCACGATGTTGGATACTAATTTTACTTTAAAAGATGAAAAAATAGTTGTGGATAATGCAGGTATTACTTTAAAAAAGTTGCGTATAGCAGACGCTCAAGGTGATATATTTACTGTTGATGGTAATATTGGAACTGAGAACTTATTAGTACCGACTTTTAATTTAAAATTAAAGGCTAAAGATTTCACAGCATTAAATAGTAGTGAAGAAGATAATGACCTGTATTATGGTCAGGCAACCTTTGACGCCAGTGCGGCTATAACTGGTAATCTTACGGTGCCAGTTATTAACTTAGATCTTACCGTTAAAGACGTTACAGATATCACCTATGTTGTTCCGGCAACAGAGTTAGATGTGGTTCAACGTGATGGTATCGTACAATTTGTGAATAGGCAAAATCCCGATGCAATTTTAACGCAGACTGAAGAGGAATCTGCTACCCTTACAGGATTTGATATTACAGCAAATTTTAAAATAAGAGATGACGCAAAATTGAAGATTATCATTGACCCTAGCACAGGCGATAATCTACAAGTAGCTGGAAGTGGTGATCTTAAGTATAGAATGACACCTAACGGTAGAATGACGTTAACGGGACGATATGAAATCGATAGTGGTTACTATCAACTCAATTTATATGAGATAGTATCTAGAAGATTTGATCTAGCCAAAGGTGGTAGCGTTACTTGGTCTGGTGATCCTTTTGATGCTAACCTAGATGTTAGTGCTATTTATAAGGTAGAAACTAGTGCCAGCGCTTTAATGGCGAGTCAAACTAGTGGTGCAGATTTGAGTACTAAGAATAGTTTCCGACAGCAATTACCTTTCTTAGTGTATTTAAATGTTGATGGTGAATTAATGCAACCAGAAATTAGTTTTAAAATAGATTTACCAAATGATGAACAAGGTGCTGTGGGCGGTCAGGTATATGGTAGATTGCAACAACTCAACAGTCAGGATCAAGAATTAAATAAACAAGTTTTTTCTCTTCTCGTACTTAACCGATTTTTCCCTACCTCTGGTGCAGATGGAAGTAATGGCGGCACGGCAACTATTGCAAGAGATAATTTAAATCAAGCTTTAAGTGATCAATTGAATCAATATGGAGGTAAGCTATTGGGTAAGACCGGTATAGATTTTAGCTTTGGTGTAGATAGTTATACCGATTATCAAGGTACCAGCTCTCAAGAACGTACACAGCTGGATGTCACAGCTAGCAAAAAATTACTGAATGATCGTCTGGTTGTGAGTGTAGGTAGCGAGGTGGATATACAAGGATCTGCACAAGATGGTGAAGAAACTCCAGTGATAGGTAATGTGAGTATTGAGTATTTGTTATCTCAAACTGGTCAATGGCGTTTAAAGGGTTTTCGTAGAAATCAGTATGATAATGTCATCGACGGGCAGTTAATTGTTAGTGGTATATCATTAATATTCACCAAAGAGTTTAATGAATTCAAAAATTTATTTGCTAAAACAGTTCTTGAAGAAAATCAAAAGGCTCGCAAAGAGGAAGAAGAAGAGCAGCAAGAAGACATAAAATCATCAGAATCAAATAATAAGTAAATCAGGCCATTGAAAGCAAACAGTTACATACACGGTTTTATAACCTTAAGTTTTTTCTTAATTATAACTTCTTGCGCTGTTAAAAAATATGTGCCTGAAGATGAACTATTGCTTAATGAAACATATGTTGATATTAAGCTAGATTCACTTACAGATGTAAAAGATGTTGCTGCGTTAAAAGCTCAATTAGATCTCACTATATCACCGCAACCTAATAGCACTTTTTTAGGAATGAGACCAGGCTTGCATTACTATTATAAGGTTAAAAGGGATAGTGGTGGCTTTATAGCGCGATTTATGAATAGAAAGATAGGAGAGAAGCCTGTGTATTTATCTGATGTAGAACAAGAGGCAACTAAAGATCTATTGCGCAATAGATTAGAGAATAGAGGTTTTTTCTTCTCTAATATAACTTCAAAAACTATTGAAAACGAAAAGCAAAAAGAAGGTAGTGTAACCTATCAAGTAAGTTTACCTAATCCGTATAGATTAAAAACCTATCAGGTTGATAATGATTCTATACCATTTTATAAAGTTCTAGAAAATCAATTGTCAGATTCTCCCATTAAAGTGGGATCTCGCTTTGATCTGTCTGCCTTAACGCAAGAGCGAGAGCGTATAGATAACAACCTTAAAAGCAAAGGCTATTATAATTTTAATTCTGGGTTTTTAATATTTCAGGCAGATACTAATCAGTATGATAATAGAAGGTTTGATTTATTCTTAAAGCTCAAAAAAGACGTACCTACTAAAGCAATAAAGCCTTATCAAATAAAGGCTGTAAAAGTCTACCCATATAATGTAACAAGTAATGATACTGTGGTTATAGATAGTGTACATTATGCTGATAAGGATTACATACAAGAATCTGATTTTTTTAGACCAGATCGGTTAGATCCTTTTATATTGTTAGAACCAGGTGATTTATACAATCCTACTAAGTCTAGAGCCACTAGTCGACGATTAGGATCCATAGGTGCTTATAAATTTGTCAATATAGAATATAAAGAACTACAAGAATCCAACGACAGTCTTAATTATTTAGAAGCTAGTATTTATTTATCGCCTTTGAATAAAAGAGCTATCCGTGCAGAATTACAGGCGGTAACTAAATCCAATGATTTTACGGGTCCTAGTTTAGGACTTACGTTTTCTAACCGTAATCTTTTTAAAGGTGGTGAAGTCCTTAATATAAAAGCAACTGGTACTTATGAAGTGCAAATAGCAGGAAATAGTGATGCCGGACAGACTAGTACAGAATTCGGACTAGGAGCAGATTTAATCTTTCCACGCATGCTGGCGCCTATAAACGTAGATAGTGATTATTTCGAATATGCAATTCCTAAGACCAAAACCAGTCTCAGCGCAACTATTTTAAATAGAAGTCAACTATATAGCTTGTTAACTTTTTCAGGTAGTTTTGGTTATACTTGGCAAGCAAATCGATATGTAACACACGAGTTCAATCCTATTTCTATTAACTATGTAAATCTGTTAAATACGTCTACAGAATTTGAAGAAATACTAGATGAGAATACCTTTTTACAAAATAGTTTTGAGCAGCAATTCATTTCTGGTTTAACCTATTCTTTTACTTATAATGAGCTTATAGATGAACGTAAAAAAGCTTTGTTTTATGTAAATAGTACAGTAGATATAGCTGGTAATAGCATCAGCTTATTAAGTAAAGAAAATGAAGAAGGAAAGAATGAATTTTTAGGACTAGAATATGCACAATATGCAAAGGCAGATGTAGACTTCAGATTTCACTATTTATTGAATAAAGATTCTCGTATTGCCACTCGATTTTTTGCTGGTTATGGCTTACCGTATGGTAACAGCGATGTGTTACCGTTTAGTAAGCAATATTTTTCAGGTGGAGCTTATAGTGTTCGTGCTTTTAGAACTAGATCATTAGGGCCAGGAGTTTATAGTCCAGAGGACGATGACGACCGTTCCTTTTTTGATCAATCTGGTAATGTGCGATTAGAAGCAAACGTTGAATACCGTTTCCCTATTTACAGTTATTTTAAAGGGGCACTTTTTGTAGACGCAGGTAATGTATGGACCACAGCAGGTAGTGGATTACCAGGTGGTGAATTTTCTAGTAATTTTTATAATGAATTTGGGATAGGAGCAGGATTAGGAATGCGAGTTGACGTGCAGGGATTTGTAATACGTTTTGATCTAGCTGCGCCATGGCATGACCCATCTATGCCGTCTGGTGAGCGATGGAATTTTGATATAGAAAACCCAGTTTTCAATTTTGCTATAGGTTATCCATTTTAAAGAAGTCTTGTTAGATAACGCTTCCGCGAAAGCATAGTAAAAAAAATCTTACATTTCACTATTAGATTTAAGAAAATAAGTGCTTAAATTGCCTTCTTAAATTTAACATATGGAAACCAATAACCAACCCCAAAACACAGAAGTACGCTCACGTCGTGAGAGAGAACCATTTATGCCAGAATCCAATGGTATGACCATGATGGAAGCAGTAAAATCGGTTTTTAATAAATATACTGATTTTACAGGTCGTGCAAGAAGATCAGAATACTGGTACTGGCAATTATTTAATTTTATTGTATTTATGATTTTGTATGTACCTGTGATTATAGGAGCTGCATCAGAAAATGAAGCAATAGCAATTCCATTTGGAATTCTTATGTTATTATACATTTTAGCTACTATAATTCCATCATTAGCTGTCATCGTAAGAAGACTGCATGACACTGGTCGTAGTGGTTGGTTTTACTTTATGGGCCTTATACCTTTTATAGGTGGAATCATCTTACTAATTTTTTGCGTTGAGGATAGTAAACATGGTGCTAATCAATGGGGACCTAATCCTAAAGGAATAGGGAATGATGATTTTAACAGGAACCAATTTTAATAAATTATTAAAATTTAATAAATAAACTTAAATTTTCCTCAACTATAAACGGTTAAATGGTAATACTCATTATCTTTAACATAAAACGTTTATGTGGAGGAAAATTTTTCAGGTTTTAGGCTTAATAGCTGCTTTATTAAGTTTATTACCTCTTATTGCTGTAGACTATTGGTGGATACGCATCTTTGACTTTCCACATTTACAGCTCACGGCTTTTACACTTTTGGCCATCCTTCTATATTTCTTTACGTTTAAACCCAAATGGGTAAACGATTATGCCTACATAAGTATTTTAATAGGCTGTTTTATATTTCAATTTGTAAAGTTTATCGATTACACACCTTTTGTAAAAGTTGAGGTAAATGATAGTTCTGAGCATGTTAATGAGGATTCAATAATTGAGATTTATACGGCTAATGTTTTACAGAAAAATGATAGCGGTGATAATCTTTATCAAGAAATTAAGGAGCAAAAACCGGATCTTATTGTTTTTACAGAAACCGACCAAAGATGGAGTGAAGAAATCAATCAGCAAATCGGTGAGGCATATCCTTTTAAGATTGAACAACCACAAAATAATACTTATGGTATGTTGGTTTATTCAAAATTAGAACTTACCGATACTAAAATTAGATTTAAAGTCGATCCAGATATACCTTCTATAGAGGCTAAAGTGATTATGAGAAATGGAAAACCGTTTCAGCTATATGCCATACATCCCACGCCACCGATGCCACAGCACAATCCTATGAGTACAGATCGCGATAAAGAGTTGATTTTAACGGCTATGGCAAGTCATAATTCTGAAATTCCAGTAATCGTCTTAGGGGATTTTAATGATGTTGCCTGGTCTGATAGCACTCAACTTACTAAAACGATTGGTAAGCTGTTAGATTTAAGGATAGGTAGAGGTTTTTATAATACCTACCATGCACAGTACCCATTAATGCGATGGCCACTAGACCATATTCTTACCTCTCCAGAATTTAGGTTAAAGGATGCTGGAACAGGTACTAATTTTGAAAGTGACCACTTTCCATCATGGGCTGTATTAACTTTTGAGCCAGAACTGGCGGAAGATCAAGCACCTAAAGAACCTTCAAAAGAGGACTGGCAAGATGTGAAAAAACAAATGAAAAAATCCGGAATAGAAAATCTTATAGAGTTACCTGATGCTATAAAAGATGCAGGCGATTAATTTTCTTTTTCTTGATTTATTATAAGATGTGGATAGTCGGCAAGATTGTATTCTAACACTAAACCACCAGCAAGATCATTTGTAATATCCGGCCCGTAAAGTACATCACATAAATACATAGCAGCTTCAAAAGATCGTGCACCACCAGCACTAGTAATTACTTTACCATCGTGTACAAACCATACATTTTCGCGTATGTCTAGATTTGGAAATCTTTCCCTCATTTTATGGACGTCACTAGGGAATGTGGTTGACACCACGTGGTCTAATAGGCCTGCTTGTGCAAGCATAAACGCGCCATCGCAATGTGATGTTATATAAGTGGCAGCACTACCAGTTTGTTTAATCCAATTTATTACCTCAGTGTTTTCTAAGTCACTATCTAGATGATGCTCGGCACTTGGAATAACTAAAATATCAATTCGAGGCGCGTCATTAAAATCATAATCTGGCTGCAGCCTCAATCCCTCAAATGTTGTGATAATATTTTTAGACTGTGCAACTGTAAATGTGTTCATTGGTTTTACGCTTTCGCGAAAGCGTGTGTGTTGAAAAATATCGAATGGAGCAGTCAGTTCAGTATTGAAAGTACCGTCCATCACTAAAAAACCTACATTATAGGCGTCTTTTAATAGAGTAGGAGCTTTGTGCTGAGTTGAGCTCGTGGTGGTTAATACAGGTTTTTGTTCTTGCTGGCACGATATCAAAATGAAAAAGCACAGTAAGGTGATAAATAATTTAGGCATTAATTAAGTTGTTTGCCTAGATAATAAGCACAGTAAACGGCTATATATCCTAGAATAATAGTTAATAGTAGATAAATTAAGGCTCCTAAATAATTAGATTCATTAGTGAGTTTAAATACATCTACAGAAAAGGTAGAAAAAGTGGTTAAGCCACCGCAAAAGCCTATTCCTAATAAAATATAGCCATGACTATCTAGTATGTTTTTATGAGAAAGTGATAGAAATAATCCTAACAAAAAACAGCCTATAACATTAGCAACAATAGTAGGTATCCATTTGATCTGATCTGTATTAATCCATACAGAAAATAAAAAACGTAGTACACAACCGAAGCCTCCACCAATAAATACTAAAAGAAGCTGCTTAATCATTTTCTACAACTGGTAAATATATTTCAGTGATGTTATCTGCTGGATTAGGTGTTAAAGCCGGATCTGTCTTATAAACCTCAAATGGTGCTTGTAATCCAGGTATATATCCTTGTTGTGCCATAAATAATTGCCCCTTATCCCATGTTTCTTGTAAGTGGTCATAAGTACCTTTTAAGGTAACCTTAACCGCTCTTGTAGGCTCTATATAAGTACATAATACCGCTGCGTCTGTCGCTGGAATTACACGATCTCTTACCGGTATAGCTGCAGAAAAAATTACACTGTTGTTATTATGATCAAATTTTTCATAAATACTCATAGGCATTCCATACATAGATATATTTTCTTCTTTCATGTACTTCATAATATCTTGTAACATGATTGCCATTTCACCAGAAAATTTATCCATGCTAGTAGAGGTTGTTTGATAAAGTATATAACCACCTCCATAATCAACTAATCCAGGATTACTGATTTCGTACTTTTTCATTTCTACTAATAGATATTCTTCTATATTATTGAGGCCTTTTTTATACATAGGTCTGATTTCCTCTTCTAGATCTAATCCTAGAATAAAATTCATAACCTTATTTTTGAGGCCATCTTCACCTTTAATATTCCAAACAACTTCTGTCCCTTCAGGCACTGGGTTTAATGTCATTGTCACGACACTTTTTGAATCAGAAATACTAGTATGATATTCCATTTCCGACTCCATACTTTTGTTGGGTTCTAAAGCAGTAATTGTCATAGAACCATTACCGTATTCATCTTTAAAACTATAGTTTCCATTAATACCTGTCGTTATATCACCTAACGTGTTAGTTACTTCAGTAGAATTAGTCCATGGATTCCAATGGTTCCAGTTTTTAAAATCTGAAATTTCTTCATAAATCATCTCTGGCGGTGCTTTAATTATTTTCTTTTCTGTGATATAATACGTACCATCTTGTAAAGAAAAATATACTGCTGCACCTATGATAATTACTAGTATAAAGAGAAAGAGGTATTTAAGGACTTTCATTTAGGGAATTTTGATTTATCAAATATACGATTAAGCATAAAAAAAACGGCCGGAAAAGATTTCCGACCGTAAATGAGAAAGTCTTATCAGGACTTCCTTCCCCCTAAAATTATTGTATAAGGAAATAATTCCTATTCAATCTTGTATAACAATTCAAAGTTAAAGTAGTTTGTGTATTTATAAAATACCCTTTAATGGGTATATTTTAAAGTATTTCTAGTAAAAACAAATATTTCATTTAACAATTGTGAATCACTTGTAATGCTGGTGTTTTTGTAAAGCATATCTTAACAGCTCTCCTTTGCCTTGTAAGCCTAGTTTTTGAATAATATTTTTACGATGTTTAATAATTGTGCTAACAGCTGTAAATCGTATTTCGGCAATTTCTGATGATGTTTTTCCTTGTGCTATTAACTTTAAAATTTTCGTTTCACTAGGTGACAGTATTGTTTTATTATTAGAAATTTCATTGCTTTCTATTTCATTAATATTAATAGAAGCATCAAAGTATCGTTGTCCTTTACTTGCTTTAATTATAGCAGTTTTGACTTCTTGTAGACTACTGGTTTTTAATATATAACCATAAGCGCCGGCTTTAATCATTTCTCGTATCGCATCTTCGTTATTAAACATGGAGAAGGCAATTACTTTTAAGGTAGGACGTATTTTTAATGCTTTTTTACACAATTCAACACCATTCATACGTGGCATACTAATGTCTGTTAATAGAACATCTGGCTTTTTAAAATCTAATTTTTCAAGTAACTCTTTACCATCTTTTGCGGTACCTACGACTTCAATCTCTTGAACATCTTTAAATAGTAATAAAAGACCATCTATGAGCGATTGATGATCTTCGGCTATTAGTAATCTTATCATTTTAGGGGTATATCTAGATTAACAGTAGTTCCGTGATTTAATTGAGAATCGATTTCTATGGTACCATCCAAATCTTCAATTCTTTTTTCAATATTATGTAAACCAATACCAGCCTTTTCTTGATTTGATTCTTTTTTGAACCCTATACCATCATCTTCGACCATAATATTAATACTGTCTTCATATGCGGTAAGGCTGATTACAGCATTTGTAGCTTGTGCATGTTTAATGATATTACTTAATAATTCTTGCAATATTCTAAAGATAGTAAGTTCTAGGCTATTTTCTAAGGATTGATCCAGACCATGATGTAATACCTCTACATGTACTTTTCCGCCTTGTGAAACTTTGTGTGCTAGCGATTCCAAAGTAGGAATCAATCCCTTACTAGCCATGACACCGCTATTTCTAGTATGAGACATTAGACGTATTTTTTCATATGCTTCATCTAGTAGATTCTCTGTTCGATTAAAAACTAGTTCGGATTTTTCTTCACTGAATTGTTCTTTTAAGTTTTCAAAGTATAGTCGGACAGTGGTTAATGTGCTTCCTAGATCGTCATGTAATTCTTCTGCGAGTCTTTTACGTTCTTTTTCTTGTCCCGTAATCATAGCATCTATGGTTGCTAATTCTTGATTTTTAAGAATGGTATCGGCACGACTTTTTTGGATTATTTGCTCTTTCTGAGCAATTAATTTTTTCTTTCGTTGGTTGTTGTAGATGAGGCCACCAGATAGTAACAAAATTATTGCTGCTCCTGAGAGTGCATAAATATGATTGCGTTGCTTTTCTTTATCAGCTTTAAGTTCTAGATTTTCTTTTTCTTTTTGAGTGGTTTGATATTTTGCTTCTAGTTCTTCTAAGGATCTGGCTGCAGCGACGGTTTTCAGAGAATCTGAAATTCTTATTTTATCACGATACAATGTGGCACTTTCTTCATAGTTTTTATTAAGGTAATAAGCCTCCGCTAAGTTTCTAGTTACCATGACCATTTTTTCTTGATTATCAATAGGGTAGTGGTCATTTAAAGATTTATTGTAGTAATAAATAGCCTCTTCGTATCTTTTAGATTGCTTTAAAGTTTGAGCCTTACTGTTATATAAATCTTTAAGTGTTTCAAAATCTTCTTGCTGTTTATAGTAAGGGATTAATGAATTAAAATAATATAAAGCAGAGTCTTTGCGATTTGCGAGGTCGTATAAAATACCTAGATTCAATTCAATGCTTTTCACCATATCTATTAAATCATTTTCTTTAGCGATATATTTTGAATGGTGTAATCTGCCTATTGAGCGCTCAATACTTGCCTCAGTCTCATAATCTTCATTATATATATAATAAAAGTCACAATTCACCAGCATTTTAGGATCTTGTGAGAGGTGAGCAATATCACAGTTTTCTCTAACTAGATCTTCAAACGGCAGCGCATTTTCAATAGTTGAAAGGTAAGTATAGATAAGTTCGTCATTGATCTTAAACCTAAGCTCTAGAGAGTCTTCAGGAACATGTCTTTTTGCTGACAATAACAGCTTGTAAGAATGCATTAAATCAGTCGATGTATTGGATTCTATTATAGCATTTTCATAATAATACCTTGCTTTTTCAGTATTTGAAAAAGCAAGAGTATCCATGGTTTTTATTAGTTCTTTCGACTCTACAAAATTAGATGCAGCATTTAATTTTGCTAACGACTCTAATTGGGTAGATTGGGAATTCCCTATCTGAGTAAAGCACAAAATCAAGCTTATGTATAGAAAAAATCTAGTTTCCACTACTCAAACTAGGTCTTTTAAAGGAATGACCTTTTTTAAGAGGAATAAATAAATCCATTTTATTTTGTCCACACGTCATACTTTCGTCGTTAATGTCAATTACAGTTTTAAAATCCATAGTAGGCTTTACGTCCTTTAAAACTGCAGCTGTGATAGTCGTTAATACATCACCAGCTTGTGGTGATTCATGGAGCGTTATTTTCAGCACATATTCGTTATCAACTTTTTCAAATGATGCAGTTTCTACATTCTTAAAATTATTTTTAGATTCAAAATCAATCTGAGTAATGGTTTTGGTGTTGACGTCCATATAAATCATTGCAGATAAACCTATATTATCATTCATACCGGTTTCTGCAATATGGTAGGTTTCCATATCTGTATTTGCTAATTGAACAGAAGTTTCTAGAATACTACAGTAATCATAAGGATCTTGATTGGTTTTTAAAATAGCGCTATTTGTATCCTTTTTTTTGCGCTCATTACTTTCAATATCTTCATCTGCTTTTATTTCATTTTTACAAGAAAATATGGCAAAAGTACATAAGCATAAAATGGCAAGTCTAATTTTCATCGGGTTGAGTTTTTGGTTGGTTAAATATGGTTGATTATGTGATGATATTATATACCCCATAAAGGGTATTTATAATTATAACGAATAAAGTAACTGATTTTAAGTTCAATAAACAAGTATCCCATAAAAAAGCCTGTTCATTAAGAACAGGCTTTTTTATTTTTTAATCGAGATATACTACCTAAAAACGCCGCTAGGGAAACTGACCATGCTTTCAATTCCATCTTTTCCTACTGCAACAACTCCAAAAAACGAGTTATCAATTACGATTTCATTTAGAGTATATTCATTGACGTCTCCTACATATCTAGAATGATCCCATGTAGGACTCGTTGTATCACGCCAGTATATTTTATATCCCACTGCATCTTTAACAGGATCCCATTTTAATCTTACATTAGCTTCTACAATCCCACCTATTTTTACATTTTGAGGTCGGATAGGAGCCCAGGCTAATTGTGCTAAATTTATAGCATTGACGGCAGTTAGTTTACGGGCATATGGAAAATTGACATGTTCAACAACATCACCATAATTCACACCATTCTCTGTTCTAATATCTTGATGTTGCTGTGTATAATTTTCATGTGCCTCCATGATACGTATACCTGGAAAACCTAAATCTGCAAACGGCCTGTGATGTCCACCACGGCCAAAACGATCTAATCTATATACCATCATAGGCTTCATCTCTGGCATATAGGTTTTTACTGATTTATGGATGTAACGTGCTAGTTGTCTAGAAATACCATCTACTTCACCACCATAAAACCTACGACCATTACGCTGGCGTTCTGTTTCAGTTGGGTCAGTAGGCTCTGAGAATATTCTGAACTCTCTGTTGTCAATGACTCCATCTACACCTTTAATATTTCCTATCATATCATTATTTAAAAAGCCTAAGACATTCCATTCTTTCTTTTTCGCATAGTCGGCAAGTCCTTTACCACCAAATAGTCCTTGCTCTTCACCACTTAAACCTACGTACACAATACTATTTTTGAACTTGCGCTTGCTTAAAACCCTAGCGGCTTCTATAGTACCAGCCATACCACTTGCGTTGTCATTTGCACCAGGCGCATCTGTTGTAAAGTCCATTGTATCGCTAGCTCTAGAATCTATATCACCACTCATCATGACCATGTCGTTAGGATTTGTAGTTCCACGTTGTATGGCAACTACATTAACTACATAAGCATCTTTAGGAACGCGATTTCCCATATCTGTAGTAACTAGATCTTTTTGGTAAAATACTTCAAGGCAACCACCACAATCTGCAGATATTTTATCAAACTCTGCTTTTATCCATCTTCTTGCAGCACCTATTCCACGAGTATTGGATACGGTATCTGAAAATGTATTTCTTGTCCCAAATCCAGCCAACTTTTTTACATCATTTTCAATTCTATCAGCACTTACTTCATCAATAATTTTATATAAATCTTGTTGATGTGCACTAGGCAGTTGAGCTGTTGAAAACATACTGATGAACAGCAATAAAAGAAAACCGTTTTTCATGATTGATAATTTTGCCCTAAGATAATACCTAGAACATTACAAATATTTAGTAAATTGTTAAAGGATTGATGTCATTTAACGCTTTCGCGAAAGCGTAAAAAAAAAGCCCCAAAATAAATTGAGGCTTTACATAAAAGAAAGAATTGATTAAGCTTCTTTCTGTATTTCAACTGCATGTGGATAAGGGATTTCAATTTTCTCTCTATCTAATACAAGTTTTGTATTTTCAATAGTCCAGAAATAAACGTCCCAATAGTCTTCCGGTGTACAATATGGTCTTACCGCTAGGTTTACAGAACTTTCTGCTAGCTCACTCACATTAACAGAAGGTGCCGGGTCTTTAAGTACCTTAGGATTAGATTCTAACATAGCAAGAAGAGCATCTTTAGCCTGTTTCATATCTTCTCCATATCCTATTCCTACAGTGGTATCAACTCTCATTTTACCTTCAGCAGTATAGTTAACAATATTTCCATTTGCCATAGGACCATTAGGGATAATGGCTAGTTTATTTGCTGGTGTAATCAACTTAGTAACTAGAATATCAATTTCTTTTACAGCACCTAATTCACCTTGTGCTTCTATTAAATCTCCTATTTTATAAGGTTTAAAGATTAGTATTAACACACCACCTGCAAAATTAGACAATGAACCTTGCAAAGCAAGACCTATAGCAAGACCTGCTGCTGCTAATATAGCTGCAAAACTAGCCGTTTCTATACCTAATGTGCCAGCTACAGTAACTACTAATAGGATAGTTAAAACCCATTTAATTAAGTTAGTAAGAAACTTTTTAAGGGTTAAATCATAATCCTTTTTATCCATTAGTTTGCTAACTAATTTAACTAGCTTTTTTATGATAAAAGCACCGATGATATAAATCAGTATTGCCTTTAATAAAGGTACTCCATATTCTAAGGCATAGCCTGTCAGGTTCTCAATACTAAATCCACTAGGGTCAATATTAACATCTACGTTTTTTGCTTCTACGATTGGTTCTTGCATCATTTTTATTGTTTTGATTTAAAAAAAAACGAATTTAATAACGATAAGTGAGTAGCCTGAAAAAGAATTGAGTTTTTGTATAAATAGTTTTTTATCGTAAAATAAATACCATTGAACAATAAAAGCGCATAAAAAAGCCACTTCATATAAAGTGGCTTTATCAATTAGGAAGAATTTTTATGATCCTTGTTTTTGTATTTCTACCTGATGTGGATAAGGGATTTCAACACCAATTGCATCTAGGGTAGGTTTGAAGTTTTGTTGTAAATACCAATGTACTGTCCATACATCATCAGTAAGTGTATATGGTCTCACGTGTATATTTATAGAACTGTCTGCATTTGCTGCGACTACAATCTGTGGTGCTGGGTCCTCGAGAACTAATGGGTGATCAGTAGCTAATTTGCGTAGTGCCTCGATTGTTTTTGTAATATCGGCATCATAACTCACACCTATAGTCGTGTCACATCTAAGAATACCTTCTGTATTAAAGTTAATAATATTACCGTTCAGTAATGGTCCATTAGGTATTATGGCTAGTTTACGTTGTGGAGTTATAACTTTAGTTTGTAAAATATCAATTTCTTTAATTGTACCTATGATCCCTTGCGCTTCAACGGTATCACCAACCTTAAAAGGTTTGAATAGAAGTAATAATACACCACCAGCAAAATTAGATAATGATCCTTGCAATGCTAATCCTATTGCAAGACCTGCAGCTCCTATAATTGCTGCAAAGCTGGTCGTTTGTATTCCTAATGTCCCTACTATTGAAACAATTAAAAGAATCCAAAGTCCCCACTTAATAAGATTTAAAAGAAACTTTTCAAGCGTCACATCATATTTCCTTAAAAGCATGAATTTTTGTGTGACTCTCAGCACTTTATTAATAAGCCATCTACCTATCAGATAGATAAGTATTGCCTTAACTAAAGGTATACCGTATTCTAGGATCAGTTCAAATCCTTTTTCTAAATTAAAATTTTCTAATAATTCTTTCATAGGGCACAAAAGTAAATTAAGGATATATCATCTACGTTTATGATTTGTTAATACTTCTAGCCATTTTAACATAAAAAAAACCGCTATCAATTGGTATTGATAGCGGTTCCAACTTAACTTAATCTAACTTAACTATACACTACGCTTTAGTAAATGGATATTTATTTTCTCCAGTTACTTTATCTGCAACTACATTACGTAGCTCGATAATGTTAGGAAGGTTGATATACTTAGTAAATCGTTTAAGGCCCATAAGCATCATACGTTGTTCATCTCCTTCAGCAAAGCTTGAAATACCTTCTTCAGCTCTATTTTGTATTATTTTTACAGCACTATATAAATATAGTTGAGACATTGCAATTTGCTCTTTTTGCTCTTCTACACTTGTACGTGCAATGTTCTTCTGAGTTCTAAGGATAGCACTTTCAGCCATATAGATTTCAATAAGAATATCTGATGCTGCTAATAACAGTTGTTGATTCTGTTCTAGTTCTGTCCCGAATTTTTGAACGGCACTACCTGCCACCATTAAGAAAACCTTTTTAAGTTTCTTTATCATGTCCATTTCTTCAGATAATGGTTCTGAGAAGTCTGGAGTATCAAAAGAAGGAATAGAAGTCAATTCATTTCCTACTGCCATTGCTGGCTCAAGAAGATTTACATGTCCTTTCATCGCTTTCTTAACAAGCATTCCTACTGCTAGCATACGGTTAATCTCATTTGTACCTTCATAAATACGTGAGATACGAGCGTCTCGCCATGCAGCTTCCATAGGTGCATCAGCACTGAAGCCCATACCACCATAAATTTGAATACCTTCATCACTACAGTTTTGCATATCTTCAGATACCGCAACTTTAAGGATTGAACATTCAATAGCAAATTCTTCTACACCTTTCAATTCTGCCTCTGCAAATGTTGCTCCTTCTTCTTGACGTAAGTGAATTCTATTCTCAATATCTTTAGCAGCGCGATAAGAAGCACTTTCACCTACATAGGCGTTAGTAGCCATCTCAGCTAGCTTTTTTCTAATCGCACCAAATTTTGCGATAGGTGTTTTAAATTGCTCACGCTCATTTGCATAATTAGTTGCTAGAGTAATCACACGACGTTGTGCATCTAGACATGCAGCAGCTAGTTTAATACGTCCTACGTTTAGTGCGTTCATGGCAATTTTGAATCCTTCACCACGGCCAGCAAGCATGTTTTCTACAGGAACTAAGCAATCATTAAAGAATACCTGACGAGTAGAAGAGGAGTGTATACCTAGTTTATGCTCTTCTTCACCCATAGAAATACCATTGCTAGGATCATTCTCTACAATAAACCCAGTAATATTTTTATCATCTTCTAGACGAGCAAATACTACAAATACATTACAGAATCCAGCATTAGAAATCCACATTTTTTGACCATTGATCTTGTAGTGTTTTCCATCTGCAGTAAGTTCTGCTTTTGTTTTTCCAGAATTTGCATCAGATCCTGCACCAGGCTCTGTTAAACAATAAGCTCCAAACCACTCACCAGTAGCTAATTTAGGGACGTATTTTTTCTTTTGTTCTTCTGTACCATAAAGAGTAATAGGCATTGTACCTATTCCTGTATGAGCACCAAATGCCGTTGCTATAGATCCAGTTGCACCTGATATATAATCACAAACTAACATGGTAGAGACAAAGCCCATTCCTAATCCATCATATTCTTCAGGAACAGCAATTCCTAAGAATCCCATTTCACCTGCCTTGCGCATTACTTCTTCAGTAAGTGCATAGTCTTTCTTTTCAAAACGTTCCTTATGCGGTACGATTTCTTTATCTACAAACTCTTCTACACTATCGCGCATCATCTTTTGCTCATCAGAGAAGTCCTCTGGAGTAAATACTTCTGATGGGTTTGTTTCCTTAACGATGAATTGTCCACCGCGTATCATTTCTATTTTATTTTCTGTTGACATAATATGTATTGTTATCTCGCTTTCGCGAAAGCATAATTCTTAATTTAAAAACTCAAAAATACCAGCAGCGCCTTGTCCAGTTCCTACACACATGGTAACCATACAGTGTTTTCCTTGGTTTCCTCTCTTACGCATCTCATCAAAGATTTGCACCGATAATTTAGCACCTGAACAACCTAGTGGATGACCTAGGGCAATAGCACCACCGTTAACGTTAACGATGTCTTTATTAAGACCTAGTTCTCTAACCACAGCGACAGATTGACTTGCAAAAGCTTCATTTAACTCAATAAGAGCCATGTCTTCTTTTTCAAGACCTGCTTGTTTTAATGCCTTTGGAATAGCTTCTATAGGCGCAATACCCATTATTCTTGGTTCTACAGCTGCTACAGCAAAGCTTACTAGTTTTGCAATAGGCTTTATACCTAATTCATTTACCATTTCTTCACTCATTACAAGTGTAAAAGCAGCACCATCACTAGTTTGAGAAGAGTTACCAGCTGTAACACTACCACCTGCAGCAAATACTGGACGTAATCTCGCAAGAGCTTCTAGACTTGTACCTTTTCTAGGTCCTTCATCTTTAGTTACTGTATAGGTTCTCGTTTTCTTTTTTCCGTTCTCGTCTAGGTAAGTTTCTTCTACATCGATAGGAACAATTTGATCTTGAAAACGGTTTTCAGCTTGTGCTTTTAAGGCTTTCATGTGAGAGTCATAAGCAAATTGATCTTGCTCTTCTCTAGAAACCTTATAATCATTTGCAACCTCTTCTGCAGTAAGTCCCATTCCCCAATAGTAGTCCTCGTGACCTTGCTTTGCCAGGCTATAAGCTGGAGCAGGTTTATAACCACCCATAGGAACATAACTCATGCTTTCTACACCACCAGCGACTATACATTGAGCCATTCCAGATTGTATTCTTGCTACGGCTGCACCGATAGCATCTAGTCCAGAGGCACACCATCTATTGATACTTATACCTGGGATATCAACTCTTTCTAATGCTAAAAGGGATATCTGACGTGCCATGTTAAGACCTTGCTCAGCCTCTGGCATTGCATTACCTATGATCATGTCGTCGATACGTCCTTTATCAAAATCAGGAAGGTCTTTTAACATTCCTTGAATAGTTTCTGCTGCTAGTTCGTCGGGTCTTTTAAATCTAAAAACACCACGACCTGATTTTCCTACTGCCGTTCTTTTTGCGGCAACTATATATGCGTTTGTCATTTTCTTAGTTTCTTAAAGGTTTACCTTTCTGGATCATGTGTTGAAGTCTTTCTAATGTCTTTCTTTCTCCAGTAAGACTTAAGAATGCTTCACGTTCTAGATCTAATAAATATTGCTCTGACACTAGAGTAGGAGCACTTAAATCTCCACCAGCCATAACATAAGCTAGTTTATTTGCAATTTTTAAGTCATGCTCGCTTATGTATTTTCCAGCTTTCATCGCGTCAGTTCCTACTAAGAACATTCCTAATGCTTGCTGGCCCAATACTTTTATATCCTTGCGCATAGCAGGCTGTGTATAACCTTTGTCAGCTAGTAATCTAGCTTGTGCTTTTGCAAAGGCGATACGTCTGTTATCATTTACAACAACATGATCTACTCCTTTTCTCAAGATGCCTAGATCAAATGCTTCATAAGCACTTGTTGCAACCTTAGCGGTTCCTATGGTAAGGAAGTATTCTCTTAATCTGTTTAACTCTACGTCGTTTTTCTCAAAAGTGTCACTTGCTCTAAGTGCCATCTCTTTTGATCCACCACCACCAGGAATTACACCTACACCAAATTCTACTAGACCGATGTAAGTCTCTGCACTTGCAACAGCAACATCACTGTGCATGGTCATTTCACAACCACCACCTAGTGCCATTTGATGTGGCGCAACGATAGTAGGAATACTACTGTAACGCAATCTCATGACTGTATCTTGGAATTGTTTGATAGCCATATTCAGCTCATCATATTCCTGCTCTACAGCCATCATAAATATCATACCGATATTTGCCCCTACAGAGAAGTTTGCACCATTATTTGCTACTACTAAACCGTCAAAACGATCTTCGGCGATATCAATAGCTTTATTCATACCGGCAAGAACATCACCACCTATAGAGTTCATCTTAGATGTAAACTCTACGTTTAAGATACCATCACCGATATCGTGAACGGTTACACCAGAATTTTTAAATACTGGAGCATTTGCACGTAAATTGTCTAGAATGATAAATCCATCCTGTCCTGGTTTCTTTACATAATCTTTATCTGGGATAGAGTAGTAGTAGGTAGATCCATCTTTTACGGTATAGAAAGACTCAAAACCTTTCTCTAGCATTTCTGTTACCCAAGCAGCTGGTTTTTTACCGATTGCTTCCATTAACTCTACACCTTTTGCAACACCTACGGCATCCCAAACCTGATATGGTCCATGTTCCCAACCAAAACCTGCACTCATCGCATCGTCTATACGATACAATTCATCGCTTATTTCTGGAATTCTATGTTGTACGTATGCAAAAAGAGATGCAAATGATTTCCTATAAAAATCACCAGCTTTATCTTTTCCTTTAATTAGAACAGGAAAACGATCTGCAACGTTATCTATTGATTTAGTTAATTCTAGTGTAGCAAACTTTGCACGTGGCTGTACTACATATTCCATAGAGTCTAGATCTAATGCTAGAATCTCTTTTTTACCTTCTTTAGTGACGTTCTTTTTATAAAAACCTTGACCAGTTTTAGAACCTAACCATTTATTTTCCATCATGGTATTGATGAAGTCTGGTAATTTAAAGGTGTCTTTATGCTCGTCTTCTGGGCAGTTTTCATAAACACCATTTGCAACATGTACAAGGGTATCTAGTCCAACAACGTCTACGGTTCTAAAAGTTGCAGACTTAGCACGTCCTATGACAGGACCAGTAAGTTTATCAACCTCAGACACAGTAAGACCCATTTCTTTAACCGTGTGGAATAAACTCTGAATAGAGAATATACCGATACGGTTTCCTATAAATGCAGGAGTATCTTTTGCAAGAACTGATGTCTTACCTAGGTATTTCTCTCCATATTCCATTAAGAAGTCAGTAACCGCTGGATCACAATTAGGACCTGGAACAACTTCAAATAATTTTAAATATCGTGGCGGATTGAAAAAGTGAGTTACTGCAAAGTGCTTTTGGAAATCTTCACTACGTCCTTCATTCATGAAAGAGATAGGAATACCAGAAGTATTTGATGTAATTAAAGTACCAGGTTTACGATACTTCTCAATTTGTTCAAAAACAGATTTTTTAATGTCTAGCCTTTCTACAACGACTTCAATAATCCAGTCGGTGTCTTTAATTTTAGATAAGTCATCAGTTAAATTTCCTGTAGAAATTCTGTTTACAAATGAGTTATTGTATAAAGGTGCCGGTTTACTCTTTACAGAAGCTGTAAGGTTATCGTTTACCATACGGTTACGAACAACCTTGTCTTCTAGAGTTAGACCTTTGGCCTTTTCTTTGTCTGTAAGTTCTCTTGGGACAATGTCCAATAGGAGTACTTCACAACCTATGTTTGCAAAATGGCAAGCAATACCGCTTCCCATAATTCCTGAACCTATTACGGTTACATGTTTAATTCTACGTTTTCCCATATTATTTATCAGCTATGGCTTCTTGTTTAAAAATATTTTTTTGACCTACTAGATCGTTGATTTGATAAGCAACTTCTAAAAAGGTATTTAATTTTTCGGCTTCTATATTTTGTTTTACTACGGTATCAAATGACTTTACGACGTTTTTAGAGAAGTCTCTCATTTCTTTACCAAAGTCTGTTAAATGAATTAATACGCTGCGTCCATCTTCTGGATTTTTTCTTCTTGAGATAAGACCTTTTTCCTCCATGGTCTTTAAAGTACGAGATAGGGAAGTAGCTTCCATTCCCATTTTAGGTCCAAGAGCAGTACTAGGTGTACCTTCTATAGGGTCAATGCTTATGAGCGCAAATCCGGTAGCCATAGTGCTACCTTTAACAGCGGCTTGTTCATTATACATTTTAGAGATGGACATCCATGTCGCTCTTAGTATATAATCTATTGTTTTATCTCTCATTTAATAATCTTACATCCAAAGATAGTAAATAAATACTATGCGTGCATAATAAAATGATAAATTTTACAACGTTTTCGTGATATGAAGATAGTTATAATTACGCTTTCGCGAAAGCAAAAAAAAAATCCCAGCGGTTAACTGGGATTTTGTATTTAATAATTTAAAGACTAGTAGTTGATATAAACCCAACTTGCCGTGTCTTCTTCATCTTGATCATTATATTGAATCACGTAGAAGTAAGTTCCCACTGGTAGTAAACCATCACCAGCAAGAGCTCCTTTATTAGGGATTCCTGCAAATTCTTCATAATTACTTGCGCTAGTTTCATAAACTACAGAACCATTACGATTAAAAATCTGAAGATTAAAGTTATTGTATTGCTCTGCTAGTCCAGGAATAGAGAATGTATCATTGATACCATCATTATTAGGAGAGAAGCCTTCTGGGAAAACAATTTCACAACGTTCAAAAATGATAGTGAACTGGGATGTGTTAAAACATCCTGTTGTATTGTTCTCTAATCTAGCAAATAACAGATCAGTCGTTACTCCTGATTGGAACGGTACTGTATAACTTAATGGTAACTCATTTGTTGCGTTTTGCGCATCACTATCAGTTGTATAGTAACTTATAGTATAGTCTGCTGGGTTAAGTCCATTTAAAACTGCCGCATCTTGAACAGATAATTCAAAAAGATTTTGATTAAGATCTACAGTAGCGTCACAGATATTTGTTAAGTCTGGAGCATTTCCTATAGCAGGAGCCGCTTGTACAGTAATGTCAAAACTAGTTGTTCCAGCACAACCTGCGTCATTCACAAATCTTGCATAAATGGTTTCAGAACCACTTACAGTATATACATTAGGAAGTGCTGCGGCACCACTATCAGCATCTGCTTGAGTGGAGTGGTAGGTCACCGTACCGGCAGAGCCATTTGCAACGGTTGCGTCTTGGTCTGATAAAGTGAAATCAGAACTTCCATCTAATGGAGCATCATCACAAACTTCAATATTAGCAACTGTACCTAATGTAGGTGCTCCTAAAACTACTAGGTTAAATGGAGCAGTTCCAAAACAATCTATATCATTAATGTTTTGAAGTCTTACATAAAGAACTTGTGGAGAAGTCGTATTAGTATAAGGAACTGTTGTATCGATAGCTCCCATATTCATATCTGCATCAGCTTGTGACTCATGAATTGTATAGTCTACATCTACTGGATCACCAGCTTGTGTTGCTATAGTAGGTAAGAAACTAGCTAAGTCAAAATCTTCAATTCCGTCCTGACTTGCATCATCACAAATCTCATAATCCGGAATGTTACTAACTGTAGGCACAGAACTCACAGTTAACACGAAAGAACCGATTGCAGAACAACCATCATTAATAGGTGATGTGTTGTTTTCAATGCGTACCCAAATAGTATTTGAACCTAAAGTAGCATTGTAATTTAGTGGTAATGGATTCTGACCAGCGTCAGCATCAACAGAGTTTGCATAGTAAGAAATATTAAATGTAGCTGAATCTTGAGCGCCCAAAACGTCTAAAGTAAATTGAGATAAATCAACAACCTCATCACCTGAGTTGTCATCATCACAGTAATCTAATAAAGTAACATCTACTGGATCTACAATTCCGTTTTCATAAATAGTAATATCTTGAGTAAAATCTCTAACATCTCCAGATACATTTGTTACGTTTACAGAAACAGTATAAGTTCCTGCTGTTGCATAGGTATTAGTCACAACACCTGGACCTGTTACCATTAAAGTATTACCATCACCAAAATCCCAATTCGATGCCGCAACCTGAGGTAAACAAGCAAGTATAAATTCTGTAGCATCACCTTGACATTGATCATTTACGGTAAACGAACTAGCAAAACTAGATTGAACAAATACAGGAAGTCCTTGTTTTCCAACTCCTGGAGAAATATCTACGGCCGTAGTATTATATGTAGGAGTGGCAGTCTCAGAATTCTCAATTCTACCTAGGAAGGTTTGATCAAAACGAGCTACATAAATCTCTCCATCTCTACCTAGTTGTAGTGTTCCTCTAGATTCTGGAACATTTGCAAATTCATTTCTTGAAGATACAATATTTGCTTGATCACAAAGGTCGTATTGAACTAGCCTTTTATTTGATCCACCTGTCGGACTATAATTACTACTTAAATCATGATAAAGATACTGTGAAGAAGCAGAAAATTCTACACCATAAACAGGTCCATTGTCTAATTGTAAACCTGCACCACTGAATTGACCATTACCAGGATTAAAGTCATACAAGAATAAACCTTGATTTGTTAAGTTTTGAGTACCTATGGCTAGTTTAGTTCCATCAGGTGAAACTCTTAACATACCACGATCACCATTAGTTGCAGCTAGTGGAGTAGAAAAATATGGTAAACCACCATTTGCAGATTGTGCAATAGGAGCTGGTAGTACAAATGATACATTAGGACCAGCGATACCTCTTACTTCCCAAGCAAATAAGGCATTGTTATCACCAGAACCTGTAGAAACACTCGTTGCGTTAGATCTACCAAAAGTCATAATGTAAGCGTTATTCGTACCTGTTTGAATTGTTGCAGCTACTTTCTCAGCACAAGCAGCAAGTAGAGTTACATTCTTAACACCTGGTACAACGTCACCTAATCCACCATTAAGAGCCATCTCAATTCTAGAATAAGAAAGAGGTGAGGTATTTCCAGCACCTACGGTCGCTACAAAATAAACACCAGCTGTTTCTGGTGCTTTGATAACTATAGCAGATTGTGTAGAGGAAAAGTTACCATCTAATCCAGTCCCGTTAGGCATAGCAACACCATTACGGTTCCAAACGGTTGAACCATCCGTAAAAAATAAAAGGTTTCCCATTTCATCAGAGATAGAAGCGACACCTTCATCAGTATCGTATCCAGAAGTTAATACGGCAGGATCACTTGATCTATTCTGTGGGTTTGGATTAAATTCAACACCAGCACCATCTCCAAAAATCCACCAGGATGATTCTTCTTGAGCTGTGACGCTAAATGAAATTACTAATGTCAGTAATAAGAGTATTGCTTTTTTCATAATGTACTTGATTAGGAGTAGAGTTATTTAGGGTTGTTAGTTTTCTAATTTAAATAAACATATCCAGCAATGGGTTTTAAACCAGGCTCGTTAAATTCTATAATATAAAAATAAGTTCCAGTAGGTAGTCTTTTGCTTGAATTATGTGCTAGTCCACGGTTACTGGTTCCATCCCAAGAAGGCGTATCATTGTCACCTTCCCAAATCTTCATACCATATCTGGTAAATATAAAAATTTTATGTTTATCATATACGTCTCTTAATCCAGAAACGATGAACGTATCATTTATCCCATCATCGTCAGGTGTAAGGACATTGAACACTTTAACAAGGCAGTTTTTTACGTTAATGTTAAAAGAAGTGATGTCATAACAATTTGTATTACTTACTCTTACATATAATGTCTGTGGAGAACTTATATTTTGATAAGGTAGATTTGTGCTAATTGAATTAATATTTAGTCTAGCTTCTTCATCGGTCTCGTGAATGGAGACTGATTGGTTTAAGGTAGAACTGACCTGTGATTCTATAATCGATAGATCAAAACTTGCCGTATCAAAACCTTCATCACATAACTCGATATCCATAGGAACTGCATCGATAATCGCTGGTTCAAATACTGTAATTTCTATAGTCTCTGTAAAGCTGGATACAAGTGTTTCAACATTTGCTGTGACCGTATAAGTTCCTGGAGCACTAAAAATATGACTAGGATTTAAATCCATCGAGATGTTATTAGAACTGTTTATATCACCAAAGTCCCATAATATACTTTCAACTTGTGCACTTGTATTAAAAGTAAATGCTTGAGATTCTCCAAAACAATGGTCTACTGCATTTATATCTCCATTTAATAAAAATGATTGAACAAAAATAGGTAGCCCATAAATCGCTTGTGCTCCATTAGTTAAAGCAAAGTCATTATAGATATAATTAGATGCTGTACCGCCATCATCAGGATTATTAATGACACTTAAAAAGCTTTCATTAATTCGGGAATGATAAATCCTATTGTCTAGACCTAACTGTAACGCACCTCTAAAAGGAGCTATCATATCTGTATGAACTACAGTTTTACTAGCGGCAATATTTGCTGCTGTTAGGTCATATTGTAAAATCTCTCCTCTTAAAAATTCATATATGACTGTTGTAGATGGTAACATATAGTCAGCCTCAGCATAAAGATATCTTCCATTACCAGAAAATTCTACTCCATAAAAGCTTGCGCCATCTGCTCGAGTCATTAATGGTTGTGGATTAGAAACTACGCCGGTCGCATTATCAAAATCATATAAATACAACTCGCCACCTTGTGCATAAGCAAGACTACGCGCTTCTAGCACATTAGTGATTCCAGAAAATTCGGCCGTAGTGTTGTTTGAAAAATGAGCTGCCACTAATTTATCTCCTCGAGCATTGAGTTTAATATAACCTCTCATTGCTGCGACATCTACGTTAGTAATAGGAGTAGAGATCAATTCTATAGTTGGTCCAACAATACTTGTTACTGGTGCTAGGTTGAGACCAGCTGCCGTAATTTCATATGCATAGTAGGTGTCTTCAAACTGTGTAAGAACCCAAAACCCATCGCCTGTTGCATTGGATATTGCAGTCAGTTTTTCTGACGTAAGCGGCAAGAGATTGATGTTTTTTTGTAAAGAAACAATATCTCCAGTTCCTCCATTTAAAGACATATCCACAATAGAGTAGTGGAAACCTACATTCATGCGATATTGTTGATCGCTGGTGTCTACCGTAAAAATATAATATAAATCATCATTACCAGGTTGTGGAACGATGATCGCACTAGACGTACTTGAAGAATCACCTAATAGTCCTGTACCATTAGGCATTAAATTGTGTGTGGAATCAAATACTAACGATCCATCTGTATAGAATAGTAAATTACCTAAATCATCAGAAATTGTAGCACAACCTTCTCCAGTAACTAATTGTCCTACGCCAGTAGCCGTAGCGGTACCAGACGAGAAGTCGATTCCAGCAGTAACTCCAAAGTACCACTGGGATGATTCTAGTTGCGCTTTCGCGAAAGCGGAACAAAAAATTATAAAACCTATTAAAATGTATCTCATTGCCTAGAAGTAAAAATAGGCAATTTGATTTTATCTTTTTAAAGTGAAATGTGAGGAAAAGGTCGTTCCATCCATTAAAGTTGCAGTGAACCAGTAATCACTAGAAGGCATAGGGTTACCATTATAAGTACCATCCCATCCTACACCATCTGCTGCGATTTGTTTTAATAACTTACCGTAGCGATCAAATATAAAAATCTGTGCGCCTGGCTCAAACGTGAATGAAGTTCCTATCAACTGCCAGTAATCGTGATAATTATCATTATTAGGCGTGAAGTAACGAGGATATCCTATGACACTAAATTCTTGTTGTACTGTACCACAACCATTTTTATCTCTTACATATAAGGTGTAAAAACCTGGTGTAAGATCATCAAATATAGGACTGTCTTGGAATGGTTCTTCTAGACTTACTCGATATTCATAATCGCCTAAACCGCTCACATTTGCGGTTGCTGTTCCGTTACTTGAGGTACCTGCATGTATGACGTCAATACTATCTATAGTTGCGGTCTCGCTTATAATTACTGTTACTGTCCTGTTACTAGTACATCCATTAGTATCAGTAACTGCTACTGCATAATCACCACCAGTGGTTACTTGTATACTAAATGTATTTTCTGAGGTGCTCCATAAGTAAGTATAATCAGATGGAGAACCTGTTATGATACCTGCATCAATAGTAAGTGGCTGTGGATTATTACCACAGTAATCTATAAGAGCTACTGGTTCTATAATTGGTAAGTCATTAACGATAAGTTCTACTTCACTAATTCCAAAACAGTTTCCGTCAGGTGATTCTGCTCTAGCAAATATAATTTGACTATTTGGAGTCGTATTATCATAAGTGATTGGTAACACATTTTGTTCTGTCAATGCATCGTTTAAACTTGCATAATAATTCAAGGTTACATTTGAAGGAGCTGTCATTAATACAGAACTATCAGCATCAGTAAGGTTAAATGTGGTGATACCATCTGCAACACCATCATCATCACAACCGGTAAGAATAGTGTCTTGTGCATCACTTGCACTAACCGATAAAGTAATTTGAGATGTGGTGTAGCAACTAGTAGTATCATCTGTAACTCTCGCATATACTATTTGTAATGGAGTTGTATTTGTATAACTAGTATTATCTAATGGTGACTGGTTGTTGTCTGCATCACTTTGATTGATGTGATAGGTTACGGTAACACCAGTTGCGCTAGCGGTAATGGTTTCATCAAACTCAGATAAATTAAAAATTGTCCTACTATCTAAAACACCATCTTCATCACATTGAAAAGCATTAGTGTCATTAGCGACTGGTTTAGGATTAACGATTAGATCAAAGCTGGTGGTGTCTACACAGCTTGTTTCATTGCTATTAACGACTCTAGCAAATATGTTCTCACTGAAAGCAGTGGTGTTTGTGTAGGTCGTTGCAAGTGGATTGTTTCCAGAATCAGCATCTGCTTGAGATTCATGATAGCTTACAGTAAAATCTGCAGTGGACTGAGTATCTAATATTAATGGCGTTTGAATACTTAAATCAAAAGTTTGGAAACCGTCAAAGTCATCGTCACATACTTCTAGGTCATTTACTGAATTAGCTGTTGGTTGCGCAAAAATCTCGATATCAAAACTTGTGGTATCATAACAATCTTCGTTATTATTATTACTAACACGAGCAAATATTGTTTGTGTCGTTGTAGTGGCGATATAAGGAAGTGTTACAGGATTTGCACCATTGTCTGCATCTGCCTGTGATAAATAGTATTCTACATTAAATATAGTGGCATCTTGAGCACCTAAAATTTGTGGAGTTGCTGTTGTCGTAAGGTCAAAGGATTCTGAGCCATCATTGTTGATATCACAAACATTTACATTAGTTGCCGCATTTGCTATTGGAGTATCAAATATCTGAACACTTTTACGGTAGGTTCTTACAGATCCATTAATGGTTAATGTAAGTACGACATTATATACACCAGGTGCTGCATAGACATGTGTTGGGCTTTCGACAGACGAATTTGTTCCATCACCAAAATCCCAGTTTACTAATGTAGGTGGTGTGTCAGAGTCAAATTCAAAAGTAGTGTTATCACCTAAACAGGTAAATTCTACATCTATTAAGGCAAAGAAACTTTGTATAAATGGAGGCAAACCTTGGGCAGATAATCGTCCTGCTAGTGGTATTGCATCATGGACATAATTACAACCTTGCCCTGCAACATTGGGATTATTGATCACACCTAAAAAGCTACGACCATCATTATATGTATCAGATAATGCTCTATAAATTTTCTTATCGATTCCCAATTGTAAAGATCCTCTATAACCAGCTCTGGTATCAATAACAACTGTTGAAGAGGCCGGATTAGGACTAGTCATATCAAATTGAAATAGAGTAGAAGAGTGCGCCGCGGGATCATTACTATTTGTATCATTAGAAGCTGTTACATATAATAAGCTACTGTCTGGAGAAAACTCTACACCATATCCACTTCTATTTTGTCCTGTAAATTGAAGTTGTCTCTCATTACTAACGATTCCGGTCAATTGGTCATAATCATATAAAAAGCTACCTGTTCCCATATTACAAGAAACCATGTATTGACCATCTGGAGAAATTTTAAGATTACCACGTCGTCCACCGTTGTTAATGGTTGTGGCAACTTGAGATTTAACCGGTACGGGATCTACGCCTGTAGGACTAACGGTGAAGGTATAAAAGGTATCAAAAGCTGTACCTATCCCATTAAACTCTGCAAGAGCCGTGACTAATATTTCATCATTAACCCCATGATTAATAGCGGTAATTTTTTCTGAACACGTACTAATTAAATTATTAGGATTTGTAATACTAGAAACAACAGCACCTTGATTGAGGTTTGCGGTCATATCAACTTCATACCAATGTAAACCACTATCCTGACCACCGGTAGCAGCGGTATCTACTGTAAATATGTAATAGATATCTGGATCTTGTGGTTTAGGTATAATGATCGCACTTTGAGTACTGGAAGGATTACCACGCAATCCTTGACCATTTTGCATGATTAAATGATTTCTATCAAATACAGTGATACCATCAGTATAAAAAAGAAGGTTTCCGTTTGAATCAGATATAGATGCACAACCTTCAAAGGTGTCTAGTTGACCATTGGCAAGTGGTGTGACAGCACCTGTTACAGGATCAAATGTGATACCAGCATTAAATCCAAAATACCAATTTGAAGCTTCTAGTTGAGCAGTTGATAATTGAGATACTGCGATTATTAGTAAAACTACTATCGCAACTATTTTCTTTTTCATAAAAATCATAGTTGCGAAAATAGTACATACTTATCACAATTTTATGCTAATTATAAGTCTCTACGTTTTAAGATTTTATAAGACCAAAAAATAAACAAAAAGCTCCAAGCCATTGAAGTCACTACATTTATTAGACTAACACCATAATCTTTAATATACTGACCTTGAGTTAATTGTTCTATACCACCTTGAACGATTGAAATCTTAGTAAATGGTTCTTTTATAAGTAAGCTAGCAGATTCTAACGGTAAAATATGTTGAATAACATTCCAAGTGTCCACATCATATTTAAAATCAATAAAAGAGCTTAAGCCTCTGATAACTAGCTCAAAAATCCACCATACACCAATTAATCCTAATGCAAATGCACTACGTTTTACTAGTACACCAGCAAATAGACAAAAACAGAAAAACATTAAGTGACTGATGAAAAAAGCAGGCAAATATTCCATTTTAGAAAAAATTATTCCAATTTCTAAATAGTCAGAATGAAATAGACCTAGTATTAAAGATGCTATAAATACAATCATAGTGGTAAGTAGTGCAAGTGTAATCGCTAGATATAATTTTGATAGTATCAATTCTTTCTTGCTTAGTCCATCAATAAGATTTTGCTTTAAAGTTCTATTACTATATTCATTTGCAGTAAGAGAAACAATTACTATCGCAATGAAAATTTTCAGGAAACTTACCATATAAGTGCTCAAGTGCCAGATATATGGAAAATTAAAAATACCTAAGTCGGATAAGCTACCTTTAAATCCATTGATATTCACCTGAATTAATCCAGTAAACATTAATAAAATAACGATGACTAAATAGATTATAGTAAGGACTTTAGAGCTTTTACTATATTTAAATTTATGAAATTCTATATCGAGTAATCTTTTCATGGCTAGTTGTGGTTAGTAAGTTGGATAAATTGATCTTCAAGACTTTGCTTTTTAAGGAAAAGCTTGTTGAGAGAAATGTTTTTTGCAAAAGCAGCAGCATTAATTTTACCTAGATCAACAGGTTGATTGAGTACGACTTTAAAACCTTCGATTTCCTCTTTAACAGATACAGCATATGGTTGCCCCTTTAAAAATTCAAAAAGACCATCTCTATTTGTAGCATCTAGATGTACCACACCATGATTATGATTCATTTCATCTACTGCGCCACAATAAAGAGTTTTTCCCTGTCGCAATACAATGACATGAGTACATACTTTTTCAACTTCATCCAGTAGGTGAGAAGCTAGTAGAATTGTGGTTCCTGACTTTGCGATGTCTTGAATAATATCTCTAATCTTACGTATACCTTGCGGATCTAGACCATTAGTAGGCTCATCTAGGATTAGAATTTCTGGATCATTTAAAAGTGCACTGGCAATAGCCAGTCTTTGTTTCATACCTAAAGAATAAGTACTGAATGGACTATGCTTGCGTGCTAGCAAATCTACTACTGCCAGCTTTTCTTCAATCTTATCTTTAGCGATGTTTTTAATTTTACAGACCAGTTCTAAGTTCTGAACAGCGGTCATGCTAGGATAGAAATTAGGTCGTTCTATAATAGCTCCTATACGTTTAAGTGCATCATGATTTGTGGTGGTCCCTTCAAACCACTCATAAGAACCAGAAGTAGGATTCACAACATTAAGTACCATTCCTAGTGTAGTGGATTTACCACTACCATTAGGACCTAGGATACCGTATACATGACCTTTTTCTATTTTAAAACTTACGTTATCTACAGCTTTGAGACCGCTGTAGTTTTTAGAAAGGTTTTTTATTTCTAGAATAGTTTTCACAAGCGAGTTATTTTGGTTATTATGTATGACTGTAAAATAATAAAATTGTTACCGTAAAAAGGTACAAATCTATGATAGAAGAAAAATTACTTTCACGTAAAAAACCTACTTATCCTGTAAGTCAGGCACTTAATGCGTATCTAAAAAGATATAATAGACAAACTAGTATACAAGTGTCTTATGATGATCTATTAAGGTTTCAAGGCTGTATTACAGTCTATGATAAAAATGAGGAAGATACCTTATGGGTAAGATGTTATTACTCAGACTCAGAGCGTGATATTATAGATGCTGCCCTTAAAAAGGTCTATGATATTTTACACAGTGATGGTAGCGATGATCTACTAGATTATTTAAGCGTTGACGCTGTAGATTATTGCACCTTTGGTAATACAAAACCATTCCGTATTAAGATTAGAAACATCTTAAATGATGGTTTTACATATTTCTATGTGAAAAAAGCAGATGCGTCGCGTGTTTATGGATTAGAGTTAGAGCACCTTTTATCACCGCACCGTATCAACTTTTTAGTTTATGATAATACGCTCATTGAAGAGCATATTGCCGGTATACCAGGAGATGAATTTATTGCAGACTATATTAAAGATTGTACTGAGTCTGAACTTACACAAATTGCAAAAGAGTTTGTAAAATTTAATGAGCGTTGTTTTATCAGACTTTTAGGTGATATGCGTGCTTATAATTATGTTGTGATTCCTACACATGATTTTGATCGTGTTAGTTATGCCATACGAGCGATTGACTTTGATCAACAATGTTATGAAGGTAGATTAAAAGTTTATCGTCCACAGTTTTTTAAAGAGAACCTGCCTATGGTTCAGAATGTTACCGATCGTTTAAAAAACCAAAGTATCGATCAGTATAAAAAAGAAGAGCGAGCTTTAATTTCTAAAAGATTGATTAACACACAGAGTCGTTATCGCAGTCTTATGAAATGTATGAGAGCAGATAAAGTGAGTACTCCAGAAAAAACAAAACAATTAGGTCGCGAGTTACATGAATTTACTAAAGATGTGAAGTTTAAAAGATCTCGTAATATGGGATCTGTGCTAGCAAACGTTTTAGACTTTGTGAAACGTAATTATGAACACGTCCATAAAATTTAAGGTTGAATAATTTAAAATTATACGCTTTCGCGAAAGCGTATAAAAAAAGCCCAAAGCTATTCAACAGCTTTGGGCTTTTTTATATACTTACTAATGGATTATTTCAATCTCTCAAGTAACTTTTCTGCAACAAGCTCTGATGAAGCAGGATTTTGACCTGTAATCAGTAAACCATCTTCAACGGCATAAGGATTCCAGTCGTCTTTTTTAGAATAAATACCACCATTGCTTATCAACATATCTTCTACTAGAAAAGGTACCACATCTGTAAGCTGTACAGCATCTTCTTCACCGTTAGTAAAGCCAGTAACTTTTTTACCTTTTACTAGTGGAGAACCGTCAGTGTTTTTAGTATTCTTAAAGATTGCTGGTGCATGACATACAGCAGCAACCGTTTTATTATTGTTATAGAATGACTCAATCAGTTTAATAGAGTTTTCATCTTCTGCAAGATCCCACAATGGTCCGTGACCACCAGGATAGAATACCGCATCATAGTCTGATTGAGAAACCTCACTTAACTTAAGTGTTTTAGAAATTTTATCTTGTGTTTCTTGATCTTCATAGTACCTCTTTGTTGCAGGTGTTTGAAAATCTGGTTGTTCACTTTTAGGATCGATAGGTGGTTGTCCACCTTTAGGTGATGCAAGTGTCACGTTTACACCTTTATCTGTGAGTAGGTAATATGGTGCAGCAAATTCTTCTACCCAAAAACCTGTTTTCTCTCCAGTGTCTCCTAATTCATCATGACTCGTTAATACAAATAATACATTCTTCATAGCTGTGTTTTTTGTTTCTGTTATCTCTTTATTTTCTACAGGATTATCTTTCTCTTGTGTTTTTGAACCGCAAGAGTTCAATAATAATGTAGCGATAAAGACTAAAGTTATTTTATTCATTTATAATAATTGATATTGTTAATACAAAATTATGATGAATAGTAGCCTTAAAAATTGATGTATGTTAAGAAACACTGCTATGTGTAATTTCTTTTCTAATTCTGCTTAAACTTTCTGTTGTAATTCCTAAATAAGAAGCGATATGATAATTCTTTACACTTTGCTCGATATTAGGATAGGTAGTAATAAAAGATAAATATCGTTCTTTGGCCGTTTGCGAGAGGCTAGCGAGAATCCTTTTCTGAAAACTCGCAAAAGCACCTTCCATTTTTTTTCTAAAAAAGGTTTCTAACTGCGGAATCTCGAGCAACAGTTTTTCCATATTAGACCTAGATATTTTATATACTATGGTGTCTTGAATAGTTTCAATATTCATTATGGATTTACCGGTATTGAAAAAAGCCGTGTAATCACTAATCCACCAATCATTAATGGCAAATTGTATAGTGTGCTCTTTACCTGCAGTATCTATAAAATAGGTGCGCAGACAGCCTTGATCAACATAATATTGATGATAAACGGTGTCATGCGCCTGTAGTAAAGAGCTACCTTTTTTTAACACAATACGTTCCATTTTTTCATCAATCATTCTACTTTCAGTTTGAGAAAGTACAATGTCTTTAAAGATTTGAGATATCATGGAATTGTATATTGTCATTATAGATTACTCAAAATCATTAAGGATTAGTGGACCATAATGCGGCACTCTTAAGCATTGCTCTTTTAGGTAATTTAAGTCCTGCAACAATCAACTCTGCAAAATCTTCTGGTTGTAAAACGCTGTCTTCAGAATCTTTACTTGCAATTCCTAAATCAATAGACATATCAGATGCAATAGTGCTAGGAGTAAGCGTACAAACTCTAATGTTATTTTTACGTACTTCTTTCATTAAAGATTCTGACATTCCGATTACCGCAAACTTTGATGCAGAATATGCTGATGTACTAGCATTACCATTTAATCCTGCTGTAGAAGATACATTAATGATTTCCCCATGGTTTTGTTCAATAAGGTGTGGTAATACTTCTTTAGTCACATAATACATTCCCATGACATTAGTTTGTATAATCTGACTCCATTGATCTACAGGCATATCGTTTAAAGTTCCAAAAGCTGCAATACCAGCATTATTGACTAATATATCTATAGAACCTAAAGTGTCTATTAACGATTTTATACCAGTTTGAACTTCTTCATAATTGCCTACATCAAATGTGGCATAAGTAGCTTTAACTCCTAACTGTTCTAATTCAGAAACAGTAGCCTTAAGAGCTTCTTCATTTCTTCCTGTAATGGCTATATCTATTCCTTCTTTTGCAAATGCTATTGCGGTCGCTTTTCCTAGGCCACGACTACCACCGGTGATTATTGCTTTTTTACCTGTTAAATCTTGCATGTATTTGGTTTTAGAGTATGTGTATAATCAAAATAAATGAACTGTTGTTGTGTCATATTTTGAGTTAATTAATGCCTTTTAAGACGGCTAAATTATGCATTTTGAATGGTTATAGCGATCTTGTTTATATTAATCATTTGTGAATAAATGGTAAGTGTCTAATAATTATTTTCTTGGGTTTTTATATTGAAAATAGGCCTTTTAACTATTAGAATACCCTAAATGATAAATCGCGATAGCATAAATGAATATCATAACTAGCATTGGGATTTTATTTACAAAAGCACCGGATAAAGCTACAAGTCCGATGGTAGCAGCTAATAGTGCTAAAGAAAAAAGAACAATAGCGATAATTCTGGCCCATCGTTTTGCTTGAAAAACAAATAGTAACAAAACAACTGTCAGTACAAACCTTACACATTGCTGTATCAGTTTTGACGTATTTATTTCTGGTAGGGCAGATTGATAGAAATATATGGTATGAAGAGAAATTAACAGAATACTAATAGAAATTAAGATGGTTCTACGTTTGCCTAATTGTGCTAATTCGTTCATTGTTATAAAATTCTTTTATTGATAGCCTGCTGCTTGTAAATTAAATAGCTTTTCATATAATTTAGGTTCTGACATAAGTTCTTCATGCGTTCCTATTTCTGCTACTGTACCGTTTTCAAGGACCAATATTCTGTCTGCCATTCTAACGGTAGAAAATCGATGTGAGATGATGATACTAGTTTTACCTTTAGTAAGTCCTATAAAACGTTCAAACACGTCATATTCTGCTTGTGCATCTAGTGCGCTAGTAGGTTCATCGAGTACAATTACATCTGCATCTTTCATATATGCTCTAGCAAGCGCTACTTTTTGCCATTGCCCACCACTTAGTTCTTGCCCTTTTGCAAATCGTCTACCTAATTGTTGATCTATTCCGTCTTTCATAACTTCGACTACTTGGTTAGCGAGACTGCGATCTGCTGCGTCGTGTATCATAGGATCGTTAGTTAATTCACCAATGTTTCCGACAGCAATGTTTTCGCGTAAGCTGAATTCATACTTAAAAAAGTCTTGAAATATGACTCCAAAACGTTTTCTATACTCTTGTTTATTAAATTTAGAAATATTGATTCCGTCTAGTAAAATTTCCCCTTTTGTAGGTTCATAGAAACGTAGAATCAATTTAATCAAGGTAGTTTTTCCTGCACCATTTTGTCCCACAAATGCCATTTTCTCACCAGCTTTAATTTTAAAACTGATACCTTTTAAGACTTCTAAGTCACTACCTGCATATCCAAAATGAACGTTTCTAATTTCAAAACCTTCTTTTATTTCTGCAGGAATAGGAGTGTAGACAGTCGCTTCATCAATAACCTCAATATCGAGAAAATCAAAGTAATCTCTTAGATATAAAGAGCTTTCTGAAATGGCTGTAAATCTTGAAAAGAAGCCTTGTAAATTATTGCGCAGTCTATTGAAGGAACCAGATAAGAACGTTAATTCACCAATACTTAAGGTACCTGAAATCACTTTAAAAATGATAAAAATATAAGCGCCATAATAAGATAATATTCCCAATACATTAAATAGAGAGCCGTAAATGCTTTGCTTTAAAGATAGCTTTTTATTGATCTCATAATAATCACCAGATAATTTTCTAAATCGTGCAGCGATATAATCGGTTAGCCCAAAAAGCTTGACCTCTTTGGCGGTCTGATTATTAGCTCCTATAAACCTTAGATAGTCCAGTTCACGACGTTCTGCCGTCCAGCTGCGTGCCACAGAGTAGCGGTGAGAGCTGTATTTTGCCTCATTTATAAATGATGGTATGATACTTAATACTAACAAGATGATCAATAAGGGCTCAAAGTAAATTAAACCAGCAATTAACGATCCTATAGAAATGATACTTTGTATCTGACTTAAAGAGGCGCTCATCAATCCTACACGACCGCTAGTTTGTTGTCTTGCGCGCTCTAGTTTATCATAAAAATCTGGATCTTCTAATTGTTCTAGAGTGAGTTCATTAGTTTTTCTAATGATTTTTTCTGAAGAAGCATTAGAATATAAATCACCTATAAGTCCATCCGTTAAATTGATCAATCGATTCAATAAATCAGCTATAATGGCTATTCCTAGTTCAATACCTACATAGGTCCATAATTGCGTCAGGTCTTGTTGATCCAGTGAGATTTGTAAAATCACCTCATCGATGATTAATTTACCGACCCACAAAAGTGCTACAGGACTAATAGCTGTAAGCAATCTTGCCACAAAATTGGTCACAAATAATTTAGGACTAGTGCGCCATATTTCTTTAAAAAATCTAGGTAAGGTCTTTAATGCGCTGAAAGAGAACGTTTTTCCCTTTTTACTTTGTTCTTTTATGGATGCTGGTGCTCTTCTCGCCACGTTATTTGTTTATAATGTAAAGGTAAAGCGATTTATACAGTTCGCTTACGCGAAAAAGTAATTTAAACATTCCTTAAGAACTTTAAAAAACGTCTACTTTATTAGTAAATCATATTAAATACTCGAGCTTCTTTACAGGTAAGGATTACCACTATAATGTCTAGGATATTTTTTACTCCAATCTTTACGCTTATTATAAATCACTAGTTTGAGTTCATTCAATTCGGGATGGCTTTTTTCTAGCTTTTTCA
Organism: Nonlabens ulvanivorans; assembly: GCF_000732625.1. GTDB lineage: Bacteria > Bacteroidota > Bacteroidia > Flavobacteriales > Flavobacteriaceae > Nonlabens > Nonlabens ulvanivorans. The sequence goes on from NZ_JPJI01000032.1 coordinate 1,538,359, forward strand.
TCACTGCAGACATTTCTTTTACTTGTTCTACCGTTATGTGTTCATTCCATATTAGTTGAGTTCCATATTTCTCTATCGCTTGAATACGATGATGCTTCACAGCATTTTGAAAATGATGCCAGTCAGCATCTATAGTTTTAGCATCTCTCTTTTTTATTATTGATAAATAGTAGAAGAAGAAAATCACAATGGAAAAAATAACTACCATTGTAACTAATAATATGATGGCACTATTCATCTAAGGAAATGTTTTAATTATTTCTCTTCCTTTTTTAAATCCACCATTTCAATGATGTATGGCTCTATACCCAACATGATAAAGTCTACATGCAATGTGAAGAGTACATTCTTTTGAGATTTATCTTTAAAAATTAATAAGCCTTCATAACCTGGCTGTCCTAATTTAAATATCGCTCGTGTTTTATATAGTAAATCTACATATTCAACCTTCTTCCAGTTGATATTGAACTTTTGTGCGGCTTCTCTAATAGCGTCATGATCCTCTTTAAGTAGTTCTGCATATCGAGTTCTACTCACTGCTTTTATAATTTCTTTATCCTCATCAGACATTAATAAATCTGGTGAGTCTGCAGCTTTATTTAAAAGAATTAATGAAACCATGTGACTCTTATAAGTCGATAAACCAAAAGCTTCTCGATCACTGATATCTTCAATTAATTCATAAGCTTTATTCTTCATCAAGTTGACCGTTTCATTCTGCGCAGTACTCAATTGGAAGAATAAAAGTAGAAATAGGGCAGTGGTGATATTTTTCATATGGTATCAATAATCTAATTGCTTCAAAGATAAAGATTGTGTGTCTATCTCAATTCTGTCACAGATTATAATCTAGATGTTTTATCCATCATGCAAAAAATCCCCAAACCATATGTTTTGGGGATTTTAATATTAAAATTTATTTGTCTTATTCTAAATCAAATCGATCTAGATTCATCACTTTAGTCCATGCTGCTACAAAATCATTTACAAAACGCTCTTTTGCATCTTCACTTGCATATACTTCAGACAGTGCTCTTAATTCAGAATTAGAACCGAATATTAAATCAACGCGAGTCGCATCCCATTTTTTGTTATTTGTATTGCGCTCTACAATCTCAAATAAATTCTTATTATTTTCTACTGGTTTCCAACTATAATCCATGCTCAATAGATTTTTAAAGAAATCATTTGATAACGTTCCTGGCTGCTCTGTAAGGATTCCAGTTTTAGAACCATCATAATTTGCACCTAGTGCACGCATTCCACCTACTAATACAGTCATTTCTGGTGCACTTAATGTTAACTGTTGTGCTTTATCTACTAATAACTGTTCTGATGTAAGAGTATATTCCTTTTGCTGAAAGTTAGTAAATCCATCTGCCATAGGCTTCAATAAGTTAGTGCCATCGATATCTGTTTGATCTTGTGTAGCATCAGTTCTTCCTGGTGTAAAAGGTACGTCAATAGAGTAACCTGCTTTTTTCGCAGCATTTTCAATAGCCACATTACCACCTAATACCACAAGGTCTGCTATAGATATCTTTGTACTTGAAGTATCAAAATCGTTTTTAATATCTTGGTAAACCTTGAGTACTTTTTTCAATTGAGCTGGATTGTTTGAAGCCCAATTTATTTGAGGTTCTAATTGTATTCTACCACCATTTGCTCCACCACGACGGTCTCCATGACGGTAAGTAGATGCGGCGTTCCATGCAGTTGTAACTAGCTCATTAGTCGTTAATCCAGATGCTTTTATTTTACCTTTCAGTATATTGATATCGCTAGTAGATACTAATTTGTAATCTCTAGTTGGTACTGGGTCTTGCCAGATAAATTGCTCTTGAGGCACTTCAGGTCCTAGATAAGTAGTGCTAGGTCCCATATCTCTATGTGTTAGTTTGAACCACGCTTTCGCGAAAGCGGCATCAAATTCCTCAGGGTTTTCATAAAATCTCTTAGAAATCTTTAAGTATTCTGGATCTTTAATCAAAGATAAATCGGTCACTAGCATTGTAGGAGCAACTTGCTTATCCTTATCAAATGCATGTGGATACATTTTTTCTGGGTTTACAGCCTCAAATTGGTGAGCGCCTCCAGGACTTTTAGTTAGTTTCCATTCGTGTTCAAAAAGACTTTTAAAATAACCGATTCCCCATTGTGTAGGTGTATTAGTCCATGTAACTTCTAAACCAGAGGTAACAGCATCTGCTCCTTTACCGCTTTTATGAGCGCTTTTCCATCCCATTCCTTGGTCTTCAATTGCTGCACCTTCTGGAGCGGCACCTAAATTCTCACCGCTAGAAGCACCATGTGTTTTTCCTAAGGTATGACCACCTGCAATTAGTGCTACAGTTTCTTCATCGTTCATTCCCATACGACCAAAAGTCTGACGGATATCGTGTGCCGCCAATACTGGATCTGGATTACCGTTAGGACCTTCTGGGTTTACATAGATTAATCCCATTTGTGAGGCTGCTAGTGGTGTTTCTAATTCTCTATCTTCATTGAATCGTTCATCACCTAGCATTTCGCTCTCAGAACCCCAATAAACATTAGTCTGTGGTTCCCATGTATCTTCACGACCACCAGCAAATCCTAGTGTTTCAAATCCCATATTTTCAAAAGAAACATTTCCTGCTAGAATCATTAAATCTGCCCAAGATATTTTCTGACCATATTTTTGTTTTACCGGCCATAATAACCTTCTTGCTTTATCAAGGTTAGCATTATCTGCCCAGCTATTTTGAGGTGCAAATCGTTGTTTACCTTCACGCGTTCCACCACGGCCATCTCCAGTTCTATAAGTACCAGCACTGTGCCACGCCATTCTAATGAATAGTCCGCCATAGTTACCAAAATCTGCAGGCCACCAGTCTTTTGAGTCTGTTAAAGCTAGTTCGATATCCTTCTTAAGCGCATCATAATCTAGGCTTTCAAATTCTTTCTTATAGTTAAATTGTTCTCCTAACGGATTAGACATATCACTGTTTTGACGTAGGACACTTAAGTCTAAAGAATTAGGATACCATTGCTGGTTGGTTTTACCTTCACCTTTAGTCATTGATCCTGCTGACTTTGTACTACCAAAGCCAAGTGGACACTCAGCCTTACTTGTTGCAGCTACATCAGTAGGCTTATTCATGTGGAAGGTGTAATAATAGCCTCCAAAAAGACCTAGTAAAGCGACTATCGCTATACTTGAATAAATTAAAATTGTTTTCATGTTTATTGATTTGTTCGCAAACTTATCATAATTACAATCTATCAATAATAATTATCCATAAATATATTCTATTAAAATATTATTCAAAGTAATTTACCTATTCATGGTACAACTTGGTATTAGAAGAATGTTTTGAATCTATATGGAGTGAGAATAGAGGTATCTTAATGATAACACACAGTATATAACTTCATCGTTACCATTTTTATCATATTTGTTAGGTATTGGATAGTATAAAAAAAAATCCTTGAACTATAAGTTCAAGGATTTTTAAATATATCCAGTTAACTGAGTTCAATTAACTGTTAATTAAATTAGCTATGCTTATTTAACTTCTTCAAAATCTACATCTTCAACATCACTTGTGTCATCACCAGCTTGTTGTTGTGCGCCAGCGTCTGGTCCAGGTTGTCCACCTTGAGCATCTGCTTGAGCTTTGTACATTTCTTCACTTGCTGCTGTCCAAACTGTGTTTAGTTTTTCTAGAGCAGGATCGATTACTGCGATATCTTTAGTTTCATAAGCTGCTTTTAACTCAGTAAGCGCCTCAGTAATTGGTGCTTTTTTGTCTTCTGGTAACTTATCACCAAATTCTTCTAACTGTTGCTCAGTTTGGAAAATCATCTGATCTGCTGCGTTCAACTTGTCTGCAGTTTCTTTTGCTTTTGCATCAGCATCAGCATTTGCAGCAGCATCTTGCTTCATTTTCTCAATTTCTTCTTCACTAAGTCCAGAAGAAGCCTCGATACGGATATCTTGTTTCTTACCAGTTGCTTTATCCTCTGCACTTACTTTAATGATACCGTTAGCATCAATGTCAAAAGTAACTTCAATTTGTGGAGTACCGCGACGTGCTGGTGGAATGTCAGATAAGTGGAAACGACCGATCGTCTTGTTATCTGCAGCCATAGAACGTTCTCCTTGAATCACGTGGATCTCAACACTAGGTTGATTATCTGCCGCTGTAGAGAATACTTGTGACTTTTTAGTAGGAATGGTTGTGTTAGACTCAATTAATTTAGTCATGACACCACCCATAGTTTCAATACCTAAAGAAAGTGGAGTTACATCTAATAAAAGAACGTCTTTTACATCACCAGTTAAAACACCACCTTGAATTGCAGCACCTATCGCTACAACCTCATCAGGATTTACACCTTTTGATGGAGCTTTACCAAAGAATTTCTCAACGGCTTCTTGTACAGCAGGAATACGAGTTGATCCACCTACTAGGATGATTTCATCAATATCACCAGTTGAAAGACCAGCATTTTTTAATGCTGTCTGACATGGCTCGATAGTTCTTTTTACTAAGTCAGAGATAAGTTTCTCAAAAGCAGATTTTGTAAGTGTTTTTACAAGGTGCTTAGGACCACTAGCAGTAGCTGTTACATATGGTAAGTTAATTTCTGTCTGTGCGCTAGAAGAAAGTTCAATTTTTGCTTTTTCAGCAGCTTCTTTAAGACGTTGTAAAGCCATAGGATCTTGTCTAAGATCGATATCTTCGGCAGTCTTAAATTCATCTGCTAACCAGTCGATGATTTTTTGATCTACATCATCACCACCTAAGTGTGTATCACCATCAGTAGATAGTACTTCAAATACACCATCACCTAATTCTAATATAGAAACATCATGTGTTCCACCACCGAAGTCAAATACAACGATTTTTTGATCTGTATCTTTTTTATCCATACCATAAGCTAGTGCCGCAGCAGTAGGCTCATTAATGATACGTTCTACTTTAAGACCTGCGATCTCACCAGCTTCTTTAGTTGCTTGACGTTGAGAATCGTTAAAGTAAGCAGGTACAGTAATTACAGCACCAGTTACTTCTTGTCCTAAATAATCTTCTGCTGTTTTCTTCATTTTTTGAAGAATCATAGCACTTAATTCTTGAGGTGTATACAAACGACCATCGATATCTACACGTGGTGTATCATTATCACCTTTAACTACACTGTAAGGTACACGTGAAGCTTCATTGCTAGACTCGCTAAATTTGTTACCCATAAAACGCTTTACAGATGCAACCGTTTTAGTAGGGTTAGTTACCGCTTGTCTTTTTGCAGGATCACCTACTTTAATCTCACCACCTTCAACAAAGGCGATTACAGATGGAGTAGTTCTTTTTCCTTCAGCATTAGGAATTACTACAGGCTCGCTTCCTTCCATTACAGAAACACAGCTGTTTGTCGTCCCTAAGTCTATTCCGATTATTTTACTCATTATAAATGTATTTTAATTTTAATGTTCAATTTTTTACACTTTCCTTAGGTCAATGTTTGTGCCATGACAGTGTTAGTGACACGATGTCATTATTGTTGTAAAAATGGCATTTCTAAAGTTGTATTGGTCTCACTTTCGCGGAAGCGTATAATAACACAGTATCTAAATAATACTGACGCTAGCCGTTGTATAGAGTGAATAATGTCAAGTATTGTTTAATGAAATTGAATCTTGAAGAATGATTTTCATGGTTTTATTAAATCCAATAAGATGCTGTCAGTTAATAGAAAATTTAAGAATCTGTCGCTTTTTTAAAACTTCTTACCAAATAAAGAAATAAGAAAAGTATTAATGCCATCCATGGTGCACCATGCATGAAGGTGTCCCAATAATCCATTAATCCCATACCATCGCCACCACCAGCAATCCATTTTAACTTACCCCAAATATGAGGTTCTGGACTAAATGGTGCTAGACCTAATGTGAGACTAGCGATTAAGGCAAGAAGTATATTTCGTTTTAAATTCATGCGAGCAATATAACAATTGTTAGGAAAAAAAGCGGTAATCAAATGGTAGAGCCATTATGCTATCTTATCTTAGCCCTTCAAAATAAAGAAGCTATGTCAGAAGAAGTAAGAAAGCAGGAACCACAGGTGCTTTGGAATCATTTTGCAGATTTAAACGCCGTACCGAGACCTTCAAAAAAGGAGGAACGTGTACGAGCTTTTATGGTAGATTTTGGTAAAAAACTAGGTCTCGAGGTTATAGAAGATGCGATAGGTAATGTAATTATTAAAAAACCTGCCAGTCCCGGAATGGAAGATCGTAAAACGATAATCATGCAGTCGCATATAGACATGGTGCATCAAAAAAATAATGACACAGATTTTGATTTCCTTACTCAAGGTATTGATATGTATGTAGATGGAGATATTATTGCTGCTCATGGAACAACACTAGGTGCCGATAATGGAATAGGAGTAGCGGCTATTATGTCTGTATTATCCTCTAGTGATATTGCTCATCCAGCGATAGAGGCATTATTTACTATCGATGAAGAAACAGGTATGACAGGTGCAAAAGAACTGGATAAGACGATTTTATCTGGTACAATACTTTTAAATCTAGATACTGAAGAAGATGATGAGATTGATATAGGTTGTGCTGGTGGTGTAGACATTACAGCAACCAAGGAATACGAACTAGAAAACATACCTGTGGATTATACTACAGCAGTTCTGACGGTTAAGGGACTTAATGGTGGACATAGTGGTATGGACATTATTAAGGGCTTGGGTAATGCAAATAAGATGATGACGCGCTTGCTAGACGCGATGCAAAAGGTAGAAGATGTTCATGTAGAAAGCATTCATGGTGGTAGCTTGCGTAATGCGATACCACGCGAAGCAAATGCGATCATCAGTTTTAAGAAAACTGATGAGTTAATGGATCAATTTAAACGTTGTAAAGCAGCCATCCATGATGAATATAAATCACTAGAGGCAAAACTTGATATCTCTTTAACAGACACTACAGCATCTAAACTAGTGTTGAGTGCAAGTGATAGCCGCAACTTAGTTTTTACTCTATTAGGAATTCACAATGGAGTGTACAGAATGAGTCCAGATATAGCAGATCTAGTTGAAACTTCTAATAATCTTGCTCGGGTAGTTTTGGACAACGGATTTTTACAGATAGCTTGTTTAACACGTTCTTCTGTAGATAGTTCTAAGACTGATCTTGCTTCATCAATAAGTGGAGTAATGAAACTTGCAGGAATGAATGTGGTACTTTCTGGAGATTATCCAGGATGGCAGCCTAATACTGATAGTGCTATTTTAGAAATTGCTAAAGCAAAGTATGAGACTTTATTTAATCATACTCCTAGAGTAGTGGCTTGTCACGCTGGACTAGAGTGTGGGATTTTAGGAGAACGTTATCCAGGATTAGATATGGTTTCTTTTGGCCCTAATATTAGAGGAGCGCATAGCCCTGATGAACATGTTGAGATTCCTTCAGTTCAGAAATTCTGGAAGTATTTACTAGAGATATTGAAAGATATTCCCAAAATTTAATGGTGGTTGATGACTAGTCAACTCAATAGGATAAAAGAAAAGCCCTAACTGTTTAACCAGTTGGGGCTTTCTTATGGAATCATAAAGTCCCGATTACTTTATGATTACCTTCCTTATTTGTCTACCATAACTAGTTTGCATAGTGACAATATAGTTGCCCGTTGCAATTTGGTCTACTGGTATTTTTATAATTCCATGTTGATCGCTAACGTCCCAAGTATTAATTTGTTGACCTAACATATTTGTAAAAGTTACGGTATTGATATCCATCTGAATACCTTTCTTAATGTGTAAAGCATCTTGTCCAGCAGGTGTGAAAATTATGATATCACTTTCAGACAGTTGACTGCTATCACTACTAAGGGTTGTAGGATCATTAAATACAATTGAAAATCGATCACTATAGTCACCTACTGCAAGTGGATCACTTACATAATTAGCATTTCTTAAGTTATAAAAAGTGTTATTAAGAGCATCTTTAAGATAAATATCTAGTGAAGGATCAACGTTTTCAAGGTCATCAATTTTAATTGAAATTGATCCTGCAGTTCCTACTTTAACATGAAGAGGTAGTACCGTAGTGATGTCTACTTGATCAATGGCTTGAATATTTAACTCTTCGTTATTTAAATTAAAAGACATATCGTCAATTTGTGGATCATATTGATAACCATCAAAAGCTCTATCAAAACCATTGCTAGCATTAGGATCTATGGTCAATAATAACTGTCTATGAATAAGATTAGGAGAATCGAATCCAAATCTGAACTTAGGTCTTAAATCTGATGACGTATTATAGTTAGAAAAGGGATTGTTGTTTGCATTGCTTCCTGGTGCTGCCACGAAGATACTGTTACCAGAAGCTTCAGTTACAAACTGTCTTTGATCATTTCTAAAGCGCACACTACCATTTGCAATACCTGTCACAAAGAAACCTTGTGCAACAGGAATAAATCTTTCTGGTTGTTTTACAGCTATACCACCTTGATTAACAGATGGATGAGATGTTCCTATTGTTGCGTTACCTAATCCACCGGATAGATTATACATTGCATAACCACCTTGATACAATTGTAACTGGTGTGAGTTCCCACCCCAATGTTCCCATAAGTATATGGTACCATCTAGATCTGGATTATCATTAATGAATTCATGTGCATCAAGGGCACTAGGATATGGGTTACCAACAAGATATATATTACCATCAAAAACAGTTAAGTCTATATCTCCGTTATTAGGTTTTCCAACAAACACATAATTTTGATTGCTTGTAGAGGCTCCTGTACCTTTCATAGTCCATCCTTCACCAGCTTTTAAGGTGCCGTTAGGTCCTAGGTAAGTCCAGTTAGAGTATTGTCCGGCAAGTAGGTTGGTATATTTATAGAGCCATCTACCAGATATTGTCGCAGCTGTTGTGGCATTACCTGCAGCGCCATCTCTAACCGCTGTAGATGTCCAGTTAAGATCTCTAGGAGTATCTACAAAAGTTCCATCTTTAAGAACATCGTTAATTGAAAAATTAGAATTGATGCTGCTTGAATTTATTAAGCTTACTGGAGAAGACCAGTAATTATAGCTAAACTTATCTGAAGTTCCTTGTTGATCTCTTTCGATTTTACCTGTACTAGTCGCTACTAAATCACTATCCGTATTTTGAATTAATTGAGACTCATTTTTTAAATCAATTGTTCCATCTAGTAATAAATGATGGGTAACCGTAAGTCCATGATCGTTGTTCACATTAATTTGATCAGATTCCACTATAAGGCCTAATAATGTTATATCTGTATTATTAATTTCTAATTCATGATTTGTTTTTACGATGTTCCAATCAATTTTTACCGTAGCTCCATTAATATTTCTAAAGCTTCCAGGAGTGAAAAGTTCTGATCCGTTTTCCCAAGCATTAATATCTTCCCAATCATTGTTGGCGGTTGAGATGTAGGGTAGTGGAGCCTTTTGAAGATCCATAGAGAAACGATCTCTATCAAAGAGTTGAGCGTATCCTTTATTAATAGAATTATCATTAAGTGCTGTTCCTATGTAACTGTTCAAGTCATAGTAAGCTGATAATTGATCCCAGTCTATAGATACAACTTCATTTTTAGTGACCGTAGTCGGTAATATTTCTCCTTCTACTTGGTTAGAAATATCTTGAATTTCTTGATTCATGATATATCTTAATTGTGACTCTGTCAGAGCTTGATTCCATATTCTTAACTCATCTAATCCACCTTTCCATTCATTATTTAAAGAACCGTTATTATTTCTACGGGCACCTATCGTGAATAGATTTGAATTTGTAATTGGAGCAGTTTTAGTTGTTCTTTTATCTAATACACCATCAATGTATAGTTTTATAGTACCGTCATAAGTTACCGCAACATGTCTCCATACATTATTTGTTAAAGCAGTATTACTAGTTAGACTTTGGTTGGATCCATTGTTCCACCACATCACTAATCTATTACCTCTATTAAGGTAGAAATGGTATCCAGAACCACCTTGCCTTTTTGATAAAATAGTTTTTGCATTATTACGGTCATTATCGCCATAACTGTTTACCCAAGCAGAAATTGTAAAGTTGTTATTTAAATCAACACCTTTTTCAACATTTAAATGATCGTCAGTACCATCAAACTCTAAACCTCTTGATGTGTATACTATTGCTGCTGTTCCTAAACTAAAAAACTCTACTCCATTGAAGTCATATTTAACTCTATAGTAATCACCATCTTCTTCAAAAAAAAGTGTTTTAAAATTTGTGCTAAAGTTTTCGTCATCTGCTACAAGTAGAACATATTCCATGTCTGCGGTAATAGCTGGTAGACCCGTTAAATCATTTTTATGAACTCTTATTTCAACGGTAGGAATATCTGAATTCACTTCTGATATTTTCCAAACACGATTCATTTTATCTGTAGTGGTTGTTACCGTGTTTGTTAAACCAACTTGATATGCAACAGGAGTAGGACTAGTGTCTGTATCACCACCATTATGTCCCCAAATTAAAAACTCCTTATCCGTTTCAAAAGTATTTAGATTATCAGACCCTATATCTTCAACATCACCTAGTCCTATTGCAATAATAGAAGTAGAATTTTCACTTTTAGATTGTTTCTGATTCAACTCTGATTCGTCATCCCTTCCTATGGCTGCGACATCATAATTATAACTTGTGTTAGAACTATAGTCCCAAATCATGTTGTTACTAGAATCTATATAATCCCAGTCTGCCTGATGATCATCTAATGTACTTGCTGGTTCATGTAAGGTAATACCATTTTTTATAGCTAGGTAAGAGTAAACTTTTTGCTGATCATCTATAGCCAGTCGATCAGAATAACTAAAAACTTCTGTTATCTGACCGTTCAAGTGTGTCTCAAAAGGTAAACCGTTCAATTGATACCTACCAGCACCTAAGTAGTATGCTTTATCTAAAAATCCATTAAAAAGTAATGTTTCACCACTAGATGATGTAACACCATTTGCATTATCTACCTTTCTACCGTTAATGTAAATTTCGGTACTATTATTAGATGGGTCATTTTTAACATTAATGATGTTAACATCATTAAAAGTTCTTGTGGGGTCACTATATGCTCTTCCATAGCTTAGTAGGTTATCTGTTAATGCTGTCGGAACTGTTTCCACACTATGAGCTAGAACCTCATCGTTATATCTAGCAGAGACTGGTCCCCAACCTAGACCAGAAGGATCTTTTGCCGGGTTTTCTGAAGATACTTTTGCACTTAGAAGCATCGTCTCTCCAGCATTTGAACTACTAATATCTAAAGTAGATTTAACAACGATCCAATAATCATTTGAATTAAATCCAGCTTTTCCTTTCATGTGCTGTTGAGAAGCTCTATCAAAATCAACTGCAGGATTAAAATTCACATTTTTGTCGACATTATTTACATAAAAGGGTGCATTTAGACTAGCTTCTTTAGCGTCGTTATCTAAGGCTAAATCTTCCCAAGTTAAAATTTGTGTTCCATCAGTACTTGCAATATCTGATGCTCTAAGCCATAGGGATAAATCATCACTTACATTTGCTGGTCCATCAGGTGCAACAGGGATTGTATTAGGAATACCTCTTAACATGATATTATCGACTAATACACCATCATCTCTAGTGTTATCTCCATCTGATGCAAATACAACTCTAAATTTTACTAAAGGATTATTATTAAGTATAGCAGGTAATTCATGAGAAGCATTTTCAAATCGACTATCTGCAGTACCTAAGGTAGAATTATCACCTACCCAACCATGTGAATCATTGGATAATGCATCCACATTATTACCATTGTACCAGTTCACGCCAGAGTTTTGTGCACCTAATACATCCCAGGTAAGACCATTGTTTGCGCTGTACTCTACGCGCATACCATCATTTACATCATTGGTGTTAGTTCTAAAATCTAGTTGAAATTCTAGATTTGTATAGCCTAATGTAGAAATCGTTGGACTCTCTAGGGTCGCCCTAGCATCACGAGGATAATTATTGAAGTTATCTGTATAAAAATATAATCCTTCTCCGTTTTCAAAAGTGGTACCTAAAGTCCAATTTAGATTTGTTCCATTACTAGTCCATCCATTTGCTCCAGAATCAAAGTTTTCATAAAAGAATGTACTTTTTTTAGCAGTAGAGGTAGAGGTTACTTCAAAGGTGTAAGAGGCTTCATCTGGATCGTTAGAGTTAATAGTACAAGTTGCAGAACTTGTACCAGGCGTAGGTCTAGTAACATATGCAAAAAAACTTAAGGAGCCACCACCAGGAATTATTCCTGTAGGCTGTTCTACAACATCATAAAATGCACCACCTGCTCCAAAAAATGTCACTGGATTACTACCTGACATTATTAATTCTTGTCCTCCTAAATTGTTGATGGTGAATTTTCTATATATTCTTTTAGGACCTTCTACATTCCCAAAATCTGTATTGTTAGCTGTACTTGTTCCGGTAGCACCATCAGCTATTTCAATATTATTTGCGGTGATAGAAATGTCTGGTGTATTACAGGAAAGATTACTACCTGTAACATCAAAACTCTCTGTAGAGCTATTTCCTGCACCTAAGGCAAATACATATGAATTTGCTGTGCCTATATTAATGACAATATTTCCACCACCATTCCATCCATCACCAAAGGAATCACTTAAAACGACCCTATAGTTGTTTGCAACAGGTAAACAACCTAATGATACAGTGGTAGTATAATTACCATTTGCACCTGTAAAACATCGTGCTGGATCACAATAAGTTGCGACCAGGTTATTGCTAGGGTCAAATATTTCAATTCGATTATCACCTGACCAGCTAGGCCAGTTAATGTCTATTGACACACTATTTTGTTGCGCATTAGAAATAAAAACTCCTGTGGTTAAAAAGAAGAATAGTAGAGATAGTAAATTAAGTTTCATATTGATTGGTCCTAAGTATGGGGAGATTTATGGATATACGCTTTCGCGAAAGCGTGATAGATTAAATTTCAGGATTCAAACTAATTATAGTTTAAATCCTGAAATTTTTTAATTGAGATGAGTTTACTGGATAATTACTTTTCTAGATTGAGCACCGTAGTTAGTTTCCATAGAAACGATATAATTACCACTTGCGATTTGATCTGTAGGTACAGTTATGATTCCGTTTTGATCTGATACAGTCCAAGTCTTCACTTGTTGCCCTAACATATTAGTTAAGGTGATAGAGTCGATTGTCATTTCTACACCTTTTTTAATGTTAAGGCTATGCATTCCTTGAGGAGTGTAAATGATTAGATCATCTTCATTTAAAACGACATCATCATTACTTAGTGTTGTAGGATCATCAAATACGATGAAAAATCTGTCATTATAATTACCAGCCCATAGTTGTGGACTAGTGTAATCACTAGCTCTTAAATCATGGTAAGTATTATTAAGACCATCTTTAAGATATATTCCTTGAGTAGGATCTACATTCTCTAATTCATCTATTTTAATGGTAATGACTCCAGTCGTACCTATCTTAACATTTAAAGGTAAAATAGTACTTTGAGAGATTTGATCAATACCTTGAATATTTAAACTCTTACTACCTATTTTGAATGACATATCATCGGTCTGAGTATCGTATTGATAACCGTCAAAACCTCTATCAATTGCACTACTAGCATTAGGATCTATAGTTAATAATAATTGTCTGTGAATAACACTAGGAGAATCAAAGCCAAATCTAAATTTAGGTCGCATATCACCTTGAGTATTATAACCAGAATATGGATTACTGTTTGCATTACTACCAGGTGCTGCAACAAAGATGCTATTACCAGAAGACTCTTTTACAAACTGACGTTGATCATTACGGAATTTTACAGTACCATCAGATATTCCTGAAACAAAGAATCCTTGAGCAACAGGAATAAAACGTCCTGGTTCTTTTGTTGCAATTCCACCTTGATTAACTGATGGGTGAGAGGTACCATAGGTTGCATTACCTAATCCACCAGATAGGTTATACATTGCATATCCACCTTGATATTGTTGTAACTGGTGAGAGTTACCACCCCAATGTTCCCAGAAGTAAACAGTACCATCAATGTTAGGATTATCATTAATAAACTCGTGTGCATCAAGTGCGCTAGGATAAGGATTACCGACTAGGTAATCGTTACCATTATTAATAGGTAAATCGATGTCACCATTATTAGGCTTACCTACAAATACATAATTTTGCTCATCTGCGGTTCCACCAGCACCGGTACCTTTCATAGTCCATCCTTCACCAGGACTAAGGTTTGTGTTTTGATCGACTAGTTGCCAGTTAGAATACTGACCACCAGTTTGATTACCATATTTATACAACCATCTTGAAGAAATAGTAGCAGCTGTACTAGCGGTTCCTGCTGCACCATCACGTGTATTATAGTTTGTAAAGTTTAAGTCACGAGGATTGTTAACATAAGTACCGTCTTTAAGTACACCTGCTATACTGAAACCATCATTGTTATTAGTATTGCTGATTCTACTTACTGGTGATGTCCAGTAATTGTAGTTAAATTTATCTGCAGTTCCTTGTTGATCTCTTTCTAGGTGACCAGCACTAGTAGCAACTAGGTCACTGTCTTCGGTCTGTATTAATTGAGATTCACCTTTTAAATCAATAATACCATCTAATTCAAGATAATGTGTAATGGTAAGGCCATGATCATTATCAACATTAATCTGTCCAGATTGTGACATTAATCCTAATAATGCAACATCTGTATTTAAAATATCAAGGTCATGGTTAGATCTAACAATGTTCCAATCGATTTTTACTGTAGCACCATCTATATTTCTGTAACTACCAGGAGTAAATTGCTTACTACCATTTTCCCAAGAGCTTTGATCTTCCCATGTTCCATTTCCGTTTGATTCATAAGGAAGTGGAGCTGTCTGACTTTTAAGTTCAAAAAAGTTCTCGTTTGCCATACGACCATACCCTTCATTTACAGATTCATCGTTAAGAGCTGTACCGATAAAGCTATTCATACTATAGTAAGCATTAAGCTCATCCCAGTCTAAAGAGGCAATTTCATTTTTAGAAACTGTATAAGGTATGATGGTTCCATTTACTAAATCAGAATTATTTTCTAGTTCTTGATTCATTATAAATCTAATTTGATCTGTAGATAGAGGAATGTTCCACATTCTAATTTCGTCTAGTTCACCTTTCCAGTGCTCTATAACATTACTTTCGTCTTCAAATCGAGCACCTATACTTAAAGTATTTGAATCTGCAGTCGGAGGCACTAGTGAAGCTGTATTATCAATCACACCATCAATATAAAGTGTAACATCAGATCCATTGTAAGTAACAGCGATATGTCTCCATGCATTATCTGCTACAGCAGTGTTAGAGATAATTTCTTGTGCACCGCTATTGTTCCACCATACAGCAACTCTATTATCTGGTCTTAAATACATTTGGAATCCAGAATTCCCTGTTCTTTTTGCAACAATGGTCTTATTAGAGCTAGTACTATTAGCACCTTCACTATAAATCCAAACGGAACATGTAAAACGACCACCTAATCCATCAGATTCTGGAATTTCAATATGATCATCTATTCCATCAAAAGAGATACTGCGCTCTTCTTGCTTTACATAAGTAATACCAATAGTAAAGTATTTTGTACCATCAAAATCGTACTTAGCGCGCTGGTAAGAACCATCATCTTTAAAGAATGCTGTTTCTAGATTAGTTGTAAAGTTTTCGTCGTCTGCGACGATTAAAACATATTTACTGTCAGCAGTAAGTGCTGGTAGACCATTGAAGTCTGTAGTAGAAATTCTTACTTCGGTTTTAGCAACATCAGTGGTCGCAACCTCATTAATTTTCCATATACGATTGATTCTTGTTATGTTAGTTTCTACGGCGTTTACAATACCTAAATCATAATCTAGAACAGTTGCGTAAGCATTTAAGTCTTGGCCATTGTGTCCCCATACAAGGAAGTCCTTATCGTTTTGGAAAGTATTACTATTATCTGTTCCTAAATCTTCAACTTTATCAAGACCTATAGCTACAATTGAAGTAGAATTTTCACTTTTAGATTGCTTTTGATTAAGATCAGAATCGTCATCTCTACCTATAGCAGCCACGTCATAATTATAATTTGTATTTAGACTGTAGTCCCATATGATATTATTGTCACTATTAAGATAATCCCAGTCTGCTCTATGATCGTCCAAAGTACTAGTAGGGTTGTGAAGTGAAACACCATTTTTAATAGCTAGGTATGAATAAATACGTTGTTGTACAGAAGCATCTAATTTATCTCTATAACTGAAAACCTCAGTGATTTGACCATCTAAATGGGTTTCAAAAGGAAGTCCATTTAATTGATACCTTCCTGCACCTAGATAAAATGGTTTATTTGTAAAACCTTCAAAATTTAAGGTTTGATTACTAACTGTTGTTTGACCAGTAGCGTTATCAATTTTACGACCATTCAAATACATTTCTGTTTGATTATTTGAAGGATTGTTTTTTACATTAATAATGTGTACATCATCAAATGTTCTTGAAGCATCAGAAAATGCACGACCATAACCACTATTTGCATCATTCTCAGAAACGGTACCTACACTATGAGCAAGAACCTCATTTGTATATCTGGCAGATACTGGTCCCCAACCTAGTCCAGATGGGTCTTTTGCAGGGTTAATAGGAGCATATTTTGCACCTAATAACATTGTCTCTCCTGCAAGAGAATTAGTCATGTTAATAGAACTTCTAACAACTATCCAGTAATCATTAGAATTAAATCCACCTTTACCTCTCATATGTTGTTGTTGAGAGCGATCAAAGTTTACAGTTGGATTGAAGTTAATATTTTGATCAATATTATTAGCAAAAGTAGGAGCACTAGATGCAATCTCGCTAGCATCATTACCTATTGCCATGTCATTCCAGTTAGTAAGTAAACTACCATCGGCCTGAGGTATGTCTTGAGATCTTAACCATAAAGTTAAATTATCACTAACATCTGCTGGTCCATCAGTAGCCATAGGTAAGGCTAGAGGAGAACCAGTAATGATAACATTGTCAATTAAAACTCCATCATCACGTTGTCCATTATTATCTGATTCAAATCTTACTCTAAATCTTACTAATGGGTTATTATATAAAGTAGCAGGTAACTCGTGTGATGCTTCTTCAAATCTACTAAGGCTAGAATCTAAGTTAGAATTGTCACCTACCCATGCATGAGCGTTATTTGCAATACCATCAGCATCATTACCATTATACCAATTATCTCCACTACCTACTGCGCCTAGAGTATTCCAAGTAGTACCGCCATTTGCACTATACTCAATGCGCATTCCATCTTCAGTATCTGCAGTATTTGTCCTGAAGTCTATCCAGAACTTTAAATTAGTATATCCTAATGTTGATATCGTAGGACTAGTTAATACAGCCTCAGCATTGTTAGGGTAATTATTAAAATTATCGGTATACCAGTAATCTCCTTCACCTTTTTCAAAAGTAGTACCTAGTGTCCAATTGAAAGAACCCGTGTTTGAAGTCCATCCAGCAGCACCATTATCAAAATTTTCATAATACATGGTGTATTGAGGTGCTACAGATTGAGCGGTGATATTAAAGTTATAGGAAGCCTCATCACTATCATTACTTAATATAGTAACAGTAGCAGTACTAATACCTGCAGTAGCTCTATTAAAGTTTATCATTATGTCTTGTGTAGCACCACCAGCGATAGTAGCATTAGGTTGGGTCGTAATTGAAAAATCAGCCGCATTTAAACCGGTAATATCCACTCTAGGTGTTCCTGTAAGGTTTAAATTATTGCTCCCAGAGTTGGTAATCACAAAAACAGAACTTAATGTTCCACTACCTTCAACGATACCTAGATCAGTACCATCTGTGGTATCTGGTGTTGTATCATTATCTGCTATTAAAACTCCATTACCGTAAATGTCAATTTCTTGAGGTCCCGATACACAAGCAGATCCACCACCATACACATTAAAATTAGCGGTAGAACTGGCACCACCACCGTGGTTAGTGCTTAATACTACATTACCACCAGAAGTGATGGTTACATTTGCACCTGTACCATTCCATTGGTCTCCATATCTGTCATACATTCTGATTCTATAATTATTAGCATCAGTTAAACAACCCATATTCACAGATGTATTGTAACTTGTGTTTGCACCAGTGTAACAACTTGCAGGGTTACACAGATCTAATAGAGTAGTACCACTCGGGTCGTATACACGTAAATAATTTTCACCAGACCAGGCTGGCCAGTTAACAGTTACTATAACCTCGCTAGTCTGTGCAGCGGATATTAAAGTAATAAAGAATAATAAAGTACTAAGTAATAGATTTTTACAATTTAGGAAGGTAAAATTTTTCATAATCGTCTACAATTAATTTTTCGGGTGCGGTAAAATTAACGTAGTATACCGATGTAATTTCGCGTTTTATCTATAAAATCGTCAAACAACCCGTTTTAAGTGTATTTCATCGATTTAATTAACAAATGTTTAAAAACGTTAAGTTTTTTTTACGCTTCCGCGAAAGCATTAATTCAAAAAATATTACGATTTAAACTTATCTTTACTTTTTAGAACTACTACAATGAATCAAAAGCCAACGCTAAAAGTACTTGCTGAGAAATTACAACTATCTACATCTACAGTGTCCAAAGCTTTGAAGGACAGTGCAGAGATTAGTATAGATACCAAAACACGTGTTAAAGAACTAGCTAAATTAATGGGGTATAGGCCTAACACGGCAGCTGCGTCTCTAAGAAATAGAGAGACCAGAACAATTGCCGTAGTACTTCCAGAAATAGTGAATGATTTTTTTGGACAAGTATTGATGGGAATAGAAGAAGAGGCTTCTCAACACAATTACAAAATTGTAATTTGTATTTCCAATGAATCTTATATAAAGGAAAGGGATTATATAGAAATGTTTTCTAACGGTGCTGTAGATGGATTTATCATTGCTGCATCAATGGAAACACAAGAGCTTAATCAATATGAGCATTACAATGATATCCTCAACTCCGATTTAAAATTAGTCATGTTTGATAGAGTTATTGATGATTTAGACTGTGATAAGATAATAGTTGATGATGCAGCTTCTGGATCTAGATTAGTAGACTTTTTAAAGAAAAAAGGAGATCGTAATTTATGTGTTGCTTCAACTATTAGTAAATTAAGTGTTGGACAACTTAGAGAAAAAGGAATAAGGTTGAAAGTCGATAATTGTCCAGATTTAAAGCTTGAATATGTATTAGAAGATGAGGATGACATTTTTATGAAGAAAATGGAAGAAACCTTGACCAGTAAAAAAACTGATGCAATCATAGCTTTAGATCAACGATCAGGTATTATGGCACTTAATAAAGCAAAGGAATTAGATATTAAAGTTCCAGAACAATTACAGATTATATGCTATTCTAATAGTACAATGGCAAAATATTCATATCCTCAATTAACCGTAGTAGATCAACATTCAAAAGAATTAGGTAAAAAAACCTTTACTAGAATTTTAAACTTAATGAAGAATAAAGATGAGGTACAAGTAACTCGTATTCATACCTTAAAGACTACATTACTAGAAAGAGGAACTACTAGAAAATAAAAAAGTCCTCTTTAAAAGAGGACTTTCGTAGCGTGGGGCGGGCACGATCCGCCGACCTCAGCATTATGAGTGCTGCGCTCTAACCAGCTGAGCTACCACGCCATGTTAAGCAAACTTGCCTAAGCGGCTGCAAATATATACTTATTTCTTTATTCTAACCAAATCTAATTCTCTTAATATTTTTCTGAAATTGATTTTTTCTTTTCAGGATTTATCTACTATATTGCCATCAAAGTAATTATCTCATGCAAGAACCAATCAAATTTAACCTGGAGTTTCCTATTCACGTCTCACCAGCATTATTGTATCAATACATCGCAACACCATCAGGAATGTCAGAATGGTTTGCAGATAATGTAAATAGTAGAGGTGAGTACTTTAGATTTATCTGGGATGGATCTGAGGAAAAAGCAAAAATTATCAAACGAGTTAGTGAAGAAAGAGCTCGTTTTCAATGGGATTATGATGAGGATACTAAAAAATATTTTGAAATGAGTATTCAAGTTGATGAGATTACAAAGGATGTTTCTTTAATGATTACTGATTTTGGAGATGATGAAGATGAGGTAGATGATCAAAAAATGTTTTGGGAAAATCAAATTGGAGAGTTAAAAAAAGTACTAGGTTCTAGTTAAACCTAATTTCTATACCTAATTTTGAGCCCTGAATTAAACAGGGCTTTTTTTATGGTAAATATTGACGGTGAGTTAAAATCTAGTAATTATGCTACCATTGCATTTAATAATAGAGGAACATTTTATGGAGATGGGATATTTGAAACAATAAGATGTTTCAACGGGAAACCATTACTTTATGAAGCGCATTATTTTAGACTTATGTCTGGTATGCGTATTTTAAGAATGGATATTCCAGCATCCTTTACACCAGAGTTTATTGAAGATTCAATAGTTGATATATTAAATCAAAATAACTTCAATACAGGACATGCTAGAGTGAGATTTACGGTATGGCGTAAGTTTGGTGGTCTTTATACACCTTTAGATAATGGTGTACATTACAGCATTCAATCTACAGAATTAGATGGTATTTATCAAAATAATACAAATCGTATAGCCGAGTTATTTAAAGATCACTACGTTTTATCTGGATTATTAAATACCATTAAATCCACAAATAAGATTGTTAATGTTCTTGCTGGTAGGTATGCATTAGATAATGACTACCAAGAAATGTTTCTGGTAAATGAGAAAAAAATGATTACCGAAGGTATTTCTGGAAATGTCTTTGTTAGAACAGGTAATAAAGTAAAAACTCCACCAGTATTAGACGGTTGTCTTAATGGTTTAATGAGAGAACAAGTCATACAGCAATTGAAGCGCATGCTCGATTATGATATCATAGAAGAAACATTATCACCATTTGAATTACAACGTGCTGATGAAATTTTCACAACTAATGTCATAAAGGGAATTCAAAGTGTAAACAAATACAGAAAAAAAGAATTCAATAAAGAATTAGCAACAGAATTATTAGAAATTTTTAATGATAAATTTTTCGATTAGTTATAAGAAGGGTTTTCTGGTGCATTAGACCATAACTCATAACTACCGCCTAATTCTAACATTTCCTTCTTCCACAAGCCGTGAATTTCATCAGATAAGATAAGTTCTGACGAGGTATTAGGTTTGATAACCCAAGAACGCTCATTAATCTCTTGTAACAGTTGATCTTTATGCCATCCAGAATATCCCAAGAAAAATTTAATCTCATCACCAGTGATCTTATTTTCACTTATAAGATGGTGTACACGTTGAAAATCACCACCCCAATAAATATTATCTGCTATAAGGTGTGAGTTGGGAATCAAGTCTGGGATTGAATGTAAGAAATATAAATTATCCATTTCTACAGGACCACCTTGAAAAACAGGAAGTTCTAAGCCTATTTCTGGAACTAAATCATTAAGTGTGAATTGTAACGGTTTATTAAGAATAAAGCCCACAATTCCATTCTCATCATATTCAGTTAATAGCACTACTGATCTGGAGAAAGATTCATCACCTATAATATTAGGTTCTGAAACAAGTAAGCTTCCTTTATGTAGTTCTGTTGTTTTCATGAATTAATTATTCTTAAACTTAAATAATTATTTTTAAAAACACCCATGCAGTTCACGATAATTTTCTATAATTCTATTTCACTGACATTTTAAGACAAAGAAAAACCCGATTCTTTTCAGAATCGGGTTGATACTTTCAACAAAGTGGTAATTAGTTTACAGCTTTCTGTAAATCGCTACCTGCTTTGAATTTCACTACTTTTTTAGCAGCGATTTTGATAGTTTTTCCAGTTTGTGGGTTTCTACCTTCACGTGCAGCTCTTTTAGAAACTGAGAAAGATCCGAATCCTACTAAAGATACTCTATCACCTTTTTTAAGACACTTTTCTACGTTACCTAAGAAAGATTCTAATGCTTTTTTAGCTGCTGCTTTTGAAATACCAGCATGCTCTGCCATTCCTTCGATTAAATCTGTTTTGTTCATAATTGAAATTAAATTAATGTTGGTTAAACTAAAACGTGGAACAAATTTATACGGATTATGCTACCACACAAGGATTAGAGCGATAAATGATAAAATTTGTTTATAAAACTGGACGATTGTTAATAAGTTAAGACTTTTTAACTGAATTTACAGCAATCCGTTGTGGAATCTAGCGTCAGCGCTAAAGTTATATCCGTTCAATAGACTTTTTACATCCATTCTTTTTTTATTGGGTAATTGCATTTCATCTATGATTAAAAACCCATCGGTACATGCTACTTTAAAAATATCATCTTCAATAACAATACTTCCAGGATTCATTTTATGCTTTTCTAATCTTACTGATGTCTGATAAATTTTAACTGTTTCTATATTTTCTTGTATTAAAACAGCTTTTGCAACAGGAAAAGGATATAATCCTCTCACCATAGCATTTACGGCTTTGGTACTATTGTTCCAGTCTATTGTAGTATTTGCAGCGTTAAGCTTTGGAGCCTCTTTGAGAGTGTCCTTCATAGGCTGTGTTTGCGTCGTAATCTTGCCAGCTGCAATGTTATTTACGGTGTTAAGCGATAAGATACTTCCCATGTCCATAAGCTTCTTATATAAGGTGCCTACCGTTTCGTTTTCATCAATGTCACAACTTTGTTGGTCTATAATAGCTCCAGTATCTATTTTTTCATCAATGAAAAATGTCGTAACACCAGATTGCGATTCTTGATTAATAATAGCCCAGTTAATAGGTGCAGCACCTCTATATTCGGGTAAAAGGCTAGCATGTAGGTTAAAAGTTCCCATGGCAGGCATGTTCCATACCACCTTAGGAAGCATTCTGAAAGCTACAATTACTTGTAAATCTGCATTATAGCTCTTTAATTCTTTTGTAAATTCTGGCGCTTTTAGATTACTAGGTTGTAAAACAGGGATGTTGTTTTGAATAGCAAACTGTTTTACGTGACTTTCATTTAACTTCCTACCACGTCCTGCAGGTTTATCAACAGCAGTAACAACCGCAACGATTTGATGATGAGAATTATGTAAAGTCTCTAATACACCTGTAGCAAATTCAGGTGTGCCAAAAAACACAATTTTTAAGGGTTTATCCATTCCAGTGATATTTATGATTGTCCAGAAGAGAAACTTTTCCTTGCTCTAATAGCAAGCTTATGGTTTCTATTAAATTATTTTTATCTATTTGTGGTAGCAAAGATGCGATATCGCCGCTATTTAAATCCTTATTAATTAGCAGATCTTTAATTTTATCTAGTACCAGAATTTGAGGCACTTTACCGATACAAACAGAGCACTTACCACAAGGTTGGGATTTCTCGCCAAAGTATCTCAGGATAAGAACATTAATACATTTTTGTTTTTGAGTAACTAAGTAGAACATTTGCTCTAGCTTTTGTTTTTTTATTTTATTCTGTTTAGTAAGTTCTTTAGAAAATCTGTTGATAGTGCGATCGTCATCACGTGGTTCTAAGAAGTTAATTTGGGTATCTGCATCAATAATATTAGCCTCTATCAGTTCTAGTTCTTCAAGTTTCTGTAGTGTTTCAATCACTTTTTGCTCGCTCGTGTTACTACGTAACGCGATTATTGAGGTGTTGATTTCTAAGTCTTGATAAGTACTGCTACCGTATGTCCTCAAAATAGCTTGAACAATGGCATTCATATCTTTTTGATTTCCTAGAAAATCAATGATATTTTTCCCGCTTTCGCGAAAGCGTATATTAGACCTTCTATGGTAACTTTGTGATAAACTAATCACACTAAAACGGTCTAACGTCAGAAGTGCATTATAACACATCATTCCATTAATAGAGTAGGTGGTTGCAAAGTCTGAGAAGCTTAATTGATGAGTCGTATTTTCCCCTTCATGCATCGCAATACGCAGGTAATTATTGAGTTTGCGATAAACAAATTTGATATTTTCTACAGTAGGTAGAGATTTGATGAATTGATTTTGAGCGTGATTAATATCATTAATATTATAAAAAAACTGTGCTATACTTTCTTTACCATCGCGTCCTGCACGACCAGTTTCTTGATAATAACTTTCTATACTGTCTGGTAGTTGTAGATGAGTGACTGTACGCACATCTGGTTTATCTATTCCCATCCCAAAAGCGTTAGTCGCAACTATGACTTGGGTTTCATTCTTCATCCATCGTTGGGCGGTATCGACTTTCACCTTATTGGGCAATCCTCCATGAAAAAAACCAGAAGAAATACCATTTGTGGTAAGTAATCTAGAGTAGGTAATGGCATTTTTTCTACTACGTACATAAGTAACCGAACTACCTACATACTTTTTGTAAAAATTGATGTAAGAGTCGTTTTTATCTGTAGTATTTGTTATTTGATAAGATATATTGGGCCTCAAATAACTGTTTTTAAATACTTGAGCACTTTTTAATTCTAGGTTATCGATAATATCGAGTTGCACCGATTCTGTAGCCGTTGCTGTAACTGCTATTATAGGGATTTCTTTATGAATAGTGCGTAATAAGTTAATGTCTCTGTAGGCAGGTCTGAAGTCATGACCCCATTGACTTACACAGTGAGCTTCATCTACTGCGATTAAAGAAACTCGCATTTTAGATATACGTTCTTGCACGAGACTTTGTTGCAATCGTTCTGGACTTAAATATAGAAATTGATATTGTCCATAAATACAATTATCTAGAATATCATCGAGGTCTTTATAACTTATGCCACCAGTGATACCAGTAGCTTTTATTCCTTTTTGTTTAAGGGCATTTACCTGATCTTTAATTAATGCTACTAATGGAGAAATTACAATACAAATTCCTGTGCGTACTAATCCTGAAATTTGATAACATAGAGATTTTCCACCACCAGTAGGTAAGAGAGCCATGACATCATAACCTTCAATAACGGCATTTATAATCTCTTCTTGCTGTGGCCTAAATTGATCAAAACCAAAGGTGTTTTTTAATATGTTCTTTGCTTCTAGATTCAAAAGTTAAGTTGATCTTGTATAAATTGAAAACGTTGTTCTATGGTGCCTTGAGGCACATCGATAGGTTTATAATTAAACTTTTTATAATAATCTACTAAAATATTACTGATTTGTTGTGCTTGCTCAAAGGTCTCATAACGTTCATTATCAGATTCATAAATTTCTTTCCATGGCGGTAAATGAAAAACAACATCATACTGATATTCCTTGCAGGCAGTTATGTAATTATCTGGTATAGGATCGCCAGTAAACACATGATATGCAGGTACATCTGGTATGCCACGGTCATAGTAATTAATTCCTGAAGTTGCATTTTTAAATTGGTTAATTCTGCCAGCCAGTAAACTATTACTAAAAGCTAACGGATCAGTTAAAAACAACTGTTCTATTCCTTTTTCTTGAGCTTCTAGAGTTACCTGTCTAGATATTTCGTGATGTACGATGATACCTTGGGATTCTATATAGTTCACTAGGGTGGTTTTACCAGATCCTGGTCCACCTATTAGCAATATTCGTTTACAATCTGTCATAACAGGTACAAAATAACTAAATTCAATTTTAGTGCAGCATTATATGTTGACTTATATTTGTAGATATTTATATTATGGACAAAAATAATTCTGACTCGTTTTACAAAAACCTTAAAGATCAACTAGCTGAAACTAGTGTCTGGCCTGCAAAATATATGTATAAATTTATAGTACCTTCTTTACCAGAGAAGTTAGATAAAATTTCAAATATATTTGATGGGCTAGGAGCAATTATAGACAATAAGGTTTCAAGTAAAGGAACTTATACCAGTATTTCAATTAAAGTAACCATGAAATCTCCTGACGCTGTAATTGAAAAATATAAAGAAGTAGGAGAAATAGATGGTGTTATTTCTTTATAAATAATATATCATATAATTGCTGTAAATTGTTTATTTTGCAGCTCTTCACAAGTAATTAAAAAATCATTTTGGTACCATCATTAGAATACAATACAGAGCGTAATCACCTCAATATACCTGAATATGGGAGACATATTCAAAAATTAGTTGAGCATTGTAAAGCTTTAGAAACTAAGGAAGAACGCAACCGCATGGCTACAGCAATTGTAGGCGTTATGGGTAACCTTAATCCTCATTTACGTGACGTAGCAGATTTCCAACACAAGCTTTGGGATCAATTATTTGTCATAGCAGATTTTGATTTAGATGCAGATTCTCCATATCCATTACCAGATCCAGAGCAATTAGCAGCTTCACCAGAGCGCATGCCTTATCCTCAAAAACGACCTAAATATCGTTTTTATGGGAATAATATTCAAAACATGATCGATGTAGCGTTGAGCTGGGAAAAAGGTGAAAAGCGTGAAGCACTTACTTTTATTATCGCAAATCACATGAAAAAATCCTTCCTTAACTGGAATAAGGATTCGGTTGATGACAATGTGATTTTTAAGCATCTATTTGAAATGAGTAACGGCCAGATCAATCTAGCTGCAAAAGAAGAAGATCTTCTAGATTCAAAATCCTTAATTCACAAAACAGTAGGTCGTAGAGATCATAGTACCAATCCACCACGACGTAATAATAAACGTAATTATAAATCTAATAATCGTAATCATAAACGATCTAGATAATTATAATGTAATCAAAAAAAAGCAGCCCATGGGCTGCTTTTTTTAGTTAATAGCATTGTTAATTAAATATGAATAGTTATCGCTAGAAAGCTTTTCAAGCCGTCACTATACTCGTATTTTTAAAATATTAATAAGATACAAAAATGGGAACATTCATTATAGAAGGTGGACACCAATTAAAGGGTGATATTCAACCACAAGGAGCAAAAAACGAGGCGTTACAAATATTATGTGCCGTTTTATTAACTGATGAACCAGTACGCATCAATAACGTTCCAGACATTATAGACGTTAATAAATTGATTGCTCTCTTAAATAACTTAGGCGTTAAGGTTACTAAAAATGGGCCTGAATCATATACCTTTCAAGCAGATCAAGTCGATCTAGATTTCCTGCAATCTGAAGAGTATAAAGTGCAAGGTCGTGGATTAAGAGGTTCAATTATGTTAGTAGGACCTTTATTAGCACGTTTTGGTAAAGGTTATATCCCACGTCCAGGTGGTGATAAAATAGGTCGTAGAAGACTAGACACGCACTTTGAAGGATTTATTAAACTAGGAGCAAAATTTAGATATAACAAAGAAGAATATTTCTATGGAGTAGAGGCAGATGAGCTTCATGGAACCTATATGTTGCTGGATGAAGCATCTGTTACCGGAACGGCTAACATCGTTATGGCAGCTGTAATGGCTACTGGTGAAACGACCATTTACAACGCAGCGTGTGAACCATATTTACAGCAGCTTTGTAAAATGTTAGTACGTATGGGTGCTGATATTAAAGGAATTGGTTCTAATATGTTAACTATTAATGGTGTTAAAAAATTAGGTGGTACGACACATACCATACTTCCAGATATGATAGAAATAGGTAGCTGGATAGGACTTGCTGCAATGACTAAAAGTGAAGTCAACATTAAGAACGTTGCTTATGATGAATTAGGTATTATTCCAGATACATTTAGAAAATTAGGAATTACGATAGAACGTAAAGGTGATGATATTTTTATTCCAGCTCATACAGATGGTTATGAAATTCAAAATTATATCGACGGTTCTATTCTTACCATATCTGATGCACCATGGCCTGGATTTACGCCAGATCTATT
This sequence comes from Nonlabens ulvanivorans, assembly GCF_000732625.1. Lineage (GTDB taxonomy): Bacteria > Bacteroidota > Bacteroidia > Flavobacteriales > Flavobacteriaceae > Nonlabens > Nonlabens ulvanivorans. The sequence continues at coordinate 1,566,269 of NZ_JPJI01000032.1, forward strand.
AAGTATTATTTTAGTTGTGGCAACACAGGCTAGAGGTAGTGTACTGATTCATCAAAAAATGTTTGAAAGTCGCTTATTCTTTGTCGATAAATTGATTGACATGGGCGCAAAAATCATTCTTTGTGATCCACATAGGGCTAGTGTTATAGGACATGATTTTCAGTCTAGTTTAAAAGCGACTACCATGACTTCTCCAGACATACGTGCTGGTATCTCATTACTGATCGCTGCTTTGAGTGCAAAAGGTACTAGCACCATACATAACATTGAACAAATCGATCGCGGATATCAAAATATCGATACCCGATTGAAAAAAATAGGTGCTAAGATTGAACGTCTAGCATAACCTTATTTTCTATATAATGGGTTTAATTACGCTTTCGCGAAAGCGTGATTAAACCTTTTTATATTAATTAAGTCATAATTATGTCTAAAATTCAACGTTTTAGGCAAGACTTTTGCTAGCTTTAAATCATGAACAAGTTTTTTATATTTCTTATCGTACTTACTAGTGCATTTACAACTGCGCAAGAAATCCCTACTACCACACCACGTACCATAGAACCAGTACCTTCTGGAACTAATACTAGTGGTTCTATGTTATTTCCTAATAGTACAGAAGAGAAGAAGTATGTAAGACCTAGTGAAACGCCTACCATAGATCTTACTCAAAAGACAGATCTACTGGATCCAGGTGTACGCTTTCAAGGACAAAAATTTAAAAGCGATGCGCCACCAGTTAATTTTATCAATGATACTTATCTAGGTGAAATCAGAACTGGTAAACAAATCTTAAAGATGACTCTTTGGGATCCTAGGTTAGAAGATGGCGATCGTGTTCGTATATGGCTCAATGATGAAATCCTGATTACAGACATGACGCTCTTAAATGCCGCTCAAGGTTTTCCTATTACCTTAAAAGATGGATTTAATAAAATAGAAATTGAAGCTCTTAATCAAGGTTACTCTGCACCCAACACCTCTGGAATTGTTATTAGAGACGATGAAGGTGAGGTTATGGAACAAAAAATATGTATGATTAATGCAGGAGTAAAATCTCTATTAATAGTCATAAAAGAGTAGCGATCTAATCTCTTGATCAGATATTTCAATAACCTCTTGATTTTTTAATGAATCGATATTATACGGCCCGATTCTTACTCGAGCAAGTCTTAAAGTAGGAAAGCCTACAACGCCTGTCATTTTTCGCACTTGTCTAAATTTGCCTTCACTCAAGGTCACATTTACCCATGATGTTGGGCCATGGCGTTCATCTCTTATTTTTTGCTTCGTCTCAGGTAAATCTGGAGTCTGATGTGGTTTTTGTACCTGACATGGCTTTGTATCATAGGTTGAACCATTGATACTAATGGTAACACCATTTTGCAATTGTGTGATAGCCTTATCAGTTATTAAACCATCTACTAGAGCAGCATATTCTTTATCTACTTTACCAGATTTATTGATATGATGACTTAATTGACCATCTGTTGTAATTAATAATAGACCTTCAGATTGTTCATCTAGTCTTCCTATAGCCATTGCATTTTCGGGAAATTCATAGAGTTCACCTAAAAACCTTTTGTTTTTTTGATGTCTATCATTAGTCATAAATTGACTCAACATGCGATAAGGTTTATAAATCAAAAAATGTCTGTGCATCTTGCAAAAATGCAGAATTATAAAGTAATGTTAGAATTTAAATAGATGAAGTTTCTGTGATAATTAAGAGGTAACATTGCACATGAAAAATTTATATTTATTACTTTTTATTTTAGTAGCTGGTTGTCAGTCTAATGTAACAAAAGAATTAAAATCGGGTTCGTGGCGATTGACACTTGATCTAGGTAATGCAAAAGAACTACCTGTATTAATAGAGGTCACAGAAGAATCACAGATCATTCTTATTAACGATAAAGAACGTATCAAGGTAGAAGACATCTCTATTAAAGGTGATTCTATAACATTTCAACCACCCATTTTTGAGGGAATATTTAAAGGCGTTTTTGTAGATGAAACCACTATTAAAGGAGATTTTATAAAACCTAGTCTAGATAGAGTAGTGCCATTTACTATGCAATATGGTGATCAACATAGATTTCAAGTAGGAACAAAAGAGCCTACTACAAATATTACAGGTAAGTGGGAAACCGTTTTCAGTCCAGATAGTGATGAGGATCGATATATTGCTTTAGGTATTTTCAATCAGTATGGCCAGCATGTGACCGGAACATTTAGAACAACCACAGGTGATTATCGTTACCTAGATGGCGCGATAGAAGGTGATCAATTAAAGATCTCGACTTTTGATGGTGCACATGCTTTCTTATTTGAAGCAACGGTAACAGACTCAACTTTGAATGGTGTTTTTTACAGTGGCAATCACTGGCAAGAGCCTTTTACAGCACAACTTAATAATACTTATGAATTACCAGACGCTAAGGAATTGACATTTCTTAAAGAAGGTTATGAACAATTAGACTTCAGTTTTAAAGATTCAGAAGGTACAAGTATTTCTTTAAGTGACTCTCAATATGATAATAAGGTAGTACTTGTACAATTATTAGGTTCCTGGTGTCCTAATTGTATGGAAGAAACTCAATTTTATGTTGATTATTTAAAGGCAAATCCAGATACCGATGTACAAATCATAGGTCTCGCTTTTGAATATGCTCGTACGGAAGAAAAAGCATTTCAATCTATAGAGCGCATGAAAAAGCAATTAGAAATTCCTTATCCTGTATTGCTAGCACAATATGGTAATGTAGATAAGAAAGTAGCACAAGAGAAATTACCAATGCTTAATCATATACTATCATATCCTACTACAATTTATATCGATAAAAATGGAAAGGTGAGACGTATCCATACAGGATTTAATGGTAAGGCAACAGGTAATTCTTACTTAAAATTTAAAGATGATTTTTACCTTTACATAGATTCTTTGTCTGCTGAGTAAAACACCATCTTGACCTTAAGTATTTGAGTTGTCTTAAGGTATCTTTTATATAAGATTCTACCTCGGGATTATTAAATCGTTTCGTTTTCATCTTGGTTTCTTTTACTCAAATTTATATTCATTTTCACCATTCTAATCGTGAATAGCGAGATTGTGTTATCTTTAATTTGTGAAAATCGCAAATATGATGCTAGTTCAAGAGATGATTATAGAACGCTTTCGCGGAAGCGTACCCAAGACCAAATCTGTTATTCAACATCTAGCAGATGTGTTAGAAATAAGCTATGATGCTGCTTATCGCCGTATACAAGGTAAAGCTAAGTTGGATATAGAAGAATCTATGAAACTGGCAAAAGTTGGTCAATTTTCGCTAGATCAGATCATGACCGCTCAACAAGATTTGACAGCTTTAGGAAGTGCTACTGATACTATTAATTCTATAGAAAGCCTTGAAAAGTATTTTAAGGATATGGAAACTAATTTAAAAGCAGCTGGTAAAGATGATGTCGAGTGGATTTATAGTGCCAAGGATATACCTGTTTTTCATCACTTTAATGATTCTTTGTTAGGTCGATTTAAAATATATGTCTGGTTGCACTTGCTAGATGACACCATGGAAGGCAAGCGTTTTGCAGATTTTCACTTACCGCTATCTATTAAAGAACAAATAAAAATAAATAAATCGTTATTTGAGCAATTCAAAAGAGTTGAAATATGGAATGACACCACGATATCGAGTAGTTTGCAGCAAATACACTTTTATCACGAGGCTGGTTATATTGATCACGATACGGCTAAGGTGTTATGCAATGATTTAAGAGAATTACTAAAAAATGCGTCAGCAGACTTATTACAAGAATCTTACAGTATCTATTATCATGAACTTTTGTTAATGAGTAATAATGCGGTAGTACGTAAAAAAGGCATTCCTGTTGCAGGCTTTGTTACGATGACTATGTTGGGTTACATCAGATTTAGTGGTAGTAATATACTTAATAGAATGAATGAATTCTTTAAACATCAGATACGACAATCTACCTCGATAAAAGACAGCTCTTTAAAAGAGCGTTCCATTTTCTTTAATAAAATGGAGCAAAAAATAAACGCTCTAGAAAAATCTCTAGAGCGCTTTAATTTATAAGGAATTCTTAATTTATTGTTTTTCCAAAAGGACTTTTGCTTGATTAAAAGCAAATGCGGCATTTAGGTTTTAGTTCATTACTTAAAGGGTTTTTATGACCCTAACTTTAAACATGTTCCTAATCTAATGGTTACAACTGTATCTATAAAACTATCTGTTGCATTGTCAATCTAATCTAAATGATAGATTTCCATAATGTCTTCTAGAATCTTAGCAAAATCAATTTTGAGATCAATAAGTTCACCGGTGGCAAGGTCAAAAACCCAACCATGTACAGTGATACCACGACGTTTAAATGCGATTTGAACATCACTAGTTTTAAGGACGTTGATGCATTGTTCTTGTACATTTAATTCTACAAGACGTCTATAACGTAAATCCTCATCGTTAATAGCATTTAATTCATCTTTATGCATTCTATATACGTCACGTATGTTTCTCAAATATGGATTTAAGATTCCCAAATCTTGAGATTGCATAGCAGCTTTTACACCACCACAACCGTAGTGACCACATACAACTACATGATCAACTTTAAGATGCTCAACGGCATAGTTAATAACGCCCATCGCTGTAAGATCTAGATTAGAAGCCATGTTTGCGATGTTTCTGTGTACAAACACATCTCCAGGACCTAGTCCCATTATTTCTTCTGCAGTAGCACGACTGTCAGAACAACCTATATATAATATTTCAGGATCTTGACCAGATGCTAACTTATCAAAGTAAGTGCTATCTGTTGCAAGTTTAGACTTGATCCATTCTTTATTGTTGTCAAAAATTTGATTTATATTTTTCATACCTGTTTTTTCTAGCATGAAAAATAAAGAAATAGTATGACATTTCTACTATTAAAACTCGTGGTCCTAATGATTAATAAGGTTATTTATAAAAAAAGGACTGATCATAATAGAATATGCTCAATCCTTTTTAATATCAAATGGAGATAATTTTATTTAATAAAATCCAATAGAATTTTGTTGACCTCATCTTTATGTGTCACATACAGGCCATGTGGAGCATCCTTTATAATTTCTAACTTAGAATCTTTTACAATAGAATGACCTTGTTTTGAACTAGGTTCAATAGGTACAATATTATCAGTATCACCATGAATGAATAGAGTAGGGACATCAATTTTTTTAAGCGCATCTCTTAAATCTGTGCGACCAAAAGCATTGATACAATCTAATGTCCCTTTAGGACTTGCATCTAATGCAATTTGAAAGTTATAATCTAACTGTGCTTGAGAAATACGTTCTTTGTTTTCCTCATAATTTACAAATCCAGAACCAAAGCCTTTTAAGAAACCGGCACGGTCATTTTTAATGCCATTTTCCATTCCTTTAAATACGTCATCTGGGGCACCGCTAGGATTATCATCTGTTTTTAATAAATATGGTGCAATTGAACTCATGAAGACTAGTTTGTCTATTTTACTAGTTCCAAATGTATCTACATATTGAGCTAACTCGCCACCACCCATGGAGAACCCGACTAAAATCACATCTTCAATTTCTAGTTGCTCAATGAGATCATTTAAATCCTCAGCCATGGTATGATAGTCGTAACCGTTCCAAGGACGTGATGATTTACCAAAACCACGTCTATCATAACTAATCACTCGATATCCGTTTTCTATTAACGTAGGTACTTGATATTCCCACATAGCACCACTTAATGGCCATCCATGAATAAGAATGATAGGTTGTCCTTCTCCTTGATCTTCAAAATATATACTGACGTCTGCATCGTGCTGTGCTGTCGTTTTTTCTAAATAGGGCATAAAATTATTTTTTATTAAAGATAAAAAACTAGATAAAAGTAGAATCTAATTTAATGTGAATTATGACTTTATTAATATCTGTTTCAATTTAGATATCAGATTAATAAGAAGATACAATAGGGCTGTTATCAGAATGATAGGAGCTTGAATGATGAGTGAAAATCGATAACGACTTACATAATCAATAGCCTTTGGATCATAGGTGTTTATATTAAATGGTTGCTCTGTAACTATATCCATTTGCAATAGAATATTCATGATAAGAAATAACGTTACAAAGAAAATATTAATGACAAGTAGCCAAAGGACTTTCCTATTCTTACCGTATGAAATCCATAAGGTAGACAAACCCATAACAATTAGAAACACATTAATTAGAGTAATATATTGATACTGTGCATAAACATAATAAGTGTCGCCTATGTTTATGTTTAACAAATCTAATCCATGATTTAAGATAAGTTAGGCTATACTAATTGAAGCAAATAATAAAAATATATAAGATATACTGCGATGAGTGTTTTGTGTGCAATAAGTCTTCAAAATCGATAAATATAAATTGAATTAATCTTTACCTACTTTAAAAATTTTAGCAACTAAATAGATGATATTGAGAATAATAAGCGCAATGAGAGCATAGGCAATGTACCAGCTATATGTTGTATAATCATCAAATCCCATATCATATGGGTTTACAAAATAAGTAAGATATAAAATGGAAGCACAAATAATAATTGCTGATGCCAGCATCAACCAGCATAAGTATGCAATAAAGGAGTTGTTTTTATCAGACCACAAAAGGAACATAAAACCTGGTATAGAAATAAACGCAGCATATATTAATAAAGCCTCACGATGCGCATCCTTAAAATAAGTGTCTGTTTCTACGTATTGTATAGTTTCAATGGGATTGTAAAAAGCTGTAATTACTAGAATAGCAACGATACCAAAGAGTAAATAAGAAACTAATCGCTCTACACGCATGACTATAACTCTACACTACCTTTTCCTTCTCTAATCAATACTGGTTCATTACCTGTTAAATCTATCACTGTAGAAGCAACGTTATCACCATAACCACCGTCGATAACATAATCCACCAGATGATTCCACTTCTCAACAATAAGACTAGGATCTGTAGTATATTCTATAACTTCATCATCATCTTTTATAGAAGTAGAAATAATAGGATTGCCCAGTGCCTGAACTAATCCTATAGCTATAGAATTATCTGGTACACGTATACCAACTGTTTTCTTTTTTTTAAATACCGAAGGAAGATTGTTATTACCTGGCAAAATAAAGGTATACGGACCTGGTAAATTACGTTTTAGAATTTTAAAAGTAGCCGTGTCAATTTGACTTACGTATTCACTTAAATCACTTAAGCTCTCACAAATGAAAGAAAAATTTGCTTTTTCAAGTTTTACACCTCTAATCTTAGCTACTTTTTCTAATGCTCCTTTATGATTAATGTCACAGCCTAGACCATAAACGGTATCTGTAGGATAAATAATTAGAGCGCCATCTTTCATAGCTTTTGCGATACGCTGTAACTCCTTGGGACTAGGATTGTCCTCATATATACGTATTAATTGTGCCATGATGTATTATGATTTATAAAACCAACTATGAATAGGGATAAAAAGTAAACCTAAAGCGATAATAAAAAAAATCAACTTCATCCAGAAGTAGACCTTACCGTTATCTAGATTTTCCTTAATCTCATATCTATGTTTCCCATTGCGATCTATTTTAATCATAACCGATTTTTTAGCCTTGTCAGCATCTTCGTCATAAAGTCTATAAACCACAAATGTCCCCAGCGCTATGACACTACTAATGACTAATAAGGTCATCCAGTCTGTAGATGACATTAAGAGAAATTGTAAGTCTGTAGATGTTGTACTGTAAAACATGATATAAAAATTCCTTATAAAGTTAATCATAAAACTTTATAACTAGGCTTTTTTAACTTCACTTTCTAACTTTAACACCATATCTCCATCATCTTGTTCAATATAGAGTGCTTTATTACCACTTTCACCATTACGGGTGACTTCATTACCACTGATTGTTTTGGTAACAGACTCTGTATAAGTTTCTTTTACTTTTCCTTCTGCTGTCCCATTTCCCCATTTCCATGATACATTACTACCTTCTCTAATCATTTTTTTATTTTAAAGATAAGAGCAATCTCGCTTTCGCGAAAGCGTAATAACAACATCTTAAGGATTCATTATGAGAATTTTATGAAGGTTAGAGCCATCGCAATGCTTTTTTTATGATGTTTAATTTACCATCGTATGGGGCATACTTTACAGGAATATCTAACCAGATGCCACGATGTACTATACTTTTTATATGTGAAAAAGTTTCAAAAGTCTTTTTACCATGATAATTACCAATACCACTATTTCCTACGCCGCCGAAGGGTAATCGCTCATTCACAAACTGTACAATACTATCATTTATAACGCCACCACCATATGAAAATCGCTGAATGAACCATTGCTCAAACCTAGTGTTATTACTAAATATATATGCACCCAATGATTTTTCATAAGAGTCAATCCACTGGATGATATCACCTTGATTCTTATAACTTATTATCGGAAGTATAGGACCGAAAATTTCTTGTTGCATCACGGTACTTTCTCTCGATGGTTCATCTAATAAAGTAGGAGCTATGAACAAAGAATTTATATCATGATCACCACCGATAAGAATCTGTTGATCATCTAACATTTCTACTAGTTTTTCAAAATGTTGTTTCCTTATTATTCTAGGAAAATCCGGACTTTCTTTAGGGTTTTCTCCAAAGAAATTATTTATTTCAGTCTGTACATGTTCAATAAATTCTCGTTTCACACTTTCATGAATTAATATGTAATCTGGTGCAATACAGGTCTGACCAGCATTGAGAAATTTTCCCCAGACTATTCTACGTGCAGCCACTTTAAGCGATGCACTTTCATGTATGACACACGGGTTTTTACCACCTAATTCCAGTGTTACAGGCGTTAAATGTTTTGCAGCGGCTTGATAAATTGCTTTCCCTACTGGTGGACTACCTGTAAAGAATATATAATCCCATTTGAGACTGGTCAGCTCTTTTGCAATGGCCGCATCACCTTGTATGACTTTTACATGTTGTGGTATAAAAGCTTCATCGATAATATCTTGCAATAGTTGCGATGTAGCGGTAGAAAATTCACTAGGTTTAAGAATTACGGTATTACCAGCAGCTACAGCACCGATTAAAGGAGCTAGTGCCAATTGAAAAGGGTAATTCCAAGGTGATATGATTAAAGTATTGCCGTAAGGTTCGGGATATTGACATGCTTTTGATGGAAAGTTAAGCAATGAAGGTCGCACTTTTCTAGGACTTGCCCATTTTTTGGTCTTTTTGATATACTTATCCAGTTCGCCAGTAATCACTTGATATTCTGTAATAAATGCTTCAAATTCACTTTTACCTAAATCATTAGCAAGCGCGTCATAGATTTCTTGTTCTTTGTGCTTTAAAACCGCCTTTAGTTTTTGCAGTGCGGTAATGCGATATATAACATCCTTAGTTTGTTGTGATTTAAAAAACTCTTGCTGTACCTGATGGAAATGGTGTATTTGATTAATCTCAGTCATTAGTGATGGATTAGTAATGAATTTGTAAAAAGAGAACCTGCCTTAAGGCTATGTTTTTCTAAATGATGTTCTTGTAACCATTTTAAAAATTCTTGCACTCTTAAAGGTTCCATAATTCCCCAATTTTTTTCATCACCCATGGCGTTGCATGTAATCCTAATGCATTCATTCAAATCGATTGATTTATCTGCTTCTGGTAAGTGTGGCTTTAAAATTTTTGCGGCTTGATCTGGATTTTTTTGAGCATATAAAAAGCCTAATTTAGTGGCTTTAAGAAATCTTGAATAGACCGTTTGTTCTTCTTTTATTTTATTGCTATCTACTACAATTACAGGCGAGTAAGAATAAGGTATCTGATAATTTTTTAATTTAAAAACGTTAAGATCTAGACCTTTTTGTTGTGCTTTTACACCTTCCCAATTCATAAAGATCCACGTTGCGTCTACTTGATTATTTTCTATAGTATTCCATATTCCTAACTTATCAGGATATTGGAGTTCTATAGAGCCAGAACCACCATCATTAATAATCATTTGTTTTATGATAGCATCTTCATATCGTGCCTTATAGCTTGCATATGATTTACCATCAAGATGTTTAGGTGATTCAATTCCTCTATTTGAAATACAGACCACTGCACTTAGATCTTCTTTAAAAAGTGTTGCTATCGCTTGAAGTGAAAAAGGACTTGCTTTAGTCTGATAGCTCATGACACTTTCTAGCGGACACAAAGCAAAGTCTACTAATCCTAGTTCTATCTTTTTTGCAGGTGTGATTTTATAATGATCTTCTCCAGCATGTATAATTTGTAGATCGATACCAGCATTTTTATAAAAACCCATCTGTTGTGCCACATAAAAGCCTACATGATTTGCGTTAGGAGTCCAATCTAAAGCAATTTTTAGTGATTTCATTTCATTCAATTTAATCACTAAAATAGAACCAAAGCGTAATATGTCTAGCCAATTTTATGTTAGAACTAATCAAATATTAACAGCTAATCAGATACGGCCTTCCATATTGCGTCACCAACGGGTACAGGCGCAATTATCTTCACAGGCTCTTTCTTTACAGGATGATTAAATTCTAACTGGCGAGCGTGTAAATGAATACTACCATCCTTATTACTGCGCCTCGCACCATATTTTAAATCACCTTTAATCACACAACCTATTTTACTCAATTGAGCTCTAATTTGATGATGTCTACCAGTTTCTAGCGCTATTTCTAATAAGGTATATCGATCTAGTTTTTGAACAACTTTATATGATAGAATGGCTTCTTTAGAATTAGGTACGGCGTGGTCATGAGCATAACTTTTATTCTGCTTTGTATTGCGTACTAAGTGATGAATCAATCGATCTTGGTTTTTGGGCGCTGTACCTTCTACTACTGCCCAATAAGTCTTGCGCGTCTCGTGATTTGCAAATAACTTGTTCATGCGTGGTAATGCCTTTGAGGTTCGGGCAAAAACTACTACACCACTAGTTGGACGGTCTAGTCTGTGTGTAACACCTAGAAAGACGGCTCCTGGTTTATCATATTTTACAGCAATGTATTCTTTAATCATATCAGGTAAAATGACATCACCTGTTTTATCGCCTTGTACCAAATCACCAGATTGCTTGTTCACGGCAATAAGGTGATTATCTTCAAATAGAATACGATTGTTAATGGACATGAAGTATTTAATTTACATTACAAATTTAATGCTTAAAATAGGTAACGACTCATGGATTATCGTTAATCTGGCTTAATGGGTAAATAGGTTTTTCTTAACCATCCAGCCACTAAAGTTCCAATAATAATCAACATGGTTAGATAAAAGCCTTTTCCTTTATGGATATGTATTGCTACAATAGCTGTCATATAAAGACTTAAAATGAGTGTTCCATAAAGTATCGTTCTATGATATATAAATAGCCCGATAGCTATTAGTAAAACTAAACCAGTTGTGATTAGTAGAGTAGGGCTGGTGCCTATTTTATCTAGTTGATCGTGCTTTACTATCTTTTCAAATGCATTTTGCACAAAGAAGATAATAACGGGAATACTAGGTAACCATAGCAATATAGTTTTCACGATATTTTTATAGCGCATGGATAGAATTATTTACGTAATATTTTTTCCATTTTACGACCTTTGGCAAGTTCATCTACTAGTTTGTCTAAATATCTACATTGTCTATATACTAGAAAATCATCTTCAATATCCTCAATACGGTATCCACAAATAACGCCTTTAATTAAATGAGCGTTGGGATGCATATTTGCTTCATTATAAAAGGTTTCAAAGGTTGCTTTTTCATCAATCAAGGTTTGAACGCGATTTGCATCATAACCAGTGAGCCATTCTATTACCTGATTTAATTCTGCTTTTGTTCTTCCATTTTTTTCTATTCTACTCAAGTAGTGTGGATAAACAGACCCAAAAATCATTTGGGCTACTTTCTCATTCTTTTCAGCGGTTACTTTCATAGTTAAATATTTTGTTGGAGTGATAGTTAGTCAAAAATTAAAATTTGCAATAGTCCTATAATCAAATTCACAAGCTCTATTCCGTTCCAAATACTTTTCCATTTAAGGTATGCGTGCAGCAATTGCAGTATGGGATCATATCTTTGGCTATTAAGTTTGGATTGGTTAATTGTAAATTATTTTCTACATCAACATACAATCCAGAGAAAAAAGAAGATTCTCCAGTTCTTACATATTCTTCTTTTTCATTTTCATCTAGTGCCACAATCCAAAATATAGGTTCTGTCTTATCTAGTCTTGAACTAGCCTCACTAAATATGTCATCCCAGTTCTTTCCGACCTTGGATAGTAAAAATCTGAATAAAGGAGTGTAATCAAGTCCTCTTTCTTTTTTACCTTGCATAGAACCTTTGGTCTGTTCTACAGTTTCTCGCTTTTTATTTCTAGAATATTTAAAATCACTTCCAAAATTGTGAATAACGCCTCTTGCACGTGTGTTTACTTTTCGATACAATGGTTTTTTGTCTCTATTCATGAATCTAATTTAATGAAATTCTAATTTGAAAGAATGTAGTTCAATCAAAAGATGTTATTGCGACTTCTTTTTCATATTAGATTTTACTAATCCGAGTCCTTTCCAGAATTCATCTGGATAGCTTAATTCTTTAGGTTTACCTATCCATCCATTGGTTAAGTCTAGTTGATAACCATTATCTAGCTTTTTATATTTTACAGAAGTAAATATTATTTTATCCCAATCACCTATATATTTTAAGCTATCTAACGATGGAGGATAATTACCTTCTCGCAGCTTATGTAACTCTATAAGAGATATAGCTGTTTTAAAATGCTGATCACCAAACTGTTGATTTGCTTTTTCTTTAAAATTATTAGGGTTGCAACTAGTGATTACTAGAAGTATTGAAAATGTAAAGATGAATCTGAATCCTTTAAAAATCATTCTTAATTTGTTTATCGTTCCTTAAAACTATAGAATAATAATAAAAAGGTAATTAAGCTCTATGTTATGCTAACTCCTTTTAAAAACAACTTCAGCTTGATCGATTTGTAATGTTGGATTTTTTGTAGCTATTAAGATTCCTTTAAATGTGTATGTGGCATTATCATCTATTGTTAATGAAGTATTTTTTCCTAGAAAACTCCAGTCTGTTTTACCGTTGATGCTCTTTTGCATTTCACCTATGGTAATGTATTTATCTGTTGGATCGATATCTATGGTGGCGATCCTTTTACGATTCTTAAACATTGTTAGTTTAAAGGTCAATGTAACTTCACCATTATACTCTATATCCATATCGGACCATAAACCAATTTCATCACCCATTTTAAGGTCTACTGTAAATTCTTTTAATATTTTGTTATCGTTATCAGTACTTATTTTATTGATGGATAGTCTGCCTATTTCTTCACCGGTAATGCTATCACAGCTCATTAAACATAGAGTAAAAATAAATATCGTAAATAAGTTTTTCATTAGACTGATTTTTAGAGTTTTTGCTGTTATGTTTAAGTTGATTGGATTTATAATTCTGTAGATTTACTTTGCTTAAACCTCAAACCAAGTTTACCATCTTTAAAATCTAATAAGGGTGATGGAAACATTTTCGAGAGCATACCTGTTGCTACGAATTCTGCTTTACTTTGATGAGTAAGCTTTAAATCATGTATGGCGAGTACTTCGTCTGCTAATGCTAGAGCAATACTTAACTCGTGACTAGAGAATATGATACACTTTTGATGTTGATGGCAATAATCTCTAAGTTTTAGTAATATTTCTGCTTTATGATGTACATCGAGATGACTGGTAGGCTCATCCATGACAATATAAGGCGTGTCTTGAACTAAAGCTCTTGCAATAAGTACGCGTTGCAATTGTCCATCACTTAACGTTGATAGCCTACGCGACCTCATTTTTAAGATCTCAAAATCAGTCATGATTTCTTCCACAATAGCGATATCTGATGGTGTAAGCTTTCCTATAAAATTAGTGTAAGGTGCACGACTTAAATATAAGATTTCTTCAACAGTTAAGAATTGACTGAACTCACGATTCGTAAGAACAACAGCAATAGATTTTGATTTATCTAAATCGCTAATATTGTTTATGTTAGTGTTGTTTATGTAAACAGCGCCTTTAATTAAATGTTGGTTGTTAGAAATAGCACGTAGCAAAGTAGATTTACCAGTTCCATTAGCACCTATAAGTGTGATAAATTTACCTTTCGCGCAAGCGATTTCTTTATCATTATGTGCAATAACACAATGACCATATCCTATCTGTAAGTGCTCTAAACGGATCATTAAAAATGTAGATTACGTTTTCTTAATATAAGCCAAATTACTAACGGCGCGCCTAGTAATGACGTCATAGCATTAATAGGTAATGAGTAATTTGAAAAAGGTAATTGTGATATAATATCACAAGCTAATAGGAGTGAAGCACCTAATAAAACAGCGGTGGGAATTAATATTTTATGATTTACCGTAGGCAATAGTAATCGTGCTAGATGAGGTACCGCTAGTCCTATAAATGCTATAGGTCCTGCAAATGCGGTTATGCTACCAGCTAGTAGACTAGTAATTATTATAATGATCCATCGAGTAGATTTAATGTTGATTCCCAAACTGCGAGCATAGGTCTCACCTAACAACATCGCATTGAGTGGTTTTAATATGACAATAACTAGTAAGCTAGAAATCAACAAAATAACTGTCAAGATTAAAATATCGCTCCATTCAAGATTACCTAAACTACCCAAAGACCAGAATACATAACGTTTCAATTGCTCGCTAGAACTGAAATATGATAAAATACCAACTATTGCGCTACTTAAGCTTCCTACCATTAACCCAACGATAAGTAATCCCATAGTATCTTTAATGCGCAACGACATGAGAATAATAAGCATCATTACTAATATACTACCTATAACACTAGCCGTAACAAGCCCTAATCCTGACACAGCACTTATCCCTAATACAGCACTGCCCATAACAACAAGTGCAACTCCTAATCCTGCACCAGATGATATTCCCAGTACAAATGGTCCTGCTAGCGGATTTCTAAATAGTGTTTGCATTAATAACCCAGCAATCGCAAGTCCAGCACCAGTTAAAATGGCCATTACGGCACGTGGTAAACGCATTTGGGTGATAATATAATTCTCTGATGCGCTATTATTTGCGCCTATCAATACGTCCCAAATTTTATGTGGTTTAATAAACACAGTGCCCAGACATATGTCTGCTATAAATAGTACAATGACAGCTATAATTAATAAAAAAAGGACTTTATTTTTCAATCGTTAAGCGGCTTAAAAAAGTAGAGTTGATGTTGCGGTAAACTATTAGGATGCAGTATTTTAACCAGATCTTTTAATACTAAATCTGGTCTCGTAGAAGCCTCTTCATAATAAGTAACACCACCACGAGCACCTACATTAAGTGCAAAGGTATAGACCTGTCTGTTTTTAAAGGCATCAAACTGGCTGTAAGCGCTATTATCTTTCTCCATGGCTCTATAGCTGGTATACTGCCCAGGCGCTATCCATATGTCAGCATTTTGCGCATCTGTAAGTACACGTTCTACATTATACGATAAAGAACCTGTACCAGTGGTATTTGTATAGATGTAATTACCATTTGCATCTGCAATAATTTTACCTTGCCACGAGTTTCCATAAGGTAGATACCAAGTATCTTTCCAAGTTGCACCAGCGATGATACTAGGTGATTCTAAGGTTTGAGCAAGTTTTTTGGTCTCAAGATATTCTTTCTCAATTTCTTTAAAAATACGATCTGCTTCTTTTTCTTTACCATATAACACACCAAAAAGCTTAATCCACTCTGCTTTACCTAATGGATGTTTCTCTATCCAGTCACCATTGTATATAACCGGTATTCCAGCCTTTTGAATTGATTCATAGATAGGATTATCACCATCAATTCCATATCCCATTACTAGATCTGGTTGCATGGTTAATACTTTTTCAACGCTTATGGTCTGGTTTTGTCCTAGTTCTTCAATACGACCTTTATCGATAAGTGTTCTAACGCTGTTATCACTGATGTAATCAGTACCAGGAAATCCTATAATTGAAGATTGCTCATCAATTAAAACGACTGGTGGTATATGAGTAGTAGAGCTTAGAATTATTTCTTTAATAGGAATGTTAATAATCTGAGGAGCATCAGGTTCTGGTATTCGATTTGTAGAATTACCGTTTTCTAATTTAAAAGAATATTCTAAATCTGCTTCTGGCCATGGGTTTTTTATAGTGATGTAATATCCTGTATCTGTGGAATTAATACTAAATCCAGTAGCGTATTTTATTTCTACATCTGGATATTTAAGGTTAGATGCTTTAACCTTTTCTATTGTTGTTGAGGTATCACTGTTTTTACACGACGTGATCAAGAATATGGAAAATAACAGAAAATATAAGTTCTTCATAGCGCCTCAAAAATACTATTATTAGCATACATTTGCCCTGTAAAATTGGTTTCTCTAGTTGGATTACGCTTTCGCGAAAGCGAGATAAATGAAGATTAGAGAATTAAAAGGGAATCTAGTGTAAATCTAGAACTGTTCCCGCAACTGTAAAGTTTACATCTTTTAATAAGATGTCTCGTAGAGATTTCTATCAAAAAGTCACTGAGTCTTGTACTTGGGAAGGCGATAGAAATAAATAAGTCAGGAGACCTGCCAGCTTACACAAACTAATTGTTAACCTTCGGGATAAAGGTAGCGAGTCTTTTAAGTAAGTTTAATGGTTGATCCTTTCTTATATGATCACCCATTAGTACCGTGCTTGATATGATTTCTCTTCTCTTTTCCCGTATTTAAAATCATTAAAATGAACAAAAAAATCATTGCCATGAGCGCTATGATGGTAGCTGCTGTGTCGGGAATTGCACAAGTAGATTCTACTGCAACTAAACTGGATCAAGTACTTATTAGTGCAGATTCTAAATTTGAATTAACAAGAAAAGATAGCGGTAAACCTGTTATCAAAATTACCAGAGCAGACATTGAAGCACAAAGCGCAGCAAGTCTAGCAGATTTATTAAATCAATATGCTGGTATTGAAATGAATGGCGCACGCAGCAATGCTGGACAGAATCTAGGATATTTTGTACGTGGTGGTAGCACTAGACAGGTAGCATTTTTAATTGATGGTGCACAAGTGAGTGATGCAAGTAACATCAGTAATGAGTTTGATATAAGATTAGTAGACCTTAATCAAATCGAGGAAATAGAAATACTTAAAGGTGCTGCGAGTACTTTATATGGTGCAAATGCTAGTACTGCTGTAATTGATATTAAGCTGCGCAAGTCGCCAGTGACTGGTGTGCGTGTAACTGTTGCCTCATTTATTGGTACTAATAAAAGCGTAGAACAAGCTAATAATGGTCCCGATGAGTTTACTAATAGTGTACAATTACAAGGTACTGCAAAAAATGGTTTGACCTATGGAGTAGGTTTTAACCATCAAGCAACTAATGGTGGTCTAAGTGCTGCCGAAGCTGCAGATGGAGCCTCACCTAATGAGTCTGACGACTTTAATAGGGTCAACCTATTAGGTAGAATAGGATATGACAACAGAGAAGACTTTAAAATTTCTAGTTATTTGTCTTTTGATGAGTATACTGCCGAATTTGATGATTTTACATTAGTTGACGCAAATAATGAAACCTATAGCCGTCAGGTACGATGGGGAACTAATGTCAACTGGAAATATTCTAAAAAAGGAGAAATTGTTTATACAGATGTGAGTACACATACCCGTCGTGACACGAGAAGTAGTTTCCCATCACTTTACAACGCCGATGGTTATTCATTAGATTTATATAACAAGTACACCTTTGATTTAGGAAAGGAATCTTCATTAAAAACGATATTAGGATTTAACTTTAGAACAGATCGCTATGAGGATTTTAGCATCCCGTTCGGAAGTTCTAGTTTTGAACAAAATGCTGATAAAGATGACGTTAATGCACAGATTTATGATCCGTATTTAAATGTTGTTTATATCAGTGATTTTGGTCTCAATGTAAATGCTGGTGCTCGTTATAATAAGCATAGTAATTATGATGGACAGGTGGTTTATAATTTAAATCCATCATATAGATTTGATTTAGGTAAATCTACTTTTAAAGTCTATGGTAGTTATAGTACGGCTTATATTACACCATCATTATTTCAATTATATGCTGCCGGTTTTGGCAATGATGAGCTAGAACCAGAAGAAAATACTACTCTTGAAGCTGGTTTATCTTGGACTAAAGGTAAGAGTACAGTCACTGTAAGTGCTTTTCAACGTGATGAAAATAATCTTGTACAGTTCGTAACCATTGATCCTGTAAATTTTATTTCACAATATCAGAATGTTGAAGAAGAGTTAACTGCAAAAGGTATAGAAGTTAGTGGTCAGACCACATTGTTTGATAAATTAATGCTGACAGCAAACTATAGTTTTATAGAACGTAATGATCAATCTTTATTGCGCCGTATACCGAAACACAAAGTTAATGCTAGTGCAAGAGTTGAAGCTATCGCAAGAGGATTTATAACCTTAAGATATCAGTACAATGATGATAGAGGAGATTCTTTCTTTAACTCAAATACATTTACTAATGATGCTGTGGTATTGAGTAGTTATCATACAGTGGATCTAGACCTAACTTATGGGTTGAAAAATGTACCGGCTACATTTTTTGCTGGTATCAACAACGTTACAGATACTGATTTCCAAGAATTGTTTGGATATCAAACTAGAGGTAGAACATATAAAGTAGGAGTGAGGTACCAATTTTAAATTAGGTCTATCTTTAATTATGAATCCCATTTCAAATGTCTTTTTTGAAATGGGATTTTTTATTTTTAAACTAATTAAATACTTCAATTAGTTTAGTAAGTAGACTAATGCTGGTGCTACTCTTTGTCTCCAATAGTTTTCATCATGCTCATGTCCTTCAAATTTGATAGACCTATAATTAACTGATGTATAACCTTTTTCTATAAACATACTATCCACACGCAGCTGGTATGGTTCATAATCTTTATCTAGTGTTTCTGTTCCATAATCAAAGTAAATGCGATGATTCTTTGCCGGTGGTATGGTTTCCGGTAGACTTTCTATAAAAGCTTCACCTAAATAAGGAACAGGCCAGTGTGTACTCAGACAACCTGCGTTACCGAAAATGTTAGGATATTCCATAATTGCATACAGAGATATTAATCCGCCCATACTGCTTCCCATGATGATATTATCTTTAGGTTCTACAGATACTTGAAATTTGTTTCTTACAAAAGGTAATACTTCCGTGGTTACAAATTTTAAATACTCGTCTGAGTAGAGTTGGTTATAACCAGTGTTTTTCTTTAATTCAGATTTTGCAAATTTGGATTGTGTTAATTCCTTAGGTTGTTGTGGCATATACTCATTCATGCGCTTCTTAGAATGTGACCATGTTGTAACTACAATGGTAGGCTTAATAGCATTAATGACAGATAGGGAATCCATTTTCTCATCTATTTGCCATGCTTTGCCATAATTTGAAGAACTTTTGTTGAATACATTTTGCCCATCATGCATATATAATAATTTATAATCTACGTCGGTTAGAGGATAACCTTGCGGTAACCAGATTTCTAATTGACGCTGGTCAACATAACTAGACTTAAAGTTATTAAAATATAGAATAGTGTCGTTCTCTATTGGATTTTGAATTTCAAAACTACTGATATTTGTTGTCGCTATAGGTGTAAATATATTAGTGGGCGACTGATCTTTACAGGAGATAATTATAAAAATGAAAAGAAGATATTTAAATGCTTTCATGTTTATTGGTTATAATGGCCATAACGTTGTAAGGCATATTTGTAGAGCTCATTTTTACCTTCTAATTGTAATTTATGAATCATATTTTTTCTATGTTTAACAACGGTACTCACTGCGGTTTGTCTTTCTTCGGCAATCTCTGCAGATGTTTTTCCTAATGCAATAAGTTTCAGGATTTCAGTCTCGCTGCGCGATAAAGGTTGTACATCATCATTTTGTTCTTTTTTATTGACCTCTTCAAGGTCAATTGCTTGATCAAAGTAATTTTTACCAGATGCGACTGTTTCAATCGCTTTCTTAAGTTCTGTTAAGGGACTTATTTTAAGGACATATCCATCTGCACCTGCATCTATCATCTCCTTAATGGCGCCAGGATTATCATACATACTTAAAGCGATTACTTTAATGTTTTTATTTAAAGATTTAATAGCAGTGCATAACTCAACACCATTCATAATAGGCATGTTAATATCTGTAAGTACCACTTGTGGTTTTACAAACTTGAGCATTTCTAACATTTCTTTTCCGTTAGGCGCGTTCCCTATGACCTCGATATTAGAATCTTGTTCTAGAAAAACCTTAAGACCATCACTGAGCGAGATGTGATCTTCGGCAATAGTTATAAATATCATACTAGGGGAATTTCAATATTAATAGTGGTTCCACGTTTTAGTTTAGTATCAATTTCCATAGTACCATCTAAGTTTTGAACTCTAGTATTAATGCTATCAAGACCTGTTCCATTATTATTTAAATTTTCTGGAATAAAACCATTACCATCATCTTCCACCATAATACTTACATGGTCCTCATAGCCAGTTAATATAATGCTTGCGTTTTGTGCTTCGGCATGTTTGATGGTGTTATTGAGCAGTTCTTGAATAATTCTAAAAAGACCTAACTCCATACTATTGCTTAAATTACCTTGTAAACCATGATGTATAACTTCAACCTGTATGGACTTACCGGCGTTAATACGGCTAGCAAGTTGCTCTAAAGTACCTATTAAACCATGTGAACTTAGAACACTACTTTTTTGAGCGTGTGATATATTGCGAACTTTAGTATACGTGTCATTCAATAAATCATAGGCGTTTTCTAGTATTTTTTTATTTTCTACTTGATTACTTTTACCTATAACATTTTCAATACACATACGAGCAGTAGTCAAGGAACTGCCTATATCGTCATGTAAATCTTGAGCGATTTTTTTACGTTCTTTTTCCTGTCCAGTGATCATCGCATCAATACCTGCTAATTCTTGATCACGCAGTAATTTTTCTTCTCTTTGTTTTTGAGCTTCAGCTTGTGCGGCAAGTAATTTTTGCTTTTGTCTCATTCTATTAAATAGATAAGCACCTATTCCCGAAATACAGGCAAGAATAAAGAGCAATAAATAAATTTTGTTCTTACTAGTCAGGTTTTTAGCAGTTA
Organism: Nonlabens ulvanivorans; assembly: GCF_000732625.1. Classification (GTDB taxonomy): domain Bacteria; phylum Bacteroidota; class Bacteroidia; order Flavobacteriales; family Flavobacteriaceae; genus Nonlabens; species Nonlabens ulvanivorans. Next base: position 1,587,576 of record NZ_JPJI01000032.1, read on the forward strand.
GCTCAGCGTTTTCAAGATCTTTTTCTGCTGTTTCATATTTGGTCTGTAGTTCCTTTAAGTTTTGAGCGATGTCACTACGTTCCAAAGAATCCTCTTCTGATATGAACTGATTGTAGTAATCAATTGCTTCTTTGTAATTACCAGCAGCCGTTTGAGCATCGGCTATGTTGCGCAACAAGCCTACACTTAATTCTTTATCGTTTTTATTTTTAATCAGTTCTTTGGCTTCAATTAAATTATCTACCGCAGCTTGATTTTTACCTATAGCCATTTGTAACATGGCTAGATTATTAAGTCTCACGGCGATATCAAAAGTGTCTTTTTTTGCAATGACGTCTGCAAGATTTTTTTGATAATAAAATAAAGCAGAATCATTTTGTGCCTGATAGTAATGTAAGGTTCCTAGATTAAATTCGGTATCAATCAATTCTTGTTTTAAATCATTCTCGATACTTATGTTTCTCATCTCATAACAAATATCCTGTGCTTGTGCATAATTACCCAATTGTATTTCTTTGAACATGAAATAGAATTTACTTTTAATCAAAAGAGTAGGGTCGTTAAGCTCTGTCGCAATAGATAGATTTTCAATCATTAGCGACTCTGGCGCTACCTGTAATTCTGATGCTGAATTACTAAGTTCCATCATGTAATCGTTTGCCATAAAAATGACACGCTTATCATCAGAATGATTTTTTGCTTTTTGTAAATCTTTATAAGCATTTTCAAAATCATCTATGGCACATTTAATACCGCCAGTAGCTAGAAAATAAAGAGCTTGATCACTTTTATTTAGGTCATTAACATCGTGATTTTTTACTATTTCTCTTAATTGCGCGATGTCATTACGGTTCAATATATTCATGACACTATCTAGTGGTTGTGCTTGCGCAATAACCTGCTGTATAGATGTAAGGATTAACACGATAGTGATTATAAATCGAGTTGTCGATTGGTGATTGTAAGGGAAAAGTCGAGCCATTATATAAGTAGGGAACGTTATACTTTCAAATATAATAAACTATCGGTTAGGAATCTTCCCCTTATAAAATCTATTCCTACACGTTATTTACTACTTGTTTATTTTCTTAAATTTGGTTTCATTTAGTATGGGTTATCATGTTACGCTTTCGCGAAAGCGTAATCCAAACCATTAAATTATTTTAAACAATTGTATTTTATGAAATATTTAAAGATTGCTAGCATTGTACTAGCAACAACAGCGTTAATTTCTTGTAATGATAAAGTACCTGAAACAATGGAGGCTCCTGTTACAGAATTTAGCTATGATGTGACTGAATTTGCTGACATAGGAGTTTTAAGATATCAAATCCCAGGATGGGAAGAATTAAATCTTCAACAACAAAAACTTGTTTATTATTTAACTCAGGCAGGATTGAGTGGTAGAGATATTATCTGGGATCAAAATTATCGCCATAATCTAGAACTGCGTAAAGGTCTAGAATCTATTTACACGTCTTATAAAGGTGATGTAAATGATGTAGACTGGAAAGAGTTTGAAATTTATCTTCATAGAGTATGGTTTGCAAATGGAATCCATCATCACTACAGTATGGATAAGATGAAACCAGGATTTGATGAGGACTATTTTAAACGTTTAATGGCACAGACTAATGTGACTATAGCTGAAGACGTGTGGATGGTCATGTTTAATGATCAAGATGCTAAAAAAGTTGATAAAGCAAAAGGAAAAGATATTGTACTAGCTAGTGCGGTTAATTTTTATGGTCCTGATGTAACTGAGGAAGAAGCCAGAGCATATTATAAAAGTATCAATGTAGACCCTAATGAACCTATTGAAGTGGGATTAAATTCTCAACTTGTAAAAGAGAATGGTAAACTCGTAGAGAAAGCTTATAAAAGTGGCGGTTTATATGGTCCAGCGATGGATCAAATGATTTACTGGTTGCAAAAAGCTCAAGGAGTGGCAGAAACCGTTGAACAAGCAAAAGCTATAGGTTTGCTTATAGAGTATTATGAAACAGGTGATTTACATAAATGGGATGAATACGCTATTGTATGGTCTAAATCAACAGATGGTGCTGTAGACTGGATAACAGGTTTTGTAGAAGTTTATAATGATCCTATCGCATATAAGGGTAGTTATGAAACTATTGTACAGATTAAGGATTTTGATATGTCACGTAAGATGGAAGTGTTAAGTTCAAATGCTCAATGGTTTGAAGATAACTCGCCTTTAATGGATGAACATAAAAAGGAGAAAGTTACCGGTGTAAGTTATAAAACGGTAAATGTGGCAGGTGAGGCTGGAGATGCTAGCCCTGCGACTCCAATAGGAGTTAATTTACCTAATAATGTATGGATTAGAGAAGTGCATGGTAGTAAATCGGTTTCTTTAGGTAACATTATTGAGGCTTATGGTAGTTCTGGTAGCTCAGGTAGATTAGAAGAATTTGCCTTTGATGATGAAGAGATTGCTCTTGAAAAAGAATATGGTGCGCTTGCAGATAAATTACATACTGCATTACATGAAGTAGTAGGTCACGCATCTGGACAAATTAATGAAGGTGTTGCAACGCCTAAAGAAACTTTAAAAAGTTATAAATCTACTATTGAGGAAGGTAGAGCCGATTTATTTGGTCTATATTACTTAATGGACCCTAAACTAGAAGAGCTAGGTCTTGTAAAAGATTGGAAAAAAACTGGAACAGCTGCATATGATGGTTATATAAGAAATGGATTGATTTCTCAATTAGTACGTTTAGAGTTAGGTCAAGATGTAGAAGAAGACCATATGCGTAATAGACAATGGGTGAGTGCATGGGTTTATGAAAGAGGACAGGAAGATAATGTTATTGAAAAAGTAACTAAAGACGGAAAGACCTATTATGACATTAATGATTACGAAAAGTTGAGAACACTTTTTGGTGAATTATTGAGAGAGACTCAACGTATTACTAGTGAAGGTGATTTTGAGGCTGCACAAGCACTAGTTGAAGACTATGGTGTTAAGGTAGATCAAGATTTACATCGTGAGGTGTTAGATCGTAATAGTCAATTTAAAACACCAGCTTATAGAGGTTTTGTAAATCCTATGATTACACCAATTATGGAAGGTGATGAGATTACATCGTTTACCATTGAACAACCAGAGACGTTTGCAGATCAAATGTTGATGTATTCAGAAAAGTATGGTCATCTAGACTAATCAGTAATAGTTTAAAATTTAAGAGGCTCATAAAAAGATTTTATAATCTTTTTATGAGCCTCTTTACTTTGGTTTAAATAAAATAGGTTTTTGATTTCTTTTAGATCAACTCTTTAAATTTATTCTTTTTCTTTTTTGATTTTAAACGATGATGGAATGGTATTTTGAGACCTATATAAAAATCAGCAGCTTGAGAATCTTCTGAAATAAGGTTACTAAGAATAGATCCAGAACCAAAGCTCAATGGGCCAAACCTTAATCCTGCGCCCCAAGTCATATCAGCATATTCTACAAAACTAATATTAGTATATAATGTAAATAGTCTTGATTCATACCTAGGAACTATCGTTGTGTAATTCAATTGATTATTACTATAAGGATCTGTCGATGCATTTAATCCCACAGCGCCTGTTGCAGCAATGTAAATATTGCGATCAACGCGTAGGTCTATGGCATATCTGAGAGCAGTAGGTAATTGAACAGTCACATCCTGTGTATTAGAAATAAAAGAATAATTGTCTTCAAGACCTTGTTCAAAATCCTCGTCAAAATCTGAAGCACTTACCGTACCAGATACAGAGTATGTGTCGATATTGACGTCTTGATAAGTAATGCTTCCTATATCAGTTATACTTAAACCTAGTTTAAGGCGGTATTGATTATGACCTCTTAAAGCTAGTGAGTCTAATTTACGGTCCTTTTTAAGTTCTGGACGATACTCATAAATTAAACCAATATCACCACCTATACTTGAACTACCGTTACCAAAATCAAAGTCGTCATCTTCATCTGTCGAATTAGCAGCGGCATATGATAAATCACCATTTGCAGATATAGTTTCAGCAACAGAATCATAAGAACCATTGATACTATTTGAGTTCATGAAAAAGCCACCAGCTCCCAATAAATATTTTGCTGTTACACCAGCTTTTAAGAAATGATTTTTTTTATTCATCACTACAAATCCGTAGGTTAATCCAGCCTCTGCCCAGGCATGTGCGGTACCATTAAGGTTTTCCATATCGATGTTAAAGTCTTTATTGAGGATATCGCCATCTTGTAAGGTTTCAAATAGATTACCATTTACCTCTCTTAAATTTAAATAACCTCTAACACGAGTCGATATAGCTAGACTATGCTTATCTGATAGATTAAAAAGAAAAGATGGTCCTAGTACATCTAAGTTTTGATACACATTATTATTTTGACTAGGGAAACGCATTCCAGATTCTTCAAAACTGATACCGCTGGCATCATTAAAAAGTTCTGAAAAGTTGAAAGCATAGTAATCATTAGAGGTTGTAGAGGATACTTGAAATAAATTAATATCCGTTTTAAATCTTGAATCTGCCAGATTTGCAGGATTAAAAGAAAGGCTAGTAATGCCTGAATAATTATCAGTTTCTTTTCCAGAATAACTTTGTGCGATACTTAAAAAGCTTATTAAGAACACTATAGCACTATAAAATAATTTTCTCATTGGTTAAGTTTAAATTCAAAATTAAACCTAATCAATGCTTCAAGTCAATACCCTTTAAAGGGTATATTTAAAATGTAACTTAACTTTTTAGGGAGACTTTAATAATGAAAAGTAAAAGAATGAAGGCTATAAAGCCTACAAGGATCCATTTAACGCCTTTATAGTTTTTTTTATGCATTCCTTTATCTTTCAAATACATGAATGATATGATTATTACAAAAGCAATAAAGAATATAATACCAAAGGTAATTTGACCACTAGAGAACATAGGGTCTTTTGCAAGTAATAATAAATGAGACATAGAATAACTATTTTTGACAAAATTACAACACGATCTTATCAATAACAGCACATGAAGAAACAAATTAAAGCAGTAGAAGAATTTCACACAGCATTTAAACTAGGAATGAATCATCAACCACAAGGTGATATTACAGAACGTCGAAATAAATTACGTTTTGAATTAATGAAAGAGGAAAATGAGGAATATCTTGAGGCTGCACAAAACAATGATTTAGTAGAGGTTGCAGATGCATTGGGTGATATGCTATATATACTTTGCGGTACTATTATAGAGCATGGTATGCAAGACGTTATTGAAGATGTGTTTGATGAAATACAAAGATCTAATATGAGTAAATTGGGAGAAGATGGAAAACCTATTTATCGTGAGGATGGTAAAGTACTTAAAGGGCCTAATTATTTCAAACCTAATTTTGAGAAGATTTTAAAGACTTCTTAAACCATTATCAAAAAAAAAGCCATCATTAGTTGATGGCTTTTTTGAATTAGGATATTTTATTTACCTATATTTTTACTCTCCAACCGTGCTGATCATCTGCACGATTGTATTGTATATCTTTTAAAGCAGTTTTAAACTGTTCTGCATAGCTGTCTTCTATAATAGGAAGCTCATATTTAAAATCTTTATGCTTGTACCCTTTAATAGGTACAATAACCGCTGCGGTACCAGATCCAAATATTTCTTTAAGGCTGCCGTTTTGTGCAGCTTCATTAAGTTCATTAACACTTATTCTGCGTTCCTCAATTGTCAAACCTGCATCTTTCGCTAACTGCAGAACACTACGTCTGGTAACTCCATTAAGAATACGATCATTATTAGGTGCCGTTAAAAGTGTATCTCCTATACGAACAAAAATGTTCATCGTGCCTGCTTCTTCTAGATATTCATGAGAGGCAGCATCAGTCCAAATGATTTGTTGATAACCTTCTGCTAGTGCAAGATTATTAGGGTAGAAGCTAGCCGCATAGTTTCCTGCTGCTTTTGCATATCCTACACCACCATCTGCAGCACGAGAATAATCAGACGCGATAATAACTCTTACATCACCTTTGTAATAAGCAAATGCAGGAGACATTACAATCATAAATTTATATTCAGTTGATGGGGCAGCTGCCACACCATTTTCACTAGCAATCATAAAAGGTCGTAAGTAAAGAGATAATCCTTCACCATGACGTACCCAATCTTTATCTAAATTGACAAGTGTTTTAAGACCTTCAATAAATACTTCTTCAGGTACTTCTGGCATTGCTAGACGCTTTGCACTTTCATTAAAACGTATCCAGTTATCTTCTGGGCGAAAAAGAAAAACATCTCCAGCATCATCTTTAAACGCCTTCATTCCTTCAAAAATCGCTTGTCCATAATGGAATACCTTGCAACTAGGCTCTACCATTATAGGGCCGTAAGGTTTTATAACAGCAGTTTCCCATTTACCATCACGCCATGTACACTCTAGCATGTGGTCTGTAAATGTTTTACCGAATGTCAAATTATCAAAATCAGTATGGCTTAATTTTGATTCTTGAATCTTATCGATAACGATTTCGTAGGCGTCTGTCATGGCTTGTCAAAGTTTTTTGCAAAGATACTGGATATCTATACATCAATTACCTAAACGAATTCTTAAATTTGCATTAAACTATCAACATTATGAAAAAAATTGTATTCGCCTTACTAGCAGCAGCTGCTATGGTAGGATGTAAAGAAGAGGTAAAAGAAGACATGACACCAGCTGTCAACGATGAGCAAGTTCAAGAAATGGCTTATATGAGCTATGGAGAAAAAATTGACGCATCTGACGCCATTGAAGCGTCAAAGTTAGGTAGCTTTTATGAAGGGATGAAAGAAGGAGATACCATGCAAGTTAAAGTAAAAGGAATGATTCAAGAGGTATGTGTCAATAAAGGATGCTGGATTAAATTACCTGTTAATGATACAGAGTCTGCTTTTGTAAAATTTAAAGACTATGGTTTCTTTTTGCCTAAAAATGGTACGGATAAAGAAGTTATTTTAAGAGGTAAGGCTTATAAAAGTGTTACTCCTAAAGATGAGTTGATTCATTATGCACAAGACGCTGGAGAAAGTGAAGAAGAAATAGCAAAGATTACTGAGGACAAAGTAACCTATGCTTTTATGGCAGATGGTGCTTTGGTGGAAGAATTTGAAAATCCAGATGTAGAAGGTATGGAACCTACTACAGAAGAGTAGATGAAACGTGAAATAATCACTACTGGCGATGGTTCTAAAACTATTCATATGCCAGAGTGGAATGAACAATATCATTCAAAACATGGCGCCTTACAAGAGGCGCTTCATGTTTTTATAGAGATGGGTCTTAAGGATACGCTTTCGCGAAAGCGTGAACAAACATCACCTATTTCTATATTAGAATATGGTTTAGGTACTGGACTTAACGCAATGATTACGGCACAGTTTCCAACTGAACACTCTATTTATTATACCGCCGTAGAAGCTTTTCCTATAGCTGTATCTGAAGCTGTTGAAGTTAATTATGGACAGTTATTAGGAAATCAAGTATTGTATGAAAAACTTCATCAATGTGAATGGGAGCAAGCTGTGCAGCTTACAGATCAGTTTTCTATTGAAAAGTTAGAGAAAAAATTTGATCAGATTAATGATGTGTCACGTTTTGACATTATCTACTTTGATGCTTTTGGGCCTAGAGTTCAACCTGAATTGTGGACGGTAGATATATTTAATGCAGCTTTTAAAGCATTAAAGCCAGAAGGAATTTTAACTACCTATTGTGCACAAGGTCAAGCGCGTAGAAATATGCAAGAAGCAGGCTTTATCATAGAGAGGTTACCTGGTCCACCAGGCAAACGTGAGATGTTAAGAGGAAGAAAAATGACATAAAAAAAGCCGTTCTATGTGTAGAACGGCTTTTTTACTGGTGTTTGATAATTTACATTTTATCTACAATCTTAAGTAATAATTCTTGCGTGCTACTATAACTTACGTCTTCTTCTTTAGCTAGTAAAATAGCTGCTTTAGCTTGTTTCCATGCTTCATCATATCGACCAGTCTTATATAATAATGCGGCATAAGTATCGGTATTATTGTAGTTAGCATCTAACTCTATAGATCGTTTTACCATCTTAATAGATTTTAATAAAACATCAATTTCAGAGTGTTCTAGATAAGCATGCCATGCTTTACTATTTAAAGCGTTGCTATCATACCATATCGCATCTATACTGTCTTGACTATATTCACCTTCTGTACCTTCAGAATTCCCAGCATTTGAAGAACTACTTGAAAAACCACCATGTTCAATGATAAGATCTTCAAAATCTTCTTCAGACATAGCACCTTCCATATAATCTAGAGTTTCCTTATTTTTTATAAAGTAATAAGTTGGTATTGACGTGACACTTAAAGCGTCATCAACCTCATTTTCATCAACATCAATTTTGTAGATAGAAATACGGTCACCATATTTTTCAGCGAGACGTTCTATAATCGGATCCATTCTTTTACATGGACCACACCACGTAGCATAAAAGTCTACAATGATAAGTTTATCATTGTTTATTAGTAATTTTTCTTCAGCATTATCATCATTAATTTCAATTTGAGCAATTGCTTGTAAAGAAAGCATTCCAAGCATTAATAATAGAAGGTTTTTCATAATTCGTTGGTTTATAATCTGCAATTAACAAATTTTTGTAGAAAATAGACATACCCTTTATGGGGTATTTTTATTTACTCATGATGATAAGGCTCATTTCTTAGAATAGTAAAAGCTCTATAAATTTGTTCTGTGGCAAATAACCGTACCATTTGATGAGAAAAAGTCATGTCACTCAAAGATAATTTTGAATTTGCTCTTTGATAAACATCACTAGAAAATCCATAAGGGCCTCCTATTATGAAGACCAGCCTTTTTAAGCCCGATACACTACGTTTGTTAATTAACTCAGCAAATTGAAGACTAGATAGTTTTTTACCTCTTTCATCTAGAAGGGTGACGAAATCGCTTTTTTCAAGTTTATTTAAGATTAGTTTGCCTTCCTCATTTTTCTGTTGATCTTCACTCAGATTTTTTGTTTTTTTTAAATCTGGAATTATTTCTAATTCAAAGTTTATATAATGCTTTAGGCGATCGACATACATCTGTGTGAGTTGTTCGATTCGAGAATCATCTGTTTTGCCTACGGCTAGGAGTGTAATTTTCATATTGACAAAGTTAATTGCATTTTAACAATATGTAAAAACAGATGTTTAGCTTATTTTTGATTAATAAAATATACTAATGGAATACGGAAGCACAGCATTTAAGGAAGAAATTAAACGCATTATCACTAATGCCTTAAGAGAAGATGTAGGTGATGGAGATCACAGTAGCTTATCCTGTATTCCTACAAGAGCAACAGGTAAAGCCCGTTTATTAGTAAAAGATGATGGTATTCTTGCTGGTGTAGAATTTGCAAAAGCTGTATTTCATGAAGTAGATCCGGATTTAAAGATTGATGTGAGAATAGAGGATGGCAGTCCTGTAAAATATGGTGACGAGGCGTTTTATGTAACAGGTTCATCACAGTCTATTTTAAAGGCAGAACGTTTAGCATTAAACGCAATGCAGCGCATGAGTGCTATTGCTACTAAAACAAGAACTTTTGTTGATGCTTTAGAAGGTACTAAAACAAAAATACTTGATACTAGAAAAACGACGCCTGGTATTAGAGTACTTGAAAAATGGGCTGTAAAGATTGGTGGTGGAGTTAATCATAGATTTGGCCTTTATGATGTAATCATGCTTAAGGATAATCATATAGATTTTGCCGGTGGTGTTAGTAAAGCGATCCAAAAAACGCAACAATATCTTAAGGATACTAATCGTGATTTGAAGATTATTGTTGAGGCCAGGGATCTCAATGAGATTAAAGAGATCCTTACAAATGATGGTGTTTACCGCATTCTTATTGATAATTTTAATTATGAAGATACACGCAAAGCTGTCGAACTAATAGGTGATCAATGCCTTACAGAAAGTAGCGGTGGTATCACTTTAGACACCGCACCTCAATATGCAGCCTGTGGAGTAGACTTTATCTCAAGTGGCGCTTTAACACATAGCGTTTATAATTTAGATTTAAGTCTTAAAGCGGTCCATGAGTAAAACCAAAGATTTACTAGATCGTATACCGGTTTTAAGATGGCCGGTTAATCTTGCAAATAAAATACGTATACCTGGATTAGAAGGGATGACTCTTTATGATGTAGCAGAGACCTACATTATAGGAATTGCACAAGGAGCTTTTTCTGCAAGGGCTAGTGCTATTAGCTATAGCTTTTTTATGGCCATATTTCCTTTTCTTCTATTTGTATTAAATCTTATACCTTTTATTCCTATTGAGAATTTTCAGAATGAGTTTTTAGAATTTGTAATTGAATTACTACCAGCACAAGCGGTAAGTATTTTTGATCAAATATTTAAAGAAATTGCACTTCAAGGTAATACAGGTTTATTAACCATCGCGTTTGTATCTTCATTAATCTTTATGTCTAACGGTGTTAATGCTGTTTTTAACGGCTTTGAAAGATCTTATCATACAGATTTCAATCGTGGATTTTTTAGGCAATATGCTATTTCACTTGCCGTATCGGTGATGCTTACCTTTTTTCTTTTAATTATGGTAATTGTAGCAGGTTATGTGGAATACTTACTAGAGGAGTTGCGTAAATCTAATATTATGAGTGAAACCGGTCAAGGTGGAACACTAGTATTTGTTAGATATTTAATTGTGATAATACTTACCTATATCTTTGTTGCCGTGCTCTATTATTTTGGGACAAGAGATGGACGACAATCTCGATTTTTCTCAATCGGAGCGACCGTAACTACAATATTAATTGTTTTATTGTCAGTTCTTTACGGTATTTATATAGATAATTTTACTTCGTATAATGAAATTTATGGATCGATAGGTGCTTTACTAATCTTAATGATTTATATATGGCTCAATTCCAACATTTTACTATTAGGTTTTGAATTAAATGCTTCACTAAGAAAATTAAAGGCACAGAATTTGAATACTTAATATTATCTTTAAAAACCCAAAATAAGAATCACAATGAAAAAATTAATTTTATTAGCGGTAGCCTTAGTAGCTACTTTTACTACAAATGCTCAAGTAACCATTAATGATGTAAAGGTTGAAAAATCACTTACTGTTGAAGGACAAGAATTGATGCTTAATGGAGCAGGACTTAGAGAAAAATTATGGTTTGATCTATATGTAGGTGCTTTATACACAACAGTCAAGTCTGGTGATGGCTCTACACTAGTAGATGCAGATTTAGCTATGGCTATCACACTAGATATTACTGATAGTAAAGTGACTCAAGACAAAATGAAGAGTGCTGTAGAAGATGGCTTTGAAGATAGCTGTACTGATGCAGAGCGTGCTGCAATTAAAGGAGATATTACGAGATTTATAGGATTTTTTAAAGATGCTATAGTAGAAGGTGATGAGTTTCAAATCGCTTATGTACCAGGAAAAGGGACAATGGTTTCTAAAAACGGTAAAGCTTTAGGTACTATTGCTGGTATTGAATTTAAAAGAGCTTTATTCGGAATTTGGTTAGGAGACGATCCAGCAGATGAAGATTTAAAAGAAGGAATGTTAGGTAAGTCTTAATATTACTTTTAGAATATTATGACCCACGTGAAGTAACTTTGCGTGGGTTTTTTAATTTACAGATATGAGATTATTGATTACCGTAGCTTTTATTTTTATCGCTTTCGCGAAAGCGTATTCACAAGATATCACGGGTGTTTGGAAAACTGTTGACGAAGAATCTGGTATTGTTAAATCTCATGTAGAAATCTTTGAGAACGATGGGAAATACTATGGTAAAGTATTAAAAGTACTTGATCCAGAAGCGCCTGAAAAACCGTTATGTATTAGTTGTGATGGTGACTTAAAGGACGCACCGATTGAAGGTCTAGTCATTATTAATGACTTAGAGGCAAAAGATAAGGTCTATAAAAATGGTACTGTGCTTGACCCAGAAAATGGTAAATCATACGATTGCAAGATTTGGCTCAATGAGGATAATCCAGATCTGTTAATGGTTAGAGGATATATTCTATTTTTATATCGCACACAGACTTGGGTAAGACTCAAGTAAAAATAATTATTGGATAAATAACCGATATTTATCATGCAACACTTTAAATCATCTACTATTTTTACATAGTAGATTTTTTTATGTCCCATTATATTGATGTTATCATACCGTTACCGCTTGAAAGGCTTTTTGCTTATCGAGTTACTGCTGCCGAGGCTGATTTTTTAGAACCTGGAATGCGTGTTGCTGTCCCGTTTGGAAAATCTAAAATCTACACTGGTATTGTTCATCACATTCATCAATCACCACCACTTAATTATGAGGTAAAAGATATTGAACTCATAGTTGATGAGTTACCTACAGTAACAAAAGATCAACTAAAGTTTTGGGAATGGATAGCCTCGTATTATGTATGTAGTTTAGGTCAAGTGATGCGTGCTGCATTGCCTAAGTCATTACTACTGGAGAGTGAGACAATTATTCTTAAAAATCCAGATACAGAAGTTAATGATGATTTTTTAGATGATAAGCAATTCTTAATTATGGAAGCGCTACTTCATAGACCAGCCTTGAAGGTAAAAGAGGTAATGGATATTTTAGACAGAAAATCTGTATTGCCTATTCTTAAAAAGATGCTCGAACAAGAGTGGATCATTCTTCAAGAAGAAGTCTATTCTACTTATAAGCCAAAAACGGTAAAGTATATCTTTCTCAACAAAAGATATAAAGATGAAGAGCAGCTTAAAAATTTGCTAGATGATATGACTCGAGCGCCAAAACAGCGTGATACAGTAATGTCATTATTCATGTTACAAACAGGAAACAAATTAGTCACATCAAAATTATTGCAGGATAGAGCAGGAGTTTCTAGAGCAATTATTAAAGCTTTAATAGATAAAAACATTTTTATTGAAGAAGAACAAGCTATAGATCGTGTTCTCGATGAAAAAGAACAAGGAAGCGAACTTTTTGAACTTCAACCAGCGCAACAAGAAGCACTTAATGAGATTAGAGAGCAATTTGCAGCCGGTAAAACAACTTTGTTACATGGAGTTACATCAAGTGGTAAAACCGAAATTTATGTAAGACTTATTCAAGAACAGTTAGAGTTAGGTAACCAGGTGTTATATCTATTACCAGAGATAGCTTTAACTACCCAACTTATATCTCGTTTAAAGCATTATTTCAAACATCAGGTGCTCGTTTATCATTCTAGATATAATCTTAATGAAAGATTAGAAGTATGGAATCATGTTATTGAAAATAAAGAGCCTTATGTAATTGTAGGAGCTCGTAGTGCTATTCTATTACCATTTCAAAACGTAAAGCTCATTATTGTAGATGAGGAGCATGAAACGAGTTTTAAACAGTTTGATCCAGATCCTCGATATCATGCACGTGATGCAGCGGTAGTCTTAGGACATATGAAAAAAGCTGATGTCTTATTAGGGTCTGCGACTCCATCATTAGAGAGTTATTATAATACAACTTTAGGAAAGTATGGATTAGTTGAATTGAAAGAGCGTTATGGAAAAGTGTTAATGCCTGAAATTCAAATAATTGACATAAAAGATAAGCATAAGCGTAAGAAAATGAAAGGTCATTTTTCTGATAGCTTAATTGAGCAAATGCAAGAGGCTTTTAAGAATAATAATCAAGTCATTTTATTTCAGAATAGAAGAGGTTATGCACCTATCCTAGAATGTAACACTTGTGGTAATGCACCTCAATGTCCTAACTGTGATGTGAGCTTAACATTCCATCAATATAAAAAACAGTTGCGATGTCATTATTGCGGCTATCACACAATCGTGCCTCCAGAATGTCCTTCTTGCTCTAGTACATCTCTGGACACTAAAGGTTTTGGTACACAGCAAATTGAAGAAGAATTCAAAGAATTATTTCCAGATCTTAAGATTGCTCGTATGGATTTAGATACGACTAGAGGAAAGAATAGTATTGAAAAAATTATTGAGCAAATTGATACTGGTGAGGTTCATTGTCTTGTAGGAACACAAATGCTTACTAAAGGTTTGGATTTTAGAAACGTAAGTTTAGTCGGTGTTTTGAGTGCAGATACCATGCTCAATTTTCCAGACTTTAGAGCACATGAAAGATGTTTTCATCTATTAACACAAGTGTCTGGACGTGCAGGACGTACTGCAGAGCGTGGCAAAGTATTGATTCAGAGTTATAATCCAGAGCATCAAATCCTACAACAGGTAAGTACTTATGACTATGGTGCAATGTTTAAAGACCAATTAGAAGATCGTTATCAATTTAAATATCCTCCATATCAGCGATTGATAAGATTAACTTTTAAAAATCGTGATTATAATACGACGTTACAGGCAGGACAATGGTTTGTAAACGCATTAAATCAAATTGAGCATGGAGTAGAAGTGTTAGGACCAGAATTTCCTGCAGTAACTCGTGTACGTAATTTGTATCAAGTACACGTCATGGTTAAAATGGGAAAACAACATCATCCCAATACCATAAAAGATTATATCCGTAAAGTAAAGCGCAGTTTTGAATCTATTAAAGGATTCAATTCTGTAAGATGTAATGTAGATGTAGACTGTTACTAAAACTTTCTTTTATGACACTGATTTCTTGCTTAAAAATACTTTTTTAAAGGCTTTAATAATAACAAGAGTGACAATACCTACCGCTAGACCTACTAAAAACTCAGCAACAATAGAAGGTAAACCGTGTAATAAATCGTGTAAGTACTCGATATTATGAAGAAATATACCACCAGCCACTAGTAACAATGCGATTGTTCCCACAATAGCTAATCCTTTAATAATAAGTGGTAAGGCTTTTACTAATAGTTGACCTATTGTTTTAGTAAAACTTTTTTCACTCTTACTAGCTTTAATTAAACGATAACCTAGATCATCCATTCTTACAATTAACGCAACTATTCCATAAACTCCGATGGTAGCAACAATAGCAACAAACGATACAACCATAATTTGAGTTGTAATATCTTCTCCTAAAACAGTTCCTAAAGCGATGATAACAATCTCTACAGATAATATAAAATCAGTAAAAATTGCAGATTTTATTTTCTCTTTTTCAAAGGTCAATATTTCTTCTTCAGTATATTCTTTAGACTCTAAATGAGCTTTGGGATGTTCATGTGGAAAAGCATATTCATAAATCTTTTCTGCACCTTCATATGCAAGGTATATCGCGCCTAGTATTAATATAATGGTGACCGCGATAGGCAAGAAGGCACTCAATAGAAAGGCTAGAGGTAAGATGATAAGTTTATTGATAAAGGAGCCTTTAGTAATAGCCCATAAAACAGGAATCTCTCGTGAAGACACAAATCCAGACGCTTTCTCTGCATTTACCGCAAGATCATCTCCTAGAATACCAGCAGTTTTCTTAGTAGCAATTTTACTCATCGCTGCTACGTCATCCATAAGTACTGCAATATCATCTAGTAATGCAAAAAATCCTGAAGCCATATCTATTCCTAATTTTTAAACAACGAAAATATAATTACTTTTTGGCTTCTGATAATATTTCTTCTAGTGGTTTTACAAAAGATTGATATCCTTCTGGTAAGTCTAAAAAAGGTTCTAAAGTAAATAAGAACACTTGGTCACCTTCAAATACCCAATAATTACCATGTAATACTCCATCGCTAGTCTTTAAGTTTTGAACAGGTACATTATTAATAGAGTAATCATTTTTCAATTCATTAAACCAAATTCCCAAATCACGTAAATCATTAGTATGACTGTAGCTTAAAGTTATTTTAGGAAGAATACCTTCTTCAACAGTATTAATTATAACTTTCTTATAAGTAAAAGATTTCAGATCCTCAGACCATATAATATCCTTATCCATCATAGTTATGAAGTGATTCCATTGATCTACAACCACATTAGCTTCCGATTCATTTTTAATAATAGAGAATAAGTTTTCTTGTTCAATCAGCACCGTTTTACGAGATGTATCTACAGTGACTGTTGTTTTGGTCGCTGCAATGCGTCCATTTTCAACGTTAAAAAAAGAAAGAATAGCAAAAAATATGATGTTGATTTGTTCCATTAAGGTTTACTGTATTAAGGTTTATCAAGTTATAAAAATTTTAATAAGTATAATTGAAACCTGAGAATTGTTTACTTCAATTCATGACCACCTGGCCATATTTCACGATTAGGATTAGTATGTTTTGAGATAATACGTTTTGATTCGGCTTTACTTTTAAGGTCTTTCTGTATACCATAGAGGATATCTTGAGCACGCTTTCGCGAAAGCGTATTTTCCACCAACCTTACTGGATAATCAATCCCAAGTTTAAAGTTAGAAAACTGTTCATCCATCATTGTCATTTTCCATGGCTCGTGAATAAATCGTAATGGTAGATGAGCTATTTCAGGAACCCATTTTTTAATAAAAATACCTTTTGGGTCATGCTCGAGACTATTTTTTACAGGATTATAAACGCGTACTATATTGATTCCTGTTTCACCAGCCTGCATTTGCAATTGCGGATAATGAATACCAGGCTCAAAATCTAAGAATTGAGACGCTAGATGATTGCTAGCATCCTGCCATGGTTGCCATAAATGATGGGTGAAAAATCCAGTGAGCATCGCCCGTAACCTGAAGTTGATAAATCCCGTAGTATTTAAACAACGCATGGCGGCATCAACAAGTGGATAACCTGTCCTACCTACACGCCAGGCTTGCTGAAACTCTTTATTGACAGGTTTTTTTAAATCACGATATGCCATATGAACGCTCTGCCATTCCATTTCATGCTCCATTTCAAATTTTTCAATAAAATGAGCTTGCCATCTTAGTCTTGATAGAAAAGAATTGAGTGTTCTTTTATCTTTTACATAATGTTTTGCAGCACTAGCCTTTTGAGCAACCATGCGCACACTTATATTGCCCCATGCGATGTATGGTGATAACCTACTGCTATGCAATCTGCTGGTCAGTGGTTTTGAATAATGGTGATTGTATCCGGTAATGCGTTCCGTAAGAAAACTATCAAAGTATTTTAAGCCTGTGGTGGTTCCTCCTGGTTGAAAATGATTAGTTTTTGAAGTGGTTAAATCGGTAGCGTTGAAGTGTTTTTCAAGTTGAGTTATGGTTTCGGTTTTAATGATAATCGCTTTATCAAAGTCTGGATGTTGTAAGTCTGCATTTATAAATTGAATCCAGTGCTCTTTCCAGTTGGTTCTGTTTTTTATTCCTCGTACCACACCATTAGAAATGCTTTCTTCCCAATGAATACTAACTTTCTTAAAATATCCAGCAATTGCAAGATCTCTTTTAAAGGTCTTTAGTAATCCTGTTTCTTGATAGGAATATACATTTTTGATTTGGTACTGTTGCTCTAATATTTTGAAAGCAGTCAGTGCTTCAGACTCTATAGTAAGTACTTTAGTATCTATAGATGCTAGCTTATCGTTCATGTTTTCTAACGATTGCTTTATAAAATCAAAGTGTCTCTTGCTGTAATGACAATCTTTAAGCAGCATAGGTTCAAAAACATAGAGTAGGAGTATAGGCAATCCAGATTGCGTTGCCTTTAATAAAGGCTCGTGATCTAGAATTCTTAAATCTCTTTTAAACCAAACTATATTAATGGATTGTTTCAAATTGACAAATGAATGATGTTTAGCCTAGTGGTTGTGATTGTATCTGATCTACAGTCTTTAAGCCACAGCTTCTTTATAGGTTTTTAGGCATCGTTCACGTGCTTCTTTATGATCTACCATTTTCTCTACATAATTATCTGTATCAAACTCTGGAACCCATTGCTTGATATATTTATAATTCTTATCAAATTTATCTTTCTGAGTGATAGGATTAAATATCCTAAAATATGGAGCCGCATCTACACCGCTACCAGCAGCCCATTGCCAGTTACCAACATTTGCAGAAAGGTCAAAATCCAGAAGCTTCTCTGCAAAATAACGCTCGCCCCAACGCCAATCTATTAATAAATGTTTGCATAAAAAGCTGGCAACTAGCATACGCACTCGGTTATGCATATAGCCTGTAGTATTTAATTCGCGCATACCAGCATCAACGATGGCATATCCTGTTTGTCCATTTTTCCACTTCTCAAATTCGGCCTCATTATTTCTCCACTCTATACGATCATATTTTGACCTAAAGGCTTTATCTACTGTATGAGGAAAATGATACAGTATAGTCATAAAAAACTCACGCCAAATGAGCTCGCTCATAAAAGTTTTTTCACTTGCCAAATCTGCCTTTTTCATCATTTTACGGATGCTAACGACACCAAATCTTAAATACACGCCTAAACGCGATGTACCATTTTCTAAGGCAGGAAAATTTCTTGTCTTCTCATAATCCTCTATAAGTGTAGGCTTTACATTATAATCGGGAATCTCTATATCTGATTTTTTAAATCCCATATCAGATAAATCTAAGTTGGGTAATCGACTATTTTTAATACAATTATCCAAATACTCGCTAGTATAATGAATGGTAAGATTATCAGCTTTACCAAAATCATTGCGGAAATTCTCTAGCCATTTATTTTTATAAGGTGTATAAACCACATAGGGATCGCCATCGCCTTTTACGATGTCATCTTTTTCATAGATAACTTGATCTTTATAAGTAAAGAATTCTATTTTCTGGTCATTAAAGAAAGAGGTTAATTTTAGGTCTCTTTCTTGTGCATAGGGCTCATAATCTCTATTGGTATAGACAGCATTCACTTCATAATTATCTATAATCTCTTGCCATATACTTAACGGTTTCCCATAAAACATAGCTAGTGAACTATCATGATTTTCTTGAAGATTGCTACGCATACGCTGCAATTCCTCAAATATAAAAGTGACACGAGCATCATCTTCTGGTAAGTGATCTAGAATCTCTTTATCAAAAATAAAAATAGGTAAGACAGGTAAGTCGCTTTTAAGAGCCTCTAGAAAACCTACATTATCATCCAATCTTAAATCCCTGCGGAACCAAAAAATATTTACTTTTTCACTCATTTTGTTAGGTTAGTTTGTAGCTTGATAGAACTGATTTAAAGAAATTACTACTTCATAGCTTTGTGCTAAATTCTATTATTATTTATCCCAGATTCAAGGTGCCTTTTCCACCATCAACTCCTATAACCTGTCCAGTAATCCAACCTGCGTTTTGCTCTAGTAAGAATGCTGCAACACTAGCGATATCATCTGGTGTACCTACACGTTTTAAAGGATGCATTTCTCCCATTTTTTCTTTCTTGGCATCATTGTTAAGCAATCTACCAGCAAGTGGTGTGTCTACTAACGATGGGGCAATCACATTAACACGTATAGTTGGTGCATACTCTGCAGCAAGTGCCTTTGCAAAACCTTCAATTGCACCTTTAGCAGCTGCAACACTAGTATGAAATGGCATTCCTGTACCTACCGCAACAGTTGAAAAATAGACCATACTACTAGTTCCTTCTTTAGTTAATAAAGGTAAAACTGCTCGTGTTACCTTAAGCATTGAAAAGAAATTAATATTCATATCATCTTCAAAATGCTGTTGTTTTAGCATCTTAAAAGGTTTTAAATTAATGCTTCCAGGACAGTATACAAAACCGTCTAAAGCTTCTGGTAAAGAGCTTGTATCCAATTCATCTGTTAATGCATCAAAATTTATGTGAGTAACACCATCAGGTAAATTTTCATTTTCCCTAGACGCGACAAATAAATTATTATCACCATGCATATGTTGCACGATAGCGTTTCCTATTCCGTGGCTTCCACCTATAAGTAATATATTTTTAGACATTTTAGTTTAGTATTTCGTGTTTTTGTGTTTCTTGTAAATCGTTTTGTATGTGAGCATTTTCTTTATATTCACCAAAATGCTTAATTAGTGCGCTTTCGCGAAAGCGGAATATTTCATCCAATTGCTTCTTAACAAATGGTGCACCTATCTTGCCTATGAAACCTAGTGGTAAGCGATAGTGAATTAAATCTTCCATTAAAGTTCCTCCAGGTATTTCACTAATGAAGTGTTTGTGATGCCATGTTGCGTATGGTCCATACATTTGCTCATCTACAAAGTATTCTCTTTCTTTTACTTGAGTGATATGTGTCACCCAATTTGTACGATAGAGAGGTAATGGTTTTACCGAATACTCTATTAACTGACCTGGATACATGCCTCTTTCTGTACCATACTGGACTTTCATCTCCAGTTCTGGCGGTGTTAATAATTTAAGGTTATTTGCGTCCGTTAAGAATTTCCATGCCTCATCTATGGAAATTGGTAACTTTTGCTGTGATGAGAATTGATATAGTTTCACTTGTTTTGTTTAGGTTATAAAGTTAAACATTAAACAAATGTGTTTTAGTAAGAGTTTGTTAAAATATACATTCCCTACTTTATACTATGAAAAAGTAGGGAATGCTCCTTAATTTAATAATAGATTAAAATCTACTCATCGCCGTCGTAGCGGTCTTCACCACTTGTATATTCTGGTGATAAAGCTATTTTAATACCAAAATTTAAAGTGAAATTAGAAGCATTAATCGTGCGTACTTCTTCTGGTATAAATGTCGTGCTATTCTCATCAATATAATTATAACCTATAGGATTACCTAAGGTAGTATTGTATTGTGGAGAGAAGAATAGTTGTACAGATCTACGGAAATAATAGTTAAATCTTAATCCACCTTCAAGATAAGCACTTGCAGATTTTGAGTTTGCAGCATCAGATTGATATAATATGGTTGTTGGTGCATCTTGCAATTCATTATTAGATACAACGTTATCTGGATTATTGTAAAAAGCTATTCCACCCTTTAACATCACATCTAGTTGAAATCTATTTCTAGTGTAACTAAAACTGGGTCCTATAGAAATGCTGGTAGTGGTATAATTGTTTGAGCTAATATTATTTTCAGGATTAGTATCTGTGTCTAGATATCCAAACTCGTTGTATTGATGTCTTAAACCAGCACTAAGTCCTAAATATTTATTTGTGTAGTAAGTATACTCAAGACCTACATTAAGACCTGATCTAGCAATGTCACTAAAATCTCCAGATGGTTGTGCGACACCAAAGGCGAGTGATAAGTTATGTCTCGGAATTTCTCTTAAATGTACAGCTGTTTCTGGCTTTACCTGTTTGAGGTCATCTTGTGAAAAAGCAATGGTGCTTATTAACGATAGGAGTAGAGCGATTTTTTTCATGGGTTAAATATAGGAGTTCCTACTTGTATTGGGAATACTTTAATGAAGGATTAAGATTTTATTGTGTCACATTTTAAGCTATCATAAGTAAATTTAAATTCATTCAAAAAACAAATACTATGAGCGATAAAGAATTAGAAGGAAAATGGGATCAGGCTAAAGGAAAAGCTAAAGAGGAGTTTGGGAAATTAACTGACGATAAATCTACTGAAGCAGAAGGTAAAACTGATCAAGTAAAAGGTGAAATTAAAGAAGGTCTAGGTGAGGCTAAAAGAAAAATTAAAAATACCTTTGACGATAAATAAAAAACAATGGAAAAATTAACTGAAGATCAGATATACAAGCATTTAGAAAATATTGAAGGTTGGGATTATTATGATGATGCCATTCATACAACCTTTGAATTTGATAATTTTATGGATGCATTTTCTGTAATGACACGCATCGCATTAATAGCCGAGAAAATGGAGCACCATCCAGACTGGCATAATGTTTACAACACGTTAGAGATTACTCTAAGTACTCATGACGTAAATGGCCTAACAGAAAACGACTTTAAACTGGCTGCTGCTATAGAGCATATCGTTGGTGACGAGTAATTACGGCATTCATTTTGTAATATTGTAGCTGTCCCATTAAAGGGCAGCTATTTTTTTATGCGATATTTTATATTTTTTATATTAATAGGAATAAATGTTCAAGCGCAGCGCTACAATTCACCGAAGACTTATCTAGAATTTGTAGATAAAAATCACGAACAAGTTATTGAGCAAACGTGGAACTATATGTACAGGTATTCTCAAGAACCTAATTTACAAAAACGCAATGGGCAACGTAAGGTTTTAGAAAATGTTTTAAAAAGAGCCATACGCAATATTGAAAAAGAACGCCCATATGATACAGATTTTCAACAGGCTGCTGTAAAATATTTGAATGGTAATCTAGCTATTGTGAAGGAAGATTATGTACAACTCCTTAAGTTAGACAGTTCTAAAGAGCCATTAGTAGATAAGAGTACCATATTTAGAAAGATAAGAAATGCCATGTATCAGTTGCGTAAAGATTATGATAGAGCAGTTGTAAATTATGGGTTAAGGCATAATTTAATTATCTCAGAAAATGATAATGAACT
Source organism: Nonlabens ulvanivorans (assembly GCF_000732625.1). Classification (GTDB taxonomy): domain Bacteria; phylum Bacteroidota; class Bacteroidia; order Flavobacteriales; family Flavobacteriaceae; genus Nonlabens; species Nonlabens ulvanivorans. The sequence continues at coordinate 1,609,987 of NZ_JPJI01000032.1, forward strand.
AGCTCAAAAAATGGCTGCAACCATTAAGATATATGATTATAATAATGAGATGAATATGTTGGTGCTGCAAATTAAAAACGCCGAGGCCTATCTATGGCAAGATATATCCCAGTTAACACCACAACAATTTAATAATAGACTGATAGAACTTAAAAACACCATTGAAGTTAATAATAATAAAGCAATAGAATTATCAGAATCTATTGATATTGCTAGCTTGCAAAGTGTTTATAATGATTTTACAAAATTGTATAGCCATACCTTTTTTGAGAAAACATCACCCATTACCGTTTATCTAACAGCAGCTGCTAATAATGATAGAACAGATATTTTACAAAAAACAGACGCATTTAATCAATCAAAAACCTGGTTTAATATAAACAGAAAAAAAGCATATACTATATGGTCATATGGTACGAGTCAATATTTAAAAATATTATTATCAGAGTTAGAATAATATAAGAATATCAATGTACTTGCAAGGATAGTCACAGAATCTTAAATTTGAACTTTAACAAATAACAAAACATTAAATGGGAAGAGCATTTGAATTCCGCAAGGCGCGCAAGATGAAAAGATGGAGCGCTATGTCTAAAGCATTTACTAGAATAGGTAAGGATATCGTTATCGCAGTAAAAGAAGGCGGACCAGATCCAGAATCCAATGCAAAGTTACGTGCGGTAATACAAAATGCAAAGGCCGTTAACATGCCTAAGGCAAATGTTGAACGTGCAATTAAGAAAGCTACAGATAAGGACACAGCAAACTATGAAACTGTTCTTTTTGAAGGTTATGCACCTCATGGAATAGCGATCCTTGTAGAGACTTCTACAGATAATAATAATAGAACCGTTGCAAATGTGCGCAGTTACTTTACTAAATGTGACGGGAATTTAAGTACGTCGGGTTCTGTCGAATTTATGTTTGATCATAAATGTCATTTTAGAATCCCGGCTGGTGATGTGGATTTAGAAGAATTAGAGTTAGAGTTGATTGATTTTGGTGCTGAAGAATTATTTCTAGACGAGAAAGATGAAGAAGATGATAACTCAGTAGATGGAATAATGATTTATGCAGAATTCCAAAATTATGGAGCTTTACAGAAAGGTATTGAAGAGTTAGGTCACGAGATACTTAGTTCCGGATTTGAATATATACCGACGATGCAAAAAGAAGTCACTGCAGAACAGCGCGAGGACGTAGAGAAACTTCTTGAAAAACTGGATGAAGACGACGACGTGAATAATGTATACACGACCATGCAGGATGAAGAATAATTAATTTTAAGTTACGCTTTCGCGAAAGCGTATTTTAAAGAAATAATCGTACATTTCATCGAATGAAAAAGTTTTCATTTCTGATTATCTTTTTTATCACAAATCATTCTTAACTTTAAACATATTAATTAAAACAACTAAAATGGTAAAAGCAAAATATCAAAGCGTTCTTGACTTAGGAGAGAAATTAGCAATTAAAGATGGTGATGTTCAAGTAAATGGAGAGCGTCTTGAAATAAGAGGTACAGCGGCGACTCCTTATGACAAAGATCAATTATGGGACGAAATTAAAAAGGTAGGTGGAGAAAACCCTAGCGATTTAATGGCAGACATTAAGGTTGAAGATGCATCTGTTTATGCACGTCACACTGTCCAAAGCGGTGAGTCATTAAGCCTTATTGCAAAGCACTATTTCAAAGACCCAATGAAGTATAAGCAAATATTTGCTGCAAATACTGGCGTACTTTCTAACCCAGATGTGATACATCCAGGACAAGAATTAGTAATTCCTAATTTATAGAGTTATAATATAGAAATTTATTTTCTTGATACTAAAAACCTCGCATTATTAATGTGAGGTTTTTTTGTGTAATGGAATTAGTCTAGTGTTTTGCGCTGCTTCTTCACATGAAACTCTAGATCCTCAAAAAACTCTCTAAAGTGACGCTCCATTTCATTATAGTATTTAACAAGCTCTATAGGCGCAAAGTTCATTTTACTCCGGTTTTTTGTACGATGATTCATTTGATGAAAGATGCGTGAAATCCCATCTACAGTTGCATAGCTGCTAATCCAATTTTGATCTACCATGTAAGGTAAAAACTTCTGAACCTTTTCTGGAAGTATGTTATAATTCTCTTTTAAATCAGAATAGAATTGTTCAACATATATATCAAGCGGTTCCTTATGGAAATCAGCCCAGTTTGCAGCAAGAAAGTGATCATAATATAAATCAACAATGACGCTGCTCCAATGTCCGTACTCACTGCGTATTAGGTCTTTACTTAACTTAACTATAGGGTGTGAGTCTGTAAACGTATCAATATGTCTATGTAAAATAATACCTTGAGCAACACGTTCTGGAAACATAGTAAAATCTTTACCACGTACAGAATCTGCGATAAAGTTTCCAATACGTAATTCAGTATCATTTCCTGAAAGATAAATATGTGCGAGATAATTCATGGTTGCAGTTGTAGATGGCGTTGAGTACTCTTACTTTTGTGGTAAATGTAAAGTATTTTTTCTATGACACTTATAAAATCTATTTCTGGAATTCGCGGAACCATTGGTGGTGAGCCAGGTGATAATTTAACACCATTAGATGCAGTAAAATTTGCATCTGCTTATGCAAAATGGATTAAAGAAGCCTCTGGGAAAAGTGATCCAACAGTGGTAATAGGAAGAGACGCTCGTTTAAGCGGTGCGATGATTCAAGCTTTAGTTCAAAATACTTTAGTTGGTATGGGCTGTCACATTATTGATTTAGGTTTGAGTACGACACCAACGGTAGAAGTAGCAGTGCCTATAGAAAATGCAGATGGAGGAATTATTTTAACGGCCAGTCATAATCCTAAACAATGGAATGCCCTTAAACTCTTAAACAATAAAGGAGAATTTTTAAATGGTGTAGAAGGACAGAAAATTCTAGATACTGCGGCTGCAGAAGATTTTAATTATGTAGAAGTTGATGATCTAGGAACTGTAAAAGTGGTTACGGACTATATAGATAGGCATGTTGATTTAGTTTTAGATATGCCTGTAACTAAGGTAGATGCCATAAAAGCAATGAACTTAAAAGTTGTTGTTGATGGTGTGAATTCTACTGGAGGAATTGCTGTGCCGGCATTATTAAAGAAATTAGGAGTAGAAGTAGTTGAGTTATATTGTGATCCTACAGGTCATTTTCCACATAATCCAGAGCCCTTAAAAGAGCATTTAGGTGATCTAGCTGCTGCAGTAGTAGAGCATAAGGCAGATTTTGGAATAACTGTAGATCCAGATGTGGATAGACTTGCTTTTATGACTGAAGAAGGAGAAATGTTTGGTGAGGAATATACACTTGTCGCTTGTGCAGATTATATCTTAGGTCATCATAAAGGAAATACAGTTTCTAATTTATCATCTTCTCGTGCACTGAGAGACGTTACTGAAGCACATGGTGGTACATATTATGCTGCAGCAGTAGGAGAAGTGAATGTTGTAACTAAAATGAAGGAAATGAACGCTGTTATCGGTGGTGAAGGTAATGGTGGAATTATCTACCCAGACTCTCATTATGGTCGTGATGCTTTAGTAGGTATAGCGATGTTCTTATCATTACTTACTGAAAAGAAAATGAAAGTAAGTGCCTTAAGAGCAAGTTATCCTGAGTATTATATGAGTAAGAATAAAGTGCAATTAACTAAAGGCATGCCTGTAGATGATATCATGAAAGATATTGCTACTCAATATGTAAATGAAGAGTTAACCACTATAGATGGTGTTAAAATAGATTTCCCAACAGAATGGGTTCACATGCGTAAATCAAATACGGAACCTATTATAAGAATATATACAGAAGCACCAACCCAAACTAAAGCTGATGATCTAGCAAATCGTTTTATTGCTGAACTCGAGGCGATAGCACAGGCTTACGCTTAATGTTTTCTGGTGTTGCCTTCCATCTTTTATGCGACCAGAGATAATACTCTGGTTGCTTTCTGATTTGTTTTTCTAATAAGTCCAAGAAAGTATCTGTTATTTCCCAATCTTTAGTTTGCGCAGCATTTTCCGTTATGGTTTGGAAATTAGCTTTATAGTGACCTCTTTTAATTTTCTCTACAGCTAGATATACTACAGCTGTATCATGAGCCTTAGCAAGCTTTTCGCTACCCATAAAGACGGCGCTTGTTTTACCGAAAAAAGTTGTGAAATGTTGTGCTCTATACTTAGCTGGTGATTGGTCAGCTATTAAGCCATACATTGCCATATCACCATTACTTATACTTTGAGAGATATTACTACTAGCTTCACGCATAGTGATCATAGTAGAATTGAACTTTTGTCTTATATCAACAATTAGTTTATTAAAATACTTATTGGCTAGTGGTTTGTATACAGCAATGATTTTATAATCGACTAGACCATCTATACACATTGTCCACTCATAACTAGCTTGATGCCCAAACATGACTATAATCGGCCTTTTTTGATCTCTAAATTGATGTATTAATTCAAGATTTGTATATTCAAATCTACTCAACATCTCATCATGACTCATAGACATAGACATAATAACCTCAATAAAACTATCGCAAAAATGCTGCGTTGTTTTCCGGCACAGTTCTTTTAACTCAATTTCTGATTTTTCAGGAAAAGCAATTTTTAAGTTATTAATAATTACTTTTTTACGGTATCCAATCACATAGTAAACAATCAGAAATGCAAAATCACTTAATAAATACGTTAATCGTGCTGGAAGTCTAGAAATGATCCAGAGTAGTGGATAAAACAAATAAAAAGCAATCGCTTGCATAAATAAAATTTGGACAAATATACTATCTTGTTGCGTAGTAAAAGAATGATATGAATCAAGGATTAGATATAGTAACTATAGTGATTATAGTAGCATGTGCATTAGTAAGTTTTAAAGGGTTTCAAGACCGTTTTTTCTTCGATAAATACAAATTTAATATTGCAGGAATTCAGCGTGGTGAACAGTTAAGGTTTTTAACCAGCGGTTTTTTACATGCAGACCTACAGCACCTCATATTTAATATGTTAACCTTGTATTTCTTTGCACATTACGTAGTTGTAGATTTAGGTGATATAGGTTTTCTAGTAGTTTATTTTGCCAGCTTATTGGGTGGTGGTGTTCTCAGTTATCTTTTTCATCAAGATGAATATCACTATAGTGCCATAGGAGCGAGTGGTGCAGTAATGGGAATTATATATTCAGCAATATTGTTAGAGCCTGGCATATATATATATGGTATAATACCAGGATTTGTTTTTGCAATAGGATATTTAGCTTATTCTATTTATGGTATGAAAAATAAATCAGATAATATTGGACATGATGCCCATTTTGGTGGAGCAGTAGCCGGTTATGTTGTGACTATTCTATATGATTACCATATCATATTTGAACAAACGCTTACCGTGGTTTTAATGCTATTGCCGATAGTAGCTTTATTTATACTCAAAAAAATGGGCAAATTATAGTAGCTCTGCTAGTTTGTTATGTAAAGCTTGACCTCGCAAATCTTTTGCAATAATAACTCCATTTTCATCTAGTAAAAATGTAGCAGGTATGCTGCTTACATTATAAAGCTTTGCAATAGGGTCCTGCCAGTGCATTAATCTAGAAATATGGTACCAGTCCATTTCATCTTTTTCGATAGCGGCTTTCCATGCTGCTTCAGCATTTTGTCGATCTAGAGATACACTTATGATATTAAATCCTTTATCGTGATATTCTTTATAAGCTCTAACCACATTAGGGTTTTCACGTCTACATGGTCCACACCATGAAGCCCAGAAATCAATAAGTGTCACTTTTCCTAAAACATTTTCTAATTTTAAAACATCACCATCTGGTGTTTTACCTTCAAATAATGGTGCTTTTGCACCTATGGCTGTAGTAGTAAATTTAGTCAGGTAACTCTCTAGACTCTTAGTGATAGCCGTTTCCTTTACGTCACCTTCTAACACATTAAATAATTCCAAAGCCTTGTCGGTATCAATTAATTTAGAATTCACTAAATCGCCTATTATCATACTGCTTACTAACTTATTAGGATTAGACTTTACGATGTTAAACACCTCGTTTTTATAAGCTTCTTCAGCGTCCATCCATGTTTTTGTAACATCATCGCCTTTTTGCTGATCACCTGATCGGTAAGCATTACCGCGAGCAGTTTTAAATTCGTTTGTTCTTTTTTGATAAGTAGCTTGGTCAGCTCTAAAGTCATAAAGAATTCTATTTTCTTCACTTCCTGTAACAGAACTAGCCCATAACGAGTCTTGGTTTAATGTGATTCTTAACGGTTCATCTCCTTCAATAAAAATCATACGGTCATTACCAGTCTCCATAGATAAGAAACGTACCTCGGCAAAATCTTTCTTTTCTCCTTGTTCAAAATAAAACTTCTCATTCATAACTACCGCAGTATCAATAATCATAGGATTATTAGTACTGTTCAATTTATTCATGTAAACTCTCATTCCATTATAAACACCAGGCGCTGTACCTTCAATAAAGTGAGTGTTATCATTACTAGTTTCAGTTTTACAAGAAATTATTAATAAAAGTGCGACAATAGGAAGTAGAAATCTCATGCTAATTATTTTTTCAAAAATAGTGGTTTTACAGCTATAGAACAGGTTAAAACTTTCTAAAACTATAGGACGTATAGCTATCCTAGACGCAATAGTTTTACCTTTGTACCTATGAATATGTTACCTGAAGATTTTATGATGGAAGTTACCTTAAGTTTTCATAAGGTAATAGATCATTATAGGGAACGTCTCAAGACCGAGACCAATCCTATTGCAATTGCATTTCTTACTGCTACGTTAGATTATGTAAGCAACCATCCACGATTAGAAGAAGGATTACAGGTTGAAGAGATTGAGCAAGAGAAAGAAGTCATAAATACTTTATTATCAGATCTTTTTCCAAGAGCTTTAACACTTAACGAAATAAAAGCAGCAACGGTACCATTTTCTGATTTCTTATTCAATAAATCAGAACGCTTTGAAAATTTATTATCTCATATTAAAGATGAGAAATTTTCACTTCTTTCTAACACAGACTTTGACTATTTCACTATGGCAAGCGGCGTTATACTTAAGGATGTATACAATGCTCAAATCGATTTAAGTAAACCTTTACATTGTCAAATACCTGATGGAAATGGTAATTTAAAAACTTATCGCATCACTTACAATGCAGATTTTGTTGAAGTAGCCCTTAAGGATGAAAAGTACAGACTGACAGATGTTGATATTAAAGAGTTATTGCGCAATCCGGAAAACAAAAAATTATGGAAATCTAAGTTCCCTAAGAATAGTTACACATTTAAAGGGTTCGGTATCATCAGTCTTACTGATGTAACTATGGATAACGCTATTTCAGATTTAAAAACAGTTTTACTTGGTAATTTAGGTGAAAAGTCAAATCATGAGACAGAAAAAGTAGAAAAGATATTCAAGCAAATGTTCAATATGGAGGATTTGCATGTTGGGTTTACTATTTATAATAATGTAGACATGCTTTTTGAAAATATGGTTTATAGTGATTCAAGCAGTTTTTTACTAGGCTCTAGTCACGAAAAAAATTGTAATAATGCTCTTTGTGCAGATTCATATGCTCATCTTTTAAGAGATTTTACACCGCTAGTTATAACGGACGTTAAAAATTATCGCGATAACATTGAAAACACTTTTCTACCTGATAATTTAATTGAGGCTGGTTTTAATAGTGCTATATTTTATCCTATATCTCACGAAGGTAGATTGCTAGGTATATTAGAACTAGCCAGCTATACACCATATTTGTTAAACACGTTTAATGCCCAGAAATTAGAAGGTATTTCAGACTATCTTAAAATGGCTTTAATCCGTTCAGAGCAAGAATATGAGACTACTATTAAAGCACTTATACAAACAGAATGTACATCTATTCATCCTAGTGTGCAGTGGAAATTTGAACAAGAAGCTCGTAGGCTGATTAGATCGCGAGCAGAGTCTTCAGATAACAATTTTAATGATTTAGTATTTGAAGATGTCAGTCCCTTATATGGGCAAATTGACGTGGTAGGTAGTAGTGATGCACGTAATGAAGCGATTAAAACCGACTTAATATCACAACTCGAATTGGTCAGTGAGATATTCGCTTTCGCGAAAGCGAATGAACCATTACCTATTTATGATCAAATTATTCATAGGATCCACAAATTCCAAGTCGAACTTGAGTTGAATAGCATTAATGCAAATACCGAACGTGAGATAATTAGTATACTTGAAAGTGAAGTAAATCCTTTTATGGTTCATATTAAGGATTTATCTAAGAAATTAAAACAGCTCGTCACAGATTATGAAAATACTTTAAATCATGACTCTGGCGTTGTCTTCACTAATAGAGATAATTACGACACAACAGTTCAGGTTGTTAATGAAAGACTAGCTCGTTTCTTAGACCGTAAGCAAAAGGAAGCTCAGGAAATTTATCCTCATTTCTTTGAACGCTATAAAACTGACGGTGTAGAGCACAACATATATGTAGGATCTAGTATTGTAAGAGGTCAATCTTACAATCCGGTCTATTTATATAACCTTAGATTATGGCAGTTACAGACCATGATACAGATGGAAAATAAATTTTATCAGTATCAAGAGAGTCTTCCTGTTCAAATAGAGGCAGCGTCTATGATTTTAGTCTTTGGTAATACGTTAAGTATTCGATACCGTATTGATGAGAAACGTTTTGATGTCGACGGAGCTTATAACGCAAGGTATGAGGTGATTAAAAAGAGAATTGATAAAGCAAATATCAAAGGAACTCAAGAAAGAATTACCCAAAAAGGTAAAATTTCAATCATCTATACAAATCATGAGAGCGAACTGGAGTACTTAAGATACATATCATTTCTTCAAGATCAAAAATATCTCAACGATAAAATCGAACTACTCGAACTAGAAGACGTACAAGGTGTTATAGGTCTTAAAGCGATACGAGTAGGCGTGCTTTACAACAAAAAATCTGAAGATAAAAAACGTCTTACCTTTAAGGATTTGTTGCAGGAATTACATCAACAATAGAGTCTAGATCGAGTAGGGCAAAGGCAATAACAAACGCAAGTACTGATCCTATAATTCCTATCATAAAGATGGTATAAGTAAGCCTTAATAATTTGTATTTTCTTGCAAGTACAACACCTAGGTAATATAAATCCTTGATAAGAGATTCATAAACTTCCTCTTTTTCTTCAAGTAAATCCATTACTGAGTCCTTGTACTTATTCAATGGCATTTTATGAAAATTACCAAAAAAAAGTAAATTTACCTTACGTTCTCGGACTTCATCGTCTGTAAACTCGCCAGATGTTATATTAGGTCTGGTAGACATTATAGAGAGTACAATACTTGCTACTGAAAACAAAACTAAAATAAGAGTAGGCCATAGCAAGTGTCTATTACTTACCTGTTCTAATTTAGGTATCAAATTAGCTAGTGCTAGTGAGATAATAATCGCGTTTACAGATAGAAGTATGTTTGCTTTAGTGTCTGCTATATCGCTAAGTTTTATATGATTACGTAATGCTGTTCTAAAAAGTGTTTGAATCGCTCGTTCAGGACTTTGATTCTTTAGGTCTACCTTTAATTTTTCCTTTTTTAGTTTTTGTTTATTCTTTTTCTTTTTCTTCAACAACTTCATAAGGTTTTCATTCTTATCCTTATTCCAGTTCTTGATAGCATAGTCAGAATAATAACGGTGCTTTTCTGTAAATACTCTTATGTTTTCCTTACGCCATTCTTTATTAGTATAGGTAGCTATACCGCGCAGTTCAAGTTCCTTTTTGAGAAGTTCGCTAGTTTCATCATAATAATCTTTTGCAAAATGTGAGGCATCTGCATCTCTTAAGATTTCTTCTAAAGTAGTTTTAGGTGTGCCATTGAATTTTGTGGCTAATATTAATTGTTTAACCAGTTCAATTAAGGATTGATCTGCACCATTATCTTTTAAAAAATCCTCAGCGATAGTTGCGCTGCGTTCTTCATGACCATCTGCACCATGTATGTAGCCTGTATCATGTAACCATGCCGCAATTATTAACGCTTGTTCTTCTTTAACATCGATTTCGGTGTTTTCAATTATCTCTTTAGTACTTTTAACAACTCTTGCGGTATGCATGTAGTTATGATACACATAAGTTTCATCAAGTTGTGTTTTAAACAACTCAAGAACAAAATCGTCTACTTTTAGAAAAATGTTATCTGTCATAATCTCAATGATACCTCAAAATAGAATAAAAACCTCTTAATTTATGATTAAAAATACTACTCTTTTTTTTATTGCCGTTTTCATCTTAGTAGGATGTGCCTCTTACAAGGAGCAATATAGGGAGGAAACACAGAACGCTTTTCCTGATAATGCACAGATTACCAAATCATTTTATCTTATAGGTGATGCAGGTAAATCTCCAATTAATGGTAAAAGTGAAGGTTTACTTGCGCTAGAACAACATATTGAAAATCAAGATACAAAGAAATCGCATTTGATTTTTCTAGGTGATAATATTTATCCTGTAGGGATGCCAGATAAGGATGATTCTTTTAGATCACTGGCAGAAAATCATTTGAACGCACAAATTGCGGTTGCTCAAGCTTTTGATGGTAAAACTATTTTTATACCTGGAAATCATGACTGGTATGATCAAGGCTTAAAAAATGTAGAAAGGGAAAAGGACTATATAGAAAAAGCTCTTAAGGATAAAAATATATGGGAACCTAAAGTAGGTTGTCCATTAGAAAGTATAGAAATATCAGATGATGTTCAACTTATTATTTTAGATAGTCAGTGGTATCTAGCCCAATGGGATAAGCACCCTACAATTAATGATGATTGCGATCAAATCAAGACAAGAGAGCAATTATTTCTAGAGATAGAAGGAGAATTCAAAAAAAATCAGGATAAGGTTATTCTTGTAGCGATGCATCACCCATTATACACTAATGGTGTACATGGTGGTCAATATGCTGCTACAAAGCACTTGTTTCCAACTCAAAGAAACATACCGCTACCGCTTATTGCATCTCTAGTAAATCAAGTGCGCACTAGTGGTGGGATAAGCTCTCAAGACAAACAAAACGAACGTTATCAAGAAATGGTTAATCGGGTAACCACACTTGCAAGGTCGTCACAAGCAGCACGTATAATCTTTGCCAGCGGTCACGAGCATACCTTACAATATATTGAGAACGATGGAATACGCCAGATTGTTTCTGGTAGTGGATCTAAGCAAAGTTATGCTACCTTAAGCAATGATGGACTTTTTGCATACGGTGGTAAAGGTTTTGCAAGATTTGATATTCTTAAAGATGGTAGTGGTTGGGTAAGATATTACACCTTGCGTAATGGTAAAGTTGAATTAATTTATACGGTACAAGCGATTGAGAAACCTAAGGAATTTGATATAAAACAATTACCTAGTAGTTATCCCGCTTTCGCGAAAGCGAGTATATATGAAACAGAACGTACCGATGTCTCAGGTTTTTACGAATCTGTATGGGGTAATAAATATCGAGATTTGTATGGCATTGAAGTTAATGCCAAAGTAGCACTATTAGATACTCTATATGGTGGACTAGAAGTAGTAAGAGCTGGTGGTGGACACCAGACGAGAGCACTAAGGTTAAAGGATAAAGACGGTAAAGAATATAATATAAGAGCACTTAAGAAAAGCGCTGTACAGTTTTTACAAACGACTGTTTTTAAGGAGAATCAAGTTGTTGAAGGTTTTGAAAACACTACGACAGAGGACTTATTGTTTGACTTTTATACCGCAGCGCATCCTTATGCTGCATTAACAATACCAGACTTAGCAAGTGCAGTAGGTGTATATCATACTAATCCAGAAGTCTTTTATTTACCAAAACAACAAGCCTTAGGAAAATATAATAATGACTATGGAGATGAATTATATTTATTAGTAGAACGACCTGAAGAAAATCACAAAGATTTATTAAGTTTTGGTAAGCCAGATGATATAGAGAGTACTGCAGATGTTTTTGAGCGTCTACGCAGAGACGAGAAATATAAGATTGACGAGCCTCATTATATTAAGGCTAGAATCTTTGACATGCTTATTGGTGATTGGGATAGACACCAGGATCAATGGCGCTGGTCAGAGTTTGAATTAGAAGATGGAACACACCTTTTCCGTGCTATTCCCAGAGATCGTGATCAAGTTTATTCAAACTTTGATGGAGCTCTTTTTGCGACATTACGCACTATGATCGGTATTACAAATCAATTTGCTACTTATGATGAACAACTTACAGATGTAAAGTGGTTTAATACTGCTGCAAATTACTTAGATAGAGCACTTGCTCAAAACAGTGATCGTTTTGTATGGGAATCACAAGCCAGGTATATACAAGAAAACTTAACTGATGAACAAATAGAAAACGCTTTTAAAAATTTACCAGCCGAGATCTATCCACATGAATCTACTCAAGTAATTGTAGAGAATATGAAGAAACGACGTGATAATTTATTAGAAACAGTTAATGACTACTATAATTATCTCGCAAGCCTAGCTATCATGACGGGAACCGATAAGGATGATATTATAGAAATCGATCGTATAGAAGATGGTAAAACAGAGGTTACTATCTATCGTAATAAAGATGGAGAAAAAGCAGATATCGTTGCGCAAAGAGTTTTTGATAGTAAGGATACTAATGAAATTTGGATTTATGCATTAGATGATGATGACATCATTAAAGCGATGGGAACTGGAAAAAACAAAATTAAAGTGCGAGTAATTGGTGGACAGAATAATGATATTTATGATCTTGAAGAAGGAAAGGCAATATCGATTTATGATCATAAATCAAAGGATAACACTTTTAAAGCTAAAAATGGAGCTCGTGTAAGGCTATCTGATAATTATGATACTAATTTATACAATCCACGTAAAAACATATTGACCAGTAATGCACTAACACCAGCAATAGGTTTTAATCCAGATGATGGTTTTAAATTAGGAATTCAAAATGTTTATACAGTAAATGGTTTTAATCGTAATCCACATACAAGAGTTCATAAAATAACAGCAGGTTATTATTTTGCTACTAATGGTTATGACATTAATTACACAGGTGAATTTGCTGGTGTTTTTAATGGTGTAAACTTACTTGTAAATGGACGATTTGCAGGACCTACTTTTACTGAAAACTTTTTTGGGATAGGTAATGATTCTGAAAATTTACAAGACGATTTTGATTTTGACTACAATAGAGTTCGTATTAGTGAGGCTACCGTTGGTCTAGGGATTAAGTATAACGGTGAATATGGATCTAACTTAACCATATTATCAAATTTACAGGGAATAGAGGTAGAGGAAGGTAATGAGCGTTTTATTACTGATTTAATCGATCCTGAAACTAATCCTGATTTTTATGAACGCAAATGGTACGTAGACACAAAAGCAACCTATAATTACGAAAGTTATGATAACAAACTTAATCCTACTAGAGGTATGATATTTGAAACCACCATAGGTGGTACCATTGCTACAGAAGATGTAGATCAAAGTCTATTATACTTTAAACCAAAATTAGGTTTCTATAACGCCATATCTAGAAATCGCAAATGGGTTATAAAATCTACTATTCTAGGTCAGATTAATGTAGGTAACAATTATCAATTTTTTCAACTAGCTGAGTTGGGACAGAATAACGGACTAAGAGGTTATCGTACACAACGATTCTCTGGTCAACGATCATTTGCTGCAAGTGGTGATTTGAGATATAGCTTTAACGAATTTAAAACTGGTTTAATTCCTTTACAAATGGGAATATTTGCCGGTGCAGACGTAGGTCGTGTATGGGTAGATGGAGAGTTTAGTGATCAATGGCACAATGATTTTGGTGGTGGTTTTTGGGTAAACTCAGCTGAGGCTATAGGAGCTAATTTTAATTTCTTTCATGGTGATGATGGTTTAAGATTTAGTTTTCAAGTTGGGTTCAGTTTCTAAAATTAATACCTGTTTTATTATAATAAAGGCTCGAAGTTATTGCGAGCCTTTTGTATTTTTAACAAATGAATGATAAGAAAAGTGGTGTCATGCTTATTGCACTAGGTAGTGCAATAGTGTTTATAGGAATAGTGCTTTATTTAATGGAGATTATAGGAGCAACTGGTATGATTTTACTAGGTATAGCGGTAGAACTTGCTGGTGCTTATATTTTCTGGAAAAATAGGAAACGCTAGTTTATAGTTTCAATTGATAAAGGTTTCCACCAGTTTTTTTAGTCTGTTCATCACTTATCCATAAAATGTTGTCAGTTTTATAAATAATAGATTCTTTTTGAGAGTAGTGATTGAGATCATGTCTTTCAATATCATAATTAGTGAAATCTTCGTCATAGTTAGAGAGTATAAATACTTTGTCACTGGTAAGTAGAGCAATTTCTCCTTGACTATTCACATCTGCACTGGTAATTAAACAATCTTTTGAATCGTTACAAATTTCAATTTCTACGAGAAATTGAGCATTATTTGAAGTTCCGTCAGCTTTTAATCGGTATACTTGAGTTTTACCATTAAAATCACTACTTCTATTCTTACTGAATAAATAGAAATAATCCTCAACGCGCACAAAAGCCTCACAGTCATAGAAGAGTTCTTTCTTTTTAGGAGGAAAGTCTTTTTGATTGGAATAGAATACAGAAATCTCGCGAATGTTAACTAGTTCTTGGTCTTTAGGTTCTAGATCAGTAATATCAACTTCATAAATAGCTAAGTCTCTACGTTTATTTTTGTTGTTTCCTAAATCAGCTATATACAAATAGGTTTTGCCAGTAACGGTATTAGTATAACTACTTAAATCTTCCCAGTCATTATTTTTTAAGATGGGAGCTGTAAGCTCATAATAACCTAATTCTTGATCATATAAGTAAAGTACTGGTTCATTTCCAGAATCATTAACCGCATATAATAAATCAGAGCCTTCGATAGACTCCATTCCACTTATTTCTTCAAGGTCTTCTGGTAGATGTTCTAAATACGTAAGTTTACCATAGTCCTGGCAACTAGCATTTTGAAATAGAATTGTAAATAATAGTAATTGAAATACTTTCATATTATAGTCAAACGAAAACACCGTCTAAGTAAATAAATAACTTAGACGGTGTTTTATTAATTTATAAAATTAATTATACGGATTG
This sequence comes from Nonlabens ulvanivorans, assembly GCF_000732625.1. Taxonomy (GTDB): domain Bacteria; phylum Bacteroidota; class Bacteroidia; order Flavobacteriales; family Flavobacteriaceae; genus Nonlabens; species Nonlabens ulvanivorans. Next base: position 1,625,205 of record NZ_JPJI01000032.1, read on the forward strand.
ATGATTGTCACTAGTATTCATTCTCCACGCATCTAACATCCAGCTTGTTTTTTCTAACTCTCTGATATATGCACCTATTAAATCTATAGTACCTTCATCACCGGCTTTATCTGCACGTTCTACCACTTTACGCATTTGTTGTATTAAAGTACCGTGGTCTTCTAGCAAAGTATTCACCATTTCAACATCTGTATGTTCTGATTTAGATTCTTTTAAGTTAGACTTCTTCAGGTACTCAGATAAATTAGAAGTAGGCTGGTATCGCAACGTAAGAATACGTTCTGCTATCTCATCTACTTTTAATTTTGCATCATCATACATTTCCTCGAACTTAATATGCAAATCAAAAAAGTTTTTCCCAACTATATTCCAGTGAAAATTTCTTAATTTTTGATAGTAAACATGATAGTCTGATAGTAATACATTTAATTCTTGAACTGTTTTTTCAGTTTTATCTTTATCTAGATTTAGGTAATTCATTATTTAGTCTTTTGTTGGTTCTTTTCAGTTAATGTTTCTGACTTTATATCAAAGTCTTTATTTTTATTCACTTTGCCCAGATTTCCTAAAGGACGATCTTGACTTTTTCTTTTAAATTTAGTTTGCATGGCGTTTATTATTATTTGATATAAAGATAATAATGATATGACCTAAGCATTGAGAATAAAAGGTTAAAACATGTTTATGTTATCTTAAATAAGCATAGATTATTTAATGATATGTAGAATTTATTGTGAATTATGCAATAATGAAAAAGGACTCAAATTCTTCAGATTCTAATTGCATCCAGACCATGGGAGCAAAGCCTCGCGCCAGACTATCCTTTACTATTAGTAACGTTTCTTCATGATTATAAGAATCTTTCAAAGCGTGACAGTTACCAATCCATAGATGCTTTTTAGGTAAGTAGTATAGGTTGTTGGTATTCGCTTTCGCGAAAGCGTCATAATTCATATAATAACCAGCAATACATCGTTTATTGATATACTTAAAATTATGTTTCCACAAATCCCGAGGTATATACACATGTGCTAGATAGCAAACACGTTGTTCTATAGAATCAATAGCTAGATTTAAAGAAGATAATGCTTGATAAGTAGCTGGCTTGTAGAGTAGAGGTAATTGATGATCTACTAATCGATCAAATTTGAAAACGAAATTATCACGTTTATTAGGTCCCACATATTTAGATAATTCGGTTGCATGGTCTTCATTTAAATAGTTCGATTTTTCTGAAACATCAGGATCATAACAATAGAATTTATAAACTAATTCTACGTGGTATATTTTATTGGTGTTGACTTCTCTGATTAGGTAATCTAATTCGCCTTTTGTGATTTTTGCTACATTGATCTGAATATTAGAATCAATTAATTCATAATTCGAACTTTGCTTTATGCAATACTCATAGTAATATTCTGCTCGTTTACCTAAAACAGTATTAACAGGAATCGTTGGAAAACCTGTAAGGATATCATCATCTTTTAAATGAGATAGGTCTAATTTATTTAGAGGAAACTGTTGTACACCTGCAAGCTTACCATTCCATAGGCTTGCTGTTTTTAAAAAGGCTCTAAACCGTTGAATATCGTTTTGAGCCATTTACTTATTCTTTTATTAAATATTGCTGTTCTTTCAAATAAACGCCAGCACTAGGACCTAAATTAAATAATAGGTCTAAAGCACTTAATCCATTTAAAAATCCATGTTTCTCTTGAAATACTTGAATGTAAGAATGAGTTGATAGAATAGGATTTTGCTTTGCAGTAATTAGTTGTCTAGCTCTTATATCATCCAGGTATTCTTCTGATGATATAATTGATTTTGTAATATGTAGTAGATGAAGCGTCCATTTCAGTGTTTTAATATTCCAGTCTATTAATAGCTTTGGAATATCACTAAATAAATCATGTAAATCAGCCTCATAATATTCATAAAAAGGACTACTGTTGTAAGCACTTTTTATACTTTTTAAATGTTGTGTAACCCAATCATCTGTCTGGTTTATTTCAATGCTTTTGTAAGGTACAGAGTGACCTGATTTTTGATGAACTATAGGTATGTTTAGAGCCAGTTTACCATTTGCAGTTGCGATATAGCAACGATTACGATAAGTCTGTTTTACGTAGTTATCATGAGTCTCCAGCATCAACTGATTGCAATGATACAGGTGCACTAAACTCACTACATCTATAAAATAGCTAGGATGTAGTATCAGCTCCATAGCTTACTTATTACTTTTCTTTTTGATAAATTTCTTGTAACCAAAATATCCTAATAGTCCAACTATCAATATCCATAAATATGATGTAGGTTGTCCTGAACCATTTACAGTCGTAAACATACGGTCAAATCTCAATGAAGGGAAACTACCGCTCCAGTCCATACTCATCCACACAAAAACAGGTTTACCAACAACGTGATTTTCTGGTACAAAACCCCAACCACGACTATCGTAACTGTTATGGCGGTTATCACCCATTAGCCAATAGTAATTTTGTTTAAAAGTATATGCATTTAATGGCTTACCATTGAGTAAAACCGATTTACCATTAACTGCAATAGTGTTAATGATATTCATCTCACTACCTTCATATACCTCAATGATTCTTTTGTAATAACCGATGTTGTTATAGTTGATTTCTACAGTAACATCTTTTTGAGGGATTAGTACAGGACCAAAATTATCATTGTTATTAGCAATTTTAGAATCATACGGGAATATTGCTGGATCCCAACTTCCTTTCTTGTCTATTCTTTTATTAAGGTCTAGAATATTAGGATTAGCCTGTAAAGCAGCTGCGGCTTCTACAGTTGCAGCACTTACTGCTAGAGTAGGAGCATTATCATTTTCTGTATCGTAATAATGTCCAACTGCATCTGTAATATCATACTCTTTTTTGAGCATGGCAGGATCTATAGGTTGTGGTGTTGTAACTGACTTATAGGTGTGTTGTAATCTCGCTCTTTCTGGTAAAACAGTAGGTTGACCATCGATATGTACTTTACCATCTACAATTGAAAATAGATCACCAGCAATAGCCACACATCGCTTAACGTAATTAGATTTTTTATCAATAGGCTTATCGTGATGCAAATTATCTATAGAAGGAAATCCGTATAAGGTATCTGCTGGCCAGTTGAAAACAACAATGTCATTTCTTTTTATTTTTGAAAAACCAGGAATACGAGTGTATGGTATTTGTGGTGTTTCTAGATAACTTTTAACATGTAAGACTGGTATAGTATCATGTACCATTGGTAAAGCCACTGGTGTCATAGGGATACGAGGTCCATAGTGCATCTTACTCACAAATAAAAAATCACCAGTTAATAAGGTTTTTTCTAAGGATGGCGATGGAATTATGAAAGGTTGCATCACATAGGTATGTACTATTGTCGCTGCAATTACCGCAAATAATATAGAACTAGTCCATTCACCAGCACTTGTGCGTGGATGAAGACTACGATTTTCAATATAATTTAATGGTTGTGTATAGTTTATGAAATATAAATAAAGTCCTAATGTCACAATAACTAAGACTGTATCTTTTGCTTTGTTATAACCAAATGAACGTAAGGCTTCTACCCAGACGACTATAAACATGATTAAGTTTACAACAGGCAAGAACAGTAAGAAAACATACCACCATGGTCTATTTAATATCTTCATGAAGATTACAGCATTGTACACAGGCACAAATGCTTCCCATGCTTTTCTACCAGCGGCGACGTACATTTTCCAAGTACCTAATGCATGTACTACTTGAAGTACTAAGAAAAAAATTAACCATCCTGTCCAACTCATCTGTTTACTCTTTAATATTTTTTAATGATAGCTACTATGATAAGTTCAAAACGTCTTTCATAGTAAATATTCCTTTATGTTTTGTAATCCATTCAGCAGCAATAACGGCGCCTATGGCAAAACCATCACGACTGTGAGCCGTGTGCTTTATTTCAATGTCATCTATTATACTACTGTAATGTATGCTATGAGTTCCTTTAACATCTTCAATACGCTGTGCATCAATAGGTAAAGAATCACTTTCGCTGTCTGTGCCTAAATGCCACTTATTCAATCTAGTAAATTCGGATATTCCTTGAGCAAGAGTAACAGCTGTACCACTAGGAGCATCTTTTTTTTCTGTATGATGTATCTCCTCCATACTAATTCTATATTCTTCATATGGAGCCATCATTGCAGCGAGTTTGCGATTGAGTTCAAAGAATAAATTAACGCCTAGACTAAAATTTGAGGCATGAACTAAAGTTCCATTTTTGGAATTAATATAATCTGTGACCTCTTGTAATTCTTCATTCCATCCAGTTGTACCACAAACCACAGGTAAACCCATGTCTGCACAAAATTTAATATTACCTACAGCACTATCTGGAGCTGTAAATTCGATAACCACGTCGGCTTTTTGAATGTCCTCAATAGAATCATTTCTACCTATACGAGTCACAACATCATGACCACGTTCTAAGGCAACACGTTCTATTGTTTGCCCCATTTTTCCATAACCCAGTAAAGCTATTTTCATATCAAAAGTTATAAATAAGTGATAGACCAACATTTGCACCTGATGGTACATGTTCAATGTTGATAATAGTAGGAGTAAGACTTAAATTACGATCAACATTAAAATCATCTAAGTGGCCATCTACGTTAGCGTCTATTATTTGTAATATATAAATACCAGCCGTTATCAATAGGGTTAATTCTTTATTACGTTGTGCTGTGCGTTGTGCACGTTCTAATCCTGCATCAGAGATAATAGGATTTCCATCTGCATCAGAGAATGCATCATTGGTCCCACCGGCTAGTCTTATTCTGAAAGCGTCTCTTAATTCTTGATATTGATTTTCATTATAAAGATATACAGCAACACTAGTACCTAGAGCTCCATAGACAAGTGGCACCTTCCAGTAACGACCATTATATGCTTGCCCTAATCCTGGTAAAATGGCACTATAAAATGCCGCTCTTGCAGGTTTGTTAGCATCTATTGCCGTGTTTACTGAGTCGGCTGCTATAACCTTAAATTCACCAGGTGGTAGAGATGTATCATCTTGCGCACCAGCCGTTAAAGCTCCTAAAATAATGAATATGTAAAATAAATAATTACGCATTCAATTGTTTGATAATACGTTCTAATTCTTTTTGAGATTTAAAGGAAATAGTTAATTTCCCTTTCCCTTTTGCATCTACTGTAGCATTTACCTTAGCACCTATGGCTTCTGATAATTCTTTAGTAGCATCAACTATTTCAGATGGCAGTTTATTTGTTTTAGCTTGCTTTCGCGGAAGCGTATCACCACCTTTTTCTGCTTTAACAATTGCCTCTGTGTCTCTTACAGAAAGACCGTTTGCTAATATTTGTTGATAGATATCTAGTTGTTTATCTAAACTATCAACCGCGATTAAGGCACGTCCATGACCCATGGAAATAAACCCGTCACGCATTCCTGTTTGAATAATAGGGTCCAGTTTTAATAACCTTAAATAGTTAGTAATAGCACTACGACTTTTACCTACACGATCACTCATTTGCTCTTGTGTAAGATCTATTTCTTCTATTAAACGCTGGTAGGATAGAGCAATTTCTATTGGATCTAAATCCTGACGTTGTATATTCTCAACCAGTGCCATTTCTAATGATTCCTGATCATTTGCAATACGAACATATGCGGGAATCGTATCTAGTCCTAATAGTTTAGAAGCACGACAGCGACGCTCACCACTTACTAATTCATACTTATTAAAGCCCATTTTACGCACAGTGATGGGCTGTATAACACCTAGTTCTTTTATAGAAGAGGCTAATTCACGCAAGTTTTCTTCATTAAAACTAGTACGTGGTTGAAAAGGGTTCATCTCAATATCTGCTAGATTGAGATCTACTACATTACCTACGATTTTGTCTGCGTTCTTATCGTTTGCATTAGTGATATCGTTAGATGGATCTTTCAATAATGCAGAAAGACCACGACCTAATGCTTGTTTTTTAGTTGCTTTGGCCATAATTAATTAGAGGCATTTTTTTGAATCAATTCATTAGCTAGACTCAGGTAATTTTCAGAACCTTTACTAGCAGCATCATAATTGATAATACTTTCACCATATGATGGTGCTTCACTTAAACGCACATTGCGTTGTATAATTGTCTTAAACGTTAAGGCTTTAAAGTGCTTATTAACTTCTTCTACAACTTGATTAGAAAGTCTTAAACGACTATCATACATCGTAAGTAATAAACCTTCAATATCTAATTGATCATTATGAATTTTTTGAATACTCTTTACCGTATTCAATAACTTACCTAAACCTTCAAGTGCAAAGTACTCACATTGTATAGGTATTAATACAGAATCACTAGCAGTAAGTGCATTAAGAGTTAAAAGGCCCAATGATGGAGCACAGTCGATAATAATATAATCATAAACTTCTTTCAGAGGCACTACAGCCTCGCGCATCATATACTCACGTTGATCCTTATCAACTAGCTCTATCTCAATGGCTACTAAATCTATATGAGCAGGGATAATATCTAAGTTAGGAGAATCGGTCTTAATAACTAATTCTAGAGCAGGAACAGTATGTTCTAGCAATTGATAAGTACCATTCTCTACAGTTTCAACATCAATACCTAAACCCGACGTAGCGTTTGCTTGCGGATCTGCATCAATAAGAAGTACTTTTTTCTCTAGTACACCTAGTGATGCCGCTAGATTTACCGCTGTAGTTGTTTTACCTACACCACCTTTTTGGTTAGCAATTGCTATTATTTTACCCATTTAAAACGAATCAATTTAAGCTGCTAAGGTAAAAATTTACAACTTAAAAAAAGTGCTTTACCATATACTTTATTAACGATATCCATGAGTTGTATTTCATCATATTGAACATGAGAATGGTAGTTCTTAAAAAATGACTTATATGAATCTTTATTCTTAGAATTACTCAACTTATTTAAGCTCTTAATTTTAAGCCTTTAAGTAGGTGAAATCATTTTGAAAAATAAAAGCCTTCTTCATTTTCTTACCTTTGACTGGTGAAAAATAAACTCTTAATCATAGGTCATACTTGGCCAGAACCTCAAAGCACAGCTGCGGGAACGCGCATGTTGCAATTAATAAAATTGTTTAAAGATGCTGGTTTTGCAATAACCTTTGCCAGTGCAGCATCACGTAGTGATTATAGCTTTCAACTTGCCAGTATTGAAGTTGAAGAAAAGGCTATTTTATTGAACAATCATAGCTTTAATGATTGGGTTAAAGAAGAACAATTCAATGCGGTCATGTATGATCGTTTTATGATTGAAGAGCAGTTTGGATGGCGCTTCCGCGAAAGCTGCCCTAACAGTATCAATATCCTTGATACAGAAGATTTACATTTTTTAAGAAAGGCTAGGGAAGTAGCTCTTAAAAATAACGAAGAGGTAAGTTTAAAACACTTGCATAGCGAGCAGGCTATGCGTGAGATAGCTAGTCTGTATCGTTGTGATGTAAGTTTGATTATTTCTGAATATGAAATGGAATTACTTCAAAATCAATTCCGTATACCTAGAGAATTATTACATTATTTACCATTCTTAGTTGGTTCGGGAACACTAAAAAACTTAAAATCAACCAATTTTAAAAGCTTTCAAGAGCGCAGTCATTTTTCTACCATTGGTAATTTTATTCATAAGCCTAATTATGATGCTGTTCTTTACTTAAAGACCAAAATATGGCCCTTAATTAGAAAGGAACTTCCCAAAGCAGAAATGCATGTTTACGGTGCTTATGAGAGTCCAAAAGTTTCTCAACTACATAATGAGAAACAAGGATTTTACATTAAAGGTAGAGCGATAGAAGCAAACGAGGTAATAGAGAACAGTAGAGTAGTACTGGCTCCTATCAGGTTCGGTGCAGGATTGAAAGGAAAACTGTTTACAGCCATGGAAACCGGAACTCCATTTGTGGGAACACCTATAGCGATGGAAGGTATCTATTCAACAACAACGTCAAGCTTAAATCAAACTCCAGCAGATTTTGCTCAACAAGCCATAGAGTTATATTCTCACGAAAACTTATGGAAGGAACAACAAGAGCTAGGTTTTCAAACACTTCGCAAAAGGTTTGAAATAAAATTATTTAAAGATAAATTTATCTCTAGAATTAATGATGTGATGATAAATCTAGAACATCATCGTTTGCAAAATTTTATGGGACAATTGCTGCAACAACAAGCATTTAATAGCACTAAATATTTCAGTCAGTGGATCGAGGAGAAGAATAAGAGATAAGTTAGTATTAATTATTTTGGTAATCCATCTACATCATCAAACAATCCACATAGTCAGTCAACATGTGGAACAGCAATCCAATACCTAAAATACGAATTGGTTTTTTAAAGAATAGCATTAATGCATAAACTATCATTGCATAATAGGTATGTAATGGATGAAAATGAATACTACAGCGGTTAGCTTGAAAAATAGGAGAGGCGAGTAGATGATCTAAATCTACTAGCATAGTCAACAGAAATAATATATACGCAGTTTTCCAATCTTTATTAAAGAATAATAGGGCTATCCCTAATGGTGCTACAAAATGTAAAAAGTAATGTATAAATGTTTGCATTACTTAAAATAGTCTGCAATACCAGATAATATACTTTGTACAGCATAAGCAGCTAGAATTAATCCCATAACTTTACTAATTACGGTAATACCATAACTACCTATTGCTTTTTGAATATTATTTGCAAGTAATAAAGTGACGCACGTTATACCTATTACTAAAAGTACCAATAGAGTAGTAAACGCTTGTTGCTCTATAGAATAGATATGATTATCAGTAAGAAGTACAACTGCTAGAATTGCACCTGGTGAGGCAATGGACGGAATCGCAACCGGAAAAATGGTAACATGTTTATAGTCAGAGATATGACTTTTTTCATCTTCAGGTTTTCCACCACCAAATATCATCGTAAGAGCAAATAAAAATAAAATAACACCACCAGATATTTGAAAAGCATCTAGCGTTATTTCCATTCCTTCTAGAATGATTTGACCTATTACTATAAAAAATAACAATATCAAAAATGCTACAACAGACGCTCTTATGGCCACTTTGCGCTTATGAAGTTTGTCAAATTCTTTAGTAGCTTCTAGATATACAGGTACAGTACCTATAGGATCTATTACTGCAAATAAGAAAAATATAGCGGTTAAAATTTCGGCCATGTTATTTAATTCTTTTGGATTGAGTTGTAAAGGATAAACCTTGTTGACCTAGAATAGAAGTCATTACTGCTTCAAATATAGGTTCAGGAGAGTCGTGAGGCTTTTGCCATTCAAATATGAAATTAGAACCAGTACCACCAGATATGTCTTTTTCATCAATAATAATCTCAGTAGTTTCTAGTGGAGCTAAATAAATAGGGTAGTCAAAGTATGTTCTAACAGACTTACCGTGTGTATCATAATACTCTGCTTTTAATAAATAAATGGTATCTAAATCACTTGTATTTCTCAAGCTTACCATTCCGGTTAGATTTTGTGTACGGCTTTCTGATATACTATAAATCTGAGAGTAAATAGAAAGATATGATTTCCCATACTCTAAAGAATCTTTTTGTTCTATGGATACACTTCTTTTCTTCCAGTTTTCTGGATTAATAGAACTCATTTCCACTTTCTCTTCACAGCTAAAAAGTAGAATCACTAATACAATGGAAAAATATCTCTTCATCATTTCATTTACTGATTGATACTAATATAACAATTTGTTTATCAGTGTTTTTTATAATCACGTTATGGTTAAACAAAGAACCCATTTTTTATTGAGAATTCTTTTAAATAAAAGCTAAGAAAATATGTTTTATAAAAAAAAGCCACTGTTGAAAAGTGGCTTTTTAATGTTATGATTATGAGAACTTTATTTATGTCCTACCATATCTTCTGGTTTAACCCAAGCATCAAATTCTTCAGAAGTTACATAGCCTAATGCAAGCGCAGCTTCTTTTAATGTAGAACCTTCTTCATGTGCTTTGTTGGCAATTTCCGCAGCTTTATAATATCCTATTTTCGTATTTAAAGCCGTTACAAGCATTAATGAATTGTCCAATAATGATTTAATCTTATCATGATTAGGTTCTATTCCTGCGGCACAATTCTCTTCAAAACTTCTACAAGAATCTCCTATTAACTGTGCGCTTTCTAGAACTGCTGCCGCCATTACTGGTTTAAAAACATTAAGTTCAAAATGACCTTGCATACCACCTACAGTTACAGTAGTATCGTTACCCATAACACGTGCACAAACCATTGTAATAGCTTCGGCTTGTGTAGGGTTTACTTTTCCTGGCATGATAGAACTACCAGGCTCATTTGCTGGAATAATTAATTCTCCTATTCCAGAACGTGGACCACTAGCCAGCATTCTTATGTCGTGTGCAATTTTATTAAGAGATACTGCTATTTGCTTTAATGCACCGTGTGTTTCTACTAGGGCATCATGTGCAGCAAGAGCTTCAAATTTATTACCAGCAGTGATAAAAGGTAAACCGGTAAACTGTGCGATGTACTCAGCAACCTTTACATCATATCCTGCAGGAGTATTTAAACCGGTACCTACAGCTGTTCCACCTAACGCAAGTTCACTTAAATGAGCTAGTGTGTTTTTAAGAGCAATCATTCCATGATCTAGTTGCGATACATAACCAGAAAACTCTTGTCCTATAGTTAAAGGTGTAGCATCCATTAAATGAGTACGACCTATTTTAACGATGTCTTTAAAAGCAACCGCTTTAGCATGCAGCGTATTGCGCAATTGTTCTACTCCAGGAATGGTGTTTTCTACAATCTTTTTATAACATGCAATGTGCATTCCAGTAGGGAAGGTGTCATTTGAGGACTGAGACTTGTTTACATCATCATTAGGTTGTATGGTTTTCTCGCCTTCACCTATTGTTTTGCCAGCGATTTGGTGCGCACGGTTTGCAATGACCTCATTCACATTCATATTAGATTGTGTACCAGATCCCGTTTGCCATATTACAAGAGGAAATTGGTCATCATGCTTTCCAGCAAGAATTTCATCACAAACCTGTGCGATAAGATCCCTTTTTTCTTCCGCAAGAACACCTAGTTCGCTGTTGGTGTAGGCTGCTGCTTTTTTAAGATAAGCAAATCCATAAACGATTTCTAGCGGCATGCTACCAGCGGCACCTATTTTAAAGTTGTCTCTAGAACGCTGTGTTTGCGCGCCCCATAATTTATCTGCAGGAACCTCAACAGGTCCCATTGTATCTTTTTCTATACGATATACCATGATTTCATATTTTTCACAAATATAATAGGTGTAATTCTTATAATGAATCAATTTTAGAAGGCTTTAGGCTTGTTTTTTTTAACGCTTTCGCGAAAGCGTAATGCCATCAACACCTTACTAACAATAACCTGTTAATAAATCATAGAAATCGTTTCATTTTTTTACGGAAAGCTTTTATCTTTGCAGCAAATACAATTACGATGTTTGAATTTGATCAATACTTAGGATTTTTAGCATTTTTAGGAATATTAACCATTGGATTCTGGTTAATGATTTTCTTAACAGCATTTGTAATTCCATATTGGATTACAGGTTCGTTAATGGAGAAAATGAAAATGAAAAGAGAAGCTAAGAAAAACGCGCAGGAAACAGGTAACGCTTAATTACCTGATTATCATATAGTAAAAACCGTCTAGAGTATATCTGGACGGTTTTTTTGTGGATTAAATAGAATAAAAAAAGGTGCTATTGTTATAGCACCTTTTTAATTTAGTTGTAATACTATTTATTATTTGTCTTCAGGTAAAAGTACCGCTAGTAGGTAATTTTCATCTATATACTTTTTAGCAGCGGCTTGAACATCTGCCTTTGTTAAATTAGCAACTGATGCTTCAAAGTCAAGTATTTTATTTGGATCTTTTTGCTCATAGTCAGCGCTGTATAAAGAGTTTAACCAGAATCTATTACTTTCAAGATTCTCTTTATACTCTAATAAATAGGCTTCTTTCACTTTATTCATATCCTTATCTGTAGGGCCATCATTCTTAATCATCTCTAGTTCATTAAGAGCCGCAGCAACTAGTTTATCTACGTTATCTGGTCCACAAGGAAAAGAAATGCTGAAGTTATAACGTGGATATGTAATCTTACTTAAAGAACCTCTAGCGCCACCACCGTAGATACCACCTTCTTGCTCACGTAGCGTCTCGATGATTTTAATTGTAGCAATTTCTCCTAGAGCATCTAGAGCCATGTTTTCTTTAGCGCTATAAGAATTTGCTTCACCAGTCCACACAATTTGCACAGTACTTTTTTCTTCAAGTCCTTTCTTTACAATCTTCTTACGTGGTTTAGAAGTATCTTCTCTCCATTCGTTCATCTTATACATTTCTTTTTTACCAGAACTTGGAAGACTAGCAATATAGGTTTTTGCAAATTCTTGAATTTGTGCATCATCTATATTACCAACTAGGTAGAAATTAAAATCTCCAGCATCTGAAAAACGTTCTTTAAAAAGTTCATATGCCTTATCATAATCTGCAGCATCCATCATCTCTGGAGTAGGGAAGCCTGTATATCTAGGACTAGACTCGAATCTATATTTATTTACCTCATTACTGAAGTAGCTTTCTGGTCTTGATAAATAACTACCCAAAAAGGATTTTTGTTTATCAATGTATGATTGATAAGCTTCATCATCTTTATTAATATCTGTAAAATAAAGGTGAATCAACTGAAACATTGTTTCAAGATCGTCTGGTGTTGAGCTACCATTAAAATTCTCGCTTATCGATCCTACTCGTGGGCTTACTCTGACTAATTTCCCAGACATATATTTACCCATATCTGTTTGATTCATTCCAGCAACTCCACCTTGAGTAACGCCGCCCATTGCTTGACTCACCGCTTTATATTCTGCATCAGAGAACAAACTAGTCCCGCCATAAGAATAAGCAGTCATTAGAATCTCGTCGTTCTTAAAGTCTGTTTTTTTAGTTGTTATAGTTGCTCCATTACTTAATGTATAAGTTGTTGTACCTAGCTTATCATTTTTTGTGGTTTTGGCAATAGCACCTGCAGTAGGTAATTTTTCAATTAAATTTTCACGTACCTCAGTATCTTGATAATTATCGATCTTACTATTTGCTACATCATTCAGGATTTTTAAGATATCAGCTTCTGTAGGCTTGTTTTCTGTTTCTGGTCCCGTAAAAACAATACTACGATTGTCATCATGTATATAGTCTGCCATTTTTGCATTAATCTCTTCTATAGTAATAGTAGGCATTAATTTCATAGCCATTTCATAACTATACTCAACGCTTGGTACCATATCACCGACTAAGAAATGATTTACATAAGCTCCTACAATACGACCACTTTCTCTTTTGTCTCTATCCTTATAGAATGTTTTATAAAATGACTTATAACTAGTTTTAGCTCTCTCAAATTCACTAGCCTGAAAACCATATAACTTTACTCTTTGATTTTCTTCTAATAAAGTCTTCAAAGCGGTTAATTGACCATCTGGTGATGTTCCTGCAAAAGAAGAATAGGAATTCTTACCTCGTATACCAGTGCCACCATAACTAGAAGATCCAAATATAAATGGCGGATTAGGCTTTGTGGTCAGTTCTTGTAAACGATTATTCATCATTTGAGAGAATAATCCATTTACTAAATCATCTCTTAAATCTGAAACCGTTGTGGTAGGTTCAGCCTTCTTTGAATCCTTATATTGAATTCTTACCTGAGCAAAACTTGCCTCAGGATCTTGTGCTATTGCGATAAGAGTTTCTTCATGATTAGGTAAACCAAATTCTTCTCGTTTTCTTGGGTTTTCAGCTGCTGGAATATCCCCAAAATGTTCTTTAATTTTAGCTTCAAGTGTTGCAACGTCTAAATCACCAACAGCAATAACAGCCATTAAGTCTGGTCTGTACCAGTCTTTTTGGAACCGTCTGATTGCGTCAGGATCAAAATTTGCTATGATTTCATCTTTTCCTATAGGAAGACGCTCTGCATATTTAGAATTCGCAAAGATGACCGGAAAAGTAACTTTATTCATTCTATCATTGGCACCTTTACCAGTTCTAGATTCTTCTAAAATTACTCCACGTTCGTCATTAATAGCCTCAGTTTCTAACAACGCTCCACCTGCCCAATCAGAAAGAATTGTAAAGCCATTGTCTAATTTTTCTGGATCATCACTAGGTATAGGAAGAATGTATACAGTCTCATCAAAACTGGTGTATGCATTTAAATCTGCACCAAATTTGACACCTATTCCTTGAAGGTAATCTACTAGCTCATTTTTCTGGAAGTTAGTCGTTCCATTAAAATTCATATGCTCCATCATGTGAGCTAGTCCTTGCTGGTCATCATCTTCAAGAATAGAACCTGCGTTTATCGCAAGTCGTAGTTCTACTTTATCTTCTGGTTTACCATTATTTTGGATATAGTATGTAAGACCATTTGAAAGTACTCCTGTTTTTACGGTAGGGTCTAACGGAATTTTTGCATTTAAGTCAATACCAACTGCAGTCAATGCAGCTTGAGCTGCACTAGTCGTGGTACTGGTAGCAGTAATTGTTGTGGTTGTAGTAGTGGTTTTATTTGCTGTAGTTGATTTAGGACTACCGCATGCCACAACTAATAAAGCTGCTATTCCTAACAGACTTAGATAGTGTTTTTTCATAATGATTGATTTAGTTACTCAATAGTTTGGTTAATAATCTGAATAGTTAAGTTTCAGGTCATGAATTTAAACAACGAATATTTTGTAGGAATAGTATTTAATGAATAATTCACATAAAAAAGCGCTCTTATGTTAAAATAAGAGCGCTTTTTTATTATTAGTAAGGTTTAATGGTTTAACCACCGACGCGTTTGACCTTAAAACCTTTTTCTTTTAAGAAATCCATAATACGATCTCGATAATCACCTTGAATGATGATTTCGTCATTTTTAAAACTACCACCTACACCTAGCATGGTTTTAATCTCTTTAGCAAGAATTTTAAAATCCGAAGTAGCACCCGTATAACCAGCTATAACCGTGTTTACTTTTCCTTTACGTTTTTCAAACTTACATTGCAAAGGATCCTCTTGTAACCACACATTACTTTTTTCAGGTTGTACTTCTTCCTTAAATTGATGTTCAGGGAATAAATTTTTTAATTGATCGCTTAAGTCCAAAATTTTATTTTTTATCTGATAATTTAAACAGTTTACTTCTTTATTAATCCTATTTCAACTAATCGTTGATGTAAGAAATCTCCAGCAGTAATATCATCATGTTGTTTTGGATTATTCTCATCAACACATTCTTCTAGACAATCCAATTTCATATCACTACGAGGATGTAAAAAGAACGGAATAGAGTAGCGGCTAGTGTGCCATAATTCACGTGGCGGATTTACGACTCTATGAATTGTTGATTTCAATTTATTGTTAGTATGACGTTGCAACATATCACCTACATTAATAACTAGTTCATCTTCTTGCGCGATAGCGTCTAGCCATTCGCCTTGACGATTCTGAACTTGTAAACCTGGGGCGCTTGCACCCATTAGTAACGTAATTAAGTTAATATCACCATGAGCACCAGCGCGCACAGCGTTATCCGGTTCACTAGTGATAGGTGGATAATGTATAGGTCTCAAAATAGAATTACCATTACTAGCCCAATGATCAAAGTAGTGCTCATCAATACCAATATGTAAAGCAAGAGCTCTTAAAACGTAAATCCCTGTTTTTTCTAACATTCGATACGCTTCCATACCTGTTTTATTAAAATCAGGTAATTCCTTAACGATTACATTTTCAGGATAGTCTTCTTCAATATTAGCATCCGGCGCAACCTCTTGGCCAAAATGCCAAAACTCCTTTAAATCACCTTCTTTTTTGCCTTTTGCATGTTCTTTACCAAAAGATACATAACCACGTTGTCCACCTATTTCTGGACGTTCATATCCTTTTTTGGTCTCTACGGGAAGTTTAAAAAATTTCTCAACTTCATTATATAGATTCTCAACTAATTGATCAGATAAAAAGTGATTCTTGAGAGCTACAAAACCTATATCTTCATAAGCTTTACCTATTTCATTTATAAATTTTTGTTTTCTACTAGGGTCATCGCTCAGGAAGTCTGCTAGATCAACGCTTGGAATATTATTCATGATAAAAAATTGTGTTGATAACAAAGTTAGTAAATGCCTCACACATTTTAATAGCTTTTCTAGGTATAATCGTTGATTATACTACATTTGGGATACAGCAAAACATCATGACAGAAACTAGTCCTCTTAAACTTACAGAATTATATAAGAATAATCTTGATACAGATACATTAATAAATTTGTACAAGAGAATGTTGTTACCTCGATTAATTGAGGAAAAGATGCTTATTCTATTGCGTCAGGGAAGAATTTCAAAATGGTTTTCGGGAATAGGACAGGAAGCTATCGCGATAGGTGTAACCATGGCTATGCAAAAGAGCGAGTACATTTTACCCATGCATCGCAATCTAGGAGTTTTTACAACTCGTGATATTCCATTATGGAAGTTGTTTGCACAATGGCAAGGTAAAGAAGATGGTTTTACTAAAGGAAGAGATCGCAGTTTTCACTTTGGTACCCAAGATTATAATATCGTCGGTATGATTTCTCATCTGGGACCACAATTAGGTGTCGCAGATGGGATTGCACTTGCTCAAAAATTAAAAAATACTGGGCTTGCAACGGCTGTATTTACGGGTGAAGGTGGTACCAGTGAGGGCGATTTTCACGAAGCTCTTAACGTTGCTAGCGTATGGAGTTTGCCTGTTTTATTTTGTATTGAAAACAATGGTTATGGATTAAGCACGCCCACAAGTGAACAATACAATTGCGAGAATCTTGCAGACCGTGCAATAGGTTATGGTATGGAATCACATATTATTGATGGTAATAATATTGTTGAAGTTTATACAAAAATATCATCAATCTTAAATGATATTAGAGAAAATCCAAAACCAGTGCTTGTGGAGTTCAAAACCTTTAGACGTCGAGGACACGAAGAGGCAAGTGGAACCAAGTATGTTCCTGATGAACTGATGCAATACTGGGAACAGCGCGATCCATTAACTCGTTTTGAGCAGTATCTTATAGATGAAAACACTATTACAAGCGATCAGATTGAAGATTGGAGAAATGCGATTAAAAATGATATTAATGCAGGTTTAGAAACCGCTTTCGCGAAAGCGTTACCTCAATCCACACCACAACAAGAACTAGCAGACGTCTTTGCGCCACATGAATATGTTCCAGTTGAGCCTAGTGGTGAAAACACCAACATAAGATTAGTAGACGCCATTAAAGATGGACTTGAAGAATCTATGAATCGTTATGATAATTTAGTAATCATGGGACAAGATATCGCAGAATATGGTGGTGTTTTTAAAATTACTGACGGTTTTGTAGAAAAATTTGGTCGGGAACGAGTTCGTAATACACCAATTTGTGAGAGTGCTATTGTAGAAGCTGCGATGGGATTAAGTATCGCTGGTATGAAAGCCGTTGTTGAAATGCAGTTTGCCGATTTTGTAAGTAGTGGCTTTAATCCAATAGTTAATTATCTAGCAAAATCATATTATAGATGGAATCAAAAAGCCGATATTGTAGTAAGAATGCCCTGCGGTGCTGGTGTAGGAGCAGGACCATTTCACTCACAAACTAATGAAGCTTGGTTTTATACCATTCCTGGTCTTAAGATAGTTTATCCTGCTTTTCCTGCCGATGCAAAAGGACTACTAACAGCTTCGATAGAAAATCCTAATCCAGTTTTATTCTTTGAGCATAAGGCTTTATATCGTAGTGTTTATGGAGATGTTCCTCATGGGTATTATAATCTGCCTTTAGGGAAAGCAGCTACAATTAATCATGGAAATGACCTATCGATAATTACTTATGGTGCTGGTGTTCACTGGGCAAAGCAATTAATCGATGAAATGCATTTTGATATCGATCTTATAGATTTAAGAACATTAGCACCTCTCGATACAGAGTCTATTAAAGGATCTGTACGTAAAACAGGTAAGGTAATTATCTTAACCGAAGATAATCTTACCGGTAGTGTAGCAGCTGATATTGCTGGTTTTATAGGTGAAGAATGTTTTGAGTATTTAGACGCTCCCATAAGAAGAGTAGGAAGCCTAGATACGCCTATACCTTTTGAAAAAGGATTGGAAAATAACTACTTACCAACAAGTAGACTTAAAATTTGTGTAAAAGAATTGTTAGATTATTAAGCTTTTATTTGTAGGAATTAATAAATTTGGTTTCCCCTGAATAACTACATAAAAGTAAAAATGAAATTATTAGGTATTCTTAATGAATTACACAACTTTCGTTATGCGTTGTGGATTCTTACTGTTTTATTCACCTTC
The DNA here is from genome assembly GCF_000732625.1 of Nonlabens ulvanivorans. Classification (GTDB taxonomy): domain Bacteria; phylum Bacteroidota; class Bacteroidia; order Flavobacteriales; family Flavobacteriaceae; genus Nonlabens; species Nonlabens ulvanivorans. The sequence continues at coordinate 1,643,676 of NZ_JPJI01000032.1, forward strand.
TTGGTAACTTTTGGTCCTAGTGATGGATCATTAGGTATTACAGGCAAAATCTTACTATGTCTCTTTGCATCGCTTCTAGGATTGTATTTACTATTAAAATACAACTATAAGCGCAACAAGAGAAAAGAAGCAGAAAAATCTAATTCCAATTAATTAGATTTAATTCTTAAATGATATGAAAGTTCTTACCTTTAACAGGTGAAGAAGAACTATGATGTCATTATTGCTGGTGGTGGTCTTGCCGGACTAACGGCCGCTATACACCTATCTCAACATTTTAAAGTACTGGTTATTGATCCTGATACGTATCCACGTCACAAGATGTGTGGAGAGTATTTAAGTATGGAGGTTGATTCATATTTAAAATCGTTAGGTATTCATATTAAAGATCTTTCTCAAGTTACTATTAATAATTTTAGATTTACACGTGGATCGCAATCTATTAAAACGGCCACGTTACCTTTAGGAGGCATAGGTGTATCTAGATATTCTTTAGATTTAGAATTATATAATAAAGCCAAAGAAAAGACAGATTTTCTTCTCGATCGTGTTTCAGATATAACTTTAAATCATAATCATTATGAGGTAATTACTACTGATCAAAAATTAACGGCTAGACAAGTCATCATCGCTACAGGTAAAAGATCATTACTTGACAAAAAGTTAGCAAGACCTTTTATTCAGAAAAAATCTCCATGGCTCGCCGTTAAAATGCATTATAAGTTTAAAATGTCTAATGATATCGTGGAATTACATGCTTTTAAAGGTGGATATGCAGGGTTATCTAAGATAGAAAACGGTAATGTGAATTTATGCTATTTAGTAAATTATGAATCTTTTAAAGAGTATAAAGATATTAATGCCTTTAATAAAGAGGTGTTAACACAAAATAAAGCTTTGAAAGAATTCTTTAAAGTGGCTGTTCCAATATGGGAAAAGCCGATCACTATCTCTCAGATTTCATTTGAACAAAAACAACCTGTAGAAGGTAAATTATTAATGATAGGTGATACCGCAGGATTAATTCATCCATTATGCGGTAATGGTATGGCAATGGCTATTCACAGTGCGCAGATTGCGTCTAAGTATGTGACTCAGTATTTACAAGATGAAATAACCAGAGATCAAATGTTAATTAAGTACTCTAAAAGCTGGAGAAAAACATTTTCATCTAGATTGCTTTATGGAAGGTGGCTGCAAAAGGTTTTATTACATAAAAAATTAACAACTTTATCTTATTGGTTCTTAGAGCGTTTACCGTTTCTACTTCCTATAATCATTAAAAAAACACACGGTAAAGAGATACAACCATGATTTACGTAGACCATAAAAGAAACTCTGATCCAGAGTGGATGGATGATCCTAATCTTGATGAGCAAACTTTACAAAATGCTGTTGATGATATTAATAGAGTTAATAAATGGCTAGGTGGCTTTAAATTTACCTTAAAAGCTGTTCAAAAAGAACTTAAAAAAATAAATAAGAGTACCATAACGATTGTTGACGCTGGTTGCGGTGATGGTGAGATGTTACGTTATCTTTCCACTAATATTAACGATTCTAGAGTTCAGTTCTTGGGATTAGATTTTAGTGCAAATTCAATCAAGAAAGGATATTTAAAGAGTGAAGGTTTTAAGGATATTCGCTTTCGCGAAAGCGATATTTTACAAATCGATTCGACAGAAATTGAATGTGATATACTTATAAGTACTTTAACAATGCATCATTTTGATGATGTAGAAATCATTGATTTTTTAAAGAAATTTAAGGAAATAACGACTTACTCTATAATTATTAATGATTTACATAGAAGCAGAACGGCTTTTATACTATTTCAACTAGTATGTCTTATTTTTATAAGAAATGAAATTTCAAAACACGATGGCTTAATTTCTATCGCAAGTGGTTTCAAGCGTGCAGATCTTAAACGATATGCAAAATTGGTACCTTTTAAAAATGACTTAATACAATGGAAGTGGTCATTCCGATTTATATGGTTAATACCTATCTATGAGCGTAAAAATTAAAGCGGTTGCAACGCAACTACCTAAGTATTATAAAGAAACTAAAGAGATTTTACCTTTTGTTGAAACCTGGCTTGCAGATCAAGATGATAGATTGAGACGTAAAACGATCAAGATATTTGAAGGTGCTGGAGTTGATAAAAGGTACTCTATAATGGATCCTATTGAGGTTTTTACAAAAACATCTTTTGAGGATCGTAACGCCATCTATAAAAGAGAAGTTGTACCACTAGCCGAGAAGGCTGTTCAAAAAGCATTAGATAAAGCCTGCTGGCAAGCAACTGATTTAGATTATATCATATCGGTAAGTTGTACGGGTATAATGATTCCTTCTATCGATGCATATTTAATTAATAGCATGGGAATGAGGCCTGATATTTATCGACTACCCGTTACTGAAATGGGCTGTGTTGCTGGCGTATCTGGTTTAATTTATGCACAACAATTTTTAACAGCAAATCCTGGCAAAAAAGCTGCTGTTCTAGCGATAGAAGCACCAACAGCTACATTTCAATTAGAGGATTATTCTATGGCAAATATGGTAAGTGCAGCCATATTTGGTGATGGATGCGCATGTGTACTTTTATCATCACATGATGATGATGGACCTGTAATGAAAGCACACGAGATGTATCACTTCCCTGATGCAACGCATATGATGGGTTTTGACTTAGTAAATAGTGGATTACAAATGGTGCTCGATAAAGCTGTACCAGAAACGATAGCCAGTCATTTTCCTGCGATAATTCATCCGTTTCTTGAAAAACAAGGATTGTCTATTGAAGATATTGATCATTTAATATTTCATCCTGGAGGAAAAAAGATTGTACAAACCGTAGAGGAGCTATTTGCAGGACTAGGTAAAGATATTAATGATACTAAAGAGGTTTTGAGACTTTATGGTAATATGAGTAGTGCGACCGTTCTATTTGTATTAGAACGATTTATGACTCAAAATCTACAAACTGGTGAGCGAGGATTGATGCTTAGTTTTGGTCCAGGTTTCACAGCACAACGCATTTTATTAGAATGGTAAAAGAATTTGAAGGTCAGTATGGAATAATTCTAGGCGGTAGTAGCGGTCTAGGGTATGCAAGCGCTCTAAAACTAGCACAGCATGGAATGAATCTTATCATTCTTTATAGAGCCTCTCGATTACAAATTGCAAAAATTGAAGCAGATTTTCAAAAGATAAAAAGTTTTGGGAATCAATTATTAACTCTTAATATGGATGCCGCTCGCGAAGATAAAATTATCGAAGCACTATCTCAAATCAAACCATTTTTAAACGAGAACAAACTAAGTGTTTTACTTCATAGTATTTCTAAAGGTAATTTAAAGCCTATGACTGGTGATAATAGGTTGTCTAGTGGTGATTTTCAACAAACGGTGCAATCCATGGGAATAAGTCTCTACAGTTGGGTTTCTAATTTACATTCACAATCTATGTTTGCAACTCCTGCAAGAGTAATTAGTTTCACTAGTGAAGGCAGTTTAAAGCCTATGGAGGGCTATGCTGCGGTAAGTGCCGCAAAGGCAACTCTTGAGGCGATTAATAGAAGTATGGCTATAGAATTTGCTACATCACAAATCACCTGTAATTGTATACAGGCTGGTGTTACAGATACAGATAGTCTTAAACGCATACCTATGTATGAAGCTCTTAAAAAGATGAGTCTAAAGCGTAATCCTAATCACAGGCTTACACAGCCAGAAGATGTCGCAAACGTCGTTTATTTATTAGCTCTTAAAGAATCCCAATGGATTACAGGAAATGTAATTAAAGTTGATGGTGGAGAGTCTTTACAGTAGTTTGATTTTTAACATATTATATTTAATCATATTAACTAATACTTTACAAATTGCTTTTAGATCCCTTTGAAAAAATAGTAGCAAATTTACCCTATGGTGACGGATTTAAATTTGTGGACCACATCTTAGAAATGGATGATAACCATGTGATAGGTGTTTACCGCTTTCGCGAAAGCGAATATTTCTACAAGCATCATTTTTTACAAAACCCAGTAACTCCAGGAGTCATGCTTATTGAATGCATGGCACAAATCGGACTAGCTTGTCTAGGTACTTATTTAAATAAAAATAACACACAATCTTTAGATTTTATTTTTAATGAAAGTCATGTAGTGTTTAATTCAATCGTTAAGCCAGGAACCGCAGTTATAGTTAGTGCTAGAAAGGAATATTTCAGATTTGGAAAATTAAAATGTCTAGTAAAGATGATGGATGAAAACGAGAAGAAAATTGCAGAAGGTTGGGTGAGTGGTATGATTATAAAGTCTGATGAAACTGTAAAATGATGAGTAAGCAAATCCTTAAACGAGTTGTAATAACAGGTATGGGCGTGGTAGCTCCTAATGCTATTAATGTTTCCGATTTTTACAAAGCATTGAAAATTGGCAAAAGTGGCTTAACATATGACCAGCAGTTATCAGATCTAAGTTTTGGATGTCGGGTATCTGGTACACCGCATTTAACTGTAGAACATATTGCAAAATATTTTACACCGTTACAGCTTAGAGGTTTAAAGGCAAGCGGATTAGTATATGGTGTTATCGCAGGAAAAGACGCTTTTAAGGACGCTGGATTAACTGTAGCTGATAAAGGTTGTGCATTGTCTGATTTTGGAATCATAATGGGAACTGGCCAAAGTGGTGGTGAAAAATTCAGAGAAGCAATTCACCTGATAGATGACGGTCGTGTGCGCAGGTTAGGAAGTACCAGTGTTATCCAAACTATGACTAGTGGTGTAAGTGCATGGTTGTCAGGTGAACTAGGAGCTGGGAATATGGTCACAAGCAATTCTAGTGCTTGTTGTACGGGTACAGAAGCTTTTATAATGGGATATGAGCGCATAGCTTATGGAAAAGCTACTCAAATGCTTGTAGGCTCTACAAGTGATTCTGGTCCATATATTTGGGGTGGTTTTGATGCCATGCGCATATTGCCTACAGGTTATAATAATCATCCAGAACAAGCTAGTCGACCATTTTCTGATGATGCAGCAGGTTTTGTGCCTGGTAGTGGCGCTGGAGCAATGGTTCTTGAAGAATTGGACAGTGCTTTAAAACGTGGAGCGACTATATATGGAGAGGTCTTAGGTGGTTCATTAAATTCTGGTGGCCATCGCGGTAGTGGTAGTATGACAGCTCCTAATGGTGATGCCGTGCAACAATGTATTCAGCAAGCGGTCGAGCAATCAGGTGTTTCTAATAAGGATATAGACGCCATAAACGGTCATATAACAGCTACTGGCAAAGATGGTTATGAAGTAAGTAACTGGGTTGAAGGATTGCAATTGATTAATCAATTCCCTTATTTAAATAGCTTTAAATCAACAGTAGGGCATTGTCTTGCTGCAGCTGGTAGTATTGAATTAGTAGGTGCTATATTACAATTAAAACATCAGGAGATATTTCCTAATCAAAATATAACAAAATTACACTCTGATATTAATGCTATTTATCCAGCTGAGAAAATACCGACTAAAGTGGTTCAAACAGATATAGATATTTTAATTAAAGCAAGTTTTGGTTTTGGTGATGTGAACGCCGCGGTAGTATTGAAACGATGGAAAGATGAATTAAATAATGACTAAGGTCTAGAATATAATTATAAATGAAAAAAGAAGAAATAGAGAATCAATTACATGATATCGTTAAAGTATACTTACCACAAGATGTAAATGCTGATGACATACAGGCTGATAGCCATCTAATGCAAGATCTAGGAATAAATAGTGCTCACTTAGTAGATATTGCTTTAGATGTTGAAGATGCTTTTGATATCACCTTAGATGAAAGCGATATGGAAGCAATGCAGACCGTATCAGATTCTGTCCAGATTGTTCAAAGAAAACTAAAACCTTAAATCTTTAAACTATTATATTGTATTTTCATAAATATCTATTAATATTATAATAATACTATTTAAAAGGTAGTGATATCTAAACCCTATGGTTTTATCTTGTAAATAAAAAGATGAATAAAGAAAATACAGCTCTTAAAGAAACACCCAATGACCATCCTATAATTGACAATATTAAAGATAGATGGAGTCCAAGGGTATTTGCAGATATGCCAGTTTCTCAAACAGATTTACAATCAATGTTTGAAGCTGGAAGATGGGCTGCAAGCAGCAATAACTTTCAGCCATGGAATATCGTGTGGGGAATTAAAGGAAGTGAAACATATGATCGTATAATGAATCATCTTGTGGAATTTAACCAGTCGTGGGCGACTAATGCGCCAGTACTAATGCTAGGAGTAATAAATACTAAAACTCCTGATGGTAAAGAAAATTATCACGCCTTACATGATCTAGGTCAATTTACAGCAAATATGGCTATTCAAGCACACAGTATGGGAATAGCTATACACCAAATGGCCGGTGTGAATTTTGAGTCTGCAAAAGAAGATTTTGGATTTCCTGAAGAATATCATGTTGCTACAGCAATAACCGCTGGTTACTATGGGGGAAATGATAATGATTTAAATGACGACTTACAAAAAGAAGAAAGCGCTCTTAGAAAACGTAAAAAACAAGATGAATTTCTCTTTAACGGTGATTTTATAGAAAGAGAATCTTTATAAAATGATTACAAACTTAAAAAGGCTCCTAATTCAATTAGGAGCCTTTTTTTATGCAGATAAAAATCGATCTGTTTGATCAAAATAGCTTTTAACATCCTCAATAATGATACTTGCAGATTTTTTAAATCGTCCTTTAATTGCTTTAAAGGATATTAAACGATTATTATATCTCAAGTATATGGAGGCAGATTCTTTAGTTAGTCCGTTATGATCTATAACAAGTTGAAAATCAACCTGAACATGCTCTATGGCATTGGATTCAAATACCGGTAATAATTCTTGTTGAAATAAATTTTCAAGTCGTTGTTTTTGTTGTGTATGTTTATAAGTGTAGGTAATCATCGAGCATATTTTATAGATATACGCTAGAATGTCACCATATGGTTTTGAAAAAAATGTTAAAAGTAGAGAGCTTAATAATACGTATTTATTTTAATCAATCATTATTAGCTTCTATGAGGTAAAAATTTTGAGGTAAGTGCGCCTACTAGTAAAGCAGTAAAGATAAAAGTTAAGGATACCCATTCAGGGAAATGAATGTAGTGTACTAATATCATTTTAAGACCTACAAAAGTTAGAATAGCTATAAGACTATAATGGATGTATTGAAATTTATCTAATAGATTAGATAAGAAGAAGTACATACTACGTAATCCGATTATAGCCATAATGTTACTAGAGAAGACCAAAAATGGATCAGAGGTAATGGCTAGGATTGCAGGAATAGAATCTAAAGCAAATAGTACATCTGTTAATTCAATTACGATTAAGGCTAAAAAAAGTGGAGTCGCTATTAATTTCCCCATTTTTCTAATAAATAAGTCTTGTCCTTCAATACGATCAGTAACAGGAAACCAGCGACGTGCAAGTTTATAGATTACAGATTCCTTTGGATTGAAATCATCATCTTTACTAACTAGCATTTTAAAGGCTGTATATAATAGAAAAGCACCAAAAATATAAGTCATCCAGTCTATTTCCCTTATCAACGCTACACCAAAAAAGATCATAGCAGCTCTAAAAATTAAAGCTCCAACGATACCCCAAAATAAAACACGATGTTGATACCGTTGTTCAATCGCAAATGACTTAAATATTATAGCTATCACAAAGATGTTATCAATACTTAATGATAGTTCAATTAGATAACCGGTAATATATTTTATAGAAGCCTTATTAGCAGATAATCCTTCAGGATTTGCTATGTAAGATCCGTTATAGATCAAATAAATAACACCTGTAAACGCTAGTGCTATAGAAACCCATAGTATAGTATATTTCGTTGCTTCTTTTGTTGATATTACATGTGCATTCCTATTGAAGACTAACAGATCTAATGCTAGCAGAATGGTCACAAATATTATAAAGGATATCCAAATTGTCATAATATCAAAGTTAATACAGTTACATGTAAAAAGGCTTTGATTTATGCAAATCAAAGCCTTTTTTAAAATTATGATTATTAATTAATAATCGTTTTCTTTTCCTATTTCTGTTTTATCAATTCCTATGCTGTCGGAATCATGAAACCTAGTTACTTCGCTGTAATTCTTAATGATTTTAGCGGTATCATCTTTCACCATAATAGGGAAGATGAGCATCTCGGGATCGTTTTGTAAAATCTTTATAGTATCGTCTGCACTAAGTTCTTTTTCCTTACCATATCGATTCTCAAAGGCAGAATGATCTGTATCAATCAGTCCATGTACGGTTATAGAAAGTTTTTCAGCTACTTCTGCCCATACGGTGCCTGTTACTTTTGTTTTGCTAATGTCCACGGCATGACAATCCTTTTCTGCACTTTTAGTATAAGCATAGACTTCCTTGTGATTCTTTATCTCAGAATTATAAAAAATTATTAATAAGTTTTCTTTGGTATTGAGTACTGACATCTGATTAGGCATGGTCTATAAGTTCTGATTTACGTTTCTCGCACTGCGTTTTTAATTGATTCACTACTTTAGAAACAGCATCGTTAAAATTAGATTGTGATTCTTCTGCAAATAATCTAGGACCTGGTGCGCTTAGCCTTATTTCTGCAATCATTCCAGATTCTTTACTTTCCGTATTTTCTACTCTGTAAAAAACATCTGCTCTGGTTACCCAGCTATATCGATCTGCAATAACTTGCAATTTTTCTTTAGTAAAATTTTCTAGCTCTGTACTTCCAGAGACATGCTGATAATTGAATTGGATTTGCATATTATTTTTTATTGAAGTTACATTCAATATCTGATTATTACATGTGCTTTCATAAAGCTTTAACGTGTTATTAGTAAGAAATTATGAGATTTACAGACGTATTCATAAATTTATACCAATTCTATTAAAGATGTACTGTTTTGTTATTCTGTTTTCTATAATTAATCTGTGATCATGTTGGGCAATCATATAAAATTCTACCGTATATTTTCAGTATGATAAATAGGGTTACTCTAACCTTACTGGCTTTATTGAGTTACGCTTTCGCGAAAGCGCAATTACAATTCTGTGATGGAATATTAGGTCCAGCCATATTTACAGAAGATTTTGGATCAGGCACAAATAATGGTCCATCACTTTCTAATGCAGTAACTTCATATCAATATGTAAATGCAGCACCGCAAGATGGTGAATACACTATTTCTAGTGACTCTGGTCAACTGGGTAGTTGGTTTTCTTTCCCTGATCATACAGGTAATAATGATGGTAAAATGCTTATTGTTAATGCTGGTTTTAATGCTGGTCAGTTTTATAGAACGCCTATAAATGGATTGTGTGAAAACACACCTTATGAATTTAGTGCATGGATTATGAATGTACTCGATGGCGTACAAAATGTGTGTGGTACTACAGAAATACCGATACAAGTGCGTTTTGAAATATGGGATGCTACAGACACAATTTTATTAGCAAATGGTACCATGAGTCCTAAATTTGCAGATCAACGTCCTACATGGATTAAATATGGTTTAACATTTACCACAAGCACTGGACAGAACGGTGTTGTTCTTAAAATGATTAATGTAGGTGCTGGCGGCTGTGGTAATGATCTCGCCATTGATGATATAAGTTTTAATGTATGCGGTGATGATGTTTTAGTAACAACGATTGCTGGCGAAACTGTAGTAACAAAATGTGAAAATGATCCTGCACAAAGTTTACAACTTAATGCAACTGTTCAAAACGGCGCTCCATCTTTAACAGCATATCAATGGCAGCAAAGTGCTGATGGAAGTAACTTTACAGATATAGTAGGTGAGAACAGCTTTTCGTTGACCACACCACCATTAAATTCTACAACTTATTATAGAGTTAAAATAGCAGGCGCACCTGCAAACCTTACTAATTCTAGTTGTTATTCTTTTTCACAAATTTTTGAATTTAGAAATGTCGTAGTTCCACTAGCAGTTCCTAGACAAAGTCCATATATATCTTGTGATGGCGAACTGGTCGATTTAATAGTAGATGTTTCTCCTGGTACAACGGCATACTGGTATGAGAACGCAACAGGTGGTAGTTCTATACATGATGAATCTATAGACTACACCACGCAAATCGATGGCACTTACTGGGTTGAAACGGAAAATATTGTTTCCGGTTGTATCAGTAATTCTAGAGTACCTGTTAATTTTATAAATCGATCTTCACCCATTGTAAATAGCGAAGACTTTTTACTATGTCCTGAAGAAATAGCTTTACTAAACACTCAATTTCCAAATGGTTTTTATAGATGGAGTAGTGGGGAAACTACAGATCGTATTAGTGTAGATGTTGCTGGCATTTATACGTGTGAGGTAACTAACCTAGAAGGATGCACTAGTACCGCCATATTTCAAGTAGAATACATTGAAACACCTATAATAGCTGGTGTTGAAGTTAATAATGATGAGCTAAATATTATCACAGAAAACACGGGTGATTTTCAATATAGTATCAATGGTTTAGATTATTATAATAGTTCTATATTTAATATTAGTGGTTTGCTACAGGTTAATGTGAGAGTAAAGGATAGAACTGGTTGTGAGGTTTCATTTTTTACTTATAACCGTATAAAAATCCCTCAATTTTTCACACCTAATGATGATGGATATCACGATACATGGGACATTAATAATATAGAAGCTTTTCCAGGAGCTCGATTAGAGATTTTTGATCGACATGGAAAACTACTTAAGCAAATTAACAATCTTGTAGTAGGTTGGGATGGGATGTATGATAATCAACCGTTACCTAGCAGTGATTACTGGTATAAACTACATTATAACAATCAGGTGCTAACGGGACATGTTACTTTAAAGAGATAATGGGTTAGTGGTTGGTAGGTATTCCGCTTTCGCGAAAGCGGATTAATCTAAATTTTATGATATAAAAAAATCCCAATAAGCAAAGGCCTATTGGGATTTTTATCAATAACCATAAAGATGATTACTGAACAATTTTAAACTCACATCGTCTATTGATCTCATATTCTTTATCAGTACAAATACCTTCTTGGATGCAATTATTAAGTGGTTGCATTTCTCCATAACCTATACTTCTAAGTCTACGTCTTTCTACACCTTTGCTTACCAAGTACTCAAGCGTTGACGCAGCACGTTTTTTAGATAATTCAAGATTGTATGCACTAGGTCCACGTACATCGGTGTGCGCAGATACTTCGATATACATCGCTGGATATTTCTTCATGATATCTACTAACTCATCAAGAGTATGTGCCGCTTCAGGCTTGATAACAGCCTCATCAAAATCAAAGAATATCTGATCTAGTTCTACCTGCACATCACCTTTACGATCTGGTTTAATTGTAGCTTCAGCATCTTGATAGGATAATAAGGTTAAGTAAATATCATGACTTATGCGGCCATTTCTGTCTGTTGAAAATTGAACATCTTGAGGAATGTATAATTTACGCGTACCTCTTATGGTATATTTTCTATTAGGTTCTAATTTAAAGAAGTATGTAGCGTCATCACCTACAATCATATCATCGATTAGAATTTCGCGCTCGTCAAGCAATGATACTAGTGATCCTGGCAATAATTTATTAGAAATACTGTCTTTAACGATACCTTTTACCGCATATTTAGTAAGAACATTTTCTTCTCTTGTTGTTCTGTATAGTTTATCAATACCAGTTCTGTTAGACGAGAAATATGCTTTATTAAGGTTTTCATTTATGATAAATGCAAAATCATCTCTCGAACTATTAATAGTAGTTCCCAAATTGATAGGTGTGGTAAATTCACCGTTTACCATATCACTTCTATGTATATCTAATCCACCAACACCTTGTTTACCATTAGTAGAATAATATAAGGTGTTAATATCACTGATATAAGGAAATTGATCAAGATGTTGTGTATTAATTTCCTTTCCTAAGTTTACTGGTTCACCGTATGTTCCATCACTATTGACACTGACTTTATATAAGTCAAATTCACCATATCCACCAGGCATATCACTTGAAAAATATAAAGTAGAACCGTCTTTACTAATTGCAGGATGTTGAACACTATACATATCATTATTAAAGGAAAGAGCTTGTACATTGGTCCATATACCATCTACTAATTCTGCCTTATAGATTTTCATATTAGAAACTGGTATGTCATTAATTTTAACACGTTTCTCATTATTTCTATTAAAGTACATTACAGTACCGTTTTCAGTAAAAACGGCATTGCTCTCATGTAAGTCTGTATTAATATCGGAGAATGGCACAATGGATTTAAGAGCTCCATCTCGTTCTAGAGTTGCCTTATACAAATCCAGATATGGTAATCCATTCCATGCATATACAGGTCTTTCCATATTGCGGGAAGAGGCAAAAACCACTTCAGTATCGTTTAAGAAACTCATTCCAAAATCGCTGTTAGATCCTTCATTACGTATAGGAGCTACAGTAAAATTATGTGGTGTACTTTTCTCTAATTCTTTTAAAAACTCTTTTGTATCCCAATCTTTACCTTGATAATAGAGTAAATAACTATCTGCTTTATCATAATCTTTAAGAGCTAGAAGAGATTGAGCATATCGATAGATCCTATTATAATCTGTTATTTGTCCATTATTATCTTCAATAGAAGAGTAAGTGAAAGCAGCCTGTGCCATATCACCAGTGTAGTAATAACAATCACCTAATTTCTTAAGAACTTCTTCCGTTTGTTTGAGGTTTTTATAGTTTTCAATTGCTTCTTTATAAGCTTGATTTTTGAAAAGCCTATTGGTCTTTTTTAAGCTCAAATTTTGTGCTCCAACAAGGCTAGTGGAGCATAAAATAATCAATATAGAGGTTATGATTAATCTCATAATAGTAGATATAATATTTTTTAAAAGAATCTAGGTGAGCGGTCATAACCACTTTTCCAGAATTTTGATTTTACATTGAAGAGTAATATGATTTCATGCGAACCTGTGTTGTAGTTACCTAAGTTATTAACGGTATAATCATAAGCATATCCAATTCTCAAATTAGGTGCTACTCTATAATTGACTAATCCGCTTAAAGCATCTCCAAAACGATATGCTAGACCAGCTTCAAATTTCTCATTAAATAAAACATTTGCTGTCAGGTCTAAACTAAGAGGAGACCCTTTAACACCTTTCACCATAAATGCCGGTTTAAACTTCAAATCATTGTTAATGTCAAAGACATAACCACCAGTTAAAAAGAAATGAATGTCTTGAACACCTGTGGATTGGATTCCATTTTCATTCTCTAGATGGGTTGTTGTCAATAAATTAGGAGCAGATAGACCGACGTAATATTTATCAGTAAAGTAAAAGGCACCTAGACCTACATTAGGAAAGGTTTGAGTTACGTTTTCATTGAATGCTACGTCTGTATCTACACCACCAGACTGTAAATTAAATCCATTAAAGTTGGCATCAAATAATGTAACACCAGCTTTTATCCCTAAAGATAATTTTGCCTCTTCTGAAACTGGTAAAATGTACGCAAAATCAGCATAAATGTTATTTTCAGTAACAACATTACCGATATCATCATTTGTAAATGAAAGGCCTAATTCAATGCGCTCACTTACTGGATAATGTACAAATAAGGAGGCTGTTTTAGGAGCACCTTCTAATCCTACCCATTGAGTACGGTATAAAGCTCCAATGTTTAATTCGGACTTATTACCAGTAGCATAAGCTGGATTGATGATGTTTTGGTTGTACATATACTGCGTGAACTGTGGATCTTGTTGTGCAGTACCATTCCACGCAGTACATAATGCTACTGCTAGGAATATATATATTGTATAAATGTTTTTCATGTTTGTTTTCTTTCTAACCACTATCGGCTTAGGTAAAGTCTTCCTTGTTCAGGCTTTGTGCTTCCGTCATTAAAATTTAAAATGTAGAAATATACTCCTACAGGCAGTTCACCATCACTTAAAAGGGCTTTTTGATTAGCAAAACCATTAAATCTTGGAGTGCTGTTAGTTCCTTCATAAACTAGATTTCCATATCTGTTATAGATTTCCATTTTAAATTTTGGATATAAAAAGCCTAAGTTTTCGACATCAAAAGTGTCGTTTACACCATCATTATTAGGTGAAAAACCATCAGGGACTATTACTTTACCACATGCCGTTAAATCTGTTGTCACGGCTAATCTTACATTACTCTCACATCCGGTAACAGAATCAATAAGAGCAGCATAATACGTAGTTCCATTAACTAAAATCGTTGATAAAGAAAGTGCCGTAGAACTATCAACAGCATCATACCAGACTACATTAGAGCTAATCATATCGTATTCGTTAATGTTGACAATCAAGTTTTCTAATGTTGGACTATCATTGATACAGAATAAGTTTCCATCTATAGATAGAGTAGGAGTAGGTGCATCACCAACTACTACTGAAACTTGAGTTCTTACACTAGATTCACATCCTGTAGCATTAGTCTGAGTTGCATAATATGTAGTTCCATCTATTAGCAAGTCTGCATCTGCCAATGGAGTTGTACTATCGATAGAATTATACCAAGTAATCATTGTACCATTCACAGCAGCATCTAAATCCATTACCATGGCATCATCAGTGGCACAAAATTCAAGGGTAGCATTTACAACCGTTGGAGCAGCACTATCATCGACTTGTATTACGATTTGCGATGTAGCATCAGTACTACATGGTGTTGTAGCGGCAACAGTGTAAACATATACACCTGCGGTATCTACGGACGGATCAAAAATATTTCCACCACCGTTTAACATAGGCAACCATGTACCGGTTGAATCAGGAGTACCACCTAATTGCGTTAATAAATCAATGGGCGCATCAATCACACAAATATCCAATGTACTATCTAAACCAGCGTTAGGCGCTGTAGTCAGATTAACAGTAATTGTAGCTGTATCTGTATTGCAATCATTCATCACTGTATATTGATAAGAACCTGCGCTATCTACTAAAGGATCAAAAACACCTGTAGTACTATTTAACATAGGTGTCCAAGTACCTCCTATATCAGCACTTCCAAGTAAAGTAAATAAGTCAATCGTTCCATTATCATTACACAAATCTATAGATGTACTAGTACCTGCTGTTACTGGTGATTGTACAACAATAGATACGACAGTAGAACTATCTGCACACGGAGCATTTCCAGTAATTGCATATTCAAAATCATAACTTCCATCAGCAACCATAGAAGCATTAAACAAATTACCAGTTAAAGCACCGGTTCCATCTGTATCTAACCAAATTCCACCATTATCTTGTGAACCATCCAACGCTGAGAATAAATCTACTGCTGTCACATCACTACATACGGTTAATGGTACATCAATTCCAGTATTAGGTGTATTAGAAATAGTAACAACTACAGCTACCGCAACCGAGGATTCACAATTTGTAAGTCCATCTATTTGAGTCGCATAATAGTCTTCTCCATCAATAAGTGCATCTGTAGAATTTGATAACATCGTTAGTGCCGCATCTTCATACCATTGAACGTTATTTCCAGTCGCAACTAAATCTGCTACTGTAGCATTGTCGCAAAAATCTTGATTCATAGAAGCACTCGGTGCTGCTATGTCATTTAAAGTTATAGTAACAGTAACAGAATCACTTGCACAAGTTCCTAAGGCTGGAACAGTATATGTAAAATCATAAGATCCAGTTGACAAAAGTGTCAGGTCCACATTTGAACCTGATAAAACTCCAGTAGTATCATCGTCATTCCATGCACCACCAGCATCATTACCAGTTAGTTGATTAAACAAGTCTAACGTTTGTCCTGTAGTTATGTCACTAATGCAAATATCAAAATTAGTTGCTGTTCCAGCTTCAGGAGCTATCTCTACAGTCACAGGAACTATTGATGTAGAGGTACAATTACCATTAACTACTGTATAGCTAAAATTATAAGTTCCTATTGCAAGTAAGGTTAAATCTACATTTGCAGCAGTTAAAGCACCAGTAGCGTTATCATCATTCCAAGTACCACCTATATCTTCACCTGTCAACTGACCAAATAAGTCTAAAGGAGAGTTTGCTGCCAAATCGGTTTCACAAACAAGAAAAGGTGCCACTGTGCCTGAGTTTGCCAACTCATAAATTACAACCGTTACCGTTACATCAACATCTGTACAAGTTCCTATGGCTGGAACATTATAAGTGAAATTAAAGGTTCCGTTTCCTAGTGTTGTTAAGTCAATAGGATTTGTAACTGCTGTTCCTGTTGAAGAGTTTCCAGCATACCATGTACCGTTTGTATCTTGAGATCCATCTAGTAAATTGAATAAATCATATGGCGAGTTAGCCGCTACTTCATCTTCACAAATCTCAAATGGCGTTCCTACATAATTACCCGATTCTGGTGCTGGCTCTATGGTTATAGCAACTGTTGAGCTATTCATACATCCATTAACATCTGTTATAGAATAAGAAAAGTTATAAGTACCTACAGCA
>NZ_JPJI01000033.1 GCF_000732625.1 Nonlabens ulvanivorans
CTGAATGCGGATGATACGAATCTAGATTATACCGATGAAGATGGTGTGACAACTCAATTAGATTTTACAGCTTTAGTTCAGAACTTAGAAACCATAACGACTCTAGTGGATAACACCGATGGTACCTTTACATATACTAACGAAGCTGGAACGCCAGTTACGATTGATACGAATGCTGCTGAGACGCTTACGACTTTAGTGCTGAATGCG
>NZ_JPJI01000034.1 GCF_000732625.1 Nonlabens ulvanivorans
CGTTTGCTGTTCCTTGTTGTTGAACTTTTGCATCACTACCAATACCTTTTTGGTCGATGTCAGAATAGTTTCCACCTACTGTAGCTGCTGCTGTCGGAGACGTTTGCTGCACGATTGGTGTGATTGTTTGAGGAGTTTGCGCAAATGCAAATCCACCGATTGCTAGTGCCGCAGCACTTAAAATTACTCTTTTCATAATTATTGATATTTAGATTTAAATTGGTTTGAGATATTAGAACTCATATTTTAAAAGTCGGCTAAGGCTCTCAAATACCTTAGCCTACTTTAAAATCACATTAAACCGTCCCTACTGGTTTATTAAATAATATTAAAATGTGTGTCTTTTTGTTGCTGCCGCTCTTCTAGCTTGAGGAGTTAAAGCAACATTTGCATTTCTTTGAATAACTGTTGCAGTGTTTTGACCAGAAGTTAATGCTGGTTGTCCTGCTAATGGCGCATTTTGGTTGATTAAACTTGTTTGTCCATTACCCGTTTGATCTACCATAGACATGTTACCATTTGCACGTTGGTTAATCACAGAATTGTTATCAGCACCATCTTGAATAGAAGTAGCCATGTTACCAACTGCTTGTCCATTCCCTTGACTTACACGAGAATAGTTATCCATTCCATACTGCTCTTGGTTAACCATGTTGTTGTTACCGTTTTGAGTAGAACGTGCTTCGTTACGATCACCATCTTGGAATTGCTCAACCAGGTTATCACCACCATTTAAAGATCCAGCAGTATTTTGATTTACAACCGCTTTGTTGTCTGTACCTAATTGCTCTTGATAAGACTCATCACCAGATAAGAATTGTGTAGCATAAGCTTCGTTAGTTGCACCAGACTGAACTTGTTGTGCAAATGCATCAGTTGCGTCTTTCGTTGCATCACCTTGCTGGATTTCAGCATGATTTCCACCACCTAATGCAGGAGAACCACTATCTTGAATTTGTACAGCCTCGTTATTATCACCCCATTGCTCCCCTATTGCAACTTGACCTGCAGATTGGTTAGGATTTGAAACTTGGTCTTGATAAGAACGGTTACCTACACCAGCTGCAGCATCATTTCTTTGAAGAATGCTAGCTTCGTTATCATCATAACGTTGTTGAACTTCAGCATAGTTATCTTTACCATCTTGATCAACTTTAGCTAAATTGTTTTCGGCTTGCTGTGGAGTATTTGCTCCTTGTTGCACCAGTGCAGCGTTATCTAGTCCGATTTGTAAACCTGAAATCTCATTTTCATCACCTTGTTGTGTTGCCATGAAATCATTACCTGCACCATCTTGCTTGATATCAGAATAGTTAAGGTGT
>NZ_JPJI01000035.1 GCF_000732625.1 Nonlabens ulvanivorans
CGTTTCAAGCTTTAATGGTTTAGTAGGAACTGCGCCACCAGCGATATATCTGTCATAATGTGTATAAACCAGATTGATCTCGCCTCCTACCATAGGCTTGTCAATTAAAAATTCATCTCTTAGTTGAGTCGTATTATAAGCTTTTACAGCTTCTGGACTGTTTGCGTATCGTGTTTCAAATTTTGTAGACATGATATAATTTTTGTGCTTGAGTAAAATTTCAAGCCATTAGTTTTAATTTTTAAGCTAGTGATCTTTTGATTCCTAATTCTAGACCTCTTAATTCTGCAAGACCGCGTAAACGTCCTATTCCAGAATAGCCAGGATTAGTTTTCTTTTTTAAATC
>NZ_JPJI01000036.1 GCF_000732625.1 Nonlabens ulvanivorans
GTTATAGCAACTGTTGAGCTATTCATACATCCATTAACATCTGTTATAGAATAAGAAAAGTTATAAGTACCTACAGCAAATCCAGTGATATCGACAGTACTACCTGTTAAGGCACCAGTTGCATCATCATCAGACCATGTTCCTCCAGCATCTTGACCTGTTAATTGATTAAATAAATCAACAGGAGAATTAGCTGCTAGATCATTGATACATACTGAAAGTGGAGTAGGAACTCCTGTATCTGGTAGTGGATTAATAAT
>NZ_JPJI01000037.1:0-336 GCF_000732625.1 Nonlabens ulvanivorans
GATGGAACAGACGCTCCAGATTACTTAGATGCTGACAGTGATAATGATGGCGTAAGCGATCGTATAGAAGGAGATGATGTAGATAATGATGGAATCGCAGATACTACAGAAGTAGGCGATACTGATGGCGATGGTATTGATGATGCCTTTGATCCAGCAAATGCTACAGATCCATACAGTGACCCAAGTGGAGCTACGGTAACGAATGATCCAGCCAATGAGCTGAACAATACGGATGGTACCGACGAGCCAGACTATAGAGATACTGATGATGATAATGACTTAATACCAACGGCAAATGAGATTCCAGATGCAGATGGAAACGGAACACCAGAT
>NZ_JPJI01000037.1:346-2465 GCF_000732625.1 Nonlabens ulvanivorans
CGATGGTTTCCTAACTGATAATCCTGTAGAAGATACTGATGGTGATGGTGATCCAACCAACGATGATGATGATATGGATGGCACACCTAACTACCTTGAAGTGTTTGATCCTGCAATGGTCTTAGTTAAAGATGGTGTATATGAGGATACAAATATGGATGGTTTAGTAAACCTAGGTGACTCTATATTATATACGTTTACAGTTACTAATACAGGAAACACAGTTCTTAGTGGTTTAACAATTGATGATGCAACTATTGGAGCTATGGCATTAGCTGTTACTCCAGATCCGTTGCTTCCAGGTAGTGTTGCTACAGTGAATTATACTTATGCTTTAACTCAGCCTGATATTAATTTAGGTGGAGTTACTAACAGTGCAATAGTAAATGCAACAGATGATGGTTCAGGTGATCCGTTATCAGATGTGTCTGATTCTGCAAATCCAATTGATGAAGACAATGATATGGATGGTGATTTAACAAATGATCCAACTATAACACCATTAACTCCTACGGCTGAAATTACTCTAGTTAAAACCGGAGTATATGTTGATGTTAATATGAACGGAATGGTTGATGTAAATGATATGATTACATATACATTCACTGTGACTAATTCTGGTACGATTCAAGTAAATTCATTAGTTGTTAATGATGCAACTGTAGGTGCGGTTAATCTCGCTGTTTCTCCAGCAATTCTAAACCCAAGTGAAATGGGTGTAGCAACATTTGATTATACTCTTACACAGGCTGATATTGATAATGGTACAGTTGTAAACACAGCTACAGCTTCTGGTTTTGATTCAATAGGTGATCCGGTAAGTGATATTTCTGATTCAGGTAATCCTGCTGATGAAACAGGTGCTCCAGATGATGATACAACTACAACTCTTCCAGTTGAAGATAGTATGTCTTTAACTAAAACGGCTCTCTATACAGATGTAAACGGTGATGGTATCGTTAATTTAGGAGATACGGTTACTTATGACTTTGAGGTAACTAATACAGGAGATGCGACAATTGATAGCATAGTAATTGACGATGCTGTTATTGGAGTTGTTGCGCTTGCTTTAACACCTGATACTTTAGCTCCTGGAGCTATGGGGACTTCACAAATAATTTATCCTATAACAGCTTTTGATATTGCTGCAGGACAGATCGATAACAGTGCAACGGTTACGGGAGATGATCCTCAAGATAATCCAGTTACTGATACTTCAGATGATCCTATGGATGGGGCAAATATTGATCCTAATGGTGATGGTGAGCCTGATGATAGAACGGTTATTGATTTAAGTGAACCTAATCTCGCTTTCGCGAAAGCAGATTCATATACAGATACAAATGGAAATGGAGTTGTAGACGCTGGAGACATGTTAACTTACACGTTTACGGTTACAAATACAGGAAATACAGTTGTATCTAATCTTACTATAGATGATACAGTTATAGGAGTTACAAATTTACCAGTGACGCCAGCAAATTTGAATCCTGGTCAAATTGGTACAGCAACTTCTATGTATATGATCACACAGGCAGATGTTGATGCAGGAAATGTTACCAACTCAGCAATTGTGACTGGTGATACTATTGATAGTAACGGAGATCCGTTACCACCTGTAACTGATGTTTCTGATGATCCAGCAGATCCTGCCGATCTTGATACTGATATGGATGGTGATGCAGAGGACCCTACAGTATTTGTGATAACTCCACTTTCTGAAATTGAATTAACTAAAGTTGGTTTATATGTAGATGTGAATATGGATGGTGTTATAAATGTTGGTGATAGAATTGACTATACGTTTACTGTTAACAATACAGGTAATTTAGTTGTTTCAGGAACCGTTATTGATGATACTACAATTGGCGTAACAGGACTCCTTGTTACACCAGACCCTATTGATCCAGGAATGTCAGGTACTGCAACTTCATCATACGTGTTCACTCAAATGGATATTGACAACGGTGGTGTTACCAATACTGCGATAGCAATGGGAACTACTATTGACGGACCAGTAAGCGATACGTCAGATAGTGAGAATCCAGCTGATGAGGATAACGATATGGATGGTGATACGACGAATGATCCAACGATCACACCGTTAACACCAAACGAT
>NZ_JPJI01000038.1 GCF_000732625.1 Nonlabens ulvanivorans
AAAAACTACTGTCGTTCTTTTAAATACAAGGCCTAATTAAAAATCACCTTATAGTCCTTACGGGATGCTCCTAAATAACAGACATGGAGCTGTGGATTCTGACGCATATCGCTATGGGTTCCAAGGACAAGAACGTGATGATGAAGTGAAAGGTGAAGGGAATATTTATAATTATACCTTTAGAATGCATGATCCTAGGTTGGGAAGATTTTTTGCGGTGGATCCGTTGACAAGAAGCTATCCACACTACACACCCTATTCATTTAGCGGTAATAAATTGATTCATATGCGAGAACTGGAGGGGCTAGAAGAAACTACAACCACTTTTACATACAATCAACATGATACTAAACCTATAATGAAGGTTGTCGATGCAGAAATTGTAACAGATATGTCTAAACCTCGTGGTGAAATTATTCAAATCAAGTTTGAGGGTATGACATATTCTGCAAATAGCTTTGAAACCTTAACGGGTAGGGATGCTGGATCAGAAAGTGAGTTTAATGGAAATTTTACTGATATAAATATTATATCAGATAAAGATTTATCAGGTATCCTTGGTTATGTAGATTTTGTTTTTGGACCATTTGGTGGTTCAGACTCAAGAGAACTAACTGTACTGAAACAATCAAACGCAGGTCCGTATAAGGCACCTTCCGATTTGTTAGATTTTAAAAACAGAATTGGAGAAATGTTGGGTGTAGGCGATAATAGTTTATATGTAATTAAAAATGTAGCTTACAATGCTAATGAGGTAGGTAATCTATTATGGGCTATGGCTTTAGATGAATATAATGTAGTTGTCGACCCAGCAGATCTTGCGGAAGCGGGAACATCAGACAGAGAAGATGAGGTTCATGAACAAAAAGCAATTAAAAATGGTCAAGAGATTTTAAAATCATTAGATATTGATCAATCAGAGCGAGATAGATTATTTGAATGGTATCTTGAAGATTATAATTATCACAGGCTTGAGGGTGGTGGTAGAGATAATTACGTTCCAAGTACCGGAAGTATGGGAGGCGGCAGAGGTTAATCATAATGATGAGTCTAAACCAAAAATTAAATAAATCATTATGAAAAATAAAAAAAATGTTTTTTGGATATTCTTTACATTTTTACTTTGTACGTGTTCTGAATCAAAAAAATCCTCTTTAGAGAGTTATGGAGAAGAGTTTAAAATAAATAATGAAGAATTTTATAATTCTATAGATTATATCGACAAATTAAAAATACTAGAATTACTAGATAGTTCTAATAGAGTTATAATAATTCCAAGCAAAGATTTGAATTACCAGCGGAAAAATGTAATATATGATTCGTTAATTACAAAGTTCTATGATAATCAGCTTCCCGAAAAAATATACGTAACCAAGACTAATTGTCAATTAAGTAGTTCCAATATGAAGTATGATTTTAAATTTCATATGCCAAAAACAGATAAACACAAATTTGAATATATAATGGTATATCGACCTTGTGATTTCTACAAAACTGAAGAAAGTTTAACATCATCTTTTGAGCACTACAAGTTAAACGAAAATTGGACCGTTGAAATAGAAAAGTAAATGCGGCAATACCGGTTCTGTCGCATTAACTTTTGCATTTTCAAATATACTTAGTTTTGAGATTCAAAATTAAGCACATGTACCACCGTCATAGATATCCGCATATTGTAATACAGCAAGCAGTTTACTTTAAATTACGATTTAGTTTGAGTTATCGAGATATAGAAGAGTTATTGGCGATTAGAGGCGTGAAGTTAGATCACTCTACGATTCAGCGATAGGTGTTTAAGTTTTCAAAAGAAATTGAACATAATATGAACCGTTGTAACAGACAAGTAAGTGATAGCTGGAGACTAGATGAAACCTATGTCAAAATAGGTGGTAGAGACATGTATCTGTATAGAGCAGTTGATAAACAAGGAAAAACCATAGATTTCTTACCTACAAAGAGAAGAATGAAAGGTTCAGCGCAGAAATACTTGAATAATATTGTAGAACAAGATCATCGAAGCATAAAGCGCAGAATTAAAATCACAACAGGATTTAAAGAATTTGAATCAGCACAAAGAACACTAGCAGGAATAGAAATAATAAACATGATTAGAAAGGATCAAATTTTGAATCCTAAGAAATCTACTTTTAAAACTTTTTGCAGTCTAGCAGCTTAGTCTTTGTATCGATTCTACTTTCATATACTAAAAGAGTTAATGCGACAGAACCTTATGAGCTTAATGTAATGCTTTTTTCTTAAATTTTAATACAATAATAAATGCAGAAATTGAGCATATTAACTTGGATATATTTTCTGCCATATCAAGGAAATTATTTGTTTTAAAAAACAAAGGAATAGGTAACGCAACTACTATTATAATAAAAGAAGATAAAGTTAAAATCCGATGATACTTTAAGTTTTTAACGACAGGAACTATTAGAAAAAAAATAAAGCTTATAAATACCCACATAGGCATTACAAAAAATATATAACCCAAAAGTTGATTAAAAGTAAAATCTATTCCGATGAAAAGCTTATAAATTTTAAATATCAAAAAATCCAATAAACCTACAACACCTCCAATTATAATAGAACTAATAACACAATTTAAAATCTTTTTTTGCATAATAAAATAATTTAGCCTCCAGCAGGCATAACTGTTTGGATTTGACCTGAAACACTACCACCTTGCGGTTCGGGCTCTTTGTCACTTGAATTTATATCATTTTCCCAGCTTATTCTCCTACTAAAACTGTGAGTTTTTTCTGCTTTACCTCCAGATGCTTTTATTTCTTTAATTATTTGATCCATTACAAAATTCCACAATTGATCTGCTTGTCCGAAAAAATTATTCTCGTCCTTAGATCTTCCAATACCTGACATCCCAAAACCTATACTATTGTAGGCAGCGTCAGGCATTGACCACATCCTATCAATTCCTCTAGTATAGAATGTCAAACTACCATCAGAATTACTTGTTAATCCAAATTGACGATTTCCAGCTAATGGATGCCCGAAATCTTCAGAAGTCCAAGTAGGAGTAAATACCCAACTTTTATCAGAAAAGTGTGTGGTCATTACTGCAGCATCATCCATAGCACTATTGAAGACTAAGACTGACCCAACTGGATTATCCGATTCCCACATTTTTTCAGACTTACTATCATGCCAAGTAAAATCTAAAACAGCCACATCTGGATCCATGTAATATCCAAAATTTGTTCTGATTTTTGAATAAAGAGTTGCTTCGCTCCATCCTTCTGGTAATGTAGAAATTTTAATTGCATAAAAGTCTGTATTAGTCAGATCACCATATGCATCTGTCATTCGCTGCCGATTTACTGAAAGCCATGGTATAGATTCATTATTAAAAGCTTCGTCGGATGATATGGACTTTTCCCATGATAACATGTCTTGCCACATGGAGTAATCTTTGCTGTTCAACAACTCTAATTCAGCTTGTGTTCCCATATCAACAATTTTGCCTGACATTAAATCTTCAGCTTCAAGCCCTTCAAGTTCGACAGAGTTTATAAGCCTATTTTCACTGAAAGCATATGTGCTATTATAAGGATATTTTGGTGCTAATGGATCAACTTTAAAAAATCTTCCCAACCTAGGGTCATGCATCCTAAAAGTATAGTTATAAGAATTTCCTGCACCCTTAACTTCATCATCGCGCTCCTGGCCTTGGAAGCCGTAGCGATAGCTATCAGAATCCACGCTTCCATGTCTATTATTTAGGAGCATCCCGTAAGGACTGCACTAAAGTCTATTTAAAAGAACGACTTTCTCGCTTGCGAGAAAACATAAATTTACAAGCTATTAAGGAAAAAACAACAAGAATATTTAAAACAATTAATTCACTTCAGATATTTATAACTATCTAAATATCAATGATGTCCTTATAAGGAACATATTGTTTCAAAATGCTCTCGTAGGTTGCAGCTTAATAACTACCTCTATTTGAGTCACATCCCATTTATGGGACACCCTATTTTAAAATACCCTCGTAGGTTGCAGTGCACCATGTACCTATCTATAACCCTATAATAAATTTGAAAAAATCTTCGCTAAGTGAATTCCCGGAAATGGTAACGCATTCTGCAAATTTTTCTCTTAGGTAACCATCTTGGATAATTTCTAAATTTTTTCTAAATCTAATAGACTCTATATTTAAAATAATACACATTGATTGTAGAAAAAAATCGTCATTAATTGCGCATTCAAAAACTTTTTTATTGTTTTCTTGATTTACTAGAAAAACATTATTGTTTTCTGTGTCAAAAGTATAAAACCAATTTCGCCCCAAGTATTCTGCAAAAGCAATCCAATTAGGATTTATAGAATTTCTTAAACAATCATCTAACACAAAAAACTCAGGTATTTGAGCAGAAGATTCAAAAGCATATTTTTGTACTAAATCAATCAATTTAAAGTCATTCTTCTCAAACTGCTTTTTTTCTACTATTAAATCATACCCTTCATTGTAAATACCTTGCCGATGAAAATATTCTCGTTTAGATGTAATATAATTATTATAGCAATTTATAAACTTATTTAACATAATTTCAAATTATCTGGAGGATTCTGGATCGGGATCCGTTTGTGTATTTTGAGGAGTTTGTCTAACATCTAAAAGGTTGTCATTATAGAAAATAAACATATAAGGAGATATTTCGCCATTGTAATAATGCCTTTCTTGAGCCGTATACGCTGCACTACTGTGTGTTTTTCCCGCACCTCCAGGAATAGTACCGTTTTCAATAAAATCTTTTGTTTCACTTAAAGAGGCATAGTATATCGAAAACTGATCAAACTCCGATAAAGTTTCAATTGCTGTTTCAAGTTTTTGGCTTCCCAATACTTCCATGAATAAATTTATATTTTCGTCTTCTATATCGACGCCTGTTATTCCGAACTCGGCAGTTATAGGATCATCTCCGTTAACAGCGTATGCTTCTAAAGACATGGCCATACCTACAACAACTAAAGCAGTTCCTAAAACTCTTTTAGAACCCTTTCCGAATTTATGCCAGAATTTTGTATTTCCAGCTCCTCTATGTACTTTCCACGGCAAACCTATGGCTTCATCTAAATGATTTAGATGATGATGTTCCATACTCATTAATGCTCTACTAGTCTTTGTTTCATATGCCACAGCTTTTAGCTTAGCAAAATCGGCTTCATTTAGATTTCTACCTAATTTTTTAAGGAATGTCTCATCAGGATGTGGCATTTGACCAGCATTTATTCTCGCCTTATTTTCAGCACTCCACCAATCTGGTGCTTGTTCTAATGCTTTAGTAAAATAATACTGAGGATTAGCATTAGCTCCGTAAGCATTTAACGTAGTATAATATTTTTTACCATTTTTTATAAATACATCAGGTGCCTTAGTCATATCTACTACTATCTCACCGTATTCTAATTTTTCTAAAATTCTGAAATCAAGTTCTTCAAGTCCATCAAGGTCAATTGCAACAATTGGTTTATTACCTGCAAATTGATATGGGGTATACCAAGGAAAAGATGGAGCTAATGGATCTGTGCTCAAAAACTTACCTAATCTTGGGTCATAAATTCTAAATCCATAATCATATTGAGCACCACCACCTTTGACTTCATCATCCTTTTCTTTTCCGTTGAATCCATAGCGATAGCTATCGGAATCCACACTTCCATGTCTATTATTTAGGAGCATCCCATAAGAACTATAAGGTGATTTTTAATTAGGCCTTGTATTTAAAAGAACGACAGTAGTTTTTAACTACACTCAAAAATAGCCTTT
>NZ_JPJI01000039.1 GCF_000732625.1 Nonlabens ulvanivorans
TCCATGTGTATTTACAGCAGGAAGTACAGCCGATACGAGTAATCCAATCTGGCAAGCCGCCGATTGTGATGGAGATGGAGAGACTAATGGAGATGATCCAGCTCCGTTTGATCCTTGTGTAGGAGTGGAACTTGCTAATGTTGATTTATCAGATAACAACACAGATTGGTATAATGCTGATTGTGATGGAGATGGTGTAATTAATGGTTTAGAACTAGATCCTGATATGGATGGTATTGCCGGTCCTAATGGAACCGATTTAAATGATCCTTGTGATTACAATGAAGATGATGTGGTAAATGGGACTCAGGCGGAGCCATGGTTGTCCGCTGATTGTGATGGAGATGGTGTTCTAAATAGTGCTGAGATAGCAAATGGAACGGATCCAACTGATGCATGTGATTATATAGATGGAGCTGCAACCGTACCAGCTACGAGCATGGGAGACTGTG
>NZ_JPJI01000040.1:0-460 GCF_000732625.1 Nonlabens ulvanivorans
AGCGGCATAAGCACCTACCGTATTTCTACCTAATTGACTCATCATAGAACATATATTAATAATCTTTCCAGCCTTACGCTCCATCATGCCTTTTACCACATGCTTAGAAACTATAAAAGGACTTACTAAATCAATATTCACGACTTGTTTGAACTCTTCCACATCCATGTCTGCTAGCGGAACTCTTTTTATGATTCCTGCGTTATTGATAAGAATGTCTATAGGACCAACTTCCCTTTCTATTTTTTGAATAGCAGTCTCAACAGCAGCTTCATTTGATACATCAAATTTGTATCCTACAGCATCTATTCCAGCTTCTTTATAATGAGCAACGGCATCATCTATTTTTTGCTGAGATGAATTCCCGTTGACAACGATAGTAGCACCAGCAAGTCCTAATCCATGTGCCATAGACATTCCTAGACCATGTGTACTACCAGTAACTAATGCTACTTTACCT
>NZ_JPJI01000040.1:470-819 GCF_000732625.1 Nonlabens ulvanivorans
GTCAAATAGATTCATAGTCGATTATTTAAGATCTGTGATTTTTGCAACGTCCATATCGTTATAATCTAGATTCTCTCCTGCCATTCCCCAAATAAAGGTATAGTTAGAAGTTCCAGAACCTGAGTGAATAGACCATGGTGGTGATATCACCGCTTGGTGATTATGCATCCATATATGACGTGTTTCTTGTGGTTGTCCCATAAAGTGACATACCGCTTGATCTTGTGGTACATCTAGATAAAAGTACACTTCCATTCTACGATCGTGCACATGAGCTGGCATGGTATTCCATACACTTCCTACTTTCAATTCTGTCATTCCCATTTGTAACTGGCAGGTAGTAATAATT
>NZ_JPJI01000041.1 GCF_000732625.1 Nonlabens ulvanivorans
TGTACAGACGGTGCAACAGCAGGTATGGTTACAGCAAACGACCCAGATGCAGATGGTATAAATAATGTATGTGATCTAGATGATGATAATGATGGAATCTTGGATACAGTAGAAGAACGATGTGATCAACCTAATCTTGCAAACTCAAATGAAGGTACAGGTAACTTCCAAGATCAATTGTATATTTTTGATTGGTCTAGTATTGGAGGAACTTTAAATAATGGAGATACACAAACCTTTACGGTTAATGATTTAGAAATAACGGCTACTTTTTCTAATGTTGTTGTAAACGGAACTGGAACTCAATCAATAGATACAAATGATTTAAATACTTTTGAATCTCCAACATTTGGTCAGTCTTTAATAAATGTATTATACAATACTCCAGGAAGTGCAGAAGCACTTTATGGAAATGCAGATACACAAGATTTTTCTTTTACAGTGGAATTCACTGCATTAAAAAACGGGATCCCTTATCCTTTAGATATTATTGCCATTGATGCAGAAGCTACTACTCCTAACAACCAAGGTAATGGTCCAGAAACAATTTCTTTCCAAACTAATGGAGGTGATTGGACATTTTTAGAATCAATCCTTACAGGAGTATCACCAGGACAGTTTAATGTAAATAACCAAACTTTAGATGTTTTAGGAACTTATGATTTAGAAGGAAATGGTAATAGTTTGTATTTTTCAAAAAACACAACATCAATTGATGTGTCAGTTGCAAGTCCAGGTACAGCACAACAAGCTGTTGCTTTTGCTATTTACTTACGATGTGACTCAGATAATGATGGTATTATAAACTCCTTTGATTTAGATTCAGATAACGACTTATGTAATGACGTTTTAGAATCTGGAGGGACGGATAATGATGATGATGGTGTACTTGGTGTTCTGCCAACAACTGTTGATGGTGATGGGCTCGTTACAGGAAGTTCTCCTGCTACAGGAGGTTATGATGGTGCAAGCGGAAATGAAATACTAGCAACACAAGTTAATGTTCCGGCAATGCAGCCTGTAGACCAAACGGCTACGACAGGTGAGTCTGCTACGTTCACTGTTACGGCAACCGCAGATAATTCTACAGGATTCACAGCAGGAATGCCAGATTATGGTGCACCAGGCAA
>NZ_JPJI01000042.1 GCF_000732625.1 Nonlabens ulvanivorans
ACAACTAGCCATTATGCCTACTGGAGGAATCAACCCTACAGAAGATGGTTTAAAAGAATGGTTCAAGGCAGGAGTAAATTGCGTAGGAATGGGAAGTCAATTATTTGATAAACTTAAAATCAATAATGGCGATTTTGAAGGATTAGAACAAGATATTAAAATAGCTGTTCAGACTGCGTCAGTGCTATAAAATTAAATCTTTTAATTGCTTAATAAGTACTAGTTGACTTTAAAATAATAGGTTTTTAAATTAAGCAGCCGTATTTCTTGGAAATATCTGAGATATCACTTTAATTTGGTTTTTCAGATTGGTAA
>NZ_JPJI01000043.1 GCF_000732625.1 Nonlabens ulvanivorans
TGCTGTAGGTACTTATAACTTTTCTTATTCTATAACAGATGTTAATGGATGTATGAATAGCTCAACAGTTGCTATAACTATAGAGCCAGCACCAGAATCGGGTAATTATGTAGGAACGCCATTTGAGATTTGTGAAGATCAAGTAGCGGCTAACTCGCCATATGATTTATTCAATTTACTAGATGGAACTCAAGATACAAACGGTACATGGTATACTGGAAATACTTCAACAGGAACAGCAGTGACAAATCCTATTGACATAACAACACTAGGAAACGGAACCTTTAATTTCACTTATAATGTTCCAGCCATAGGAACTTGTACTGATGTTGATGCAACGGTAACGGTCATTATTAATCCACTACCAGATACAGGAGTTCCTACTCCACTTTCAGTATGTATCAATGATCTAGCAGCTAATTCTCCT
>NZ_JPJI01000044.1 GCF_000732625.1 Nonlabens ulvanivorans
TTCTTCTCCGTTAGTCTCACCATCACCATCACAGTCTGCGGCTGCCCATACGGCATAATTCTCATCACTTACATCTGGTACTGTTGCTGTTCCACTTACATCACATGGATCGGTTGGATCGGATCCATTCATGTCTTCTGTTCCGTTGGTCTCACCATCTCCATCACAATCGGCGGCTTGCCAGATTGGATTACTCGTATCGGCTGTACTTCCTGCTGTAAATACACATGGA
>NZ_JPJI01000045.1 GCF_000732625.1 Nonlabens ulvanivorans
GTAAACCCATCGAGTTAACTCAATATACAATTGGTCTTGAGAAGCAAAAAATAATAAGGAGACTAGAAAATAGAAAAAGCGCCTGTAATCTATGCCGTTAATTAAGAAATAGTAAAAGAAAAATCAATGATGACTTTCCTTTTATAAATTCAAATGCTCTTTAAAAATCCTTCTCGTAACTAACTCATTTTAAGAACTGTCCTTATAAGGAACACTATATTTCAAAATGCACTCGTAGGTTGCAAGGATATGTGCAAATATCGGGTTAAACAAGCTTTATAGAGAAATCTTAGAATCCGATCAGCTAAAAAAATTATATCCGGAATTAAAAAATGAATTCATCAGGGATGTAGGAAATAATGTCCATGATCCTTATATCGCTTTACGAGGTTTCTGAGTGCGGTGTAAACCGCAATGCACTGCACTGCATTGCAACCTACGAGTGCATTTTGAAATAGAATGTTCCTTATAAGGACAGTTCTTAAAATGAGTTAGTTACGAGAAGGATTTTTAAAGAGCATTTGAATTTATAAAAGGAAAGTCATCATTGATTTTTCTTTTACTATTTCTTAATTAACGGCAAGAGCTCTCAATCCTTTTACCCATAAGGGATGTCCCAATATTGGAACACCGTTGTCGCGGTTTTAACGATTAGTGCCGTGCACGTTAATGCGACAGAACTGCAGATTAAATCGATAGAATCCTTTTTAAAATGGTCTTCTCGGACGAGAATAGTCCTTCTTCATAGCTTCCTGAATTACATTTTTTCTAAAAAAATATATCAAATTAACATCTGATTCCAGTCTAAGGACTTCTTCTTTAACCTTAAAATCAGTTGTTTTCGATGATATTATAGAAGAATCATATTTGAATGTATATTCTCCATTAAACAATGAATCTTCACTTTCTGTAATTATAAATTTCGGGTTTATAGCGTCTGGTAAAATATCAAATTTGGAATTAATGCTTTTATCGTGGTAATCATAATTGAAAGCCATCTGTTTACCACTCATACTTATATATCCTGAAATGGTGCTAAGATAAGGAGCTTCCCTAGGAAGAATATCAATGTTGTTTTCCAATATTAAACTATCTTTATGAATATAGTGCGTCATTAACCATTCTCCTTCAAAACGCATGTTCTTATTAGATGAGCAATTACATAATATTAGAAATATTAAAATAAAATTAGCCACCATTACACTCTTCTTCATCACAATTTTCTTCATTATTATTCTGCTCTTGATTACTTTCATTTTGATTCACTCGTTCAACAAAATTCTTATCTTTTTCCTCTTGAAGTAAGGTGAAATCCAATCTAGCTTTTGCTGATTCACTAGAGTAATTTGTAATAACCGATCTCGCTGCTTCAATTATTAGTGGGCTTTCATTTCCATCACCTCCATATAAGATTATATTCATTACTTGACTCATTTGATTTGTATCAAAACCACGAATCAATCCATCGTTAAGAGCTCTTTTAACATCTCTTTGAGCTTGTTCAAACACAGAAGGTTTTCTATATAAAATTCCATCTTGCCAAAATTTAGTGCCTTGAGTTTGTTCATGTATTCTAGTTAGGTCATTTGAAATCGATATATTTCCATAGGTTTCCATCCCATAATTAAATAAAGAAACCACCGCGATACCTACTGCCACACCCTTAACACCACCGCCACTACCAGAATGCGCCGGAACATATTCATAAAATACCTCAGTAACATTTTTTGAAGGCCATCTACTTGAACTGCCCTTAGGCGTTACTCCATCTTTTTTGTATTTATTTCCAATATAAGACCTAACTCTTACCTCTCTAAATACATGTTCTGCAGGTATTGGCGCTTGAATATTTACATTTGGATTCATTCCTTCTGACGGATTGGATAAAGATAATGGGTACATCAAAGGGTTAATTTTATATAAAAAAAGATCTCCCGAAAGTTGTCCTGGATTTCGAGAATCTGCAAAAACTAAATTTGCGCTTTCCCCATGTTGTCTATTGAATGCATTTCTAAATGGATAATTAAAATTAGCTAATTTTATAAAAAGCTTGCCCTGTACCACATGAATTCTAGCCTCATCTTTATCCATATATTCTGCACCTTCTAATTCCTTTCCTCCAATAACACTATTCTCACTAAAAGCATAAACACTATTATGAGGGTAATCTTTAGCTAAGGGATCTCTTGAAAGAAACCTACCCAACCTAGGATCATGCATTCTAAAGGTGTAGTTATAACTATTCCCTTCACCTTTCACTTCATCATCACGTTCCTGTCCTTGGAAACCATAGCGATACGCGTCGCTATCTACACTTCCATGCCTATTATTTAGGAGCATCCCATAAGGACTACACTAAATTCTATTTAAAAGAACGACTTTCTCGCTTGTGCGAAAACCTAAATTTACAAGCTATTTAGGAAAAATCATTAAGAATATTTTAAAACAGTAACTTCACTTTAAATCTTTCTAACTATACATGAAATTACAAAAGTTAAAGCGACAGAATCCAACATACTTCTTGTTATACAATAATTTTCAAAATTCCTTCATTACTTTCCTTAAAAGCGTTGCTAGCTTCAAGAGTTGCTTCCATGTACGGCATATCGTCACCTAGAAGTGTATGACTAAAAGCCTGAGCACGATTCAACATTCTAATATATACTTCTGGGTCGTTATTTCGCGTAAGCTTACGTAAAGCACCTAAATAATCTTCTCGATATACTGTTGGGATGATAATTTTAGAGTGGTTTGCTGCAGATAATTCTGCATTCATCATTATACGAGCCATACGTCCATTACCATCTAAAAACGGATGCACCTCGCTTACCACAAACATGATGTACGCAGCTTTTGCAAAGGGATGAATAAGGGCTTTGTAAAAGTCAAAGCTTTGTAGGAGCGTACCGTTAACCAGTTCCATATCTACAAAAGAGGTATTACCCGCTTGGTTGTTTTTGTCTTTAAAAACACCGGGCTTTTTATCTGTTCTAGCACTTAGCATAATAGCGTGTCGGTATTTTAAGATGTCAATGAGGTTTTCACCAGAATAAGGTAGCACTCGCATTTCTTGTTTATTGGATGCCAGTTGATATGTACCAAGTACATCATGCGAATCTTCATTACGTGCAGGCAATGGTTGCTGTGTGGCAATAATGCGTTTTGCAGTATCAATTTCAAAAACAGTACCTTCAATATAGTTTGAAAAGTAGCTTTCATAAAATGCAAAGTTTCTGTACGCTCTGGTAGTGGTGTTTTGTTCCTCACGATTTTTAAACTCTTCCTTTTTAAGGGCTTTAAAAAGTGTTTCAAATACTTGGATACGCACTGGGTCGTAAGGTAAATTATTTGCTCTCGCTACTGCCAAAGGTGATTTCAAAGTAGTAGCAGGATGCGTGGCTAATAAAGCACTAATAATCTTGTTCAGTTTTTCAAACTCTTTTTGCATCCCGAGTTGTTCAGCAATATCGCGAGCTCTGTCTCTAACGCTGTTTAATTCGGCTTCGCCGTTGACCCGAATAATCTTTTCTAGTTTCTCTTCTATTTCTGGGTAAGTAAGTGTTTTTGAGTCACCACCTGTTTGTCTGGAGACTTGTAAGTTTTCTAGTAAGGCACGCTCAAGTTGTGACACTATAAGTTCGCCAGAAAATGAAATGTCACCTTTTATGGCTTCTGAGCCTTCCATAAACCGAATGGTTATTCCTGGTAGCTTTACCTTTTTAGTGTATTTGTAGGTGACAAATAATTGATTTGTTGATGTAGGCGAAAATTCAAAAGCCGAACGATGGCTCAATACGGCTCCTGGATATTGGTTTCCTAAAATGGGAAATATATTGCGCTGTATGATATCTTCTGGCGTATCTTCTAGGTTACTGGTGTAAATCCTAGAAGCTATCTTTCTAATCTTTCCTTCTTTCTCAAGCTTGGATATTTGTCGCGAAACATTAGATTCTGGTGAACCATAAATGATTTCTTGAAGATGTATTGGCCTACTTTTTTCCATTATACTAATATCAAAATACAAATTTGATAAATATTTTCCAATATAAACATCAATTTGTTAAATATTTTCCATCATATAGGGCTAACCAATCCATTTGCATGGTAGCGAAGGTTTTCTGAAATCATTTTCACTGTAGCTTCATTTTTGATTCTTTCCCATTAGCTCTAACATAAAGTAAACTGCTTACTAGATGATACTATGAGGATATTTATGACAGTTGTACATGTACTTAATTTTGAATCTCACAACTAAGGATATTTGGTATTGAAAAAATTAATCAGACAGAACCATTTTGTGACTCAGAATATAATATGTAAACGTAGTATTTCATATCAACTAAAAAAGGTCTCCATTTCTGAAGACCTTTTTATCCTGTGGGCGCTAAGGGACAGACTTCGAACTTTTTGAAAGAAGACATAGAACTAATCATTTCAAAATCAAAAGGTATAGT